>OZ241890.1:0-380000 GCA_965203475.1 Gammaproteobacteria bacterium
TCGGTGGAGTCATGGCACATCTGCAAGCTTTAACTGCAATCGGTTCATCCACCGTTAATTCCTATCGACGTTTATGGGATACCGGATTTTGGGCACCTGTTTTCGCAGACTGGGGTTACCAAAACCGCACCTGTGGTTTACGTGTATCGGCACCAGGAAGATTTGAATATCGATCAGTCGATTCAATGGTGAATCCATATTTAATGGGAGCTGCCTTATTGAAAGCCTTTGATGATGGTATTAGCAATGATCTAGACCCGGGTGAGCCCGAAGAGCGAAATATTTATGATGCCATGCAAGAGGGAAAGGATGTTACTCGTTTACCCATGTCCTTAGGTGAAGCCTTGGAAGCTTTGGATAATGATGAGGTTATTAAATCATCCATGCCAGATGAAATGTACAAAGTATTTACCCATTATAAGAATGATGAGTGGGAAAGATTTAATCATACCGTCACCGATTGGGACGTAGAAACTTATTTGGATTACTTGCCATAACTATTTAATAAAATATTTAACAGGAGAGTTTGTTATGTGTGGTATCGCTGGAATGATACATAAAGGTTCGTCAGCCAATATTGGTGAACAGATGACTTCTATGTTGCAAGCCATGAAACACCGTGGTCCAGACTCAACCGGCTTTGCGCTTTATGGGGAAGCAATTAAAAACGAATATATTATTCGTTTTAAAGTTGCAGAACGCGATGATTTGGATAGTGGTTTTGACATTCATCAAGAAATTGAAGAACGAAAAACTGAAGTTGAAAAACGCTTACGAGAGCTTGGTGTAAATGTTCGTTCAATGGATGAGGCGACTGAATATGCTTATAGGTATGTTTTCTCTTATGAAGGCGATATGAGAAAACTAGCAGACTATATTGAGGATATTGATGGGGTAGAAATATTATCGTTGGGGAATGCATTGGAGCTTGTTAAAGATTTAGGTGATGCCAATGAAGTAGCTGAGCAATATGAACTTAATTCTTTTACTGGTTCACACGCTATTGGACATACACGAATGGCCACTGAATCGGATGTAGATATTCGTTCTGCTCACCCCTACTGGGCCTATCCATACAATGATATTTCTGTAGTTCACAATGGTCAGTTAACCAACTACTGGAATTTTCGTCGTGCTTTAGAACATAAAGGCCATCGTTTCACTTCTAACTGTGATTCAGAGCTTATTGCGGTGTATATCGCAGATAAGCTAGAAGAAGGTGTTTCTCTGGAAGATGCCATGCGTCAATCCATTGATGAATTTGATGGTGTGTTTACGTATCTGGTTGCAACGCACGATTCTTTAGGGTTGGCGAAAGACACGATGGCAGCGAAGCCGATGGTGCTTTATGAAAGTGATGACTTTATTGCAATGGCATCCGAAGAAGTTGCTATTCGAAGTATTTTCCCACACGAAATTGATACAACGGATCCTTATGAAGGAGAGGTTCGCGTATGGCACAACTAAAAAAACAATCGTATGAAATGGGGATGCATTCCGAACAACTTGCGGGGCGTACTCAACAAGTATTCTTTTCTCCTACTGAAGACGAGAATTTTACCTATCCAACTTCTTATGAAGTAGATTTTGATAATGCTGCGGAATTTGATGCAGCCAACATGCAAATTTTGGACATCAATATAAAGATTCGAGAACTCATGCAAGCTGGGCATGGCACGATTACGGTGAAAAATCCTGGTGCTAAACATTCATTAGGTGTCGGAATTTTAAATCGACTCAATCTTACTTTTGAAGGAAGCCTTGGTTATTTTGGTTGCGGGCTAATTGATGGGCCCAATGTACGAATTAACGGTCGTGTTGGTTGGTCTTGTGCTGAAAATATGATGTCGGGAACTGTGATTGTTGAAAAAAATGCCGGCTCGACCTTTGGTGCCGCGCTTCGAGGTGGTGACTTGGTATGCAAAGGTGATGTGGGTAGTCGCACCGGTATCGATCAAAAAGGCGGAACCATAATCGTAGGTGGGCGAGTAGGTATGAATACAGGATTTATGATGCAACGCGGTCGTATGATTATTTTAGGAGATGCTGGGCCCAATCTTGGCGATTCAATGTATGACGGCACTATATTTATTGCTGGAAAAATTCAAAGTTTGGGTGTCGATGCAGTTGAAGGCGAAATTACCAACATCGATAAACAATGGTTACAACAAAAACTAGGTATTTACGCTATGGAAATACCGAATGGCGTGAATAGCATTAAGAAAATTGTTTCCGGCAAACAGCTCTGGAATTACGATAATCTTGAGCCAAATGAAAAGAAACTTGTACTTTAATATTTTAACTAGAGAGATTCGGTAATGGTCGCACCAAAACAAAAAGATGTTCATCAAGAATTGTCAGAAACCAAACCAGAATTAGATCGCGATACCAATAACTTGGGAACAAGTTTTATGTTCCCGCCCAATGTAATTGATGACATACATGTTAAATCTGAGCTGGGTCGATATCGGATGCGCGGATTTTCTTTATTTAAGAAAATTCCAAGCTGGGATGATTTAACATTTTTACCAGGAACCTTAACGCGTTTCGTGATTGAAGGGTATCGTGAAAAATGTTTAACCAAAACGGTAATTGGCCCGCGAGCAAAACGACCGTTAGAGCTTGATATTCCGGTATACATTACCGGCATGAGTTTTGGTGCATTAAGTTATGAAGCAAAGACTGCATTGGCCAGAGGCGCAACGATGGCAGGTTCTGCTACTTGTTCCGGCGAGGGCGGAATGATTCCGGATGAAAGACGTTATTCGGAAAAGTGGTATTACCAGTGTATACAGTCGCGCTATGGGTTTAATCCTCATCATTTGCGTTTAGCAGATGCTGTTGAATTTTTTATTGGTCAAGGATGCAAGGTGGGCATGGGAGGTCATTTAATGGGCCAAAAAGTTACAGATCAAGTGGCTGAAATGAGATCCTTGCCGGCAGGAATTGATCAACGTTCACCGGCACGTCACCCCGATTGGTTGGGGCCTGATGATTTAGCAATAAAGATTCAGGAAATTCGAGAAGCGACCAATTGGGAGATCCCAATCCAATTAAAATTAGGTGCCGCTCGTTGTTACGACGATGTACGTATGGCCGTGAAAACGGATCCAGACTCTATATATATTGATGGCATGGAAGGTGGTACCGGCGCAGGTCCACATTTAGCAACCGAGGATACTGGAATTCCAGGTATTGCAGCGATTCGACAAGCCAGACGTGCGATTGATGATTTAGGTAAAACTGGGGAAATTTCTTTGATCTATGCTGGTGGGATTCGAAACGGTGCGGACGTTGCTAAGGCTTTGGCGCTGGGTGCTGATGCAATCGCGATTGGGCATAGTTCATTAATGGCTTTGAATTGTAATAAAGATATTCCGGAGGCTAATTATCAAAAAGAAATGGGTGTTACACCTGGCTTCTGTTATCACTGCCATACGGGTCGTTGTCCAGTGGGTGTTGCAACACAGGATCCAAAACTGCGTGCACGCTTAAACCCTGATGAAGCTGCCGAACGCGTATATAACTTTTTACATACCTTAACGATTGAAGCGCAATTGTTTGCACGAGCCTGTGCCAAAACCAATGTACATTCTTTAGAACCCGAAGATTTGGCAGCCTTAACCATGGAGGCTTCTGCAATGGCACAAGTTCCCTTAGCGGGTACCCAGCACACTGTAGGGCGGCCCGATATGACAAGATTTTAGGAGATTAATTATGCCAAAGACAGATGTAGACCAATTTATTACTGGTTCAGGTGTAGATAGCGATCGTGAAAAAATGATCGGTCAACATATTGGTTATCGATATGATGTAAATCTTGTACCAGACATGAATCGAGTGACTCCTTTTTTACAAAAGTATATGGAGATTATGGGTTGGAAAGATTTAAATTGGTTAGAAGATGTGCATATGGGTTATGAAGAACAACGACCCGCAGTGTTTGATCGAAATATTAACGGTTGGGTTACCATTCCAGAAGGCATCGATTTACCTGACAATCAACAGGATCGCGACATGTTGGCACGAGAGCTGTTAGTAAAATTTCAAATGTCACCGAATCATCCATTGGTAGATCTTAAAAAAGCCTACGCAAAATTCTAGCTTTAGGAACCTCTGATTTATCTTGTTATTCAGTGATTCCTTCCGCAATTATAGAAAGTGAAATCTGAAGGTTTATCTAAAGAATTGGATGCGTATGCAATCGCCATTCGTAATCATTTTTTGGCCTGGCAATGCAGGCAGCGACAATTTTTAATTCGCCAAGATGCAGGGCGTCCAAGTCCTGCTATTCGTCCTCGTGTTTTAGTCAACAATGAATCACTGGCACAGATCATTGTTATTTTTAATAAACTTAATTCGACAATTATTACACAAGAATTTCGACATATGGTATTGAAAACGAATGATCCTGCAGATCGATATCATGCGGCATTGAAGAAACTCGCAGCTGCTCATTACCAACATCCACAAGAGTTTTCAGATTGTTTAACTGCATTGTTTAGTGCTGGTTCAACACTTGCGAATCAATTATTATGTGCTAATGCTTGTGAATTAGAATTTGACTATCAAAGTCAATATTATCGATTCCTTTGCAGAATAGAAAACTTACCTGAACACCACACGGACTATCAGGCAACGTATTGGCACAATCGACTATTTAATCCTGCGATGCCATCAGGTGTGCGAGTGTTGCAGTTTATTCCAAATTGGAATCATGCAAAAGCTAATCCATTGCCGAATGAATTGGCCTCTCAATAACTACTAAAGAATTTTACAATTCGCCATCTTTTCGCTGCCCTACATAAAATGCAGTGCCTGAAGAGTTAGAGGTAAAAGTAATTGTAGTGCCACTGTCAAAATAAACCACGTCGCCGGGATGTAAAGTAACTGTTTGACCACCTTTTTCTGAAAGTGTCATTTCACCTTCTAACATTATTTTGCATTCATCATAGCTGTAGGTATATTCCAAAGGATTGCCTGATTCCATTTTAAAAAACCCGCATGTAATAGGCGCATTAGCATTATTTGAAGAAGTGGTATCTTGTAAGTATGCATTAATACCTTCAATGCCTAGAGATGCTATTTCTTTTGATTGAGCTTTTTCAAAATATTTCATCGCCATTTTATTTTTCCTTATTTTATCGTCTTTAAATTAGGAGAACTTACCACGTAATGTTCTATGAGTTAATTTTAAACCAGATAACATTTCATTAACAAAATAAAACAACATCAATATGGGCTCGTACAATGCGAAAACAATTTAATTACTTTTATAGATTGATCAAAATATGATCTATTTGACTTTTCATTTAACTCATGTGAGCAAACACTTACTAATTAAGTACTTATTATTAGTTAGAAAAATATTTTTTATCATTCTTTTTTATTCTAAGTATGCAGTAATTAGTTGTTTAAACGTGGTTTAAAATGCACAATAAAATGTTAAGCAAAACCATATCCTAAAGCTTGCAAGCTATTAGCGTACTAAATGCTGACCATTAAAATTATAAGAGGGCATTTACTATGACAGATTCACTCGAATCACTCACCATTATTTTTACAGAATTTTATTACTGGACTACAGTTGTACTGATGTTTTTAATCCATGTTGGGTTTTGTATGTACGAGGTTGGAGTTTCCCGGCGGAGAAATCATTTACATACATTGATGAAAAACGTAATGGTAATTCCCGTTGTTACACTTTCTTTTTTCTTTTTTGGTTGGTGGATTTATTTCGCTTTTCCACATGGCCCAGGAATTATGGGCGGATTACAGGATGCTGCACATGCTGTTGCATGGAGTGAACTGATGGGTATGCATTTGGGTGGTGCTTCTGGTCAAGAGGCACTAGCTGTAAGTGATACCGCTTATTGGGCCCGAATCAATGGCGTGTTTTGGGCGGCATTTTTATTATTTTCATGGACTGCTGCATCGATCGTGTCTGGTTCGGTAATAGAAAGAATTCAATCAGGTTCATTTTGGGTGCTTGCAGTATTAATTGGGTCATTATTTTGGATCATTGACGCTTCGTGGGGCTGGCATTGGGATGGCTGGATGGTGCACAAGCTTGGTTACCATGATGCATATGCTTCAGGAGTGATTCATGCTGTCGCAGGAGGGTTTGCGCTAGGGGTTTTAAAAGTTCTTGGTCCCCGAATTGGCAAATTTAGAAAGGATGGTACGCCACGAAATATACCTCCTCAAAATCCTTGGTTGGTATGCGTAGGCTTATTTTTAATATTTACAGGATTTTGGGGCTTTTACGCAGCATGCAATATTCCAATCATTGATTTTCTTGGTGGGGATATGCTGGATATTGAAGGTAAAAGTTATTTTACAGCTACAAATATTTATTTAGCGCCTACAACGTTATCGGGAATTACTTTTAATTTCTTACTTGCGTTATCTGCAGGATTTTTAACAGGCTATATTGTCTCTAAGGGCGATCCTTTTTGGGCGTTTTCATGTGGACTTGCCGGTCTCATTGCATCTTCTGCAGGAAATGATCTGTATCACCCCATTCAAGCGATGATCATTTCAAGTGTAGGAGCCATTGTTGCCTATAAAATGCATTATTGGGTTGAGCGAAAATTTAAAATTGATGATGCCGTAGGCGCTTGTGCCGTACATGGGTATGCTGGCTTTTTTGGTGTTATAGCCGCAGGGTTTGTATTGTGGGGCTATCCAGCATCACCTTTTGAAGGTTATGTCGCAATTACACCATGGGGTCAGTTCATTGGGGCTGTCATCATGTTCTTTGTATTAGGATTTATTCCTGGTCTCATTGTGGCCAAAATTTTAAATAGCTTGGGAATTTTGCGAATTCCTAAAGATGTTGAGTTAGCGGGCTTAGATATTTCTGCAGAAATGTTAAGTGATCAAGAATTTGCGGAAATAGAAAAAGCTTTACGAGAGGAGTGTTAAGCGTATTCATTTAAAATGAATTTGGAGGGTTAGTATGTCTACCGGAATTGAAAGTTATGAAAATATTGACCAGTTAGGCGCAATTTATCCTATGGCAGGTAGTGAAGTTATTCTAGTTGTTATTGGTATTTTGTTTTGGCTAGGTTGTCATATTTGGAGAATTGTTACCGAAAAACATGAACACGATGAAATTATTAAATGCGCAAATAAGAAAAAGAATTTATAAATTATTATTCAATAAACTTTTATTATTTTTAGCAATCAAGGACATTTTCTCGTTCCCAATCTGTAATATGTGATGAGAATTCATCCCATTCCTGCATTTTTAATTTAACAAATGCATTTTTATAACATTCTTAGATTACATTCGAGTTAATATTTTATCATGGCTCAAGTGAGGAATACCCAACAGATGCCCCATTAAATTCTTGAAATGCGTCCTTTAGGCATTGCCACATATATTGGGTTGATGCGCTATCGAATAGTAAATGAAATGCCGGAATTTCATTTACATCATCTCGAATAATAATTCCATTCATACGCGCCACGGAGGTTTGTGCAATTGCGTTATTAGGAAAATTTTTGGCGCGTAAGTCAATCCCACAAATTTTTGCAAACATTTCACGCGCAAATTTCCCAGTGATATAAAACCATGCAGATGAATCGTAACGAGGCACAGAGTAGACTTGTGCAGGACTCATTTGCTGCTGTTTTAATTCGATTATCTTACATTCGCTCGTTTTGCTTCGAATATTGTTTAACAACAGTACTTCAGAATCAGCCAAACGTGCTACCAACATCCCATTGGGTTGTTTATAGGCAGCATTATTTTTATCACCTATTACTATATCGATTGAAGTAAGCCATTGGATTGCGGAACTTCCTTTAAAACCTATTCGTGGTAAAGCACACAAATCAATTACACTCAATTGTTCAATACTTTTTCTTTCCTGTTCTGTATCAGCATAATTTTGTACTATGCACGTATCTCCGTACTGTATAAATTCAGCGCCTTCAGAAAGTAAGGTCCGATAATGAGGGCTTCGTGTTAAAAAATTTGAAGGTAAAAGATTTGACATTGCTACATTTCTTGTCGTTTATTGTCTGGATCATAAAACGGCATATTTACTACTGAAGCAGAAATTAGTTTCCCACTACTTAATTTAATTGTAAGTTTAGAACCAAGTTTAGATGCTGTACCTGCATATCCCATGCCTATAGTTTTATGCAAGCTTGGTGAATACGCTACAGACGTTATATGCCCAATAATTTTATTGTTTTCTAAAATAAGATTGGATTCGGTTATCTTTTCATTAAGGTTATTATCGATTTCAAATCCAAGCAATTTTCTTGTTGAAGGATGATTATCGATCACTTGTAAAGATCGCTTACCGACAAAAAATGGTTTGTTTTTTGCAATTGCCCATGTCATTTGAACTTCTTGTGGAGTCGTCATTGCATCTGTGTCTTGTCCGACAATAATGTGACCTTTTTCTAGTCGAAGCAGGCGTTGTGCTTCTATTCCAACCGGTTGAATATTTTCTTCCTTACCTGCTTGTATTAAAGCATCCCATAGTGCTTCTCCCATTGAAGAAGGCACATGAATTTCATAGCCTAATTCACCAACAAACCCAACACGCAAAAGCCTTGCTGGAATTCCAGCAACCGTGCCCTGACGAACTGCAAGATAGGGGAAGTTTTCTTTAGATACGTTTATATCTTGGCAAATTTTTTCTAGTACTCTGCGAGAACTAGGTCCGGCAATATTTACTCCTGCATAGGCTGCAGTTACATTTGTGATATCAACATTTAATCTCCACTGCACATTCCACCACAACATAGTGCGGTATACATTGTCTACGCCCCCAGTTGTGGCTGTTACATAAAAATGTTCATCGCTCAAACGACATGCAACACCATCATCGATAATTGTTCCTGCTGCATTAGCCATTAAGCAATAACGTGAAGTGCCCACTTTTTGCCTGGTATATACAAAAGTGTAAATACGATTAATAAATTCTGCGGCATCAGCTCCTCTTATTTCAAGACCGCCTAACGTTGATACATCTATTAAACCAACATTATTTCGAACCACTTGATGTTCATCGTGGATACATTGTTCACGCTGATCTGGATTACCGTAGTACGCTGGTCGCCACCAAAGACCTGCGGTTAACATTTGTGCTCCAGCTTCTACATGTCGATGATGAATTGCGGTTAGACGTTCAGGTTCAAATTTTCGGCCTGCAAGCACACCTAGTTTTTCAGCACGAAAAGGTGGGCGTGCTGTGGTGACGCCAACCTCGGCAACTTTGCGGTTTGTTTTATTTGCAACAATACGAGCTGTTGCCAGTGCGGAATGACGGCCTTGTGATGGTCCCATTCCAACCGTTGAATAACGTTTAACTAATTCAAGTTCTGAGTAGCCGTCTTCACATGCATGAACAATGTCGGAGTACTGTAAATCTTCATCCAAATCGACAAATTCTTTGCCTTGAGGATGTGGGAAGATTGGCCAGTGATAATTGCTACTGATGTAAGAAGTAAATGGTGTTGCTTGCGATAATGTAGCGTCAGTAGTATCTAACCCAAGATTTTTCGCAGCACTTTGTCCTGTCATTTTACCGGATGCTAATAGTTCACTAAGTTCATTAACTCCATCGACCGCGCCGGCTAAATGCAATCCCTCTGGAAGATGATTAATCGTAAAAATTGAAGTTTCATCTTCATATGAAATTTTCCCTCCGGCTTGAAGTGCTAGTTGATACGTGGGGGTATAGCCCACAGAGATACAAAGTAGGTCACAATTAAAGTGTATTGAATTTTCATCGCATTTTCCCTGATCGATAATTTTTCGCAAGTTGACACCAGCAATATGATTTTTGCTCGAATCAGGAATCGCTTCAAAAACTGTGTGCCCTAAATAAACAGCTACTCCGTAATTACGAACACAGTCTGTAAGTGTAGTTGAATTTGGTGATGCACGAAGATCGGCAATCGCAACAATTTTTATGTCATGTTCAAGTAAGTCGAGAGCTGTAGCGTAACCATCATCATTTGCAGTAACTATTACCGCCTGTTTACCAGGGCGAACTCCGTATAAGTGAATCAGTCTTTGAGTTGCAGTTGATAGTAAAATTCCAGGTAAATCATTGTTATGAAATATTGCTGGTTGTTCCATCTTGCCAGAAGCTAAAATCATTTCTTTGGCACGAACTTTGTGCATGCGATTCTCTTGAATTACAGGTAACCAATGGTCTGCAAACCATCCATTACATACAGCATCAAGCATGACATCGATATTTGGGTGTTCATCCACTAAAGTAACAAGCTCTTTTCGAATCGAGATAACATCATTACCTTTAGTGTCAAAGCGACTGTAATTTAATGAGCCCCCTAAGGTTGCTTCTTGTTCAATTATTAACACTTCTGCACCGCAGTCTGCCGCTGCAAGAGCAGCACTCATACCGGCAGGACCACTGCCAATAACTGCAATGTCACAAAATTTATAACTTTTATCGTAATCGAATTTTGGTGTATCAAAACTTACTTTGCCAAGACCTGCACTTTTTCGAATAATTGGTTCCCAGAAGTTTTGCCAAATTCCTTTTGGTCTATAGAATGCTTTGTAGTAAAAACCAACCGGCATAAAATGTGCGAGTTTCCCCATGATTGCATTCCGATCATTTTCTAAACTTCCAGAATAGTTTTGTGCGTTGATGCTCATGTTAGAACCTAATTTTCTTCTGTCTGCTGCTACATTCGGTTCATGCTCTAGTTGTACTAAAGTATCAGCTTCAAGACCTGCCATGGACATCACGCCACGGGGGCGATGATATTTAAATGAGCGCGACAATAGCCAAACATTATTCGCAGCTAATGCACTTGCAATGGTGTCACCTTCTAATCCTGTGTATGTTTTTCCTTCAAATGAGAACTGTAGGGGCTCTTCATGATCAATGAGTAAACCAGTGGGGGCAGGTAATCTGTTATTGGAATTACGCATTAATTTAAAAATCTACACGCTCAGAAAATATTTCATTTGCTGGGTACGTTTTAATAATTTCGTCCGTTACCGTATTTCTCTCCGCGATAAACCAGTATGAAGTCGGTGTGTGACACCACCACTCTTTAATTACTCCAGCAGTATTATTTGACATCCAAATATAACCAGCCCACTCATCATCAGTGACTGTGTTGGGATTAGGCATCTCCGTAACTTCGCCAAAGCAGATAAATTCTGAGATGTTGCGTGGACCATTTAATGGGCAGTTCATAAATTTCATATTAATTTTCCATTAGTGGCTTGCAGCTGTAGCGCCCGCTTCATTCGATAACTTAAACGTTTTAAATCGCTCAAGTCCGAATGGTTTTATCATTTCGGCTGTTTTTTCATTTGCTATTGTTTCTGCTAAGCATTTTCCAGAAATAGGAGTGGCTTTAAATCCCCAGGTGCCCCAGCCTGCATCCAGCCAATAGTTTTGTACCGGGCTTTCACCCATCACGGGGCTATAATCAGGTGTCATATCGGTGATGCCTGCCCATTGCCGTAATAGCTTTACTTCGGATAGGAATGGAAATAACTCCAATGTATGTGCAATTAAGTTTTCTTTTAGATCAAGTGTGGACCGAGTTGAATACAATTCATAGGGATCTGAACCTCCACCAATCACAATCTCACCGCGAGCAGTTTGCGAAACATATGCATGTAATCCTGCTGAACTTACAAGAGGATTAAGAAATGGTTTTACAGGCTGAGTAACCATTGCTTGTAAAGGATAGCTACGAATAGGTAATTTAATACCAGCCATTTTAGCTATCACAGAACTCATTCCAGCTACGGCTTGTACTACATGTTTACATTGCACTGTGCCACGAGTTGTTTGTACAGCAGTAACTTTTCCGGAATTGATTTTTATACCTGTAACTTCTGTACGTTGGTGGATTTCTACACCCAATTGATTAGCACGCATGGCATAGCCCCATGCAACGGAATCATGTCTTGCAGTCCCACCATCTTTATGCCAAAGCCCTGCGAGAATTGGGAAACGCATATTTTTATCCATATTTAAACATGGAACGAGCTCTTTAATATGTTTGCGATCTATCATTTCAGAACGCACGCCTAAATGCTTGTTTACTTCAGCGCGTAATGTAAATGTACGAATGCTTGCATCCGAATGAGCAAGGGTGAGTTGACCGCGTTGTGAATACAGTTGGTTATAGCCTAGTTCATTGGAAAGATTTTTAAACAGTTCCACTGATGCTTTATAAAAAGCAACGGCATCGGGAGAAATGTAATTTGATCGTATAACAGCTGTATTACGTGCTGTATTTCCACCTCCCACATAGCCTTTCTCGAGAACCGCAATGTTTGTAATGCCGTGATAGCGGGCTAAGTGATATGCAGTTGATAAACCATGACCGCCGCCACCAATGATGATTACATCATATGAGTTATTTAAATCTTTTGGCTCTGGAATATCTCGACGTGCGGGATACTTAGAAGATAATCCATATTTTAATAGCCCCATGGGCATGAGCAATTCCTACTATTATTAAGCTCAAGAAGAGTTCTATTTATTATGGGTGATAGATTACAACAGACTATTGTTCGATAGAATCATTTACCTTGGACGATCTAGGGTCAATTTCTCGAAAGACTTACCACCAAAGGAGTAGCAGATAATTTGAACTGATAAATAAAATTCTTTCCCGTTTGAGTTTATTAATTATTTAATTTGTTTCGCAAATTGTATGAACAGCATCTTTGATATTGTCCACAACTTGAACATTATCTGATTTAATTTGCTGATCGTCTTGTGGTGTGTATTTCCCAGTTTTAACCAAGATCGCCTGTAGGCCGGCATCTGTTGCTCCGTTTATATCTGCATAAACATCATCACCAACCATAACAACCTGGTCTGGCACACAATCAAATTCTTCGATTGCTTTTAAGAAGAATTCTTTAGATGGTTTTCCTAAAATAGTCGCTTTTTTGCCACTAGCATATTCGAGTGCTTTTACAAACGGGCCCGCGTCTAAACTAAATCCACCAGATTCTTTGAAATATTGATTCATACCCATTGCAATCAAAGGTGCTCCTTCGAATAAAATTCTGAAAGCTAAATTTAAATTATTGTAATTAAAATCGGTACCCGCATCTCCAACCACGACTGCATTATAGTTGCTGTTTTTAAACTCTAAAAACTCTACTAATAAGTTTGGGTGAATTAATAAATAAGGATTAAGTGAATTTTCTTTTAAATATTTCGATGTTGCGATAGGAGCAGTAAAAATTTGTTCTTTTGGGATTACAAGCCCTTTACTTGAAAGTGACTGTAATAAATTATCACGTGTTGTGCGTGTGGTGTTTGTTATGAATTGATAGGGTATACCACTTTTTTTAAGCTGCTCAATGGATGATAAAGCGTGAGGTAAGAGGTCATCTCCAATATAAAGAACCCCGTATAGATCCAGAAGTACGCCTTTAATTGACAATTTACTAAACCCATATTTGCTTTGTATTAATTATACTCCTTTAGATTCAAATTAATTGATTATATTCAATAAGAGTTGTTTTTAATTTTTATAAATTATTTTTAGATGCAATTTCACTAAGTTTTTCTATAGTTTCATTTTCATCAATGGGACTTGATACTCCAGGTCCTTGTGCGTAGTCAACATTTGACTGCTTTAGTGTTTTTATTTGATTCCCGGTTTCTACATTATTTGCAATTACAGATATATTTAATTCATGTGCAAGAGAAGAGATTGCTTTGATTAGTGTTCCTTGGTCCTGTACGCAATCCTTTACGATTTCACTATCTAGACGTAACATATCAATCGGCATATTTCTTAATAACGTCAAAGAAGTTTGTTTAGATCCGTAATTATCCATAAGTAGTTGAATATTTTTTCCTTTTATTGGTTTTAACATTGCTTCGGTTGTATGTGATGCGTCTAACAAAACCTCTTCAGACACACCAACGGTTAAACTACATAAATTAGGCTTCACACTTATGAGTTTTTTTCGTAGTCTAAGAATAGAATCAGTATCTAAAAGTGTTGCACCAGTTACTACAATTGATAGTGAGACATTGTCGATATTTCTGATCGTAGATTTCCATTGCTCAAATTGTTTGCTTACATTATTCAGCATCCATTCCCATAGTGGTGTAATAAGTTGAGTTTCTTCCGCGCTAGGTACAAATTGATCTGCAAACAATAATCCACGAGTAGGATGTGGCCACACTAATCTTGCTTCTAAGCCGATAAGATTTGCAGTAGTAAGATTTATTATCGGTTGCCAATAAACTAGAAATTTATCTTGTTTAAGTGCCTGTTCCAGTTCTGTTTCTATATGTGTTTGTAATGCTGCACGGCCATGTGTGACTAAATCTGAAAGTTCGTAACGTGCGCCCCCTAAATTTTTTGCTCGATTCATTGCATATTCTGCATCTGAAATTACTTTTTCTTTTTCAATATAATTTTTATCCCCAATTACAACTCCGATACTTGTAGTTATGTAGACTTCATTGTCATCTACTGGCATGGGGGCTTGAATTTGAGCCTGAATTTGACTCAAGATCGCAGTGATATTTTTAATACTGTATTGGGATGATTCAAGTAAGATACATAATTGATTGTCTTGAAGCTTACATAATGAAATTGATGGATCTAAAGATTCAATTAACCGGTAGCCTATTTCAGATAAAATATACTCTACGTTATTTTTTCCTAAGTTTGCTAGTAATTGAGAATACTGATCTATGCTCAATAGTAGAATGGAGAAAGCATAGTTTTCTTTTGATTTAATCTTTTGTAGAGCATGATCTAAACGATTGATGAATAAATCCTTTGTAAGAAATTTTGAATTAGGCTCATATAAAGTTTTTCTAAACAAGCGTTTTTGTTCTTCACGCTGATTTTCAAAATTTATTAAAATCCCTTCAAAAGACAATAATTCTCCACTTGATGAAAAATTACCTCTACCTTTATTGAATACACACATATCATCATTCGATGCAGTAAAAATTTTGTGAGTAATTTCGTAATACTCATTCTCATTTGTATTAAATAAAATAGTATCTAGTACACGTTGGCGGTCGTCGTCATGAATAAAATGTAAGTAACTTACGCTTTTTTTATGAAGTAATTCTTTTTGTGTGTATCCTGTAATTTCTAAACAAACTTCATTTACATACTCAATTGTTAGATTTGCGTCATTCAGACACCGATATGCCATACATGGGTAGCTATTAATTAATTTATTAAGGAAACGAAACCTTGTTTCGAGTAACTCTTCTGTACGCTTTTGATTTGTTACTTCAGTTAATGTGCCTGTAATTGCGTCAATTGTATTATTTTGTTCTTTTTGTATAGCACTTGCATATAAAACTACCCATTTACTTTTGTCGTTTTCAGATAAAATACGAACAGTAATTGAAAATTTTTTCTGACTGCTAGATTTAAATAGTGCTTGTAATTGGCTTTGAACTTTAAGTCGATCTTTAGGGTGTATGTAGTCTGCTAAATATGTTCCGATACTGCTTTCAGCCGTATAAGCTGTAAGCTGATACCAAGTAGAATTTAAGAATACACATTTCCCGGTAGTATCTAATTGAAATACGACTTGTTGAAGGCTATTTAATAAAATTTCAGGATTGAGGATAGAAGAGTATTGTTGAAAGTATGTTTCATCAATAATATTTGATGAAATTACATGATTTTTATTACTTACTTCAGCCATTTCAATTTATTTTCCAATATTATGACCTAATGCCCAAACAGCTGCTTCTAATCTAGAGTGCACCTTCAGTTTGCGTAATAAATTTTTAACATGAACTTTTACTGTACCATCACTAATATTCAATGCGCGTGCTATTAATTTGTTACTATTACCTTTTGCAATAAGTTCTAAAATCTCTCTTTCTCTATTTGTTAAAGATACGTTTTCTTCTTTTTCTGGCTTCGTAATTTGGCTATGTCGAAAAGAGCTTGCAAGTTTTTCTGTTAAATTTTGATCAAGCACAACTTGACCTTTGATTACATTTTGTAATTTTGATTGTAAAACTTCAGGTTCCAAGTCTTTTAATAAATATCCATCTGCACCGTTTCTTAATGCTGAAACTAGGTCTTCTTCAAAGTTTGAAACAGTTAGTATAATTACATAAGATTCTATATCCTTTTGCTTTAACTCAATTAGTGTTTCTATACCATTAATCCCTTCCATATTTAAATCTAATAAAATAACATCTGGATTATGTTGAAGAGCTAGCTCAATTCCTTCCTTTCCTGATTGCGCTTCTCCTACTAACTTAAACTCATCACCCATATCACCTATTAATTGAGCTACTCCTTTTCTAAATAGAGGATGATCATCAATGATTAGGACCGTATTTTCCATAGTCAGTATTTTAAATTTGTCTGATAATTTCTATTATTATTTGCAGCAAATGAAACCATAATTTGAGTACCACCAAGACAGCTTTGCTGTACACGTAATTTTCCACCAAGGTCATGGGCTCTTTGCTGCATTATTATCATGCCGTGCCGATGTTTATGAGTATGTAGGTCATCAATACCAACACCGTCATCATCAATACTTATTTTAATTTCATGTGATTCGTGTTTAGTTAATGTTATTTCTGCATGTTCAGCTTTGGAATGTCTGACAATATTGGAAATTGCTTCACGTACAATTTGTAGTACTTGTATTTCTTCATCTACCGCGAGATCTGACATTGCAAGTCGATTATCTAGATTAAATAAAATACTGCTTCTATTTTCAAATTCTTCTACGGAATCTTCTAAGGCTTGCGCTAAATTTTTACTGCTTAATGTTAGTCTAAAGGTGGTTATAAGTTCGCGTAGCTGTTTGTAAGATATATTTAAGTTTGTGCGTAATTCTTCAGTAATTCCATCTACTGCAGACAAATCAACTTCTTCTCTTGCTAAGTTTGGTTTAATTAACGTTTGTAAACGACTGACTTGAATTTTTAAATACGATAGTGATTGGGCTAATGAATCATGTAATTCTCTTGCAATTAATGCCCTTTCTTCATGCAAAGCCATTCGTTTGCTAATGTCTGCTTGTTGAATGCTAGAAATTATCCCGCTTAAAGAATGTTTAATAGATTCAATCTCATGGAGCGGTAGATTTTGAGCGTTATTTTTATGAACAATTAAAATTAATACACCACATGGGTTACTTCTAGCATCTGAGATATGTATGAGTTTTATTTCGTGATCTTTATCATTTATATTTTCATTTTGTGCGTTGTAATTAGAATCAATAGAAATTTGATTGAAATATCCTTTAAATAGTTCGCTTTTCGTATTATTTGTAATAGAAACTAGACCCGGTGTACCCGATTCATCTAACAGGAATAAAGCGGCAGAATCTGCTTTACTCAGGCGTTGAATTTCCTGTAGCAAAATATCAAAAGATGTTGAGGAATTAGGATTTTCAACAATGGCCTGAAGTACCTCGTTTAGAAAGTGTATATGTTTATGATGTTCAGGCATCCCTGAATCGGTAGTCTTAAATGGCTTATTAGCAGTTGTTAATTTGAATGTGGGGCTAAGCAATCTATTGATGAAGTCAATGAATTGTCTTGGTAGTGAAAAACTATATTTTAAAATGCTATACATTTTTAAATTGTATGTATTTCAATTAAATGAACAATGTATTTAATTATGAAAGTATAGTGATAATGGTGCTAGGCAAGCTAAATAACAAGAACAATTTAAAAACAAAATCTGTATTTCCATACATAAATTATGGTATGAATTTTATAAATTAGTTATCAATATCCACTGCTGAGCCACTGAATAGAAACTACTTATTTTTATTAGATTTACTTAACAAACTCTGTAGGAAAATAATGAAACCCATTCGAATTTTTCGACATGATGAGCCAGTAGATGCTGGATACTTCACAGATTTTCTTATTCAAAATGAATTCGAATTTGAATTAATTACGATTGATCAAGGTGATGCAGTTACATTTGATTTAGAAAATGTTTCAGGACTCGTATTTCTTGGTGGAGATTCATGTGTTCATGATGGTCATCCGTGGATAGATGATGAATTAAAATTAATTCATAAAGCTTACAATCAAAAATTTCCAATATTCGGGCATTGTTTTGGCGCACAACTTATAACAAAAGCGCTGGGTTATGGCATTGCAGCTTTGCCAACAAAAGAAATAGGATGGTATGCATTAAATTGGGTGCAAAATTCAATTACAGAAGAATGGTTTGAATGTCTACCTGAGAATATTCATGCACTACATTGGCATGAATATGCGCTGGAAGTACCTCGTCAGGCAATTCCATTATTTGGAACACAGTACTGTCCAAATCAAGCATTTGTGTTGGACAATATTGTTGCGACCACGGCACATGTAGAGGTTACTTCTGAAATGTTAAAACAATGGACGGTAGAATATGCAGACCAGATAAAGCTCCACTCGAAAACAATTCAATCACAACAAGAAATGCTAAGGAATGTAGATAAACGAGTTAAGCAAATGCAGAGTTTAACGAATATTCTATATACGCGCTGGATCAACATGGTGAAAATATTTCACACATAAAAAAGCCTCAATTAGCATTGAGGCTTTTTTAATGAGTACAAATGTTACCTAGTTAGCAGGTGTGACAGGTTCTTCTACCGTTGAATATTTTAACGTAACCGACTCTGGTATATCCATTTCATCTGGATTTTTCGCACCTCGTTTTACATTATATTCATCGGTAAAGGTCCCATATGTGCCAGGCTGAACAGTGTATTTAACTTCTTTGTTACCCGTTCCTGCATTTGCAAGATAAGCATTAGGATCACTCCAATCATTGCCGTTTAAGTTGGCATAAAATTTAATGTCAACTAAAACACCATCACATAATGGTGTAATCTCTTCATAATTTGTTGGCCAGCCTGCAGCACCTGTGGTTTTTGGATAGTTACTCCAGTCGCCACCCTTGAGAGGACAAGCACCTCCACCACCAAATGCAGCACGATCAGGATGATGTACACCGTAAACAGGTAAACCTTTAGCAGCGGCTAATTTGCCATTTTCTAAATGGAACCGTGGCTCATGTGTAATTTCTGTTTTTATCTCAGCTTTATGGTCTTTTAAGAAATCATAGTACTTACCATCAGGACGTACATACTGAAAATCTTGATTATCAGGATTATCATATACAGCAGTCACAAATAGATAGGGCTCGTTAAAGAATGGGCGCTCAATCAAGTAATATTCCACATTGGTTTTACTTTCATCTACGGCTTGCCAATCTACAGAGGCAGGATCTTCTCCTCCGACATTAACCCATGAGCGCGCATCAGGAAACTGCTCGAGTCGTAAAACTTTCGTGTACAGTTCGTTTACATCAAGGCCTGCACGCTTACCTAAGGGACCAACCTTTCCTGCTGCAGGTTGACTGAATGCAAAATCGATTGCTTTTTTTGCATAGGGATAACGATTAGCCGACATGGTGCAATAGAAGTGTGGTAAATCTATTGGCACATGATCATCATACTTGCCTTTATATTTAGGGTGATTTAATGGCAGGTCTATGAAATTTAAATGACCATCTTCTGTAACGCGTTGATGTGGGTGTTTATAACCATCCCAGCTTTCTTCCGGAATATAACTACTGTATTGATTAGCAATGGTAGCCGCATGTTTTTCATGAAATAGATCCGCGTCTTCTGGTAGTCCTTGAGCACCTTTTTTGCGATATTCGCGTATCGTGCCATTGTCTTGAACGCGCCATAAACCATGTTTACCTTCGCCTATAAATGTAAACGTTTGTTCAGCAACATTTACAAAACGATAGGTGTAGTTAGTATTCATATATCCAGAATACACTGGTAAGTGAGGAATTTGAGAGTGAGTTGTTTTTACTCGACCTGTTCCTACAACATTCTTTTGAGCATTTTCATCATCGATGATTTGGTCTGTGGTGTAGTAATAGGGATCATCACCCGTTAAGTCAGTTAGATTCCCATCGATCGGTAGAAGGTTTCTCTCATCTGCAACTAATATGGATGCAAATAAAATTAATGTAGCAAAAGCTAAACTGAGTTTAGGTAGCTTTGTCATGGAAAACTCCTCTGTGTTATTTTAAATTTTTTAACACTATATATAATGTTTAATTGTCATTATCTCAGACAATAACGAGTACAATATAGACTGGATAGTCAACCAGACTCTAAATAGGGTCAATTTCTCGAAATAATTACCTACTAAGTAGTACAACTGTGTTGAATCGTGTCGTCTGGTTATCTGCATTTTAAGGCGTATATGTCGTTTTTCTCCGTATTATAATTAAGATTTCTACACGAATTTATAATTCTTCTGCAGATCGCTGACCGCAATAAAATCCTAAACCAGACGAATTGCTGGTAAAGGTCATTTTAGCCCCTTCTTCAAAGTAGAACATATCACCAGCTTTAGCCTCAACCGTTTCACCGCCTTCTTCTGAAACTGTCATTTCTCCTTCTACAATGATCTTCGCTTCGTCATAAGTGTAGGTGTATTGTAGGGGTTTACCTTTTTCCATTCTAAATAACCCACAGGTAATTGGAGCATCAGGATCATTTGAAAAAATTATGTCTTTTATAAAAGCATTTACACCTTCAATATCCATAGTGTCTAATTCAGTAGCTTGCCCATTTTTGTGAAACTTCATTAAACTTTCTCCAGCATGACTATTAAAAGAAACTAGTACTAGAAAAATGAATAGTGAAGTAAGTAATGTAATAAAATTTTTGTGTAACATATCTAGCCTCTTCTGCTTAAAATTACTTTTATTTTTGTGCCTAATTTTATTCTGTAAATCATATACTGTAACATAATATTTTTTATCCTAAGGACAATAGAGTATCGGAGTTAAGAGTCTCCTTAGCGAATTGCCCGCAGCGAATAGGTTTTACGCTAATCAGCTTTTTTACGCAAACCAAATTCAAGCAGGTAATTAAATGCGCACAAAGACTATAGTTTTTTTAATTTTTATAGATGTAATTCCAATATTATTTGCAGCTAGTACTCTTCAACATAAAGAAATTGCTATAGGTTTCAATGCCCCAGTAACTGAAAAACCCTCTTTAGCGATAATTGAAAATAAAGAAACTTTGCATCAACACTGGATAAGCGAAAAGTTGGGAGTTCAAAATCTTCAAAAAATTTCAAATGATGTAGATTTTTCTGCTCAATTCATTGTAGTTATCCAAATTGGAGCAAGAAACACAGCTACAGGGAATATGAATATTGCAGAGATTGAATTCAATGAAGAAAATGAAAATGTAGTGGTATACGTACGTGTTGGAGTAAATGATCGTGACTGTGAGAAGCCAAAATTGCGATCATACCCCTATGTCGTAGGGGCTATAAATAAACCAGTGAATTGGCCAATTACAGTAAATTACTATATTGGAAATTTTGGTGACGGTTGTAAGCAAACACTAGGTGTTGAGAGCTAATGTTTGTTATAGGAATTCCAGAATAGTACGTAAGCTGCAAACAACACAAAAAATAATGCTATTAGAGATAGCGATTGGTGGATTGTTAAGGATGGTATATTAATAACAATCACCGATAAAAAAATTACCGCGACTAACACTAAACGATTTCGTTGCCAGGGTTTCATAAATTGTTTGATTCTGGCTTTAGTCGATTAAAATTTACTTCTGGCGTTAAGAATTTTTTTGCATGTTGTGCTCCCAGGTCTTTAAACTTTGTATAGCGTATAAGCAGAGATGTCAGAAATTCTGACTTGAAAAAACGAAAAATTTATTAAGTGTCGGGGAACGTTTTATTTGCGCGTAAGCCTTGTTCAACAGCAATAACGGCAGCCTCTACTCGAGAATGAATATTTAGTTTTCTTAAAATTGCTTTTACATGTAGTTTTACGGTGCCATCTGATATACCCAAATTTCTAGCAATCACTTTATTGCTTTGACCTTCAGCTAACAAACTTAATATTTCTCGTTCTCTTGGAGTTAAATTATCCAAAGGACTGGGTTCGGGTTCTAAAGGATCTTCACCTTTAACAACTTTAGCGAGAATTTGAGTGAGATTTGGTGCGACAACGGTTTCACCCTGAATAATTTCGCGTAGCGCTGCGACTACATCATCAGGCTCCATATCTTTTAATAAGTAACCTTTAGCTCCATTACGTAATGCTTCAACCAGATCTCGTTCATCTCCACTGGTGGTTAACATGACAACTGGTGAATCAAATTTAGTTTGTTGAAACTGTTTTAAAACTTCTAGTCCACTCATGCTCGGCATTCGCATATCCAATAGCACGATGTCTGGTTGTAGTTCTTGTGCAAGACGAATGCCTTCTCGTCCATCGCTAACCGATGCCACAACTTCAATTCCATGTCGACTTAATAGAGTTTGTAAACCTTCACGAAATAAGGTGTGATCGTCAATTACAACAATGCGGAGCTTGTGATCGTTCATCATGTGAATCTATAGTTAATTGTTTTAGTTTATTCTGTAATAATTTGATTATCTTGCAATTCCTCTGGCAAATAATCAAATTCCAGGCGGATTTGTGTGCCTTCGCCAGGATCGCCTTCAATGACTAGTGTACCACCAATTCTTTCGGTACGGTCTTGCATAACGCTCAAGCCCACATGTTCCCCCTGAGTATTTTGACGTTGACGTTCATGTATCCCCACACCGTCATCTTCTATTAATAGCGTATAGTGTCCTGCATCGTCGCCGCGCATTAACACCCGTATGGTGCTGGCTTCACTGTGTTTGCGGGCATTGGTCAAGGCTTCTTGTAATACTCTCAATACTTGCAATTCAATTTGAGGCGGTAACGGAATATTTGGCCATTCGTTTTGAAAATAAACTTGTATCCCATCCGTATCGTGTTTAAAGCGTTCAACAATTTGTTCGGCGGAAACGGTTAAACTGTATTCACCAATTGGCAATCGAAAATGAGCAATTAATGCACGTAACTCGGTATATGCTTCATCAATAGTGGTTTCAATTCTTTCCAGCTCTTGCCAGGTAGCTGCATCCTCTTCTTGGTGAATAGTTTCATCGAGCACACGAATTTGATATTTTAAACTTGCCAAAGTTTGAGCTAACGAGTCATGCAGCTCATTAGCAATGTTTGTTCTTTCATGCATAATAGATAGTGCGTGGGTTTCTTTATCCAGTCTTGATTTTTCAACTGCAATTCCTAAATGTCTGCCAATACTGGTAAATAATTCTTCATATTCTGGATTTTCAGTGTAGTGATCTTCATTTATATAAAAGTTATACACCCCTAATATTTTTCCACGATACTGTAACGGGACAATAAGAATACAAAGTATTTGCTTATTGAAATACTGATCACAAATTTCTTTGGGGCAATCGACAATGCTCACTGGAATGGTATGATTTTGATTGTTGTTGAATGCATTTACGGGTAAATAGGGGTGGCGATTTTGGAAGGTTCCATCCAAACCAATTTCTGAAATTAATGAACAGGTATTTTGTTTAGCTTCTAAATAAACCGTTGCAGCATGTGCATTAACCAGTTCTGTCATGGTATGTAAAAAATGTGATAACAATTCCGGCAAATCACGTGACATATTAATGTTTGTGACCACATCATAGAGCGTTGTCAGTGATTTATTTTTACTGGCAATGTGCTCTGTATGGCGCTGTAACTGCAGCTCTGCATCTCTAGATAATGATTGCAGCATTTCAGCAACAAAATTGATGTCTTGCCCAAGTTCAGCTAGATCAGTTAAAGAATCCGTATCGATGCGGGCGGATAATTCACCGGCACGAATTTTTTGTGTCCAATTCTCAAGTGCTGTCAGAAAATTATTTAATATTTCTTCATCGTTTTGTGCTTGCAGTTTCTGCTGTGAAATATTGCTCATAATCCTTTGATCAAATCAGTTGTTTAGTCCGAATATTATACGTGTGGAATACAAAATAGTTCGTGTATATTTTTCAATGGTTTATTTTTTTATACCTACCAAATTGGTTGTAAATAGCTACTACCACCCAATAACTCGACCTGCTCGTTAATTTGAGTCGCACGGCGTTGAACATAGTCCGAAGGATGCGAGGCACGTAATCTTCGTGGGTTTGGTAAACCGGCAGCCAGTAATGCTGCTTCATATGAGTTTAGACTAAAAGCTGATTTTCCGAAATGCACTCGGCTCGCATTTTGTGCACCAAAGGTGTAGGGCGCCATTTCCGCCACATTTACATACACTTCTAAAATTCGCCACTTGGGCCACAACATTTCAATGAGCACCGCGAAATATGCTTCGAGTCCTTTACGTAGAAAACTTTTTTGTGGCCATAAAAATACATTTTTTGCTACCTGTTGAGTAATCGTACTACCACCTCGAATTCGTGTGTTATTTTTATTATCTTTTATAGCAGTTTGAATCGCTTTTAAATCAAATCCATAGTGATTTGGAAATTTTTGATCTTCGGCAGCTACTACTGCAATCAGAAGATTAGGAGAAACCTGTTCAATGGGAATCCAATTGATTTTATGAATGGTATGTGGCGTGACAAAAGTTTGGGAAATCATAAAACTTGTAAATGGCACGTTTATCCAACGCAGCAATAACGTAATTCCAATACTGAAAAGCACAAAATAAAAAATTGCATTACGAATCCAGCGTAATGACTTTTGCCACCATGCTTGGCTTTTAGTTGGTTTTTTTCGTCTGGGCATGAATGGATTCTCGGTAATCCTGAAAAATGGGGTGATGGAGTTTACAAAGCCTGTGTCAAAACAATAGATTATTGATTTTCTTGTAGGATTTCATGGCTTTGGCCATAATATGCAACGCACCAGCACTGTCTGATTAAGAATATACATAATTACCATTCTAGGAGTAGGGATATGGATGAATTTGTCAAAACGATGATCGTAGTTGTACTTATGACAATTCCTTGCATCATTTTGGGCGCAGCCATTGTGTCTAAATTCTTTGTTTAAGATTCATGTGGAATTAGGCGCGATTTTCACACTTTGCGCCTAATTCTTTACGAAATTCAATCATTACACACATACACAACTCGCCAATTTTGAAATATATACGCGTATTGATTTTGGCAAGCTTGAGCTTTGGTTTGCTATCCGCTTGTTTGAGTTTGCCAAAGTCTGAACCGGATGTGCAGGCTAGTTACAGTCATACCCAACTTCGAGAAGGCAAACACTATCTTGCTTACAGTGGGGAGCTAGCAATGACGTTGGAAGTGGCAACAGAAAAATGGCTGGCAAAAGCCGAAAAATTATGTAAGTCGCGTGAAATTGACTACGAAATTCAAAAGCAAGAACTTCGTGGTAAAGATTTTTCTGAAGAAAAATTTCCCTATGTTGAAGGGAGCATTTTTTGTCCAAACGATTCTGAATAAATTTTATACGTTTCTATAAGTGAACTTTTGTTCATTTATAGTTGTCTGATGCATTACGTGAACTCATTATTACTTATTACCGTATTGTTACGGATGAATCTTAGGTAGTAAGTGTAGTTTTAGTGAGTTGATTTAAAAATACTATCGAATCTTCAATAGTTATGAATTACAATTAAATTAAGTGTCAACGTAGACACTATCAAATAATAATTGAATATAAATGGAGTTGGGCTATGGCGTTTTGGTCATCGCAAGAGAAGAAAAAAAATAAGTTAAAGTCTTCTAATAAAAAGCTAAAAACTAAAGTTAGTCCTTATCATTGTGTAGAAATTTCTATGCACTATGATGCTTGTGATGCAGCTATGAATTTGCATGGTAAAAGATTTTTATCTTCGGAAGCGCCTGACTTGCCACTCCCTGAGTGTGATCAGACATGTGCTTGTAAGTTTAAACACCATAATGACCGTCGTCAGGATGAAAGACGTGATGTCTTCAGCTCAGGTGGCATCCACTATAATGGGGATAAAAACAGGCGTTTAGGAGGTGATCGTAGGCGCCAAACCCACGCTAAAGCAGCCTATTAATAGAGGAATTTTCTACACCTGACCTTGATGAATTAAGGTCAATTGCTTATTTGATTTTCTGTTATTTCTAAGTTTTCTTGATCTTTTAGTTCAATTTCTAGCTCATCGACATCAAAGTTAGAAGGCATTAGATTTAAGTTTTCTGTAATGTCAGTAAAGGCTGAGTCAAATGCAAGTGCCAGAGATTTATAAATTGTAAAACCGTACATATCTTGTGTTTCGCGCTTATTTCGAAACGGTTTGATTAAATCTCCTTGTGCTTCTGCGGTAAAATAACTTTCATAAACTCTATTTTCATCTGCATCAGTTACATACACCTCAAGTTTGGTTTTAGCAATTGGACGCATACGTCCACCTTCAACTTGTAAACTATGATCGAGTTGAAAAATTCGAGCGTGTATGTTGAGTTTTGGAATGACTAATTCTTCATTTTTTCCATCAGTGGTAAACCATCGAAAAATACTTGCATGACCGGCTTGGTTTAGCATTTCGTCTTCCGAGTAAACAATGTCTTTTATATTTCTAGAATCAGCACTATTAGCTGTTGAAGTTCCCGAAGCGTTATTCAACACGGGGTAATAATTAATGTTGGCAAGATAGTGTTGAACTTCAGGAAGATCCTGCATCGCGGCTACCAACTGGTCAGGATCGGTATCGACCACATATTGAGTAGCGCAGGCGCTAAGAGATAGTGCAAAAACTAAAATGATGAATTGACAGAATTTGCTAAAAAAATAGGGGTATTTACGAATGCTCAACATATTCCCACCACGCCACAACAACTAATTAGGAGTGTAGCGGGTTTAGCTGTATGCCCCCATAGGAGTAACGACCGTTAGTAAGATATTTTCACCTTTAATCTGGTGATGTAGTTAAAGATAAATTGAGTTAGTTTCTACGATAAATCTCACTTATTTTTCTCAACAATTACCTTAAGTTGAGTAAGCCCTTGTTCAAACATGTTGCCGATAGAATAATTCATAAATAATGCTAAATAACCACCGACCACTGGCATTTTCATGTCGCCATCTAAGGTCCAATCCACTTTAGTGCGAGAGGAAGATGAGGCGTTGTATTGAATGGCAGCCGATGAAGTGTACTTCCCGCTTTGAAACGACAGATCATACTCAACTCCATTATCAGGTGACCAAGAAGTAAAGCGTAAAGAACCACCACCATGTTTATCATTCCAACGTTGGCTCGCCCCAATGCCTGTAGTAGTTTCGCCTAATGTAATTTCAATCTCAGGATCTTTTCTTTTCCAAGGTGTCCATTCAGCCCATTTCTGCAAGTCGCCAACGTATTCATGAATTTTTGCAGGTGTAGAAGCAATGACTACACTTTTATGCACCCTAAATTCTGTGGGTAAAAAATATCCAATCCCTCCTATAACAAGAAGGATAATGATCAAATAAGATATAAATTTCTTCATGAATAAAAATTATGTTGTAGAAGTTTTGCAAATAAACCCAACAATCACGCCTGCAAGTATTACTTGTATAAGTGTGCCAATCATCCAGTTGATAAATAGTTCAGTTGAATAGGGTGCCACGGCATACCAAATAAATAAATTTCCAATAAAAATGATTGCCAGTAGCAATCCATAAACAGCACCATTGACAATGTTGCGCTGTTTAAATGCATAGACA
The DNA here is from genome assembly GCA_965203475.1 of Gammaproteobacteria bacterium. Lineage (GTDB taxonomy): Bacteria > Pseudomonadota > Gammaproteobacteria > UBA4575 > UBA4575 > JABDMD01. The sequence continues at coordinate 27,574 of OZ241890.1, forward strand.
TAAAGCGAAACGAAGCTTAACGCAATAATGAATTGTCCTAGGGTTAACCAGGCCATATAATTTTTCATTACTTCTTCTGGCCTCCACAGATCAGCGGTTTGTTCGTATATACTTTTTAAATAAACACCGTGGAAAATCATGTCGAAAATTACAATAAACAGAAATACTAATCCGGTTGCGATCGCGTATCTTTTGGCACTCATAGTTGTCATCTCAAGTTAATTTTAGTTATTCTTCTGTTGGAGGAGAGTAGTTGGGGTCATTAGGATTAAGAAATACAAAATGAAATTGTTTGGGCTCTAATTCTACATAATCAAGTGTTGTTCCTTTCAGCAATTCAATACTTGAATCCGCAACCACAATTTCAATTCCGTTTGATTCAAAATGATGGTCGGCTTCCTCATTAGAACCGATATCATCAAAACCTAATCCGTAGTGAATGGAATTATCTGCATTACGTGTTGCTGCAATTCGTAAGGCCGTATTCTCTAAACTGGATTCCAGGGCAGATTTTTTAATTTGTGCTGCTGCTTTTTCGGTTACTTCAATGGACATCATTCATTTTTATTATTCTATTATTATCGAATTCTAGCCGCAGGATTTTATAAATTCCAGAAAGCCTAAAATCCATTGATTTTGTAGTGTATTACGTTGATGCGCATAACAGGCTAGTAAATTTTTATAGTGTATACCGTCATTTTTTCCATCCACACCAAATCCGCGTTTAACACGAAAGGTAAAGTTTGTGTTGTTGCCAATTCGACTGAGTTTAGAGTAATGAAATTCGTGACCTGCAATCATTTCTTGGTTTGTAATTGGCCATGGGTGGTTAGAAACTTTTTGTAGCAATGTGTAACCGCGGCCGATGGGTTTTTCAAACATTTCACATTCCGCATCAATCAAACCCACCATATCGGACTTTTGATTTTCAAATTGAATGGATTTACATAAATACATTAAACCTCCACACTCTGCATAGGCAGGCATCCCCTTATCAATAGCATTGGCAATGGCTTGTTTCATTTGGGTATTGGATGCTAGCGCTTGCATACGTTTTTCGGGAAAGCCACCGCCAATAAAAAGAGCATTTGCATCGGGTAGGGTCGTATCATGAATGGCATCAAATGGAATAAGGCGTGCACCAAAACTTTCGAATGTTTCCAAATCGTCTGCATAATAAAAACCAAAGGCTTCATCTTTTGCATAAGCAACTTTAACGTTGAAGTTTTTGCTTTCAGAACTATTGGCTTCTTGTAAAGTAGGCATAGAAGCTAAATTAGCAATTGTATTTATTTTTTCTAAATCTAGTTGCTTGCTTACAGCATTTGAAATTTGTTTGATGTGTTGTTGAGAATTATTGTCTTCATTACTTGGTAGTAAACCCAAATATCGTTCAACTAATTGCAAATCTTTTGAGCGTTGTATGGAACCAATGACGGGAATGTCTGTGTAATGTTCTAGCACATTCATTAACTTAGTTTCATGTCGGTCGCCCCCGACAAAATTTAAAATGACTCCTGCAATGTTTACCTCGGAATCAAATTGCTGATAACCCAATAATAGTGGTGCAACACCACGTATGGTACCTCGAGTATCTAATACTACGATCACAGGTGCAGAAAGTAATTTTGCTAAAGCGGCATTACTGTTACTTCCATCTGTAGCAAGTCCATCATGTAAACCTTTATTGCCTTCAATGATAGAGATTTCGGCAGGAGTGGCATGTTGGTTAAACAGAGATGTAATTTCTGTATCCGTTTGCGTCCAAAAATCTAGGTTATAACACTTGCGATGACTCGCTTCTGCAAGCCATAAGGGGTCAATATAATCAGGGCCTTTTTTAAAAGTTTGTACATGCATGCCTTGCTGGTGTAAAGCAGCGCTTAAACCAAGACTGATAACAGTTTTGCCTGAAGATTTATGAGCGGCAGAAATTAATAAGTGGGCCACAGATGGAGACACTTCATACGAAGTGTTAAGTAGTTAGGCCGTGCCGGAAGCCGAGCTCTTTATATTTAGAGCTTTGTCAGATAAGCTCTCGGGTAAAAATTCAAGCACCGCAATAGCAACCGTAACAATGGCTAATGCGGCACATGTGCCGCCAATACCTAATAAGATTTCCCAAATACTGGGCGCATATTCAGCAACTACGCCATCGTAAAAACTACTACTAATTTCCATGCCAGGAAAAAGAATCAACGGATAAGCTTGGCCACCAATAACAATTACATATAGTTGTGCTATTCCACCAATGACTACGAGCAAAGATGCGATGATTAACATTAATCGTGACTCACTCAGCGGTTTAATAAACACTAAAGCTAATGGTACTAGGCATCCTAGAATGATATGTCCAACCCAAAACAAGAACGTATAAATTCCACCATCTAATAATATAAAACGTTCAATACCATGATGTTCTGTGGCATATAAGTTTGTTAAATGATAAGCCAATACAAAATAAAGAATGGCAGATACGAAAATTCCTAGTAGTTTTCTTAATTTGGATAACATGAGATCGCCTAAGGGGCGGTTTGTCCAACGATAACTTGCCATTAATACCAAAATAAAAATAGCCAAACCAAATGCAAATGACATGATGATAAACAGAGGTGCCATAATTGCGGCATCATAGGCTTGTCTTGCCACCAGAAAACCAAAAATAGATCCAGTACCGGTAGTAAGTATGATGCGCCAAATAAATGCGGTGATACCTGCCGGTTTGGTGAATTTATTCATTTTCCGTTCCATCATCATCCATAAGTAAATGGCAGTGATGAAAATAAAACCTGTGTATAAAAAGATGTTCCAGGCAAATATAGATTTAAAGTTGTAAACCGTCATCGCCACAATTAAGCGATCGGGTCGGCCAAGGTCCAATACTAAAATTAATAATCCACCCACAAGTAAAGCGATAGCTAGCAGTCCGGATAATCTGGCTAATGGTTTGTAATCGAGTTTTCCAAAAACAGATGAAATAGAGGCCACATTTAATGCACCGGAGGCAGCTACAATTAAAAAGATAGCCATCACATGTGGAAAGCCCCAAACCACTTGATTGTTCATGCCGGTGATATGATGCCCTTCCACATCCATATGGTGAGCAGCTAAATACCCAATTAAAGAAGCCAATCCTAATACGATTAACAAAATCCAGTACTGAGCTGATTTTGCATCGATAGATGAAAAGCGTGTAGTTTCCATAACTTATTTTGTTAACCCTTGGTAACGTACTCCGGTGTTTAATCCCAAGTCAGCACGAATTTCTACACCGCCATATTTTTCAAGTTGTTGTGAAATTTCACTATCTGGATCGTTTAAATCTCCAAACAGTAGCGCTTTGTGTCCATCTTTCTCACAAGCTTCGGCACACGCTGTGTTGTTATCACCACGATCTACTTTATGCACACACAAGGTGCAACTTTCTACACACCCTTTACCCCGTGGTGAATGTGGTAGCTGGTCTTGTAGTGGCTCATGAATAAACGAACGTGCTTTATAAGGGCACGCCATCATGCAATAACGACAACCAATACAAGTGTGTTTATTAACTAATACAATTCCATCTTCGCGTCGAAAGGAAGCACCGGTTGGACACACATCGACACAAGGCGGATGTTCGCAATGCTGACACATCATAGGTAGTGAGGTGACATGTCCCGTCATTTTATCTTTTATGGTTAATTTTCGAATCCACTGTGCATCGGTTGCGGGCCGATCTAAACTCCATACGCCGTTTTCTTCATTACAGGCCGTGACACAGGCATCGCAATCTTCTTGGCAAAGATTCGTATTCACCAGTATCCCCCAACGCTGTTTACTACTGACAGCTTGATCGGCTGGTTTCGCAGATGCGGTTTGATACAAAACAATTCCAGGCGCAATGGCTAGCCCACCGAGTGCTGCACTTGAGCGTAAAAAATCTCTACGTTCTAAGTCAGGGGCATCAAAGTTGAAGGTATAACGCATAGAAGAATTATATTTTTATTAAGGGGATGCAGCCAGTTTTGGGGCATGTGGTTTATGTAAATATTGATGAATATCTTTTATCGATACATCATTTCCCGCTTGTTTATTGATCGCATCACGAATCGCTTTTTCTGGGCGATCGGCATGGCATTGAAAACAATCAATCGTTACCGCGGCAAATTGATGACAGCTTGCACAAAAATGTGATTCTTCAGAGTAGCGCGCATATTCACCTTTTGCATTGGTCGTGATATGACAGTCAATGCAGGCATTTAAACTGTATTGCGTGGTACGTATACCTTCAACTACCGTTCGATCTCGATGATCTAAAATAAAATCAAAGTGTCTTTTGCGCATTACCTCAACGGGTTCAACGCAAATAGTTTCTTCATTGTATTTACTTTTAGGTGGGGGGACATCTGGACGTTCATCGGCAAAAACCGTCACAAGGATAGAGCAGATTGCAATATTTACTAGCAATCCTATCAATAGAAATTTACTACGAAGTAGACTCCGCATTCTCTCTCCGCCCAAAAAAAATAATTATAATTTTTATAATTCTAATTACTAGCGTGCATATAAAAGCAAGGATTTTTCGTTAGTGTGAAGAAGCATCGCACGCAAAACCGGAGTGTATAAAACATACATGAGGATTTGAGTGCGAGGCTGACGATGCAATAACGAAAAAGACTCCTTTTAGATGTATGCTAGTGGCCTAGTGCCATATCGATGTATCCCGTCGGACACACATCTGCACAAATATGACATCCAATACACTTACTATAATCAGTGTCTACATATCGTCCTAAAGTAGATTTATCTTTTTTAACTCTAAACACTGCATCTTGCGGACAATAAACGATACAGTTATCACATTCAAAGCACATTCCACAGCTCATACAACGATTGGCTTCTTCTACTGCTTGCTCTTCAGTAAAGTTTTTCGCACGTTCTTCAAAATGACCTAGTACCTGTTCTGCATCAGGGCCATGTTGTTCGCGTTGATTACGTGGTGAAAACGGGAAGTGTCCTAAAAACAATTCATTATGTGCAATAATTTCGTGTTCTGCACGATCTTCAAAATTGTGTACAGAAAATTCAGATTGATCTGTACCACGATGTGAGCCTTGTTCATAATTTTCAGGCTCAAGACCAAACTCTTGAAGTTTTTCTAGTAAGTCAAAGTGATGAACATCAACTTTGGGTCGTTTCTTTATTTCCTCGTCATTAAAGAAGAAATCAATGCTATCAGCCGCAATCGAAGCTTGACCGATTGCAGTAGTTAGCAGGTGGGGTCGAATAATGTCGCCTGCGACAAAGTGTCCTTCGCGATCAGGTACAGCATAATACTTATCGGCATCCATTAAGCCTCTACCATTATCAAATTCTTCTAGTCCTTCGAGATCACCGCCTTGTCCAATCGCAGATACAATTAAGTCACATTCAATATCGAATTCAGTACCGTCAATAGCGACAGGACGATTATCTTCCATCGTACATTGCGCCATACGCAAAGCGGTGGCTCGACCATCATCACCAACAATTACTTTAATCGGCATTACGCCATCTTTGATATCTACACCTTCACGCATAGCATCGTCTACTTCATGTTCCGCGGCGGTCATTTCCGAGCGTGCAAATAAAGAAGTAAGGGTCACCTCCGCTCCTTGGCGCGCTGCAGCATAGGCTGCATCATGTGCCACGTAGCCACCAATTACATGTTCCGGAGCTTCTTGTTTGTTTAGCTTTTCAATTTTTCCTAGTCGGCGAGCAACGGAAACCACATCGATGGAAGTATCACCACCGCCTACACACACGACTCGATCTGCAGTGACTTGTAAACGACCCGTATTAAAAGCCTCTAAAAACTTTACCCCTGAAACACAGTTTGGTGCATCACCACCGTCAACCGGTAAGCCTCGACCGGATTGACATCCTACAGCCCAAAGAATGGCATCAAATTCATCTTCTAATTCTTTGACTGAAACATCATTACCTACGCGTGTATTCATACGAGTTTCAATGTTACCCATGTCTAGAATTCTTTGAATTTCATGATCTAAATAGTCGCGTGGTGTTCGATAGCCTGGAATGCCATAACGAAACATTCCGCCTAATTCTTCATGCTCATCAAAAATTACACTGGCATGTCCTTTGCGACGTAATTGATAAGCGGCTGCAAGTCCGGCGGGTCCACCGCCTACAATGGCTACTTTTTTGCCAGACAATTCTGTTGGCGCTTCAAATTTAAATCCTTGTTCAAAAGCAGAATCACCAATGTATTGCTCAACCGCATTAATGCCGACAAAGTCTTCTACATGATTACGATTACAACCATCCTGACAGGGTGCGGGACATACACGTCCCATCATCGATGGAAAAGGATTCGCATCGGTTGAGCGCAGAAATGCATATTCTTGCATCGACATGTCTTCTGTTGGTGGTTTTTCTATGCCGCGCACAACTTGCAGCCAACCGCGAATATCTTCTCCGGACGGGCAACTGCCTTGGCAAGGCGGAGTACGGTGTACATAGGTAGGACATTTGTGTGAATGATCGGCTTCAAAGATTTTATCGCCAAAATTTCCCCACTCATAATCTCCATCGTCAAACTTTCTAAAAGTTAATTTATGAGTTAACGCTTCCTTAGGGGTTGCCATTGTGTACTCCTATTAATTCAAACTAGTAAAAAAGTTTCAAAGAATTTTAAGCCGCTTCTGCTTGCTCCTGATCATCGGCTTCTACAGAATGGTCTTTATCAGGGCTTAATACAATCGCATTACTGACCAACTGATGAAGACTTACGATTTGATCCATACGAAAGTCATAATACGGGAATACCTTGGAAAATTGACTCTTACAAATGGCACATATGGCTGCCATATGGGTTACCCCATAAGTATCAACAACATTTTTCAATGCTTCCATTCGGGGTAGTGCACCCTTCACACGTAGTTCAATCAAGTCGTCGGTAAGTAAACCACCCCCACCTCCACAGCAATAGGTGCCCTCCTTAATGGCATAGCTGGGCATATCCACAAAGTTATTACAAACGGACTTAATGATTTCTCTGGGAATTTCGAATTGACCGCCGGGTTTATCTCCCATGCGCGATGCGCGTGCAACATTACATGAGTCATGATAGGTCACGACCATGTCATCATTTTCTGAAGGATCAAGCGTTAATTTTCCTTCTTTAATTAATTCATGTGTTACTTCGCAAATATGTTGTGGCACTGGATAGTTTGGATCCAGAAAATCAAATGGACCCGCCAGTGTATTAAGGAAAGAATAAGCGACACGCCATGCATGTCCACATTCTCCAAACACAATTCGTTTCGCACCCAACTCAATGGCAGCCTGTCGAATACGCAGTGCTAGTTTTTGCATGTTTTCATAGCTTCCAATAAACATGCCAAAATTTGCCGCTTCACTAGCAAATGAACTTAAGGTCCAGGAGATTCCCGCCTGATGAAAAACTTTTGCGTATCCAATTAATCCATCGATATGTGGTTCGGCAAAGAAATCGGCTGAAGGAGTAATGAGTAAAACTTCTGCACCTTTTTCATCGACTGGAAAGCGAACTTTTACACCGGTGTCTTCTTCTACATCCTCTTCCAGTCCTTCCAGTGTGTCGATGAGTGCAGGTTCCGGTAAACCAAGATTATTTCCTATGGTTTGAGCTTTACCGATAATCTCGTTGCAATATTTTTGACCTTTACCAACGGCATCCATCACTTCTCGTGCTGCCATGGAGATTTCTGCCGTATCGATTCCATAGGGACAATACACGGAACAGCGACGACATTGGGAGCATTGATGAAAATAGCTATACCAATCATCCAACACTTCTTCCGTAAGATCTTCTGCGCCCACTAATTTTGGAAATAATTTTCCGGAAAGTGTGTAGTAACGACGATACACTTTTCTATATAAGTCTTGTCGTGCAACCGGCATATTTTTAGGATCGGTAGTGCCAAGGTAGTAGTGACACTTATCAGTACATGCTCCACATTTCACACAGGCATCTAAAAACACTTGTAGAGAACGATATTTATCTTTCAGTTCCCCCATTTTTTCGATAGCGACTTGTTGCCAGTTATCGACCAGTTCGCCTGGGAAGCCTAATTTTTCTTGGAAATCAGCTTTTGCGACAAAAGGCTGGCTGTGTGCCATCACCCCTTCTTGTAAATGAGGAATGACGGGATATTCTTTAATTTCTGGAGTTTCAAATTCTGCAGCAGCCATGTTTTATGTACTTTTATGAAGAAGAGGTTTTTGAAGATTCAAGTTTTGTTGCCCAATCAGCAATGTGTCGTTGTTCACGTGGGTTGTCAATTTGATTTCGGGTTGGACTAAAGAATACACCGGGAGCGTGTAATAATTTGCTAAAGGGGAAAATGATCATCAATATAATAACTAAAGCTAAATGAATTATAAGAATTAAATCATTTGGCATGGGCGACCAATTAAATACCATTAAACCGATTAAAAAAGATTTTAATGCGACGATATCTGTGTGTGAGACAAATGTCATCAATGCGCCGGTTACTCCGATGGCAATCAGTAGCACTAACATTAAATGATCAGATGGAGCAGAGATGTAACGCACACGGTCTACAAATATTCGGCGTCCCCATAATCCTGCTAATCCTATTAACATCATAAACGCGGCATACTTTCCAAAAGGTTGAATGAAAATAACCCATCCCCACACCGGATCCGTAAAGTAGCGTAAATGTCTCAACAAAACTAAAAATAAACCAAAGTGAAATAACCAGCCAAATAACCAAGTCCACTTGTTCGATTTAAATAAACTTTCAAATATGGTGAGTTCCTTAACCATACGAAACGCTACACCGGAATATGAAGTAGGTGCAGGTGTAGTAGGAATTTTGAGTGGTGCAGGAGTTTTTGCATAGATCCATATTTTGCGAGCCACGAAAATAACTAAGATCGCTGAAGCTAAGTAAAATAAAATTGCAAAAGATATGGTTAGGGCTGACATGTTTCAAGTAAGTGCGTGTGCACTTTACTCATATCAAAGTAAGTGTACACAAATAACTGAGAAGCGAAATTCCGCCTCTCAGAAAGTTTTAACTAAGTATTAAACGCAACCAGTAGGTTTGGGTAAGCCCGCATATTTACATGCTTGCTTTGCTGGGCCATAAGGAAATAACTCATACAAGTATTTGCTGTTTCCTTTGTCTTTACCTAATTTTTTGCCAATCGCTTTTGTAAGAACACGAACTGCTGGAGCAATTTGATATTCTTCGTAATACTCACGTAAAAAATTTATCACTTCCCAATGATTGTCTCCCAACTCAGCACCATCGGCAGCTGCCATAGCGTCTGCTAGTTCTGGTTGCCAATCATTAAGATTTGCTAAATAACCTTCTTCGTCAGTCTCATACGACTGTCCATTAACTTCTAAGGCCATATGACTCTCTCCTAGTTAACTAATTTATTAAAGCCAAGACTGAACGGTGTCATGTTCGGTCGTTAAATCTACAAAGCCGTCATAATCGACGACTTTAATACCATCGATTACTTTATTGTCACTAAGGCCACGGGCTTTGATGTCGGGACCTAAGACATAAAACGAAATATCATTCATTGCATTAGAAACAGTGTCACTGTATTTAGTATTTTGCATGGCGCCTATGACGCCATCTTCAAATAATAAAACTGCGCTACCTTTTTTTGCTAAACGTAAACATGATTCAAGTGCATTACGCTCAAAAGGAGATTTATTAACAGTGTGCAATGTTGCCATAACTTAAAAACTTAAAATTACATCTTGCTCATCAATAATTGATGATAGTTCATCGCGCGCTACAACAAATAATGAATCTTTTTCTGCCCAGTCGTCATCTTCATCTTCATATTTAAGTTCCTGAAGATCGCCGGTCGATAATCCACGTTCTTCTAATGATTCTTTTTCAACGTAAATTTTCTTTATATCGTAATCACCAAGGGCGGTATAAGTCTTGGAGAAGTTTTTCATGCCTATATCTTCAGTATTTTGGTCTTTGGTGAGCTGGTATACACCATCATCTGCAAAAACCAAACTGATGTCTTGATCGAATGCAGCGGCTATGAGAACAACTTCAAGAGATTCTAATGCGTATATCGTGCCGTACGGGGCTTTACGGTTGATATAACAAAACTTTTTAACTATGCCTTCGCCGTCTTCCATTACATTCAATCTCCAAATGTTACTAGTCGGTCCGCTTGGATGCCTGCTTCAATTAGTTGTCCTAAGCCAGAAATTCGAAAACCATTGGCTAAATTGTTTGCGCTTTTACCATGACGTTTCATTTCATCTTCATCGAGCATGCCACGTCGTTGAGCAGCAGCGACACAAACGACTAAGTCCAGATTATGTTTTTCAGCAAGTTCCGACCATTCACTTGTTAAGTTACGGTCATCTTGTGGAGGCACACTTAAGCTAGTGCCATTGTTGACGCCATCATGATAGAAAAAGACACGGAATATTTCGTGTCCTTTATTTAATGCTGATTTAACAAATTGCAATGCCGAATCAGAAGATTGATGCGTGTACGGTCCCTCGTTAATTACAATTCCAAATTTCACATCTTCCTCGCACTGTTATAAGCGAATGTGAGTCGAAGAGTTCAAGCTTCGACGTGCACCGCGCCAGTTATCAATGTGGAATTTTGTGAAAGGTAATCCTGTTTTCTCAAAGAACCGTGGCCAACCGATACGCTCAACCCAATCGTTAATGCGTTCCCAATCTTTTGCATCATCTCTATAGGTGCGTAAGATCTTTTTAACAATTGCAGTTGCTTCAGGCCAGCGAGGCGGATTATTTGGAATGCCCGCAGCTACTAATTTTTGAAATGTGGGTTTACCACGCGCATTACTGTGGTTTCCGCCAACCCAAATTGCGAACATAGTATGTTCAGCGTCATTAATTTGCATAGGCGGGCATGGTGGATAACACGCACCACAACAAATGCATTTTTTCTCATCCACTTCTAAAGAAGGTTTACCATTTACCTGTGCAGGCCGTATTGCTGCAACGGGGCAACGTGCAACTACTGATGGGCGCTCACATACATTAGAAACTAGATCATGATTAATTTTAGGTGGTTTGGTGTATTGCACATTAATTGCGATGTCACCTTGACCACCACAATTAATCTGGCAGCAAGACGTCGTAATGTGTACGCGATTAGGCATATTGTTTTCACGAAACTCATCAATGAGCTCATCCATCATGGCTTTTACAACACCTGATGCATCGGTACCCGGTATATCGCAGTGCAACCATCCTTGAGTATGAGAAATCATCGCAACAGAATTCTTCGTTCCGCCTACGATAAATCCTTCTGATTCAAGTGCGTCAATTAATGGTTGTACTTTTTCTTCATCAGCCACCATATATTCAATGTTGCTTCGAATGGTAAAGCGAACATAACCGTCAGCAAATTTATCACCAATGTCACATAGTGTACGTAGAGTGAACACATCTAAAATTCGTTGTGTACCTGCGCGCACTGTCCAAATTTTATCTCCGTTGTCTGCTACGTGTAACAACACTCCCGGACGAGGGTGTTCGTGATAATCCCAGTTACCGTAATTTTTTCGCATCACAGGATGCATGTACTGTAATCCGTCTGGGCATCCTGACTCAATTGGTGGGCGATGCTCTTGCGCCATTATTTACTCCTAAAATTTTTTATAACTAAATTGAAAATTTAATTGATAGGCAGCGGTGAAAATTAGCCCGCTGCTTGTTTTTGTTCGGCTTGTTGCTGGAACCACTTTTCAGCTTCTTCATCCCAGCCATCGGTGCGCATGTAATTACTCTCACGTGGTTCACTCACCATGTTCGGATCGACATCAACACCTACACCTTCTAGAAAGTTAACCAGACCGATACGTTCGATCATTTCACCGCAACGTTCATGTTCCAAACCATTCTCAGCCCAAAAATCAATGGTTTCTTCGGCAAGTTCGGTTAATTTTTCGTAGTCTTCTTCCGTTTCTAGTTTCATAAATGGAATGATGACAGTTCCCATTAAGCCACCAATTTTAAGTGTGCGTTTTCCTCCAATGAGAACCGATATGCCTTTGTCATCACCAGGAGACAAAGCTTTGACCATAACGTTCATACAGTGCATGCAACGTACGCAATCTGTATTATTTACTTCAAGCGTATCGTCGTCTTTAAGGGCAAGTGCTTGGGTTGGGCAACGTGTAATGACATTATCAATTACATATTGGCGACCTTTACGCGTAACAAATTTTTTCACTTCCTCTTGATCAACTTTCATATCATCTCTCCAGGTTCCGATAATAGAAAAGTCTGATCGTTCAATTGAGTTCATGCAGTCATTCGGACAACCTGAAACTTTGAATTTAAATTTGTACGGTAATGCTGGTCGATGCACATCATCCGTAAAGTTGTTAAGTAAGGTGCGATGAATTCTCATTTCATCGGCATTTGACATTTCACATCGTCCTGCGCCGACACATGACATGCCCGTTCTAACACAAGGTCCTGCACCACCTAAATCAAATCCATAATCATTGATTTCATCAAAAAAGTGTTGGGTATTTTCTGTAGAGGCACCAATAAACATAATGTTGCCAGTTTGACCATGGAAAGTGACTAAGCCTGAACCCCATTTTTCCCAACTGTCACCAAGTTGGCGTAACATATCCGTTGAATAGTAGTTTCCTGCAGGAGGCTGAACACGCAAGGTGTGAAATTCTTTTGATTCTGGAAATGCTGCGCCTACTTCGGAAAAGCGAGGAATAATTCCACTGCCGTATCCAAATACAGAAACGGTTCCACCTTTCCAATAGCCTTTACGTGTTTCATATGAGTGTTCTAATTGACCTAAAAGTGAATTCGCAACACCATTAATTCTTTCATCTTTATGTTGGTCACGCAGTCGTTTTATTCCGGAGATAAAACTCGGCCATGGACCTTTTTCCAATTCATCAAGCATGGGGGTGGGATGATGTTTATCGGCCATAGTGATTCTCCTAAAAGATTTAATTTGGCAATGAGTCGATCGAAATACCTGCCGCTACCCAGAATATAGTAACGAATAAGTCCTTAATATATTGATATAAAGTCTAGAAGTAACACCATATTGGCAAAATCCCCTCCATTGGGTGCCGCCTTAAATACAACTTATCCCAATAGAGATACAATTTATTGCATGCAAGAGATAAGCAAAATTCACGTTATTCCAAGTAGTCTTAATCCTATACATATAACGAATAGTAGAGCCATAGATTTATGCAATTTAGCTCGAATAACTCTTAAGAAATGTACTCCTTTGATGCCCAAGATGAGCGTGCCTACCAGAGATGGAGAGAAAGAAAACTTGATGCTTATCCAACAGATATTGGGCACATCATTCACACCATCGAAAATCCAGTAAAATTAGCGGATAAAGAACGAGAAAATTTATTAAAAACGAGCAAAAAATTAAATTTGGTCTTTTATAAGTTCGCAAATGATTTTAACAATATAAAAGAAGTACTACTTGCTTTAGCCCCACAATTAGGTCTGATTAATTTAGACGACAATCTCTGTTCTGACCAAGATAAATTTTCAAAATTAGAAGATCTTGGTTCAGGTCGTGCCACTTATATTCCCTACACCAATAAATCGCTGAATTGGCATACCGATGGTTATTACAATGATTCAGAACATCGAATTCGCGCATTTTTAATGCACTGTGTATGTCCTGCAAATAGTGGCGGTGAAAATGCATTTTTGGATCCAGAGATTGCATACATTTATTTACGTGATGAAAATCATGATTATTTAAAAGCATTGATGGACCCAAAAGTTATGACCATCCCTGCAAATGAAGAAGCGGGGAGACAGATTAGGCCTGCACAAACCGGACCTGTTTTTTTAATGGACAAGAAATCTCAATCTATTTACTTGCGTTACACCGCACGACAAAAAAACATAATTTGGAAAGATAGTATGGATGTTAAAAATGCATTGTCATTTTTACATGAACTTTTACAAACCAGTCCTTATATATTTAAGTATCGTCTTAAGGCAGGAGAAGGTGTGGTTTGTAATAATGTATTACATAATCGCTCAGCATATGAAGACAGTAATGCTAATGCTGAGAAACGAATTTTTTATCGTGCAAGATTTTATAATCGTATCAATGATGCAAGTGCAGACGAAATTCAAAATGTGGTAAATCAATAATGCTTTCGCTTAGTGAAATACTTATGCAGCATCATGAGCTTCGCAGTTTTGAAGAGCTGAAAAAAAAAGTAAGGGAGTACACTAATCAGCAAGAGAGATTTTTTCAAATGGATGTTCGACCCCCTTTTCAAGATACACCAGAAAATTGGGAAGATATTTTAGAATCCGTTTTTACTTCAGCAAATAAAGTTGTGGATCCATAATTTTATGTATTGGGAAGACCAAAAAGAGCAAAAGAAGCAGTATGTGGTCCCGGATAAAATCATAGATTTATCCTTCAAAGTTCAATGTAAGCAGCTGCCTTTAGATCATGCGCACTCCTTATCGCAAACTATTCAAAATGAACTGCCTTGGCTTAAGGATGAACCACAAGCTGGGATACATTTAATTCATGGCGCAGAATCGGGTAATGGTTGGATACGCCCACAAGAACCTGATGCATTGCTAATTTTATCGCGACGCACCAGGTTTGCGCTTCGAATTCCAAAAAACCGATTGCAAGATGCCAGCGAGCTTGCAGGGCGCAAGCTAAATATAGAAGATTCAACTTTAGTTTTAAGTGAACCTCATGAAAAATTGTTGACGCCAATAACAACAATATTTGCGCGTCACATCATTACGGAAGATGTTAAAGATGAAGAAGGTTTTTTAAATCAATCCGCTGAGCAATTGGCAAAAGAAGGAATCAAAGTTAAAAAAATGATGAGCGGACGCGCACATGTATTGCGGTTGCCTAATCAATACCTACATACGCGAAGTTTGATGATTGATGGACTAGAACTTGATGAATCTATACATCTTCAACAACATGGTTTAGGTGACGGGCGAATGATTGGTTGCGGTATATTTTTACCTCATAAGGGTATTGACGCCGTGGGAGCCGAACAGGAAAAATAAGATTGAATTAGAGTAAACTTTTCTTAGAAAAAGAATGATTGTAGAGAGTTAGGAGGAGTTAAATATGACACTTAATGTAGATGGTAAAGAAATTGAAACTACACCTATGGGTTTTCTTGTAAGTATTGATGACTGGAATGAAAATGTAGCCAATGTAATCGCAGATGATGAAGGTATTACACTTACAGATAAGCATTGGGATGTGATTAATTATTTGCGCGACGAATACATTAATAATGGTGGCAATCAGCCCAATACCCGCAATATGACTAAGGCTATGGCCAAGGCTTGGGGTGAAAAAAAAATTGATGCCAAGGTGTTATACGACTTGTTTCCGGGAAACCCAAGTAAACAAGCAGGACGAATTGGTGGTTTACCTGAGAGTCGAAGAAAAGGTGGGTACTAGATAAAAATAATTATAGTGAATTTTTGTTACGTGCATGTTGTTTTATCGTGCAACGTTACCCACTAGGGAATACAGACAGAATTTATAAGGATCTTAAAATTAAATATTGATAACGCACTAGAATTAACTAGCAAGGATATATCGTGAGTTCAAAACAAGAGAAGATTCAAAAATTGCTTGAGATGCAAAGAAAGTTCATTGAACTTGAGCAAAAAGGCGAAGTAACCGCGCAAAACTATTGGGCGCCTGAAGAAGGATCTGATTTAGATGGTTACAAAGAAGACTATATGAAGCTTGCTATGGAAATAGTTAATGCTGCGCATGAGGAAAAAGGCTCACACGGCTAAAAATTTCCTAATTATTTTATTAAAAAAGGCCGCTAACAAGCGGCCTTTTTATGTTGATTAAAATGAAATATAAAATTTTAAACTTCACTCCACATTCTTACCATGTTTACGTAAACAAGATCAATTCTTTTAGATTCTTCTGAATTAGGGTTGTCGCGCAACATTTTTTCACGTGTTTTATTTAATTGAAATAGTAAATGGCGCTGCTCATGATCACGTACGAGACTTTGTACCCAGGTTGCTGCAACTAAGCGCTCTCCTTTAGTGACTGGCATTACTTGATGTCGTGTTGTTGCGGGGTACAATACTGCATCACCTGCAGGGTACTTAATACTTTGCTCAGCATAAGGAGTTTGTATTTTTAATTCGCCTCCTTCGTATTCTTCTGGCGAACTTATAAATATTGTAATTGCGATATCCGATCGGTAGCGGTTGTCTTTCCCCATAACTGGATCATCAATATGTTCTCCATAACTCATCCCTGTTTGATAGCGCGCATAAAAAGGTATAGCAACTTTATGCGGTAATGCCGCATTGTTATAAGTTGAGTGCCGCACAAGATTGCCCATGATTAGATCATTCAATTTTGATACTGAGCTGTTGTCAGCAATTTCTTGATTATTTTTAACTTGCTGGGCGACAAATCCAGCAGAAAGCTTGCCATCTTGAAATGTGGCGCTTTGAAATAAATCCTTAGCCTGCTTAATTTCTTGTTTACCAAGGATGTGTTTTATATGGACTAACATTTTTTGATTTATCGATTAACGATATACTTATTCGATTATTTTAAATTTGTATAAAACGATGATACTTAAAGTCACGATCGATGAGAAAACATTTCCATTGGAAGTGAACGATGAAATGATCGCACGTGCACAAGATGCATTTAAAAAGATGGATGCAGATATGGATCGAGGCTGGCAAATGAGTCGTACCTGGGTAGACCAACCAACCGCTAATCAACGCTGCCAAATTGTGGCTGATAAAATGCTAACCGCGATTCAGCATGAAAAATCAGCAACCGTTGGTCTTATGGCGGCCTATATTCTAAATAAAATTCCTGGCATACAAGCGATAGATATTGATACATCCGGTGATATGTCACTGACGGAAATCGTGATGAGCTAAGTATCCAAAGCTTATACACTTAAAACCCTACTTTGTTTCGTGTTTTCACACGCAAACTTTCGTTTTTAACATACTGATAAATCTAGATTGATAAACTCATTTGTTGAGTACAGAGTTTTTTTCATGAATAATCAGCAATACTTATTTGTCTATTAGTTAAAATTGATCGCTCGACTGGTTAAGTCTACAGTCGGTGCACCAACCGCAGGAGGTTGATATGGCGGAAGGCAAACTTACGTTTCGGCGCTATGAAGATGGAGATCATGTAACTACGCAATGGAATAAGGATGTTGTTCAAAACGGGTTATCAGAGGTATGCCCGGCCTATATTCATCGCACTCCTCCGTGCCAAGCCAGTTGTCCATCCGGTCATGATATTCGTGGTTGGTTGTCCATTGTGCGTGGGATTGATAAACCTGCCGATGGCAGGCCTTGGGAACAATATGCTTTTGAGCGCATGACGGTTTCCAACCCATTCCCGTCTGTAATGGGTCGTGTTTGTCCTGCCCCTTGTGAAGATGGTTGTAACCGAAATGAAGTGGAAGAAGCCGTGGGTATCAACTCGGTTGAACAATATGTAGGTGATTGGGCATTACAAAATAATTTAACCTTCCCAGCAGCTGGTAAAGATACGGGTAAAAAAGTCGCCATTGTGGGCGGTGGTTGTGCCGGACTTACTGCTGCATTTTTCCTTCGACAAAAAGGCCATGCCTGTACCATATTCGATGAGTATGACCAACTCGGTGGCATGATGGTTTTTGGCATACCAGGTTATCGCACACCGCGTGAAGTACTAGAAGGTGAAATTCAAAGAATTATCGACATGGGTGTAGAAGTAAAACTAAATACTCGTGTAGGTACCGATGTTTCAATTGAAGATCTTGAAAGAGATTATGATGCAATATTCTGGGGCATCGGCGCTGTAGCCGGCAAGAGAATTCCAATTCCAGGTGGTGATGCACCCAATGTAGTCGATGGTATGTCATACCTTCGCGCATTTAATGAAGATCGTTTGAAATATTTGAATGGACGTATTCTTGTAATTGGTGCAGGTGATACCGCCATGGATGTGTTAGCGGTTGCCAGACGTATTGGAAACATCAGTAAAACAACTAAAAAAGACCGTCCTGAAAATGTAATCCTCGGTTACACCGTGCACGATGTAGCGTCCATTGCGAAACGTAAGGGTGCCGATGTTTGGGTTGTATACAGACGTCCAATTTCGGAAGCACCTGCAACCAAACATGAATTGGATGCGGTTATTCGAGAAGGGGTAGAAATCCATGATGGTTTGTCACCCGTAGAAGTTATTCTCGATGAAGATGGTCGAGCAAAAGCATTGCGTGTTGTTCCGGTTGAACTTGTTGATGGTGAACTAAAAACCAAAGATGGTGAAGAGTTCGATATTGATTGCAGTCTGATTGTAAGTGCAACAGGTCAAACCGGTGATTACACAGGCATAGAAGAGTTAGACAATGGATGGGGCTTGATGAATGCCGACAAAGTATTCCAAGTGGAAGGAAAGCCCGGACATTTTGTAGCTGGAGATGCCATTAATCCACATCTTTTAACAACTGCCATTGGACAAGCATCCATTGCTGCCGAAGGAATGCACCATTATTTAATGGGAGAAGATATTCCTGCTAGACCAAAAATCGACACCCATCACTTCAAATTACTAGATGAATTGCGCAGCCGCGAACTTGAGCCAGTCGACTTTGATAGTAAAGAATCTTGGGGAACCGATACCGCGAAGTTTGCTGTACACAATTATGAAGATCGCGCTGCAACTGAAATTGCAACACATGATCAGCTGCATATGGCGTACTTTGAAGAAGTGCCGATGAATCGTCGACAGGAAGCAAATATTACCGCCAAAGATGTTTTAAATAATTTTCAGGAAAGATTTTCTGCATTGGAAGAACAAAAAGCAATTGATGAGGCAGAGCGTTGCATGAGTTGTGGAATGTGCTTTGAATGCGACAACTGTGTAGTTTATTGTCCGGAAGATGCAATATTTAAAGTTAAGCAAGATCAATATGCCGTGGGCCGCTATGTAGATACCGATTACGACAAATGTGTGGGGTGCCACATTTGTGCAGAAGTTTGCCCTAGCGGGTATATCAAGATGGGCTTGACGTATTAAATTATTAATTCGATTACGAATTAAATTTGTAATTAGCAGTTCTTAAACTGCGCTTCCAAATCCTTTGTCTTCTGCGCCGGCGGGTGCATGCAGTCCAGCCAGTCTGCAACCCTGTGCAACCGGCCCACCCGGGAACAAGTCATATAAAAACTTGATGCCACCTTTGTAATGAAATTTTTCATCTAAAGCATCATGTAGTTCGCGCACATTAATATCGTTAATTTCATCGTGCCGCGCATAAAATTCTTGTAAGGCATGAATCAAACTAAAATGATCTTCTGAAAGAACCAGTCCTTCTTCCGTTGCAACATTTTCAGCGTCTTCATCGGTCCAATCTTCAGAAATATAGGTGATGGAAAAATTATTTTTTGTTGTAGCCATAAGTTTGATCCTTGGTAACAGAGTACTGAAACATGTCAACTTTCAATTTGCTATTGTAATCGAATCAAATTTAAATTTTTAATAATTAAAAGCAAAGATGTAATTGTTTTAATAAATTCACTATATAAATTAGATATACTAAATTTATAGTTCTCCTAAAACATATTGTTTGCTGTAGAAGTTAAAGTAGTTTTTGCATTCTTTCATGTTTTACATTCAATAATTCACTATTATTTTTACCACTTATTTCATAACCATTCTTTCGATAAAAATTAACGACGTTATCTCGGGCATATAGCCATGTAAGATGTACATTATTATTTTTCGCAATTTGTTCCAGTTTGCTAAGAATTGAGCTACCGATGCCATGTCTCCGGTGGTTTTCATGCACGGCCATGTAACGAATACGTGCAGAATCATTCACTTCTAAATGTATTCTTCCTAATCCAATAATTGCATCTTCATCATAGGCTGCAATATGGAATGCATTTTCTTCTAAATTGTCTTGCTCACTGCCTAAAGGTAAATTTAGGGGTTTGCGGAGCATTTCCCATCTAAATAAAAAATATTTTTCAAACTCGTTTTTGGTTATTGGAGCTCGAAATTCAATTGCCATTTGTAAATTTTCAGTTATGCAAACACAACCCACGTTGTGGCGATGTATTTCACTCCTTGTTCAAGTGTCACACCGCGATGTTCATGTGTCCAAAAAGGAGGAAATAAAATGAGTTTCCCAACGGTCGGTTTTATTTTTATATCTTGAAATAAAAATTCAGTTTCACCACCGGGTCCTTGAACGTCATTTAAATACCAAATTGCTACTAATTGGCGGTGACTAAAGTCATGACTTCCGCCATCAATATGCCAATGATAGTGCTCACCGGGATTGGTGCGTTGAATGCCATACCCCATGTCTTTAAAGGGGCCTTTAAAATAGGGGAAGGCTTCACGAAATTCTTTAATGGCTATTCCAAGCGAGCGAAACAGTGCCCGATCTACATCTTCCCAATGTTTTTTTCCACTAACGACCAGGTCGGTTGATTTTTTTATACTGGTATCTTTATCTGCAAGTTGTCCAATCCGGCCTTCGTATTGTTCCTCATAAGCATTTTCAAAACGTTGAATAATTTCGTCACAAAAACTTATGTTTAATGCATCATGCTGTTCGAAAATAAAGCTGTTGGGTTTAATTTCTTGAATAGATTTCAAGCTTGCTCGTTCAAGCTTATCTGTAAATTGCTCTGACATAATTAGAGAACGTTATTTGTTGCTATTCTCTCTAATTCATCAGTCTTTTTAGTGCCAAATTGATCAAAACTATTCAACATTTCACTCGCTACTTGTTTCCAATGTTTTGTACCGGCTGCAACAATTTTCTTTAATGCTTTAATGTTATTAGTTTCTACCCATTCTTGGTATGCTTTTAGAAAGCTTGGGAATAATTCCTTGCGCATTGCAACCAGGTTTGCCGCATAAAAATGTAAAGATGCATAGTTTTCGTTTTCAATTAATCCGGGGAGAGTGGACAAACAATCAGCTAATAAATCTTTTACTGCTCTTGCGGTCATTTCTGCACGTGACCGTGGCAGATTAATGATCATCTCACGCCAGTTTTCACCAAGTTCTTGTGATGCTATAAATTCTCCAATTTCGTGAAAGGCTACTGCGTCAATTTCATTTTCAGTCATTGCATCAAGAGCGCCATCTATATCATTTTCAAAATCATAATATGACAATGCCTTTGCCATTGAATTTTCGTATTCATGCCATTTCCATTCCTGAAATTTTTCCCATAAATATCTTCGTAATGCTTCACGCCGAATAAATACATTTTTGCCTAATGTCATGGCAGGAGGAGCAGTAAGATCACGTGCACATTCATCGGAAGATACATAAATAGTGAAGTCGTTATATTCTTCTTTGTCTTCAAGTTTGGCTAAAAAGAAATGAGGTGCAGCACGCAACCCAATGCCGCCGCTATACACATAACCTTTAGATGCGAGTGCTTGATTTATATTTTCAGTATCAAATGGATCAAATTCTTTACCATCTATTGAAATGGGTAAAAAGCTTTGTTCTTCTAAGCTTTCCCACAAATTTTCACGTGCTTGCACCCAATTGCCAATTTCTTCTTTAGGCAAGGTGTCAGTATAGGAATATCCATTTTCCCAACGAAAATATTCACGCATTTTTAATAAATACACACACAGGGTGTAATTTGCAGCATGTTGTGCATCTGCGATGTCACAGTTTTTCTGCACAATTTCACACAATGGATTGGTCGTTTTTTGCATGCAACCATTATACGGGGTCTATGGTAGGATCTAAAAATCTAACACATCAAATTCATATATGTAGTGCTAAATGGCCAGATTAAAAACCAAGTGGAATGACAAGAAAAGAGCTCGTAAGCCGCAAGAAATTGCTGGCGTGATTGGTTTTAATCTTTGGGTATTGGGTGGCGAAGCTTGCTTATTTTTAGAAAATGAAGGGTTTGAAACCGCTACGCATGGTCAACGCCTAGATGTCATTGCTGAGTTTGCTGCCTTTGGTGCGCACATTGCCGATCGTATGTTATTTGATGAACTTACGGCATCCGAGCGCGAGGTTTTTATCAATGCTTTGGGCCATCATCTTGCTGATACTATGCAAAGTAATCGACAAGATGTAGAAGCTGGTGATCATCGTTCTGAATTTATAAATTTTTTAAATGAAAGAATGAGCGAATATTCTGAATATGGCTACACGGATGAAAACGGCCCTAGCTTTTCTATGCGTCGTATAACTGCGAATCATGTTCAAGCAGTAATGGGCGATAAAGATAATAAATGGATTCCAGATTATGTTATTGATTCTGAAATTCCAAAACTATTGCTAGGTTTAAAACGAGTATTTAAAGGGCAGCATTCTTCGCTGAGTGAAGTCGAATTTGCACCTCCACCCATACCAAAATCTGGAGTGTGGGGAGAAGAGTAATTAAAACTAATTTTAATTACTCTTCTCCCTTTGGGTGAGAACATGGAAGTTCGAATATGAGTCGAATCATGGATGATTCGAACAGATTATTCTTTTCTTTTAGAATGTCCGCAATCGACCTAAAGTGTGAGTACCAGGAAGTACGAATATGAGACACATCATGGATGATGTGAACAGGGTAGTCTTTTCTACTAGAATGTCCGCTAACGACCCAAAGTGTGAGTACCAGGAAGTACGAATATGAGACACATCATGGATGATTGAACAGGGTAGTCTTTTCTATAGAATTTCCGCTAACGACCCAAAGCGGACAAATTTAAAATGATAATAATGGATTATTATACGTTTTTATTTCGTACTGATTTATTCTGGCTCGTGCATTTTCAACAGATGTTAAAAGCCATATCCAGAAGCAAACATAACTTTTGAACAGTGGGAAAAATTATCATGAGTTAATTTCATGAACACTCTAGCTAACTCAAGAGCGAACGTATGAAGACCATAATACTAGAAGTTTTTTCAGCATGAAGTTAAAACTAGTAGCATCAATTGTATTTTTATTACACTGGGCAACTTTATTAAGTTCATTAGGCTATTTATTGGGTTACGTATGTCTGATATTTAGAACATGAAGCAAATTCTTGAAATAATTATAATTGTTAGGACCGCAATAATAATTGGCTTGCAAAGCTGGTAAATAAAAGAAAGAAGAAATAGATGGCCTTTTCATTTCAATACGCATTATTGGTCCATGGCCAGAAAGACTCTAGAAAAATATTAAGCATCAGAGTGACCGCTTCTGGCCGAAAGCAGTCATAATTGGAGGCAAATCAGGTTGGATTCAATAAATTACAATTCTAAAATGTCCGCAAACGACCCTAAGCGCACGGATGTGCGAATATGATGTCCATCAGGGATGATGTAATTGGTTAATATTCTCACGAAACTAAAAAAAATTAATAGGTGGTATGTAAAAGCTCTGTTTAGTATTAAATGAAGTAATAATTCACTTAATTTACATTTTAGAAGTAATTTTTATAAAAATGAGCACTGCATATTTAATATTAAAATATATTCATATATCTACCGTAGCAATTTCTTTTTTAGGATTTATCGTTCGAGGGATCTGGATGATCCAGTCATCCACTTTGTTGCAGCAGCGTTGGGTCAAAATTGCGCCTCATATCAATGACACTATTCTATTACTCACTGCAATAGCTTTAGTTGTTATAACAGCTCAATACCCAGGTGCAAACTCGTGGATAAATGCAAAGATACTTGCTTTAGTACTTTATATAATTTTAGGAACAATCGCATTAAAACGTGGTGAAACAAAGAAAGTACGTATTGTTTCATGGTGTATTGCTTTACTTACTTTCACTTATATAATTTTAGTTGCAATTTATAAAAATCCTGTTCCTATTTATGGGAGTTAGGATCTTGTATAGAGTAAATAAACAATAATAATTCAAACATTTTTCTTGTAACTAGTGTATTTGCACAGTCTGGATTGACTTCAGACCATGACTTTTAATAGTTATCTCCCATCGATAATTAAATATGTTTCAATAAACGGAAATGAGCCTTTGTTGTTAAAAGATAATTTAGTTAAATCACTAGGCTTATTTATAGTGATACTTTCTTCGTACGAAAAATCTGATGCTTTGGCAAGCGTGGATTTTTTGTACATCCATGTATTCACTAACATACCAAAAGCAATCATTCGATAAAAACAACTTTTAATTTAGAGAGTGTTCTCCTTCTGCAATGCCACACAATAACTTATGATTGTGAATGGATATGCTCTTGCGGTTTGTGGAAATAATTTTATTATCTTTAAACTTAGTTAATAATCTGCTAACAGTCTCATCCGCTAATCCAAGATAATTTCCGATATCGTATCTACTCATCGTGAGATCAAAATCATCGGCTGAGTATCCACGCGCTTTAAATCTGCCCGAAAGGTTAATTAAGAATGTTGCAATTTTTTGTTCTGCATTTCTTCTCGCAAGCAAAAGCAACATAGTATGATCTTTTGTAATCTCATCGCTGATTAAACTCAAAAGCTGTTGTTGCAATCCAGGAATTTTCACACAGAGTGCGTTTAAATCATTAATTGGTAACTCACATATTGTAGATGTATCTAAAGCAACACCTGAGCAACTATGAATTTGGTTATCTAGCCCATCTAATCCCAGTATTTCTCCTGGCAAATGAAAGCCAAGTATTTGTTCTTCTCCATTTTTAGCGGTCGTAAATGTTTTAACTGAGCCTGAACGTACTGCATAGATACAACCAGATTGTTCGCCTTGGTTGAATATCACTTCATTTTTGCGAACAAGCCTTCTTTGCTGAATTACATCGTCAAGCGTATGAAGATCATTATTATTCAATCCTCTTGGCAGACAAAGCTCTACTAATGAACAATTTCTGCACGACGCTTTTAGAGACTTAAAGTTTATTTTTTGTTCCTGGAGCATGTTCTATAGTTTACTCCGAATAATGTGGTGTCGATAGCTAAGCACTAACAGGCGGTTTTTAAATATATCCCTAGGTATTTAGTGGTTTTCAGGATTTAACTGACTTAAATCAGGTTTTTCGTAAATTAACTGACATCGAATATTTCGACTGATTTAGATCAGGAAAACAGCCCAAGCGCACCGCTATTCTTCTTGCATTGATCAAATACCCGTAAATTTGTTAATTCATCGAAATCAGAGCGGGAAATTTTGATTATAATAAGAATCGATTTAAAAATTATGGAGAAGTTGCCATGGGTTTATTTAGTAAATCAAAGCCAAAGAAAAGTACAAAGCCACATCTAAAATGTTCATCTGGGCAGGCGGCATCTTTCAAATGCATTTATTTAGCATCAATTAGGCAAGTCTCAATGGATATTGAATGGTGTGAACCAACAGCCTTGGATGACAAGATGTCGGAATCTTTGAATTTATCAAACATTAGCCAGTATCCATGCATAGAAGATGGAGACTTCACGATATGTGGCGAAAGTGCAGTGCTTACTTACTTAAATGTTAAAGGAAAAGCCCCAACAATTCATCCTAGGAAAGCTAGGGTTCTTGCAATGCAGCAATATTGGATTCAAGTATTAAGTACAAAATTTAATGATGAGAATGATATAGCCCCATCATTAAATCAACTAGAAAAAACATTGGAAGATAAAAAATTCATTGTTGGAGAACTTTCGTTAGCCGACATCCATTGGGCTGCTGCATTTAAAGCTTTAGAAGTTAACGGCAACTCGCTTGATATGACCAAGTACAAAAACATTAATGCTTGGTTGTCAAATATGAAAAAAGAAATTCCAAATTATGAAGCAAGCGATGAAGAAGTAGCTGCATAGAAATTTTTAAAAAAATTAAGATTGACACTACAAGGATTAATCATGACAGACTTATTTGAACTAATGGCAGAGAAATCAGGATTACAAGATAGTTCCAAATATGGACTATCAGGTGAAATGAAAAAAACACAATATGTGCTCGAGTTAATCGGCAGCCCAGCAGATGCTGAAACACTTAAGTGTGTAATAACTGCAGCCGAACAGGGTATGGAAATGAACTGTTACAGCACAATTACTAATTCAATTAGTAACATGGATGAATGTATAACAGAATTATCCCCATTATTTATTACTCCATGTCTTAAAGAAGCAGACTTTAATGTTTGTGGTAGTAATGCAATTACTGCATTTATAGATGCAAGGGGATTGGGGTATGCATTAACACCACGTAATGCAGCACTAGCCGCAATACAAAATTATTGGGTGGATATTGCAGAATCTAATGTTGGACCATTAGTCGAGCAAATTGTTAATGAAACGTTTGTTAAAGGCTATAGCGATTCTTCATATTCGTCAGATCAACAAATTGTTGAAGATGCATGTGAAGCACTAAATGTATTTTTTGACGCTTTAGATCAACAGCTTCAGTCAAATAAATACATAGTTTGCGATAAATATACGTGGGCAGATCTACATTGGACCGCTTATGCGCACCTATTAGAGGCCGCAGAGTGTGGAGAATTAATTAATTCACGAAATAATGCTAAAATGTGGCTCGATAGAATCAAGACACGTAAAACTCAATGCGGACAAGACGAAGTGGCGTACGAAATGCTGCCGGATGCATCAGAACTTCAAGCAGGAAAGCTTAAATCCGTTGTTATTAGCAATTATTAAATAATTATTAAACGAGGAGTTAAGACCATGCATAAATTTTTAGTAAATATTAGATATTTTTTAACACCAAGCCTTATTGTTTTGGCTTTGGTGGGGATAGTTAAAGGTGGTAATTGGGTTTGGGCCGGTGTCGGACTATTTATCGCCTCCATAATAATCGACTATGTGACCAGTGAGATTAAATCCATTCATTGCGAACCTGCGGGCACCGATGAAAATGGTGAGCTATATGGAATTGGCGGATTACTTAAAGTGATGATGTGGATTCAATATCCTGTATTTGTAATGCTGCAGCTTGCACTAGTTTGGCGTGTTTATGAGTATGTAAGTGGTGTTCCATTTGGACCTAATGAAATTCTAGGAATGAGCATTATTCATGGTGTAACTGGATGGCAGCTATTTGGAGCAACAATCTCGGCAGGTATTTACCTTGGCTTGGGAATTATGTTTGGACATGAGTTAGCTCATACCAAAGGGCCAACATTTATTTTGGCTCGGTGGATGATGGGGCTAAGTGGTATTGCACATTTTTGCTATGCGCATGTTTACAACCATCATTTAGAATTGGGATGTGAGGATGACCCTGCAACTTCACCCAGGGGCAGAAGTATTTACAAGCATTATTTGTTGTCCCACTTTGGCCAATCTCGTTTCTTATATGTCATGGAGAAACAGAGATTAAGTAAGAAGGGTGTTCCATTTATATCTTGGCAAAATCGATGGATTCGGGGCTATGCAATGAGTTTGCCAAGTATTTTCATGTTTTGGCTAGCCGGGGGTTGGATCGGTTTAGCAGTCATGGTTGGTTCCTGGGTAATCTCGGCGTTTGAATTAGAAGTTTTAAATTACCTAGAACATTACGGATTAATCCGAGAGAAAGGTCAGCCTATTGATTATCGGCACTCATGGGATGTAGGAAATTCACCATTCACGCAATGGGGATTTATAGAAATAGGCCGACAAGCCGATCATCATGATCGTGGTGAAACGCACTTTTGGGAGCTAGAAGATTGTGGAGCACCAGATACCGATTATGGCTATTACGCAATGTTTGCATTATTACTTGTACCCCCACTCTGGGAAGCATTCATTAAACCGCGATTAGCTGACTGGGATGAAACGCGTGCAAGTGAAGGTGAACGTGCCATAGCTGCAAAAATGAACTATAACGCGGGATGGCATGATATGCCGTTATGCGAAAAACCAGCTTAGGAATAATAATTACAAAAATAGGAATAGATTTATGAAAACTCAACTTGCATTACTTTCAATTGTGGTATTTACAAGTGCAGTAGGAATAATTTTATACTTCCTAGGGGTAGGCGATCATCATACAAATCCATTATGGGCATTTGGAACTGCAGTAGTATTTTTAGTTGTATTGCTCATAGATGTTTGGATGTTTTTTGCCATTGCAAAGGAAGATGCGTATAAATGGGATGTATAGGATTGGATGTGTAAAAGCATGTAATATTTATTTGCATGCTTTTACTCTAATCGACAATACATCAATGAATGCGCATAAAAGAATCTAAAGCACCAAAAAAAATCACCCGATTTATAATTGTAATATTTGCAATTGTATTTATGGCAGTTGCTGTCTCTGCTTTTGGAATTTTACATCACACTTCAAATGAAAAAATAAAGCTCACATTTACTTTACAAGATCACAATAACGTAACTGTTACTGAAAAAGCATATGAAGGAAAATGGTTGCTCATTTACTTTGGGTTTATCAACTGCCCTGATATATGTCCAACACAAATGTCTTCAATGCAAAGAATAATTTCAGCTTTACGTATTAAAGATCAGTCTTCAGAATTTTTGCCAATTATGATAACTGTTGATCCAGCTAGAGACAATCCAACTGCTATGAATGATTATGTTTCTTCTTTTGATAATAAAATAATTGGTTTAACGGGCAACCTTCAAGTAATTAAAAAACTGCTTCGTTCCTTGGAGGCATACGCATCATTTTCAAACATTACTGATAGCGATCAATATCAAGTAAATCATTCGGATTATTTTTATCTTGTAAATCCTTTAGGGTTTGTAGAAAAAGTATATTCGGGAAAACGTAGTCACGCACAAATAGCATCAGATATAAGTAGTATATTTGAAATCCAAGATGGCTGAAAATATGAAAAGCGAAGTTACAGCATTACCATCAGGACATGAGCCACAAACTGTAAAATTAATTTACTCTTACTTTATTTGGGCTTCATTTTGGCTTTTAGTGGGCACTGCTTACGGTTTACTTGCAGCATTTAAATTATATTGGCCCGATTTATTACCCTACAGCATTTTATCTTTTGGGCGTATTCGACCCGTGCATACAAATGTTGTGATGTTTGCATGGTCTTCTATGGCATTAATGGGACTAGGTTTATTTATTGTTTCTCGTACTTCGAAGGTGCAACTTTACAGTACATTATTATCAAAGATAGCACTGCACTTTTGGAATGTTGCCATTTTGGCAGCTGCAATCACGCTTTCGCTTGGAATCACTCAAGGTCCACAAGAATATCGTGAACTTGTTTGGCCTATCGCAATAATTTATGCAGCGGGCTTGTTGTTAAATGCATTCAACTGTTATCAAACAGTAGCAAAAAGGAAAACAAAAGAAATATATATTTCCAATTGGTACATTCTGGGGGCTTTTTGCTGGTTGGCAATTTTATATACCGTTGGTTATTTACCATTTTATCAAGGCGGTTTAGGGAATATCATTATTCAAGGCTATTACATGCATAACGGTGTTGGAATGTGGTTCACGCCGTTAGTATTGGGAATTACATACTATGCATTGCCTCGCATGTTAGGCAAACCTATTTATTCTTATTCACTAGGTGTATTAGGATTTTGGACAAGCCTGTCATTTTATACATTAATTGGTGCACATCATTTTATTTACAGCCCTGTTGCATGGTGGATTCAAGTAACCGCTATTTTATTTAGTGTCGGAATGATGGTGCCTGTGTGGTCAGGCTTTGGAAATTTTTTTATGACTGCAAAAGGGTCTTGGCACGCAGTTCGTAAAAGCTATGCAACAATATTTTTATTGGTTGGAATTTGGGGATATGCGCTATCTTCGACGCAAGGCACGATAGAGGCTTTTCGCTCAGCCAATATCTATTGGCATTTTACTAATTTCACGGTTGGGCATTCACATTTAGCCATGTATGGGTTCGTGGCATTTGGAATTTGGGGGGCCATGTACGGATTACTTCCAAGAATTACAGGCCGTACTCCAAGTGAATCAATGATGGGGTTGCATTTTTGGTTGGCGTTCGTGGGTGGAAGCATGTATGTCATTGCAATTTCAATTGCTGGAATTCTGCAAGGATTTTCATGGGTTGCAGGAGAAGCTTTTATGGCATCTGTTCATGCCGTTGCACCCATGTGGCTGTGGCGGTCTGTAGGAGGCTTAATGATGGTTGCAAGCCATATAGTGTTTGTAGTGAATCTTTGGAATATGCGCCCACAAGCTGAGAAGAACGTTTTTAAAGAGGCGCTTGCATGAGTTTGCATACAGACCATAGAGCATTAGTCGCAGTTGCTGCAATTGGGTTTTTTGTGCTAACGCTTATAATTGCGATTTTCCCTGCCTTCGAAGCACAAACGATTGCTCCGCATGAAAATTTAGTTAAACGCTCTGCTATAGAAGAACATGGCAGGCAGCTGTATATAAATGAAGGTTGTGCATTTTGTCATACACAACAAGTACGTGATTTGCCTGTAGATGAGCCGTACGGCCGTGGATCTGTTGCGGCTGATTTCGCTTTGGAAGATCCTCCTTTATTGGGAACACAACGTACAGGTCCTGATTTAGCAAATGTTGGTGTAAGACAACCAAGTGAAATATGGAATTTAATTCACTTGTATAACCCAAGAGCTGTTGTAACAGGATCAGTTATGCCCGGTTATCCTTGGTACTTTTTAGAAAAGACAGAAATAAGTGACGATGACTTAGTTGTACCTGTTCCTGATGCTTTTAAGCCAAGTAATAAAAAAATTGTAGCTACTTATGATGCAAAAGCATTGGTTGCATATTTATTAACACTTAAGCAAATAGAGCTAGAAAGATGATCGAAAAAGCGCTGTATTATTTTGAATTATTTATGACGTTATGCGGTGATTTTGTTACCTCTGATATTTCAATATTTTCATGGGTTTTAGTACTTATTGCTTTCATTATGGTGGTGTATGCATTTTATAAGACCATTATGTATATGTTATGGCCTGGTGAGTTATCTCCAAATCATATAAAGAGAACTGTTCTTAATGACTAAAGTATTGCAAGTATGAAAATAAATGTTTATTTAGATGGCAATGAAGAAGTCTATCGCGTTATAAGGCCTCCAGAAAGTTTTAAGTTCGATACAAAAGAATTAGCCGATGGACATCATAGTCTGCGATTTTGCGTAATTGAAGATAATGTTATTACAAGCCAACGAGAAATAGATTTCAAAGTTCAAAACGGACCTAATATTTCTTTACATGGTATTCGTGACGGGGATGTTGTTTCTGGAAATGTAAATGTTTTAGCCAATGCCTATAGTAGTCGCATAGGTGATGAATTCGAACCAATCCGTATTGAAAATCCAGTTCCAATACCAACCTGGGCGTGGGTTTTATGTCTTGTCACTTTTGCATGGGCGGTCGGGTATTTAACTTTGGAATATGGTACTTATAGACCTGAAATTGAAAGTGTAAACATTAGTGATACAAGCTCATCTGAAATTGAAACCACAAGTGTTGATAACCGTTTGGGCGAACAAATATATGGAAATTACTGTGCGTCTTGTCATCAAGCGAATGGACAAGGCTTGCCTGGAGTTTTTCCATCATTAGTTGGAAATGAAAGCGTTTTAAATAGTGATGCTAGTGAGCACATCAGAGCTATATTAAAAGGGCTAAGTGGAAAAATAATTGATGGAGTGGATTACCCTACACCAATGCCTGGATTTGGAAATCAATTAAGTGATGAGGAAGTCGCAGCTGTTGTAAATCATGAAAGAATGCAATGGGGAAATAATGCAACTATAGTTACAAGTGGAGATGTTGCGTTGTTACGATAAAGAAAATGTAATTATTAACTTCAAGGAGGAACATTTGTGTTTAGGAGATTTGTTTTATTTGTATTACTTATAGCTCCTGCAATTGTAAATGCGACAAATGGATATTTTGCACATGGCACAGGTATTAAAACGCGAGCATTAGCGGGTGCGGGCGTTGCATTTCCACAAGATGCTATGGCGGCTGCTACCAACCCTGCAGGTATGGCGTATGTAGGGAATCAATTAGATATCGGTGCCGTACTTTTTCACCCGGATCGCGGTTATTCATCTTCTGAAAGTTTAGCGAATGGTGCTGGCGGTGCTTTTACTGTTGGGCCCGCATCGCAAGACAGTCGAAATGATTTTTTTCTAATACCAAGTTTTGGTGTTAATAAATGGCTTACGAAAAAGGATGCCATCGGATTTTCTTTGTATGGGAACGGTGGCTTAAACACAAGTTATAGCAGTAGTGGTGGGTCAGCTACATTTGATCCGGATGGTCCCGGACCTGCTCCTGTCGCCACTTTTCCTGGAGTTTTTGGGGCAGGTACAGCAGGAATCGATTTTTCTCAACTTTTCTTTAATTTTTCTTACGTACATAAATTCAATGATGATTTTTCTGTAGGGATTAGTCCTATATTTGCCATTCAGTCCATACGCACTAATGGGTTATCAGCTTTTGGCGGGTTTACTAAATCATTTGTTGAAAGCGGCTTTACACAACAGCCCAACAATCTTACAGAAAACGGCACAGAGTACACGTATGGTGGTGGAGTACACGTTGGACTCATGGTAAAAAATATAATTAACAAATTTGATATTGGTTTATCTTATCGTTCAAAAATATATATGGATGAATTTGACGATTATTCTGATTTATTAGCAGAAGATGGAGACTTTGATGTTCCGTCCACACTATGGGCTGGATTTGCAATGAATGTAAGTGATGATGTTGCATTGGTATTTGATTATCAGAAAATTTGGTATGAAGACATTGATGCTATTAGTAATGGGGTAGAAAAACTATTTAATTGTCCAGTGTTTGGTGGTACCAATATTGAAAATTGTTTGGGCGGTGATGATGGAGCAGGCTTTGGTTGGAACAATGTCGATGTATTTAAGTTAGGATTGCAATGGCAATACAGCCCAAATTTAGCGCTTAGGTTTGGTTATAGCTATTCTGACCAACCCATCGATAGTGATCAGGTACTATTTAACATACTCGCAACAGCGGTGATTGAGAATCATATTACAGCGGGATTTACCTATAAGACTACAACAATGGGAGAAATTAACATTGAGGCGATGCATGCATTGCACCATTCGCAAAAAGGATTGAATCCTTTTGATCCTACACAAACGGTTCGTATCGATATGAAACAATTTGAATTAGGGATGAGTTGGAGTAAATTATTTTGACTCATTTACATATATGAATACTATCCTAGATCAATTACACGAAGATCATAAAAACTTTATCAAGTTACTTGAGTTTATGGATGATCAAGCATCAAAAATCGAAAAAGGTGAGCATGCGGACTTAGAGTCGTTGTTATGTGCTGTTCAGTATATGAAAGAATATCCTGACTTAGTACATCATCCGCTTGAAGAGTTAGTTTTTGATTATTTTAAATCTCATCACAATGACTTAGATAAAGAATTACATGAAATTAAAAATGAGCATGAAACGATGCCATCATTAACCGAAAAATTATATTTATTGTTAGATGGGGCAATTAAAGGTCATCCAGAAAGTCGTGAGATACTTTTCGACTATTTAATTAAATATATCTCCATTCAAAAAGAACATATGAATGAAGAAGAAGGGCATGTGTATCCAACCATTCGATCTACATTAACAGATGATGAGTGGAATGAATTTGACTCAGAACTTACAAAGGTGGAAGACCCTTTGTTTGGCAACAATGTTGAAAAATGTTATCAGGGATTGTTGTATAAGGTTATTGGATGAAGCGTTCAAAACCAATATGGATTTAAAATCTTGATTTAGGCTCTTGTGTTAAATGTGGTTCGAATTCCAAACAATCCAATCAAGCCTGCACCAAATAACCAAACAGCAGCAGGGATGGGTACTAAATAATTAAAGCCCGATTCTGTTATAAGGGTTGCACCAAGTACTGGGTTCATGTCTTCATCCAAAATAGTGCCACCAAGCAAGGTTAAAGTATTAAAAAATGAAGACTCAACAGTGGAGCAAAAACCACATTGCACAAGCGACTCAAGTCTAATATCAATAGTTCCGGCTCCATTCTCAAATGGAAACAAAAAGAATAATGATTCATCAAATGGCAATGTATCTACAAAAGGTGGAGCAAGCCCAGAGAGTTGTAAAACTTCTTGAAAAATCTGTTCATCGGCATCGTTCAGAGCGCCATTACCATTAAAATCACTCCAAATACTAATACCGGCTACTGCATTAGCATTGGAGGGAATTTCGCCATGAAGTTCACCATCGAAAACATATGTGACACCAAAGAATCCTGATCCACCAGGTACACCCATTATTGTGAAGGGATCTTCAATTCTCGCACTGCTATTTGCACTGCCTGATGCAGTAAAAGTTACAAAGTCAGCTATACTTGCGTGGGTTTCTACACCGATGGACCCAAAGCTTGCACGAGCTGTTCCACCATACGTTGCAACTGGTCCTCCAGTTGATGTTATACCGCATGTCGTAGGCCCTGAAGCCAACATTGTAGTTGCCGTATCACTTGAAGTGGCATCGCCTATCAAATTGGTCTCCATATCCGTGGTACAAATTCGACCAACTACACCATCACTTCGGCCAGTCATACTTACAAATGTTTCAAGTTCCGCTGCACTCACATAGGTCGAGCTAAGTCCACAGATGAGAATTATGCAAACTGCAATGAATGTACGCATTTCGACTTCCCCACTTTCGATGATGTCGTTTAGATCATCGTCGTTATTCTGCAACTAGTATAACCGTAAAGCTTCTACGAAAAACTGCACTTTTGTTACGTTTTTAGTGCTGGGCCACAGTTAGATTCGTAACGTACTGATTTTAAGGTTGGGAAAATAAATTTTCTACACCATCCGCGGTGAAACGTATTTTCGATCTGTTGTTCCTGAATACAATCGTTTGCGGTACTTGTGCATCCATTTTCATCGTCCATGTGCACATAGACTAACTTATAGAAGACATTTTACGGACATCAAAACTGCTCCTCATAAGTACTGATGTGCGCATAAATTTCATGGGAGCCATCATTTTTAATAAGCAAAACATCATAAGGAGAAAATTGGTTATCAACTTCCATACCGGGACTACCAACAGGCATACCCGGAACAGCAAGGCCAATAGCACCTACAGGTTTTTCGAGTAGGAATTGAACAATAAACTTGGCTGGTATATGGCCTTCAAAAATATATTGATCTTGGTAAACACCTGTATGACATGACAGATATTGGGAAATATTGGTAATTCTACTCTTTAATGCATTTACTTCAGGAGCATCTAGCGGGTGTGTATCAATATGAAAACCCGAATTTTCTAAATGTGTAATCCATTTGTTACAACAACCGCACTGCGGATTTTTATATACAGATAGCTTCGTATTAGGACTATCTGCATAAATTAATGAAGTGCGCAATGAGAGCATTATTATGGCAGTATCGAATGTATCCAAAAGAATACCCAGAATGGGGATTGTCATCGGTAGTAAACACAGTTCTTGAATTTACTGGAACAGGTGTGGAAAGTAACACTGTCGCGCAGCTACTTACCGGTGGTATTCAATGGGTTGTTACTTCGCGTTGGGTGCTAGAAAGTGGAGTTATTCAAAATCTTAATGGGTCAGATGAATACAAATTATATAATCAGTACAAGATTTCATTTTTGAAATATTATGGAATTGTAAATGACTACGAACGGCCCCAAGCAGACACGTGTCAAATCATTTTACTAATTACCGGCGGATTAAGATATTTAGCAGGTGTCTCAACCTTAATTATTTTCAATACCTCTAAGCGGTGCGGTATGCTTCAGTATAAGAAAAGCGCCTAGATAAGGTGATGTAACGTTATGAAATTTGAAATTAATGACAAAACCATTGAAACCAATGAACAAGGATTTTTAGTAAATCTAGATGACTGGAATGAGGATGTGGCATCTCATTTAGCCGAACAAGATGGGATTACGCTTTACGTAGACCATTGGGAACTAATTTTATATTTTCGCGAATATTATGTAGAAAATTTAGTAAATCCTACGATGCATCAAATAGTGCTCACGCTAGGAAAGCAAAAAGATAAACATTTTCATGATTTAAAAGAATATGAAAAACACATCTATAAGCTTTTCCCAACCGATCCAATACACGAATTGTGCAAACTTGCAGGTCTTCCAATGCCACAACCAGATACTTGAAAAAAATAAATGTCTGTTAACGGCCCTGAGCACAGGATGTGCGAACATGAATTGCAACAAGGATGTTGTATCAGATATAAACTCTTAAGAATGTCTGGTAACGACTCAAAGCGGAGATTCAATATATATGTTAATTTTTTAAATATCGTTTAAAGGAATTATTTGATATATAATTAGTTATACTTCGATTAATTTTAAAACGTTTTTCATAGAATTAGTGCATGCATTTTTACTCATAGCACCTTTAGACATCGCTAACATTCCTGTGTACGCTACAATTATCATCTGAGAAAGTTCATTTGCAGTGTAATCTTTACGAAATTGGTTTAAAGCTTGGCCCTCTTCAATTTTCTTGGCTAATATTTTTTGTGTACGTGTAAAATATTCTTTAACTTTTTGTGCGGCTTCTTCATCTTGATATGCGCGCTCCACCAAAGAATTTACAATTAAACAACCTCTCTTAACAGTTTGCCCGCAAACTTTGGTTAATACTGTGTTAATCCATAGCCTCAGTGCATCTTTAGGTGTACGGCCACTTTCAATAGTTTTTACGTTAAATTTATGGACGTTATCAAGATATCGCTCTAATGCAGCGATAAAAAGTGAATGCTTATCACCAAAAGCCTTATAGATACTCCCTTTTTGTAAATTCATCGTATCCATCAAATCAGATAAAGATGTAGCCTTATAGCCTTGGCTCCAGAACGCATGCATCGCCTTCTCTAATGCTTGGTTCATGTCAAATTCTCTTGGTCGACCCATTATTAGCTCCGTATAGATTAAACAAGATAAGCATACCTATTAGGAACCATTTGGTCAATAACTTAATTTTATTGGCCATAAAAAACTTTGAAGTAAGATATTGTTGACCGATCAGTTCCTATTATGTACAGTATATTCATTGTTGACTGATTGGTTCCTAATAAGACCTCACCAACATAAAAGTACTTACAAACTAATTACATTAAGGAGATTAGATATGAAAGCAAAAACATTAGTAACAGTATTTTTGCTCGGTGCATCGCAATTCGGCTCTGCTGCTGTGGTTGATCCTGACTGCCTTGAAGCCTCAGTAAACGATACCATTCAGTGTGAAGTAATTGTTGCCGGTGGTCCAAATACGAAGTTCGACCAAACCGCGCAAACACCCAGCGTTCACTATGGAGACGTTATTGCGCAAACTCCGAATATTACATACGGAGAACTATTTGCCGGTGGTCCAACTACAAAATTTGACCAAACTGCACAAGCGCCAAGTATTCACTATGGAGATGTCATTGCACAAACTCCAAACATTCAATATGGAGAGTTATTTGCAGGTGGGCCCAACACGAAATATGATCGTGTTGCACAAATGCCCAGTGCTCAATATGCCGAGATTGTTTAATGGAGATGTTTCTCAAGGATGATACGAGAACAGGGATGTTCAACTAAATTAATTTCTAATAGAATTTAATTAATGGTTGCTATTAGTCGATAGCAAACTTAATCAACGGGGAAACTGATTGGTATCAACAAATTGCAAATCTAAAATGCCCGATATTGACCCAAAGTTGGCATAATTTTCATGGACATTAACACCAGACGTGTATACGAAGATGTGCAAAAACATGATGGAGCTAGGATTCTTGTAGACCGTTTATGGCCGCGAGGAATTAAGAAAGAAAAAGCAAAAATAAATTTTTGGGCAAAAGATGTTGCTCCCTCCAATGACCTAAGAAAATGGTACAATCACGAACCGTCAAAATGGGAAGAATTCAAAGCACGTTATTTTAAAGAACTAGACCAAAATGAAAAGGCGTTAACTGAATTATTGAAATACTGTGATACAAAGATTGTGACATTTGTATTCGGTTCTAAGGAGACGCAATTAAATAACGCAACTGCACTGAAAGAATATATAGAAAAATATATAAAATTTTAGAATTATTTGAAATAAATAATCTTATCTCTATTATGTCTGCATTCTGGTCGAATGCGGGTATTTAAAGAATATCAAAACTGCTCCTCATAAGTACTGATGTGCGCATAAATTTCATGGGAGCCATCATTTTTAATAAGCAAAACATCATAAGGAGAAAATTGGTTATCAACTTCCATACCGGGACTACCAACAGGCATACCCGGAACAGCAAGGCCAATAGCACCTACAGGTTTTTCGAGTAGGAATTGAACAATAAACTTGGCTGGTATATGGCCTTCAAAAATATATTGATCTTGGTAAACACCTGTATGACATGACAGATATTGGGAAATATTGGTAATTCTACTCTTTAATGCATTTACTTCAGGAGCATCTAGCGGGTGTGTATCAATATGAAAACCCGAATTTTCTAAATGTGTAATCCATTTGTTACAACAACCGCACTGCGGATTTTTATATACAGATAGCTTCGTATTAGGACTATCTGCATAAATTAATGAAGTGCTTGTTAGCAACAATAGTATGACGATGGTGCGATAAAAATTTCGCATGCGTTCCTCCTCAAGGAGTTTTCAACTTTGTAGTATAGAGTACATTCGCTCAATAAACTTTTTATATTTTTAGTCTAACCGGATTACCAAATGTTGGGTCGTCACTAATTTTTGCAGCGATTCTATTTTTTGGTGAGTCATACCAACCCGGATCGCTAAAATCGCCTTTTGCTAAGTTGTCTCGAACTTTAACAGTGGTAAACATTCCTCCCATTTCAATATTTCCGTACGGTCCAACGCCAGTCATCATTGCTAGAGTATTTCGTGGGCCCGGGTGATGTCCCATATCGGTGTGCTCTTGGTGTTCTGCCATTCCGTGCTCACCCATGGCCATGAAACCCGGCAACATTTTTTGAATTTCTTCTTCAATACCCGATTGATCAACACCCAATGTATTTGGAATTTCATGACCCATAGCATTCATGGTGTGATGTGCCATGTGACAATGAAAGGCCCAATCTCCAGGTTCTGCAATAAATTCGATGTCTCGAATTTGGCCTACACCCACAATTTCAGTGGTTTCGCTTCGCCATTGTGATTGTGGCCAACGGCCTCCATCTGAACCTGTGACCCAGTACTGTACGCCATGCATATGCAATGGATGGTTCCACATCGATAAATTGGCCATACGTACACGTACACGTTCACCGGTGCGTGCCACTACAGGATCAATAAACGGAAAAACTTTGCTGTTCATGGTCCACAAATCAAAGTCTTGCAAAATGGATGGATCGGGACGATACGTACCAGGATGAATTCCCCAGTTATGTAACAAAAAACAATAATCACGATCAATAGACACCGATTCACCATTTTTAGGATGAATGATAAACATTCCCATCATGCCTACTGCCATTTGTGTCATCTCATCGGCATGGGGGTGATACATATGGGTACCGTGTTGTTTTAAGGTAAACTCATAGGCAAATGTTTCGCCAGGTTTAATTTGTGGTTGATTTAATCCGCCAACACCATCCATTCCAGAGGGTAAAAGTAGACCATGCCAATGAATAGTCGTGTGTTCTTGCAAACAATTTGTAACTAGTATTCGTACACGATCACCTTCCACAGCTTCAATGGTAGGCCCTGGGGTTGTTCCGTTATAACCCCAACATTTGGCATCGGTGCCTGGTGCAAATTCATGTTCTACTTCCTCTGCAACCAAATGAAATTCTTTTACGCCATTTTTCATTTTGTAAGGTAATGTCCAGCCATTTAAAGTTCTACAGGGAAGATATGATTGATTTCCACCTGAAGAACTCGTTGTAGAAGCAACTGTTGATTCCATCGATTGCACGGTTTGTGTTGGTGCCAAACTTGCAGCGAGTGCACCAGCGCCTGTATATGATAAAAATTCTCTTCTTGAAGTCATTTGATTTCTCCTAAATAAAAAATTCTGTTAATGATGTAGATGCAAGTCATGTTCATCGTTTTTGGATGACGTGGTCGAATCATTTCCCATTTTATGTTCAGAGTGATCCTTGTGGTGATGGGAATGGTCCATGCCTGAAGCTTTTGGAGTGAGATAATCTTCTATATTGATATAAGCGTTTCCAACTAAAGCGGTGCTAGGTAATGTATTGCCTACCGCTTGGCTTAATTCAACACGTGCATGCCAGTAGTCTTTCACAGCACTTAAATAACCAAGATATGCTTCATACTCTTCTCGTTTAATTTCGAGTAGCTCAAAGGTTCCAATTAACATGAAGTTTTCTTGTTCTTGTGCACGCTCAACATCTTCTACACGAGCAGGTAACAGTCCTTTTTCGTACTCAATAATGCGCTCTCTTGCATTCAAAACTGCTGCATGGGCTAATCGCACATCATTTTCAATTACAACATCCAGGCGTTTTATTTCCGCTATCGCAATTCGTAATTCTGCACTTGCACGTAATTGTAAATCTCGGTTTTGAGAAAAAATCGGCAACTCCCATTCAAGTACTGGACCTGTTAATTGGGCGCCATCTGTTTCTCTTTCATGTTCGATTCCAATTTCAAGTTCACCTAGCCAACGTGTCCAGTCCGTCACGCCTAGTTTATTTGCTAGCAAGTCAGCATTTTTGTGTGCTGCGCTATAATCAAGTCGAGAGTTACGCGCTAATTCTATTAATGTGTCTAAATCATCTTCTTTTGTTACAGGCACAGGAAGCTGGGTAAATACTTCTAGTTCTTGTCCCAATGAAAATCCTAATAGATTTACAAGTTCCGAACGTTTTTCAAAGGCCTCTGCATTTGCATGCAGTGACTCCAGTTTGGTTTCAGATGCAGTTATTTGTTCTTCAATAAACTCTCGAGGTGACAGGTTTCCAGCTTTGTCATATCGTTTAGCAAGCTCTAAGGATAACCAACCAGCTTTTGCAATTTGTGAATGTACGGCAGCCATCTGCTTGGCAGCCACATAGTCGTAATACGCATTTTCTGTTTCGGTTGCAATTTCCAATACATCAGCTGCAACTAATTCTTTGACTCTTTCAAACTCTCCTTCCGCATGGTTCTTTCGTGAAGACAACGTAAGTAGACTGGCAAATGAAAAAATCAATCCATAAGTTGTAAGATTTTTATCACCTGATTCATTTGAATCTAGAGTAGAGAAATGAAACACTGGATTATGTACACGTCCTGCTTCATATACATCGGCTGCAGCAATGCCTAGTTCTTCATAGGTCTTAGTTAGTTGAGGGTTGTTTAATAAAGCAATCTGAATTGCGTTGTTAGAAGTGATTGGTTCGGTAGTTAATGTCTCTAAATATTCACTTTCATTCATTGAATCATGTTCCTCAATTGATACACCGCGTTCATTTACTAACGCATTGACATCACTACGACCTAAATCTTCAGGTATAGAGGTACATGCTAATAATATAAAGCTAATACTAAAGTTAAATAATACTAATTTAAAAAAATTCATTTTTCT
The DNA here is from genome assembly GCA_965203475.1 of Gammaproteobacteria bacterium. Lineage (GTDB taxonomy): Bacteria > Pseudomonadota > Gammaproteobacteria > UBA4575 > UBA4575 > JABDMD01. The sequence goes on from OZ241890.1 coordinate 69,104, forward strand.
TTCCTATGCACATGTACAATCAGTTTAAAAGCTGACAGTAATTTATTCGAAAAGACATCCTTGAGGTATTAACCATCAAGGAATTGTTTATGCGCTATTTTAAGAAAGAGAAATTGGCGGTTTGTAAAGTTGGCTTTTAAGCCCAGAGGGTAAGTTGTCTGACTGGCGAAAATTACGGACTTGGTTGTCTTTAATAATTCCATCGCCAGGTGTGTTTAAAATAACAAATAAAAGTTGACCGGAAATAGAGCAGCTAATTTCTCCACTGCAGTCACAACCACAATCTGAGTTATGGTCTTCATGACCCGAATGGTTCATATGTTGATGATATTTATGCTCTAAATCAGATGAACTTGAATCTGTATTGGGTTCATGCTGCATATCTGAATTTGATGGGCAATGAGAAATTATGCTGATGCCAGCAATTGATGATGTTGGTATTGCCACCATCAAGATAAAAATGATTATGAATTGTAAAATTCTCATCATGTACAAATTACTTTATAGCTGTGATATAGAATAGTATAGATTGAATAAAGTTCACTTTTTAAGTGACCAAATATTCAAATTACAAGCTATACTGCAAATTCAATAACTTATTTTTTCCAGCTATCAAAGTTATCTGCATTTTTTTCTTGGCCGTCTTCATATCCTGCGGTATAGGCATCTGTAACACGCTGTTCTTCACGCTCAGGATGACCTAAGTAACCGCCTTGCCAGCCTAGAATATAGTCGGGATCAACGTTAGCTGATTCCATTTTAGTTACGGCATCTCGATATGTTTGATCCATTGAAGTCTCCTTATATATGTATGTTTATTTTAATTAATGTAATTTATTTTTTTGAAAATGAATTAATGCTGTTCCATCATCGATTACCGATCTGACTATTTCTGCTGAGTCGTGTAAATTATTGGTGATACCTGCATGCGTAAGCATAATGGCGGCAGCATAAATTAAACTATCTCTTGCCGGGCCTTGCTCACCATTTAATGCAGCAATTCCAATTTTGGCAGCTTCATTAGCAAGTTGATCGATATCAATTTTGGCAGCCGTTTCATCACCTTTGGTTTTGGCTGCTTCTAACTCAGGTAAAGGTATTGTACGAACATTTTGCTGTATAGAAACTAAATCAGGATGAATTTCTGTTTCTATTAAATCTTGTCCATTGTTATAAGAAAAATATTTTGATTCCTGTTTCAATGAAGGAATTACGCCTCCCTCAACGCCACGGACCAATATGGCTGAAGTAAATCCTGAAAGTTTTGCCAAGTATTCGTAAACCGGTGGATAGGGTTTGTGTACATAGCCGGTCATTAAAGTGGTGCTTGATTTGCCACGTATAGGTCCAATTAAAACTTCTACGGTTGTAATTAATGGACGTTTTACAATTTGTGTTCGAAGCGGAATCAAATTATGTAATGCAGGGCAAATTTCTTTTTGGTCTACATAGCTCCATCCCACTTTAGGGTTTTCAATTTGTTGCTTTGCCTGTTCAACAGTGTAATCCACGTTAATGTTTGCTGCGCGTAATACTTTTCTATGGGTAGCACCATATTTTGGGCCTACTGCTTCGGCGCCATGTGAAACCGTTGGTAACCCACATGCGGCTAACACCGCCGGCAAGAAAGGTGAGACAGGCAAGCCGCGGGTGTATCCATCATAAGGATCTGCTACATCAATAACACTATCGACGTTTGCCGTTAGAATGTTAGAAGCATCTATGATGGCTTGTAACGAACCACCATTTTCATCCAATGTTTCTCGCTTCATACGCAAGGCAATTAAAAAAATTCCCGCCTGAACAGGATCTGCTGTGCCCGCCAATATATGACTCATCGCATCCTGTGCTTCTTCGAAAGAAATGTCTTTACTATATTCAGGTCCAGTAGCCACGCGTTGAATATAGGAACGCATCGCTAGATTTGCATCCGAAATAATATGTGGTTCTACTGCCGACATAGACTAAATAATGCCATTTTGGAAAAGGGATGGCAGGATACAAAAGGGAATAGTGCTCACTATATATCCACACTGAGGTACGTTTGTGATGGCAGCTGTATATGAAAGCCGGATATATGAATGGTTATTCCTAGGGTTTTCCGAATTCGCGTATGATGTTCTACATATAGTATCTCTAATAATTCAGTTGGTGGAACGAATATGTCAGCACAGGATGATATGGATTTTAATAGTGGAATGATGGCATTTGAGGCCAAACATTTTTCGCGTGCCATGCAATTACTTTCTCCCATTGCTGAAAGTGGAAATACGGATGCCATGCATCGTTGTGCCATCATGTATCAAAATGGATTGGGGGTAGCTGTAAATAAGGAAGCAGCATTTATGTGGATGGAAAAAGCAGCAACACTTGGCCACGAACTGGCGCAGCACGGGCTAGGGTTTATGTATATGGAAGGCGATTGCGCAGAACAAAATGGTGAACTAGCAGTGAAATGGTTTACCAAAGCGGCTGAACAGGGATTACAAGGATCACAAACAACACTTGCAATGATGTACGAAGAAGGTCGTGGCGTTGAACGGGATCCAGAAAAAGCCAAGCAATGGTATGCCAAAGCAGGTTTTTCTCAGGATGAAATGTAAAGTATGCGCCCAGCTCATTTATTAATTGTTCTTGAAAAAGAATTTAAGGGCGCATTATCAGGACATCACACACCGGTAATGTTGTGGGGTCCGCCTGGTGTTGGGAAGTCACAAATGGTTTCTCAAGTTGCGCAGAATAACAATGTTGAAGTTATCGATATTCGTTTATCACAAATGGAGCCTAGTGATTTGCGTGGAATTCCATTTCGAGAAAATAATTCTGTGGAATGGGCCATTCCTGCTATGTTGCCCAATGTTAAAACCCATGGTGAAAAAGGAATTTTGTTTTTAGATGAGATAACTTCAGCAGCACCCAGTGTATCTGCTGCAGCCTATCAACTAATTCTTGATCGTCGACTTGGGCAATATACTGTCCCAGATGGTTGGGCAATTTTTGCCGCAGGTAATCGGCAAGGTGATCGAGGAGTTACGTATACTATGCCTGCGCCATTAGCGAATCGCTTTTCGCATTTTGAAGTGGATATAAATTTAGATGACTGGGTTGCGTGGGCGTATACCAATGAGATTGATGAACGTGTGATTGCATTTTTGCGTTTTCGTCCGGATTTATTATTTGATTTTGATCCTGCGCATAATCCCATTGCATTTCCATCGCCCCGTTCTTGGGAATTTGCTCATCGCGCCTTACAAAAATTTTCTGAACGGCCTGATTTATTAATCGGTGCACTGCAGGCTTGTGTAGGGCCCGCGGCAGGAGTTGAACTAAATGCTTTTATTTCAAATCTGGATCAAATGCCAGATCTTGATGCAATCGTTAGAGGCGATGATATCGCTGCACCTAAGGAAATTGATTTGCAGTATGCAGTGGCTTCAGCATTGGTTGGGCATGCCATCCGTGCAAAGAAAAGTAACGAGGCCGAGTCTGTGCATGGAAACATATTAAATTTTGCTAATCGTTTTCCACAACGTGAAATGGGTGTAATGATGGTTTCTGATATGCATCGTGCCATTGGCGAGGATTTATTTAGCTTGCCTGAATTCACAATATGGGCGGATAAGATTGCAGATATCATGATCTTTGATCATGCGTGAAGAATTTCTGATATATACCATTACGTCGTTAAAAAATTGATTCGAAATGTTCATGTATTTATATATACACTCCACTTTCTCACAATTTTTTGCCTCATCTTGAAGCAAATCAGTATCTCTTAAAACTTTGTATTAATGTTTCGGTGAATGATACGGATATACAAAATAAACTTGCAGCTGCAAGAACACGTTTAATTCTAGATAAACCTTTTCTTGGCGCATTAGTTCTGCGGTTGCCTTTGGTTGAGGCCAATCCAAATTGGTGTAAAACCACTTTTACTGATGCTAAAAAGTTTTATTACAATGACGAGTATATTGAAGCATTAGATATTCAAGAAACACAATTTATTTTAGCGAAACAAGCACTACACTGTGCATTGTCTCATTTCGCGCGTAGACAACATCGCATTAAAGATCGTTGGGAAATTGCATGTGATTATGCGGTCAATCCATTACTCATCCATGATGGTTTAAAACCGCCGCCTGGTACTTTAATGGATGAAAGTTTTAACGGCATGACTGCGGAAGAGATCTATCACTATATAGATGAGCAAGACGACGAAGAATCTGAACATAGCAAACAAAGTCAAGACAAAGACGATGACGTTCCTGATCCAAATCAAAGTGATGATGTGCAAGATAACCAACCAGCACAAGAATCATCAGAAATAAACTCCAATCAGCAGCAAAAGGATACTCGAGGCTTAGCGGCTAAACCATCAGCACTATCTCCCCAAGAACAGGAAGAACTTTCAATTCAGTGGCAGCAGCGTTTAGCTGGCGCCGCACAGCAAGCCATGCAAGCGGGGAAACTGGGCGGTTCTATGGCACGCATGGTGGATTATATGTTGCAGCCAAAACTTCCCTGGAGAATGTTGTTGGCTAAATATATGACTTCCAGTGCACGTGATGATTACAGTTATTCACGGCCTTCTTCTAGGCGTGGAGATCCTGCCATATTTCCAAGTTTGCGCAGTGCTCAAATTAATATAGCAGTGGGTATCGATATTAGTGGCTCGGTTGATGATACAGAAATGAATGAATTTATTTCTGAGGTTGATGCAATTAAGGGAAGTATGCGCGCAAGAATAACTTTACTGCCTTGTGATGCCGTGCTTGCCGATGGAGCACCATGGGTCTATGAGCCATGGGAAGAGGTTGAATTGCCGCAAAGATTAAAAGGTGGGGGCGGTACAAAGTTTTCACCTGTATTTGATTGGTTAGACACACAAGACCAGCTTCCCGATCTATTAGTGTATTTCACTGATGCGCAAGGTGTGTTTCCAGAAATTATCCCAAGTTATCCGGTAATTTGGTTAGTAAAAGGGAAACAATCTGTCCCTTGGGGCCAAAGAATTCAATTAAATTAAAAAAATGAATCTCTCTAGTGAAGATCAATTGCGACTGAATGTTTTAGTTGCACAACCTTTGCAAGCGGTTCGAATTGATGAATCACGTATGTGTGTGCACGCATTATCCGAAAAAGGTGAAGCAAAAGTACATCTAAATCCAACTTGTAAAGACGATAAATATATTCGACTCATTCGGCAATTTCTCTCCACACACTTTTTAGGTTCGCCTGGAGGTTATCCTGTTTTTCTTCGGCGTTGGACACGGATGGGACAAGCGCGTGACGATAGTCTGGAAAAATTACTTTTAATTGGTGAACCGGAAGCCGTTACGGCAGTGGTGCATGCTTCAGGTTTAACCAACGAATTAGCAAGACGAGCCTGGTGGACCAGTGCTAATGCTGAAAATGCAAGACGCATGCTGGAGAAAAAATCTGTGGTTGAAGGCGCCATGGGCGCAGAACTTGCGCAATTTTTGGTGGAATTTTTACCTTTTGAAGAACAACAAAAATCGATTGTCGATAGTGTACGACTCGTTTTGCAACCAGGGCTTGTCAACGATAAAACCAAGCGGGAAATTTGGAAACGCGGCAAAAGGAAAAATTCTTATTACCTTGGTTTTTTACAACAAACTCCACATGACCTGCCAGTAGAAGTTTCAGTGCATAAAAAATATGAGGATGTAAAAGAAAAATTACAAAATGAAATCAAAGACGGAAATGAATTCGCGAATATGTTAGAACAGATATTGAGTGATAAAGGTCAAGCCTATTTGCACACACTTACATTAGTTTTGCAGAAGCCAAACGATCAAGATGTGGTAGTGGGGTTATTAAATACGATTGGGGATTATTTTTCGGTTTTAAATGAACATAAGATACGGTGGCGGGAAATGTCGTCATTGATGAAGCACGTTGAGAACGAATTAAAATGTAATGATCAGATTCAAAAAATTCTAATTATCGATTCTTCATCAAAAGGTTATGTGCAAGCATTATGCGCCTTGTCCATGGTGGATGAAACTTTGGCTAATCCAATTTTTGGAATGACAGATGCAATTGGCACGGTCATGCGAAAAAAAATTGAACCAGTCATTAACCCTATCATTAATAATATTAAGTTACTCCAATCGTAGTAGTGATTTGTTTTCCTAAATTACTACATAATTAACTATGGATTATTTACCATTATTTTTAGATTTAGAAAATAAGCCATGTTTAGTAGTGGGTGGAGGGTTAATTGCGGAGCGAAAAGTTTCAATATTGCTTCGTGCAAAAGCTACACTAACACTTGTTGCACCAGACATTACAAATCGTATTCAAGAAAAAGTAAATTTAAAAGAAATTCAGTGGAAGAAGAAAATTTTTGAGCAGCAAGATTTGGATGGATTTTTACTTGTGCTAGCCGCTACAGATGATCGAAATGTGAACGCAGAAATTTCCAGTGCATGCCGCGATAAAGGCATATTGGTCAATGCCGCCGACGATACGAAGAATTGTGATTTTATTCTGCCTTCAATAATTGATCGCTCGCCTGTGCAAATTGCTGTATCTACAGGCGGCGCCTCTCCGGTATTGGCAAGAATGTTACGTACAAAATTAGAAAACTGTACACCTGCAGCCTATGGACAACTGGCTAAATTAATTGAAGATAATCGAATAAAAGTTAAGGAAAAATTTTCAACAGTAGACGAGCGTAGAAAATTTTGGGAACAGGTGCTTCAGGGCCCAATAGCAGAATTAGTATTTGCGAATCAGTTGCCAGCCGCACAGGACTTACTCGCTGAATCCATTGACTCGGCAAAAGAAGGTAGCTTTCAACAAGGTGAGGTATATTTGGTGGGTGCAGGACCAGGGGATCCTGATTTACTGACGTTTCGCGCTTTACGTTTAATGCAGCAAGCCGATGTAGTGGTGTATGACCGCTTAGTTTCACCAGAAATTATGGATTTAATTCGTAAAGATGCGGAACAAATTTATGCCGGTAAAGAACGTTCTCAGCATACGATTCCACAGGAGTCTATAAACGAGCTACTAGTTCGACTTGCAAAAGAAGGCAAGCGGGTGTTGCGCTTAAAAGGCGGCGATCCATTTATCTTTGGTCGCGGAGGCGAAGAGATTGCTACCTTAATCGACGAAAAAATTCCTTTTCAAGTGGTGCCGGGAATTACAGCCGCGGCTGGATGTGCAGCGTATGCCGGTATTCCATTAACTCATCGGGACCATGCCCAAGCCGCTATCTTTGCTACTGGTCATTTAAAGAATGACACAGTGGATTTAAATTGGGGCATGTTGGCACATAGTAATCAAACGTTAGTTTTTTATATGGGATTACAGGGGCTTAGAATCATTTGCAAAAACTTAATAAAACATGGATTGGAATCGGATACACCTGCATCATTAGTAATGCAGGGAACTACACCCAATCAAAAAATTATTGTTGGAACATTAGATACATTGCCAGAACTTGTTCAACAATGCGAAGTCAAACCTCCAACATTAGTAATCGTTGGTGATGTCGTGCAACTACATAAAAAATTACACTGGTTTAATCCTGAAGAGGATATAACTTCTGGTGCCGTAAAAGCGTTTGGCGCAAAAACCTAGTAGGTGTTTTCGTGAGAAAAAGCATACAAATAGTTTTTTGTTTTATTGTTTTTAGTTTTGTCTCTAGTGCAGATGCTGTAAAGCTTGAGTTATTTTTACAGGGTCTTGAAAATCCTGTATTACTCACCAGCGCAAATGATGGCTTACAACGATTATTTGTTGTTGAAAAGACAGGCAAAATTTTTTCATTTAATAAAGAGGGCAAGAATAAAAAACTATATTTAGATGCGTCTTCTTTAATTACCACTCGGGGTAATGAGCAAGGTTTACTTTCACTTGCATTTCATCCAAATTTTTCAGAAAACGGTTACTTATATATATATTACACAGCGAGTAATAAAGACAATACATTGGCGAGACTTACTGCTCGACCACCTTATGCTGAGTCAGTCACTTTAGACACATTGGAAGTGTTATTTGCCGAAGAAGATCCAGCGTCCAACCATAATGGCGGGATGTTGACATTTTCTTTGGATGGTTATTTGTATCTGGGCATGGGTGATGGAGGGAAAGGCGGGGACCCCTGGGACAATGCTCAAAATTTACAAACCCTGCTGGGGAAAATGTTGCGCATAGATGTCAATCAACCCCAAGGGTATTCCATTCCAGGTGATAATCCCTTTGTAAATGTGCAAAATGTTCGGCCCGAAATCTGGGCCTACGGCTTACGCAATCCATGGCGGCATAGTGTAGATGCTGTTACGGGCGATATCTGGATTGCAGACGTGGGTCAAAACAAGTGGGAAGAAATTCATTTTCAAGCGGCTACAAGTCGAGGTGGTGAAAACTATGGTTGGCGCTTTATGGAAGGTTCGCATTGTTTTAAACCTAAGAAAAAATGCAAAAAAGCGAGTAAGGTAAAACTTGTTGAACCGGTCGCAGAATATTCGCATAAGTTAGGCTGTTCAGTGACTGGAGGTTATGTGTATCGTGGTGCGAAGATTTCTCAATTACAAGGAAAATATATTTTTGGAGATTATTGTACGGGAACAATTTGGATCATTGATAAAGAAAATAATTTTCATATGCAAGAGTTATTTAAAACTAAAATGAATATTAGCTCGTTTGGTATTGATGATGAGAATGAACTTTATGTACTCGATTATAAAGGTAGTATTTTTAAACTAAAAAAATGAAATATATATTGATAGGTTTATTTATGATGGGAATTTTTGGAAACTCTAATGCAAGTGAGTTAACAGTAGGTTCTCCTGCTCCAACGTTTGAATTGCAAGATCAAATGAATAGTGTGCATCGGTTGGATGACTATCAAGGTAAATGGGTGGTGTTATACTTTTACCCAAAAGATGATACCCCAGGCTGCACTAAAGAAGCCTGCGCTTTTCGTGATGATATTGCAATTCTACAAAGTTTGAATGTAGAAGTTTTTGGTGTAAGTGTTGATGATGTAGAAAGTCATGCAAAATTTTCTAAAAAGTATAGTTTGCAATTTCCATTGTTAGCCGATATTGGTGGCGAAGTGGCTAAACAATATGATTCGCTAATGAAAATTGGGCCGGTAAAAATGGCTAAGCGACATACTTTCATTATTGATCCCGATGGGAAAATTGCAAAGATTTACCACAGCGTTAAACCTGCTACTCATAGTCAGGAAGTGATTGAGGATATACAATTAATTCAAAAAAATTAGTTGTCTTTGTTATAATTTTAATTCATATATTACAACTAGGGTGTCCTTGACTTTAAAAATAGGGTGTCCTTGACTTTAAAAAGTGCAAGGATGAAACAGGGAAGCTTGTGTGAATCAGGCACTGCCCCCGCAACGGTGATAGAGGATATAAATCAAAATGCCACTGTGCTTAATGTATGGGAAGGCGATTTATATAGATTACATTCAACTCTTTAGTCCGGAGACCGGCCTTAGTATGTACCTCCTGTAAAGGAGCAAGGTGTTGCGGAGGGCGGCGCTTTAGTAACGAACACTCATACTTAAGAGTGGCTATGTTGCTGCGCGCGCTCTAATTATCATTTTAAAGAGGCAGATATGCGCAGAGTCTTGTTTACAAGTTTATATTTACTTTCTTCTCTATTGTTTGCTGCTGAAGAAGTGGTCGTTACACCTGCTCGGAATTCACAATCCATTACGGAAGTGGTGCCATCTGTGATCGTAATTGATAAAGAAACGATACAGCAAAGTGTATCTACTGATATAGCTGATCTCTTGCGTTGGCATGCAGGAATCGACATTAGTAGAACAGGAGGCTTTGGGCAACAGACTTCGGCCTTTATTCGAGGCGCTAACAGCAATCACACTTCTGTACTTATTAATGGAATCAAAATGAATTCGGCTACTACCGGCGCGCCGGCGCTAGAAACAATTAATACTGCTGCCATTGAACGCATTGAGATTATCAAAGGACCTCGTTCTACAGTATATGGCTCAGAAGCCATTGGGGGAGTGATTAATGTCATCACTACTCCTAGTAATCCAAAAACAGGCGCAGCGATTCAAGCTTCAAACAGTCGGTATGCAACGCAAGAGCAAAGTATCGATTTGCAATATGCAGATGATTTCATTCGTGCAGATGTTATGTTTAATCATTTTGATAGTAATGGCTTTCCTGCAGCTACTACATCGGACACAGACCATGGCCATGATAGTGACACAATTGATGTAAATGTAAGTGCGCAGTTTGGTGGACACGAGCTTAGTCTGGGATATTGGGAAGCTGAAGGAAATACGGAATACGATTCTTTTGGGCAGGATTTGGATCAAGACAGAAAGAATAGTGTACTGCAAGCAAAGTATGACCATCGTTTTTCAGAAAATTGGAAATCAACAATTTCTATTTCAAAAACTAAGGATGAAATTCGACAAAATCAAACCAACTTTATTGGAGACGAAGATTTTGCCTTTACAGATCGAATCGTGTACGACTGGGAAAATGATATTTACTTTAAGCATCATGTGTTGACCTTTGGAGCAGCCAAAACAGATGAAAAAACAGAATCATTATCTTTTGGAACTTCTTATAAAGAAGATACCGATATCTATTCATTATATTTACATGATCAATTTAATTTTAATAAACATAGTTTGTTTACCTCAACTCGTTTTACTGATCATGAAGACTTCGATACGGCGTTCACCTGGAATCTTGAATACGCCTATCAATGGCTAAGCAATATAAAAGCATTTGCCAGCATAGGTACAGGTTTTAGAGCACCCGATAGTAACGCTAGGTTTGGTTTTGGGGGTAATGATGAACTAGACGAAGAAAATTCTCGTTCAATAGAGTTGGGTGTTCATTATGATATTTCACCCAGCACACATACATCACTACGTCTATTTGAAAATAAATTTGATGATTTAATAGAAACCGTGCTCATCGATCCTGCAACATTCACTTTTGAAAATCAAAATGTAGATGATGCGGAAAATCGCGGTATCGAAATTTCATTTGCTCATCAAACCAAACATTGGAATTTTACTATCGAAGGAATTCTACAAAACCCTCGTAACGATACTGATGATTCTCAGTTATTGCGCAGGGCAAAACGAAGCATCACTAGCTCACTTCGTTATCGGCACGACAAGTATTTTGTTTTGGTTAACGCATTGGCCACTTCAGAGCGTGAAGATTTTGGAGATGTTGAGTTGCCGAGATATGGTTTGGTAAATGTTTCTGCGGGTGTGCATATACCTTATGTCACCTTAGCTGTGAAAATGGATAATATTTTTGATAAGGAATATGAACTTGCCTCAGGCTTTAATACGCCTGGTCAATCGTTGTTTGCCGAAGCCGAAATTAAATTTACAAAATAAATATGTCAGGCACAGCAAAGATTTATACCAAAACAGGTGATAAAGGTGAAACAGGACTTTATGGTGGTGACCGAGTTCGAAAAGATTGTCCATTAATTCAAGCGATTGGTGATGTCGATGAATTGAATTCTATTATTGGCTTGGTCGTTACGCATGAAATCCCTGAAGGCTTAAAAAATAATTTTTTGCAGGTTCAACATACCTTATTTAATGTAGGAGCTGAACTTAATAATACTAAATTAGCTTTTATTGATGAAAGTTATGTAAATGAATTAGAACAAATTATGGATCGGTATAATGCAGAACTGCCAGCGTTAAAAAATTTCATTTTACCTGGAGGAGGTCAAGCAGCTGCGACTTGTCATCTGGCCCGTGCCGTGTGCAGACGTGCTGAAAGAAGTGTTGTGATTTTGGCGGCGAATCAAAAGATAAATGAAAATATTCAGATTTACTTAAATCGACTATCTGATTTTTTGTTTATCGCAAGTCGAATATTATCCAAACATGCGGGTGAACAAGAGACAATTTGGATCGCTGAAAAATAAAGAAAGGAGTGTAATATCAAGCTCGGTGTTGATTTAGGAGGTACAAAGATCGAAGTCTTGGTGCTAAATGATCAGGGCGAGGAAATATTTCGTAACCGAATTGAAACCCCTATTAATAATTATCAGCAATCCGTCCAAGCGATTAGCAATTTAATTCAAAAAACAGAAGCAAAATTAGAGAGTAGTTGTAGTATAGGAATTTGTACACCCGGTTCAATTTCACCAACAACTGGCTTGTTGCGAAATTCCAATTCGGTTGCACTCAATAATCAACCCTTTAAACAAGACTTAGAAAAAAGTTTAAATCGCGAAATTCGTATTTCCAATGATGCAAATTGCTTTGTACTTTCTGAAGCCACGGATGGTGCAGCACACGATGCAAAAATCGTGTTTGGTGTAATTATGGGTACGGGTGTAGGTGCAGGTATCGTGATAGATAAGAAAGTGTTAACGGGAAAAAATTTAATCGCAGGAGAATGGGGCCATAATCCACTACCTTGGTGTGAAGAAGAGAGTAATGTGCGAAATCAATGTTGGTGTGGCCAAGTAAATTGCATTGAAACTTTTTTGTCTGGACCTGGATTTCAAAATGAATACTTCCACGCAAGTCGAAAACAGCTTTCAGCAAAAGAAATAATAGAGTTAGCCAATGCGGGGAATGAAATTGCCTTGAATACACTACACAACTACCAACATCGACTGGCAAGGAGTTTGGCGCATATTATAAATATTTTAGATCCGGATAAAATTGTATTGGGAGGCGGTATGTCGAATATTGAGCAACTTTATAAGAATGTACCAGATCTATGGAAACAATGGATTTTCTCTGATGTTATAGCCACGGAGCTAGTAGCCCCTGAATTTGGAGATTCAAGCGGTGTGCGCGGTGCCGCGTGGTTATGGAATGATTAATATATGAATCAACATAAATTAAAACTTATTTATGTTATTGCAATTGTGTTAGTGCTTGCATTATTTCGATTAATCCCACATCCGCCAAATGTAACACCAATTGCGGCGATGGCAATTTTCTCTGGAGCCTATTTTACAAATCGTATTTTGGCTTATGTAATACCGCTGCTTGCCATGATCGTGAGCGATCTATTACTAGGGTTTCATTCGAGCATTTGGTTTGTATATACAGGGGTTGTCTGTACAGTGTTCTTAGGTGGTACGTTAAAGGAAATATCATTTTTGAAGTTGGGTGGCATTGTATTATTGTCTTCAGTCGTATTTTATTTGCTAACCAATTTTGGAGCCTGGTTGAGTCATGACATGTATACGCATGATGCGAAGGGTTTGATGCAAGCCTATATTGCAGGTTTGCCTTTTTTCCGAAATTCAATCCTCGGCAATCTTTTCTTTACCTATGTACTCTTTTATATGCTTAATTTAGTGGGTTTTTCGTTCTCTAAGCAGCGCATTGTGCATTAATAAATTGATTGTCGAAGTGGAATTGAATTCTTAATTATAATTCTCAACTATATGTAAATGCGTTCTCGATCACAAAATATGTGTTTGCAATTAATTACAGTGTGTGAAATTTAGAGATTAGAAGGATTTCTTAGTTCATCTCCTAGCAAGGATGCGTTAGCCCGCGAGTAGCAAGCTACTCGCGGGTTTTTTATGCAGGAAGACTTGTGATTATAAAGACTTTGTACCAATGATAATGTCATTGGATCGCAATTGCTTTAAGGTTTGTTCACCACCTTTAAAAACTAAATCCGGATTAGGGTGATTTATCTCATTGACGATCTCTTCAAGTAACTGTTGTCCAGTTTTTTCAAGTTTCTTTTCTAGCAACCCCACAAGCATCGCAGAAGTCGGATTGAGTTCCTTAAATCCTACTTTGTCTTGCTTGTCTCGATACACTAAAAGAAAGGTTGGAGTCTCGCTTGCTTCTTGAGGCTGAAAACTTGGCTTTATTTGATGCACAGGGTAATCATAATTATGTAACTCGGCTAATGGAGACAGGATGGGAATGTTTTCTAGTAAATCACCCATCGGATCGATATCATTCAAATCAATTTTTCGATCAGTAAATGTGAGATCGATTTCTATCCATTCGTAGTGTGCAAGTTGTGCTAAAAAAATTGGATCTTCGGATCGTTTTCGTCGTTCGTGGATTAAATAATCTAAAAACTCTTTTGAAATATCTTTGAAATAGGGTGATTTAGACTGGTGTGTAATAAAAAAATCACGAATCATTTTGTGCCAATCATCATCATTGTAAAGTTTTTTAATCACGGGGTAGGCGTTGCTGATAAAGCTTTCAATATTTCGATACAGCAGACCGCGATAAATTTCCATACGCCGATCTTCGATATCAGAAGGCGCTACTTTATTATCAGGGTCTCTTAAATGGGCAGTAAATTCGTATTGAATTTTTTTAAAAGCAGCTTGATCGCTTGTCATAACACAATCAACCTAGCTTGCATTGGCAAGTGGTGCTGAACTTTGGCTCCATTTATCTTGCAGTTTGCGAATGGTATGTACTTCTTGCATCAGAACATCTAATGGCGGGATATTAAAATCTCTTTCCAATAAGGTAGGGAAAATACCAAATAACTCATAGGCTTTATCTAAAATTTTCCAAACTGGATCAATGACATCGGCACCATGGGTGTCAACTATTAAATCTTTAGCTTCATTGTAATGCCCTGCAATATGACAATATGCAATACGCTCGCTGGGCAGTGCCTGTAAAAACTCAATAGGGTCGTAGTGATGATTCACAGAATTCACATAGATGTTGTTTACATCTAATAACAAAGAACAATCGGCCTCTTCTAAAATTGCATTAATGAACTGAATTTCATCTATCTGTTTACCTGGTGCAGCATAGTAAGAGACATTTTCGATCGCAATTTTTCGTTCAAGAATTTCTTGTACGCGTTTAATTCGATCGGCAACATAATGTATGGCTTCTTCAGTAAACGGGATGGGCATTAAGTCATAGAGGTGTCCATCATCGGAGCAATAACTTAAATGTTCGCTGTAACAAAGTATGTTGTGTTGATCTAAAAACTTTTTAACATCTAATACAAAATTTTCATCGAGCGGTGCAGGACTACCTAAGGATAAAGATAGACCATGAGTTACAAAAGGAATTTTTTCTGTGAATGCGCGAAAACGTTTACCTAATTTTCCTCCCATGCGGATCCAGTTTTCAGGTGCAACTTCCATAAAATCTATTTCGGTAGGGAAATTAGATTCAAGTTCATCCAACAAGTCACGTCGCAAGCCAAGACCAGAGCCTTGTACAGGAAATTGTTTTAGTTCTACTGACATTTTAAATTAGTAGGTGAATATAGGTAGTTTGACCCAAGCTATTGTATTCGGTTCTATTCAATTATTTACAACCGTCATTCATTTCTAAAGCTTTTGGCTAACCAGTAATCAATACTGAAGTATTTTCCGGCACCAATAAAAAATAACACCAACAGCATAATAAAGTACGTAGCACCAAATTCGATCCCATTATTAAGCACTACAAAACTACCTTTTTCAGTGAGCCAATTATAATTACCATGTTTTTTTAATAAGGATTTAGCGGCACTCACTCGTTTCCCAACTTCTTCACTGTTTTCTAAACTTCTTTTAGCGGCAGAAAACCCGATTGCAGCTAACGGTTTGGCGGTACTAGTAGCAGGATCGCCTGGTGCCACTGCAAACCATCCGTCGTCCCAATGCACCGCAAATATTGCGACCAACATCGTAATCATTAAAGGGATTGAAAACCAACGAACAGCAACCCCAATCAGTAAAGCGATGCCACCAATGAGTTCTGTATAGGCTGCAAGATATGCAAGCAGTGTAGGTGCAGGTAACCCTAGTCCCCAGTCTGGATTACCAAGCCAACTGGCAAAACCATCCATACCCGATAATTTAGTTAACCCAGCCGCAATAAAAATTGGAGCTAAATACAAGCGTAAGGCAAGTGGACCCAAAAAATCGATTGTACGAAATTTATCTAAAATATTTTGCAATGAATTTGCCGTTGATACGATTGCAGACATAATTGATCTCCTGTTTAAATTCTCACGCGCTGGTATCCGGATATAACTCATCCAGTGGGACTGATTTCCCATCGGGTCTTACCATGCGTGCATGCATACGGCGTAATTGCCGAGGTTCTTTAACACCGCATGAGTGTGCAATGACCCCTACTTCATAGACCATGTTTTGGCGTAATTCCTTACACGCTCGGCTTTAATAACTGGGTCCAGTCCAGATTGTAGTTTTTTGTTATGTGTCGTAATGCCCGTGGGGCAGGTGTTTTTATTGCATTGCAGTGCTTGGATGCAGCCTAAAGCAAACATGAACCCTCGTGCTGAAACCACAAAATCAGCTCCAACTGCAAAGGCCCATGCTACCTCGGCGGGAGTAATCAACTTTCCGGAAGCAATTACTTTGATGCGGTCACGCAAGTTGTGGGCTTTCAGTCGATCGACTACCAGCGGTAAACTTTCTTGAATGGGTAAGCCCATGTAGTCAATTAAGCTCATAGGAGCAGCACCGGTACCTCCATCGGCACTGTCCACAGTAATAAAATCGGGTGCCGACTCAATTCCACGCGCTTTAATTTTTTCTAAGTTCTCGTCTATCCAACCATAAGCACCCATAACGGCTTTTATGCCTACCGGTTTTCCGGTGACGGTTCTTATGCGATCAATCATGTCTAATAAATCATCTCCCGAATCAATATCTGGATGCCGATTTGGGCTGATAGAATCAGAGCCAACAGGTATGCCTCTGATTTTTGATATTTCTTCGGTAACTTTTCCGCCCGGTAATATTCCGCCTTTGCCGGGTTTGGCGCCCTGGCTTAATTTAATTTCAAACATTTTTACTTGATCGTGCGCGGCTATTTCACACAATTTTTCATCGCTTAAATTGCCTTCGTGATCTCGCACACCATATTTCGCAGTACCAATCTGAAAAACAATGTCTGCTCCACCTTCGAGATGATAGGGCGACAATCCACCTTCTCCTGTGTTCATCCAGCAACCCGCCATGCGTGCTCCATTTGATAGAGCGAGAACCGCGGGTTTAGAAATTGCTCCATAGCTCATACCTGAGATATTAAATATTGAATCTGTTGTATAAGGTTTATCTGCATGAGGGCCGATGGTGACATTACTGGTAGGTACAGCATCTTGATTTAACGTTGGGAATGGGCAGTTAACAAATAAAACAGTTCCCGTTGGACGTAAATCTCGTGTTGAACCAAAAGCGACAGTGTTATCTAAATTTTTGGCAGCACGGTATACCCAAGTGCGCACTGCACGATTAAAAGGCAACTCTTCACGATCCATTGCAAAAAAGTATTGCCGAAAGAACTCTCCAAGTTCTTCGAAGATATAACGAAATCTTCCAATGACTGGAAAATTGTGTCTAATGGCATGAGCACGTTGTGATTTATCAATGATGTATAAAACGATTACCGCAACTACGCCCACTCCAATTGCAAATATGAATAGAAAGGCCGCTAACTCGATACTACGAATTAAAAATGTGGGTATTTCAACCATCGAAATATTCCTGAAAATATTTGTTATGTGTTGTTAGAAATAGAGGAACGTAAAACGTATATTGTTATTTCATTAATTATCTCGCAATCTAGAATTCCATGAAACTTAATTAATGAAATTCAGCGAAATTGCTTAGATTTTTAACATCTATTTCAGTGTTTTCTAATATTGATCATTTAAAGTCCATAAATTTGCGCTAGAGTTATCTTCTAACATATCTTTGTAATAAGTTTTGTGTATCTCGGTCTACTTGGCAACAATAACTCGCTCATCCAATGTGAATGCAATAATAATCAAACCTTAGGGAAACAATCATGAAAGCATCTGATCTCTTTGTTAAATGTTTGGAAGAAGAAAACATCGAATATATTTTTGGTGTTCCCGGTGAAGAGAATGCCGATTTTATGATGTCTTTGGAAAACACGGACAAAATAAAATTTGTCCTTACACGGCATGAACAGGGAGCTGCTTTCATGGCAGAAATTTACGGCCGTTTAACTGGTAACCCTGCGGGTTGTCTAGGGACATTAGGACCGGGTGCGACTAATTTAATTACCGGTGTTGCAGATTCGAATATGGATCGGGCTCCCATGTTGGTATTTACCGGGCAAGGTTCTACCATGCGACTGCATAAAGAGTCTCATCAAATTATGGATGTGGTGAAAATGTTTGAGCCAGTAACCAAGTGGGCTACTACTGTGTTACATCCTGACACCATTCCTGAAATTGTACGCAAAGCCGTACGCATTTCTCGTTCTGCAAAACCTGGGGCTGTGCACATTGAGCTTCCAGAAGACATAGCCAAAGAACAAACCGATGCGAAACCAATAAATCCGCAACGTTTTATGCGATCTGTTCCAGATGAAACGGTTATTGATAATGCTTTCGAAATGATTGCGCAAAGCAAACGCCCTATCATTTTAGCAGGGAATGGTTGTGTGCGTATGCATGCGGCCAAACAACTACGCAAGTTTTGCGAATTAACAAATATTGGTGTGATGAGTACTTTTATGGCGAAAGGTGTGGTTGATAAAGATTCTGATCATTGTTTATTTACCATCGGCTTAGGTACACGGGATCGCATGTCTGTTTTAATTGATGAAGCTGATTTAGTTATTACTTTAGGCTTTGACATGGTCGAGTACCATCCAAAACTTTGGAATCCTAATTGTGACAAAACCATTATTCATGCAGATATGTTAGCAGCTGAGATTGATAAAAATTACCACCCGCAAATAGAATTAATCGGCGATGTTAATCATACGCTTGAAGAATTAAATTTACGTGCCAAAGCGCGCGCTAAATTTTATTTTGATTCGGCACATCAGAAACAAGTGCGTGAAGAAATGGCTGAGGATATTGCCGAGCATAAAAATGACGATACAAATGGTTGCATACGTCCACAAAAAGCCATTTGGGATGCACGTGAAGTTTTAGGACCAGAAGATATTGTCTTATCGGATGTCGGTGCACATAAAATGTGGATTGCACGTTACTACCATTGTCATGAGCCCAATACGTGTTTAATTCCCAATGGTTTTTGTTCCATGGGCTTTGCGCTTCCCGGTGCTATTGCAGCAAGTTTGGTGTATCCGAATAAACGTATCTTAGGTATTGCCGGTGATGCCGGTTTTATGATGAATGTGCAAGAGATGGAAACCGCTAAACGATTAAACAGCAATATCGTTATTATGGTTTGGGAAGACAAGGAATATGGCTTGATTGCATGGAAACAACAAGCGGAGTTTGGCAAGCATACGGATCTTACATTTGATAATCCGGATTGGAAAATGTTAGCCAAGTCTTTTGGTTGGAATGGGCACTTTGTAGTAAATAGTAAAGATTTAAAAAATACGTTAGAGCAGGCGTTTAGTGAAACAGGACCAAGCTTGGTTGTGGTACCTATCGATTACGCTGAAAACATGAAACTCACAAAACGCCTGGGTGAGTTAACGCATCCAATTTAGGGACATACCATGAGTAAAAAATATTCATTAATGCTGCATGCTGCAAAAAATGCCGCAGGTATGCTTGAGGTGGTTGCGCCTTTCGATCAATCAATTATTGCAGAAGTTGAGACTGCAAATGCAAAACATGTTGATCAGGCGCTAAAGACTGCTTACGACTTATATCAAGATAAACATAATTGGTTGCCATTACATCGACGCATAGAAATTCTAGAAGACACTGCACGTATCATGCGTGACGAACAAGATTTTTTAGCGATGGAAGCGGCACGAGAAGGAGGCAAACCATTAATAGATTCCAAAGTAGAAGTGGCGCGTGCTATTGATGGAATTCATTTATGTATCGAGAATTTAAAAACCCATCAAGGGGATGTGATACCGATGGGAATGGCGGCATCTTCCATAAATCGTACGGCTTTTACACAAAAAGAACCCATAGGAGTTGTTATTGCAGTAAGTGCGTTTAACCACCCGCTAAATTTAATCGTACATCAAGTGGCTGCAGCGGTTGCAGTGGGGTGTCCGGTGATCGTTAAACCTGCCGAAGACACGCCACTTTCCTGTTTGCATTTTGTTGATATTTTATGGCGTGCCGGATTAGCGTCAGAATGGTGTCAGGCCATCATTCCAGAATCTTTAGAGGTTGCAGAAAAGCTTGTGACCGATGAACGTGTGGGTTTCTTTACGTTTATTGGCAGTGCGCGCGTTGGTTGGATGTTGCGTTCCAAGTTAGCGCCTGGTGTACGCTGTGCTTTGGAGCATGGAGGTGCAGCACCCGTAATACTTGCAGAAGATTCAGATGTCGAACGCGCCGTGCAGAAATTAGGTAAAGGTGGGTTTTATCATGCCGGTCAAGTGTGTGTATCGGTACAGCGTGTGTTTGTACATACTTCTTTAATCAATACATTCATTGAACAGCTTTCAAGCTATGCAAAGCAACAAATTACTGGAGACCCAACCAATCAAGAAACAGATGTTGGGCCTTTAATTCGGCCAGCAGAAGTAGAACGCATACATGGCTGGGTGACAGAAGCCATTAACGAAGGTGCAACTTGTATCACGGGTGGAAATACGATTAGCGAAACCTGTTATGAATGCACGGTTTTAGCGCGGCCATCTTTGAATAGTAAAGTGAGTACTGCGGAAATTTTTGGACCAGTAGTATGTGTATATGAATATGATGATTTAGATGTAGCAATCACACAGGCCAACGCCTTACCGTTTTCTTTTCAGGCTTCTGTATTTACCAATAACATAGATACAGCGATGCGTGTGTATAAGCATATCAATGCGTCGGCTGTAATGTTAAACGATCACACTGCATTTCGTGTAGATGGCATGCCGTTTGCTGGTTTGAGGCAATCAGGTTTGGGTGTGGGTGGAATTCCTTACACAATGGAAGACATGCAGGTAGATAAAATGTTAGTTATCAATTCGCCTGAACTTTGATTCTGTTCATTTAATTTCATTTCAATGGACAATGCACACATCATAATTATAGGTGGTGGGTTTGCTGGCGCATTTGCAGCTAAACAAATAAGAAAACGATTACCAAAATCAGTTTCGATTGAGCTAATTAATTGCACCAACTATTTTGTATTCCAACCGTTATTGCCAGAAGTGGTAGCGGGAACTTTGCGTGCATCTGATACTGTAACGCCGTTACGTTTAATGTTGCCAAACGTGAAAGTGCGTATGGCTGAAGTATTCAATATCAATTTTGAAACTCAACTGGTTCATATCGTGCAGGGTTCAAAACGTATCCCGCAAAAGATTGCATATGACCATTTAGTGTTGGCAATGGGGCAGCAGGCCAATTTGTCTTTTTTACAAGGCTTTGAAGAACATAGCTTTGCTTTGAAAAATATTGCAGATGCCTATGCCTTGCGAAGCCATATTCTGCAACAATTAGAACATGCCGATATCACAGAAAATCCAAAACTTAAAAAGCGCTTGCTTACATTTGTTATCGCCGGTGCTGGATTCTCTGGAGTAGAAACTATTGGTGAAATGATGGAGATGATGGATAAGACATTAAAATACTATCCAAATATTTCAAAAAATGAATTGAACTGTATTTTGATAGATCGCGGAGAGCGCATTCTTCCTGAGCTCACACAGAAGCTATCAGAATATGCACACAAAAAATTAATCAGTCGTGGCGTTAGTATTTTGCTAAAAACCTCGATTAATTCTATGACAGCTAAGTCTGTATTTCTTGATAATGGTGAATGCATTCAAACTGGCACTTTAGTTTCCACAGTGGGGAATGGACCAACAGATTTGACGAAATCTCTTGATTTGAATTTAAAGTGGGGAAAAATTCAAACCGATACACACTTACGTGTGAACGACACAAAAAATATTTGGGCCCTAGGTGATGCCGCCGTTATTCCCTTTGATAAGCAAAAATATGCACCCCCCACTGCACAGTTTGCAGTGCGTGAAGCTGTATGTTTGGCTAAAAATATTCGGGCGACAATTAAAGGTCAATCATTACATTCATTTTTTTATAAGCCCAAAGGACAGATGGCTTCGATTGGTAATCATAAAGCAGTTGCTGAAATGTTGGGGGTGCGCATTTCAGGTTTATTTGCTTGGTTACTTTGGAGAACATTCTATATTGGTATGATGCCTACATTGGCTGGAAAAATACGAATTGCATTTAGTTGGACACTGGACCTCATTGTGCGCCGCAACATCGTGCAAATCTATAATGAGAATCATCATGCTACTTGCCGTTATGCCTATTACGCGAAAGGCGATGTGTTATTCAGACCGGGACAATTAATTGATGGATTTTATACGGTAGTCAGTGGAAAACTGGAATCTAGAACAGTATCAGATTCAGGAAATTTTGTGCGCGTACTTCATCCTGGCGATCACTGGGGAGAGAGAACGATTAATCATAACTATGAGACGGTAAGCACTTTAACTGCACTAGAAGAAACTAAAGTATTAATTTTAGGTCGCGAAATATTTACCAAACTACAACAATCACTCCCTTTATTTAACGAAAGTTTAGACAGTATCGATGAGGATAACTATCCACAACCATTACGCAAAGAATAGAACAATCAACTTAAATTTAACTAAAAAATATGAATAATGAAACTACAACAGGTTTTGATGTGCTATTAAACCCAGCATTAAACAAAGGCACAGCCTTTACAGAAAAAGAACGTGATCTTTACAAGTTGAGAGGATTACTACCACCAGGGATATCTAATCCTGATGTTCAATTAAATCGTTCTTTGGAAAATATGCGGCGGAAAGAGTCCGATATTGAGCGTTATATATTTTTATCGGCTTTACAAAACAGAAATGAGCGACTGTTCTATCGTGCTATATCTGAGCACATCGAGGAGATCATGCCATTAATTTATACACCGACTGTAGGGCAGGCGTGTAAAGAATTTGCACATATATTTAGACAACCGAAAGGGATATATATAACTGCTCAAGATAAGGGACAGGTAGCAGAGATTTTAAGCAACTGGCCGGAACAAGATGTGCGTGTGATTGTTGTGACGGATGGTGAACGTATATTAGGGTTAGGAGATCTGGGTGCAAATGGTATGGGAATCCCTATTGGAAAACTCGCCTTATATGTAGCTTGTGCTGGTATACAGCCTGAGCAATGTTTGCCTATTATGCTAGATGTGGGTACCAACAATGAAGAACTACTCAATGATCCACTGTATTTGGGAATTAAACAACATCGATTACACGGAAATGAATACGATGCATTAGTGGAAGAGTTTGTTCAGTCTGTGCAAATAAAATTTCCAAGAGCATTAATTCAGTTTGAAGATTTCTTAACTCCCAATGCATATCGCTTGTTAAATACTTACCGGGAAAAAGTATTATGTTTTAACGATGATATTCAAGGTACGGCTGGTGTGTCACTTGCCGGAGTGTATGCTTCAACTCGTATTTCTGGAGTTAATTTTTCCGATATACGTATTATGTTTTTAGGTGCAGGTTCTGCTGCTACAGGTATTGCAGATTTAATCTCGGTTGCACTAGAGCGTGAGGGGCTCAGCGAAGATGTGGCACGACAAAGACTGTGGTTTGTAGATCTTAATGGATTAGTAGTTAAGAGCCGCCAAGATTTGTTACCACATAATGAGCCCTATGCGCATGAACATGCTCAACTTGATTTCATTTCTGCTATAAAAGAAATCAAACCTCATGTACTCATTGGTGCAACTGGATTTCCTGGTACGTTTACACAAGAAGCGGTAGAACTCATGGCTGCTATCAATGAACGGCCTGCTTTGTTTGCATTGTCTAATCCAACTTCTCGTGCTGAGTGTACAGCGGAGCAAGCCTATAGCTGGACACAGGGTAGAGCAATCTTTACCAGTGGCAGTCCTTTTGGTGTTGTGGACTATGAAGGAACTACTTTTACTCCAGGGCAGGGGAACAACGCTTATATTTTCCCGGGAGTTGGTTTGGGCGCGATTATTTGTGAAGCAAGGTGTATTACAGAAGATATGTTTTTAGCGGCTGCTAAAAAATTAGCCGCATTAGTTACCGCAGAACATCTCGCCAAGGGATCCATATATCCCCCATTAAACGATATACGATGTGTGTCTTGGCAGATTGCACTAGCTGTGGCTGAGAAAGCCTATGAGCAAGGAGTCGCACAACTTGAACGGCCAGAAAATTTAGAACAGCAAATTAAAAACTATATGTACGATCCAAGCTACTAAATTTTTGCTAATAAGAAAAAACGGCGAACAGATTGTTCGCCGTTTTTTTAGTAAGCAAGTTAAGAGTAAATTACTTCTCGCCGCATTTTCCTTCGCCGCACTTGCCTTCACCGCAGCTACCTTCGGCTTTATCCTTGCCTTCGCCGCATTTTCCTTCGCCGCACTTGCCTTCACCGCAGCTACCTTCGGCTTTATCCTTGCCTTCGCCACATTTTCCTTCACCACAGCTACCTTCGGCTTTATCCTTGCCTTCGCCACATTTTCCTTCGCCACACTTGCCTTCACCACAGCCACCTTCTTTATGCCCTTCAGCTACCATGTAGCCAGAAGATAGATTGGTGATTTCAAATGGATTTTGTTCTGCATTGGCAGAGGGAAGAGTAAATGCACTTGCAGCTAATGCTGCTCCAACAGCCACCGATAATGGGCTGCGTTCTATTTTCTTTGACATGTCATTCTCCTGTTTGTTATCCAAGGGTTATCAAAATAATGATTTAGTATTGATAAAGACCAAACTAGCTGGTTTTATCTTTCACTGTTTATATAGGATTATCAATTATTAACAGTTACCACAGTGATTATCGGTATTAGAGCATAACTACTTAGCAAAGTTCTATGCTCATCGTCTATCTATAAAAATAGTAAATTTTTCATAGTTTTGCACTCTTTTGGCGATACTCACATAGGTCGATTATTGAACACTCCTGGCATTTGGGTTTGCGCGCAACACAGGTATAGCGGCCATGCAGAATTAGCCAATGGTGGGCATGCAATTTAAATTCGTCTGGAACAAATTTTTCCAACCTCTGTTCGACATCCAATACGTTTTTGCCAGGTGCAATCCCAGTGCGATTTGAGACACGAAAGATATGAGTATCTACTGCAATCGTTGCCTGACCAAATGCATTATTGAGCACCACATTGGCTGTTTTACGGCCCACTCCAGGTAAAGTTTGTAAGGTATCTCGATCGTTTGGAATGCGTCCGCCATGTTCATCAATGAGTAGTTTGCTGGTTGCGATAACATTTTTCGCTTTGCTGTTATAAAGGCCAATCGATTTAATATAGTGCTTAAGTTTTTTTTCACCAAGCGCCAACATTTTTTTCGGCGTGTTAGCCACTTTAAATAAATCTTTGGTGGCTTTGTTTACACTTATATCAGTTGCCTGAGCCGATAACATTACGGCAACTAACAGTTCATAGTTGGATTTGTGTTTGAGTTCGGTTTCTGGGGCTGGATTTGCTTTTTTTAAGCGTCGAAAAATTTCTGTCCGTTTTTCTTTATTCATTGATTTAATAGTTCATGTTTCTTGCGCTCAAAGGCATCTTGTTTTTCTTGTTTTATTCTTTTTAATCTTTGTTCACGGCGCATTTTATTTTCACGGGAAATCTTTGCAAATGTATTCTTTAATTCCCGAATTTCATACGCATCTTTTTCAATACATGCAGAGTTGAATGAAAAATTTTTTTCTAAAACAATACAGTCAACCGGACAAGGTGGAATACACAATCTGCAACCTGTACAATATTGTGAAAGCACGGTGTGCATATGCTTTGATGCGCCGATGATGGCATCAAATGGGCATGCTTTTATGCAAAGTGTGCAACCGATACATTCTTCTTCAACGATACGCGCTAGATATTTTCCAGTGGGAAGAATAGTAATTTGCTCAGGCACGAAACTTTATTTGACTCGCATTCCTGGAACGGCCCCATCATCCGGAGACAATAAAAAGATATCTTTATCTCCAGGTCCGGCGGCTAACACCATTCCTTCTGACATGCCAAAACGCATTTTTCGTGGAGCCAGATTGGCTACCATTACCGTGAGTTTGCCTTCAATTTCTTCAGGTGTGTATGCTGCTTTAATTCCAGCAAATACAGTGCGCTGTATGTAGCCGGTAGTTTCGCCTAGATCTAAAGTGAGTTTCAGTAATTTGTCGGCACCTTCTACGAGTTCAGCATTAACGATTTTAGCGACTCTAAAATCTAGTTTTGCAAAATCATCAAAAGTAATTTCATCGTTTATAGGATCTGAAGCTTTGGGCAAAGCTTCTTGTTTAGACTCTTCAAGCATTTTTTCTACCCACTCTTTTTCAACTCGTGTAATCAAAGGTTTGAATTTGTTTATCGAATGCCCATTAGGTAATGGAGATCCAGAGGCAATGTCTTGCCAATTCGTTTGTACGTTCAAAAACGATTCAGATTTTTCGGCCAGTGCAGGCATCACCGGCTTTAGATAAGCCACTAAAACCCTATACATATTGAGACCAAAACTACATACTTGATGTACTTGTTGCTTGTTATTTTCATCTTTAATTAGTTCCCAGGGTTTATTGGCATCGATTACTTGGTTTGCAAGGTCAGCCAAATTCATAATTTTTCGCATGGCCTGAGAATAGTTTCGGTCTTCATAAAAATTAGCTATTTCGATATTATGATCTGTCGCAAATTTGTATTTGTTTGAGCCATCTTCGCCAAATTCGGAAGTTAATTTTCCATTAAAATGTTTATGAATAAACCCCGCACAGCGACTTGCGATGTTAACTAACTTTCCAACCACATCACTATTTACGCGTAACAGAAAGTCTTCCAAATTTAAATCGATATCACTAACCCCGGGCCCTAGTTTAGCGGCGAAGTAATAGCGCAAATATTCTGGATTGAGATGATTTAAATACGTACGCGCTTTTATAAAGGTACCACGTGATTTCGACATCTTTTGTCCATCGACTGTTAAAAAACCATGACAGTACACTGCGGTAGGTATTCGATAGTTCGCGCCATACAACATGGCAGGCCAAAACAACATGTGAAAATAAGCGATGTCTTTGCCGATAAAGTGATACACCTCGGCTTTACTATCTTTGTTCCAGTAAACATCAAAATCCTTACCTTCACGGTCACAGTATTGTTGTAAGCTGGCCATGTACCCTATAGGTGCATCCAACCATACATAAAAATATTTACCCGGAGCATCAGGGATTTCAAAACCAAAATAGGGTGCATCTCTTGAGATGTCCCAATCTTGTAAACCAGCATCAAACCATTCTTTCAGCTTGTTGGTGATTTCGGGTTGTAAATTGTCCTGATTGATCCATGTTTGTAACATGTCATTGAAATCATTCAGTTTGAAAAAGTAATGTAAATTTTCTTTTTCAACCGGAGTTGTGCCACTGAGTGAAGAATACGGTTTGATCAATTCGGCAGGCGTGTATGTTGTGCCACAAACTTCGCAGTTGTCACCGTATTGATCTTGGGCATGACATTTGGGGCATTCTCCTTTTACAAAACGATCAGGAAGAAATACGTTCTCTTGTGGGTCGAATAGATCGGTAACGGTTTTCGTCGTGATGTGGCCATTTTCTTTTAAACACTCATAAATTTTAGTTGCGTGATACCGGTTTTCTTCAGAATGCGTAGAGTGATAGTTATCAAAATGAATATGAAAATCTGCAAAATCTTTTTTATGTTCAATTTGAACAGATGCAATTAATTCTTCCGGTGAAATACCTTCTTGTTGTGCTTTAAGCATAATTGGAGTGCCATGCGCATCATCAGCACAAATATAGATGCATTCATTTCCACGCATGTTTTGAAATCGAGCCCATATATCGGTTTGTATATATTCCACTAAATGACCGATATGTATGGGGCCATTGGCATAGGGCAATGCGCTGGTTACCAAAATATTTTTATTCGTTTTCTTATCCACAGTTTTTTTAAGTCACAGGCTATAAATTCACCACTAAAATCGAGCGCTGGCCACCTTAGCAGTTTGTTTCTAATACCGCTATTTATTAAAGTAAATAGCTACTCAAATAGAGATCTTTGCTGGCTAACTCTGCGTGTTATAGTACGCAAAAATTTGCTCTCTATCCCTAACTATCTTTCGTAATCCAGGAGAACTGAATGGCTGAACTTTCCAAAGAGCAAGTAGAGGCTGCATTAAAACAAATCCAAGACCCTTATTTAGAAAAAGATCTTGTTTCGAGTGGAAGTGTGAAAAACATTTCCATCGAGAAAGGCAAGGTTAATGTTGATATAAAACTTGGTTACCCTGCCAAGGGAATTGTTGATGACCTTGCAAGTGAAATTGAAAGTAAAATCATTGAATCAGGTGCTGAAAGTGTCGCGGCAGATGTTGGCTGGAATGTACAAGCACATTCGGTTCAAAAAAGTTTAAAGCCACTGGAAAATATTAAAAATGTAATCGCAGTAGCCTCTGGCAAGGGCGGGGTGGGTAAATCGACCACGGCGGTGAATTTGGCTTTAGCCCTGTCTATGGAAGGTGCCATGGTTGGTGTTTTGGATGCGGATATTTACGGACCTAGTCAGCCACGTATGTTGGGGGTAAGTGGACAACCTAAATCCAGTGACGGTAAAAGTTTGGAACCGATGGAGTCCCATGGTTTGCAAGCGATGTCGATCGGCTTTCTCATCGATGAAGAAACCCCGATGATTTGGCGTGGTCCGATGGTGACTCAAGCCTTAGAACAGTTATTAAATGATACGCGTTGGCGAGGTCTGGATTATTTAGTAGTGGATTTGCCGCCGGGTACCGGAGATGTGCAATTGACATTAGCGCAAAAAATTCCTGTTAGTGGAGCGATAATCGTTACTACACCACAGGACATTGCTTTGTTGGATGCACGCAAGGGTTTGAAGATGTTTGAAAAAGTTGAAGTTCCTGTTTTAGGCGTTGTTGAAAACATGAGTATTCATATTTGCAGTGAATGTGGACATGAAGAACATATTTTTGGTGAGGGTGGCGGCCATACCATGGCAGAAGAGTCCGGTGTCGAGATGTTAGGCGCCTTGCCGCTGGATATTAATATTCGTGAACAAGCCGATGGCGGGAAACCTTCGGTGATTGCAATGCCGGATAGTCGTATTGCTGAGATCTATCGAGAGATTGCGCGCAAAGCTGCCGCAAAGTTAGCCTCTAAGTCAAAAGACTACAGTGCCAAGTTCCCGAAAATTGTTATTCAAAATACATAGGCCACATAGCGATGGCTATTAAATCTGATCGCTGGATTCGTCAAATGGCCGAGCAGTACGGCATGATTGAACCGTTTGAAAGTGGTCAAATTCGTGAGAATGGTCATGGTCGAATGATTTCCTATGGCACTTCGAGTTACGGATATGATGTGCGTTGTGCCAATGAGTTTAAAATTTTTACCAATATCAATTCCGCCATCGTAGATCCAAAGGGATTTGATGAAAGCAGCTTTGTGGATGTAAAAGGTGATGAATGTGTTATTCCACCCAACTCATTTGCACTTGCCAGCACCGTGGAATATTTTCGAATTCCGCGTTCGATACTCACTGTCTGCTTAGGTAAATCTACCTATGCGCGTTGTGGGATTATCGTTAATGTCACGCCATTAGAGCCTGAGTGGGAAGGGCATGTCACCTTGGAGTTTTCTAACACTACTCCACTGCCAGCAAAAATTTATGCTAATGAAGGTGTGGCACAAATGCTATTTTTTGAATCGGATGAAGTTTGTGAGACTTCCTATAAAGACCGGGGTGGCAAGTATCAAGGGCAAAAAGGGGTTACCTTGCCTAAGGCCTAAGGCTTACATTATGATAAGCTGATTTATGCTTTGGTTGCATGTACACTGTAGAAGGGTGTACTAATAATAAGGAATAAAACATGTACGAGATAATCTATTTGATTATGGGCATCGCCATAGTATTTATTATATGGAGCAATATTAAGAAAAGTTAATGCCATAAAATTCGTTTAGAATTTTACAAGAGCATCCAAGTTGCTAATCCTAGAAACGCAAAAATTCCAATCACATCTGTAATTGTTGTTAATACCACACCGCCACCAAGCGCGGGATCAATTCTTAACTTGCGTAAAATTATTGGAATAGTGACTCCTGCCAATGCAGCACAAACCAAATTAGCAAGCATTGCAGCCGCAAGAATGGCGGCCAGTTGATAATCTTTAAACCAAACGATAACGACTAGGGCTACGATTAATGCCCAGATCATTCCATTTAAAATTCCTACTGAAATTTCTTTAAATAAAAGTAATTTCGAATTACTGCGACCAACTTGACCTAAAGCGAGACCGCGAATCACTAAGGTTAAGGTTTGGCTGCCGGCAATGCCACCCATGCTTGCAACAACGGGGATTAAAATGGCCAGCACAATAAATTTTTCTAGCGCAGGTTGAAACAAACTGATAACCCATGCTGCTAGAAATGCGGTAACTAAATTTACACCTAGCCAAATGGAGCGCCGGCGTGTTGATGCTACCACCGGACCGAAGAGATCTTCTTCCTCTGATAAACCTGCCATGCTAAATACCGAGTGCTCGGCTTCTTCGCGAATCACATCGACAACATCGTCAATCGTGATACGTCCTAATAGTTTATTGTTTTCATCCACTACGGCAGCGGACACCAAATCGAGATCTTCAAATGAGCGCGCGACTACAGAAGCATCGGTGTTGACTTCAAAGGCTTCCGTACTGTCCTCTAAAATATCACGCACAAGTTCGGTAGATTTATTTGTAAGTACACGAGATAAGGGTAATGTACCGATGTAATGATCATATCGGTCGACTACAAATAATGAATCCGTCGCGGGAGGTAATTCACCGCGTGTTCGCAGATAGCGTAGTACAACATCTAATGTGACATCCAATCGCACAGTAACCGTGTCGGTATTCATCAGACCGCCGGCCGTGTCTTCATCATACGACAACACGGACTCAAGTCGTTTGCGATCTTGATGATCCATTCCGTTTAAAGCTTGTTGTGTAACGGTGTCTGGTAAGTCCGCTAATAGGTCTGCGAGGTCATCCATTTCCAATCCTTCGGTTGCTGAAACCAAAGCATCACTATCCATTAGCTTGATCAAGCCATTGCGAACTTCATCACCGACATTCAACAAAATTTCACCATCATCATCATGATCCAACATGTTCCAAACAATGCTGCGTTGTGAATGGGGTAACGCTTCTAATAGATTTGCAATTTCAGCCGGATGTAGTGCATTTAAAATTCGACGCGCACGTTGCATGGTCCCTGTTTGTAGGGCTTCACCTATGACCTGTAGAGTTTGGTCTTGAATCTGTGCGGCGCTATCTGACATGAATTTGGTTGTTCTAGTTTACAGTGCGCGGCAAGTGTAACCGCTCACAAGCAGCTTGCCAAAAATGAATGGAGGCTACGTTTCTAGGCGTTTAGCGCGTCCACCATGGGGCCTATTTTGCTGGGCACAGTGGTGCGTAGAATTTTTTTGGATTGATCTTGAAGATCAGATAATTTGCTGCGATTGATAATTTGTTTTATCTCCAAAAGATTGGAAGGATGTGCACTGAATTCTTCCAGTCCCATACCCAATAGTAAGCGTGTATAGTGCGGGTCGCCCGCCATCTCGCCACACATAGCTACAGGAATATCAGCTTTTTTACCGGCTTGCAGTGTTTGATTAATCAGTTTTAAAACCGATGGATGCAATGGATCATATAAATAGTTCACTTGATCATCGATCCGGTCAATCGCTAGTGTGTATTGGATTAAATCATTGGTACCGATGGATAAAAAATCTAATTGTTTGGCAAAAATGTTTGCTGATATTGCTGCAGCTGGTACCTCAATCATGGCGCCTACAGCAATTTCGGTATCGTATTCCAAGTCTTCATCATTCAATTCATTTTTTGCTTGATCCAATATAGCCAGTGTTTGAGTCAGTTCGTGAATGCTAGTAATCATCGGCAACAAAATTCTTACGGGTCCATTAGCCGAAGCCCGAAGTATGGCCCGCAATTGTTGCTTAAATAGATCCGTGTCTTTTAATGATCTGCGTATTGCACGCAACCCTAAAGCTGGATTTTGTGTTAATGGGCCTTGATATTCAGTATCGAATTCTTTTTCAGCCCCGAGATCTAGTGTGCGGATGGTTAAGGGTTTGCCTTTTAATACACGAATAATTTTTCGATAAGCCGCTAACTGTTCAGTTTCATCTGCAGGAGATTCTCGATCAATATACAGGAACTCGGTTCGATATAAACCTACACCATCCGCTCCAGATTGTTTGAGTGCAGGAATGTCTTCGGCTAGTTCAATATTCGCCTGCAAACTTATGCGCGTGCCATCTTTGGTTTTGGCTGAAATGTTTCGCAATGAATCAAGCTTGCGGCGTTCTTCTTTTTGTTTTCGTTGTTGTTGCCGATATTCTTTAATGGTGGCTTCATCGATTCCTGCTAATAACAATCCGCTATTACCATCAATAACCACTTGCTCTTCTTGTTCGAGCAATGTACGTGCACTTTGAATGCCCACCACTGCGGGGATTCCAAGGCTACGTGCCAATATTGCGGTATGTGAAAGTGGCCCACCGAGTTCAGTAACAAAACCTGCAATGTTTTGGTTTTGCATCACGACCGTATCGGCAGGCGTTAAGTCATCCGCGACTATGATGCAGCCTTTTAATGGCTGTAATTCCATGTCAACCGTGTATTGCTGATCTTTAAGGATTTGCAAAATTAGATTGATTACATGCTCGATATCATTAATACGTGTACGCAGGTAATCGTCTTTCATCTGCTCAAAAACAGAAACTAATTTGTCGCGTTGTTTTTTTAATGCCCATTCGGCATTACATTGTTGTTCCTGAATGATTTCTTCAGGAACTTTACGTAACATGGAGTCTTCCACCATCAGGATGTGTGAATCAATGAAGGATGCGACATCTTTTGGTGCATCTTCTGGAATGGTGTTGCGAATTTCGCGTAGTTGGTTAGTAGCTTCGTCTACAGCACCTTGAAAGCGCTCAATTTCTGCTGGAATTTTATGTTCTTCAATTTTTCGTTCGTAAACTTCCGGGGCGCCTCGAATCAGTAAATGCACATCGCCAATGGCAATGCCTCTTGAAACACCAATACCGGATACAATTAAAGCCATAGTCGCATTGGGTCCGTTTGTGGTATTTGTTTGTTACTGTTCTTCATCAAAATAGTTTAGAAATAGCTGCTCTATACTTTGCATTGCCTCATTTTCATCTTCGCCAGTGATGACTACACTAACTACACTGTTCTGACTTGCGGCCAACATCATTACACCCATGATGCTTTTGCCATTTACTCTTTTGCCATCTTTTTCGATCGAAATTTCGCTTTGATAATTAGAAGCTAGCGCTACTAATTTTGCTGCAGCACGTGCATGTAATCCTAGTTTATTAATAATCGTTAATTCTTTACTCTGCACGAATCTCACTACTCCTTAGCGCAATCAATGATGCCATCATGTGCTCCACTTAATGCTTTTTCTACTAATTCATTTAGGGGTAAATCAGGGTAATTCATAACGCGTGTCAGCATGGGTAGATTGAGACCCGCAATAATGCGCACATTGGCTACGGCATTTAATTGGCTACAAATATTGCTCGGTGTAGAACCATAGATGTCCGTTAGCACCAATACACCATCTCCATCATCTAAATCTGCACATAATTTTGTGGCTTGCTCCACAAGGTCCTCGGGATTAGAGGAGTTTTCCACAGATAAAGATTGGCTTTGTAACGGCAGGCCATCCAGCATAGATTCAGCTGTGGCTAGAAGTTCATGGCCTACATCACCATGAGTAACAGTAAGAATGGAAACTGACATATTATAATTTTAAGTCGCGGTGTCTTACAGATACATCGATTTCATCAAAAGATTTAAATCGTTCAGAAGTAAATTCGGCAATATGTACAGATCGATGTTGGCCACCCGTACAGCCCATCGAGACGGTAAGATAACTTCGATTTTCGCGTACAAAATAAGGTAACCATTGTTCTATAAAATCACCAATAGTGGTAATCATTTGTTTAACTTCATGATGTGATTGTAAGTATTCAATCACCTCAGGATCTTTGCCAGTGAGTGAGCGAAGACTTTGTTCCCAATAAGGATTAGGTAAACAACGCACATCAAATACATAGTCAGAATCATTCGGTACGCCATGTTTGAATCCAAATGATTGGATTAAGATTGTAAGTTTAGAAGATTTTTTCCGGCAGACTTGTTCGTTAATGATTGCACGCAGCTCTCGCACATTTGTTGCTGAGGTATCGATTCTTAAATCAGCCAGTAATACAACATCCTCCAGTATGGATTTTTCCATATTGATGGCATCCACTAAGGGTAAGTCTTTTTTAGTTAAGGGATGTTTGCGACGAGTTTCGCTATATCTCTGAATTAGTGTTTGATCATTTGCTTCCAGGTAGATGAGTTCAAGATCAATACTTTGATCTTTGATTTGATTAATAATATGTGGAAAGGAACTTTTCTCTTGACTGACATTACGTGCATCCACACCGATGGCAACTTTGTCATAAAAATGTTGTTCGTTAGAGGTTAATGAATCTATACAGCTTAACAACATGTTCAAAGGCATGTTGTCGATACAATAAAAGTCATTATCTTCTAAGGTATTAATGGCAACAGATTTACCTGAACCCGATAGCCCACTGACAATTACTAATTTCATATTATGTGTTACGAGCTATTGCATTGCTCGTTTTTGACGTTCTATAAAATCTTCACTGGCATTGTAACCATTTCTGATGAGTAGGTGGTCACGAACCGCGGCTTCTACGAGCACGGCAAGATTTCTACCAGGTGCCACAGGTAAGGATATGGTTGGTATTGGGACGCCCAATATATCGGTAGTACGCTCCGATAGATGAATCCGATCTTCTGCTTTTGGTACATGTGTTCTTGGTGGTATCAAATCAATAATAAGTCTTAAAAATTTGTTAGATTTGATGGCGCTGTCTCCATACATTTCACGTATGTTGATAACACCCAGCCCGCGTACTTCTAAAAAGTTTTGTAGTAATTCTGGACAGGTGCCGTTAACAATATCGGGTGCAATACGTGCAAATTCTGGAGCGTCGTCTGCAATTAAGCGATGCCCACGGCTGACTAAATCCAATGCTAGTTCACTTTTACCTAGACCGCTTTGTCCTGTAATAAGCACTCCCACACTGATCACCTCCATGAAAACCCCATGCAGGATTGCTTTATCAGCCAATGTTTGAGTTAAGTAATATCGTAGTTGATCGATAAGCTCGTTACTATTTAGTGAGGAGCAAATGACAGGCAAATCATATTTTAGTGAATATTCCTTAAAATAATCAGGTGGGTCTAAATCATCACTTATAAAAATCGCTGCCGATTCTCTTTGAAATAATTGAATTAATGAGTTTTTTAACACCGTATCTTTTGCTTGTTCAAAAAATTTTAATTCAGTTTCTCCTAGTATTTGTGCTTGATTGGCATGGATTAAATTAAAATAGCCGACTAAGCCAAGTTCTGAGGTTGTGAAAGAGATATTGGTAAACCCTGTATTACCGCTTACATTACCGGACCACCAAGAAAGTTTTAAATTTTCCTTGGTTTGCTTAAACAACTCGTAAGTTTTAAGCGAAATTTGTGTTGTGGTAGATTTCGAATCAGTCATGAGTTAACCAATCGAATGAAGCACTAAATTACGCAGCGAGGTTTTTAGGATCCAGGCTAAGAAGGTCGTAAATGCATTTAGCATTTTTACATTCGTTTAGCGCATTTCGGACTTGTTCATTGTCAAATTGCTCGGCTAGACCTGCTAATAATTGTAAATGCTCTTCATTGGCCTCTTCTGGAACAACTAAACAGAAGAAAAATGTCACAGGTTTATCATCACTTGCGTCAAAATCAATTCCTTCTTCAAGTTTCAACATGGCCGTGTGTATGGAGTCCAGTTCTTCCAATCTGCAGTGTGGAATTGCGATTCCTTTTTCAAGACCCGTACTGCCAAGCTTTTCACGTGCTAATAGTCCATCTAAAATTTTACTTTTAACCAAACTATTATCTTGCTCAGCAAGTTTTTCGCTTAGAATTTCAAGCGCATTTTTTTTGCTGCTAACTGAAGAAGCGAACACTATCCCCTCCTCAGAGATATAATCCTTTATGTGCATTGCAAAAAATCTAAATTAAGAGAGCTAATGAATTGCGTGATGTTCTACATCACGTTGATGATGGTCTTTGAGTTTTTCTTTGTGTTTAACAATTTGCCGGTCAAGTTTGTCTACAAGTGAGTCTATAGCGCTATACATTCCTTCATCATTAGCATCGGCAAAAATTCTATTACCACTTACTTGCAAGGAAGCTTCCGCTTTGTGAATTAATTTTTCAACCGATAAAACAACATGTACGTTAATAACATGATCAAAGTGCCTAGTTAATCGTTCGAATTTTTTGTCGATATAGTCTTTTAATGAAGAAGTAACTTTAAGATGGTGACCGGTGATATTTATTTGCATATTTATTTCCTCAGGTCGTCATATGGTAGTTAAGCACAGATCAAATAAATATAAAACTATTTAAATTGCGGACCGTCTCTCATTAGAAGGTGGAATTCCTATAGATTCTCGATACTTAGCAATGGTTCGCCTGGCCACACTGATGCCTTTTTGTTCAAGTAATGTGGCAATTTTATTGTCACTCAAGGGTTTAGCAGGATCCTCGTTTTTTATAAGTTTTTTTATCATGGCGCGGATGGCAGTTGCCGAACAAATACCCCCATCATTTGTACTGACATGACTGGAAAAGAAAAATTTAAATTCAAATACACCTCGAGAACAATCAAGGAATTTATTCGTGGTGACGCGTGAAATTGTAGATTCATGCATTTCAAGTTCATCTGCGATATCTCTTAGTACAAGTGGACGCATTGCTTCTTCACCATATTCAAAAAAACCTCTTTGATGGCGCACGATCGAAGTAGCTACTCTCATTAAGGTATCATTTCGACTTGCAAGACTTTTTATAAACCATCTTGCTTCTTGTAATTGGTTGCGCAAATACACGGCATCATCGTTGTCGTTAGAATTATTCAATAGATTTGAATACATTTCGTTTATAGATAATTTAGGTGCACTTTCTGGATTCAGTTTGACTTTCCATCTTCCTTCATGCTTTTCAACATATACATCGGGTTCAATGTATTCAGAACTTTTTGTGTTAATTAAATCACCAGGTCTTGGATGTAACGTTTGAATTAGAAAAATTGCTTCCTCGATTTCTTCTTGAGGCAGTTTGATTAAATTAATTAGTTGCTTTAAATTTTTTGTAGCAACCAAATCTAAATAGTTTTCAACGAGCAATTTTGCAGTGCCCAATGCATCTGCTTCATCGCCTAACTGTTGTAGTTGAATTTCAAGACACTCTTTTAAATTTCTTGCGCCAGAGCCAATCGGGTCTAAACGTTGAATAAATTTTAAAACCGCTTCAACTTCTTCAAGATCTACTTCATATTCTTTTCTTAAATTTAAGTGTAATTCATCAGTTGAATCTGTCAGATATCCAGAGTCGTCGAGTGCATCAATAATCGTTGTAGCAATAATTTGATCTTGTGTGCTCAATGAGCTGAGTTCAATTTGCCATAAAAGATGTTCAGCCAATGAGCCTTGTTCATCATTGCTTTGGTTTTCTAAATAATCAGAGTAATCAGTATTGGAAGAGGTAGTTGCCGAATAACTTGGCTCATAGGTATCTTCCCACTCGCTGTCTATTGGAAGCTCTTCTGGCAAGGTATTTTCGGATGCATCAATTTCTTTTACATCATCTGAAGAATCATCTTCCGAAATTGTCGAATCGGTAACATCAGAGGCTGCATCGTCGGTATTACTTTCTTCATTACTATTAGCATCTTCCTCCGTTTCCAACATGGGGTTCGTTTCAAACATTTCTTGGATCTCGGCTTTTAATTCCAAAGAAGATAGCTGCAAGAGGCGAATCGCCTGTTGCAGTTGGGGGGTCATGGTTAGTTGCTGGCCAAGCCGCGCCTGTAAGGAAGGTTTTAGCATACCGCAATTATGGCATGAACCTTGCTTATAAAGTACTCATTCGTATCTAGTGAAAAGCGGTTTATCGACTGAATGCCGCCATATAATTAGAAAAATTTAACGGTTAATTTAAGGTAAAAGTACTTCCAAGATAAACATCTTTAACACTTTTGTTTTCTAGTATTTGCTCGGGAGTACCCTCTGCAAGTAATTTGCCTTCATTAAGCACATAGGCTCGACCGCAAATTCCCAATGTTTCGCGAACGTTATGGTCCGTAATCAATAAACCAATTCCTTTGTTACTTAACTCTTCCAGTATTTGTTGAATGTCTTTTACAGAAATTGGATCGATTCCTGCAAATGGTTCATCTAGTAAAATAAATTTAGGGTGCATGGCCAAAGCGCGTGCAATTTCCACACGGCGGCGTTCACCGCCAGATAAACTTATGCCTTTATGTTCACGTAAATGTTCAATTTGTAAATCACTTAATAGAGAATCGCAAAGTTTTTTACGTTCGTTTTGAGATAGATTTTTACGTGCTTCAAGGCTGACCCAAATATTTTGTTCAACAGTTAAACCTCTAAAGATCGAAGCTTCTTGTGGAAGATAACCAATGCCTTTTTGTGCGCGCAGATGCATTGGTAGGTTAGTGATATCGGAATCATCTAATGTGATTTTGCCTTTATTACACTGTACTAACCCAACTAACATATAAAAACAGGTAGTTTTGCCAGCACCATTCGGACCTAATAGGCCAACAATTTCGCCAGAAGCAAGGTTTAAATTTATATCGTCTACAACTACTCGTGATTTAAACCGCTTACGCAGATTTTCCGCTGAGAGTTTATTCATGTTTATTGTGATTCTTCTTCTTTTAATGAATCAATCGTGTCAGGAAAAACCGTAATATTTACTCGATCATTTGCTAGTATAGTTTCTCTGTTGGTATAAAACACAATTCTGTCACTGGCAAATGAATTTCCAGCTTCAGTTAATTTTGCTCTTTGAGTGAGCACAATTTCATTGTCTGAAATTTTGTAAACCATTTTTTCAGCTTCTGCATTTACAGTTCGCCCATCATCTGTCACTTGAGTAAATGTACTAAGATCACCTTGACTGATAATTACTTTTACTTTTTTGTTAGCTGTTTCTAGAGTGACTACATCTCCAGTTAGCTTCATTGTGCCTTGTGTGATGACAACATTTCCTTTATAGATGCTTACACCTGTTGCGTCGTTAATTTCTGCAGAATCAGCTTTAATGTTTATAGGCTTAGTGGAATCATCTGACCGTGCATCCAATGCTTGCATAAACAATACAACTATAATTAGTACCACATTGGGAAATATATATTTATGGTTCATATCGGCCATTGACATTATCATGTAGATAGAGCACTTGTTTAGTTACGTCAAACGTCATTCCATGTGCATCAACTTTTTGACTGCCTTGTATGGCGGTGACGGCTAAGTTCGTACTGATGAGTTGCTCTTTTTGGTTAAAAGTGAGTTGTTCTGTGAAAATATTTAAAATCTCTGCATCATCCGATTGTGGCTGTTTAATTTTTACGTCACCGATTAAAGTAATAATGTTGTTGTTATCATACGTCTCACCATAATTAGAAGTCGCAAAGATTTTTTTTCCGTTATCGCGAAAAATAATTATATCAGGGGCATCAAACTCACTCCGTTTTTCATCACTAAATAGCAAATACTTTGGAGTTGATAGCTTATATTGTGGCTGTCCAGATGGAGAATTAATCGTCATACGAATATCTTGAAAACTGATGCTGGGTGTATTGGGATGTTGAACATTCGTTTGCTGAATTTCAGGGTTGCGTTTATTTAAAATGGAAAGAACTAGCACTCCTCCAACAACAATTAGCACTGAAATCCAAACTAATCTTAGCGACATTATTTTGTTTAACGTAAATTAAATTGTAATGCTTGATCTAGTAGACCCTGTGCATTAAGGATCAGTTCACAAAACTCCCGCACAGCGCCATTACCTCCTACGGCAGTAGTTACCCAGTCAGCATGTTGTTTTACAAATTCGTGTGCGTTAGCAACTGCAACCGCAAAACCACAGCGCGACATAATTTGTAAATCAACAATATCGTCGCCTACAAAAGATACTTGCTCTTCATCTAAGGATAAATCTGAAAGTAATTTTTGGTAGGTTGAAAATTTATCTTTGCAACTTTGATATACGTACTTAATTTCTAAATCTTGCATTCGATGTTCTAGCGCTTTTGAAGCCCTACCGGTAATTACACCCACCTGTATTCCATTGTGTTGTAGTAGGCGAATGCCATGTCCATCATGGGTATTAAATGTTTTAATTTCTTCTCCAGCAGAATCGATTTGTATGGAACCGTCTGTAAGCACTCCATCAACATCAAATAGGGCCAAACGAATATTTTTAGCCTTTTTCACTATGTCTGGTTTGATACTCATCAAATTTATTTCTGTACACTTAAATTGTCTGTTTGATAATTAAATAGATATAACTCACGTACGCTCCGATGAATAGTAATCCAAAACTTCGAGGAATTTTGTTGTTGCGTAAAAATAATAAAGAAATAACAAATAAAAATATTGTGGCGGCGAGCATTATAGGAAAATCGCGTTGGTAAAATTCACCGGGAATGTTATAGCTCGCAATAACGCCGGCAACACCGGTAACGCCAATCGTGTTAAAGATATTTGAGCCAACCACGTTTCCAAGTGCTAATTCGCTGTGCTTCTTCAAGGCACTTGCGACACAGGTAGCTAATTCCGGCAAACTGGTCCCTAAGGCGATTACGGTCAGTCCGATGATTAAATCATTTACTTGAAGATATTCTGCAATGGATGCAGCGCCCCATACCACCATTTCTGAACTGATTAATAAAACTGCGAGACCAGTGAAAAGTCCAATAAGAGTAGTAGATAATTTAAGTTCTTTTGCTACATTGCCTTCGATTTGTATTTCTTCATTTTTACTAAAGTAGATTAATAAAATAAGAACTACCACTAGGCCTGATAATAATTCAAAGCCATTTAGTCTGGATAATTCATTATCTAATATTACAAAGCCAAAAAATGCAGTGGCGCCAATTAATAAGAGATAATTTTTTAAAATAATATTTTTGCTGATTACTAGTGGAAGGATGCAAAGTGTTACACCTAAGATTAGTAAAATATTTGTGATGTTGGAGCCAATCGCATTTCCAATAGCGATGCCTGGGTTACCACGCCATGCTGAAATGCCTGACACCAAAAGTTCAGGCGCGGATGTGCCAAATCCAAGTATCACAATTCCTATCACAATTTTTGGGATGTGAAAATAATTGCCCAAATTTAATGCGTGATCAGCAAATCGGTCTGCACTCCATGTTAGTAGTACAAATCCAATCAATAGGGAAGTTATGAAAATTAGCATGAGATAAGCGAATTCTTTGTTATTAGCCGCTTGGTGTAATAATCCTTGCATCGCCAACAATATGCGATAGATGTATCATACTCGCTCGATGCCAATCGGTATATTGGCATTTAAACACTTTTATCCAGCACAAAATAAGAAAAAAGCTGATGGAATCAATTGTACAAATTCGCGAACTTCATTTTTCCCGTGGTTCTCATAAGATATTTAATGGCATTAGTTTAGATATTAGGGCAGGTCGAACCACTGCGTTCATGGGCCCGAGTGGTACCGGTAAAACCACTTTGTTGAAGTTGATTGGTGGACAATTACGACCTCAAAAAGGCAATGTGCAAGTTTTTGGAAAAGATATCCATCATGTGGATCAGAGCGAGTTATATCGACTACGCAAAAAAATGGGAATGTTATTTCAAAGCGGTGCTCTGTTAACCGATTTAAATGTATATGAGAACGTGGCGTTTCCCTTGCGTGAACACACACGTTTGCCTGAACAAATAATACGAGACTTGGTTTTAATTAAACTTGAAGCTGTGGGTCTGCGGGGAGCACGAAAATTAATGCCCAGTCAACTTTCAGGTGGAATGGCGAGACGGGTTGCATTGGCGCGTGCCATTGTGTTGGATCCATCCATGATTATGTACGACGAACCTTTTACGGGGTTAGATCCAATTACTAAGGGCACCATTGTTTCGCTTATTAAACAGCTAAACGACACTTTAGGAATAACCAGTGTTATAGTTTCTCATGATGTTCAGGAAACCATGTCTATTGCAGATTATATTTATGTAATTTCTGAGGGACAGATTATTGAATCTGGCACACCTGAAAATTTAGCCAGTAGTTCGTCACGTTGGGTACAACAATTCTTGCAAGGTCTCGCCGATGGACCGGTTCCTTTCCACTATCCATCAACAGAATATCAAGAAGATTTGTTAGCGGGGCGCTAATGATAGCCACAGCATTACAAAATATTGGTGTTTGGGCTTTAACCATTTTTGAAAAAATTGGCCGCTCTACAATATTTTTTATGCATGTCTTATTAGCGGTACCGCAAACACTTACACGTCCGCGTTTAGTTATTAAAGAAGTTTACACGATTGGAGTGTTATCACTTACTATTATCGTAGTGTCTGGATTGTTTGTTGGCATGGTTTTAGGTTTGCAGGGTTATGTGACATTAGTTGATTTTGGGGCAGAAGAGTCATTGGGTGTGGTGGTGGCAATGACCTTGGTGCGTGAATTAGGGCCAGTCGTTACAGCGTTATTATTTGCTGGACGTGCGGGTTCGGCGCTAGCGGCTGAAATTGGTTTGATGAAAACCACAGAACAATTGTCCAGTATGGAAATGATGGCGGTGGATCCTATTAAGCGTATCGTAACGCCTCGTTTCATTGGTGGATTTATTTCGGTTCCGTTATTAACTGCAATTTTTACTGCCGTGGGAATTTTAGGAGGAAGGTTTGTTGGTGTAGGTTTGCTTGGAATTGATGAAGGCTCTTACTGGTCACAAATGCAAGCCAGTGTTGATTTAATTGAAGACGTGGCTAATGGAATGATTAAAGGTGTGGTGTTTGCTATAGCTTGTGTTTGGATTGCTTTATATAAAGGATACGAT
Organism: Gammaproteobacteria bacterium; assembly: GCA_965203475.1. GTDB lineage: Bacteria > Pseudomonadota > Gammaproteobacteria > UBA4575 > UBA4575 > JABDMD01. The sequence goes on from OZ241890.1 coordinate 112,141, forward strand.
GCAGTGCCAACTGCGGAAGGAATCAGCATGGCCACTACCACCACTGTAGTAAATTCTGCTTTGGCTGTTTTGGGATTAGATTTTATTTTAACAGCACTAATGTTTGGTGATTTATAGATTAATAGTAAATTGTAGGAAGCGACAAATTATGACAACGCGTTTTATAGAAATTATGGTAGGCATTTTTGTTGTACTCGGCGTGTTAGCACTTTTTATGCTAGCCATGAAAGTAAGTAATTTAAGTCGAATAGGAAATGAAGAAGGCTATGAACTTTCTGCATATTTTGAAAACATTGGTGGTCTAAAAGTACGTTCACCTGTTACGGTTTCTGGCGTACGTGTGGGCCAAGTTACGGAAATTGTGTACGATGCCAATCGATTCGAAGCGCAAGTGATGATGAAGATTGAAGCTGAGCATGACTATTTTCCTATCGACACTACGGCTAGCATATACACCGCTGGATTGTTAGGGGAGCAGTATATTGCGCTGGAACCTGGGGCCGAAGAAGATGTACTGACGACCGGTGATACCATAGAATTTACCCAGTCAGCCCTGGTATTAGAGGAAATTATTGGCAAAATTGTTGTCAAATTCACATCGGGCTAAATTTGCTAAGAAATTGAATAGGGAGAAAGGCGTGAGCTCATTAAGTAATAATTTTCAAAATAAACGATCCATATTATTTACCATCTTGTTTGCAACTTGTTTTGTGTATTCAAGTGTTGCGTTTGCGATTGACAACCGAACTCCTGAGCAAATTGTTGAGGAGACTTCAACGATTGTCTTAAATAAAATTAATCAAGAAAATGATCGGTTAAGAGAAGATCCAACTTTAATAAATGATTTAATCAATGACACCGTTATTCCTACCATCGATTTAAATGCAATGGGAAAATTAATTTTGGGTAAATACTGGAAAACTGCTAGTGAAGCCCAACGCACAAGATTTATAACTGAATTTAAAGATATGTTAATTCGCACCTATGCAAAATCGTTGGTGGATTATGGGCATGCTAAAGTAAAAGTTCTTCCCAAAAGAGGAGAGCAAAAGAAAAGTAAATATCACACAGTGCAAACTGAACTTGATATTGGCTCAGGAAATACACCTTTGCAGGTTGCTTATATCTTTAGACAAAATAAAAGTAATGAATGGAAAGTTTTTGACTTGGCCGTGGATGGACTTAGCTTAGTTAAAAACTTTCGTACTAGCTTTGGACAAGAGATTAAAGAGACTTCTTTAGACGCACTAATTGAACGATTGGCCAATACAAATAAAACTGCCTCAAGCAACGATGCTCAAACCTAAAATTTTTAAGGCAACTGAAAAAGGAAAATTTGAAATTTCTGGAGATCTAACATTTTCAACGGTTGCCGATATTTGGGGTGCCGCAAGAAAGATGTTATTAGGTTTGGATGAACAAAATCTAGAAATTGATATTGGGTCTGCAAAAAACATGGATAGTGGTGGGCTTGCATTGTTAGTAGCCTGGTCTAGATGGGCACACTGCAATAATAAAAAGATCACCTACGTAAATGCGTCTGAAAAAGCCCGTAAGCTAGTCGAAGTGAATAAACTTGAAAAACTTCTAAAGCTTTCATAATTCGCACTCTCACAAACCTATTCCTATTTTGATTGCTAGTATGTGTACAGCGACTCCGCTAAGATTCCGAGCGCAAAACTAACTACGGCCAATAAATTCCTGCACTTACACCCGTTATGGAAAAATTATTAATTAATGGAGGTTCTTCCTTAAACGGAGAGGTACGTATTTCAGGTGCTAAAAATGCTGTGTTGCCAATTCTTGCCGCCACCCTATTGGCCGATGGCCCAGTGCGTATAGCCAATGTGCCGCACCTGCAAGATGTCACTACAACCATGGAATTATTGGGTCGTATGGGAGTGTCGTTAACGCTGGATGAAAAAATGAATATTGAAGTAGATAGTGGGACGATTGAGGAATTGTTTGCTCCTTATGAAGTGGTTAAAACCATGCGCGCTTCAATACTCGTATTGGGCCCATTACTGGCGCGTTTCGGGCAAGCTGAAGTCTCATTGCCGGGTGGTTGTGCCATTGGTTCGCGGCCCGTGAATCTACATCTCAGGGGGTTAGAGGCGATGGGCGCAGAAATTGATGTTAAAGGTGGTTATATACATGCGCGTTCCGACCGCCTCAAAGGTGCACACTTGGTAATGGAAAATGTCACCGTGACTGGAACGGAAAATTTAATGATGGCAGCCACTTTGGCTGATGGAACTACTGTTATTGAGAATGCGGCACGTGAACCAGAAGTAACCGATTTAGCCAATTGTCTCATCGAAATGGGCGCAGAAATTATCGGTGCAGGCACCGATACCATCACCATACAAGGTGTAGATGAATTAAAAGGTTGTTCCTACAGTGTATTGGCGGATCGTATTGAGACTGGAACGTTTTTAGTCGCTACCGCTATTACCGGTGGCCGGGTCAAACTAAAAGACACACGTCCCCAAACACTGGAATCGATACTGCAAAAACTGGAAGAAGCCGGTGCCAGCATTCATTGTGGGCATGATTGGGTAGAGATCGATATGCAAGGTCGAAGGCCTCGAAGTATAAATATTCGTACAGCACCTTACCCAGCATTTCCTACCGATATGCAAGCCCAGTTCACGGCACTTAACTGTATTGCAGATGGTTCTTGTGCAATAACAGAATCTGTTTTTGAAAATCGATTTATGCATGTGCAAGAAATGCAGCGCATGGGTGCAGATATCAAAATTGAAGGTAACACTGCCATTATAAAAGGTGTAGATAAACTTAATGGGGCTCCTGTAATGGCTACTGATTTACGGGCATCGGCAAGTTTAATATTGGCGGGCCTAGTGGCGGATGGACAAACCATTGTGGATCGTATTTATCATATTGATCGAGGCTATGAATGTATTGAAGAGAAGCTTGCACAATTAGGTGCCAATATTAGACGCGTGCCCCATTAAACAATGAACCAAGACACAATCACAATTGCAGTATCGAAAGGCCGAATATTTGACGAGAGTCTTGCGTTGTTAGCAAATATGAATATCACGGTTGCGCAGGCTGATCTCGATGGGCGCAAATTAGTGTTGCCTACCAATAGACAAGATGTGCGCTTGTTAATTATTCGCGCTGCGGATGTTCCAACCTATGTGCAATACGGTGCAGCTGAATTAGGCGTGGCTGGTAAAGATGTATTAATGGAGTTTGATGGAGATGGTTTGTATGAGCCGGTGGATCTGGGTATTGCGAAATGTAGACTCATGGTGGCAGGAGTAGCAAATAGAGAGTTGCCAACGAAACGTATGCGTGTAGCCACTAAATATCTTCGCACAACGCGACGCCACTTTGCTTCGAAAGGGCAGCAAGTGGAATTGATAAAATTATATGGTTCTATGGAACTTGCTCCAATGCTGGGTTTGGCAGATTGTATTGTGGATTTAGTGGCGACGGGGAATACCCTAAAAGCAAATGGTTTGGTGGAAATGGAGCATATTGCAGATATCAGTTCTCGATTGATCGTGAACAAGGCAGCAATGAAGATAAAATCTGCTACACTTAAACCTCTTATTGAACAATTTAGGATATCTACACAGAATTAATAAGAATAATTATTAAAACCCATAATTTTTTCAAGGACTGACGAGAGACCATGCAATATCAAACGGACGATCTTCGTATCGTTAAAATGAAAGAGGTGATTGCCCCTTCCGAGCTACATTCGCAATTACCGATCAGTGAGAAAGCCGCACAAACTGTGTGTGCGACACGTAGTGTTGTGCAAAATATATTGCAAGGGCAAGATGATCGTTTGCTGGTTGTGGTTGGGCCATGCTCTATTCATGATACAGATGCGGCTCGCGAGTACGCTGAAAAATTAGCCGTGGTTCGAGACGAGTTGGCTGGAGAAATGATGATCATCATGCGTGTGTACTTTGAAAAACCACGCACCACGGTGGGATGGAAAGGATTAATCAATGATCCCAATCTCGATGGTAGTTTTGAAATCAATAAAGGGTTACATGTTGCACGTAGTTTATTGCTCGATCTAAATGAAACGGGCATGCCGGCAGGTACTGAGTATTTAGATTTAATTAGTCCGCAGTACGTTGCTGATTTGGTAAGCTGGGGTGCTATTGGTGCACGTACCACGGAAAGTCAGGTACATCGTGAATTGGCTTCAGGGTTATCTTGTCCCGTAGGGTTTAAAAATGCCACGAATGGGGGTTTGCAAGTTGCCGTAGATGCCATCGGTTCAGCCATAAACCCACACCATTTTTTATCCGTTACTAAGGCAGGTAAATCTGCAATTTTTTCAACTGCGGGCAATAAAGATTGCCACATTATTCTTCGTGGTGGGAGACAGCCGAATTACACTCCAGAGAGCATAGACGATGCAGCCACAATGTTAGTAAAAGCAGGACTGCCGGCACGTATTATGGTGGATTGCAGTCATGCCAATAGTTTTAAACAGCATGATAAGCAAATGGATGTAGGCAAAGAAATTTCCAATCAGTTACGTGCGGGTGAAATGCGAATTTTTGGAGTGATGATTGAAAGTCACTTGGTGGCTGGTCGACAAGATGCCAAACCGGGTCAGGATCTAAGGTATGGGCAGAGTATTACTGATGCGTGTTTAGGTTGGGATAACACACAAGAGTTGTTACACATTTTTGCTAATGCTGTGCGTGAAAGACGTCATTGCAAGTCCGCAGCAACGGCGGCGTAATCCTTAAACATTTTCAATAATTCCATGTTGGATATTCGTCGTCTTACTACACAAGACGCAGAGTTCTCTGCGCAATTTAATCAGTGGTTAGCCAAAAATAAATTGGCTGAACAAGATGTGCGTACGCGTGTTGAAGAGATCATCCATGCGGTGCAAGAAAAAGGGGATGTAGCACTCATTGACTACACAAAAAACTTTGATCAACTGGATGTTGCGAGCATGCATGAACTAGAAATTTCGCCATCACAAATGCAAACCGCTTTAGGTGAAATATCGGTCGAGCAAAGACAAGCATTGGATACCGCGGCTAGCCGAATTCGAAATTATGCCGAGCAACAAAAAATGCAATCTTGGACCATGCAAGATCAAGATGGAAATGAACTGGGACAAAAAGTTACTGCCTTAGAAAAAGTAGGCGTGTATGTTCCAGGAGGAAAAGCGGCGTATCCATCAAGTGTGTTAATGAATGTTATTCCGGCCAAAGTGGCGGGCGTGGAATCAATCACTATGGTTGTGCCAACGCCGAAAGGTGAAGTGAACAAGATGGTACTAGCCGCTGCCGCCATTGCGGGTGTGGATCGTGCGTATACAGTGGGTGGTGCACAGGCAGTGGCAGCATTGGCGTATGGAACTGAATCCATTATAAAGGTGGATAAAATTGTGGGGCCAGGTAATGCCTATGTGGCATGTGCCAAACGCATGGTTTTTGGGCAAGTGGGTATCGATATGATTGCCGGTCCCTCTGAAGTGTTAGCAATATGTGATGAATCGGCTAACTCCACTTGGGTTGCAATGGACTTGTTCTCACAAGCCGAGCACGATGTACATGCACGTGCAACTTTAATTTCACCCAGTACAAATTTAATCGATCAAGTATTGCAGGCAATGCAGACTCTGTTAAAAGATTTGGATCGTGCCGAAATTATTGTGCAATCCATGAATAACTATGGCGCATTTATTCAAGTGAAAGATTTAGCAGAAGCTGCGGAATTAGCCAATGAAATTGCGCCTGAACACTTAGAGCTATGTGTTGCAGAACCAGAAAAATTATTGGATTCAATTCGCAATGCTGGGGCGGTATTTTTAGGACATCACTCGCCTGAAGTGTTTGGCGATTATTGTGCAGGCCCAAATCATGTGTTGCCTACCGCTGGTACGGCGAGATTTTCTTCACCATTGGGTGTTTACGATTTTCAAAAGCGAACCAGCGTACTACATTGTTCCAGGGAAGGTGCTAACAAATTAAGTGGAGTTGCATCCACACTTGCAACGAGCGAGGGTTTATCTGCCCATGCAAAATCTGCACAGTATCGTGAACAATAAACAATAAATTTTGTGATGAGTGTTTCACCGAAAAAACTGTTGCGCCCAGAGCTTTCGAAGTTACAGGCGTATCAGGTCCCCGAGTCTGAAGGTTTTGTAAAACTCGATGCGATGGAAAACCCCTATGCTTTGCCGGATGAGATTCAACAACAATGGCAGCAAGCATTAGGGGAAGTTTCGTTGCATCGTTATCCTGAACCACAGGCGAACCAGCTAAAACAAAGCTTCCGGGATACATTTTCAATTTCGTCATCACTTGAAATCATGTTTGGTAATGGCTCGGATGAGCTCATACAGCTACTGCTGTTAGCGATTGCAAAACCTAATACCTGCGCATTGACGGTCACGCCAAGTTTTTCCATGTATACATTAATTGCCGAATATATAGGTGTGCAGGTCATTGAAGTTCCGCTAATGGAAAATGCTTTTGATTTGCCAATGAGTTCACTGCAAACCGCGATCCAGCAACACCATCCCGCATTGATCTTTTTGGCTTGTCCCAATAATCCAACGGGTACACTTTGGCCCATGGAATTAGTCGAACAAATTGTGCAACAAGCAACTGGTCTGGTGGTGATCGATGAAGCTTATGCGCCCTTTGCGGCCTATTCGATGCTGCCCATCGTAGAGAAATACTCACATGCATTAATGTTACGCACCGTTTCTAAAATGGGTTTAGCAGGTTTAAGGTTAGGCTGGTTGTTAGGAGATAAGCAGTGGTTAGATGAATTTAATAAAATTCGTTTGCCTTACAATATAAATGTGTTAACGCAAATCAGTGCCAAATTTGCATTACAAAATATAGATATTTTTAATAAACAAGCTGCAATGATCTGTGAACAACGAGAAATGTTGATACAGGCGATGCAAGAGGTAAGTGAAATTCAAGTATTTCCGAGCCAAGCTAATTTTATTATGTTTAAAACATTATCTAAGCAAGCGGACCAAGTTTTTCAGAAATTACTAGACCAAAACATTATGATTAAAAATGTTGCTGATAATAATCTTCTTGAAAATTGTCTACGTGTAACGGTAGGAACTGCACAAGAAAACGAAGCATTTGTAACCGCGTTGAAAACTTCCGTTGTGTAAAAAATTATCGGTATAGTGGTCGTTGCTCGATTTGTACATCTAAGGCAAAGATTTTTCCTTTGCGCAATCCTTTCACTTCCATTGTTGTGTTTGGTTTATTTTTAGCGATTTCATTTTGAATGGCTTTCGCATCCATTGCGGCATGCCCATCAAACTCAACAATGATGTCCCCAGGGCGAATACCGGCTTTATAAGCAGGGCCTTTACGCACAACGCCAGCCACTAATACCCCAGTGTGATTATCCAAGCCAAAAGACTCCACTAATTGTGGTGATAGATTTTGTAATTCCAATCCCATCCAGCCTCGAATAACTCTGCCGTTTTCAATGATCTGCGTCATGACATCCTGTGCTAACTTAATTGGAATGGCAAAGCCTATGCCTTGAGATCCCCCGGATCTGGAAAAGATTGCGGTGTTTATACCTACCACTTCGCCAAACGCATTGATTAATGCACCTCCAGAATTCCCTGGATTAATTGCCGCATCGGTTTGAATGAAATTTTCAAAGGTGGTAATTCCAAGATGATCACGACCCGTTGCGCTTACAATTCCTTGTGTAACGGTTTGCCCAAAACCAAACGGATTGCCGATGGCTAATACCACGTCACCCACCTGAAGTTGTTTTGCGTTACTAATTACGATGCTTGGTATGTTTTCAACTTCAATGGTTAATACGGCAAGATCTGTTTCAGGGTCAGCGCCTAACACGATGGCAGGTACGGTGAGGCCATCTGAAAGTAAAACTTCGATTTCGTCTGCTTCTTCAATGACATGATAGTTTGTAAGCACATAACCTTGTGTGCTCATGATGACGCCCGAACCCAGACTAGTTTGGGTGCGTTGACGTGGTTGATTTAAGTCTCCAAAAAATCTTCGAAGCAAAGGACTGTTAAATAAAGGGCGGCGTTTGGTGATGACTTGTTTACGTGTATATATATTTACGACAGCAGGCGCTGCTCGCTGTACAGCCTTTGCATAAGAGACTGGCCCACTGCCTAAATTTGAGTTAGGTTCTGGTTCATCTACTAAGAACTCAACCACAGGTCTTTTATTTACCACATCATCTGGTAAAAATATCAACAACAGCACTGCGGCAAACACACCAACCGCGGTGGCTTGAATGATGAAGAGCAATAGTTTTCGTATGGCCATAGGTGCGTTACTCTATGCTGAATAAGCCCTTGTTAAAAACCAATCAAATGTGATGCACATATGCTGACCTTACAAGAACTGACACAGTACACAAATACTTTTTTGCACATTCAGAAATTCAAGGATTATTGTCCCAATGGATTACAGGTGGAAGGTAAGCAACAAGTAAATAAGATTGTTGCAGGAGTAACAGCATGTCAGGCGTTGTTAGAGATTGCATGTGAAAAAGAGGCGGATGCAATTTTAGTACACCATGGATATTTTTGGGGAAATGAAGATTCTTGTGTGGTGGGCATGAAGCGGCAACGCCTTAAGCTTTTGTTAGAACATGAGATCAGCTTATTGGCTTATCATTTACCGTTAGATGCACACCCTGAAGTTGGGAACAATGTGCAGCTAGCCAAAGTGCTGGGCCTGGAGGTGGATGGTATTTTGCAGTCGAAGTCATTGGAAAATTGTGGAAGTTTTGGTCATGTGCTGAAACCAATTACAGCTGGGGAATTTAAAAACACGATAGAAACAGCGCTAGGCAGAAAATGTACACATATTCCAGCGGCTACCTCTTCTATTTCTACCGTGGGCTGGTGCACAGGGGCTGGGCAGGGGTTTATACAGCTGGCCGTGAACAATAATTTAGATGCATATATAAGCGGTGAAATTTCGGAGCCAACTGCACATATTGCTCGAGAAATGGGAATTCATTATTTTGCAGCGGGGCACCATGCGACAGAACGTTATGGTGTACAGGCTCTGGGGGAACATTTGGCACAGCAATTCTCACTTAACTATGAATTTATAGATATTGATAACCCCGCGTAAATAAACGATATTTCGAAGGCATACTTGACGAGGAAGAGTTGTTACGCCATTCTACGCAAGCTCTAAAAAGAGCGTTCTTAATGGTTGCTTAGCGACACAGACGATAAATAAAAATTAACGCATCCATACCACAGCAAATCAGCTTCTTAATTTCACGCAAGGAGAGGTAGTTCATGGCTAATGAAAAAGTAAATAAGAGCCGTAGAGATTTACTGGCTGGAACGGTAGCTGTTGGCGGTGCTGGAACTTTATTTGCTACCTGGCCATTTATTTCCAGTATGAGCCCAAGTGCGAGTGCATTAGCAGCGGGGGCGCCAGTTGAAATTGATGTAAGTAAAATGGAACCGGGGCAGATGATACAAGACACTTATCGTCGCAAACCCATTTGGATTATTCGACGCACTCCAGACATGATCAAAACACTGGGACAAGTTACCGAAAAATTGCGTGACCCGGATTCTGATATGGAATCTCAACAGCCTGCCTTTGCAAAAAATGAATACCGTTCACTCAATGAAGAGTTTTTAGTGTTATATGGAATATGTACACATTTAGGTTGTTCGCCAGAATATAAGCCGTATGCGGGTAGTGCACAGGGTATGAGCGCAAATTGGTTAGGTGGTTTCTATTGTGCTTGTCACGGCTCAAGATTTGATCTTGCAGGTCGAGTATATAAAAACGTACCTGCCAATAAAAATCTTGAAGTTCCTGAGTATCATTTTGTTAGTGAAAATAGAATTTTAGTGGGTTTGACTGAAGAAGAGGCACAGGCATGAGTGATCAACCGCAAGGGTTACTCGGTTGGATAGATGCGCGTTTTCCGCTTACCAAAATGTGGAGAGAGCATCTCTCAGAATATTACGCACCCAAAAATTTTAATTTCTGGTATTTCTTTGGCTCTTTAGCTCTGCTAGTACTCGTTATACAAATTCTAAGTGGAATTTTCTTAACCATGCATTACAAGCCAGATGAAGCGATGGCATTTGCTTCAGTAGAACACATTATGCGGGATGTAAATTGGGGCTGGCTAATCCGTTATATGCATTCCACGGGAGCTTCATTTTTCTTTATTGTGGTGTACCTGCATATGTTCCGTGGACTGATATATGGATCCTTTAAAAATCCAAGAGAGCTCATTTGGATTTTTGGAATGCTCATTTATGTAGCGTTAATGGCAGAAGCCTTTATGGGTTATTTGTTACCTTGGGGCAACATGTCTTACTGGGGAGCTCAGGTTATCATCAACTTATTTAATACGATTCCATTTATTGGGGAAGGATTGTCGCAATGGATTCGTGGTGATTTTGTAATTTCAGATGCCACATTAAATCGTTTTTTCTCTTTGCATGTTATTGCGGTGCCACTGGCTTTGCTTGGTTTAATTATTGGGCACATTCTTGCCTTGCATGAAGTGGGTTCAAATAACCCCGACGGTGTGGAAATTAAAAAAACCAAAGGTGCCGATGGTATTCCTTTAGATGGAATTCCTTTTCATCCCTATTACACGGTTAAAGATATATTCGGTGTAGTCGTTTTCTTGATTTTATTTTCGATAGTTGTATTTTTCTGGCCTGAGGTGAATGGTTACTTTTTAGAGCATGCCAATTTTGATCCCGCCAACCATTTAAATACACCGGATCACATTGCGCCAATTTGGTACTTCACACCTTTTTATACAGTACTGCGTGCAATACCAAGTCCATTTTTAGGATTTTTAGCGATGGCTTTGGCGATTGTGGTTTTGTTTTTCTTACCTTGGATCGATCGAAACCCTATTAAGTCGATCCGCTACCGCAGTTTATTATTTAAGCTAAACATTTATATGTTTGCAGTTACGTTTATTATTCTTGGTTACTTAGGTTTGGAAGCTGTTACACCGCTTTACTCTCAATTGGCTTTACGATTTACAGAAATTTATTTCTTCTTCTTCTTTGTGTTATGGGCTTATAGTAAACCGCGTTCAAATGGATTTTGGATTTCGAGTTTTATAATTTTACTTGGAGCGGTTACTTTGTATGACTTGTTAGTAAACTCCTCCGATAATCCCGCACTCATTTGGCAAACTTGGATAATTACTGCGATCTATTTACTAATAACTTTGTTCTTGCCAGCTCTAACAAAATGGGACGAAGACAAAGAAGTTCCGGATCGGGTTACCTCATGAAAATAATTTTAAAATTTACCTTTTTTATTGCTTTAACAGCTTGTGTATTCCCCGTTTACAGTGCTGGTGGTGGACAAGGTGGGCCTGATCTTGGCGAAGTAGATATTCATTTAAGTAGTACTCGGTCGTTGCAGCGTGGTGCTAAATATTTTGTGAATTACTGCCTCAGTTGTCATCCGGCAAAACACAGTCGTTATAAGCGAGTAGCTGATGATTTGGAGATCAGTGAAGAAGAAATGAAAGAAAGTATGATCTTCACGGGGCAGAAATTTGGTGACTTGATGACGGTTGCGATGCGCCGAGAAGATGCTAAAAAATGGTTTTTAGGTATTGATCCACCCGACTTGAGTACCCATGTTCGCGCTATTGGTCCGCAAGCCGTTTATAATTATTTAAAGTCGTTTTATATCGATGATAGTCGTCCCTTTGGTGTAAATAATGCGCATTTACCGAATACGGCGATGCCGCATGTATTAGTCGACTTACAGGGCTTACAAAAAGCGGTGTATAAAAAACCAGAACAAGGTAATGGTGATGTAATTGACCATTTCGAAATTGTGCAGTCTGGTTTGTTATCTGAAGAAGAATATGATCGTGCTGTGACGGACATCGTTAATTTCTTAGCCTATTTAAGTGAACCTGCACAACTAGTTCGTTATAAAGTGGGCGTGTTTGTTCTAATATTCCTTGTGGTGTTAGGTGTTCTTTCTTATTTCTTAAAGAAAAGTTATTGGAAAGACGTACACTAGTTCGTTCGATCCACAAACTATAATTATAAATCGAAAAATCTATGGCTTTAGTTGCAAACCGTCGATCTGGAATGACTTTGTTTTCAGATCCGCACTGTTCTCAAAGTCATCGTACTCGTATTGTTTTAGCAGAAAAAGATATTACGGTTGAAGTCGTACAAATCGATCCTAATAATAAACCGGAAGACTTATTAGACGTTAATCCGTATAACACTGTTCCAACGCTAATCGATCGTGAACTCGTGTTATATGATGCAAGAGTTATTATGGAATATCTGGATGAGCGTTTCCCCCATCCACCTTTGATGCCAGTAGATCCTGTATCTCGTTCTAAGTCTCGGCTCGCTTTATTTCATATTGAAAAAGATTGGTATACACCCTTAATAGAATTATGTTCAGGTAATGCTGAAACTGCAGAAGATGCAAAAAAATCTTTGCATGAAAGCATGCTATCAGCCGTTGAGATATTTAAAGTAAAGCCGTATTTCTTAAGTGATGAATTTAGTTTAGTGGATTGCAGTATTGCACCCATTCTATGGCGACTTCCTAGTTTTGGAATCAAACTTGGCGCTTCTGCAAAGCCTATAATGGAATATGCCGAACGAGTTTTTGACCGACCCTCTTTTAGAAGTAGTCTTTCAGAAGAGGAAGTAGAAATGTGGCCTGGCTAATTATCAATAAATAAGTTCCTATGACTTCCAGTCGTCCTTATTTGTTACGAGCAATGTACGAATGGATCGTGGACAATGGGATGACACCTCATATTTTGGTAAGTGCTACGAATGATGTAGTAAAAATTCCGCGCCAATATGAACAAGATGGAAAAATTGTATTAAATATCAGTCCCACGGCTGTGCACTCATTGGATTTGGGGCTGGAGTCGGTTAGTTTTGATGCACGCTTTGACGGTCAAGCCATGAATGTCGATGTGCCCATCGAATATGTGTTAGCCATTTATACACGTGAGAATGGTCAGGGTATGATGTTTACGGATGATGACAAAACACCTCCTTCACCTACGGATGATTCTGAAAAATCAAAACACCCACATTTACGCGTGGTTAAATAATTTTTAATTATGATTAAGGTATTACAAGGTGATATTACAACCCTTGAACTAGATGCCATTGTTAATGCTGCCAATAACAGCCTATTGGGAGGCGGGGGTGTCGACGGTGCGATCCATCGTGCTGCAGGCCCAGAATTATTGGAATTCAATAAAACCTTGGGCGGATGTGAAACGGGGGATGCGAAACTTTCTCCTGGTTTTGATCTTCCCGCCAAATATATCATTCATACGGTAGGTCCGGTTTGGCAAGATGGAGCTTTTAACGAAGCTGATTTGTTGCGTAGCTGCTACCAAAAAAGTTTTGAGTTAGCACTTCAACATAACTTAAATACGATTGCCTTTCCTGCAATTAGTACCGGTGTATACGGCTATCCAAAAAAACAAGCTGCGGTCATTGCTACAAATTCAATGCGCGAGTATGAAATTAAATTTGACACAATCGTTGCTTGTTGTTTTAGTGAAGTTGACGTTGAATTGTATAAACAGTTGCTTGGTAACAATATCCAAGCTGCGTAGAGCCGTTTAGATGGTATCTTGCTTCATGTGTTGAGCAAGTAATGTTTTAATTGCCATGGGGTAATCATCTTCTTCTTGCGTTACATCTGACCATCCCCATTCAATGTACTGATCATAGGCCTGATCTTCGTAAATATTTTCTACACGAGTAGGCACTTTCATTTCATTTTCTTGGTTATCTTCGTTTCGGTCAGCAAATCCAAATAAAACAGGAGAAATGTGATTTTCTGATTCTGTATAAATTAAAATGATATAAGCAAATTCCACATCTTTACGATATAGAATTTTGTAATCTGTCATTTCTAGATTTTCTGAAACAACATTTTGTTCTTCAACTTTTTCTTCTGTTTCTTCGGGTTCAAATTGTTTAAAAAACTGATCAAACTCAGCAGTACGTAAATTAGTTTCATCTATGTCCAGACCATCATTATTTTTACTACTACCAAACGATTGGTTTTGAGCAGCAGATTGCTGGTTATTTTTGCTTCCCATTTTTATTTAGGCCCCAATGAGCTTCCCTTAGTAGAAAGTTAACCATACCAGCGAGTTATATGCTTGAAATGGCAGTTGTCAGATCAATAATCCCGTTTAACCAGGAATCTTGCTAAAAATCGCATATGGAGTGCTTGTTGATAGGGCTGATTCCGTTCGCTAGGAAGTAAGAAATCTATCTCCATTGAATGGATTTTATTATTACCCGGCAGGTATGGATTTACCCGGGTTTAAAATAGAATTTGGGTCAAATTGTTGTTTAATTTTTCGCATGATTTCAAGTGTAGCAGCATCAATTTCTTTGGCCACAAAATCACGTTTTAGCATACCGATTCCATGTTCTCCCGAAAGTGTACCTCCAAGTTTTAATACGACTTCAAAGATTTCATTCAGACAGTTATTAGCTGCTTCATTTTGTTTTGTATTGTTTGCATCGAATAGAATGTTGACATGCAGGTTACCATTTCCTGCATGCCCAAAATTAAAAATCGAAACATTGTATTTCTTGCTCAATGTTTCCAAGGTTTCTAATAGGCTGGGAAGCTTACTTACAGGAACGACAACATCCTCGTTAATTTTATTTGGTGCGAAACTTCTCAAAGCAGGCGACAAAGCTTTGCGAGCACTCCAAAGTTGCTGTTTTTGCTCCAATGTCTTTGCCTGTTGAATTTCTATACATCCAGTGTTTTTAGCTGCATCGCGTACGGCATTTGTATTTGCCGTTATATTCTTTTTTAGTCCGTCTACTTCGATTAATAACATTGCATTAGCATTCTCAGGGAATTCTTGCGATGAGTGTTGTTGAATTAATCGCAGCGATCCCTGGTCAACAAATTCCAAGGCATAAGGTAAATTATTTTGGCTTAGTATAGTAACTACACCTTCAATAGCTGCTGTTGCTGAATTATAAATCGCACGAATGGTAGAGATTTCTTCTGGTGTTGGGCTAAGTTTTAACCTTGCTTCTGTAATGATTGCGAGTGTGCCTTCGCTACCAATTAGTAAACGGGTTAAGTCAAGACCCACCACTCCTTTTGTAGTGGCGCTACCGCTGTGAATTGTATCGCCAATTCCAGTAACCGCTTTTACACTTAATGTGTTTTCTCGACAGGTGCCATATTTAATAGCGCGAGGACCTGCAGCATTGCATGCTAAATTTCCGCCAATGCTACAAAAATCCGCGCTGCTAGGATCAGGAGGCCAAAATAAATTTTTCCTCTTCACAAAATTTTGAACGGCTGAATTTAAAACACCTGTTTGTACACAGATATTTCGATTTTGATCATCAAATTCTAAAATTTGGTTTAATCGTTCCGTTGATAATACAAGTCCTCCTTGTAGAGGGACTGCAGCACCTGTAGTTCCAGTGCCTCTGCCGCGTGTTGTAATAGGAATTGTGTTTTGATTGCAAAGTTTTACAGCATGTACGATTTGCTCATGTGAAGATGGTAGTAGGACAGCTTCCGGGCAGGCGTGTTGTTTACTATTATCATATCCGTAAGCCCAGCATTCACCTGAATCGATAAGTACAGCATCCCTACCGCATGTGTCTTGAAGACTTTTTATTATATGAGAACTAATTGCCATCCTTAAGAGCTAAGGACCTAGCTTTTAACAAAATTTTGATCAATTAAATCACAAATACAGTGTAGTGTAAGTAAATGTATTTCTTGAATTCGTGCAGTGGAATGGCTGGGTATGCGAATTTCTACGTCGTTTTCACTTAACATTGGGGCCAGACTCCCTCCATCTTTTCCATTTAATGCAACTACATGCATATATTGTTTTTGAGCTGCAGTGACTGCACTCAATATATTAGGCGAATTTCCACTGGTAGTGATTGCCAGTAAAATATCGTTGTTGTTTCCTAATGCTATTATCTGTTTGGAAAAAATCTGATCATAGTTGAAATCATTCGCTATGGAAGTGAGTGTAGAGCTGTCAGTGGTTAATGCAATTGCAGGTAATCCTGCTCGTTCTTTTTCAAATCGATTCAGTAATTCTGAGGAAAAGTGTTGTGCATCAGCCGCTGAACCTCCATTACCACAACTTAAAATTTTGCCGTTATTGTGTAATGCATGAATGATTAAATCAGCAGCTGCAGCAATTTTGGATGTTAATACATCCATAGAAGCTTGTTTAGTCTCTATACTTTCGTTAAAAATTTGTGTAATTCTATCGCTGTTGTTCATTTTGATTTGCTGAATTAAAAGGCACTAAATGCATCACTAATCCAATTAGCTTTATAACTTGCATCTAGTCCGATGAGATCAAATCGCATTGGGCGATCTATATTATGATGAGTGATATAATGTTTTGCAGTTGACACGATCTTTCTTACTTTTGCTTTATCGATACTTTCAATAGCTGAGCCATAGTCATCGTTCTTTCTATATCGTACTTCAACAAATACTAATATTTCATTATCTTGCATGATTAAATCAATTTCACCACTACGGCAATGATAATTTTTTTCAATTAGCTTTAATCCATGTTGTTCTAAATACTGGCATGCTTTATCTTCTGCCAATTTTCCTTGAGTAGAAGATTTCACGAATTATTGATTATTTGCTTGCGCAGGTAGAGTTACAAATGTTTCTATTATTTGTGGACGGCCTTTAACAAATTTTGCCCAGATTAATTCGCGGTAGATTCTATTTTGAGAACCCACACTTAGTTTTCCTGTAGTGCCATCGTAGCGTTCAAATTCATTGGTAGCGAGCCTTTGTAAATGAGGAATAATTAAATATGCATCTATTCCCAACGCTGCCAAACGAGGTAATAGAGAAGAACCTTCAGAACTATTCAGGTCTACAGAATCTCTTAGTAGTTCTAAGAAAGGTTCGTTGGATAGTAGCCATGGCATGTCACAATAGGTAATTCCATTGATATCTTGATCCGCTGAAATATTTTCATTTCCAGAAAAAATGTGTGATGTGGAATATACGGGTAAATCGGTAGCGTAATGGAAACTTAGTTGTGGTCTAAGTAATCGAGCTTGTTGAGGTGATGCCGCAATAAAAATAAAGTCAACATCTTGTCGTCGTCTAGGCACAAATTCCACATTCTTTTGAATGACGGCCCGTACATTTTTGTAACGCTGTTCGCTCCTATTAAGTTGCAGTAGGTTTTTTATGGCCACAGAATAATCTGAATTCTCAACAAAATAACGTTCTGACTGTAATACACTACCTCCCAATTCTCCAAAACGTTCAGTAAATGCATTTAATAATCGGGTGCCCCACTCACCTTCTGGAACCAGCACTAAGGCTGTTTTAAAATTGTCTAAAGAGGCACGTTCAGCGACTTGACGCGCTTCATCTTCGGGTAACAGTCCGAACTGAAATAAATTTTGTGTACCAGCCAATGTGCTACTTGCGTAGTTCAGCGATAGTGTTGGTACAGTAGCTTCTTCTTGGTTTACTAATATGCTTACTGCTTGTTTTGGGAAGGGCCCAATCACAAAATCTGCACCTTCGTTTACTGCACGACGGTAATAACTTATCGCTGCAATAGGGTCATCTCCTGTGTCATATACAACTAATTCAGGGGGCGGACTAAATTCTTGGTCAAATTCTCTTGCTGTAGTAATACCCGCATATACAGCTTCAGCAACTTTGCGATATCGGCCAGATAGAGGTAATAGCACCGCTATTTTGTTGGGAGCAATCTGAATATTTGCATAGTTTTCCGTCATAGAATTTATGATGGATTCTGGAACACTGTGGTTTGGGTGATTCATGCGCCATTGATGAATCTCATTTTGTAATGCAGATAAATTTTGTTGGGGTTGTTTTTGAATTGAAGCCAGGGCAATCCAGGCTGTGAAATCACTATTTGGGTTGTTTGCACTCCAATCACTAAGTTGTTGTGGGGTTGTGTTTTGTAAGGTTTGCCAAATAAGCTGGTTATTTTTTTCTAGTTGTTCAGGTTTAGATAAGTAAGAGTTTAAGGCAAGCCTTGTTTCAATGGACTCTCGATTGTAGCCACTCGCTTTCAATGCTTTGGCACGAACTGCCAATACATGTGGTTTATATTTTTGGGAGATGTCGACCAGCATGCTGGGTGCTGCATCAAGTGCTTTTTGGGGTTGTCCATTTAATAACGCTAATTCTGCTGTCGCTACTCGTTTGCGAACCAATAAATCTTCATTCAGATCATTTTCATCAATTGCATTTAAATATTGTTGAGCTTGTGATTTTGTGTTTGGTCTCAAGACTGCTTCTGCTGCTCTGATTTGTAACGCTTCTTTTTGCGGAGAAGGTTTGGATTCTGCTAAAGTCCAAAATATATTAGCGGCTTCCTGGTAATTCCCCGCCTCTATTAAATTCTCAGCTTTACGAATTTCTGCCTGAGAGGGATCAAACAACTCTTTGCCGGTTCTAGATAAATTTGTACAACTGGAAATAGCACACGACAGCACAATAATGATTAGAATGTATATAGTTTGTTTCACATTTATAAATTTTAATATTGAATTAAGTGATGAGTGAGTCCGGTACTTTATTTGTTATTGCAACGCCAATTGGAAATCTTGGAGATATCTCACACCGCGCTTTAGATACACTGCAAAGAGTTAATATTGTATACGCAGAAGATACTCGTGTTACTAATAAATTATTAGAACATTATGGTATCCAAGCCAATCTACAGTCGCTACATGATTTTAATGAATCTAAAAGGATATCTACCATCTTAAGCAAATTATATAGCGGAATGGATATTGGGCTCGTGTCTGATGCGGGTACGCCTCTCATTAGTGATCCAGGATACAAATTAATAACGGCGGCAAGGCAAGAAGGTATACAAGTGAGATCAGTTCCAGGCCCAAGTGCTGTTGTAGCAGCTATTTCAATTGCCGGCATTGCCTGCGATCGATTTACATTTGAAGGATTTATCCCTAAATCAGCATCAGACCAAGAAAACCTATTCAAACAATTGCGATATGAAGAACGGACACAAGCGTTTTATGACTCACCCAAAAGAATACTAAGCTCGATTGAGACTATGCAACGTTTCTATGGAAATATGCGAAAAGCAAGCCTATTAAGGGAAATCAGCAAACAATATGAGGAACATGTATGTGGAACGCTTGGCGAAATTCATCAGCAACTTTTGAATAAAAAGGAAGAGATTAAAGGTGAAATTGTATTAGTTGTTGAAGGTAATACCGACACTGAGAAATCTGAGCATACGGATAGAGCAGCATTGTTACTGGAAGAGTTAGAACAGCATATATCACATAGAGATGCGGTTCAGCTGGTGGCAAAACATATGGGGGTCGCACGTAATAAGCTCTATTCCATCGGTATAGATAAGAAGAATGAAAAATCCTAAACCACATTATGCTAAGGTTCGCTAAGAGTCGGCTAAGCAGTCGCTGTCTTATAAATATATAAGATAGAGGAAAGTCCGGGCTCTTAGGGCAGGGTGCCAGGTAACACCTGGAGAATGTGAATTCATGGAAAGTGCAGCAGAAAGTATACCGCCTCAGTAATGAGGTAAGGGTGAAATGGTGTGGTAAGAGCGCACCGCACAATTGGCAACAATTGTGGCATGGCAAACCCCACTTAGAGCAAGACCAAGTAGAGGGACTGGATATATTCCAACGTATGGCCCGTACGGTTCCTGGGTAGGTCGCATGAGATTCGTGGCGACACGTTTCCTAGATGAATGACTGTTCACGACAGAACCCGGCTTATCGGCCGACTCCTTGATTTAATGGCTTTCCCAGCTAATTTGTTAATCTAAAGTCTCATATTTTTTCATTAAACCCTCAAATATACGTAAGTTCTTAGGAAATTACCCTTCTTTTTGAACGGGTATAGCGCAGTTAACTATCTGTCTTATAAGAAATTTTTTTACCTTTTCGAGGGTTTTTACTTGCAATCTTGGAAGCCCATTTCTATAGTGTTAAAAAGTGGGAAAAAGTGGGAAACCATGGAGAATTATTCCATGCCTATAACGTATGTTTCGTGGTGTAAATGATCTCAATTTGGACGCCAAAGGAAGAATGTCATTACCGGCTCGCTACCGGGATCGCATTCAGGAATCCTGTGGCGGTAGCTTTGTAATAACCGTCGATGTTGATCGATGCTTATTGCTTTATCCATTTCCTGAGTGGCAACTGATAGAAAAGAAGTTAATGGAATTGCCCAGTATTGATAAACAAGTGAGGCGATTGCAACGCTTGCTATTAGGCCATGCTACTGAATGTGAAATGGATGCACAGCATAGAATTTTGTTGCCTACCCCCTTGCGTAATTTCGCAAATTTAGAAAAGCATACTGTGTTAATTGGTCAAGGTAATAAATTTGAACTTTGGGACCAAGGCACTTGGGAAAAGATGTGTGATAAATGGATTAAAGAAGAAAATAAATTAAGTGATATTACTAGTGCGCTTGAAACGCTTTCAATTTAACGATGCAGGCTGGTACACATCAGCCAGTTTTACTCAATGAGGTAGTCGAAGCATTAAACATAAATCCAGATGGAGTTTATTTGGATTGTACATTTGGCAGGGGAGGACACAGCAAAGAGATATTAAGTCGGCTTAATGCTAACGGTCGTATATTAGCGATCGATCAAGATACTGAAGCGGTCACATATGGGAAAGCAAAATTTTTGGAAGATAAAAGGATAACTATATTGCAAAAAAATTTTTCTGAACTATCCGATGTTGCAAAAGAACATAATTGTATTGGGAGTGTAAACGGGATTTTGTTTGATTTAGGAGTATCTTCACCTCAGTTAGATGATCCTCAACGAGGATTTAGTTTTATGCATGATGGTCCTTTGGACATGCGTATGAGAAGAAATGTTGGTTTAAGTGCTGCAGACTGGTTGCAATCTGTATCCATGCCAGAGCTTGAAAAAGTTTTAAGAGAGTATGGGCAAGAGAGATACGCAAAAAAGATTGCAAGAACGATTGTTGAGACTAGAAATGTTAGTCGCATTTCAACTACAAACGAACTAGCGGAGATTGTTAAACACGTGGTTGGAAGGTCTCGTGAGCATAAACATCCTGCTACACGTACTTTTCAAGCCATCAGAATTTATATAAATAAAGAATTAGAGGTTTTGTCAGCAGCATTAGAATGTTGTGCTCAACTTCTTGTAGCAACAGGCCGCTTGTTAGTGATTACATTCCATTCTTTAGAAGATCAAATAGTAAAAAATTTACTACGTAATACTCCGAACTCATCTCTTCCCAGAAGATTGCCAATTATAGATGAATCTAAGCCGCAATTTGTTCGTGTTTGCAAACCAATCCGGCCTTCGTCATATGAAATTGAAAATAATCCTAGAGCAAGGAGTTCAAAGCTCTATGTTTTGGAGCGTGCTTCATGATTGGGAAATTTTCACTAATTGTAATTTTGCTGTTAGCAAATATTTTTTCTGGAGTAAGTGTCGTTTATTCAAAACACGCCGTTCGAAAATCATTTATTGAGTTACAAAATTTACAAAATAATTATGATGAGTTGCAAATTGAATGGGGGCAGCTTCAATTAGAACAGAGCGCATGGTCTACGCACGCAAGGATAGAAAAACTAGCGAGAGAAAAATTAGGAATGGATTTAGTGCATGAAAATAGATTGTTATTTCTAAAGTCTGAATAAATTCAAATTTTAAAATGAAGAAAACTCCAATTTATTCTGCACGACGGTTTTTATTGTTGGCATTGCTTATTTTTGGATTTGGCGGGCTATTTGCTAGATCTATTTACTTACAGTTATTTGAGCATGAATTCCTAGAGGAGGAAGGTAAGGCGCGCCATCTGCGAGTTGTCGAAATTCCTGCACATCGTGGCATGATTTTAGATAGGAATGGTGAACTACTCGCAGTGAGCACGCCTGTATTTTCTGTTTGGGCGCACCCACTAGAAGCATTACAAAGCCATAAGGCATTGCGTGATGTTGCGCTGGTGTTAAAAATTAATGCAGATGTACTAATAAAAAAATTACAAAGTAAGAAAGATCGAAAGTTTTTCTATGTAAAACGTCATATTAATCCACAGCAGGCTGAAAAACTTAAGACACTCAATGCGCAAGGAGTGTATTTAAAACGTGAGTATCGGCGTTATTATCCTACAGGTGAGGTGAGTTCACACATACTTGGTTTTACCGATATTGATGATAAAGGACTAGAAGGCATAGAGCTTGCCTATGAAGATTGGTTGCGAGGGCAAGTTGGGGCAAAGCGTGTCATAAAGGACTCATATAATCGAATTGTGGAAGATGTGGAAGCACTACGAATTCCACAGCCGGGTCAGAATCTTCAATTGAGCATTGATCGAAAACTCCAATACCTAACTTATCGTGAATTAAAATCTAAATTTACCCAACATCACGCTCGATCCGCTTCAGCAGTTTTGATGGATGTTAAAACAGGTGAAATTTTGGCGATGGCCAATGTGCCATCTTTTAATCCGAATAATCGAAGCGGGTATCGGCGTAGTGCTTATCGTAATCGAGCAGTAACAGATGTATTTGAACCTGGATCTACAGTTAAACCATTTACAATTGCTGCCGCACTTGAATCAAGACGCTGCTCACCTAAAACCGTAATAGATACAGCTCCCGGAGAATTTGAAGTTGCAGGCCACACCATTCGAGACATAAAAGATTTTGGAAAATTAAGTGTCAGTAAAGTTATTTTAAAATCCAGTAATGTGGGGGCTACTAAAATTGCTTTAAATACTCCGAAAGAACAACTTTGGTCTATGTTTACATCTCTTGGGGTTGGGGCACCTACCGAATCAGGGTTTCCAGGAGAAGCTTATGGCCAAATAAAATACTTTAAAAATTGGTATGAAGTTGAACATGCAACCTTAGCCTTTGGTTATGGCATGTCGATGACAGTTTTGCAGCTAGCGCATGCTTATTGTGTTTTGGCTTCAGGTGGTAAAGAGGTTACCGTTTCTATGTTGGTTGTGCCAAAACATAGTGCAAACAAAATACAAACTAGACAAATACTTTCTAACAAAACAGCAACTCAGGTTATATCAATGTTGACGGCCGTAGTGTCAAATGAGGGAACAGGGGTGCGTGCTAGTATTCCTGGCTATAGTGTCGCGGGCAAAACAGGCACGGTACATAAATCGTCTACAGAGGGTTATGCAGAAGATAAATATATTTCTCTATTTGCAGGCATGGCGCCAGCAAGTGACCCTAAATTAGTCTTGGTGGTATTAGTTAATGAGCCACGTAGTGGTTCTTATTTTGGTGGAGAGGTTGCTGCTCCAATTTTCTCCACCATAATGGGGGGTGCCCTGAGAATTTTGAATATATCTCCTGACAAAGCTTCATTGCAGGCCGAGAGTAACAACTCGGTAAAAGATCATGCTGGATAGGGGCAAAAAAATATGTTGTCCTGGAATTTGTTTGATCTACTTTCTAAATGGACTACTGAGCAACACATATATGAGGATGTGGTGGTGACAGGTTTAAGTTTGGATAGTCGCACTACTTCAAGTGGAGATTTATTTCTAGCAACAAAAGGACTGCAATCACATGGAGTTCATTTTGCGGGACAAGCCATCAGTAAAGGAGCAGTAGCCATTGCTTGGGAACCTACCTCAAATATTGATCAAAAGAGTGTTGACTTCGGAGTGCCATGTATTCGTGTTGAAAATTTACATAACCAGCTTGGATTCATTGGCAAACGTTTTTTTTCTAATCCATCTGAAAATATAAATTTAACTGCAATTACTGGCACCGATGGTAAAACTTCGGTGAGTCATTTCGTTGCGCAATCAATGGAGCAGCTTGAAATACCCTGTGGTGTTGTAGGCACTTTAGGCTATGGAGTATTCCCAAATTTAAATAGTGCAACACACACCACACCCGATGCAATAAAGATACACGAATTATTTTATGATTTTGTAGAAAATAACATCAGTCATGCGGTCATTGAGGCATCCTCTCATGGATTGAAACAAGGAAGATTGAAGCATGTCGATGTAGATACTGCAGTATTTACCAATTTAGGTCGCGATCATATGGATTACCATGATTCTTTGGAAGATTATGGAAACGCCAAAAGAATCTTGTTTGAAATGTCTTCATTAAAAAATGCCATCGTCACGATTGATGGTGAATTTGGAAATAATTTGGCAAACGATATTTCTCAGAAATTAAATCTAATTACATGTTCACGCAATGACAAAAAAATTGAAAACACAGATTTTCTTATCGCAAAAAATATAATTGCTAGTAATGGAACAATGGAATTCACAGTTGACTCAAGTTGGGGCGAAGCTAGCATTCAGTCAAATTTAATCGGCATGTTTAATGTTGATAATTTGCTCTCCACACTTGGAGTATTGCTAGCGAATAAAATTCCATTTGAAGAAGCATGCTCTATTGTTTCAAAACTGAAAACTGTTGATGGGAGAATGGATCTTGTTAGTAGTAACAAACAGGGCCCAACAGTTGTGGTGGATTACGCGCACACACCACAGGCTTTAGCCAATGTATTACAAACCTTAAGTACGCAAAGCCCCAATAAACTTTGGTGTGTGTTTGGTTGTGGAGGCGATCGCGATAAAGGCAAGCGGGCTGAAATGGCTCGGGCTGTGGAGCAATTTTCTGACTACGCAATTATTACAGATGATAATCCTCGTACTGAAAATCCTGGTGACATTGTCGAACAAATTTCAAAAGGTTTCGCAGAGAAAACAATTTATAAAGTTATTCATAATCGCAAGCAAGCGATTCAATATGCAATTGAAAATGCTGATAAAGCCGACACAGTATTAATTGCAGGTAAGGGTCATGAGACCGTGCAAATAATAAATAACGAACGAATCCCATTTGATGATAAAAAGGTTGCCATGAATTTTCTGCGGATGAGAAATTCATGAAATATTCATTAACAGAGATTGAAAATATTACGAGTGGCAAGCTATTCGGTAAAGATATTGTTGCACATGGCTTGTCCACAGATACTCGTACTTTGAGTAAAGGTGAGTTGTTTGTTGCATTATCGGGAGAAAATTATGATGCACATGAATTTATTTCTACTGGGAAGGCTAGTTTAGCGGCAGGTGTAATTGTAGATAGAAAGCTTGAGATAAATTTACCTCAAATTGTCGTTAACGACACATGTATTGCATTACAAGATATCGCACGTGCTTGGCGAAATAATTTTAGTATACCTGTTATTGGAATTACAGGTTCAAACGGAAAAACCTCTGTAAAAGAATTTATTAAATATATTTTATTCTCGCAAGGCAATGTATTAGCTACAGTCGGAAACTTAAATAATCATATCGGTGTTCCATTAACCTTATTAAATTTAGATCAAACGCATAATTTTGCAGTAATAGAAATGGGCGCGAATCATGCTGGAGAAATTGCGACACTTGCCTCTATTGCCTGTCCGAATATTGGGGTCATTACAAATATTGGTCCTGCCCATTTAGAAGGATTTGGGTCTCTACAGGGCGTGGCCGATGCCAAATCCGAGTTATATCAAAACTTAAGTACAGAAGGGATTGCTGTTGTCAATGCAGATGAGCCATTTCGGCATGAATGGCATGAAAAAATTGCAAATCGAATGCAAATCACTTTTGGGGTTGAAAATTCTGCCGATGTTATTGGCAAGGTTGTCGACATTGGGCTCATTGAAATATTCACACCCATCGGAGAGGCACGAATTGAGCTGAAAACTCCTGGACTTCACTCGCTTTACAATGCGCTTGCAGCCGCAGCTGTATGTATTGGTGTAGGAATTGATATTGAATTCATTAAAGCTGGCATTGAGTCGACTGAACCTGTAGCAGGCAGATTAATTCGCTTAAAAGGAATCGGCGGTTCTCGTTTAATTGATGACACCTATAACGCAAATCCAGCATCTTTATTAGTTGCACTAGAAACACAGTCGCAAGAGAGCGGTGAACATTGGCTGGTGCTAGGTGATATGGGCGAGTTGGGTGAGCAAAGTATTGAACTGCATACAAAAGCAGGAATCATGGCAAAAGAATTTGGAGTAAAACGATTGTTTGCAGTGGGGGAGCTTGCTAAGCATGCTGTAACGTCGTTTGGAAAAGGTGGCGAACACTTTGCAAGTCATGCAGAAATTACCAAAGTATTACAGGATGAACTTGTTGACAACATTTCTGTGTTGATAAAAGGGTCTAGAGCTATGCACTTAGAAGAAATTGTAACGGGAATAAAAGTAAACAAAGTCTCTAATTCAAATTGTAACGAACATGCTGCTTGAATTATTTGCATACTTAGAAGAATTTCATTCTGGGTTTAATGTATTCCAGTATCTAACGTTACGAGCAATTTTAGGAGTGTTAACTGCACTTACAATTTGTTTTGTAACAGGGCCAATGATGATTCGCAAATTAAGTAGTTACAGTGTAAATCAAAATGTTCGAGATGATGGACCTCAAACACATCTTGCCAAAGCAGGAACGCCAACGATGGGGGGTGCATTTTTGCTGATTGCTATTTTGCTAAGTGCTTTACTCTGGAGCGATCTTTCTAATCGTTATGTTTGGTTTACGATCGGCACAACTTTTTTATTTGGCTTGATTGGAGCTGTAGATGACATTAAAAAATTAATTAGTGGTACGAGCAAAGGGTTGTCCGCTAGAAGTAAATACTTTTGGCAATCAGCGATAGGAATAGGTGTCGCGATACTATTGTTCTATAGCACCACCATTCCAAATGAAACTAATTTATATGTTCCGTTTTTTAAAAATATCATCATACCTATGGGCGCGTGGTTCATATTATTGACATATTTTGTAATTGTTGGATCCAGTAATGCTGTGAATTTTACAGATGGACTCGATGGGCTCGCGATCATGCCAGTGGTAATGGTAGCAGGCGCATTAGGTGTATTTGCCTATTTAAGTGGAAATTATAATTTCGCAAATTATTTAGCTATCCCATATTTACCACTTTCAGGTGAATTGGTAGTTTTCTGTGGTGCTGTTGTCGGTGCTGGTTTGGGATTTCTTTGGTTTAATGCTTATCCGGCACAAGTTTTCATGGGGGATGTGGGCGCGCTCTCATTAGGTGCCGCTATTGGTATTTTGGCAGTCTTAGTACGTCAAGAAATAGTTTTAGTCATTATGGGAGGTGTGTTTGTACTTGAAACGATCTCTGTAATGATTCAAGTAGTATCTTTCAAATTAACAGGCAAGAGAATTTTTCAAATGGCGCCACTACATCATCATTTTGAGTTAAAGGGCTGGCCTGAACCAAGAGTCATTGTTCGATTTTGGATTATAACGGTAATCCTAGTGCTTATAGGTTTGGCAACCATAAAAATTCGGTAAACCAATATGGGTTTGGCATTACTAGTTAATGAAATGAATATAACAAACGAAACAGTTGTAATTGGACTTGGAGATACGGGGTTGTCTATTGCATCTTATTTAACTGAACAACAAGTTCCATTTAAGATGGTTGATACTCGCGCTCAACCACCAAAACTTAATGATTTCAAGCAGCAATTCTCAGAAGTTGAAATTTATTTAGGAGAATTAAATAAATCTTTTTTTGAAAATGTTCAACAAATAATCGTAAGTCCAGGCATTGATCAAACACATCCTGTGCTACAAACAGCCATAGCGCAAGGAGCTGAATGTTTTGGTGACATTGAATTGTTTGTTAAACAAATTACCGCTCCAATTATTGCGATCACGGGTTCCAATGGAAAGAGTACGGTCACAAGTTTAGTCACCCAGATGGCTCAACAGGCGGGGGTACAAGCGTATGCGGGTGGCAATTTAGGTCCGCCAGCACTTGAATTATTGAAATTTAAAAATGCGGAATTATATGTACTGGAGTTATCCAGTTTTCAGCTTGAGTCAATTTATTCTATGCATCCCAAGGTGGCCACTGTGTTAAATATTTCTCCTGATCATCTCGATCGTCATGGAGATGCACACACCTATGCTGCAATTAAATCCAGAATTTACCGAAATGCTGAGACCAGTGTTATCAATTTGGATGATGAGTGTGTTCGTAACATGTCGGATAGTGGCAACAAAATATATTTTACACGTTCACGACCAAAAAACGGAGAATTTGGTGTAATTGAAAAAAATAATAACTCATTTCTGGCCAAAGGAGAAAAGACCCTATTGAATGTAAAAAAATTAACGTTAATGGGTGAGTCTGGAATTTTAAATGCATTGGCCGCACTTGCCATTGGTGATTCGATACATTTGCCCATGGATTCAATGTTACAAACACTCATGAATTTTCAAGGATTACCACATCGATTGGCAACGGTTATAGAAACAAATAATGTTCTATGGGTCAATGATTCTAAAGGTACAAATATCGGTGCTACTGTAAGTTCATTACAAAGTATCAACAACGATATTATTTTAATTGCAGGTGGTGTTTTTAAAGGAGGGGATTTAGAGCAATTTTGTCAAGCCGTAAGTAAGCATGCCAAGCATGTAATTTTATTTGGACAGGATGCAGACATACTTCAACTTGCTTTAAATAATTGTGTACCAGTTTATAGGACCGAAAATCTACGGCAGTCGGTGCATAAGGCGTATGCGCTCGCACAGGCTGGTGATACAGTTTTACTCTCACCTGCATGTGCAAGCTTTGATATGTATGAAAATTATATTGAGCGTGGCGAAGACTTTGAAAATTGTGTTACTGAGTTAATTGCAAAATGAACTCAAGTCAAGCAGCCAGAAAAAAATCGACCAATTTTAATATCGAGTTTGCAAAGCGTTGTGATGCAAAATTATTGTTAACTGTCATGTTGTTATTGGGGCTTGGATTAGTGATGGTTACGTCATCATCAATTGAAATAGCAGATCGATCTACTGGCGATCCGTTATATTATTTTAAGCGACAATTTATATTTGCACTCATTGGGATCTTTTTTGCTTGGATAACTTCAAGAATTCGGTTAACGCATTGGGAAAACTCAGGATTTGCTATTTTATTTTTGATGGTGGCATTACTGGTGTTAGTACTGATTCCGGGGCTAGGAAGAACTGTAAATGGTAGCACTCGTTGGCTGGAGCTGGGCGTATTCGCGTTACAGGTTTCAGAAGCTGTTAAATTAATGCTTATTATTTATTTGGCCGGTTATGTGGTAAGACAAGGTAAACAAATTCGCGAATCCTTTATTGGCTTCATCAAACCTATGTTGGTGTTAGTGATTTTATTTACTTTACTATTATTGGAACCTGATTTTGGTGCAGCAATAGTGTTATTAGCCACTGCATTGGGAATGCTGTATTTGGCAGGCGTGAAAATTTGGAAATTTGGCTTACTTCTATTGGCATCTGCAATTTCAATGACATTCGTCGCGTTGTCCTCTCCATATCGTGTAGAACGGTTGACTGCGTTTTTAAATCCTTGGTCGGATCCTTTTGGATCTGGTTTTCAGCTCACACAATCTTTAATTGCGATTGGAAGTGGTTCATGGTCAGGATTGGGTTTGGGAGCTAGCGTGCAAAAATTATTCTATTTGCCTGAGGCACATACCGATTTTGTTTTTGCTGTAATTGCGGAGGAGCTGGGATTAATTGGCGTAGGAGTGGTTTTATTTTTATTTGCGGCTCTTATTCATCGTTGTTTTGTGATTGGTAAATCGGTTGAAAAAAAAGGTATGAAATTTGGCGCACAACTTTGTTATGGCATTGGTATTTGGCTTGGATTGCAAACACTGATCAATATTGGGGTGAATATGGGCGTATTGCCAACCAAAGGCCTCACATTACCTTTTATTAGTGCAGGTGGCAGTAGTTTAATTGTTGTTTGTATGGCAATTGGATTAATTACCCGCGTACATATTGAAGGTCAGTCAAAATCAATGCGACGTAGATAACATATGAGTAAATCACATTCGCCAATCATGATTTTTGCTGGTGGTACGGGGGGGCATGTGTTTCCGGCATTAGCCGTGGCTAATCAAATTTCTCAACAATCTGTACCCGTAGTATGGGTGGGAACCAAAAAAGGCATAGAAGCAAAAGTAGTGGCTGAGGCCGGATACCCAATTGAATGGATATCTGTAACTGGAATTCGCGGTAAGCATTTTCTTACTTTAATTTTTGCACCATTTAAAATCACACTAGCAGGATTACAAGTAATTTGGTTGTTACTTAAACATCGGCCTTGTGCAGTATTAGGGATGGGAGGATTTGTATCGGGACCTGGTGGCATGATAGCCGCAATGTTGCACAAACCATTAATAATTCATGAACAAAATGCAATTGCTGGGCTTACTAATAGAATATTAGCGCCTTTTGCAAAACGAATACTCACAGGATTTCCAAACACTTTTGTGCGAAATAATGTAGAGGTAGTTGGTAATCCTGTAAGAACTGAAATTACGCAAATTAACCGAGAGTTTGAAATTGCTGAACCTGAGCATCGATCGTTACGCCTATTAATATTTGGTGGAAGCTTAGGGGCTCGGGCTTTAAATGAAACAGTGCCATCCGCGATAAACTTATTGCCAGAAGAATTACGCCCTGAAGTGTGGCATCAAACAGGTAAACATTCTAAGGAATTCACGCAACAACAATATCGTGAATATAGTATTTCTGCACGGGTAGACAAATTTATTGATGAGATGCACATCGCCTATGCCTGGGCCGACATTGTAATTTGTCGAGCCGGCGCAATCACCACTGCTGAACTTGCAGTAGCGGGGGTTGGAGCCATCTTTGTACCTTATCCATATGCAGTGGATGATCACCAAACAGCGAATGCATTGGCATTTGTAAATGCTAATGCTGCGCACATGATTAGTGAATCTGAATTCAGTGATAAAAAATTAGCTGAGCTTATGCATGAATTATTTTCTAATCCGGTTCGCTTAAAATCGATTGCAAAGAATATTGCAGATTTTGCAAAACCAGATGCTGCTAAAAATGTTGCAGCTGTATGTTTGAATGCATGTGACGGCAATAGTAATCGAGAAGTTAAATTTATAAATGATTATTCACAATGACATTTAATATTGGACAATTTGCAACGCGAAGAATTAAACAAGTGCATTTTGTGGGAATTGGCGGGTCTGGAATGGGAGGTATAGCGGAGGTAATGGTTAACCTTGGTTATGACGTATTTGGATCAGATTTAAAACCGAATAGTATGACAGAGCATTTGCAAGCAATTGGCGCAAAAGTTTTTTATGGACATGATGCGCAGCATATACAGAATGCAGATGTTGTAGTAATGTCGAGCGCAGTGCACGAAGATAATCCAGAAATAATAGCTGCACGCGAACAACGAATTCCAATTGTTCCTCGGGCGGAAATGTTAGCAGAACTTATGCGTTTTCGTTACAGCATTGCAGTTGCAGGCACACATGGTAAAACCACCACCACTAGTTTAATAGCGTCCATTCTAGCAACAGCAGATTTAGACCCTACCTTTATAGTTGGGGGGCGTGTAAACAGTTTTGCAAGTCATTCCAAACTAGGGGCGGGACAATATTTAGTAGCCGAAGCCGATGAAAGTGATGCTTCATTTTTACATTTACAGCCCATCATGTCCGTGATTACAAATATTGATTCAGATCATTTGTCTGCATATGACGGAGATTTCCAGAAACTGCAAACTACATTTTTAGAATTTATTCACCATTTACCATTTTATGGTATGGCCGTGTTATGTGTGGACAATGATGTAATTCGAGAGCTATTACCTAACGTTTCTCGGCCTTATTTGACCTACGGGTTTTCTGAAGATGCTGATTACACAATTTTTGACGTTAAACAGCATGGGATTCAAACAAGTTTTCAGTTAAATCGTCCAGCTAAGCAGTCAGCAATAAAGTTAATTCTAAATTTACCTGGAATGCACAATGTGCTGAATGCAGCAGCTGCTGCAATAATTACATTGCAGTTAGATGTAAAAGAGCGTTTTATTCAAACCGCCTTTGAAAATTTTGAAGGCATTGGAAGACGTTTTCAAATTTATCCAGGCTTAACTGTTACAGATAAAAAAATTCTGCTTGTTGATGACTATGCACATCATCCGACAGAAATTGCTGCCACTGTGAGTGCCGCAAGAGATGCCTGGCCTGACAAAAGATTAGTTGTGATATTCCAACCACATCGTTTTACTCGAACACGTGACTTATTTGATGATTTTGTGCGGGTGCTTAATGAAGTAGACGCATTAATTTTATGTGAAGTTTATGCTGCTAATGAAAAGTATATAAGGGGTGCAGACAGTGCGGCACTCAGTCGTGCCTTGCGAGCGCGTGGCAAATTGGACCCTATATTAGTTAAAGACATTTCTGAAATTCAATTAACTTTAGAACACTTACTAGAAGCAGATGACGTTTTAATGACACTTGGCGCAGGAGATGTGGGCACAATTGCGCCTACTTTATATGAATCGTTTGCAGCAAAATAAACAAAGCGAGGTTGCGAGTTATTGCACTATGCTACGCGGTAATTTAGAAAAAAATGTTTCGTTGGCACGCTATACCAGTTGGAAAGTCGGCGGAAATGCCGATGTGTTATTTCAACCATCAGATGTTGCCGATTTGTCCCAATTTTTAAGTTCATTGGAAATAGCAACTCCAATTACTTGGTTGGGTAGAGGTACTAATGTTTTAGTTCGAGATGGTGGAATTCGAGGCGTTGTAATTTTGTTACACGGTGTTCTAAATGAGTTAGATAAAATTAATGAAACTGAAATTAAAACCGAAGTTGGTGTGTCCTGTGCAAAGCTTGCACGTTTTTCTGCTGATCAAAATTTAGTGGGTGCAGAGTTCTTGGCCGGTATACCAGGAACAGTTGGGGGCGCGTTAGCCATGAACTCGGGTGCCTATGGCAGTGAAACCTGGGAGTTTGTTACGGTGGTAGAAACTATAGATCGAAATGGAGAAGTGCATAATAGAGTTAAAAATGAATTTGAAATTGGGTACCGCAGTGTTAGTAGCCCAAAGGATGAATGGTTTCTTGCAGCAAAATTTAAATTTACTTTAGGCGATGGGCAGTTAGCCAAAAATTCTATTCGTGAATTAATGGATAAGAGAAACAACTCACAACCTGTAGGCTATAAAAGTTGTGGTTCAGTGTTTCGTAATCCTGAAAATGATCATGCAGCGCGTTTGATTGAAGCCAGTAATTTAAAAGGAGTCACGATTGGTGGAGCGCAAGTTTCTACCAAGCATGCAAATTTTATAATTAACTTAGGTGATGCTACGGCAAAAAATATAGAAGAGTTAATTGCTAAAATTCACAACACAGTACGTAGCGAGCATGGTGTAGAACTTGTGCCAGAAGTAAAAATTATTGGTGAGCCTATATGATGCATAGATCGGATTTTGGGAAAGTTGCTGTGCTTATGGGCGGAAGTTCTTCCGAGAGAGAAATTTCGTTAAAGAGCGGGGCTGCAGTATTGAACGCATTATTAGATGGAGGGTGTGAATGCGGAAGCCATTGATGTAGATACCAATGTAATTGAGCAATTGAAAACTGGAAATTTCAATCGCGCATTTATTGCATTGCATGGGCCATTAGGCGAAGACGGGTGTATTCAAGGAAGTTTAGAAGTAATAGGTATGCCTTACACTGGCAGTGGAGTTATGGGATCCAGCATTTGTATGAATAAGTTGATGACCAAACAAATTTGGCAAGGATGCGGAATCGGAACCCCTAAGTACTCTGTGTTAACAAATAAGATTGATCATGAAGTGCTAGTGAATAAATTAGGA
Source organism: Gammaproteobacteria bacterium (assembly GCA_965203475.1). Classification (GTDB taxonomy): domain Bacteria; phylum Pseudomonadota; class Gammaproteobacteria; order UBA4575; family UBA4575; genus JABDMD01. Next base: position 145,945 of record OZ241890.1, read on the forward strand.
TTGCCGATGATATTTAAACCTGTTTCCCAGGGATCTAGTATCGGTATGACTAAGGTTGATAGTGAAAGTGATATTTCTGAAGCCTGGAAACTCGCGCATCAATACGAAGAGACTGTAATTGTAGAGCAGTGGATTGAAGGAAAAGAATATACAGTCGCAATTTTAAATGATGAAGCCCTACCTATTATCCGCTTGGAAACACCCCATGCTTTTTATGATTACGATGCAAAATATCAAGCGAATGATACGCAATATCATTGTCCATCTGGTTTGCCTGAATCATTAGAGAAAAAAATTCAGCAACAAGCCGTTTCTGCATTTAAAGCAACTCATGCTAGTGGTTGGGGGCGCGTAGATTTAATGTTGGATCAAAATAATCAGCCATTATTTTTGGAAGTAAATACTGTCCCGGGTATGACAGATCATAGTTTAGTACCTATGGCAGCCAAGGTGAATGGTATTAGTTTTAAGGAGTTAGTGCTGAAAGTTCTAGAAACATCTTTACAAAATACATTGGTGTTAGAAACGAATTCAAAATGAGATCTAGAAAACGTAAATCAAAATCAAGAAATAAAGCTGCTTCTAAAAAAGTTGCGTTAAGCTATTTTTCTTTGCGTGACATGTTGGATGTTTTGGTGATTGTGGTATTGTTAAGCGCTGTTGTTTACTTTAGTCATCAATTCAAAAATTATCACAACAGATTTTCTTCGTGGCCAACTATCGAGTATGTTGAAGTTGAAGGTAAGCTTCATCCATCCAACCAAGAACTATTTAAAGAGATTGTGTCTGCGCATGTGCAGGGCGGGTTTTTTCGTGTACCCATTGAAGACTTGGAACAGAATCTTTCAAAACTGCCGTGGGTATACCAGGCAACTGTGCAACGCTCCTGGCCAGATCAATTAATGATACATGTACAAGCACAACAACCTATTGCTAGATGGGGTGAGCGTAGTTTGATGAATGCCTATGGGGAAGTATTTAATCCAGACTCTATTCAAGAATACGCATACTTACCCATGCTCTATGGGGAACAAGGTCGATCAGAAGAATTAGCACATGTATTTGAAGCCAGTATGCAGAAATTACAACCATTAGGATTGAAGCTGCGAGCGCTATATGAAGATGAACGCCAGTCAAAATATTTAGTCATGTCCAATGGATTAATTTTGGCACTAGGTAGTGGAGGCGCAGTGGAAAAAATTTCACGATTCATAACTGCGCATGAAAAATACCTTTCTTCTCAACTTTCTGAAGTTCAAAAAATTGATCTTAGGTATAGCAATGGCTTGGCCGTGGAATGGAAAAATCCACAACTTGCCCAAAACTTTAATTGGAAGCCGCATTAATGAGTCGCAAAGTGGATAAGAACATGATTGTAGGTTTGGATATTGGAACATCCAAGATCACGGCGATCGTTGGGGAAATTAATGAAAATGATGAGCTCGAAATTGTTGGAATTGGATCGCACCCATCACGCGGACTAAAAAAAGGTGTTGTGGTTAATATTGAATCTACTGTGCAATCGATTCAACGTTGTGTGGAAGAGGCAGAATTAATGGCAGGTTGTCAAATTCATTCTGTGTATGCTGGAATTGCGGGCAGTCATATACGTAGCATGAATTCACACGGAATTGTTGCGATAAAAGATCGTGAAGTGTCAGGAAGTGATGTAGAACGTGTAATTGATGCCGCACGTGCTGTGGCGATTCCAGCAGATCAACGTGTATTGCATGTGATGCCACAAGAATTCGTGATTGATCAACAAGAAGGAATACGCGAGCCCGTGGGCATGTCAGGGGTTCGTCTGGAAGCCAAAGTACATTTAGTAACGGGCGCAGAAAGCGCTGCACAAAACATTATTAAATGTGTACGTCGTTGTGGATTAGAAGTCGATGACATTATTTTGGAACAGCTTGCTTCTAGCCACTCGGTGTTAACCGAAGATGAAAAAGAATTAGGAATCTGTTTGGTAGATATAGGAGGTGGTACTACAGATGTTGCTGTGTTTACAGAAGGTGCAATTAAACACACAGCCGTAATTCCCATTGCAGGGGATCAAGTAACGAATGACATTGCAGTGGCCATGCGAACCCCAACCCAGTATGCCGAAGAAATTAAAATTAAATATGCATGTGCGTTACGACAACTTGCAAATCCAGATGACACCATTGAGGTGCCTAGTGTAGGAGATCGTGAGCCAAGGCGTTTATCTCGTCAAACTTTAGCGGAAGTTGTTGAACCACGTTATGAAGAATTGTTGTCATTGGTGCATTCCGAGTTGCGTCGTAGTGGCTTTGAAGATTTAGTTGCAGCGGGTGTGGTATTGACGGGAGGAAGTTCCAAGATGGAAGGCGTGGTTGATCTGGCGGAAGAAGTTTTTCATATGCCAGTACGTTTGGGATTTCCGCAGTATGTAACGGGTTTGGTCGACGTAGTACGAAATCCAATTCATGCAACGGGAGTCGGCTTACTTTTGTTCGGACATAAAAATCAGCAAACGAATACGCGGTCAATTTTTAATGATTCAACCATGGGGAGCGCATTTCAGCGCATGAAAAGTTGGTTTCAGGGGAGTTTTTGATAACTCAATATTATTTCATTACGACTTATTAACTAGAGGAGAAGAGTCATGTTTGAATTAATGGATGCTTACAGCCAAAGTGCTGTAATAAAAGTATTGGGCGTAGGTGGAGGCGGTGGTAACGCCGTACAACACATGGTGAATTCAGCCATTGAGGGAGTGGATTTCGTGTGTGCAAATACAGATTCGCAAGCATTGAAAAACACCAACGCTAAAACGGTTCTGCAATTAGGGAGTGAAATTACTAAAGGTTTAGGTGCAGGTTCTAACCCAGTAGTGGGAAGAGAGGCAGCCATTGAAGACCGCGATCGCATACATGATGTAATCGCAGGGGCCGACATGTTGTTCATTACGGCTGGCATGGGCGGTGGCACTGGAACCGGTGCAGCACCTATTGTAGCCGAAGTTGCAAAAGAACTTGGTATCTTAACAGTGGCAGTTGTCACTAAACCATTTCCGTTTGAAGGTGCTAAGCGCATGCAAATCGCTAACACTGGTATTGAAGAATTATCCAAGCATGTAGATTCTTTAATTACTATCCCGAATGAAAAATTGTTAACGGTATTAGGAAAAGACACAAATTTGTTAGAAGCATTTAAATCTGCAAACGATGTATTACATGGAGCAGTACAAGGAATTGCTGAACTCATTACTTGTCCCGGTTTAATTAATGTAGATTTTGCTGATGTCAGAACAGTGATGTCTGAAATGGGAATGGCAATGATGGGTTCAGGTTTGTCGGTAGGTACAGAACGTGCACGAGAAGCCGCCGAATCTGCCATTTCAAGTCCGTTACTTGAAGACGTAAATATTTCAGGTGCGAAAGGAATTTTGGTGAATGTAACCGCTAACTCCAGTTTATCCATTGGTGAATTTGAAGAAGTAGGTAATCATATTAAGAGCCTAGCGTCGGATGATGCCACGGTGGTAGTAGGTACCGTAATTGATGAATCAATGGGAGATAATCTTCGTGTCACTTTGGTGGCGACAGGTATTGGGTCGCAAATGATGTCGATGCCGAGCAAGCCAACAGTGAAACTGGTGGAAACACCTCCTGTTGCGAAATCAGCACCTGTAGAGGATGAAACCGAGTCGGTTACAGCTACAGAAGAGGTAAGTGCAACCGTCGCAATTCGTACTGAAAATCGTGCCCAAACTGTAGAGAAGGATGACGACTACGACCTAGACTATTTGGATATACCAGCCTTTTTACGACGTCAGGCGGACTAAACTGAACTAAATACAGGATACGGGTTCAAATTCCCTAGCGACGCGATGGTAAAATTTATGTAATATATCGCGGGTTTTTACAGTATGGCGTCTGTTTGTGAGCGAATAGGGGCGCTACAAATGGGAACTATTGAGATCGAAAGGAATTAGACGATCCCGTGATAAAACAAAGAACACTTAAAAACGTCATACGTGCAACGGGCGTGGGGCTGCACACTGGTGAAAAGGTGTATTTAACACTACGACCCGCACCGACTAGCACGGGTGTCGTTTTTCGTCGTATCGATCTCGAGCCACCGGTTGAAATCAAAGCCAGTCCTGAGAACGTCGGTGACACCAGTCTATCTACTACCTTAGTTTCCAACGGGGTTCGTATCTCAACGGTTGAACATTTATTGTCTGCCATTGCAGGCTTAGGAATTGATAATGCCTATGTAGATGTAAGTGCACCTGAAGTACCGATCATGGATGGTAGTGCAGGCCCCTTTGTATTTTTAATTCAATCGGCTGGAATTATTGAACAAAATGTACCGAAAAAATTTATTCGTATCACTAAATCGGTAGAAATTAAAGAAGAAGATAAGTGGGCCAGATTTGATCCGTTTGATGGTTTTAAGGTTGGCTTCACGATCGATTTCGATCATCCGGTATTCAAAACTGCGCCACAAAAAGCTGAGTTAGATTTTTCTACGACTTCATTTGTAAAAGAAGTATCACGCTCGCGTACGTTTGGATTCATGCGTGACTTTGAAACATTGCGATCTCAAAACTTAGCCTTAGGCGGTAGTCTTGATAATTCGATTGCAGTAGATGAGCACCGAATTTTGAATGAAGATGGTCTACGTTACGAAGACGAATTTGTAAAACACAAAATTTTGGATGCCATTGGTGATTTATATTTGCTAGGCCACAGCTTAATTGGTGCTTTCAGTGGTTATAAGTCAGGCCATGCATTGAATAATAAATTACTGCGCAAGTTGATCGAAGTGTCGGATGCTTGGGAAGAAGTTACTTTCGAAGATAATGAAGAATCTGTGCCCATTTTCTACAGCCGACCCATCAGTGCTGGTGGATAATTAACCACCTGCGACTGTCTATATTTTTAATTCGAAAATTCTCAATCTGATAGTTTTTGTAGCGTGTTTTTCAACGCTAAATGCTTAATAGCACCAGTACTTTTCTTAATTGGATCATCATTTTTCGGGTATAAAAACCGCTTTTCTGTCGGTGATTTTATACCACTGGTGTACTTACTTATACTAACCTTTATTTGATTCAAGTATTCATTTACAGTAGAAAGTTCGGAATTTAACTGCTTCAGTATTTCGAGCTGCTGAAAGCGTAAAGCGCTAGCCCTGCTTGGATCATCGGTGACGATTGTCAGGATGCGATTTTCAACGTTGGCTACCCAACAGTGATTCGCAAGATCTTCAGGCAAATGCATTCGCAAACTTAATGTAAGCCGATGTAAATATTTTGCCTGGTGTTGAAGGTCTTTGTTGATGTAGGAAGAGAGCTTACGCATAAATGGATTTTAAATTATTAATTGGGAAAAGGATTTCCAAATAATAAATATAAACAGAAACTGAGATGAACATTATCATTTTTCCGCGGCCGCGAACACACTTCGTTGGGCTCGCAACCTCCCGCCATTGGAATATTTTTCAATTAACCTTTGCAGTTTTAACGGTTTCGGCAATTTTACTCGGCGGTGGATATATTTTAGGAATTTCATTTGGGCATGAGGCAATTCTTAAAGAATGGAAATCAGATGTAGTCGAGCATAAGGCTAGTCTTGATTTGGCGAAACAAGAAAGCCAAACACAGATTGATGCCTTGACCACAAAAATTGGTTTGCTACAAGCTCATGTCAATCGTGTGGATGCTTTAGGAAATATGTTGGTCAATATGGCTGACCTAGATCCCGCAGAATTCAGTTTTGAAACCACTCCTGGTGTGGGCGGCCCGCATACTCCCGGACAAGATTCTTTGGAGGGAGGTTCTGAAGTTGATTTTGGTATTGATTTAGTACTAGCAAAACTAGATGCGGAACTTGTAGACCGGGAATATCAACTACAAGTATTAAATGGCCTATTGATCGATAAAAAATTGGAACAGGAGACGCGCCCCCAAGGTCGACCAGTAGCCAGCGGTTGGATATCTTCCTATTTTGGAAAACGTCAAAGTCCATTTACGGGCAAAAAAGAAATGCATCGTGGGGTAGACTTTGCGGGTAGAACGGGAACTGATGTTTTAGCCGTAGCCGGTGGTGTAATTACTCAAGCCAAAAAGAAAGGTGGCTATGGTTATCTGGTAGAAATAGATCATGGTAATGGCTATAAGACTCGTTATGGGCATAACCAAATGGTTGTTGTGAAGGCTGGGGAAGTTATCAAACGTGGGCAAGTAATTGCTAAATTAGGCAGTACTGGACGTTCCACTGGCCCTCACGTACATTTCGAAGTGATCAAAAACGGCAAGCGTATCGATCCAATGAAGTTTGTGAACTAATAATATAGTTCAGTCTATTTGCTGCATCATTGCAGCTTTCTTAAAATCAAGTTAGTCTAGTTATCGCTTATAGTACGAAGCTTAAGTCTTATTCTTTACTTGATTTACAATTTTTGAACGATTCTTTTATGCCGCAATCCAAGTTTAAAAGCTTGGAATAAAACTTGTTTGCCTATATCTAGAGCATGTTACAAAAAGTCACGAAAAAAATTTTTGGCAGTCGAAATCAGCGCCTTATAAATCGCTATCACAAGACGATTAAAAAGATCAATGATCTTGAATCAAGTTACCAAGCGCTATCCGATGAAGCATTGCTCGCTAAAACTAGTGAATTTAAACAACAACTCAATGATGGATCTACCTTAGAAGATGTTCTGCCTGCTGCGTTTGCGGCTGTACGTGAAGCCTCGGTACGTACTTTGGGTTTGCGTCATTACGATGTACAACTTATTGGCGGTATGGTGTTAAACGATGGGAAGATCGCTGAAATGCGTACAGGTGAAGGTAAGACTTTGGTTGCCACATTACCTATTTATTTAAATGCATTAAGTGGTAAGAGCGCCCATGTCGTTACAGTTAACGATTATTTGGCAAAACGAGATGCTGAATGGATGGGTCAAATTTATCAATTCTTGGGTATGACAGTGGGTGTCATTACGGGAGGCATGCTGCAACAAGAACGTCAGCAAGCCTATGCTGCTGATATTACCTATGGCACGAATAATGAATTTGGATTTGACTATTTACGTGACAATATGGAATTTTCAAGTGCGGGTTGTGTGCAACGCGATCTTAACTTTGCTGTAGTGGATGAGGTTGACTCCATACTTATCGATGAAGCACGTACTCCCTTAATCATATCTGGACCTACAGGAGAAAATTCTGAGCTATATCGAGCCATTAATAAATTAGTACCGAATCTTGTAAAACAGGAAGAGGAAGATGGGCCTGGAGATTATTCTGTAGATGAAAAAAGTAAACAAATCTTTTTAACGGAAGAGGGCCATCAACATATCGAAGACTTGCTTTCTAAGCAGGGCTTGCTTACTGAAGGAGATACTCTATACGACGTTTCGAATATCAGTTTGTTACATCATGTAAATGCCGCATTACGTGCCAATGTATTGTTTCAAAAAAATGTTGATTACATCGTACGCGAGGGGCAAGTAGTTATTGTAGATGAGTTTACTGGTCGCACCATGCCAGGAAGAAGATGGTCAGATGGTTTGCACCAGGCAGTAGAAGCCAAAGAAGGTGTGAAAATTCAAAATGAAAATCAAACGCTTGCTTCTATCACCTTTCAAAACTATTTTCGTCTGTATGGCAAGCTCTGTGGTATGACGGGTACGGCGGATACGGAAGCCTTTGAATTTCAATCTATTTATGGATTGGAGGTCGTGGTGATCCCGACACATATGGATATGATTCGAGATGATATGGGTGATTTAGTGTATTTAACTATGCAGGAAAAATATGACGCCATCATCAAAGATATTAAAGATTGTGTGCAACGCGGCCAACCGGTACTGGTGGGAACCACGTCTATTGAATCTTCAGAACTAATTTCAAATGAATTACAGAAATCTAAAATAGAACATCAAGTGCTAAATGCAAAGCAGCATGAAAAAGAATCTCATATTGTGGCGCAAGCGGGGCGACCCGGTACGGTAACGATTGCGACCAATATGGCGGGCCGTGGTACAGATATCGTTTTAGGTGGAAATCTTGATGCAGAGCTAAAAGCAATGCCGGAAGATTCTACGGAAGCATCAAAAGAAAATGTTAAAGAAGAATGGCAACAAAGACACGACGAAGTTATCGACTCGGGTGGCTTGCATATTATTGGTACAGAACGGCACGAATCACGCCGCATTGATAATCAATTAAGAGGCCGGTCTGGTCGTCAGGGAGACCCTGGATCCAGCCGATTTTATTTGTCTATGGAAGATAACTTAATGCGAATATTTGCATCCGATAAAGTACGTGGATTGATGCAAAAATTAGGCATGCAGTCAGGCGAGTCCATAGAACATCCTTGGGTATCAAAAGCGATTGAAAATGCGCAAAGAAAAGTTGAATCGCATAACTTTGATATTCGTAAAAATTTACTCGAATATGATGACGTTGCAAATGATCAGCGAAAAGTGGTGTATGAGCAGCGCAAAGATCTCATGCAACTGGACGATATTTCAGAAAATTTAGCGGCGATACGCGAAGATGTTACTGAAAACTTAATTAGTGAGTACATGCCTCAAGGCAGTGTCGAAGAACAATGGGATATCGATGGCTTAACCGAGGGAATCAACAGTGAGCTAGGGTTACCGCTACCGGTTCAACAATGGCTAGATGAAGATGATAGCGTTGCAGAAGAGGAAGTCCGTGAAATGGTGCATCAACGAGTTGCTGAACATTTTAAAGGCAAAGAAGATCGAGTAGGCCCGGATATCATGCGGCAGGTTGAAAAGAGCATTATGCTACAAGTGCTGGATAATCGATGGAAAGAACATTTGGCCGCTATGGATTACCTGCGACAAGGCATCGGTTTGCGTGGGTATGCGCAAAAAAATCCCAAACAGGAATATAAGCGTGAAGCCTTTGCCATGTTTCAGCAATTGTTGGAACAAATTAAACACGAAACGGTTTCATTTATTGCAAAAGCAGAACTACCTACACTTGAGGAAATACGCGCAATTGAAGAAGCGCAAAAAATACCTGAGAATGTCCAGTTCCAGCATGCTGAAGCTGAAGATGTACTGCATCCTGAACAGGCTATGCCACAACAAGGGGCTAACGAACCACAGGAAAAGCAACAGCCCTATAAAAGGACTCAAAAGAAAATTGGACGAAATGATCCATGTCACTGTGGTTCAGGCAAAAAGTTTAAGCAATGCCATGGAAAGCTGGCCTAGTTTATAATTTACGTCGTTCTTTAAAACTCTTATTAATTTTACTCGTATGGCCGATTCAGTAGAGCCAGTTATTTCGTTGCTACCCGTGCCGGGTGTTTCACTTGCAGCTTGTAGTGCAGGGATTAAATATAAAAATCGTGATGATTTGGCTTTAATTGCTTTTGATAAAGGTACTCAGCTGGCTGCCGTTTTTACCACAAATAAATTTTGTGCAGCTCCCGTGATTGTTGCTAAGGAGCATTTGCAAAGTACTCAACCAAAATATTTATTAATTAATTCGGGTAATGCAAATGCAGGTACCGGAGAACAAGGTTTAGAGAATGCAAGAATGACTTGTCTGAAACTTAGTGAAATTTGCAAATGCAAATCTGAAGAAGTCATTCCATTCTCAACAGGTGTTATTGGCAAACAGCTTGAGGTTGAAAAAATCAATTCAAATCTTAAAGAGTTACATAATAATTTGGCTCAAGACACATGGCTACATGCTGCAAAAGCCATTATGACTACCGATACAGTGAATAAAGGAGCAAGTGTAAAAATAAATTTAGATGGGCAAGAAGTTATTATCACAGGAATATGCAAAGGTTCAGGAATGATACGTCCTGACATGGCGACTATGCTGTCATATGTTGCAACTAATTTAGCTATTACAGAAAAGAATCTGAATGAATTACTCAACAAGATGGTGGATCAATCATTCCACTGTATTACTGTAGATGGCGATACTTCAACCAACGATGCATGTGTATTGGCTGCAACTGGTAAAGCAAATGTCAATTATGAAAATTTAAGTGATACTGCTAAAAGTAATTTTAGAAATACCTTGCAGGCCATATTTAATGAATTGGCCCAAGCCATTGTGCGCGATGGTGAAGGGGCGACTAAATTTATTTCAATTACAGTGGAAGAAGCGAATTCTTCCTGTGCTGCAAAGGCAATTGCATTTACGGTTGCGCACTCACCTTTGGTTAAGACTGCGGCATTCGCCAGTGATCCAAACTGGGGAAGAGTGTTGGCTGCAGTAGGTCGTAGCCCTGTTGATGCTCTGGATGTAAATAAAATGTCTATGTATATCAATGAGCTATGTGTAATAAAAAATGGACAGCCCGCTTCTGATTACACCGAAAGCAAAGGTCAGCAAGTAATGCAAAATGAAGAATTAACCTTTCGAATCGTACTTGGTGTAGGTAATTCTAATGCTACTGTATGGACCACAGATCTGTCCTATGACTATGTCAAAATTAATGCGGAATATAGAACATAGGGTCCGTGCATGGGACTGGGCAGCGAATATGTTCATGTGGTAATTGGAATACTATTTGATGCAGATAAAAATTTGCTCATTAGCAAGAGAATGAAAGGTGTACATTTAGAAGGTTTATTAGAGTTTCCCGGAGGCAAAGTTAAAAATTTAGAATCTGCACATGATGCATTAAAGAGAGAGTTACAAGAAGAATTGAATATTGAAGTTCAACAAACTCGTCCACTTATACAAATTCCGTATTCCTATCCTGATCGAAATATTTTATTAGATGTCTACATCGTAGAGCAGTATTTAGGTGAACCTGAAGCAATCGAAAAGCAAGAATTACGTTTCTGTAGCTTACATGCATTAAATAAAAATGAGTTTCCAAAAGCTGATCATGGAATTTTTCAAGCATTACGACTTCCAGGCTTGTATACCATCACACCCGATTATTCTGATCATGCCAAAAATTTTAAAGAAAAATTTAAGTATCTGGTTTCTAATCCGACAATTAGCATGATCCAATTGCGATCACATAGTTTAAAAACAAGTGAATTTATTGAACTTGCTCAATATTGTAAAAAAGTGTGCAAGCAGTATGAGAAAAAATTAATTGTTAATTGTGATGTAGATGATTTTGTTCAAACTTGTGCAGACGGATTGCATTTAACGAGTCAAAGGTTGCTAAATTGCCGTACCAGAACAGAAGGGGAGGACTTTATTATTGGAGCATCATGTCATAACAAAGAAGAAATTTTACATGCATGTGATATTGGTCTTGATTATATTATTTTAGGCCCTGTTCTGGAAAAGTATGGACATGCTAGTGTCTCAGTATTAACTTGGAGCAAATTTGCCGAATTGGCTAAGCTTAGTAACATACCTGTTTATGCGGTAGGTGGTTTATCATTCGAGCACATTAATGAATGCATTCAATTAGGTGGGCAAGGAATTGCTTCTATTCGCAGTCAATGGCCTTTGTAGTAATAATATAAAATCTAAAATGAACAACAGGCTAACTGAAAATCAATATTCTGCTTAATTTGTTTGGGCGGTGTATTGGGATCATCCTGACGTAAGAATCTTATAGAAAATCGATGTTTACCAGCACTGCATTCAGGGAACACATCATTTTTATTATTTATCCCAATTCTTATTAGTTGATTGGGTGAAGCAGGACCTAGGTTCTGGTCATAAAATCCATTTTGTGCATTTTGATCAGTATAAGGCGTGCTTTCTCTAATTAGTTTTAACGCATAGCTTACACCTTCTTGTACAGTTTCAAAGGGTGTTATCCATTCTAGTAATATTTTATTACGGCTATGGAAAGGTTGAGATAGCCAGTGATGATATTCTGGTAAATCAAAATCACAGGTGCCACCCGGTATTACGGTGCGTTGCCGGATGCTACTAATAAAGTCATTGTTCTTTAAATGACTTCCAATTTGAGAGCGAATGGTATGTAAGCGGTCAAAAATCGATTTATGTTTTAAGAGAATATTATCTAATTTATCTACATTCAAATTTGGTTTGTTTTTTAATTGTTCTAATGTATCAATTTGTCTTTTTAGTTCTTTAAGTAGTTCCTGCTTGATGTCGCCACGTGATACCAGACTTAATAACTCGATTAGTGTTACCAATGCGGCATGGGTATCTGATGTGTCTTCTCGCTTGGCAAAAAATACAAATCGGTAGGTCAGCTGTTCATAGCGTAAAAATGTGCGTATACGCTCATTTAGTGGCTGTTCATAAACAATCAAATTGTCAATAGTCAAACTACTCACAGTGATAAATTTAAGTTCCTAGTCGTATATATTTGTTATGCAGCTCTGCAACGGGCTCTTCTAATTCACTAATTAATCCGCTGTTTTTAATAGTATCATCTGCTAATTTTAAGCGTTCCTCCCTGCTAATTTGAGTCTCGATAATCGCTTGAACCTCGTATTCAGTGCAATTATCACGCTTAATCACTCTGTCTATTTGCTCTTCTATCGTGCAGTCAACAACCAATATTCGGTCAACAAAGTCTGACTTATTTTTTTCTAATAGTAATGGGATTACTGTTATACAGTACGCCGAATCTAGCTGCTTTATATTATTTTCAATTTCTTTGAAAACAAGGGGATGTAAAATATTTTCTAGTTTTCCACGCAACTCAGGGTCTTTAAAAACAGATTGACGTAGTTTATCTCTTATTAATGTTTTATCTTTATTAAAAAACTCTGCGCCCAAATGGATATAAAGTTTGTCGAGAACATCGATGTTGTTCGTTAACTCTTTGGCAATTATGTCTGCATCAACTATCGGTGTACTAAAAGTTTCGTGAAAAATTTTTGAGACTGCGCTTTTCCCACTGCCTATTCCGCCCGTAAGCCCTATTACTAGCATTGATTACGAGTGTATCAAACTGTTTTTGATAGATAGAATTCCATAAGTTCGTTACCGTACAACATCGCGATCCATCCTGCTATAGCAAGATAAGGTCCAAAGGGAATGGGTGCGTTGCGTTCTTGTACTTTAGTAATAATCATTGTAATTCCAATAACAGCACCAACCGCTGAAGATAATAAAACAATTAATGGCAGGGTTTGCCACCCTAACCAAGCACCGAGTGCGGCAAGAAGTTTAAAATCACCATACCCCATGCCTTCTTTTCCTGTAATCAATTTAAACGTGTGGAAAACGAGCCATAAAGATAAATATCCAATAATTGCTCCAAGTACTGATGATGATAAATCTGTAAATATCGTAAAGTAATTAAAGATCACACCAGACCACAAAAGTGGAAGCGTGATATTATCAGGCAGTAGTTGTGTTTTTATGTCAATACCACTGAGCGCAATTAAACTCCAGGTTAAAATTACCCCTCCGAGTGCTTGGTAAGTGAATCCAAATTTCCAAACTACAACGACTGTAAGAATGGCGGTAAATAACTCAACCAAAGGATACTGTATTGAAATTGAAGCACTGCATTGACTGCACTTGCCACGTAAAAAAATCCAACTAAGCATTGGAATATTTTCAATCGCTTTTATCTGATGATTACAGGAGGGGCAGTGTGAGCGGGGTACGCACAAATTAAATGATTCAGTAGTTTGTTTATATTCTAAAGATAAAAGTTCTTGGCAATCTTTATTCCATTGTTGTTCCATCATTTTTGGTAAGCGATGGATCACAACATTAAGAAAACTTCCAACAAAGGAACCTATGATAAAACTGTATATAAATAGTAAAGTTAAGTTATCAGTTAGATAGCTTATTAACGCCGGAGTGTTTGCTTCCAAGGTTTATTGAGATAGGAAAAAATCAGATTTTTAATTACACAACTTGACCAAGTTTGAAAATTGGCAAGTACATGGCGATAACCAATCCACCCACCATTACGCCTAAGATAGCCATAATTAATGGTTCCAACAAACTGCTTAAACCATCTACCAGGTTATCTACTTCTTGTTCATAGAAATCTGCCACTTTCGAGAGCATATCATCCAAAGCACCGGATTCTTCACCAATGGATACCATCTGTACAACCATATTAGGGAACAATCCACTGGAGCGCATACTTTGTTGTAGCTGTGTACCTGTTGACACTTCGTCTTTCATACGCAGGGTTGCTTCCTCGAAAAGAGTATTACCCGTTGCACCGGCAACAGATTCCATGGCTTCTACTAACGGTACACCTGCAGAGAACATAGTTGATAATGTTCTCGCAAAGCGCGCAATGGCTGATTTTTCTAAGATATTTCCAATAATAGGGATTTTTAATGCAATTACATCAATGCTGCGTCGTACGGCTGGAGATCTCTTTTTTGCATTGATGAATGCTGCTACTGCTGCACCAATAGCAAGAAGTATCATCCACCAATACTTTTGAGAAAATTCAGATAGATTTATGACAAACTGAGTAAAGGCAGGTAAATCTGCACCAAAATTTTGAAATAAATCTTGGAATTGGGGTACTACGAAAATGAGCAGAATAGCAGATACGATAAATGCGACAATTAGTACTGCAGTTGGATAAAATAATGCCTTTTTAACTTTCCCTTTTAGTTCTTCCGTTTTTTCTTTATAAGTTGCTATTTTGTCTAATAGAGTTTCTAGTGCACCGGATGCCTCACCTGCATTTACTAAATTACAAAACAGGCTGTCAAAATATTTCGGGTGTTTTTCTAAAGAATCTGCCAATCCTGTGCCGGATTCCACCTCGTTTTTAATATTTAAAACCAATTCTTGCATGGTTAGTTTTTCATGGCCACGGCCTATAATTTCAAATGCTTGTACCAGTGGTACACCTGCTGTCATCATGGTTGCAAGCTGTCGTGCAAATACAGCAATGTCTCCTGGTTTGATTTTTTTTCCTTTACCACCAAATAGGGGTTTTGGCTTTTTTCTAACTTTTAAAGGATTGATGCCTTGTCGGCGTAAATCTGCTTTTAAAAGTATTTCATTTACAGCCTGTGATTCGCCTCTTACACGCGTTCCTTTACGGTCCACGCCTTCCCATAAAAAAGTAATTGAAGTATCTGCCGTAGCTGTTGCCGTTGCCATAGATTAATCCTTCGTTACGCGATTTAGTTCTTCAAGGCTGAGAATCCCTGTTCGAACTTTTTTTAAACCTGATATGCGCAGATCAGCATATCCTTCTTTTTTAGCCAATTCGGCCATTTGTATGGAATTCCCATTTTCCATAATTAAATTTCCCATTTCTTCAGAAATGGCTAGTACTTGGAATACACCAGTACGGCCTTTGTAGCCACTATTGTTGCATTGATCACAACCATTCGCTTTGTAAATCTTTAGCTCTTTAAGCTCTGACTTTGAGAAGCCCTCTTCAATCAGTGCTTCCTCTGGCGCATCGTCCACGACTTTACATTGCTCACATAATTTGCGGGCAAGTCTTTGGGCAATAATGAGGCTTACCGCAGATGCAATGTTGTACGGCGGAACACCCATATTGGCCAGTCTGGTAAGTGTCTGGGGAGCATCATTGGTATGCAAGGTGGAAAGGACCAAGTGACCAGTTTGAGAGGCTTTAATGGCAATTTCGGCTGTTTCAAGGTCACGAATCTCGCCCACCATTATAATATCAGGGTCCTGACGCAAAAATGCTCTAAGAGCTGATGCAAAGGTCAGGCCTACTTTTGGATTTACATTTACCTGATTGACCCCAGGCATATTGATTTCTGCTGGGTCTTCTGCAGTCGAAATATTACGATCTGGAGTATTTAGAATATTCAAGCCTGTGTATAGTGAAACGGTTTTACCACTACCAGTAGGTCCTGTGACGAGTATCAGTCCATAAGGCTTAGATAAGGCATTTAAATAAAGTTGTTTTTGGTCTTCTTCATAACCTAGTACGTCAATTCCAAGCTGCGCGCTGGTCGGGTCTAAAATACGTAATACAATTTTTTCGCCGAATAGTGTGGGGCAAGTGTTAACACGGAAATCGATGGAACGTTTTTTTGATAATTGCATTTTAATACGTCCATCTTGAGGAATTCTTCGTTCAGAAATATCTAAACGCGACATTACTTTTAAACGTGCAGAAATGCGCGGTGCTAGATTTTGTGGAGGATTTGCAATTTCTTCTAGTACGCCATCGATACGAAAACGACATCGATAGCTTTTTTCATAGGGTTCAAAGTGAATATCAGATGCTTTTTTATTAATGGCATCTAGTAAGACTTTATTTACAAAGCGAACAATAGGGGTGTCGTCTACATCTGAATCACCACCATCTTCTGCTTCATCGTCCCCTCCTGAGACATCTAAATTATCCAGGTCATCGTCTAATAGACCATCCATATCGAGCGATTTATCGCCCAATTCGAGTGCTTTTTCGATAATGCTTTCTAATTTATCTTCTTCAACTAGTATTGCTTCAGTCGTAATTCCTGTGTTGAATTTAAATTCATCTAATGCAGCTAGGTTCATGGGGTCTGATATTGCAACAAACAATCGATTCCCCCGTTTTTGAATAGGCAAGGCATGGTGTTGTCGAATTAGCTTTTCGGGGACTAAATTGCTGGGTATTGATTCCAGGTCTATTGAACTAATATTTAAAAGTGGAATTCCAAATTCGTCAGATGCCGTATGAGCTAGATCGCTGGCATCAATGATTCCATTTTTTACCAAGTAAGTAGTTAGTGCGACACCATTTTCATTCGCTTCTTTTTGTGCAGCAGATGCATCTTGCTCTGATACGAATCCATCATTTATAAGCCTGCGTGCCAGTCCACTGATTCTGATTGTTGATGCCGCTGTGGCCACTATTGATATTCCTTAAAATCCTTTAAAATTAAACAGTTATATAATTACTTTTGGTCTTATAATATAGCTGATTTTTCTTAAATCAAGGCTAAGCTGATTAAATGTTAATGTTACAGATGGAGAGTTGTTCTCGCTAGGTAATTAAGTCTCTGAAATCTATATTTAAATTTGAGCGATATTATTTAGACGACAAACGGTATTAAATAGAATTATCAATCATTTTCCTGGCTTTAAAATTCTGCCACATATCTAATTTAATCCAGTTAATGGTAGATTAAAATTATTAGCTAATGTTGTTCTATTTGAGTGAGATATCAGTGCCGAAAGTTTCAAAATAAATATGACACAAATATAGAAAATATAGATAAAAGGATAAGTATTTATTCAATATATATTATTCAATAGCATACTAAAAATTATTTCTAAAATATTTTAACAGGATATTTAATTAGCAAAGTTACAGTAATTCATTCATTTATAAATTTATTAAACAAAGTATCTATTGAGTATGCAAAAATTTGAAGAATTTCAATCCGATAATTTTAAGAATTTATTATCGTTATATATTCAAAGACTCAGCTCTAATCCCTCATTGTTAATACCAGCTTTTTTCGCATGGCTGAGAGGATGGTGGTATAAAATAAAATTTAAATTGCAGTTGAAAAAATTTTCTGCTGGTCGTTACTTTCGGGTATATGGGCCGTTATTTGTTTCTGGCCCAGGCGAAGTAATTTTTGGTGATAATTGTTTGATTATCTCAAATGCAATTAAGCCTGTTTATATACGAACATTTTCTAAATATGCTAGTGTTTCACTTGGCAACCATGCAGGACTAAATGGTACATCTATTCAGTGTATACAAAGAGTTGAAATTGGAGATCTTAGTAATATTGCAGATTCATATATAACTGATTCTTCTGCTCATAGCCTAGATAAAAATCGACGTAACTATTCAGCAGACCAAGTTAAATCAAAAGAAGTCAAAATTGGAAAAAATGTTTGGGTTTCTGTTCAAGTCGTCATTCTACATGGAGTCAATATTGGTGATAACACAGTTATAGGTGCTTGCTCATTAATTCGTAAGAATGTGCCATCAAACGTATTTGCAGCTGGTAACCCTCTTAAAGTAATTAAAACTCTTGAGGAATGAATGCATGTACAAATTACTGCGTGCTTCACTAGGAATAGGCATATTATTGTGGCTAGTATATTTTTTCGATGTAAAAGAAATAGTAAACCAATTTAAGCAAGTTGACATAATTTGGATTTACTTGGTTGGATTTGCAATTTTAGTGTCTACTTTGCTAGGCGCAATTGGTATGTTTATACTTGTTTCAAGAAAGAATGAAATATTTTTTTTACATTTCTTGCCTATATATTGGGCCAGTTGGTCAATTGGCCTTGTGGTGCCTGGGCAAATAGGAGATATTGCCAGCATATCTTTACTATTAAAAAGGTTGGGTTTGGAATGGAATGTTATATTGGCGCGAAGCATAGCAGATAAAATAATTTCATTATTAGTAATTTCAGCATTTGCTGTTTATGGTCTAATTAATATTATAAGCGTCGACTTGTATAAAAACAAAATTTATATATTAGTTTTAACTTTACTTATAATATGTATATTTTTATTTGTTTATAAATGGAAGAAAATTTTAAATTTAATGAAGGATAAAAAAAATAAAATTGTCAATATATTTATAAATATAATAGATGAAGTATTTATTACAGTTAAAAATTACCCTATACGAGTTTCTTCAAATTTAATCTTAACAATATGTAAAATAGTATTTATTGGGTTAGCATACTGGTTTATGTTTAATGCGCTAGGATACAGTAAAATTGGTATATGGGAGGTTATACCACTAGTAGCCGCAAGCTCGCTAATTGCATACTTGCCAATAAGTTTAAATGGGATTGGCACTGTTGAGCTAACGGGGATATTACTATTTTCTACAGTTGGCATGCCAGAAGCAGCCGTACTTACTGCTTATTTACTATTAAGAATTATAGTATTTATACTTGCGTGGGTGCCAACTTGTCTAATTTTGCTAATTACTAGAGAAGCAACAAGTAATGTATTCAGTTAGGGATAAAGGCATTTTTATATTATTTGGTTTGTGCTCTTTCCAAAGAATCCCAAAGATATCATTCGATAATAATAGTTTAAGCGGAGTATAACTTGCGTATTCAAGTATAGTTCCTGCTACACCTTCAAAAGCTGGGTAAATCGAATCCCGATTATCCCCATATTGATCTTTTCCTCGATTCCACCTTGCCTGCGCTGGAATATACTGTTCCAACCATAATTTATGTTTCAAACCACAAGTGTTTAAAGTTTTGTGTAATTTCCTTAAGTCTTGTTCATTAATATGAATTTCTTTTTCAGATGTGCTTCGAGGTTCTTTAGGGATTTTCCTAAATATTCTATTAAGCATTGGGAATGTAATATCGTATACCCATCGATTTGGAAGAGTATGGATTACCGCGTACCCATCTGCCTTTAGCACGCGTCGAATTTCATGAAACATTAATTCAAGTTGTGAGGGGACTAGGTGTTCAATTATATCTAGCATGGTTATACGATCGAAAGTACTATCTTTGAAGGGTAAAGAGCATGCATCACTGCGAATTAGATCTATTTTTAATGAAGGCTTGAATTTTTTAATTCTTGTATCACATAGTCTTTTCGCAAATTTAACTGCAGCTGCAGAATAATCAATACCAATTGCATGTGTACCACGCTCAGCAGCAAGTAATGGCATTTCAGCCCTTCCACATGCAATATCTAATAATTTATTTTCAGGACGTATATCCACCAGTTCTAAAGCACGAGCTAAGCGTGGACGAGGAATCAATATATCTTTTTCAAATAACTCCTTATTTGCTTTATCGCCCCATGCAGAAGCAAGCCACTCCTCATCGTAAACTTCAGACTTAACGGGATTTGGTTCCATATGTAAAAATTATGCTGTAACTATAGTATTAAAAGTGGTTACTTAATATTTATACAGCGCTACTCGAATTATTTGACCCCAAACTATCATTCGCCATAATGGTTGCATGACTACTTACAAAGTAGCCTTCTGTGTCAATTTCATTGACATACTCTCCTAATATGCATGATACAAACGCTTTTGATTGTGCAAGATGACCCATATCAGCAGAAATCCATTCTCGTGACCGTTTTATTGTTTTTCCATCTGCTAATTCCAATCTTTTAAAGTCAACTAAAACAGCTGTTTTATTGTCACAATGAACTTCTATTCGTTCACGTGAATGGGAAGTACTTCCATTCGATAAATACGTTATTGTCGAAATAGAACCATCTTCAAATGAAATTGTGATATGTACGTTATCTTCACTAATAAGGCCAGTGTCATTTCCATTAAGAGCATTAACATCAACAGAATTAATGTTAGATTCAATAAACCAGTAACAAAAGTCGATAAAGTGGCAGGCTTCACCTAGAATTACTCCGCCTCCTTGTAGAGGGTCGTGTAGCCAATGATTAGGTGGTCGATAACCAACATTTGATCGATAATGCATCGATAATGGTTGAGCTCGAGATTTGAAGTAATTCTTCATTTTATTAGCCATGGGGGCATAGCGTCGATTAAATCCAGCTAGCAATGTTAGGTTAGTGCTTTGATATGCCTCTATTACCGATTGAAGTTCCGCATAATTCAAGGCTAATGGTTTTTCAACAAATACATGTTTGCCGGATTCTAACGAGGAAATAGTCAGTGCAGCATGAGTATCATGACGAGTTAGTATGTACACGCAATCTGTTTTTTCGTCCTGTAGAATATATTCTGGGTCGGATGTGCAAAAACTAAATTTATATTTTTTTCCTAAACTGCTTGCCCTGACCCCAGTTGCAGATGATATCCCACGAAACTCAACGTTTTTTAATTTTTGTAGAATTGGTATAAGTTCATTAGTTGCATGACTTCCAGCTCCAATCAAACTTATACCAACTTTTGTTTTTTTTATTTTTTTTATTTTTTTATTTGTAGATTTAAATTGAACTATGCTTAAATCTTTTGTATCTGGAAATTCTTGATTTAATGGGTACTTTAGCAATATAGCAATAGGGCGCGGTTTATTTGTGTTTATAATTGTATTAAATGCAGATTCTGCTTCATCAATATTAAATTCTTGTGTAATCAATGGCTCAAGTTCTAATTTACTATGTGAAAGTAGTTTTATAAATGCGCTCATGTTTCTATTTTCAGTCCAGCGCACATATCCTATGGGGTAATCAATTCCTTTAACTTCGTAATTTTCATCGCCTGTGCCAGGTCCATATGCGTACGATGTACAAAGTTCCAGCTCTTTAAACAAATATGTTTCTCGAGGGGCTTTCATTTCAGTTCTTCCCACAGCAACTACTCGTGCTTTATTTCTGGCAATCTTTCCAGCAAGCTCAACAGGCCCATTATCTGAAGTGGCAGCAGTTATAATGACAGAATCAGCACCATGTCCCGAAGTAAATGCCATAACTTGTTCAACGAGATTATCAGCGTCATTATGTGCTACTTGGCAATAGCCAAGATTTTTGACAAATGAAAGTTGATTTTCATCAACATCAATGCCAAAAACATTACATCCGGCAGAGCGGAGTAACTGTACTGTTAAAAGCCCCACTAGGCCCAAGCCAATTACTACAACATTATCACCGAGTCTAATTTTTGCTATTCGCGCCCCTTGTAATGCTATTGCACCTAAAGTTGTAAATGCAGCATATCGCAGACTTAGTTCATCAGGCACATTTACACAAAGTTTTCGAGGAATCGTTACAATCTCAGCATGATTGGCGTACCCAACACCTGCACATGCTACTTTGTCACCGACTGCTAAATCTGTGATACCTTCACCAATCGCAATAACTTCACCTGCGCAGGAATATCCTAAAACAATTGGCATATCTAGGCTTCGATTGGCAGCTTGATATGCGGTTAGTATCCCTTTTGTACGTGCAACAGCTAGTACTTTTTTTGCTTGTTCAGGTCTTGCTTTAGCTTTACCAAGAAGGCTCATCTTCCCTAACTTGACTGTTCCGCCTTCTGTGCCTGCACTAATTAATGAGTAATGATTACGTACCAGAACATTGCCAGGTTTTACTAAGGGTGTGGGAATTTCATCTACAGATATCTCACCATTCCTTAAATTTTCTAAAACTTGCTTCATATAATTAATTTCTTTAAATTAAGCTTTTGGATTTGCAATAATAATAAAGCCCTTGGTTAGTAATTCATCCTCTTCATAGTCTGAAAGTTCAGCTCGTATGTCGGGGGTAAGGAATTTTTCGCCTTCTTTAACAGTTGGCAACCATTCAATGACATCCATATGTTTTTCAAACTCTTTACGATAATCCTTTTCTCGTAATTTATTTAGCCAGGATGGAATATCAGGGAAGCGGTTTTCTCGTAAGTGATCCCATGGCGGAACCGAATCAGACGGTTCTGTGTCTGGATATTTCCACGCTATATGGTGACCTCCAGATAAACTTGTAAAATTATGAACGTATATATATATCATACCGTCTGGTTTTAAAATTCGCTTCAGCGTACGAATAGTATTTGAGATATCTTTTATATGTTCAAATACCTCATGTGAGACCACCACATCAAATGTGTTGTCAGGAAAATCGGAATCATCTGCGCTATGGCGTCTTATATCAATACCTTTAAATTGAAGCGGGAAAGATGACAGTGACGCAAGTTGTTTATAGTAAGGTGCCGCATAAAATTTATCCCAAATAAACGTACGCAACATTCTCTCAAATCCATTTTCGCGAAATATTGAAAGATACTTCGAAATATTATTATCTGCAGATGTATATTCTGTATCGATTCCGGTGATTTTGGTGCCATAGCTATGCAGTAATAGAGTGAGCCAATAAGATTTACCGCAGCCGACTTCAAGAATTCGCAAGCTTTTAACATCAGGCTTATACTCATGTAGCTTTTCTATCATATTTGTAAAAAATTTATAATGCTCAATCGCAAAGTCAAGATTATGCGCATTGCCATAACGTATCATCGAATAAAATAATCCAATCCGTCTTAAAAGAAGTTTAGGAAGATTAAAAATATTGTTCATTATTTTATTTTTGTGGCTTCTTTTTTTATTTGCAAACAATTTGATGTTTGAGCATCCATTATTAACTTTGTTTGATACTTATTGAACGAGTATTAAGTTATTTGGTTGCTGCGATCATAATGTGCCAGCCCCAATGTTTAGATAAAAATTTATAAACAGGCTTCGGAGTTAGGGAAAATAGTTTCCCATAGCCCTCACCAAAGACGTAATCTAACTTTAAATTTAGTTTAGTAAATTCTTTGAATATTTTGCGAACTTCTTTCAGCGTAAATCTTCTAACAACTGGACATAGTTCATCTTTATCTTCAAATGGTACTCTTGTTAATCGGTGAACGAACTCATTAATTGAATGGCGATGATATAGCATGATGCGTGCTTCGCCACCCGGCCGAAGTACTCGATAAACCTCTGAGATCGTTTTCTCTGTGTCTGCAGCATGATGCAAAACTCCAAATGAATAAACGTAGTCAAATGAATTTTCTTTTATGGGTAGTACACAAGCATCACCCACTAAAAAATTGCTAACATATCGCTCTTTATCAAATCGTTTTTTTGCGGTAGAAACACCAATTTCTGTTAGATCCAGAGCTGTAACACTAAGACCTTGTTTAGCCATAGTAAATGTGTCTAGGCCTATTCCACAACCAATTTCAAGGACAGACTTATTGGATTGCATAGACATAATCCATGGCTTTAAGTGAAGGTGGGAGCGATATCTTTGTTCCTCAATATCGACAAAATATTGCTCTTCGCCTCTGTAATATTTGGTAACGGATTTACCCATAATTCGTTCCGCATTAACATTACGGGTCCAAAAGTTTTGGATATCGCGTGTTAATTCTGGGCGATTTGATTTACTCGCGGATTCAATTTTTTGCATGAATTAGTTCCTGTTTAAATGTAAATTTAGACGGGCTAATGCTAATGCCATCCATCCATTGCACCATCTGAGTAATGTGAACCGTTTTTTAAATAATTTATTTTGCTGATAGTAGAAGCGGCCATCTGTATTGTACATGTGCTCAATCGACCAATTTGCAATGCGAATACTTAAGTCAGGAAATTTATCTAGGTGTCTGCTGAATGTAATAATTCCTTGTGCTGCACCATGGATATCATGCGGAAAGTTCTTATCGCTCATCCACCGTGGTGAACCATCCTGATTAAATAG
Source organism: Gammaproteobacteria bacterium (assembly GCA_965203475.1). GTDB lineage: Bacteria > Pseudomonadota > Gammaproteobacteria > UBA4575 > UBA4575 > JABDMD01. The sequence goes on from OZ241890.1 coordinate 169,971, forward strand.
TGAATCTGCATAAAACTGGAGACCGTGCCAGTATGCCTCTTTGTGTACGTAATCCTTAGTTGCCTCCATATACCGCCATAATGCATCTAATATAAATCCTGTATGATAATTGTCATGACGAATATGCGAATCTTTTGGAGGATCAGTGTAATACCATGCACCATATTCCGTTTTTTGCTTGACCACATAATTCACAAGACGAGTTGCATCTTTAATATAACGTTCGTCTTCTGAAAGTGCAGAGTACTGTGCAAGTACAGCGCCAATTAGAATGCTGACATCCATAACTCGCATATTCATTGTTATGGGCATGTAAGATAAGCATAATTCACTAGTTGTGTCTTTAAGTACTACAAGATCATTCATCAAAAATTGAATTGCTTTTTCAACCGTAGTCAAATAATTGCTGTTTTTGGTTTCGCGATATGCATCGAGAAATGCTTCACATACAAAACAGGTAACTACGGCATTTGGGGTATTTGTGGGTGCGAAAAAGCCTGGATCCTGCCACGGATAATGGTATCCCCAACAAATCCCACTCCACTTTCCCGGCGACTTTAATTTGATTAATAATTCAAGTAATTTATTAATATCTTGAACATATTCATTTTGTTTATGATAACGACACCTATCCACTAATCCTTGTGTAAACAACGCGAGTCCTTTTGGATTATAACTAGGAGCAATTAATAAAATTGGTCTCAGGTTGATAGGGAATCTCATCACACCTTGTATCGCAACAATCCTGCTCCACTTGCTCCAGCCCATTAGGATTTTTAATATCGGGCTATTTAAGCCATCATGCTTGTTATATCCCTTATATTGTCTCTTGCTGCTCCAGTCATAAACTTGATTTAGGATATCGTTCAAGTTTTGATACAATTGAATTTCACTCACTGATTATCCTCAAATATAGCAATCCAAATGTGTGTAGTCAGCATTAGATAAAGCATAAAAAAATGCCATCGTAGCCATTTTTGTGGGTTTTGTTTTAAAATGTTTTCTATAAATTGAGGATTAAATAATCCGTAGTGATTTATTCGTTCTGTGCTTAACCATCTATTAACAAGCGGCATTAGTGTATTTGTTACAAATGTTGGTGCATCAACTTGAAACCCACTTTTAGGCCTTTCAAGAATTGATTGCGGTAATACATTTGTCAGCATTCTCTTCATGTATCCTTTGAGTTTGCCATTAGGCATTAATTTTTTACGATCCATTGAAATAATGCTTGATGAAAACTCAACATCTAAAAATGGAACCCTGACTTCTAATCCTTCAGCCATACTCACTCTGTCTTCTTGCCAAAGTAGGTCGTTTACCATTTTATTTTTCCATTCGAACATCATCATTGATTTAACTGGGTCAGAATAATTCGGCCATAAATCATCAAGTACCCCAAATGCATCCGGCAATTTAGAATCGAGCATACGTTGCCCATAAATTGCTATACGCATAGAAGGCGAATCCCATAAATTTCGTAATATTCCATACACACGTGACCATTTTGTAGATGCGCCTAGCATGTGCAATGCTCGTTGTGCCTCGGTCCACTGTATTGGCTCAACACGTTCAAGAAAGAAATTGCCTATATTCGCAACATTACGTGACAGAATGGAGGGAGTGATTCGATTTAATTGATATGATCTACAAAAAATCCGATGAGCATTGTAACCATAAAATAGTTCATCAGCACCAAGACCAGATAGTGCTACTTTAACGTGTTTAGATGTAGTTTTTGCAAGTTGACTAACTTGTAGAGCATTAATTTTTGGAACCTCGAGATGCTTTATAAGGCTGGTTAAATCATCAACACTATTAGGCACTGATTCACATTGATTTTTTATATTAAGCAGTTTAGCTGTAGTTGCAGCGTTTTTGGCTTCATTCGGATCATCACCCACATCAACAGTGAAACTTCTTAAATTTCTTCCAGTGCGTTTTGCTAAGGCACATATTGTTGCGGAATCAATGCCACCAGAAAGATAACATCCAACCTCAACATCAGAAGTGCAATGTAAATCTACAGCTTCAATTAGTGATTCAAGAGGTTTCTTTGTGGTCGCAGCTGAATATGGATCTAAGTTATGTTCAATTAATTCACCGTTAGCTTTCCAAATAGAAACTGTTCCAGGAGTAATTTGTTTTATACCGCGAAATAAAGTTAAATTACCCGGAAGATATCGAAAATTAAGTAATTGGTGCAGGGCTGATTCATCTAATTCATTTCGAAAATTTTTAAATTTGAGAATCGCCTTAGCTTCTGACCCAAATACCAGACTTTTATCTATCGTAGAAATAAATAAAGGCTTTATCCCTACAGGGTCTCGAACAAGTAGTCCAACTTTATTTTTTTTATCCCAAATAGCAAATGCATACATACCGCGTAAATGATTAAATCCTTTCCATCCATGTACAAGATACAAATGATGTATGACCTCGGTATCAGAATCAGTGTGAAACTTACATCCTTTCGCAATTAAATCTTTTTTTATGTTTTTGTAGTTATAGATTTCACCATTAAATATTATTGAAAGGGTTTTGTTATGTAAATGCATTGGTTGTGCACCACCTGTAATATCTATTATTGAAAGGCGTTTATGCGCAAATCCGACGTGATTGGATAAATAAAAACCTTCACCATCTGGTCCACGATGGGAAATGGCGGACGCCATATTTTTTAATATTTGTAAGTCGGTTTCTTGATTGTAAATTGGGTTTTCTGAAAACCAACCAGTGATTCCGCACATTTTTTATATTTGTGGGTTGGCTGAATTAGAATGAAATACATGCATATTTTGTGGGAGTTGCTCAATGGCGTCAGCAGTATAACTGGCTACATCAATAGTTTCGTTAATAAGCTTCTTAGAAGCATCTTTCCAAAATTGTTTTGGATAGCTTAATTTGTTTTGAACTGCTTGTTCAAGAACTGCCCAGTTTAGTGTATTAATATTTTTGACTAAATTGTAACGATGCTCTTGTTCATCAGTATAACCTCTACCTGTTTGTGCTGCATAAATTGCTGGAACTCCAAGTACAGCGGATTCTGAAGCCATTGTCGCACTTTCTCCTATATATAGTCTGCAATAAGCCATTACGTGGTGAAGATCAGAAACATGGCCTTGGTAATTAAGCGGCTTATATTTTTCAGGTAAGGGAGCTTCGGAAGAAATTATAACTTTGCCTAGTGATACAAGATAGTCAATTAATGATTCTAATAATTCAATTGTCCAGCCTTTTTCCCCAATATCATGATTGGCTTCCCAGGAGACAATACGAATTAGAAATGTATCTTCTGATTTAGAAAGTCCATTTTTTATTGCTAGCTCTAAATTTGGTAAAAAATAATTTGGATGTAGATACGATAATTCATGGTAACCACAGTATCGAATATGTCGTTTTTTTGGCACCCAAGTCTTATAGCATGAAGGTACAATTACACATGAAGCAAATGGATATGTAATAGCATTTTGCAAAGTTGCATTCTCGGTATCATAAAATACAAGAGATGGTATACGAGAAAATAGTCCAACATGAGAAATGAATGTTCCACCAATAGCAGCCATAATATTCGGTTGAAACTTTTTTACTACTTTCCAAAGCGCATAGTCACGTTTAATTAGTTCTGAGGCAAGTCCAAATAAGCTAGGTTTTTTTACAAGAGCAGAAATTGGCTTATGTGTAATTTCAAGTTCATTTAACAAATCAAGTGCTACATCTTTATCCCGGCTTGTGATCATCAGTTCATGTCCACGCTCTTTTAAAATGAGAGCAGGATTTTTAAAAAAATGGACATGCGCAGGATGCGCTATATCAAATAATATGCGCAAATCAAGGCACCATTAATCACGGGAAGATTTATACAGTAAGACAGTAATTTGTTCTGATACAAGTCCAATCATGAAAATTATCATCGATACAATAAACAAAAGCGCGCTCATATTCGTAAATCTACCAATACTTGTATAAGTATATCCATAATATGCAAGACCAATCATAAACAGAATGGCGCTGATTGGCGTAAAAATTTTTAATGGAGAATAAAGTGTGCCAATCTTGAAAATTATAATCAAAAATCTAAATCCATCCTTAAATATTCGCAAATGACTTTTGCCAGATCTTTTTTCTGTTTTAATTGGCACATAGGCTACAGGGTAGCCACTTCTGAAAAATGACATTGTTATCGTAGTTGGATATGAAAATCCATTTGGCAGTAGGTATAAAAATCTTGTAAATTGTTTTCTATTGACTGCTCTAAAACCTGAAGTCAAGTCTTTTATCTTTTTCCCAACAATAAAGCTCGCTAGATAATTGTATATTTGATTTCCAAGCCATCGACGTTTACCAGCTTGTGATTGATAACTTCTCGCGCCTACTACCATTGCATATCCCTCATTCAATTTATTTAGCAATAGTTCAATATCTTTAGGATGATGTTGTCCATCAGCATCCATGGTAATCAAAATATCTCCAGTTGCATGACGAGCCGCGCTTTTAATTGCAGCACCATTACCCATACTGTAAGGATGATGAATTACTTCTACTTTTGAATTCTTGGCAATCAGGTGGGTACTATCGGTAGACCCATCGTCTACCACTATAATTTGTGCTAATTTGTAATTTTTACGTAGATTAGGCAATAGGACTTCAAGGGATTGTGCTTCGTTTTTCGCAGGAATTATTATTGTAACTGACTTATTCAATGTCATTTATAAAAATTGTGCTGGTTGTTTATTTAGAATAACTAGTGCTATTTGTCTGTAATTTAGTATGTATAGTTTGCTTCATCAAATATTTTATACACTTTTCTAATAGATGCGGCATTAAATCCAAATTTATCCATACTTTCTAAAATTTTAACTTCTTCTAAGGCCTCATTATATTTTCCTTTTCTTAGATAAAAATTTATGAGCTCAATTCTATAATTAACAAAATTTGGAGAAGTTTCAACTGCAGCTTTAGCAAGTTGCATCGCTTTCCCAGAGTCATTTAATATTTTGTCATGATAAGCTGCTAAATTATACAGTAGTCTAGATTTTGATAAATTAGAAAGATTTGTGCTTTTCGTAGCTGCATCAATAATCTCTAAGAAAGAGCTAGGGGGTATATGACATGAGCCATCAATAACTCTATCAGTTAGTATTATAATTCCAAGTTCTGATTCAGTACTAAAATCCTTGTTTTCTATTTTTTCTTTTATTATCTTGACGATAGAGGAAGAAAAGTCACCACTATCCATACAAGAAATAATTGACTCAGCAATAATTGGTCCAACATGTTCTGGGTCCAAGTCTCCAGCTTTTCTAAAATAATATAAAGCATCCTTATAATACTGTTGTTTTTGTTTGTGAATTTTAGATTTATAATATAACGCTTGGTAATATCCTCCTACAGTCATATTTGCTCTGAATGAGTCGGGATGTAATTGCACATCGTGTATTGCTAGCTTTATTGGGTTATCCCAATGTGAAGCCCTTATAGCGGTTACACTAGTAAGTACCAAAGTAAAAGATATGACAAGTACTATCAATAAATTGATTTTGTTTCTGTTGTTAAAGAAAATAAACAAGCTATAGATTGACGCAAATATTATGCCATATGACGGCAAGTAGTTTCTGTGTTCAAAAGCAATTTCAAGAGGAATAATTGTAGATTCAAGTAAATGTCCAGAGAAAAACCAGTAAATGCCAAATCCTATATAAGTAAAACTACTGCGCAAATAAAAACCAATTGATAATAAAATCAAAATCAAGAGTGATGCATATAGTGTTGTGATTGGGCTAAAAAATGATTTTGAAATAGTGTAGGTGTCACCGTAGAGTAAGCCCATATTTATTACATTGGGGGCAATTATAGATTTTAAATAATCAACTAATACTCGCGTTTCTGTCATTAATCTTTCAGCTAATGTGAAGCTGCGCCCATGATATGCCAGCCATTCCGGATTAAGCATGATAAAAACAACACCTATAAAGCCGGGTATAGCCAGTGTGATTAAATAGAAGCAATATAGGAACATTTTATTACTGCTAGTATTGCATTTAAATTTAAAAATAAAAAATTCTATACATAACAAATAAATTGGAATTAATACTGCAATTTCTTTTGAAAGAAGTGATAATAGTCCAAATAAAAAAATTAGACTAAAGTATAACCAATGTATATTTTTGTTTTGTTGCTTTATTCTTATCTGACAATAGCTAATGACTGCCAGTAGTGAAAATAAAGTTGCTAAACTTGTCATGCGTTGTACAACATACAACACACTTGTTAATTGTAATGGGTGTAGTAGCCAAATAGCCCCTATTAGCAAAGCCAGATAGTTGGACTTGGTACGATCTTTATTTTTTGGAAATAAAAATTGCAATAAAAGATTTGATAAAATAATGATGCAAATTCCATTAAGTATGTGAATCACCAAGTTAGTGATTTTCATCATTGGTGCACTCAGTCCAGTAAAGTAAGTATTTAGTGCAAAACTAAGCACTGCCAAAGGACGTTTTATTCCAACAGTTTGACCACTCCAAGCTGCTTGCCAAATGTCTACGGGATCTAAGGATTGCAGATGAATTCTTGGATTATTGACGATATTAGGATAGTCATCAAAATGAAACCCGCCATTCAATCCTGGAAAATAGGTAGCTATTACTAGCAGGACTAAAAAAAATGAAATATGTTTGGGGCTTTTAAGATTTTCGAACATATAAAAAGAAACGCCCCACTATTGTGGGGCGTTTTTGCTTTAAGAATTTAAGAAATTTTTTGAAAAAACGGTTTCAATAAACTCTTAATATTATCCACGGCAAGAACCTGGTAAGTATCTTGGATCAAATCCATCAGTAGTGCCTGGGCCACAGCGCCATTCAAATACTGGGGATCCAATATCTGTAGCGCTCATAGGGTTACCAGAAGCATTGAAAGGCTCAAGATCAATCTGGTTTTGAGTTGCTGTGATTTCAGAACCCAGCGCTAAATCATCTGCTTCTACAGTAATTTCACCATCAGCAGCTGTTCTGATTGAGTTAACAAACTGCGATGGATCACTAGCTTCACAGCCCCAAGCGTTAGCAGCTGGCAAGACAGTTCCTGCTGTGGTTTGATAAACCTCAGTTACTGTGGTTCGACATGCAGAAGCTGCTAATACAACTTCAGATACACGTGCACGTAAGGTGTAGTCTTGGTATGCAGGTAAAGCCACTGCTGCCAAGATTCCGATGATCGCAACTACGATCATAAGTTCGATTAAGGTAAAACCTTTTTGAATTTTCTTCATGGGAATCTCCTATCCTCATTTAAAAATTTAAGTTGAACGTTAAAAACCCAGCATCCTTGCTGATAGAGTCTTCAACGACTCCAACTCCGGAAAAACTGGTGATTGTAAGCACCGAAATGAAACAATCTTGGCTTTATATATACAGGTATTATGCCAAGATCAGCTCATACCGATAACTCTCTAAAAAACAGTATGTTCGATGGAATCCTATATGTAGTAGGGCAGCAGATAAGCGGTATATTGTGTCAACTCGTTGGTCATGCTGTTCAAGACTGACAAAAAATGTCAGTTTTTAAGGCTATTCCAGCTCTAGCTTTTGCAGGCGGTAGCGTAACTGGCGAAAGGTAATGCCCAACAATTTGGCGGCTGCCGTCTTGTTCCAGCGGGTTTTTTCAAGGGCGGCCACAATGGCTTTGCGTTCTTTTTGAATCAAGTAGTCTTCAAGTTGATCGACGGAAAGTGAGATGGAAGACTCATCCGGTTGATCGGTAGTAGTTTGAATAGAATTTGTAATATCCGGTAACTCAATATCTTCAAATGAAATAGTATCGTTTTCACACATCGTGGCGGCGCGTTCAAGAATATTTTCCAGCTCGCGAATGTTTCCAGGGAAAGAATAGTGCTGCAATTTTTCTATTGCATCATTCGTTATAGAATAAGAGCGTTCAGAATCTTGGTTTGAAATTTTTTGCAACATGAATTCGGTTAGCGTAGGTAAATCACTCATTCGATCTCGCAACGGTGGAATATGTAACTCGATGACATTGATGCGATAGTATAAATCTTGTCTGAAATTTCCATTATCAACTTCACTCGCTAGATCTTTGTGCGTTGCACTTAATAAGCGTATATCTACCGGAATTTCTTTTTGGCCACCAATGGGTTTTATCGCTTTTTCTTGAATGGCACGTAACAGTTTTACCTGCATGTGTATGGGTAACTCTGCGATCTCATCTAAAAATAATGTACCGCCGTTGGCCGCTTGAAAAAGTCCTTCTTTATCACTTACAGCTCCTGTGAAACTACCTTTCATGTGACCAAAGAATTCACTTTCCATAAGCTCCGTCGGGATCGCACCACAATTCACAGGCACGAAAGATGCACCTGCACGTGGACCCTGTTCATGAATCTGTTTCGCCACCAGTTCTTTTCCTACTCCAGATTCACCTCGCAAATATACCGGTGCCTGGCTGCGCGCCAGTTTTCCAATTTTGTTGCGTAACGTTTGCATGGGTTCTGAATTGCCCAGCAGTTTTTGTTTTTCGGTAGTCTTCGGCTGATCAATAGGAGTACTTGCAACTTTCAGGGCACTGTCGACTAAACCACGCAACATTTTTAAATCGATAGGTTTGGATACAAAATCAAATGCACCAGCTTTGAGCGCTTTAATCGCAGTTTCCATACTGCCAAATGCGGTAATGACTGCTACAGGAATGTGAGGGAACTCGTTTTGAATGTGTTCTACAAGATCAATGCCAGTTCCATCCGGAAGTTTCATATCGGTAAGACACAAGTCAAATTGTTCTTGGTTTAGTAATGATTTAGCATCACGCACGTTAGCCGCTGCATGCGAGTCTAAATTCATGCGGCTTAAAGTTATCTCAAGAAGTTCTCGAATATCGGGTTCGTCGTCTACGACTAAAACATTTCTCAACTTAGTGATTCTCCAAGGTTCTCCTGAATGTCTTCGGGAAGGTCAAGTTTGCTGGATAATTCAATCCTGAAACAACTGCCTCCATCTTCCATTCTAATATAACGTAAATCACCACCGTTGTTCTTGCATAACTCGCGTGAAAGGTATAAACCTAAGCCCGTACCAGTATCACTGGTAGTAAAAAAGGGTTCAAATAGCTGTGCTTGATATTCTTCGTCGATGCCTGGACCAAAATCAATGACATCGATATAAGGCAGTAATTCACCTTCGGTGAGGTTAGCAATAATTTGAATCTTTTCCTCTTCGCTGCCATTAGCCCCATATTTTTTTGCATTTTTACATAAATTCCACATCACCTGGTGCAGATGATTAGGGTCTATCGATACGATACTGTCAGCAGGTGCAATTTTCATGGAGAGCCAGTTTTTTGGAATATCATTGGTTCGGGAAAATTCTTCAATAAAATTTGTCAGCCATGTGCGTAGTGCAATATCTTCAGGTTTAGCTTTTTCTCGGCGAGATAATCGCAACACATTATTAATAATATTATTCAGGCGCAAAGACTGATCTTGAATAATAGTGGCGAGGCGTCGATCCGCTTGTTGTAATTCATTAGATTCATCTAGCAATTGTGCTGCATGGCTAATGGCACCTAATGGATTTCTAATTTCATGTGCAATACTTGCCGTAAGTCTGCCAAGCGAGGCTAATTTAGTTTCTTGAACTTGACGGTCGATATCCGTGTTATCACTAAAATAAATGACAGATCCTTTGTCATATTTTCGTGAGCCCACGGGAGTCATGCGCACTTGTAGATCTTTAATTCCTTTTTGTTTTAGTTTTACTAAATGATTTCGATAATTAGGGTTATCTTCTGCTTTTTGCCACGATTTATACAAATCGTTTAAAGGTATCGAAATATCTAATAGTTTTGAATGATCACTGATTTCAGGTTGACCCAATAACTTCCATGCTGCGCGATTATGCATGCGTATGGTGCCATCTTCATCGACTACCATAATTCCAGATTCCATACGATTGATTAAATGATTATTTAGATTGGCCAAATTGGCCAAATCAATTCCACGTTGTTCGGCAAGTTTTGCACTTTCAGTGGCACGTGAGGCTAACGTGATGCCTGCTAAGGCAGTTGCAAATAATGCTGCACCGAGTAAACCGGCCTGTGTAAAAGCAGTCTTCTCAAATACGTCATATAAGCTTGCATAAAATTCATGTAGTAACACAGCAAGAGTAGCCAATGCCGCAAATAAAATGGCTGATTTGCCCGGCAGTAATAAACTTCCTCCCGCAACAACCGCGATTAATAATGTGCCAAATCCGCTAGTGATACCACCATACAAATGCATGATGTATGTCAGTGCTGCAATGTCGAAAAGGATTGTTAAGTAGACATGAGCTTTATATGGAAACCATCTTAGATAAGCAAACATCAATGCAACTATCGCAATGGCTAAATAAATAATACTTACAAGCTGTAATTGTTGGGGGTTATGTGAAGCTAGGTAAGTGTCTTGGGGTGCAAAAATGCTTAAGCCAAAAAACACAACAGATACTACTACACGATAAATACTAAATAGCCGCAGAGCGGGCCATTGCTGTGTAGTAGCATCAATGAAAAATTTACTCATGAGCGAGCAATTATGTAATAACTTATATATTAACTAGCAATATATTTGAACATGCAGCATATACTAGTTTGGTTTCGCATGAATTAGAATTCGTCAGTATAATGCTACTACTCAATAATAATAGTTCCTATGAATATCCACGAATATCAATCGAAACAACTTTTGTGTAGTTTTGGGGTTAAAGTTCCAGAATCACGCATTGCGAAATTGGATGACGACATAGAGAAGCTGAGCACATCCCTTGCAGATCAAAGCTGGATAGTAAAGGCACAAGTACATGCGGGAGGTCGCGGTAAGGCGGGAGGAATTATACGCGTGGAGAATAGGCAAAATCTGGCATCCGCAGTGAACCAAATGTTAGGCACTGAATTGATTACAACACAAACGGCGGAGATAGGTTTGCCGATTAATTCAGTGTTGATTGAAGAAGCATTGGAAATTCAGCGCGAAATTTATATAGCAATGTTAGTAGATCGTGCAAAAAAAAGACTAGCGATCATTGCTTCTGCCGAAGGCGGTATGGATATAGAGCAAGTTGCAAAAGAGACACCAGAAAAAATAATTACAACCTATATCCACCCCGCAAGTGGATTGCAATCAAACCAAATTCGTTCCATTGCTTATCAATTAAATTTGCAAAAAGATCAAATTAAAGAATTGCATGTAATTCTTTCTGGAATTTATGATTTGTTTCATGCAAAAGATTGTAGTTTAATCGAGATTAATCCCTTAGTTGTACAAAAGAATGGAGAACTAATTGCGCTAGATGCAAAAATTAATTTTGATGAAAATGCGCTATTCAGACATCAAGATATAGTACAGCTTAGAGATGTTTCGCAGGAAATTTCAAGTGAAGCTGATGCAAAAGAATTGGGGTTAAACTATGTAAAGCTAGATGGGGATATAGGGTGTATTGTTAATGGCGCTGGATTAGCGATGGCCACCATGGATTTAATAAAACATCATGGAGGAGAACCTGCAAACTTTTTAGATGTTGGTGGCGGCGTTTCCCAAGGCAAAGTATCTGAAGCATTTAAATTAGTGCTAAGTGATAAAAATGTTAATGCAATTTTTGTAAATATTTTTGGCGGTATTGTTCGGTGTGACTTAATTGCACAGGGAATTATAGACGCGCTACAAGACATTACTTTGAAGGTACCTGTAGTGGTTTTGCTGCAAGGGACCAATGCTGATGAAGGAAAACAACTGCTGCAAGGTATTTCGCCCAATATAATTCCTGCCTCAAATTTATCAGAAGGTGCTGAGCAATCTATTGAGCAGGCAAAGTCTCGTTAAGTTAAAAATAATAAATGATGAGTATTCTTATTAATCAAGATACCAAAGTATTGTGTCAGGGCATTACAGGATCTCAAGGTAGTTTTCATACAGAACGAGCAATTGCATATGGCACAAATATTGTGGCGGGGATTACTCCAGGGCGAGGAGGTAGTGTTCATCATAATGTTCCGGTTTACAACACAATTGATGAGGCAATATCTGATCATCACATTGATGCTACTGTAATTTATGTGCCAGCCGCATTTGCCGCAGATGCAATATTAGAAGCAGTTTTTGCAAAAATAAAATTAATAGTATGCATTACAGAAGGAATCCCCGTGCTGGACATGGTAAAAGTAAAAGCAGTACTACAAAGTAGTGATTCTATGTTGCTAGGGCCAAACTGCCCAGGAATTATTACACCAGAACAATCTAAAATTGGCATCATGCCTGGCGAAATTCACCGTGCAGGAAGTATTGGAATTGTGTCTCGCTCTGGAACATTAACTTATGTTGCTGTCAATCAAACTACACAACACAATTTAGGGCAAACCACCTGTGTTGGTATTGGTGGCGATCCGATTCATGGGCTGGGCTTTATTGAGTGTTTAGAATTATTTGAAGCAGATGATGCAACTCAAGGAATTATTATGGTAGGCGAAATTGGTGGAACAGCTGAAGAAGCCGCCGCAGAATATATACAAGAAAATGTTTCCAAACCTGTTGTCGCTTATATCGCAGGAGTTACCGCCCCGCCGGGGAAAAGAATGGGACATGCCGGCGCAATTATCAGTGGGGGCAAAGGAACGGCGGAACAAAAATATGCCGTACTAGAAAAAGCAGGTGTGTGCACTGTACGTTCACCCGCCGATATGGGCGTACATATGAGTCAGCTGATTAATTCAAGATGAGTGACCTGTTAAATATTGCATTAGCGCAACAGAATTTTTTAGTGGGTGATGTTGAGTCAAATACAAAAAAAATAATTCAATGTGCAGAGCAAGCGAGAGATGAATACTCGGCAGATATTATTGTATTTTCCGAGTTGGCGATAACCGGATATCCGTTAGAAGATCTATTGTTTCGCCCCTTAATTATTCAACGTGTAGAACAGGCGCTTGAATCAATCAAACTCAAAGTGCAGGATATTTATGTTTTAGTGGGAGCACCTATTAAAGAAAACGAAAGTTTATTCAATGCTGCGTTACTGATCTATAACAACAATATTGTTGCTAAATATTACAAGCAAAAATTGCCTAATTATGATGTATTTGATGAAAAGCGATATTTTCGTGCAGGGCAAGCTGCCTGTGCTGTGGACATTAAGAACGTACAAGTAGGTTTTACAATTTGTGAGGATATTTGGTTTCCTGAACCAATAAAGGCAAGTGTCGATGCAGGCGCAGAACTCATCATTAATATTAATGCGAGCCCATATGAAATTGGAAAAACAGAAAAGCGTATTGAAGTACTTGAATCAAGAGTAGAAGAACAGGGCGTACCTATAATTTATGTGAATCAAGTTGGTGGGCAGGATGAGTTAGTATTTGATGGTGAATCGTTTTGTATCAATAAAACTAAAGACATAAGTTTAAGAGCACCAGCATTTAAAGAAGGAATTTTTACTGTCCAATATTCTTTAGTACAACACAATTTAGTTAGCAGCGCATGTGTGAGCGATGCTCTTGATCACCATGACTCAGTGTATCAGGCACTATTACTGGGCGTTAAAGATTATGTGGTTAAAAATAAATTCCAAGGAGTGGTGTTGGGCTTATCGGGCGGGGTAGATTCTGCATTGACCTTAGCAATTGCAGTAGATGCGCTAGGAGCGAATCGTGTGCATGCATTAATGATGCCCTTTCGATACACCTCAGAAATGAGTATTGAAGATGCGCGCGAAATGGCGAGCAATCTTGGCGTGAAATTCGATGAGATCACAATTGAAGAAGCCTATGAAGCGATCACCCATAGCTTGTCTCCAATTTTTGAAGACTATGCGACGGATGTTACGGAAGAAAACATTCAATCAAGAATTCGAGGATTGTTCTTAATGGCCGTATCAAATAAAACAGGCCGTATGCTATTAACTACTGGCAACAAAAGTGAAATGTCGGTGGGGTACGCGACTTTGTATGGTGATATGGCAGGGGGGTTTGCACCCTTAAAGGATGTATCAAAAACATTAGTGTTTGAACTTGCTCACTACCGAAATAAATTAGGTTGCATCATTCCACCAAGAATCATCACAAGGCCGCCATCGGCAGAATTAGCTCCAGACCAGGTAGATGAAGACAGTTTACCGCCATATGAAATTTTGGACCCGATTTTAGAATTATTTGTAGAGCAAGATGTTCCGATTGATGAAATTGTAGTGCAGGGATACGAAAGAGAAGTTGTGCAACGAGTTGCAAAACTGGTGTTACGGAATGAATATAAAAGACGACAAACACCACCCGGAGTAAAAATTACTTCACGCGCTTTTGGCAAAGATAGACGCTATCCGATTACATCAGGGTATTTATAGCACTACGTACAAAGTTTCTTTTCTAGGTAAAACAAGTATTCTGCTATTGATCTAAAGATCGATTTTTTGCAGGCAGCTTTTTCAAGGAATAAATCTTCTTTAGTAAAGTTTTGATCAAATACACGTTTAGAATCTTCCGCAAGATCATTTATGCCAAGTCTTTCATAAGATTTTTCTAACATCACTAACGCTTGAGGCATTACAGATGCACCTTGATAATTTTCTATGATATAACGTGCGCGATTAGCAGAAGCCACATAGGCACCCCTACGTATATAAAACTCACCCACATTCATTTCATATTTAGCTAACTCATTTCGTAAATACACCATGCGTTGTTGAGCATCTTCTGCATATTCGCTGTCAGGAAATTGTTCCACTAATAATCCGAATACTTCGAATGACTCGCGTAAAGGTGTTGGATCATTTCTGGAAGGTTCGCGCGTTACAAATAAATGTAAAAAGCTTCTGCCACTATCAAAAGCAATTAATCCTTTTAAGTAGTAGGCATAATCTAAATTTGGATGTAAAGGATTCAGTTGAATGAACCGGTCGATACTTCTTGTTGCTTGGTCCGTATCTTGCAGTTTGTAATATGAATAAGCGAGTTCGAGTTGTGCCTGTTGGGCGTGACTTCCAAATGGATAACGGCCTTCCAGCACTTCAAACTTTTCTACTGCAGTGTTGATGTCTCTCGCTAGCAATGCTCTGTGCGCATCTTGATAAAGAGATTCTGCTGTTTCATTTGGGTCAATTTCAGGATCTTTTTCTTCTTCATCTTTACCAAAGGGCCATAGGCTTGAGCATGAAGCTATACTCATGATGCAACACAAGATAAAAACGTATGCCAAATTACGCAAAGGTTTCTCAGAATTAAACATATACTTATTCATAGGATATGAAGTATAACTATTTTATGCCCAAAATCTGTATCTACCATAGTTAACATTGAGTAACGAAGCAAAATTAACCAAGATCATCCCTGAATCATGTAAGGGTAGTCGTTTGGACAGTTCACTGGCCCAATTGTTTCCAGAGTATTCACGTGCACGTCTACAAAAGTGGATTAAAAATGGAAATGTCTCGGTAGATGGCAAATTATTGCGATCCAAAGATGTACTGGTTGGTGGAGAGCAAGTGATCTTAGTTGCTGAATTAAGTGACGAGGTTGAATTAGAACCTGAGGATATCTCGCTTGATATTATTTTTGAAGACAATTCTATTTTAGTAATCAATAAGCCAGCAGGATTGATCGTACATCCAGGGGCTGGAAATCCGACGGGTACGCTAGCCAATGGACTTTTATATCATTGTCCCGAAATTCGAAGTGTACCCAGAGTAGGAATCGTGCATCGACTGGATAAGGACACCACGGGATTGCTTGTCATTGCAAAAGATTTAAAAAGTCATGCAAATATTGTTCAGCAATTACAAGAGCGTGTAATGAGTCGAAAATACATCGCGCTAGTAAAAGGTGAAATTATATCAGGTGGTGAAGTAAACGCACCTGTTGGAAGACACCCCATTGATCGAAAACGCATGGCTGTAATTGATGCTGGAAAATATGCACTAACACGCTACAGAATTCGCAAACGATTTAAAGGTTGTACATTACTCGATGTTTCATTGGAAACGGGAAGAACACATCAAATACGAGTACACATGTCTCACATTAATTTTCCAATTGTTGGAGATTCTGTATATAGCAAAAAAATTAAGATAGAAAATAAAACGAACAGCAAAAAACTTGCTAGTTTTAATCGCCAGGCACTACATGCTGCATGTTTAGAATTAACGCATCCGCAAACGGGAGAGAACTGTAAGTGGTCTGCACCTTTGCCACAGGATTTTAAAACCTTATTAAACTTGCTTGAGTAAATATTCGTAATAATGAATTCAATAGAAGCTATTACTCCTGATTGGCCGGCACCTAAAAATGTTATGAGTTATTGCACGACTCGAATTGGCGGGGTGAGTAAAAACCAATATGAAAGTTTAAATGTAGGACTGCATGTTGATGATATCGAAGAGCATGTAGTAGAAAATCGAAACCGTGTAAGCGATCAATTACAATTGCCCAGTGGACCTTTGTGGTTAAATCAACAACACAGTAATTGTGTTATTCAAATTACATACAGTACAGTTATTAACACACTATCAGATGCGGCCTATACAACTGATGCTAATTTGGTTTGTGTTGTACAAACTGCAGACTGCTTACCAATATTTATATGTGATAAAGCGGGGACGTCTGTAGCCGCAATTCATGCTGGTTGGAGAGGGTTATTAAATGGCGTAATTGAAAACACTTTAAAAGAGATGTCTATGGAAAATTCAGAATTGTTGTGCTGGCTAGGCCCAGCCATTGGTCCGGAAAAGTTTGAAGTTGGCGAAGAAGTACAGCAACAATTTATTACAAAAAATTCTATCCATAGTAATGCATTTTGCCCATATCAAACTCATACATCTATGGCAGATATTTACCAAATTGCCAAAAATATACTAACCAACTCAGGTGTAAACGCCACAGATATTTATGGTGGAAATTGTTGTACTCATACGGAATTTGAGCGATTTTTTTCTTATCGGCGAGATGGTCAAACAGGGCGTATGGCAAGTCTGATTTGGCTGAAATAGGCCATTACCCTTGAAACTCCTCAAACAGTCCCCATTTTTAAAAGCATAGTCAGTACTTCACTGGAGATGCCCTTATGAGGATGGATAAATTAACAACTAAATTTCAGATGGCCATTCAAGATGCGCAATCACTGGCCGTGGGTCGAGATCACCAATTTATCGAGCCTGCGCATTTGATGGTAGCCATGTTAAACCAAGAAAGTAGTGCAGTTGGTGCATTGTTTCAACGTATTGGTGTAGACACCGCTTCTTTTAAAGAGGCATGTATGCAACTTATAAATCGTTTACCCAGTGTAAGTGGGAATGCTGGCGAAATTCATATTTCAAATTCTCTTATTAATTTATTAAACATAAGTGATAAATTGGCACAGCAACAAAATGATGAATTTATTTCCTCCGAACTTTTTGTATTGGCAGCCATTGAGGACAAAGGCGAGCTTGGGCAATTATTAAAACAACATGGAGTTAGTAAAGCAGTAGTTTCATCTGCACTACAAGAAATGCGTGCTGGTGAGACAGTTGACGATGCCAATGCTGAAGATACAAGACAAGCATTAAGCAAATATACCATTGATCTCACTGAACGCGCTTTACAAGGAAAGTTAGACCCAGTGATTGGGCGCGATGATGAAATTCGCCGCGCCATTCAAGTTTTGCAACGTCGAACTAAAAATAATCCGGTGTTAATTGGAGAACCAGGTGTTGGAAAAACTGCAATTGTTGAAGGTTTAGCACAACGCATTGTCAATGGGGAAGTTCCAGAAGGTATAAAGAATAAGAAATTGCTTTCTCTAGATTTAAGTGCGTTGATTGCGGGCGCAAAGTTTCGCGGTGAGTTCGAAGAACGTTTAAAAGCAGTTCTCAATGAGCTTTCCAAGCAGGAAGGCCAGATCATTTTATTCATTGATGAAATTCATACCATGGTGGGTGCAGGAAAAGCAGAAGGTGCTATGGATGCTGGAAACATGTTGAAACCAGCACTCGCACGTGGCGAACTGCATTGCGTAGGTGCAACGACTTTAGATGAGTATCGCAAATACATAGAAAAAGATGCTGCGCTTGAGCGAAGATTCCAAAAAATTATAGTGGATGAGCCCAGTGTAGAAGACACCATCGCTATATTGCGAGGTTTGAAAGAACGCTATGAAGTGCATCATGGAGTCGACATTACTGATCCTGCAATTGTAAGTGCAGCAACGCTTTCGCATCGTTATATTTCTGATCGTCAATTGCCTGACAAAGCCATTGATCTTATCGATGAAGCTGCATCACAAATTCGCATGGAGATTGATTCCAAACCAGAAGCGATGGATAGGCTGGATCGTAAATTAATCCAATTAAAAATTGAACGGGAAGCGTTGAAAAAAGAATCGGATGAGGCATCTAAAAAGCATTTACAAGAGCTTGAAACTGAAATTACTGAATTAGAAAAACAATATGCTGACCTGGAAGAAGTGTGGCGAGCAGAAAAATCTAACTTGCAAGGCTCTCAGGAAATTAAGGAGGCCTTGGAGCATGCTCGTATTGAGTTAGAAGCCGCAAATCGTGAAGGTGATTTAGCGAAAATGTCGGAGTTGCAGTATGGACGTATTCCTGAATTGGAAAAACAATTGCAACAAGCAGATACAGAAGAAGCTCAAGAAAATAAACTGTTGCGAAATAAAGTAACTGATGCTGAAGTTGCCGAGATTGTTTCGCGTTGGACCGGGATTCCTGTATCTAAAATGTTGGAAGGTGAGCGAGATAAATTACTCAGCATGGAAGATGCATTACGTAAGCGTGTCGTTGGGCAAGATGAGGCAGTACAGGTTGTTTCAGATGCAGTACGTAGATCCCGTGCCGGAATTTCTGATCCCAAAAGACCCAATGGTTCATTTTTGTTTTTAGGCCCAACCGGTGTTGGCAAAACTGAATTGACCAAAGCCTTAACTGAATTTTTATTTGATACAGAAGAAGCATTAATTCGCATCGATATGTCCGAGTTTATGGAAAAACATTCGGTGGCAAGATTAATTGGTGCTCCACCTGGGTACGTTGGATATGAAGAAGGTGGTTATTTAACGGAGGCAGTGAGACGCAAACCTTATTCAGTCGTATTACTGGATGAGATTGAGAAAGCACATCCTGATGTATTTAATATTTTGTTGCAGGTGTTGGACGATGGACGCCTTACTGATGGGCATGGCCGAACGGTAGATTTTAAAAATACCGTGGTCATTATGACTTCTAATTTAGGTAGTGATGTAATTCAAGAAATGAATAGTCATCATCAGGATGGTTACGATCAAATGAAAACCGCGGTAATGGAAATTGTAAGTAAGCAGTTTCGGCCTGAATTTATCAACCGAATTGATGATGCAATAGTATTTCACCCATTGGCGCAAAAGCATATTCGTTCCATCACTGAAATTCAGTTGCAGCAATTACAGGCAAGACTGGAAGATAAAGAAATTACACTCGAGTATTCCGATGCAGCTATTGAAAAATTATCTGAAGCTGGATTTGATCCTGTGTATGGTGCGCGACCACTCAAGCGTGCGATTCAAGAATTAGTAGAGAATCCTTTGGCACATGAGATGTTGTCAGGAAATATATTACCGGGGCAAATTGTTACGGTAGATTTAACAGGCGAAGAATTAAGCTTTAATCAAAAAACTTCTGTTGCAGCATAATAAAAGTAGGAGCAATGTATGCCATTGCTCCTTGGCAAATATGATTTAGATATGTCGATTGATGCGACGGCCTTTACGATCAAGTTTTCGATTAACGCGATCCCCTTTGCGGTCTAGCTTGCGGTTAATACGATCGCCTTTTCGATCTAATCTTCGGTCAACCACATTGCCTTTTCTGTCTAAGCGATTAGCAAGGTCATGTTTGCCTGCAGCTCTTGCACGATCTGCTTTACGTTCAAATCGATTTTCAATTCGATCACCTTTTCGATCAAGTTTGTGATCAATGCGATCCCCTTTACGATCTAGACGATGATCAATACGATCACCTTTGCGGTCTAAATAACGTTCTACGTGATCCCCTTGATCTGCGCTTGCTATGGAAGCGCTAAAAGCGAGTACAAGTGAACTAAGAACAATAATAGTTTTTTTATGTTGCATAACATTTACTCCAGTAGCGTTGTATTCACAGTATTCAACGCCTATACGAGCAAATGGTTGACATGGAAATCAACGCTTAATTATACAATTCTGAATCAGTTACTTACGCTCTATCTTTGAAGCCTTAGATAGCAGAAAATCCATGGCTAAGCTTGGCAATATGCGATTTAAAAACGCAAACAGATAAGTAGGAAAAGTGACATAGTACCGGGGTTTGGGTGTATGGCTGTTTAGTGCATGTATTACTTTCTTCAATACAGCATCAGGACCTAAAGTAAAGGGCACAACAGCACCATGTTTTTGAAATTTTTTCTCAGCAAGTTGGTAATGATGTTTAAAGCGACTTTTTTCTGGCTCAATATATTGTTTGTACATGGCCAAACTATTTTGCCGAAAGTGACTTATTATGGGACCGGGTTCTATTAGTGAGACAAAAATATTGGTGTCTTTTAGTTCAAGTCTTAAGGTATCAGTAATTCCTTCTAAAGCAAATTTGGAAGCAATGTAGGCACCTCGCATCGGCATTGCGACAAGTCCTAAAACAGAGCTGACATTTATGATTCTTCCATAGCCTTGTTGATACATGCTTGGAAGAACATGATTACTTAATTCTACTAAACCAAACAAATTTGTTTCAAATTGTTGTTGCAATGCTTTTCGGGAGAGATCTTCAACCGCGCCGGGTTGTCCATAACCGGCATTGTTAATTAAGGCGAACAGATGTCCATTTGTGATTTCTAGTGCCTTTGCAACAGCTTGTTGAATACTTTGTGAATCATTTACATCTAAAGAAATTGTTTGTAGGCCTAGTTTTTTAAGCTTACTAACATCTTTTGATTTTCGGGCGGAAGCAATTACTTTATATCCGTGCTGAGGTAACTCTTTTGCCAAATGAAGTCCAATACCGGAAGAGCATCCGGTAATTAATACAGTCCTGTTTTGCATAGAAGAATTATTTTATGCATAAAAAAAGCCGAACCTCAAAGAGGTCCGGCTTTTTTAAAACGATTTGATTTATATTCTTACAAAACTCCTTAAGGTTTATAAGTCAAAATCATCATCATTGTTGTCGGCATCGCAAGGACGTGCCGCAATGTTGTTGTCTTTGGCATACTTTTCAGCACCCGCATCAATAATAGATTGTGATAGCGGTACGTCGCCTTCTATCCAATCCGATACGATGTTCCACTGACGTGCACCGGCATCCCATTGCTGGAATTTCGCTAAGTGTCCGCCTACGTGGTCAAGACAGCTAAGGTGCATTTCTGGTACCAGACCGGTCGCACCCAGCTCTTCAATACGAGCCGCTGATAGCTTTAAGTTTTCAAAGCCCCAACGGGTCTCTGCACTGGTGAGTGGACGGTTGCCAAAACGGGCTTGGGCAATCAGTAGGGCTTCTACGTGCACAATGCCTGCCAGTACACCGAGGTTCCAATATACGGAACCAAGACGTGATTTGTCTTGAAGGTCGCCCTTACCGGAGCCGTATACGTGCTTGATGATGTCTTGTACGACGGTGAAGTCGGTGCCCGCTGGGTGGGTGGTAATGGCTTGGTAGCCATCGGCCGCTTTACCGGCTGGGATTACGTCTTCGTCTGAGTTAGACCAGATGTTGCCGATGAGACGGCTTACTGGGTAACCGGTTCGTACTGCGGTCTGCATGGCTACGGGGTTCATGACACCCCAGCCTCTGAGTAGTACGTAGTCAGGCTTTAGTTTACGAATGTTCAACCATTGAGATTGTTGTTCGTTACCTGGATGAGGTACTTCTAATGGGTGGTGGGTGCAACCGTGTTTCTCACACATGGCGTCCATGAAGTCGATCGCTTCACGACCGTATGGAGATCCGTGATAGAGCATGGCAATTTTCTTGCCTTTGAGGTTGGCACGCCCGCCTTCGAGTACGTCACCAATGAAGTGCACCATAATGGAGTGTTCGTCATAGGTGTTGATTCCAGGCATGAAGTAGTAAGGGAAGATGTCGCCACGCTGGCCCGCGGTCTTGCCGTGGTTCACTGCGATAATCGGCATCTTGTCTTTACGTCCGGTCTCGATTAATGCGGTTGAAATACCTACGGAGAGTGGATCGAAGAATACAGCACCGCCTTCGCGGTCTTTCAAGCGCTTGTAGCACTCTACACCACGCTCTACGGAGTATTCGGTCTCACACTCGGACCAGATCAGTTTGACGCCATTGACGCCTCCAAGTTGGTCGTTGACCAGGTTGTAGTAGTCGAGAATGCCACCAAAATAGCCCGTTCCTCCAGCCGCGTAGGGACCCACACGGTAACTAGGTATCGGTACGTACATGGTGTCTTCTGCCATTATGCTCGTGCTCACGCCGAGCATCGAGGCTGTCGCTACTATTAAAATAAGTAGTTTTTTCTTCATGTGTACTCCTCCTCTTTAGAGTAAAGAGGTCAAAAAATAACCACAAGTTTAAACAAGGGTCGGTTTATAGTAGTGAAATTTCTATTCCACTTCTTGTATAAAAAATAACTTGTAATAGTTATTTTATAGACCACATAAGCTCAAACTGGTTTAAGCCTTATTATGTGTTATGGCCAGTGTAGTCATCAGCGAATGGAATGCAAGATAAATATGAAGAAGCGTTAACTAACGCAACAGAACATTAGCATATAGTAAAATACTTAAGGCAAGGGTAAAAGATTTATTTCCCTTAATTTGTGCGTGGTTAGCGCAAATAATTTATTAAGTGGTTCAGTTATACAAATTTTTTATTTAAGGGATGCATCGATAAACTGCAAACGTTTGTTGCCCATTATCAATTTTAGAAATAGGTGTAACCGTATCACCTCCCATGTTGACTGAACTGTTACGTGCAAGTATTTGCAACTCTTTGGCAATTACGCTTTGTTGTCTTTGTATAGTAAGCACAGTAGGTTTTACACTTACGGTTGTCGCGCCCCGTTTTTGACAATTCGCAACTTCCCCTGAACTTAAAACACGCGCTTTTTCACCACCGTGCGTTAACTTGATAGATGCACAAGAAGAAAGAACAGCAATCAAAACAATAAGTAAACTTAAAATTTTCAAATCAATGTTTTTATTTGACATATTGAGTAAAAATTTATTTTAAACAAAAGCTCAATACAAATATAGTTTTAATAAAACTATGTTCACAAGCGTTTTATCAATATTGCATGGTATCTTGTAAGAAGTTTTGTAATTGGTCGATGGAAACCTGTTGAGCTTGTTCCCCTTGTCTACTTTTATATTCTACTTCGTTGTTTTTTAGACCGCGTTCGCTAATGACAAGACGATGTGGAATGCCTATGAGCTCATGATCAGCAAATAAAAGTCCAGCTCGCAAATCTCTATCATCGAACAATACATCCAATCCTAACTTTTGAAGCATGGAGTCTAGCGACTCGCAAGTTTGTTGCACCTGTTCTGATTTTTTCATATTGATTGGAATGATTGAGATATCAAATGGCGCAATAGATTGTGGCCAAATGATTCCATGTTCGTCAAAGTTTTGTTCTATTGCGGCAGCGACGACACGCGTAACACCAATTCCATAACAACCCATGGTAATAATTTTCTCTTTACCATCGGAGTCTAATACACTGGCCTTTAATGCCTGACTATATTTGTCACCAAGTTGAAAAATATGTCCCACTTCTATTCCTCGTTTAATCGAAACTGTGCCTTTGCCATCTGGACTAGGGTCTCCTTCTGTAATTTTTCTTATATCTTCGCTGTGTAAATTTTTAAAACCATCTAAATCACGCTCCCAGTTAACACCTGTTAAATGAAATCCGTCTTCATTGGCGCCACATATGAAATTGGTTAAACCATAAGCTGCATGATCAATCACGATTGGACAACCTAAATTGATTGGGCCGAGGGACCCTATATTGCAGCCTAGTTTTGCTTCAATTTCTTTATTGTCTGCAAATTGAATAGGATCAAGAACATTATCTAACTTTTGCGCTTTGGCGGCATTCAGTTCATGGTCCCCACGTATAACAAGTGCCACTAAGGTGTCATTTATACCTTTTACGATTAAAGTTTTTGCAACTTGATTGGGGCTAATCTTTAAAAAGCTGCATACTTCTTCGATGGTATGCTGATTGGGGGTTGCAACTTTTTCTAAAGTATCAAGATTTGTGTTTTCAGTATGCTTAGTTGCAAAGGTGGGGGCAAGTTCAACGTTGGCCGCATAATTACTGTTTGTGGAAAAGGCTATCGCATCTTCTCCGGACTCGGCTAATACATGAAATTCATGTGATGCGTTACCTCCTATGCTGCCTGTGTCGGCTTCTACCGCTCGATACTCTAATCCCAGGCGAGTAAAAATATTACTATAGGTTTTGTACATTACTCGATAGGTATTTTCGAGACACTCTTTGTTTATATGAAATGAATAAGCATCTTTCATGCTAAATTCGCGTGCACGCATTACACCAAATCGTGGTCGTATTTCGTCACGGAATTTTGTTTGAATTTGATAATAGTTCACCGGAAGTTGTTTATAGCTTTTAACTTCACGTCGTACTAAATCGGTTATCACTTCTTCGTGTGTAGGGCCATAGCAAAATTCACGTGAATGTCGGTCTTGTATGCGTAACAACTCTGGACCATATTGATCCCATCGAGCAGATTCTTGCCAAAGTTCTGCTGGTTGAATCGATGGCATTAAGACTTCTATCGCACCCGAAGCATTCATTTCTTCACGAATGATATTTTCGACTTTGCGCAAGGTACGCAAACCGACCGGCATCCAGGTATATAAACCTGCAGCCAAGCGACGAATCATCCCCGCCCTTAGCATTAGCTGATGACTAATAACTTCGGCATCTGCTGGAGATTCTTTAAGAGTAGATAATGGAAATTGACTAACGCGCATGCTGGTTACGAACTTGTAACCTACATAGTAACAAGTTGTAGTCTAGGAACAAGGGTTCCTAGAGAACAAATTAAAAGATGATTTTATATTCTAAAGAGTAGATTAGAAGAACAGGAGAGGCCTATCCTCAGCAGAACTCGTCGACCAATTCTTGAGTTTCTTGAATTTTGGCTTGACGCTCTTCTTCTGTCAGCTTTCTGTAAATATCACCCTCTTTAATGGTGACTTGACCACGACTTTTAAGAGACTGCATATTGTTTCTTGCAATATCACAATTCTCTTTTTTAATTCGATTACTTTCTTCCAAAACTTTATTGTTAATTTGATCTTGCTTTCGTTGTTCTTGGCGTTCGTCAAAACCAGGATTTGAATCTACTTTTGCAACTGCGGTTGTTTTACCCAAATCTTCTTCAATCACAATTTCAAACTTGACTCCAGGAGGGGGTGGGGTTTGGCTATAAATGGTTTTTCCGTCTTCATTCCATTTATAAACGGTCCCAGCAAGCCCTGCAGTGCAAATAAAAAATGTAAAAGCAACTGTATAGAGAATCTTAGTGATCATAACTGTAATTACATATGTAAATTTCTTTGCCACTAAGTGTAGCAAAATATCGATCTATCGCCTGGAATACAGGATTTTAGGAGGCTGGACGGGTGAAATAAAACGACGAAAATTAAACCTTTTCTGCAGGGTTTATGAGAAATGCGCGCAAGTCCTCATTTTCAATGAACCCCTAAGACTAAATTCATAGCGCCTCACCAAGGAATCCAGTGCTATACTAGTTGTCATAATTAAAATTTATATGCATTGAAGAGGTCGAAATGGCGGATCGACGACTACAAGTTTTCTATACCGTTGCAAAATTACTTAGTTTTACAAAAGCGGCCGAAACCCTGCACATGACACAGCCGGCTGTCACATTTCAGGTTCGACAGCTCGAAGAACATTTTAATACCCGCCTGTTTGATCGAACACATAATCGTGTTGCTCTTACGGAAGCTGGACGTAAAGCTTATGAATATGCAGAGGATATTTTTGAGCGCTATGCAGAAATGGAAAATTCTATTAAAGAGCTCACTGGAGATGTCAGCGGAATTCTCACGCTTGGGGCAAGCACCACAATTGCGGAGTATATGTTGCCTAATTTACTCAGTGGATTCACAAAACAATATCCTGATATCCAGTTGCGGCTTAAAGTTTCCAATACGGAAGGCATAGTCTCGATGATTGAAAATAGCATGATTGATCTAGGAATTGTGGAAGGGCCGGTAACTAATAAAAACCTATTAGTGGAACGTTGTAGAGAAGATCATTTGGTCGGTATTGTGCCTGTAGAGCATGAATTATCAGATAGAACTTCAATTACAATGGAAGAGCTCATGCACTATCCATTTATTTGTCGTGAAGAGGGGTCTGGCACCCGTGATGTCATTTTAGACTACATGGGAAAGCAGGGCCTGGATAAAAATAATTTGAATATTAGTTTGGAATTAGGTAGTCCAGAATCTATTAAAGGTGCGGTTGAAGCAGGCATGGGGGTCTCCATAGTATCTAATGTAACCATAGAAAAAGAATTACAGCTGAGTAGTTTGAGAAAAGTAGATTTAGAGCCTGCACTTGAAAGGCCATTTTCTTTTGTAAGGCAACGACAAAAATTCCGCTTACATGCCATGGAACAGTTGTTAGAGTATGCACGTGGCTACTGTGACCCAGCATCATAATTATTTATTTTTTACCAATGCAATAGCCTCTTACTTACTACATACACTACTGGCTACATTTTTTTAGAGCTTCTGTCTAAAAGCGTTATGCAATAAGTCTCAGCCAAATAACAATTGTGATATCACTAAACTTTGGTTTGGTTAAGTAAAGTAAATGATTGAGTATTTAAAAAATTGGTACCAACGTCATTTTTCTGATCCGCAAGTTGTCATTCTTGCTTTATTTTTAATTTTTGGTTTTGCCATTGTATTATTTGCAGGCGATATTCTTGCGCCACTTTTAGCAAGTATAGTAATCGCCTACGTATTAGATGGGGCTGTAGAAGTTTTACGTCGTAGCAAAATACCTCGATTTATATCACTTACTGTTGTATTTGCAGCCTTCATCGCTTTGTTATTGTTCATAATCTTTGGCTTGATACCAAAACTTTCTCAACAGTTAACGCAGTTTTTCCGTGAACTGCCAAATATGATTACTCAAGGACAAGAGTTGTTAATGCAATTACCTGAAAAGTACCCAAGTTTGGCACAAATATTTACAGAGGAACAAGTAACTGAATTAATTTGGTCAGTGCGATCTCAATTGATTTCTGCAGGGCATAATATAATCACACAACCACTTGAATCGGTTGTAGGATTAATTACCATTTTGGTGTATTTGATTCTTGTACCTTTGTTAGTTTTCTTTTTTGTAAAAGATAAATATAAAATTTTAAAATGGTTTGAAGGATTTCTTCCTGCAAATCGAGAACTTACAAATGAAGTTTGGTTTGAAGTAAACCAAAAAATTGCGAGTTATATACGCGGCAAGATATTAGAAATCTTTGTTGTATGGTCACTAACCTATGTCACATTTGTATTTTTTGATTTGGACTACGCAATGTTATTGTCATTCCTAGTTGGTATATCCGTAATTATTCCCTATGTTGGTGCCGCCGTAGTTACTATCCCGGTGGCATTTGTTGCTTATTTTCAATGGGGGATTGGTCCGCAACTTGCTTACGTATTAATTGCTTATATGATCATTCAATTTTTAGATGGAAATCTTTTAGTTCCGTTACTTTTTTCTGAAGTTGTGAATTTGCATCCGGTGGCCATCATTGTGGCCGTTCTTGTGTTTGGCGGGATTTGGGGATTGTGGGGAGTATTTTTTGCCATTCCCTTGGCTACACTTGTAAATGCCGTCATTAAAGCTTGGCCTCGAAATCCACAAGACGCACTTAGAGAAAGTGAAGCTTAAAAACTAGTAATTCTTAGCAATCATTTTTCGAAATACCGCCTAGATTTTCTTTGTATATTTACTCTCTACCTAAAAGAAATACCCATTCCAGATTTCTTGTAATACTATGATTTCATTTGTAATATCGATGGTTAGTTAGATTAACCATCGAATAGAGGTCATCAGTGCTCCAAGGCAGCATGGTCGCTATTGCCACTCCCATGCATGAAGGAGGGCAGGTCGATTACGATTCCCTAGCCAACTATATAGAGTTCCATATTGAAAATGGTTCAGACGCTCTAGTGCCTGCTGGTACAACGGGTGAATCTGCCACAATGGATCATGCTGAGCATTGTGAGGTAATAAAATTTACAGTAGACCAGGTGAAAGGCCGTGTTCCAGTAATTGCGGGAACAGGTGCAAATTCAACAACAGAGGCGATAGATTTAACGCAATGTGCAAAAGATGCAGGTGCTGATGCCTGTTTATTGGTTACACCTTATTACAATAAACCTACACAACAGGGAATCATTTTGCACCATGAAGCAATCGCAAAAGCGGTGCCGATACCACAGCTTCTTTACAATGTTCCCGGGCGAACAGCCTGTGATTTATTACCTGAGACTGCAATTCATCTCTCAAATGTTGAAAACATTATCGGAATTAAAGAAGCGACTGGGGAAATTGATCGTTGTAAAAAAATTCTGGCAGAAAGCAAACGAGGTTTCTTGCTAATAAGTGGAGATGATGCCACTGCTATGGAGTTTTTGTTGGCAGGCGGTAAAGGGGTAATTACAGTTACAGGAAATGTGGCGCCAAAACTTTTTCATGAAATGTGCATGGCATGTCTGGATGGAGAGCGTGAATTGGCACAACAGATTAATATTAAACTGGAAAAGTTGAACAATGACTTGTTTGTGGAGTCTAATCCTATACCTGTTAAATGGTGTTTAACTGAAATGGGTTTATTTCCTGCAGGTATGCGTTTGCCAATGACAACACTTTCCAAAGAACACCATGATACCTTACGTCAGGCATTGCGTGCAGCAGGTTCAATATAAATTCAAAATTTATAGCAAAGATGAATAAGCAATTAGTCATTATGCGGAATATTTTGGTATTAGTGATAACAGTATGCATTAGCAGTGCTTGTTCATTTTTTAAATCGGATAACCGTTATCTTGATAGTGCAAGCACCAATCCACTCGAAGCGCCACCAGATATGGTAACCCCTGATTGGGAACAAAGTTTAGAAATTCCAAAAACAGCAAATGATCGAATCAGTGCATTGGAAACCCAAGGGCCAGCTCTGGGTGCATCGGTATTACCAGAATTTTTAGATATAAGAGTAAGAAAAGAAGGTCTCACAAAGTGGTTAGAAGTAAATACAGATCCAGTCACTTTGTGGCCCTACTTGCGACAGTTTTGGTTAGGTGAAGGCTATGACTTAGCAGCAGATGAACCCTTATCTGGCTATATGGAAACTGGTTGGAAACAAAATTTAGATCAGTCTAAAACGGTGGAAACTGGGCAAGAAAGTTTTGATGTAACGGGAGAGAAGTTTCGCACACGTTTGGAACGTCAACCGGATTCAACTACCTATATATTCATTACGCATCGCGGAGCTGAAGTAGCCGCAATTAATCAAGACAACCAAATATTATGGAAACCACAACCGCCAAATGGGGAACGTGAGGCCGTTATGATGATACGTATGATGGAGTATTTGGGCGCCTCATTAGAAGAAGCACAAGAAAAGTTTGCTGCAACTGATAATCAGTATTTGTATATTGATATTCGCGATATTGGGGGTGTACCTATTTTAGTCGTCGGCGATAATTTTTCTCGAGTGTGGCGTCGTACAGGTGTGGCTTTAGATCGCTCTGGTTTAGTAGTGGAAGATCATAATCGTAGTAAAGGTGTGTACTTTGTAACGCTTGATCAGGCATCTAACACTATTGGCGATCAACCTACAGAAGTGAATATTGAAAAATCTTTTTACGAGGTGCACTTACTTGGTAAAGGCGAACAGACTATTGTTACTGTGCACCCGATGAGTCAAGAAGAGGGAATGCTAGATCCTGAGCTTGCTCGTCAATTATTAAAACGAATTGTATCGGCGTATCCAGGAAGTTATCCAAACGCTTAATTTCTGAATTTGGATTAGGAAATAGCTTTTTCTTTTTTAGATATAAATTTTTGAATAGAATTTATTATTGATTCAGCATCTAGCCCTGCTTCTGACAATAGTTCATCTCGAGAAGCATGATCTAAAAATACATCCGGCAAACCTAAATTTTTAATTTGAATAGGCTTTTCTAGTGTGGCTAGAACCTCGTTTACCGCACTACCGGCACCACCTAACACGCTATTATCTTCTACAGTGATGACATAGCGGTGTGAATTTGCAATTTGTTTAATTAACGTTTCATCTAATGGTTTAACAAATCGCATATTAACCACGGTGGCATTTAAGTTCTCTCCCGCTTGTAAGGCATCATATAGCGGGCTTCCAAAAGCTAAAATTGCAACATCTTTTCCTTCTTGCATAATTTTCGCTTTGCCAATTTCGATGGCATTCATACCAGGTGTTACAGGAGAACCTGGACCGGACCCTCGGGGATAGCGCACGGCTGTTGGACAATCTTGTAAATAACCCGTGTATAGCATACGCCGTGTTTCATTTTCATCTGCTGGAGTCATTACAATCATATTAGGTACACAACGTAAATAAGTTAAATCAAAACTACCAGCATGAGTTTGTCCATCAGGACCGACGACACCAGCACGATCAATTGCAAATAACACCGGCAAGTTTTGAATGCATATATCATGAATTAATTGATCATATGCGCGTTGCAAAAATGTAGAGTAAATGGCAACTATAGGTTTTAATTTTTCACAGGCCATACCCGCCGCAAGTGTCACGGCATGTTGTTCGGCAATAGCGACATCAAAATAATGGTCAGGATACTTTTTAGAAAACTCAACTAATCCTGAACCTTCTCGCATCGCTGGTGTAATGGCCATCACGCGTTTGTCAGTTTCAACAATGTCACAAATCCAGTCACTGAATACGCTTGTGTAGGTAGGTTTAGGTTTTTTATTGGATTTAACAACGCCTACACTGGGATCAAATGATGGCACGGCATGATAACCAACGGGATCGGATTCTGCTTTGATATAACCTTTACCTTTCTTTGTGACAATATGAAGAATGCGAGGACCTTGCATGCGTTTTAAATTTTGTAAGGTTTTAACCAAGCTCGTAACGTCATGTCCGTCGATGGGTCCAAAATAATTTACGCCCATTTCTTCAAATAAAGTTCCGGGTGCAATCATGCCTTTTACATGTTCTTCTGTGCGCTTTGCTAATTCATGAATCGGTGGGATAGGTTCTAAAAGTTTTTTACTGCCTTCTCGCATGGTGAAAAATACTTTTCCGGATAGCATGCGTGTTAAATAATTGGTCATAGCGCCAACGTTTGGAGAAATTGACATTTCGTTGTCATTTAAAATGACTAATAAATCGGCACGACAACCCCCTAAATGATTTAGTGCTTCATACGCCAGTCCGGCTGTTAAACCACCATCACCAATAACCGCTACCACTTTGCGCTGTTCCCCAGATTGTTGACTGGCAATGGCCATACCCAATGCTGCACTAATTGAAGTGCTGGAATGACCCACCCCAAAATGATCGAACTCACTTTCAGTTCTTTTTGGAAACGGCGCTAAACCATCTTTGGTTCGGATAGTGGTAATTTGATCTTTGCGACCGGTTAAGATTTTGTGTGGATAGCATTGATGTCCCACATCCCACACAATTCGATCATGTGGTGTGTTAAATACATAATGAAGTGCGGTGGTTAATTCAATAGCGCCCAAGCCTGCAGCAAAATGGCCTCCACTACTTGCCACCGAATCTAGTAAATATGCACGCAGCTCATCGGCAACCGCTGGAATTTGCTTCGCATCTAATGCGCGCAAATCTGCTGGCCAATTGATTTCAGATAATAATGGGTAGCGAGAGTCCGTCATATAAATTTGTTTGAATCAGAATTAGATTATCTTCAGATGTTTGATTACTGCAAATAAAAATACTTACTCAATTAATTAAATTTTTATTTAAGACAAACGTTGCACCATATATTCACTTACAAGCCGCAAGGTTTTATTGCTTGTTTGAAATTCAGAAATTTCATTGAGTGCTAGTTCTAATAATTTTTCTGTTTTTTGTTGTGCCTGTTGCATGCCTACTATGGCAGGGTAGGTGGGTTTGTTTTGTTTTATGTCAGACCCTTGGGGTTTGCCTAAAGTTTCCGTATCACTTTGAATATCTAAAATATCATCACGGATTTGAAAGGCCAGGCCAATATGCTCTGCAAAATGAGAAAAGTGCCTCACAGTTTTTTTATCAGCATTACTTATAAATACCGGCATTAAAACGCTAGCTTTAATTAATGCGCCTGTTTTCAAGCGGTGCATCGTTTCAATTTCAGTTTCATTTAATGTTTTATTAACAGAGGCAAGATCAATAGCTTGACCGCCCGCCATACCGGTAGAACCTGATGAATCTGCCAGTAATTGAATTAACTTACTTCGATGTTCGCACGTTGTATCATTTGCCAGTATGGAAAATGCATGTGCTTGTATTGCATCTCCTGCCAATATGGCCGTGGCTTCATCAAAAGCTTTATGACAAGTGGGACGGCCTCTACGTAATTCATCGTCATCCATAGCAGGTAAATCATCATGCACGAGGGAATAACTATGCATAAGTTCGATTGCACAGGCAGCCGTATCTAATCTACCTAATGTAAGGCCTAAAGTTTCTCCTGTTGCATACAACAATGCTGGGCGTATTCGCTTTCCTTCACCCAACACGGCATAACGCATTGCTTGATGTAAACGTTCGGGGGATTCAGATTGAGAAGGTAAGCAATTTTCGAGTTTTTGATTTACACGTGCGGCATACTGTTCAAGTATTTCATCTATGGTGTAACTTTCATTCTTCTTCAACAAATTCTCCATTATCGAGATCCTTCTCCATGTCTGATGTTTCAATCCAATCTTTACCTTCTTTCGTCAACACAGAAATTTTTTGCTCAGCTTTTTCCAGCGCACTTCGACATTCGCGAGTAAGTTTTATCCCCTGCTCAAAATTTTTCAGTGACTCTTCAAGCGTAAGCTCACCTTTTTCTAACTTTTCAACTAGGTCTTCCAGCTGCTTGAGGGATTTTTCGAAGTCTACAGTTTTCGAGGAGCTTTTACGTGCCACAAATGTGTTCCTGTTGTACGCTGAGGTAATTATTGAAAAATTTTATCAATGGTTTCGCAAAAACCTTTATTGACATATATTTAGACGTAGACTAAAGTTGAATCCAGTTTTAGACTCATTCTAAATCGTAAAAATAGGCAATGCCAAAACAATAATAGCTGGAGGTAGCGATAATGTCTCTAAAAGGCAGTAAAACTGAAGATAATTTAAAAGCCGCATTCGCTGGTGAATCACAAGCAAATCGCCGTTATTTGTACTTTGCAGCAAAAGCAGATGTTGAAGGCTATAACGATGTATCTGCTGTATTTCGTTCCACTGCAGAAGGTGAAACAGGGCATGCCCATGGACATCTTGAGTATTTAGAAGAATGTGGTGATCCTGCTACTGGTCTTCCCATTGGTCCTACATCAGACAATTTAAAAGCTGCTATTGCAGGTGAAACGCATGAATATACAGACATGTATCCTGGAATGGCTAAAACTGCACGTGACGAAAGTTTTGATGAAGTAGCCGATTGGTTTGAAACCTTGGCGAAAGCAGAACGTTCACATGCAAATCGTTTTCAAAAAGCACTAGACACACTCGACTAAGAAACGTCTAGTTAATTTCAAGAATACATATGTACAAGTCACGACATTGTGGCTTGTACAATGTCTCTTAACACAACCAAAAATTTTATATGAGAGAAGGTAGTCTCGAGGCACCTACACGGCATCCTATCGATTGGAATGATCCAAAGTTTTACGACGAAGAAAATCTTAATGCCGAGTTGGAACGAGTCTTCGATATCTGTCATGGATGTCGACGTTGTGTGAGCTTGTGCAATTCATTTCCAACTCTTTTTGATTTAGTCGATGAATCCGAAACCATGGAAGTGGATGGTGTCGATAAGGCCGATTACATCAAGGTGGTTGATCATTGCTATTTATGTGACTTATGTTTCTTAACAAAATGCCCCTATGTCCCTCCACATGAGTGGAATGTAGATTTCCCACATTTAATGTTACGTGCCAAAGCGATTAAATATAAAAATCAAGGAGCTTCTAAGCGTGACAACATGTTGAGTAATACGGATAAGAATGGCTGGTTTTATGGAATTCCTGTAGTAGCGCAAACAGTCAATACAGTGAATCGCAATAGCATTGCACGTAAGCAGATGAAAAAAACATTAGGTATACACCCGGATGCCTATTTACCTAAATATCAAAGCAAGTCTGCAAAGAAACAATTTGGTAAACGTCAATCTTCTATTTCGAGTCCAGTCTCAGTAGGAAGTACAGGCGGTAAAGTGGCTATTTATGCCACCTGTTATGGAAATCATAATGAACCTGCGCTAGTAGAAGACTTAATTAAAATTTTTGAGCATAACAACATTGTAACCAAACTGATTACACATGATAAATGTTGCAGTATGCCTAAACTGGAATTGGGTGATTTAGAAGCAGTTGCAGCAAATAAAGATCATAACGTTCCCATTATGATGGATGTCATTAATGGCGGGTGGGATATTATTGCACCCATTCCTTCTTGTGTCTTAATGTTTAAACAAGAATTACCTTTAATGTTTCCAGAAGATGAAGCACTAAAGAAAATACAGCAATCCATTTTTGATCCGTTTGAATATTTGGCGTTGAGACACAAAGAAGATTTACTCAATACTGATTTCAAAACTTCATTAGGAAAAATTTCTTATCATGCCCCTTGTCATTTGCGTGTGCAAAATATGGGAAATAAAACACGAGATATTCTTAATTTAGTACCGGATACAGAAATTGATTTAATTGAACGTTGTGCAGGACATGATGGCACCTATGCAGTAAAAGAAGAGTTTCATGAGGTTTCAATGAAAATTGCACGACCTGTCGTAAATAAAATAAAGAAAAACGAACCGAATTATTTTTCTAGTGATTGTCCATTAGCAGGACATCATTTGGCGAATGGAGTTGATAAAAATCAATCTTCACCTACACACCCCATAACATTATTAAAAATGGCTTATGGACTTTAATAAAATGCAAAAGTTAACACGACAAGATTTGCATTCTTTAGAAGATTACGCCGCAATGCGCAATGAGTTTCGTGCACAAGTGATCCAGCATAAAAAAAATCGAGTAATACAAGTTGGGCCTAACGTTACCATGCATTTTGAAGATCGTTTAATCATGCAGTATCAAATTCAGGAAATGTTGCGCGCAGAACGAATATTTGAAAGCGAAGGCATACAGGAGGAATTGGATGCTTACAATCCCATGATCCCGGATGGCAGTAATTGGAAAGTTACGTTTATGATTGAGTTTCCAGATCCGGAAGAGCGTGGCGTAAAGCTTCGAGAATTATTAGGCATTGAAGACCAAACCTATGTGCTAGTCTCTGGCTTTGACAAAGTCCATCCTATCAGTGATGAAGATTTGCCACGCGAAACTGCAGAAAAGACAGCATCCGTACACTTTATGCGCTTTGAATTAACACCCGAAATGGTTACTGCATTAAAAGAAGGCGCTGCACTTAGTATTGGAATCGATCACCCCAACTATCAACATGCAATTGAAGCACTACCAGAATCGGTAAGAGAGTCTTTGATAGTGGATTTGGACTAAATTAAAGAGACAAAACTTCCTTATTTTTTTATCATATTGATGGCTAACAATTAGCGGCATCAGCTTTGTGATTTAAAATAGGAGAAGTAAAATGAAATACGTAATAAGATTTCGAGGTGTGTTTTTTCTATTTTTATTATTGTTTATATCATTAACATTTGCTTCAGGGATAAAAGATGTTGTGGTGTATGTAAATAATGTAAAAAGTAATGGTTCAAAGATACAAGTAATAACATTAAGGAATGGCGTAATTTATGAAGTTCCTAAAAAAAATAAATCTATTCAAAGAGGCGATCAAGTTGAAGTAGTAGAATCTTCTAGAGAATTAAACGAACAAGTAAAAGAAAAACATCCCAAGGCAATTCCAGCTGAATCGGTAAAAGTTTTATCGCGTGATACTAAGTTAGGTAGTGGTGCTGGAACACTCATGTAATTTTAAATATTGTTCGCATGTGCTCACTTTTTAGGTGTGCGTGTAGGAGGTGAGTCAAATTCAATTTGATCAACGCCGTTATAGACTAAAAATGCTTTGCCTTTAGCACGTGCAATCATAACAATGCCTAGATCACGAGCGAGTTCTAATCCCATGTTGGTAACGCCCGAACGTGAAAGTAAAACAGGAATGCCCATGTTGGCTGATTTCATGACCATTTCCGAGGTAAGCCTGCCTGTGGTATAGAAAATTTTATCGCCACCTGTTTGATGTTCGAGCCACATCCAGCCTGAAATCGCATCGGCTGCATTATGTCTACCAACATCTTCTACAAATTTTAGAATTTTTTTATCCAAACAAAGTGCGCAGCCGTGTACTGCACCTGCTTTTTTATAAATTTCATTATGGCGTGTTATTTCGGCAAGTAATTCATATATTTTTGATTGTGCTAATGTAACTTTTGGAAGCTTTGCATCATAAAGCTTATCTAATGTGCAACTAAATACAGTACCTTGTCCGCAGCCTGAGGTTACTGTGCGTTTGCTTAGCTTTTCTTCCCAGTCCGTAATTTCTTTGCCGCTTTGTAATTTAATTTCGACAAGTTCTTTTTCCCAATTTACATTAACCGATGCGACGTCCGTAATTTCTTCCAGTAATTTTTGATTTCGTAAATAGCCTAAGGCTAGCTCTTCAGGATGCGTGCCAAGTGTCATCAAGGTTACAATTTCGCGATCATTTACTTTTAAAGTAAGAGGTGATTCACCTGCAACGTGCACTTCACGTTGATTATTAAATTGATCAACGGCTTGTACCGCATGGGTTGGCGCTAGTCCTTCGCGCGACATTTGTGGTCGATATAGTTTGTCCATGTTTAAAATTTACAGTGCTTGATCAATCGCCTGACTTAGTTTGTCTACAGCAATAAGATCTAATCCTGAAATTTTTTCTTTCGGATGGTTGGCGCTTGGGATGATTGCTTTAGTAAATCCGTGTTCCTTGGCTTCTTTTAATCGCGAAACCCCATTGAATACAGGACGAATTTCGCCTGTAAGACCAACTTCGCCAAATACAATTAGTTTTCGATCCAAAGCTTGATCTCGAAAACTAGAATAGGCAGCTAACAATACGGCAAGATCGGCACCGGTTTCTTTTAATTGCACTCCGCCTACAATATTTACAAATACATCTTTATCGTAAATGGCAATGTTTCCATGGCGATGCAAAATTGCAAGTAGCATAGTTAATCGATTTTGCTCAATACCAACGGTTACGCGTCTGGCATGTCCAGTAGGGTTGTCATCCACCAATGATTGAACTTCTAGTAATAGTGGTCGAGTCGCTTCGCAGGTAACTGTAATAACACTGCCCGGCGTATGTTCACTGCGTTGCGCTAAAAATATGGCCGAAGGGTTTTTAACACCTTTAAGACCGGTATCTTGCATCGCAAAAACGCCTAATTCATTTACGGCACCAAAGCGATTTTTCACTGCCCGTAACACGCGGTAACGTCCCCCTTCATCACCTTCAAAATATAAAACAGTATCGACGACATGTTCTAACACTCGAGGGCCTGCAATTGATCCGTCTTTAGTGACATGACCCACAACAAATACGGTAGTGTTGGTTTGTTTTGCAAACTGGGTAATTTGATTAGCACATTCTCTTACTTGGGAAACTGAACCAGCAGCTGAAGGGGTCTTCTCAGAAGAAAGTGTTTGAATCGAATCGATTACCATGATGTTGGGTCGTTCTCGCATTGCGTTCGATAAAATTTCTTCTAAATTATTGGATGCAATCACACGCAGTGTTGCATCTTTATACCCAAGGCGTTCAGCACGAAGTGCAACTTGTTGCAATGACTCTTCGCCGGTGACATAAAGTGCACGCTCACGTTCCAGTGCACTTAATACTTGTAACAGCAGGGTAGATTTTCCTATACCTGGATTTCCGCCCACTAAAATGACCGAGCCTTGAACAATGCCACCACCCAACACACGATCCAATTCTGCTAATGGAGTTTTAATTCGGTCATGGGTTTCATACGTAATTTCGTTGATCGATTGCACTTCATTCATTCCACTGGAATGCGCAAATGCCGAAACCTTTTGTTTTTGAAAAACGGCGGCCTGTTTTTCAATGGAATTCCAAGCGCCACATTCGGAACATTGGCCCATCCATTTGGAAAACAGGCCAGAGCATTCGGTGCAAATATAAGTTAATTCTTTTGCCATACTGGCATTGTACTAGATCAAATGAAATTCTGGCGTTGCCAGAAAGAGATGCTTAGGCGACTTGCTCGCTTGTCGCAAGGCGCGGGCTAATGCGCACGGTGCGCACAGCATTATTCTGGATTTGGACGACTTCGATAGGATAGCCGTCGATTAATACACTGGTGCCCGCTTCTGGAATTGATTCCATATGTTCCAAAATTAAGCCATTGATAGTTTTCGGCCCGTCTTCGTGTAACTCCCATTCCAATACTTTATTAATGTCACGAATATGCGTACTTCCATCCACCACAAAGGTGCCATCTTTTTGAGGGTGAATTTCAATATCGTATGTAGCGGGATCGTTAGTAAATTCACCTACAATTTCTTCCAATAAATCTTCTAATGTCACTAAGCCTTGAATGTCTCCAAATTCATCTACCACTAAACTAAAGCGGCGCTTTTTATTCTGAAATTCAAACAACAGTTTTTTTAAGTTGGTGCCTTCCGGAATAAAATAAGGTTCGCGCAAAATGCTTTCTAGGTCTTCTTTTTCTGGTTCTTTGTTTAGTGTGTTCAGCGTAAATTTGCGAATATGCATAAAGCCTACAACGTTATCTATATGCCCGCGAAATACGGGAATGCGTGTGTATGAAATATTTTTTAATTGATCAAGAATATCTTCCCAATCATCATCCAAATCAATTCCCATGATTTCATTTTTAGGAATCATGATGTCTTCCGCTGTAATTTTTTCTAAATCCAAAACACCTAACAACATTTGTTGGTGCTCGGATGAAATAGATGTGCCTTGATCATTTACAACTGTACGCAATTCATCATGACTTAATGAAGTGAAAACATTTTCGTTTACATCAACACCAAACAATCTAAGCAAAGAGTTAGAAATTAAATTAACTATCCATACAAAGGGATAAGTAATAACAAGCAAGGGTTTGTAAATGATTGCAGCAGGCAAAGCGACTTTTTCTGAATGTACGGCGGCAAGCGTTTTAGGTGTAAGTTCGGCTAATATTAAAATTGCAAAAATTAAAATAAATGTTGCAATTGCAATTCCCACTTCACCATGCATTCGATAACCAATGTATGCAGAAAGTTGTGCTATTAATATATTGACAACATTATTGCCAAGCAGAATTAAGCCAATTAAACGATCTGGTTTTTCAAGGAGTTGTTCGGCCTGTTTGGCACCAGGCGTTTGATTTTTGGCTAAATGACGCAAGCGGTAACGGTTAAGAGCCATTAACGCGGTTTCTGAGCCAGAGAAAAAGGCTGAGAGAAAAAATAAAATGAGCAACACTATAAATAGCGTGCTTATCGAGTATTCATCCAAGGTCTATGCGACCCTCCAGTAATAAACATGTATCTATTAACAGTCGCGGGAATGAATTTGTCAAGTAACCGGTACGGTCACCACTCTGTCCAGTATTAATTCCTGGACAAACTTGCTGCCTAAATAAGCCAGAATTAGGAAAGCAAAGCCTCCCAGAGTCCAGCGAATAGCGGTCCCACCGCGCCAGCCAAATTGCCAGCGACCCCACAATAGCCAAGCGAATATTATCCAGGCCAATATTGATAAAATTGTTTTATGCGCAACATGTTGCTCAAACATATTTTCTAAAAATAAAAAACCACTGATCAAAGCTACACTTAATAATATAAATCCAACGGTTATGGTCTGAAACAAAAACTTTTCTGAATCATGTAATGGAGGCAGGTTGCCTGTCATGCCTCCAAAATCTAACTTGCGAATATGCCTTTCTTGATTTAATAAAATAAGAGACTGCAATGCTGAAATCGTAAGTACACTAAATGCAAACAAGGATGTGACAATATGAAATTGTAGTCCGTGCAAGTTTGTAGATGATGTTGTTACCTCAGGACGTAGGATCGTTAGAAAGATACCTGCAATTACGATGGGTAAAAGAAAAATTCCGAGAAATTCTTTTTCTTTTACAAATGTTAATACCAAAATTATTGTAGAAATTATAAACAGTACGATGGATAGTGCGTTGTAAAACGTTAAATTGACACCATGCTCCGTGAACGTTTGTGGGTATAAATGTAGAGCATGAGCGATGCTTGCGGCCGCCCATAAGATAAGCATTACTGGCCGAAAATTAGGTTTCGCATTCGTCGTTCGATGTGTGCCCCACAAAATGAGCACAAACGTCAAGGCATACAATAAGATGCTTGAATATTTGAGGATACTTGTCATATGAAATTAATGCGATCTAGCAAATTATGTGATACACGTCTTGTGAATTAAAGCCCCATATAGCATTTCCAACAAAACAGGCGAGAAGAAGTGCGATTGGTTAGACATTTCTGGTATCAAAACAAATGATAGCATTAATCGCTTTTTAGCATTTTACAAATATGAAAATTCGCGTTCTAGGCTGTAGCGGCGGAATCGGTTTAGGCCTTAAAACCACGTCTCTGTTACTTGATGATACGGTCCTGGTGGATTGTGGCACTGGGTTGGGCGACTTATCGCTAGAAGAAATGACCAAGCTACAGCATATCTTTATCACGCATAGTCATCTTGATCATATCGCCTTACTTCCCATGTTCCTGGATACGGTCTATGACCATTTGGTCGATCACCCGGTCACATTGCATTGTAAGCAAGAGACCTATGACATCCTGGCACGACATATTTTTAACTGGAATGTTTGGCCAAACTTTTTTGAATTACCCAACGCGGAAACGCCGGTTATTGTTTATGAATCCATGCAACCGCAAGACAGCATCGAATTTGGCGACAAGATAGTAAAAATGACTGAGGTTAATCATGTAGTTCCTGCTTCTGCCTTTATTGTAAAAAATGGAACCGCCACCATTGCGTTTACGGGAGACACGTATATTAATGATGAATTCTGGGAAGCGTTAAACGAGGAGCCACAGGTAGATGCCATTATCATTGAATGTGGATTTACGAATGAAGATAAAGCGATTGGCCGTGATGCAAAACATTACTATCCCAATGCATTGGCGCAAGACTTAACCAAGCTCAACCATTCTCCAAAGCTCTACATTACCCATCTACAGCCTGGCAAAGAAAAAAACATCATGGATCAGCTCATATCAGAGA
Source organism: Gammaproteobacteria bacterium (assembly GCA_965203475.1). Classification (GTDB taxonomy): domain Bacteria; phylum Pseudomonadota; class Gammaproteobacteria; order UBA4575; family UBA4575; genus JABDMD01. Next base: position 211,546 of record OZ241890.1, read on the forward strand.
TTCAAAACTTCGAGATTCGTCAGCTCACCAGTGGCGAGACAATTTCGCTATAATCCCATCTGACTATAATCAATAAGTAAGCACATTTTGTGTGCATAGCAATTTCTATTTAATTACGAATTATGTTTGATAATTTATCTGATCGCTTATCGTCTACGGTCAAAAAAATACGTGGCCAGGCAAGACTTAGCGAACAAAACATTCAAGATACCTTGCGCGAAGTGCGCATGGCCTTGCTCGAAGCCGATGTCGCATTGCCGGTTGTCCGAGAGTTCATTGAAAATGTAAAACAGAAAGCTTTAGGGCAAGAAGTGCTAGCGAGCCTTTCGCCCGGACAAGCCTTTATTAAAATCGTTAATGATGAATTGGTGCATCTTATGGGAGATGCCAACGAAACCCTTAGCCTAGCCGCACAACCTCCCGTTGTAATATTAATTGCAGGTTTACAAGGCTCAGGTAAAACCACCAGTATTGGAAAACTTTCTCGGTGGTTAAAGGAAGATCAAAATAAAAAAGTAGCCGTTGTGAGTTGCGATGTTTATCGTCCAGCGGCTATTCAGCAATTACAAACTTTGGCTAAAGATGTAGATGCTGAATTTATTCCCAGTGAGACCACGCAAGCTCCGATCGATATAGCAAATCGTGCTGTTGAAGTTGCAAAACAACAATTCAAAGATGTTTTGTTAATTGATACTGCAGGTCGATTGCATGTTGATGAAGAGATGATGCAAGAAATTATTGCATTACATTCCGCAGTACAACCTACGGAAACGTTATTTGTTGTAGATAGCATGAGTGGCCAAGACGCTGCCAATTCCGCACAAGCCTTTAATGAAGCCTTGCCCCTTACCGGTGTGATTCTTACCAAGATTGATGGCGATGCGCGGGGCGGTGCCGCACTTTCGGTACGACAAATTACAGGCAAACCGATTAAATTTTTAGGTACGGGTGAAAAAACAACGGCTTTAGAGCCGTTTCACCCGGATCGCATTGCATCACGCATTTTGGGTATGGGCGATGTGGTGAGTTTGGTGGAAGAGGTTCAACAAAATGTTGATCAAAAGCAAGCACAAAAACTTGCGAAGAAAATTAAAAAAGGCAAGGGCTTTAACCTGGTCGATTTGCGCAATCAACTGGAGCAGATGATGAACATGGGAGGCTTGGCTGGCATTATGGATAAAATGCCGGGTGCAGTCGGGATGCCGAAAAATGCGAAAATGATGGGAGATGATCAATCGATCATTCGCATGATGGCCATTATTGACTCGATGACCCCGCAAGAAAGAAGGTTTCCAGACATTATAAAAAACACACGTAAACGCAGAATTGCAGCAGGGTCGGGTACCCAGGTACAAGATGTTAATCGCTTGCTGAAACAGCATTTGCAAATGAAAAAAATGATGAAAAAGTTCAAAAAAGGCGGCATGCAACGCATGATGCAGACCATGGGCGGGGGCGGAGGAATTCCGCCGGGCATGAGGTAAAAGGGGTATAGCCTTTATTTTCGGCTCAATATGCGTAAAATTCGCGGCTCGATTAAAGTTAGGAAATATACCACCATACTATGGTAACCATTCGATTATCCAGAGGTGGCGCAAAAAAGCGTCCTTTTTACAACATCGTTGTCACGGACTCTCGCAAGCGTCGAGACAGTGGTTATATTGAGCGCATTGGATATTTTAATCCGGGTGCAAAAGGTGAAGAGGTTCGTCTGCATATCGAAATGGAACGGTATGACCATTGGTGCAGTCATGGGGCACAACCTTCCGATCGTGTTGCCGGCTTAATCAAGCAGCATTTAAAAGAAGCCGCATAAAATTTTCTTAGTCCTCTTGTCGGACAAACCCACGCATATTCAAGTCGGTTATATTCAAGGTGTCTTTGGTGTCAAAGGCTGGAATAAAGTTTTTTCGTATTGTCGACCCAAACAACAGATTCTAGAGTACGCCATCTGGCAGTTACGTAACCATAACTCTGAACAAACTCTTGAGGTTGAGCAGGGCAAACTTCAGGGTAATGGCGTAATCGTAAAATTAAAATCCATAGACAATAGAAATGTAGCGGAAGAATTAATTGGTGCAGAAGTATGGTTGCCGATCACAGCATTACCATCACTTTCTACAGGTGAATATTACTGGTTTCAGTTAATTGGATTGGAAGTGGTAAACACTCAGGGCCAGGTATTTGGGAAAATAAAAAAATTAATGGAAACCGGTGCCAATGATGTTTTGGTAGTTCAAAATCATTCAGATGAAATTTTAATACCCTATATAAAAGAGGAAGTCATAAAATCTGTAGACTTGGATAAAAAAATCATGACCGTAGATTGGTTACAGGAATTTAGCTAACCATGCATTTCGAAGTAATTACTCTGTTTCCAGAATTGGTGGAAAATTTAGCCAACTATGGAGTGGTGGGTCGCGCCATGGATGAAAAGCTTGCATCCATGCACAGCATAAATCCTAGAGACTTTACTACTGACCCAAATCGTCGTGTGGATGATCGACCCTACGGCGGCGGTCCAGGCATGGTGATGCAATTTAAACCGTTGCAAAAAGCTATCCACCATGCAAAAAGCCTAAAAAGTGTAAGTGAACATGTCGTAATTTGCATGTCGGCGCATGGCAAACCATTGCAGCACACCGATATCAAAAGGCTCACAACATACCCAAGTCTAATCATTGTAGCGGGCCGTTACGAGGGCATTGATGAACGTCTCATGGAAACGGAAGTCGATGAGGAAATATCCATCGGTGATTTTGTTGTAAGCGGGGGGGAATTACCGGCCATGCTCATGATCGATGCCTTGATTCGGCATATTCCAGGAGCTTTGGGGCATGAAGAATCTGCTAATCAAGACTCATATGTTGACGGCACGCTCGATTGCCCGCATTATACGCGCCCGGAAAGCGTTGATGGTCATGAGGTCCCAGCAGTATTGCTCACTGGAGATCATCAAGCCATTGAAATGTGGCGAAAAAAACAGGCGCTGGGAAGAACGTATGAGCGGCGACCCGATTTATTTGCCAAGCTAAAATTAGATGCAGCACAAAAAGCCTTATTACAAGAATATTTGCGCGAACAGGATAAAGAGTTAGACGACTAGAAAAAATCATGTCAAATATCATTCAAAATTTTGAACAACAACAAATGAAAAAAGATCTTCCAGATTTTGGTCCGGGTGATACAGTTGTTGTTCAAGTAAAAGTTAAAGAAGGCAACCGTCAGCGTTTGCAAGCCTATGAAGGTGTTGTCATTGCAAAGCGTAATCGTGGAATTAATTCTGCGTTTACTGTAAGAAAAATTTCACACGGGGAAGGGGTGGAGCGTGTGTTTCAAACACATAGCCCATTAATCGATAGTATTAAAGTAAAACGCAAAGGAGATGTGCGTCGTGCGAAGTTGTATTATTTACGCGGACGTACTGGAAAAGCAGCCCGAATTAAAGAAAAGATTTAAAAAAATCATTTAAGCCTTTCTAATTAAACGCCTCGATCTTCGAGGCGTTTTTGATTTATCAGAGTAGAATATACATCTATTTAATGAAGGTCCTAATTATGCAGCAATTTATAACGACATCTCCCATAGGAAAAATTGCAGTTCATTATGAAAGCGATTTTATATTGGGCGTGAAATATGTTGATTCACGAAAGAAACTACACGAACGAATAGATCCTTTTGCTAAAGAAATTGATAAACAATTACAGAATTATTTTCAAGGTAAGTTGCAGAGTTTTGATTTGCCTTTTTTATATCGCGAAGGAACCGATTTTCAGGTTCGCGTTTGGGACCAAATAAGAAGAATTCCTTTTGGTACAACGCGTACCTATGGGCAAATTGCGAACAAAATAAAATCGGGACCTCGTGCTGTGGGTAATGCATGCCGACAAAATCATTTGCTACTCATTGTGCCTTGCCATCGGGTAGTGAGTGTTACTGGGTTGGGTGGATTTATGGGTGATGCTGGCGGAAAATTGGTGCGCCGCAAACAATGGCTGTTAGACCATGAACAAGAATTTAAGTGTGCCGCATAAATAGCAAATCACTTTTTCCCGTTTAATATGCACGTACATTATTTAAAGCATGTGCCATTTGAAGGCTTAGGGAATATAGAGAGCTTATTAGTAGAGCGAGGCTGTAAACTGACCCGCACCAGTTTATTTGTCGATCAGTCCTTCCCCTCCATCCACGATATCGACGCACTTATAATAATGGGTGGACCGATGGGAGTGTATGACGAGGACAAATTTCCGTGGTTAGCGCTTGAGAAAGAATTTATCGATTCTGTATTAAAGCGCGAGATTCCTGTGATGGGGATTTGTCTTGGTGCGCAATTAATTGCCAATGTACTAGGGGCACGCGTTCGAAAAAATAAAGCAGAAGAAATTGGTTGGTTTCCGGTGAAGCGAATTCAAATCGACACACATCGTAAGTTTCAAGAGTTACCTTTAGAATTTGATGTTCTGCATTGGCATGGCGATACCTTTGAGATACCTGAAGGTGCTGTCAATTTTATAGAAAGTGAAGGCTGTGAAAATCAGGCCTTTTTGTATAAAGAAAATGTTTTAGGTTTGCAATTTCACTTGGAAATGTTACCCAGCCATGTCGAGGCGATTTATCAAGAGTGCGGCAAACCTGAAAAACAAGGGGACTATATTCAAAGTTTGCAGGCCATGATAGGCCCAGCTGATAAATTCCAACAGGCGGGTAAAATATTAAAAAATATAATTGAGACCTTTATTTTTTAAATTTTGTCCTCATATCCATATAGATCATTCAGGAGGTTGAGATGGAAGATAATAGTAGAAAAGATATTCGAGCATTATTGAAAACCTTTGGGGTAAAAGCTGATGAAGCCATTGTGGGCCATCTGGCAAAACATCCAGATGTAAGTTCATTAACCTTGAAAGTGACATTAGAAGATGTAACCAATTATGGCGCATCAAGCATAGAACCCATTTCGCTCGTCATTGATGGTGATATTAATCGGTAAAACTTAACACACGGAAATTTTAGTCATGAGTACGGACACCCAAAAAGACAATATGAAAGAAACCTTGCAGTTTGAAACTGAAGTTGCCCAGTTGTTGCATCTAATGATTCATTCTCTTTATTCAAATAAAGAAATATTTCTTCGAGAACTCATTTCAAACGCATCCGATGCCTGTGACAAATTACGATTTGAAGCGGTATCCGATGATTCTCTATTAAGTAAAGATACCGATCTAAAAATTCAAGTTGAATTTGATAACGATGATAAAACGATCACGGTTCGCGATAACGGCATTGGCATGAGTCGTGAAGAAGTCATTCAAAATATAGGCACCATTGCAAAATCGGGTACAAAAGAGTTTTTAGCTCAACTTACGGGTGATCAAAGCAAAGACTCTCATCTTATTGGCCAATTTGGTGTTGGTTTTTATTCTTCATTTATTGTGGCAGATAAAGTCACCATTAAAACGCGTCGTGCAGGGCTAGAAAAAGATCAAGGCGTGCATTGGGAATCCGATGGCACCGGTTCTTACACACTTGAAAGTATTGATCGAGATAAGCGAGGAACCGAAGTAATTTTGCATCTTAAAAAAGATGAAGAAGAGTTACTGAATAGTTGGCGACTACGTTCCATTGTTACGAGATATTCTGATCATGTGCCATTACCCATTGAGATGCGTGAAGAAAACGATAAGGGTGAGCCAACCGCGAAATGGGAAACCATCAATAAAGCATCGGCATTATGGACACGACCTAAAAATGAAATTACAGATGATGAATATAAAGAATTTTATAAACATGTAGGTCATGATTTTGCCGATCCATTAATTTGGACCCATAACCGGGTGGAAGGTAAAAACGAATACATTTCTCTTTTATATATCCCTACTCAAGCTCCATTTGATTTATTCGAGCCCAATCCAGCGCATGGCGTAAAGCTCTATGTGCAACGTGTATTTATTATGGATGATGCGGAAAAACTGTTGCCACGTTATTTACGTTTTGTTCGTGGAATCATTGATTCAAGCGAATTGCCATTAAATATTTCTCGTGAAATTTTGCAAAGCAACAAAATCATCGACAATATCCGCTCCGGTTCGGTGAAAAAAATACTGGGACTGTTAGAAACACTTGCTAAAAACGAATCCGTGAAATACCAAGAATTTTGGTCAGTATTTGGAAAAGTATTAAAAGAAGGACCAGGCGAGGACTTCACCAATAAAGAAAAAATTGCCAAGTTATTGCGTTTTGCATCCACACATAACAGTGATGATGCACAAACGGTGTCGCTGGATGATTACATTGCTCGCATGAAACCTGAGCAAGAAAAAATCTACTTCATCACCGCAGATAATTTTGCGGCCGCTAAAAATAGTCCGCATCTCGAAATCTTTAAAGAAAAAGATATTGAAGTGTTATTACTATTCGATCGTGTTGATGAATGGCTAATGAGTCATTTAACTGAATATTCTGAAAAATCGTTTGCCTCCGTGGCTAAGGGCGAGTTAGATCTTGGCAAAATTAGTGGCGAGGAAGATCAAAAACAGCAAAAGAAAAAAGAGAAAGAAGCAAAAGAACTTGTTAAACGCATTAAAAAAGTGCTTGATGAAAAAGTTGAAGAGGTTCGTGTATCACATCGTCTTACTTCATCGCCAGCATGCATTGTATTAAGTGAACAAGACATGGCGTTATACATGCAGCATTTGATGAAGCAAGCAGGCCACGAAATGCCGACCAGTAAACCGGTGCTTGAGATCAATCCAACACATCCATTGGTAGAGCGAATGGAAAACGAGCAAGCCGAAGATCGATTTGAAGACTGGGCAAACATTTTATTCGATCAAGCCATTCTTGCCGAGGGTGGGCAACTGGAAGATCCTGCAAGTTTTGTGAGCCGGTTGAATCAAATGATTAACGAAATTGCCAAATAATAAAGCTAAACCATTTTGGGAGGCAAGATCATTACAAGAAATGAACTCACAAAAGTGGGTGAGCACAGGGATGTATGAATAAGTGTTGCAACATGGATGTTGCATCAAATTTGAGTTAATAATAGTGAAACAATCAAGTAAATTTTGGGAAACCAAAAGTCTTGCAGAGATGACTCAAGAGGAGTGGGAATCATTATGCGACGGCTGTGGGAAATGTTGTTTGATAAAACTTGAAGACGCAGAAACCAATAAATTATTTTATACCGATGTTGCCTGTCATTTGTTAGATTCCACAACCTGTCAATGTAAAAACTATAAACAGCGAAAAGCGTTAGTGGATGATTGTGTAGCGCTAACGCCAAATGATGTAGAAGATTTTACATGGTTGCCAAAAACCTGTGCTTATCGCTTATTGTATGAAGGTAAAGAGTTACCTTCATGGCATTACTTAGTGTGTGGAGATAAAAATGCTATGCATGAAGAAAAAATGTCTGTTAAAAATCGCACGGTAAGTGAAACAGCAGTCGCCGAAATAGCAGAACACATCGTGTACTGGGTTGATGACATGGATGTCAGAATATGAGATGCATCTTGGAAGATGCAAACTTATTAACATTAAATTTCATATTCATATCTAAGCAGCATGTAGTAATTTTTATTTACTAAATGATTGCCTGATCAATCTCGAATTATAAATCTTATATTATACTGGCTAGATACCCGTTTTGACTTTTAATTTTATTGGTATAGTGCAAATCAAAATTTTCAACGATCGATTTTTGAACGGAGGCAAGCTGTAATAAGTTATTTCGCCACTTATTAAGCTTGGGATAATCATTCCAATCGACAGCCGATAAAAATTTATTTAAAAATTCTAATCGAATTAACAAAGGCGCATAGGCAGCATCGATCAGTGATAATTCTTCGCCATTAAAAAAGGTTGAATCCCCTAAAACATCTTCTACGCGTTGAATATGACCTTTACATTCAGCAATTTGATTTTGCATGGCTTGTTCATCTTTATGATCGGCAATCATAAATAGGTCCACCAAACAAGTTCCGCCATATTCGATCCACGCACGGTTTTTGGCTAAGGTGAGTGGATCAGAAGGTTTTAATGTCCCTGGGGTTACATCATCCAAATATTCATTGATTACGGCTGATTCAAATAACAATTCTGTGCCATCTATTTTAAGTACAGGTACTTTTCCAAGGGGAGAAAGTTCTAAAAACCAATCAGGTGGGTTAAAAATATCAATAAAAGTAATTTTATAATCCACATTTTTGTGGTTTAACGTAATTAAACTTCGCTGTACATAGGGGCATACATTAAAACTAATGAGTTCAAGGTCCATGGCGATTTATTCTAATTATTAAAAACGCCACATTATACTTGGGCTGAACAAAATGGGAATATAAGCGCGATTTACAAAACCATGGAAAAAGTAAGAATCGACAAATGGCTTTGGGCCGCCCGTTTTTTTAAAACACGCTCGCTTGCGGCAACGGCCGTGAGCGGCGGTAAGGTCCATGTTAATGGGCAGCGAGTAAAATCTTCTAAATATATAACAGTAGGCGATGAGCTTGAAATTACCAAAGGACAATTTCATGCTGTTATCCATGTGTATGCACTCGGTGAAAAAAGAGGTCCTGCAAAAGAAGCAAATACGCTTTATCAAGAAACAGAAGAGAGTCTGCAGAAGCGTGAATTAGAAGCAACACAACGAAAAGTATTGAATGCATCCATGCCAAGGGCATTGAAAAAACCAAATAAAAAACAAATTCGTCAACTTCGAAAATTGAGTGGCAAATCGTAATAAATAATTGACATAAAGTACATGAGTTAAGTTACTAATACTTGTTTAAAAAAATTTAAATGTTTATTTTTTAAACAACTTAAATTTTTAATTTTTAATTCATTTAACCTTGACGGTTAATTTAATAAAGGAGCAAAATTAAAACTAATAAATAAAAATAAATACACGTTGGGAGGGGCTATGGGCAATCTATGGGTGCGTCCATTTGCAGTGCAAGCTGTAAAACTATTCTTTATTTTATCGGTTCTTTATTCTCTTCTATATACATCGAATGTTTTCGCAGGGGGTGGGCCACCGCCTCCGCCTCCAATTGCGGGCCCTACTTTTACTCCTAATGGTGGCACACATGATGAATCAGTAACCGTTGCAATTTCAACAAGTCATTCTAGATCTAGGATCTACTATTCTATTAATGGTGGAGTATATAGTGTTTATAGTAGCCCTGTTACAATTTCTTCAAATTCGTCTTTAAGTGCGTATTCAAAAAAATTCTTAGGGCCATTTGGTGGGGGTTGGGAAACCAGTTTAACTACTTCAACCAACTTTACAGTAATTCCAAAATTAGCAATCCCAACATCAAGTCCAAATGGTGGGAATTTTGATGATTATGTAACAGTAACATTGTCATCTTCAGATCCTGGTGCAGAATATCGTTATACATTGGATGGAACTACTCCCACTTCTGCTTCAAGTTTCTCAAGCGGTACTATCACAATTACTCAAAGTTCGAACCTTAAAGTCTATGCATTTAAAGATGGTTATATCGATAGTAATGTTTTATCAACAAATTTTAATATCACACAATCTAGTTCGGGCGGTGGTAGCGGAGGTTCTGGTGGAGGTGGGCCTGTATCCGGTGATTTAGTTGGCTCCATAGCTGGGGAATTCTCTGTTAGCAATAATGGCGCAGCTACATATAGTATTCCCATAGCTATTCCACCTGGCACTGCAGGCGTTCAACCAAAGCTTGCGCTCAATTATTCCAGTCAAGGTAGAAATGGGTTATTAGGTTTAGGCTGGTTTATTGGCGGGCTTTCGGTCTTACACCGTTGTCCTGCTAATTTAGTAAAAGATGGATTCATTGATGGAATCAATTTTGATGATAATGATCGATTTTGTTTAGATGGCCAACCTCTGATTGCAATTAATGGAATATATGGAGCGGATGGAACGGAATATAGAACTGAAATAAACAATTTTTCAAAAATCATATCGTATGACACGAATGGAGACGGCCCAGATTATTTTAAGGTTTGGACTAAATCTGGCGAGATCATGGAATATGGCACAACCCCCGATTCATACATCAACCCGCCATTAGCAAATGGTAGTCTTCAACAAATTGCACTTTGCTGGTTGTTGGCAAAAGTAACTGACACAGTTGGTAATTATTTGACTATTGCATATTTTGAAAACGAGTCAACGGGGGAAAACTATCCACTTCGAATTGATTATACGGGTAATACTAGTGCAGGCCTTAGCCCTTACAACTCTGTCGAGTTTTTGTATGAAGATAGAGTTGATATAGGATTTAAATTTATAAATGGTACGCAGATTGAATCTACAAAACGTTTAATTAACCTTACATCAAAAAATAATGGAAACAAAGTTGTAGATTATCAAATTAGTTATACAGAAAGTGTTAGCACAGGACGTTCTCAAATAGAAACGATCACACAATGTGATCTCAACAATGAGTGTATTCCTTATACTTCATTTAACTGGGAAGATGAGGGCAGTCCAATGTTTGAATCAAATGCAGGTTTGGCGCTTCCTTTCCCACTGGTTGAAGCATCATCTTCTGGAAATTCATTTTTCGACATGAATACTCAGTTAGTTGATCTAAATGGCGATGGTCTTTTAGATTTAGCATATGCAATCGACAAGCTTCAATATATTAGTGAAGGTGCTTATCTTAATACCGGTGTTGGTTGGACATTTGCACCAGAATATACCCCTCCATATCTTTTAGCAGTGACTGAAACCTGTTTTAGTGCATGTGCCTACACTACAAATATTCAAGAAATGGGGTCAAGATTTGTTGATTTAAATGGTGATGGTTTAGTTGATTTTGTTTATAACCAATTTAACACTTATGATTATACTCAAGGGCCCAGAGGCGCTTATTTAAATACAGGCTCCGGTTGGGTTTCTGCGCCGCAATTTAATTTACCTTCTCGTTTAGTTGAGTATGACGGAATTTCATGGCAATCAGTTAAAGCAGAGTTTGTTGATTTGGATGCGGATGGTTTACAAGACTTTACTTACTACTATCAAAGTATAAGTAATGGACAAATTTTGCGAGGTGCTTATCTAAACACTGGGTCTGGTTGGGAGTATTCCTCTGATCATTTGCCACCTTTTTATCTATCGCAATTTTATTTGGGTTATGGCTATACGAAAACAAGTGCTCAATATATAGATTTAAATGGCGACACTCTTCCAGATGTAGTGTCTGCATATTTGTCTGGTAGTAGTTTAGTTTCAAATACATATCTAAATACAGGAACTGGTTGGGATCTTGCCGCTGATTATAATCTGCCAAAATATTTGGCTGAGTATAAAAATTCACGCTATTCACCTAGTGGTGCAGAATTTGCTGATTTAAATGGAGATGGATTACCTGACTTTCTATTTTCTGTTTATAACGGAAGCACTTATGATAAAGGAGCATGGTTAAATACAGGAAAAGGATGGGAATTAGATAACCGTTTTGATCCCCCAACGTTTTTAGGTCGTAGTTATCTTCCCCCTTCATCTTCTACAACAATTCTTTCTAAATCGGGAGTTAAATTTGTAGACTTAAATGCAGATGGTCTACAAGATTGTGTCTATTCAAATTATTCAGGCGGAACTGATAAGGATGCTTGGATTAATACAGGATCAGGTTGGGAATCTAATCCTGATTTAGCCCCTCCACATTATCTTGCTCGATGGGACATTAGTGGATATCGAGATTCTGGTGCAAGGTATGCAGATTTAAATGGAGATGGAATGTTGGAGTTTATGTACTCCATTACATGGACCTGGAATTTAACTTCAATATCGAAAGGTACATATATTAATACCGGAAAAATTGAGTATGTCGATAACATTACAAATGGATTAGGTATTGGTATAGATATTGCTAAATCATCCATTTTAAATAGTAATGTATATCAAAAAAATGGATGTATAGGGGATCATTGTTACCCAACAATTGATTTAAATGCGCCATTACAAGTTGTAAGCGAAACTCGAACAGATAATGGAATAGGTAACAAATCAATTCTTGTATACCAGTATGAAGATGCAAAAGTCCACATGCAAGGGCGTGGGCTATTAGGCTTTGCTAAAAGAAAAGTTATAGATATTACTTCAAATATAGAAGTTGATTTAAATTTTAACCAAGAATTTCCTTATATCGGGTTAGTAAATTCAAAAGAAACTACCGTGAATGGAATTGTTACATCGCATGAAGAAAATATTTTCGATTCCCAAGGGAATGCCATTTCTGGGCCTGCATTTCCATTTATTTCTGAAAGTAATAAATATTCATGTGATTTAGTTTCTGGCTCACCAAGTTCCTGTGATTCTGGTGATGCATGGCTCCTTACAACAGTTACTACAAACAGCACCTACGACAATTTTGGTAACCCAACTGACATTACTGTAACCACAGATGATGTTGGTATCGATACCTATACTACGACAACCGTAAATACTTATACCAACGACACCACCAAATGGCACCTTGGAAGACTTACCCAAGCTGTGGTGACCAAAACCGGTGGTGCCCAAAGCAGTCCAGCACGCACCTCAACCTTTGAATATGATTCCGCATCAGGTTTATTAACGAAAGAAACCATCGAACCTAATTCATCGTTTGAGCTTATAAAAACCTATACCCACGATAGTTTTGGTAATCGAGACAGTGTCACCGAAAGTGGAACCGGAATTACAAGTAGAACCACTACCACAAACTACGACAGCAAAGGCCAATTCCCGGTAACCATTACCAATGATCTAGGCCATATCGAAACCAGGGGTAACTATGATGCTTATGGCAATCCAGGGTTCCTAACCGGTCCTAATGATTTAACCACCACCTGGGAATACGACACACTGGGTCGAAAGTCAAAAGAAACACGTGCCGATGGCACTGTCACAGACATTACCTATGAATTTTGTGGGTCCTGTCCTTCCCAAGTCAGTACGTTAGCTTCGTATAAAATAACCACCACCACTACCGGGTCGGCTACCTCAACGCAATACTATGATGCGGTCAATCGCGTCATTCTCACGGAAACCGAAAGCTTCGATGGCACCAGTGTATTTGCAGAAACGAAATTCGATGCCCAAGGCCGAGTCGATGAACGTTCCAACCCCTATTTTGGAACCACGACTACCTATTGGACCGAATATGAATACGATGAACTAGGTCGTGTCACCCAAGAAATCTCTCCTACTACAGGGACTACGTCCATGGCCTACAGTGGGTTCATGACGACCGTAACCAATGATGAGAACCAAACCAGTAAAGAACAAACCAACAGTTTAGGTCAAACGTTATGGACGGAAGATGACAACGATAATCAACTTACCTTTGAATACGATGCCCAGGGTAATCTCATTAGCGTTACTGACAGTGAAGACAATGTAACCAGTAACACCTACAACCTTCGTGGCTTTAAAACCCAAATGCTCGATCCCGACATGGGCACCTGGACCTACAGTTATAACGCTTTAGGTGAATTGACCAGTCAAACCGATGCCAAGAGTCAAACCGTCAGCATGACCTATGACACCTTAGGCAGGTTAATCACAAGAATCGAAAACGAAGGCACCACCACCTGGACCTACGACAACTGTACCAAAGGCAAAGGCAAACCCTGTAGTGTTTCGCATTATGGCGGCTATAGTCGAACCCATACCTATGATGATAAGGGAAGACCCAGCTCCACCACCACCACCATTAGTGGCACCAGTTACACCACCACCACCACCTACGATGGTTCCGGCAGAGTAGAGGATGTTACCTATCCAAGTTCCACTAACTTCAAAGTGGAACATGTATATAACACCTGGGGTTACTTACAAAAAGTTCGTAATGCGAACAATGCTTCTGAAGAATATTACTTTGCACAAGCGGCTGATCATTTTGGCAACATTACGACGGAAACCTTAGGTCATGGTGCAGGGGCCATTACCACCTTTAGAAGTTATCAACAAAACAGTGGTCGGATTCATCACATCGACAGTGTGGTACAAGATCTAGAATACACCTTCGATAACTTAGGCAATCTCACCCAACGCAAAGATCATGATCAAACCGGACTTACGGAAGACTTCAGTTACGACAACCTCAACCGACTCACGCAAACCAATGTTGTTGGCGCCGGTACAGTCACGTTCACCTATGACGATCTTGGCAACATCACCAATAAATCCGATGTCGGCAACTACAGCTATGGTGCCGGTAATGCCGGACCCCATGCAGTAACCAACGCCGGCGGCATTACCTACGCCTACGACAACAACGGCAATCAAATCTCGGGGGATGGGAAAACCATTACCTGGTCCAGCTACAACAAGCCGACCTTAATCACCAAAGGCGGAAGCAGTAGTGCCTTTACCTACGGACCCGATCGTGCGCGTTATTTACAAGTCACCGATGATGGTACAGATATCACCACTACTACATATATAGGCGGGCTATACGAAAAAGTAGAAATAGGAAGTGAGACCAAAGAAAAACACTTCATTCGTGCAGGTAGTCAAACCATTGCCATTTACACCACCAGTAATCAAACCTCGGATACAACCGAATACCTGCATCGGGATCATTTAGGCTCCATTGACACCATTACCGATGCCAGTGGAATGGTAGTCGACAAACTCAGCTTTGATGCATTCGGAAAGAGAAGACTCAGTAACTGGAATGCAGGTGTACCTGTTCTGAATAGTCTCCACAACACCCGTGGCTTTACCGGCCATGAAATGCTCGATGCCGTAGGCCTCATTCACATGAATGGACGGGTCTACGATCCATTGCTTGGACGCTTCATGAGTGCCGATCCTACGATGCAGTTCCCCAAGAACATGCAGAATTACAATCGATACTCGTATGTGCTTAATAATCCATTGAGCTATACCGATTCATCTGGATTCTTTTTAGATGACTTGTTTGATTCTATCGGTGGTATATTTGATGATATTGTAGATACAATTGTTGATGTAATTGTTCATGATTTCATTCAACAAATTCTTCAAATTGCTGCATTTGCTGTCGGTACATATGCATGTGGGGGAAATACACAGTGTGGAGAAATTGCAGCAACATTCACAAAAGCGGCATTGCTGACTGCAACTACCGCTGGAGAATTTGTAGGCGGGCTTGAGGGTTCGGTTAGAACACCGGGGATTAATCCCATTGGGCTATCGGGAAATTCACAAGTGCCTGTGCATTGGTCGGTAGGGGAGGCGCCTGCGACTACAGCATCGGCAAGCTCAACTACAGCCAGTAGTGGCTTAGATACCGCAGCTGAAATAATTATTGCGTTATCCAATGCAGATACTGGTGAGGGGAAGTCAGGGAATGGTGCAGACACTCAAGCATTCAGATACATATTGGGTAATGATTCAACATACGATACATTCTCAGAAAGAGCGCAGATTTACAGGAATCTACGTGATAGGTTAATTATTTTAGGGATAGATACAGTGTGGTTTGATACAGCCGCAGCTTTAAATGATCTTTTCTCAAGAAAGAGAGCTCTACTTAGTCTCGGTTTTGTACGTGATGATCTAAACAGACTCGGCGTTGAATTATTAGTAAAAAATATTAAAACGTTTAACGAGATAATTTCAGGAGAAATAGAAGAACGAGGTGTAGCCCTTGATGAATTATTAGTAAATCGTGAGCAAGGCTATGTGGAAGAATATTTGAAGAGAATTGAAAGTACCGTTAACCCATATGAGCGAATTGCTTTCAATATTCCGTTTCAAGATGAACGGTTTAGTGGTTCGGAAATTCGAAATGCTGTTAGAGAAGTTGAATTAAGAACAGGAAGAGAATTTGACTTTTTTAATTTGGACGATAGGGTCAGTTTGGGCAATATCCTAACTAGAAATCGGCGTAATTGAATCTATAAATAATCATGAAAAAAGCAATAATTTTTACATGTATAGAAGTAATTATATATTTCGTTATTTTTGTTATACATTCCTACATATTTAAGATGCCGAGTATAAATGCTGCATTTAGTAAGGGGATTAATGAGCTAATTTTTAGGTTAATTTTTGGTCAAATTCCTATACAGTTAATATTATTAACTATGTTATTTTATTTTTCTGTTCAATATAAAATTCTTTTAGCAATTGGTATTGTTGTATTAGCACACATTGTATCTTTATCAATATTAGCTTCTGATTTAAATCACGTTTTAGATGACTTAAAATTTTGGACTTTCCCAGGATATATTAACATATTAATAATGTTGTTCATGAGCGCTATTTTAACTGCA
Organism: Gammaproteobacteria bacterium; assembly: GCA_965203475.1. Lineage (GTDB taxonomy): Bacteria > Pseudomonadota > Gammaproteobacteria > UBA4575 > UBA4575 > JABDMD01. The sequence goes on from OZ241890.1 coordinate 227,791, forward strand.
TTAATTTTGAGAAATTTCCTCAATAATTAGAATAAAGAATAAAAGGGGTCAGAGTGAAGTTCCCTCAATAAAACGGACACTCTAATTAGTGGATAATACACAATGATTGGAGTGAATAATGACAAAAAGGCAACGTTTTACGAAAGCGTTCAAACTCGAAGCATTACGCATAAAAGAGAGGGATAAAAGAGGATAAAAGGGGTCAGAGAGGATAAAAGAGGATAAAAGGGGTCAGAGCTCTTTTTTATTAAGTTTTAATCTCGTATTGTAGTGAAGGTAGTAACTTTAATCTGATGCGTCATCCATGACGCACTCTTATTCGTCCATCCATGTACTCAGGGTCAGTGTACTCAGGGTCAGAGCCCTTTTTTGTGCAAGGTAGAAGTTTTGGTAAAGGATTTGTTGGCTCATTTGTTGGCAGTAAATATGGTGGCGGAAATATTATTAAAGCTGCAATCGTAGCTGGAACATCCTCCGTTATATCGGGAGGTAAGTTTAAGAATGGAGCAGCATCAGCTGTTTATACCTATTTAGCAAAAAATGGAGGAAATCTGTTATCCAATTCTAGTGAGGTAGCAAAAAGTTTAGCCAATGCAGCAAAAGAAATTGGTAAAGCTACACTTGATATTGCTGGGAAAATTTGGAATTTACCTAATACTGTAATTGGTCTAGCATTTGGTGGAATAGGTCATCTGGCAGGCTTAGCATTAGGTACAAACCCATATATTAGTTATTGGTAATAATGCTATCCAGTTCCATAACAATCCCTTAATGCCTACTGCAATGACATTAGGTAATGTAATTACTTATGGAACTAAAACATCACCAGGTGATCCTAATGTACATTTCAAAAATACACCTGAGGGTCATACTGTAGGTCAGGAAGAGTATAGGCATACTATACAAGGACAGATACTTGGGCCATTATATTTTCCTGCTCATATAATCGGGGGTACTAGCTCGATATTATGTGCACCGCACCCTGAATTACGTCACCCTGTAGATGCGTGGCATCGAAATAATTTTATGGAAACTGGGCCAATGCAAGATAGAACGTTTTAAATGAAAATAATAAGACAGTTAGTTTTATTCGTATTCTTAATAGTATTGTTAATAAGTTGTCCTGCAACCCTATATGTGGAAATTACAAATCAATATTCTCAAGATATTGCAATTATTTATTCAACAGGGCATGAGTCGATAATTTCACCTGGAAAGACCAAAAAAGAGTTATATAAATCTGGATGTTTAACTATAAAAGTAGGTGCAGAAGTAATTAAATTTAAACAAATTCAACCACCAGAAAAATTTTACGTCACTGGTTTAACAAGCTCAAAGATGTTAGCTAATTTTACTCAAGAAAAAGATTTCATTTTATATATTAATGGTGGTGAATCAAAAGATTCAATAAAATTAAAAAAAAGGTGTGTCTAAAATACGTGAGGCTAGAGCCAATTGATTCGTTACTTTAGGAAAATAAAAGAGAAATAAAAGGAGAAATAAAAGGGTCAAGAAATAAAAGGAATAAAAGGGGTCAGAGCCCTTTTTTATTATGTTTTAATCTCGTAGTGCAGTGAAAGTAGTAACGTTTCTACACTTTAATCTGGTGCGTCATTCATAACGCACTCTTATTCGTCCATCCATGTACTCAGCATGTACTCAGGGTCAGGGCCCTTTTTTAATTTCTTATAGTAAGTAGGGCTATATAATTTTAATATTATTACTCATGCGTACGCGTTAGATTTTTTACACATGCAACTATAATTCAATGAGTTATATGGAATTACTCTAATACATATAACCTCTTGACTTGAATAATTAGTAACGTATATGTTACCATTAGTTTGTGATTGAGATTAACCATTATCAAGATGAGGATGGTTTTAACCATTTTGAAAGGTGGTTTAATAAATTAAATGCACAGGCTGCAGCTAAAGTTACAACTCACTTAACACGTATTAGTAATGGTAATTTCTCTAATACTAAAAGCGTAAGTAAAGGAGTTTATGAATGTGTCATTAACTTTGGGCCAGGGTATCGAGTGTATTTTGGAAAAGATGGTGAGAGTTTAGTTATTTTGCTTACAGGTAGTTCAAAGAAAGATCAGCAGAAAATTATTATTAAAGCCCATGGGTTATGGACCGAATATAAGAGAGCTAAACGAAAACGTAGGAAACGAAAAACGAGGTGAGTAATAAATGCCATTAACTAAGCAATTTAAACAAACTGTAAAAGAGCGTGCAGAACGAGATGAGGATTTTCGTCAAGCTTTATTAACTGAGAGCTTGCAATGTTTTATTGAGGGTGATGTGGTTACAGGAAAGTCAATTCTTCGAGATTATATTAATGCAACTATTGGTTTTGAAGAGCTTGCTGAATTAATGGGTAAAGAAGATAAGAGTTTAATGAGAATGCTAAGTAAAAGTGGTAATCCGCGTGTAGATAACTTATTTAATATTATCCGTCATCTTCAAGATAAAGAGCGTGTTAACTTTGAAGTGCGTGCAAATTAAATAAAAAATAAAGGGGCTCTGACCACTTTTAAAAAAGTAGAGGTTGAAATGAAAAAATTCTCGGGTAAACGGGTAAACGGGTAAACGGGTAAACGGGTAAACGGGTAAACGGGTAAACGGGTAAACGGGTAAACGGGTAAACGGGTAAACGGGTAAACGGGTAAACGGGTAAACGGGTAAACGGGTAAACGGGTAAACGGGTAAACGGGTAAACGGGTAAACGGGTAAACGGGTAAACGGGTAAACGGGTAAACGGGTAAACGGGTAAACGGGTAAACGGGTAAACGGGTAAACGGGTAAACGGGTAAACGGGTAAACGGGTAAACGGGGTCAGAGCCTTTTTTATGATATTACATAGGATGGATTAATTAGAGGGTAGTTTATGCCCCGCAAGCCACGATTTTTTCTTAAAGGTGTTCTTTGTTATTTTATTCAACGGAACATTTTCTAAATCACATTATTTTAGACATTTACATACCTTGAAATTTCGGTATAGTATACCGGATTTTCAAGGTATGTTGTGGTCGAAAGAAAACAATACTTAAGAAGACTTAAGGCTCTTGTTGGTCAACACCGTGTGATTACCATAATAGGCGCACGACAGGTGGGTAAAACTCAGTTAGCGAAAGATTTTTGCGCCCTGCAAAAAAAAGAAATTCACTACTATGATTTGGAAAATCCTGAAGACTTAGCTCGTTTGCAAGATCCAATGCTGGCTTTGAAGCCGTTAAAAGGGTTAGTAGTTATTGATGAGGTGCAGCGTAAAAAAGATTTGTTTCCGATATTACGTGTGCTTGTAGACCGACCGCGATCACCTGCAAAATTTTTATTGCTCGGAAGCGCATCTCCGGAACTTATTCAGCATAGCTCTGAAACCCCTGCGGGAAGAATTTTCTACTTTGAAATGTCAGGATTTAACGTAAGTGAAATAGGTGTTCAACATTTTGAAAAACTTTGGTTAAGAGGAGGCTTTCCAAGATCCTATTTAGCAAAATCTAACACTCAGAGTTTTGAGTGGCGAAGTGCATTTATTAAAACGTTTTTAGAACAAGATATCCCGCAGCTGGGCATTCAAACACGCGCAACAACATTAAGACGATTTTGGAACATGCTTGCACATTACCATGGACAAACATTGAATTTTTCAGAGCTTGGCCGAGCATTTGGTGTTTCAGACACCACAATTAGGTATTATCTGGATCAATTATCTTCTGCGTTGGTTTTGAAGCAATTGTTACCTTGGCATGAAAATATATCGAAACGTCAAGTAAAAGCCCCAAAAGTCTATATTTCAGATAGCGGAATATTGCATTCATTGTTGAATATAAAGAGTAAGAGAGACCTTGAAAGTCATCCTAAAATAGGCGCATCTTGGGAAGGCTTTGTAATTAATGAAATAACACGCTTAATGGATTTGGAGCAAGAAAATACTTTTTTTTGGGCAACCCATTCTGGGGCTGAATTAGATTTATTAGTAATGAGAGGTAGAAGCCGAATTGGGTTTGAAGTGAAAAGAACGAGTTCGCCCAAATTCACACCTTCAATGAAAAACGCGGTTTCAGACTTAAAGCTTAATAGGCTTTACGTCGTTCACAATGGAGAAAAAACGTTTAGTCTCGACAAAAAAGTTGAAGCGATACCTTTTGATAAAGTATTAAATAAAAAAATATTGCCTTAAATTGTTCCAGAGATCTTTGGGAATAGACAATTTCAGGGTAAAATCAAACCAATAATATTAGATGTTCCACAAAATATTAATTAAATAAGTGGAGAGGTTGCCATGAAAAAAATACTAATAGCATTTGTAGTTCTCTTACTCATCATTGCAGGCGGTGCTTATTACTTGCTGGGCAATTTAGACAATATTGTAAAAGCGGCTATTGAAAAATATGGATCACAAGTAACACAGACCAGTGTCAATGTGGGCAGTGTGCATATTGGATTAACCGATGGTTTGGGTTCGATCTCGGGTTTAAAAATTGGTAACCCCAAAGGTTTTTCATCCGACTACTTATTTAAAATGGACACCGTCAGTGTGCAGATGGATGTAGAAAAGTTATCTTCTGAGTTGATCGTGATTAATCAAATTCTTTTAGATGGCCCCTCTGTCATTTATGAAATGAGTCAAAACGGTAGCAATGTAGATGCCATTCAAAAAAATGTGAATGCTTCAACGGGCGGCGGTTCCGGTGGTGAGGATGGCAGTGAAAGTGCAGGACCCAAACTTATCGTTGAAAACCTCATTGTGAAAAACGGTGACATTCAAGTAACGTCCAACATGGTGAAAGGAAAAACGCTTTCTACCAAAATGGAACCCATTCATATTCGTGATATTGGTAAGTCCTCCGGTGGTGCCACATCGAGTGAGGTAACAAAACAAGTATTGGCAGTACTCATGAAACAAATTTCGGCTTCAGCCCAAAAAGTGGATTTGAAATCGTTAATGGATGAAGAAACCCTTAAAAAAATGGGTGAAGGAAAACTCAAAGATGTTGAAAAAGGCGCGATGGATAAAATCAAAAAATTATTTTAAGCTTTAAATCTTTTTTCCTTTCAATAACCCATTGATTTATTTGAATTTAGTATTATTGTATACTGTTAATATACAGTATACAATAATTTCATGATTAAAAGCTTCAAACACAAAGGGCTTGAACGCTTTTTTAATCAAGGCAGTAAGGCGGGTATAACGGCTTCTCATGCCACAAGGTTACGATTAATTCTGGCAGTACTTGATGCAGCCCATGAGTTAAATGATATTAGGACTCCGGATTTTTATTTGCATGAGTTGAAAGGCAAAAGAAGTAGAACGTGGTCGGTAAAAGTAAATAAAAACTGGCGTGTAACTTTTAAATTGGAAGAAAACAGGATTGTAGATATCGATATTATTGAAGTTGATTATGAAGATTATCATTGAGTATAGGTGATTTATGGCGATGTTAAATGCTCCTCATCCGGGCGAATTATTAAAGAAATTATATCTTGAGCCGCTTGAGCTCACAGTGGGCAAAGTAGCGGATGGTTTGAAAATTACTCGTCCCATGCTTTCTAGAATTATTAATGGGCATTCAAATGTGACACCTGATATGGCATTACGACTGGCAAAGGCTTTTGATACTTCCCCTGAGTTTTGGGTGAATGTGCAATCTAATTATGATTTAGATCAAGCAAAAGCAAACGAGAAAAAAATTAAGATAAAGTCGCTTTATAAAACAGCTTAAATATTTAGGGCTAATCATGTATTAACAAGCCTTGAAAATAATAAAGATTTTACACAATAAAAATAATTATAGTGTTGGGATGGTTGATAAAATAAAAAAATTTAATTTTCTATTTTGTATTACATTTTTTATTTGCACGTTTTCAGTTCATGCATCTATAAATAATAAAGCTTCTATACAAGGTCTGCGAACCGTTGATGTTGATGGACAAGTGCATCACATCGGAAGTGATTTAGATGCTAAGCCCACGACCATTGTTTTTTTAAATACGCATTGTCCCATTGCACGTAAATATGTGCCTTTTTTAAATCAGCTTTATGAATTTGCAACTAAAAATAATTTGCATTTTTATGGAGTGGTGTCTGACCCTGCAGTGTCTTTGCTAGACGTAAAAACTTTTCAACAAGAATTTAGTATTACCTTTCCGCTAATTTTTGATTCAAATGGTGATCTTTCAAAACGATTAAACCCTGAAATTACACCTGAAGCCTTTGTGATTAATAAGCATGATGAAATACTGTATCGAGGGCGCATTGATAATCGATTTGTATCAGTCGGTAAACAACGCACCAACATTACATCACATGAATTACAAGATACGCTACATGCTGTAGTTCGCGAGCAATCTCCAACGTCTGCTTATGAAAAACCCGTAGGGTGTATTGCACCAAAATGGGAAAATGAAACGCTTGCAACTGATATTACGTATAACCAACATATTGCGCCGATCTTAAATGCCAATTGTGTCGAGTGTCATCGCCCGGGTGCAGTGGCTCCTTTTTCGCTACAAACGTATGAAGAGGCCAAACGCTGGGCGCCGATGATTAGTTTTGTCACGCAAAATCGAATTATGCCGCCATGGAAACCAGTTGCAGGTTTTGGAGAATTTCGTGATGAGCGAGTATTAAGTGATCATCAAATAAGTCTTTTAAAACAATGGGCAGAAAAGGGTGCGCCCAAAGGTGATGAGAGTGATTTAGCCCCTGCGCCAGAATTTGGGAAACAAAAATGGGCTTTAGGTGAACCCGATGCCATCTTAAAAGTAAAAGAAGCGTTTCATGTACCTGCGGATGGGGATGATATTTATCGTTTTTTTGTAATTCCTTCTAATTTTAAAAAGGATCGTTCTGTTATCGGAATCGATTTTCAACCCGGAGATCCTTCCGTTGTTCACCATGCCATGGTGTTTATGGATTACAGCGGTCGTGCTAGAAAAATAGATAAGCAAGATCCTGAACCAGGTTTTGCAGTGTTTGGACCGGGTAATTTTATGAATCCAGATTCGAGTGCAAATTTCTTAGCCGGATGGATTCCAGGTATGAAACCTTTAGCCTTACCGAAAGGTACGGCGATGTGGGTGCAAAAAGGTGGTGATGTATTGTTGCAAATTCACTATCACTTAACGGGAAAAGCCACCACCGATCAAAGTGAAGTGGCGTTTTATTTTCAAGAAGAATACCCACCGCAGTGGATTCAAGGTATTGCCATTGGCACACAGCAAATTGCAATTCCACCAAATGAAAAAGAATACACACGACATTTTTATATGAATGTGCCATCGGGGTTTCATATTTTAGATATTGCGCCCCACATGCATTACCTCGGCAATAAAGTTTTTGTACAAGTAACTTTTCCAGATGGCAAGGTGGAGCCGCTGATTAAAATTGAAGATTGGGATATGCGCTGGCAAAACCGTTATACCTACCGCAAACCTTTTTATATTCCAGCAGGTAGTCGTATTGATGCGTGGTACACCTTTGATAACACGCTAGAAAATCCATTTAATCCCAACACCACACCACAAACGACGCGTTGGGGATTGCGCTCAGAAGATGAAATGGCGCAGCTTTGGATGGTTATCACACCAGATGACTATTATGTACGACTCGATTTATATCGCACCAGTCGTTTAAGCTGGTTTCGAGATGCTTCGAATATGGAGGTTGTTAAAGAAGAAAATCCATTTCATAGCATGAAAATTAGTGATGCGATTGAGATTGTAAAAAGTAAAAACCAATTTATCGTTGAAGAAAATAAAGTGCTAAACCAAGCAATTGATTCTAGCCAATATGAAGTTATGGTGCAGGCTCTAGAAGAATATACACGCGAACATAAAGATGATGTTGATGCGCATTCAACATTGGGCTACTTACTGTTTACTAAAGCCGTGTTTAACGATGATCCTAAAAAGATATTCGAGTTTTATAAAAATGCACAAAACTCTCTAAAACGCGCATTGAAAATTGATCCCACGCATTGGCGCGCACGTATGACGTTAGCAACCGTATATAAACATGCGCCAGGTGAAATGAATTTAATGGAGGATGCTGTTGAATTATTAGAGGATGTTATTGCTGATCAGGAAACGCAAACACAAAAAGCCGAATTTGCTCACGCCTATAAAGACTTAAGCTATGTGCATGAACAATTGGGTGAATATGAGTTAGCCTTACAAGCCAGATTTAGAGGGGCGAAACAGTTTCCAAAAGACCCTTATTTTTTGGATGATCCGGCATTATTATCTTCCAATGCTACGCACTAGATTCTAAAACTACTGAAAAATTTTAAAGGTTACATCTGGCGTATCGGATTTAAGTGGTTTGCCTAAATTAAAAACACCGCTTCTGGCAAGCACTTGTTCATCTTTTGAGACGTGAATTTTTTTGCCGTTTTCAAATTTAATATAAGTGCCGTTAAAGCTGTTATCTTTTAATAATATCTTTCCGTCTTTGAAAAGTATTTTGGCATGCGCACGGGACACGTATTTATTTTGAATCACAATGTCGCAACTGGGGTCACGTCCGATTTGACAGCTTGCCGATTTATTAGAAAGGATTTGTTTGTCTCCATTCTTGTAGGAAAGCTCAATACTAATCCCATTACTTTTTTCAAGGGGCTCAATTTCTAATTCTGGTAATTTGGGTTTGCTGGGTTTAGGCTTAGGCGTAGCTTTTGGCTTGACTTTAGCCTTTCGGTTGGCAACATTTGCTCTAGACTCTTCCAAAGCCACTTTCTTTTCGGTGGCAGGAGTTGTTGCCGCTAAAATTTCAGATTCTAAATCACTAATAGAAGACTGAATTTTTGATTCTGGCTTGGCGGGCTTTTTATTGCTTTTAACACTAATGGCATCATCCAGTTCTTTAATTTTTGTATCGCTTAGAACTATGGCAGGTTTTTTCTTAGGCTCCGGCGTTGCTTCTTGATTGTCTTCTTCCTCATTAGGCAATCGGCGATCGACTAATCGTCTTCTATTTTTCGTAACCAATACACCATCACTGTCAATAAATGGATAGGTAACCTTGCGCCCCCAGCGACGCCGTTCTTGTTTTCTACGATTGGTCATTTGGCCTTGAATTTAGTACTAAACTAGAAGTATGCCAATGCTGATAACACTTTGAATACCTTAATAAAGAATGGCGGCTGGAAGGTAGAAATCAGCCGATAATTTGGAGCCGATTTAGGTTTCTAAAATAGTTGAATGCTCAGTTTTTAAGCGTGATGATTTAGGGGCAAAAATAGTGAATTACGTCTTTTTCAACGAACTCAATGGGAGTGCCAAGGCTTACAATTCCGCTACCATGTAACACCATTTTCTCACCCATTAAAAACATTTCGCCTTCATCATTTTTGATATAGGTTCCGTTAGTGCTGTGATCGGTGATGGTGAAACCTTCATCTTCAAAACGAAAGCGTGCGTGAAAACGTGAGGTATAACGATTTTGAAACGTTATTCCGCAACCCACCGCGCGACCTACAATTACTTCCGGAGAATTTGGAAAGATTTCATTAACGTCATCTTTGTACCATAAGAATAAACGCGTTGAAGCCGATTCATTTTCATTGGTACTGGTAATTTCAATGTTATTTACGCGTCGATCAGGTAGACGTCGACGATCTTCACGAACGAGAGTTTGTTCACTGTCAAAAAAAGGATACGTTGGATTAAGGCCAGAAACACGTCGGTCAACATTACTTCTACGTTCGGTAGTAATATTTGAATTCATAATTTATTGCTTAAATACCTTTCAGTAACATGCTTTTCGGCCACACAATTCTATCTCGTTAAATAACGAGCCTATGCTACGGAGCTAATGTAAATGCTTTTTTAAATTATTATGGATAACGATTGCGTTAACTGTGGAGCCCAAATTTTAAACATTGCAAACCCATAGGTGATTAAGCCTAAAAATAACCACAATGCGAGTAAAAGTATGGGTGAAACCTGCTGATCTTCAAACGCGTGAAAATCAGCACTCTCAACTAGTTGACTCATTGTTTCTCCTGCACAAATATGACTTATTTGCTAGGAAATTTTAACACGTTGAGTGTTGAGTTTGTATGACGTAACGCTAAATTTTTAATTGTAGATTTTTAGTAAAACTTCAACATTGATGCGTGATTATTGAATTTATTTACACAAAGATTTTCGTATTTATATCTAAATAAAGTAGAGATATTGCTTTTAAATGTTATTATAACTTTAAGATTTTATTGAATAATTAAAATTAACAATTGATGTGTTTGTAAATGTCTCAGGACCGGGAAAAAGTTCAAATATCTATTAAAGCATCTGAAATTGAAATCAGCATCGATAACTCATTAATTAGTTCTGGTGCTTTAAAGGTAATTTCAGTGCTACAGGGTTCCGGATTTCAGGCCTATTTGGTGGGAGGAGGTGTGCGTGATTTGCTGTTAGGGCGACACCCAAAAGATTTTGATGTGGCTACCGATGCTCATCCTGAAGATGTACGAAAGTTATTTGAAGATAGCCGCATAATCGGGCGGCGATTTCGAATTGTACATGTGTATTTCAATGATGAGCACGTAGAGGTTGCCACCTTTCGTGCCACGGATTGCGCCGATGTAAATCAACAAGGACGAATCATTAAAGACAATGTGTACGGAAATATGGAAGAAGATGCATTCCGCCGAGACTTTACAGCGAATGCTTTGTTTTATGATCCCACTACAAATGAAATTACCGATTTGGTTTTTGGGCAGCAGGATATTCAGGCCAAAGTATTACGCGTTATTGGAAATCCAGAGTTACGATTTCGTGAAGACCCGGTGCGGATGTTACGCGCGGTTCGATTAGCCACTAAATTAAATTTTGAAATTGAAGAACATGCGCGGGAAACAATTTTTACATTAGGACATTTGCTGGAAGAAGTGCCATCGGCTCGTTTGTTCGATGAAATGATTAAACTTTTTCATAATGGTTTTGCTCTACAAACATTTCAGGCATTACGAGAATTTGGTTTGTTTAAATATATGTTTCCATTAACGGAAAAAGCATTGAAGCGAGATAAAAAATTATTTTCAAATTTTGTAATAAGCGCATTAAAAAATACGGATGAACGTATTCATTCTGGAAAATCGGTCACTCCCGCTTTTTTGTATGCGGTTTTTTTATGGGGGCCGATGAAAAAATTAGCTAAGCAACTTGAATTTGAAGGGTTATCTGCACGTGTGGCCTATGATGCGGCAGCAAAAGATACGACTTATTCACAATCACCTTACACCTCAATTCCAAAACGCTTTGCATTTTCTATGCGTGAAATTTGGGATTTGCAGCCTCGTTTTTTTAGGCGGCGCAATAAACAGGCGTATCGCTTATTAGAGCATCCTCGCTTTCGTGCTGCCTACGATTTTTTATGTCTACGTGCACAGGCAGGTGAGTCGGTAGATGAGCTTTGTGAATGGTGGACTGTGTTTCAAGATGTGGACCATGCTACGCAGCAAAAAATGCTGCGTAGCAAGAAGAAAAACTTTATTGTGGGCGCTTCTGGTAAACGCTCAGGGCATACTTATCACTAGTTTTAAATTGAAGTTATAAATATGGCCATGTCGCGCGTTCATGCCTATATTGGTTTGGGAAGTAATCTTGATCATCCTAAGCAGCAAATTAAAGATGCTTTGCTCGAACTTGAAGCACTTCCAAACACACAACTCGTTGCAACATCCAGTCTGTATTGTAGCAAACCAATGGGTGATTTAGAGCAGCCTGATTACATTAATGCGGTGGCCAAAATTGCTACTTCCCTTAGCCCCGAGCGGCTGTTAGACGAATTACAAAAAATTGAGAATCAACATCAGCGTTCTCGAAAGGGTGAGCGCTGGGAACCTAGAACCCTGGATTTGGATATAATTTTGTATGCAGACCAAAAAATTGTTACCCAGCGATTGGAAATTCCGCATTATGGAATGGCGGATCGAGAATTTGTATTAATTCCTTTACAAGAGATAGAAGAGGACCTCATTATTCCGGGTCAGGAGTCGCTTGCAAGGTTGATTGAAAACTTACCACCTCATGAGCTGAAAAAATTAGAACCATAAATGGCTGAGAGTAATTTAAAATATATTGCAGTGGAGGGACCTATTGGTGTGGGTAAAACCAGTCTTGCCCAGCGTTTGGCTGATGAGTTTGGATCAACGCTTTTGCTAGAGCAGGTGGACGACAATCCCTTTCTAGAGCGTTTTTATCAAAATCCACGTGAAGCCGCTTTATCAACGCAATTGTTCTTTTTGTTGCACCGCACCAAACAATTACAAGAATATAAGCAGTCCGATATTTTTTCACCGGTACGTATTGCCGATTTTTTAATTGAAAAAGATCAACTGTTTGCACAGGTGACATTAAATGCGAGTGAATATGAACTTTATCAGCAGGTGTATTCACATTTAACCATCGATGCGCCCACTCCGGATTTGGTGGTGTACCTACAAGCGCCTGTTGAAGTGCTCATTCAGCGCATACGAAAACGTGGCCGAGGATTTGAACGCTTGATCGAATCTGCTTATTTGGAGCAGCTTAATGAGGCTTATGCGAAATTCTTTCACGACTACGAAGATGCGCCTTGTTTAATTATAAATGCTAGTGACATTGATTTTATTAATAACGAAAAAGATTATGAGCAGTTGTTGCATGAAATTCTTAATATGGAAGCAGGTAAACGTTATTTCAATCCACTGCCATTTGTTGGGTAGTATTTTTACAAAAATCTAAGTTATGAGTATTCAGCCACATACCAAAACCATCACGCTTTCTCATTTGCAAGAAATGAAATCTCGCAATGAAAAAATTACGTGTTTAACAGCCTATGACGCAAGTTTTGCAGCATTGCTGGATCAGGCCGGTATGGATGTAATTTTAGTCGGGGATTCTTTAGGTATGGTGATCCAAGGGCAAGACAGTACAGTTTCTGTAACCATGGAAGACATGATTTATCACAGTCAGTGTGTAACGGCTGCTGTGAAAAATGCTTTTGTCATTTCAGATATGCCCTTTATGTCGTACACCAATGTAGAACTAGCACTGGAAAATGCCACTGACTTAATTCAGCTAGGCGGTGCGCAAATGGTTAAGTTAGAAGCCTCTGTGCGACAAGTGTCCATTGTGAATGAGCTTAGTGAATGTGGAATTCCTATTTGTGCACACTTGGGATTGCGGCCGCAATACATTCATAAGTTGGGTGGCTATTCGATGCAAGGTAATGATGAAGCCAGTGCAAATGAATTATTTGCAAGTGCAGACAGTCTGCAAAAAGCGGGTGCCGATATGTTGTTACTTGAATGCGTGCCAGATACGCTTGCCGAAAAAATTACCACAAATTCTTCTATCCCAGTGATTGGAATCGGGGCTGGTGCAAAATGTGATGGACAAATTTTGGTGCTACACGATGTGTTGGGTATTACCCAAGGGGTAAAACCAAAATTTGCAAAAAACTTTCTTGAAGAAGCCAATGATATTCAAAGTGCAATATCAAGCTATATTCAAAGTGTAAAGTCTTTGCAATTTCCTGCCTAATCTTTAATTTTAAAGTATGCAAACAGTTTTCACCGTCGCAGAACTGCGTCAGCAGATTTCAATATGGAAAAATCAGAATGAAAATGTTCTGTTAGTTCCCACTATGGGGAACTTGCATGAGGGGCATTTAGCATTAATTAAGCATGCACATACATTTGAAGGAAAAATTGTTTGCAGTATTTTTGTTAACGCACTTCAGTTTGAGCGCGAAAAAGATTTGCAAGCCTATCCTCGAACTCCTGATCAAGATTTGGTTGCATTAAAAGCTAACAATGTTGACTTAGTCTTTATGCCAACACATGAAGAAATGTATTCAAATGATCAAAAAAATAATGTCGACTCACAACAATTCGAGCATGAGTTAATGAATCAAATGTGTGGTGAGTTTCGGCCTGGTTTTTTTCAGGGGATTGTAGAAGCCGTTACTCGGTTATTTGCATTTGTAATGCCAAATTATGCAATTTTTGGCGAAAAAGATTATCAACAACTTATTATTATTAAAGAATTAGTACATCATTTGGATTTACCCATAACAATAGAATCCATTCCTACACAGCGGGAACCCGATGGGCTGGCTTTTAGTTCGCGAAATGCTTATTTAAGTGCTGAACACCGATCAATTGCACCGAAATTATTTGCCGAGCTTGAGGCTACAAAACACCAAATTTTGAGTGGAAATCGAGATTTTGAGGCGTTGCAAAAACAAGCGACAGAACACTTAATTGAGGCCGGGTTCAGGCCCGATTATGTCGAAATACGTGCCGGAAAAGATTTAGCAGAGATTCAGTATGATACTGATTTTATTACAATTTTGGCAGCAGCATGGTTGGGAGATGCGCGCTTGATTGATAATGTGCTGTTACACTTCGCCTAAAGCAGTATACTTTGTAAAAATTATTCGCCGGATCTATAAGGAGTCTAATATCATGATGTGGAGTCTCATCGTTATTTGCTTTGTATTAGCATTTGTTATTGCTGTAGCAGCACAATTAGAAGTTTTTGGATTAAAAGTTACGCAGCTTGTTCAGTGGAAGCGTGTAGAATAGAATTTAGTCCTTAGGCAAACAAAAAAGGGTGCAATAGGCACCCTTTTTTTTGTGCGTTAAAATTAACTATGCGCAAACCTCTCTCACAACTGAAAAGCTACCAAGCCTTAGCAAGTCATGCGCAAGAAATAAAATCACAAACAATACAAAGCTTTTTTGAGAACGATCAAAATCGATTTGATTCTTTTTCTACAGAGTTAGGACCTATTCTGGTTGACTACTCTAAAAATCATATTCTGCCGGAAACCATTACTAAGCTTGTTGCCTTGCATGATGAATGTGATGTGCCTATCTGGCGCGACAAAATGTTTGCGGGTGAAAAGATTAATAATAGTGAGCAACGCGCTGTGCAACATATTGCTTTACGAGATTTAGAGGGTGACAGTGAAATTTCTAAGTCTCAATCGGCTGTTTTAGAAAACATGCAAAATTTTTGTGAAGAAGTTTATGCAGGAGAAATTACCGATGTGGTGAACATTGGTATTGGCGGTTCACACTTGGGGCCTATGCTCGTGTGCGATGCACTTTCCACGTACGCCAATAACAATGTAAAAGTACATTTTGTGTCAAATGTCGATGCCACCGAAATGGAGCGAGTATTGGTAAAACTTAATCCTGCGAATACATTGTTTATTGTCACTTCAAAAAGTTTTACCACGCAAGAAACCTTAACGAATGCGGAAACGGCCAAGCAATGGTTTATGCAAAATCCACAACTTGCAAAAAATATAGATCAACATTTTGTTGCAGTGACTGCAAATGTAGAGCAAGCGAAAGCGTTTGGGGTAAACGATAAATACATTTTTCCAATGTGGGATGAAATTGGTGGTCGTTATTCTTTGTGGTCGGCTGTTGGATTATCGATTGCATTGTATATAGGAATGTCTAATTTTAAGCAGTTGTTGCAGGGTGCCAATGAAATGGATCGGCATTTTACAAATCAGCCGGCTAATGAAAATCTTCCTGTTTTATTGGCCTTGATCGATCTCTGGTATCAACAATTTTTTTCTGCATTGAGCTATGCTGTGCTTCCTTATGATGTTCGGTTGCGGTATTTACCTTTCTATCTTCAACAATTGGTTATGGAAAGCAATGGTAAGAGTGTTGATCGAGACGACAATCCGTTAGAGGTATCAAGTTCACCTGTCGTATTTGGTGATGTAGGCACAAATGCCCAACACAGTTTTTTTCAGCTTCTGCACCAGGGTACACATTATATAAATTGCGATTTCATAGGTGTAGTGAAACCGGTGCATATTAATTTTGCGCAACATGAAATATTAATGTCCAACTTGATGAGTCAAACGCAAGCCTTAATGCAGGGACAAAATGAAATTTCTGGAAATCGTCCCAGCACTACCATTTTCTTACAAGAGCTCACTCCGCATTCTTTAGGCATGTTACTGGCCATGTATGAACATAAAGTATTTGCACAGGGAATAATTCTTAATATTAATTCCTTTGATCAAATGGGTGTAGAGCTCGGTAAACGATTAGCAAGCTCTTTAGTCGGTAAAATAAAATCTACTGAAACTATTCAAGATGAAGATTTATCAACCAATGGATTAATTAATTTTTATAAAAAGTATCGTTAGATCGTTAGTGCTTGATGTTGTTCAAGTGCCCACTTCACGTGTTCATTCACCAATTCGTCTGGGTAATTTGCTTTATTTTTTAGTGCCGTAATTACTTCTGGTGTGTTAGGAGCATTGCCGAGTGCAACGGCAATGTTTCGTAACCACTGCTGATACCCAATACGCCGTATCGCAGAGCCTTGTGTGTTTTGTAAAAACTCTTCTTCGGTCCAATTAAATAATTCAACCAGAGTGGGCGCATCCAGATTTTTACGAACCGCAAAATCTGCTAATTCACTTTTTTGTTCAAAACGATTCCATGGGCACACCAATTGGCAATCATCACAACCAAAAATGCGATTACCCATCGCTTTACGAAATTCTTTTGGAATGGCTTCTTTCAATTCGATGGTGTGATAGGAAATGCAGCGTCTAGCATCCAGTTTGTAGGGTGCAATTATGGCTTGAGTTGGACAAGCATCCATGCAAGCACTACAAGTACCGCAATGATCATCAAGGGCAGTGTCGGTCGGTAGAGGTAAATCGGTATATAACTCTCCTAAAAAAAACCAGGAACCGCATTCTTTATTAATGAGATTTGTATGCTTTCCGATCCAACCTAATCCGGCTTTTTCAGCGAGCGCCTTTTCCAATACCGGTGCGCTGTCTACAAATGCACGATAACCGAAAGGGCCGACGGTTTCTTCAATTCGATCAGCTAATTTCTGTAAACGGTTACGTATTACTTTGTGATAATCACGCCCCAATGCATAACGGGAAATGTAGGCGAGTGATGACTCTTTTAAAACATTTTCTTCATCCACTGCGTCAGGTGCTTGGTAATTCATACGTACTGAAATAATGCGCAAAGTTCCAGGCACTAATTTTTCTGGTTGAGATCGTTTTACTCCATGTGCATGCATATATTGCATTTCACCGTGGTACCCTGAGTCTAACCAATTTAATAAATGTGTTTCGTGTTCGTCTAATTCGGTGTTGCAAATGCCTACAGCATTAAATCCAAGTGCTTGTCCCCAAGATTTGATATCGGCTGCTAATTATCGAAATTAGAAATTATATTGTTCACGACTCAAGAATTTAGTGTTTAAGTTTTCGTATAATTGCACGATGTCAGTTTTTCCATCAAAAATTTTTCTTTCTAAACATGTACGCGAGTTAGATCGAATAGCTATTGAAGAGTTTAATGTACCAAGTTTTACACTGATGCAGCGAGCAGGAAAAGCTGCTTTTGAAGCACTTCAAGCAAAATGGCCGAATTGTTCTAGCCTAATCGTGTTTGCAGGGCCTGGAAATAATGGTGGTGATGGTTATGTAATTGCAGACTTAGCTCAACAAGCTAAATTTCATGCCTTGGTTATTCAGGTAGGAGACCATTCAAAACTTAAGGGAGATGCTAAACAGGCGCATGATAACTTTTTATCAAATAAAGGATCCTGTGAAAAATTTGCTCATCAAAATGTTGGTGCATGCGATGTCATTGTGGATGCATTGTTAGGCACTGGTTTGACCAGGACCGTTGAAGGTGATTATGCGGCTGCGATATCAGTCATTAACAACTCAAACAAACCGGTGTTAAGTGCTGATGTACCTTCAGGGTTGGATGCAGACCATGGCATGCCACTGGGGCAGACAGTAAGAGCCGATCGAACGGTTACCTTTGTTGGCATGAAAATAGGCTTGCTTACAGCAAAAGGGCGCGACTATGCCGGTGAAGTATTGTTTAATGATCTACAAATTCCACCACAAGTGTATGAGCAAGTGATGTCGAGTTGTCAGTCCATAAATTTATCTGAACTAAAAGAGTGTTTACCTGCACGTAAGTCGTCTTCACATAAAGGAGATTATGGACATACGCTTATTGTTGGCGGTAACCACGGATTCGCGGGATCCGTAATGCTTGCGGCTGAGGCAGCTGCTCGTGCTGGAAGTGGATTGGTGTCGGTTGCCACCATTCTAGAGCATTCCACAGCCGCCTTACAATCCTGTAAAGAAATCATGGTGCATGGCGTAGAAGAAGTTTCAAAACTAAATGAATTAATAGAACAAGCCACTGTGATCGCGATAGGTCCTGGGTTAGGCCAAAATGCTTGGGCGCAAAAAATGCTATCACGTGTTTTAGAAATGAAAATTCCGCTAGTAGTAGATGCAGATGCACTGAATTTGTTAGCCAAAGATCCCGTGCAAAATGACTCTTGGGTGTTAACGCCACATCCAGGTGAAGCTGCACGGTTGTTAAATATTTCAAGTATTGAAATCCAAAAAGATCGTTTGTCATCCGTACAAGCACTGCAAAATAAATTTGGTGGTATATGTGTATTAAAAGGCAGCGGCACATTAGTAGCTTCTAGTAATAAAGTTTCGCTTTGTAATGCCGGAAATCCAGGAATGGCTTCTGGTGGAATGGGTGATGTGTTAACCGGCATCATTGCGAGTTTAATTGCACAAGGGGTAACACTTTTTGATGCAGCAAGTTTTGGCGTACAACTTCATGCAGAGAGTGCGGATGTTGCAGCCAATGATGGAATGCGTGGAATGTTGGCCAGCGACTTGTTTAATCCTCTGCGAAAACTTCTTAATTCGTAACGTTTTTCAGCGTGCAGCTTAATACCGAGGCAGAAACATTGGCACTGGGTGCGGCTGTTGCAAAACCGCTTTCATTACCCTGCGTTATTCACTTAGTGGGTGACTTAGGAAGTGGTAAAACGACCTTCGCACGTGGATTCATAAATGCTTTAGGCTATGAAGACCGAGTGACTAGTCCAACGTTTTCTTTAGTTGAATCCTATGAGTTAGATAATCTGATGGTTTACCATTTTGATTTGTATCGACTCAAAGACTCACAAGAACTCGAATTCATCGGTATTCGAGATGTGGTATCAGAACCGAGTACCGCGATATTAATTGAATGGCCGGAGCGGGGTGGAGTGAGCACACCGCCGGCTGATTTAGTGATTAAACTGGTTCATCACGAAGACCGCCGTGAGGCCCAATTGGAAGCAGAAACGACTTTAGGACAGTCAATTATTGATAAATTATGAGATTAGGCTCTAATAAATTCACATAGACCACTAGTTTTATTAGAGTTTTTGCTTGCAATTTGACTAATTTTTGTCAAACTTTCCACATAGTTTATTGCTCTGAGGGTGTTAAATGTCATCCAAACGTTGCTGTGTCCATCACTAAATACAAAGTTACTCTCTTAGCGACTCACGTTGCGTATGCGCTAGTCGTTGGATTTGCTCTCCTCTTTGTAGCAAGTAGCACCGTTCAAGCGCAGGGGATGGCAAAAATTGAGGAACTCCGAATCGCGGATCGTCAGTCAACGACTCGTGTGGTATTTGATTTAAGCTCCGGGGTGGAGCATCACGTTTTCGTACTTAAAAATCCAGACCGAGTCGTACTCGACATTGATAAGTGTGATGCCAACGGGAAATTAGCTGCTCAAAAAGTTAGTGGGACATTGTTAAAAGAATTACGTTATGCACAAAAGTCACAAGAAAAGTTACGCATTGTTTTCGATTTAAATGAAGCGGTATCACCTAAAAGTTTTTTGCTAAAACCTTCGCATGGGAGACACCATCGTTTGGTTCTCGATTTATCGAGTAGAGCTGTATCAGGCAATGTAGCAACGGTATCTACTCCAGTTAAAACAGAGCCAGTTGCAATTAAACAAGCACCCATTAGTTATCGCGATGTAATTGTTGCGATTGATGCCGGACACGGTGGAAAAGATCCTGGTGCGATTGGCCGTGGTGGTACTCGAGAAAAAGATATTGTGTTATCAATTTCAAAACGTTTAAAAACGTTAATCGATAATGAAAAAGGTATGCGTGCGGTAATGATTCGTGATCACGATAAATTTGTACCGTTGCGATCAAGAATAAGACATGCAAGTAAACACAATGCCGATGTATTTCTTTCTATTCATGCGGATGCTGCGGTAGATCGGCGTGCTCGAGGCTCGTCCGTTTATGTGCTTTCACAACATGGGGCTTCTAGCGAGGCGGCACGTATTTTGGCTAAGCGTGAAAACGAGGCGGATAAAATTGGTGGAGTAAGTCTTGAAGATAAGGACGATGTTTTAAAATCAGTGTTAGTCGATTTATCTCAAACGGCCACCATCGATGCCAGTATCGATTTGGCGGACGATATTCTTTTACAACTTCGCAAAGTGGGAAAAGTATTACGCCCACGTGTGGAACAAGCCGGGTTTGCTGTTTTGAAATCTCCCGATATTCCTTCCGTATTAATTGAAACTGCATTTATTTCAAACCCGGATGAAGAAAAGCGTTTGCGCAATTCCAATCATCAACAAAAATTAGCTGTGGCAATATTCAATGGGGTACGTAATTATTTAAGAGAACATGCACCCAGCGATGCATTGTTGGCGAATTTAGGCAAGGAAAGTCAGCATACCATTCAACGTGGCGAAACACTTTCAGGAATTGCCAATCAATATCAAGTAAGTATTATCGCAATACGCGAAGTCAATAAATTGAAATCGGATATTATCCGTGAAGGACAAATACTCACCATTCCAGCTTCAGCAGGCACATAGTTTTAACTAGTTACGGATATAAATCTCACATGATGTGAGCACATCAACCATGTGCTCAGAGACGGCAGAAATTTGCTCCTGCAATTTCTGCACTTCCACCATCCATGGTGGTCGAAAGCAGACATTAATTAAATAGTTTTGATTCCTGATCTTTCTGCCACCAGGAAAAAAATAGTTTGTCCAGTGTAAGTTGAACAGAACTTGCAATACGTTCACTTAATGTTTTTGGGACGGTGCACGTTATTTCATAAATATCGGCATCGTTACATGCATTTAATAGATAGTCATCACTGGTGATGAGTTCGTCTACCAAATTTAAAGTAATGCCGCGCGTGGCTAGCCAATGTTCCCCTGTAGCCACTTTTTCAATTTCCAAAGTTGGCCTGTTTTCTTGTACAAACTCTTTAAATAAAGCATGGGTGTCTTCTAATTGTTCGTTGAAATGTTGCCGGTCTTCTTCTGTATTTTTGCCAAACATGGTAATGGTGCGTTTTAATTCGCCAGCCTTCATCATTTCAAAATCTACTCCATGTTTGTCCAATAAACGATTAAAGTTTGGAAGTTGTGCTAGGACACCAATGGAACCCACAATAGCAAATGGGGCTGCAATAATTTTGTCGGCCACACAAGCCATCATATAACCACCACTGGCGGCTACTTTGTCTATTGCCACCGTTAAAGGAATGCCTTTTTGTTTGATACGCAAAAGTTGTGATGCGGCAAAGCCATGTTCATGCACCAGTCCCCCAGCATTTTCAAGACATACCACCACTTCATCTTTATTGGATGCAACAGAAAGAATTGCGGTGACTTCTTTTCGTAGGTGTCTTACCGCGCTGGCCTTGATGTTGCCTAAAAAGTTTAAAACAAATATTCGTTTTCGAGTGTCAGTAGATTTTTTCTTCTCCTGTTTTGCTTCTTTTTTATGCTCTTTTTTGGCTGTTTTTAAATCTTTTTTTGAAAGTAGAGAAAAACGCAAGGTAGCGGCAGTAGTTTTATACTTTTTATTTAAATTTGTAATTTCAAAATGATCTTCGCCTTTGCCTTTTTTTGAAAAAGAGAAAATCAGTACTACTAGAATTGCAAAAAATATTAATATGGTTATTGCTTTCGCAAAAAATAAACCATAATCCACTAAAAATTCCATCATCATTTTAATCCTGATTATTATTTATAAATACATTCGTATGAGCTAAAGAATTGGCCACAATCGTTATCTGAAAGCTCGTCATAATATAAAGAAGACAATTTTAATTTTGTGTTATTTAAAAATTTTCCTTCAATAAAACTTCGATAATGTTCGGCGGCATATAGTTGATGTGAGTTGCTCAAATAAAATTTACTGAGTTGTTGGTCTTGCACCATCGTGTGCATCATTTTGGGGCCTGCAATTAAGTAAATGTGCCGGTATCCTTTGTTAGACAAGGCTTCGATTAAAAGTTTTCCTTCCACATATTTAGATTTTCCTACTAATAAAACTTCAAATCCCTGATTACGCCATTCGTTAACAGTCTGCTCATCAGCTTGAATACCTGTCGCAATAAGGACATTTTGTTTGCTATTTTTCAGAGATGGATGAATCGGAAAATCTAAACTTGCGCTGGCGATTACGATATCTGGATATTTATTTAAGCCATTTTGTTCGCGCCATTGGTATAAATCTTCGAATTCAGTAGGTAATTGTAAGATATTTCCTAAAACATTTTCATTTACAGATCGCAAATAACCACCATGAGTAATTAAGCAGTCAGCTTGTGCATGTAACTCTAAAAATAGTCTAAAGTCTTCTTTGCTGGTTAAGCTTCTGGGCATATGCAAGCCTTTATCTTTAGTTGTAATAGCGATTCTTCCATCCATGCTGGTTACAAAGTTTGCTACTACTATCGACTCTGTTCGATCTTTTTTATACCAACCATGATGCTGCAAATATAAATTCTCAAGATCGCAGGTATCGCAGGGCAGGGGATATAAACGGTGAAGCTGTTTGCTCATGATGGCGTGTTGGAATTATTATTTTGCCTGGTTGTTATAATTTTCGAATATCCTAGCATGTCTTAATCTACTTCTGACTACAAAACTTATGCGAAAACCAAACATTTCCACCGCAATTCCAAAGCAACGCTATAAGTTTGGTCCCTACACAATTGTTGTGCTTGAGGATATTCAATCAAATGATGATTCAGAGTATGAATATTTGCTCGCAGCCATTAAAGACGGGCACAATGAACCAGAGGTGTATATTAGTTGCGAAAAATCTCAAGAAGAACATGGGGGTAATTCTTCAGGGTCGCATGTGGTTAGGGTATTTGCTGAACAATTACCTGCAAATGAATCTGGTCAAATTATTGATCAGTCCAATCAATGGTCCAGTCGGGATGCATTTATAGAATATGCCTTATCTGGGTTTCAGCAAATGCTTCAACTTGAAGATGAGCAGGCAATTCTGCTTTCATAAAGACTATGAATTCAATAAAACCACTTTCCAATCTACTTATTAATCAAATTGCTGCAGGTGAAGTTATTGAGCGGCCATCATCTGTTCTAAAAGAGTTACTGGAAAATTCTCTGGATGCGGGTGCTACTAAAATTTCCATTGAACTTGAGAACGGAGGCATGCGTAATATTCGCGTCAGTGACGATGGGCATGGTATTGCAAAAGATGAGTTGCATTTAGCGGTGTCACGCCATGCCACCAGTAAAATTTCTACATTAGAAGATTTGGAACACATATCAAGTTTAGGCTTTCGAGGTGAGGCATTGCCCAGTATCGCTTCCGTTTCAAAATTTAGTCTTACATCCAATCAAGACTCAAAAACTAACGCCGGGTGGGCTATTTCTGCTGAGGGCGGGGAATTTGATCAAGACATAACACCAGCTCGTCAAACCATGGGCACTTGTATTGATGTACAGGATATTTTTTTCAATGTGCCTGCACGCAAAAAGTTTTTACGTAAAGAGCGCACAGAGTTACAACATTGCGAGTCTGTTATACGAAAAATTGCCTTGAGTAATTTTGAAATCGAAATTGAAGCCAAACATAATGGAAAAAGTATTCTGAAAGTTGCAAAAGACACATTAGATAGCCAGGGCCAATTTCGGGTTGCACAGGTTTGTGGCAAACAATTTTCTGAACAAAGTATTTATTTAGAAAATGCTGCACAGGAAATGCAAATTAAGGGCTGGATTAGTTTGCCTACATTTTCACGTAGCCAAGCAGATTTGCAGTATTTTTATGTAAATGGCCGTGCCATCAGAGACAAAGTAATTGTTCATGCGATAAAACAAGCCTATCAAGATGTGTTATACCACGGGCGTTATCCAGCATTTGTCTTATTTTTAGAAATGGATCCTGCGCAAGTGGATGTTAATGCGCACCCCACAAAACATGAAGTACGCTTTCGGCAAAGTCGATATGTGCACGATTTCATTCGTCAAACCATTAAAAAAGCGATTGCAGAAACAATGCCGCAAGCCGAACAACAAGCGGCCCAGCAGTATCGTGAGATTGTGGATGATTACATTCGTGCTGCGCAGTTCAGTAGTAGTCTTACTACGAATGATTCATATTCGAAATTACCAATACCATCTGACTACTCTGGGCATGTTCAAGAATCTTCAGCTTCCTATACTTCAGGTGCAGTTGCAGATGTAGAAGAGCACGTATTTAGCGAAACTATTCCAACGCCTACTGCAGAAGAATTACCGCCACTGGGTTATGCTATTGCACAATTACATGGTATTTACATTCTCGCGCAAAATGCTAATGGCTTGATAATTGTTGATATGCATGCAGCACATGAAAGAATTGTGTATGAACAATTAAAGTCTTCTCATGCACAAGGAGATGTTGCAACGCAACCATTACTGATGCCAATAACGCTTACTGTTAGCCCACAGGAAGTGAATATCGCGGAACAATATCAAGCATTATTTTTAAAGCATGGTTTTCAAGTAGAACGCTTTGGGGAAGACAGCATTATTATTCGTGAAATACCTTCTTTGTTATCTCAAGCCGATGTCAATGAGTTGATTAAAGATGTTTTGGCTGATTTAACGATGTTTGGATCTTCTGAAAAACTTGAGGAAGCCAATAATCAGCTGCTCTCTACAATGGCGTGTTATGGTTCAATTCGTGCACACCGAAAATTAACTATTACAGAGATGAATGCATTGTTACGCGAAATGGAAACCACAGAAAGAAGTGCGCAATGTAATCATGGACGACCCACTTGGGTGCAACTCAGCGTTGATCAATTAGACAAGTTGTTTAAACGCGGCCAATAGTTCTTTTAATTCTTGAAAGAAATTCCTGTTATTTTTGTTATGGGTCCCACGGCTAGTGGTAAGACCGGATTAGCATTTAAGATTTTTGATCAATTCCCATGTGAAATCATTAGCGTTGATTCTGTAATGATTTATCGTGGAATGGATATTGGTTCTGCAAAACCTCCTAGCAACATTTTGCAGAAGTATCCCCATCATTTAATTAATATTTTAGATCCAAGTGAACGTTATTCTGCTGCAGATTTTCGCAATGATACCGCACAATTAATTCAACAAATAAATGCTAATGGAAAAATTCCATTATTGGTGGGCGGAACCATGTTGTATTTTAGTGCTCTGCAAAGAGGGTTATCGGAAATGCCGAGTGCCAATCTTGAACTCAGAAATAAAATTGAAGAGCAGGCCAAGACGCATGGTTGGCAAGCCATGCACGAACAACTGGCATTGGTTGACGCAAAGGCCGCAGAAAAAATTCATGCGAATGATCCGCAGCGTATTCAACGGGCTTTAGAAGTGTATGCGTTAACTGGAATCCCCATTAGCGAATGGCAACAAAAAAATAATACACCCACACAGCCATTACAAATTTTAAAGTTGGCTTTATTGCCGGAGGATCGGACCGAATTACATCGGCGCATAGTGCTACGATTTGACGAAATGCTTGAGCAAGGGTTTGTTGATGAGGTGAAACATCTGTTTAATCGTGGTGATTTGCACACGCAAATGCCTGCTATGCGTGCTGTAGGTTATCGGCAAATATGGGAGTATTTGGCTGGAAATGACGATATGGATACCATGCGCGAAAAAGCCATAGCGGCAACTCGTCAGCTCGCGAAAAGGCAACTCACTTGGCTTCGAAATGAAGAGTATTTAGTGAAGATTCCTGCTGAACGCACTGATGATAAGGGCCTTTTTCATGATATTTGTCATAAAATTGAGGCCCATATGGTCTAGCTGAACTGGTACAATACGAGTAGAAGATGTAGGCCGGATGAGTTGGATTTGAGTTGGAAAGGCCTCATCTAAAATAACAATAAATAAAAATAACTAGAGGTAAAAAACATGTCCAAAGGTCAGACGTTACAAGAGCCTTTTCTCAATGCTCTTCGAAAAGAAAAAATCCCAGTCTCAATTTACTTGGTAAATGGTATTAAATTACAAGGCCAAGTGGATTCTTTTGACCAGTTTGTAGTCTTACTTAAAAATAGTGTAAATCAAATGGTTTACAAACATGCGATTTCAACAATTGTTCCAGCGAGAATGGTAAAACTTGCATTTAATGACGAACAGCCTGAGTCATAAACCAAATTCTTTAGCCAATTTTTTGGAGTTGCTTTTTGTTTGAGCGTCCCGATTTAGGTCAACGCGCCATACTGGTGCATGTTCGATTTAAAGCCGCAAGATCACACAACCAAGATCTACATGAATTTAAAGATCTTGTGAGGTCTACTGGAGCAGAAATTGCTACGGTGATCACCGTGCAACGCAATGTTCCCGATGTAAAATTATTAATTGGCAGTGGTAAAGTTGAAGAGATAGGCCAACTTGCTCGATCACAACATGTCGACATAATAATTTTCAACTACTCACTATCGCCCAGTCAGGAACGCAATCTAGAAAAAATTTGTCAAAGACGAGTTTTAGACCGCACAGGTTTGATTTTGGATATATTTGCGCAACGTGCACGCTCCTATGAAGGTAAATTGCAAGTGGAGTTAGCTCAACTTAAATATCTTTCTACGCGTTTGGTTCGGGGGTGGAGTCACTTGGAACGACAAAAAGGTGGTATCGGTTTGCGTGGCCCGGGTGAAAAGCAGTTGGAATCAGACCGACGTATGCTTAGACAACGAATTAAGCAAATCTCTAAACGTTTAGACAAACTACGTTCGCAACGCGAACAAGGCCGCGCTGCACGCCGGAAAACGACTACACCTACGGTAGCAATTGTTGGCTACACCAATGCTGGAAAATCGACACTATTTAATGCACTAACCGAATCAAAAGTGTATTCAGCCGATAAATTATTTGCCACGTTGGACCCCACATTACGTCGCATGGATATTTCTAAAAGCCGACATATTGTGTTAGCTGATACCGTAGGTTTTATTCAAGACTTGCCGCATGATTTAATTGAAGCTTTTCATGCAACGCTACAAGAAACACGTGATGCCGATGTGTTATTACATGTTGTTGATGTCAGTGATGCCAATCACGATCATCATATTGCAGAAGTGAATTCCGTACTGAAGCAAATTGATGCGGACGAGGTTCCGCAAATTATGATTTATAATAAGGTCGATCTGATCAATTCTTTGCCAAGCATCAAGTTTGCTGAGCAAGGTCGCGTGGATAAAGTTTCCTTATCGGCACTGCGTGGACAAGGTTTGGAGCTGCTGGTTAAGGCATTGCGTCAATACTTTGACTATCAAGTTCAGCGGGTGTGGTTACGTCTGCCACCTACTGAGGGCAAGCTGCGCAGTGATTTATATAAAGATGATGCTGTACTACAAGAACAGGTGGATGAGGATGGATTTTGGAATATTGAGGCGGATGTTCCATCCCATAAGCTTAATAAATTCAAGGAATATCTCATTCCTATTGAATCTGAACAAATGGTCAGCTGATGCTGACTTTTTCCAGTGTCTTGATAGAATGACGCGTTCGTGTCTGAAATAAAATTTTACAGAGTGGAGAGAGAATATGCCTTGGAACAGCCCAGGCGATAACAAAGATAAAGATCCATGGAGCCAGAATTCTGGTAATCAGGGGCCACCTGATTTGGATGAGGTTTTTCGCAACCTTACGAAAAAGTTTGGTGGAATTTTTGGTTCTGGATCATCCTCTGGTTCAGGTGGAGGACAAAATAAATCTCTTATTTTGTTTTTGTTACTAGGAATATTTGCGGTTTGGGGCATTTACGACAAGTTCGGATTTTATATCGTGAAACAAGCTGAACGGGGCGTAGAACTTCGGTTTGGTGAATTTCAAGAAATTACCAGCGCAGGCCTAAATTGGCATCTGCCTTTCCCTATCGAGACTGTAGAAGTTGTTAATGTTGATGAAGTGCGAGAAGTTTCAAATAAAGCATCCATGTTGACGCAAGATGAAAACATTGTCGAAGTTTCGTTGGAAGCGCAGTACAAAATTGGTGATGCTAAAAACTATGTATTCAATGTTCGTGATCCTGATCAAACAGTAAAAGATGCAATGGAAAGCGCCTTACGTGAAATTGTCGGTAAAAGTACTATCGACTTTGTATTGTTTGAGGGTCGTGCACAAATTTCTAGTGTGACACGAGAATTGCTGCAGGGTATTTTGGATAGTTATGTGTCAGGAATATTTATCCAAAAAGTGAACTTAGAAAAATCAGTACCTCCCGATGAAGTGAAAGCCGCATTTGATGATGCCATTAAATCACGCGAGGATTATGATCGATATATAAAAGAAGCAGAGGCTTATGCAAACAGTATTCTTCCACAAGCGCGTGGTGAAGCCGCAAGATTTTTACAAGAAGCAAATGCATATCGTGATCGTGCTATTGCAAATTCAGAAGGTGAAGCAAAACGCTTTTTAAAATTGTTAGAGGAATATGAAAAGGCACCCGCGGTAACGCGCGAGCGCTTATATCTAGAAGCTGTGGAATCGGTTTATTCCAACAGCAACAAAGTGTTAATGGATGTTGAAGGAGGTAATAATCTTATTTACTTACCTTTGGATCAAATCATTAAAAATAGATCCATGTCTAGAGGTTTAGGTTCTGCCAATGAGGTGTTCAACAGTGAAAAATTTGGGTTAAGTAATCAGCAAAATGATTCAATCCGTTCTGAGCGAGAGGGGCGTTAAAGATGAATATTAAAATTATCTTAGGAGTTATCGCCGTACTAGTGATTGGCTTTTTGGCATTTACTTTTCAGGTGGATCAAAGAGAAACTGCAATTAAATTGAAATTTGGAAAAGTAGACATTGCAAATATTAAACCAGGTTTGCATTTCAAAGTTCCTGTAATGAATACGATTGAAAAATACGATAATCGTATTTTAACGTTAGATGTTCCACCTACAGAGTTTCCAACCAGCGAAAAGAAATATGTCATTGTAGATTTCTTTGCTAAGTGGCGAATTAAGGATGTAGAAAAATACTATCTTGCCACCAGTGGTATCGAGTCAAAAGCAAACCAACGTTTGGAACTGATTTTAGTAGATGGTTTAAAAAATGAATTTGGCACACGCACCATTCAAGAAGTGGTGTCAGGTGAGCGTGCTGAAATCATGGATGTAATTCAGGTGCAATCGAATGTTGAAGCTAAGAAATTTGGAATAGAAGTAGTGGACGTTCGAGTGAGTAAAATTGATTTGCCAGAAAAAGTTAGTGAGTCAGTTTTCAAAAGAATGCGTGCTGAGAGAGACCGTGTTGCAAAAGATTTTCGCGCACGTGGCCAGGAACAAGCTGAAATTATTCGCGCTAAATCCGATAAGGAACGAACAGTAATTTTGGCCAATGCTTATAATGAAGCGGAACAGATTCGAGGAGACGGTGATGCACAGTCTGCAAAAATTTATGCAGATGCATTTTCTAGAAATGAAGAATTTTATAGTTTTACGCGTAGTCTGAAAGCCTATATTAATACGTTTAATGCAAATGGAGATGTATTAATTATGCAACCCGATTCTGAATTTTTCCGTTACTTTAAACAATCAGAACAAAATTAATTCCTACAATTTAAACCTAAAATAATACTATGTGGGATAGTTTGCTAGTTGCGACTGCGCTAGTGCTTGTGCTGGAAGGAATCATTCCTTTTTTAGCGCCTGAAAAATTTCGACAGCTATTGATTCAATTATTGCAATTATCTGATCAAGCACTGCGAATGATAGGCTTGGCCTGTATGACTTTGGGCATTATTCTGCTTTACGTTCTTAAGTTAATTAAATAGCTACTATGGAAAATCAAGATCGCTGGTTATTACCGGAAGGCATTGAAGAGTCTTTGCCGGATGAGGCAGCATGGTTAGAGAAATATCGCCGATCACTTTTAGATATGTTCTCAACTTGGGGCTATGAATTAGTCATTACTCCTTTGATTGAATATTTAGATTCATTGCTGATAGGCCCTAGCGATGATCTTGATTTGCAAACGTTCAAGTTAACGGATCAATTAACAGGCAAAATGATGGGCGTACGTGCAGATATGACGTCACAAGTGGCACGTATTGATGCGCACATGATGAAAAAAGAAGTGCCCACCCGTTTTTGTTATTTGGGTACTGTATTACACACTCGTCCAAGTGGCCGCGATTTATCTCGCAGCCCTTTGCAAATTGGTGCGGAATTATATGGTCATGCAGGGATCGATAGTGACTTAGAAGTAATATGTTTAATGCTTGAAGCATTGAACTGTGTTGGCATGAAAGACATTTGCCTTGATTTAGGGCACGTTGAAATATTTTCTAATCTAGTTTCTCAAGTAGGGTTGGATGCGAATCAAAAAAACCAAATGCAATCATTATTGCAACAAAAATCATTACCAGAGTATGAACAGTTGATTTCAAGTTTTTCTCTCTCAAAGGATTGGCATGAAACATTTATGGCTTTAGCTGATTTGAATGGAGATGAAAGTGTTATTGATTCGGCCAGGAAAACACTACAAGGTCGGGCGAATGTTGGTGAATATATTGAATATGTAGAAATGCTTTCAAATAGAGTTAAAGAGCGATATGTCGATGTGCAAATGCATTTTGATTTTGGAGCTTTGAGTGGATACCACTATCAAAATGGTGCGGTATTTGCAGCTTATGTTGCGGGTCAAGGTGGAGAGATTGCGCGTGGCGGTCGTTATGATGCGATTGGAGAAGTGTTTGGACGTTCACGGCCTGCCACAGGATTTAGCATGGACTTAAAAGCGCTTGCAAAAATATCTGATGCAAATCAAGAAGCGATCAGTGCAATTTTTGCACCCTGTGAAAATGATTCTGAATTACAAAATACAATTTCGCAATTACGTAATCAAGGTGAGCGGGTAATCGTCGAATTATCGGGGCAATATGGTTCTGCAAACGAGATGCAGTGTAATCGAGTTTTAGTTAAAGAAAATCAAAAATGGATAGTTAAGGAAGTTTAAATTAAATGGCAAATTCTGTAGTTATTTTAGGCACCCAATGGGGTGATGAAGGTAAGGGGAAAATTGTAGATATGCTCACCGAGCAAGCCGATGCCGTGGTGCGTTTTCAAGGTGGTCATAATGCCGGGCATACAATTGTTGTTAACGATCAACAAACCATTTTGCATTTAGTACCTTCTGGTGTGTTACGAGAGAACGTCGAGTGTTTAATTGGAAATGGTGTTGTGTTAGCGCCAGATGCCTTGCATGAAGAAATAGAAATGCTGAAAAAGCAAGGTGTGCCAGTTACAGAACGATTACGTATTTCACCGGCTTGTCCTTTAATTTTGCCTTACCATATTTTATTAGACCAAGCCCGTGAAAAGGCACGTGGTAAATCTGCAATTGGAACTACTGGACGCGGCATTGGACCGGCTTACGAAGATAAAGTATCTAGGCGTGGTTTACGAGTTGCTGATTTGTTCAATGAGCAATATTGCAATGAACGTTTAGAGAGTATTCTTGATTATCATAACTATGTATTAAGAGAATATTTTAAATTTAAAGCATGTAATCTTGATGAGGTAAAGACATTGTGTCGGCAGTATGCAGAATTGTTAGAGCCTTATGTAACCGATATATCTGCAAAAATTTACCAGCTACGCTCACAAAAAAAGAAAATTCTATTCGAAGGTGCGCAAGGCACATTGTTAGATATTGATCATGGTACCTATCCTTATGTAACGTCATCTAACACAACGGCCGGTGGAGTTTGCTCAGGTAGCGGCACAGGTCCTGCCAGTATTGATTATGTGCTTGGAATTGTTAAAGCTTATACTACTCGCGTGGGCGGTGGGCCATTCCCAACAGAATTGTTTGATGATGTAGGGGCACAAATTGCTGATCGCGGGAAAGAGTTTGGCGCAACTACGGGTCGAGCTAGACGTTGTGGTTGGCTAGATGTTGTGGCACTGCGCCGTGCCATGCAAATTAATAGTGTAACCGGATTATGTATCACCAAACTCGATGTACTTGATGGATTACAAACATTAAAGATTTGTACGAAATATATGCATCAAGGAAATGCATTAGATCTATCACCCATGGATGGTGGTGCTTTTGATGAATGCGAGCCGCATTATGAAGAACATGAAGGTTGGCAGGATTCTACGGTGGGTGCTACATCATTTGATCAATTACCACTTCAGGCGCAAAACTATCTACAACGAATCCAGGAACTTTTAGAAGTGCCAATTGATATCATATCCACTGGACCTGAACGTTCACAAAACATTATTCTTAATTCGATTTTTTAATATTAGTTGAATGGATAGGAATTTATAAGATACCAGGAAGGTATCTCACCCGTTGTATTGTAAATATCTAGACGACTACAGGTTAAAGGGTTCGGGTATTTATTATCACATTCCATTTTTAATTTTTCTTTTTTAGCCTCTGAAATGTTTCCATACAGCAAACTTAAATGTGGTAAATACTGTTGATGATTAAGTTGCAGTAATTCCACAGATTGTGAATATAATGTATTTAACTTTTCACTTAACACCGCATCTATAAAAAAAGCTTTATAGAATTCTTCTGTATAGCAAATCTCTGTAAAAGAAATTTCAAATACAACTGATTTTGATGTAATCGATTCACATGCCGACTCGATTAATTCTAAAGGTTTCGAGATTCCAGCAATCAAGGTGATATGTGGAGGAAATACTTTGGTTTGGTTGCGGTGTGCTAGCTCAGAAATTATTTGTGTGTAATCATCCAGTTGTGATTGTTCAGGTCGTAACCACAGCGAATATTTCACTTCATCATTAGACATATGGATAATTTAAAAAGGTTGAAAAAATCAAATTTTATTCATTCTAGCAAATTCAATTATGCTATTTATTACAAGAGCTTATAAGATGATTTATTTGTTTCTATGCGCTTTTGAAACTTTCTTGAGTCCTCTGAGTCATATTTTTAAACCATGAAAACAAAATTTCTTTCTTTATTTATGTAAACCAAGTATTCAGTCAAACGTTATTGTGATTATTAAGCACAAATCCGTGGAGGGATTAACCATGTATAAGCATATCGTACTGTCCGTAATTATTATGACGAGTTTACTTGTAAGTGGCTGCGCTACTTACCATACACCTACCCGTGAAACACAAGGCACAGTGGCTGGTGGTGTGATTGGGGGTCTATTAGGCTCAACCATCGGAGATGGAAGAGGGCAAGTTTGGGCCGCCGCCGCCGGTACTTTGATTGGCGCATTGGCCGGTGCACATGTGGGACGCCAACTGGATGAGTTGGATCGTTATCGTGCCGGGCAAACATTGGAAACCGCGCGTACGGGTTCCACCAAAGGATGGGTGAATCCTGATTCGGGAACTGAATATTCCGTTACGCCCACACGCACGTATGATTCGGGTCACGGTACACCATGTCGTGAATTTACGATGGATGCCAGCATAGGTGGAGAAACCGAACAAATTTATGGAACTGCCTGTAGGCAGGCGGATGGAAGTTGGAAGATGAGTGCTTAACCGAAGTTAGTAAATCGAAAGATTTATTTACAAGTACTAAAAAGCCCTGTTTTGCAGGGCTTTTTTAATTTACAACGACTAACTTATTTACAACCTCTAATAGTAGATCTTCATCGTAAGGTTTGATGATGTATTCGTTTACACCAATACGCATTGCTTCTTTTTTATGTTTATCAGTAGCACGCGATGTAATCATTATGATAGGCACTTCTTTAGTGATCTCATTAGAGCGCAGGTGATCAGTAAGCTCTAATCCATTCATACGTGGCATTTCTAAGTCCGTTATTACGATGGTCGGAATATGTTTTTGAATTTTATCTATAGCGTCTACACCATCGATGGATGTTTCGACATTAAATCCAAGATCTCCCATAAATTGGGCTAATGATTTGCGTGTACTGATTGCATCTTCAACTATCAATACAGATTGTCGATGCAAGTCTGCAGTCGGTTGTTGTTTTTGGCGAATCGCCACTTTCGGATCTGGAATACTAATGATGTCCAGCATATCTAACACAGATGTAACACTACCATCACCCAAAATTGTGGTGCCCAGTAAACCAGACATCTTAGGAATAAACCGGCTAAAGGGTTTCACTACGACTTCTCGAGAATCTAAAATTTTGTCAATGTAAATTGCGTGTTTCTTGTTAAATTCGTCTTGAATAATTAAAACGGCTTGGCTTGGGTCTTCCGCAGTGTAGTCTTGTTCTCCGACTAGTAAACTTTGAAAATCAAAAATTGGATACTTGTCTTGCTTGTAAGCAAAATAAGCAGTGTCATCATCTTTAATCATTGAACCAGCACCTGGGTGTAATATTTCTTCAATGCCGCGATTTGACACTGCAAAAGTAGTATCTGCACAAGAAATTAATAGCGCCTGAATAGAGTGGAAGGTAGTTGGAATTGTAAGTGCAACTTTTACACCTTGACCATATTCAGAATCCATTGAAATTGAACCCTTCATGTCACGAATTTCTTGGAATACCACATCTAAACCTACGCCACGACCCGATAACTGAGAAACTTCATCTTTCGTTGAAAAGCCGTGTTGTAAAATAATTTTTATAGCATCGTCTTTTCTAAAGTCTGTATTTTCTTCAATTAATTTTTTATCAATTGATTTAGCTTGAATGCGATCAATGTCAAGTCCATGTCCGTCATCTTTACAGGTTACATGAATTAATTTTCCTTCTTTCTGGAAACTAAGTATTACAGAGCCAACAGCAGATTTACCCTGTTGTTCACGCTCCTCTGAAGCTTCAATTCCATGGTCGATTGCATTTCGTAATAAATGCATTAAGGGGTTTACAAGTTGATTTAAGATTTCACTGTCAATTAATGTATCTTCACCTTCTATTACCAGTTGCGCACTTTTGCCTGATAATTTGCAAGCCTGTTTGACACTGCGTTTCAATCTTTGTGCAATCGATTTCACAGGAACCATTCTTGTACGTAGTACGGCCTCCTGATTTTCTACCAAAATGTTACCTTGGCTTGCAGATAAGTTATTAAGCTTTAATAACGTATCTTCTATATTCATTAGGAACTCATTAGCATCCGCAGATGCTTCAATTAGCAGGTTTGCATAGGTATTGAGTTCGTTGAATTGATCCATTTCGAGAGGGTCAAATTTGCTCGCTTTATTTTGAGAATTAAATAATGAAGAAAATCCTCGAATCTCGATTAAATGTTCAAGTTCTTGAACGAGATTTTTAATTTTGTTGTTGTTTGATCGTAATTGCTTTGTCGTATCCATGGAGCGTGAAATGAATTCCTGAATCTGTGCATTTGAAATAATATTTTCACCAGCTCGCTTTAATAGATCATCAATAAGGTTTGTTGGGACACGTAGTGAATGTTCTGGTGCAACTGTTTCATTCGTATCTTGAGAGGCAACAACTTCTTTACTTGCTGTCTCTTCATCTGGGGTTTCAACGATTTCTTGTGCTTCTTCTAAATCATCTTTTTCAGTTGGTATACCTTCTTCATCAATTCTGTTGGCCCAGTTTAAGACTTCTTGAAATACGCTAATGGCTTCAGCAGGTGCAGAACCAATACCGTGTAGAAACTCGGACATTTCTTCTAAGCATTCTGCAGCATTTTCAATTACTGCATGCAAGCCTTTGTTAGGTTTGGATTGCGCTTTTAATAATGCTTCAAGTATGTCTTCAAGGTTGTGGGTTAAGTTAGCAAGCCCAATAATTCCCACCGTATTACCCGCACCTTTTAAAGTATGTGCAATTCGTTTTGATACTTCTAGCTGATTGATAAAATCGGCTTGTCTTAAATTTTGTACAGCAAGTGAAAATTCTTCAGTTTGTTGCGGTAAATCTTGCAACAAACTATTAAATAACTCATCAGGTACATCATTTGGAACTTCTAAGCTAATATTTTCAGTTGTGGCTTCTCGCAAACGTTCAAATTTTTGATCACTATCAACTTCAATTGCTGAGTCATTGAATGCGTTTTCGATTTTTTTCTTTTCAACATCATTCAGTTCAATGGGCCAGCTGTCTAAAAATAAATACTCTAATATCGCTTGTATATAGTCTCCATCTTTTGGAGAGATCAAGTAAGCTTGGATAAGATCTGGCCAAATTAAAAATTGTTCGTGAAGTAGAGCTAAATTTTTAGGATTATTTTCTTTTATATATTCAAGGTTATCTTGTAATTTCTTGCAGAAATATTTTAATCCTTTCAGCCCAACCATCTCCGTAGCCGAACCAATACGATCAAGCTGATCAATTTGTATTTCTATTTCATCCATTAAATGTGCAACGTCGGTACTATGAGTTTCGACGACATTCGTTAAACGTTCATTATGTGTTTCTTGAATTTCTAAAATCTCTGCATTGATTAAATCTAGGAATTCCCTTTGTTCTTCTGTTAAATTTTCGTGCTGATTTGATTTCGCATCATCATCTGAAATTGCAGGTAGAGAGGCCGATGTGGAAAGGGCAATCTCGTCAATTAATGTATCCATTTGTTCGGTTGTGACACCGGTGTCATTTGGGTTACCTGGAGTAGGCCACTCATCATCATTGAGAAATTCGTCCAATCCTGCTTTTGCTTCAGGATCTTCTCGATTGGAAATGAATTCCGCCATATACATGGGCCAGGCACACAACAATTCAGCCTGTGTTGGGCTCGCAGTCATTTCTTGGAATAAAACAAGGTAGGTTTGAAATTGTGCACAAAGCGTTTCAATTTCTTCATCTTTGGCACTATTCGCATGTTCTCTAATTTGATTTGCGGCTAAATCAAATTCAAGTAAGAGAACATCTAGCTGTTCAATGGCTTGATCAGATTCTTCTGACCATTGTTGAATTACAGCATTAAGAGCATTTAAATGCTCTAAATACTTTGCATTTTGTTCTTCCATTGGCTGGGTTCTTACGTGAAAGCAGGATTAAGCGCTGGCCCTATTTTTATCCGCCCCTGCAGTTGGTTTAGCGGGTTCACTTTGATCGATCACTTTAGCCAGTTCTGGAACATCAACATTTTTCATTTTTGCATTCGCTTGTGTAATTGGGGGTAGTGTGAATACACGAACGGTTGAGAGCAGACGTTTCGCATAACGCACGAGGTTGTCTGTATTCTTAGTTTGTGTTTGTAAGTGTTGGTCGGTTTTGCGTGTACTATCTACAATTTGTTCAGATTGTTTAACCAACTCTAAACTCACATTGGCTTGTGTTTTAGAGCTTTCAGTAATCTTTTCTACCGCACGTACCAGGTCAACGGTAGATTCCTCAGTGAGTTTCATGGCAGAACCTGCTTGCTCGGCTAATTGAGTACCGTCTGCTACTTGACTAATCGCCTTGTTCATCGCAGTTACTGTATCTGTGGTTTCCGCACGTATATTGTTTACTAGAGTATCGATTTCTGTGGTAGCTTCGCGTGCACTTTCAGCAAGTCTTTGTACCTCATCGGCAACTACTGCAAATCCACGACCCGCTTCACCAGCAGATGCGGCATGCATACTAGCGTTTAATGCTAGGATGTGTGTTCGCTCCGCAATGCTGTTAATTAAATTAACAATACCAGTGATTTCTTGAGATCGTTCACCAAGTCGTTTAATTCTTTTCTCAGTTTCACGAATGGTGTCTCGAATACTGTTAATACCTTCTACAGATTTGTTCACCGCAGCCTGTGCATATTGTGTATTTTTTAACGCGTTTTCGGCACGATCGTTCGCATCAATTGCCTCTGAAGAAATATTATTCATCTCTTTAGATGACGTATTGAGTTGTTGTACAGTACTTTCAACTTGTTGTCTTTCCTGTTCTGCCACT
Source organism: Gammaproteobacteria bacterium (assembly GCA_965203475.1). Taxonomy (GTDB): domain Bacteria; phylum Pseudomonadota; class Gammaproteobacteria; order UBA4575; family UBA4575; genus JABDMD01. The sequence goes on from OZ241890.1 coordinate 265,752, forward strand.
TCCATCACCTGACTAGATTGCTTTTGTACCAAGTTTGATACAGCTGCAACACGAGTTGAAATTGCTTTAATATTATTAAGTGCATCTGCGGTTTCTTTCGTTAACAAATTCAGCGAGTCTCCAACCGCGCCGGTAACGTCTTCTGCTACAGGTACTCTCACCGTAAAGTCTTTTTTACCTAATTGTGCTACCGCTTTAATAATCTCAATAACAGATTCATTAAGTTCATCTTTTTCTTTTTCAGAACCAGATAATTGCGCTACTTTTTCATCTAAAAGTTTGTCAAATGATGTTGAGAGTTCACCAAGTTCGTCTTTACTTTCAGAGTTTACTCTTACGTTTAGGTTGCCTTGGTTTACTGCATGAATGGTGTCTAGAAGTTTATTGATTGGTCTACGCATGGAGTCACCAAAGAAATAAAGCAATGATGAAATTAAGAATGCGATCGCAAGCAATATGATTACAACAATACTTGTTGTAACCAAAGTGTTTTGGGCAAGTGCCTCTTGGTTTTGAGTGATACTTAAACTAGATGACTGACCCATTTCATCAAACATAGGACCTAACATAAAGTCATAGAGTTCTGTGTATTCATTAGCATTACGTTTGTTGGTTACGATTTCGTCGATCACTTTTATGTAATCAGTAACAAATTTGTCTAAAATTATTCGATCTTGAGTATTAAAACTTGTGCGGTTTAACTCAGCACTGAATATTTGTGCTTCTGATTTTAAATCTTCAAATGATTCTGTTAAGTCAATTGATTGAAGGATATGTTTTTCATGTGAGCGTAGTTTAGCGATTGATGTGAATAGTCTTGGGTTATTAGCATTAGATACCTTTCTTTCAGTACTAGAAAGCAATTGGTTAGCTTTATATCGAAGACCTTCCGCATCTGTAAAACCAACTAAACGGTTAAATTTCACAATGTCAGCAAATGACAGCTTGTAATTTTCTACAACTGTTGAAGATTGTGATACCAGCTGAGAAATATAGTCTAGCGGCATCGTTACATCTCCAATGGAAACTTCTTTAGATACCGAAGCGTCAATTTTTTGGCCAAGATTACGAAGGTCTTCCATATTTTTTTCAAGTAACTCAACGTGTTTTGAGTGTTCGTCTAGTGGCGTGTTGTTATAGGTTTGACCAGTAGAAGCCGAGATACTTAATAAGAAGTCTTTTTCAAATCGTCGTACCTTAAAGTAGTTTTTTTGTGCCTCACCCGTTAATTGACCATATTCGATAAAGAGATTAGTGCGTGCTGTTGATGCGCGCTCATTAGTGATGATGTACCAGTATGTTGCAGCTGTTGCAATAAAACCAACGGCTACTGTTACAAACAATATTGTCAATTTTTTATTAATTGAAATATCTGAAATCATATTGAAATTAAACATGGTATTTTCCTAACTTAAACATAATTTAAATAATCTATAATTTATTCATTTAATGACTTAAAAAACTCGAGAAAGTTAATGCGTGCCCAAATCGTTCCATTATTAGAATATGCTTTGGTTACAAATGGTCGAATTTGTTCAGGCACATCGTTTAAATCTTCTAATAGCTCATCATCATCGAATGCTTTGTTAATAGGTAAATTTTCAAGTTGAAGCCCAATTGCATTTTCATCCTTATTAATAATGATAACGTTGCCGTTTTTTGAAGATTTTTGTTCCATGTTAGCGGTAATCATTTGTTCTAAATTAATGACTGGAATGGCATCACCTCGCACATTGGAAACACCTACCATCCACTCCGTAGCAAATGGAATTGGATACACTTGGTTGTCTTCTAAAAGCTCACAGGGAGTAGAGTCGTCAATAAGCAAATTTATATCCCCAACTTGAAATCCATAAAATCTAGCTTTTGTATCTTGTTCGTTAGTTTCGATTGGAGTTTCATAGGCTGATTCAAGCTTTGCAATCAACTCTTCATTTTGCTTAAGCCATACGGGACCTTGGCTTGAAGATACAGTTTCAAGTTTTTTCTGCTCCGTACTGTTAGATGTTTTTTCCATTAAATGTGCTTGTCCATTTCATTCATAATTTGATCTGGGGTAAATGGTTTGCCTACAAGTGCTTTCCCTCCTTGTAGCTCTGCCCAAACGCGATCTGCTTTTTGGCATTTACCAGTTACAAATACTATTGGTATGTCTTTCGTATCTTTGTTAGCAATTATTTCTCTGCATGCCTCAAACCCATCCTTGTTATCCATAATTACATCCATGAAAATTAAATCAGGATGATTGCTAGCTGCTTTCTCAATAGCTTCTTGACCAGAAACAGCAGTAATAACTTGATGGCCAGCTTTAGCAACAATAGATTTTAAGTTTTCTAAATCTGGTTTAGAGTCATCAACAATTAATACTTTTCCACTCATATTCTTATTTTCCTTTACACACTAATTCCGGCGACAACTTTTTCAAATTTGTCATGTTCAACGGGTTTCGTAAGATAAGAATCACAACCTGCTAATTTTCCCTTAACTTTATCAAATGGAGAGGAACGACTTGTAAGCATTACCACAGGAATATTTTTGGTAAATTTGTTGCGCTTGATAATTTTGCAAACTTCATATCCATCCATTCCAGGCATTACTACATCTAGAAAAATAAAGTCGAATTTATTTTTTTGTAGTGACCATATGGCTTCCCGTCCACTTGCTGCATGATGAACTTCGTAATCCATTAATCGAAGTTTCATGTCTAATGCTTTTCGTACTGGCAAACTGTCATCTACGACTAAAACATTTCGTTTTTGGGTTTTTCCAATAAAGGTGTTCTTCCCAATGTAAGTTTCTAGCTCTTGATCTGTAAGTTCTGTTTTGTAGGTGCCGGTATCTTTACTTTCTTCTGGGATTTCTTGATCGTCATCAATGCGAATCTCAGGTGTAAATTTGAGATCCTTTACGGTGACTTCATCCAGACATTTTAAAATTCGAGTTGGGAAAAAAGGCAATGTGGTCGTGCTGTACTGATCGCTGCTAATTTTTTTACGGCTGGCTAAAATAGTGGGGCACATACTGATTCCATTGGAGCCAACATATCTTTTGGTCCATTCACTTGTCGCTTTCGGGTTATCAGCATTTACAATGACAATGTCGGTGTTTTCGTTTGCTTCGTTTTTAAGTAAAGCATAGGTGCGTGCACGACCTTGCGTGATTGCAAGAATACGCTTTAATACATTTCGATCTTTTTCTTGGATTCCGTATAGAGCAACACGAAATTCCCCGTTCATCTCACTCACTTATGCCCCCATGCCAAGTGATGTCTGTGAAAGCCACACATATATGTGCCTAACTATTTGTTAACAAAAAAGAACTTTATGTACTGTAGGTGCTGTTGGCACTTGAATTTAGTGTGAGCGGGTAGGTTTCCCGGATGTAGGGAATGGCTGCGCCATGATAGTTTTGCGCCGAATACCCTGGTGCATGGGTGGTGCCGAGGAGGCAGATTTACCCTTAATATAAACACCTTAAGGGTAGGTCTTATAAGGATAATATAGTCATTGAAGACCAGGACTAGCACAAAAAAGTCCGCTTTAAGCCCTAAAGCAGACATTGGTTGGAAAATATTTAAATTACGAGATTTAATGACCGCTAACGACCCAAAGTGTGAGCACAAGGAAGTGCGAATATGAGTCGAATCATGGACGACTTACATGGAAGTGGGAAGTGCAGAAAATGCAGGAGCGATTTTCTGCCGATTCGAACAGGCTAATCTTTTCTTTTAAAATGTCCGGTATTGACCCAAAGCAGACATTCTTTATCTAAAAAATCGTTGCTTAAGAATCAAGACAACTAATTATTGAGTTCGTATCTATAAAATTTCTATTGGACCATGATCATCGCAATGATCATCGTGTACATGATGTAAGCGACCATCAACCAAATAGTCAAAATGATCTCCATGAGGCACTTTCTCATGTCCACAGTCGGGGCCATGAGTATGATTTCCACATGTGTAAATTGGTATGCATTTATCTGGATTAGTGTCACTGACTTCAATTACATGTTCATCATAATGATCATCGTGAGGATGGTGCAGATGACCATCATGTAGATAGTCAACGTGATCTGCATGGCGGATTGCGGTGTGACTACAATCAGCTTTGTGAATGTGTTCAGGGTGATAGTGGGAGTTAGGACATGGCATATCTGTATCTCCTATTTTTCTTGCATATTTACATAAGTATTATATAACAACGAGGATTATTTTTGTGGCGAGAGAAATCTTATTTATCTTTACATGCTATCTTATTGAAATATTGTAAATAATTGAATTACATCCATTCCTTATTCCCCAGAATAATTACTTGATCTTTCGCGGTGGTTATATTTCTCTTGAATTTGTTGGGGCATAGTGCCTGGTATCGACCCAAAGTAGACATTTTTAATTTAGCTTATGAAGAAAAAAATAAATAAGCACTCAGAATTCAATGAATGTCAACTTGGTAAAATAGGGACGAGCATATTCATCAACAACATTAAAAAAGAAGTTGTAACACAGATTATCGGTCATATCTAAAAATTTTCGAAAAAGGTTGACTTTAAAATCTCAGGCTTATAGCCTGCAAATAAGCTAAAAGAAAGTCTTTTATTTACATTCTCATTTCGTTGTTTTATTCGTAATACCCCGTCCTGAAGTTTTTAAAATTAGTCTATTCTGACGCTACTCATGTCTTACAAGAGGCACGCATATCTTTAAATTTATATAGGTAAATATTATGTCTAACACAGTAAATGGAACAGTTAAATGGTTCAACGAGTCAAAAGGGTTTGGTTTTATAGAGCAGCAGTCAGGTCCAGATGTATTCGTGCACTATAGCTCAATTACTAGCTCAGGATTAAAAACATTGACAGAAGGACAGAAAGTTGAGTTTACAATAACTCAAGGTCAAAAAGGCCCGCAAGCCGATAATGTTGCTGTCGTATAAATCAATGTATCGTTATAAGTATAAATTTTACTGAAGCTTTTGAATTTGCATAATTTATAAAAAGCAAGCTTTTCTGGCTTGCTTTTTTTCAATCACATGCTATCTCCAATTAGCAATTAAACGATATTCATATGAAAAAATTATTCATTAGTAATTTACCAAAAGATGCTTCAGAAGAATCAGTTCGCGCATTATTTTCTAAATTTGGTAGAGTCCATTCAATTGAAATTAATACTGATATTTTTACCGGCAAATGTCGAGGAATAGGTTTTGTAAAAATGGAAGGTCATGAGGCAAGAGCTGCAATTGCCGGACTTAATGGAAAAATGCTTAACAAAAGTATATTAAATGTCCGATTCGCGGATGGGCAGAAAGGAAGACAACGATCAAGGCAAGTTCGTTAAATAATTAAATATCATTTCATTAATGTATGCGTCAAGCAGTGTGCAGACACTCTATTAAACCTTGATTAAAAATTTAGTATCGATAGGAATTTTGTGAAAACTATAGCTATTTTTGTCGATGTGCAAAATATTTATTACACAACTCGCCAAGCCTATAATCGCCAATTTAACTATCGTAAATTTTGGCAGCAAATAAATTCTGTTGGAAAAGTAACTATTGCAATAGCCTACGCAATTAATCGAGGAGACGATAAACAAATTAAATTTCAAAATGCACTAGAACATATAGGCTTTACAGTTAAGCTTAAACCTTATATTCAACGTAATGATGGTTCTGCTAAAGGTGACTGGGATGTTGGTATTACTATTGACGTTATGGAAGCAGCTAAGGAGGTTGATACCGTTGTACTACTATCTGGCGATGGAGATTTCGATTTATTACTAGAAAAAATCAAAAAGGATTATTCCATTAGTGCAGAAGTTTATGGCGTACCTGCACTAACAGCAAATTCACTTATTAATTCTGCCAGTATTTATCACCCTATCAATGAGAGTTTACTATTATAAGAATTAAAGTGATTTGACTAAAATTAACTAATGGCCACTTTTGGCATAAAGCGAACATAATGGAGATATTTTTGGTGCCGAGGAGAGGACTTGAACCTCCACGGGATTGCTCCCACTAGCATCTGAAGCTAGCGCGTCTACCAATTCCGCCACCTCGGCAACTATATTTGTGTGGTATACAAAGAGTGGCGAACTCTAGCGAAGCGATTATTCGTTTGTCAATTTAACAATAAAAAATTGATTCACCATAGTTAGCATTTAGGTTTGTTAGCAGAGCAGGTAAAGTGTGTGGTCATGGCTAGAAAGAAAAACCTCAAAGACCCCTATGCAAAACGCGAAGCTAAAAAATACAAAAACCCAATTGCTAGTCGTGAGTTGATTTTAGAGATTCTAGATCAAAGTAATGGTCCGCTCGCATTACAAGATTTACACAAAGCATTAAACATAAAATCAAACGATGAAATTGACGCATTAGCACGTCGATTAGCGGCAATGGAGCGCGATGGTCAATTATTTCGTAATCGCCAAAATCATTATCTGCCGATTTCTAAAATTGATTTAGTTCGAGGCCGTGTGATGGGTCACCCCGATGGATTTGGTTTTTTGATACCCGATGGTGGTGGAGAAGATTTATTTTTATCCCCTTTTGAAATGAGAACGCTCATGCATGGAGATCGTGCGCTAGTGCGTCCTGCGGGCAAATCGAAACGCGGCAAAATACAAGGCAAGCTGGTTGAGGTACTAGAGCGTCATAACAAACAAGTTGTAGGGAGATTTTATAAAGAGTCAGGTATAGGTTTTGTGGTGCCTGATAATAAGAAATTGAATCAAGACATCATGATTCCAGCTGAACACTGTTTGCAAGCAAAAAATGGGCAATTTGTTTTAGTGGCCATCATTGAGCAACCTAATAAATCGCGTCAGCCCATTGGAAACATAATAGAGGTACTAGGCGATCACTTGGCCCCTGGTATGGAAATTGACGTAGCTATTCGCTCTTATGACTTACCTTACAAATGGAATGAACAGGTATTGCAAGAAGTTGAAGCATTCGATGAGAGCTCTATCCAACAACAAATTGATTATCGTACAGATTTACGTGACTTGCCCTTTGTAACCATCGACGGGAAAGATGCGAAAGATTTTGATGATGCAGTTTATTGTGAGCCGCGAGAAAATGGTTGGCGCCTATGGGTGGCCATTGCAGATGTATCACATTATGTGCGAGAAGATTCTGCTTTAGATCATGAAGCGCAATTGCGAGGTACTTCTGTATATTTTCCTGAGCGCGTAATACCAATGTTGCCAGAGGAACTTTCCAATGGATTATGTTCATTAAATCCAAATGTAGATCGTCTAAGCATGGTATGCGAAATGTTTATTTCTACCCAGGGCGAGCTTAAAAATTATAAATTTTATGATGCAGTAATCTGTTCAGTTGCGAGACTTACCTATACGGAAGTTCATCAAACTCTGTTCGAAAAAACTAAGTCTGCTCGGAAAAAAAGAAAATCATTACTTACCCACCTAGAGCATTTACAAAAGGTTTACCATGCGTTACGCAAGCAGCGCAAAAAACGAAGTGCGATTGACTTTGAAACTAAAGAAACCATATTTGAATTTGATGCGCATAAAAAAATAAAAGCTATTTTATCGCGTGAACGTAATCAGGCGCACATGATAATTGAAGAATGTATGATCAGTGCAAATGTTGCGGCTGCAAAATTTATTACAAAGAAAAAATTACCAACCTTATATCGAATACATGATGGCCCAACGTTTGATAAGCAGAGAGAGCTTCGTGAATTTTTAGCTTCTTTAGGACTGGGGTTTACAAAGTCTGAAGATCCTCAACCTGCAGATTATGTGTCGGTATTAAAAAAAATCTCTCAGCGAAAAGATAAACAAATTATTGAGCTGATGCTGTTGCGTTCTTTAGCCCAGGCTGTGTATAGCCCAGATAATATTGGTCATTTTGGATTAGCATTACATTTGTATGCTCATTTTACATCCCCAATTAGACGCTATCCAGATTTACTGGTACATCGTGTAATTCGCCAATTGTTTCAAAAATCCAGCAATACCAATTCTAAATCGCATAATGAGTTACTCATTCTTGGTGAACATTGTTCAATGTGTGAAAGGCGGGCCGATGATGCGACACGAGATGTTGACGCCTGGTTAAAATGTGAATTTATGCAAGACAAGTTGGGCCAACAATTTTCAGGAATTATAAATTCAGTTACCGCATTTGGTGTTTTTGTCACACTTGAAGAATTTTTTATAGAAGGTTTGGTGCATGTGACAGCTTTAGCCAATGACTATTATCATTTTGATGAACAATCTCATCGTTTGTTTGGTGAGCGCAGTAAAATTAGTTATGGCTTAGGTGATAGGGTCGAGGTGATCGTCTCCCGTGTAAGCTTGGATGAACGAAAAATTGATTTTGTGCTAGCAGATTTTCGCAAGAAGAAAAAAAATAAACATAAATAAAATGAAAAACATTGCATATGGGATTCATAGTTGTTTGTCGGCGCTTGAGCGCAGGCCATATAGTGTACAAGAAGTATTATTGTTGGATTCACGAAAAGATAAGAAGATGTCCTATATAAAAAGTGCAGCCGAAAGTCGTAAAATAAAAATTAAGCATGTAAAAAAATCAGACCTTGATCAATTATGTAATGACGGTAACCACCAGGGTGTCATGCTAATTTTTAACGAGCAGCAGAAATTCAATGAAGCAACATTTTTGGAGTTTTGTGCACAAAGTGAAAGTGCTTTGTTGCTGCTAGTGTTAGATCAAATTACAGATCCGCATAATCTTGGTGCATGTTTACGCACTGCTGAAGCAGCAGGCGCTAACGCCGTTATTTGTTCATCACGTGATTCGACATCGATTACAGCTGTGGTTAGAAAAGTATCATGTGGAGCCTCAGAACGTATCCCTACAATCTTTGCAAAAAATTTAGTTCGCTATTTAAAAGAGCTAAAACAATTAGGGGTCTGGGTTTATGGCACACGACCCGATAGTGAAGTACTTATTTATAATGTAGATTTAACGCGATCCAGCGCCATTGTAATTGGTGCTGAAGGCAAGGGCATGCGCCGTTTAACGGCTGAGTCTTGCGATCAACTCATGCGTTTGCCCATGTCAGGCGAAATGGAGAGCTTAAATGCATCCGTTGCCAGTGGAATTGCTTTATTTGAAGCCGTGCGGCAGCGTATAAGTAACTGAATATTATCAAGAAAACTGAGAAAACAAGGGCACTTGCTGCTACTTCGCAGTTCACGTAGACTGCGCGCTCTTAAAAATTAGATTAACTCCTTACTTCACTGATTATTGTGCCAGCTTTAATCAGGAGGCTATAACCCAAAGGGAGACCATTTTATGCGTCACTATGAAATAGTGTTTCTGGTGCATCCGGACCAGAGCGACCAAGTTCCTGCGATGATTGAGCGCTATCGCACAATTATTGAGCAACAGGGCACAGGTAAAATTCATCGGCTTGAAGATTGGGGCCGCTTGCAACTCGAATTTCCTATTCAAAAAGTCCATAAGGCGCATTATGTGTTAATGAATATCGAGTGTGATAAGGAAGTATTGGAAAATATGACCACCGCCTTTAGGTTTAATGATGCGGTCATTCGCAACATGGTCATTAACATGAAAAAAGCAGTTACAGAAGTTTCTCCAATGATGAAAATCATTGAACGAGAAAATGCGGAAGAAGAAGAACGTCGTATCGTTGCGGGACCGGCTGAAACCGATACACAGGATCAAAGGCCAGAAGTGGAAGAGTTTGTAGTGGAAGAAGCAACTGAAGCCGAAATGGAATCTACGGGAGAGTAAAACAAATGGCGATGAAACAATATTTTCGTAGGAAAAGATACTGTCGTTTTACAGAAGAGGGTATCGAAGAAATTGATTATAAGGACATCAATCTATTAAAAGACTTCATCACTGAAACAGGGAAAATTGTACCTAGCCGCGTGACGGGCACGAAGGCCAAATATCAAAGGCAGCTGTCTACGGCGATTAAGCGAGCGCGTTATATAGCCTTGCTTCCTTATAGTGATCGTCATTAATAAGACAGTTAAACAACACCTTGTGTTCAGAAGTTAATAAACAAATTTAAAGAGAAGTACTATGGAAGTAATTTTACTTACAAAAATTGATAACCTTGGCGACTTAGGAGAAAAAGTAAAAGTTCGTCCAGGTTATGCGCGTAATTATCTGATTCCGAGTGGAAAAGCAAAATTTGCAACTGCTGAAAATTTAGCCGAATTTGAAGCGCGACGTGCAGAATTGGAAAAACAAGCGGCTGAAGTATTAGCTCAAGCAGAAACCAGGAAAGCTGAACTGGATGGTTTAAAAGTAACCATTACTGCAAAATCAGCTGGTGAAGGAAAATTATTTGGATCTATTGGTACAATTGACATTGCCAATGCTTTAAATGAAATGGGTATAACAGTAGAAAAGAGAGAAATACGTTTACCATCCGGAGTATTTCGACATGAAGGCGAGTATGACATTGATATTCATTTGCACACGGACGTGAACGCTAACATTAATTTAGAAATTATTGGTGAAGAGTAATTTAACAATAGATTTATAAAAAATAATTTGTGGCTGAATTAACTACTATTGATAAAGAATATACTGCTACAAATACGCAAAGCTTACGTACGCCTCCTTATTCTTTAGAAGCAGAACAGTCTGTGATCGGTGGGCTGATCCTGGATAACTCAACCTGGGACCAGGTTGCCGACAAAATCAACGAAAAAGATTTTCATCTTTTCGATCATCGTTTAATTTTTCGTGCTATTGATGAGCTGGTAGAAAAACGTCAGCCATTTGATGTGCTCACGTTATCCGATGTGTTGCGTCAAAAAAGTGAAATTAGTGACACCAATGTGCTTGCCTATCTTGGCACGCTTGCAAACGACACTCCCAGCGCTGCAAACATCACCGCTTATGCAGAAATCGTGCGTGAAAAATCCATTTTACGTCAATTGGTACAGGCAGGTAATGAAATTGCCAGCAGTGGAATTTCTCCGGAAGGAAAAGATGTTAATCAGCTATTGGATGAAGCCGAACATAAAATTTTTAACATCACCGATCACAGTGTTCAAACAGGACAGGGTTTTCGAAATATAAAATCCTTATTAAAAACTACAGTCGAACAAATTGATGAATTGTTTGAGCGTGGAGATCATATTACCGGTTTACCCAGTGGCTTCGATGAATTTGATGAAAAAACGGCTGGCTTACAAGATGGTGAGCTTATCATTGTTGCGGGAAGACCTTCCATGGGCAAAACTAGTTTTGCAATGAATATCGTTGAGTATGCGGCTATGCGTAAAGATGCCAGTATTGCAATCTTTAGTATGGAAATGCCAGGGCGTTCACTGACCATGCGTATGCTGTCATCAATGGGGCGAATTGATCAGCAACGTATTCGCACAGGTAAGTTGAATGATGATGATTGGCCGCGCTTGACCAGTGCAGTATCGATGTTGTCAGAAGCCAATATGTTTATTGATGATACAGCCGCGTTGTCTCCAACGGAATTACGAGCACGTTCCCGTCGTTTGAAGCGTGAATATGGTCTTTCTTTGATTGTGGTTGATTATTTGCAGCTTATGAAAATTAGCGGCACTTCGGAAAATAGAGCCACCGAAATTTCTGAAATTTCAAGATCACTTAAAGCGTTGGCGAAAGAATTAAATGTACCCATTGTGGCGTTATCTCAATTAAATAGAAGCTTGGAACAACGTACGGATAAACGTCCAGTAATGTCAGATTTGCGCGAGTCTGGAGCGATCGAACAAGATGCAGACCTAATTGTATTTATTTACCGAGATGAAGTGTATAACGAAGATACACCTGATCAAGGTACTGCAGAAATTATTGTTGCTAAGCAACGTAATGGACCAATTTTTAAAACTCGACTTACGTTTCTTGGTCAATACACACGTTTTGAAAATTATGTTCCTGAAATCTACACCGGTGAGAATTTTGCATGAGGCGTGCTGCGTACGCGCATATTAATTTAAATCACCTTAAGCAAAATTTCGCGGAAATAAAAAAAATAACTCCGCAGTCTAAAATTATGGCTGTTGTAAAGGCAGATGCCTATGGCCATGGCATGTTGCAAGTGTGTAAAACTTTATCCAGTGTTGACGCATTTTCGGTTGCTTGTGTGAATGAAGCGCTGGAGTTGAGAGAAAATGGAGTTTCAAAGCCTGTTTTATCCTTGCAAGGGTTCAATAATACTAAAGAATTGCAATCTGCCATTGAAGCTAACGTAGAAGTAGTAATTCATGAGAAAGAACAAATTAATCTATTGCAATCACTGAACCAAAAAATCTCGTTAAATGTACATGTAAAACTAGATTCAGGAATGAATCGATTAGGATTTAGTGCTACGCAATTTATAGATTCGCTATCTAAGTTAAAAAAAATATTAAGCCCCACATCTACAATTAATGTGATGACACATTTGGCCTGTGCAGATGAATTAGATAATGATGTAACGAAGTTACAGCTAGAGAAATTTGATCAGGCCGTTAATGGCTATGACTATAGTCATAGCATTGCCAATTCTGCTGCCATATTAGCGTGGCCACAAAGTCATCGTCAGTGGGTACGCCCAGGTTTAGTTTTGTATGGTGTAAATCCATTACATCAAGAACATAGCAGTCACTCTGAAGTGCCATTACGTCCTGTAATGAGCTTATGTGCACCAGTCATTACCATAAAAAATTGTAATCGAGGGGAGAAAATAGGCTATGGCGGAGATTATTATTGTGAACAGGACATGGTTGTAGCTATTGTTGCCGTCGGTTATGCAGATGGCTATCCATGCCACTTAACCCAGACTAGCTTTGTATCCATTAATGGCCACAAAGCACCAATTATAGGCCGAGTTTCTATGGATATGATTGCAGTTGATGTCTCGGAGGTGCAAACTAACATTGGTGATGAAGTCGAATTATGGGGTGAAAACATTTCAGTCACCGATGTTGCAAGGAATGCAAAAACGATATGTTATGAATTATTATGTACGGCAGGATATTCAGTCTATAAAAAATTCATCAATTAAATAAATATGGTGTAGCTATGGAAAAAGTCTGGTTAAAAAGTTATCCAGAAGGTGTTCCAGAATTTTCTGAACTTGATCGGTATAAATCTCTTGCACATATGTTTGATGAATGTGCAGAGCAATACAGTCATTTGCCCGCTTTTGCCAATATGGGCGCAAGCCTGAGTTATTCTGAGATAAATATCGAAAGCTATAATTTTGCGGCTTATCTGCAAGCCGAATTAGGCTTGCAGAAAGGGGAACGAGTGGCAATTATGTTACCCAACCTTTTGCAATTTCCAGTGAGTATGTTTGGAGTATTACGAGCGGGTTTAATTGCCGTTGATGTAAATCCCTTATACACCTCTCACGAACTTGGCCACTACTTAAAAGACTCGGGTGCCAAAGCTATTGTTATTTTAGAAAACTTTGCGGATGTGCTAGCTGAAGTAATTGAGGATACACCTGTTGAACATGTCATTCTTGCGCGAGTAGGAGACATGTTAGGGTTTCCAAAGTCTATATTGGTAAATTTTGTTTTGAAATATGTGCAACACAAAATTCCAAAATATCAGTTAAAAAATGTTATTCCATTTAATGAAGTTTTGGCCGTGGGGCAACAACGTCAACTGGTTAAACCTGAATTAACGCAAGATGATATTGCGTTTTTACAATTCACGGGTGGCACCACGGGTTTGGCAAAAGGCGCTATGCTTACACATGGGAATTTGTTAGCCAATGTGGCGCAGGCCCATGCCTGGTTTAAACCGATCCTAAAAGAAGGAGAAGAAATTGTAATTACGGCATTACCGCTCTATCACATATTTTCACTAACCGCGAATTGCTTTTTATTCACTTTAATTGGTGGTTTAAATTATTTAATTACCAATCCGCGAGATATGAAAGGTTTCGTTAAAGAGTTAAGCAAAGTTAAATTCTCAGTTATTACGGGGGTAAATACTTTATTTAATGGTTTGATGAATACAGATGGATTTTCAGAACTAGATTTTTCGCACTTAAAGGTAACCCTGGGCGGAGGTATGGCAGTACAAGAATCTGTTGCAGAAGAATGGCACCAAGTAACCGGTTGTGTATTGGCGGAAGCCTATGGTCTTACGGAAGCTTCACCTGCAGTTACCATTAACCCTATCAATCTTGAAAAATACAATGGCACAATTGGATTGCCCATCTCTAATACTGAAATTTCAATTCAAGATGATCAAGGAAATCATCTGGGTGTAGAAGAAGCCGGTGAACTTTGTGTTAGAGGCCCACAGGTGATGAAAGGTTATTGGAATCGGCCTGAGGCAACGAGCGATACTATTAGTGAAGATGGTTGGTTGCGAACGGGTGATATCGCCATGGTGGATGAAAGAGGTTTTGTGCGAATTGTGGATCGCAAAAAAGATATGATTCTGGTATCGGGTTTTAATGTGTATCCGAATGAAATTGAGAATGTTGTGCAATCACATTCAGGCGTGTTAGAGGTTGCGGCAGTAGGTGTGGATGATGAAGAGTCAGGGGAAGTGGTTAAATTATTTATTGTAAAAAAAGATCCTGCATTGACAGAACAAGATGTGTTAGAGCATTGCAAAGATCGACTGACGCGTTATAAATGGCCAAAACATATTGAGTTTCGAGACGAGTTGCCGAAGACGAATGTAGGAAAAATTTTACGTCGTGCGTTAAGAGAAGAAGATTAAGTGCAAACATAGCCCTTGTATACGAATTAAAAATCAGATACTTACGGTTTAATCCCAATATAAATTTGGGGTTTTTAGCAAATTGTGACGCAATTCCGTTGATCCAAGACTAAATTTTCGTGACACTTGCTACTTCTTTAATTCAAATGAATGCCGAACTGGATAACGGCGTACCTGTGGAGTTGGCTAGCTTTGAAACCCTACGAACAATCTGAAGATGCAGTTTCTGATGCACAGCTAGCATTTGAACGTCGAGACCGCAAAGATCGCCGCCAACCTTCCTTAAAAGGATTTATTTACGGACTGTTTTTAGCCCGTCGTCGAGGCCCCCGTCGAGCCGAAAATTATTTAAATCATTACAGCGACTGGTATGATGTAAAACTACTCGTCTTATCTTTAAGTTTACTGCTTTTATCCTGTTTGGATGCGGCAATGACAATGCGATTATTGTCATTAGGTGCAGTGGAGATGAATCCGATAATGGATGAGCTTTTAAAGAAGGGTACTAATTATTTTATTTGGATAAAAATTGGAGTTACCGCATTATGCTTGATTGTCTTGGTCGCGCATAATCGACTCAAGATATTTAAAGTTATTCGCGTTGATTTAATTTTAATCACTGCAGTATTTATGTATCTGGGTTTGGTAACGTATGAGTTTTATCTTTTTACTTTGGATATCCCGCCTGGTTAATCAATGCAGACTGTCGTTTGATTCTCTGCGTAACTTAGACAACTCCCGTTTCCATAAATTGATATTTCCTGGTTTAATGCCTCGATTGACGCTGTCCAGCCATTGATCATGACATTGCATTACGAGTTCCAGACCTTCCTCGCTAAAATCAGAAATTTTAATTTCAAAAATTTGCCAATCTTCTAAGGAATTGGGAAGTTTGTTTCGATATAGCTTACTTTCTAACAAAAAACCCAGCAGGGGGGTATAACGTGATTTAAAATTTTCGATGGCTTCAATTTTTGAAGCGTCATCCATATCAGAATTCACGTACCATTTGCAGGCATCAATTACAAATTCTTTCATACCGCATCCTTTTAGAAATAAAATCTCCGTATAAATCTAAGTTCGGTAACTGACAATATGCATAGAATGTTATTTTTTTATTAATGTTTCTATGAATTTTTTCACTAGAACGGTCAGGTCATCCGTAATTGTTTACCATTTATCACCATTCGTTAAATTTTTGCGATAAATGAAAATTTTAGACGTCAACGATTACAACACTGAAATATCGTGAAAAGACTTGTAATGCCACATCTTTGGCAAACCCTAGATGTTCCGCTAAGGCTAAATCGATTCCACGAAAATTAGATATCTTTTTATTTTCCTTTTTGTCCACATAAAAAGGAGAATCTTCACTATTCGTTAAAAATACTTTTGAAAGTGAATTTTCAATAGGTATATCAAGCGTCGAGTCTGCAAAATTGGCGTTATGGTCACGACTATGTTGCATAGCTGCTTCAGATAAATCTGTAAATTTTGCAGACAATGCATTCCCTTGTTTTTTGTCAAGCCAACTTTCTACATGTTTGCTTTGTGCTTTAAGAATCGTCTCCGCATGAGCACTTCCAAGCTCACTAATTGAGTACACATAAAATATATATAATTGGTAGAGCTTTACTGAATTTTCAAATATAGGAACAAAAGAGTCAGGTACTTGTTGATCTGTATCTACTACGTAATCAAAAGGGCTTAAATTATTAAGCAGTAAATGCAGGGGATAAAAAGCTACACTATCAATACTTCTTACTTCGCTTTCAATATCTGCATTTTGCTCAATTTGATATTCTTGAACACTCAGTAAAGACCCAGATTTTTTGTTCGCCACTTCATTGGCGGTTAGGCCCCATAAATCGGGAAAACTTTGTTTGTTTTTTAGTTGTGCTTGACTCACACAAAGACCTCATGCAGGAAACAATTCGAAGTTTAATGTGCTCGATCTTATGAGTGTCTGTGAAGACACTCTAGTAAGGATTGATACTCCGTGCGAATGGAACGATGGATGGATGGAATCTGTGTAAAACAGAGAAAAATCAAGGCTTTCAGGCGTGATATACTGCTGACTAGAATTGGCTAGGTATATGCCGGGGAATCAATTATTTTGCCAAGAATTTGTTCTTCAATACTACGTAACTGGCGATTGTAAATAGAATGTAGGGCAATAGCTAAATTTTATTTATGAGCACTTCAACTCTTCAAACGCTTGTCTCTTTGTATCGACGTTTAGGCTTTATGGTGCTTGAGCAGCGTAAAGATAAAAGCCTATGGCTGTTATCTCCTGAGCCGGAATGGTTTTCGTTGTTAGCAAAATCAGATGATGTGCAAGATAATTTGATGATCACTTCTATTCAATCCAACTTTCTCAAGTCTTTTATTGAAGACAAAGTTAATGAAATGTGGTCATCTAAAGTAGAAAAAGTAACTTCGACAATTTGGATTGAAGTAGATTCTTCTGAAAATAGTATGCCATTTGAAGCCACTGCACTACGTAATGTCGACAGTATGATTATTGTGGTTGAGCATGTACCTGACGCATATAAATCAAAACAAGTGCTAGCCAAACAGACGCGTGAAAATGATTTACTTAAAGACTTGCTTGAAAAGAAAGAGGTTAAAAAAGCACAGTCCATTGCTTCACGTGAGCTGGAATTAGAAAAAGAAATTGATGAGCGTAGAGCACTTGAAAAGCAACTAACTCATCTTGCATTTCATGATGCACTAACGGGCTTACCAAATAGAACTTTATTCGTTGATCGTCTGCAGCGCGCAATTGCAGAAGCTGAACGTAAAAAAGAATCTGTAGTTGTCATGTTTATCGATATGGATGACTTTAAAAAAGTAAATGATTCTTATGGTCACCAATTTGGAGACAAAGTGATTCAAGCGGCAGCTTTGCGATTGAAAAAATGTTTGCGAGATATCGATTCGATTGCACGCATGGGGGGTGACGAATTTACAATATTGGTTCCCCATGTAGGCGGTCGTGATGACATCGAAATAATTGCCAGACGCTTGATGGAATCCATGGATGAACCCATAGTGGTTGGCGATACCGAAATAAGAATGTCCATCAGTATTGGAATTTCGGTGTATCCCAATGATGCAGATAATGAGGAAAGCTTATTACGTAATGCAGATACAGCGATGTACTTTGCTAAACATACTCGTGGACCAAGTTTCACTTTTTATAATCAAGATATGGGCACTTCGCCTTCTAAACGATTGGCATTGTCATCAGATGTTGAATTAGCCCTACAGCAAAAAGAATTTTTCTTGGTGTATCAACCCATCATCGATATTCAAAAAATGGAAGTCTCAGGAGCTGAAGCATTAATTCGGTGGCGCCGTTCCGATGGTGAAATTGTAAGCCCAGATCGATTTATCCCTTTGGCTTGTGAATCTGATTTAATTATTAAAATTGGCTCATGGGTGATTGAACAAAGTTGTATTCAACTTAAAAATTGGCGCGGAATTTATGGCAACAAATTCCGTGTAAACATTAATTTATCGGTTAGGGAATTGGAATCAAATCGTTGTAAAGAACAACTCACCACTCAGCTTGAAAAACTGCAAATTCCAGCCGGTAGTCTTGAGGTTGAGATTACCGATAACATGCCTATTGAAAACACCAACATCCTGCAATCCAATATCGAGTTTTTGAAGAGCTTGCATATTTCTACGGCAATAGATCGATTTGGAGAAAGACAAACTTCGTTGCGCTCTATTAAGGTATTGGGCTTAGATACCATCAAAATTGATCGCTATTTCACAAAAGATATTGTTGAAGATGAGAATAGCTACGATGTGTTTGCTGGTTTAGTACAATTGGGTTCCTATTTATCTAAAAATGTATTGGTTGAAGGTATTGAAACAGAAGCGCATTATGAAATTGCAAAAGATTTAGCAGTGAATGAAGTACAAGGCCACTATTTTACTAAACCTTTAGAGTCGCACTTCTTTGACCAATGGATGAAAGAGTTTAGTAAGCAGAAAAAAACCAAGCTTAAACTCGTTCAGAAAAATAAACGTTCAGGTTAATTAGAACTACTGTATCGTATTTCTACATATTCTTGCACAATCTGTTTAAATTCTTGTGCAATATTTTCGCCTTTTAACGTAGTAAATTTATTTCCATCAACATAAACTGGCGCAATGGGGTCTTCGCCAGTACCAGGCAAACTAATTCCAATATTGGCATGTTTACTTTCGCCTGGACCATTCACCACACAACCCATTACAGCAACACTCATATTTTCCACGCCATGATAGCTTCCTCGCCACACTTGCATTTGTTTATTTAGATATCGTTCGATTTCTGCTGCTAGATGTTGAAAATATTCACTCGTAGTGCGTCCACACCCGGGGCAAGAAGTTACCTGTGGAGTAAATGAACGCAAGCCCATCGCTTGTAAAATTTGTTGGGCCACTTGGACTTCTTCTGCACGATTTCCACCTGGTTTGGGGGTTAATGAAATTCGAATCGTGTCACCAATTCCCTGTTGTAGAAGTACGGACAGTGCAGCCGTTGATGCAACGGTTCCTTTTACACCCATTCCTGCTTCGGTTAATCCCAGATGTAACGCATAGTCACAACGCATCGCAAGATCTTGATAGACTCTAATTAAGGCTTGCACTTCACTGAGTTTGCAAGAAAGAATTATTTTGTTATGCGCTAAACCAATTTTTTCAGCCAGTGCTGCACTTTCTAGCGCAGAAGCAATAATGGCATCGTGCATAACTTCTTCAAGTGTTTTTGGATTAGGGTTGGCAGAATTTTCATCTAACATTTTGGCTAACAAGTCTTGATCTAAACTTCCCCAGTTAACCCCAATTCGAATAGCTTTATTGTTTTGGCATGCAATTTCTATAATTTCACTAAATTGCTTATCATGTAGGTTGCCACGTCCCACATTGCCAGGATTAATTCGATATTTATCTAAAGCCTCTGCGCATTCAGGATGATTTTTTAATAATCGATTACCATTAAAATGAAAATCACCGACCAAAGGTGTTGAATAATTTTTTTGTGCTAATTGTTCGCGAATTTGTGGAACGGCTTTTGCAGCATCCTTATTATTTACCGTAATGCGGACAATTTCTGAACCTGCATTGGCAAGCTCGATAATTTGTTGAACTGTTTTTACGATATCTGCAGTATAGGTATTTGTCATGGATTGCACGATAATAGGCGCATCTCCACCTACTGTGATTTCGCCTACTTTAACTGCTGTACTTTGACGCCTTGCAATCATCGAAAATATTTAAAGAAATGGATATTAACTGTATCTTATTCTCGGTAGAATTCCACGCATTACGGATAAAAAGCAATAACCCTTTTTTATATGTATTGGCAAGATAAATTACACATTCAATCATCCGGTCGCGGGACCTATGAGATTAGTAGAGAAGTAGAAAAAATGGTTCAGCGCTCACGCGTTTCTCAAGGGCTGTGTCATATTTTTATCCATCATACGAGTGCGTCATTAATTTTATGTGAAAATGCGGACCCAGCTGTTAGAGCCGATTTAGAAACGTTCATGTCCAAAATCAGTCCAGATGGAGACCCTATGTTTACTCATCGCTCAGAGGGAAGTGACGACATGCCTGCTCATGTACGCTCAGTGTTGACGCAAACTGAACTCAATATTCCTATTACCAACGGTGCTACTGGCTTAGGGACTTGGCAAGGGATTTATATGTGGGAGCATCGTACCGCTGCATTTCAACGAACGATTACCGTTACGATTCATGGGGAATAAAACAAATTAAATTGAGAGATTGGAGTAGAATAATGTCAGAGTTAAGTCTTGAAGAAAGAGTGCATAAATTAGAAAAAATAATGTTTACAGTGCGTTTAGGAATAATATTTTTAATAGGATTTATGATGTATGACGTTATTTCCCAAGATACTGGTTCAGATTATGTGTTTGCCGATAAAATTAAAGCCCGAGAATACATATTGCTTAATAAGAATGATCAGCCAATAGGGTTTTGGGATAGTAGAGACACTAATGGATTTAAAATGTATGCCAAGAATGGCAATCACATCATGTTAACGCCAGAAGCTGTTACACTTTTTGAGGATCGACTAAACCCTGTGATTAAATCACAGTATGATTAGTTGATTTCTTTACCGTATTTCTTTTTGTGCTGCTGCTTAGATTGGCTAACCCATTTATCGCGTTTAATACGGCCCGGGAAACTTCCCAATGTTTCAGTAAGAGCAGTAATATCCTTAGCCTTTAACCTTCCTAATTGTTCAAAAGAATAAACACCAAAGTCATTAAGTTTTTGTTCCATTTTAGGCCCAATACCTTTTATTAACTGCAAATCATCTTTTACTTTTGCTGCAGCAATTTTTAAGCCTTTTGTAGGGGCCTTGAATTTCTTTTCTCGTTTTTCAGTAGCAGGTTTTTCAGGTGAGTTTGTTGCAAGATTTGCCAACTTAGATTTGAAAGCCGCAATAGTATGCTCATGCTCTCGTATCAACGTTTCATGATGACTACTTGTTTGATCAAGTTTTTGCTTGTAGGCACTGATCGTATGTTTATGTTCTTGCAACATGGACAAATCTACATTCATCGATTGTATTTGGTCTTCCAATTTTAAAACCTTGGCTTTGCTTTCTTGAATTGTGGCAGCAGCTGCGGTTTGTGCACGATTCTCTGCCCCCCGAAGTTGTTCACGTAAATCTTCTATTACAGCATCTTTCTCTTCACAGGTATCAACAAACACTCGCTCTTTTTCGCTTGCTTCAAGTTTTACTTCTTTAATTTGATTATACGTTCTGCCTAATACTTCGTTTCTAGAACTACCAACCAAACGAATTTTATCCATGAACCGATTGAATTTTGAATCTTGCCCTGGCAAGTTGCCTTCGAGGGGCATTAACTCTTCGATGCGCGATTGATATTTTTGAATTTCAGTTTGATATTCACTTTGTTGAGCATTGAATTTTTCCGTAAATTCTTGATCGAGTTGTGCAAGTTTGGCTAGGGCTTCATTTTTTTGCTCTTCTATACCATTCATCTCAAGCACTCTTAGCTTATACTGCTCATAATCTGTTACACGATCATTCAATCTTCGTATTTTTTTGTTAGCCTCTGCGTGTAAGTCAGCATTTTGTGCTGCTAACGCTTTAAAATGTTTTCCATGGCCACGTTCCATGCGATATTTTCGCTGTACTTGTTGTAGCCAAGCTTTATAGGTTGGGAGCATTCGTGCTTGTGTTAGGGCAGATTTCCAACGCGAAGTCATTAAATGTAAGTCACCCGTTTTTGATTGCAATTCGACTTCTAGCCCTGCAAGGCGATCTGTAGTTTCAGAAATTTTTTGATTTGCACGTTCAACCTCGTTTTGCTTTTCATCTAATTGTGTTTGCAGTATTTCTAAATCACGATTACATGTGCAGCGTCGCATTAACCAACCCACCAATCCACCAATTAGAGCGGCAGCAATTAAATACAATAAAATTTCGTTCAATAAGTAACTCATTTGTTAATGTCTCCTGGATACAGCAAATTCAATTCTTCTGTTTAAAGCGCGCCCATCTACCGTTTCATTTGTAGCAATCGGTCGAGTTGAGCCATAGCCTATCGCAGTTAAACGTTCCGCTTCTATACCTTGATTCGATAAATAATTTTTTACAGACTCGGCACGTCTTTGGCTTAAATTCAAATTTAAATCTTCATCGCCAACATTGTCGGTATGGCCTTCAACTACAGCATTAAATTCCTGGTGCTGTTCAAGCACATTGACTACATCATTGAGCACAACCAAGCTTTCTTCTGTAATTTCATCACTGTCAGACAAAAAAGTAATACTCTCAAGGTTTAATGATTTAATTTGATGTGCTACTTGTTGAGCTAATTGAGTAGATTCTTCAAGTTGTGCAGACACAACCGGCTCTGCTTTTGGCTCAGTAACGGTCTTTTTACTTGGCTCGGATGGCTCTTTTCTTGTTATGCTTGGCTCGTCTGGAAGGATATAGGTAATGTGGTTATCTACACGTCTAATTCCTGGAATGGATGCAATTACATGTTCGGCTTTTAAAACGCGTTCTTTGCCAACAGTTTGCCCCGTTAACGTTGCAACACGTCCATCTACATTTACCTGTACACCACCGATTTTATGCTCATTTAGTGCCTGATTACTTTTAAGATTTAAATCATTTTGAATGTCCAGTGCTTTGTCATTAGCAAGAGCAATAAATCCTACACCAAGCGCAATAGCTCCCAGTAGCAAAGGAAATAACATACAAAAGACACAATTGTTAGATTGTTTAGAATCTGTCATGGGTGTTCAATTATTATTAAACGCCGCTTGCAAATATAGCTGGGTGTTTTGAAAAATAAGTATTGCTTGAACACCATAATTTGGCAAACAAAAAATATTAATAATTTGAATTAAAAACTCGAATTTTTTTGCATTTTAACCCATATAAAGTATATGGAGATTAAGTTAGTTGAATGGAATGTAAATTAAGAACTCGCGCCCCAGAGAGGATTCGAACCATCAACTTGCAGGGCAATTAATTGTGCTGGTGCCCCGGTGAGAATTCGAACCGTCAACTTGCAGGGCAATTAATTGTGCTGGTGCCCCGATGAGGATTTGAACCTCAGACCTGCCGCTTAGGAGGCGGCCGCTCTATCCAGCTGAGCTACCGGGGCGTGCAATGTTACGAGGTTTCACTATTTAAGACCGTTCTAAATCCAATATGCCCAGCCCCTAAGGCCGTGTCCTGTGCATGCCGTGCAGCCGGGCGGTAGCGTGCACAATAGTTAGGCGCACATAAAAAAGAACCACCTTTAATTACTTTTACCGGAAAGCCTGCATTATGTTTATCAGAACTATCTTTTTCTGCCGGCCCCTGAGGATTACTATTTTGTTGTGGATCATGCTTTGGCGCATACCAATTTGCAGTCCATTCCCATACATTGCCAATTAAATCGTAGGCGCCATAGTCGTTGGGTTCAAAACAAGCAATGGGTGCAATACCGTTATAGCCATCCTTATTAGAATTATGAACTGGGAAAGTTCCTTGCCAGGTATTTGCTAGATACTTGCCATCCACTACAAGTTCGTTCCCACCCCAGGCATAGGTTTGTTTCTCACGTTTACTTCGGGCTGCAAATTCGTATTGCGCTTCGGTAGGCAAAGATCTTCCGGCCCACTTTGCATAAGCTTCGGCATCTTCAAACGCAATGTGTACTACAGGGTAGTGATCCATACCTTCGATTGAACTTCCGGGCCCATTAGGATGTTTCCAATTTGCGCCAGGGACGTAATTCCACCAATTAACAATGTTTCCAACAGAGTCGGGCGGTGTAAAAATTACT
Source organism: Gammaproteobacteria bacterium (assembly GCA_965203475.1). Taxonomy (GTDB): domain Bacteria; phylum Pseudomonadota; class Gammaproteobacteria; order UBA4575; family UBA4575; genus JABDMD01. Next base: position 289,798 of record OZ241890.1, read on the forward strand.
GAACCGGGTTTTAGCATTTCAGGCGGCATACCTGGAAATTTTTCTGGCACACGTTCTGCAACCGTTACGTAATTTGTTTCTTCAATAAATTTCGCAAATTGTGCGTTGGTGACTTCGTGACTGTCTATCCAGAAACCATCAATCGTGACATTATGTATGGGGCCTTCGTCGCGGTAAAAATTTATGGCACCCATAGAAAATGTGCCACCTTCAATCCAAATTTGATCTTCTTTTATGTTGTTACAGCTATTACTTGCAATTGTCCGAGAGCTTTCTATGGGAGATTGGAAAAAAATTAAAGCTAGTCCGCCACCAACAATGAAGATCACAAACACCACAACATATCTAATGCTGCTCATAACTTTTAAAATTTAATTTAGAACTTAAACGATGCACCAAACAAGGGGCCGGTGTATTCAAGATCATCAAATATTTTGCCCAAGCCATCACCCTCATCAAATTCCCAGGCTATATGTCGATAGCCAAAAACAGCATCTACACTTTTGAATTCATATCCTATCGCAGCAAATGCTTGCCAGGTGAACTCGCTTTCACCTGTACCAACATCAAAGTGTGTATTGAGAAACCATTTTTCACTTAGATCCATATGTGTTCGTAGTCCAATAATTGCATCGAGATTTTCTTCCGATTCGTTTACTTCTAATTCAAGAGGACCAATTTCAAACTCTAAATCGCTGTCCATATATAAAAATCGTGCTCCCGCTATAACATCTATTAAATAGTCTTCGTTTCTAGCTACGGTATATCCTCCAGCCAAATGAATGATCCAGTTGTTTATATCGAGATCAAGTTCAACATCTACAGTCGCCGGTATATCTACGAGTGTAGCCGTAGTACTTTCTTCAATACCGAGTTTTGCGTAAAAAATATCAGTAAAAATCATCCAATTTCCATTACGTGCAACTCCACCGCCCATTAACGCAAATTCAAGATTGTCCAATAGATCACCAAAGTCGACATCTATATCGTCACCAGTGACCGTTTCTGCACCAAGTGCTGTAGCCCATAAATACATGCTGGCATTAAATTCCCAATCATTGGATGTAGCAGAACCGTGTGCAAATGTAGCCGAAGAAATGCAAATGATTGTGATAGATAAAATTAGATTTCTAGTGGTCCTGCGAAAGTTTTTATACGTCATGATTTTTGCTCAATCTAAATTCGAAGTAATTGGATTGCTAATCATACAAAGCCATATGCAAAAAGCATATATTTGATTTGATCAAAAAATGACCAATTCAAATATTTCCTCGCATAATTAATTTTGTAGAGAATTACATTGAGATAATGCTGTAGTACTATTCTATTGTTCTCAGACTAAAAAAGAGAGACAAGGATGTTGCACCAAGGAAGGCAAAGGTTGGTATAACACGAATAAATTTTGCAGGAGAAAATCATGAAAATTTCAAGGCTATCCTATTTATTGCTATATCTTTTAGTAATCACTTTTCCTTTATCGGCTGCTGATAAACCTAATATCTTAGTAATTTGGGGAGATGATATTGGTCAAACCAATGTCAGTGCTTACAGTAAGGGAGTGATGGGCTATCACACACCCAATATCGATCGCATTGCTAAAGAAGGCATGATGTTTACCGATTATTATGGTGAGCAATCTTGTACTGCTGGTCGTTCGTCCTTCATTATGGGGCAAAGTGTTTATCGAACCGGTTTATCAAAAGTCGGTTTACCAGGTGCAGAATTGGGTATGCAAAAAGAAGACCCCACCATTGCAGGATTATTAAAAGCACAGGGTTATGTCACGGGACAGTTTGGTAAAAACCATTTGGGTGATAAAGACGAACATTTGCCTACCAATCATGGCTTCGATGAATTTTTAGGAAACCTTTATCATTTAAACGCAGAGGAAGAACCTGAAAATGAAGATTATCCAAAAGATCCAAAATTTAGAGAAAAATATGGGCCACGTGGAGTGATTAAATCATCTGCCGATGGAAAAATTGAAGATACGGGTCCACTTACCAAAAAACGTATGGAAACCGTGGATGATGAAACGGTAGATGCGGCCATTGATTTCATAAAACGTTCGCATAAAAGTGGCAAACCTTTTTTCACATGGTGGAACGGAACCCGTATGCATTTTCGTACCCATGTAAAAGAAGAGTTACATGGGATATCCGGTCAGGATGAATACGCCGATGGCATGGTGGAGCACGATATGCATGTTGGTAAGTTGTTAAAAACATTAGATGACCTAGGTATTGCAGACAACACCGTTGTGTTTTATTCAACGGATAATGGGCCACATATGAACACTTGGCCGGATGCCGCCATGACCCCATTTCGTGGCGAAAAAAATACCAACTGGGAAGGCGGATGGCGTGTACCGGCTACAGTGCGTTGGCCAGGGCATATCGAAGCGGGTTCGGTTTCAAATAGCATCATGCATCATATGGATTGGCTGCCTACCTTTTTAGCAGTGGCGGGTGAACCTGAAATTAAAGAAAAATTAAAAAAAGGGGGTGTAAAAGCCATTGGCCGTTCTTATAAAGTGCATTTGGATGGTTATAATTTCCTTCCTTACTTAACCGGTAAGTCTGAAGAGAGTCCTCGAAGAGAAATTTTCTATTTTTCAGATGATGGCGACTTGACCGCACTTCGCTATAACGACTGGAAATTGATTTTCATGGAGCAAAAAGCTGAAACTACACTTCGAGCATGGATTGAGCCTTTTGTAACATTACGAATTCCTTTAGTTTTCAATTTACGTCGAGATCCATATGAGCGCTCGTATGCAACATCTAATACCTATTATGATTGGTTGATAGATCGCGCCTATTTACTGGTTCCCGCGCAGGATTACGTGGGGCAATTTTTGTCTACCTTCCGCGAGTTTCCGCCTAGACAAAAAGCGGCAAGCTTTTCGCTTGATCAAGTGATGGAAAAATTGCAAGAAGGTATGCCTTCACAGTAAATGCATATTTAAAGATGGTGTAATCAATACCAGATTGCACCATCTCTAATTTTCTATGTCAGTACTAGAATCTGTTCTTGACTTAAAAAGAAACATATCTAAAGACATTATTGGTCAAGAGGAAATTGTTGAACGAATTTTAATTGGCTTACTGGCCAATGGTCATTTGTTAGTAGAAGGTTTACCAGGATTAGCCAAAACGCGAGCAGTAAAAAGCCTTTCCAAAAACTTAGAATCCGATTTTAGTCGTATTCAATTCACTCCTGATTTACTTCCAGCCGATGTAACGGGCACCGAAGTGTTAAATCCCGAAGGTTCAGCTGAAATGTTTCGGTTCAGTCCGGGCCCTATTTTTGGGAATATCATTTTGGCCGATGAAATCAATCGCGCACCAGCCAAAGTCCAGGCTGCATTATTAGAAGCGATGGAAGAACGTCAAGTTACAGTGGCTGGAACAACGCATAGGTTGCCAAAACTATTTTTAGTCATGGCCACACAGAATCCTATTGAGCAGGAAGGTACCTATCCACTTCCAGAAGCACAATTGGATCGATTTCTCATGCATGTGTATGTGGATTATCCCAATGAAGAATCCGAAGTTGAAATTGTACGATTAGTACGAGGTGAGGGGAGAAGTGCATCGAAAACTGAATCTTCAGTGACTAGTCAACAAGTTGTCTTTGATGCACGTAATGAAATTGCAGAAATACATTCTGCCGATGAAATTGATCAATACATTGTCGACTTAATTTTTGCGACGCGTTACCCTGAACGTTATACAGAAGAACTCCGAGCCTGGATTCAAATAGGCGCTAGCCCACGTGGGGGTATTGCGTTGGATAACTGTTCCCGAGTTCATGCTTGGTTGCAAGGAAGCGAATTTGTATCACCTGATAATGTACGCGCGATTGCACATTCAGTGTTACGTCACCGTGTAAAACTTTCATACGAAGCTCAGGCTGAAGGAGTTACTGCCAATAAAGTAATTGATCAATTGCTTGATTTGGTTGCTGTACCGTAGTGCAATTTCATGAATGAAGCAGCTGGAGTTTATGTAAGCTTAAATCAGCTCATCAAGCTGCAATATAAAGCACGTGGCTTTAGTTTTTTACCGAAACAACCGTTAGACAGTTTACTTTCAGGACGACATGCCTCGCGTTTGCGCGGGCGCGGCGTAAACTTTGAAGAAATTCGTCGTTATTTGCCCGGCGATGACATACGAAATGTCAATTGGAAAGTAACTGCCCGTACTAAAACACCTCACACAAAAGTATTTACGGAAGAAAAAGATCGACCTGCATTGCTAGTTGTGGATCAGCGTATGTCGATGTTTTTTGGCAGCAAAAAAAATATGAAATCGGTAACGGCTGCCGAGCTTGCAGCTTTGGCTGCATGGCGTGTGATGGATGTAGGAGATCGTGTAGGTGCCTTTATATTTAATGATGAAGCTTGCGAACATGTAAAGCCACATCGAAGTAGTGCTAATGTTATGCACATATTGGAGACAATTGTATCAAACAATAAAAAGCTTGATGTGCATAATAATGTCTTGCCTAATCGAGATATGTTCAATCATGTGTTGAATCAAGTACTAAGATTTGCCAAACATGATTATTTAATTTGTATTATTAGTGATTTCAATGGGGCCAATGAAGAAACCAAAAAAACACTAACATTATTGTCACAACACAATGATGTAATAGCAGCCGTTGTTTACGATCCATTGGAACAAGAATTACCGAGTGTGGGAAAATTAATTGTTGGAGATAGCAATCTTCAACTCGAGGTGGATACTCATGATAAAAATTTAAGTAAAAAATATAAGGAATTATTTACTGAACGATTAACAAACTTGCAAGACACGTTGCGCAAACGCGAAATTCCTGTATTGCCAATTAATACACAAGACGATGTGGCCAAACAGGTGCAAAAACTATTAGGAGTTTCACCAGGAGTAGTGGCATGAGTACTTCGGCCGATCGCTTTGGTGATAAATTTGGTGGAGAAAAGATGTGGGGGCTGCAAGAACTCAATTATCCAGAACCGATTGCTTACTGGCCACAAACCTGGGGTTGGGTTGTGGTTGGAATTTTAGTCTTAATACTTATTGCATGGTTAGTTTATCGTCGTTGGTTAGTTTGGAAAAAGAATGAGTACCGAAGACAAGCCATGCATTGCCTAGAGCAAATTGCAAATGGCAGTCTATCGATACATGCATTACCAAAACTATTAAGAGCAACGGCTTTACAAGGTTATCCGCGCAAACAAATTGTGCAATTAAATGGGAAAGATTGGGTTGATTGGTTGAACCAGTCTGCAAATGCATCATTGTATGAACAAACAGATGCTGCAATATTTGATAGCCTTGCCTATTGCAAAGTCGATTCATTAAATCTTTCAAAACAAGAGAGTCAACGTCTTGTTTCGGTAAGTCGACAATGGGTTAAAGTTCATCATGCTGCACTTTGAATATCCTCTGGCATTTTTATTATTGCTTCTACCAATTCTGGTGTATTGGTTGACAGCAGAATATCGGGATAAAGCTGAGGCCGTACGTGTTCCATTTTTTGATACTTTAGTAAGTCTGTCTGACAGAAAACCCACAACCGGAGATTTATTACTTACTAAAACCAAACTACAACGATTCTTTCTAGTACTTATTTGGTCATTGATTATTATCGCACTGACCAAACCGATGTGGGTGGGACAACCCATTTCAAAAGAAGTGTCTGCACGTGACATGTTATTAATTGTCGATCTATCTCAATCCATGAGTGAAAAAGATGCACGTGGTACAAATAATAATGTGATTTCACGGCTGGATGCCGTTAAGCAAGTTTTGCATACGTTTATTGGTAAGCGCGAGAGTGACCGATTGGGTTTAGTGGTGTACGGAAATGCTGCATACCCACAGGTTCCGTTCACACAAGACCATGATGTATTGAAAGTGTTATTAGATGAATTGCATGTCGGTATGGCAGGACCTAAAACCATGATTGGTGATGCCATCGGCATAGCGATTCGTATGTTCGATAAAAGTGAAGCGAAAAATAAAGTAGCAATATTATTAACTGATGGAAATGATTCCGGCAGTAAGATGCCTGTTTCCAAAGCTGCAAAAATTGCTGCCGGTAATAGCATTGTTTTTCATACTATCGCTATGGGTGACCCTGAAACCGTTGGCGAAAAACAACTTGATATTGCAACATTGAAAAATATTTCTGAATTAACGAAAGGAAAATTTTTTGAAGCCTTAAATCTTCAAGAGTTAGATGCAGTATATGAGGAATTGGATCGAATCGAACCCGAGTTGTTAGAGACTATTTCATATAGACCAAAGTCTAATCTTTACCATTACCCAATCGCACTTTCTTTCATATTAATGTTGATTATTTCCTGGTTAGAGCTGGGAGTTAAAAAGGTTTCAATTTCTACACAGAGCAGGCCTGCAAGTGCTTGAGCAAATTTCATTTGCAGATTTTCATTTTATACGCCCTTATTGGCTGTTGGCTTTACCTTTAATTTATTTAATCTATGTGCGATTAAAAAGTAAAATTCGCTCAGCTGCACAGTGGCAAAGTTTTGTTGCATCCCATTTGCTCAAACATTTAACCATTAAAGGCTCTAATAAAAAGCGCATGCGCCCATATCAACTGTTTACACTACTACTAGGATTAATCGTATTCATTTTAAGTGGACCTACGTTTCAACCCGAAGTAACACCATTTACGGAAGATCGTGCACCTTTAGTTATTGCTTTGGAATTGACTTATACCATGTTGGCGCAGGATCTCGCGCCAACAAGACTTGAGCGTGCTAAACAGAAAATTCGAGACCTGCTAAAGCGAAGACAGGGCGCACGAACTGGACTTATTGCCTATGCCGGTTCCGCACACATTGTGTTGCCATTAACTGATGATGTGGAACTGATGGAAATATTTTTAGAATCCTTAAGTCCTAGCATCATGCCTTCGGAAGGTAGTCAAGCAAGTCAGGCGCTGAAGCTTTCCGCATCAATTCTGCAAAATGAAGAAGTGCCAGGAACCGTACTCTTCATGACAGACGGAGTAGATGTGGATTTTTCGACTAAAGCTGAAGAATTTACGGCAAACAGTGAGGATCAAATATTATTTTTAGCCTTTGGTACTGAAGAGGGAGCACCTATTAAGGATGCCTCAGGGGTTAATTTAGAAAATCGTATTGCACCAGGAGTTGATTTAATCGGATTACGTAAAACAGCAAAAGCCAACAATGCTTCACTGATTCAAGCTTCAATTGATGAGGAAGATATCAACAGTCTCGTGAACCGTATCAATACGCATTTAGTCAATGCATTGTCACAGGATGAAAATGTGCAATGGAAAGATACAGGTTACTACCTGTGTTGGCTGTTAGCTTTATTGTCATTATTTTGGTTTAGAAAAGGATGGACCATCCAATGGGCATAGTAAATAAAACATTATTGTTATTACTTATATGTTTTGGAATGTCTTTGCAAAATGCTAGTGCGGAATTTCTTGATTGGTGGTTAACGCCCGATCAACAAGGTCGTTTTTATTATGAGCAAGGCAACTACACAAAAGCTGCAAGTTTGTTTGAAGATTTATATTGGAAAGGTCTTTCCTATTATGCTGCACAAGATTTTATTTCTGCAGCTGCTGTCTTTAAAAAACTTGATTCAGCCGAGGCAAAATTTTATTTAGGAAATAGTTTGGCTCATGCCGGTAAATTACATGAGGCTATCGATGCCTATCAACAGGCATTGCTAGCAAAACCAACATCTGAGTCTACAAAATTTAATTTGGATTGGGTGCAAGGCATTGCGGAATTTGAGGATAAAGAATACGAAGATGCAGGTGGCACAGGCGGTCAATTAAAAGCCGATAAAATTGTGTTTGATGATCGCGCCAAGAATGCAAAAAGTGAAATGACCGCCTTAGAAGCCAAAGCACACGGTGCTAGCGAAGAGCAAATTGAAGAGATGTGGATGCGGCGTGTGCAAACAACACCAGGTGATTTTTTACAGTTGAAATTTTATTATCAGTTACAAGAGCAGGCTAAAGAAAGTTTCGAGTAATTCATTCTAATTTATGCATATAAAAACGTTTAAAATTATAACAATTATCGTCTTACTATTGGTATCGCATCATGTGTTTGCCGAAGTAAATGTTGAGGAATTAATAAATACAGGGACAATTGTTGTTGAAACTCGATTGCAGCCAGAAACAGAAATTGTAGTTGGGCAACAAGTTCATTGGTATATTGAAATTCTCGGCGAAAGTTGGATGAGTAAAGCACCAAATTATCCTGACTTAAATGTTAACGGCGCGGTAAGTATTTTAGCCAGTCCTTTTGGCACCAATACGAATAAAACAATTAAAGGAAAGACTTATTATGGGAAACAGCAATATTATCTTATTTACCCGCAACAAGAGGGTAACTTTACGATACCCTCCATACAGTTAAGTTTCGAAACTAAAATTGATGATGTAGATGAGCTAATAACACTAAATACAGAGTCTTTAGCCTTTACTACAGTTATTCCTGAACAAGTCAAAGGAATTTCTTCTTTTATTACAACAACAAATTTAGATGTAGCGGAAAGATATGAGGGAATTACGGATGAGTTAAAAGTGGGCGATGCGATTACACGTACCATTACTATAACTGCACAAGATACTTTAGGTATGCTAATTCCAGAAACTAAGTTTGCATCTATTAATGATACTAAAATGTACCCAGCTCAACCAAGAATTGAGGATCAATCTTATCGTGGTCAATTTGTAGGTAAGCGTGTGGATGCTGTGACGTATATGTTGCAAGATGATGGCGAGTTGACGTTGCCGGAAATGAAATTTAATTGGTTTAATCCGAAAAATAAATCATTACAGGAAAAGACCTTACCTGAAGTTAAGATACAAGTTGCTAAAAACCCAAATTATCATCAGCAAAAATTCAGCATAGAATCTCTAGGTATTAAGTTTCGAAGAATGACTAAGCATATCATTCTTTGGTTGCAGGATCACATGGTAATGCTTGTTTTAATTGGTATTACTTTTTATCTTGTTTACTATTCAATTAAGAAGTATTCAACAGTTGTTTTAGAAGCTTTTCAGCATGTGAAAAACTTAATTTTAAACAGTGAAGCATATTACTTCAGAAAATTAAAACAAGCGTGTAAAAATGGTAATCAAAATTCAATTACCAAAGCGTATTGGAATTGGATCGATAAAGTCAATTTAAATAAGAACAACGAGTTAATTAAAATTTTTCAACTATACAATAATGACCGTTTTAGTGCAGATGGAAAAAATGAAATGACTAATCAATTATTAATAAAGAATATAATATTATGGCGAAAAACGAACATTAAAAATAAAAAAGAATATAAAAAAACAGATTTTATGCAATTAAATCCAAATTTTTAACAGGAGAAATTAAATGGGCACCGCACTAAAAATAATAGTTTTTATAATTTTCATTATTGCAAGTACAGCTAGTATAGCAGAAGAGCCATTACCCTCATGGAATAATTCGGCATCAAAACAAGCGATTGTTAAATTCGTAAAAAAAGTAACTAAACCAGACACTTCAAATTTTGTTCCGGCAAAAAAACGCATTGCCGTGTTTGATAACGATGGCACGTTATGGGCCGAGCAACCGTTATATTTTCAACTTGTCTTTATATTTGATCGAATTAAAGAACTTGCAATTAATCATCCCGAATGGAAAGAGCAGGAACCCTATGCTTCAGTATTAAAGGGTGATTACAAGGCGTCCGTTGCAGGAGGTTTAAAGCCTTTGTTGGAAATGGTTATGTCTACACATGCAGGAATGACGACTGATGAATTTCATCAGATTGTGTTGGATTGGTTGACCACTGCAAAACATCCTACAACAGGCAAGCTTTATACTGAAATGGTATATCAGCCCATGTTGGAGTTACTGAATTATTTGCGTGCAAATGGGTTTAGAACTTTCATTGTTTCAGGGGGTGGTATTGAATTTATGCGTCCCTGGGCCGAACAAGTGTATGGTATTCCACCCGAGCAGGTAATTGGATCTAGCATTAAAACTAAATATGAAATTTACAATGGCAAACCAGCTTTGGTGCGCATTTCAGAATTAAATTTCATAGATGATAAAGAAGGCAAGCCGGTGGGGATTAATCAACACATTGGACATCGACCCATCATGGCTTTTGGTAATTCAGATGGAGATTTTCAAATGCTGGAGTGGACCACGGGGGGGGAAGGTCCAAGATTGGGGGTGTTAATTCATCATACCGATGCGGAACGCGAATGGGCTTATGATCGAGATTCACATATTGGTAAATTAGATAAGGGGTTAGACCAAGCCGAACAACGTCATTGGATTCTTGTAGATATGAAAAATGACTGGAATAAAATTTTTAAAAGCAAATAAAACTTTTAAAACAATATGTTTCTTAGAAGACTCAACTTTGGAATTCTAGTTTTATTATCACTATTCGTTTTAGGCTGTGCTAGTACGCCTCCACGTTCACCGTTACCTCCAAATTTAATTAATGAAGCCGGAATTACGGGTGTATCAGACGCTAGGTTTTGGGCAGATGCATGGCCTAGGTATTCAGCTGAGCGCTTAAAGAATAAAACTGATGAGGAATTAAGTAGAACGTTGCCGGATACTTTTCAAAAACCTCACTACTATTTAGCTATTTCAGGAGGAGGTGCAAAAGGCGCGTTTGGTGCAGGTTTGATTTACGGCTGGAGTGAAACAGGCACACGCCCTGAGTTCACTATGGTAACTGGAATTAGTACAGGTTCTTTAATTGCTCCGTTTGCATTCTTGGGCGAAGAATATGATGAACAATTAAAAGAGGTGTACACAACTACTTCGACCAAAGATATTGTTGAAGAAACGAGTTATATTGGAATTTTTTTTAAAATAATTGGGGGCATATTCCAAGGTACTATTTCTAATGTTGAGCCCTTCCAAAAAACCATTGCCAAATACATTACTCCAGATGTTATAGAAGCGATTGCAGAAGAACACCGTGATGGGCGCAGGCTTGTTGTAGGCACATATAATCTCGATGCTACACGACCTGTAATCTGGAATATCGGTCAAATTGCAGCGAGTGATTTGGATACAAAAGTAGAGTTGATACATGAGATTTTAAGGGCTTCTGCTTCAATCCCGATTGCATTTCCACCTGTGTTAATACCTGTGCAAGCCAATGGTGAGACATATGACGAATTGCATGTCGATGGGGGTGTGGGGGCACAGGTATTTGTTTACCCTTCTTCATTGAATTGGGCGCAAATCACTGAACTATTAGAAGTTCCGGAACAGCCAAAAGTATATGTGATTCGTAATTCTTTTTTAGATCCTAATTATCAAAGTGTAGACCAAAAATTTGTATCGATTGCTTCTAAAACCGTTTCTTCGATGATTCGTTCCCAAGGCATAGGCGATTTATATAGAATCTATGCGTTGTGTGAAAGAGATGGAAATGATTTTAATTTAGCATCCATTCCTTCTAGTTTTAATGAAGAACAAAATGAAATGTTTGACTCGGTGTATATGGGTAAGTTATTTGATCTGGGCTATGAAATGGCTCGTAATGGATATCCTTGGGAAAAATATCCGCCTGCCTATGAAGTAGGTCATTTGCAAAAAGAAAATAATTAACTCAGAAACGCAATTGAGGTACATGTGGCACAATATTTTAGTCGTATTGGATCGTTGGTAATGCTCACATGTATTGTTTGTAGTGTTGTTTCTGTTAAGGCAGAAGATGATGTAGCAAAACAACTTGCTAATCCTGTTGCATCATTAATTAGTGTTCCTATTCAGGCCAATTATGATGAAAATTTTGGACCCAGAGAAAAAGGTGAAGTGTGGCGAATAAACATTCAACCTGTGATTCCCTTTTCATTAAATGAAGATTGGAATGTTATTTCACGCACCATAGTACCTGTCATTAATCAAGAAGATATTCCGTTTGAAGGTGATGATGAATTTGGTTTGGGGGATACCTTGCAAAGTTTATTTTTTTCACCTAAAGCACCAACCGAGCGTGGATTAATATGGGGCGTAGGACCTGCTATTTTATTTCCAACTGCTACGGAAGATGAGCTAGGAGGTGAGAAATGGGGGATAGGACCTACATTTGTTGGGCTAAGGCAAAAAGGAACTAATACATTTGGGCTCTTAGTAAATCATATTGAGTCATTTGCAGGAGACAGTGATCGAGATGATATTAGTGCTTCATTTATGCAACCTTTTTGGTCTTATATTACTCAAACAAAAACAACATTTTCGATAAACACGGAGTCTACCTATGATTGGGAAGAGGACGAATGGTCTGTACCCCTTAATGCGACAGCATTTCAATTATTAAAAGTGGGCAATCAATTAATTCAGGTGGGAGGGGGCGTTAGATACTGGGCGGATTCACCTTCGAATGGTCCAGAAGATTGGGGATTAAGAATACAATTAACCTTAATTTATCCAAAATAAAAATAAATTTATGTAAGGGGTTTAATATGGATAAAGTTTTTAAAATATGTTTATACGTTTTTTTCTTTATACTTTTTATTAATAATGTTGCCAATGCGGGAGATCTTTCAAATAAATGGCGAACTGAAGTCGATGGAGGGGCAGATTCTGATGGTGAATTAGTGTTTCATATTACCCCTGAGGATGAAGAAACCATCGTAATAACGGTGCCAATTAAAGATGGTACGGGTGAAAATCGAGTTGCAAAAAAAATACGTGATGTGTTTAAAGAAACCTTACCAAAAGATCGATTTAAGGTTGAAGTAGATGATGGCGAAGATGTATTGGTTAAAAAAAGATGGGGTGAAAAAAATTTCGCCCTAACTTTAGAAAGCGATACGGTTAAAGATACTGATTTTGATATCGAGAAAGAGTAATTAATCCCTCTTAAATTTTACATCCTTCTACACTTAAATTAATGTGTAGAGAGAATTAAAAATTACTACACTAAGTACCTGTTGTTATAATTTTGCCTGCTCCTAATCCTAGCCTTCTTAGGCTTTGGAATACTTCTTTAAAATTTGCGTCTAGATGTTCGATACGTTCAGGGTTTATGTAAGCTACCGTTCCAGACTTTGGATCTGGAGCGCCTGGGAAAAACACAACGGAATGATTTTGATCACAGCATTCTACTTCAAAACCAATTTGCTGTTGGTCATCCAGAGTTACTAATACAGGTTTTAAATATTCATTTGCTTCTTCTTCATTATAAAGTGCACCAGTCATGCTTTTAATGAATGCATACACGGGCAAATATAGAATCAATTTTGAATCGATAAAGGCAAACAATTTTTTTCCAGGTTTACTGATTGCTAACATTCCTGCAACAAAACACACCAATAATATAAGTAAAATTGCACTAATTTCAGCAACGGCTATGCCTGCAAAAGAGTCAATTGGCAGTCGATGGTAAATGGGGGCAGCAACTTTCTTCGAAATATCAAGAGCTTTCCCTAAAAGCATTAAGAGCAGAATCAGCGGAATAAGAAAAATAACCCCGCCAACAATAGTTGTTTTTATAAACTTCAACATTATTAGACTCCTTATGATCAAAAAAGATCATAATTTATTAACCTTAAACAAAATTATGGATTTGTTGAGTGTAGTTGAGAATAATACTGTTCTCTAATAATAATTGTAAGGCTGTCACGATAAGTACAGTCAAAAACTGGAATTATTTCAGCGTGAGAAATCAAATTCACAATAGCTTGCGATTGCAATTTTTTCGAATTTTATTTTTACTTTGTTTCACTTTTCTTTTTTCTTGTGCAACCACGCATTTTGAAGATTATCCAAGAAATGAATCTTCGGCACTAACGGACACACAAGACACAAGTCTTGGAAAAGTAATAGCACCAGCGGTTGAAACCAATTCAGGAAAGTCAGGATACTATTTGGTTACCGATGGAATTGAAGCACTAGCAGCAAGACTAATTCTTGCTGATAAAGCAGAGCGAAGTATCGATACACAATATTATTTGTTGTATGACGACATGTGTGGTTTTTTATTTGTTAATGCGTTATTAAAAGCGGCTGATCGCGGTGTACGGGTTCGCATTTTGTTAGATGATATGACAACAAAGGGTTATGACGCAGGTATGGCGGCGTTTGAGTCTCATCCAAATATTGAACTTCGAATTTTTAATCCATTTCATAAACGAAAAGTTCGTGCATTTAGTTTTTTAACAGACTTTAGTCGTGTTAATCATCGAATGCACAACAAATCTTTCACAGTTGATAATCAAATAACTATTGTTGGGGGCCGCAACATTGGTAATGAGTATTTCGATGCCAGCCAGGATGTAAATGATGCGGATTTAGACTTAATTTCTATTGGGCCGGTTGTAAATGATGTATCCAAGCATTTTGATATCTACTGGAACAATCAAGCCAGCGTGCCAGCACTTGCGCTAGTAAATATTGCAAAAGAAACAATAACGTTGGATGAAGTACGTGAACGATTTTCAACTATTGAAGATGAAGCGCTTGAAACACAATTTGGTGCTGCATTGGATCACACGATTCAAAATCTATTAGATAGAAAAGAATTTTTTACATGGGCCAGTGGGAAAGTAATAGTGGATCCTCCTGATAAAATTCAAGAAGGGTTTGATCCAGATACACCCGGGCAAATTCGCACCGAACTTAGCCCTGAATTTGCGAATGCTGAAAAAGAAATTTTTGCGGTTTCACCTTATTTTGTACCACGTGAACAAGGGCTACAGGCTGTCTCTAAACTACGCAAAAAAGGTGTGAAAATAATAATACTTACTAACTCATTGCACTCAAATGATGTGCAAGTGGTTCATGCAGGATACTCTAAATATCGCAAACACTTGTTAGAAATGGGTGTTGAACTTTGGGAAGCGCGTACAGAAAGCGATTACATTAAATCCCTTCAAGAAGAAAAACAACTTGGTTATTCTCAAGCAGGTTTGCACGCCAAAGCATTTTCAATGGATGAGCGATATGCTTTTATTGGTTCATTTAATTGGGATCCACGCTCGATTGATATCAATACGGAGATGGGAATTTATCTAGATTCCCCAGAAATTACTAAAAAATTACACGACGAATATCGAGACCGTTTAGCTGATATTGCTTATCGTGTACGCCTCAATGGTAAAGGTAATCTTGAATGGGTATATTTCGAGCATGGTAAAGAAGTAATCTACACAAAAGAACCGAAAACTAGTTGGTGGACACGATTTAAAATTGGTTTAGTTAAATTATTACCCATAGAAAATCAGCTGTAGTTAAATAATTCTAAATGCTTAGAGAATTTATTAATGAGCCTCTATTACACTTTTAGTAATAGGGGCTTTTCTTTAAAGTAGTACTACCCAGTACTTGTCAAAATCAAAATCAACCGATTGCACAATTAATTAATGGCGCTTATCTACAGTGCTGGGTAGTAAATTGCAACAAAGATTTAGTAAATGAATCAATAACTATTGACAGGCTCCAATTTGGTTTTAAGTCTTGCGCGGTGAATATTATTGATTACAATGCTACGCTTTACGTCTGAATATTTAACAATAATAAAATGATGACACCTGGTGCTTTATTTGGAATCCCTTTCTGGGCATTTGGCTTATTTTTTCTTTTAGTCTTGCTTGTCTCTTTAGAGATTGGTGGATACTTAGGGCTAAAAAAACACGCTACTTCACAAGGCGATGATTCGGAAGAAGCAAAATCCTTACCCTCATCGATTCTACTATTATTAGGTTTAATTTTAGCGTTTTCATTTGGCGCGGGTGTCAGCCGTTATGAAGCACGTAAAGCAGCACTAAATGAAGAAGCCAATGTGTTGAGTACTGTTTACTTGCGCGCCGACTTTGCGCCAGAGCCAGAACGCACGGAACTAAAAAAAGTGCTTTTCGAATATACAAAAATGCGCACGATGAAACAGGGTAAAGAACCGTCATTAAAAATGATTCATAAGCATCTTCAAAAGGCAGAAGAGTTACATGCGAAGCTTTGGGACATTACAAAACAGATTGTAGAAAAAAATAATCAATATAAAAGTTATGAATCTTCCTTGGTTAATTCCATGATTCAAGTATTTGACTCGCACACACATCGCGTAGCGGTTGTATTAGACAAGATGCCAGTAGCGGTAATTTTATTACAATTAATTATTGCGGCTGTGGTATTAATGGTTTCTGGATATAATGCAGGCATTGATGGAAAATTTGATCGTTGGCGCATGTATGCACTTACAGTTGTACTTGTTGCAGTAATGCTTGCCATACAAGATTTTGATCGTTCTATAGATGGTTTTATTCGTGTAAATCACGCTAACATTGTAAATCTGATTGATTCAATGGAAGCCGATCTTTCTAAGTAGGTATTCTCTGATTGGACCAAAGCAAGGCCATTAACCCTTTGTGGATTATGGGATATGGTTGGTTTTGCATTTTAATTTGCAAAAAACTCTAAATTATCATTCGACTGAAATATAAAGTTAAAACAAAATCTTATATTATTTATATATATGCACATGCATAGAGATGTGCTACTTGTGTAGTGGATTGAATTCTTGGTCCATTATTACATTGCAAAAGAATTAAAAAATAAAATGCAATTAATAGATGTAAAACGCCCAAAATATTTCATATCACTCGGACTTCTATTAGTCCTCATCATAATTTGTGCAGTTGTATTTCATCCTGATTTTCAAAAGAAAATGTTGATGAAATATGGAGCTCCAGCAATGGACTCACTCAGTGTTGAGAGAGTTCACTTTACACCTTGGTCGATCAATGTTGAAAAACTGGCAGCAGCTTATGAGGGGGGGCTGTTTAAAGTCGAAAGCGGCACCGTTAAGTATTGTTTATCTTCATTGTTGTTATTGAATTTAAACATTTCGCAGATCAATTTTCAGGGAGTGGATATTGATATATCAGAATTCAATCCACCACCCAGCGAAAAGGAAACAGAATCAGGAATATTCCCTGGCGTGCTTGCTTCACTCGATCATGGTTTAGGTTACATCCTGCAAGAAATTAATGTTGATGCGAAAGTAAAACTTCCCGAACAACAATCAGTAGAAGTTGTGGTTGCAGGAGGCGATATTCGACCTAAACAAAAAGGTGAAATTAATGTATTCGCACAGTTTTATACAGGTGTTGAAAATGAAGTAATCGAAATTGCAGATCGAATGATATTGGATCAATTAAAGCGAGGAGATTTTGCATCCATTGAAAATTTATTAAATGTATCAGCAACACTAGAAGCGCTGCCGAAAACTGAAAATGTAAGTATTAAGTTAATGGCTAAGCCAGCACCAGAGTCTGAGGAATCGATCCCCGGATGTGGAGAAGAAAATGATAGTGATTGTATTAGTCCAGAAATTCTTTCCGTATTGATAAAACAGGATGATGATGCGGGATTGAATCGATCATTCCTACATGTAAATGGAAGCTATAATGGAAATAATGGTTGGTATTCTGGAGATTATAAATTCACTGCAAATGAATTGTTAGTGAAGCCCTATATGGAAGATAAAGAAATTCCTCCAACGCACGAACAATTGACAGGAGATTTTAATTTAAATTTTGCAGACTTTACGGGAGATGTATCCTTTATTAATAGTTTGGAATTGACAAACTTAAAATATGTGGCTGAAAACGAAAAAGTTCCACAGCTGCTGGAGTTGAAAAATAATATTCATTTATTTTTGTTGCCAGATAATCAAATTAGAATTGATAGGTTGGACGCTGAGGTTGCGGATGAGGGAACGACTAAGCCGCTTAGCGCCACCATTCCTGCTGATTTAAACATTCCATTAAATGATCTTGAGTCATTTTTAAGTCAAGACAATACCTTGATTGAATTTGAATTACCCGAAATTCCAATTGCATGGTTGGACTTTTTAGCCCCTGAATATGAAATTACTAAAGGTAGTTTAAGTGGCGGATTCAAAATTTTCACGGATAAAGAATCTGTGATCCATGTGGATCCATTGAAACCACTAGTCATCCATGACTTGACGGTATTGCAAGGCGAAGAAACTTTAATTGATGAATTTGATATTTCACTTTTACCGAAAGTTGCCTATAAACAGGAATCGGTCGATGTAGAACTAAACGATTTTTCTATTACAACTAAAAAAGGCACTTTAACCAGGGCTAAAGCCAATACAACCATGTATTTGGCAGGTGAAACTCAGGGCACTATAGTGGCTTCTACAAATGCCGTGTTTAATGTTCACAATTTGCTGAATTATCTTGAAGGAGATGCGTATTCTACTAAAGGCATACCAGAAACGTTCTCTTTAAATTTAAACATGGCATTGAATCAGCAAGAAGAGCAGATCCTAGTAAGTAAGCTAGATGCAAATCTTAATAGAGATAAAACTCGTTTATTAAATTTAGGTTTGTTACAACCTCTTATCATCAATACAGCTGAAAATACTAACCCTATTGGAAATACCAAGGGACGTATTGCAAATTTAAAAATTTCGGATATTCAGTTGGCATGGTTTTCAGCTTTTGTACCTGATACCGATATAAAAGGGCATGTGCAAAACGCTGAGTTTTATCTTTCCATGGATGCTAATAAAAACTCCATTCTTGAGGCCAATAGACCATTAGTGGTTAAAAATGTGAATATCACAAGTATAGATGGAGAAATGATTAAAGATATAGGGCTTGGGGTAAGCCCAAGAATTGTACTAAATGATAATGGTACGCAAATTACCTATGCAGATCTCAATGTTACAGGTGGACGCAAACAACTTGTTTCGGGCAGTGGCAATTTAGTTTTGGCGAATGATGAAAATCAAACACTATCAACGGCTGGCAAGATAAATGTCGACCTACAAGCGGCTGCCAAACAACCAGTTGTATCTAATGCTTTACAAGCAGACATCGTTTCTCCCGTGCGCTTTGAGTCTGACTACAAATTAGCAACAAATGCCAATAGCATTACTATTGATAAACTGAAAGCTAATTTATTCTATACAGATTCTCAACCAAAAATTTCATTAAACGCGGATTCAAAAGTTCGTATTCGCACGAATTTAGGATCTAAACAAAATGAGTTAAATCGGGCAAGTGGAAAAATTACATTTGAAATTTTTAATCTAACCTCTGACCCATTTGTAGAAATATTAGAGGCGAATGGAATTTCATTTACAGAAGTGAGTGGCAAAGCTGTGCTTACTTCAGATGGCAAGTCATTAAAAATTGATGGAATTAAACCCTTTACTATTTCTAATGTAGCAGTGAGTAGCGAAGAAGGTGCAACGTTAAATCCTTTTAATGTAGTCGCGGATGCAGATGTCACCATGCAAGGAGATGAGTTAATAGTCTTGCTCAATCCAATTAATTTAGTTTTTGTGGATCAAGCCGATATCAAAGCATTAGATGCCAATGTGGACCTAACGATGAAAGAACATAAAGGTAAAGCGTGGGTAGAAAATCTTGATACAAATGTAACGGTCTCACTCCCTGTGATGTTAGACCAGCCAGGAGTGATGCCAAACCATAAATTAAAGACAGGTCAATTAAATGCAACTATTAATCTGAATGCTGAGGGAGTGTTGGATTCCGTTGTTAAAATACATGACTTAACTTCGGATAATGAAATCCCACTTCAACTGGTCAAAATGGATATCGATGGACAAATCGATCCGGACACCAGTTTTTCAATTACGGCTCCGCTTAGAACAGTTGGAAATACTGGTGAGTCAGACATGCTTGTACAAGCGAATCATACTCACAGAGAAGATGAAAATAATTTCATCAATGCAACCATCGATAGTTCTGCTTTTTACTTGAATGATATTTTAGATACATTGAATGCAATTTCTGGGAATGTGTCTGCTAAAAAAGAAGAAAAGCAAGAGGCGTCTGAAGAAGAAGCTGAACCAATGGTTGAACAAGATTTAACACCTGATGAAAAAGCATTTTGGGATGTAATCCCCTATAACATTGATGCGACTTATGAATTTGATCAACTGTATTACACAGAATTTTTAATTATTCACGGAATCATAGGGCGTACTGAAATCTCTCCAAACAAATTTATATTGGAAGAGTTTGAGGCTAACTTTCACGAGAGTCCGATTAAAATGGATATGCAAATGACGCATACACCCAGTGATACACCCTATGATTTAAATGCTAAAGCCAGTGTTAAAGACTTTGATGCAAAAACCTTTTTTGAAGAACTAGTCCCGGGATCCACGCCCAGAGCGGAAGGCTTATTTAATGTGAAATTTACCGGATCTGGCAATTCGCCCAATATGGCGCAGTACCGAAACAATCTATTGTTTGATTTGCGCTTTCATGGTGAAGAGGGCGTGTTTCGATTGTTAGACCCTGACAGTGCTTTAGTGGGCGGTGCCACTGGTTTCATGGGTGCGCTTGGTGAAACCGTATCGTATGTGCCCACAGGCTTATTTGGTGTTGGTGCGGTGTCAAGATTAGTGGATTATATAAAAGTGATTGAGTATGACTTGATGGATGTGCATTTAGTGCGGGATGAAACACGAGATTTACAAATTAAAGAATACGTGGTGCAAAATCCGGAATTGTTAATGACAGCAAGTGGTGGTGTTGAGTTTCAACAAAACAAAGACATTTTACATAGCCCGCTTGATATGGATGCGAACTTAGATTTTCGCGGCAAGGGTGCTGCTATTATGTACGATTTAAATTTAATGGAAAAAGAAAGAAATGAATACGGGTATTGGAAAGGGCCAGCCATTAAGTTTTGGGGAACTCCAGCGAATAACCAGTCTAATTTAGACGAAGTAGTTTCCAAGGCGGGACGTGGTGCAATCTTAGGAGGTATTACTCGGCCCATTTCTGGTTTATTAGGTAATGCTAAGCATCGTTGGTTTGGAGATCGAGACGATCCAATCCCCTATAAACTGTACAACATTGAATAGAAGATACTCATGAAATTTTTAAAGTTGAAAATATTTGTAGTAGTGGTGTCACCGATGCTAATGCCATTTATTGTAAAGGCAGATACAGCTGCAGAAATTGATCAAAAATCCGATCTGGCATTAGGCTTGCTTTCCAAACAAGTCGCTAATGATGTTTAACGCGTCAAAGGTAAAAGCATTGCTTATTATAACAATGTGTAGGCATCTTAATTTTTACATAAAAAACCCCTTGGATTTTATATCCTAAGGGGTTTTAGCTAATATGTAATATAAGTCTAATTACATTACACCCGCTTGATCCATAACGGTTTTGCAATTTGGACTTATATCCCCAATATTGTGTTTCAAACAACTGAGAATTCGTCCATTCCCTTCTTTTACATTTGCACAGTGAGCCTCAATATCATTGTTACATGCTTCTGCAATATGGTGAAGTTTGTTAATGGCTTGATCTAAAGCTTCTGCTGCTAAATAAAGAGCATGTGAGCACTTACCAGATAGTTTATCCTCATGTGCATAAGCACAAGCTAACATGCGGCCTTCACCAGGGGCAACCTGGTTGCAAAATTTCTCTTTATCTTCCGCACAAGATTCTTTTACAAATTCTTCCAGCGTTTGTTCTTCAGCAATTGCTAGCGGAACTAACATGAATGCAGAGATCCATATAAAAATTATTTTTTTCATCTTAAAAGAAACCTCAATTTATTTGGTGAATTCTAGTGACAATACTACCTAGATATTGTTACAAATTTTTAACAATGTACAGATTATACTCAATTTACATTTAGTATTGTTAAACCTGGTGCCGGGAGAGAGACTCGAACTCTCACTCTGTTGCCAGAACCGGATTTTGAATCCGGCGCGTCTACCAGTTCCGCCACCCCGGCCAATTTTGTGCTTAGTGTAGCCTAAATTGCTAAGCTGGCAAGAAGTTATAAAGAATTTATTTAATCCATTTCAATAATGAATGTAGACCAGTTTGATTATGCGCTTCCGCAAGAATTGATTGCGCAGACTCCTTTACAACATCGCAGTGCGAGCCGGTTGCTACGTTGTAAGAAGGATCAAGAATCATTTATAGATTTACAGTTTGTTGATTTGCCAACACTTTTAAAACCGAACGACTTGTTAGTGTTAAATGATACAAAGGTGATTCCAGCGAGAATGTTTGGTCAAAAAATCACTGGCGGTAAAGTGGAATTTTTATTGGAAAAAATACTGGATGAGAATACGGCGCTGGCACAACTTAAGGCCAGTAAAAGCGTAAAACCGGGAGGTAAAATTATTTTTAATGAACAAGTATGTGCCACTGTAAAAGATAGACAAGATGAATTCTTTATTCTTGAGTTTGAAAATATAAAAGTAGAGAAGGTATTGCAAGAATTGGGTGTGACACCTCTGCCACCCTATATAGAACGTTCAGCAGATTCACAAGACGAAGCACGTTATCAAACCGTGTATGCAAAAAATGCAGGAGCTGTGGCTGCACCCACGGCAGGTCTACATTTTGATCAAAAACTAATTAACACATTAAAAGGTCAAGGTGTAAAAATTGCATCTCTTACTTTGCATGTGGGGGCAGGTACCTTCCAACCTGTGCGCACGGGTAACATTTTAGAACATAAAATTCATGCTGAGCGAATGTCTGTTAGTAAAGATGTTAGTGATGAAGTGATTAGGTGTAAAAATAATAATGGACGTGTAATTGCGGTAGGCACTACTTCAGTACGAGCATTAGAAACTGCAGCTCAATCAGGAACCATTACACCTTATGAAGGTGAATCTGAATTGTTTATTTATCCTGGATTTAAATTTAATGTGGTAGATGTATTGATTACAAATTTTCATTTACCTAAATCTACATTATTGATGTTGGTGAGTGCTTTTGCGGGAATGGAAACTATTCGTGCGGCTTATCAGCATGCTGTACAAAATAATTATCGTTTTTATAGTTATGGTGATGCCATGATTATTGAGGAAACAGCTGCTTAGTTACTATGAAATTTAATATTGCAGCAAATGATGGTGCGGCTCGGGCAGGGGAGCTACGATTTGCACGCGGCAATGTAGCTACACCTGCTTTTATGCCGGTAGGTACCTATGGCACAGTGAAAGCGGTCACGCCCGAAGAAGTTTCAAATATAGGTGCGCAGATCATTCTAGGAAATACATTTCATTTAATGTTACGGCCAGGAATGGAAATTATTCAGCAACATCAAGGTTTGCATAATTTTATGCATTGGCAAGGACCCATACTCACCGATTCAGGCGGCTTCCAAGTATTTAGTTTAGCGTCCATGCGCAAATTAACGGAAGAGGGTGTACATTTTCAGTCTCCTGTAGATGGTGCCGAAGTTTTTTTAAGCCCGGAGCTAGCCATTCAAATTCAGCAACAACTGGGTAGTGACATTATGATGGTGTTTGATGAATGTACGGAATATCCAGCAAGCTTTGAACAAGCTGAAAAGTCTATGCAATTATCCATGCGTTGGGCAGAGCGATGTAAACAAGAGCATTCCAATGAACATGCCCTATTCGGTATTGTTCAAGGCGGTATGTATACAGAGTTACGTAGACAGAGTGCTACGAAATTAATTCAAATTGGATTTGATGGTTATGCACTTGGGGGTATGTCTGTAGGTGAACCTGAAGAAGAGCGTAATCACATATTAGATTCAATTGTTTCAGCTCTTCCGGAAGATCGACCTCGATATTTAATGGGTGTGGGCAAACCGGAAGATATAGTAGAGGCCGTGGCACGAGGCATTGATATGTTTGATTGTGTCATTCCAACCCGTAATGCTAGAACCGGATTTTTATACACTCGAAACGGGTTGTTGAGATTACGGAATCGCCGCTATAAAAATGATATGCGTCCCATCGATGAACAATGTGCGTGCTATACCTGCCAGCATTACACCCGTTCTTATTTAAGGCATTTGGATAAGTGCGGAGAAATACTCGGGGCCAGATTAAATACCTTACATAATTTACATTATTATCAAATGCTTATGGCAGAATTGAGAGAGGCTATCCGGCAGGGCCATTTGACTCGATATAAAGAAGAGTTTTATCAGCAACAGTCGCATCGCGAAGAGACTGTGGCATAATACGCCGCTCAATTTTAAATCGATCAGAAAATAAACACTATTTTAGGACTATGTTCTTAATTTCAGATGCAATGGCGGAAGGTGCGTCCGCCCCAGCAGGCGGTGGCTATGAGATGCTGATCATGATTGGCATTTTTTTTGCGATTATGTATTTCATGATCATTCGTCCACAACAAAAACGCACAAAAGATCATCAAAAATTAATTGGTTCTCTATCTAAGGGTGATGAAGTTGTCACAAATGGGGGAATAATGGGGAAAATATCAAATGTAGGTGATCAGTCTATCAACTTAGATGTGGCTGACGGAGTTACCATAAAGCTACAAAAGAGTTCAATATCATCAGTTTTGCCGAAAGGTTCATTAAAGCAAGACTGAATTTTCCAACAATTAAAATTTACAAAACATATAAAAATAAAAGTAATCGATTGTGGTTCCACTGAATCAGTATCCTCTCTGGAAACATCTACTCATTCTTGCAATTATTTTATTTGCAGGGCTTTATGCTTTACCAAATTTATATCCAAATGTTCCGGCGGTTCAAATTTCACATGAGTCTGGAGAGTTAAGCGAAGCTACATTAGATGTAGTTAAAAATGCTTTAACGGGAAAAGGAATTCAAGTTCAAGGAGACGAGCTAGATGATAATCGTATTTTATTACGTTTTAAAAATACGGAACATCAACTCCAAGCATCAGACATAACAAAAGATACATTAGATGGTAGGCATGTAGTAGCACTTAATTTGGCGCCTGCCACGCCAGGTTGGTTGCGTGCGTTAGGTGCAACACCGATGAATTTGGGATTGGATTTACGTGGCGGGGTGCATTTTCTTTTGCAGGTGGATATGGAAGCTGCCATTGATAAAGCGATTAATAATTATGTATCTTCGTTTCGTGTCACGTTGCGCGAAGCCAAACTACGCCGATTTTCGGTTAGTCATAATAAAGAAGAATTAAAAGTAAAATTTCGAGACGTTGAAAGTCGAATTGAAGGGCTAAAAGTACTTACCGAAGAATATGGTAATGAGCTTGATTTTGAAGAACAGGAAACGGATGGAAACTTTTTTGTTACAGCAACCGTAAAAGAAACGGCTGCTAAAGAAATTCAAAACTTAGCGGTTCAACAAAACATCCAGACCTTACGCAATCGCGTAAATGAATTGGGCGTGGCTGAACCTGTTATTCAACAGCAGGGCGCTGCACGAATAGTCGTGCAATTACCCGGTGTACAAGATACTGCGCAAGCCAAAGATATTTTAGGTGCTACAGCCACTTTGGAATTTAGAATGGTGGATGAGCAAAACGATCCATTTCAAGCATCAGAAACAGGGCGCATTCCGGTTGGGTCGGTGTTGTACACGGAACGCGATAGTCGGAATCCTATTTTATTGAAAAGAAGTGTGATGTTGACAGGTGATTCGATTATCAATGCGACCTCTGGCTTTGATGAAAATGGTTTGCCGGCAGTGATCATTACATTAGATGGAAAGGGGGCAAGTCGTTTTAGCAAGGTTACGGCTGAAAATATAAAAAAATTAATGGCGGTAGTATTTATTGATAATAAAACCACGACTGTATTAAAAGATGGAGAAAAAGTTAAAAAGACAGTCCGTACGGAAGAAGTCATTAATGTTGCGCGCATTCAAGAACAATTAAGTAAACGGTTTCAAATTGAAGGACTGGATTCAACTCATGAAGCTTTAAAGCTTTCACTATTACTGCGTGCCGGCGCCTTGGCTGCGCCAGTGGAAATCGTAGAAGAACGTACGATTGGCCCGAGTTTAGGCAAGCAAAATATTGAGCTAGGTAAAAAATCCATTTTAATTGGATTTATTTTGGTCATGATCTTTATGGTGTTGTATTACCGTGTCTTTGGAATTGCAGCTAATTTGGCACTCGCGGCAAACCTGGTTTTAATTATTGGAGTCATGTCTTTAATTCCAGGAGCTACTTTAACCTTGCCAGGTATTGCTGGAATTGTATTAACCGTGGGTATGGCAGTGGATGCCAACGTATTAATATTTGAACGAATTCGTGAAGAGATTCGTAATGGGAATTCACCACAGGCTAGCATTCATGCAGGATATAGCAAAGCCTTATCTACCATTGCCGATGCAAACATCACTACATTGATTGCAGCGATCGTATTATTTGTGTTTGGTACCGGACCTATTAAAGGTTTTGCGGTAACACTATCTATCGGAATTGTAAGTTCCATGTTTACAGCCATTATGGGAACTCGCGCTTTAATTAATTTATATTATGGAAACAAAAAATCACCTAGCTTGGCCATTTAATACAAAGTATAGAAATTAGATATGCAAATTTTAAAAGACAACGTAAATATTGATTTTATGGGCAAACGCAAAATTGCGTTGATCATTTCATTAGTTTTAATTGTTGTTTCTATCGCAGCTATGGCTATGCGCGGTTTAAATTTAGGTATCGATTTTACCGGTGGAACCTTAGTTGAAGTTGGATATTCGGAAAGTGCCGAGCTTGAACCGGTTAGACAGGCTTTGAGTGCAGGAGGCTTTGGTGATGCTATTGTGCAACACTTTGGAACTACTAAAGATGTATTAATTCGGTTACCCGTTGCAGAATCAGATCAAGATAAGGCCACCTTAAGTAATCGTGTATTAGATGCTTTGGCATCTACCGGTGCTCCAGAAATGCGTCGTGTGGAATTTGTTGGTCCTCAGGTTGGTGACGAGCTACGCGACAAAGGCGGACTTGCTATGTTGTATGCATTGATTGGCATTCTTATTTATGTTGCATTGCGCTTCGAATGGCGTTTTTCATTGGGGTCTGTGGCGGCATTGGTGCATGATGTGATTTTAGTCGTCGGTTTTTTTGCAATTACCCAAGTTGAATTCGACTTAACTGTGTTAGCAGCGCTGCTTGCGGTAATTGGTTACTCTTTAAATGACACCATTGTTGTGTTTGACCGCATTCGTGAAAATTTCAGACGAATACGCAAGGCGACATCGGAATCTGTAATCAATACATCGATTAATCAAACACTGTCTCGAACCATCATGACATCTCTTACTACGTTATTGGTGTTACTGGCATTATTTTTGTTTGGAGGTGAAGTGATCCATGCCTTTTCAATTGCATTAATTGTTGGTGTTATTGTTGGCACCTACTCATCAATTTATGTCGCAAGCTCATCGTTGCTTACACTTAATGTAAGTAAAGAAGATTTAATGCCAGTTGAGAAAGAGATGGTGAATGAAGATGGTAGCCAGGTTTAATAGGTAAGTTTACTGCCAGCTTTATGTAAGCTGTTTAACATTAATTTAAATATCTTTACATTCGCAGCCACAATGTCTCCACATTCTAAATGAGTGTGTCCCCCCGAGGGATCACCAACTAGCCCGCCTGCTTCCTGCACTAACAGACATCCTGCAGCGATGTCCCAAGTGCGCAAGTCAAATTCCCAAAAACCATCTAAACGTCCTGTAGCAACATAGGCTAAATCAAGTGCTGCAGATCCTGCACGGCGAATACCTGACGTATGTAACATTAATTCACGTAATGTCGGTAAATATTCATCGATATTTTTGTTTTCACGAAATGGAAACCCTGTGCCCAATAATGCGCCGTCATAGCTAGTAAGATTCGAGACTCTAATTTTTCTATCATTAAGCGTTGCACCATTGCCTCGACTTGCACAAAAAAGTTCATCTTTAAATGGGTCATACACGACGCCTACTTCCAATTTTTTTTCATGCTGTAGGGCAATGGAAACACCATATTGCGGAAATCCGCGTAAATAATTTGTAGTGCCATCTAAAGGATCAATGATCCATCGATATTCATTATTTTCTCCTGCATTAGCCCCACTTTCTTCGGCAAGCACACAATGATTAGGATAAGCACGACGAATAGTTTTGATAATCTCAATTTCTGCTTGCAGGTCAACTTCACTTACAAAATCATTTTTTTGTTTTGTTCTAATATTTAAAGAGTCTAATCTCTCAATATTACGTAGAATAATATTGCCGGCACTGCGTGCAGCATTGATAGCAATGTTTAAGGCGGCTTGCATTTTTTAATGATTATTAATAAAGGCTGGTATACCCAGCATAGCATTCTGATTCGAATTCTGTATAAAATTTTAATATGAGTTTATCGAATAATCGTCAAGGCATTATTAAAATTGTGTTAGTTGAGCCTACACATCCAGGAAATATCGGTGCTGCTGCACGTGCAGCGAAAACTATGGGCATAGAAAACTTGGTGTTAGTGAATCCAAAATCATTTCCGGATAAACAGGCAACTATACGTGCGACAAGTGCAGCCGATGTGTTAGAGCGAGCTACAGTTTGTAACTCACTAAAGGATGCAGTAAAAGATTGTGTATTTGTTGTAGGTACAAGTGCACGTTCCAGAGGAAAGCCCTGTCCAGAACTTTCGCCCAGAGATTTAGGAGCGAAAGTTTGGCAAGAAGTCACAAATGGAGATGTGGCAATTGTATTTGGACGTGAAAGTAGTGGTTTAACCAATCTTGAAATGGATCTTTGTCAATTTGCTACCACCATCCCCACCAACTGGGAATTTAGTGCGCTTAATATTGCGGCAGCTGTGCAAGTAATTTGCTATGAAATTTTTACAGCTGATATAGAAAAAGTACAAACTGTTAAAAAATCTGAAGATGTATTAGCCACGGCAGAAGAGATCGAACGTTTTTTTGAGCACTTGCAGCAAGTACTGCTAGAAATTGATTTCCTTGATCCTAAACAACCCAAGTTGCTGATGCGTCGACTTAGACACTTATATAATAGAGCGCGTTTGACCCAGGTAGAGGTCAATATATTGCGTGGCATTTTGAGCTCGACTCAAAATCAAACAGGCAGGGTAGCTAAGCCCCGAGCGCAAGTAAAAGCTTCCTAAGCACTTGAATTTATAGGATTTACCCACCTAAAAGAGGTAGTGAGAATCGACCAGGGCATCCCTATAATACCTGACAATTTTACTAGGTTATTTGTTATACTACCGTACTAAAATTCTATTTATTTGAGGTAGAACAAAGATGAAGCTGAGTACCAAGGGTCGTTATGCGGTAACTGCAATGTTTGATATTGCTTTGCATTATGAGCACGGGCCCGTTTCCTTGTCAGAAATTTCTGAAAGACAGGGGATATCGCTTTCATATCTTGAGCAGCTGTTTACACGTTTGCGTAAACAGGGTTTAGTGAAAAGTATACGTGGTCCAGGTGGTGGTTACGTGTTGGCAGTAGATTCTGACGAAATTGCTATCGCGGATGTAATCGATGCTGTAGATGAAAGTGTGGATACCACGCGTTGTGGTGGCAGTGCTGATTGTCAAAATAATCAACGCTGTTTAACGCATGACTTGTGGTCTAACCTAAGTGATCAGATTCGTGACTATCTTTCGAACATTACACTTGCGCAAGCTGTAAATGATATGAATGTGCAGAAAGTAGCATACCGTCAAGACCATAAATTAGAACGAGTGGAATTAATGCAATAAAAAATGACTGAAATCATGGAAAATTTAAAACTACCAATTTATCTTGACTATAGTGCAACCACACCGGTGGATGATCGTGTAGCTAAAACCATAATGGATTGTCTAACCAAAGATGGTAACTATGGTAATCCAGCTTCACGTAGTCATAGTTTTGGTTGGAGTGCAGAAAAAGCGGTTGAAGAAGCGCGCAAACATGTTGCTGACTTAATTAATGCTAATCCAAAGGAAATTATTTGGACCAGTGGCGCAACAGAATCCGATAATTTGGCTATCAAAGGCGCTGCGCATTTTTATCAAAAAAATGGCAAACACATTATCACTTGTAAAACTGAGCACAAGGCTGTGTTGGATACTTGTCGACAGCTAGAAAGAGAAGGTTTTGAAGTTACGTATATGGAGCCTCAGGATAATGGATTAATTGATTTAGAAGAATTAAAAGCTGCAATAAAAGACGACACAATCCTGGTCTCTATTATGCATGTGAACAATGAAATTGGAGTAATCCAAGATATTAAAGGCATTGGTGTAATTACCCGTGAGCGAAAAATTATTTTTCATGTCGATGCGGCACAAAGTCCAGGCAAAGTTGCCATCGATGTAGAAGATATGAATGTAGATTTAATGAGTTTGAGTGCACATAAAGTATATGGCCCTAAAGGTATTGGAGCTCTTTATGTGCGTCGTAAGCCACGGGTTCGAATTGAAGCGCAAATTCATGGCGGAGGCCATGAACGCGGTATGCGTTCTGGAACCTTGCCTACCCATCAAATTGTTGGAATGGGTGAAGCGTTTAGACTTGCTAAAGAAGAGATGGCATCAGATAACGAACGAATATTAATGTTAAGAAATCGATTACTAAATGGACTAAAAGATATTGAAGAAATTTATATCAATGGGGATTTGGAACAACGAATTCCTGGCAACCTCAATGTAAGTTTTAATTTTATTGAAGGTGAAAGTTTAATAATGTCGCTTAAAGACATAGCAGTATCTTCAGGATCAGCATGTACTAGTGCATCTTTGGAGCCCAGTTATGTATTACGTGCATTAGGCCGAGATGATGAACTTGCGCATAGCTCAATACGATTTACGATTGGTCGTTTTACAACGGCGGAAGAGGTCGATTACGCAATTAATTTAATTAAGAATGCAGTAGTTAAATTGCGTGATCTTTCACCTTTGTGGGAAATGCATAAGGAAGGTGTTGATCTTAAATCAGTGGAATGGGCTGCGCATTAAATTATTTAAATAAAAAACTTATAAATTAAATATGGATTGTAATTAGGAGACGATAACCATGGCATACAGTGACAAAGTACTAGATCACTACGAAAATCCTCGTAATGTGGGCGCACTTGATAAAGAAAACCCAAATGTAGGTACCGGCATGGTCGGTGCACCTGCGTGTGGTGATGTAATGAAACTACAAATCAAGGTAGATGATAATGGTGTAATTGAAGACGCCAAATTTAAAACCTATGGATGTGGTTCAGCGATTGCTTCCTCCAGTCTTTTAACAGAATGGGTTAAAGGTAAAACCTTGGAGCAGGCAAGCGAGATTAAAAACAGTGATATTGCGGAAGAGCTGGCATTACCGCCCGTGAAAATTCATTGCTCTGTATTAGCAGAGGATGCAATTAAAGCAGCCATTAGCGATTTAAAAACCAAGGCTGAAGGTTCTGGGCAAAAGAAAATTGCTTAAAACTTATTGAAGTAAAATTAAGGAATAATTTTATGTCAATTTCACTTACAGATAGTGCGGCGCAACATGTAAAAAGTTATCTCGAAAAACGAGGTAAAGGAGTTGGTGTGCGTCTAGGAGTGAAAACAACAGGTTGCTCAGGTATGGCTTATACCATTGAATTCGCAGACCAGGTTGAAGATGAAGATCATGTTTTTGAAGAAAAAGGAATAAAGGTTATCGTCAACCCTAAAAGCATGGTTTATTTGAGCGGAACAGAACTTGATTTTACACGCGAAGGTTTGAATGAAGGATTTAAATTTACAAATCCCAATGAAAAAGAGCGTTGTGGCTGCGGGGAAAGCTTCAGCGTTTGATCATGTACTCCTTCAACAATAGTCTCTTTCTTATTTAAATAAATAATATGAACATTGATCTAACTCGAAATTACTTCGAGTTGTTTTCCTTTCCTATAGGTTTTGAAATTAACCAAGATTTATTAGCGGAAAAATATCGCGAGTTACAAACTGCTTTACATCCAGATCGATTCGCGGATGCGAGTGATCAAGAAAGACGAATTTCTGTGCAAACCACAGCTTATGTAAACGAAGCATATACTACGCTAAAAAGCGATCTGAAGCGTGCGCACTACTTATTAACTTTAAACAACATTGAAGTAAATGCAGATACTGAAACCTCCAGTGATGCGGAGTTTTTGATGCAGCAGATGGAGCTTCATGAACGTGTGGAAAATATAGAGAACATGTCAGATCCATTGCAAGCCTTGTCTGAGTTGCATGCAGATATCAATCAACAACAGGAAAATTTGTCGCAACGATTTGCAGGTGAATTTAAAAATAATGATTTACAGGCAGCAAAAGATACGGCGCTAAAGTTGCAGTTTTTTAATCGTTTGAGAAATTCTATTAAGAAAAAACAAGAAATAATTGAAGAAGAGCTTTTATAGTTATGGCCTTATTGCAAATTGCGGAACCAGGGCAATCAACGGCACCGCATGAACATCGCTTATCCGCTGGAATTGATCTGGGCACCACTAACTCGTTAGTGGCCACAGTTAAAAGTGGTGTCGCTCAAACTATTGTTGGTGAATCGGGGACATCGATACTGCCTTCTGTAGTTCGCTACCTAGAAAATGGCGACATTGTCGTTGGGCAGCAAGCACTACAACATGCTACAAGTGACCCGATCAATACGCTAGCCTCAATCAAACGCTTAATGGGTCGTTCAATAAATGATTTATCGACCTTAGATGGCTATCTGCCTTATGAATTCGTGAATGACAATAATAATGTTCCACGTATTCAAACAAGCTCTGTCAATGTAACAGCTATGGAAGTTTCCGCTGAGATTTTACGAACTTTACGTGAGCGCGCAGAACTAAGCCTCGGCGGCGAACTAAGGGGAGTGGTGATTACAGTGCCAGCCTATTTTGATGACGCACAACGACAAGCCACCAAAGATGCTGCCAAATTAGCTGGCCTTCATGTCTACCGCTTACTAAATGAACCAACAGCCGCGGCAGTCGCCTATGGGCTGGATCAAGAAGCGGAAGGGGTTACCGCTGTTTATGATTTAGGGGGAGGTACCTTTGATATCTCCGTACTCAGACTGCAAAAAGGTGTATTTGAGGTGTTATCCACTGGCGGTGATACCGCATTGGGCGGAGATGATTTTGATCGGGAAATTGCACACTGGATTATTAAACAGGCAAATCTAAATTTAGGTAATGACCATAAATTAATACGTCGTTTGATGACGGAAGCACGGAGAGTAAAAGAAGAATTAACGAATTCTGATGAGGTTTCTGTCAGTGTTGAAATAGAAAATCATGAAACTTTTACAACAAAACTAAACAGAAAAAAGTTTGAAAATTTAATACATGATTTAGTGAAGAAAACCATCATATGGTCTACTAAAACATTACGTGCAGCTGATTTAACTGTGGATGATGTACAACATATTGTAATGGTGGGCGGTTCAACACGAGTGCCTTATGTAAGAGAGCAAATAGAAACTTTTTTTGGCAAACCACCCCTGATTGAAATTGATCCTGATCATGTAGTAGCGCTAGGAGCAGCACATCAAGCTAATATTCTCGTGGGCAATAATCCTGACAATCAAATGTTGTTATTAGATGTATTGCCTTTATCGCTTGGTATAGAAACGATGGGTAATTTGGTCGAAAAAATTATCGACCGTAATACGGCAATTCCGGTTACCAAAGCGCAAAAATTTACTACATTCAAGGATGGACAAACCGCAATGCGTATACATGTGTTGCAGGGTGAGCGTGATAAAGTTGTTGATTGTCGCTCACTTGCAACGTTTGATTTAACAGGTATACCACCCATGGTGGCAGGTGCGGCACAAATTCAAGTGACGTATCAAGTGGATGCAGATGGGTTGCTAAGTGTAAGTGCAGAAGAATTGAGTAGCGGAGTTCAGGCTAGTGTTGAAGTTAAGCCCAGTTATGGGTTAACGGATAGCGAAATAGAATCTATGTTAAAAGATTCCTTTGCACATGCCGAAGAAGATATGCATGCACGGGCATTAGCTGAACAACAGGTAGATGCTGATCGTGTATTGGAGGCACTTGACTCTGCACTCGCTAAAGATGGAGATATGCTGTTGTCTGAAGAAGAGCGTAAAGCCATTGAAGCTTGCCGGCAGAATTTAATTCGGACACGAGCCGGACAAGATGAAGAGCTAATTAAGACAGCGATTAAGAGTTTGGAAGCTCAAAGTGAAGAGTACATTGCACGACGTATGAATCGAAGCGTGCAAAATTTAATGCAAGGGCACCGAGTCGAAGAATTTGAGTGATATTCATGCCAAAGATTACGATATTGCCACATGCCGAAATTTGTCCTGAAGGTGCTGAGTTTGAGGTAGATCCAGGAATCAGTATTTGTGATGCAGCCCTGTCTCAGCAAATCGAGATTGAACATGCGTGTGAGAAGTCCTGTGCCTGTACCACCTGCCATGTATATGTACGTGAGGGCTTGGATTCTTTGCCAGAAGCCGAGGAAAATGAGGAAGATTATCTGGATAAAGCCTGGGGCTTGGAGCCAGATTCTCGTTTGAGCTGTCAAGCTATGGTGAGTACAGAGGATTTAGTGATTGAAATTCCAAGGTATACCATCAACATGGTGTCCGAGAATCATTAATTGAATAATTAACGTAATAACAAGTTTGTATTAATTAAATCAACTATTTAGGAGTTTCACATGCAACTAAAATGGACCGATTCATTGGAAATTGCAATTGCTTTGGATGAAGCCCATCCCGATGTGGATCCACAATTTATTCGATTTACAGATTTACACGCCTGGATTTGCGCCTTGGAAGAGTTTAACGATGATCCAGAGTCTTCCAATGAAAAAATTTTAGAAGCGATACAAATGGCCTGGATAGATGAGCGTGATTGATACCTAATTTTGCAGTTTTATAATATCTGACAATTGGCATTTTTCACATCCTACCCGAGCCTCACCAAACATTGCTTCCCATGGCTTGCAGGGAGTAGAATTCACTGAAAAGTCAGGGAAAAATACGGATAAATCAAACCGTAACCATTATTACTTAGAAATCATATTAGATCATAAATTGGATAGGAGCTAAGGGCGCATGGCAATGGAGCGCACGTTGTCCATCATTAAACCTGATGCAGTGCAACAAAATGTTATTGGAAATATACAAGCGCAAATAGAAGCAGCAGGTTTATCCATCATTGCTGTGAAGATGACAAGGCTTAGTAAAAAACAAGCCGCTGATTTTTATGAGATTCATAAAGATAAAGACTTTTATGATTATTTAATTGAATTCATGACTTCGGGCCCTGCAATTGTTCAAGTACTTGAAGGTGATAATGCAATTAAACGCTATCGAAAAGTTATGGGTGCAACCATGTTTGGAAAAGCAGAACCCGGAACAATAAGAAAAAAATATGCAACTTCAAATGCGCACAATGCAGTACATGGTTCAGACTCTACTGAAAACGCAGAGCGTGAAATTAATTTTTTTTTCCCACAACGACAAATTTACTCCCGCAATAAATAATAATGATTAAACAAGAAGGAAAAATGAATCAAGATTTGATGGGCATGCCACATCACGATCTTGAAAATTATTTTTCTTTGCTTCATGAAAAACCATTTAGGGCTACTCAATTGATGAAGTGGGTGCACCAGCATGGAATTACGGACTATGCGCAGATGTCTAATCTGAGCAAATCCCTTCGAGAATTGCTTAAAAATCTGTCAAATATTCATATTCCTAGGGTACTGAAAGATGATTTATCCAAGGATGGCACTCGTAAATGGCTGCTGGAAATTGATGATAGTAATGCTGTCGAAACTGTATACATTCCAGAAGAAGGGCGCGGTACATTGTGTGTGTCATCGCAAGCAGGTTGTGCATTGGACTGCACTTTTTGTGCAACAGCCAGACAAGGCTTTGCTGGAAATTTAACTTCTGCACAGATTGTTGCGCAACTTTGGTTCGCAGAACATCAGCTAAGAAAAGATTTAAACAAACATCGCGTTATCAGCAATGTAGTGTTTATGGGTATGGGTGAACCATTAGCGAATTATGAAAATGTTGTGCGCGCCATACAAATAATGATGGATGATAATGCATATGGTCTGGGTAAAAGAAAAGTAACTGTTAGCACTTCGGGTATTGTGCCTAAAATTGATAAATTACGTGAAGTGCTTGATGTGAGCCTTGCGGTTTCATTGCATGCACCTAATGATGAATTACGCAATCAATTAGTGCCCCTTAATCGACGCTATCCAATACATGAGTTAATTGCAGCTTGTCATCGATTTGTAAAAGATAAAAGTCGTAAGCATACCGTCACATTTGAATATGTGATGCTGCGGGATGTAAATGATTCACCTATACATGCCAAACAATTGGCGAGTTTGCTGCGGCCATTGCCGGCTAAAGTAAATCTGATCCCTTTTAATGGTTTTCCACAGTCTGGATATGACCGCTCCAGCGATGAGTCGATTGCAAAATTTAGCGATATCTTACAGCGATCGGGGTTAACCACGATCACTAGAAGGCCCAGAGGAGAGGATATTGCGGCCGCATGTGGCCAGTTAGCCGGTGATATTACCGACATTATAGGGCGGGGGCGCCATTTTGATAAATTATATGCTAAAGAGTTGCTGAATATAAAAGTGGAGGCAGTATGCGCCTAGGATTTCGAGAGTTTATAAGCATCAGCGTCATGGTTTTTTGGCTGGCTGCCTGTACCACAGTCACTGAACCTGCCCTTACAAATCAAGATAGCCAAACCGCTGCCGGGATTAATGTTCAACTTGGGGTCAATTATTTACAGCAGGGTGATTTAGAACAAGCGGACCTGAAGTTGCGTAAAGCTTTAAAACAAGATCCCCATTCTTCAACAGCACATTGGGTATTTGCTTTGTTACAGGAAAGATTGGGTGAAAATGAAACGGCAGAAAAACATTATCGCAAAGCCATTTCGTTGGATAAAAATGATTCCAGAGCGCATAACAACTATGGAACATTTCTATGTAATCAAGACCGAATTGATGAAGCAGAAAAAGAATTCTTAACTGCAATTGATAATCCTTTATATGCACAAGCTGATTCTGCATTTGTAAATGCAGGAATCTGTGTGTTGAAAATTCCTGATGAGAATAAAGCCGAAAAATACTTTCAAGAGGCGTTGACCATTAACCCACGTCATCGTGGTGCACTTTATCAAATGGGTCGTCTTGCATTTCAGCGTAAGAATTATGAAGAGGCGTCTTACTATATTCAGCAGTATGAACAGTATGGGAGACATAATTCAGAGTCTTTATGGTTAGCGTATCAATCTGAAATAAATTTAGGCAATAAAGGAAGAGCAGATGATTATGCGCATCAGTTAAAACGTTCTTTTCCATCTTCCCGTGAAGCAAGATTATTAGCAGAGTCTTATTGGAATGCAGGAAAATCAAACTAACAATACTGAACAAAGTTCAATGACTACTGATCACATTAGTATTGGTGAGATGTTAGTACATGCACGTAATCGTGCTGCGCTGGGACAGGGAGATTTGGCGGAACAAATTAACCTGCCACTCCGATCTATTCAGGCGCTAGAAAATGATGAATTTGATCTGTTGCCTGAATCTACATTTGTTCGTGGTTATCTAAGAAACTATGCCAGGGCCGTTGGTATGGATCCTGAGCATGTAATCGATACTTATAATAAACAATATTACGTAGAACCTGAAATTGTTGTCACTCCTGGTAAGAAATTAAGTTACGACCCCGCCATTGTATGGAGTACAGTCGCAGTGTTTACCATTCTTACAGGGTTGATGATTACCTGGTGGTTTGATTCTTCCATATCCGAGATTCAGCAAGAAAATAGTAGTATTGCGAGTGTAACGAATGCTACCCAAACCAAAGAACAAACAAAAACAGTTGTCGATACTTCTCAAGTTGAAGAGCCCAAGGTGATTAATGCTAGTGAATCAGAACCCTATCCTGCAGAAGCGGAGCAGGTGTTAACAAAATCTACTTTGGAGCATCCAGAACTCGAGCAGGCATTACAGGAGCAGTCAAATAGCCCAAATTTACTCAGCATGAATCAAGAAGTAGACGTGTTAACCGTTACTTATGTCGAAAAAAGCTGGACTGAGATTCGGGATGCAGACTCAAAAACTCTCATGCAAGGTTTAATCGAACCTGGAGTCGTGAGAAACTTAAATGGAAAGGCTCCATTTGAGATCTTTTTAGGCAATTCGCCAGGTGTAGTTATAGAAGTAAACGGGCAATTTTTTGATCATTCCGAATATAATAGGAGTAATCGAACTGCACGTTTTCAGGTATCTGCACACTCAATTAATTAAGCCACAATAATAATCAAATAAATGTCTAAGCGAATCCAATCGATTCGCGGTATGCATGATGTATTACCGCCATCCAGTGGTGCTTTCCGCG
Organism: Gammaproteobacteria bacterium; assembly: GCA_965203475.1. Taxonomy (GTDB): domain Bacteria; phylum Pseudomonadota; class Gammaproteobacteria; order UBA4575; family UBA4575; genus JABDMD01. Next base: position 327,977 of record OZ241890.1, read on the forward strand.
CACTAGAGCAAAGCTTGCAAACCGTACTACAACAGTTTGGCTATGAAGAAATTCGTATGCCAATTTTGGAACACACCGAATTATTTAAACGTTCCATAGGTGAAGTTACAGACATTGTTGAAAAAGAGATGTACACCTTCGAGGATCGCAATGGAGATAGTCTAACATTGAGGCCTGAAGGAACTGCTAGTTGTGTACGTGCGGGACTTCAAGGCGGTATTTTATATGCGCAACCCCTTCGACTTTGGTATGGCGGACCTTTTTTCCGTCATGAGCGACCACAAAAAGGGCGTTTTCGACAGTTTCACCAAATTGGTGTTGAAACATTTGGTTTTTCAGGCCCTGATATTGATACTGAGCTGATTATTCTTTCTCAACACATGTGGGAAAGAATTAAGTTGCCTTCTAAACCGAAATTAGAAATTAACAGCTTGGGGTCTTTATCGGCACGCAAGACATATAAAAAAGAATTAATTGATTATTTATCAGCGCATCAAGATGCGTTAGATGAAGAAGCTAAACGTCGATTGCACACCAACCCAATGCGAATTCTGGATAGCAAGAATTCAGAGTTAAAAACCATCATTAGTAATGCACCAAGTTTGCTGGACCATTTGGATACAGAATCGAGTGAACATTTTTCAGCATTACAAGAAATGCTTTCAGCTGTCAGTATTCCTTATACGATTAATCCACGTTTAGTGCGAGGTTTGGATTACTACTGTAAAACAGTATTTGAATGGGTGGCCGATGGTCTTGGGGCACAAGCCACCATTTGTGCTGGCGGACGTTATGATGGCTTAGTCGAACAACTTGGGGGAAAACCCTGTGTTGCAGCAGGTTTTGCCATCGGCTTGGAACGACTGATTTCCTTGCTGGAAGATGAGGCGACTACTACCTCTGCAGTAGACGCCTATGTGGTAGCCATTGGTTCGGCTACACAGAGTACTGCTATGCAACTAGCACAAAACATTCGTAACAGCATCCCTTCCTACTCGGTGGTACTCAATTGTGGTGGGGGTAGTATAAAATCACAGATGAAGCGAGCAGATAAGTCTCATGCCAGATTGGCACTCATCATTGGAGAAGACGAACTGGAAGCAAGTTCGATAACGATTAAATTTTTGCGGGAACAGCGTGATCAAGTAACGGTTCCACAAACCGAAGTGATCCAATTGTTAACAAAAATCTAAATTTAGAAGATATATACATGGCAAGTTACGAAACAGAAGAGCAACAAGTAGAAGCGCTGAAAGAGTGGTGGAAGCAAAATGGTATAGCTGTTATTACCGGCGCTGGTTTAGGAATTGGTGCATTATTTGGATGGTGGGGCTGGACTGAACATAAGGAAACTCAAGCACAGGAAGCTTCGGACATTTTTACCAAAGTTCAAGAAGCAATAATTACAAACAATGTCAATGCAGTTACTGAACATGCAAAAAGTTTGCAAGAAAACTATACATCTACGCCTTATGCTTCTTTAGCTTCACTTTATGAAGCCAAGATAAATAGTGAAAAAGGAGATCTAACTGCAGCTGAACAAAGTTTGCGTTGGGTGATTGATCACAGTAAGCAAGACGATGTTAAAAATATTGCCAGAATTCGCTTATCACGTGTTTTAATTGCTGAAAATAAACTTGATGAAGCAGCGGCGGTTGTTAATTCTGGAATGTCGGATGCGTATCTTTCTCTGGTCAACGAAGTACGAGGAGATATTTTTGTTGCCAAAGGCGAAATTGAACAAGCACGGCAAGCCTATGATCAAGCGTTGCAAAATCCTGATGCGGACAATATCGAGTTTTTACAACTGAAACGCGATAATTTAGGTAGCTAGCTTTTTAAACATTCATTGATGAATAGATTCGCGTTCTCTTTACTTATTAGTTTATTTATTGCTTGTAGTGTACCGATTCAAGGCTGCACATCTTTAATTGATAAACCAAAAAAATGGCTTGGAATTAGCAAGCCGGATGATCCACGCAAACCAACTAAACTTGTCAAGATTGAAAATCCCAGAGTGAGTGTGCAATCGGTGTGGCGAAATTCCGTTGGGGATTTAGATGAATCTTTTAATAATATTCGTCCATTTATTAGTAGCGACCGGGTTGTCATGAGTAATGCTGAAGGTCAGATAGATGTTTGGGATCGTTCCAGTGGACGCACCATTTGGTCAACAGATCTAGATGAGCCCATTACTGGGGGTGTAAATGGGGGCGAAGGAATGATCGCGATAGGTTCGGATGATGGGATAGTAATTGCATTGGATGCAAACAATGGTCAAGAGCTTTGGCGTAAACGTTTATCCAGTGAAGTGATGGCGATGTCTGAAGCAAAGTTTGGAGTAATTGTAGTACGTACTAATGACAGTGCGGTGTACGCACTTGATGTGAGTAATGGTAGTGTGGTTTGGAATCAAGTTCGTGAAACACCCGCCTTAACCTTGCGTGGCACAAGTGCACCTATGGTGGTGGGTGAAGTTGTGCTGGTGGGATATGACGACGGTGAACTCATTGCATTAAATATGCGAGATGGTACCCAACTATGGGAGATTCCGGTTTCTGTTCCTAAAGGGCGTTCTGAACTAGAACGAGTTTCAGATCTTGACGGAGAGTTTGTTTATTTAGAGGGTGTAATTTACGCCGTTAACTTTAATGGTCGAGTAGCGGCAATTGATTTTGATACTGGAAATATTGCTTGGACTAAAGACTTGTCATCTAGTGTGGGATTAAGTGCGGATGAAACACGAGTATATGTAACGGATGCAGATGCAAGTGTTTGGGCACTCGATAAATCATCTGGTGCTACAGTTTGGAGACAAAACAAATTACTCTTTCGCGATCTTACGGCTCCCGGTGTAATGGGCAACTATGTAGTGGTGGGTGACTACAAAGGGTACTTGCATTGGTTATCAAAAGAAGATGGTACATTGGCGGGCCGGGATGACATCGCCAGAGGTGCGATTGCCATTGCGCCACGTGTGATTGATAGCAAGGCGTATGTGTTAGCCAATAATGGGTCTTTTTCTGTTCTTCAGTACCGTTGAGAATTGCACTATCATTTTGATGTAGCAAACTACATTTCTGGATCCCGCATACCGCACGATAAAAGCGGTCAATCTAACTATTACTATGAAACCAATAATTGCCTTGGTGGGCCGACCTAATGTTGGAAAATCAACCTTATTCAATTATCTGACCAAATCGAATAATGCATTAGTAGCGGATCAACCAGGGATTACGCGTGATCGTATTTACGGAACGACCCGAAGGTTTGATGACCGTTACATCGTGATTGATACAGGCGGGCTTACGTCATCGGATACATCACTAGAACAAAACCCGATTTATCAATCAATTTCTGAACAGGCTTGGGTAGCCATTGAAGAAGCAGATGTGGTTTTTTTTCTGGTGGAGGCTACAGAAGGTTTAGTGCCCCAGGATCAAGAAGTATTTGCAAACCTAAGAAATGCAAATCGTCAAGTCATAGTATTAGTGAACAAATCCGACTGTGGAGTAGTTCAATCGTTAAGCAGTGAGTTTTATGCTTTAGGCGCAGAATCATTATTTGAAGTATCCGCAAAATCTGGGAATGGTATACGAGATGTAATGTATCACCTAAACGAAAAGTACGTAGATTCAAATGAACAAGTATCAGATAAGGATGAGAATTCTTTAATTACAGTAGCTCTTGTAGGGCGACCCAATGTAGGCAAGTCTACACTCGCCAATACATTATTAGGCGAACATCGCTTTGTAACCTCTGATATTCCAGGGACCACGCGTGATAGCATTTCGGTAAACATTGAAAAAATTGGCACCACATTTGAATTAATAGATACAGCAGGTGTACGACGCAGGAGCAAAGTACACGATATGATAGAAAAATTTAGTGTCGTTAAAACATTACAATCTATAGAAGCATCCAATGTTGTAGTTTTGATGATTGATGGGACCCAAGAGTTTGCAGAACAAGATGCGCGATTGGCAGGTATGGTTTTAGACAGTGGTCGTGCTGTCGTAGTTGCAATTAATAAAGTAGATGAATGTTCTGAAGAACAACATAAAAAAATTAAAAAAGGATTAGATTTAAAATTAAACTTTTTGAATTTTGCTGAACAGTTATACATTTCAGCTATAAAAAAAGAAAATATTACTAAGCTAATGCATGCCGTTAAGCATGCACATAATAGTTCGCAAATACAGGTCAATACAGCAGATTTAAATCGAATGCTGGAAAGCGCTGTGGAAGCATTTCAACCGCCTTTAGTTCGTGGGCGAAGAATTAAACTTAAGTACATGACACAAGTCAATGTAAATCCGCCCACCTTTGCTGTTCATGGGAATCAAATAAATAGAATTCCTGCCAGTTATAAACGGTATCTTGAAAATTACTTACGCAAAGTTTTGAAGCTAACCGGTACGCCTGTAAAATTAATTTTCAAACAGCCTGATAATCCATATGCGGGCAGACGTAACAAACTCACGCCTAGACAACAACGAAGTAGGAAGCGATTACTAAAAACAGTCAAAAAGCGCTAAATAGAACATTTAACGCTTTTCATTTAATTGCAGCGATGTGTTCTGCCTAAAGGACGTTGAAATGTATATGCGCCAGGCTCACCCACTAATTTTTTTCCAGCTTCACCAGCATTACCGCCCAATAAAGTAAAAGGTAAAGTTACCACATAGGTGGCAGCACCCACAGCGGTTCCAGCTAAGCCCAAAGGACGTATAAAAATAGTATCTATAAACATTGCACTAGCTGACGGAGAATTGTGTTCATTGCAAAGCGCTTGCGCTGCAAATGAACTATTCGGCAACAATACAGCTGCACAAAATAATAAGACATATAGTTTTTTCATTTTCTGCTTCCCAGTGTAATCAATTCGATAGAGTCTAGGTTCATTTTGGGGTTTCATCCTAGGATGCCAACCATGCAAAAGGCCCTACTTGTGAGATTATGTCATTTTGATTGGCAATTTGTTGGTGATTTTAGGGGTGGGCGGGTCGAATGAGTCGGTGAAAGGTCATGGAATCAATAGTTTAACCACGATAATGTCACTATTCGTATAATTATCTAGTGGTGTGCAGATCGGGGACCATACTGAGGTAAAGGGTGATTGAATTCGCAACATCCTAAGTCTGGCGAATTTCCACTAATATTATTCAATAGATTGGGAAGGTGAATTCCTGAATCAATTGCGTTGGAGTCCGGCGACAGTTGAGTTGCGTGATTTTCAATTGTAAATACATTTGCATAATGTTTAGGGCGGATATCACCAGCATGGAAAACTTTTTTTGGATCAACTTTTTTTGCACCAAAATTAGTATAAAGCTGTGCAGAGCCGAGTGTGTGTTTTGGTTTTGCATATTCTTCATTATTCCATTCTGCGAAAAACGATCCGAATAGTCCATTAAATCCGCCATATCCGTCATTGTCAAAATCACAAGCGATCATATTTCCTGTTGACCTTAATCCATAGTTTTTTCTACCGATGAATAAATTATTACGAGTGAGAACGTTACTAACTGATTCGCCAGAGTTTTGTATATGAAAAGCAATATCATATGAAATAGAAGTGTTATTAAACAATAATACTCCAGAAGTGTGGTTATGAAGTTTAAAAGGCGAGTATTGAGGATTAAAAATTGAATTATTAAAAATATATACAGGGCCTCCATTTACAGGCTGTGCAGAAACCCCGCTGAATGTGTTCGTGATTCTATTATTATATATTCGTACATTGGTATCTGCATAATCGGATTCAATCCCATCATCTGTGCAAATATAAATTTCATTATTGTGTATGTCCGAAGCAGAAAGTTGTCCATGTTGTGTGCCGTGAATGGCATCACCGAGTTTTGAAAAATAATTATAGGCCACTATGTGTCCAGCACCAGTAATCTCAACTCCTTTGATGGATTCAATACCTTTGGTGCGGGGCCATTTCGTCGGGCCTATAAAATAATTATCCGTAATAACTGTTCCTCTTGAAACTTTATACCCGCCATTGATAGAGGTAAATCCAACTTTGCTGATTTCAAATTTACAGTTCTGTATTACTAGATCACTCCCATTATGTCCAACAAATAAATAGTCTGCATTTTTAAATGTTAAACCATAAAATCTTACATATTTTAAAGCATCAGCACTAATCAATCGGCTATTACCTAAACCGTCTAATATGACTTCATCATTACCGGAACTTTGAAAGATAATAGGATTTTCTTTTGTTCCGCTTTTTGTAATTTGCCATTCTCCAACCCTGTAAGTCCCAGCATGTAGCAGAAATGTGTCTCCTGGTCGAGCTTTTGAATTAACAATATCAAGACCTAAAATCATATTATCTTTATTCAAATGGTTTACTCTAGAATTTTTGCTGCTATCTTTTGGATAGACATGGAATATTCGTTTATTTTTGGGTATTGCTATTGGTTTTTTTGTAGGAATTTGTATTAATTTTTCTGTGGAACCACCATCTGGGTCCAGTAACATAAGTTTTATTTCATATACTTTACCGGGACTTAAATTAAAAATAGATCCTGCAAATAGCCATCCATTTTCAACACGGTTTTCTGGCGAATTCTTTTTAGGAATCGTTCTGAATAATGGTAAGGCATCGTGAAATTTCGAATCTTTTATATCCCTAAATTTCACATTAATTTTTGCATTGGCATTTGAATCACCTTGAATAGGCCAGCGAATACCAATGGAATTAAATGTACTTGGCTCAATTTGAACTGGGTTTGGCTTTGAGGTACTAGAGCCATTACCGAGGTAATGTTTTTCGAAATCTGCACGTTGCCAAATAAACTCTTCAGAATTTGCTTGTCCTGCATACAATATACACAGGAGTGCAAATATGTAAATTTTAAATACGATCATTCTGCTTTCCTAATATCATTGTTAGAACTTATGGAATTTTAGAGTCCAGATCTTCTACATTGACTTTAGGGTGAGCGAGTTTGAATTTCTCTAATTGTCGCGATGCTTCTGCATAGTCTTTACGAGCAATGAGTTGTTCAATTAAAAGTAACCAGTCTTCTACCGTAAGCTCTGAGCTTGCGGAGCTAGTGTCTTCATGAGGGGCGTGAACAGCTGAAGGCTGTGCGCGCATAGCATCTTTTTGTATTGATCTTTTTTTAGCATCACTAGTACTGGATGCTGCATCCGTACTCTTGTCGACTTCTGTTGTATCTTGCTTAAATTTTTTTTCTAGTTCATTGGCTTGAGTAGGAGCATTTTTCAATTCTTTGGGAGCAGCTAGGATATCATTGTTACGCATCATTTCCATATCCGCTGGAGGTTCTGCCATTCCGCTTTCTATCATATCTTTAGAAGACTCAATTTTTTCCATTGACTCATTAAAATCTTCAAGCTGTTTTTCCTTTTCTGGAATTGGAGGAATGCTCACTTGTTCCGGATGCTGGTCTATCTGTACAAGTATGGCGAATACAAATACTACACTTGCTGCCATGGATAAAGGCACTTTCCATCCGCCACTAAAATGACTGCTGCCATGACGGGCAGTATTTTTTTGCGAGGCATAATCAAGAATCTTTTTATCTAACTCAGCAGAAGGGCTTTGTTTTGAGCCCTGTTTATACAATTCTTTTAAAACCTGTTCGTCTTGTGAGTTATTAGTCATAGGATAAACTCGTTCTTCAGTTTATGATGGCAGCTTTAAGTTTATTTTTGGCATAACGTAGTCTACTTTTAGCGGTTTCCATATTTACTTGTGTTATTTCCGCAATTTCTTGCACGCTTAGATCTTGTTCAAGATATAAAATTGCAACTTCTTTTTGGCTGGCAGGTAAATCTTGTAAAGCCTGCATGAAGAGTTTGGCTTTTTGTTTTAAAGTGAATTCATCTTCCGGTAATGCCAAACTTACGGTAGATTCCATGCTTTGTTCATTCATCTCTGCGTTTTCAATTGTATCAACAATTTCAGGTTTAGATTTTCGATAAAAATCAATCAATGTGTTGTGTGCAATTGTAAAAATATAGGTTTTAAACTTCGCTTTAGGTTCATAACGAGAAGCGGCTTTAATCACTTTTATCCATACATCTTGGTACAGTTCTTCCGATTGGTGGCTGTCACCGCAGTATTTTATAAAATATCGAAACAAAACATCTTTATAGCGTCGATATAAATTTTCAAATGCTGCGTTATCCCCCTGTTTATATAACAACATTAAGGCTTCGTCAGTATGCTGCGTATCTTCCATAAGCTCTGCAGCCTAACGAGGCCTAAGAAATAACGCAATATAGTTATCACTTACTTATGTAAACGAAATTATTAGCAAAAAGGGTTGTTCAAATCAGCCAATCAATAGCAGGCATGTTAGGATTTACTAATGTCTAAGAGCAAAATTTCCAGCCGCTTGCGAAAAGTGGAGCCATTCCATGTGATGAGTTTAATGGCACAATCCAAGCACCTTCGATCACTAGGCCACGATGTAATTCATATGGAATTTGGGGAGCCTGATTTTTCGACTCCAACCCCGATCGTGGAAGCTGGAATAAATGCATTAAATGAAGGCATTACACATTACACACCGACCTTAGGTTTGCCCGCCTTGCGTGAAGCGATCGCAAATCATTATCAAACGGAGTATCAAGTCCATGTGGATGCTGAACAAATCATTATTACACCAGGTTCTGCAGTTGCACTACAGCAAGTACTAACATTAATGGTGTCGCCCAATGATAAAGTTGTGATTACTGATCCGGCATATCCTAGCACCCATAATCTAGTCAATTTATTAGGCGGTAAAGTTTTGCATGTGCCTGTGAACGATGATTCGGATTGGCAACTTAATTTACATTTATTACAACAACACTGGGAGGACTCCGTAAATGCGGTAGTAATCGCCAGCCCTTCAAATCCTACCGGCACCATTATTGATGATTCGGAATTACAAATGATTGCAGCATTTTGTTACGAGAAGGGATGCTTTCTGTTAGTTGATGAAATTTATCATGGCTTGGTATATGACACTGCGCCGCGTACAGCAGTAGGCATGAATGACAACACTATTGTGTTAAATGGATTTTCAAAATTTTATGGTATGACGGGTTGGCGTGTGGGTTGGATTGTAGCGCCCAGGCAGTATTTATCCGAGCTGAATAAATTAGCCCAGCATACCTTCTTGGCTGCTCCTACACCCGGGCAACATGCCGCACTTGCTGCCTTTCAGGAAGATACTAAACTAATATTGTTGGAAAGACGTGAAGCCTTTAAGAAACGGCGTGATTTTCTATTGGATGCATTGGTATCCCTTGGTTTTAAAATAAATGTTAAACCGCAAGGAGCATTTTATATATATGCAGATTCAAGTGCGTTTTCAAAAGACAGTTATGAGTTTGCTTGTAAGGTTTTAGAAGAAATACATGTCGCCTTTACACCAGGCATCGATTTTGGAGTTGCTGGTGCAAATGAACATGTGCGTTTTGCCTACACCACTGCACTTGAAAATTTAGAAGTTGGGGTGGAGCGTTTAGCCAAGTATTTAAAATAAAAGGATAAGAAATGAGAATCAAATTAAAAATAATTTGGATTTTACTTATAGCGCTACTGATGCATTCTAATATTTTAGCTATTGAAGAGGATGAATCGCAGGAATGTCATGAAGAAGAAATTATTGTGCCAATGAATAATGAAAGGATGCATGACTTGTTAGCAAAAATTGATCCAGACTTGCAAGGCGAATTGGGATATTGGGCGATAAAGTATGAAAGTCTTGCCGCACAAATAATCACAGATGAAAATGCAGATCGAATGCGTGTAATTGTGCCAATCGTTAAAGTCGAAGATGTTGAAGAAGGAGAATTACTACGTTTAATGCAAGCAAATTTCGATTCTGCATTAGATGCGCGTTACAGTGTTGCAAATGGAGTGATATGGAGTACTTTCATACACCAACTTTCCATTTTGTCAGATCAGGAATTTTTATCGGGTTTAGCGCAAGCGCTGACGGCAGCAACGACATTTGGTTCAACGTATAGTTCTGGTGCTTTAATTTTTAGAGGGGGCGATAGTGGTGAAGAACAGCGCCGCTACTATGAAAGTATCATAGAGAAGGGTTTATCGATTTAGCTGAATCTAAGAATCAGCTACACAAGGTAGAGTGGTGATATAAGGAAGAGGTTCTTTTGCACAAGTGTTTACGCAATGCTTCTTGATATTGGTCATCAAAATGAGGTAATTGCGTAGCTACAGAAATCAAATACCACAGTCCATTTTGTTGATTCATAAAATAAGAAACTAATTTATTAGCTTCTCTTCTAGCCCTTGCCAGTAGGAGTTCATCTTGCATCGTTGGCCTCCAATGTCAAAGCGATGTAATCTAATGATGCTCTCATTTATATAAGAGTAATACCAAGTGTTGACTAATGGGGCGCATTCCCTAAACAAATGGTTGCTCATCTCTATATTAGAATGTAAAAGCAACAATTTAGTTCCCAAACGGCGAGCTATTCAGCCATTTACTGGTAATGGTCAACCCATAATGCAGTAGCTGCTGCAACACCGACGGGCATGGCAAAGAAATTAAGTCCTGGGATAATGGTCATGAAAAGTAATGCAGCGCCGAGGCCAAGGCTTAAATATCTTTTTTGTTTTAGTAATGTTAATTGTCGTTTAAATAAAATTTCACGATTTCCCATGGGATAGTCAAAATATTCAATGGCTAGCATCCATGCTCCAAATATGAACCACAAAAAAGGCGCAATTACATTTATTCCAGGAATTAGAAACAAAATTAACAGAGGAATAGCTCTAGCTGTAATATATAAGAGTTTCTTTATTTCATTACCAATTCCATTTGTAGCGCTGCGTACTATTGATAAATATAAATTTGTATCTTGAGTGTTTTCAGGAGGGTGAGGCATATTAATATGCAGCTCAATTTTTTCAGATAACAAGCTATTAAACGGTGCCCCTAGTATGTTGGCAACTATGGTGAACACAAAAAATACGATTATTAAGCTCGCGATAATAAACAGGGGAAGCAGCAAAAACTCCAACCAGGCCAGCCATGAGGGTAAAAATTGATCTAATAATTGGTCAATTTTGTTATATCCAAACCAAATAGCAGTCGTAAATAAAATAAAGTTAATTAAAGCCGGGATCACTACATATCGTTTGACGCCTTTCAATTGTAATAATGAAAAGCCTTTAAATACGTATGAGGCTCCTTTAACAAAATCACCAATCATGAGCTAGATCATTAAATTTCGGATAGTTGTACTATTTGTTTAAAGTGATTTAGGAAGTTCTACTGGTGCTTGTGACTGCCATCCTGGCTTTCTATGTTCAGCTGTAACATTGGTATATAGGCCACCACGTACATTAAAGTCGGCACTAATTCGCATAAATCGGGGCTTTAGCAAAGCCGCAAGATCGCTTAGAATTTCATTAGTTATTGCTTCGTGAAATACACCTTTGTCTCTAAATGACGACATATATAGTTTTAGTGCTTTGAGCTCTACACAAAGCTCGTCTGGAACATATTCAATCAAGAATTTGGCAAAATCAGGTTGGCCTGTTAATGGGCATAGGCAAGTAAATTCAGGGACACGAATACTAACCGTATAATCAGCATCAGATTGAGGATTTTCAAAAGTATCTAAATGTTGTGTGTGTTCATTCATTCATTAAGTAGAAAAGTATTTAATAATTAACCTATTGTAGCGAATTCCAAGATGCGGCTCAGTTCTATCAAAATGTCTGGTTTTAAGTCATTCGTTGATCCCACGACGTTTGACTTTCCAAATACCATGGTGGGCATTGTGGGGCCAAATGGATGTGGCAAGTCCAACATTATTGATGCTGTGCGCTGGGTGATGGGCGAAAGTTCTAAACATATCCGCGGAGATACCATGGAAGATGTCATTTTTAATGGATCATCAACACGCAAACCAGTGGGTCAGGCTTCAATTGAATTAATATTTGATAATTCCGATGGAAAGTTGGGCGGTGAATATTCTGCTTATTCTGAAATTTCAGTGCGACGATTTGTAGCAAGAGATGGACAATCCAAATACTTTTTAAATGGTGCCAAGTGCCGTCGGAAGGATATCGTGCATTTGTTTTTAGGAACAGGCTTGGGTCCACGCAGTTATGCAATTATTGAGCAAGGTATGATCTCACGCTTAATCGATGCCAAGCCGGAAGAGTTACGAGTGTATCTAGAAGAAGCAGCAGGAATATCAAAATATAAGGAGCGTAGAAGAGAAACTGAAATTCGAATCCGACATACGCGAGAAAATCTTGATCGTTTAAATGATGTGATTGAAGAGATCATTAAACGAATTGAACATTTGCAACGCCAAGCAAAAGCAGCCGAACGTTATAAAGAATTGAAAGCCGAGGAGCGAAAAACTAAAACAGAATTACTAGCACTTCGGTGGAAGTCACATCAAGAAGAAGTTCAACAGCGCAAACTTTCCATGGACCATCAAGAAACCGAAATTGAAAAGGTGGTTGCAAAAATAAGAAATATTGAGGCAGAAACTGAAAAGCTGCGACAACAACATGCCAATGAAACCGAGCAATTTAATCAGGTACAAGGTGATTATTACAAGTTGGCAGGAGAAATTTCTCGAGTTGAACAATCCATCCAGCATGTAAAAGATCTAAATAGTCGCTATGACGAAGAATTAAAGCAAATTCAAGAAGCTCGGGAACAAGCAGAGCAATCACATATTGATGAACAGAATAAAGCGAATGAACTTGAAAAAAATATTGAAGAGTTAGAGCCAAAACTGCACGCGGCCCGAGAAGAATTAAGTTCAAATACACAAAAGCTTAGTGATGCAGAATCAAAAATGGCTAATTGGCAAGATGCTTGGGAAGAACTAACAACGAAAATTTCGGAGCCTGAGCAAATAGTTGAAATTGAAGCTTCAAGAGTCGAATATTTGAGCGAAAAACTGGAACAGCTTCAAGACAGAAAAGATAAGTTGCTGGAGGATTTGCATCAAATAGCCAAACGCGATTCAAAGCAACAAACACAAATTATTACATCCCGTGTGGATGAAACCAGTGCAACACTAAAAGTCATTTCACCCAAAATTAGTGGGCTCAACACTAAAATCAGTAAAGGACGCGAAAACAGCCAAAGACTTGGTCTGCAATTAGAGCAAGCTAGGGAAAAACTACAAACCACACAAACCCAGTTAACTTCTTTGCAAGCTTTACAGAAAGTTGTGTTAGGCGAGGAAGGTAAGGATGTCAGTCAGTGGTTAGAAAAAAACAGGCTGACACAAGTACCGCGTTTAATGGATAAAATTAAAACTGACTCAGGGTGGGAGCGAGCCGTCGAAACAGTGCTCGGGGATTACCTTGAGGCACTGTGTGTGGATGAAATTGACAAAACAGTAGGTTCTCTGAAGCAAATTAGTTCTGGTCAGCTAATGATGCTGGAAAAGAAATCTTCTAGATCAACTTCGTCAGATGAAAAAGTATTGCTATCTAAAGTTAGCGCCCCTATAGATTTATCGGAACAACTAGATTCAGTGTTAATTGCTGGTAATTTAGAAAGTGCGTTACGAAAACGCAACCAATTAAATTCCGGTCAGTCTGTAATTACTCGAGATGGCGTTTGGATGGGAGCGAACTGGCTTCGAGTTTCGCGCAGTGCTGCAAATAAAGGTAATGTTCTACAACGCAAGCGCGAAATTCAAGTATTAGAAAAAGCCGTTCTTAATCAACAAGAACAAATAAAGCGTTTCGCAGATGAGCTTGAGAGCTGTAAGAACGAGCTATATCAAAATGAAAAAGAAAGGGATCTAATTCAGTCAAAATTAACAGATGCACAAAAAGACCATGCACAAGCGGAAGCCGATATGCATGGCTGGGAAAGTCAGCAAGAGCATGTACAACACCAACTTGAGCACTTGCAAGATTATTTAGAAGAAGTCGATCGGCAAATTGGTTCTGCAGAAGAGGAATTAGAGGAAGCAGAAGAAAATAAGATAAATGCAGATGAAGTTCTTGAAGAACTTTATATAGAACGTGATGCTTTAGTAGAACAGCGAAATACAACGATTTCTAATTTGGATGGTGTTCGAGGCGAAGAGGTAGATCGTCGAGAGTCGGCGCACAAGCTTGCATTGCAGCTTGAGTCATATAAAAGCTCTTTAAACGCAACTCGAATTTCTGTGCAGCGTATGAAAGAGCAGGTAAGCTCATTAAAAGACCGTAGTGATGCGTTACAAAATTCTATTCAAAATGAAAGTGAACCGCTTAGCGAGCTAAATAATCAATTACGCGATTTGGTCGATCAGCGTGTTAAACATGAGCACAAACTAACGGATGCGCGTGCCGTTGTTCAAGCAACGGATGATTTAATACGTGGTAGACAAGATGAAAATGTGGAAGCGCAGCGAACATTGGAGGATAAAAGAGGTGGGTTAAATAAGTTACAACTTGAGTGGCAAGAATCCAATGTTAGATGTACTACTGTGAAAGAACAGCTAGGCGAATTTGAAGTATTGCCGGAAGATGTATTAAAAGAGATCCCAGAAGAGGCAGCTTTGAAAGAATGGGAAGAAAAAATGATTTCCATAGAGCGAAAAATAAATAGACTAGGTGCAATTAACCTTGCAGCAATCGATGAATTTGAAGAGCACAACGAAAGAAAAGAGTATCTAGACAATCAATTTGAAGATTTAAACGCCGCTTTAGAAACACTAGAAACCGCAATTCGTAAAATTGACAAGGAAACTAAAGATCGATTTAAGGATATTTTTGAAAGTCTTAATACTCGTTTACAAGGAATGTACCCAAGGTTATTTGGGGGCGGAAAAGCATTTTTAGAAATGACCGGAGATGATTTGTTAACAACTGGAGTAGCTATTATGGCGCGCCCTCCAGGTAAACGGTTATCTTCTATTCAACTTTTGTCAGGTGGTGAGAAAGCCTTAACGGCAGTAGCCCTTGTATTCTCTTTATTTGAGTTGAATCCAGCGCCTTTCTGTTTACTGGATGAGGTGGATGCACCATTGGATGATGCAAATGTTTCTAGATTTTGTGAACTTCTAAAAGAAATGAGTGATCGAGTACAGTTTATTTACATTACTCATAATAAAAATACCATGGAGTATGCAAATCAACTATTAGGAATAACAATGAGCGAACCCGGTGTTTCGCGAGTTGTTTCGGTTGATGTGGATGAAGCAGCAGAAATGGCGACTGCTTCGTAACGCTTAGTCTAAAATCTATGCGCGTTAGAACGCGAGTCAAAATATGGCATTAGAACTACGTATTGCACTATTGTTAATTGGAATTGCGATCCTTGCGGTCTTGTACTTTTATGGCATGTCAAAAAGAACTGTTTATAAGCGTGAAGATGATGATTTTAATTTTGAAATCAATGAGCTAGCAGATCCATTGGAGTTAGATCAAGAAAATGATTTCATTGACGAATCTCAAGCAGTAGAAGAAGAACTTGGCGATATCGGGAAATTGATGCAGGAAGATCTCGCGGAGTTGCCTAGAAATACAGTAAAAGAAAATACCCTGTTTAAACATCAGCCTAGTTTATTAGATGTAGAAACTGAAGAAGAGCCTGAACTCGAAGAAAAGTTAATAATATTGCATGTAGTAGCAAAACGGCCCAACAAACTTAATGGAGAAGCAATTTATAATCTTACAAAGGAACTTGATATCGATTATTACAATAATCAAATTTATAGAAAAACAGTCGAAAGGTTTAGTGGAAAAAAGGCATTATATATTATTGTAAATATGGTTAAACCAGGTACATTCAATTTGATTGATATGAAAGATTTTGAGACCCCTGGTATTAGTTTTGTAATGAATTTACCTGGGCCCGAAGAAGGATTGCGTGCATTTAACATCATGCTAGATGCAGCACGAGAATTTGCAGATCGACTAAATGGTGATTTACTAGATGAATCGCGTAGTCGATTAAGCCCACAAACGATTGCGCATTTACAAGAAGAGGTTCAGCTATTTAGCCTAAAATATCCACGTCGTGCATAGTTAATCTTTATAATGTGTTGAATCAAAAAATTTCTACACATTTGATTACCCCAAAATGGCCGATACGATAAAAAAAAGAATAGAAAAACTTCGCGAAGAGATTCGGCAGCATAATTATTCTTATTATGTATTAGATGACCCCTCAATTCCTGATGTGGAATATGACAAGTTGATGCAGAAGTTGCAAAAACTTGAAGACAAACATCCAACATTAATTACTAAAGATTCTCCCACTCAACGTGTGGGTGCTGAACCATTAGATGCATTTCGATCTGCAAAACACGAAATCCCTATGCTATCGCTTGGCAATGTTTTTAGTGATGATGAATTGGAATCTTTTGAGGTGCGAATAAAGGACCGATTGAAAAAAGATATTAATATTGATTATGCGGCTGAGCCAAAGCTGGATGGCTTGGCTGTGAGTCTAATTTATGAAAATGGTGTACTGGTGAGAGGCGCTACACGTGGTGATGGAGTTACTGGTGAAGATATCACTGAAAATATTCGAACTATTCAATCGGTACCTCTAAAATTACGCAAACAAAAAAGGCTGCCTAAAAAAATTGAAGTGCGTGGTGAAGTGTACATACCGAAAAGTGGATTTAAAAAAATGAATGCAAACGCACGAAGGAGTGGTGAAAAAACGTTTGCAAATCCAAGAAATGCAGCTGCAGGAAGTTTGCGACAATTAGATCCAAGAAAAACTGCTGAGCGCCCATTGGATATTTATTTCTATAGTGCAACGAATATCGAAAAATTAACATCAGTTTCTACACAGTTTGATGCACTTGAATATTTAAGAGGACTGGGTCTGAGAACCTGCCCTCAAATAGAATTAGTGCCAGGCTATAGAGGGTGTTTACAGTATTATGAAAAAATATTGCAACAAAGAGATGTACTTGATTATGAAATGGATGGTGTCGTGTATAAGGTAAACGATTTAAGTTTACAAGAAGAATTAGGCCATGTATCTCGAGCACCTCGTTGGGCAGTAGCGCATAAATTTCCGGCTCAAGAAGCTGTTACTAAAGTACAGAAGATAAATTTTCAGGTGGGTAGAACGGGTGCCTTAACTCCTGTCGCAAAACTTGAGCCTGTATTTGTAGGCGGCGTTACGGTTAGTAATGCAACATTGCATAATATGGATGAAGTACGTCGTAAAGATGTTCGAGCAAAAGATGAAGTCATTGTGCGCAGAGCAGGCGATGTTATTCCAGAAGTTGTTAAAACTGTATTAAAGCCAAATATAAAACGTAAACAGCCCGTGCAAGCTCCAACAAGTTGTCCCGAATGCGGGTCTGATGTAGTACAGATTGATGATGAAGCGGTAATTCGATGTAGTGGGGGGTTAGTTTGCCCAGCACAACGCAAAGGGGCAATAAAACATTATGCGTCTAGACTTGCGATGGACATTGAAGGCTTGGGCGATAAATTGGTTGATCAATTAGTAGATGAAAATTTAATAGATAGAGTCGATGATTTATATCATTTGCAAAAAGAACAATTGGTTGGATTAGAACGCATGGGAGAAAAATCAGCCGATAATTTATTAAAGAGTATAGAAAAAAGTAGAAAGACTAGCTTTGCACGCTTTATATATGCGATGGGGATTCGTGAAGTTGGAGAAGCCACTGCGGGAGCATTGGCCAACCATTACTTGAATTTAAAATCTTTGGAAAATGCAAGTGTAGAGACATTACAAGAAGTACCCGATGTAGGCCCTGTGGTCGCAAAGAATATTGTCACTTTTTTTAAACAAAAACATAATCGTGAAGTAATAAGCGAACTAATTAAGGCGGGCATATGTTGGGATAAACCAGCAAAAATTGATGGTAAAGGATCAAAACTTTCAGGAAATACATATGTGTTGACAGGAAGTTTGGAAAATTTCAGTCGAAATAATGCGGCAGCACAACTCAAGGCTTTAGGTGCCAAAGTTACCAATAGTGTTTCATCAAAAACAACTGCAATTATCGCAGGCGAAAATTCCGGATCAAAACTATCTAAGGCAGAAAATTTGGGAATAAAAGTGTTAAGTGAAAAAGAATTTTTAAAGTTATTGCAGAATTCTTAAATTGACAACATCTATGTTATAGAAGATAGTTTTGCTGCGTTATATTTGTTTAATGTGTGAGGTAGGCTATTAAATCTGAGCGCAGAGCAGTTGCACGTTATCCAGCAAAGTTGTTGGTGAGTTTGTCTATGGGTAATGAAGTGTTCAAGTATGCCATTTCCAAAGAAGTGTCCATTGCAGGTATACGGGTAATATGTGAAGGTGAACTCGCAAATACTTTGTTTGGGCGTTATATTTTGGTTACTCCTGGAGCAAATGTAACGGTAAACATGGAAATGAAAGTGCCTGATAAGAAAGCAAATGTGAGCACTGTGGAATGCCGGGGAAAGGTAATCTCTGTTAATCGCACATCCCAATCACGTTTTTTAGTGGGGATCGAGTTTCTCGAATTTGATGAAGAATGCGAAATCATTTGGGGAAATTATATTTCGAAGTTACGTTGAATTTAAATTACATTTAATCTATTAGCGTTTTGCAAAATATTCATCCTACTGCTGTTGTTTCTTCAAAAACTGAGATTGCTTCCGATGTTAAAATTGGTGCATACACAGTCATAGAAGATCATGTAAATATAAGTTCAGGCACAGAAATTGGCCCGCATTGCACAATTCATTCCTTTGTTAAAATGGGCCGTAACAATACGGTTGCCGCTCAAGTCGTATTAGGTGGATTACCGCAAGATATTTCATTTTCAGGTGATGAAACTTGGGTTGAAATTGGGGATGAAAATTTAATTCGAGAAAATTGTACCGTGCATCGGTCAACAAACAGCAATGCACCTACCCGCATCGGAGATAATTGTTTTTTAATGGCGTATTCGCATGTTGCGCATGATTGTCAGCTTGGAAACCAAGTTGTGATGGCGTCTTATGTTGGATTAAGTGGACATGTGGAAATTGGCGATAAAGCCAATTTAGGCGGTCATGCTGGAGTGCATCAATTTGTACGCATTGGCGCCATGTCGATGGTAGGAGCCTATGTAGGTGTAGGCAAAGATGTAATGCCTTATTGTTTATTAGGTCGAAATCCTGTGTGCCACTACCGATTGAACAGCATTGGCTTGAGGCGTGCTGGAATTAAAGGAGATCGTTATCGAATGCTAGAACAAGCATTTCGACAATTACGTGATGGCGAAGCTGCAGAAAAGTTAAGTGGAACGCCAGAAATAGATTATTGGCGAGAATGGATTACAGCACCTTCCAAACGAGGGATTTATTCATTTGTTTAAATTTTTAATTACAATAAAGAGTGTTTTTACATGAATACACTTTTTTACATTGTTAAACTTGTTTTCGATATTTGCCTATTAAGAAGAAGTCCGGAAGATCTTCCATACTCAAATATTTTTCTAATTTTAGTTGTAATACTCAGCGCTATTGTCTCGATTCTAATTAGCTCAATGATTTATGATTTTACGCTTGTAGTAATGGCAACAATTGCAGGCTTATTTTTCTCTTTTGTATTTGTAAAAGTTTTACTGCTTAAAAACCCGGAAAGGTTTTTGCAAACATTTTCAGCTATTTTGGCTTGTGTAACATTAATTAATGTTCTTTTTATTCCGTTTATCTATGTTTTTGTAACCATGTCGTTAAGTGATACTGCAAAAGTCTTTATTGGTCTAGTAAGGTTTTTGTTTCTGATCTGGATTGTTATGGTTTGTGGACATATCTTCAGCAAAGCAACAATGTCAGGTAGAGGAAGTGGTATTGGATTAAGTATCATATATTTGATTATGAATATTATGATTACTGAATACATCTTTATGGAAAGCACCGCGACGTAATGCATATACATATTTTAGGAATTTGCGGCACCTTTATGGGCAGTTTGGCCATTATTGCTAAACAATTGGGGTTTGATGTTTCTGGGTCTGATATGAATGTGTATCCACCGATGAGCACACAGCTCGAAATGGCGGGCATTGAACTCAAATCGGGATATTCTGTGGATCATCTTTATCCCATGCCAGATCAGATTGTAGTAGGCAATGTGTTGTCACGTGGAAATGAAGTGGTTGAATATCTTTTAAATAATCACATTCCTTTCACCTCAGGCCCTGCTTGGTTACATGATCAAGTGCTGAAGGAGCGTTGGGTGCTCGCGGTAGCCGGTACACATGGCAAAACGACTACTAGTAGTATGCTGGCTTGGATTCTCGAATCCGTAGGTTTGCATCCAGGGTTTCTAATTGGTGGAGTGCCCCAAGATTTCGGTATTTCATCGCGACTAGGAGAATCAAAATACTTTGTCATAGAGGCCGATGAATATGACACTGCTTTTTTTGATAAGCGGTCAAAATTCTTACATTACTGTCCTCATACTCTCGTACTAAATAACTTAGAATTTGATCATGCTGATATCTTTGATGATATTGATGCGATTAAGCGTCAATTTCACCATTTGATTCGTATTTTGCCAGGAGATGGAAAATTAATTGTCAATGCGGATGATGCTAATTTGAATGATGTGTTAACCATGGGTAGTTGGTCAGAAATAGAAACGTTTTCTACTGAGAGTTTGCATGCTACTTGGTGTGCTCATGAATTTAATGCCCAGGGGTCAGAATTCACGCTTCAACAACACCAAAAACCTCGAGGGGTTGGTGCCCTCAAGGTATTTGGGAAACATAATATTTCAAATGCCATTGCAGCCATTGCAGCAGCGCAACATGCGGGAGTAGATGTGGAAGATTCATTACAAGCGCTGACTTCATTTACCGGAGTGAAACGACGTTTAGAGCACAAGGGCACATTCAATGATGTGAGTGTATATGATGATTTTGCTCATCATCCAACCGAAATTGCAGCCACTATTTCAGCATTTCGAAATCAACAACCAAATGGACGCATTATCACGGTGTTTGAGCCGCGTTCGAATACAATGCGTTTAGGTTTACATGCGGATCAGCTAGCCAATGCATTTCAAAATGCAGATAAAGTATATATGTACCAGCCCAAGCAACTGCAGTGGTCGCTAGATACGATTGCTCAACAAATGCAGCCACAATGTAATGTTTATTCTTCAGTTGAAGAAATCATTAATGACCTGATAACTGAATTGGAAGGTTTAGATAATATTTTAATATTGAGTAATGGAAGTTTTGAAGACTTATCGGCAAAACTGGTATTACAACTTTCCAATCGTGATGCTACTTCTTCTGTTCATTAGAAATGCAATCTCGATCTTCAAATAAAAAACGTAGAAATATTACTTCAGACAATCGAATTGGTAAGTACCAATTGGAAAGCGTTATCCATAAAGGAAAGTATCGCACAATTTACAAAGCCTATGATCCATTCTTAGATCGTGATGTTGCTATAAAAATTAGCACTTATCCTGATACGCAAGGTGGTGAAGAGAATTCACAACAAATTCGCAATTCATTTTTTCTTGAAACGCGCGCGGTTGGAAAGCTCCAACATCCAAATATCGTTTCTGTTTATGATGCAGGGGTTGGAGATCGGCAAACGTATATAGTAATGGAGCTAATCGAAGCGAAGACACTTACTGAAATTCTTAAATCCAAAGTCCATATTCCAGTGAAACAAGTTGTGGATATAGTATTCAAATGTTGCAAAGCACTTGAGTATGCTCATAGTAAAGGAATTGTGCATCGAGATATCAAACCTGCAAATATTTTGATCACGAATGATGGAGTCGTAAAAATTGTTGATTTTGGCGTGGCCATGGTGCGTAACCAAGTCGATACTCTCTCTAGCGGATTGTTTGGTTCACCATCCTATATGGCGCCAGAACAAATTGAAGAGCAACGAGTGGGCCCTGCCACTGATTTATTTGCATTAGGCGTAGTGTTTTATGAGCTGCTGACCGGCCAACAACTGTTCTCTGCTGATAATGTGCATACTCTCATGTATAAAATCCTGAATGAGAAACCAAGAACACTCTCTGCACACGGCGTAGCGCATGTCGAAACGTTGCAACCGATTTTAGATAAAGTATTAGCGAAAGATCCTGAAAACCGGTATTCATCTGCAGCAGATTTCGCGTTAGCACTGAAAAATGCAGATATTATGCTGCAATATGTCGAGAACGAAATTATTAAAAATATAAATGCGAATCAGGTGGGAGTGCTCGGATTTTTTGAGAATTTTAGTCAACAACAGCTATCTGAGTTCATCAACATTGCCACATGGTTAAAGATTAAAGAAGGTGAAGTCATTTTAACTGATGGGGAAATTGACCAAACATTTTTTGTAATTGTTGCTGGAACCGCTGCTGTAATTAAGTCTGGAAATTTAGTAAAGACCTTACAGCGAGGAGATTGCTTTGGTGAAGTTGGGATTATTAGACAATCTTTTAGGACCACGAGCATTGATGCAAGTAGTGACATACTATTAATGAAAGTGACAGCACTTGATTTAGACAAAATGTCTATGTCGTTACAGGCGCAATTTTATAAAGCAGTTTCCAGTTCACTGGTTAAACGCCTTTCTGATGATAAATTATCAGCTGATAAAGCCGCATAATCTGTGTAGTATCTAGATACGGACACAAAAAATTAAAGGGCATCACCTTTGTCTTCAGAATCTCAGGTACTGCCGTTATTTCCATTGAATACCGTCATTTTTCCAGGTGGCGCTTTACCCTTACGTATATTTGAGCCTAGATACTTAGATATGGTTAAAAAGTGCATGCGAGAGGAGCATGGATTTGGAATAGTATTAATCAAGAGTGGTTTAGAGACAGGTCGAGCAGCCGATGTGCATCATACCGGTACATTGTGCAGAATTTGTGATTGGGAAACATTGCCAGATGGGTTGTTAGGTATCACTGCGTATGGAGAAAATCGCATCAAAATTTCGCAAACATATGTAGAACACAATCAACTTTTGTATGGTCAAATTGAAGTTATGCAAGAGGAGCCGGATGAAGCTTTACCTGAAGAGTTCGAATCTATGCAGCGAATTTTACAAAACATCATTACTCAAGTCGGGGAGCCATACACCAGCTTACCAAGTAATTATCAGCATGCCGGTTGGGTAAGTGCTCGTCTTGTTGAGCTGTTACCTCTACAATTACCCACCAAGCAGCGTCTGTTAGAGATTGATAACCATGTAGTACGGTTATATCACCTAAAAGAAGCTATGCAGGAATCAAAATTTATATAACCTCAAATAGAAAATTAATAAGGAGATAAATGTGGCAACGATTGCCTTAACTAAGGAAAATTTTAACGATACGATTGTAAATAATAACACCGTCATTATTGACTTTTGGGCATCATGGTGTGGTCCTTGCAAATCGTTTGCGCCAACATTCGAATCAGCATCAGAAAATCATTCTGATGTAGTTTTCGCTAAAGTGAATACCGAGGAGGAGCAAGAACTTGCTCAGGCTTGTAATATTAGATCCATTCCAACATTAATGATATTTCGTGAACAAATTTTGCTGTTTTCAGAAGCGGGCGCATTACCGCCTGCACAATTGGAAGATATTATCGATAAAACACAAGCATTAGATATGGATCAAGTTCGAGCAGATATTGAAAAAAATAAATCTAAAGATGGCTAATACAGTTTTGCTAAGCACATGTCTGAATTAGCGAACGAGCATCCCTATCCAGAGCGCTACACGGTACGTCATGTACTTAACATGGCGTTGTCACATAAAAAAGAACTCATCGCAGCCAACATAATTGCAACGTTGGCTGTGCTGGCTAGCATTTTTATACCCTTGCTGATTCCTCTTTTAATTGATGAGGTGCTATTAAATAAACCTGGGAAGGTGGTCAGTACCATAGGCAGCTTGTTTCCCGATTATTTGCATAGTCCTTACTTATATATAGGCGTAGTCACACTCGTGTGTGTGATATTGCGCTTAATGTATTTAGTATTGAATGTTTGGCAAACGAAAAAATTTGTAACCATCGCGAAAGATATAATTTATCGCATACGTTATCAGTTGTTGCGTCAATTAAAATCAGTCGCCATGTCTGAGTATGAAACCTTAGGCGGTGGTGCGGTGGCCTCAAAATTTGTTACCGATCTGAATACGGTTGATCAATTTGCAGGTGAAACAGTAAGTAAATTTCTTGTTGCAGGTTTAACCATTATCGGAGTGGCTGGCGTGTTAATTTGGTTGCATTGGCAGCTTGCACTTTTCATTTTGATTATCAATCCTTTAGTTATTTATGTAACTATGTTAATTGGTAAAAAGGTAAAAGTTCTTAAAAAGAAAGAGAATTCGGCATTCGAGAGATTTCAGCAGTCCTTAACGGAAACTTTGGATGGTATCCAACAGATTCGTGCAAGTAATCGTGAAGGATATTATCTTGATCGAGTCGATAAAATTGCTAAGCAAGTAAAAGAGCATTCATCTGCATTTTCGTGGAAAAGTGATGCTGCCAATCGATTATCATTTTCTATTTTTCTAATCGGTTTTGACATATTCCGTGCAGTTAGCATGATCATGGTATTGCTGACTGATCTAAGTATTGGTGAAATGATTGCGGTATTTGGTTATTTATGGTTCATGATGGGGCCTGTACAAGAAGTGTTGAGTATTCAGTATTCATTTTATGGTGCCAAAGCAGCACTTGGGCGAATTAATGAGTTGTTGTATTTACCTAGAGAACCAAAATATCCACACATTGAAAATCCATTTGCAAATAAATTTGCGGTAAGTGTTCAGATAGAAAATATCAGGTTTGCCTATGGCGATGGTCCCTATGTGTTAGATGGCGTTAATTTGAGTATTCAAGCAGGTGAAAAGGTGGCATTGGTGGGCGCCAGTGGTGGCGGAAAATCTACATTGGTACAAGTGTTACTAGGTTTATATCCACCATTATTTGGAGAAATCAAATTTGATGGAATACCTGTTTCTAAAATTGGTATGGATGTGGTACGTGAACATGTATCTTGTGTATTGCAACATCCTGCTTTATTCAACGATACCGTGCGAATGAATCTAACCTTAGGTCGAGAAATTCCAGATGCTGCACTATGGCGTGTATTAGAAGTTGCACAAATTAAAGAGACTATTGAAAAATTACCAAGGAAACTTGACAGCTTAATTGGGGTCGATGGAATTCGATTATCAGGTGGGCAACGCCAACGTATTGCAATTGCTAGAATGGCACTTACTAATCCACAAGTAGTAATTTTAGATGAGGCTACCTCAGCTTTAGATGCAGAAACAGAAGCTAAATTGCACGCAGCTTTAGCAGAATATTTACACGGAAGAACAATGATAATTGTCGCGCATCGATTAAGCGCTGTTAAACAGGCTGATACGGTTTACGTTTTTGAAGATGGAAAAATTACTGAGCAAGGCGGTCATCAAGAGTTATTAAGCTCCAATGGCCTATATGCAAAATTATATGGCCAACATCAAACTGCATAGTTTGTTTCTCTAAATTCTTTGTGAGCCCATCGGTAAAACATCCAGACGAAGCCCAAGAATATTATTTTGAAGAGGGATGTTATATTCTCGAGTTGAGCAATTCAGAAGATGATCCAGAATTATCCATTGCTAGAGCTCGAGTAATACCTGGAGTATCAACAAAACTACATTTACTGAAAGATACAATTGAGCGATATGTGATATTACAAGGCAAAGGACGGGTAGAATTAGGCTCACAAATTGCTAAAGAAGTAGCAGTAGGGGATGTAGTATTGATTCCCCCAGCATGCCCACAAAAAATTACCAATACGAGTGCAACTGACTTAATCTTTTTAGTGGTATGTACACCACGATTTACTCCTCAGGCCTATGTGCCGGTTGCAGAAAATTAATTTGCTCAGTCGCTTCTTATAAATTTTTATTATTTGCCTTATAAATTTATAGGCTAAGTGTCTCAATGTTTTTAGAAAAGCTCGAACTTTTCAGTAATTAATTAACTCAATTAAAACAATAGCTTAAAAATATAGATGAAATTTATATTGTTGATTTGACAGGAATTACCTAGACTGATGCACCTATATCGTGCATTAATTTTTTTGGTGCATGGATATCTAGCCAGAAAAATAAAAATAATATTTCTTACTAAAGGAGGAATGTCATGGGTAATATCGGAAGATGGCTGTTTTTAGCAGGCCTCGTGATTTGTGTGGTTGTTGGACTGGGGTTAGCCAATAATCCTTGGGTGCCCGCTGCACTTGCAATTCTCGGAGTTATTGTTGGTTTGCTAAATATCCAGTCTAGCGAGACTACCGAATTTTTAATTGCAACCATTAGCTTAATTATTTGTGCTTCGGCCTTGACAGCTATCCCTTATATTGGGCAAACAGTGTTGAATATCGTTGCCTATTTAGTTGTGTTTATGGCTGCTGCTGTTGTTGTAGTATCTATTAGAAGCTTACTAAAAACAGCTAGTGATTGATTGTTGAATAATTGCTAAATAAAAAAGCCCGCAATCGCGGGCTTTTTTATTTATAGGTTTTTAAAAGATTGATCTGCCACTTCTACAGTTTTTTCTATTTCTTTATCATCATGCGCACTAGAAATAAAACCAGCTTCAAAAGCAGAAGGTGCGAGATAAACTCCATTATCAAGCATATTTGAATGAAAATGATTAAATTGTGTTTGATTGCATGCTGTGACTTGTGAGAATTGTGTAATTGTTTCTTCTTCTGTAAAAAATAAACCAAACATTCCTGTAACGTAGTTTGCAGCCAATGAAATATTATTATTACTTGCTGCCTCTAAAATCCCATCGACCAATTGCTTTGTTTTACGATTCAGCTTGTCGTGGAATCCTCTTTCAGATAATAATTTTAATGTTGTAAGACCTGCAGTCATAGCGATAGGATTTCCGGATAGTGTGCCAGCTTGATATACCGGTCCGGTAGGCGCAAGTGATTCCATAATTTTGCGTTCACCACCTAATGCACCCACAGGCATCCCACCTCCTAAAACTTTCCCAAGTGTTGTTAAGTCAGGAATTACTTTATAAAGTTGTTGTGCACCACCTGCAGCCACACGAAATCCTGTCATTACTTCATCGAAAATTAATATTGATTTATATTCAGAACATAATTTTCGTAATCCTTGTAAAAAACCTTTTACAGGAGGAATACAATTCATATTTCCAGCGATTGGTTCGACGATTACACAGGCAATTTCATCTCCAATTTCTTGAAAAACTTTTTCAGTCTGTTCCAAATCGTTATAACTTAAGGTAATAGTATATTCGGCAAGTTCAGGCGGAATTCCAGGTGAACTCGGTATGCCCAGGGTAAGTGCACCTGAGCCGGCTTTCACCAATAATGAGTCACCATGACCATGGTAACAACCTTCAAATTTAATAATTTTATTTCTTGCGGTATATCCTCGTGCCAAACGAATAGCGCTCATTGTCGCTTCCGTGCCAGAGCTGACCATACGGACCATTTCAATAGATTCCACCATTTCGCAAACCAGTTTTGCCATTTCGGTTTCTATTTCAGTGGGTGTGCCGAAACTTAATCCTTGTTGTGTAGCTTGTTGAACCGCCTCTATAACTTCAGGATGTGCATGTCCCAAAATCATTGGTCCCCATGAGCCTACATAGTCAATGTATTCTTTATCATTGATGTCATAGATATAGGCACCAGCCGCATGTTTAATAAAAACAGGACTACCACCTACAGATTTGAATGCTCTAACGGGTGAATTTACACCTCCTGGTATAAATTTTTGCGCTTCTTCAAATGCTGCTTCTGATCTGTTCATGATGAGGCTTAGAGTAAGAGAATTGGACGTGATCCTATCGAATTTAATACGCCAAAATCAATCAGGAGTTATCATTGATTAAAGTTTGAAATAGTCGTGTCGCCGTTGAGACTGAAGGAGCACTGTAAATTGCATTGATTACCGCAATCATATCGGCTTTAGCATCTAGTAATGTGGTTGCATTATTTAAGGTAATTCCTCCAATGGCACAAATAGGAATGGCAAGCTCTCGCTTCGCGCGTAGGAGTAATTCTATGGTTGCAACAGGTGCATTGGGTTTAGTCGCAGAGGAGAAAAAACTCCCGAAGGCAATATAGTCAGCGCCATTGTTGGCAGCAAATGTAGCTCGATCATATTCGTTATAGCATGATGCGCCAATAATTTTATGGGGGCCGAGTAATTTTCTTGCATCCGATAGCGACATATCATGCTTGCCTATATGCACGCCCTGTGCGTCAATAGATTTAGCAAGCTTAATATCATCATTAACAATAAAGGTTGCATCATTTTTACGACAAAGTTTTTGTATTGTTAGTGCAAAGTTTTTACGCGTTTCTATCGAGTTAATTTTGTCTCGGTATTGAATGAGGTTTACTCCTGCAGATATTGCTTCTGATGTTTTTTCAATAAAATTTTCATTTCCAACGGTGCCGGCATCGGCGATTACATAGAGTCCAGAGAGCATGTAGAGATTATTTAACCCAGTGAAATCGATTTGGGATTTCCTGTCCCATGCCTAAACGTCGCGCAGATTCTAAACACTTCCAGGTATATTCCTGCGCTTGATGGGTGGCTGCAACAATGTCATTTCCATTGGCAACATGAGCCGCAAGAGCAGCGGCTAGTGTGCACCCTGAGCCATGAAATTGACCGGCAAGCCTAGGCCAATGGCGATTATCTAAAATGCGATGATTCCCATAAAGAGTGTTACAGACATCGTCTGTTTTTTCGTGAGTACCCGTAATCAAAATATAATGAGCGCCACGCTCTAGCAATGCCATGGCACAGGCATCTAATGTGTCAGCTTCCGGCGCAAGTTTTCTCGCTTCTTCGCTGTTGGGTGTTACAACGGTTGCAAGTGGAATCAGTAGAGAATTTATCGCTATCAACACGTTTTCATCCGCAAGCTGTTTCGCGCCGCCAGCATTAATTACGGGGTCAAGAATTACAGGTATACTTGGATAGTCCGTGAGTAACGTGTGAATAGCCCTCGCTGTAATTTCGCTGCCGACCAAGCCAATCTTTATGGCTGCAATATCCATGTCTTCCAACACGATCCGAGACTGTTCGACAATCATCGCTTCTTCAATTTGTGAGCACTCCAAGACGTTGGTAGTATTTTGCGCAGTAATTGAAGTTATAACAGGTGCAGCATGACAACCCAGACTTGCCAAAGTTTCGATGTCGGCTTGTATACCGGCGCCACCCGTTGGGTCAGAACCAGACATCGTCATTACTACAGGTATTTTATTAGCATCATTCATTCAGATTTTTCATAATATTTGTTCTATCTATGCAGTATAAAACATATATGTGTGTCATTTGCGGTTGGATCTATGATGAAGAAAAAGGTGCGCCTGAAGAAGGCATTGAACCTGGTACACGGTGGGAAGATATTCCTTTTAACTGGAAATGCCCGGAATGTGGAGCAATGAAAGAAGAGTTTTTGATGATTGAAGTCTGAATTTGATCTTAGTTTTATTTTAGTTGATTTTGAATAAATGCAATTTTTGCAGAATGTTCTAACGAGCAGGTCCATTTATAAGCAAGGTTTAAAGTTTCAGCGCAAGCATAAACTCCGTGTCCACGTACCACAGTAATACAATATTTTTTTAAGGTATCGGCTACACGCTTGGGTGAGCGTTCTGAGTATTCGTCATAATCAATGGTATGAACAGGAACTCTTGGAAAATAAAGTTTTCCCTCAAAATCCTCTGGAACAAAATCTGAACCGCTCATAGTTAGTGCAATGGTATGAGGTCCGTGACTATGTAGAACAGTAGTAGCATTTGAGTTTTGTTTATAAACTTCTATATGTAATTTTGCATCGAAGGAGGCCTTGTCACCAATTGATCCATCAAGGTTGCACGCTACTAATTCATCAGCGTTCAATGTGTCTGCACATGCTCCAGTCGGCGTCACCCAAATAGTGTCACCTTCTTTGACAGATGCATTACCACTGTGTGAATCATTGCAACCATATTTGCGCAACAAGGAATAGTAGTAAACCAGTTCTTCTTTTAACGTCATGCTTACTTATATTTAATGATTTGCTAAGCTAACAGGAAATAAGTTTATTCAAAAAGGAATTGAAAATGTCTGCTCTAATTTGTGGTTCTTTAGCCTATGATACGATTATGGTTTTTCCTGATCGGTTTAAGGAACATATTTTGCCAGAGAAAGTACATATCCTGAATGTATCTTTCATGGTGCCACAAATGCGTAGAGAATTTGGAGGATGTGCCGGGAATATTGCTTATAACCTGCATTTGCTGGGCGGAGATGGCTATGCTATGGGAACGACGGGACAGGATTTTTATCCCTACGCCAATTGGCTGGCCAAGTGTGGAATGGACCAAAAATACATTAAGCAAATAGAAAATGAATATACTGCACAAGCCTTTATTACAACGGACTTAGATGATAATCAAATTACAGCATTTCATCCGGGTGCGATGAATTCTTCTCATTTAAATGATGTACCCACGGACGATGGAATCAGTCTTGCGCTCATCTCCCCTGATGGGAAAGAGGGAATGTTATTGCATGCTGAACAATGTTATGAATCGAACATTCCGTTTATCTTTGATCCAGGGCAGGGTATGCCAATGTTTGATGGATCTGAATTGTTGGGATTTATTGAAAAAGCCACCTATGTGTGTGTGAATGATTATGAGTCACAACTTCTGCAAGAAAAAACAGGAAAATCGGTTCAAGAAATTTCTAGCCAAGTCGAAGCATTGATTGTCACGCGCGGGGGAGAAGGTTCTGTTATTCATCTTGCATCAGGTAGTATAGAAATTCCCCCAGTACAGGCGAGTGAGGTTTTAGATCCTACGGGCTGTGGTGATGCCTATCGCGGCGGTTTAATTTTTGGTTTAATGAATGAGTATGATTGGGAAATGAGCGGACGTATCGCCGCATTAATGGGTGCAATTAAAGTTGCACACAATGGCACGCAAAATCACCATTTCACATTTGATGATTTCAAGCAAATGTTCAAGCAAGAGTATGGGCAAAGTTTATGAGCTGTTTATTTAAGACTAATTTGCTTCCAGCTGTTTTTTATCGCATGTGCAGTTAAAACATCATCTGCATCTACTACAATCGGATGCTCAACTCTTTCTAGTAAAGGAATATCGTTACGGGAGTCGGAATAAAAATAACTTCCATGAAAAGAAAAATCTGTGTCTTTTATCCATTCTTCTACACGCGTAACTTTTCCAGGACCAAAGCAGGGCACACCTAGCACTTCACCACTAAACTCTCCATTCTGCTTTACAGGTTCAGTAGCAATTAAAGTGTCTACATTAAAATAATTTTTCACAGGCGCAGTAATGAAACTATTGGTTGCTGTTACGATTGCCAAATGATCTCCTGCAGCACGATGTTGTTCAATTAATGGTATTGCTTTGGGTTTAACAATAGGTTCTATACAAGTTTTAAAATAGTCATCGCGCCATTGGCATAGCTCGGTATAGCTATTTTCTGATAATGGTTTTAATGCAAAACGCAAGAATTCCAATACATTTAGTTTCCCTTGCAAATACTCTTGATAAAATCGAGCGTTTTCTTTTTCATACACATCACTATCTACCTTATTGATCGTTACAAGGTATCTACCCCATTCATAATCACTGTCTCCAGCTAGCAGGGTTTCATCCAGGTCAAAAAGTGCGAGTGCCATAAAGGTTTTCTATTAAATGTGATTAAAATTGGCTATATAAGTATATAAATACTTGTATTTTATACAAAATTCCACAACTAGCCTTAAGCGAAATTGCTCGTATTGGCCGCATGTGGAACAATATTGTGACGAGGTATTTATGCAAGTTGATCAGCATGTCATCGATGATTCCGGCTACCGACAAAATGTAGGCATCATTGTTACAAATGATACGCGACATGTAGTCTGGTGTAAGCGCCAAGGGCAAGATGCATGGCAATTTCCACAAGGCGGTGTGTTGAAAGATGAAACCATTGAGCAAGCGCTATACCGAGAATTAAAAGAAGAAACCGGATTAAATAAAGATCATGTGGATGTAATTGCCTGCAGTAAAGACTGGTTACATTATCGACTTCCAAAAAACTTCATTCGCAATAATAGCCAGCCAAAGTGTATCGGACAAAAACAGCGTTGGTTTTTACTAAAACTGAAAACAGATGAAAGTAAAATCTGCTTAGATACGTCCGATTATCCTGAGTTTGATAACTGGCGTTGGGTTGATTACTGGCATCCTTTACGAGAAGTTATTTTTTTCAAACGTAAAGTTTATGAGAAAGCCTTAAAAGAATTTGAGCCGTTGCTTTTTCACTAAAGAGCTAGTCAGAACTTTCAACTTTCATCATCGATTGTAGGTAATTTTCCATACCCACCCGATCAATCCTTTCAAACTGTGTCTCTAACCAATCAATATGTTCTTCTTCGTTATCTAATATCTTTTCAAATAACTCGCGTGTGATGTAATCTGATACTTCTTCACAGTAGGCAATACCTTCTTTTAAATCAGGCACCGCAAGTTCTTCCATTTTTAAATCACATTCCAGCATTTCTTTAGGATTTTCGCCTATAAAAATTTTTCCTATATCTTGTAGATTCGGCAGACCTTCTAAGAACAATATTCTCTCAATTAACCAGTCTGCATGTTTCATTTCATCGATAGATTCGTGGTATTCGAATTCATTGAGTTTTTCTAGTCCCCAATTTTTATACATGCGCGCATGTAAAAAATATTGATTAATAGCAGACAATTCGTTTTTTAAAACTTTATTTAAAAATTCAATTACTTTTTTATCGCCTTGCATGAGGCACTCCAGAAATAAATTTCAATACAACTAGCGTATGCAGAGAAAACTAATTTGTCAAAAATTCGTTTTTAAATACAAACATGAATACGAATGATTTACATATCGTTTTAGCTTGGCTAAACGCAATTGTAATTAATTTATTTTAAACGTTTGAATGAAATACAACTGAAAATGAGTAATTAAAAATGGGAATGAGAATGATTTGTAAATATTTTTAGATTACTGATTAATAGTTTAATCAGTAAAAATTAATCGAATTAAAAATTGATGCTATGCGCTACAAGCAGGAGATAGGAGAATTTCTGAATGGTGATTAATTTTATTGTGTTCTTTTAAGCAAGATTTCACGCAACTAGCACACTTGCCACATTGGTTGGTCACACCTAACGTGTCTCGTAGTTGGCGAATGTTAGAAGAACCACGCTCTATTTCATCGCGCAGCTGTGATTCTGTTATTTGATTGCAGATACAAACGTACATCGTTTTACTCTAGTCTTAATCGTATTGTAAATACAAATGAGAATGATTGTCAATAACAGCACTAACTCACTGTCTAGCCGTTATTAATTTTTATCTTCGGGAAGACCATAGCCAAATCCCGGTTATGGCTAAAATCATAAGCAGCACGGCCGCAGCATCAATCACGTAGATTCCATATTTGCCAAAAAATCGACCACTGTGTGCATCCAGTAAAAAACGCTCTAGGCTTATTTGTTGACCCATATCGTGTGCTTCGATGACTTGTTTCAGTGCCGGTAGGGTGATAGTAGGAGCCGTCCATACAGGATGAGGCCCACTGTACGCTTGCCACTGATTTAACTGGTGATCACTCTCCCAGTATGTGTTTATGCCACGAATGACGGGAAGTTGCTTGTTACCAAGAGCAATTCCTAAGGGGTATTCATGAAGACCATTTTCTTTTGAGATTTCATCTACCAAATTTCCACCAGTATTAATGACAATTACAGAATTGGATGTAGCCACAAGAATATTTTCGTTAAATACTATTGCGCCATGAATAGTATCTACAACTATGTCTAACGGTTTTCCAGAAAGATAAATCGAATCACCCGCATGTGAAATAGTTTGGTTACCAATTTGATAGGTCGTAATCGGGTTGGGTTTAATCCCGTAGTATTGAAGTAATTTTGTATTCGTTAAAAATTTACTTGGAAGATTTAAATCATCACTGTGTTGCAATGCAATACCGGTGAGAACTAGAAATACTATAAAAAGTGATGCAAGTAGTCCTATTCTACGATGCCATTTGTGAAGTTTGGCAGACATAAGATTTACAGCTTAGCATGATCAAAAGTTTCGCAGTAATCGTTAGCAGGCCTAACAATTATTTTCGGTAACTTGTTGGTGTAGTAACAATGCCATTCTAGAAATATTTGTAACAGCGTTTACAGAAAGTGTAGCGCCTGAAATATTATCGATTCTTGTATCGAGTTTGTTATTTTTCTTTAGTTTTGCATTCACAAATTGTTCACCAAAATAATCGTGTTTTACTTCCCAGCCTCTGCTTTCTCTAAATATGAGGACTTTTACTTTTTCTAAACCTTGGGAATTCACGACAAAGCCCGTAGTGATGTAACGTTCTTTGCCAATCTCTTCAAGTATCCAAGCACTACGACATCCCTCTAACCAATAGGGAACTCGTATTTTTTTATATCGATGACCCAATATTTTTTTAACTTCTTTACCTAAATTACCAGATAAGGTAATTTTTTCAGGCTCTGGAGCTGTTCCAAATGCGGTTGCTAGAAAGTCTTCCGGTGTTTGATATACATTCTCAGCAGCTGGTAGGGAAAATGAAATAAACAATAGAATGCTGAAGAAAATCCTTTTCATGTTTTTATGTTATTTATATATTTACTATAAAAAAGCCCGTATCAGCGCGAACCAACACGGGCTTATTGTAAGTTAAAGTATTGGATTTAGAACATATACCCAATGCCTAAATCAATACCATCAAAATCACGTCCATCCGCTTCACCTTCTGGATCATGTTCACGATCTCGGTAGTCAGCTTTGATAACTACATCAGGGTGTGGCCACCAGTTAAAACCCACTTGCCATTCTCTATACTGGTCTTGTATGCGTGAGCCTTCCACTTCTTCACGACGTATATAAAAGCCTAACCAATCCAATGGTTTGATACTAGGTTCTATGTACCAACCAAATTGCTCATCCGGATCACCTGCTAAATCTTCGAGGTCACCACTAAAATCCCACTCAGCGTATAACGCACGTAAGCTAAATATTCCGTAGTTATAGATTGCATGTGCCTCAAACAACGTGCCATCATCAATGACATCATCTTCAGCATCCGTGTCATCATCCTGTGTGGGATCAAACTGATGTTGTAACGATGTGGATAATTCGAGGCCTTGTATCCCTGTGTACTTAATTCTTCCTGTCACCGCAGGATCACTTGCACGTTGATTTGATACTTTTCCACGACAGCTTCTAACACGTGTGGTGCCATCATTACAGTTAAGCCCTGAATGGAAGGCAAGATCACCACTAAAGCCCGTATCACCAAATGCCATATTTCCTCCAACACCGGCTTCCCACCAGGTGGCTGGGATAATGATGCTTTCAACGCCGTTGCGTTCTACACCATAAAATGTGGGTGGTTCATGGGTTTCATTTAGAATTCCCACTGGAACTAAGAAAACACCGCCGCGAACTTGAGCATTCTCAGCAATATCATATTCAATAAAGGCTTGTTCAATTTCAACTTCTCCACCTAGCGGTTCACCATCAGGTTCCACGCCACCGTGTTCAATTTCAAATTCAGATACAAAACGTAAGCGATCGGTAAATTCTTTTCCGATGAATAACACAAATCGATGTAAGTCCACTTCTTCTAAATCATTTTCACTGTCATCCGCACTTAAATTGTTATAATGAACTTCACCATAACCGCCAATCGAAATACCTTCGAAAGCATCTAGTGGGCTATCTTCCACCACTTCAGCGGTTGCCGTGGCAAGTTCCGTAGCTTCATCCGCTTTTTCTTCAGCACGGGTCGCGGCTTCCAGGGTTTCTTTTTGTTGAGACATTAAGAATTCAACCGCTTTTTTCAGGTTTTCATATTCCTCGCGATCAACCTCGATCGTCTCAGCATGTATGCTGGCCATGCCACTGATCATGATCAGTATCAGGACTAGTTTCGATTTGATACTTTTAAACATTAGGGGTCTCCCATGTAAAACAATTAGTTAGCTCCAACATCCAGTAGAGCAATTTATCGTATTGAAATTATTAATAATGACACTAATAGTAATGAGAATGATTCGCATTTATATATCTACCTTTGGATAGTTATCGATCAAAGCTGAGATTTAGTCTAGCGTGGTCTGGATGCTTTTCTTGAAGTTGTTACGATGAAAAAAATGTGAGGCGTATTTTATGCAAACACGAAATTTTCTATGCAATATTTTCTTTTCAATGTGCTTATTTGTTGTGTGTTTTTATTTGTCATGGCAAATATCAGCAGTTAGTAATTTTTTATATCCAATTTGGTATGAAGTGTTGAATATAGAAGAAACTATTACTGTGTATGCACCTAAAAATAAAAATCGTGAAAATTTTCAACTCACCAGTAGACAAGAACAGCTTAGATTATTTTCAGAGATTGTAAATTCAATTCAAAATAATGGCGAAGGACTGGCGAAAATTACTTATAAGGATCCTTCAGGTAAAAAGATTGACACTTTGCTGACGAAAGCAGAAATCGTACACCTTCAAGATGTAGCGAAATTACTTCATGCGGTCATGTTTATCTCAATGGTTTGTGCTTTCATTATTGTAATTCTTATTTTTATAATGCAACGCTTAAAAATACCTCTTGCTAGTCTTAAAAAAAATATTATTGGCGCAATACTTTCAATTATTTTAGTTGGTTCTGTGATTTTTTTTATAGGCTCAAAAAAGCTATTTTATTGGGCGCATGAATTGCTGTTTCCAGCGCAGCACCAGTGGTTTTTTTATTACGAGGATTCATTGATGAGCACTATGATGAAAGCACCCCTATTGTTTGGGCCTATTGCTATCCAATTATTACTTCTAACCATTGTCATTTGGCTAGGTTTTTTTTATCTAATTCAAAAAAATATGAATTCACTGCCTGGCTAATTTAAAGCTAGCGGAGGAGTGCTTTATGTTTGCTTGGCAGTGAATTTAAGAAAGTGGAACAGTGCACGTACAATTCCACTTAGGGAGTAACCCAAACATGCGGAAATACTAAGGAAGTATAAGGAGTTCATAGTTAGGGCTACAAATCGCGAATTCATTTTGTTAACAACAATTTATTATTTTTAGTAATTTGCAATGTATAATTTTCACCAGCATGTCTTAAGGTTATTTGTTTTCTACCTTTTAATATCTGTTCTACATGTAAGATATTTTTAATCTCCATCAATGTTGAAGTTTTCACTTTGCAAAATTTAGATGACTGCATAAATGTATATCAATGTAATACATGAACAGGCTTTAATACCTGAGTCCCTTGGTATTCAATGTAAATACAAAAACATCCCTCGTAGTCATTAATGGTTCCGATTTGAGCGGTACCAGAATTTATTGCATGCAGCATATTCAATTCAGTATCACAAAATGCACGCGCGACAACATCGATACGCTTAATTAAGGTCTGTTTTATTCTGTCGTACTCAGGTGGTTCGAAATTGATTAAATTACGATTAATCGTAACGGGTGTAGGGTTGTTCTCAGGGGTATCCATAAAATAGGCTCAAAATAATCTTGTTGCAAATGATAACGATTCGCATTAAGATTTGCAATAAGTATTTCGAGGTATAGTAATGTTTACAGTAAATGCCTGGCTTGAACGTTCACACCCAAAGGTTGAACTTTGTGAAAGCCTTACCAATCGTAAGATTTTCAGTATTGAAGGAGAACGGCTAGAGGATCTGGTACATTCTGGAGAAATTTCATTGGCCGATTTTGAAAATCCAGAAGAGACGCATAATCTAATACGTGAATTATTCCTGATTAGCCTTAAAAATTTTACAGCATCTTCTAAGCAGGTAGAACCAGAGCAAGCATCGATTATCTTTTTTCCTATACTCAATACACTTGCGCGTAAACAAAGTTATTTTTATAAGAAAGCCGAAGTGATCGCAATTTGTTAAGACATTAACTACAAAGGTTTCACAACCACTAAAATAACAATTGCAATTAATGCTAGAACTGGTGCTTCATTGAACCAACGATACCAAACATGACTATGTTTATTTTGGTCATGTTTAAATTGATTGACGAGCAGTCCACACCATAGGTGATAAACAACCAATGCCGCTACTAAAATTAATTTGAGTAACAACCAGTTTGTATGCAGCATTCCTGGTAAATAACTCAGTAACCAAAAGCCAAATACAATCGTTAATATTCCGCCAGGTGTCATAATGCCAAAAAACAATTTGCGTTCCATGATTTTGAATCGATCAATACTGGCTTGATCGTCTGCCATGGCGTGGTATACAAATAAGCGTGGCAAATAAAACATGCCCGCAAACCAAGTCACCATAAAAATAATATGAAATGCTTTAACCCATAACATAATTATTACTCACTAATATCGTGCTTAAAGATTATAAGAACTTTTAAATTTTTCTTTGGTTAAAACCCCATATATTTGCATTTTTCCTGGTGCGGTTTTGCTAGTAATACATAGTGCTTCGACCCCTTGATCGATAAACAATTCGCGTGCTTTTTCCACTGTCGCTCGCAGGTCAATTTGGCTAGTTTGTAATCGTTTGGCAGGTATTTCTAGTAAATTTATATTT
Organism: Gammaproteobacteria bacterium; assembly: GCA_965203475.1. Lineage (GTDB taxonomy): Bacteria > Pseudomonadota > Gammaproteobacteria > UBA4575 > UBA4575 > JABDMD01. Next base: position 366,579 of record OZ241890.1, read on the forward strand.
GTGTCTTCTATAGACTCATCGTTTTCTGATAAATAATTACTTAAATCGGAAGAGGGTAGAATGGCCAGTGGTTCGCTTTCAAACACTACAATCCACTCTTTATTTCGGGCAATTAAATCAACTGCCTGTTGTCTAGTAAGAATTTGTTCACTGCGTTTAATATTTGTACTCATTACATTGGCTACACCCACTCGCCTCAAGGCTTGTAACATTGGATCATGTCGGTAATCCATACCTCGCAATTGCATTAACATACGGTAAATTGATTTTTGCCCAAACAATTGGCTAGCTGTTAACTGTGCTGTAACAATCGCTAACATCCCAGGCAAGATAATGTTTGGATTACTAGTGCGTTCAAACACAGCAGTGAGTGCCGCTAATGGTGCATGCAAGGTGGCGCCAAACATGGCAGCCATTCCCATCAAGGCATAGAAACCTGGAGAAGATGAGTTATCCGGGAAAAAATATTGCCCCATGATTCCGATAGTGCCACCTAAAGTTGCGCCAATCACCAAGGTAGGACCAATCAAGCCAGCAGGCATACCTAATCCAACACTGCATGCAGTGGCAAATAATTTAGCAAAGAAAATCATTATTAATAGGGTGAGTCCAATGTTATCTACCAGTGCATTGTTAACAGTATCATATCCAATTCCCATTATTTGTGGTGCAAACATAGCAAGTAAACCAGTGATGCTTCCTGCAATGATAAACCTTGTTTCGATTTTAAAGTTTTGTGAAAGTTGAAATGAAATTTTGGCTAGAGAAATAAATAAAAATGCTGCAAATCCAGTAATGATTCCGAGGAAAATTACATACGGGAGTTCCAATAAAGAAATTAATTGAAAATTTGGAACCGAAAATACAACTTCATGGCCGTATACAATTCTACTGACAGCAGTAGCACTGATTGCAGATAAAATTACAGGCAAAAAGCTTGCAATAGAATATTCCATCATTACAACTTCCAAAGCGAAAATTACACCCGCAAGTGGAGTGTTAAATGAAGCGCCAATTGCAGCTGCTGTACCGCAAGCAACCAGTGTTCGGATTGTGTTATTCGGCAGCCGAAGTTTATGTCCCAATAAACTACTTGTAGCTGCACCTAAATGTATGGCAGGACCTTCACGACCTAGAGATTGGCCTGAAATTAAAGCTATGGCTCCACCAACATACTGCAATATTAATGAACGTAATTTTAAATAGCCTTGATGAAAAGAAAGTCGCTCCATAACGTGTGATACACCCACCGTATAATCAGCCTTTGCTAAAAATCTGAAAAAAATTGCAATTAGAATGGCGCCCGCTATAGGCAAGACAAGTCTCATACTTGTTGATAGGCCTTCAAAATTTTCAGGATCGCCGTAGGGTAAGAAGGCGGTTTGAATAGATTCGATTAATAACCGAAAAGAAACGATAACACCGCCGGTCATTAGACCCGCGATGGTGCCTAAGATGGCTAATTGTATTAAGGCATCGGGTCTTGAGGTACGAAGGCGTAAATTTTCGAGTGCTTTACGAAAATAAGTATGAAGAAATTGCGCCTTTCCCATAACTAAAGATTATGACACAGCCATAAAATTGTGTGTTTTACTTTTGACAACAGGCGTTAACGAGTATGATGCACGCGATTTAAATCCCAGGACTACAGTTATGCTTTCAATCGGAATCGTTGGTGGAACCGGATATACCGGTGTTGAGTTATTGCGATTGTTGGCTGCTCACCCACAAGTGAACATTGAAATTGTCACATCTAGAAGTGAAGCTGGAAAATCGGTCGTACAGGTATTTCCTAATTTATTACCAGAACTGGGTCTTGTATTTAGCAAACCGGAGTTGGGTGCACTGAAAAACTGTGAGTGTGTGTTTTTTGCAGCTCCAAATGGTACCGCCATGCATATGGTGCCTGAGTTATTGCAAGCGGGCGTGAAAATTATTGACCTGGCTGCAGACTTTAGAATTAAAGATGCTGCTACTTGGGCACATTGGTACAAGCAAAAACATGCTTGTCCTGAAGTTTTATCTGAAACAATTTATGGACTGCCGGAAATTCATCGAGAAGAAATTAAAAATGCACAGCTAATTGCAAATCCTGGTTGCTACCCCACGGCAGTAATTTTGGGAGCTCTTCCAATCTTAGAAAAAGGAGTTGCATTTAAGCAATTAATCGCAGATGCAAAATCCGGGGTCAGTGGTGCAGGTCGTGCTGCTAATGTTCCGACCTTATTTAGTGAAGCCGGTGAAAATTTCAAAGCTTACAATGTTGCAGCGCATCGCCATTGGCCAGAGATAAAACAAGAAATTGATGGAGTAGCCAATGCTTCAATTGACTTTACGTTTACACCACATTTGGTTCCCATGGTGCGAGGCATCTTTGCTACTTTATACATTACAAAGGTCGATGCGTCGGAAGATTTGGCAGCTCTATACAATCAACGATATGCAAATGAACCTTTTGTACATGTATTAGAAGATAATGTACTTCCAGAAACAAAGAATGTACGTGGGTCCAACCATTGCATGATTTCCATCCAACGACCCGGCGATAGAGACACTGTGGTGGTGCTGTCTGTCATAGATAATTTAGTCAAAGGTGCCGCCGGCCAAGCCGTGCAAAACATGAATATTATGTTTAGTTTGGATGAACAAATGGGTCTCACACAAACGGGCATATATCCCTAATGCTTCAAAAAGGTACTTCTACGCTAACCACTGTCTTTTTAATTACGGTGCTACTGGTAGCCTCGAGTATTGCTTATTGGTTTGGTGCCAATGGATACCGCATTCCATTTACTTCGACAACGGATTTTCCTGAGACTAAAGATAAGGACGAGAAAATTCGATTATTGGAAAAATCGATTCGACAGTTGAAGCATGATGTCGCTTATATGGAGCGTTCTACTAAAGTTGAATTGGCTGCCGTAGAGGAGATGAAAAAAACATTACAAGAAAAAGATCTGGAGTTATTAAAACTCAATCAGGAATTGCATTTTTATCGCACTTTATATTCTTCAGACTCTAGTAGTTCTGCTATCAATGTAAAAGTATTCAATCTACAAAAAGATCTTGTAGCAGATAAATTTGTTTACGAGTTGGTATTAACCGGTGTACCTAAAAAAGATAAGAAATCTTCAGGGGTAATTGGTTTAAGTGTTGATGGGGAGCAACAGGGAATTTTAAAACGCTTAGTGTTTGAAGATATCGAATATATCTCCGAAACCTCGTTGAAATTTTCATTTAAATATTTTCAAAAAATTTCCGGAAGTTTTTCCTTGCCAGAAGATTTTGAACCGAGTGAAGTACGCATAGAGTTATTGAAAGATAATGCTAAAAAAGGGCCGATTGTGGTTAGCTACAACTGGGAAGATATATATAAGGAAAGTAACTCATAAGGAAGTCCAAATGGCCATCATGAAAAAAATCAAAACTACTAAAATCGATACACTCGTGGGTCGTTATTCAAAAGTTGTGGGTGATATTTATTTTAGTGGAGGCTTACATATCGAAGGAAAAGTTGAAGGCAACATCGTCGCAGAAAATGATGATAAGGGAGTAGTTATTGTGAGTGAGTTAGGACTGGTTGAAGGAGAAATCCGTGGTCCTACCATTATTATCAATGGCACCGTGAATGGTAATGTGTATGCCACTCAATCATTAGAACTTGCGGCAGGCGCCAAAATTAATGGTACGGTCTATTACAATTTGCTTGAAATGGCGGTAGGGGCTGAAGTAAATGGTAATCTGGTGCACCAGCAAGCTTCTGAACATAGCCCAGAAGAATGAACCAAATCGGGGAATAATTGACTAAAACACTAAGGTAATGTTAGTATATTAGAAATTTCTAAAATAGAAATGAGGAGTACTTATGTCTGCAACTGAGACAGCACCTACAGCCCCACCTGTAACATTAGTATTTACCGATGCAGCTGCAAATAAAGTTAAGCAGCTAATCGAAGAAGAAAAGAATGACAACTTGAAACTTCGTGTATTTGTCAGTGGCGGAGGATGTTCTGGCTTTCAATATGGATTTACCTTTGATGAAAATTTACAAGAAGGCGACACCTCGGTTGAAAACGGTGGTGTTACATTATTAGTGGACCCGATGAGTTATCAGTATTTAATGGGTGCCGAAATTGATTACAGTGAAGGACTTGAAGGTGCACAATTTGTTATTCGTAATCCAAATGCACAAACCACGTGCGGATGTGGATCTTCTTTCTCGCCAGGTTAAATAACATAGAATAAAGTATGAATAAAAAAAGCGCTCCTATGAGCGCTTTTTTTATTTTCGAATAAATAATTAAGATACAAATTCTGATCATGCTTCATCTATAATAATAAAAATGCAAAAGAAAGTTTCAGAAATAGTAAATGAGTTTTCTGATTGGAAACTATTTGCAAGCCAATCTGGTCCGGATAATGAAATAACAGGAATGCCGGATGTAAAAGAATGTGGTGCGGGTCATCTGGTATTTATTGAGTCTGAAGAGTTTGTTCATTATGCAAAAGAAAATGCTCCTGCAGCGATCATCACGAATGAAAAATTAGCCGAGCGGTTTAACGAATTACCGAATACAGCAGTCTTAGTTAGTAATAATGCAAAATTAGCACAGGCTTTATTACGTCAGGCCTATGTGGACCATGATTATCGCGATAATGGTTGGCCACGTATACATAGTTCTTCAGTCATTCACGAATCCGTAAATCTTTCTAGCAATGTTACGGTGGGTCCAGGTGCCGTAATTTCAAAAAATGTACGCGTTGGTGAAAACAGTATTGTGATGGCGAATGCCGTAATCGAAGAAAATGTTGAGATCGGCGCTGATACCATTATTCATCCAAATGTAACCATTAGTTACGATTGTGTCATTGGTGACCGATGCATTATTAAATCAGGTGCAAGCATTGGTATGGAAGGTTTTGGTTTTGCGCAAGATGCGCAACAAAAAAGTTATCGTGTTCCTCAATTAGGCAACGTTGTGATTGGGCATGATGTGGTCATTGGCTCTAATTGCACAATTGATCGTGCCACATTCCATAGCACACAAATCGCGGATGGTTGCAAATTCGATACGTTGGTACATATTGCGCACAATGTGCAAATAGGTGAAGACTGTTTATTTGTTTCGCAATGTGGAATTGCAGGTTCTACCGTGTTAGGTAAACGTGTACGCTGTAGCGGTCAAACCGGTATGTTAGATCATTTAACGATTGCGGATGATGTAACCTTTGTGCAACGCGCCGGTGTAATTAGCGATGTTAAAAAGCCTGGAATTTATGCAGGCCATCCCTTGCTGCCATTAAAAAAGTGGTTCAAAAATGCGGCTATCCTTAAACAACTCGAAGAATTAAAAAAAGCGATTGATGCGTTAAGCAAGAAGTAACTATAAACAGAACTAGTTCAACATCACGTCTGCTCAAAAATTTCTTAGTCATGCACAATGAATGTAAATGCGATTATGGTCGATACATCCTAAGTATTTAGATGCGAAAGGGCTTGTAGCTTTATGGAGAGAAGGGCTGCTTGCGCAGAAAGTCTTACAAGGTGAAACTCGTGGATATAAAAATCATCCGCAACTTAATAGATTTAAATCTAAACAAGACCCACTAGCTGCGATTGGTAGGTACCTATACTACGTTCATAAAGAATCATTGTTACGCGATTACAGTTTTAATCTGGATAAAATTAATAAAATCAAATCTAGAGTTAAGCTTAATGTAAATTCAGGACAAATAGATTTTGAAAAGAAACATTTACTATCGAAATTAAAAGAAAGAGACCGATCTTTATATTTAAAAGCTAGGAATATAAAGGAGCTGGATGTTAACCCTATATTTCGTGTTGTAAAAGGAGATATCGAGGAGTGGGAAATTTAGTGAGTACATGGATGTGCGAATAAGAGTTACAACAAGGATGTTGTAGCAGATTAAAGTCCTTCTTCTTTAAATGACTGCTATCGGCCAATAGCGGATATTCACCTGTAAAGTAAAACGGCTCCCAATGGAGCCGCTTTATTATAAATTTATTATTTTTGTTTACGAAATTGTTTGTTTACGTCTTGAGATACTGAACAAACCAATTAGACCCGAAGCTAAAAGCCAAAAAGCCATTGGTATGGGTATAGGTTGTACCCATGTCAATTCTACTCCTGCATCATTACTTAAATCACTTGGGCTAATTCCTTCGGGTAATACTATGGATAGTATTGCGCTTGAAGCAGCATCTGTATCGATTATTGTATTTGCAAGACCGCCGGCGCTTGCAGATACGGATAAAAAGGCGCCCAAATCAAGTCTTCCATTATTTGGCAAGATAAGTTCTCCTAAAAACTGTCCCGTGAAACTAAGGCCTGTAGATGTTGCAATTAAATTGGTGACCGTTCCACTAGTAAGTTCAGATGGCACGGTATTTATCATCGTATCAATGATAGCCCCACCCACATCAACTTCATGAATCACTTCATGTCTTACACCAGCTGTACCTAATCCAACCACAGTAATGCCACCCGTGGTTACCTGACCAATAAAACCTCCACCAGAGCCTGGGGATGAAGTATGAGTAGATGTTACCGTGATGGATATAGAGCCTGTAGGAAAAATAATGTCTCCACCGGAATTATTAAATATACTTAATAAGTTTATATCGCCACTCGCCGTATGTGTATTAATTCCGAATGGTCCACTACCATCGGCAATGGCTTGAGCCCGTAATCTTCCGCTTGATATGTCTGCAGAAGCTACAAACGTGCCACCATCTATTTGGCCCGAGAAAAATGCAGTTGTGGGATCAACTAGATCAATGTTATTAGGACTACCATTTGATGCGGTGATTTGAACACTCGATGCGTTTACATTGCTAGACAACCATAATGGAAATAATGCAGTGAATAAAATGTATTTTATTATTCTCATGTCTCCCCCCTAGATTTATAAATCCTGATAGTAACTATACCCCTTGAGTTGTCGTATTCAATTAAAATTTTATTGCTATTACTCTTTTTCAGGTTTTTATAAACTTGTTGTTTTCATTTGATTATACCAATTAAGTTTGATTATTTTTGCTTGAAAAATTGTTGATCTTATTAAATATGCCGACTTTCGATACCCAATAGTAACCATTTACTTTTTTTAAAACCAATACTGGACAAAACTATAACCCTCAGAATAATAAACACCATCTCAATTAACTTATGGTGTTCACCAAAATTTAATATTTAACCAGTACTACTGTGAAACTCTTGGTCAAACAATCTAAATACACTAAACGTCGCTAAGCAAATTCCAATTATTATTATCGCTATTTTATCTGCCATGGGATTATGTCCGTTTTGGGCCGTTAGCGGACGTTAATTAAGGATATTAATCGGCAGCATTATCCCTGATGAAAACCTTACTTGTACTTCCCTGTGTACACAGCCATGCCCACTATAAAGTAAAGTTAATTACTAGAATTTTAATTCAAAAAATTTATGGTATTGCAAACAGTAAGTTATCGTTACAATAATTAGAAATAATAGAATGTCATAATTATTTTTAATTAAAGATTACATATACATAGTGTTTATTTATATGTAATTCATCGATAGCCAATATATAATTAGCTGAACTCAAAATTATAAATACGATAAATCAGTTGGGGTTTTTACTATGCGTATAGCTTCTCTCGCGCATAATTTAATTGCTAAATTAATTGCAATACTAATTTGTTTATTCGGGTTTTCGCTTAATAGTTATGCCTTAACACTAGGTCCAGAATTTAGTGCTGACTATAGTGTTACCAGTCTTGGCGCAGTCCCCGGATTACCTCCTAGTTATGGTGGTCTTGTTTTCAAAGCAGGAGACCCCAATACGCTTCTCATAGGTGGACAGGCAAATGCATTTGAAGGCCGAATATATGAAGTTGGAGTAGTGCGTGATGTAAATAATCATGTGACCGGATTTAGTGGGAATGCAACTGCAATAGGTGATGTTGGCGAATTTAACGATGGTGGTGTTGCCTATGGTCCAGGTGGTGTGTTGTTTACAGCGCAATGGCCTACAAATAGCATAGGGCAAACAAGACCCGGTGATACGGATGAAAATCGTGTCGATGATTTAACACCTTTTGGTGTTGGGGGCAGTTCTATTGCGGCACTTAACTTTATACCTCCAGGAATTTCAAATGTGGGCGCCATGAAAATTGTTTCTTGGGCTTCGGGGAATTGGTATGACGTTGAACTTTCACCTGATGGAGCCGGTACCTTTGATATTGTCAGCATTACACAAGTAGATCTTGATCCAATTGCTGGAGGTGTTCAGTCTTTGCCAGGAGGCCCTGAGGGTTTTATATATATTGATGAGTTAAATGAAGCATTTACTGTGGATAGTATTCTGGTTTCTGAATTTAGTGACGGTAGTGTAGGTGCCTATGAGATTGACGCAAATGGGGATCCTATTTTATCAACACGAAGAGATTTTTTAACAGGTGTAACCAACGCTGAAGGTGCTGCAATTGATCCTTTAACGGGTGATTTTCTATTTTCAACGTTTGGTGCCAGTACTAATCAGGTAGCGATTGTTACTGGCTTTATGGCACCAATTCCAATTCCACCTGCGTTCATTCTTTTCGGATCGGTATTGATCGGACTTTTTGGAATATCTAGACGAAAGTCGTAAATTGAAATATTTTAAACTGAAAAAAGCCCGCTTATATGCGGGCTTTTTTGTACTGCAGAAATGAAAGTAATTAATTGAATTAGCAAGAATGAAAAACTTCTCCCAGGATTAATTCTTTATTAGCACCCGTTACGCTTGGAATGTTCCCCGGTTTGTTTTCAAGGTGTTGTTTGGCAAGCCAGGCAAACGCCATGGCTTCCATCCATTGTTCAGGCACACCATGATCTCCTGTGTGTTCGAACTTGATATCAGATAGTTTGCTCTGCAGATTGTTCATAAGGTGCGTGTTTTTACTTCCACCACCACATACTAAAATTTTTTTTGCATCTAGTTTCCATTGTCTAAATGCATCTGCAATAGATTGCACAGTTAATTCTAACAACGTCGCTTGAATGTCTTCTTCATGCACTAAACTATGATGTTGATCCAGTATGTATTGCAACCAAACCAGATTGAATTTTTCGCGTCCAGTCGATTTAGGTGGGGGCTGTTGAAAATATAAATCCTTTAACATTAAATTTAATAACTCTTCATTTACTTCCCCTGACTTTGCCCATTCGCCTTCGTGATCAAAATCTTGGCCCTTCATGTTGTGAATCCAACTGTCTAATAATGTATTTGCAGGGCCTGTATCAAAACCTACAATATTTTCTGATGTATCCATTGGCAAATAAGTAAGATTAGCGATGCCGCCTAAATTTAAAATGGCTCGATTTTCCTGGTCACTATGTAAAACAGCTGCATGATACGCGCAAGCCAATGGTGCGCCTTGACCACCTGCCTCTATATCAGCGTTTCGGAAATGACCTATAGTTTTAATGCCGGTTTCATTAGCAATGCGTTGTGGATTCCCAATTTGTATTGAGCAGGGAGAAATGCCATGGGGTTGATGCCAAACCGTTTGCCCATGACTACCAATGGCTAGAATATCACTTTGTTTAACAGAGGCTAGTTCTAATAATTTTTTAATGGCAACCACAGAAGCTTTAGCAAATGCGTTATCTATCTCAACTACATCTTGTGGCCAGCTGTTATTTTCTATGACTTCGTTAATGCTTTTGCGTAATACTGGATCTAGGGGTTGACTATATGTGGCAATGATGTCGGTATTAGACTTGGAGAAATCCATGAGTACCGCATCGATTGCATCAACACTGGTGCCGGACATGAGTCCGATATACATCTCGGACATTTGATTTAAGTTTTACTATAGATCGCGCATTACGATAGCATTTTTCGCATACGCATCTAGCTGCACTACCAGTGGTTGAATTGAAGCTTTGAAACTATCCATTTCCGATTCAGGTAATGGCTTGGCGCTAGGGAGTTTTACGCGTAACGGATTACGGTGTACGCCGTTCACACGAAATTCATAATGAAGATGTGGGCCAGTAGCAAGCCCTGTACTACCAATATAACCAATAATTTGGCCTTGTTTTACGCGGGACCCGATACCCGTGCCTCGTGCATATTTAGACATATGAGCATATAAAGTGGTGTAAGTATTTCCGTGTCGAAGAATTATAGTTTTTCCATAGCCACCTTTATTGCCTCGATGTACAACTTTTCCATTGCCAGTAGCTTTAATGGGTGTGCCAGTTCGAGCCGCATAGTCTACTCCTTTGTGTGCGCGAATTTTATTTAGAATTGGATGTTTTCTTCTTAAATTAAAATGCGAGCTAATTCGTGCAAGGTCAACCGGAGTACGAATGAAGGGTTTACGCATACTTTTCCCATCTGGCGCATAATATTCTGTTTTGTTATTGCTATCGGTATAGCGATAAGCGCGATGTGTTCTACCATCATTTACAAATTCAGCCGCTATAATGCTTCCATCACTAATTTTTTCGCCGTTTAAATAAAGTTCTTCATATAAAACTGTGAAGTTATCTCCTTGACGAATATCCAAAGCAAAATCAATATCCCAACCAAAGATCCCAGCAAGATCCATTATCAATTTATCCGACATGCCAGCATTTTGGCCGGCTAAAAATAATGAGTTGTTAATAATTCCGGTCGCTACTTGATGGGTTTTATCTAATTCGCGGCTGGATTCTTTAATTACAAATGAATCACCTTCCGAAATAAAATATAGAGATTCAGTTACACTTTTTTCTAATTCAATTTTTTCAATTCTATTTTCGTAAATATTGAAATGCAGTTTTTGGCCGGGGTAAATTCTTTTTAAGGGTTTGGCTTTTTTGCCAAGATTAACAATGCGCGTTATTTCGCTGTGAATATCTAAGTCATTAAATATAGATGAAAGTGTGTCGCCTTTTTTTACTTCAACGGTTATTCGATTTGAATTTTCTATAAGCGATGCGTTTTGTAAGTCATCTACGATAACTTTATTTTCAATTGCAACGGGTTCAAATGGATTGGGTAATAATGAAGATGGTTTTACTTCTTCTTTTTCGGATAAATTTAATGTAAGAGACACCGTATTTGTGTTCGCATTTGTTTTATCATTAGAGGCAGAACTAGATATGGTATGCGTTACCAGTGTAGACTGACTCGAATTGGCGAGTACTACACTTACAATGACTGCACCAATAAACAAAACAACAAAAAAGGTAGTGAAAAGAGTGCGTTGACTGGGGCCAGAATGCGGAGGCGCCATATTCTTAAAGTCTGACCCAATCAAAGAATTGTAATTCACGGAATTTGCTTCAATTTTTGGCATAAAATAACGTCCTTGTGCGCTCCGGTCAATGAATTTAACAATACTCGATTCACAGCTAAAGATGCGGCCTTCTCACCGGTCGAACCCTCAGGGTGATTGGCTTCAATTTGTGATAAATCGATAGAAATGGTTGAAAAATCTACAATTAATGAGCTAACACGAGGGGCAGAGGAAGTCTTACTGCTGGAGGACCTCAAGACCAAGCTGGGACGTGGTACACCGCTTCAAGTAAAGGCTGGCTTTGATCCTACAGCACCCGACCTGCATCTGGGGCATACCGTACTCATTAATAAGATGCGCCAATTTCAAGAATTGGGTCATGAAGTCATTTTTTTAATTGGAGACTTCACCGGAATGATTGGCGACCCCACGGGCAAGAATGTAATGCGTCAGCCCTTATCTCCAGAAGAGGTCGCCGTTAATGCTAAAACCTATAAAGAGCAAATTTTTAAAATTCTTGACCCTTCTAAAACTAAAATTGCATTCAACAGCGAATGGATGAGTAAGAAATCGGCTGCAGATATGGTGGCGCTTGCCTCCAAACATACGGTAGCACGTATGCTGGAGCGAGATGATTTTGATAAACGCTATAAAGGTGGAAAACCAATTGCAATTCACGAATTTTTGTACCCTTTAATACAAGGTTGGGATTCTGTTGAATTAAAAGCTGATGTTGAATTAGGCGGTACTGATCAAAAATTTAATTTGTTAGTGGGTCGCGAGTTACAAAAAGAATCTGGGCAAGAACCACAAGTAGTAATGACTATGCCTATCTTGGAAGGATACACTCAGGGTGATGAAAAAATGTCGAAGTCACTCGATAATTATATTGGTATTACAGAAGCTCCAAACGATATATTTGGAAAAATTATGAGTATTGATGATGAAAAAATGTGGCGTTATTTTGATTTATTAAGTTTTCGACCACTTTCAGAAATTAATTCGTTTAAAAATGAAATAAAACAAGGCGCTAACCCGCGAGATATTAAATTTAAATTGGCACATGAGATTATCGAACGTTTTCATGACAAAAAAGCAGCCGAAAGAGCGCAAGCCGATTTTATTCAGCGTTTTCAAAAAGGGGCAATACCAGACGATATAACAGAAAAAGCTATCTCAGCTTCAAATGGCAAAATTGCGATTGGTAATTTGCTAAAAGATGCGGGTTTGGTAAGTAGTACGTCGGAAGCGATGCGCATGATTAAACAGGGCGCGGTAAAAATAGATGGTAATAAAGTGGAAGATACAAAATTAGAATTATCTTCGGGGCTATCTGCAGTATTTCAGGTTGGAAAAAGAAAATTTATAAAAATTAATGTGGTGTAAATAAAATGTCAGAAGAAGCTGAAGTTGAAATCAATTTAGAAGAAGTGAAGGTTGAGGTTGATGATCAAACGGAGCGAACCATTGCCGAGTTGATTAATCCAGAAAATATTCAAAATCAGATAAATCAATTAATTGATCAGGTCGTAATTTGGGCACAAAGTCCTAAGTTTTATGCGCAAATTGTAGTTATTGCCAGTGCAATATTTCTAGCTTTTGTCATTGGAAAAATAGTAAAGCGCTATTTCCACAAACCCTCAGAACCGCCACAACCTGGCAGCATGGGAAGGTTACGCGCCTTTATTTATAAGTTACGAGGCGTCGCTATTCCATTTTTCGCGGTTGTTTTTCTTGGGATAGCTGTTGAGTTGAGTGACATATTGGTTAATCAATCTTGGTTGGTTCGGATTGCACAGGGCTTGGCAGTCGTTGCCTTTATTTACTTTTTTATAACGCACTTCGCAACTTCGTCCATTGTTAAGAAATATGTGAAATGGGTAGCCATACCCATTGCAATTTTATATGTGTTTGGATGGTTGGATGAAGTAACAACGTACTTGGATGCACTAAAGCTACAAGTTGGGAATATTTCGTTATCTCTTTATGCAATTGTGCGAGTCATAATTTTTGGAACCATATTGTTTTGGCTTGGCCGAATTTCAAATAATTCAGGCAAGCAATTTATTCGTAAGCAAGAAGCGCTTGAAATTGGAACACGGGAAGTATTTGCAAAACTTTTTGAAATAGCATTATTCATAATA
>OZ241890.1:387500-2409838 GCA_965203475.1 Gammaproteobacteria bacterium
GGAAGGGATAACCGCTGAAAGCATCTAAGCGGGAAGCCCCACCTAAAATGAGGTCTCACTGGGAACTTGATTCCCCTGTAGGGCCCTGGAAGACGACCAGGTTGATAGGCTGGGTGTGGAAGTTCAGTAATGAATGAAGCTAACCAGTACTAATTGCCCGTGCGACTTGACCATATAACACTCAAACAAATTGAGTGTGTAGCGAATACTTCAAAATACATGCCTAGTTGAATTCCAAAATTTGTGTTTAACGCACGGAAGCGTTGCACAAACTAGTTTGCCTGGCGGCAACAGAGCGTTGGTACCACCCGATTCCATCTCGAACTCGGAAGTGAAACGGCGTATCGCCGATGGTAGTGTGGGGTCTCCCTATGCGAGAGTAGGACACTGCCAGGCATTAAATAAAATAAGGCTCTAGGATTTTGTTCTAGGGCCTTTTTTTATGGCTAAATTGAATTTACGAGGCAGTGGTCGCTTATGGCATCCTGCCTATTGCGACACTAATACATCCATGTATGTCGTATTTTGCGGGTCGGTTTGCCGAAGTCCCTTTCGGCAGGATTTCACTCACACATCCATGTGCTCGCTGCCAGGCATTAAATTTAAAACCCTTAGTGCTTTTAGTGCTGAGGGTTTTTTATATTAAAGAACGTTATATTAATCGGAAGGCATCGTCCATGATGCAAATCTTATTCGCACGTCCTATGCTCACATCCATGTAGTCACCAACCAGGCATTAAATTCAAAACCCTTAGTACTTTAGTGCTGGGAGTTTTTTTATAGTCAAAGTGAATTTTATAGGCAGTCTGCTTACTTGTATGTGAGCCACATCCATACGGCTGTCTCTCATTCCTGCAGTCAGCTGAAGATTTGTATTTAGGAAATTTTTTTTGAGGCAGTGTTCTATTCTCGGATTGCCCATCTTATTAGCACTTCTATGTGCTCACTAACTAGAGATTAATTACGAACTTTTCAGAAATATATTTTAGGTGTAATTTATTTTTTAGTTACGTTTTTCATGTTTATGGTTGTTATGTGTAAGCGCTTCGTTATCTTTTTTGTACAGTGTTTTGCTCTTAATTTATTAAATAAAAGTCTGTGTACTTCATCAATGGTAATATAAATATTCTTGATAAAAAATAATAAATATTACTGATATAAGTCAGACCAAAGACTTCATATGAAAGGCATATTTAAAACAAATGCTGATATCTTGGAAATCTATTGCTTTATTATCGAGTGTTTTCACCGCAGGGATAGTTTTTTGGGGCGGCTTTAATTGGTCTTTGGAATTAACCAATACAGAAGCATTCTGCATTTCATGTCACGAGATGCAAGAATATGTTTACCAAGAATATAAAACGACTAGACATTATTCCAACAACACAGGTGTGCGGGCTACTTGTCCTGACTGCCATGTTCCAAAAGAGTGGATTCACAAAGTGGTGCGCAAAATTGGCGCCACCAACGAGCTTTATCATAAAGTTGTGGGCACGATTGATACAATAGAGAAGTTCAACAACAGGCGCTCCTATTTAGCACAGATTGTATGGGACAGTATGCGAGCTACAGACTCGCGCGAGTGTCGTAACTGTCATGGTCTCGAATTCATGAGTCTCGAAACACAACCGAAAAGTGCACGTACTATTCATAAACTTTCACTCGAATGGAATAAAACCTGTATCGATTGTCACCAAGGAATTGCCCATACCTTACCAGCTAATTTTAATAACGATATCGAAATAAATGATCAACACAAAAGCATGGAGCAGCTAGATATCGATTGCAGTATTTGCCACGAAAACTTATCAAAAGCGCCTGCAGATGATGGATGGGAAGAGTAATTAATATTCACTAATATACTGATATAGGTCAGCACAAGTTTTAAACTTTTCTCTCATAATTTAGTAATTTAGTAATAGTAGTGAGTTGTATCCATCGTATATGAATATAAAAAAATTAAGTACTATTGTAATTCCAATTAAATATAGGGTGCGAAATGGTTAACCCGAAAATTACAGTTAACATGTTAATTGTTTTGTTTGTCTTGTTGATCAGCCCAACAGGTATGGTTTTAGCCTCGGATGCGGAGATAATCAAAGAGGGTGAACTACTCTACAATCAAAACTGTGGGATTTGCCACCAAGCTGATGCAATTGGTAAGGCTGGATTTGCACCATCGTTGACCAATAAAGAGCTACTCAGTGTGGCATCAGATAAATTTTTTGAAAGCACTATTCGTGATGGTCGACCTGGAACAGGTATGCCACCTTTTGCGCACCTGGGTCGTTCTAAAGTACAAGCCATTGTTGTCTATTTACGTTCACATAGTCAATTGCCTGATCGCTCTGAGGAAGTAGATGCGCAACCAGACGCTCATGGCGATCCTCGTTTAGGTAAGCAATGGTATGACAATATTTGTTCGACTTGCCATGGCGTAAATGGTGATGGATATGCCGCGGGTGCAACAGGGACTGCGATTGGTAAAGTAGGATTTTTGTCCCAAGTTTCGGATGGATTCATCCGGACCACTATCAAAGAAGGTCGTTCTAATACTCGAATGTTAGGATTCTCTGGCGCAGATGGTTTGGCCAATCTAACGGATCAAGAAATTGACGACATTATTGTATATCTACGAACTTTAGCAAAATGATAAGAGTTTAATTATGAAACGATACAAACATACTTTTACACGACGCGAATTTTTAAAAAATAGCGCGTTTATATCTAGTGCAACTGCTGGTGCAAGTTTATTTGTTAGTCAAAATCCAGAACTGGAAGCGGCTGAGACTACTGCGCAAGCTTCAGCTACTCGTACTACGGCTTTAGCACAGTGTCCTTATTGTGGTGTTGGCTGTGGCACGATCATTCAAGTTGAAAATGGCAAGATTGTATCGATGCGTCCAGACAAAGATCATCCTACAAATTATGGGCTGCAATGTATAAAGGGTTTAACCGCTGCCGAACCAATTTATGTCGACCGTATGGAAGGAGATTCATATGTGCGTAAAGATGTTTGGGAAGAATGGAATAAACCTGGGCATGGAAATTTAGAATTTGTCACCAAAAGTAAAGGTTCGTTTGATGATAAGTACTTTGTGCGTGTGCCATATCACGAAGCATCAGAGATGGTGGCGCATAAAATTGCCCATCTTGTAAAAAAGTATGGTGGCAACTCCATTGCACTTTACGGATCTGGTCAATTAACTATGGAAGGCCAATATTTAGAAAACCTATTTATGAAAGGTGTATTGGGTTCAAACACAATCGAAGCGAATGCGCGTATGTGCATGACTTCTGCGGTCACTGGATATTTTAAGACACTAGGTTCTGACACACCACCGTTGGCCTATGAAGACATCGAATTATGCGACATGATTATGCACTTTGGTCATAATGCGCGTGAAGCCCACCCGATAATTTTTTGGCGCGCTGCAGATCATAAAAAGAAAATGGATATTCCAACTGTGGTCGTTGATCCACGTCGTACAGGAACTGTAATGGGCTATGAAGATATCAACCCCGACAACAGTGTGCATGTTCCAGTACTTAATGGTGATATCAGTTTTCTCAATGCGATCGCACATGTGTTGTTGAAAGAACATGATGATGTAATTGACTGGGAATTTATTAAAGCCAATACCACGGGCTGGGAAGAATACATCGACGGTGTGCTTAATGATTATAGCCCTGAACAAGTACAAGATCGAATGGGAGGGCCGAACCATGATGTTTCCCCTGAACTAATAAGAAAAGTCGCTTCCATGTTTGCAGATGCAACACGCAAACGTCTTGCGCGTAGTAAAGGTAAACAAGATCCAGATAAAGTAGGGGTCCCCGGGGGAGGTGGTTATGGCGGGGTTATCATTATGTGGGGCATAGGTTACAACCAGCATATTCATGGCCAGTACAACGTTATCTCCATCATTAATTTATTAACAATGACGGGCAATTTGGCTAAGCCTGGTTGTGGTCCATTCTCAATGACCGGTCAGCCGAACGCCATGGGAGAACGTTTCACCGGAGGCTTAACAGGAAGACTGCCATTCAACTTGCCATTGAGTGATGATAAACACCGTGCACATATGGCAAAACATTGGGGTGTGCCTGAGGAAAATTTAACCAATGCTATGAACTCGCAAAATCCAGGTATGGCAGTGGGCATGATGGAGCGAGCACTTAAAGATGAAGTGAAAGCAATGTTTATGGTGTATGCCACCCATATTGATCTACCGGATGTCGATAATCTTGTTCGTCCAGCCATGTCTAAGACCTTCAATGTGATACAGGAGATCTATCGTCATGCGCCGAATAATTTGTATGCAGATGTAATTTTTCCTGCCGCAACCTGGGGAGAAGTTTCAGGAATTTATATTAGTTCAGAACGTCGCCTAAATATTTGCGACCAAGCGGCAATGCCACCTAAAGGTTGTTTACCTGATTTGGACATGGTGGTGGATAAAGGCAAGGAAATTGCAAACTTGCTAGGCATGGACGGGGACAAAATTTTTCCTTGGAAGAAAAGTGAAAACGGATTTATTGATACCGAAGAAGTATTTCGCGATGTAATTCGTGCATCAGCAGGTACAGATACGGATCTTACTGGTATCTTAGAAAGAGAAAAGATTGATGGTATTTCTCCATATGAGCAGATTCGTCAATTACGTGGTATCCAATGGCCGGCACCTACTTATGAAATTGCTAAATCTGGCGGTACGCATCGACGATTTATGTTGCAAGAAGGGCAGTGGGCGAATAGGCCTTATGGATACTTCCGTACGAAGGATGGCAAGGTTCATATGCAATTGTGTAAGCAAGATTATAGTGACCGAAAAGAACTGACTGCTAAGTTAATGGAATTCGGGCATAAGGGGCATAAGGAAGATATGTACACCATTGATCACATTGATTTATTGAAGGAAGCTCGTGATAAAGGACTTACTCCTGATTTGCCAGATGAAGAATATCTTGGAAAAAATTGGAAGGATGTTCCTGAAGATAAATATCCTTATTGGTTTGGCTTAGGCGTTGTCTATGAGCACTTCCATACGGCGAAATCCAATCGTAGCCCCACAACTCGTCGCCTGGTTCCAGAAATGTATGTGGAAATGCATCCCGATGATGCCAATGATTTAGGTATTAAAGATGGTGAAAAGGTTCGCGTTATTACTCGTCGTGGTTCGATTGAGGCACGAGCTCAAGTAGGAACCAATAGTTTAGTCAAGCCATCTCGTAATAATGTGCCACGCGGGTACATGTTTGGACCCTGGAATTTATCTGTGGCTGATAGTGCTGTGCCTGAAAAAAATAAGTGGTTGGCTAATCGGGTAACCAGTCGTGTGTGGGATCCAGTATCGGGTCAAGTCGATTTTAAAAAGTCGGCTGCACGAATAGAGAAAATCTAGGCTGGCTAGGAGATATTTTCCTGACGTCGTTGATCATGTTATGAAACGCCGGGAATTTCTCAAAGCTGTAGGCACAAGTGTTGTTGCAACACTAGTGCCTAGTGGTGCTCAATCAGTAAATTCGCCTCCACTGCGCTATTTACGTCCACCGGGAGCACTCCCCGAATCTGAATTCTTACAACATTGTATTCATTGTGGTCAGTGCGGAGAAATATGTCCTAATCGTTGTATCAGCTATTTTGGATTTGAAAATGGCATCGCTTCAGTTGATACGCCTTATATTTCTCCACGTGAGAAGGCATGTATTTTATGCATGAAATGTGGGGAAGTATGTCCTAGTGGGGCGATACAAGAAATTGTTCGTGAAGCAGAAGCTATTGTTGAACAAGTTAATATGGGACGTGCAGTCGTTGATAAAAGCTTATGTCTTTCATATCAAGGTAAGACCTGCGGTGTATGTTATCGCGCTTGTCCATTACCTGATATTGCAATCCGCACCGGTTTGCTGGAGCAACCACATGTATTGGATGGATGTGTAGGTTGTGGTTTATGTGAGCGCTCGTGCATACAGATGCCTCATGCTATCAGGATTACACCCAGTCACAGCATGACCTAAGTTCAAGGTTGTCGGCGTGCAAAAGCATAGTTCAACATTAAAACCATTTTTTCTTTGGCGTCACCTCAACAAATTGCGTTGGTTATCGTTAAGTATTGTATTTACGATTTTGTTGGTACTACCGTTTTTGCATGTTTATCAAACCTATGTTGCAGCCCACGCATACGATCTTCTGGCGCCATCTGAAAAACAACTGTATGACATTGTCGAAACCTTAACTTCTCGTTTTGTTAATGATCCTGCTGAAGACTTGGATGTGATTAAAGGCAATACATGGTCTGGCACTTTTTGGGGCGTGCAGTTAAGTGACCCATTAGCTGCACTTGGACAGATGGCCGCCGGATTGAATTTTTATACTCCATTTTTAATTACAGCACTTATTCCCATTATCCTTACCATAATATTTGGACGTTTCTTTTGTGGTTGGATCTGTCCTGCAACTTTTCTTTATGAACTCAATACAAATCTAGCAGTGTTACTACGTAAAGCAGGATTAAAAATAGGTAACAGACGTTTCGACCGACGACTTAAATATTTGGTGTTATTTGTGGGCATTTTGTTGTCTGCATTTACGGGCTCTATTGTTGTAGCTGGGATTTATCCACCAGCTATCATAGGACGAGAAATTTATTATGCAGTGGCACTGGGTGGCTTTGGAGCCGGTGCAATATTTTTCCTTTTAACATTGCTATTCGACCTGCTGGTGGCACGTCGAGGGTTTTGTCGCTATTTGTGTCCTGGTGGAGCGCTCTACTCATTGCTTGGACACTACAGACTATTTCGAATTCAACGCAAAGTGGAAACCTGTAATGATTGTGCAAAGTGTTCAGCAATATGTGAATTTGGATTAGACCCACTTCGAGATAATTTTGGGCAAGAGTGCAATAATTGCAGTGCATGTATCGCAATTTGCCCAACCGATGCATTGACTTTTAAGATCAAATTAACAGATGTTCCCAATCAAGGTCCAGGACATTTGGGACCTAAATTTCGCCATCAGCAACAATCTGAAGAAGCACAAAAGTTGGTCAGCAACTCAACTGGGTAATGTTTATGAAAAGGCGACGTTTTCTACAACGGTTGGTTTATGGCACGGTCTTATTAAGTTCAGCGTTAATGCCATTTATTATTTCTCGAATTACAATGCCTGCCGTTTCGAAAAAACCAAAACAGCATTTACGTCCACCGGGTGCAATAGTCGACGACAAAAAATTTGTTGCAGCTTGTATTGGTTGTGGGTTATGTGGAGAAGTTTGCCCACCACGTTGTATCCAGTTCCATCGGCATGATGGTGGTAAACAAGCCAATACACCTTTCATCAATCCTGAGGAAAAAGCTTGCATCTTATGTAATAAGTGTATGCAAGTATGTCCGACGGAAGCACTTTCATTTATACCTCGAAATGAAATCAATATGGGCATTGCTCAAATTGATCGAAGTGCTTGTTATCCTTGGGTGGATCAGGGGGTTTGTGGAGCATGTGTAAATATTTGTCCTGTAGGCAATGATGCCATTGAATTCAAAATGTGGAATCAATACCGTCCGTTAGTTAAAAACGGATGTGTGGGCTGTGGTGTTTGTGTTGAAGTATGTCCACATCCCAGTTTACCCATACGGATTGTTGAGCGATTACAAGGCACTACAACACAACATCGGATATGAAATATATGTTAGAGAATAAGAATAATAAAATACAAACTGTAGACAAAATATTAAAACCTATATTTTTTGTTACAAATAAAACGATATGGATGGTGTATGTAAGTTTTGTTTTTTCTTTATTTTCATTGGTAACATCTTTACCAGTTTATGCTCATCATGTGCTCGGACGTCCCTCTTATAGCTTAAATGAAGATTCCAACACACCGTCTAGTATGCATGTGGAAACTCAAATCGGTGAGTATTTTGTCACATACATGATTTTTCCAGCTTTCCCAAAACCGAATGAGCCTGGACGTATCAATCTTTACGCCAAACGAATTGATAATAGTTTGCCTTTTGCAGGTAGTGTGACATTTACCGTGCAAGACGACTCGTGGTTTAGTTCGAAACTTGAACAACTTGGTACTCAATCTCCTGACGATAACGTGTTCAGGCAAGGCTTCATTTTTAAAGAATCAGGCGATTATGTTATTACTGCCCAATTTTTTTCTGCTGGCGAACCCTACATCATCGACTTCCCATTACGCGTAGGTGCGAAATCACCAATTGGTCCATTGGTGATCGCTGCTCTCATTGTTTTGGTAACACTTATTATTGTCAAGGTAACCCAGCGTAAACGTTTATTACGTGCAACGGTACGTAATGCACACATGGAGAAAATACAATGACAATGACTCATCCTGGTTTACCACAAATGTGGGTTATTGCTGTGTGGTTGTTCATGTTTACAGTTACTTTATGGTCAATATTTGTTAGCGCTAGAAGTGAACTTACAGCACGGCGTTTCAATATTGTGCAAATACCTTTTATTGGTCAAGCTATCCATACACTAACTAAACAAACTTGGGTGCTAACCATTTTGAAATTACTGTTAGTAGCTTTGTTTTTGTTAATCATTATTGCTGGCCTTTTTGGAACACCTATTCCTGAGCGCAATTTGGCTACGGTTTTGACTTGGAATATATGGTGGACGGGATTAATTATTTCCGTGTTTTTTTTGGGCTCAGCTTGGTGCGCAGTTTGTCCATGGGAGTCTTTATCCAATTGGTTGATACAACTTCGATTATGGTTTAGTGCCACATCTCAAAACCGTATGCATCTCCGTGTACCAAAACTATTACGCAATGTTTGGCCGGCACTGCTATTACTCATTGGATTGACCTGGTTAGAACTTGGGGTAGGCATTACAGTTAATCCCTATGCCACCGCATTGTTAGCACTGTTCATGATAGTGTTAGCAATTGTTACCTTAGCAGTATTCGAGCGTCGGGCGTTTTGTCGATATATTTGTCCAGTAGGCCGTACCATCGGTTTCTACTCGCAGTTAGCACCAACCGAACTGAGGCCAATTGACTCAAATATATGTGCCAATTGTACTAGTCTGGCGTGTTATCACGGTGATCAAAATACTGAATCCTGTCCAACTTATTTAGTGATGGGAAAATTACAGCAAAATACCTACTGTCTATCATGCGGTAACTGTACCCAAAGTTGTCCACATGACAATATCGCATGGCGTTTACGTTCACCTAGTGTTGAAGCGATACAAGATGCACGTCCACATTGGGATGAGGCGTGGTTTATGATTACTCTGTTGGCACTTACCATATTTCATGGTTTGACCATGCTAGATATTTGGCAGGAATGGATTAGTGCACTAGCGCAACTAATTGGAGATACAAATCAATTGTTATGGAGTTTTTCAATTGCCATGCTTGCTGGTAATTTTGCACCCATTGCTTTTTATACTGTGTGCATAGTACTTACACACATTGCAATAGGAGGAATCATATCGTTCAAACGTTTATTTTCCACCATGGCATTTGTCACATTACCCTTAGCCTTTGCTTATCATCTTGCGCATAATTTAACTCACCTATTACGCGAAAGTGACGGCATCTTTACTGTATTTGCTAATCCATTAGGCATTGGTGCTCTACCGTTGAGTATGGCCGAAAAACATGCACGGCATATGGATTTATTAATCTCAGAAAATGTGTTATTTGCGTTACAAGCGATGTTGTTGGCTTTTGGTTTCTGGATTGCAGTAAAAGTTATTATTTATCGTGGTACAAAATTTCTAGCTAATACTAACCTAACCAATATTTGGAAATTAACACCGATGTATGTGTTTGCCATACTGGTGACAGGTTTTAATCTGTGGCTAATGATGCAACCAATGACGATGCGCATGTAAACAGAAATCGAGCTATGACTAACTTAAATCGCAGGGCATTTTTTTTGGCAGGTACCCAGAAACTGGCCAAGGTTGCTATTGATCAAGTTGAAGCACGTGCTGAGAAGCGTGCAAAGTATTGGATACGTCCACCTTTTGCATTAAGTGAATTAGATTTTTTAACTACGTGTACTCGGTGTGGAGCCTGTCAAGATGCTTGCCCTCACCAAGTAATTTTTCCGTTGCCGTCCCGATTAGGTGCTATAGTAGCCAATACACCAGCCTTAGATTTAAAAAATAAAGGTTGTCACCTATGTGAGGATTGGTCTTGTGTAAAGAGCTGTAAGCCTGGGGCATTAAAGTTTCCTCAAGTCAATGATAAGACCGACAGCCCGCCGATTCCACAAATTGCGAAAGCGAGCATCAATATACAAAGCTGTTTGCCATATAAGGGGCCCGAATGCGGTGCATGTGCATCTAGTTGTCCGATACCAGGTGCGTTGAATTGGCATTCTAATAAACCATCGATCGATTCAGAACATTGTATAGGTTGTGGTTTTTGCCGAGAGACATGTATTGTTGAGCCGAAAGCAATAGAGATAAAATCTTTGTATGCAGACGAAGAACGTTGCAAGAATAATAAATTATAAATATTAGTAACGCGTAGTAAACTGTAAGTATATTGTTGCTATTTTTTGTTATTTGTTTGCCTTTGTATCGTTAGCACAAGGAATGCTGGGCATCAGAGCGAAAACGATTACATATTCGCTATATCAATCATCAAGAGACAGTCTTAATCAATGGGTAATTGACCCATTTGTTTAAAGTATGGTTGTAAGGAAAATACACATGCTTCAATAGTATGTGAATTTACAATGTCTTTACCAACTGATCACTGTATGGCTAATGCTTCATTAGGTTTACGTTGAGCAACTTTATGTTTTTCACATGCGGCTAAAACATCGTCTACGACTGCGTTAAATTCTATCTCATTAATGTTCATACCTCTGTGCGCAGTTTTCTCATGTCTTTGTATTCCACATCAGTTGCGCCGGTAACAGCAGCAAAGATTTCAAATACTCTTTATCTTAACATAGATAGGATTACTGGCTGCAAATCTGTCCTTTACAATTGGGTTTTTGCTATGGTTACTCCAAATGTCTTCCACTATTGCTTTTACTTTTCTACTCTCAATTCGTTCGTATAAAGATTGATTCATAGAGACAGATGAATTATCAGATGTATCTGGAGAACAAGCTATCATAAGTAGTAATGTGAAAAAAATTACTACAATTATTTCAGTTTTCATTATCTAACTTCATACTATTAATAAGAGATATAGATTATTCCTCTACAATATATAGGACTTATATCAAAGTTTACTTGCTACTCTAAGGCCATATGAATTTGCTTATTTTAATCACTACGGAATATGATATTAGTACGATTTGATGCAGTGTCGCTTGAGTTTGGTGATACTCCGCTTTTAGTTGATGCAAATTTTGCTATTGAGGCAAAAGAGCGTATGTGCCTCATTGGTCGGAATGGGGCAGGAAAGTCCTCTATGTTGAATTTAATCACCAAGGAGTTGCAACCGGATCATGGTGAAATTCAGTGGAAGAGCAATTTGCGTATCAGTAAACTCGATCAAAATTTAACACAAACCTCTAACAAAAAAGTTAGAGAAGTAATATTAGAAGGATTAAAT
Organism: Gammaproteobacteria bacterium; assembly: GCA_965203475.1. Lineage (GTDB taxonomy): Bacteria > Pseudomonadota > Gammaproteobacteria > UBA4575 > UBA4575 > JABDMD01. Next base: position 399,068 of record OZ241890.1, read on the forward strand.
AAACAACAACAACAAATTAACCAGTTTAATTTGTTATCGCAAAAAAAATTAAATCCACAAGAATTGCAAGAGTTAGAAGAATTGCAGCATTTAATTGATGCAAGCGGTGGTTGGCAACTTGAGCGACGTGTTGAAACAATCATTTCACAACTCCATTTACCTGCAGACTTAACATTACATGAGTTATCAGGAGGTTGGCGTCGGCGTGTTGCATTAGGAAAAGCCTTGGTTTCTAAACCGGAACTATTATTATTAGATGAACCAACCAACCATTTGGATATCAGCACCATTGAATGGCTTGAGCACCAGGTGCGAGGTTATCAGGGTAGCGTAATTTTTATTACACATGATCGAACTTTTTTGCAGAAGTTAGCCACTCGAATTGTTGAAATCGATCGAGGCCAACTTGTGAGTTGGCCGGGGAATTATCAAAACTATTTAAAGCTAAAAGAAAAAGCACTAGAAGACGAGGAAACAAGCAATAAATTATTTGATAAAAAGTTAGCACAAGAAGAAGTCTGGATTCGCCAGGGTATAAAGGCCAGGCGCACGCGTAATGAAGGCCGTGTGAGAGCCTTACAAGCCATGCGCGAAGTTCGCGCTAAACGCATTAAGCGTGAAGGCAAAGCTAAAATACATATAGAAGAAAGTGAAAAGTCAGGTAAGAAAGTAATTACGGTTAGAAAAATCTCACATGGCTATGGAGATAAAAAGTTAATTAATAAATTTTCGTTAAAAATACAACGCGGGGATCGTATCGGTTTAATTGGAAATAATGGTGTTGGGAAAAGTACTTTGCTTAGAATTTTGCTTGGTGAAATTACACCTGATCAGGGTACGGTAAAACTTGGGGCAAACCTAGAAATTGCATACTTTGATCAACTACGACAAGATCTAGAATTAGAAAAAACGATTGCAGAAAATGTCGGTGAAGGAAAAGATTATATTAATTTAGATGGTAAGCCGCGTCACGTGGTTGGGTATTTAAAAAATTTCCTATTTAGTCCTAAACGTGCAATGACGCCGGTCAAAGCGCTATCTGGTGGAGAACGCAATCGAGTAATTTTGGCGAAACTCTTCACAAAACCCGCCAATTTGTTAGTGCTAGATGAGCCTACCAATGATTTAGATGTAGAAATGTTAGAAGTGCTTGAGCAACGATTAGTTGAATACACTGGCACACTTATTATTGTAAGCCATGACAGAGAGTTCTTAGATAATGTGGTTACCAGTATCTTGGTATTTGAGGACAATGAAAATCTACAAGAATATGTCGGTGGCTATAAAGATTGGGCCAAGCGGGGTGCGCAACTATTACAAATGGAAACACCTGCAGTCGCAGCAAATTCAACTAAAAGTGAAATCCAAGAAATTCAAGCCAGCAAGCCCAAAAAGCTTAGCTATAAATTTCAGCGAGAGTTAGATGCGTTACCTAAAAAAATTCAAGAATTAGAAATTTTTATAAAAGATCTTGCTGAGCAAGTTGAAAAACCAGATTTTTACGACCAGCCATATGATGGAACCAATCAGGTTTTAGAACAATTATCGACTGCGCAAGAAGAGCTCGACAAAGCAATGGAAAGATGGGCAGAGTTAGAAGGAATGTTGTAAATAATCTAAACATTCAGCGTAATTGCCGCGAAAGCAGATCAAATTCTTTTTTTGATTTAATTGATCTTCATACATGGGGTCATAGTAATTATCCAAAATTAATCGCAACCAATCGAAATGTTTGCTTACGTCATTTTTATTGGTTTGTTGAGTTAAAGCGTTTTGCATGGTTGTATAGATTGTTGAGTATCGAACAGGTCCTAAGCGTTTTTTTATTTTTTCAAGACTAGTAAGCAAATAATTAGAGAATTCTGTAAATCCATTACTCTCTCCATAAATTTTCTCAAATTCTTTCTGCATCTCTATTACATATTCATTAATGAGACGTTCTAGTCTTTTATCATAGGGCTCTTCTATGACAACAATAGAGGACATTCGCATTTTTTCAAATAAAACTTTTGGAATTCCAACTCTCCCAATTGTTCTCGCTTCGTCTTCTAAAGTTATTTTTTTAACGGATTTACGATTTAATTTTAATAATTGAATAGCTAGGCAATTTTCAAAATTAATTTGAGTTTGTTGTTCAGTGGCATGTCGTCCAAAACTTGAGCCACGATGATGTGCACAAGCTTCAAGGTCTATTCCGTATTTTAATTGTTGTATTAAATGTGTTTTAGCAGAGCCTGTTTTCCCACCTACTAGTGTAAATGATGATTTTTTTGAAATCGTCTCAATTTTATTAATTAAAAAACTACGTAATGCTTTATAGCCACCCTTAATAATGGAGTAATGTGTGCCGGCTTCTTTCATCCATTGTTGAGTGATTTTAGAGCGCATACCTCCGCGAAAACAATAAAGCGATCCACATGGATTTTGTTCTGCAAATTCCATCCATGCTTGTATTCTTTGTTCGCGGATATCTCCACTTACTAGCTCATGCCCACGTTGTATGGCTTTGTCCTTACCTTGCAGCTTATAGTAAGTGCCAACCGACTCTCTTTGATCATCATCCATCAAAGGCAAATTGATTGCATTAGGAAAAGCGCCGCGCTTGTATTCAATCGGCGCGCGAACATCCATTAATGGGGTGTCCTTTATAAAGTAGTTTGAATAATCTTCAGTAGCTGTATGCATGAATGGTTAGTTCGAGGAAAAATATATATCTCCGTAGCTCGCAATTGCTGAATTCATGGAATTGTCAGTGTCCGTCATGATAGCAACTCCACTGATATGGTTTGGCAGTTTATCAAAATGAGTACGTATGTCTTGTTTAATGTTCACTTTTTCGTGCATCCATTTACCGACAGAATTATTTTTAGTTCTTAAAGGAATCATAATGGCTTTATCTGTGAATGGATTGGGCCAAGAAGTAAATTTGCTTTCTTGACTTGTCCAAACGTAATTTATGGCTTTTGCGCTAAGAGGAGTTATGCCTGTCTTAAATACAACATAAACACGAGCAGCATAATCATCGCCAGCTTTTTCTAGTTCGTTTAATGCTGGAAGTGGTTTATCTATTCTCCAACTCCAATTTAAATAAGGTGTGATTTCTGGATTAATCTCAATTTTTTTATAGTACGCAGAAGCAGATGATTCACTTTTGGCTTGTAGTACATAGGAATTTTCTTCTTTAATGAATGAATAATCAGTCTCGTTTTCAAATACTTTCATTTTCCAACCCTTAGAATCCATTTGAGAGAATAGGCCTGCATAAATGATGTCAGTATTATTTGTAGCATTTGAACTAGCACATATAACTAAGAATGTAAAAAATGATAAAATGAAAAGACTTAATTTTGTAATAGAATTCATGTATTTTTCCAATTTTTTGTAATGTTAAACAATGAAAAGTACACCGATGGTAATGACGATCTCATAGGATTTCCTTCGCTGGATGAATTTTCTTTAAAACCTGGTGAGATTCCCAAGAATTCCCAAACACTATGTGCAGTTTATAGCAAACTAAAAAAGTTAATTACAATGTAATGCTTTTACAATCATGTTCTCAGGCACTTTCAAAAACATGACTCACTGTATATGAAAGGGGAAAACGATAAATTCTTACAAGTATTGTATTATTCTTCCAAATCAAATTGGCGGCGGTATATCAACCTCTGCCCATAACATAGGCAACTCTCAGGCAATGACAATTTTTTCTGATATATCAACATCGGATGATGTTATTACACAACATAAATAATTACCTGAGCATTTTGAAGTTTCAGATTTACAACATGTAACTGGTTGGCCAATGGGCGCAAAACAGACTTACGAATGGGCCATTCGGTATCCCGAAATGGTAAAACGAGCAGCTCCCATCGCGGACACAGTTAAATGCGCTCCTCATATAAATATATATTAGATATGTGTTAACTATATTATTATGAAGAAAAAAGAAGAGGCAAGTTATAACGAAAGGTTGTTCTCAGGAGGCCTAAGAGGAAGGTTGCATAATGCCAGATACATTTGGGTTGCAGAAAACATTAAGAAGTATCATTGTGATTATGAAAATGTGCTCGAGATAGGCTGCTTTGATGGGAAAGTAATTGATTTCTTAGAGCGAAAACCAAAATATTATTTAGGATTAGATGCAAACTGGGAAGGCGGATTAGACATTGCAAATAAAAAATGGACTAGGTTTAGCAATTATAAGTTTAGAAAATGTGTTTCGCCTGAGCAAATGCAAACAAAAGATGATGAATTTGATATCACAATTTCAATGGAGACATTAGAACATGTACCTCCTGAGCTTGTTTCTCCATATCTTAAGAAAATTTCGCAAACTACTAAAGAATACTTTTTTGTTACCGTGCCGAATGAAATTGGAATTGTGTTTTTCTTTAAATACATCGCTAAAAAGTTGTTTGGGAATGCTCAGAGCTACACTTTGAGTGAAATTTTCTTCGCAACTTTGGGAATGACTGAAAAAGTTAAAAGGAATGAGCATAAGGGTTTTCATTATGGCAAGCTTATTAATCAAATTTCTAATTATTTTGATATTATTGAAGTTTCTGGTCATCCTTTGAAAATTGCGCCTCCTTTTCTAAATTTTGGTATAGGAGTTGTTGCAAGAAAGAAGTCTTTAAATAATGAATAAAAATGAAGGTTACAAAGAAAAAAATATTATTCATGTAATAACAGCTTTAATAGGAATAGGTGGTGCTGAAAAGTCTCTAGAACGTTTAGTTACATTCGACAAGGACAACAAACACATTGTAATTTCTTTAGGAAAAATCGATCCGTTTTACACTGAATTAAATAAAAATGCTTATGAGGTGCATAGCATGGATTGGAATGGATTTAATTCTTTATTTGTAATGATTAAGTTGCTTAGGTTGTTTAAGAAGCTTAATCCTGATGTTATACACTGCTGGATGTACCATGCTGCAGCTTTTACATCTTTCATATTATTAGTCAAAAAATATGGGGATATCACAATTTGGGGAATTCACCATTCTTTGAATAATTTTTATCAAGAGTCAAGATCAACTATGTTTGCAATAATGTGCTGCAAATTTTTATCAAGAATTCCAGATAAAATTTTATATTGTTCTAATTCAAGCATGATGCAACATCTAGAATTTGGATTTAAGGGTGAGCCAGTGTTTTTCCCAAATGGTTATGAAATTCCAGAATTTGAACCTAATAAAAAAAATTGTAAGCGTGTCGGATATGTTGGAAGATTTCACCCCAATAAAAATATTGAAGGCTTAGTTCAATTAATCAAATACTCCCTAAATGCAAGCAATGAAGTAACATTTTATTTAGTTGGTATAGGAATGTCAGAACAAAACTCCAAGTTAATGAAACTAATTAATAATCATAAATTAGATCATGAAAGAATAAATTTGCTAGGTGAAATAACAAATATGAATAAGTTTTATAAAATGATTGATTATTTAGTTCTGCCATCAAGAACAGAAGGTTTTCCAAATGTGTTATGTGAAGCAATGTTAGCTGGAATCAGGTGTTTGGGCACAGATGTTGGTGATGTAAAAAAAATAATCGGAGAAAAAAATACGTTTGATGTTAATCAAATAGACAAAATGTCGAAATATCTAATAGATTTATTAGATTATGATAATTATAGTTATGCTATTGAGCGAAAAAAATTAAGACAGTCGATTATAGACCGTTTTGAAATTAATAAAATCGTTTCAATATATAATGAGATATTAGATTTTTAAAAATATATCAATTAATTTTCAATTAAAGGAACAAGTATATCTTGAAAGTCTGCAGATGCTCTTGATAACGCGTATATACTTTCATCACTGTTGAGAAATTCAATTCTCTTTATATTAATATTTTTTGCTAATTCTTTATTTCCATTTTTTTCAGCCAATAGCATATCAAGAACTAGTTCTGCATATTCCCATCCACGAGCTATCTTGTTAGTACGCCATTGAAATCTATAAGGCATATTTAAGGATAAATTTTGTGCTTGTTTAATTAAATCTTTGCATTGATTCCTTATAGGTTGATAAGCTGGGAGAATGTAATTTTTTACTCCTCTGGGACCTATGAATTTATTAGTCTTTATGGCAGCCATCATAGAGTGATTAATCAATTCAAAATACTCATGAATAAGTGGGCCTACTTTTTCACCAAAACCTTCTATATAAAACTTTGAATATAAATCATCAATAGATTGATTAGGATTCCATAAAAGTTCGCTCATTACCCAAGGGTCTGCGCCTAAAACTCCAACAGGTGCAAAGTCTCTTTGAGTATAATTCATGCGAACACCAGATGATGAATCAGTCTTTAATAAACCTATTAGCCATTGATGGACATCTGGAGTAGACCAAGGCAATGAATAATGCCCATAATATGTATAATAAGAAGTAAGAACTATATTATTAGTTTTCTCTCTCCAGCTTCTGGCATTTTTTTCAACTTCATTTTTTTTGCTTTCATGATGGAAAATATACGGTAGTCCGTTGTACACATCTGAAATGTATAAATCTTTCATAGATTTCACACCAATTGGAGGCTTTGATATCCAGCTATAGGCATATAACCCAAATTTTGCATCAGGAATTTGTTTTTTTACTTCGGTTACGATTAGATTAGAAAAATTAACTACCTCTGCTGTTAATTCTGGAGTATCTTTTAAAAACCTATGCGAATTTTTTTTGCAGCAATTGCACGAACAACCCCATTTATCACCATCATTTGGGCTTAAACTAAAGCTTTTTACATTAGTTTTTTTTGAATATATGACAATATTTCTTGCTATTTCTAATGAGACACTGGGATTGCAAACACAAAGTTGACCGCCAAAATTTCCAGTACGACCATAGTAATATTTTCCTGATTTCCCTCCCGGTTGTGCAAAATACTGAGGGTTAGATCTTCCATAAGCTTTTGATGAATACTTATTTGGTTTTTCAGCTGGCATCCACTTGTACCAAGCATGACCGACAGATAACTTAAAGTTACTACCTAATCTTAAATGGCGTCCCCATTTGTTCGATTCGTCATTAACCGATTGGTTGAAATATGAGGAAGAACGTCTTTTTTGATTTATTAATAATTCATCAAATTTTTTTGTTCGAGTGTTGGTAACGTCTATGAATCGCATTTCAAAATTAGGTGCATCAGTTATATCGCTAGCTTCTACAGTTAGAGTATTCCTTAATTTAACTTCCTCTCCATATACTCCGGGCATAAACCAGTTTGCATCTAAATATTTTCTTGCAAAATACAATACTCCATAATAACTTCCTGCTGATGTAGACTCATCTAAGTTTAAGTGATAAAAATTTTGCTGGTTTCCGTCATTTCCAATGATGTGTAAGTTGGAACCAACCGTTTTAAATATATATCCGTCTTTAGGAATATTTTCTGAGCTGATACTATGTTTTCGAGAATATTCATTTTCACCAATAAAAATATTTTCTTTTTCTTTAGTGGGTTTAATCTTAATAGGTAATAGCACTCCTGTGCTTTTCAAAATTAGTCTTTGTAATTCCTTGGCAGCTTCTTGGCTACTAGTAGCGCTATTTGAAACTATAATTTGATAATTTGATTTGGCGTTATCAACAATTGTTAATTTTTCAAAAGAATAAACATTTAAAGGTATAGTAGCAATAGCAATGCATAAAAGAATTTTATTGATTGAGTGTAAAGGCATTATATGAATCTTCTTAAAATGGTTTAATTCCAAGCCAATAAACCCACTGAAAAGAAAGATAAATAATATAAAATATAATACAAAGGTATTTTTTAAATTTATCCATGTCAAGCATGGTTGTAATTAACATCGGTAATGCTACTGCGAGAAATCTAAGAGTATATCCTCCCGTAAAAATGTTAAATGAAACTAGTGATAAAATTATAATTGAATATTTAGTTATTTCACTACGATAAAAATCAGTGCGTTGGATCATACATAGTCCTAACATGCCTATCCAAAATGATGTGTAAAGAAGACTGCTTGAGATATTTCCATATCCGATACGACGGTCACCTACTGAGCCAAGAATTAAGTCTCTTAAAGGGCCAATTGCAATTGATAGAATTAAGCCAGCTAAAACACATGCGCTAATATATTGTAGTTTATCTGAAGCGAATTTGAGCTTCACTTTAGGCAGTAGCCAAATAAATATAAAAATAGAAATGAAAATTAGGGAGCTAGTATGAATTAGAATTGCAGGTATTGTTAATGCTATGGCTAGAATAAGTTTGCGTGACATATATGCTGTTAATAAAAAACTATAAGCAAAAGCCATCCTTAATTGTGAAAATGAAAGTGTTATTAGTAAAGGGTTAATTAATAATAATAATGACCAGATTCCATGCCTATTTGCCAAAAACAATGAAAATGTAAAAAGACAAAATACCGTGATTACTATAAAGATATGTTCTATGTTTATGCCCAGGTCATCAGTTAAGAGTGGTATTAAATAGTGCCAAAGAACTTCGTTTGTAAGAGCTCCTATGAAGTTATCGATTCTCTTATATTCTAAAATATTTGTGTGATAATTAAAATATTCTAAATAGTTGCCACGATCTACAAATTTAAACCCTTGTAAATGTTCCCAAGGAATCACAAGCATAATTAAAACAAAAAGTGTGATTATAATGATGCGGTATATAAGTTTAGTGTTCATTTAAGAAAACTTATCCTAGTTTTAAATAAAAGATTATTTTTTTATCAGAATAAAGTTTTGTACTGGCTTATTATTTTGTCCACACTAAATTTTTTTCTGCAGTACTCAATAGCAGTATTATCCACGTGTTGAGTCATAAGAGTCTTAGAAATTGAATCAGCTAGACTTGAGGAATCTCCAATAGGTACAAGTTTTCCCCATTTTCCATTATCTAAAATTTCTTTGGGCCCATTTGGACAATTAGTAGAAACTATTGGTGCTCCTAGTGATAATGCTTGAATTAACACATTTGGCGAACCCTCCCATTTTGATGAAAGTACGAAACATGCACAGTGCTTCATATAAGGATATGGATTTTCAACAAAGCCTTTCAAGCATACTTCATTTTCAAGCTTAAGCGCACAAATCTGTGTTTCAAGTTCCTCTCTTAGCTTACCTTCACCTAAGATCATTAATTTTGCTGAAGGCGAGGTTGAATTTTTTAAAATAGAGAATGCTCGAATCAGTGTTTTAAAGTCTTTCTGTTCTGTAAGACGTCCAACAGATAATATAACGTCATAAGAATTTGATTGAAACCAAGGATGGTTTATTTCTTCAGATGCTTTTGAATGTAATGTTTCAAAATTAATCGGATTGTAAATAACATGGATGAGCTCTTTTTTTATATTTGTGTTTCGAAAAATATCTTCGGCCACACCAATAGAAGGCGCGATGATTTTATTTGCTTTAGGATAAAGTGCTTTTGTTAGTTTGAGTATTATTCTTCCTGAGAAAGTATTAATTCTTGACAGCTCAATACTTAATGTATTTGCTTCCCTTATGATAACTACGCATTTTTTTCTGGCAATTAAATTTGCAAGAATTGCGATAATATTCGCATGTGCAACTGTTGATAGTAAAATGTCAGGTTGTACATTATTTATATAGTTACGTAATTTTGCTAATGAGAAGATAACTCTAGAACATTTTAGGTCAATAAGATTTACATTTTTAGAAAGCTCAGAACGGTATTCACCTATTGCATTTGATGCTATAAGGTCAACTACGCACCCATGATTTATAAATTGATTTGCAAGAGTGATTATTACTCTTTCTGCCCCACCTCCTCGAAGAGATGGAATAAAAAATGTGACCTTACGTTTCACCTAATTATTTATACTTTCTATCAAATCTTCCAAGATAAGAATTTCTGGCCAAATATCGCAACTATGCCAATTTAAATTCTTGTCCCAATATCCATCACAGTTTTTTACAAAGTCGGGAGGAAAGCAGTAACTGATTTCTACAATTAGTGGATTTTGATGTGAATTTATAACAAAATCGAATGCTATGCTTTGGGTGTTGAGTTTTGCAGAAACATTAAATGCTATTTTGATACATTGTACAGGGATGCAATTTTTATCAAAATTAAGGTTTCCGCTTCCTGATGCTCGAAAATCATTTTTTCTGACATTACGAATGAGTCCAAATGCGCGATCACCAATAACTATGATACGTATATCAAACTTATTGTTTGGAATGAGTTCTTGAAAATAAATATAACTAATATCTTTACCAAGCGTTCTGTTTCTATTTCGAATTTTCTCAAGAGTAGCAGGTAGTCTTTTTAATTTTCCTGCCCAATCGACCCTTCTTCTATCTGAAGTTGACCGTAATCGAATTAATGCATCCCGGGTTTGGCCAGAGGCGGGCTTAAATCCAGTAGTGAATGCCCTGTTTATAAATTTTTTTGCCTGGGTGTAATTATTTACGAGATGGACATTGCGAGATCCAGCTCCTCGACTTAATTTAAAGACTTTTGGCCAGGTAGTATTTTTTGCCCAATTAAGCGCATCTTTATAATTATAAAAAATGTATGTGGGAATTAAAGGAGCTTTAATTGACTCTAGTTGGTATTTTTGTGCCAGCTTATTGTCAAATGTTAGGCATGTAGAGCTGTTGGGGTATGTTTTCAATCCCATATTTTCTGCTGCATATATTACATATTTAGCAGCTAAGCATTCGTCATGATTCCCATGATGCCAATGCCATAAAAATGAAGAACATTCTTTTAACTCTTGAGTTATAGAATTAGAAAATCCATTTACAATTTTATAATCCAAATTATTATTCTTGCAATATTCAATCCATTTATTTGAGAAACTATTTTCTCTATGATGTATAGCAATCATGAAAATAATTTATTTTATAGCGTTTTTAATTGAGTATTTTGCTTTATTAGATACATAAAAAATAATGAACACATTTAATACTGCACCAATTACGGAAAAAACAATTACAGTTAAAAGATCATCTTGAAGTATAAGGCCCCCATATAGTAATCCAATTAGACGGGCTATGATGGAAACGAGTTCATATTTCAAGAAAAATTTTTCTAGCCCTAATATAGGTATACTGGTAACAGAAGGTATATTAATAAATCCTACAAACATCCATATTGATATCCATCGGGCATATTTTCCTGCAACATACCAATCTTCGCCAAATACAAATTTAAATAAATCAGGTCCAAATATAAAAATTACTAAAAAAGGCAAAATTCCAATTGATATCAGCCCCAATGTTGTTTGTAGAATTGGCCGTGTAAGAACTTTCCCGTCGTTATAAATTTCTGTAGCTTTTTGATAGAACACTTTTTGTATTGACTTACCTATCACAACACTAGGCAATCTTAAAATTCTGTCAGCCAATAAATATAAACCAACTTGATTTGGGCTAAAGAAATAAGCAAGCAAAATTGCAGGTAAATTCTGAGATACTGAGTTTAGAAAATCTTTTGAAGCACGAAATTTTATTAAAAATGAGTATTTTGAAAGTTGTTTCCATATGGATGATCTGCTTAGATGTTTTCTAAGGTTTTCAACTAATTCATTAAGATTTAAAGATGCAAGTGCTAATAAGCTTGCAAGTACTAACAGAATTGCTCCAAATATTAAGTGAAAAGCATTTGGGCCATAAGTGCCCAGAATTACACGCCATCCGTTTGATGCAACAGCGCCTAAAATTAATGCAATTGAAATTAGTAAAAAATACTTTTTTCTTGATGACCACATTTCAAGTACATCCTTCAATCCTACAAGAAAGATGTATATTGGGATCATAAAAATGTATTGTTGAAGTTCTGGCGCATCTAAAAGTGCACTAATAATTCTTCCTGCAGGAATTAATAGACATGATAATAGTGATATGAAAATTGCAATAACAATAGCAACGAACAGAAGGTTAATTGAACTTGAATCTTCTTTAGGAAGCATAATTGCCATATCCATTCGGCCTGTAGAGATAACTGATAAAACACTAGCAATTGCCATAAATATGCCAAGCATTCCGAACTGCTCAGTTGTATAGAGCCTAGTTAATATAGGTGTACATAATAATGTAATAACCTGAGCTGCTGTTGCTCCAGAAAGAACGATTGAAAAATCTTGAACAAATTTACTATTTCTGAGTAACTTGTACAGATTTAATGGCACATCAATCAAAGAATACATTTGTTTAGTTTGTATATTGCTATGCTAGAAAACTAGTATATTCTATCGTGCCAATAATTTTTTGAAACATCTGGCCAAATGAAAATAATCTATTTTGCAAATACAGATTGGTATTTGTATAACTTCCGTAAAGAACTGCTGTTCAAAGCAATTGATCGTGGTTATGAAGTTGTCCTTATTTCTCCAGCAGGCAAATATGGTAAAAAATTTCTCGATGAAGGCTTAGATTGGAAACCAATTTTTGCTAATAGAAATTATAAAGCATTAAGTAAAATAAATCTTGTACAAGAAGCGCGTTCGCTTATTAGTGTTATCAAAATATACAAGGATGTTAAACCAGATATTGCACATCACTTCACAATCCAAAGTGTTATTTATGGTTCTATTGCAGCAAAAGCAGTAAATACAAAAGTTATTGTGAATGCAATTGCAGGTTTGGGTTTTCTATTCACATCCAAGAATTGCATAAATAAAATTTTCAGTGTGTTTATTGCATTTTTATTAAAGATTAGTTGCATGAATAATAAAACCAAAATGGTATTTCAGAACGATGCTGATCTACAGCAAGTAATTAAAAAAAGAATAATAAAAAAATCACAAGCATACTTGATACCTAGTTCTGGTGTGAATCTACAAAAATTCAAATATATTGATAAGTCAAAAAAACAAGACAATTCAATTAACGTTTTGATGGCAAGTAGATTGTTACGAGCCAAAGGTGTTATGGAATATATTGAAGCAGGTGAAAAATTTTCTAAAATCTCAACAATTAATTTTTATCTTGCGGGGGAGCCAGATTTTGGGAATCCCAGTGCAATTTCTGAAGCTGAACTTGATTCAATTAAAAATTCATCCAGTACTGAATATTTGGGGCATATAGAGGATATGGCTGAACTCTACGAAAAAATTGATATATTTGTTTTGCCGACATTTTATGGTGAAGGAGTGCCCAAGAGTTTAATTGAAGCGGGAGCATCTGGTTGTGTCTTGATAACGACAGATTATCCCGGTTGTAAAGAAGTCGTAAAACATGGCGAAACTGGATTAATTGTTCCACCAAAATGTGCTGAGAATATTGTCCAAGCTATAAAAACATTAGAAAAAAACAAAGAATTGAGGTCAAATTTGTCAAAAAATGCAAGAGAGCATATCAAAAGTAATTTCGATATAGATATTGTTAATGATAAAACAATTGATCTATATTCCATATTAGAGACTAGTGATAATTATTAAATAAAACTTGGAATTCAGAATTATAGATTTTGTTGGAATATTAATATGTCAGCGCATTTTAAGTGGTTTGGAAAACGTGAGTCTGTTGAAGAGGTGGAAGAAGGGCAAGTTCTTGCGCCTAAATTTGATGAACATGGCCTGGTTCCTGCCGTCACTACCGATGCGGAATCAGGTGAATTGTTAATGCTTGGTTACATGAATGCTGAGGCATTAGAAAAAACCATTGAAATGGGTGAGGCACATTATTGGAGTCGCAGTCGGGAATGTTTGTGGCACAAAGGTGCAACCAGCGGACTCATTCAGAAAATAGTGGAGCTACGAATTGATGATGATCAAGATGCTGTGTGGTTGCGTGTAAAAGTGGAAGGGGACGCAAGTTGTCACGTTGGGTATCGATCTTGTTTTTACCGTGCCATTGAAACAGGGAAGAATCCAGGCGATCAACCTATTAAAATGGAATTCAAAGAGTATGAAAAAGTTTTTGATCCAAAAGAAGTATATGGAGATGCTCCAAACCCAACAAAACTATAATTAAAATTATTTACTATGGAAAAGATTCAAGAATTGTACACTTCATGGTTGGCAATTTTTGGTCCAAACCCATATTTAAAGGCAGTTGGTATTGTCATACTTTTTGCAGCATTTGCTGTAGTTTTCAATTTTATTATTGTGCGTTTGCTCAAACGCATCACATCTAAAACACCTTTTCAAAGCGATGAAAAGATAGTCGATCTGGCGCAATCACCAATTTTTTCTAGCCTGGTGATTATAGGTTTAGCGCAAGCCTCTAAAGTATTAAATATCCCTGAAAATATTCTCGTAATTGAAATTTCAATTTTAAAAACCATTATCATTTTTATTTGGACAGCGTTTGCTATTAAGTTTTCAAAATATTTACTAACAAGGATTAGTGAAAAACAGAAAAAAGTAAAAATTATTCAAAAAAGTACATTGCCTTTGTTCAGTAATCTCGCAGTAATTATTATTATAGGCATTGCATTTTATTTTCTGTTTTTGGCATGGGAAATTGATGTTTCCGCATGGCTCGCATCAGCAGGCATTATTGGATTAGCGCTAAGTTTTGCCGCCAAAGACACGTTAGCTAATTTATTTGCGGGAGTGTTTATTCTTGCAGATTCTCCTTATAAATTAGGAGACTACATTGTGTTAGATACAGGCGAAAGAGGTAAGGTGACCCATATTGGGATTCGTAGTACGCGTTTGTTAACGCGTGATGACATTGAAGTTACGGTACCAAATTCAGTGATTGGAAATGCAAAAGTTACCAATGAGGATGGGGGGCCAAATTCTAAGCATCGAATACGAACGAAAGTTGGCGTAGCTTATGGCAGTGATGTGGATCAAGTAAGAGCGGTGTTAGAAAAAATAGCTAGTGAGAACAAAAAAGTTTGTGAGAATCCAGAACCAAGAGTACGATTCAGAAGCTTTGGAGATTCGAGTTTAGATTTCGAGCTACTTTGTTGGGTAGATAAGCCGGAATTAAGAGGACAAGTATTAGATAAGCTTTATACAGAAATTTATAAACAATTTATGGAATTAGAAATAGAAATTCCATACAGTAAACATGATGTGTATGTTAAAAGTATGCCCTCAACCTCATAATTTAATTATAATTTCTAACTAAAAATTTATGTCAACTAAACCTGTAACCTCAATTTCACAAGTCAATCCTGAAGTCAAAGAAGTATCTTGTGATGGGGGTGGTGGTGTGTTGGGTCATCCATTGGTGTATTTAACGTTTGGGAAAAACATCCAAGTAGAATGCTATTATTGTGGGAAAAGGTTTGTGAAAAAAAATAAAAATAGTTAATCGTTATAGCATTTATAAGCGCAGATAATAATTAAGACTAAGTACGGTTAGTTGATAAATATTATTTTCTAGTTTGCGTTTTAATCAAGAAGTAATTACTTTACTATAAGGGTGTTTATCCATCCTGTACATTCCTGCTAATAATTTAATAGCTCGTTAGTAATGCCTAAATAATGTGAGGTTAATATGTCTACGGATCGAATTAGTGTAATGGTTACATCCGGTAATCGGGAACAATTACAAATGGCAGCTATGGTTGCATCTGTGGGTGCAGTAAGTGGTAGTGATGTATCCGTGTTTTTGTCAATGAACGCACTAAAATTTTTTCTGAAAGAGGCTCCTGAAACACCCACAGCAGAAGGTGAAATGGGAACTTTATTAGTAGAAAAAAATGCACCAAATTTTTTAGAATTATTTGAACAAGCAGTGGAATTCGGAGATGCGAAAATATCACCTTGTTCTATGGCTGTGGATATTTTAGAACTTAATCAAAATGACCTTGCGGAATTCGTTGATGAACCTTTGGGTTTAACGGCGTTCTTAAGTAATGCATCTGAAGGACAAGTTTGGCATTTTTAAGTCAAGGAGAATGATGTGTCTGAAAGAAAAGTAGTTGATGCTAAAAACACTTTTTGCCCGGGTCCTTTAATGGAATTAATTGGGCAAATGAAATTGGCAGAAGTGGGAGACGAATTAGAAATTTTATCGACTGATCAGGGTTCTGCAAATGATATTCCTGAGTGGATTAATAAGGTAGGACATGAATTGATTGATAGTTTTGAACAAGAGGGGGTATGGCATATCGTTGTCAAAAAAACAAAATAAATTCTTTTTGCAATAATTAAATTAATCATCTATCTAACATACATAACAAGAGAGGCTACTATGAAAATTTTGGTTGTAGGTGGTGGAATGGGGGGGACAATCCTCGCAAATAACTTAGCAAGACGCTTAAGCAGCGAATTAAAGTCAGGTAAAGCGAGTATTACTATGCTGTCTGCATCAGACAAACATATGTATCAGCCTGGTTTACTTTATGTGGCAGTTGGGAAAATGACACCTGATGAACTTTATCGCGATCAAGTCAGTTTGCTTGAATCTAGTATTAGATTTCGTGTAGACCCCGTAACAAAATTTAATCTAAAAGAAAATAATGTTGTTACGGAAAGTGGAAATACTTATGACTATGACATTATTGTTATATCAACTGGCTCGCGTGCATATGCTGCGGGTACACCAGGGCTAGCAGAATATGCATGTCAGTTTTATACCGAAGCAGATGCCTTGAATATGTATAAAACTCTACAGAATTTTGAGGGGGGTAAAGTAGTCGTTGCAGTTGGGGTTCCTCACAAATGCCCAATGGCACCTTTGGAAATTACATTTATGTTGATCGATTATTTTAAAGAACGTGGAATTTGGGACAAAATACAAATGCACTATACCTATCCAATTGGCCGGGTACATAGTTTAGAACCAGTAGCTAATTGGGCAGCTCCTGAGTTTGACCGATTGGGCGTAACCTATGAAACCCTATTTAATATGAAAGAGGTTACCGTCGATAAAGTGCTCAGCGAAGAAGGAACTGAAACAGATTACGATTTATTAGTAACTGTTCCCTCGCACAAAGGAATGCAAGTAATCGAAGATAGTGATCTTGGTGCAGGTGGATTTGTTCCAACGGATCGTCATCGCTTGAATATTGAGGGATATGAGAATGCATTTGTAATAGGAGATACGACGAATTTGCCAATTAGTAAAGCGGGTTCTACTGCACACTTTGAGGCTGAAGCCTTAGCTGAAAACATTGCTTCTACAATTAAAATTGGAACACCAGTTCGCGATTACGACGGTAAAGTATTTTGTTTTATTGAGGCAGGTGAAGGTAAAGCTACATACGCCATGTTTAATTATGAAAATCCGCCAAACCCCAAAGCACCTACCAAAGGTATTCATTGGTTCAAAACCGCCTATAACAAAATGTATTGGGCGAGTGCACGTGGATTATTGTAAGGGGATGTTATTATGAGCGAATTACAATCCATGCAAACAGAAGCTGAACGAATTTTTGAAAGTGCTGCAGACGCACTCTCAGACGATATCGTTGCAAGACTTGGGTCAACGATGGGCGAAGGCCTAATGCTGTTGGATCAGGTCAGTCGTAGTAATTTAGATAAAGCAATTCCTCTAATAAATCATTTGGTTGAGACTGGAGATTTAGAACGTGCTGTCAATTTAGTTCGAGTGCTCGGTTCTGCCGGTGATGCATTAAGTGATGATATTGTAGGACGTCTTGGCTCAATTATAAATGAGTTGCTGATACTTGCAGATCGAATTTCTCGAAACGAAAATATTCATAAATTACTTGATTTACTAGAACGTGATCATATGGTGGAGATGTTATCTAGCCTGTGTGAAGCTGCGGCATCGGCAAAAGCAAGCCATGAAGTTAACGCTACAGGCGGCATCGTTGGATTTTTAAATACAATGAAAGATCCAGAAGTACAACAGGCACTACAATTTATGTCTAAATTTAGTGCTAGTTTTAAAAATTCGTAGGTAAAATGATTTAATTCATCTCTACTCATTTTAGTAGAGATTAATGATTTGAATGGCTACTTAAATTATCAATTCTTGATAGTTTTTCGTTTTGTTTTAAACGATAAAATCGCCTCAATTCGTTTTGCAATGACTGATTGCCGAAATTTTGTTTCTGCATAAGATTAAAACAGTATTTTGAGGCATATAGATTTGCAGTCTGATATCTCTGTAAGTGTTCCTGCTCTAAGTTGGCCTTAAATTTTGCTTGTGAAAACAACAAGGACCAAATTTCTTGAGTAAATGTTTCATTATTTCCAGCCCCAAGGACAGCGGTAGTACTTACAAATTTGTCAATTTCAGCTTGTAGTTCAAGCTCTAATTGAGAGACTGGTCGGTCATAGGTTGCGTTCCAAACTAAATATAAAAAGTGGCTTACACCTTCTAAGGCAATCCAAAAATCGTGTAAATTATTTTTGTTTGTATATTCAGTTGGGTATGAATTACCAATACGTTTTATAAGTTTAGGACTTAAATATAAAGATATGTCTAAACTGTCTTCGCTTGTGGATATTAATAGTTGTTCTTGTATGTCATCTTCGATTAATTTATTGGTCAATATACCTGCCAGTTTTTTGTCTGTAATGACATAGTCGCGTACGTTTTGCGTAACAGAAACTTCGTACACGTGTTCAAGATTTTTTTGGATGATTGAAAGTAGTTGGCTCATGTAATTTGTTATTGAATCTTAATGCTAGCGGAGTTCGCATAAGGTTGAATTCCATTTTCTACTAAAATTGATTTTGCATATTTGCTTCCTGTTTTTAACCATACTTCATAGGTACGCAATATATTCTTATTGGTTTCGGAGTGGTTATTATTCAAGTCGGATAATACATCCATGAAATCAACAAATTTTTTAGAAAGTTCTGCAAATACTTCATTTAATGTGCAGTTAGTCCTATGAATACTATTACTTTGAGAAAGACAGTTATAAGCTGTGCCCCCCATAGCGATGTAATAATCCACATCAATTATTTTTTTATTTAGACTGTCTGAAAATAACCCGCAAATAAATAACGCAACATCGCCGAGCCTACGAAGTACGAGATCGCGTTGATAACTGTTTCTTGAATTAACTGCATCGGAATAGTAGTGAGCTAATGCTCTATGAGGGGACTTACCTTCTGTTTTATCACAAAAATTTTCCGAGCGAGCATAAGAGTGTAGTAAGTTTTCTAGATAAACAATTGTGTGGTCGCTGGCTTGTACGTTATGTTTACTTAGTGAGTCATGTAAA
This sequence comes from Gammaproteobacteria bacterium, assembly GCA_965203475.1. Classification (GTDB taxonomy): domain Bacteria; phylum Pseudomonadota; class Gammaproteobacteria; order UBA4575; family UBA4575; genus JABDMD01. The sequence continues at coordinate 418,130 of OZ241890.1, forward strand.
CATTTATGAAAGTAATTAGCTAAACTTTCTTGTTGTACAAGCATAAATATATTCCTTTAAAAATAGATATTAAATTTATACTGATCACTTTCTTATAATTCAAATCATAATTTGATTAACGGTATTACCATTTATCAGATAATTCACACCGAAAATGTAATCAGAAAATAGAATTGCTTGTTAAAAAGCAAGCACTCGAAGTATCTAAGTGCTAATTAATAGTTAATGAATAAACTGCTTGGAAGTAGATTGGATGGGTTATTTATTCTTGCTTTCCAGTTTAGCCCAGGTATCACGTAATGTAGCAATACGATTGAACACAATTAATTCTGTAGATGAATATTTATCATCTATACAGAAATAACCTTGTCTTTCGAATTGCACTCTGTCCTTAGTTGTTAGTGTTTTTGCGTGCGGTTCAATTTTAGAGTCTTCATGAATGATTAGCGAGTTTTTGTTCAATGCAGACACCATATCTTCTTCAGCGCCAGGATTTGAGATGGTGAACAGTCTGTCATATAAACGCGTTTCTACATTGATTGCATGTTGTGCGGATACCCAATGAATAATTCCCTTTAATTTCTTTTTATTTTTACCGGCACTGTCTGGATCATATTCGCAGTGTAGTTCTACAATCTCTCCAGAATCGTCTTTAACTACGTTTATACACTTAATGTCATAGGCATTTCGTAGACGTACTTCTTTCCCTGGACTAAGTCGATAAAATTTCGCTGGAGGATTTTCCATAAAATCTTCGCGTTCAATATACAGAGTATTGGAAAAAGGAACTTTTCGTTTACCTTTTTCAGGTGACTTTGGGTGATTGCTAACCGAAAACTCTTCTTTTGAGTTTTCTAGGTAATTTGTAATAATCACTTTTAAAGGATTGATCACGCACATCAGTCGGTTTGCGCGGGGTTCTAAGTTTTCACGAATGCAATTTTCAAGTACTCCCATCTCAATAAACGCATCTTTTTTAGTAATTCCGATTCGATCGCAAAATTCTCTAATAGATTCAGGTGTAATGCCTCGTCGTCGCATGCCAGAAATGGTCGGCAAGCGAGGATCATCCCAGCCATCTACATGCTCTTCAGTAACAAGTAAATTAAGTTTACGCTTACTACTAATGGTGTATTCAAGTGAAAGTCTTGCGAATTCAATTTGTTGTGGATGACAATCTGTATTCAATACATCCAACACCCAGTCGTATAAAGGACGATGATCTTCAAACTCTAAAGTGCATAATGAATGAGTGATTCCTTCGATAGCATCGGAAAGGCAGTGTGTATAGTCATACATTGGATAGATACACCATTTATCTTTGGTTCTAGGGTGGGAACTAAATTTTATTCGATACAATACTGGGTCACGCATGTTGATATTAGGAGAATTCATATCGATTTTAGCTCTAAGAACATGTTCACCTTCTTTAAAATCACCAGCTCGCATCCGTGTAAACAAATCAAGATTTTCTTCAATGGAACGATCTCGAAAAGGGCTATTTACACCTGGCTCTGTTAAGGTTCCTCGCTGTTTTTTAATTTCATCAGAACTGAGACTACATACATAGGCTTTATCTAAATTAATCAGTTGCACCGCATAGTCGTACAGTTGTTCAAAATAATCAGAAGCGAAATTTATATTGGACCATTTAAATCCAAGCCATTGAACATCTTTTTTAATTGCATCAATATATTCCTGACTTTCCTTTTCAGGATTTGTGTCATCAAATCTTAAGTTACAGTGACCATCGTAATCGATAGCAATTCCAAAATTTAAACAAATTGATTTTGCGTGCCCAATATGCAGATAACCATTTGGTTCTGGTGGGAAACGTGTACACACATTTCCATTGTGCTTATTACTCGCCTGATCTTGATCAATAGTCTGCCGAATAAAGTTTGTAGGTGAATCTGTAGAATGGTTGTTCATTTATTAGCTTATTACTGTCTTATATGTGCTAAATATTATCTTATATATTTAAAGAGTATTAAAATAGCCCAAAAGAAAATCATAAATTATTAGGTGTTTTGAATTGAATCGCTCACTGCAAAGATTGTTAATTGGATTGTCACCTTTAATTTTAAAGAAGTTACTTATTGGAAAACCAATTTTTAAAGTATTTGGTTTACTAGTAATAATGGCAATGACAGCTGTGTGGGCCTATTTCAATTTTTATGAATCAGCTGAAAATGATCATCAAACGAATGATATTTCGATTGTTCAAGATGACGCAAATATACGTGTCTTATATGAGCAACAAACATCAGGAGTAATGGTGAATACTTCTGGAAAAGTAATAAAAATTTTAAAAGATGATAATCAAGGATCTAGACATCAAAAATTCATAATTAATACACGAGAAAATATTAGTTTGTTAATTGTTCATAATATTGATCTAGCACCAAGAGTTCCCGTAAAGCTAAATGACATTGTCACCTTGTATGGACAATATGAATGGAATCATAAAGGAGGATTAGTGCATTGGACTCATCATGACCCAAACAAGCGTCATGAAGAAGGTTGGATTGAATATCAGGGTGTAAAATATAATTAAAAATTACGAAGAGGGTATAGCTGTATTCGCTACGTAATTTTCATAACGTTTTAAAACTTTTTTTACATAGCCTTGGGTTTCAGGATAAGGTGGAATACCACCATATTTTTCTACAGCGAGTGGGCCAGCGTTATAAGCGGCTAAGGCTAATTCAACATTATTATTAAAACGTGTAAGCATTTGGCTAAAATAACGCACTCCGCCTCTTATGTTTTCGATGGAATCAAATGAATTTGAAACTTTTAAAATCTTAGCTGTGCTTGGCATAAGCTGCATCAATCCTTGCGCGCCTACAGATGAAACAGCGCGGCGATCAAAACATGATTCAACCGCAATAATTGCTTTTACTAATTGTGGATCTACCTGAAATGCTTTGGAGTAAATATCAATTGTTGGCATATAGGTGGAAGCTCGTTTTTCTAGCTTGGCAGGCGTCATATTTTTGCAGGAAACGACAGCTGTTGGCCTGCCAATGGTGGCCATTAACGTATAATTTTCAGCTGGCATTTTCCGATCCGTTATCCAGCTGGTGCCATCTTTTTCTTTATAAACATAAAACTCAGCATGAACAGCATATGCTGACAGTAAAAAAAACAAGCTTAAAATAAGGATGTACTTGTTAATGATCTGATTGGAATATTTAGCCATCTTAAGGAGTAGAGATTTAGGTATGATTGTAGCTAAATAAAATAATTAAAATAAATCATTCCATGCAAAGAAAGACACCTTTTGTCTCATAAATTTAAAGATTAGATTAACTTTAAACCAACAGGTGTTGTAACCAAATTTACTGCTATCAAAGATTTCACACGTATGCAACTTAGTGAGCAAAAAATTCGTGAAAAATTGTTAAACCTGGGAGTTAATCATATAGGAAATATCTATGTATTTTCCAGTATTTCTTCCACCAATGATTTTTTGCTTAATCAAGAACAAATAAGTGATGAAGTATTAATTTGTATAGCCGATCAGCAAACCAGAGGTAGAGGTCGCTATGGGCATCATTGGGTTTCCCCGGAAGGTGCGAATCTTTATTTATCAGTATTAATTCCACTAAAGGAATGGAGTAACAAATTTGATGTGCTAGGTTTGTGGTTGCTCATATCAATGGCCGAATTATTAAATGAAGAAGGAATTAGCAGAGTTCAATTAAAATGGCCAAATGATATTTGTGTGGAAAACAAAAAATTAGCTGGAATACTTGTAGAGAAAAAAACTATATCTGATAAACAGGTGTTAGTTATCGGGGTCGGTTTAAATATTTTGATGTCTATGCGCAAAAATATCCCGCTGAAAACCCCGTGGATTGATTTAATTTCATTGAACGCTAAAGTAAACACATCAAGGAACGATTGGACAGCATTGATTGTTTCAGAAATATGCAAAACAATAATTGCATTAGAAGAAAATCGTTTAATTAATTTAAAGTCTTGTTGGCAAAAGTTCGATATGTTAATCAACAAACAGGTAAATTACATATATGAAGGAGCACGGTTTCATGGGAAAGTAATTGGTATCAGTGAAATTGGTAATATTCTGGTTCGTACGAATGATAAAGAATTGGAAATTCATAATTCTCTAATTAGTGATATTAAGCTAAGCGATAAAGATTAATGTTATTACTACTCGATTTAGGGAATAGTCGTTGTAAGTTTGCTTTATCAGATGGCTCTGATATTCAACATGTTGCATATGTGGAATATGGAAATAGAAACGTTTCAATTTTCGAATCAATTTTTGAAAAAAATACCAAGATTGACAAGATCATCGCATGTTCGGTTTTGGAGGAATCATTTATATTAGAATTAATTACATATTTTAAAAGTAAAAACTTGCGTCAAATTTATTTTGTATCTCCAGTTGAAAATACATTTGAAATTCAACCAGCATATAGAAATATAAAGCAACTAGGTGCAGATCGGATCGCCGCTATGGTTGCAGCTCACAATTTATATTCAGGGCACAAATGTGTTATTGACTGCGGAACAGCTATCACCATTGATGCATTGAATAATGATGGAGTGCATAAGGGGGGCGTAATTTTTCCAGGACAAAAAACCATGGTTGATGCATTATTACAACATACCTCTATATCTATGCAGGAAAATTTAGATGCAAATTCTGTATTTTCAACTTCCACTGAAGAGGCGGCGGGCTACGGTTCTTTGAGTGCTGTAATTGGTGGTATTAAGCAAGTTGTTAATGAGATGCAACGAGATGAAAAATTTGATTCTATTGTTTTAACGGGTGGGGGAGCAAAGAAAATACAGAATTCTCTTGCATTACCGATAGACTATAATGAAAATTTGGTGCTTACTGGTTTGCATATAATTTCTGAAAAAGTTTTTAGCTGAAATGCGCTCATTGTTTATTTTGCTTGTGATTATTAATGTAAGCTACTTGTTGTGGGGGGTAGTGTTTTCAGATGAGCCAGTTATTGATGTGCCAAAACAACAAATTACGGGCAAAGAGGCATTAATATTGTTATCTGAACGCCCAGGTGAGATCAAAACACAGGTTGCAGTTCGAGCTGAAAACCCTCCAACCTCTATCATGAAAGACGATAATGACAATACAGAAGATAAACAAGAACAACCCAGTGTATCGAAGTCTTGTTTTTCATTAGGGCCTATTATTGATGACGAGCTTTTGGAATCGATAGAGAACAAACTTGAGGAAAATGGTTTTAAGCCTACACAAAAATCGATTACAGATACGGAACCAAAATCGTATTGGGTGTATTTATCACCAAGCAATACAATGGAAGAGGCTTTTGACTTGGCGGATGATTTGAAATTTGAAAATATAGGCGACTTTTTTGTTATAGAGACTGGGGAAAATAAACGAGCGATTTCACTTGGATTATATAGTAGCTTTAATCGGGCCAATCGTCGTAAATCACAATTAGTAGATCTTGGTTTTCGTGCACAGATTAAAACAAGATATAAGGAAGTAACACGTTACTGGCTCGATATACAGCAAACGAGTGAAAACCTGCTTGAGGATGAGTTGTGGCAATCATCAGACAAAGATATTGTATTGCAAAAAATCGCCCGACCGTGTGTAGATCCATTGCCTGAAGATGTGTAAGGATTTAGACTATTTTAAAATATTGCTGGCGTAGCTCAGTTGGTAGAGCAGCTGATTTGTAATCAGCAGGTCGTAAGTTCGAATCTTATCGCCAGCTCCAATTTCATCCAGGATAACAATTTCATGTCATCGAAAGTAATTCTGAAAGTACTTTTGCTATTGTTATTCTTATACTTGTATGGATGTGCAAGTGCTAATAAAGAACCTCAGCTGAATGCTGAACCTATTCAAGAACGCGAACCTTTAGAAGGCATTTGGAAAGGTGAATTTGATATAGGAGAAAAAGGCCCTTACGACTATACGATAGTCCAGGTAGATGGGAATGCGTTTGGGTATAGTTTGCGTGCAAAAGCGATGTGTATTGGCACAGTTCGTCTAACAGATGACAACTATTTTTCTAAATGCATTCTATTTGCTTTGGATGGTGGCCCATTTGATTGGGCAACGATTGCAGGGAAATTAAAATCACCAACTGAACTTGCCACACATTTCTCAACATTAAATGGTGGAGATACAGGCGCTTTAAATTTAAGTTACAGTGCTGTTTATGAGCAAGTCCTTTCTATTGATAACGCCATTGGTGAATGGTCATATACAGATAGAGATGACCTAACTACTGAACTTAGTCTTCAAGAAGGTGGCACTCTGATTGGAAAAGATTCTGATAGTTGCGAATTTCTTGGCTACCTAGATACTATTAACCCTTCTTACAATGCTTACAAAGTTAAACTCGAAATTACGCAATGTGCTTCAGTGAATGGACAATTTGAGGGGGTAGCATTTTTCGAAAGCGATCATATGAATATTCAAATTGCGAACGAGAAATATGCGTTGTTCTATGCGTTTAAGCGCAACTAACTTCTAGTTGCGAATTCATTTTATTCAATAAAACTTTATGTCAGTTGCAAAGTATTACCCACATGCAGGGGGTAAAGGGCGTTTGCGTCTTGGATTAAGTTCCATTCCTATTTCAGAGTGGATTCAATATGAAAAAGACTTTAAGAGACGAATAGAAGATAAAAAAAGATTAATCAAAGAAAATAAAAAGAGAGTATTAAATGCTTTTAAAGAAAGTATTTCGGCACAACATGAATTGCTGGAGCATATCGTAAAATTCTTACAAGAACATCAGCAACATTTATTTAGATTTAAAGATAGACGAATTATTAGTCTTCAGGATAAGCAAGCATATCAACTTGATGAATTTAGTGAATGCCCACTTGAACTTATTACTTTTCTTGTGCCTGATGACATCTGTGTGTTGAAGCCCAATAATGAAGATTATGAATTGATAGCAGCTTCAGTGTGTGCGCCCACTTGGTGGGAGTTATCTGAAAAAATGGGTAAGTCGTTAACCTCTATTCATGCGCCCATATTTGGATTGGAGGAAAAAATTGGACGCATGATCCGTCATTTTCTAAGAAACTTACATTCAAATGATTGTTTTCAAAGAGCGAATTGGTTTTTACTTGCGAAGGGTGATTGGTGTGTATTTCCGCATCAATTTGATATGTATTCTGACATGTCTGAAATTACCGTTGAGAATATAGAAAACAAACTTTTTATACGCACAGAGCGACAAACCTTTAGAAAATTGCCAAAGACAGAGGCAATAATATTTGGTATTAAAATTTATATATCACCGATTAGTGTAATAAGAAAAGAACCATTAATTGGCAAAGATCTATTAACTGCTCTAGGAATAATGAGCGCTGCCCAAAAAGAGTCAATGTTAATTGATCAGTATGAATCAGAGTTGGTTGAATATATTCAGAAAGTAATTTAGTCAGTAAATTTAAGTAATAGAATCTCCTCTGCCAATTGCAAAATACTTGATGCCTAATTGATTAAGTAAAGATGGTTCATATAAATTTCTACCATCAAATATAGCGGCTTCACGCAATGAATTTTTTATTTTTGTAAAATCAGGGCTTCTAAATTCATTCCATTCGGTAACAATTGCCAACACATCAGCAGAATTTAATACGTCATTTGCATTTTCACACAAACTAAGTTGTGAATGGTCACCATATATGCGTTTACATTCATCCATGGCCACTGGGTCATAGGCTTGTACTTTAGCACCTGCTTCCCACAATGCTTCCATTAATATACGGCTAGAAGATTCGCGCATATCATCCGTATTCGGTTTAAAGGCTAAGCCCCACAATGCGATGGTTTTATCTTTTAAATTATTATTAAAATAAACACGAATTTTGTTGAATAAAACTTCTTTTTGATTGTTATTTACTTGATCAACGGCTGATACAAGATTCGGTGTGTAATCTACTTCACTTGCGATGTGTTTCAGTGCTTTTACATCTTTCGGAAAACAGGACCCGCCATAACCACAACCCGGATATATAAATTGATAACCAATTCTTGGATCAGAGCCTATGCCTAGGCGGACTTGTTCGATATCGGCACCCAAGCGTTCTGCAATATTTGCAAGTTCATTCATGAAGCTAATTTTAGTGGCCAACATTGCATTTGCAGCATACTTTGTTAATTCAGCAGATGCTGGATCCATAATTTGTAAGCGATCTCGATTTCGATTAAATGGTGCATAGAGAGCACGCATTAATTCGGCAGTGCGAGGATTTTCAACGCCCACGATAATGCGATCAGGCTTCATGAAATCTTCAATAGCAGCACCTTCTTTTAAAAATTCTGGATTGGAGACTACATCACATTCTATAGACTCATTTCTCGCGGTTAGCTCTTGTTGAACCGTATCAGAAACTTTTTTAGCCGTACCAACTGGAACCGTAGATTTGTTTACAACAATTTTATAGTCCTGAATTCCTTGCCCAATTGTTTTTGCAACCGATAAAACATGCTGTAAATCGGCAGATCCATCTTCATCAGGGGGTGTGCCGACTGCGATGAATTGAAACAAACCATGTTCAATACCCTGCTGGGCATCTAATGTAAACTCAATCCGGGTGGCTTCTAAATTGGTTTGAATGAGTTCTTCAAGACCAGGCTCATGAATAGGGACAATTGAATTTTTAAGTTGAGAAATTCTATTTTCGTCGATATCAACGCAGAGGACATTGTTGCCTACCTGCGCAAGGCATGCTGCAGTTACAAGACCTACATAACCTGAACCATAAATTGTTACGTCCATAATTTAATTATTTAAATTGTAATGCAAAGGAAAATTATTGAGATTAATTTTAACAACTGTAGCAAATACGTATGAAACTTGTGTGATGGTTAGCAAATTTGCGTGAGGTTAATGAGTGATGTGCTTTGAAATTTTAACAAGAACAAAATTTATGCTACGGCATGGAATATTGACAGTGTATTCATGACTCACGCACAATAATTTTCGACGGAGGGGTACCCAAGCGGTCAACGGGAGCAGACTGTAAATCTGCCGGCTCAGCCTTCGGAGGTTCGAATCCTTCCCCCTCCACCAGATTATATTTACTGTTTCACATTTACATGTGAAACAGTAAATATAATCTGGTTCAAGTGCGGAATGTTGTGAGAACCTCAGGTTCGACAAAATCGTCAGGAACGATTTTGAACGTTGCGGTATTACCGCAACGACCTGAAGGGCGAAGGGCAGGGATAGCCCGGAGTAATCTTCAATACATTCACCATGATATTATTTACTCTTAATTTCCATTGCGGGTGTAGTTCAATGGTAGAACCTCAGCCTTCCAAGCTGATGATGTCGGTTCGATCCCGATCACCCGCTCCAACGGGGAGCACATCAATAGCAATTAGCAAAATTGCTACAATATTCATGAACTCCTTGCACTATAAAAGATGATTTCTCGGTGAAGTAGCCTATCGCGATCAAAGCACATTAAATGCGATGAGTACTTTTGCTAAGGCCTCCATGAACATCTCGCACAAAAAAATTGACTTCATTTTTAGTTATAGACATCAACAACGCAGACTCGAAAAAAGATTTTCATAATCTGGCAATCTTAAAAACTCCCAATTTTTCCGATCAAACCTCCTATTTATTGCTGCGCTTTAGTTTTTCAAGGTTTACAATGCGCGCACAATTTTTGGCCCACATAGCTCAGTTGGTAGAGCACATCCATGGTAAGGATGAGGTCATCAGTTCGATTCTGATTGTGGGCTCCAGTTTTTTATTACATGGCAAAAGGGTAAAAAAATGTCAAAAGAGAAGTTTGAGCGCACCAAGCCACATGTAAATGTAGGCACGATTGGCCACGTAGATCATGGCAAGACCACCTTAACGGCGGCCCTAACCAAAGTGATGGGCGAGACCCATGGCGGCGAATTCAAAGCCTATGATCAAATTGATAATGCCCCCGAAGAACGCGAGCGCGGCATCACCATTGCCACCGCCCATGTCGAATACGAAAGCCCCAATCGTCACTACGCCCACGTTGACTGTCCCGGCCACGCCGACTACGTCAAAAACATGATCACCGGAGCCGCCCAAATGGACGGCGCGATTCTCGTCGTCAGTGCTGCCGACGGCCCCATGCCCCAAACCCGAGAACACATCCTTCTAGCAAGACAAGTAGGCGTACCTTACATCCTCGTCTACATGAACAAAGCCGACCAAGTCGACGACGCCGAACTACTCGAACTCGTTGAAATGGAAGTACGCGACCTCCTCTCCACCTACGAATTTCCCGGTGACGACACCCCCATCGTAACCGGCTCTGCGCTAAAAGCACTGGAAGGCGATACATCGGATATAGGGATCCCATCGGTCGTCAAACTGGTCGAAGAAATGGACAGCTTCATTCCCGAACCCGAACGCGCGATTGATGGCGACTTCATCATGCCCGTGGAAGACGTCTTCTCCATCTCCGGTCGTGGTACCGTAGTCACCGGCAGAATCGAGCGCGGCATTATCAACGTCGGCGATGAAATTGAAATTGTCGGCATCAAAGACACCACCACCACCACCTGTACCGGCGTTGAAATGTTCAGAAAACTACTCGACCAAGGTCAGGCCGGTGACAACGTAGGCGTACTCTTACGTGGCACCAAACGCGACGAAGTCGAACGCGGACAAGTCCTGTGCAAACCCGGCTCCATCACCCCACATACCAAATTCGAAGCCGAAGTCTACATCCTCAGCAAAGAAGAAGGTGGACGACATACCCCATTCTTCAATGGCTACCGACCCCAGTTCTACTTCAGAACCACCGACGTTACCGGCGCGGTAGATCTTCCCGAAGGCACCGAAATGGTGATGCCGGGAGACAACGTGAAGATGGTGGTCTCCATGATTGCGCCGATAGCGATGGATGAAGGCCTACGCTTTGCGATCCGTGAAGGTGGACGTACCGTAGGTGCTGGTGTGGTCTCGAAAATTATTGATTAGATCCTGAGCACTTGGAATGAATTAACTGTTCCGAATAGGGTATACCCTTAAAAAAGGTGTAATCCTGAGCAAAAATCACGCTATACTTTCTGGTTTGGTGAATGTAAGGTGCAGACGGTTGAAGGCCAGTAGCTCAATTGGCAGAGCGGCGGTCTCCAAAACCGCAGGTTGGGGGTTCGATTCCCTCCTGGCCTGCCATTGCTAGCCCAATTTGTAAGTAACCACAATACTACTTCTACGTAACTATATAAAAGAAAATGACTGGAAAAGCTGAAGCAACTGCAAGCGGCATGGATGTCTTTAAGCTGGCAATCGCAGCCAGTATTGTAATTGCGGGCGTACTCGGATTTTATTTTTATAGTGATTACCCATTGCTATATCGTGTACTTGGGGTAGTGGCTGCCGTTATCGTAGCTGCAATCATTGGTTTTACTACAGAGCGTGGCAGAAATTTAGCAAGTTTTATGCAGGATGCGCGTACTGAAGTACGCAAAATGGTTTGGCCTACGCGGACAGAGACCCTACAAACCACCATCGTAGTTTTTATCGTAGTAATACTACTGGCCTTATTTCTTTGGCTTATAGATCGAATTCTTACAACTCTTATTCAATACGTAATCTGATAAGGATCTGTTGATGGCTATGCAATGGTATGTCGTGCATGCATATTCTGGTTTTGAGCACCATGTAGAACGGTCTTTACAGGAACGCATCGAACGCTTTGGTATGCAGGACAAGTTTGGTGAAATCATGGTGCCGGTTGAAGAAGTTGTAGAAATGCGAGAAGGACAGAAGCGCAAAAGTGAAAGAAAGTTCTTTCCGGGCTATGTATTAGTAAAAATGGATATGGATGATGATACCTGGCACCTGGTAAAAGACTGCCCCAAGGTATTGGGATTCATAGGAGGTTCTTCAGATAAACCTGCGCCCATTAGTGAAAAAGAAGCGCAAAATATTTTGCAACGTATGCAAGAGGGTGTTGATCAGCCAAAACCGAAAGTATTGTTTGAACCTGGGGAAGTGGTGCGTGTCACAGATGGGCCATTCAATGATTTCAATGGCGTAGTTGAAGAAGTGAATTATGAAAAGAGCCGCATGTTAGTTGCAGTGCAAATTTTTGGACGATCAACTCCGGTGGAACTAGAGTTTGGTCAAGTGGAAAAAGGATAGGGAAAGGGAGCTCTGAATTAAATTTATACGTTGTTAAAAAATATCTTAAAATGCTCATGTATTGTCATATACACTCCGCTTTCTCGGTATTTTTGCTTCATCTAAATCCAATTCAAAGCTTCTTTAAGCATTAAAAAATTATTAAATAATCATGGCAAAAAAAGTAGAAGCATATATAAAGTTGCAAGTTCCGGCGGGCGAAGCCAACCCGAGTCCACCTGTTGGTCCTGCATTAGGCCAGCATGGTGTAAACATTATGGAATTTTGTAAAGCTTTTAATGCGCAAACACAAAATACTGAAAAAGGATTACCGGTTCCGGTAGTTATCACGGTGTATAACGACCGCAGCTTCACGTTCATTATGAAAACGCCTCCGGCGTCAATTCTGTTAATGAAAGCAGCGAATTTAAACAAAGGTAGTGGTCGACCCAATACAGAAAAAGTTGGAAAAGTCACACGTGCACAATTGGAAGAAATTGCAAAAACAAAAATGCCGGACATCACTGCAGCAGATATGGATGCGGCAGTGCGTACCATTGCGGGTAGTGCGCGAAGCATGGGATTGGAAGTAGAAGGAGTGTAACTGTGGCAAAGCTTGGAAAAAATCAACAAGCCGTTCGAGAAAAAATCGAAGAAGAAAAGGTGTATTCGCCTACAGAAGCACTACAGCTTGTTAAAGATTGTTCAACGGTTAAGTTTAGTGAATCTGTTGATGTAGCCGTCAATCTTGGCGTGGATCCCCGAAAATCTGACCAAGTTGTTCGTGGAGCTACTGTGTTACCTAATGGAACCGGAAAAGATGTACGTGTGGCTGTATTTGCAGAAGGTGATCAAGCCGAGGCGGCGAAAGCAGCGGGTGCCGACATTGTGGGTTTAGAAGATTTAGCAGATGACGTTAAAAAAGGAAACATGGATTTTGATGTTGCTATTGCAACACCAGACTGCATGCGCATTGTAGGACAACTTGGACAAATCTTAGGGCCTCGTGGGCTGATGCCTAATCCTAAAGTAGGCACAGTTTCTGCGGATGCCGCAGCTGCGGTTAAAAATGCTAAGGCAGGGCAAGTAAGATTTAAAACCGATAAAGGTGGAATTGTGCATTGTTCAATTGGCAAGGTAGGATTCGATACACCACAACTTGAAGAAAATTTAAAAGCCTTGATAGCAGATTTGGTAAAAGCCAAGCCATCCTCTGCTAAAGGCGTGTTTATTAAGAAAATAACCGTCTCTTCTACGATGGGGGCCGGTGTTAAGGTCGATCAAGCGGCGCTGACATAAAATAGAATTTAAAAATTATAAAAGCTGTATTTACAGCTTTTATGTGAATTGGGAATTGTTTGTTTGAAAAATTTTAAACAAGCAATCGTCCAAGACCGTAGGTGAAGTGCAAAATCATATTAATAGTGATTTGTACGACTTAATGAATTAATTCAGCCTACGCAGACTGTGTTACCCAAATCAGGTTCTCCCTGTGTTGGTTGCACTGTAAGGGAATGTGGGCTTAATGCTTTACATTAGTTATTAATGACACCTTGTGTGTAGTAAAACTCAAAGGACCAAACGTGGCTTTACAACTTGAAGAAAAAAAGGCAGTTGTTGCTGAAGTCTCGCAAGTTGCAGCGGATGCGCATTCTGCTATTGCAGCAGAATATCGTGGCATTACCGTGAGTGATATGACGGAGTTGCGTGCTAAGGCACGTCAACAAGGCGTATATCTCAAGGTTGTGAAAAATACACTGGCCAAGCGCGCATTAGAGGGCACTCCCTATGAATGTATGCGTGAAGGTTTAGTGGGACCGCTTCTTTTGGCATTTTCACAAGAAGATCCTGGTTCAGCTGCACGATTAGTAAAAGACTTTAGCAAAGAGAATGATCTGTTAGCTGTAAAGATGATTTCTGTAGGTGGAGAATTATATGACGCCTCTGAACTCACTCGACTTTCTAAACTCCCAACTAAAGAGCAAGCCATTAGTATGATGATGGCATTAATGAAAGCACCAATTGAAAAACTTGTACGTACATTAAATGAGCCACATGCGAAATTGGTGAGGACAGTTGCAGCAGTGCGGGATCAAAAACAGGCAGCGGGCTAAAACATTGTAACTACGATTTGGGTATTTAATTCATTTAGGAGAAAAAAATGGCTGTATCAAAAGAAGATATTTTGGAAACGATATCGGAGATGAGCGTAATGGAAGTAGTTGATTTAATTTCAGCTATGGAAGAAAAATTTGGTGTTTCTGCAGCGGCTGCTGTAGCAGCAGCGCCTGTGGCGGCAGCCGATGGCGGTGGTGAAGCGGCAGCAGAAAAAGATGAGTTCGATGTTGTTTTGGGCAGTTTTGGCGACAATAAAGTAGCTGTAATCAAAGTTGTTCGTACCGTTACGGGGCTTGGACTGAAAGAAGCAAAAGAAATGGTCGAAGGAGCGCCTTCAACAGTTAAAGAAGGTGCAACTAAGGACGAAGCGGAAGAAATCAAGAAGCAATTGGAAGAGGCAGGCGCAGCAGTCGAGCTTAAGTAATTGCTTAAAAGTTTATCCTTTTTATTCATCTGTACAGTGTTTATTAACACTGCAGGTGTCCTTTACATACATGCCAAATGGCTTGGTGTGTAGGTGAATTAGTCACGAGGTAGATTCATGGCGTATAGCTATACCGAGAAGAAAAGAATTCGTAAAGATTTTGGAAAACGACCAGAAATTTTGGCCGTGCCTTCTATGTTGCAAATTCAATTGGCATCTTATCGTCGTTTTTTGCAAGAAGATAAATCTGCAGAAGAAAGAGAAGAAACAGGTTTACATAGTGCCTTTAAGACAATTTTCCCAATTGTTAGTTATTCCGGCAATGTGGAATTGCAATACGTGAGTTATCGTTTGGAGCAGCCACCGTTCGAAGTAAAAGAGTGTCAATTACGCGGACAAACCTATCACGCGCCTCTAAAAGTTTTATTACGATTGGTAATTTATGATAAGGATGCGCCTGCAGGTTCAAAAAAGGTTAAAGATGTAAAAGAGCAAGAAGTATATATGGGTGAATTGCCATTAATGACCGACACCGGGGCGTTTGTTATTAATGGAACCGAACGAGTTATTGTTTCGCAATTACATCGTTCGCCCGGTGTGTTCTTTGATCATGATAAAGGGAAAACCCATTCTTCCGGAAAACTTTTATATTCGGCACGAGTAATTCCTTATCGTGGTTCATGGCTCGACTTTGAGTTTGATCATAAAGATTGTTTATTTGTTCGAATAGATAGGCGTCGAAAATTACCAGCCACCATTTTGTTACGAGCATTGGGCTTTAGTGGCGAAGAAATTCTCTCGACATTCTTTGACACCAATATTGTACGTATAACAGATACTGGATTTATTCTTGATCTTATTCCAGATCGTTTACGAGGTGAAATTGCACCTTTTGAAATCAAAGCCGGCGGTAAGTTAATCGTTGAAGCAGGAAGACGAATTACCGTGCGACATGTTCGTCAAATTGAAAAAGCTGGTATCAAAAAACTAGAAGTTCCTGTCGAGTATTTGCTCGGTAAGTTTTTAGCCAAAGACTTGGTAGATACCGAGACGGGTGAATTGGTTTGTAAAGCCAATGATGAATTAACAGAAGAAAATATTGAGAAGATTTTAGAATCGAGTGTAGATGTTCTAGAACTACTTTATACCAATGATATTGATCGTGGACCGTATATCTCTTCAACCTTAGCGATTGATCCATCCAGCAATGAATTGGAAGCACAAGTTGAAATTTATCGCATGATGCGCCCTGGTGAGCCGCCAACGAAAGATGCGGCACAAAATTTATTTCAAAACTTATTTTTCACGCCAGACCGTTATGACTTATCGCCTGTGGGTCGTATGAAGTTTAATCGTCGAGTGGGACGCGAACAAATGACGGGTTCGGGAATTTTAAGTAACGACGATATTCTCGATGTAATGAGAACCTTGATTGATATTCGAAATGGCAAGGGCATTGTGGATGATATTGATCATCTAGGAAATCGACGTGTGCGCTGTGTAGGTGAAATGGCGGAAAACGCATTCCGTGTAGGTTTGGTACGAGTGGAACGTGCCGTTAAAGAGCGATTAACACTTGCAGAGTCCGAAGGACTCATGCCACAGGAAATGATCAATGCAAAACCAGTGGCTGCAGCCATTAAAGAATTTTTTGGATCCAGCCAATTGTCTCAGTTTATGGATCAAAACAACCCATTGTCTGAAATTACACATAAGCGAAGAATTTCTGCACTGGGGCCTGGCGGCTTAACGCGTGAGCGTGCTGGGTTTGAAGTACGTGATGTACATCCGACTCATTATGGTCGAGTGTGTCCAATTGAAACACCAGAAGGGCCAAATATTGGTTTGATTAATTCTTTAGCCATCTTTGCCAGAACCAACGATTACGGGTTCTTAGAAACCCCATATCGGAAAGTCGTCGATGGAAAGGTTACGGATAAGATTGAATACTTGTCAGCAATTGAAGAAAGTCAATTCACGATTGCTCAAGCCAATGCTCCATTAGACGACAACGGTAAGTTTAAAAATGAACTGGTATCGGTTCGCCATTTAAATGAATTTTCTATGGCGCCTTCAGAGAAAGTGGAATACATGGATGTTTCGCCAAAACAAATTGTTTCGGTTGCTGCATCACTCATTCCATTTTTAGAGCATGACGATGCAAACCGTGCACTCATGGGATCCAACATGCAACGACAAGCTGTGCCCACTTTACGTGCCGAAAAGCCGTTAGTAGGAACAGGTATTGAACGTTCGGTTGCAATTGATTCAGGTGCTGCATTAGTTTCAAACCGCGGGGGTGTTGTTGATACTGTGGATGCTGGTCGTATTGTGGTGAGAGTGAACGATAAAGAAACGGAAGCCGGTGAACCAGGTGTTGATATTTATAATTTGACAAAATACATCCGTTCCAATCAAAACACATGTATTAATCAAAAACCGCTCGTACAACCTGGCGATGTAATTGCTAAAGGTGATGTGTTGGCAGATGGCCCTTCTACAGACTTAGGTGAATTAGCCTTGGGTCAAAATGCACTTGTCGCCTTCATGCCATGGAATGGCTACAACTTTGAGGATTCTATTTTAATTTCTGAGCGGGTAGTAGAAGAAGATCGATTCACCACAATTCATATTGAAGAATTAAGTTGTGTAGCTCGAGATACCAAACTGGGTTCAGAAGAAATCACTGCAGACATTCCAAATGTAAGTGAAAACCTATTAGCGAAGTTAGATGATTCAGGAATTGTGTACGTAGGTGCTGAAGTAAAACCAAGTGATATCTTGGTTGGAAAAGTGACTCCTAAAGGAGAAACACAACTAACACCTGAGGAAAAATTATTACGTGCCATTTTTGGTGAGAAAGCATCCGATGTGAAAGATACTTCATTACGAGTGCCTTCGGGAATGGAGGGAACAGTAATTGATGTACGAGTTTTCACACGTGATGGCGTAGAAAAAGATAAACGCGCTATTCAAATTGAGGAAGCCGAAATTGAACAGGTGCGCAAAGACTTAAATGATCAGTTGAGAATTTATGAAAACGATATTTATGCACGTGTTGAACGGCTTATTACCAACAAAATAGCCGAAGGTGGGCCGGATGGACTTCAAGCAGACGTTAAAGTTACTAAGTCGTATCTTGAAGGCTTAGATCGAGAACGTTGGTTTGAAATTCGAATTCGTAATGAAGAAGTCAATGCGCAATTAGAAAAACTTTCGAAACAGTTAAAAGACCAACGTGAGTCTTTCGATCAGAAATTATTAGAGAAAAAAGAAAAAATTACGGCGGGCGATGATTTAGCGCCAGGCGTACTCAAGATGGTGAAAGTCTATCTCGCGGTAAAACGTCGCATGCAGCCCGGTGACAAAATGGCAGGACGGCATGGTAACAAAGGCGTGGTTTCCATGATTGTGCCGGTAGAAGATATGCCGCATATGGAAGACGGAACTCCGGTAGATATTGTTTTGAACCCACTGGGTGTGCCTTCACGTATGAATGTCGGGCAAGTGTTAGAAGTGCATTTGGGTTGGGCCGCAAAAGGATTAGGGCTCAAAATTGATGGCATGCTTAAACAAGACGGGAGCGTGCAAAAAATGCGAGATTTTTTGGATGAGCTGTATAACAAAGATGAAGGTATATCCGTCAATCTTAAAGAGTTCACAGATGATGAAATCATGAATATGTCGAATAACTTGCGTAAGGGTGTACCTATGGCAACGCCTGTATTTGATGGCGCACAGGAAGAAGAAATTAAACGCATGTTAAGACTGGCTAATCTTCCTGAAGATGGTCAAACCAATTTGTGGGATGGTCGAACGGGGGAACCCTTCGATCGAAAAATAACCGTGGGCTATATGCATATGTTGAAGCTGAATCATCTTGTGGATGACAAGATGCACGCGCGTTCAACGGGTCCATACAGTTTGGTTACGCAACAGCCATTAGGGGGCAAGGCCCAGTTTGGAGGCCAACGTTTTGGTGAAATGGAAGTGTGGGCGTTAGAAGCCTATGGCGCATCCTACACATTGCAAGAAATTTTGACGGTTAAATCGGATGATGTTTCGGGTCGTAACAAAATGTATAAAAACATTGTGGATGGAAATCACAGTATGGATGCAGGAATGCCTGAGTCCTTCAATGTGTTGATGAAAGAAATACGATCGTTAGGGCTCAATATAGATTTTGAGCAGGAAACCTAAAGTAAGATTTACAAGTTAACAACGCAAAGATTTAATTTTAAGTAAATATCGTTTACTGGAGACGAAATGAAAGATTTACTCAGTTTATTAAAAAACCAAGGTCAAGTAGAGGATTTTGATTCTATCCGCATAGGGTTAGCTTCACCGGATATGATTCGCTCCTGGTCGTACGGCGAAGTGAAAAAACCTGAGACCATAAACTACCGTACCTTCAAGCCTGAACGCGATGGTTTATTTTGTGCCAAAATTTTTGGTCCGCAAAAAGACTATGAGTGTTTATGTGGAAAATACAAACGACTTAAACATCGTGGAGTTGTTTGTGAAAAATGTGGAGTGGAAGTGACACTTTCTAAAGTTCGTCGTGATCGAATGGGTCACATTGAACTTGCCAGCCCAGTGGCACATATCTGGTTTTTAAAATCGTTACCGTCGCGAATTGGTCTATTGTTGGATATGACGTTACGCGATGTTGAACGCATTTTATATTTTGAAGCATTTGTCGTGATTGATCCGGGTATGACAGGCCTCGAGCACAAACAATTACTTTCGGATGATACATTTTTAGAAGCCATTGAAGAGTATGGAGATGAATTTGATGCGCGCATGGGTGCGGAAGCCATACTTGAATTGCTCAAACAAGTTAATCTTGAAGATGAAGCCAACACTATCCGTGAAGATATCAGTGAAACGCGTTCAGAGGCAAAACTGAAAAGATTTTCCAAGCGTTTAAAACTTGTTGAATATTTCATGGAATCTGGTAACAAACCTGAATGGATGGTGTTAATTGTATTACCCGTCTTACCACCAGATTTGCGTCCTTTAGTGCCCCTAGACGGCGGTCGTTTTGCAACTTCTGATTTAAATGATTTATATCGACGCGCGATTAACCGCAATAATCGACTCAAGCGACTGTTAGAACTCAATGCGCCCGACATCATTGTGCGTAATGAGAAAAGAATGCTACAAGAGTCAGTAGACGCGTTGTTGGATAATGGTCGTCGTGGTCGAGCCATTACCGGCACCAATAAACGTGCATTGAAGTCACTTGCAGACATGATTAAAGGTAAGCAAGGACGCTTTAGACAAAACCTGTTAGGAAAGCGAGTTGATTATTCAGGTCGTTCCGTAATTGTAGTGGGGCCCACCTTAAAACTACATCAATGTGGTTTACCGAAAAAAATGGCGTTGGAATTATTCAAGCCATTCATATTTAGTAAATTACACATGCGTGGTATTGCCCCAACCATTAAGGCCTGTAAAAAAGTAGTCGAAAAAGAAGGCCCCGAAGTTTGGGATATTCTTGAAGAAGTAATACGCGAACACCCGGTGTTATTAAACCGAGCTCCAACATTACATCGTTTGGGTATCCAAGCATTTGAACCGATGTTGATTGAAGGTAAAGCGATTCAATTGCACCCACTAGTATGTGCGGCCTTTAATGCAGACTTTGATGGTGATCAAATGGCAGTGCATGTGCCATTGTCAATTGAGGCGCAACTTGAAAGTCGTGCTTTGATGATGTCGACCAACAATATTTTATCTCCTGCCAATGGAGATCCCATTATCGTTCCTTCGCAAGATATCGTATTGGGTCTTTATTACTTATCGCGTGAAAAAGTAAATGTTGCGGGTGAAGGGATGACATTTTCGGATGTAGAAGAGGCGGAACGCGCCTATGAAAATAAGGCTGTTTCACTACATGCGCGAGTAAAAATTCGAATCAACGATTGTGTACTAGATGAGGAAGGTAACTTCAATCCGATTCGGCATATTGTTGAGACAACAGTAGGGCGTGGAATTCTTTCGCAAATTCTACCGGAAGGCTTACCCTTTGATTTAGTAAATCGCGCCATGAACAAGCGATCAATTTCCGCTTTGATCGATGCTTCTTATCGACGTGTGGGTCTTAAAGACACAGTAATTTTTGCCGATAAGTTGATGTATACCGGATTTAAATATGCAACGCGTGCGGGAGTTTCATTCTGCGCCGATGACATGGTAATTCCACAAGAGAAACAGTCCATTCTTAAAGAAGCAGAAAAAGAAGTTAAAGAAATTTCATCTCAGTATGCCTCCGGGTTAGTGACTAAAGGTGAACGATATAACAAAGTTATTGATATTTGGTCACACACGAATGATCAAGTTGCAAAAGCTATGATGGATCGCCTGGGGCATGAAGAAGTTTCAGATGCCGAAGGAAGAACTGTGGATCAAGAATCTTTCAATTCAATTTATATGATGGCTGATTCAGGTGCGCGAGGTTCAGCTGCACAAATTCGTCAATTAGCTGGAATGCGCGGCTTAATGGCTAAACCAGATGGTTCTATTATTGAAACCCCTATAACAGCAAACTTCCGTGAAGGCTTAAATGTATTGCAATACTTTATTTCTACGCATGGGGCGCGTAAAGGTCTTGCCGATACAGCATTAAAAACGGCGAACTCTGGGTACTTAACACGACGTCTCGTTGATGTGGCACAAGATTTAGTAGTGACTGAACAAGATTGTGGTACCAGTAATGGAATTATTATCAAAGCCATCATTGAGGGTGGTGATGTTGTACAACCGTTGCATATGCGAGTACTTGGAAGGGTTACTGCTGAAGAAGTTTATGATGTTAAAGGGAATATGGTTATTCCAGCGGGGACTCTTTTGGATGAAGCATGGGTTGAAAAGTTTGAAGACTTTGGAATTGATGAAGTTAAAGTTCGCACCCCGATAACCTGTGAGACCCGTTATGGCGTTTGTTCAAATTGTTATGGTCGTGATTTAGCGCGAGGGCATTTGGTCAACATCGGTGAAGCCGTCGGTGTTATTGCGGCACAGTCAATTGGTGAGCCTGGCACACAATTAACCATGCGTACCTTCCACATTGGTGGTGCTGCAAGTCGTGCTGCATCGGCAAGTGATATCACGATTAAATCCGTGGGTACGGTACGCATGCATAATTTAAAAGTGGTGCAACATAAAAATGGTCACAATGTTGCCGTATCACGATCCGGTGAGCTGGGAATTATTGATGAACAAGGACGGGAAAAAGAACGCTATAAAATTTCTTATGGCGCATCAATATCGGTAAACGATGGTGAGCAAGTACAAGCTGGACAAGTGATTGCTACATGGGATCCACACACGCATCCAATCATTACCGAAGTAGCTGGACAAATTCAGCTGGTTGATTTTGCAGATGGTGTTACCGTAGATACTTTCACCGATGAAGTAACAGGTTTAGCTTCTACTGTCGTCTCTGATCCTAAGAGTCGACCTGCAGCAGGTAAAGATTTACGTCCGGTAATTAATCTTATCGATGTTAAAGGTAATCCACTTACATTTGCGGGCACAGAAATTCCTGCGCATTACATATTGCCACCAGGCGCAATTGTAAGTTTGTCTGATGGTGATGCAGTGGATGTTGGTGATGTAATTGCTCGGATTCCACAAGAATCTTCCAAGACACGCGATATTACGGGCGGTTTACCCCGAGTTGCCGATTTATTCGAAGCACGCAAACCTAAAGAGCCCGCGGTACTTGCTGAGCAAACGGGTACTGTAAGTTTTGGTAAAGATACAAAAGGCAAAGAACGATTGGTGATTACCGATGAGGATGGCGAGTCCGTTGAAGTATTAATACCTAAGTGGCGACAAATTAATGTGTTTGAAGGTGAGCATGTAGAAAAAGGTGAAATTGTTGTAGACGGAGAACTTAATCCACACGATATTCTGCGTTTGTTAGGGATAACGTCATTAGCAGAATATTTAGTTAAAGAAATTCAAGATGTATATCGCCTACAAGGTGTGATTATTGATGACAAACATATTGAAGTCATTGCAAGACAAATGATGCGCAAGGCAGAAATTATGTCAGCCGGCAATACAAATTTCTTGCGTGGTGAACAAGTGGAACGTTCACGCCTATTAGAACTTAATGAAAAATTAGAAAGCGAAGATAAAGAACCTGCAGAGTATATGCCAGTGTTACTTGGAATTACTAAAGCATCGCTGGTAACAGAATCCTTTATTTCTGCAGCATCCTTCCAAGAAACCACTCGAGTACTTACTGAATCTTCTGTGCGAGGTTCTCGAGATATGCTGCGTGGATTAAAAGAAAATGTAATCGTTGGTCGACTCATTCCTGCGGGAACTGGTCTTGCGTATCATGAAAAACGCCGTATGGATGCCGCTGCAAAAGAAACTGAAGTAGAAGTTCCGGAAGGTGAAGGGCAAGAAGTTTCAATGTCAGAAGTAATGGCAGAAGAGGCGCTTGCAGAAGAATTAGCAAAAGCTGGAACGGAAACCGATCCCAGTGGAGATAGTCCTTCAGCTTAATTAAAAGAAATTAGCCCGTTATAAATCAGAGGCTTGCTTGACAGTATAGGCGCAGGTTTCTACAATTCCGCGGCTAACTGACAGGCCGGTGATACACCGACCTGTCGTTTGTTTTTTTTGGAATAAATAATATGGCAACAATTAATCAATTAGTGCGAAAACCACGCAAGCGAAAGTTTGAAAAAAGTAATGTGCCTGCGTTGGCGAGTTGTCCACAAAAACGTGGGGTGTGTACACGCGTGTACACTACCACACCTAAAAAGCCTAATTCAGCGTTACGAAAAGTAGCACGTGTGAGATTAACGAATGGATTTGAGGTCACTAGTTATATCGGTGGTGAAGGGCATAATTTGCAAGAACACTCGGTAGTACTGATTCGTGGAGGACGAGTTAAGGATTTGCCTGGTGTGCGTTATCATACAGTACGTGGAAGCTTGGATACATCAGGTGTTCAAGATCGTAAACAAGGTCGTTCTAAGTACGGTACTAAAAGACCTAAATCTTAAAAAAATATAATTACAAGTTATGCCACGTAGAAGAGAAGTTTCAAAAAGAGAAGTATTACCTGATCCAAAGTTTGGTGATGAGCTCGTTGCCAAATTTGTAAACATGCTAATGAAGCATGGAAAAAAATCGGTTGCT
Source organism: Gammaproteobacteria bacterium (assembly GCA_965203475.1). Lineage (GTDB taxonomy): Bacteria > Pseudomonadota > Gammaproteobacteria > UBA4575 > UBA4575 > JABDMD01. Next base: position 441,965 of record OZ241890.1, read on the forward strand.
GAGAAAATTTTATATCGAGCGTTTGATAGTGTTGAAAAGAAAAATGGACGAGAAGGTTTAGAGATTTTTAATAAAGCTTTAGAAAATGTTCGTCCTACGGTAGAGGTTAAGTCCAGACGTGTCGGTGGTGCTACCTATCAAGTACCTGTGGAGGTACGTCCAGTACGACAAACGACTTTAGCCATGCGTTGGATTATTGATGCTGCAAGTAAGCGCGGCGAAAAATCTATGATCAATAAACTCGCTGGCGAGTTTATTGATGCCTCTGAACAAAGAGGTGCTGCCATGAAAAAACGTGAAGAAACTTTGCGTATGGCAGAAGCAAATAAGGCTTTTTCACATTACCGTTGGTAATGTGAAAAAGCAAAATCACACATGGCCCGCAAAACTCCGATCACGCGCTATCGCAATATTGGCATCATGGCGCATATCGATGCGGGGAAAACTACTGCCACTGAACGCGTTCTTTTTTATACTGGAATATCACACAAAATAGGTGAAGTACATGATGGTGCTGCTGTCATGGACTGGATGGAACAAGAACAAGAACGTGGAATCACAATTACTTCCGCGGCCACGACTTGTTTTTGGCAAGGTATGGAAGGTCAATATGAGCAACACCGAATTAATATCATTGATACACCAGGCCACGTTGATTTTACAATTGAAGTAGAACGATCCTTACGTGTATTAGATGGTGCTTGTGCTGTGTTTTGTGCAGTTGGTGGTGTTGAGCCTCAATCTGAAACCGTGTGGCGCCAAGCCAATAAGTATCATGTTCCTCGTATGGCTTTTGTAAATAAAATGGATCGTGCCGGTGCAGATTTTTTACGAGTTGTAGAGCAAATTCGTGAACGCTTAGGTTCACAAGCGGTACCGGTACAGCTTGCAATTGGTGCCGAAGAAAATTTTAAAGGAATTGTGGACCTAGTCAAAATGAAAGCCATTTATTGGAATGAAAGTGATTTAGGTGCCACATTTGAAGAAAAAGAAATACCCGATGATATGTTATCTGATTGTGAGAAATGGCGAGAAGAAATGATTGAAGCTGCTGCTGAATCATCCGAAGAAATCATGGAACGCTATCTAGAAGATGGCACCTTGTCTGAAAATGATATACGTGAAGGATTACGTCACCGTACTTTAGCCAATGAAATTGTGCCAGCCTTATGTGGTTCTGCATTTAAAAACAAAGGGGTGCAAGCCATGCTCGATGCAATTATCGATTACATGCCTTCACCAACTGATGTCCCAGCGATTCAAGGAATTTTAGATGATGGCAAAGAAACTGTTGCGGAACGAAAATCTTCTGACGATGAACCCTTTGCCGCACTTGCTTTTAAAATAGCAACTGATCCCTATGTTGGCACCTTAACTTTTTTTCGTGTGTATTCCGGCGTTTTAAATTCTGGTGATACTATTTTTAATTCAGTTAAAGGCAAAAAAGAACGCGTTGGGCGAATTTTGCAAATGCATTCCAATTCACGGGAAGAAATAAAAGAAGTTCGTGCAGGAGATATCGCTGCAGCGGTTGGTTTAAAAGATGTCACAACGGGTGAAACCTTATGTAATCAAAACCATGTGATTACATTGGAGCGCATGGAATTTCCGGAGCCGGTTATTTCTGTTGCTGTAGAGCCGAAAACGAAAGGGGATCAAGAAAAAATGGGTGTGGCATTACAAAAATTAGCGCAAGAAGATCCTTCTTTTCGTGTACAAACCGATGAAGAATCGGGGCAGACAATTATTTCGGGCATGGGCGAACTGCACCTGGACATTATTGTAGATCGCATGAAACGTGAGTTTAGTGTGGAAGCGAATGTAGGAGCTCCACAAGTTTCTTATCGTGAAACCATTCGCAGCCAAGTCGATCATGAAAGTAAATTTGTCCGCCAATCGGGAGGCCGAGGCCAGTACGGTCATGTGTATTTGAAGCTGGAACCGCAATCTCAAGGAGATGGGTTTGAATTTGTGAATGAAATTGTGGGTGGAGTGGTCCCACGGGAATATATTCCTGCGGTAGAAAAAGGTGTAAAAGAGGCCATGGATAACGGCGTGATTGCTGGTTATCCGGTGGTAGACGTCAAGGTAACCTTATATGACGGTTCCTATCATGATGTGGACTCTTCGGAAATGGCGTTTAAAATAGCCGGCTCGATGGGTTTTAGGGATGGTGCAAAAAAAGCCGACCCAGTTTTGTTGGAACCCATCATGAAAGTTGAAGTGGTAACGCCGGAAGATTACATGGGCGATGTGGTTGGAGATTTAAATCGGCGTCGCGGTATGGTAGGTGGAATGGAAGACAGTCCTGCGGGGAAAATAATTCGTTCCGAAGTACCACTTGCAGAAATGTTTGGTTATGCGACAGACTTGCGTTCTGCAACGCAGGGTCGTGCAACCTATACAATGGAGTTTGATAAATATAAAGAGGTTCCTAGTAATCTCGCCGACGGAATTATTAAGAAGAACGCATAAATCTTTAGTGGTGTATTGAGTTTATTGTTACGTTAGATAGATATTGTTTGTGAGGTAAAAAAATGTCAAAAGAGAAGTTTGAGCGCACCAAGCCACATGTAAATGTAGGCACGATTGGGCACGTAGATCATGGCAAGACCACCTTAACGGCGGCCCTAACCAAAGTGATGGGCGAGACCCATGGCGGCGAATTCAAAGCCTATGATCAAATTGATAATGCCCCCGAAGAACGCGAGCGCGGCATCACCATCGCCACCGCCCATGTCGAATACGAAAGCCCCAATCGCCACTACGCCCACGTTGACTGTCCCGGTCACGCCGACTACGTCAAAAACATGATCACCGGAGCCGCCCAAATGGACGGCGCGATTCTCGTCGTCAGTGCTGCCGACGGCCCCATGCCCCAAACCCGAGAACACATCCTTCTAGCAAGACAAGTAGGCGTACCTTACATCCTCGTCTACATGAACAAAGCCGACCAAGTCGACGACGCCGAACTACTCGAACTCGTTGAAATGGAAGTACGCGACCTTCTCTCCACCTACGAATTTCCCGGTGACGACACCCCCATCGTAACCGGCTCTGCGCTAAAAGCACTGGAAGGCGATACATCGGATATAGGGATCCCATCGGTCGTCAAACTGGTCGAAGAAATGGACAGCTTCATTCCCGAACCCGAACGTGCGATTGATGGCGACTTCATCATGCCCGTGGAAGACGTCTTCTCCATCTCCGGTCGTGGCACCGTAGTGACTGGCAGAATCGAACGCGGCATTATCAACGTCGGCGATGAAATTGAAATTGTCGGCATCAAAGACACCACCACCACCACCTGTACCGGCGTTGAAATGTTCAGAAAACTACTCGACCAAGGTCAGGCCGGTGACAACGTAGGCGTACTCTTACGTGGCACCAAACGCGACGAAGTCGAACGCGGACAAGTCCTGTGCAAACCCGGCTCCATCACCCCACATACCAAATTCGAAGCCGAAGTCTACATCCTCAGCAAAGAAGAAGGTGGACGACATACCCCATTCTTCAATGGCTACCGACCCCAGTTCTACTTCAGAACCACCGACGTTACCGGCGCAGTAGATCTTCCCGAAGGCACCGAAATGGTGATGCCGGGAGACAACGTGAAGATGGTAGTCTCCATGATTGCACCGATAGCGATGGATGAAGGCCTACGCTTTGCGATCCGTGAAGGTGGACGTACCGTAGGTGCGGGTGTGGTCTCGAAAATTATTGATTAATCATTTACATATAGAAAATTATGGCTGCTGCAGGACAAACGATTCGAATTCGCTTAAAAGCATTTGATCATCGACTGATTGATCGGTCGGCAAGTGAAATAGTGGATACCGCAAAAAGGACGGGGGCCCGAGTAAAAGGCCCTATTCCATTGCCCACCAAAAAAGAACGATTTACAGTACTGATTTCACCACATGTAGATAAAAATGCGCGTGATCAATATGAAATACGCACCCATAAACGCATTATGGACATTGTGGAGCCTACAGATAAGACTGTAGATGCACTGATGAAGTTGGATTTGGCCGCAGGCGTCGATGTACAAATTAAGCTGAATTGACGGGTCAGTATTAAGTGCCAATTCCTGCCCTAAATAGGTATAAATTTTGCTTAATCCAACCATAAATTAATGAAGAAAATAGTTTTCTAAAACCCTGTTTTTTGGGATAATGCGTGGCTTTCTGCGGCCCGGCTATGAGGAGACTCATGCCGGGCCGCGGTTATCCGGCAGGTACTAAATTCACTATTTAACAAACTCTCCAGATAAATATTCTGGAGTGAGTGTAGCGAACTGTTTATGTCAATTGGTTTAGTAGGAAAAAAAGTGGGTATGACGCGTGTCTTTACTGAGGCAGGTGCATCGGTGCCTGTAACGGTTGTGTATGTGCCTGCAAATCGTGTGACACGACGACGCACAAATGAATCAGATGGATATGAAGCTTTACAAGTAACATTTGGTGAAAAGAAGGCATCACGAATTAATAAACCAAGTTCCGGTCATTATGCAGCCAATGGTGTAACGGCTGGAAGAGGCTTAAAAGAATTTAGAGTGAGCTCAGACGTTTTAGAAAAATTTACTGTGGGCTCTGAATTGAATGCAAATTTATTTTCAGTAGGACAAAAAGTTTCTGTTACGGGTGTTTCTAAAGGAAAAGGTTTTGCAGGACCCGTTAAGCGCCATAATTTTGGAATGCAAGATGCAACACATGGCAACTCGATTTCGCATCGTGCACATGGTTCAACAGGCCAATGCCAAGACCCCGGTCGTGTATTCAAAGGCAAAAAGATGGCGGGACAAATGGGTAATGTTCAAGTCACAACAAAAAACTTAGAAGTCGTACAAATTGATACTGACAATGAATTGTTATTAATCAAAGGATCTATTCCTGGCGCACCCGGCGGTGACATTATGGTGCGACTAGTCAATGAAACCGAATTTAACGTACCTGCCGAAGAGATTGTTGAAAAATCAGAACAAGTCCCAGAAATAACACAAGAAGCATCACAAGAAGAAATCTCACAAGAATCTAGAAAAGATACCCCAGAAGAAAGCGCATCAGAAACTGAAAGTGCAGAAGAAAATTCTTAAGCAATCCACGTCATGAAACTCTCTATTGCCAATAAAAAAACAAGTGTTACCGTTTCGGATAGCATTTTTGCGCGTGAGTATAACGAGTCACTCGTGCACCAAGCGGTAACGGCCTATTTGGCGGGCGGGCGCGCAGGCACCAAGGCAAATAAAAGCCGTAGTGATGTCAGAGGTGGTGGAGCCAAGCCTTGGCGACAAAAAGGTACAGGTCGTGCGCGTGCAGGTACCTCGAATAGTCCTATTTGGAGGTCAGGCGGTGTAGCATTTGCAGCGAAGCCTAGAAACTATAAACAAAAATTAAATAGAAAAATGGTGCGTGCAGCCTATGCATGCATGTTTTCGGAATTAGCTAGACAAGATCGTTTGGTCGTTGTAGAAAACTTTAAAGTTAAAGCCGCGAAGACAAAAGAAGCGTTAGGTCTTTTGAATAAACTAAAAGTAACCTCTGCGCTAGTAATAACAGAAGAGGCCGATAAAAATTTATATCTTGCCGTGCGTAATTTACCGCATATTGATGTAACCGAGTTGGGCGGACTTGATCCCGTGAGTCTAATTAAATATGAACATGTTGTAATCACAAAAGACGCATTACAAGCGATTGAAGAGTGGTTAGATGAGGAAGATGACAATGAATGAAGAGCGCCTCATGACTATTTTGCTAGCCCCACATGTATCAGAAAAAACGGCACTTAGTGCAGATACGAATAATCAACATACATTTCGTGTGCTTAGTGATGCAAAAAAAATAGAAATTAAACAAGCTGTGGAGAAATTATTTGATGTAAAGGTAGCCGCAGTTAATACCATAAACATGAATGGAAAACGTAAACGATTTGGTCGTCATGCTGGGAAAAGAGCTGACTGGAAAAAAGCGATTGTTACGTTAGAAGCCGGTCATGATATTGATTTTGGGGGATTTGAATAACTATGGCGTTAGCAAAAGCAAAACCTACATCGCCGGGTCGACGTTTTGTTGTAGAGATTACTACCCCAGGACTTTATCAAGGCGCGCCTCATAAAGCGCTTTTAGATGAAAAACGTAAAAGTGGTGGAAGAAATAATGCCGGTCGTATTACCACACGACATCGTGGTGGCGGACACAAACAACGTTATCGAATTATTGATTTTAAGCGAAACAAAGACGATATACCTGCACAGGTGGAGCGGATTGAATATGACCCTAATCGAAGTGCGAACATTGCATTGTTGAAATATGCAGATGGTGAAAGACGTTACATTATCGCTCCTAAAGGGTTGCGTCCAAATGATGAAGTTAGTTCAGGCACACAGGCAGCCATTAAACCAGGCCACACCTTACCCATTCGCAACATCCCCGTTGGCACTGTGGTGCACTGTGTAGAAATGAAACCTGGCAAAGGCGCGCAAATGGGTCGTAGTGCCGGAGCTGCCATACAGATTGTGGCGCGTGAAGGTAACTATGCAACATTACGATTGCGTTCTGGAGAAATGCGCAAAGTGTTATCGGAATGTCGTGCAACTGTAGGTGAAGTTGGCAACGCAGAACATAACTTAAGAAAGCTAGGTAAGGCTGGCGCAAAGCGTTGGCGAGGTGTTCGTCCTACAGTACGTGGTGTTGCAATGAATCCAGTAGATCACCCGCATGGTGGTGGTGAAGGGCGTACCTCAGGAGGTCGTCATCCAGTATCTCCTTGGGCCGTACCTACTAAAGGATTTAAAACTCGTAAAAATCGGCGTACTGATCGATTGATTGTAAGACGTAGAAATAAGAAATAGTGGTTACAAAGTTGTAGGAATAGATAAATGCCAAGATCATTACGTAAAGGGCCCTTTGTTGATTATCACTTAGCGACTAAAGTTGATCAAGCTGTGACTAACAGTGATCGCAGACCCATTAAAACTTGGTCGCGACGTTCTATGGTAGTGCCTGAAATGGTGGGCTTAACCATTGCTGTACATAATGGCCGTCAGCATGTGCCTGTATTAATTTCAGAAAATATGGTTGGGCATAAACTTGGTGAGTTTGCTGCTACGAGAACATTTAAAGGGCATTCGGGAGACCGCAAGGCGACGTAATTATGCAAGTTTCTGCAAAATTAAGTTTTATTCGTATCGCCCCACAAAAAGCACGATTAGTGGCGGATCAAATCCGTGGTAAACGTGTGGACCGTGCATTAGAAATTTTGTCGTTTAGTCCTAAAAAAGGTGCAAGTATAGTTAAAAAAGTTTTGGACTCAGCGCTTGCCAATGCCGAGCATAATGAAGGTGCAGATATTGATGAATTAAAAGTTTCTAAGATTTGTGTTGATGATGGACCTACACATCGTAGATTTAAGGCGCGAGCGAAAGGCCGTGCATCTAAAATTTTAAAACGCACAAGTCATATCACAGTGGAAGTAAGTGATACATAAATTAATTAAGTGGTTTTATGTGTAAGTTCATAATAAAAAAATATTTTACTAAAGGAATGTGCTAGATCATGGGGCAGAAGGTACATCCAACAGGAATGCGCTTAGGTATATCCACCGACTGGACCTCGAAATGGTATGCCGAGGGTGCTGGATATGCTGAATTTTTAAAGAGTGATCTTGAAATTCGGGATTACTTAAAGAAGAAATTATCGCAGGCTTCTGTAAGTCGTATTCAAATTGACCGACCCGCACGTGCGGCATTTGTCACTATACACACGGCACGTCCTGGAATTGTAATTGGAAAGAAAGGTGAAGACATTGAAGCATTGCGTCACGAGATAGCAAGACGCACAGGATTAAGCGTTAACAATGTAAAAATTAATATAGAAGAAATACGCAAACCAGAAATTGACGCTCAGTTGGTGGCGGAAAGTATTGCACAACAGTTAGAGCGTCGAATTATGTTTCGACGAGCTATGAAACGTGCAGTGAGTAATGCCATGCGTTTAGGCGCGCTTGGTGTCAAAGTTAATGTTGGCGGCCGCTTAAACGGTGCGGAAATTGCTCGTAGTGAATGGTACCGCGAAGGTCGAGTACCACTTCATACTTTGCGCGCAAACATTGATTATGGATTTGCAGAAGCAAGCACAACATACGGGATTATAGGGATTAAAACTTGGATCTATAAAGGCGATGTATTTGATTTGCACGCAAAAGATGATGCAGAAGCCGTAGAAAATTTAAACCCAGCGCCGAAAACTAAACAATAACTTGATTCATGCTGCAACCAAAACGAACAAAATTTCGCAAACAACAAAAAGGCCGTAATCGTGGCTTAGCGTTAAATGGTAATAAAGTAAGCTTTGGCGAATATGGATTAAAAGCAGTTGCGCGTGGTCGAATTACTGCAAGACAAATTGAAGCGGCACGGCGAGCAATGACACGACATGTAAAACGCGGTGGAAAAATTTGGATTCGAATATTTCCAGATGTGCCTGTAACCAAGAAGCCATTAGAGGTTCGTCAAGGTAAAGGTAAAGGTAATGTTGAATATTGGGTTGCAAAAATTCAACCAGGAAAAATGTTGTATGAAATGGAAGGTGTCCCTGAAAGTGTTGCTAGAGAAGCATTTCGTCTAGCAGATGCGAAGCTACCAATTAAAACAACATTCGTTACACGCTCTGTAATGTAATCGGATTGTTAATATGAAAGCTAAAGAATTACGTAAGAAAAATATGGAAGAACTTAATCAAGAGTTGCTTGATTTGCGCAAAGAGCAATTTAATTTACGTATGCAACGCGGCGTTGGTCAAGCATCGCGCGTACATCAGTTTAAATTAAATAGAAAAAATATTGCACGTGTAAAAACGATTATGAATCAAATGTTGAAAGAAACAGAGAAAGTTTAATCTATGTATAAGAACGTAAATTACATGGGGTGGATTTTTTAATGGCTGAAACCCAGAAAAAAATCAGAACACTACAAGGAAGAGTTGTCAGCGACAAGATGGACAAAACCGTGACTGTTTTGCTGGAACGCCAAGTTAAACATCCTTTGTATAAAAAATATATTCGACGTTCTACGAAGTTACATGTACATGATGAAAAAAATGAATGCGCAATTGGAGATACAATCTCAATATGTGAGTGTCGACCCATTTCAAAAACGAAGTCTTGGCAGCTTGTTGAGATTGTCGAACGTGGCATTGAAAACTAGGTGTGATGAGGGTTAGTTATGATACAGATGCAAACTACGCTGGAAGCAGCAGACAACAGTGGGGCACGAAAACTGCAGTGTATCAAGGTGTTGGGTGGGTCGCACCGACGTTATGCACGAATTGGAGATGTAATAAAGGTAACGGTTAAAGAAGCAATTCCACGAGGGAAGGTTAAAAAAGGTCAGGTATATAATGCAGTTGTAGTAAGAACCGCGAAAGGTGTTCGCCGTACTGATGGTTCGTTAATCCGCTTTGACAATAACGCTGCAGTTTTACTTAACCAACAATTACAACCCATTGGCACAAGAATATTTGGGCCTGTCACTCGTGAATTAAGAACTGAACGTTTTATGAAAATTATTTCTTTAGCGCCAGAAGTGCTTTAGAAATTAATGAAAGAATACAATGCAAAAGTTTAGACAAGGAGATGAAGTGATTGTAATTGCCGGTAAGGATAAAGGTCGGCGCGGCACTGTATTAAAAATTGTAGACAGGAATCATTTAGTTGTTGAAAGTGTAAATACTGTAAAGAAACATCAAAAACCAAATCCTAATGCGGGGGTTTCTGGTGGAATTAATGAACAAGAAATGCCAATACATATTTCAAATGTAATGATGTTTAATCCGAGCACCAGCAAGGGTGATCGTGTTGGCTTTAAGGCGTTAAAAGATAAAAACAAAGTTCGTTATTTTAAATCAAATGATGAAGTTGTAGATGTATAAATAAGATGGCACGTTTACAAGAATTTTATAAAGAACAGGTCTGTAACCAATTAACTGAGCAGTTTGGTTATAAAAATGTTATGCAAATTCCACGCATTGAAAAAATTACTCTCAATACTGGTGTGGGCGAAGCGGTGCGTGACAAAAAGGTAATGGAAAAAGTAGTTGCAGATATGGAAAAAATTGCTGGCCAAAAAGTGGTGGTTACTAAAGCTAAAAAATCGATTGCAGGTTTTAGCATACGCGATGATTTTCCAATTGGCTGCAAAGTAACGCTACGTAGAACTCGTATGTACGAATTCTTAGATCGTCTTATCAATATTGCGATTCCGCGAATTCGAGATTTTCGTGGGTTGAATAGCAAATCTTTTGATGGGCGTGGAAATTATAGCTTGGGAATTAGTGAACAAATCATTTTTCCGGAAATTGATTACGACAAAATTGATGCTATTCGTGGCATGGATATTGCGATAACGACAAGCGCAAGAACAGATAATGAAGCTAAAGCTTTGCTAGAAGCGTTTAGCTTCCCGTTTAAAAAGTAAAATTTGATAAATAGCGAGTAATAAATGGCTAAACTTTCAATGATTGAACGAGATAAGAAACGACAGCGTGTTGTTAAACGTTGCGCAACCAAACGCGCAGAACTTAAGGCAATCATAAAAAGTCCAACATCTAGCTATGAGGAAAAACAGGAAGCAACACGTAAATTACAAAAGTTACCGAAAAATGCTAGTCCAGTGCGTTTAAGGAATCGATGCACAATCACAGGTAGGCCAAAAGGTTATTACCGCAAATTTGGATTAGGTAGAAATAAATTACGTGAAGCAGCCATGCGTGGCGATATACCTGGTCTAGTAAAAGCAAGTTGGTAATGATTTAAAAGAGATTAGAGCTAAGGAAGTTATTATGAGTATGAGTGACCCCATTTCAGATATGTTAACGCGTATTCGTAATGGGCAAAGTGCAAATAAAGTTACAGTTACAATGCCATCTTCTAAAGTGAAAAAAGCAATTGCAAACGTTCTAAAAGATGAAGGGTTTCTAGAAGATTTCTCAATTGAAGATAAAGAGGCGTCTTCCGAGTTAACAGTAACACTCAAATACTATATGGGCACTCCGGTGATCTCAAAAATGCGCCGCGTAAGTCGCCCAGGCTTGCGTATATATAAGCGTGTGGATGAGTTACCGAGAGTCATTGGAGGTATGGGTGTGGCTATTATCTCTACTTCTAAGGGTGTGATGAGTGATCGTGCAGCAAGGGCTGCCGGACATGGTGGTGAAGTTCTTTGTACGATTGAGTAGAGAGTTATTCATAATGTCGCGAATTGCTAAAAAACTGATTGAAATTCCAAGAGGAGTGGATGTGAAATTAGAGGGCCAGCGTTTTACAGCCAAGGGCCCTGGAGGTGAATTATCTTTGGATATTCATGAAGATGTAGTTGTTGAACAACAAGATGAAGGAATTCAAGTTTCTCTAGAAAAAAGTAAGAGCATTGCAATGGCGGGAACGATGCGAGCACTGATTAATAATTTGGTTAACGGGGTCAATTCAGGTTTTGAGCGTAAGCTTGAACTTATAGGAGTCGGTTATCGTGCTCAAGCAAAAGGGAAAACATTAAATTTAAATTTAGGATTTTCGCATCCAATTGATTATGCCGTGCCTGAGGGCGTAAAAATTGAAACACCCAGTCAAACAGAAGTTGTTGTTAAAGGTGCAGACAAACAAAAAGTTGGGCAAGTAGCGGCAGAAATTCGAGCTTATCGTCCACCGGAACCTTATAAGGGGAAGGGTGTGAAGTATGCGGATGAAAGAATTGTACGCAAAGAAGCGAAAAAGAAATAAGTTAATTTAAATTACGATGAATAAAAACGATTCAAGATTACGCAGAACACGCAGAACACGTAGCAAAATTAATACTTTGTGTGTGCATCGTTTGTGTGTACATCGTACACCCAGGCATATCTATGCCCAGGTTATAGCACCGGGTGGTTCGGAAACTATTGCCTGTGCTTCTTCACTCGATTCAGATATGCGAAGTGCAGTGAAATATTCTGGCAATGTAGAGGCCGCAAAAGCTGTGGGTAAAACAATTGCAGAACGCGCCAAAGAGAAAGGAATTTCTGATGTAGCGTTTGATCGTTCAGGCTTTAAATATCACGGTCGTGTAAAGGCATTAGCTGAAGCGGCGCGTGAAGCAGGATTAAATTTTTAGGGATAGGTATTTAGTATATGGCAGCGAATGAACCCGCACGAATAGCAGATGGTCTAGAAGAAAGACTTGTCGCGGTAAATCGTGTTGCAAAAGTAGTGAAAGGTGGCCGTCAATTTGGATTCACGGCACTCACTGTTGTAGGCGATGGAAATGGCAAGGTAGGAGTTGGCTATGGAAAAGCACGAGAAGTTCCGCTTGCCATACAAAAAGCGATGGAAAAAGCACGTAAAGATTTAAAACATATACCACTGAAAGACGGCACACTTTATTATCCCGTTGTAGGCACACACGGAGCTGCAAAAGTATTTATGCAACCTGCCTCAGTTGGTACAGGAATTATTGCGGGTGGTGCAATGCGTGCAGTTTTCGAAGTCGTTGGGATTAAAAATGTTTTATCAAAATGCATTGGCACAAGAAACCCTATCAATGTTGTTAAGGCTACCATTGATGCTTTAAGTACAATGCAAGACCCTGATTACATTGCCGCTAAACGAGGCAAAACAGTGGAAGAAATTCTGTCGTAACCTTATTGACTATGAGCAAAGAATTAAAAGTTACTTTAATTAAAAGTTTAAATGGGAAATTAGCGGCCCACAAAGCTTGTGCGCGTGGATTAGGAATTCGGCGTATTCATAATCCAGTTTCGGTGATCGACACACCTGAAAACCGCGGCATGATCGATAAGATCAGCTATATGTTAAAAGTGGAAGAAACCTAATTTTATTTATGAATTTAAATACATTAAAACCTGCCCCAGGAAGTCGACCTGATCGCAAACGCGTGGGCCGTGGTATTGGTTCAGGTTTTGGTAAAACGTGCAGTCGAGGTCACAAAGGGCAACACTCAAGAGCTGGTGGCTACCATAAAGTTGGTTTTGAAGGTGGGCAAATGCCTTTGCAAAGACGGTTACCAAAAGTTGGTTTTCGTTCTCGCAAAGGTGCTCAAACAGCTGAACTTCGTTTACATGAACTGGAGCTAATAAGTGGAGGCGTAGTGGATCTAAATGCACTCAAAGATGCCAAGCTGGTTCCTGCAAGCACGAAACGAGTAAAAGTAATTAATTCAGGCAAGCTTGAAACGGCAGTCAATACTAAAGGTTTGTTTTTCACTGTTGGTGCTAGAAAAGCGGTAGAAAAAGCTGGAGGCAAAATAGAAGACTAATGGCAAGTGCTGGCGCAAATGCGGTCGGATCTTTAGCGGGAATCGGTCAGGTAACAGAACTACGCAAACGTTTATTTTTTGTGTTGTTTGCGCTCATTGTATATCGCATTGGGACCTTTATTCCTGTGCCAGGTATTAATCCTGACGCCATGGCAAGATTTTTTGAACAACAAAGCAGCACTATTCTAGGCATGTTTAATATGTTTTCCGGTGGTGCTTTAGAAAGGCTAAGTATTTTTGCTTTGGGGATTATGCCGTACATTTCTGCCGCAATTATTATGCAGTTAATGAGTTCTGTACTGCCTTCATTGAAAGAGTTGAAAAAGGAAGGCGAAGCGGGGCGGCGTAAAATTACACAATACACGCGCTATGGAACGGTGTTTCTTGCCACATTTCAAGCAATCGGTGTTTCTATTGCGTTACAAAATCAGCAAGTCGCATTAACGCCCGGAGTCGGTTTTATTTTTACTGCAATGATTAGTTTAGTAACAGGCACCATGTTTTTAATGTGGCTGGGTGAGCAAATTACAGAACGTGGAATTGGTAATGGTATTTCCATCATTATTTTTGCTGGCATTGTTGCAGGCTTACCGGCTGCAATCGGTGGCACATTAGATTTAGTTTCTCAAGGTGCCATGAATGAAGGATTTGCCATGTTCTTATTTTTAATGGCAATTGTTGTAACCGCATTTGTAATTTTTGTGGAACGGGCACAACGTAGAATCACGGTAAATTATGCGAGACGTCAACAAGGTCGCAAAATGTATGCAGCACAATCCACACACTTGCCTTTAAAGTTAAACATGTCTGGTGTAATTCCACCTATTTTTGCATCAAGCATCATTTTGTTTCCAGCAACATTACTGCAATGGTCCAGTAGTTCGTCAGGTAGTTTTTCGTGGTTACAAAATATCGCGACTGCAATTTCTCCAGGACAACCTTTGTATGTAATGTTGTATGCGCTTGCAATTGTGTTCTTTTGTTTTTTCTATACTGCAATTGTGTTTGACTCACGTGATACTGCCGATAATTTGAAACGCTCAGGTGCATTTATTCCTGGTATCCGCCCAGGCGAGCAAACAGCTCGCTATATTGATTCGGTATTAACGCGTTTAACTGCAGTGGGTGCAGTTTATATTACATTGGTATGTTTGTTGCCTGAATTTTTAATTCTTAAATTTGGTGTTCCATTTTATTTTGGCGGCACATCATTATTGATTATTGTCGTTGTAGTGATGGACTTTATGTCACAAGTGCAGGCCCATTTAATGTCACATCAATACGAAGGTTTGATGAAAAAGGCAAATTTAAGAGGATACGGTCGTGCGGGTTCTGTTAAATAAGAAGAGTTTGGGAATTTAATAATGAAAGTACGTGCGTCCGTTAAGAAAATGTGTAGAAATTGTAAAGTCATACGCCGAAATGGTGTAGTGCGCGTAATTTGTAAAGACCCCAGACATAAACAGCGACAAGGATAATTTTAGAGGTAAACAATGGCGCGTATTGCTGGAATCAATGTACCTGTTCACAAGCATGCGGTAATAGCATTAACTGCAATTTATGGAATTGGCCGTACTCGTGCTCGTGATATTTGTGAAGCTGCTTCCGTTACACCAAACAGTAAAATTAAAGACCTTAGTGAAGATGAAATTGGGCGATTACGTACTGAAGTTGCAAAATTCACGGTGGAAGGTGATTTGCGACGAGAGGTGACCGTAAATATAAAGCGCTTAATGGATTTGGGAACCTATCGTGGAATTCGCCATCGAAGAGGATTGCCTTTGCGTGGTCAACGTACTCGCACCAATGCGCGCACGAGAAAAGGGCCCAGACGTCCCATTAAACGATAACTAGGAAGTAATTGATAAAAACATGGCTAAAACACCAGCACGATCAAGAAAGAAAGTTAAACGCGTCGTAACGGATGGCGTGGCACATATACACGCATCGTTTAACAACACCATTGTGACCATTACAGATCGACAAGGTAACGCACTTGCATGGGCTACTTCGGGTGGCTCAGGTTTTCGTGGTTCACGAAAAAGTACCCCCTTTGCCGCACAGGTGGCAGCGGATCGTGCAGGTCAAGCAGCGTTGGAATACGGATTGAAGAACTTAGAAGTTAAAGTAAAGGGACCAGGGCCTGGAAGAGAATCTGCAGTTCGAGCATTAAATGCCGTGGGTTACAAAATTACAAATATCAATGATGTAACACCTATTCCGCATAATGGTTGTCGACCTCCAAAAAGGCGCAGAGTGTAGAGGATAAGTTATGGCACGTTATCTAGGACCAAAATGTAAGTTAAGTCGGCGTGAAGGTGTAGACCTCATGCTAAAAGGCCGAGCTCGTTCTCTAGATTCTAAATGCAAGTTAGATAAGCAACCAGGGCAGCATGGCGATAAGCGAGGTCGTGGAT
Organism: Gammaproteobacteria bacterium; assembly: GCA_965203475.1. Taxonomy (GTDB): domain Bacteria; phylum Pseudomonadota; class Gammaproteobacteria; order UBA4575; family UBA4575; genus JABDMD01. Next base: position 457,685 of record OZ241890.1, read on the forward strand.
CAAACTACGGTATGCAATTACGTGAAAAACAAAAGTTACGTCGAATTTATGGTGTATTAGAGCGTCAGTTTAGAAATTATTATAAGAAAGCATCTCAGATTAAAGGATCTACGGGTGAAAATTTACTGCAACTCCTTGAATGTCGACTAGATAATGTTGCATATAGAATGGGATTTGGAGTTACACGTTCTGAGTGCAGACAATTAATTAGTCATAAGGCAGTTGAAGTGAATGGAAGTATCGTAAATATTCCTTCCTATAATGTTTCACCAAACGATGTAATTTCAATACGAGAAAAATCTCAAAAGCAATTGCGAATTCAAGATGCATTAAACACGGCGGATCAAATTGGTCTTCCCGATTGGGTGCAGGTAGATATTAAAAAGATGTCGGGTACATTCAAATCGGTTCCTGAACGAAGCGATTTACCACCCGATATCAATGAATCATTAGTGGTTGAGCTATATTCCAAGTAATAGCGGTTTTTAAAAGAGGTAATCAATGGTTACAAGTGAGTTATTAAAGCCTAGAGTAGTAGATGTTCAAATGGCAGATGAGTGTCATGCTAAAGTTGTGCTGGAACCTCTTGAACGAGGGTTTGGGCATACACTAGGAAATGCATTACGTCGTATTTTACTTTCCTCCATTCCTGGCTGTGCCATTGTCGAAGCACAAATCGACGGTGTCTTACATGAGTATACGGCTATCGAAGGTGTGCAAGAGGACGTGGTTGACGTTTTACTTAACTTAAAAGGAATTTCTGTGGTTATGCATGGCAAAAATGAAGCCATGCTAATGATTAACAAGCAAGGCCCTGGTGTTTGTACAGCAGGAGATATACAAACCGACCATGAAGTAGAAATTATCAATAAAGATCATGTAATTGCTCATCTTACCGAACAGGGTTCATTAAGTATGACTTTAAAAGTGGCTAAAGGAAGAGGTTATCAACCAGCGGCTCAACGCCGTGGAGAAGATGATCGTGCTATTGGCTCATTATTATTAGATGCAAGTTTTAGTCCTGTGCGACGTGTTGCATACTCAGTAGAAAGTGCGCGTGTAGAACAGCGTACTAACTTGGATAAATTAATTGTTGACTTAGAAACCAACGGAACGGTTGACCCTGAAGAGACTATTCGCAAAGCCGCGGGAATTCTGCAACAACAATTGTCTGTTTTTGTCGATTTACAAGGTGATGAGCAGGTTGAGCAAGAGAAAACGGAAGCTGAAATAGATCCAATTCTGGTACGACCTGTGGATGATCTTGAGCTAACAGTTCGTTCAGCAAACTGTCTGAAGGCAGAAAACATTTACTATATTGGTGATTTAATTCAACGTACTGAAGTAGAGTTATTAAAAACACCTAACTTGGGTAAGAAATCGTTAACCGAAATTAAAGATGTGTTAGGCACACATGGTTTATCACTGGGTATGCGCTTAGAAAATTGGCCACCACCTAATTTACGCGAAGAGCGAAAAGTTATTATTTAAAAAGTATTATTTAGGAATTTAAAGTGAGACATCGCAAATCAGGTCGCCATCTGAATCGTAATAGTCCACATCGCAAAGCGATGATGAATAATATGGCGACGTCTTTATTTTCTCATGAAATAATTCGTACGACTTTGCCCAAAGCGAAGGAGTTACGTCGCTATGCTGAGCCACTTATAACTTTGGCCAAACAAGATAGTATTGCTAATCGTCAAAGAGCGTTTTCTAAACTTCGAGATAAATCCAGTATAGGTAAATTGTTTACAGAACTTGGACCACGATATAAAGAAAGACCAGGTGGTTACACAAGAATATTAAAATGTGGGTTCAGACCTGGCGATAATGCACCCATGGCATTGGTCGAGCTTATAGACCGTCCTTTAGAAGAAGCTTAGTAGTACATTAACAACTATTATTTAAAGCCAGGTTTATCCTGGCTTTTTTATTTGTATGTGATCTGAAAATAATGAATCATTACACTCATTATGCGGCCGATCATTCTTGCGACAGATTATGGTTTATCAGATCCTTATGTAGGGCAGCTTAAAACCAAAATATTTGAAATTGTACCGAATACTGTTGCTATTGATTTAATTCACAATTTACCTGCATTCAATCCCAAAGCGTCCGCCTATTTGCTTGCTAGTTTTTTGGAACACATTCCTAAAAACTCAATCGTTATAGGAGTAGTAGATCCAGGCGTAGGAAGTGATCGTAAAGAAATTGTAATAGAGGGCGATAGTTATACTTTTGTTGGCCCTAACAATGGCATATTTTCAATAATAGCAAGAAAATTATCGCAGTTTAGTCTTTCAGAGATTGTTGTTAATGATCCACCGGCTTCAAAAACGTTTCATGGTCGCGATATTTTTGCACCTGTTGCAGCACAAATTGCTGCAAATCAAATACCAACATTAAAAACATTGTCTTTAGATGAATTAGTGGGTTCGGATTGGCCGGACAATTTATTTGAAGTTATTTACATCGACCATTTTGGAAACGCTATTACTGGAATTCATTGCAATCAAATCAATAAGCAACAAGAATTAAAAATTAAACAACACAAGCTTAAATATGCTGAAAAATTTTCGGATGTAGGTGAGGGAGAATCATTCTGGTACTGCAATTCAAATAATTTAGTTGAACTATCCGTAAGGGAAGGCTCGTGTTGCATGATTCTTTCTATAAACAATGCTGATAAAGTAAAGCTTGTATAGAGTTACAATAGTTTGTTTAAATATTTACCAGTAAAAGAAGATTTATGCTTTGATAACTCTTCTGGGGTTCCAGTGGCAACTACTTTCCCTCCTCGATGACCACCTTCTGGTCCTAAATCAATTATCCAATCAGCAGTTTTAATTACATCAAGATTGTGTTCAATTACAATCACGGTATTACCTTGATCACGTAAATGGTGTAGAACTTTTAAGAGTTGCTCAACATCATAAAAATGTAAACCTGTTGTTGGTTCATCTAATATGTATAGTGTTTTACCAGTGCTTCTTTTTGAAAGTTCACGTGAAAGTTTGACGCGTTGAGCTTCTCCGCCTGATAAGGTTGTGGCGCTTTGACCTAATGTAATATAAGACAATCCTACATCCATTAAAGTTTGAGTTTTTCTTTTTATAGTAGGTATTGCATTAAAAAATTCTAAAGCATCTTCAACTGTGAGCTGTAATACTTCATGTATCGTTTTATTCTTATAACGAATTTCGAGTGTTTCTCGGTTATATCGTTTTCCATTACATACATCACAAGGAACATATACATCAGGTAAAAAATGCATTTCAACTTTAATAACGCCGTCACCTTGACAGGCCTCACAGCGTCCACCTTTAACATTAAAGCTAAATCTTCCAGGCAAATAACCACGTGCTCTTGATTCGGGAGTATTTGCAAATAACTCTCGAATAGGTGTAAATAAACCTGTATAGGTAGCTGGGTTAGAGCGAGGTGTACGTCCTATCGGACTTTGGTCAATATCTATGACTTTATCAATCAAATCTAAGCCACTTATTTCTTCACATTCTGCGGGCAAAATGCCTGAGCCATGTAAATGTCGCATACAATACTTATATAAAGTTTCATTTATGAGTGTGGACTTTCCGGATCCAGAAACTCCTGTAATGACTGTGAATAGTCCGAGCGGAATGCGCACCGTTATATTTTTTAAATTGTTGCCTTTGGCTTTTGTTATTTCAATAAATTTAGACTTTTGAGCTTGAAGCCGAAAATTAGGAATAGGAATAGAAAGCTTCCCAGACAAATACTTTCCAGTAAGAGAGTTTTCGTTAGATTCAATCTCTGAAGGCGTCCCTTGGGCTACCAGTTTTCCTCCATGTATTCCAGCACCAGGCCCAATATCTAATACATGGTCAGCACTCTGAATTGTATTTTCATCATGTTCAACAACGATTACAGTGTTACCTAAATTTTTTAAATAGGTCAAAGTGTCAATTAGTCGTTGGTTATCACGTTGGTGTAGACCAATTGAAGGTTCATCAAGTATATATGTAACACCGACAAGACCTGATCCGATTTGACTTGCTAATCGTATGCGTTGTGCTTCGCCGCCAGATAATGTTTCAGCACTTCGATCTAAAGTTAAATAGTCTAAACCAACATTTACAAGAAATGTAAGACGTTCTTTAATTTCATTAATTATTTTCTCGGCAACTTTTTCTATGTACCCGGATAATTTAAGATTATTAAAAAATTTTAATGCATCCTCAGTTGACCAAGATGTAACAGTTGGCAAGTTTATATCTTGCACAAAAACATTTCTTGCTTCGATGTTTAATCGTTGTCCATGACATTCTTGGCATGTTTGAGTAGTTAAATATTTGCTTAATTCTTCCCGGACTGCGCTAGATTCGGTTTCATGATATCTTCTTTCCATATTTGGAATAATTCCTTCAAACGAATGCCAGCGTGAATAGGTTTTGCCGTTTTCATAAGCGTATTTAAATTTAATTTCTTCATCTTCACTGCCATACAAGATAATATCTTGAATATCTTCATCTAGTTCATAAAATGGAGTATCCAAATTAAACTGGTAATGTTCAGCTAGAGATTGAATAATATTAAAGTAATATGCATTACGCCGATCCCATCCACGTATGGCTCCTCCACCTAAACTAATTTCATCATTTACAACCACTAATTCAGGATCAAAAAATTCTTCAACACCTAAACCATCACAGTCTGGACATGCGCCAACTGGGTTATTAAATGAAAATAATCTAGGTTCTAATTCATTCAAGCTATACCCACACTTGGGACAAGCAAATTTTGCTGAAAAAATAATTTCTGATTTTTCAGAATTTTCTAGAGGGCTAATAATTGCTAAATCATCTGCCAGCTTTAGTGCTGTTTCAAAAGATTCTGCAAGTCGTGATTTAAGATCATTTTTAATTTTGAATCGATCAACAATTACTTCGATAGTATGTTTCTTTCGCAGGTCGAGCTTTGGTGGACTGTCTAATTCATAAATACCGCCATCGATTCTTGCTCGTATAAATCCGTCGGCTTGTAGTTTTGACAACAGCTGAACATGCTCACCCTTACGGTTTTGTACAATCGGTGCAAGTAACATATATTTATCACCAGCTTCCAGTGAAAGTACTTTATCTACCATTTGGCTAATGGTTTGTGCGTGTAAATTAATATTATGTTCTGGGCAACGAGGTATACCAGCTCTTGCGAAAAGCAGACGTAAATAGTCATAAATTTCTGTAATCGTGCCTACTGTGGATCTAGGGTTATGTGATGAGGCTTTTTGCTCAATTGAAATCGAAGGAGACAATCCATCAATTGAATCCACATCAGGCTTTTCCATGCGAGCTAGAAATTGACGAGCGTAAGTTGAAAGGGATTCAACGTAGCGTCGCTGTCCCTCTGCAAATATTGTGTCAAATGCTAATGAAGATTTACCAGAGCCTGATAGACCGGTGATAATAATAAGTTTATCCCTCGGCAGATTGACATCGATGTTTTGTAAATTATGGGTTCTTGCACCTCGTATACATATTTTTTCCATTTTTACTTTATCGTTATCCAAACGTTCAAATATACGTGTTTTTGTTCTGTATACGCAAAAGGAATTTATATGATTAATTGGGATATTCAGAAGCCAATAATCTGGTATAACTAAGAAACGTAAATTCCTGATAGAATAATAAATATCTTGGAGTAATTGAATCCGTGTATTTTGCTCAGTTACCCCGTAGAATGAGTAGAATTAGCAATTTAAACTTAACTAGGAATGCAGAAATGGCAAGAGGTGTAAATAAAGTAATATTGGTTGGCAATTTGGGCCAAGACCCTGAAATTAAATATATGCCCAGCGGGCAAGCTATATGCAATATAAGTGTTGCAACCACCGAATCTTGGAACGATAAAAGTACTGGAGATAAAGTAGAAAAAACAGAATGGCATCGAGTTGTGTTTTTCCGTCGCTTAGCTGAGATCGCAGGTGAATATTTACGTAAAGGTTCACAGGTTTATATAGAAGGTCGATTGCAGACACGAAAATGGCAAGATCAAAGTGGCAATGACCGATATACAACAGAAATTGTTGCAAATGATATGCAAATGCTCGGTAGCAAAGGAAGTGGGGTCGCTTCAATGCCAGAATCCACTTCAGCTTCACAAGCTGAACCTGCAACAATAGGGTCATCAGCATCAGATGATTTTGATGACGATATTCCTTTTTGAGCTATTTTGAATTTAAGTTTTTTCAATTATTAATTTAGGTGCTAACGTGAAATTTTATAAAACTATAGTTTTATTCTTGTGCTTTTTGATTATTTCTACTTCAGCGCATGCTTATATAGATCCTGTTACTGGAAGTTTAATTATACAGGGGTTAATCGCCGCAGTTGTTGGTGCGCTAGCTATGGTCAAGTTTCAATATGTAAGGTTAAAATCGTTTTTAAGGAAAATTACTGGTAGTAATTGGAGCGATGAAGACAAAGTTACGGATAATTCTGATAACGACCAAAACTTGAATCAAGAAAAACAGAATTCATAATTAACCGCAAGTAATTTTTTTATGAGGTTAGAATTTGATTCTGCGTCATTTCGTGACCCTAGTGGGTTTGTCTTTTATAAAGATGGAATTGTATACAGGCAAATCAATAAAATATTCCAAGCTAATTATGAGAAATTCATTGCTTGTGGTCTATATAACTATCTTGTCAAAAATAACTATCTTATTGTCCATAAAGAAGTAAATAATAAATTCGCTGTCAATGATGATTCATTTCAGGTGATTTCACCAGAGACCATTCCATTTATTTCGTATCCTTATGAATGGTGTTTTAGTCAATTGAAAGATGCAGCTTTACTGACTTTAAAAGTTCAAAAAATTTCTCTCAAATACGATTTTTCATTAAAAGACGCAAGCGCATACAATGTTCAATTTAAAGAAGGAAAGCCAATTTTTATTGATACACTTTCATTTGAAAAATATCGAGTAGGAGAGCCATGGGTAGCATATAGACAATTTTGCCAGCATTTTTTAGCACCACTTTCGCTTATGTCTTATGTAGACGTTAGATTAAATCAATTATTAAAAAATAATATCGACGGAATTCCATTAGAATTAATAAGCAAGCTATTACCATTTTCAACTAAATTCAAGTTTTCATTAGCGATGCATATTCATTTGCATTCAAAGAGCCAAAAAAAATACGAAACAATCACTGTTAGAAAACCATCTACTAAAACAATTAGCAAAAAAGGGTTGATATCAATTATAGATAATCTACATAGTATGGTAGAGAAACTACAATGGAGCCCTGAGGGTACTGAATGGCATAATTATTATAGTGAAAATATTAATTACACAGATAAAGCTATTTTAGAAAAAGAAAAAATTGTATTTAGTATGATAAATATAATTAAGCCAAAATCTGTTTGGGATTTAGGCTCTAATGATGGAAGATTTAGCCGTATTGTTGGTAGAACAGGGGCATTTATAGTTTCTTGGGATATAGATCCTGCTTGTGTTGAATTAAATTATAAAAAAGTTATAACTGAAGGTGAAAATAATATACTGCCATTAAATATTGATTTGACAAACCCTAGTCCCAGTATTGGTTGGAATGAAGCGGAGAGGGAATCTTTTATCAGCAGAGGGCCGACAGATGCTATATTAGCATTGGGGCTAGTACATCATTTAACAATTTCAAATAATGTACCTTTAGAACATATTTCTATTTTTTTATCTAATTTATGTAAGTATCTTATTATTGAATTTATCCCTAAATCTGATTCTCAAGTAAAGAAATTACTAGTATCTAGAGAAGATATATTTACTAAATATGATCAAAATAACTTTGAATCTGTTTTCTCTAATAAATTTAAAATTATTAAAAAAACCAAGGTAACAGAGTCTGAAAGAACTGTATATTTAATGGAAAAATTATAATAGTAAATTATCAGAAAGTTAATAATAATGAATAATAATAATAATAATCAATTACAGGATATTGCATTTTCATTTTCTATAGGAAATCTTTCTTTTCTTCCAATGTGGATTGAATTTTATTATAGAAATGAAGAGGCAGCATATTATCGTCATTTTATATTCAAAGCTTCAGATTATCTTGCAGCTTTAATTGTTGTTATATCATTTTCTTTGTTAGTTTATCTAGGATTACGCATATTAAAAAAATCAAGCTTCAAAGGGAAAATATTATTAGCAGATTTTGCTCTTATTGCTGTATATATTCTTATAGCTAATGTTTTTAGATATGAATTATTATTGCCAGCAAATATACATTTTTATATTAACTTTTTTAAGAATGCGCATGTTATATATTATTTGATACCTTTAGCATTAATTATAATACTGTTTTACAGTTTAAAATATTGGACATTTACACGGCATGCATTAAGAATTGGAATATTAATATTAACACCATTTGCTATACTTTTATCAACACGTGCAATTTGGAATGTTATTACAGCTGAGAATGAGATATATGTAGATGAGATAAATACTAATGCTGTATCGAGAGATGTTAGTAATATTAATAAAGTATATTGGATAATTTTCGATGAGCTTGATGAAAATTTATTATTTAGAAATCGTCCAGATTTTATAAAACTACCATCATTTGACAGGTTCAGAAAAGAAAGTATGTATGCTACTAATGCACATGCGCCTGCAAGGACTACACTAAAAGCAATACCGGCGTTGACCACAGGCCATCTAGTTTCTAAAGCAAATATTCTTAAGGAAAGAGATTTAGAATTAACTATTGGCGATAATGAAAAAATTATCCGTTGGAGTAGCGATGAAAATATATTTCACAAGATTAGTAATTCCGGTCTTAATGTTGGAATTGTTGGCTGGTATCATCCTTATTGTTATATATTTAATGATTCCTACAAGTCATGCACTAGTGTTCCTTATTATGGCACCAAAGTAAGACGCTCTAATGACGAAAACATAGTAAATATTTTACAAAATGTTTTGCCTTTGAATATATATTTTGCACCTGTGCGAGTAATAAGAGAAAGGAGCATACACTTAAGTAGCCATCTAGAATTATTAAATGCTGCTAAATTATCTATAGGTGATAAGCAATTAGATTTCCTATACATACATTTACCTGCACCTCATTTGCCAGATGTATATGATCATGTGAATGATAAATATATTAAATTTAGCTTATCTCGTTATTCAGAAGCAGGTTATTTTGGAAATCTTGAATTAGCTGATAATGCATTAATGCAATTAAGAGAAAAATTGGAGGAAGAAGATTTATGGAATAATTCTACGATTATAGTAACTTCTGATCATGTATGGCGCGCATTTGGAGTACAATCAAATCTTAAGGAAGAGCAACATGTACCATTTTTGGTAAAGCTCCCTGATCAGCAGAATGGCGTTAAGTTTGAAGTGCCATTTAACACAATAATCACGGTAAAATTAATACGTGCAATTTTAGATGGGAAAATAAGTGAATTAGACGATTTCACTAATTTGATTGTGGAAAATAAAACTATCGAGAGAAGCCCTTTTCAAGAATTAGATAAATAATCTAGTTAAAAATATAAACATATTAATTATTGAAAGCCTAAATTAATTATTTTAATTGAAGATATTAAGTATTTATTCAAACCTTTTTTAATTTAGCGTATCTTTTTTGGTTAAAACAAACATCATAGCAAACTTTATTGGCAAAGGTTTATCGGCAGTTATGGCGTTAGCTTTTGTGCCAATATATTTAAAATTTTTGGGACCTGAAAAGTTTGGATTAATAGGCATTTATATAAGTTTATTGGCACTAATACCTGTTTTAGATTTTGGTATTGGGTCAACTTTAAATAGAGAATTTGCAAGATATACTTCTAGTAAAAAAAATAAAATAGAAATTATTCAAATATATAAACTATTTGAATTAATTTACTGGGGCTTAGGGATAATATTTTTAATAATATTTTTAGGTATTGCCCCAACAATATCTAGTTTTTGGTTGAATTCTGTAAATTTATCATACGACTCAATTTTATACGCAGTAGTAGCAATGAGTTTTGCTCTAGTATTTCAATGGATGTTTACACTTTATATGAACGGACTACTTGGTCTTCAAAAGCAAGTCATTTTGAATGTAATTATTGTTATTGCTGTAGTGATAAGAAATATTGGTGCGGCATTAGTATTATGGCTAGTAGAACCAACAGCGATGGCATTTTTCATTTGGGTTTCGATTGTAAGTTTTATTCAAAATTTCTTGGTAAGAATTTATATTAATAAGTCATTGCCAGAGAGAAAAAAGCAAGTTAATTTGGATTTCTCGCTATTTTCAAATAAATGGAAATTTACTATGGGTATGGCAGGAATATCATTTATGGCATTTTTATTGACACAAATAGATAAAATTACTCTGAGTAAAATGCTAAGTCTTGAAGCATTTGGTTATTATAGTGTTGCATGGATTGCGGCAAGTGGTATTTATTATATATCAAGTCCATTTTTTTCTGCATTATACCCGAAATTTTCGCAGTTAGTTAAAGCACACGATTTAGAAACCCAGAAATCTTTATATCATAAAAGTAGTCAAACATTAGCAGTAATATTAATGCCGATTGCATTTATACTGGTATTTTATAGTGCAGATATACTTTATTTCTGGACTAATAATCTACAGCTAGTAGATAAAGTTGATCTTATATTAAAATTTTTAGTAATAGGGACATTGTTGAATGCAATGATGCATATTCCATATGCAATGCAATTTGCATATGGATGGACTCGACTTGGTCTATTATTAAATCTAATTGGTGTAGTGTGCATTTTGCCATTAATAATTTTTGCTATAAATTATTATTCATCATTAGGCGCAGCATTTACATGGTGTGTAGCGAATATTTTTATTCTGATTGTTGGCATACAAGTGATGCATAGCAAAATACTAAGAAAGGAATTAAGGAATTGGTGGTTAATTGATAATGGAATATCTATTAGTATGAGTATTTTAATTATTTCTTTAAGTAAAGTTATATTGAGTCACTCAAGTATAAATATATCAAATCAATTCTTGTTAATGTATATACTATTTGTTTTTTTATTGACCTTGACAGTAACAATAATATTGACGCCGTATACAAGAAAAACTGTTTTATCAAATATATTACTCAATTTTAATAAGGAGAATATTTAAAATGTTTTGCAAGCATGTAAATAAAATTATATGAATATGAAAACATTTGAGATTATATCTTTATATAACATTTTATAATTTATGATAAGTAAATAGTATTATGAGTGCTGATTTAATAAAAAAATGGATGAATAATTATTTATCGGAATTAGAGAAATTGATAGGTAGCTCAGGTAGTGTATTAGACGTCGGTTGTGGAGAAAATTCACCAATAAAAAATTTTAAAAAGCGTTTGAAATTTTCTGCAGGTGTAGATGGGTTTCAAAAAAGTTTGAATTTAAGTAAAGAAGAAAACATACATGATGAGTATTACTGTATCGATATATTAAACTTAAAAAATAAATTTAATAGCAATTCATTTAACTGTGTAATTGCGCTAGATGTTATCGAACATTTACCTAAGCAGCAGGGCTTAGAGTTAATTAAACAAATGGAATATATTAGTAATGATAAAGTCATCATATTTACCCCAAATGGATTTTTGCCCCAGGGAGAGCATAGTGGAAATCCTCTTCAAAAGCATCGTTCTGGTTGGGATGTTGAAGAGATGAGGGGTCTAGGGTTTGAAGTAATCGGAATTAATGGATGGAAACCACTGCTAGGGGAAATGTCTATTCCTAAATTTCGACCACGTAAATTTTGGATGCTTATTTCAAGGCTAACGCAACCATTTGTTAGAAATAATCCAGAACATGCATTTCAAATATTGTGCGTAAAAGAAATTAAAAGCCTTTAATAATTATATAAATGTGTTACTAAGTTTATCAATATTATTTTTAACTAATAGTTTGTGAGTATAAGAAGTAGCAATAGTACTGAAATCAATAGCAGTTATGTATCAATTGTTATTCCTGCATTCAACCATGGGAAATATCTATCCGAAGCAATAAATAGCGTTTTAGAACAAGATTATCCTAAAGTTGAGTTGATTGTTTTGAATGATGGATCTACCGACTCGACAGAAAATATACTTCAAAAATATAGAAATAAATTTTATTGGGAAACTCAGAAAAATATAGGGCAAGCCAACACCCTTAACAAAGGCTGGGGAATTGCCAAAGGAGGCATTTTATCTTATTTAAGTGCTGATGATACCCTGGAAAAAAATGCAGTAAGCACTTCATTAAAAGCACTAAATGCAAATGATTCTATAGTTATGACGTATTGTGATTTTAAATTAGTAGATGAAAATTCGAATATTATAAAAATATCAAAACGTCAAAAATATAATTTTCATGAAATGGTAGTCAATCTAAACTGTATTCCTGGTCCAGGTGTATTTTTTAAAAGAAGTTCATATGAAAAGGCAGGACCATGGAATCCAAAATATAGACAGATGCCAGATTATGAGTTTTGGTTAAGGCTAGGTATTACGGGTGATTTTCTACATATACCTGAAGTATTAGCAAATTTTAGAATTCACAATGAATCTCAAACATTTTCTATACCATCAGTTAATAAAGCAGAAGAACCTGTTAATGTGTTAAATGACTTTTTTTCAGTTAATGAAATTCCAGCAGAAATTATAAAATATAAAAATAAAGCATTAAGTAACGCATATTTATTTTCATCTCAGCTGCATTTAAAAGCTAGTAGATATAATTACGCATTTTGCTATATGTATAAATCTATTAGATTATATCCAATAAATTTTGCTAAATTAAAAACTTATAAAATGCTTATTCATGGGCTATCGGTACGCCCTTTTTATCTGCTTAATAGGATAATCCGAAAAGCACTGAAAATTTCTAATTAAATTTTATAGTAGATGGTGTAAAAGTTGGGTCCAATAATAATAATTGGCGGGTCTGGATTTATTGGCCAATCTCTTTTAAGAGCATTTGATTCTGAAGAATGCGCTAACATTAGTATCTTGCTAAGAAATTCAGATACTATCTCTGATATTAATCTGACAGATATAAATATAGTTCAAGGCGATTTATTTAACGAGACGGCATTAGATGCCTTAATTCAACCAGGTGCTACTGTAATCAATTTAGTATACATAAATGATCTAGATACTTTAAAGAATATTGATGCTATAAACACTTTAACTAGTAAGTGTAAATCAGTTGGTATTAAAAGATTTATTCATTGTAGTACAACATCAGTATATGGTGATACCAACGAAGTAGAGATTACGGAAAAAACAAAGTGTAATCCTAAAACAGAATATGAAAAAACAAAGTATAAAATTGAAAATTTATTAGAACGGGAGGCCAATGATCACTTTGAGCTGATAATCATAAGGCCAACAGCTGTATTTGGGCCAAATGGTAAGAATTTGATAAAGTTTATAGAGGCATTTAAATTTGGTAATCCAGTTATTAATTATTTTAGAGCCTGTCTTTATTCGAAACGAAGAATGAATTTAGTGTCTATAAATACAGTAGTATCTTCGATAAAATTTTTAATAGAAGTTAATATTTCTCATAAACAGGAGACTTATATTGTTTCTGAAGATGAAGAAGCTAAAAATAATTTTTATGATATCGAAAAGATGATACGGGAGTTTATGTACATTAAGTACTATTCTATACCAGTAATTAAATTGCCAAGCATCATTCTAAAATTATTTTTAAAATTTAAACACAGGTCAAATGTGAATCCTGAAACTCGTTTCTCAAGCAAGAAGATACAAAAACTTGGATTTAGAAAACTCCAATCATTTGAAAAATCTCTTCAAAAGTATATCGAATATTATCAAGAAAAATTATGATAATTATTTTAGGTTAGATGTTTAATGAGAGTCCTTAATGTAAATATTTCGATAGATTCTAAAACCGGAGGAGGAACTGCAGAAAGAACGTATCAATTAACCCGTTATCTAAATGAATTAGGAGTGTATTGCAAAGTATTAGTATTGGATTTAAAAGGAGGAGATACAGATCTAATTTTAGATAGAGATTTAATTGTCAAGTTAAAATGCATTAATCAAAGATTTTATATTCCTAAATTAGATGTAAAAATTCTCAAGAATACTGTTCAAGATGTAAATTTAATACATTTAATGAGTCATTGGACTTTACTAAATGCATTTGTGTATATAATAGCGAAGATATATAAAAAACCTTTTGTAATTTGTCCCGCTGGCGCACTTTCATATACAGGTCGTTCAAAGTATTTGAAGAAAACATATAACTGCGTTATTGGTAGGCGTATCTTACTTGAAGCAAAGTTTTGTATTGCAATTAGCCGTGAAGAAGTTGATGTGCTAGTTAAGCATCAAGTAGATAAATCAAAGATAGTGCATATTCCAAACGGAATTAACAAAAAAGAATATGAAATGTATGATATTGGAAAGTTTAAAAAGAAGTATGGCATTAATAATAAGAAAGTTATTTTATTTGTAGGTAGGCTAAACAAGATTAAAGGAGTAGATATTTTATTTAATGCTTTTTGCAATATATGTAAAAATTACTCAGAGTATTTACTAATTATTGCAGGCCCAGATGAAGGTATGAGAAAAGATTTAGAGATTAAAATAAATGAGAAAAATTTGTCTGGTCAAATTAAATTCATAGGTTATTTAGACCCAAAGTTAAAATCAAGTGCATATCATGCAGCAGAGCTTTTGGTAATACCCTCTCGTCAAGAAGCAATGTCAATAGTCGTTTTAGAGGCAGGTATAACTGGAACACCTTCGTTAATAACGAATAGATGTGGTTTTAATGAGATAGAGAAAATTAATGGTGGTGTGGTTGTTGAGGCAAATATAAGCAGTATACAGCAAGCATTAACAAAATTAATGCTGGATGAAAAATTATTAAAAAACATGGGGGCGAACATGAAAAGATATGTTGAAAAAAACTTTTTATGGGAAATCATTGTCAAAAAACATGAAAAATTATTTATCCAAGTTCTTAAAGCATAATCTTAATAGATAAATTCTTGAATTTTTAAATTGTCAAATTAATGAGGATACTTATTATCACACAATATTTTTGGCCTGAAAATTTTCGAATAAATGAATTAGCAATTGATTTACAAGCTAGAGGGCATGAAGTTATCATATATACAGGATTTCCAAATTATCCTGAAGGAAAAGTTTATTCTGGGTATAATTATTTTAATAAATATACAGAAAAATTAAATGGAGTAATAATCAAACGTGTACCGCTTATTCCTAGAGGAAAAGATAATAAAATTCAGCTAGCTTTTAATTTTGTATCATTTGCATTTTTCTCATGTATGATTGCGCCATTTAGATTGCGCAAAAAATACGAAATAATATTTGTATATGAGCCTTCTCCAATTACTGTATGTTTACCAGCAATATTAGTTAAAAAGATAAAAAAAATACCAATATTATTTTGGGTACAAGATTTGTGGCCAGAAAGTGTGTCTGCAACAGGCGCTATAAAATCTTCTAACTTATTAAAATTAATTAGAAAGATCGTAAAATATATATATAAATCCTGTGATTTAATATTAGTACAATCAAAAGCATTTATTTCATCTATAGAACAGTTTGGAATTAAATCTGATCGAATTCGTTATTTTCCAAATAGTGCAGAAAGAATATATAGACCGATTACAAATTTAGATGATCACGAAAATTTGAAAAAACTACCTGAGGGATTTCGAATAATTTTTGCTGGAAACATTGGTGTTGCTCAGTCCATGGAAACAATCATCAATGCTGCATTCATATTGAGAGAGTATTCAGAAATTCATTGGGTGATAATTGGTGACGGAAGAAAGAAAGCTTGGATAGAAAATCAAGTAGAAAAACAAAATTTGAATGCAAATGTGCATTTATTGGGCCAAAAGTCTTTGCAAGAGATGCCATTTTATTTTTCAGCAGGTGATGTGCTCTTAGCTACATTAAAGAGTGATCCAATTTTTTCACTTACTATTCCAAGCAAAATCCAATCATACCTTGCATGCGGTAAACCAATCATCGCAGCAATTGATGGTGAAACGGCAAATGTGATTAAAGAGTCAGGAGCCGGTATCACTGTTGAAGCCGAAAATGCAGATGCTTTAGCAAATACTGTGCTAAGGCTTTATAACATGGATGCAAGTGAGCGTAAAGAAATGGGTAAATTAGGCAGGAAATATTTTGAGGAAAATTTTGATAGCGAAATGCTTGTTACAAAGCTAGAAAAATGGATGCATGAGTTAAGTTAAACAATGAGCACTAAGATACTAATACTTGGTGGTGATGGTATGCTTGGGCATCAGTTACTACAACAATTAAATAGTAAATATGATGTAAAAGTAACACTACGGAAAAAAGAAAATTATTATAAAAAATTTAAACAATTTAATAACGAAAATTCATTTTTTGAAATTGAAGCAAGCGAAATTTTAAAATTAGAAAGAATAATAATTAAATGGAACCCTAATTATATAATCAACTGTATAGGAATAGTTAAGCAAAGAAAAGAAGCTTCGGAAGCAATTGAAAGTATAAAAATTAACGCATTATTACCACATCAATTAGCATTACTATGTGAAAAATATTCGTCCTATTTGGTGCAAATAAGCACTGATTGTGTATTTTCTGGTGCACGGGGAAACTATTCCGAAACAGATACTCCAGACGCAGAAGACATTTATGGACGTACAAAATTGTTAGGTGAGGTTAATATACAAAAAGCGATAACATTACGCACTTCTATAATAGGTTTGGAGTTATCAAGAAAACAAGGATTAGTTGAATGGTTTCTTTCACAGTCTGGCAAAATATATGGATATTCGAAAGCTATATTTTCAGGATTTACTACAATAGAGCTTGCAAACATAATAGAATTACTACTAACGAAGCATAGTAGTTTATCTGGAGTCTGGCATGTTGCTTCTTGCCCAATTAGCAAGTACCAGCTATTAATCGAACTTTCAAATAAATTAAATCTTCAGGATGTTAGTATTGAAAAAGATGAAAAGTTTGTGTGTGATCGGAGTTTGAATTCTACTGCATTTTATAAGATAACAGGATATTCTCCTCCAACATGGGATAGTATGCTTGATTCTCTTACTGAGCAAATCGCAAATAGATAATAGTTAACATGTATTTAGAAGACAAAAGAGTATTAGTTACAGGGGGGACAGGATCTTTAGGGAAAACGCTGGTGCGAAGACTGCTTGTTGGTGATTTGGGAATCCCAAAAAAAGTTATAGTTTTATCTAGAGATGAAGCAAAGCAGCATAATATGCGTCTGGAGTACCTGCATAAAACTGTAACAACAGACGAGGTGATTTATAACAATTTTAAACAAATATTAGAATTTCGTATTGGGGATGTTCGTGATTATCATGATATTTGTGCATCGTTGAAGAATGTAGATATTGTCATCAATGCTGCTGCGTTAAAACAAGTGCCCACATGTGAGTATTTTCCTGGTCAAGCTGTACAAACAAATTGTTTAGGGGCACAGAATATTGTAAATGCCATAGTTGAAAATCAGTATCCGATAGAAACAGTATTAGGAGTTAGCACCGATAAAGCTTGTAAACCTGTGAATGTAATGGGCATGTCTAAAGCTATACAAGAAAGAATTTTCATTTCTGCTAACGTCATAAATCCAGAAACAAGATTTATTTGTGTCAGATATGGAAATGTACTCGCTTCTCGTGGATCTGTTATTCCGTTGTTCCTAGAACAAATCAGAAATGGAGGGCCTGTCACAATTACCAATCCAAATATGACTAGATTTCTTTTAAGCTTAGAACAAGCTGTTGATTTAATATTCGCCGCATTGCAAGACGCAAATTCAGGTGAGACATATATTCCACGAGTATCTTCAGCTACAGTAGAAGGCATTGCTCGCTCTCTTATTGGCGATAAAAAATTGGAGATTGATATTATTGGCGAGCGGCCTGGAGAAAAACTACATGAGATTTTGGTTTCCGAGGAAGAGTGCCGGCATACAATCAGTAGAGACGACTATTATGTAATTTTGCCTATGTTACCAGAATTATGTACAACAACTAATATGTTAAGTGTACTCAATAAAGAATATAGTTCAGGAGATGAGACAGCTTCTATTGAAGAAACTACAGCGCTTTTAAAATCACACAACATATTAGTTGATCAAATAAATGATTTAGAATCTCAAGAATTGCTAGTTTAAAATCAATTCAGCAATGTTAAAAGTAGCAACAATAATTGGGACTCGTCCTGAACTAATAAAACTCAGTCGTATTATAGCTGAACTTGATCGGCAATTTGAGCATGTGTTAATTCATTCAGGCCAAAATTATGATTATGAGCTTAATGAAGTATTTTTTAACGATCTTGAAATTAATAAACCAAAACATTTTTTAAATGTAGCAGATGAATCATCTTCTGAGACAATTGGTAATGTAATTATTAATTCGCACAAAATTTTAAAGCGAATAAAGCCAGATGCATTTCTTATTTATGGTGATACAAATACTTGTTTATCAGCGATAGCCGCAAAGAGGTTAAACATTCCTGTGTTTCATATGGAAGCAGGAAATCGCTGTTTTGATGAACGAGTACCAGAGGAGATAAATAGAAGAATCATTGACCATATAAGTGATATCAATATGCCATTAACAGAACATGCAAGACGATATCTTTTAAATGAAGGTATTAGAGCTGAAACTATAATAAAGACTGGTTCCACTATGATAGAAGTGTTGAACTATTATTCAGAAAAGATAAATGCTGCAAATATTCTGGAAAAATTAAACCTTCAAAATAAAAAATATATTCTTGTCAGTGCCCATAGAGAGGAGAATGTAGATGTACCTGATCGCCTAAAAAATTTGGTTAATTCGCTAAAAGATATCTCAAATAATTTTAGCGTCCCTATAATATTCTCTACTCATCCAAGAACTAAAGATCGGTTTAATGCGTTTAATATTCAAATTCAAGATACAAATATTAAGTTTTTAGATGCTTTAGGATTTTTAGAATATATAAAACTACAGAAAAATGCACTATGTGTCTTATCGGATAGTGGAACAATAACCGAGGAAGCATCTATATTGAGAATTCCAGCAATTACAATTCGCCAAACTCATGAGCGTCCTGAAGGAATGGATCATGGTGTGCTTATTATGAGCGATATAAATAGCGAACGATTAATTTCAGCAATTGAGATGATCGCATCACAAGACGCTAAGTTGGATCCAAAGTTTGGTAGTGTAGATGATTATTTTGAGGATAATGTATCCACAAAAGTTGCACGAATAATTCAAAGCTATACTGATTATGTTAATCGCACTGTATGGCAGAAACATCAATAAGCAATAAAGTTTGCCTTGTGACGGGGGCTGGAGGTTTTATAGGTAGAAAATTATGTAAAGAGTTACACAATCAAGGGGCTGTTGTAAGACTATTAAGCAAATCTATCCAATCGGATAATAATTATAAAGCTTATTTCTTTGACCTCACAAAACCTGTTATACCTAATGAAGCATTTCAAAATGTTGATATTGTATTCCATTTAGCAGGGAAAGTTCATGACTTCTCTAGTAACAAAATAAATGAGTCTGAATATAATAAAATTAATGTAGATGGAACACGCGAATTATTAACCCATGCAAAGCTAAACAATGTTACTAAATTTATATTTTTTAGTAGTGTAAAAGCAATGGGTGAGGGAAGCGATTACTGTGCAGATGAACTATCAGAACCAATTCCAACTACACAATATGGAATAAGTAAATTAGAAGCTGAAAAACTCGTTTTACAAGGAGGTTATATTCCGCATCCGACAGTGCTTAGACTTTCTATGGTTTACGGAAGCTCTAAAAAAGGAAATTTACCTAGATTAGTTAAATTAATCTCTAAATTATGGTTTATTCCTTTTCCTACAGTTAATAATAAAAGGTCAATGGTGCATGTAAATGATGTGGTAGATGCTGCAATTCTTACAGCAATTACAAATAAAAGTTCTGGACAAATATTCATAATAAATGACGGAAGAGAATATTCAACTCGTCAAATTTATGAACTAATTTGTACATCGTTAGGTAAAAAAGCACCTCGGTGGGGCATACCACTTTTATTCTTAAAATTAATTTCTTTATTAGTTGATTTGGTAAATTATATATCTGGAAAGAGAATAAATATTGATTCTAAAAATTTTGATAAATTGTTTGGTAGTTCTATATACAGCAATAAGAAAGCGGTAAAGGAATTAGGCTTTTCTCCAAAACACAATTTAGAAAATTCAATAAAAGATATTATATCAGTGGCAAAATGGAACTGATTATTATATTTGTATTGGTTGGACTAAGTTCATGGGCATTATCCTTATATTTTAGTTCCCCTTCATCCTCATTTTATATTCTAGATGAACCAAATCAACGATCCTTGCATTCAATATCTAAGCCAAAATCAGGCGGTCTTGGAATTTTCTTCTCGCTGGTATTAGGCTGGGTAATAGTAAACTTCATATTTGGGCATAACGTACATTTTTATTATTTTTTTATAGCTTTGCTATTGCTAGTTGGAATTTCATTTTTAGATGACCGAAATTCATTGCTGCAAATTTATAGACTGATAGTGCATTTTATATCAGCAACTTTAATGCTAACTGGAATTCATCTTGCGACACAACAGTTTGTTAATTTGAATTATATTTTTTTATTTATTCTAATTGTTTGCATTGTATGGTGCATTAATTTATACAACTTTATGGATGGAATTGATGGGCTTGCAGCAGGAATGGCAATTATTGGTTTCGCCAGTTATGGAATCATGGGGTGGGTAAAAGAAGATACATACTATTTAGTAATGTGTATAGTTATTGTAGCAGCCAATACTGGGTTTATAATTACAAACTTTCCGCCTTCAAAAATATTCATGGGGGATGTAGGTTCTACAATGTTGGGATTTCTAGTGGCATATTATTCAATGCTTGGAGTTGAGCGAGACATATTCTCATGGTGGGTACCAATAGTAGTATTTTCCCCTTTTATTGTTGATACCACAATTACGTTAATATATAGATTAATCATTGGTGAAAAATTTTGGCGAGCACATAAAAATCATTTTTATCAGAAATTGGTACGGATAGGCTGGAGCCACTACAAGACTATAAAATATGAATATATTTTAATGTTTTTAACTTCTATTTCAGCGATTCTTATTCAACTATATCCAAATAAATCATATATTATACTTGTCATTTTATTCTGGATGTTAACTTACTTTATTATCATTTTCAAAATTACACAACAATGGAATAAATTCAATAAAGGTTAGTGCTTTGCTTTCAATATTTATTAATCGATGGGCTGCGTTATTGCATGATATCTTATGGATACCTGTAGCAATTATATTTTCATTTTGGTTACGATTTAATCTAAATGTTATACCAGACTATTATTGGGAAGGTATTAAGCACTTACTTTTTATTGCGCTAATTGTGCAGACTATTTGTTATTGGTATTTCGGGCTGTATAGAGGAATTTGGAGATTTGCTTCAATCCCGGATATTTTGCAGATCACAAAGTCTGTAGCATTAGGTGTGGGCATAACTGTAATTTGTGTATTTTTAATATACCGTATGCAGACCATACCTAGATCAATTCTTATTTTATACCCGCTTATACTTTTTTTAGGTCTTAGTGCCCCAAGATTAATTTATAGATGGTTTAAAGATAAACATCTTTATTTAAGTCCACCTCAGCTTGATCGTGTGTTAATCATTGGCGCAGGGCGGGCAGGCGAAATGTTAGTTAGAGAAATACTTAGAACAAATGAATATGAAGTAATAGGATTTTTAGATGATGATGCAGGTAAACTTGAGAGGGATATACATGGAGTACGAGTATTAGAAAATATTACTAACTTAGATAAGGTGTTAAATAAATACAGTGTTGACGTAGTTATTGTCAGTATAAGGAATATTGATTCTTTAATGATGAGAAGTATTCTACGAACATGTAATGAAAAAGAGATTGAATGTAAAACAATACCCTCATTATCTGAAGCTACAGATGACAGTGTAGATGTATCACGATTGAGAAATATTAAGTTAGAAGATTTGTTGGGTCGTGAAAGTGTTAAATTAAATGATCAGACATTGTTTGATTTTATAGGCGGCACATGTGTGCTTGTAACTGGAGCAGGTGGATCAATTGGTTCTGAGTTATGTAGACAAGCCTTAAAATATCGTCCTGATAAATTAATAATGTTAGAGCAAAGTGAATTTAATCTTTATAAGATTATTGAAGATTTAAAAGAAATAAATACTGATTATAAAACCAAAATTATTTCAATTTTATGTGATGTTAAAGATTTAAGTAATGTCGATGAAATATTTGCAAAATTTAAACCAAATATTGTGTTACATGCAGCTGCTTACAAGCATGTACCTATTATTGAAGAAAATATCATTGAAGGAATTAAAACAAATGTATTTGGAACAAAAAATTTAGCTGAAATTTCAGCAAAATATGAAGTAGAAAAATTTGTAATGGTATCAACTGATAAAGCAGTTAATCCAACAAGTATGATGGGTGTGACAAAACGTGTGGCAGAAATTTTCAGTCAAGCTCTAGATTCACAATCAAGAACAAAATTTATTACCACAAGATTTGGTAATGTTATCGATTCTACAGGCTCTGTTGTTCCTCTGTTTAGGGAGCAGATAAATAAAGGTGGGCCAGTAACTGTTACTCATAAAGATATTTCTCGATATTTTATGAGCATTCCTGAAGCTGTAAGTTTAATTTTGCAGGCAGCTTCCATGGGGCACGGTGGCGAGATATATGTACTTGACATGGGAAAGCCAGTCAAAATTTTTGATCTGGCTCGCCAAATGATACGTTTAGCTGGTTATGACCCCGATATAGACATAAATATTGAATTTATCGGATTACGTCCAGGAGAAAAACTGTATGAGGAATTGTTTCATCACTCAGAAGAATATAGTGGAACCAAACATCCTAAAATTTTGTTAGCAGATTCAAGGCAGTCAGAATGGCAGTCTCTAACTCAGCAAATAGAAAAATTGCAAGCCGTTGTGAAAGTTCGAAACCTCCATGAAATTTTGGCTATCCTTAAATTAATGGTTCCAGAATATGATGAAAATCAAGTAGTTCAATCCATTGATCCCACTAACAATAGATCCATAAATACGCTTCATTGAAGTGTAATATCTAAGTAATTCTTTTTGCTAAAATACTGATCTAAATGAATAAGGTGTATATAAAGACACAGGGATGTCAGATGAATGAGTACGATTCAGAGAAAATGCTGGATGTGCTCAATGACCAATGTCATCTTGAAACAACAGAAGACCCGTCACAGGCAGATGTGTTACTTCTCAATACGTGTTCAATACGAGAGAAGGCACAAGAAAAAGTTTTTTCACAATTAGGTCAGTGGCGCCCATTAAAAGAAAAGAATCCAAATGTATTAATAGGTGTGGGTGGTTGTGTTGCTAGTCAAGAAGGTGAAGCGTTAGCACAACGTTCCAAACAGGTTGATATCGTATTTGGTCCGCAAACAATTCATCGATTGCCTGAACTATTAAAACAGGCGTGTAACAGTAAAAAGACTGTAGTTGATATCACTTTTCCCGAAATGGAAAAATTCGATTGTTTGCCTGAGCCAAGCGTAAATGGTCCTACAGCTTTTGTTTCTATAATGGAAGGTTGTAGTAAATATTGTACTTACTGCGTTGTTCCTTATACAAGAGGCGAAGAATTTAGTCGTCCATTAGAAGATATATTATTTGAAATTAATAGCTTGGCAGAAAAGGGTGTAAAAGAAGTCACCTTGCTAGGTCAAAATGTAAATGGTTATCGAGGTAATGATAGTAATAGTGAAGTAATCGATTTTTCATTACTAATTTATTATGTAAGCAACATAGATGGAATTGAACGTATTCGATATACCAGTTCACACCCTATTGAATTTTCCGAGAATTTAATTGATGCCTATGCAGAAATTCCAAAATTAGTAAATCATGTTCACTTACCTGTACAAAGTGGTTCAGATCGTGTTCTTGCAGCAATGAAACGCGGACATACTTTATTAGAGTATAAATCCATTATTAATAAACTTCGCAAACATCGGCCTGATATTAGTATATCTTCCGATTTTATTGTGGGCTTCCCTGGTGAGGCAGATAAGGATTTTCAACAAACGATGAAGCTCGTTGAAGAAATTGGTTTTGATCAATCGTATAGTTTTATTTATAGCAATCGACCCGGTACGCCTGCGGCTTCATACGAAGATGATGTGCCTATTGAGGAGAAAAAAAATAGACTTTCAAAATTACAAGAGCTCATTAATACGCTATCGTCTCATTATTCACAGCAAATGATAGATACCACGCAACAAGTCTTGGTTGAAGGACGTTCCAAAAAATCTTCAGAAGAATTTGCTGGGCGCACAGAAAATAATAGAGTTGTAAATTTTAAGGCTCCTGTCCAAGTCATCGGTAATTTTGTGAAACTTAAAATTACGGAGGCGTATTCTAACTCCCTTCGTGGTAAATTTTTAGAAGTAGAAAGTTAGGAATTTGATCAAATCTTGATTACCGAAGATCATTCTGTAGATATTATTCTAGAGCCTGTCGATAATCCGCGTCTTGCAAATCTCTGTGGGCCACTTAATGAGCATATCCGCCAATTAGAAAAAAGATTGGGCGTTGAAATTAATAACCGAGGAAATGCCTTCTCTATTATTGGGCAAGCAGATGCTACTAATGCGGCCGCTGAAGTTATTAAAGAGCTTTACAACTCAACTAAAAACCAAACTCTATCTTCAGCAGACGTACATTTGTATTTGCAAGAATCAGCATTAGCAAATTTAGCAGATCGAACGCTAGCCCAATCTTCAACTACAGTTTATACCAAACGTAGTGTTATAAAACCGCGTGGTTCTAATCAAGAAAACTACATTGCTTGTATAGCTAATAATGATCTTGTATTTGGAATAGGACCGGCAGGTACGGGAAAAACCTATTTAGCAGTGGCCTGTGCAGTTGAAGCGCTCGAAAGAGATACTATTAGAAAACTGGTATTAGTGCGTCCTGCGGTAGAGGCTGGCGAGAGACTTGGATTTTTGCCAGGCGACTTGGCTCAGAAGATTGATCCCTATTTGAGGCCCATGTATGACGCATTATTTGAAATGATGGGGTTTGAGAAAGTTAATAAATTAATTGATAGAAATGTTATAGAAATTGCACCATTGGCTTATATGAGAGGTCGAACATTAAATGATGCATTTATAATATTGGACGAAGCGCAAAATACAACAATTGAGCAAATGAAAATGTTTTTAACAAGAATTGGGTTTGGGTCAAAAGCTATTGTAACGGGTGATATTACACAAATTGATCTCCCAAGTTCAAAATTATCAGGATTAAAACATGTTATGCGAATTTTAGAGCATACAAGAGGAATTTCATTTTGCAGATTCAATGCGCAAGATGTCGTTCGCCATCCACTCGTTAAAAAGATTATTCAAGCTTATGATTCGGACAAAGAAAATTAGTCCACTTGTATGTCAATAGAGATTGATCTACAAATAGCTTCACAGTGTACTAGTATTCCAAGTGAATCGTATTTCCATCAATGGACCACGAGTATTCCTTCTACGCATACTGCCCCAAGTGTTTGTATCAGAATAGTTGATGAAGAAGAATCGAAAGATCTTAATCACAAATTTCGAAATATTGATAGACCAACAAATGTTTTATCCTTTCCTTCAGATATACCGGACGAAGTAGATCTTGATTTTCTTGGTGATGTTGTAATTTGTGCGCCTTTAGTACAATCACAAGCAAATGAACAAAATAAAAAAATTGAAGATCACTGGGCGCATCTGGTGATTCATGGAATCTTGCATTTGCAAGGTTATGATCATCAAAATCAAAGTCAGGCAGAACAAATGGAATCAATTGAAATTACTTTACTGGATAAACTCGGAATTAAAAATCCATATAAATAAAGATGACTGATCATCAACTTACAAATAAATTAAACATCCTTTCCATGTTTAAAAAACTTGTTTCGTTTGCCCCCCAGAATAAAGACGAAATTATAAAATTCTTACGCGAATCTGAAAAAAATAACATAATTAGTGTTGATATACTTGAGATGATTGAAGGAGCGTTTCAGGTTTCTAATATCCTTGTGAAAAATATTATGATTCCTCGTTCGCAAATGGTTGTAGTACGTGAAGAGAGTAGTTTGCAGGATATGCTACCAATCATTATCGATTCAGCGCATTCGCGGTTTCCAGTGATCGGAGATAGTCGAGATGAAGTGCTAGGAATTCTATTAGCAAAAGATCTTTTACGTTATTTCTTAGAAGGCAATCAAAGAGATTTTGATTTATCTGATGTTTTGAGGCCAGCTGTTATCATTCCAGAGTCAAAACGTGTAAATACGCTGTTAAATGAGTTTAAAGATGGGCGTAATCATATGGCGATAGTGGTAGATGAATATAGTAGTGTATCTGGCTTAGTTACCATTGAAGACGTTTTGGAGCAAATAGTTGGAGAAATAACAGATGAACATGATGTTGAAGAGGATCGCTATATATTTGAACATTCAGAAGGGAATTATGCTGTAAAAGCAATTACACCAATCGAAGATTATAATGAATTTTTTGCAACAAATTACAGTGATGCAGATTTTGAAACGTTTGGTGGCCTAGTGTTAAGTAAATTTGGACACTTACCCAAAAAAGGTGAAAAAATAGGGTTTGATAATTTTAATATAGAAGTGTTGCGTGCAGACCGAAGAAGATTGCATTTAATAAAAGTATCACATCAGAATCAGTAGACAGCGACAAAGCTCCTATTCGTTGCTAAAAGCCATTAGTTTCAACTATTCAAGTGAATTTAACCCTCAAAGCGATAATTTCAGCAGTTTCTGGAGCAGCACTAGTGTGTGCGTTTGCGCCATTTTCAATATGGTGGCTGGTATTTGTTAGCCCACTAATTTTATATCTACTTGTTTACGATATCAGGCCTAAAAATGCTTTTTGGATAGGTTTAATTTTTGGGCTTTTCCATTTTGGTTTTGGTGTTCCTTGGACGTTTAATAGTATTCATGAATATGGTAAAGCGCCAGTCACAATGAGTGCAATTATTTCCGGGTCGCTAGTTGTAGTTCTATCATTATTTCCGGCACTTACTTGTTATATTTTTTCTAAAGTAAAAGAGCAATCAAATCATCATTTTATTAATGTTCTAATATTTTCTTGTCTCTGGGCATTATTCGAATGGTCTCGTAGTTGGGTATTAACGGGATTTCCATGGTTATCATTTGGACATGTGCATCATGTGGGAATCTTACAAGGGGTGTTACCGATTTTTGGTGTGTATGGCGCTACTTGGTTGTCAGTCGTGCTTTGCTGCTTAATTACTAGTCTGTATAAAGGTTCTAAAGAACAAAAAATCTATGCCGTAATATTTTATGCAGTAATTGGTTTTTTGTTAGTACTTTCAAACTTGATACAGTGGACATCAAAAATTGGCACGGACTTAGATGTTGTATTGGTGCAGGGAAATATTTCACAGGAGATGAAATGGGATAGAAATAAACATCCTTTCATTATGCAGAAATACAAAACATTGAGTGAAAAACATTTAGATGCGGATGTAATTGTATGGCCGGAAACAGCAATACCGACCTATTACTCGATGGTAAGAGAAACATTCCTCCCGGAACTAGAGTCTTTAGTAGAAGAAAATGATGTTGAATTTTTAGTCGGTTTGTTTACGTATGATCAACAAACTGAGCAAGTATTTAATTCGGTAATGACTGTTGGTGATAATACAGATTTTTATAGCAAGCAACATTTAGTGCCCTTTGGAGAATATATCCCATTGCGTGGTTTGGTCTCTATTTTTGACCAATATATACAACTTCCCATGGCAGATATTTCTAAAGGTAGTGGAACCCCTACGGTGCGCTTGCATGATTACGATGTAGGAACTTCAATTTGTTATGAGGTGGCTTATGGCGAAGACATTATTAAGGCACTGCCGGATGCTAAGTATTTAATTAATGTAAGCAATGATGCATGGTTTGGCGATTCTTTAGCTCCACACCAACATCTGGAAATTAACCAGATTAGAGCTTTGGAAACCGGGCGATTTCTTGTGCGTGCTACCAATACAGGAATTTCAGCAATTATTAATCCATCAGGTGACATTGTTAATCGATCTGCTCAATTTAAAGAAGATGTTATTCGAGCAAAAATTGAATTACGTGATGGGTATACACCTTTTTCTCGTTGGGGAAATTGGGGTATTGTCACAATTTTATTTAGTATCCTGCTTATAATACTTTTAACAAAGTCGAGAAGAAATTAAGCTAAACAAAACTATCAAGACTTAGATTTTTTCATATGGATTCCATCATACCCGTAATATTATCTGGTGGCGCTGGCACTCGCTTATGGCCTTTGTCTCGCAAGTTATATCCAAAGCAATTTATTCCGTTAAGAGGACAGGATAGTTTATTTCAGTCTACATTGGATCGTATTAATTCAATCTGTACTCAAGCAGATGTTATTGTGGTATGCAATGATGAACATCGCTTTATGGCAGCAGAACAATTACGTGATAGAAAAATTGCTAATCCAAGCATTATTTTAGAACCGATTGGTCGAAATACAGCTCCTGCAATTGTTATCGCGGCTTTACATGCACAAAAGATTAATTCTGATCCATATCTTTTGATTTTGCCTGCCGATCATATTGTAGAGAACATTAAATATTTTGAGTCCGCAGTACAACTTGCGCTGCCAATTGCTAAGGAAAAATTAGTTACCTTTGGTGTAATGCCAAGTCGAGTGGAAACAGGGTTTGGGTATATAAAAGTAACAATAAATAGAAACGGTAAGCTTAAGTCAGATATTGTTTATGAAGTGGATAAATTTGTTGAGAAGCCAGATCAAAAATTAGCAGAAGAATACATAGAATCCGGAGATTATTTGTGGAACAGTGGAATGTTTATGTTTCATGCAAAACTTTATTTAAATGAAATAAAAAATTTACAACCGGAAATTTATGATTCCTGTGTAAAAGCATATGAAGAAAGCAAACAGGATTTAGACTTTATTCGATTAGACGAAAAAGAATTTTCAAAGTCACCTAATATCTCTATTGATTATGCCGTGATGGAAAAAACATCGAATGCAGCGGTAATTCCGTTACAAAGCAAGTGGAGTGATGTGGGTTCTTGGCATTCCTTGTGGGAGTCATTGGATCGAGATAAAAATAACAATGCTACACATGGAGATGTTATTCAAGAGGATTGTAATGGTTGTTACATCCATGCAGATAATCGACTTGTTACTGCGGTTGGAATTAAAGATCAAGTAATTGTAGAGACCACAGATGCTGTTTTAGTGGCGCCCCGTGAGCGTGCACAAGATGTTAAGAATATTGTGGATCATTTAAAACAAGAGAATCGAGATGAGATTGAACTTCATCCAAAAGTATATCGCCCTTGGGGTGCCTACGAGACTATTGATATCGCGGATCGATTTCAGGTTAAACGTATCACTGTATATCCCGGACAAATATTATCTTTGCAAATGCACCATCACCGTGCTGAACATTGGATTGTGGTTAAGGGTACAGCCCGCGTTACTCGTGGTGAAGATGAGTTTATGTTAAGTGAAAACGAGTCGACTTTTATACCAATTGGCACCAAGCATCGTTTAGAAAATCCAGGTAAAATTGATTTGGAGCTAATTGAAGTGCAGTCTGGTACTTATCTAGGGGAAGATGACATTACCCGCTTTGAAGATGTATATGGAAGATAAGTGTGTACTTGTCTTGAAATAGTAGTTTTCTTATATATCCCGCCTAAATTTGGTCAATATTATTGAGCCTTTCTAATTAATACTGATATGCTCTGACGCTTTTAATTTAGCGATAATTTTCTTGAATGGAAGAGTCTTACAATCCAAAGCAACTAGAGCCCGCAATACAAAAACTGTGGGATGAGCAACAAGTCTTTTCTGTCACCGAGGATAAACAGTGCGAGAAATTTTATTGTTTATCCATGTTTCCCTATCCCAGCGGCAGATTGCATATAGGACATGTCCGAAACTACACCATCGGTGATGTCATCAGTCGTTATCAACGCATGTTGGGTAAAAATGTTTTACAACCGATGGGCTGGGACGCGTTTGGTTTGCCTGCTGAAAATGCGGCTATTAAAAATAAAGTAGCTCCAGCAAAATGGACCTATGAAAATATTGATTATATGCGTGCCCAGCTTAAGCGTTTGGGCTTTGCTTATGATTGGAATCGGGAATTAGCCACCTGCCACCCAAAATATTATCACTGGGAACAATGGTTTTTCATCAAGCTATATGAAAAAGGTTTGGTTTATAAAAAAAAGGCGGTTGTGAATTGGGACCCCGTAGATCAAACAGTATTAGCCAATGAACAAGTCATCGATGGACGAGGTTGGAGATCTGGTGCGGTAGTTGAACGTAAAGAAATAGAACAGTGGTTTTTAAAAATTACCGCGTATGCTGAGGAATTATTGCAAGACATAAAGCATCTTGAGGGTTGGCCAGATCAAGTGAAGACCATGCAGAAAAACTGGATTGGTCGGTCAGAGGGTGTTGAAATTGTTTTTGATGTTGAGGGATTTGACGCATTAAACGTATTCACAACACGCCCGGATACATTGATGGGTGTAACCTATGTTGCAATTGCGCCAGAACATGAATTGGCAACAGAAGCAGCAAAATCTTCTCAAGAGGTTAATAGCTTTTTACATGAATGTAGACAGACCAAAGTTTCTGAAGCAGAAATGAGTACTTTGGAAAAACGCGGTGTATTTACTGGTCTGTATGCAAGCCATCCCATTACACATGAAAAAATTCCCATTTGGGCTGCAAACTTTGTATTGATTGAATATGGATCAGGTGCAGTGATGTCTGTTCCTGCACACGATCAACGCGATTGGGAATTTGCAACAAAGTATGATCTACCGATTAAAGCGGTGATTTACCCTGAGCAGGACAGTGACTTCGTTAATCTCTCACAAGGAGCCTATTTAGAAAAAGGTTGGCTGCAAAATTCCAATGAATTTGATGGTTTAAGCTCTATGGAGGCGTTTCAAAAAATTGCTCAAGCACTGAAAAAACAAAAGAAAGGACAATTGCTAGTAAATTATCGCTTGCGAGACTGGGGTATTTCACGACAACGTTATTGGGGCTGTCCTATACCAATGATTAATTGTGATGTATGCGGCTCTGTACCTGTTCAGGAGGAAGACTTGCCGGTTAAATTGCCAGAAGATATCGACTTTGATGGCACATCATCACCCTTAAAAAATATAGCTGAGTTTGTAGATGTTGTTTGTCCAAGTTGTAATGGAGCTGCTAAAAGAGAAACAGATACATTTGATACTTTTTTTGAATCCAGTTGGTACTTTGCCCGTTACTGCAGTAAAGATAATGATACATCGATGGTAGATGAGCGTGCTCAATACTGGATGCCAGTCGACCAATACGTTGGTGGTATAGAACATGCTGTTCTACATTTATTATATGCACGCTTTTTTAGCAAACTTATGCGCGATGTAGGTTTGTATAAATTTGATGAACCGTTTTCAAATTTATTAACGCAAGGCATGGTATTAAAAGACGGAAAAAAAATGTCGAAATCAAAGGGTAATACAATAGATCCAGAGGATCTAATTAATAAATATGGGGCAGACACGGTACGTCTATTTGTAATGTTTGCAGCACCTCCGGATCACAGTCTTGAATGGTCAGACACAGCGGTGGAAGGTGCCTATCGATTCATAAATAAATTGTGGCGCATGGTTGAAAATCACAGTAGACATGAGATTCAATCGAGTAAAAATTTAGAAAAACAGTTATCCGAGCAGCAAATTTCTTTGCGAAGAAGTACACATGAAACCATCAAAAAAGTGACGGATGATATTGGCAGGCGGTATACATTTAACACAGCAATTGCAGCCAATATGCAATTGTTAAATGAAATTGCCGAATTTAATGATAACTCTGATGTAGGAAACACTGTACGACATGAAGCGTTTCAAAGTGTTGTTCTCATGCTTTCTCCCATAATACCCCATGTATGCCATTTTTTATGGGAGAAGCTGGGAAATCAGTCACCATTGTATAAAGCAGATTGGCCGAACGTAGATGAATCCGCATTAGTACGAGATAATATTGAATTGATTGTGCAAGTAAATGGCAAAAAACGCGGTACAATTAATGTAGCCGTGAATGCGGATAATAGTGAGATAGAAAAAACCGCATTAGATAATGATAATGTTAAGAAATTTACAAGTGATAGTAACATTAAGAAAATTATTATTGTTCCAAAACGCCTAGTGAATATTGTAGTTGTTTAATATGAATATAATAAAAATACTATTGCTAGTTTCGTCGATTATCCTGTATGGGTGTGGGTTTCGTCTGGCTGGTACCGGCGAATTTTCAACGAGTTTAGATAATACTGCAGTGCAAGGTGTAAACACTAGCAAAGAGCTACAACGAATTGTTGAGAATAACCTAAGAGTAAACTCTATCAACATTGTTGAGGCCGATGAGGCGGATGCAATATTAACTATTCATAGCGAGGAAACGGAAAAGATTGTGCTAACCCTAGACAATGATGGTAAAGCTAGAGAATTTGAGTTGATTTTGAATATTGTTTTCGATGTTAAAAGTTCAGATGACAGCTATTTATTAGCCCAGCAGAATATTAGTTTAAATCGAGATTTTGTATTTGATAAAAGTAATCTGTTAGGATCAAATGAAGAAGAGGTACGTTTGTTTAGTGAAATGCGTGTTGATGCTGCTAGGCTAATTACGCGAAGATTGCAATCGATACCAAATTAATATTATTAATTGATATCACCAAATACGACTTTAGCGATTGCCGCAGAATCCAATTCTCCATCTCCATTCTCAACTACTTTTTTTAAATAGTTTGCAACCAGTACAGCGCCCGGAATATCAATATTATTTTGATTAGCGCTATCAAGTGCAATTTCCATATCTTTCGAATGAAGTTTAGCTTTAAAACCAGGTTGATAAGTATTGTCCAGCATACGCTTTCCATGCACTTCTAAAATTTTGCTATTTGCAAATCCACCTAATAACGCTTTCCGAACTTTAGCAGGGTCCACACCGGATGACTTGGCTAATAAAAAAGCCTCTGCAACTGCAGACATGGTTTGTGCAACTAGAATTTGATTACATGCTTTCGTAACTTGTCCTGCTCCATGGTTACCTACATGCACAATATTTTTTCCAAGACAATTAAGCACTGGTAATGCATGGCTAAAGGTTTCTTCTTTGCCGCCAACCATTATTGATAATGTGCCATCAATAGCGCCTTGTTCACCTCCCGATACTGGTGCATCTAACATTTGAATATTTTTTGCTTCTAGTCGTTCTGCAATTTTACGTGTAATCTCTGGAGAAATCGTACTCATATCAATGACAATACTCCCGGCACTTGCGCCATGTAGTATGCCGTTACTTCCAGTAATTACTTCTGTCACATCAGGCGTGTCAGAAACTACAGTGATAATTACCTGACATTGTTCGGCAAGCTTTGTAGGACTTGAATAACAAACGACAGAATCAGAGTTAAATTCACTCAATGCATCTGGGTTTCTGGCATACAAACCCATCGCATATCCTGCATTGAGTAAATTACGGGCCATAGGCTTACCCATAATTCCTAGTCCCACTAAACCGACTCGATTGATATTCATAATGTAAAAAATTATGTTAAGCAGGAAGCTTAACATGCAAGAATTAAAAATTGATAGCTGAGATTAATTAGTTTGGTTGTGCTGATCTCGTATATTGTTGATCACAGAGCTTAATGCAAGGTCAAATCGATTACTTTCACTAATTAAATTCGTGCGACCTGCTTGAAGATCTTCCATAAATGTTTTTATAGGAATTTCTAAACTAAAGTCTCCAGATCGGTCAGAGAAGATCAGTACATTATTTTGTTCATCTGTGGTTGAAAATTTAAGGCGTCGTTTTGCCTTGGCTTCGCCTTGATAAATTTCTAGCCAAGCCCCTGGCACCATCGTTTCAGGTAGATTTTCAAAAGTAAACTCTGTAGTCTTTTCTGGCTCTGGCTCTGGCTCTGGCTCTGGCTCTGGCTCTGGCTCTGGCTCTGGCTCTGGCTCTGGCTCTGGCTCTGGCTCTGGCTCTGGCTCTGGCTCTGGCTCTGGCTCTGGCTCTGGCTCTGGCTCTGGCTCTGGCTCTGGCTCTGGCTCTGGCTCTGGCTCTGGCTCTGGCTCTGGCTCTGGCTCTGGCTCTGGCTCTGGCTCTACTTCTATCTCAGCTTTGTTTTCTACTTCTCGCGGCTCAATGACTGCTTCCTCGATCACGGAATCATGAGCTTCTTCGAAATTCGTAATTTCTGATGCTGGTTCTTCAATAATCGTCTCTTGTATTTCTTGAACTTCAATCGATGTATCTACAACATTCGTTACTTCTTCCTCACTTGTTATCGATGCTTCTTCTTCAATAGAATTGGAGCTTTCAATTTCTTTCTTAATTTCTGAATCAGTCTCTGGCGAGACTGAAGCAGGCTGATTTTTGAAAAGTTCAATTACATTACTTTCTTCGGATTGTTCAATCGCTTGTTCATTTTCTTCAGATTCATATTCCTGAAGCTCTTCAACGCCGTACAGCTCGTGCAGATATTGAATATACCAGCTGTCTGCATTCTCAATTATTTCCTCAAATTCTTTTTTCTGTTCAGATAAATAAGAAAGTTCATCCCGCAGATAAACAAAAAGTTTCTCAGGAGCATCATAATATTCATTTAATTTTTCAGCCGAAATTGCACCAATGGAAATGTTAATGACTCGACGTAGCGTTCGAACTGAATTTCGCCAGGCTTTAGTCTTTCTCCCGTCATTAATATAGATTACACCCATATGTGGAGCCCAGCATTTCAAACAGAATTCAAGAATTGGAGCTGGAATATTCTTATCTACGCTTAATTTTTTGATGGTATGAATAACAACTCGTTTTGCAGCAGAGCGTTTAGATTGAACTTTTAGATTATGACGTGCATTTTCTTCTTTTCTTTTCTTTCTATCTTTTTTAGATTTTTCAAAATTTTGAATTTCTAATAATCCAAGCTCAAAAATGTGTATATCTGTTTCAAAGTTATCAGCAATCATATCGATCACTGATTTCAACTTATTAAACATCCTTTCATCATTATCGGATATTGTCATTCCTACAGAGGTTAGCTTGTTAAGCAAACGTCGTGCAGGATGTGAAGGATTTTGGAAGAAGCTAAAATCAATAAGCGCTAACTTAATGATAGAAATTTGTAATTTTGATAAAAGAACTTTTAGTATGTCACTTAAGGATTCATCATCTAAAATAACTTGAAAAATTTTACTTACAAAATCGATAACTTTTGTTTCATTCTGTACAATTTCTGCGGCATCTAAAGCACCCCTCTCATGTAAGTCTCTTTCTACGGCGGCTTTGATTTGATTAGGGTAGAAAATTGCATTGCTGGCAGCCTCTAGTTTCTGAACATTTGATAGAGAACGGATAAACTGTCTTCTTTGTGCGGGTGAGGAGCCTGAATCAGGATTGTAACTGTAGGGCCGTAGTAAAAGTGCAACGGTTTCGCTATCCAATCCTGTAATATCAGGTCCGTAAACATCCATAATCGTGTCACTGCCTGCTTCCAAATCAGCACGGCTGATTTGTGTTGTTATCTTGGAATCATCTTGTTCATGAATCTCAGAGTATTCTTGTTTCCAAGTTTTCTGTTCTACAGGTGCAAAAAATTGTCCGGTAGTTATCGCAATATCTTCATCAGAGTCACTGCCATGCTCAATTTGAATTGCTTCATTGATGGTTTCTGAATTCTGAGCTAGCAAAATTGACTGAGAGCTTGGTAAAATTTTCATACTTACCAAGAATGAATTCACTTCTTGATAAAATTCACTTAATTTGGGTGAAACCTGTCCATAAAAAAGTTTACACAAAAGAATTTTACCTTCGGCGGGAATTTTAAGAGGTGTAATTGCATTTTGAAATATAGGATAGATTTCATCGGGATGCATGCAATAAGCATTGAAATCTTGATTGGTAAGCACAGCAAGTTCTTGAAGTCGTAACTCGAGCAAATCAAGAACTTCATCGTGTTTTTCTTTGTTGCGTTTTATTAAATTGTCTACCGCTACTTTTAGCTCAATATCACCAGTATCTATTCTAGTTATATTAGTAACATCCTGTATTTTTGTGCGAGTAATTACGGTAGAAGATGTATAAAATCTTGATTCAAATTCAACATAGAACTCAGACGTAACAACATGTTGTCTGTTGATAAATGTATCAAAAGAGAGATTACAAATTTCTTCTGTTGTATCTTTAATTTGTTGTCTATATTTGGGTTTTTTGGCTAGCTTAAAAGACTCATTTAAGGAATTTTCCAATAATTCCTTTATATGTTCGTGTGTGCGCGAAAGGACCTTGTCGTAGTCAATATGGCCTTTACTGTCTGAGAATTTATGTTGTTGAAGCTCAAGCATTTAACTGCAGTAAATTCTGAATTTTTTAATATATTTGCGTGACTTAGTGTAGGATATTCCTTTTCAATTTATTGCGGATATTCGATCTCTTGGTCATATTCATACCGCCATTTATCGGCTTTAATGTACCTTGAAGCATTGATAGTATTAGGGCATTCAATAATTCAAATTTCCCATGCAGATTCGATTTTCACAATTGCAGGATCGCTTGAATAAGGCTACAGATTCAGTTCTCCTGGTTTCTGGAGATGAGCCTTATCAGCATATGCTTGCAGCAGATGAGTTTAGAACGCTTGCTAAAGATTCTGGGTTTTCTGAACGAAAAGTATTTACAGTAGAAACTGGATTTGATTGGAGCGAACTTGAATCTGCGCAGAGCAATCTTTCATTGTTTGGGGATCGCACATTAGTAGAACTAAAAATACCAACTGGCAAACCAGGAGCTACAGGTTCCAAGGCCATTATTCATTTTTTAGAAAGTATGCATGAGGACGTAATGTTTTTGGTATTGGTGCCACGACTGGATCGAAGTGTCATGAATTCTGCGTGGGTGAAAGCGATAAACCAGTCTGGAGTTGTTTTACGCATTTGGTCGCTGAATGTATTAGAAACAAAAAATTGGATTAAACGAAAGATAAGCTCGTTGGGATGTTCTGCTAGCACAGAGGCAATTGATTTAATTACACAACAGGTGGAAGGTAATTTACTTGCTGCCATGCAGGAAATAGAGAAAATTGCCTTAGTTTCGGATAGTAAGCATTTTGATGAAGAAACTATTAATTCAGCACTTACAAATAACAGCCATTATTCGCTAAACGAATTAATGGATGCAGTTAGTAAGAAAAACTTGTCGCGAGTAATTAGAATTCTTCAAAGGTTGAAAAATGAAGATATAGCCCCACCATTATTATTATGGGGCATAACAGAATATGCCAGATCATTATCTGAAAGTGATAAATATTCATCCGCTGGGAATGAAAATTTGAGAGGATTAGTTGAAGGCCACCAAAAAGTGTTTGATCTAGAATCGCCACATAAAAAATCAAACGTAGTAAATTTGCTTAAACAGTGCGCATGGACGGATAGAGTAATTAAGGGACGTGGTAACAGTTCTGCTTGGCACGAGCTTGTGCAATTAAGTTTAGCAACACAGACAACGTCATAAAAGTAAAATTGGAATGTTTATGAGTGTAGTAGCACAGGATACAACGATATCATTAAAGAGCTATATTAATGATGTAATTCTTCGTGCTAATCACGTACGAAGAGAAATATCGTCTGCCTCAACAGATGTGAAAAATAATGCCTTACAATTTATTGCAGATGAAATTCTAAAATCAAGTGATCATCTGCAAAGCCAGAATAGACTGGATTTACTAAAAGGGCAGGAAAAAAGTTTGGAACCTGCTTTGCTTGATAGACTTGAATTAACTGAAACACGTATTCAAGCGATGGCTGAAGGATTACATCAGGTAGCTAGTTTGCCAGATCCTGTAGGTGAGGTTAGTAAGCTACACAAACGTCCTAGTGGAATTGAAGTGGGGAGAATGCGAGTGCCTATTGGCGTGATATTAATTATTTATGAATCTCGTCCAAATGTAACTGCTGATGCCGCTGCTTTATGTATAAAGTCTGGAAATGTCACCATTTTAAGAGGTGGATCAGAAGCATTGCATTCTAATCAAGCGATATCTACTTGCATTCATACAGGACTGAGTAAAGCGGGTGTACCGAAAGATGTTGTGCAAGTGATCAATACACCGGATCGTGAAGCGGTTAAATTACTTTTACAAGCGAATGATGAGATTGATATTGTGATTCCTAGAGGTGGGAAAGGTTTAATTGAAAGGATTACTCAAGAATCTAAAATTCCATTAATTAAACATCTTGATGGTGTTTGTCATGTGTATATACACGAAGATGCTGAACTCGAAATGGCAATGAATATTGCGGTTAATGCAAAAACGCAACGGTTTGGAGTATGTAATGCGATGGAAACCCTACTTATTGATAAAAGTATAGCGGGAAATGTATTGCCAAAATTGAAACAAGAATTTGATGATAAAGGAGTTGAGCTTCGCGGGTGTAGGCAAACTCAATCAATTTTAAATAACATCAAGTCAGCAGTTGAGCAGGATTGGTATGAAGAATATTTAGGTCCAGTGCTTGCGATTAAAGTAGTGGATGGAATTGCACAGGCCATGGACCATATTCAAAAATATGGGTCAGATCATACAGAAGCAATTGTTACACAGAATAAACAAATTTCGGATCAATTTTTGCGTGAGGTGGATTCAAGTTCAGTGATGGTAAATGCGTCCACTCGGTTTGCTGATGGCTTTGAATATGGATTAGGTGCAGAAATTGGAATTAGTACTGATAAATTACATGCTCGAGGGCCGGTAGGGTTAGAAGGTCTTACAACTCAAAAATTTATTGTGTTCGGTGACGGTAATATACGTCAATAGATGTTCATCTACTCAATTTAGGAAAGGAGCGTGCTAGGAATTTTTGGTGGTACTTTTGATCCAGTTCATTTTGGCCACATTAATGTAGCTATATCATTATTGGAAAATTATCCATTGGAACAAATTCGTTTTGTTCCTTGTCAGATTTCTCCTTTTAAAAAAGAATTATTTGCAAGTGCTGAGCATCGACTCAACATGCTTGAAATTGTCACTCGTTCAAACAGTTTATTAGTTGTTGATGATCGTGAATTACAGCGACCTGGTCAATCCTTTACGATTGACACGGTAAATGATTTACGAAGCGAATTTGGTAGCAATGAGAGTATAAATCTTATTATGGGAATGGATGCGTTCTCGAAGTTTTGTGCTTGGAAAAACTATCAACAAATTTTAACCTTAAGTAATTTAATGATATTGCAAAGACCTGGTTATCAGCTTCCTAAGTCTGGGTGTGAGCAAGACATATTTAATAAATATCACACCAAAAACATAAATGATTTAGCCAAATCGAGCAGTGGGCATATGTATTTATGTGAAGATGAAGAGATTGACATCTCATCTACACAAATTAGAGAAATAATAAAGCAAGGGATACAGCCAAAATACCTAGTACCTGGCACAATATGGAATTACATTTCTAGAAATAAACTATATGTAAATAGTAAATGAATAATAATAAAATTTTAAATGTAGCTATAGAGGCTCTTGAAGATATTAAAGGTCAAGAAATAACAGTGATCGATACCAAAAGTAAAACAGATGTATTTGATGCAATGGTTATTGCAACAGGCACATCGGATCGACATGTAAAAGCTTTGGCAGATAAGGTAGTTTATAACGTTAAGCAAAAAGGATTGGAAGTATTTGGGATAGAAGAGGACCGTGAGTGGATCCTTATCGATTTATACGATGTAATTGTGCATATCATGTTGCAAGAAACGCGAGAGTTTTACAGCTTAGAAAAGTTGTGGCAAATAGGCGAAAGACGCGCAACTGTAAATTAAAAACTCTTATCATATAAATTTGTGCAAATAAAATTACTAGTGGTGGGAGAAAAGACTCCTATTTGGGTGAATAATGCTGTCAGCGAATATATTAATCGGATTCCAAATGAATACCATTTTGTGATCCAAACCATTCCAGCAAGTCAAAGAAATAAAAAATATTCAAAAAATGAACTGCGAAAAAATGAAGAGCAGTTATTAAATAAACACACTCCTGAACAAAGTTTGCGTGTGGTTCTGGATGAGCATGGAAAAGCTTGGACAACCCTAGAGTTATCCGAAAATATTGAGTTTTGGAAACAGCATTATCGTTGTGTGTGTTTGTATGTGGGTGGACCTGATGGATTTAATCGTGAATTCATTCGTCAAGCGGATCAAGTATGGTCTGTGTCGAATCTAACTTTACCGCATATGTTGCTTAGGGTATTGATCGTGGAGCAGATTTATCGTGCTTGCACAATATTACAAGGACATCCTTACCATCGACGTTAATACTTAAAAATATTTCAAGTTTCTGATGACTGCTGCTTTCACGCTCGTATTAGCTTCGTCATCGTCTCGACGACATCGTTTATTTCAACAACTAGTCGATGACTTCAGCATATATGAACCAAATATTGATGAATCCATTCATACAGGTGAAATTACGCCTCACTATGTGAAGCGCATGGCTTTAGAAAAATCAACAGTTGTTATGAATCAAGTAGAAGAATGCGGTGCAATTATAGCTGCTGATACTGCAATTGAGTTAGATGGCCAGTTCATTGGCAAACCCAAATCCATCGATAATGCGATAGAAATTATATCCAAGCTATCAGCTAATGAGCACTTGGTGCATACAGCTCTATGTATAAGGTACAAATCTAAAAGATTACAAAAGAATGTAGTTTCAAAAGTTAAATTTAAGTCGATCAGTTACAATGAGATACGTGCTTATTGCGATACCGAGGAGCCTTTAGGAAAAGCTGGTGCTTATGCTATTCAGGGCCATGCTGCACGATTTGTTGAGTATATTGTGGGGAGCTATAGCTCGGTAATTGGTTTACCCTTATTGGAAACCTATGTTTTATTA
This sequence comes from Gammaproteobacteria bacterium, assembly GCA_965203475.1. GTDB lineage: Bacteria > Pseudomonadota > Gammaproteobacteria > UBA4575 > UBA4575 > JABDMD01. The sequence continues at coordinate 498,894 of OZ241890.1, forward strand.
AGGGATCTAGGCCTCTTAAATTATTCTAATAAAAAATGAGTGAAGAAATATTAATCAATGTAACGCCCAGAGAGACTCGTGTAGCGATTGTTGAAAATGGAATGCTACAGGAAGTACAAATTGAGCGTGTAGGGCGTCAAGGGTTGGTTGGTAATATTTTCAAGGGTTGTGTAAGCCGAGTCATGCCAGGAATGGATGCTGCCTTTGTGGATATAGGATTATCAAAAGCAGCATTCATTCATAGTTCAGATGTTACATTTTTACCAAAAAGTTCTCGGGTGCAATCCTCTGAAATTACAGAATTAGATGAAACAATTATTCAAAGTCATAATGAATCGATAACTAATTTGTTACATGAGGGACAACAATTATTAGTACAAGTAGTAAAGGATCAATTAGGGACAAAAGGCGCAAGACTTACTACAAATATCACCGTTCCATCTCGATATATCGTATTGTTACCCTATTCAGCAGATGTAAGAATTTCTGCGCGTATAGAAGATGAAAGTGAACGTGAGCGACTAACATCCATCACGAGTGATTTATTAAATAATTATAATGCTGAATATGGCTGTATTTTGCGTACTGCTGCTGAAGGTGTTAGCGAAGATGATTTAGTTAGAGATTTACAATTTTTATTAAAGCTTTGGGATACGATTGTTGAAAAAGTTAATCAAGTATTATCTGTAGACCGAGTATATTCAGATTTGCCTTTAGCAGTTCGTAGTTTGCGTGATTTATCTGTTGAAGATGTCGAATCAATCCGCATAGATTCTCGTAGTACGTTTAAAACGGTACAAGAGTTTTCAGAAAAACTTGTACCAGAACTTGCGGATAAAATTTCTTTATATTCAGGCAGTCGTCCTATATTTGATTTATATTCTATTGAAGATGAATTACAAAAAGCATTACACAGGAAAGTAACACTTAAATCAGGAGGTTATTTAATTTTTGATCAAACGGAGGCGATGACTACGATAGATATAAATACTGGTGGATTTATCGGTCATAGGAATCTTCATGAAACTATATACAAAACCAATCTAGAAGCTGCGCAAGCCATTGCTCGCCAATTAAGACTCAGAAACTTAGGCGGTATTATCATTATAGACTTCATCGACATGGAAGATGATGAGCATAAACGTCAAGTAATGAGAGTGTTTGAAAAAGCGCTTGATCGGGATCGAGCCAAAAGTCAAGTATGCGAGGTGTCCCCACTAGGGCTGGTAGAAATGACTCGAAAGCGCACACGAGAGAGCCTGGAACATATGTTGTGTGAGCCATGTATGACCTGTTCTGGGCGGGGCTATATTAAAACATCTGAGACTGTATGTTTTGAGCTATTTCGCGAGATTATGCGGGAGGCCAGACAATACGAAACGAACGAATTATTAGTTTTAGCGTCTCAACCAGTAGTAGATTTACTTTTAGATGAGGAGTCGTCCAGTTTGGCAGAGCTGGAAGACTATATTGGGAAAACCATTAAATTGCAGGTGGAGTCCTTGTATTCCCAAGAACAGTTTGATGTAGTGCCGTTATAGCAGAATTTTAAATTAATTAAGAATTTACACCGGATGTTAAAACGAATAATTACATCTACTTGGTATGCTTTCGCAACAATTATCATTTTACTGGCAATATTTGTAGGCATAGTTCGTGAATTTCCAGAGCTATATCAAAAATATTTACCAAAAATAGAAAATAATTTAACAACACTAATTGGCAAGCCAGTAAAAATTAATGCAATTACTATTAATTGGTACGGATACACACCATTAATCACAGCAGATCGTATAGAAATATTTACTGAAGATAAGACGCAGCAGCTTTTTTATGCAAGAGAAGCAGATATTTCCATAAACCTATTTAAAAGTTTATTCACAAAAAAAGTCAGTATTCAACATATTACAGTAATCGATAGTAACTTGGATGCAGTAAGAACGATTGATCAAAAATTATTACTAAATGGAATTGATATAAGTGAAAAAGTAGCACAAAGAAAAAAAATAGAAGATAAACAAAGCATCAGGTTTCGTTTGCTAGATAGTAGTATATCAATTAATGATGAGGTCAATCAGTTAAACTATTTTTTTGATCAGGTAAATGTCATATTAGATTTTGAAAAAAATCGGTTTAAAATCGCAGCAGATATTTCTTTGCCTGAAAAATTGGGAAGGAACTTTAGCCTATTAGCAAATATTAAAAATTTTGAAAAAGGATTAGGAAAAGGAAAAGGTGATTTATATATTAAAGGTGAGCAAATAAATTTAGAGTTAATCAGTGACTTTTTTCCGCAGCTAAAGTTAGGAATTGATTCTGGCACATCAAGTTTTGAAGCCTGGGGTGATATAACTTCAGCTACTGATAGAGTGTTTGTGGGAAATTTAAGTCTTACAAATTTAAAATACAAACCACCTGAAAAGCAACTTTTTGGGTTAGAAACTAATAGTGAAATTACATCTATAAAAACAAAATTTAATATAAAAAATAGCAATCAAGATTGGGTGCTAAATTTAATTGAAAGTGTAGTCGAAGCAGAAGATGAACAATGGCTCGGAGAAAAATATGAAATTGCTTGTATAGAATGTAAAAGAGAAAACTATATTATGGCAACATCCTTAGATTATTTAAATGCAAAGCATATTTTTTCAACATTGCAACATTTTCCAGTATTTAATCAACACCTAGAAGATTTGTATTCAAAAGCAACAATAGAAGGAGTGCTAGAAGACACAAAATTTATTTTTGCAATTAAAGAAAAAAAGCTTGATAAATATTTACTTGAAACATCGCTTAATAATGCTCAACTAACTATACCTGGTAAGGAGTTCAAACTTAGTAATCTGTCTGGACTGTTAAAAGGAAATCATACAAAAGGTGAATTTTCGATAAATTCTAATACACTGTACATTAAAGCAAAAAGAATCTTTGCGAATGAGTTAGATCAACAAAGTCTTGCAGGAAAAGTAAAATGGAAAAATGAATTACCAAATTATTCAATTTATTTTGAAAACTTAGAATTGCAGACTATTAATGACACGTTGGATTTTCAAGGTAGCCTTCAAATGCAGAACGAACAATTCTACTTAGATATTCAAGCAAGTGCCCCTTTAATCACTGCAGCTACATTTAACAAATTGATACCACATAAAATTCTTAAACCAAAACTATCAAGGTGGCTTCAACATAGTATTGTTGATGGTGAGGCGAAGCAGGTTTTATTTTTGTTTAGGGGAAATCCAAAGCATACGCCATTTAAAACACATCCTGGTGTAGTTAAGTTATATACAAAAATAGAAAATGCAACACTGGATTATAAGGTGGGTTGGCCAATTATTAGTAATATAAATGCGGAACTTGAAATAAATAATAAAAATTTTTCTGTTATTGGTAATCAAGCAAAACTGTTGAATACATCCATCAATAATGCAGTAGTTACAATTAATGATTTGAAGCTTCCAAGGCTTGTAATTAATGGTGAGACAACAGGACCAACAAATGATTACTTAGAGTACTTGCGTGAGTCAGCGTTACTCCCAGAAAATAGTGAAGTGCATCAGCATTTATCTGTAGATGGCCAGTCTCAACTTGATTTAGAAATTGCGTTAACGATTACTAAAAAGCTTGAAAAAGAGAGAAGGGTAAACGGGCATGCAAAACTAAGTAATAATAATTTAACGATAAACACATTAACTCTTCCTTTTAAAAATATAAGTGGCGAAATATATTTCGATAGAAATGGTGCAGAATTTACAAATGTTACTGCAAATTTATTTGAACAGAAATTTGTAGCTAATGCGAAAAAGTTGGACGGTGGAAAAACTTCGATTCAGTTGGATGGAAAATTGGAAATCGACTCATATATATCAAATAATCCTGCTGTAGATGTACAATTTTTCACTGGCATAATCCCGGTCGAGGCTGAGATTATTTTACCTGGGTTTGGAAAGCGCTATAAAGATAAGTCCTTAGCAATTAGTATTAACAGCGAATTACAGGGAGCATCTATTGATTTGCCAGAGCCATTCTACAAAACAGCCCCCCAGATAATTCCTTTTAACTTTAGTGCGGTTTATGTAAAAAAAGAAATGATGCCAATAAATATAAGTATTGATGATAGGTTATTTATAGATTCTATTTTTGACAATAGTGTGAAACAGTTAACCGCAGTAGAATTGAATACAAGCCAAAGTCATTCTTCGATTCCAAACGAAGGTATTCGAATAGCTGGGGAATTTGATGAAATTGACCTATCTGCCTGGCTAAAAGTAACTGGACAAGAAGATCGTTCTGATAATGAGCTGGAGTTAAATGAGATAGATATTAGGGCAAATAAAATTTTATATTCTGGACAAGAATTTCAAAATATAGGAATTCAAATCAACAAAACACACGATTTATGGAAAGGAGCTATAGATTCAACAGTTGCTAAGGGGTCATTCGAAATACCAATTTATAAACAAACTAAGGTTCCTATTACAGCAAATTTTGATTATCTAAAGTTTAAAAAAAATGAACATAAAGAAATGAAGAATTTTGATCCACGAAAGTTACCAGAAATAAATCTAAATGCTAAACATTTCGAATATGATGGAATAGTGTTTAAAGATATTGATTTAATAACAACTCCTATTGCACAGGGTATTAACATTCAATCTCTAACGGGCAAAGGTGATGACTTGCAATTAAATGCACATGGATCTTGGGTGGTTGATTCAGTCGATAATCATAAATCTTCAATAACATTTACATTGAAATCAGAGCATTTAGAAAATTCATTAAAAGGATTAGGCTTTGGAAGCCAGGTAACGAATGGGGAGGGTAGAATTTCAGGTAGTTTCAATTGGCCAAATCCACCCTATCGCTTTTCATTAGAATCCATTACAGGAACGACAAAAGTAAGATTAAATGATGGTCAGTTTTCAACAGTAGATCAAGGTGGTGCAGGACGCTTGCTTGGTTTATTTAATTTTGGTGAAATTTCCCGTCGTCTGTCACTAGACTTTTCAGATTTTTTCTCTAAGGGATATACATTTGACAAAATTCGAGGAGATCTAAATTTCGGAAATTCAAATCTCACTACGGAAAATTTAACAATTAAAGGATCATCAGCTGATATTCTAATTCAAGGAACAACTGAGCTAGCTACAAGAAACTATGATCAGATCATTACGGTAACTCCCCATGTTACAGGGGGATTACCGTGGATTGGATTTGCTGTTGGAGGGCCTATCGGCGGAGTCGGAGTAATGGTGGCTGACAAATTGGCGAAAACTGTTGGTATCAATTTGAATCGTGTCACTGAAGTTCAATATACATTGACGGGTAGTTGGGATGACCCAAAAGTTGAACCACTTTCACAGAAAGTAATACAAGCAAATTCTAATGGCGAAAACACAAATGTGCCTACAAGAACCTTGCCGCAATATCAGCCGATTCCTTCTAATACTACCGATAAGTCAACTGAAACAAGTCAAGTAAAATAAATTTTCTCATCGTTTTATATTCGTTTATGTATTTTATATCTCTACTTTAGTGGCCAATGTATGTCGTACAATATGTAATAATATTTGGATAATAATTTAACTGGGTATACATAAATCGTGAGTAAAGTTGCAGCACTTCAGATGGCTTCGAGCCCTAATGTAGATGCCAATTTACATGAAGCAGGTAGACTGATTGCACAGGCTGTGAATGTGGGTGCAGAGCTCATTGTGTTACCTGAAAACTTTGCCATTATGGGGATAGAAGAGGAAGATAAAGTCACAATTCGTGAAGAACTTGGAGAAGGGCCAATACAAAAATTTTTAGCTGATCAGGCACTTCAACATAATGTTTGGATTATTGGAGGAACAATTCCTTTAAGCTGCCCTGATCCAAAGAAAATTTATGCGGCTTGTTGTGTATATGACAATAAGGGTTCATTAGTTGAACGCTACGACAAAATGCATCTATTTGATGTAGATATTGTTGATACTGGAGAAAATTACAGCGAATCGGAAACGATAAAATCGGGTGATTCAGGATTAAAAGTGATTGATTCACCGTTTGGAAAAATTGGATTAGCTGTTTGTTACGATTTACGATTTCCTGAATTGTTTAGACAGTTATTGGATCTTGGTGCAGAAATAATTGCATTGCCTGCTGCTTTTACTGCCACTACGGGCGAGGCGCATTGGGAGAGTTTAATCCGTGCACGTGCCATTGAAAATTTAGTTTATATCATTGCTTCTGGTCAAGGAGGTTACCATATTAATGGTCGTTCTACACATGGGGATAGTATGATCGTTGACCCGTGGGGAATAATTTTAAATCGAATTAAACATGGCTCCGGCATGGCCATTGCCGAAATTAATTTAGAATATTTAGAGTCGCGTCGTAAAACATTTCCATGTTTGCAGCATCGGCTTCTTTGAGTAGAAAAGTTATGCAAGACACTCTTGAAAAAGCACGTGATAGTATCTTAGTTCCTTCAGGTATAGATGATACTCATCTAACACAAGCCTTTTCAACGTTACTTGATACATCGGCAGATAGTGGCGATATCTATTTTCAAGTTCGCAAACATGAAGCCTGGTCATTAGAAGATGGAATTGTTAAAGATGCTAGCTATAACATAAATCAAGGTGTAGGAATTCGAGCCGTTAAAGGTGATAAATCAGGGTTTGCGTACTCAGATGAAATTGTCTTACCTGCTCTGATTGAATCTTGTAAAGCCGCACGAGCGATTGCGCGTGGGAAAAATAGTGGCGCAATACAGGCATGGAAAGCAAACATGGGGAAAAATTTGTACGCCTCTGAAAATCCCCTAGATTCAATGCATAAGTCTGAAAAAGTGGAATTATTACAATCACTGGATGCCTTGGCGAGACAACAAGATCCCCGCGTTAAAGAAGTTATTATTTCTTTAGCAGGGACTCATGAAATTGTGTTAATTGCAAATAGTGATGGTTCAATTGCGGCAGATTTGCGCCCACTAGTTCGATTAAATGTTTCTGTCATTGTGGAACAAAATGGAAGACGAGAGCAGGGCAGTGCAGGTGGTGGTGGGCGTGTTGGTTATGAGTTTTTTACTAAAAATGATCAATCTCATCGTTATGCACATGAAGCCGTGCGCATGGCATTAATAAACTTAGAAGCGATAGAAGCGCCCGCTGGAAAAATGAAGGTTGTATTAGGACCTGGATGGCCAGGTGTGTTATTGCATGAAGCGGTTGGACATGGGTTAGAAGGAGATTTCACGCGTAAAGGCACTTCCGCATTTAGTGGACGCATTGGAGAACAGGTTGCTAGTAAAGGGGTAACTGTAGTTGACGATGGTACTTTGGAAAATCGACGTGGCTCACTAAATATCGATGATGAGGGGACTCCAACCCAGTGTACCACTTTAATTGAGGACGGAATCTTAAAAGGTTTCATGCAAGATAAGATGAATGCCAAGCTAATGAAATCTGAATCAACTGGTAATGGCCGACGTGAATCCTATGCGCATCTGCCTATGCCGAGAATGACAAACACTTATATGTTGGCAGGTGAATTTGACCCGGCAGAAATTATTAGTTCTGTAGATTCTGGATTTTATGCCGTTAATTTTGGTGGAGGTCAAGTGGATATTACTTCAGGAAAATTTGTTTTTTCTGCTTCTGAAGCCTATTTAATTGAGAAAGGCAAAGTCACTAAACCTGTCAAAGGCGCAACATTAATTGGTGATGGCCCAGATGTGTTAACGCGAGTAACTATGATCGGCAATGATTTAGCACTAGACGAGGGCGTTGGTACCTGTGGTAAAGAAGGACAAAGTGTTCCTGTAGGAGTTGGACAACCTACACTGCGTATTGATGGCATTACTGTGGGTGGGACGTCTCAATAGCAAAGTAGCAATTGTTTAAAAAAACGTGGCACTTCAAAAACAATCCTCAAATATCGTAAAAGAAGCTAATTTAGAAGAATTGGTTCAACTGTGTTTACAGGAAGCACAGCAGCAGGGTGCTACTGGCGCAGAAGCGACTATTAACTCCGAGCATGGGTTGTCGGTCACGGCACGCTTAGGAGAAATTGAGACCCTTGAGCATCACAACGATCGTGCCTTAGGCATCACATTATATTTTGGTCAAAATAAAGGTACATCCAGTACTTCTAGCTTTGATCCGTTGGCCATTAAAGATGCCGTATCCGCTGCAGCTGACATTGCAAAATTTACACAAGCCGATCAATGCAATGGCTTAGCTGATGTTAATCGAATGCCCACCAGAATAATGGACTTGGATCTTGATCATCCTTGGGCTATCTCACCTGAAGAAGCATTAGAAATTGCACTTGATTGTGAAAACTCTGCTCGTGAGCACGAGCAAATCTCAAATTCAGAGGGGGCAAATGTAGCTACTTCAAGAACATCAAGTATCTACGCAAACACCCATGGATTTACGGGCCGCTACACATCAACACGACATACTCTTTCTTGTGTCGTAGTTGCCGAAAAAAATGGGTCGATGCAAAGAGATTATTGGTTTACAACTTCACGTAATCCAGCAAATCTTGAATCATCTAGTATTGTAGGTAAAAAATCTGCTGAAAGAGCACTTGCTAGACTTGGTGCGAAAAAAATTTCAACACGAACAACTCCAGTTATATTTGAAGCCAATATGGCACGATCATTGTTGTCACATTTTGTAACGGCGATAAGTGGAGGAGCGCTGTACCGAAAAGCTTCTTTTTTAATAGATCAATTAGATAAAAAAGTTTTCTCTGATCTAGTTACGATCACGGATGACCCACATATTCAACAAGGGCTTGGTAGTAGTGTCTATGATCTTGAAGGTGTAGCTACAGAGCCAAGAACGATCGTCGATAATGGTATTTTAAAAAGCTACGTTTTAAGTTCGTATTCTGCGAGACGCTTAGGCATGGAGTCTACGGGTAATGCAGGGGGAATTCATAATTTAAAATTGCAAGCTGGAACCCAATCTCTAGATGAATTAATGCAAAAAATGCAGCAAGGATTATTAGTAACCGAGTTAATTGGTCATGGAGTTAATAACGTAACTGGTGATTATTCCAGGGGCGCTGTAGGCTATTGGATAGAGAATGGTAAAATTCAATATCCGGTAGAAGAAATTACAATTGCCGGGAATTTAAAACAAATGTTTCAAAAAATTATTGCTACAGGAAGCGATTTGGATGAACGTAGTAATATCATAACACCATCTATTCTTATTGATGATATGATGATTGCAGGTTCATGAAATTTATATAGTAATTTGAGTTCTTTTTCTTTTTCTTTTTAAAAGAAGTAACCCCGCCAAACTTGAACCAAATAACCAGAATGCTGGAGGGATAGGTACAACTGAAAAATCTGCAAAATTAACATTTCCTTGAGAAAAATTATAAAATGCAAATCTGCCATCACTAAAATTGCCTGTAATATCTATTTCTTTTGTTCCATCTACAAATATTTCTAAGTTGTTTGGGTCTATATCAATTATAAATTCATATTCAGTGTTAAGTTCCCAACCTGTTGAACCAAGGTTTGTAGCTCTTTGCAATTCAAGCAAACCACCATTTTGATTGCTTAAAAAATTAGTATGTCCCCAGAACTCATCTGCAGTAGGTGTACCTGTAACAAGTGACACAGCTAAGCCAATGTTCGCTGTCGATCCAGGTGTATCTGAAGGGCTGCCAAAATTAAACGTCTGAGTTTCTTTTTTCCAATCAATAAGTAGGTAATTTGCATTATTATTGTTAGAGTCACCAGGTAAAAAACCAACTGCAAATCCAAAATAATCATTATCTGTGCTGCTGTTAACGCGCACTGTTCCAGAAACTACTGAACCTAATGCATTAAAGTCACTATAAAGAAGTGTTGGTTGGCTATTATTATTTTGGGTGGCGGAACTACCATTGTTTTCAATAGTCCATGATGCATTGCTAAAAGGCGGAATAGTTGGAAATGACTCTGAATTCCATGTATTTAAATTAACAGAAGCGGCTTGTGTAACTTTGGATAGCACTAAAATCAAAGTGATTAAGCCCAATAAAATATATCGAAAAATCTTTGATGCATTGATATTAAAATCAATAAATTGATGCAGTGTAGTCATCTCAGAGCCTCGAAATTGTATTGTTTGTTTTTATAATTGGATTACTACAATCTTACTAAACAATATTATACTAGTTATAGTTACAGGAATGTGATGATTTTACATAATTTCTGATAATTTAGAGTATTTTGCCTCGAAATAACGATATAAAAAATAGGTTTATATTTTCTGTGTAGATTATACCGGTAATTAACTGAAATCAATAATCTAAATATGTTAAAAAAACTTGTACGAGAAATATAAAAAAATAATTTTAAGTATTTAATACTAATTATTTATATTTTTTATCATTAACTAAGCATAAATATTTATATTAACCATATTTACACTGTGCTAAATACGATTCTATGTCTATAAGGTGTTAATGGTGTTGGTAGGATATAAAATAGATAAATTGTAAAAAAATTTAAACTTATAGAATTTAGTAAATCCTTAATCCTGTCTAGTGCTAATTTATTTATAACTATAACCAACGAATTTTTGAAATTTGAATAGAGAGATCAATTTTTCCATTTTCATATTTATCTAATTTAACAGGAAGATAATGTAAGCTATCGGCATACCAACCAAAGTAGGTTGTATTTTTTTCATTATCTTTCTTTCGTACAAGCTTAAAGGTATCAACGTCACCAAGCTTAGTTTCTATTAATTCTTGTGCTTCTAACGTATAAATATATTCTTTGAGGCGTCCCTTAGAAATTACCGAATATGAATTTTTAGTTACTCCTGGTATAGGTTCCCGCATTAGCAGTAGCTGCATTGAATAGTTATCAAATGTATTTTCTGGAATAGACAGTTCAGTATTTATATCTTTGTACGCAACAGTTGCGCTCCTATTCTTCCAATGAAAAATGTAATGTTCATTTCGTTTTTTATCCGTATCCTGTCTTTTATATTCTATAGCTCGATATTGGCCATTAAATTCTTCCAATTCAGCAAGTGCCTTAATTTCTTGTTTGCCAAGAAATATTGAGGCTATGCCTACCGGTTTTGTAACGGATTCATAAATTATTTGATTTCCTTGTTTTATTAGACGCACCTTCATTTCGCCTACATGCAATCCTTTTTTATGTACGTCATATATGGCTTCAAACTCAGGCGGTAAATTTTCTTCGTTAAGTATTTGTGCAGAAGAACAAATCCCAACATTAATAAGTAATAAAAATATTAATACTGCTAATAATAAGGGTTTCATTTTAATTCTCTAAGATAACCATTATTGAACAATATTGGCTGGTTAATACGTCGATTTTCAAAGTATGTTTCATTGTTAAGGCATTTTAATTTATCTTCACAAAACCATTTGATGGCAAGTGGATAAATGATATGTTCTTTTTCCAATACACGAGCCGCAAGACTTTCCTGTGTATCTTCTTTTTTCACGTTTACTTTTGCCTGTATGACTAAAGGTCCGCCGTCCAATTCATCCGTTGCAAAATGCACGCTGCATCCATGCTCTTTATCATTGTTTTCAAGAGCTCTTTGATGGGTGTGTAGTCCAGGATATTTCGGTAATAATGAAGGGTGGATATTTAAAACTTTATTTTGATATTTATTAACAAATGTTTCACTGAGTACACGCATAAAGCCTGCTAATGCAATTACATCAACGTTATAGACCATTAAGGTCTTTATTAGTTCCTGTTCAAATAACTCACGTGATGCATAGTGATTATGCTCAATAGTATGTGTTTGAATCTTAGACTGTTGAGCTCTTTGCAAGCCATATGCATTTTTTACATTACTAATTACACAAGCGATGCTTGCAGAAATTGTGCTCTTGTTAACATGATTGATGATAGATTGGAGATTACTGCCGTTTCCAGAAATTAAGACAGCAATTTTTTTTTGACCAGAATCGGACACAGTTTATTGCAAAACTACATTGCTAGTTGCAGATTTTGAGATAACTCCAATAATGGATGAGTCGTAGTTTATTTTTTTGCATATTTGCATTGCATTATTTGTATGTTTTTCAGGCAAAATAACCAGCATACCCATTCCACAATTAAATATTCTTTGCATTTCTTGTTCATCTACCTTAGCCATATCCTGGATCCATTGAAAAATATCGGGCCTCGACCAGCTTGACGTATCGATAGTTGCAGAAACATTTTTAGGAAGTATTCGGGGAACATTTTCAATGATCCCACCACCAGTGATGTGGCATAGACCATGGATTTCATGATGTTGGATAAGCTCAAGTACTATTTTTGTATAAATAGTTGTAGGTGTAAGTAAGACTTCGCCTAGTGAAGTTTGATTAAAATCTTCATCAAGTGAAATATTTTTGTCTTTTAAAATTTTGTTAACTAAGGAATAGCCATTGGAATGAAGACCACTTGAGTGAAGCCCAAGAATTACATCGCCTTCTGAAATTTTACTGCCATCAATAATATTTTCTTTTTCAACGATTCCTACACAAAATCCAGCTAAATCATATTCGCCGTCATCATACATTCCTGGCATTTCAGCAGTCTCACCACCAATGAGCGCTGCACCGGCTTGTCTACATCCCTCTGCAATTCCTTCAATTACTGATTTTGCTTGTTCAACAGAAAGCTTCCCGGTAGCAAAATAATCTAGAAAAAATAAAGGTTCAGCTCCTTGAACAATGACATCATTGGCACACATTGCTACTAAATCAATTCCAATTGTGTCGTGCTTGTCTAACTGCTGAGCCAGTCTCAATTTAGTCCCTACACCATCTGTCCCAGATACTAGAACGGGTTCTTTATAACGATGTTGTGCAAGGGAAAAGAGTCCTCCAAAGCCACCAATATCGGTTAATACCCCATTTCGATGAGTGGAGCGCACTGCTGATTTAATCTCATCAACAAGTTTGTTACCGGCATCGATATCGACTCCAGCACTTTTATAGGTTGTTGCCATTTATATTTAATTTTAGAAAAACATTGTAACTTATTGAAATACATTAACTATAAAATTAGAAAATGCGTTTAAAATCACAGCTTTATAGGTAATCCCATTGCTTCATGTAACGGTAACTTATACCATCTTAAAGTCTAAGAAGAATAATTATTTATAAAAGGTTGGCATTGTATGTCATGGAGGAAATGAGGCGTAACATGTCTTTTTGGAGATTTATTCCTAACATCATTACCGTACTGCGTTTTGCAGGCGTACCGCTATTAGTGTGGTGGATCTATGACGGGCAGTTTTATAACGCCTTGTTGCTGTTCTTATTAATGGGCTTGTCTGATGCATTGGATGGTTATCTTGCCAAGTCATTTAACTGGAGAACAACCCTAGGCGCATATTTAGATCCTGCGGCTGATAAAGCCATGCTAATTTCTGCATATATAACGTTGGGTGTATTAGATTTATTACCTCACTGGCTTGTATTTTTTGTAATTTTGCGAGATGTGGCATTGCTGTCAGGAGCACTTTCATACGTATTTTCTACTCGTAGATTAGAAATTCATCCATCAATAATCAGCAAAGCAAATACATTTGTGCAAATTGTTTTAGTTTTTGTGGTTCTCTACTCTCAAATTAATTTTGTACCTTCGATAGTTATTCAGTTATTAGTTGGTATCACTCTTTTTACAACTGTAGCAAGTGGTTTGGAGTACTCTCTTGAAGAACGTTCACGTCGCTTGTCAAGGCAACATAGCAAGCAAATTTAATAAGTTTGTTATCGTTTTTAATTCACTTTTAAAATTTCATTCTGCTTGCAAACCTTCGCACAATTCCCGCTTGATATAGCGTTACCTAGATTTGCAACATTTGACACTTTTGTTGATAAAAGTGGAAGCGATCTTGTTATATCCTTAAAGAGTTTAGAACATACTGCTGACGAACCTCGACAATATTATATTTGGGGGGCAAAAAGTACGGGTAAAACACACCTACTACAAGCCGTGTGCAATCACTTAAATAAGGCAAATGTCAAATCAGTATATTTTCCATTACAAGAATTTTCAGAAACTATTTCAGATATATTTAGAGACTTACATTCATTAGATGTTGTTTGTTTAGATGATATAGATGATTTGTTTGGTGATTCGGCTTGGGAAATAGAAATTTTTAAACTAATAAATGAGCTTAGATCCCAAAATAAATGCTTAATTATGACGTCAACTATAAGTCCAACAAGTTCCAATATTGGTTTATCGGATTTAGCATCCCGATTAGTTTGGGGGCCTGTGTACAAACTAGATATTCTAAATGGTGTACAGCTTGAAATTGCATTACAGCAACATGCAAAAATTCGAGGGATTGAATTATCAGAGGAGGTTATAGGCTACATGCTTACACGTTACCCTCGGGATATAAAAAAACTGACTGAAAATTTGAATACTTTAGACAATGAGTCTTTGGTGCAAAAGAGAAAAATTACAATTCCATTTATTAAGTCTGTGCTTGATTAAATTTTTTGTGCAATAGTGGCGACTCGCTTCCCAAGAGCAAAGCAAAGCTTTTTTTCGTCTTCACTGATTGCATTCGTACTTTCTGGGCCGGCCAAATGACTTGCACCATAAGGGGTTCCGCCGGTGGAAGTGCTTAGTAATTCTTTTTCTGAATATGGGATTCCCACCATTAACATTCCATGGTGTAAAAGAGGCAGCATCATGGAAAGTAAAGTGGTTTCTTGCCCACCGTGTAGGCTGGAGGTTGAGGTAAACACTGCAGCAGGCTTATTACTTAATGCCCCAGATAGCCATTGGGAGCCAGTGCTATCAAGAAAGTATTTTAAGGGTGCAGCCATGTTGCCAAATCGGGTGGGGCTGCCTAAGATCAATGCATTACATTCTTCTAAATCTTTCAGTTCGGCATAGGGATAACCCTGTTCTGGTATGGAGTCTTCTATGGCCTCACATGTTGTAGACACAGGAGGTACTGTTCTAATTTTTGCTTCCATTTCTTCTACAGAATTTACACCCCGGGCAATATGTTGCGCCATCTCTTGTGTAGACCCATATCGAGAATAAAAAAGAACGAGTATGTTTTTCATTTAAAGTATGTCTAAAATTTTTTCAGGTGGCCGACCAATTACGGCTTTGCCATTATGAAGGATGATTGGGCGTTCTATTAGTATGGGATTCTCCATCATTGCATCTAAAATTTCATTCTCAGTAGAGTCATTACCAAGTCCAGATGCTTGATATGCAGATTCTTTTTTTCGAAGCAGTTGATCTGCTGAAATGTTCAGTAGCGAAAGAATTTCTTTGAGTTCTTCTTTGTTAGGTGTGTCTTTTAGGTATTCTACGACTTCAGGTTGCTGCCCATTATTCTGTAGTAATTCAAGTGAAAGACGGCATTTTGAACACTTGGGGTTGTAATAAATTGTAGTTGAATTATTGTCCATCGCTACTTTTCTCCATTATCATTCTGTTTATAGAACAATGTGCTTAGGACGATTATTATAATAAATTTTGAACATTAAATTTGTTTTTCTGTTCTACTACTAAATTCATATTACTAGTGTGTCTACTACTATCTCAAAACATAGATGTTTACGCTGTATAGTTTATGGCAAAGTGCAAGGTGTTTTTTTTCGCGCATCGGCGAGAAAGCAAGCCCAACAGTTGGGATTGGTGGGCTACGCAAAAAATATAACAGATGGTAGCGTTGAAGTTGTGATGAAAGGAAATATATCTGACGTTGAGCGATTTAAGGATTGGCTGCATATTGGGCCAGAGTCAGCCCGAGTGGATAATTTAGAGTGCCAAACAATATTAGATCAGGAATTTACTACTTTTAGTGTACTGTAATCATGCCTATTTACGAATATGAGTGTAAAGCTTGTGGTTTTCGCCATGAAGCTTTACAAAAAGTTAGTGATGGTCCGTTAACGGAATGTCCTAATTGTAATGAAAATTCCTTAAAGAAATTAATTTCTGCGGCAAGCTTTCGTTTAAGTGGTTCAGGTTGGTATGAAACCGATTTTAAATCTGACAACAAACGAAATTTAGCCAGAGATGATTCACAGAAAAAGGATACTGCAAAAGAAAATAAAAAAGATTCAAAAAAACCAGACAAAAAAGTAGATACGAAATCTAGCGCAAAAAGTAGTTCTGATAGCAGTAAAAAATCATCTACAAAAACAACAAAATCCAATAAACGCTGATATCGGTTTATTTCTAGATAAAACGTACAATTCGCTTAAAGACCCTATTGCAAGCTGATTAACCAGTCTTTACTATGCCTCGCTTGTTAATTGCAACCGGACCTGTTTCCTAAAAGATTTCACTATGCGCACACATTATTGCGGCCAAGTTACAGAAGAGCTGATTGACCAGCAAATTTCGGCATGTGGTTGGGTAAACCGAAGACGTGATCATGGGGGTGTGATATTTGTAGACTTGCGGGATCGTGAAGGAATACTACAAGTCGTATTTGATCCTGACACACCTGAAATATTTCAAATTGCAGAACAAATTCGCAATGAATATGTTTTATTTATACAAGGACGAGTGCGTATGCGCCCAGAAGGCACGATTAATCCAGATTTGCCTACAGGGAAAATTGAGGTATTGGCTAAATCTCTTGAAGTTTTGAATCCGTCTGATACCCCTCCATTTCAATTAGATGATGAAGATGTACATGAAGAAAATCGACTGAAGTATCGATATGTGGATTTACGTCGCCCATTGATGCAAGAGAAAATTCGCACTAAAGCAAATGTCGCTCGAGAAATTAGAAACTATTTAGATACAAATGGGTTTTTAGATATCGAGACCCCAATACTTACAAAAGCAACACCAGAAGGTGCTAGAGATTACTTAGTTCCAAGTCGTACGCAACCTGGATCATTTTTTGCGCTACCACAATCCCCGCAATTGTTTAAACAATTACTCATGATGAGTGGTTTTGATCGTTATTACCAAATTGTGCGTTGTTTTCGTGATGAAGATTTAAGGGCCGATCGACAACCTGAATTTACACAACTTGATATCGAGACTTCTTTTTTAACTGAAGATGAAATCATGTCACTTATGGAAGATATGATTCGAGTTTTATTTAAAAAGGTCTGTGGTATCGACTTATGTACTCCATTTCCAAAATTGGATTATGCAGATGCTATGTATCGTTATGGAAGTGATAAACCAGACGTAAGAATTCCTCTTGAGTTTATCAATATTACAGAATTGATGCAGAATGTTGAGTTTAAAGTTTTCAGCGGGCCCGCAAATGATGACGCAAGTCGTGTTGCTATGCTGAAAATCCCCAACGGTTCTTCTCTAACCAGAAAAGAAATTGACGATTATACGGAGTTTGTTAGTCAATATGGTGCAAAAGGATTAGCCTATATTAAATGTAACGATGTAAGCAATCTTAAAGATGGGTTGCAATCTCCCATACTTAAATTTTTGCCTACGGAAGTTGTTCAACAAATACTTTCACTCTCTAATGCAGAGAATGGAGATCTTTTATTTTTTGGGGCCGACAAAAAAGAAATTGTGAATGCGGCGCTCGGTGCTTTGCGCGTAAAGCTCGGACACGATTTAAATATGGTTGCGGATGAGTGGAAACCATTGTGGGTAATAAATTTTCCAATGTTTGAATGGGATGCCGATATCAAACGCTGGTCTGCTTTACATCATCCATTTACTTCACCAACGTGTAGCGCATCTGAATTAAAAGAAAATCCTAATGATGCTTTATCCTTAGCTTATGACATGGTGCTGAATGGAGTTGAAATAGGGGGTGGTTCGGTACGTATTCACAAACAAGATATGCAAGCAGCCGTATTTGAAGTTTTGCAGATTAGTCCTGAAGAAGCTGAAGAAAAATTTGGTTTTTTACTGAATGCACTACGCTATGGTGCACCACCACATGGCGGAATCGCCTTTGGTTTAGATCGGTTAGTAATGTTAATGACAGGAAGTCAATCAATACGAGATGTTATTCCTTTCCCCAAAACACAAAATGCTACCTGTTTATTAACAGATGCGCCTACAGAAGTTAGTGAACGTCAGTTAAAAGAGTTACATATTCGGACACGGGTAAAACCGCAATCGAATTAATAATTTTGATTTTTATCTAATTTTTTCCTAGCATCATAAACAGCAGGTTCTGTTCTGATTTTTCCTGTAAATTGCTTGGCTTCTTTTGAATCTGGAAATCGTTGTGCAAGCATCAGTTTATATTGTGTAGAAAGTTTTTCGTTACCGCTAGCCTGTGCAATTTGCGCACCTAATAGAAGTGTTTTTGGGGTCGGTTGAGCTAGTTTTTCATACTCTTGTAAAAAGCGCATTGCTTTTTCATAGTCATAAGTGCCGTAATGAATTTTTGCAAGTTGATACCAAGCTACAATAGTATTCGGGTTAATTTTTAATGCCTTTGCAAAATAGTTGCTTGCTTTAACAACATCAGGAATACCTAGCACACATAATCCAGCATTTGTATAGGCAAGTTCTGGTTGAAGATTATTTTTGTTATGGGCTGCATTAATAAAAATTTTCTCAGCTTCTAAAGGTTTATCGTTTTTGCATAAAAAACTTGCATAATTCGTTTGTGCAGAAGCATGATTCGGCTCAATTGATAAGGCACGCTTAAAATAGCGTTCTGCTAAATCTGCCTGGCTATTTTTGGTATAGATTAATCCAGCGACTGTATAGGCATCAGCAGAATCCGGATTTATTTGTAAGGCTTTTGTAATTGAGACGAGGGCTTCATCTAATCTATCCGTTTGTAGTAATTGTAAGCTTTGAATGACATAAGCCTCTTCAGGATTGGGTTCAACTAGTTCATTTGTTTCATTATTAGAAGTACTTGTACATGCAAAAAGTAGGCTCAATGAAAACAGTACACATACCCATGCTACAAACGAATGTTGAATCGGGTCTCGTAATCTAGATTTCATAAATTTAAAATATAAATAAAAAGTCCCGAATAGAAGGTATCATTTTATAACTATGGAACATAAACGGCCTGAATCTGTACTTGTTCTAGTATACACACAACAAGGTGAAGTATTGATGCTACGGCGCAAATTTCCCAATGATTTTTGGCAATCGATCACGGGCAGTCTAGAGTGGGATGAAGAACCCATGCAAGCAGCCATTCGCGAATTGGAGGAAGAAACAGGCATTAATAATTGTGACATCAAAGATTGTCATTTTTCACAGACATTTGAAATTTATTCTATTTGGCGAAAACGTTATGCGCCTGGTGTTACAGAAAATAGAGAGCATGTATTTCGGTTAGAAATTCCTGAAAAAATCGAAATTAAAATTAATCCCAGAGAGCACGAAGAATATAAATGGGTTTCACGTCAGGAAGCACTAGAAATCGCTTTTTCGCATACGAATCAGGATGCGATTACTCGCTGGGTGCCCTAGGCAGTATTACCATGCGTGAAGTGGTCGTATGCGTTCATGGCATCTGGATGAAAGGGGTAGTGATGAAACCTATTTCGCGGTATTTAGCTCAGCGTGGGCATCAATGCC
This sequence comes from Gammaproteobacteria bacterium, assembly GCA_965203475.1. Lineage (GTDB taxonomy): Bacteria > Pseudomonadota > Gammaproteobacteria > UBA4575 > UBA4575 > JABDMD01. The sequence goes on from OZ241890.1 coordinate 518,410, forward strand.
TGGAATTTTCCTATAAAAGTGTAAGGCGCAGCCCCGCTGAAAATGCAAAATATTTAGCTCAATTTGTCGAGCGAATAGATGCCGAAATTATTCATTTTGTGGGCCATAGTCTGGGTGGTATTGTTTTGCTGCACTATTTTCAAATGTTTGAGGCTTATAAACCCGGCAGAGTTGTCATGCTAGGTTCTCCGGTCGCAGGAAGTGCAGTGGCACGGTTTATATCTAAAAGTAAATTCATAAAAAATAATATGTTAGGAGAAAGTGCTAAGTCTTTACTTGGAGAAATTCCAGCATGGAATGGCAATCGATCTTTGGCCATCATCGCCGGAACGCATGGAACCGGGATAGGAAAAATCATGGGCGCACCATTAGATCAACCCAATGATGGAACCGTTGCTGTCTCAGAAACTCAATTAGCGAATTGCAATTTGCATGTTTGTGTTCCCTATAGCCATACAGGAATGTTGTTAGCCAAGCCGGTAGCGCATGCCATCGACGAGTATTTGCGTACGGGATCGATTTCCTGATCTCCATTAGATTGGTCAACTTAAAGCAGTGATAGTGCTAAAATAGTTCGATTGATTTACTAGAGGAGAGTCAATGGCTGGTCACAGTAAATGGGCCAATATTCAACACCGTAAAAAAGCTCAAGATGCTAAACGCGGTAAACTATTCACCAGACTCATTCGCGAAATAACGGTAGCGGCTCGTATGGGCGGGTCCGATGTGGATGCTAATCCACGTTTACGCTTGGCTGTGGATAAGGGGTTGTCTGCAAATATGTCGCGAGACACGGTGGAACGTGCCATTAAACGTGGGGCGGGCCAACTCGATGGTGATAGTTATGAAGAAGTTCGTTACGAAGGCTATGGTCCTGGTGGGGCCGCCATACTGGTTGATTGCATGACCGATAATCGTAATCGAACTGTGGCCGAAATCCGTCATGCCTTTAGTAAATTCAATGGCAATTTGGGCACTTCAGGATCGGTGGCCTATATGTTTACCAATGCAGGCGTATTACAGTTTGCACCTGGCACGGATGAAGACAGCGTTATGGAAGCCGCACTAGATTCTGGTGCAGAAGATGTAGTCACAGCAGATGATACGAGTATCGAAGTGTTAACCACCCCAGAAACATTCATAAGCGTCAAAGAGGGGTTGCAAGCTGTAAATCTCAATCCTGAACAAGCAGAAGTTACGATGCGAGCCAGTAATACCACCACGCTGTCAGATAAAGAAGGGGAAACTATGTTGAAATTATTGGATGCCCTAGATGAACTGGATGATGTACAAAATGTGTATTCCAATGCTGATATCCCTGATTCTGTTTATGAAGCAGTGGCATAGTCTCTATACATTTATGTTGGAAACAAACAAAGTTCGTATTTTAGGAATTGACCCGGGATTACAAATTACAGGTTATGGTGTAATTGAAAGTGATGGGCGTAGCAGCCAGTATCTTCATAGCGGAAACATTCGTGCTAAAAAAATTCCTGGCACCACCAATGAGGTCATTGGAATGCCTAAGCGACTAGGGTTAATTTTTCAAAAAATTTCTGATGTCATCGAAGAATTTCGGCCTCATGAAGTTGCTGTGGAAGAAGTTTTTATTTCACGTAACGCATCTTCTGCATTAAAGCTTGGTCATGCACGTGGCGCTGCGATTAGTGCAGCAGTACATGCTCGAATTCCTGTTAGTGAATATAGTGCACGTTCGGTGAAACAATCTGTTGTTGGGACGGGCGCCGCTAATAAAGAACAAATTCAACATATGGTTTTACGTTTACTAGGTTTGCGTGGCGAATTGCAGGCCGATGAGGCAGATGCATTGGCCGTGTGTTTATGTCATGCGCATACAGCTTTGCTTGTGGGTAAAAAAACCTTTATAGAGACCTGCGCATGATTGGACGATTGCAGGGTAAAATTCTTGAAAAACATCCGCCATATCTTCTGTTAGATGTACAGGGTGTAGGTTATGAACTTGAAGCCCCCATGTCGACATTTTATGAGTTACCAGAATGTGGGAAACAGGTGATGTTATATACACACCTTCAGGTACGTGAAGATGCGCATACATTGTATGCATTTAAACAAATTTACGATCGAACGATGTTTCGTAACTTATTAAAAGTGAATGGAGTGGGTGCAAAAATGGCGCTCGCCATATTATCGGGTATGGACACACATGCCTTCGGCGAATGTATACAACATGGAGATATTGATGCCTTGGTACGATTGCCAGGTGTCGGAAAGAAAACTGCAGAACGATTAATCATAGATATGCGGGATCGCTTAGAAAAAATAAATGGTGTTAGTGCAAGCACAAACGGCGTCAATGGAGCGTCTCGAGAAAAATCCCCGGTTGAAGATGCCGTCTCAGCCTTGATTGCTTTGGGTTATAAACCAAATGAAGCAAGTCGAATGGTAAGCAGTGTTGATAGCCAAACTGAAAATAGCGAAGACATAATTCGTTTAGCATTAAAAAATAGTTTGTCTTAAGTAAGAGTAAAAGTTTTTAGTATCGAACGGAATATAAACATGGCAGAAGTTGTGACCTCAAGAATTGTAGATACACAAGTCGAAAAAGATGAAGCGGCTGTTGAGCATGCGATTCGTCCCCGTAGCCTGAATGAGTACATAGGACAAAGCAAAGTTCGAGAGCAAATGGATATATTTATTTCTGCGGCGCGTCAGCGTAGTGAAGCGTTAGATCATGTATTAATATTTGGGCCGCCTGGTTTGGGTAAGACCACGCTTTCACACATCGTGGCAAATGAGATGCAGGTGAATTTGCGGCATACCTCAGGACCCGTGTTGGAACGACCTGGGGATTTGGCTGCAATACTTACCAATCTTGAACCAAACGATGTGCTGTTTGTAGATGAAATTCACCGTTTGGGTCCTGTAGTTGAAGAGGTTCTGTATCCAGCGATGGAAGATTTTCAATTGGATATTGTGATTGGCGAAGGACCCGCAGCACGTTCTATAAAACTCGATTTACCACCTTTTACTCTAGTAGGTGCAACAACACGGGCCGGATTATTAACGTCTCCGCTGCGCGACCGATTTGGAATCGTCCAAAGGTTGGAGTTTTACACCACAGAAGAACTCACCAAAATAGTTAAACGCTCAGCCAAGATTTTAGAAGTAAATATAAATTCAGATGGTGCGCAACAAATTGCGCGTCGTTCCCGTGGAACACCTCGCATTGCAAATAGATTATTACGACGCGTGCGAGATTATGCTCAAGTGAAGTCGAATGGAACCATTACCAGTGAAAATGCCAATGCGGCATTAGATATGTTAAGTGTGGATGAGCATGGATTTGATCATATGGATCGAAGGTTGTTGTTAGCTATCATTGAGAAGTTTGAAGGGGGGCCGGTAGGGGTAGATAGTTTAGCGGCCGCAATTGGCGAAGAACGTGGCACCATTGAAGATGTTATCGAACCATTTTTAATTTTACAGGGTTTTATGATGCGTACACCGCGTGGCAGAGTGGCTATGAGTAATGCATACCAACATTTTGGTATAAAAATTCCGCAACATAATTTAGGAAAAATAAAAGAAGCGGATCCAAACGCTGATCTTTTTACTGAAACTACACAGTAAGCTGTGACTCAAGTTAAAAAATTCAAAAATAATAAATGAAGCCTTATGTATGGCAGGTGCGCGTGTATTACGAAGACACTGATGCCGGTGGAGTCGTGTACTACGCGAATTATTTAAAATTTATGGAGCGCGCTAGAACGGAATGGCTGCGCTCATTCTCAATTGAGCAAAATAACTTGGTGCAGGAATATAATATTTTGTTTGTTGTAAGATCACTTAACATTCAATATAAAAAGCCAGCAAAATTTAACGATGCTTTGCAGGTTACTGTTGATCTGGTAGCCATAAGACCGGCGAGTATTTCTTTTCGGCAAGTCATTAGTACAGCTGATGAGCCAGAAAACATTCTTGCAACTGCGGATGTAAACATAGCATGTTTACAGGCAGACAGCTTTACACCTCAAGCGATTCCTAAAGAAATTTTTAAGGAAATAAATAGTGCACGTTGATACCAGTGTTATTGGATTAATTAGTAATGCAAGTTTATTAGTACAACTTGTGATGTTGTTACTACTAGTGGCTTCCGTAATTTCCTGGACCATGATTATTAGTAAATGGAAAATTATTAAAAGTGCGCGCCGTGATGCTGATAAATTTGAAGATAAATTTTGGTCAGGTACTGATCTTGCGTCTTTATATGAAAAAACACGAATGAAACGTGATCCAGTGGGTATGGAACATATTTTTCTAGCGGGTTTTAAAGAATATGTGCGTTTGCACCGTCAGCAAAAAGTTTCACCCATAGCGATTGCTGATACCGCTTTGCGTTCAATGAAAGTGGCAATGTCACGTGAAGTCGAAGCGTTAGAACATTATCTGTCATTTTTAGCCACGGTGGGTTCCACTGCCCCTTATATTGGATTGTTTGGCACGGTGTGGGGCATTATGAATTCGTTTCGTGCGTTGAGTGACGTACAACAAGCAACCTTGTCAGCCGTAGCACCTGGTATTGCTGAAGCCTTAATTGCAACTGCAATGGGATTATTTGCTGCAATTCCTGCGGTAATTGCCTACAACCGCTATTCTACAGATGTTGAGCGTTTGGTGATTCGCTACGATAATTTTGTTGAAGAATTTACAGCTTTATTGCAGCGCCAAGCCTTAACCAAAGACATGGAAGCATCTACCTAGGGGAACCATTTTGGCCTATACCGGAATTCGTCGACGTAAACGCATGTCAGAAATCAACGTAGTGCCCTATGTTGATGTAACGTTGGTATTGCTAGTCATTTTTATGGTGACGGCGCCTTTATTTCATCAGGGAGTCGAAGTGCAATTGCCCAGTGCACCTTCGGATCCATTGGAAAAAACAGATGAAAATCAAGAGCCTTTGATTATTTCCGTGGATCAGACCGGGCAAGTATTTGTTAATAAATCTGGCTCTCCAAAAAATCCAGTACCCGATGAAAATTTTAGAAACCAAATACAGGAAATCCTATCTAAGGAACAAGGCAGTCCAATTTATGTGCGCGGTGATAAGGATGTCGATTATGGTCGAGTAGTGACGGTAATGGTGATGTTACAAGATGCAGGCGCGGAAAATGTTGGATTGATTACGGATCCTGCAATTGAAGAGATTAAAAATTAGTTGCTATGGCAAAAATAAAACGACATTTACCAATGTCGGTTACAGTTGCTATTGTTATCCATGTTGCTGTAATTCTATTGTTGGTAGTTGGGTATCAGTTTAAACGCGAATACACACCAAATGTACAAACAACTCAATCAATTAAAGCAAAAGTAATTAGTTCAGATGATTTAGCCGAACAAAAAAAACGCGAACAAGAAAAACGAAAAAAAATTGAAGAACAAAAACTAGCTGAAGAAAAGCGTAAACAGGAAATACAAAAACAAGAGGCCGAGAAAAAAAGATTACAGGCGGAGCTAGAAGCAGAAAAGAAAAAACTAGAAGAAGCTAAGAAACAAGCAGAGGCAGAACAAAAGCGTCTTGCGGAAGAAAAAAAGAAAGCAGAATTAGAGAAAAAACGATTAGCGGAAGAAGAGGCTAAGCGCAAAGCAGAAGAAGAAAAAAGATTAGCACAAGAAAAACTTGAGAAAGAAAGGAAGCAAAAAGAACAGTTAGCGGCTGAAAAAGCAGCTGAAGAACAAAGGCTTGCAAAAATCTTGGAACAAGAAGAAGCTGAATTACGTGCTGCAGAATTGGAAGCTCAAAAAGCTGAAAATGCAAGAGTTATGGCGAGACAAATTGCAGAGTATCAGGATGCATTGCGCAGCAGGATACAAAGTCGTTGGCGTAAGCCATTAAATGAGCAACCCGGCGCGTGGTGCAAGGTGTATGTACGACAAGCACCTGGCGGCTATGTCGAAAATGTTGTAGTAGAGCAATGTACAGGTGATGAAGCATTTCGACGCTCTGTAGAAGAAGCGGTGTGGAAATCAGATCCGTTACCGGCTCCGCCTTCGCCAGAATTATTTGATCGAGACTTACGCTTTAAGTTTGATCCGGAGATTTAATGAAGAACTACATATATATATTTATTGGTTTTGTATTCTTAATATGCACATCACAGGTGCATGCCATTTTAGAAATTGAAATAACTCAAGGAATTGAGGGCGCGCTTCCCATTGCAGTTACAGTTTTCTCTGGCGATACTTATACAACACCCGAAGCCATAGAAAATATTGTGCGGAATGATTTAACCAGAAGCGGTTATTTCGATGTTTTGGATAAAACAAAATTTCCACAAACAATTACTGATCCTTCGCAAATCAATCAACAACTGTGGCGAAATGTAGGCGTTGAAAGTTTATTGGTTGGAAAAATAATTCATCAAGGCGGTGATCAATACCGGATTGAATTTCAGTTATTTGATTTGATTCGAAAGAATCGATTGCTTGGCAATGCAATACCTGCCAGCAGCAAGGATGTGCGCAAAGTTGGACACAAAATTAGTGATTTAGTATTTGAAAAACTCACGGGAGTTCGTGGTGCTTTTAGTACACGTATCGCCTATGTAAGCACAGTTAACAAAAACACCAGTGATCAAAAATACGTTTTGCAAATTGCAGATGCCGATGGCTTCAACCCGCGCACTGTTTTTTCTTCCACAAAACAAATCATGTCTCCCTCGTGGTCGCCCGATGGCTCTCGGCTTGCTTATGTGTCATTTGAAGGAGGAAATTCAGCGATATTCGTTCAAGATATCATTCAAGGCACACGTGCGCGGATATCCGCTAAAAAAGGAATCAACAGTGCACCAACATGGTCACCAGACGGTCGATCCATTGCATTAACATTATCGGCTGAAGGTAATCCTGATATTTATATTCTGGATACCGTGACAAAGAAATTTAATCGAATCACGAGTGGGCCAGCGATTGATACAGAACCCTGTTGGATGCCGGACGGAAAGTCTTTATTATTTACTTCTGATCGAAGTGGTAAACCTCAGATTTATCGTGTGGGCAGGAGAGGTGGTAAAGCAGGGCGGCTCACCTTTGAAGGAAATTACAATGCAGCCCCCAATGTTTCCCCGGATGGAAAATACATGTCTTTAGTACACAACGGTGGGAACGGATTTCGAATTGCCATAATGGATTTGCAAAATAAAGCGATGCGAATCATTACTAGCGGCCATTTGGATGAAGGTCCTAGTTTCGCACCCAATGGAAGTATGATTATTTATGCCACTACGGATCAGGGGCGAGGCGTATTAGCCGCTGTGAGTGCCGATGGCAGGGTTAAGCAGAGGCTACGACTGACAGAAGGTGATGTGCGTGAACCTGCATGGTCGCCATTTCGTTAAATGATTATTTTTTAGTAAAATTGATGATCTATAGAGGAGAATTGAATCATGGCTAAAAATCTTTTTTATTTATTACTTATTGGTACATTTGTATTCATGGGCGCCTGTAGCTCCAATACGAAAGAAATGCCTGGTGATGTAATCAGTAGTGATTATGAAGATAGTGGAGATATTTCCTTGGAAGATGGCTCGCAAACCACAGGCTTAGATGGCGAAGGCAATTTATCCATGGATAATCTTGCTGACGGTTCCACGAGTGATGGAAACATTATTTATTTTGATTACAACAGCAGCGAAATTCGTGATGAATCGATGCCATTAATCATGGCTGCTGCAAATGCACTTTCATCGGATCCTGCACAGCAAATTCGTTTAGAAGGGCATGCGGATGAGCGTGGAACACGAGAATTTAATTTAGCCCTGGGTGAACGGCGTGCTCAAACCGTACGCAATTTAATCATGCTGCAAGGTGTAAGCGGCAATCAAATTGATGTAATCAGTTATGGTGAAGAAAAACCAGCGGTAATTGGTTCCGACGAAGCTTCATGGCAAGAAAATAGACGAGTAGTGTTAGTCTATTAAACCGCTGATTACATATAGAGAAATTTAAGGATGAATTTAGTAAAGCTAATTGTCCTGTCGCTTTTACTGTGTGCGACAGGCACCGCATTTTCCCATAAAACCAGTGATGAAAACGTTGAAGTGCTAAACGCAAGGATGCAGCGCGTCGAACGTGTTCTGGATAGTCAAGCGCTTATCAATATGTCCACGCGCATCGACTCTTTACAAAGGGAAGTACAAGTGCTGCGCGGTGAAAATGAAAGTTTGCAAAATGAGATAGAAAATTTAAAAACTCGTCAGCGCGAACAATATTTAGAAATTGATCGGCGACTGCAGTCTACTGTTGTTGCGCCTACATCAACGGTAACCGATGCCGAACAACCCATTGTGACAACTGGAGTTGCAACCGACGCTTCTACGCCCGTGCAACCCACGACAACTGAAATTCCGACAGTAAATAATGTTGCCACCATAGGGACGGCACCAGCGTCTTCACCGGATGTCGCACAAGATTATAAAAAAGCATTCACCTTGTTAAAGCAAGGAAAATATGATGATTCTATTGTTGCTTTTCAGACATTTTTACAAGCCCATCCCAATAGTAAGTATGCATCAAATGCACAGTATTGGTTGGCCGAAGCAAATTACGTTTCTAAACGTTATCCGACTGCACTAACAGAGTTTTCAAAAGTCATAAACACATACCCAGCCAGCTCAAAAGTAGCCGATGCGAAACTTAAATTAGGATTTACCTATTACGAGCTAGAACAATACGAACAGGCGCGAGCAGAATTAACTCGTTTACAGGCTCAATTCCCTAATTCTAGTGTTGCAAGCTTGGCACAACAGCGTTTAGAGCGAATGTCTCGGGAAGGACATTAAAAAAATTTTATGTCGGCGAGTGTGACTCCAATTCAAGAGGCACCACAACCTCAACGATTACGAATTACTGAAATTTTTTCATCCATTCAAGGCGAGTCTACTTTGATTGGCTTGCCCACGACATTCATTCGCTTAACAGGCTGCCCACTTCGTTGTAATTATTGTGATACTACTTACGCATTTAATGGTGGCGAATGGATGGTATTCGATAAAATTTATTCTAAGGTTAAAAATTTTCAACATAAACATATAACGGTTACAGGTGGAGAACCTCTAGCACAAAAAAACTGTTTAGCACTGTTAACCAATCTATGTGATCAAGGATATAAGGTTTCGTTAGAAACTAGTGGTGCTATAGATGTAAAGTCAGTTGATCCGCGAGTAATTAAAGTAATGGATATTAAAACTCCTTCTTCACAAGAATGTGAGAAAACTGTTTGGGATAATGTAAATTATTTGCGTGAGCATGATCAGGTAAAGTTTGTAATTGCTAGTCAAGATGACTATGCATGGGCGAAAAACGTATTATTGGATAAAAAGCTCGATGATCGTTGTGAGGTTTTATTCTCGCCGGCGAACAGTGTTGAAAATTATCAAGGACTAGAACCTACACAACTAGCCGATTGGATCTTGCAAGATAAACTTGAAGTACGCTTTCAATTACAGTTGCATAAATTTCTTTGGGGTAATGCGCCCGGCCGCTAACTAGGGCATATTCTGATTGCCACAGTCTAATCAAAAAGCCATCGTTCTTCTTTCAGGGGGACTTGATTCAACAACAACGTTGGCGATTGCGCAATCCGAAGGATTTGTATGCTATGCCTTAAGTTTCAATTATGGACAGTGTCATTCTGCTGAGCTCAATGCAGCCAAAAAAATTGCAGAAGCATTTACTGTTATTGAACATAAAATTTTCGAACTCGATTTATCACAATTTAAAAATTCGGCCTTAACCGATCCAAATATTAAAATTCCTGAAGTAGAGTCTGATGGTATTCCTGTAACCTATGTTCCTGCAAGAAATACTGTATTTTTATCTATAGCGCTTGCATGGGCTGAGGTATTGAAGATTCAAGATATTTTTATTGGTGTGAATGCTGTTGATTATTCTGGTTATCCTGATTGCCGGCCAGAGTATATTGAGGCCTATCAACAAATGGCCAATGTAGCGACCAAGATTGCGGTAGAAGGGCAAAAAATTAACATTCATACCCCTCTCATTTCGCTGTCGAAATCCGAGATCATTACTTTGGGTTATTCTTTAAATGTAGATTATTCCAAGACCATTTCTTGTTATTCGATAGACAGTAATGGCAAAGCTTGTGGGGTGTGTGATTCTTGTCGGTTCCGAAAGCAGGGGTTTTTGGAAGCAGGTATATCAGATCCGACGTTATATAGATAAAAGTACTAACCGCAAGTGGATAGGGAATAGCATGGAGCTTTTTTGGCAATTGCGGTAGGATACCGCGCTTTCTGTGGGCCGTTAGCTCAGTTGGTAGAGCACTCGGCTTTTAACCGATTGGTCATAGGTTCGAATCCTATACGGCCCACCAGACTTGCGTGTGGCTATTACACGCAAGTTAAGCTTGACGAAGTCATACCTTATTTTATCAACATGTTGCAATTACGCGCACATTGATAGCCCGAAGTAATCCTATACGATCGACATGTATAATGTCCGCTAGCGTCCCTGAGTACACGGACGATGTGCATGGATGCACAAGTGTCGCGGGAGACAGGAAGTCGGGAGCGACCGTACGAATATGGGCCGAATCATGGACGACATACATGGAAGTGGGGAGTGCAGAAAATGCAGGAGCAATTTTCTGCCGATTCGAACAGGTTAATCTTTTCTTTTAAAATGTCTGCTAACGACCTAAAGCGGACATAAGCTATAAATGATAATTACCCGTCTACAATATTTTTATGCTATCTGTTTGTACTTTTCTATAAATACAGCTTTAGCAATAGATACTGACGATGCATATAAAAAGGAATATCTTAACAACTTTCAGAAATTTCAATTAACCGCTGCAATGATTGAAGAATCTAATAAAGTATATAACTGTGAGTCTCCTGAAATAATGAGCAGAGAAATCACTCAGTATATTGCCCCCTTAATTATCGATGACCAAACTGTAAAAAAAGGCATTGTTCATGAAAGGTGGGAGATTGATGCTTGTGATTTAAAAATTGGGATGTTTTGTATAGTTTGTAATGACCCTATCGATTCAGGCTTTCTTTCTTTTGTAAGTGCTTCTAGAGAATTAAGAAAAGACGATGCTAAAGATACAGATCCAAAACTCACCGAACACCATTGTGATTAGATAGGTCGAATAAGATTCGTATGTCTGCTTACGGCCAAAAGCGGACATTCAATTAATTTAACAATAATTGGAAAATTTAAATCAAAAAGCTGCTTTTTACCAAATTGGATTACAAATTGGTGTTCATACTATTACAGATGTAATTAAATGGGTTGATACAGAAATTTCAAAGTCAGATAGCCCTAATGAATTATTGTTGGAGCTATCGCTTATGAAAGACTCAAATATCCATGATGTTTTGCATAAGCTCAATAAACTATCTTCTTCCTCGGATACTATAAAAGCATTGTGCTTTGTATTGGCTGCAATGTATCCAGTACTAAAATCAAATGCAGAGTACGGACCAATATTTGCGAGAGGCTTGGAGCAAATGTGTATCGAACTAAATTACAACGTTCCAGATGATTTGAGTCCTATGTATGGAATAAGTGATGAATATTCACTTGCAAAGCAAGGAACTTATGGGACTGAAGAAGAAGTATATAAAGGGTTTTTAAACTTTTTAGAGCCTTTTTCAGAGCAATACCTATGATCACTATTGGCCGAAAGTGGACATAATTTAGATGAATTTAGGGGAAGCCAGGTTGGAAACTTCAAAACAAACGTTCAAAATGTCTGCTTACGACCCAAAGTGGACATTCGGAATTTTAACAAAATTATTATGTTTAATATAATAAATAAACGTGCACTATTATATGGCATCGGTGTATATGTGCTTGTTTATGTAATTTTAAGTGGAGTATTAATACTTGCTGAATTTACTCAAACGCAACATGATCTATTTTCTGAGCCATCATTATTTTTGCAGCTAATACTAGTAGCTTCGATATTAAAAAGTGCTACGGGTGGATTTGTGGCTGGATATATAGCGAAAAACAAGGGTTTATTACATGGACTGCTAGTTGGTCTTGTAGTTGGTCTAGCAATTACTATTATTACAATAATTACCCATGGCTTGCAGTCAGAACTTATTTCGGAAGTTGCAAAAAGCTATTTAATAAAAGGAATTCTGTTTGCTGCTATCTCAGGCGGATTGGGCCAAGTATATGTAAATCGAAAATTGTAGTTTGTTGCTTAATTAATAAAATGACCGCTATTAGCCGATAGCGGACACTTTTGAAAAGATAAAATCTGTTGCATCATCCCTGATGGAAATCTTATTCGTACTTCCCTGTACTCACTATCTAACCGAAAGTGGACATTATGATTGTCTTATAAGCTAGCATCATTTGTTATTAAAAGTTTAATTCCCTTTTAACATCTCCCAAAATATTTTTCGTTTTTGTTTCGTATTTTCACGATCCATCTTATATTTAATGTGTGTGTTTTTATCGGCATTAGGGTCTAGCCATACACTCCACAAACCTTTTGCTTTATTGGGCAACATTGAATAACGAACATCAAATACTCGGTATGGGTTTTCTGTATCTACTGCAACAAATTCTTGTGAAAACCAGGCGAATCGATTTAGATCTTTAGCTTGTTGTGAATGCTCATCCAACCAAGGAAAATCTCGTTTTATATCCAGTCTTGGGGTAAATGAACCTGTATAAATTTTTATTTGATTTGTAGCTCGAATAGCATCGGTATAAAAACCTTCTTTTGTTTCATAGAGACTTCTCCATAAAATTAAATTTCCCAAACTGGGTTTAGCATGAATACGAATGATTTGATGATTGCGACTCTGTGCTAATTCTTTACCTACTTCAATCGCACGTTGGTTTTGAATAAAACCTATTGTTAGATAAGCGAGTGCCCAAATAAAACCAACCAAAGCAATTTTTGGTTTTTTTAAAATTGCGGCGAACAAAATACAAATTATCAGTGGGATGGTAAAGAGAGGGTCAATTATCGAAACAATATCCCAGGAGACTCGATAATTTGTAAATGGCCAAAAGAGCTGTGTACCATAACTGGTGCAGGAATCTAATAAACCGTGTGTTGCATAGCCTAACGTACAAAACAAATAAGTTTGCTTAAACGTTAATGCAAAGCGCTTAGCGAATAGAAGATAAAAAATCGTTGCACAAGCTAAACCACCAAAGGGTATGAAGATAAGTGAGTGTGTAAATTGGCGGTGAAATTCTAAAAATAAAAGCGGGTCCGTATCAGATCGGAAAAAAACATCTAAATCTGGCGCCATTCCAGATAATAGACCAAGCACAAATACAACTCCCACTTGTTTTTTGTTACTTAAGCTTTGCGAGAAGCTGGCGCCGAACGCTCCCTGTGAAAGTGGGTCCATAGATCTAAATGTATTTAAAAGAAATTAGATAGTAAATTAACAAATAAGTGACTCATAAAAAAAGCCCCGAGTTTGGGGCTTTATACTAAAATTTAAATTAGCTTACCGATGTTGTTTTGCTTCACTGTGGTGGTGTGAATCTGCACGGTAGAAATGCCAAACCATGTATAATGAAATTAAGCCCGCAGTTCCTAGAAATATTAGCAACATAATAAGATCAGCCATAATCAACTCCTAAAGAATAGTTCCAACATGTCGTTTCTCAATTGGTTTTGATAAAACCATATAAACTATAGGGTATTTTAATCTATTAATCCAGTATGTTTTCGGTTTAATGTACATACTTGCTTCATCCTAATTTTACCTATGCAACTGCTGCGAAAATATTTCGTTATTGCTTTTAGCGCGTTTATTCTCATACCAAATTTTGGAATTTCTGAAGAGGATGTTCGTACATCTGAGATTGTTCACGTTGTTTTAATTTGGTTAAAAGAGCCTACTAATGATGAACATCGATCTCGAGTTATTGAGGTAACTCAAAGTCTTAGGAAAATTTCTGAAATTAAAGAATTAAGAGTTGGAAATTCCGTCCCCAGTGATCGTGCAATAGTGGATGATAGTTTTGATGTAGGTTTATATATGGTATTTGATTCTAAGCAGGATCTACAAAATTATTTAGTGCATTCCATCCATAAAGATGCTGTTGATAATGTATTGAGTCCTCTTTCAGAAAAGATTTTGGTGTATGACTTTGATCATAAGTCCGATTAATCAATGTTTATATGACTGTTGTTGATCGTCTTGTTGTTTAATTTGCAATACTCGGTCCGCTTCTGGTTTTTCTAGTTCTTGTTGTAAAAATGTAAGACGATCTTCAATGGTCGAGGGTTTGTCGACTTGGTTTTTTAAAAAACGTGTAAGCCAACTGGGACCTTCGGCTAAACTTGAATCCAGTGCTAAGGCTTTTTGGTAATCCACCATCGCTTGTTCATAGTTTTGCATTCGGTCATGCAGAATTCCTCGATTTGCATAGCTAGTAGCAAAGCTGGGATCTTTTAATATTACTTCGTCAAAAACTTGTAGTGCTTCATTATTTTTATTTAACTGCATTAATGATCTTGCGATGCCTCGTTGTGCATGTACGTTTTCGGGATTTGTTTTAAATGCTTGTGTGTAGGAAGCAAGTGCGCTTCCATACATGCCGTCTTCAAATTGTTTGTTGCCAGCTTGATATGAATTATTCCCAGGCACTTCTTCATGTAGTGTACCTTTATAGAGTGTGAATACAATAAATATAATGGTGAGTACTAATACAAATCGAATCGTTAGATTTTTATCAGACATCGCCTATATCTTCGTGCAGTACTTCAATTTTTTTATCGGGTACTGTAGACATTCCCATTTTGTAAGCAAGAAACCACATCATAAATACACCTAGAGCCCACCAAAGAATTTGCCATGCCCAGATGGAAGGGATTCCAAATAGCCAAGTGCTGGCATCATCTGGATTACCAAAAATTGTGTTGCCAATTACTGCGCCCGGCCCAATGCCAAAAATGAACCAAACTAATGCAATTATCCAGGCTATGGGTTTTAATTTTCTTCTTTGTTGAATGGTTGCTGATGTGTGTTCCCGAATGAAACTGTGAAACTTCATTTTGTGTGCGTTATCGTTTTTATTTTGTGTGATAGCAGAAATAATAATGGCAAGACTTAAATTAAAAAAAATTCCCCAACCGGCTGAGTGAATGGTTAATGGCCAACGACCCCATAATGGATCAATACCAAAAAATACAAAAATTTCTCCACCAAGTTTGTCGGTCATAGTTACAGCCACTAAACCCGCGATTAAGCCTATTACAATGCCTTGTCTGGTTAACCAGGGCCACCAACAAACCGCGATTAACGCCGGCCACATTTGAAAACCATAAGCTACAGCGATTCCACCTAGTAAAACTAGTGCGTCATTGCTAGTCGTCGCGACCCAAAGTGCGGCAAGTACAATTAAGATTACTCCAATGCGACCATATAAAATTTGTTCACGATGTGTGGCTTCACGTAACCAATACCGTTTTAAAATGTCACGTGTTAACATACCACCAGCGGTAGACATGTAAGCAGCTCCCGTTGATTGCATGGCAGCTAATGCACAAACTGCAAGTAAACCTACAAACCAGGGCGCAACATCACTTAATAAGTTAATCAGTTGCGGTACCAACATGCCTTGTTTTCCGGCTGACTCCATTAAGTCTTTACCTTCTAAGCCACTAGACATCACATTGTTTACCAATTCAGGATGTGCCGTTAGAAATTTCAAATCCCCTCCAAGAAAATGTCCGCTTAATCCTTGAATCGCTGTAAACACTATTAAAATAAAACCGATACCAAATGCAGAAGCCCACACTTGTTGGGGTGCGAATGGTTTTGGATCATTGTTAGAAAATGCCCACATAGAAAAAGCCGGTGCCGATTGAATGCCCATCAGTGCAAACATGTAGGTGAGAATCATAATTCCTGTCCAAGCACCACCTATGGCCGAAGGCCCATCACTTACATATTGAATTACACCCGGAATTGCCACGTAATGACTGAAACCATCCGGTGTGCGTTTATCGTCAATTGCAGAAAGGGCTGCAATGCCTTCATTTAATTTTTCAAAACCACCGACTTGATTTAATGCTATTAAACCAATCGCTACAATTCCAAACGCAAGCAAAATAGCTTGCAATGTGTCCACATAAGCCACCGCTCGCAATCCACCCGAGGCAACATAAATTATGACAACGGCAGATAACATCCACATGCCAACATTTACACTCAGCAAGCCATCGGTTAGTACATTGAATAAAAATCCTGAGGCGCGAAGTTGTACACCTAAATATGGAATCGAGAAAACTAATGCAACTAAAACTACTAATAACCGTATTACATCCGATTTGAAATACGTAGAAAACATTTCACCTGGTGTAACAAATCCAAATCGTTTTCCAAGAATCCATTGTCGCTTTAAAAAAATTACACCGGTTAGTGGAATTGTAATGGCATAAAACGATGCATAGGCGTATTGAAATCCATCTCGGTACAAAAGCCCCGGATGTCCCATGAAGGTCCATCCAGAGAATGATGTTGCGGTGGCGGCTAAAACAAAGACCCAAATAGAAATTCCTCGACCTGCAATAAAGTAATCACTCGCCGTTTTGGCGGACATTGCACCTTTTATTCCCCAGTAGATGCAATATGCCCAATATAAAAATACAAATAGGAAAAGCCAAACAATTTTAGCTTCCATATTTCCTCCGAAATTAAACGAAGATGGTTAGGTAGTGCTGATAATCACAATTATAAATTGTTATGATGTAATTTATTATAAATGCTGGTTTCTAAAATGTCACAAACATCAAAGATAAATGTAGCTGCAATACAAATGTGTGCAACACTTGCAGACATTAATAAAAATCTGCTCGATGCTGAACGATTAATATGTAGTGCAGCGAAAGAGGGTGCGTTATGGATAGTTCTTCCAGAATTTTTTACTACAGCTTGTGCATTTCATCCAAAAATGGATCAGGCAGCAGTTCCTATCGATGGAGTTGTAACTCAGTTATTTAAAAAACTTTCTAAAGGGCTTGGTGTTGTTATAGGCGGCTCATTTATTGCTGATCACGGGGAGGATGTATTTAATACATTTGTTCTTGTATTCCCTAACGGGAAAATTTATCAACATAATAAAGATATGCCCACCATGTGGGAGGGTTGTTATTACATTGGTGGAACAGATGATGGAATTTTAACAACAGAGGCTGGGAGAATAGGTATTGCGTTATGTTGGGAAATGTTACGCACACAAACTGCAAAGCGATTATTAAATAATGTGCAAATTGTATTGAGTGGTTCATGTTGGTGGGATTTACCGAAATCAGCACCTGCAAATTTTGATTCTCTGCGTAAGAAAAGTTTAGAACTTCTACAAGAAACTCCTGTTTCATTCGCAAAATTATTGGGAGTGCCCGTTGTGCATGCTGCACATGCAGGAGAATTTGAAGGTTTTGCAGCTCCAAGCGAAAGAAAAAAATACACCAGCCACTATTTGGGTGAAACACAAATTGTAAATAGACAAGGCGAGGTTATAGAAAAAATGAATCGGGACCAGGGAGAAGGATATGTAATTGCTGAAATAGAGATTACAGAAACATGCGAACCTTCAATGGATATTCCAGAGAGATTTTGGATTCCTATAATGCCAGAAGCATTTCTTGCAGAGTGGGATAAATTAAATTTGCATGCTCATGATTATTATTATGCGAAAAAAGAGCACTAGCATTTAATAAAATGCAATTATCCAAGCAAATTTACACGATTAAATTTATTCTGTTTTCGATATGTATAATTTTTGTTCTTTTATATTTTAAACCTTGGAATATTTTTTTAAATCAAGGTGAAATTTTTATTTTTATATGTGATCAACAGTTTGAATCAAACACTGTATGGGAATATGAAAAAATTGATCCAACATCTAATAAAAGTTCTTCATGTCAATCATCATTAATAACGCTTGTAAATTTGTCGTACAAAGCGGATTTGAATGAGCAAAAGGTGATATTTTCAAGTAAAGAGATTGGTGAAGTGAATTATAAATGCGAGGTAGTTGATCGAAATAATTTTAAT
This sequence comes from Gammaproteobacteria bacterium, assembly GCA_965203475.1. Taxonomy (GTDB): domain Bacteria; phylum Pseudomonadota; class Gammaproteobacteria; order UBA4575; family UBA4575; genus JABDMD01. Next base: position 536,469 of record OZ241890.1, read on the forward strand.
TGTCCTGACAAAGACATTGCAGTTAAGAATGGAGCAACAATACTTCAATATAATCACCGAGAATCAGCGATACCAAAATGGCGTTACTATTTTCTTAAGATGAATCTTATAATCGATACATTGTTGAATCGTCAATCAACGTATCAAATTCGGCGATAAACAGAAAATTTATTGATTTTTTATACTAAATTTACCGCTTATATTATTAAATTGGTTGATTTAAACGATACCTAATTTATATAGCTAGTTTGTTGTCTAATATTAGGCTTGTCCTTTAAATTATGTGGTGATTTAGTGATTTACAAGCTAGGGACAGCGTTTTTGCTTTTTATATTGTCTCAATCAGCATTCGCTGAAGAATATACTTATCTAGTTCAAGCGCAAGTAGATGTAAACAGCACAATTAGAGGTGCTGCATATACCTATAGTGATCGCGTTGAAGTCAATGGCTTCGTTGTGCTTGATCAAAATCCAAGAACAGGTTTTGAAGGTGTTTGGACACGTTCTGGCAAAATTGAAGCAGTAGACGATTACGGAAACATGTATTTATTTGATGTAATCAGGTTGCTAAATGATAAGCAAGCCAGAAGTTTTGCTTATAGGTTTTAGTTACACTGATAAATGTTGCTTGGCAAGTTCGTCTGATAGTTTAGCAATTTCACCTTGCTCTACAATTTTACCATTATCCATAATTGCAAATTGTTGAGTGACATCTCGAACAAAATCCAGATTTTGTTCTACTAATAATATTGAGCAATTTCTGTCTACATGAATTCGTTTAATAATATCATCGATCTCTTCAACCACTGAAGGTTGCAGGCCTTCGGTTGGTTCATCTAGAAGCAATAGGCTTGGTTCTTGAATGAGTGCACGCGCAATCGCTAATTGTTGTTGCTGTCCTCCACTCAGTACACCGCCTTTTCTTTTTTGAATGGATTCCAAAGCGGGGAAGTATTCAAAAATATATTTGGGAATCGTTTTACTTTTATTGTTTTTCCCAAGCATTGCCACTAATAAGTTTTCATATATAGAGATATCCGGGATGATTTCTCGTCCTTGTGGAACATAACTAATACCCGCACGGGTTCTTTCATGTGTTTTTTGATTAGTAACGTCCGTATTATCAAAAGTTATACTTCCGTTTTTCGGTGGGTTAATTCCGGTAATACTTTTGAGCAGAGTTGATTTACCAACACCATTTCTGCCTAAAATACTGACTATGGCACCATCGGGTATGGATAAAGAGATGCCATGAAGAATATGGCTAGTACCATAATATGAATCAATATTATTTATCTCTAGACTCATTTAATGTCCTTTGCCGAGATAAACAGCCTTAACTTCTTCGTTTTCTACTACTTCCGCTAAAGGGCCTTCAGCTAATTTTTGTCCCTGAGCTAATACTGTAACTTTATTGGCAATCTTTCTGACAATATCCATGTCATGTTCTACTAGCATTACGGCATGGTTTTTTGCAATTTTTTTAATTAACTCTGCGGTTTTTTCTTTACCATCCGTTGTCATGCCCGTGGTGGGCTCATCTAATAACAATAATTTTGGTTCAGAAGCAATCAACATTCCAAGCTCTAACCATTGTCGTTGTCCATGGCCTAAGGTATCTACATTGCTTCCTGCTTTTTCCGTCAGCATAATGAAATCGAGTATTTCCCAAATTCTGTCATTATCTCGATTGCTTACAGTACCAAACAGTGACTTAAAAACTCTTCTCTTTCCTTTTAATGACACCATGATGTTGTCATACACTGATAATGTTTCGTATAAATTAGGTACCTGAAATTTTCGACTTATACCTTTAACAAAAATTTTATCAGGCGCATTGTTGGTAATATTTTCGCCATTAAAAATAATTTTTCCTGATTTAGGTTTATAGCGACCCGTGATCATGTCGATCAATGTTGTTTTCCCAGCACCATTAGGACCAAGCACCACGCGTAATTCATTTTCTTCGATACTGAAATCAAGATCATTCAGAATCGTATAACCACTTACTTCTGTGGTGAGTCCTTGTACTTCTAAAATATTTCCCATATTGATTTAATTTTTATACATCATGATTATTTTTTTCTCGCTGCCCACCATTTACCAATGGTTCCTACAATTCCATCTCGCATAACGAGTACAACAAATATGAACAAACCACCCATAATGAGTTGCCAAGTCCAGGCTAGTTTTCCACTTAGGAAAAATTCAGCACCTTTAACAAGAAATGCTCCTATGAAAGGACCAATGATGGTTCCTCTGCCACCAACCGCAGTCCATATGACCGCTTCAATTGAAAAAATTGGGCCGGCATCAAGAAATGAAATAATCCCATTCCATGCTGCGTACATGGCACCGGCAGAGGCCGCCATAAAACTTGATACGCAGTAAACAAAAATTCGGTAATTTGCAACGTTGTAACCCATAAACTCGGCGCGCACATCGTTATCGCGAATGGATTTTAGAACAGTTCCAACTCTGGAATGCGTGAGGATTCTTCCCAATGCAAAAAATATTACGGTAATGAAAAGTATGAACCATAGATAATGTATGGTGGTATGTGTTCCATAGTCGGTTATTCCGTTAAAGCCCCCAGTGTAGGCTTGGTATTCAATGATGGCCTCTTGAAGAATTAGTGATTCTGCGAGAGTGATAACCGCACAATACACGCCATAAATATGTCGTTTAAATGTAATTACACCGAATATAAAGGCAATAAATGTCGCAAATCCAAGCCCAATACAGATTGCAAAGGGTAAGTTTTGCATGGGTGCCATAAATCCAGGGAGTTCTGTAAGTCCATTCCATTCCATAAAGTCGGGAATGGTTCCACCATATCGAGTCGGATGTGTGGATGCGTAATCAATTTTAAGTGATAGGCCAACCGCATAAGCACCTATTCCAAAATAAACGGCTTGACCAAGACTTAATATTCCTGTGAATCCCCAAATCAAATCAATACTTAGTGCAAAAATTGCATAGCATAAAAACTTTCCAAGTAATGAAGTAACATATTCCTGTCCATACATTGGATAAGTCGCAATGGCTAAAACAATTGCAGTGGCAACCACCACCGACAAGAACGGAAACATGGGGGCTTTGTTGATTTGATTTTGTGCCATGTTTAGCTTCTCTCGTGATAACCGAATAATCCTTTAGGGAATACACGAATCGCCAGTACGATAAAGATAAATACCAAAAGTTTTCCAATGACGTTGTTATAAATAAACGACAATATTGTTTCTGCTTCACCAATTAAGGCTGAGCCTGCAACAACTCCCCATAGATTTCCTACTCCACCAAGTACTAACACCATGTATGAGTCTACTGCGTAGGGAAATCCCATAGTGGTGGATACAGATTTAATAGGTGCTAAAGTAGCTCCGGCAACACCTGCTAAACCAGAACCAAAAGCAAAAATCAACATGTCCACTCTTGCGGTATCAATTCCTAAACAACCGGACATGCTTCGGTTTCTGCGTACGGCTCTCACTTTTAATCCTAAATTTGTTTTGTAGAGTACAAGGTAGGTAATGATCATCAGCGCAATTGCTAGAATAATTAAAAACAATCGGTACCAGGGAAATGGAAGTAAACCGATTGTGCGAAAACCCCCGTCAAGAATTTTAGGTGCGCCTACATAATATAGCTCGGGTCCAAAGATGAGTTTCATAACGACTTGCAGGATGATGCCAACACCCCAGGTTGCCAGCAGTGTCTCTAATGGTCGTTCATATATCCATTGAATAATCGACCGCTCAACAAGTAATCCAAGTAGAGCAACAACAAGAAATGCAACAGGAATTGCAATAAAAGTATTACCACCGAGTTGACCTACAACAGCTGCGGTGTAGGCACCTACCATGATGAATTCCCCATGTGCCATATTAATGACACCAGCTATACCAAAAATGATGGCAAGACCAACGGCAGCAATCATCAAGATTGCTACTACACTAAAACCGCTTAGGAATTGTGTGATGATCGCTTCCATTTTGAATTATTATTTTTCTGGAATCAGCTATCAGAAATTTATTTGAAATTAAATCATATCAAGTTAAAAGGTGGCAGTTTTATTTACAGCCACCTTTTTACACTCTATAAGCGTTTAACTTATATCGAACGTACCTGAACGATCTGGGTCATTTGACTTTAATCGTTCCAACACACTTGGATTTGTGAAGTCACAGTCCTTATTTGGATACAACAAATCAACCCATGGATCTGGACGTACCCAATCATCACGTTGCCATATGATGTCAAATTGTCCGGCATCATTAGCACGTCCAATTTTTGGCCATAGCCATGTGTGATGGTTCTTCTCATCAATCTTAACTTTACCACCAGGTGCTGTGTATTCTTGACCCGGTAGACCTTCATAGATGAGTGCATCCGCTTCAATAGATCCTGCTTTTTCAATTGCTTGAGCGAGCATATGTGTCTGGAAGTAAGCAGCTTCCATAACGGCATTGGTTACTTCATCTTTACCATACTTCGCTTTATATGCTTCAACAAACTTATGATTTTCTGGTGTATCAACAGATTGGAAGTAATTGAAAGAAGTTAAGTGACCTAGTGCATTTTCTGGTCCCATTGCTGCAGTTTCTTGTTCAGTAGTAATTGGTGTTGCAATTATTATGTCATCCGCAGTTAAACCAAATTGTCTGAACTGTTTGTAGAATGCTACAACAGAGTCACCTACTAAATCAGAAAACACTACATCAGGTTGTTTAGATGCAATTTTGTTGATGTTAGTTGAGAATTCAGTATGGCCTAATGGTGCATATTCTTCACCAACATCCTCACCACCATGTGCTTTTAACAGAGCTTTTACTTCACGATTTGTTTCTTTTGGATAAATGTAGTTAGAACCAATCATGTAAAACTTAGGCCCTACATTTTCAATTAACCATGGAACAAAATCATCAAGTTGTTGATTTGGAACACAGCCTGTGTAAAAGCAGTTTTTACTGCATTCTTGTGCCTCATATAAAGTCGGATACAGTAAGACATTATTATGTTGTTCAAACACAGGTAATACAGATTGTCTACTAGCCGATGTATAACAACCTAATACAGCCGCAACTTTGTCTTCGAGAATAAGTTTTTTGGCTTTTTCTGCAAAGACTTGAACTAAAGATTGTGGATCTTCAATTACAGGTTCAATCTTTTTACCCATTACACCACCTGCTGCATTGATTTCATCAATGGCAAGTAATTCAGCGTTATGTAATGAACGCTCGATAATTGCAATGGTGCCGCTTAGTGAATGAAGAATACCGACTTTAATTGTGTCCCCTGCTGCTGCTTTCGCATACTTTTTCACAAAAAAGTATGGAAAGTCTGAAATCGTGGCTGCTGCTGCTGTTCCAGCGACGACCGCAGATTTTTTTAGAAATTTACGTCGATTCATTTAGAAGCCTCCTAGAACTTGTTTTATAAACGCATTAATTTGTAGTCATTCAAGATAATTATTAGCGCATTTATTGTTTGCAAACATAAAAAAACCTCTAAAGAAATAAATCTCCAGAGGCCTTGTTGCCTTCAAATAACAAAAGCTTTTTTGGTTTTGCTATGGAATTTTTCTACACATACAAAAAAGCCCTCTGAAAACCTCAGTTTTCAAAGGGCTTTATTGCCAAATTTATTATATTAACGGAAGCATTATTGGTTCCGTTAAATCTGCCTTTATTATCAATTATTAGCAGTTATTGTGTATTTATAAAAATAGATTATTCCCTAAATTTGTAAGATGTCAAGAATATTTCCTTTGCATACTAGCAATTTAGAATTTTTTTACTTTCAGTTTTCTTCAATGTTGCCAGTATGTTGTAGATATGACTATTAATTGATCTGTGAATAACGCGTATAAAGAATGGTTATTATCCAGGGAATGAGCACAAAAGATGTAGTCAAAAAAGGTTCGCCAAAAAAATAATGCTATTGCTATAAGTACCACGCTGAATACGTAAAGATCATATTTAAGATATGAATCTGGTGCGTAAGTTTTTAGCAAATATTAAGAATACTTGTTGAAGTTTCTAAGCTAAATATGTTTTGTAATTCCATTGCTGTATGTTCAAGTGACATTAATGAAATATTTTCATGGCCTTGAATGATAAACAGGCATGAATTTGTATTTGCTGTAATTTTGGTTTTATCACATTGTCGACAATCAAGTCGACAAATTATTTCATTATCATCATCAATATAACAATATTCTCCATTACCTACAGATTGTGATTTTTTCTTTCCTAAGGGGATGAAAAGTTCGTCTCCTTTGGTGAGGCAAAGTCTGACATTTCCGTTTATGCATTCTAAATCATGTGCGCCAAGTGATACTCGGTTCTTTATTGCAATATAATTATATGTATCTACGAAATTGTTTATTGATTTTAATGATTTATTTTTAAAAAGTTGCTTTATCAAGCTTTCAGGAGATGCGATTAAATTTTTGTCATTGACACTCACAATATTATGTAAATTTCGATATCCAATAATGTTTTTATCATTATCAAGATCTTTTTGAGAATAATTTTTTAAAAAATATTCATAAAAACTTTTTATTTTATATTTAAGCAAGTCATCGTAAAATTTTTTGTCAAGATTTTTGATCGCTAGAAATGCCGCGTTTACACCCAACGCAGACACATCATCACAAATCATAAAATTCATTGAATTATTTTAATTGTGATTAGAAGACATAATATGTGTTACATATTCGAAAATATGCGGTGAGTGTTTAAATTATTAGGGCGCTTATTTGGATGCTAGTTTGATAAAGCATCTTCATGCCAACTAAGATTGCGAGGGTTCCTGCTGCAGCTTTTATGTAGCGCAGATGCACCAACTTAAATTGGATATGTAATGGTATGCTCATCAATATAGATAACAGTGACATACAAAAAATTAGTCCTAAGCTAAATATTGCTATATAGGCAAATTTCAAATAAATAGACTCTATCGATGTGGTGATTAGTGCGATGATTACCCCTGAGCCTGCAGCGCCATGTAATAATCCAACTCCCATAATTTTTAGTGACAATCTTGTTTTGTTGTTTTTTACATATTTTGTATGGGATTTGATACTTTCTCCAGAATCATATTGTAATTTTAGTTTTTTGAGGACATCGATTCCCATTAAAATTAAAATTATCCCAACAATAAATTCAAATGTAATAAATACACTATCGCTTATCTCAATTTGCAGTCCTATTAGCATCATACTGAACAAAACAAGGGTTATAGTATGGCCTACACCCCAGAGCGCACCTTGTGTTGCAGTAGCTGACAAAGAATTTGATTGTGTCGACACAGTGAGAACTGCTGCAACGTGATCAGGCTCAAATGCATGGCGGATACCAATTACAATTGCAAGTATAATTAGGATGGTCATATTAAAAGCTAGAATTATTTTCTTCTAATATTTGGCTTTGTTCCTACAATAGACGTTCTTATCGTCATCCATGTTTGGAGTATCGTTTTTTTCAAAGTGTCGCCATCTGGAGCAAGAAATTTGACAATTATTCCACAATTATTTGGTAGGAGAGTGGCTCCGCCATAAATACTTTTATTTTCTTTTATACTCTTTTGTAATAAATCTAATTTTTTTTCTTTGGAAATTGAACGGTTAATTATACAAATAGTTCCCATGCCAATGTATTTATGTTTGCCATCTAAAAAGTTTTTAGGTTTAACTAAGTATACATCTTTAGCTAGTAATTTATTATTATCGGAATAAACTTGTAAATTACTATTTAATTGTTCAAATAGATGATCTTTTCCGTTAAGAAAATGTAAAAGAAAAGCGTCTGCAACGATCGCGGTGCTTTTTTTCTCAGAATAAATATTTATTGTTGAGTTTAATTTTGAACCAGGAAAAAGAATTAACGGATCAGATATATATTCTGTATACGAGTTTCCTGTAGCATTTATATTTACAGTTTGATATGCGCCGCCATTCGTCATGCCATGCACGATGGTAGAGGCTTGCGTAGTTACATGGCTATATGAATTCGAATTAGCAATTACATTGGTCGTGAGATTTTCATTTTCATAGATTCCCCCTGATGCGGATTGGATGTAAATATTTGCCATTCCAGGTGGATCATTATCATAATATTGAGTCCTGCATATATGAAAAGGGTACGCAGCGTATTGATTTTCAAGATACGTCTTGCCGTCTGAATTTTTAGCAAATTCTAGTGATAAGTTACTCATTAAATTTTAATTTGGCATTAATTGAAAAGTACATTATTAATTATATGCCCAGCTACATCTTTAATTCCTTCTCCAGTTTTACAGTTTGTGAGCACTAAAGGCCTGTCACCTCTAACTTGTTGACCTTCTTTGACCATTAAATCTATATCTGCTCCTACATACTTTGCAATATCAACTTTATTTATTATTAGTAAATCAGACTGGACAATACCAGGACCGCGTTTACGTGGAATATCATCACCTTCAGATGTGTCAATAACAAACATCCAGTAATCTACAAGATCAAGTGAAAATGTAGAGGCTAAATTATCTCCTCCGCTCTCAATTAAAATCAGATCTAAATTTTTAAATTCTTTGTCTAATTGATCTGCCGCTTGTATATTTAAAGTAGGGTCTTCTCGAATTACAGTATGTGGACAAGCGCCTGCTTCGACCGCAACAACACGTTCAGGTGGTAACAGTCCTGATTGCTGTAGTCGCTTAGCATCCTCTTGTGTAACCAAGTCGTTAGTCACAATTGCGACTTCATTGCCTCTTTCTACAAATAATGGAATGAGTTGTTCAATTAATGCGGTTTTACCTGAGCCAACAGGTCCGCCAATACCCACTCGTGCAGGCCCATTTATTTTTGGAACTGTGTTCATCGAAACATGTAGCGTTGTGTAAGTGGGAGGGTTTTCGCTGGCTCACAGGTAGCTAACTCACCATCTACAAATACATCAAAGGTTTCAGGATTAACCGAAACCTTAGGACAGCAATCGTTATGTAGCATATGGCTTTTATTCAGTTTGCGCGTACCGTGTGCTGGTAAATTCACTTTTTGTAGTTGTAATTTTTCTCCAACATTTGCATCTACCGCAGACTGGTTTACAAAATTAGCACTTAGGTGTTGTTTTGCGTTTCCAAATGCACCCCACTGCGGTCGCATAGCAAGTGGTTCGCATGTCATTAATGATGCAGCACTGTCTCCCATAGCTGACCAAACGATAAAGCCACCTTTAATAATTAGTTCAGGTTTAATTCCAAAAAATTGTGGTCTCCATAAAACCACATCACCGATTTTGCCTTTTTCAAGAGAACCTATGTATTGATCAATACCAAATGTCCGAGCTGCATTAATTGTATATTTAGCGATGTAACGTTTAATTCGTTCGTTATCACCATGTTTGGTGGTTTCTTCTGCAAGTCTTCCGCGTTGATCTTTCATTTTGCTTGCAAGTTGCCAAGTACGACAAATGACTTCGTTAATTCGACCCATACCTTGACTATCGGATCCCAACATCGAAATTGCACCAAGATCATGCAATACATCTTCAGCTGCAATGGTTTGTGCACGAATACGGCTTTCTGCAAAGGCAACATCTTCGGGAATAGCAGGATTTAAATGATGACACACCATGGTCATATCTAAATGTTCGTCAAACGTGTTAACGGTATATGGGTTTGTAGGATTAGTAGAAGAGGGGAGACAATTATATTCGCCTGCTACACGAATAATATCAGGTGCATGTCCACCACCTGCACCTTCAGTGTGATACATATGTATGGTTCGGCCATTAATGGCAGCTAACGTGTTTTCAACAAATCCGCTTTCATTCAGCGTGTCTGTATGTAACTGGACTTGGTAATCTAAGTCGTCTGCAACCGAAAGACAGGTATCTATAACTGCAGGCATAGCACCCCAGTCTTCATGAATTTTAAGCCCTATGCAGCCTCCAGCGAGTTGATCAATAATAGATCGTGGTTTGGATGTATTGCCGCGTCCTAAAAATCCAAAATTGATGGGCCATTGTTCTGAGGCTTGAAGCATCTTGCCAACATTCCAAGCACCACCACAGTCAATGCCAACCGTGATGGGACCAAGTGAACCACCAATCATCGTAGTGATGCCCGAGCTTAATGCATGTTCACACAACTGGGCACTATCAAAGTGAACGTGCACATCAATGCCTCCGGGTGTAGCAATCAAACCTTCGGCATCACGCACCGTTGTTGCTGCAGCACATACTAATTCAGGATGAACATTATCCATCGTTGCTGGGTTTCCGGCTTTACCCACTCCCACGATCTTTCCTTCTTTAATGCCGATATCTGCTTTTACAATTCCTAATACAGGATCAATCACTAAGGCATTACTAACTAACATATCTAGTGATCCTGCTGCACTGTCATAACCAGGTGTTAAACCTAAACCATCACGTAATGTTTTACCGCCACCGTGTAAACATTCATCTCCTGGAACGGCATAGTCATGTTCAACTTCAGCTAGTAATGATGTATCTCCTAATCGAACGGCGTCTCCCTTTGTAGGACCATACATTACGGCATATTCTTTTCTAGAAATCTTAATCATGGTTATGCCCCTTTAAATCCGCGAGTTTTAGCTAAATGTAAAGCTTCTTGTTTTTTCACTTCACTTGCTGTTGAGCCATTGGTTAAGCTATTTAAACCGTAAATTTCTCCGGCACCTCCAAAATCAACTAGTGCAACTTCCTTACTTTCACCAGGCTCGAATCTAACCGCCGTTCCTGCGGGTATATCTAAATGCTTACCAAAAGTATCTTCACGTTTAAAATCTAATCCAGGGTTAACCTCAAAGAAGTGAAAATGGCTTCCAATTTGCACAGGGCGGTCACCCGTATTTAATACTTTTACTTTAACTGACTTTTTTCCTTCATTAATTTTTACATCACCATCACCAGGGATAATTTCTCCAGGAGTAACATCGTTCTTATTTTTTGATTTCTTTTTGCCCGATCGAATGGGCTCATGAACAGTGACTAGTTTGGTTCCATCTGGAAAAGTAGCTTCAACCTGCAGCATATGCATCATGTCATTCACGCCCGGCATCACATCGTCCGTGCTGAGTAATGTTGAGCCATAACTTATCAGTTCTGCAACTGTACGTCCTTCTCTGGCTCCTTCTAATATTTCATCAGCAATTATCGCTGTTGCTTCAGGGTGATTAAGCTTTAATCCTTTATTTTTTCTCTTTCTTGCAAGTTCTGCGGCGGTATAAATTGTTAATCGTTCTAATTCTGTTGGTGTTAAAAGCATTTTCTCCTCCGATTCATAAATATTTTAATTTTCTTAATTCGCAAATAATCTCGAGCGAGAATTTTCATGGCGCATAGCAGCAATATCCGCAAAAGGTGTAAATGCATGAATCTCATCCAAGTCAGGAACTGGCCATGAAATGATTTCAGCAATTGTTTTTCTATATTTTGTTAATCTTTTTTGGCAATCAATATGACCTGTTAGCCCAAGGCGTAATGCAGCACCTAATACTGAAACACAAAAATTATAAACAGATAGTGTAAGGGCTGATTCCTTTGAGATGCTGAGTGAACTCCACATTAAAGCTTGTGAAATTGGAAGATGTCCTAATGCATTGCCAGTATTTATAAGGGCTATATATTGATCTGCAGTTGGGTTATCTAATTTGCTGTAGGTTGTTAATAATGCACTTCCTAATCTTTTTGAACCTTCTCTGAGTTCACTGGCTAATGTCATGCTTTCAACAAGCTGATCGATTAAAATTATTTCGTCAAAGTTATTTTTGCAATCAAAAGTATGTGCAAATACAACACGCTCAAATGGAGCCCATCTTTCATGTAGCTGATTTTCAATAAATTCATTTACTTCATTCGCACTAGAAATTAGTGCATCCTCTTTTAACATTTCCAACCCCCAAGAAAAAGAAACTGCGCCGGATGGGAAAAATGTATCTCCGTGTTGTAAGAGGGTAAAAATTTGTTCGTTTTCAATCATGAATTAATTCGTAAAATTTTATTTTGATTAAAAAAATCTTTAAGTCTGTCAAGATAGATTTCTTCTGGGCTTTCAAGCGCAATATCAAGCTGCTCATTCTGAAATTTCACGCGCCAATGCATATTCCCCGCGAAGTATCCTAGTTCAATTGCAGTTGCTAGATCTATTGGCTTAATGGAAAGCCACTGATCTTCTGCCATTTTCACAATTATGGCTCGGTCGTTCTCAAGTAATAAAACTGCGCCATTCGATAATTTATGATTTCGTGGTATAGCTACAGCACAGTCCGTTCCTTTATCTGTTTGTGCACGAAATCTTCTGCGTTGCAAATTGGAGTGATCTAATACTATATATTCGACTTTTTTTTGGTGTGACAACGTATGTAGCAGATCCGAAATTTTCGAATCATGTGCATGCCCCAAGACTTGGCTAAGTTGAATCATTTATCAATTATGATTATTTAGATAACAGACTGTTGTCTGAATAATTATTTCAATAAATATGTTTCTACATATTCAGATTCTTATTAAAGAAAGTCTGATCTAATTTGTTAGCTTATTGTAATTTTATAAAGGTTCGTTATGGTTTTTGTATTAATTAGTTTTTTTCTAATAGAGCAACGTATTATTCAATCGTAAGCACTGTTCCATTAGTTTCCTAAAATTTAAGCATAAAGTCTTTTTATAAATATTTTAAAGCAACAGTATATACTATCTGTTTTCTAACGAGCAGTTAATTAGTAGCAATAAATTGCTGTTACTTGACAACACTGTATTTCAAATGGCTGAATTACAGTTAGTGCTTTTTCTTGCGTATTGCAAAAATTTTTTACAGTACCTATTTTGAATATGTTTAAATGCACAAATAATTGGCTCATATTTAGTTGCAAATAATCTGCGCGTTTCAAAATTATCAAGCGTGATTACAGGGTTTTTGCATGGTTCTATCTTATTCAACTCATTTAACAATTTGCTTATTGCTTTTATCTTGGGCATAAGTATTGTTTAAGATAAATCCTGTAGCTTAATGTGAACAATAGTAATAAACCAAGATACAAATACAAAAGGTGCAGTCAAAGAAGGCCAGCCGGACAAAATAAATGCTTGGGTTACAAACACGGTAAGAATGATCCCAGTTAATGGAAATATTATAGGCTTTATATGATGCAATGCTATTGCTGTAAGTACAGCGCTAAATCCATAAAGACCATTTTGAATATTTGAGTCTGGAAAGTTGAGTAAGTGAGCAATCAACCAAGTTAATAAAGTTGCAAGTATTGCCCATACAAAACTTGATTTAGAGCAAAGAAAAATTGCCAATAGCATTATTACACCGGTAATACCATTGCCTTGTATGTAAACCTGGCCAACAGCTTCGGCCAAACCTGCAGTATGAATATTATTAGCAAAGTTAAGAATACCAGTTGATGCTTCTAACCTGAAAACATCTTGGCAAAGGATTACGATCCACGTAATGAAGACAAAAGGTGCAGTGAATGCAGGGAGTTTTAAATATTTAGGAATCCATTTGGTAACAAATACAGATAATATGCAACTAATAATTAAAATTACAATTGAAGTGGGCGTAGTTTTGAAAAAATAAATATTTGCAATTCCTATTAATGTTGCGTTATATCCAAAAATTCCTAAAGTAATTTCTTTGTTTTCAAAGCTAAATAATTTTGCGGTAGTTGTTCCAACAATGGATCCAAATAAAGCGCCTAGTGCCATATTCCAAGAGTGAATAGCAATACTTCCTAAGATTATTAAACCTGACAAAGAGCAAGGCTGTACGATGACTTGCGCAATACCAGACATCGTCTGTTTTAGAAAATTAATCATCGTTATTAATCTTTGAGCTCGTACTTAAATTGGCAAAAAATATTTATCTGGCACGTGCGTGAGCATGTGAACGAATACTAGTAGGTTAAATTTAAACAATACTTATTACAAATATAAGCAAATTTTATTAAATTAAAAGTTATTAATTTGTGGTTTTAAAACCTGCCAAATTGCTAAATGATTTGAACGCAAAAAGATACGTTATTATGTTGTGTGGCATGTTACATTTACTTTTCTGTATAGAACAGAAGAAGAACAATAGATTGAGGAATCAGAAGTGATTAAATCTTCATGGAAAGTAGGTGTTTTGTTTTCAAAAACAGGCGTAACTTCTGTTATTGAAAATACACAGCTAAATGCGACACTACTCGCGATTCGTGAAATAAATTCTAATGGTGGTGTAAATGGTAGGACGATAAAACCTATTGTTTATGATCCACAGTCCAATCCTGAAAATTTTCGAAGGCTTGCTAAACAATTAATTGTCAAAGACTCGGCTAATATTATTTTTGGCTGTTATATGTCGAGTACGCGCAAAGCTGTGTTGCCTATCGTTGAAGATTATAACGGCTTACTTTGGTACCCAACGTTATATGAAGGTTTTGAATATTCTAAAAATGTAATATATACGGGTGCAGCACCAAATCAAAATAGTATGTTTTTAGCGCGTTACTTGCTAAACCAATATGGAAATCGATTTTATTTTGTGGGTTCCAATTACATCTATCCATATGAATCAAACCGGATCATGAAAGATATTTTGCAATCGACTGGAGGTAAAGTTGTTGCCGAAAAATATCTACCTCTAGATGCAACTAAAGATGATATAGATCCAATATTGGTCGATATTCTGGAGAAACGACCCAATGTAATTTTCAGCACAATTGTAGGCTCTGCAACTAGTAAGTTTTATAAAAGTTATTGGAATGCAGGACTACAGCCAAGACAAATGCCAATTGCTAGTTTAACGACAAGTGAGGCAGAAGTTTCTGCAATGGGTGCAGAAGTAGGGACGGGTCATATTACTGCAGCACCTTATTTTGAGTCTGTGAGTACTTCTGCTAATGAAGAATTTGTAAGAAAATATAAAGCCATGTTTGGTAGTGCGCGTTGTACAAATGCTTGTGCAGAAGCGGCCTATTTTCAAGTACATTTATTTGCAGATGTGTTACGCAGAATTGGTACGTTAGATACAGAAATAGTACGTACTGCAACCTTGGGTACAATTTTTGAAGCGCCGCAAGGCGCTATACAAATAGATCCCGATAACAATCACACCTATCTTTGGCCAAAAATAGGTCGCGTGAATGAGAAAGGAACATTCGAGATTGTTGCGGAAACGGATTGCCCAATAAAGCCAGATCCTTATTTAGTTGATCTAGGCTCCGATAAAAGTGTCACACGAATGAAGTATTTTGAAGGCAGCATGATATAGATATGGCAATCGAAATATTAAAAGATCTGCGTAAACTAAAAGTTTTAGTAATTCATCCTAATGATGAACAAGGGTCCGATATTTGCCGGCATATTGAGAGAATAGGCTGTAAAGTCCGCATGGTATGGCCATGTCCAAAAAGAATAAAAGCCAATACAGATGTTGTTTTTTTGCAAACATTGCAAGATCAACCATTTACTAAGTTACCTGCTTGGTTAAAAGATGAAAATGACAACCCAACAATTATTGCAATCGTGGACTATGAAAACCCCACTGTTTTGCAAACTGTTTATGAAATCGGTGCCCATGCAATTCTAAATACACCGGTTAAACCCTTTGGTTTATTGGCTAATTTAGTAATTGCAAGAACCCATTGGCGAAAAGAACTTGTACTTGGCTCACGCGTACATAAGCTTGAAACAAAAATTAGAAATATTCATGCCGTAGAGCACGCGATTGCTATATTGGAACGCGCAAACAGTATAAGTCGTGAACAAGCCTATGAATTTATTAGGACCAAAGCCATGGAAAGGCGTTTAACGACTGAAGATATTGCCCAGGAAATTGTGGCGGCCGATAAAACTTTGGAAGTAAATGTCGAATAAAATCATAAGATTAATCACGTTGTAATATTATGGTTTTACAATAAATGCACTTTTCTTGACGTTTGCTTTTAATTAGTCTAAAAAGTGCATAACACTTAGCTATAGAATAGTTAGTCAAAGTTTTGCGAAATCAATAAAGCTTTTGCAGAATGAATGGGCAAAAAAGCCCTCAGGGATATTTATCTCTGAGGGCTTTTTTATGCGTGTGAGAAAAAATATTTATAAGTTAAGGATTTTCTAACTGTTAGTAAAAAATTGTCGAACTTTAGCAAGCTTTAATACTGCAGGAAGCTATAAGTGAGACTTAGGAGGAAAAAATATGTATCACGGTGATATATCAAGTAGTAAAGATGCAGTCGGGGTTGCTGTTGTGAATTACAAAATGCCTCGTATGCATACCAAAGCAGAAGTCCTCGAGAATGCACGCAATATTGCAAGCATGATCGAAGGCATGAAGGTTGGTCTACCTGGAATGGATCTTGTCATTTTCCCTGAGTACAGCACACATGGAATTATGTATGACGAGAAAGAAATGTACGAAACAGCATCCAGTTGTCCAGGAGAGGAAACAGAAATTTTTGCAGAAGCATGTCGCAATGCAAAAGTTTGGGGTGTGTTTTCTTTGACAGGTGAAAGACATGAAGAGCACCCTAACAAAGCACCCTATAACACATTAATTCTCATGAATGATCAGGGTGAAATTGTGCAAAAGTATCGCAAGATAATGCCATGGGTTCCGATTGAAGGTTGGTATCCAGGCAATTGCACCTATGTTTCTGAGGGTCCAAAAGGGTTAAAAATAAGCTTAATCATATGTGACGATGGAAACTATCCTGAGATTTGGCGAGATTGTGCCATGAAAGGTGCAGAGCTCATCGTTCGTTGTCAGGGGTATATGTATCCTTCAAAAGATCAACAAATCATGGTGGCAAAAGCTATGGCATGGATGAACAATACTTATGTAGCTGTAGCGAATGCGACAGGATTTGATGGAGTTTATTCCTATTTTGGCTATTCATCCATTATAGGATTTGATGGACGCACGCTGGGTGCATGCGCAGAAGAAGATATGGGAGTGCAGTATGCAAATCTGTCCGTATCATTAATTCGTGATGCGCGTAAAAACCAACAATCACAAAATCATTTGTTCAAGTTGTTGCATCGTGGTTACACCGGAGTAATCAATTCAGGTGATGGCGATAAAGGTGTTGCTGAATGTCCTTATGACTTCTACAAAAAATGGATTACCGACCCTGATGCAACACGTGAGATGGTCGAATCCTTTACCCGAACTACAGTAGGTACAGAGGAGTGTGAAATAGAGGGTATACCTAACCCGAAAACACATCGTTAATTAAACGTTTTAGAGGTAGGGCGAGGGCATGCATATGTCTTCGCCTTACTTTTCTGCAAATTATAGTTACACTTAATAGACTGATTAAAAATTCAGTCACTAAAAAAATGAATCTCGATAGCTATTTAATTACAAAAGAGCCTTATTACTCACCCACCCATAACGAGATTCAACTATTTGAAGCCGCATATATAAATCGTATGCCCATGATGCTAAAAGGGCCTACGGGGTGCGGTAAAACAAGATTTGTGGAATACATGGCATGGAGATTGAAAAAGCCATTAATCACAGTATCTTGTCATGAAGATATGACAGCATCCGATTTAGTGGGTAGATATTTATTGGATGCAGAGGGTACTGTTTGGCACGATGGCCCTCTCACTTTGGCGGTAAGATTTGGTGCAATTTGTTATCTAGATGAAATTGTTGAGGCGAGACAAGATACTAGTGTAGTCATACATTCTTTAACCGATGATCGAAGAATACTTTCATTAGAAAAGAAAAACGAAGTTGTTAAAGCGAATGATAATTTTCAAATCGTAATATCCTATAACCCAGGATATCAAAGTGTTTTAAAAGATTTAAAAGAATCAACCAAACAAAGATTTGGTGCAATTGATTTTGATTATCCCAAACCAGAAGATGAAGCCAAAATAATTTCTCATGAATCGGGGATAGATCTTACAATTGCAAAAAAATTAGTTCAGATTTCTGAACGATCAAGAAATTTAAAAGGCCATGGTTTAGATGAAGGGGCATCTACACGAATGTTAATATATGCAGCTCAGCTCATGTCACAAGGTATTTCACTAGAAGAAGCGTGTGAAGTTGCCTTAATCTTGCCAATCACAGACGATCATGACATAAGAAATGCTTTGAGCTCAGCCATTGAAGCATGCGTGTGAGGTAAATTGTGGTTGCGTCCACGACGCGAGGGAAGTATGCAGTTTACCCTCAAAGTAAAGAGCCTGGGGATGCAGAAGAACGCATTCATTATCTTATAGAACAAGGCAAACATTTATTTTCAAAAGAATATTTCCCATTATGGGAACGCGCCTGTGACAAACTTGCGCATGCGGGTTATGGCGCATTAATTCCACTTTCCTATGCGCGCCATTCGCCAAAACTGGTAAAAATATTAAATCATGAGTCTGCAATTAATTTAGCTGCAACAGTTTCTATAGCTGCAATCAAAGTGAATCGTGCAGCGGCGGAGTTACTTCCCAAAGCTGCAGTCATCGCCGCAATTGAACTGAAATCAAGTTCTGCTTTTATGTCGTGGTTGTCTACTATTGAAGAATTGATTCATGCAGCACCTGAATCATCACTTGCAGTTCTAGAGCGAACGCAAAAAATAATTTCAACATTAACACCAAATCAATTTCGTTCTTGGGTGCTAGCAGGCTTGCGCTCTACAGGCGAAGATAAATTACGACAAATACAATACTTCACATTTACAGATCCTGAATCAGAAAAATGGTTTCGACATGAAGCAGGTGATGTTGTTTATACGGATTTAGATAGAAAGCTAAAACTATATTTAATTTCCTTATGGAATTTACGTCCACCAATTCGTGATCTTGCTGCATCTTCGACTCCTTTATCATTAAGGAGAATTTCAATTACTAACGGAATTGTGCAAATGCCAGAAGTATTTCCGGGCTTTCACGGCGAACAAGCAGAATTAATTTTTAGAGCAGGTTTGGCACATGTAGGTGCACATCTTGTTTATTCAACAAAAAAATTTCCTTTGGGTGAACTAAAACCAATTCAAGTTGCATTAGTTTCGCTTATTGAAGATGCGCGTGTGGAATATTTAGCAATGCAGGCTTATCCAGGACTTAAAAAACTTTGGCAACCCTTTCATGTGGCAAAGTCTTCTGGACCAAAACTTGTGCCTTTACTATTAACACGGCTTTCTCGCGCATTAATTGATGAAGATTACAAAGATCGTGATGGTTGGGTGCAAAAAGGAAAAGATATGTTTTTTGATCCAAGTAATGATATGTCTGATCCATCGATGTGTAGAAAGATTGGTGTGTTATTGGGAAATGATTTGGGTCAATTACGCGCCCAATTTAATTCGAAAACCTATGTGGTGGAACCTGTCTATCGAGATGACAATATGGGTTTATGGGATTTTGGTAGACAAGGGCAGGAAGAAAGCGATCAAGGTATGTTTATTGAAGCGATGAGGATGGATCAGCAAGAAGAAAAAGATGAAACATCTTCTGATCAAAATAAAGAACAAGAAGATAGTAATGAAGAGCAACAATATCATGCAAGAGAGAGTTCTGATTCTGATCATAGAGAGTCAGAAGTCGCACTACGTTATCCTGAATATGATTATTTAACTGGATCTGAAAGACCCAATTGGACCTGTGTGGTGGAATATTTTCCCGATTATGGGGATGCATTTAAAATAGAAAGAATACTTGAAAAACATAATAATTTAGTAAATAAGATTACTAATCTTATTCAAGCTGCAAAAGTAAGTTTGCCTGAACGTAAATATCATCAAAGTGTTGGTGAATCACTGGATTTAGATGCTTGTATAAACGCAGTGATCAGTAGAAAAATGGGGGAGACACCAGACCCAAGAATTTATAGTTCATCCGAACGAAAGCATCGTGACTTATCTGTGTTGGTATTGTTGGATATATCGAACTCTACAAATGATATTGTGCAAGTGACAGGGAAATCAGTTTTAGAATTGGAAATTCAGGCAACAACACTTCTTGCATATGCAATGTCTGAATTAGATGACCCATTTGCAATCGCTGCATTTTGTTCTGATGGTAAAGAAGATGTGCACTACTACCGAATTAAAAATTTTGATTCACCGTATGATTCAACTTCACGTGCTTATTTGGCTGGCTTACGAGGAAAGCTATCTACACGTATCGGTGCGGCAATGAGGCATGCAACCAAAGACTTGGTAGCGCAACGAACTCATAGAAGATTGTTACTTGTAATTTCGGATGGAGAACCTTCTGATATTGATGTAGAAGATAAGCAATATTTAGTGGAAGATACTCGAAAAGTTGTGCAACAACTTTCAAGACTCGGAATTGATACTTTTTGTGTGGGCCTAGATGCAGGTGGAGACAATTATTTACACAAAATTTTTGGAAGAAAGAATGTAACAGTAATCGATAACTTGGATCGATTGCCTGAACGATTACCTATGCTTTATCTACGTTTAACAGCATGATGTAATCATTTAAAAAAATTAAAAAAAAGGATAATAACAATGTCAGAAAGCAAAATTTATCCCGTATCTAGTTCTCTTGCCTCAACTGCGAATATTGATAAAAAAACTTATGATGTTATGTATGAACAATCTATCCAAGATCCAGAAGAATTTTGGGCGAGTCAAGCAGATGAGTTTGTTTCATGGTATGAAAAGTGGAACAGGGTATTAGATTGGGATTATCACAAGGGACATATCCGCTGGTTTGAAGGGGCCAAGTTAAATGTTTCCTATAATTGCATTGACAGACATCTAGAAAATCGTGGTGATCAAACGGCCATAATTTGGGAAGGGGATGATCCAAATGATGATAAACATATTACCTATAAAGAACTTCATCAAGAAGTTTGTAAGCTAGCCAATGTATTAAAATCTCGCGGTGTAAAAAAAGGGGATCGTGTTTGTATCTATATGCCAATGATTCCTGAGGCAGCTTATGCAATGTTGGCATGTACACGAATCGGTGCTGTGCATTCTGTGGTATTTGGTGGATTCTCTCCTGACTCTTTGCGTGATCGAATTTTGGATTCGGATTGCCAAACTGTAATTACGGCTGATGAAGGAATTCGTGGTGGTAAAAAAGTTTCACTTAAAGCCAATACGGATATTGCATTAAATGAATGCCCAAATGTTAAAACAGTATTAGTGGTTAAGCGAACAGGTGGAAACATCGATTGGCATGCAAATCGTGATTGTTGGTATCACGAAGAAATGCAACAGGCTAGTGCTGATTGTGAAGCCGAAATCATGGATGCAGAGGATCCCTTATTTATTTTATATACCTCAGGATCTACTGGAAAACCTAAAGGCGTATTGCATACCACTGGCGGGTACCTTTTATATGCTGCAATTACACACAAGTATGTTTTTGATTATCAAGATGGAGAAGTGTACTGGTGTACAGCAGATGTAGGTTGGGTAACAGGACATACTTATATAGTGTATGGACCCTTATGTAATGGTGCTATCACAATGATGTTTGAAGGAGTTCCAAACTATCCGGATGGAAGTAGGTTTTGGCAAGTATGTGATAAACATAATGTTGCAAGTTTTTATACGGCACCCACTGCAATACGTGCACTGATGAGTTTAGGAGATGATGTTGTTACATCTACAAGTCGTAAAAGTTTGCGCTTGTTAGGAACCGTTGGTGAACCGATTAATCCTGAGGCGTGGGAATGGTATTACCACGTTGTTGGAGATTCTCGTTGCCCAATTGTTGACACCTGGTGGCAAACGGAAACAGGCGGTCATTTAATTACACCTTTGCCAGGCGCAACTGATTTGAAACCTGGTTCAGCAAGTAAACCTTTTTTTGGAATTCAGCCAGCCATTGTGGATGAAAATGGTAAAGAACTTGAAGGTGAATGTCAGGGTAACTTAGTGATGAAGCATCCGTGGCCAGGGCAAATGCGCACCGTGTATGGAGATCATAAACGATTTATAGAAACGTATTTTTCTCAGTATCCCGGTATGTATTTCAGTGGAGATGGTTGTAGACGAGATGCGGATGGATATTATTGGATTACTGGGCGGGTAGATGATGTATTAAATATCTCAGGACATCGGTTAGGCACTGCAGAAGTAGAAAGCGCTTTGGTGTTACATCCAAAAGTTGCAGAAGCGGCAGTAGTCGGTTATCCGCATGACATTAAAGGACAAGGAATTTATGCCTATGTCACTTTAATGTCTGGGGTGCAATCCAGTGATGAACTTAAAGAAAAATTAATTCAGCTGGTCAGAAAAGAAATTGGTCCTTTTGCAAAACCCGATACTATTCAATGGGCACCTGGTTTACCGAAAACGCGTTCGGGCAAAATTATGCGAAGGATTCTACGCAAAGTAGCCGAAAACGATGTAGAAAACTTAGGTGATACCACCACATTGGCAGATCCTTCGGTGGTGGATGACATTATTGCGAATCGCGTAAATCTTTAATTATGAATGCGCTAGAAAACTTATTAAAATCAGATACTTTTGAGCTAGATCACGAATTAAAAACCGTTCATCGTTAGTAAACTACCGTTCAGCTTTAAGCATAAAATTCTACTGAGTTTCTTTGCTATTTCTACTTTATCTGGAGTTGGAGTAGTTAACGCGTCATGGAGTTATTGGACTCTGTTTCAACCGTCGTACATTTAAAGTATGCGCTAATTGCTATTGCTGTATTAGTTATTGCTTTTTTTACAATACGCGTGGTTCGTAAGATTCAAGCTAAACTTAAGGTAATTCAACAGCGTAAAGCTGAACAAAAACGTATTCAAGAATTACGTAATCGATTTAAACAAGACATCTCAACGTTTATTTCTTCATATCGCGATGATATTTCATCTAAGCTCCAAGAAGAAAAAACTGATAAAGGTTTATATGTATTTTGGAGTGGAGCAGATGATGTATATAAAAAGTTTACCAATGACACATCTCAAATAAATAAACTTCCTAGTTTAGAAGAGCGAATTGTAATTCGTGGATTTTATACTGAAGCAAAGGCATTGATGGATGGAATTCTATACAACAACCAATTGTTGAAAAGATATCAGTATTTACACTGCAAAATTAAAACAACCTCAGCAACTTCTGCAGAACTTAGTGAAGTTGGAACGGTTAAGGATCAGCTTGGCAAATTAGGATCTCAGTTAAGGCAGCAACACAATGAGTTAATTGCGAGCCTAAAATCTGTTAAAGCATATTATTAAAATCAAGGTTTGAAATTGTCACGGCGTTGACGAAATTCACGCAATTGAACTTTTTTAGCTTCGATACGTGCTTTTGTATTCGCATTTATCCCCGAGGATCGTGTTGCTAATTGAAGTTGTTCCATGGAGGCGTTATATCGCGCATTAGCTGCATAAAAATCCCCTAATGCTTCGTGACTACGCCAGGGCATATTCGCATTACTTGCAGCTTTGGCTTTAAGTTTATCAATGGCTGGATTTGAATGCGCTAGTTTTAGTTGATCTAACATTCTTAGTGCTAGTTCGCCTTGATTTTTTTCAATCAAACTCGTTGCTAGATAGTATGTAATTGCTACATTGTTTGGATAAATTCCTGTTAGAGGTTCAAGGATTTCAATTGCATAATCAAATTGTCTTGCTGAAATATAAACTTGGGCTGCACCAAGCTTTACAGTTAACTCATTGTCAACATTTAGGGGAATCTTCTTTAGACGTTTTAAGGCATCTTGAAATTTTCCGGCACGCGTTAAAACACCTGCGTAGGTATAATTTTCCACATCGCTTAGGCCGCCATTGATCGCGCTTTTTTTCTTAAGTTCATTAATCTTTCTAGCAGGATTATCCGTAATTGCGATTAATCGAGCTCTTGCATAGTCAAAATGCATCGTATTTTTAGAGTAATTTCCCTTATATTGATCAGCCCGTGTTTGAGATTCACTAATTCGACGAGTAGTAAGTGGGTGAGAACGTAAAAACTCAGGCACATAAGACTGGTTTAATTTTGAAAAATTATTTAACCGCCGAAAAAATATTGGCATGCCCTGTGGATCAATATTGGCACTTACCATCAGTTGCATGCCTATGCGATCGGCTTCTTCCTCAAAGCTGCGTGAATATGCAAGTCGGCTTTGTTGTTGTGCAGCAGTCGATCCAACAATAGCGGCTTGCCCTAATTCTCCACCTCCATAGGATGCAGCAAGAATTGCTCCTAATACTGTTAATGCTGAAAACACTCCTGAAGATTTTGATTTTTCAAAGTTACGCGCTATATGACGTTGGGTTACGTGTGCAATTTCGTGGGCGACTACACTCGCAACTTCACTTTCTTGTTCGCCTAATTTAATTAATCCACTATTAACAGCGATGATGCCTCCTGGTAATGCAAATGCATTAATGTTTTTATCGATGACGAGAAGAAACGTAAACGGATAATTTGAATTCAATCCACTGGATGTAATTCGAGTGCCAAGTGATTGTAGGTATTGGCTAAGCTCTGGATCATTTGATATAGGCAAGCTTCCTCTAACTTCATTTACTAAAAATTTTCCGAATTCGAGTTCTTTGGACACACTCAATTCAGCCTCTGCGGGCCCACCTATATCAGGGAGATTATTGTCAGCAGCTAAAAATTGGCTGGAACATAACAACAACAATCCAATTGAAATTAGAAATTTACGCATATTATTCATATGCATTTTGAATTGAGGGGCACCATATAACTCTGACTGTAGTTTGTGGGAATCGTTTAATAATAAAGAGTGTAACGGCTATAGGTTGCGTTATGGAGCATTTCCAGGGGATTATTTTAAATTTGTACAAATATCTGCTCAAAAATGAGTACAATTTTGAAGATTTTGTCCTATATTATTATATAATGATATAATAATATAAATCTGTATTTCAGTACTGAATTTGATTACATTAGCGTTCCGAATAACAAGGAGATTTGTATGGCCGAGTTTGATCAAGAGCTAGATGCAACGGGTTTAAATTGCCCCTTACCCATTTTGCGTGCAAAGAAAGCTTTATCAGGTATGGACTCCGGAAAAGTTTTACATATTATTGCAACGGATCCGGGCTCAGTGAAAGATTTTGAAGCATTTTCCAAGCAAACTGGAAATGACCTTTTAGATTCAAATGAAGATGATGGAAAATTTTATTTCCGTATTCAAAAGAAATAAGAATAATTCGAATTTGTTTAGTATTCTTGAAATTTACTAAACTCTAGTCTTACAGCTTTGTAAAAAGGAAATGTTCAAGTCAATTTGGCTTGGACATTTTGTTTTGTGGACAATCTATTTTGCCCATGTGCGAAAAAAGAAAATGAGACACATAATTTCAATTTTGTTAGAAAATGAAGCTGGAGCATTGTCTCGGGTGTCAGGATTATTTTCAGCTCGAGGCTACAATATAGAATCGCTAACAGTAGCGCCTACAGATGATGCAACCGTATCACGAATTACAGTGGTTACTGGCGGAAGTGATGATGTAGTTCATCAAATTATGAATCAGTTAAATAAACTGATTGATGTTGTAAAAGTGTTAGATTTAACTGTAGATGATCATGTAGAACGTGAAATTCTTTTATTAAAATTACATGACGACGAAAAATCTAAAAAAATTGTAAGTCAGTTAAGCAATGTATTTGAAGCTAAAATAGTTGATCATGAAAAAAATGCAATCGTGGTCGAAATTACAGGCGTTAGTGAAGAGTTGGATCGTGCTATTGCCTCGGTTCCAGATGAACAAATATATGAACTAGTACGTTCAGGAGTGTTGGGAATATCTACTGGAAGTAATGTTCTAAATTTAGAATCTATGTAATGAAATTAAATTTGAAGGATAATAAAGCGGAATGAATATTTATTATGATAAAGATGCAGATCTGTCTGTAATTCAAGGTAAGCAAGTTGCCATTATTGGTTATGGGTCACAGGGTCATGCGCATGCAAATAATTTGCAAGAATCAGGTGTAAAAGTTTGTGTTGGTTTGCGGGAAGGTTCATCTTCTATTGCTAAAGCAAAAAATGCAGGTATTGAGACAGTCTCTATAGAGGATGCAGTTAAATCTGCTGACATTGTGATGGTGTTAGCCCCAGATGAACATCAGAGCAAACTTTATAAAGAATTGATAGAACCCAATATTAAACATGGCGCAACCATGGCTTTTGCTCATGGATTTAATATTCATTTTGAAGGTATTAAGCCGCGGGAAGACTTAGATGTAATTATGATTGCACCTAAAGGTCCAGGTCATTTGGTGCGTTCAACCTATACACAGGGTGGAGGTGTACCAACTTTAATTGCAGTTTTCCAAGATGCTAGTGGAAATGCTAAAGATACTGCACTGTCTTATGCTTCAGCAAATGGTGGAGGCCGTGCTGGAATCATTGAAACAACCTTTCGAGAAGAAACCGAAACCGATTTGTTTGGTGAACAAGCCGTTCTATGTGGAGGAGCCACTGCTTTGGTACAGGCAGGATTTGAAACACTAACGGAAGCGGGTTATGCACCTGAAATGGCTTACTTTGAATGTTTGCATGAATTAAAACTCATTGTAGATCTAATGTATGAAGGTGGAATTGCCAATATGCGTTATTCTATTTCTAATACGGCAGAGTATGGAGATCTCACGCGAGGACCTCGGATTATAAATGCCGATACGAAAGCTGAAATGAAGAAAATTTTGGGAGAAGTACAATCGGGCGAGTTTGCAAAAGAGTTCATTAATGAAAATGAAACTGGCGGGAAAAATATGCAGGCATTGCGTGAAAAAGGACGCGAACACCCCATAGAAGAAGTGGGTGCAAAATTACGTGAAATGATGCCTTGGATTAAATCTAATAAGTTAGTTGATCAAACTAAAAATTAATTTCTAAGCATGGCATTTATGTCGTGAAACCCAACCATGATCCCAATTGCTAGAGAACTTCGCTTTCTTATTCTAGCAATTGGTGTTGTTGCAGCGTTTATCCATTTCAATTTTGGATTAATTTTTGCCTGGCCATTTTGGTTAGTATTTCTTGTTCTTGTCATTTTATTTCGTGATTTTCATCGCAAAGTTCCCTCAATTCCTTTAGCGGTTGTAAGTCCAGTAGATGGGGTAGTGCATTCTGTTGATTCTGTAAATGACCCTTATCTTGAGCGTGAAGCTTTTTGTATTACGATAAAGCAAAGTGTATTAGGTGAATTTAATGTGCATAGTCCAATTGAAGGAAAAGTTGAAAACATATGGGTGCAATCTCTGACTACACCTAGCTATTCTCAGTTAGCGCTCTTGGTGCAAACGGATGAAAAAGACGATGTTGTACTGACTGCAAATTTAGATTCCTCGTTTCGACATGCAAGTTGTAGTATCAGTGCAGGAGAAAAGCTGGGGCAAGGGCAGCGTTGTGGGTGTATGGCTTTTGCTTGTAAAGTCGAGGTATATTTACCGTTAACTGCCAATGTAACGATAAAGGCAGGACAGTCGGTTCGCGCTGGAAGTGACAAATTGGCAGAATTCGTTCATGAATCAGATACGTAAAGTAGCTACCTATGAGTCAAGATAAACCACGAAAAGGCATTTATTTGTTGCCAAATTTATTTACTACAGGCGCATTATTTGCTGGTTTTTATGCCATTGTGGCGGCGACGGCAGATCGTTTTGAACAAGCTGCCATCGCAATTGTAGTTGCCATGTTGTTGGATGGTTTCGATGGTCGAGTTGCACGCCTGACGCATACCACGAGTGAATTTGGTACACAATATGACAGTATTGCGGATATGGTTTCATTTGGTGTGGCTCCAGCGCTTGTAGTGTATGAATGGGCTTTAATTCATTTTCAAGGCTACCCTTGGATGTCTAAGTTAGGTTGGTTGGCGGCCTTTTTTTATACTGCGGCCGCCGCATTGCGTTTAGCTCGGTTTAATACGCGTGCCAATGTGGAAAGCAAACGCTATTTTCAAGGTTTACCGAGCCCTGCTGCAGCTGCTGCTTTGGTTGGGTTTATATGGGTGTGTCATGATCTTCAATTATCGCGTGCTGATTTTGCGATACCTGCGCTCGTTGTGACAATTTTGCTTGGTTCATTCATGGTGAGTAATTTTAGTTATTACAGTTTTAAAGATTTTAACCCCAGAGATCGAATTCCTTTTATCGCAATGTTGGCCGTTGTTATTGGGTTTATTTTAGCTTCCATTGATACGCCAAAATTATTTTTTGCCTTATTTGCCGTATATGCTTTTTCAGGTCCTGTGACCTGGGTAATCCGGTTGCGAAGAAAACGTAGTTCAAAAACTTCGGTAAACGAGTCAAAACAGGAACATCTATAGAAGGTTGAGAAATTCTGCCAATACGTGAATTATTTGTGGAAATAAACTGTTCAGCAGGCTATATTCTAATTATGAAACGTGTTCAATTAAACCAAAACAGCTCTGATCGTAAGCAACGCTTAGTGCTTACCTTGTCTTCTTTATTACTACTCTTACTGCCGCAGTAGCGGCATCTATTTCCCTGGCGAGGGTATACGTATTCACAAAACTTTTATTACCTCAACGAAAGATTTTAATGTTGAGATATTTTGATTATTATTTATCCAGCATGGAAAACATTGTTTATGCTGAAATTGCTGTAGGAGAAAAAGAGCAGTGACTGAAAAGGAAAAATTAATTATTTTTGATACTACTTTGCGTGATGGCGAGCAAAGTCCAGGCGCATCTATGACTCGTGATGAAAAAGTCCGGATTGCTAAATCTTTAGAGCGTATGCATGTCGATGTTATCGAAGCAGGATTTCCAATGGCCAGTGCTGGTGATTTTGAATCTGTTAAAGCTGTGGCTGGTGCTGTAAAAGACAGCACTATTTGTGGGCTTGCGCGTGCACTTGGTAATGATATTGAACGTGCAGGTGAAGCACTAAAACCCGCAGCATCAGCAAGGATCCATACTTTTATCGCAACTTCGCCTATTCACATGAAACAAAAATTACGCATGACCGAAGATCAAGTTGTAGAGCAAGCAATCGCGGCTGTTAAACAAGCTCGACAATATACAGATAATGTTGAGTTCTCTCCTGAAGATGCAGGCCGTTCAGAATTTGATTTTTTATGCAGAATTATTGAAGCCGTAATTAATACTGGTGCTAACACGATTAATATTCCAGACACTGTTGGCTATAACATTCCACAACAGTTTGGAGATTTAGTGGGTCGTTTAATCGAAAACATACCTAACTCTGATCAAGCAATTTTTTCTGTGCATTGTCATAATGATTTAGGACTCGCTGTTGCGAATTCTCTTTCTGCGGTATTGCAAGGAGCTCGCCAAGTAGAATGCACCATTAATGGACTAGGCGAACGCGCAGGAAATGCATCACTTGAAGAGGTCGTGATGACAGTGCACACACGGCAAGATGTATTTTCTTGTAAGACGAGCTTAGATACCACACAAATTGTTCCAACTTCACGCATAGTTTCTACAATTACAGGATTTCCTGTGCAGCCAAACAAAGCTATCGTGGGTGCAAATGCGTTTGCTCATGAGTCAGGTATTCATCAAGATGGTGTGCTTAAAGCAAGAGAAACGTATGAAATTATGTGTGCAGAAGATGTAGGTTGGGCGGCAAATAAAATAGTTTTAGGAAAACATTCCGGAAGAAATGCATTTCGTACTCGCTTAGATGAGCTAGGTATTAGTTTTGAAACGGAAGAAGAATTAAACACAGCGTTCAGTAATTTTAAAGATTTAGCGGATCGCAAACATGAAATTTATGATGAAGATTTGCATGCATTAGTATCGGATACTAATTATGAAAATAATGAATACTGTAAATTAGTGTCATTATCCGCACATTCTGAAACGGGTAAGACACCACATGCAGATATTACTTTAGCTGTAAATGGCGAAGAAGTATCTGCCAGTGCGAATGGCGGTGGGCCGGTAGACGCTACGTTTTGTGCAATAGAAGATATAGTTTCTAGCCAGGCACAATTGCAATTATACTCTGTGAATAACATTACAACAGGGACAGATGCGCAGGGTGAAGTTACAGTGCGTTTACAAAAAGCGGGGAGAATTGTAAATGGACACGGTGCTGATACTGATATAGTTATGGCATCTGCAAAAGCTTATTTGCATGCGTTAAATAAATTAGTGATTCCGGAAGAGCGAGCTCATCCACAGCATGATGTTTAATGTAATGAATGAGCAAGAACGACTTTATTATTTAAATCAAATGGGCATTCAAACCTGGGTGCCACGAGTTTATGATGGAAATGAACTGGAGAATGATACAGAACTAAAAATTCAAAATGAATTACACCCAATTGAGAATCAACAAACGATTCATTCATTAGAAGAATTACAAAAACAAGTTTCAGTTTGTACAAAATGCGAGTTACATCAGACGCGCACACAAACTGTTTTTGGAGTAGGGCATCCCGCAGCAGATTGGTTAATTATTGGTGAAGCACCAGGTGCAGATGAAGATCGTAAAGGAGAACCTTTTGTAGGGCGTGCCGGTCAATTATTAACAAATATGTTACGCGCAATTGGTTTGGCACGAGAAGAAGTATTTATTGCAAATATTTTAAAATGTCGTCCACCGAATAATCGTGACCCAAAACAAGAAGAAGTCGCACAATGCAAACCTTACTTACGTCAGCAAATAGAATTTCTGCAACCTAAAGTCATTTTGGCTGTCGGTAGAATTGCTGCTCAATCATTACTGGAAACAGATACACCCATTGGGAGAATGCGTGGCAAACAATATCAATTTGAAAATACGAATATTCCGGTTGTTGCTACGTATCATCCTGCCTATTTATTGCGTAGTCCCCAACAAAAACGCAAAGCTTGGGAGGATCTGAAATTTGCGCGTCAAATTATGCAACAAAGATTAAATTTCTCTGGCTGATTCGATTAATTTAAGCCAAATATCGGTAATTCTGATCTCTAAATCACACATTTAAGGTGTGAAAAATAATTTTTTAATTTACACTCCTTAATTCTATGAGTGCTGTTTTTGAATATCCGGTAGAAACCTATCGATTAATGATCGACTATGATCTGCCAACTGTATTGGAAATTGAGAATAGAAGTTATGAATTTCCATGGACGGAAGGAATTTTCCATGATTGTTTGCGCTTAGGCTATTCTTCTTGGGTCACTGAAATTGACCGACAAATTGTTGCCTATGGCGTAATGTCGATGGCCGTGCAGGAGTGTCATATTCTAAATATTTGTGTAGATCCTGACTTTCAAGGACAGGGCATTGGGCGACGCTTATTAGCTGAATTATTAAATATTGCACGTGCCCGACATACACAGACTGTATTTCTAGAAGTTCGCCCAACCAATTTACAGGCACTTTCTTTATATATTTCAGAAGGATTTCAAGAAATTGGTACCAGGCGAGGATACTACCCAGCGACTATTGGCCGTGAGGACGGTATTATTCTTGCGAAGTCTATTTAGTAGTTAATATATCCAATTATTTTTTGTCCGCTATAATCGCGCGCTTTGTGCGTACTTCTTTACTGTGAGTGAACATCAACAACAAACCAATCGGCGTCGTACTTTCGCGATAATTTCACATCCCGACGCGGGTAAAACCACAATAACTGAAAAACTTTTGTTGTTTGGTGGCGCTATCCAATTAGCCGGGTCAGTAAAGGGTAGAAAAGCAGCTCGCCATGCCACTTCGGATTGGATGGAAATGGAACAGCAGCGTGGAATTTCCATCACCAGCTCGGTTATGCAGTTTGATTATGAAAACTGCATTGTAAATTTATTAGATACTCCAGGCCATGCTGACTTTTCTGAAGATACCTATCGCACATTAACCGCCGTGGATTCTGCGCTAATGGTAATTGATAACGCTAAAGGTGTAGAAGAGCGAACCATTAAATTAATGGAGGTGTGTCGCTTACGAGATACACCCATTATTACATTTATCAATAAACTGGACCGTGAAGGAAGAGATCCCGTTGAATTATTAGATGAAGTAGAAAGTATCCTAAAAATTAAATGCGCTCCAATCACATGGCCGATAGGCATGGGGAAATTATTTAAAGGTGTATTTCACGTTATCAATGATTCTGTACATCTATATAATCCAAACCACAAAGGTAAAGTACAAACAGGCGAAATCATTGAAGGAATTGATAATCCAAGATTAGATGAGTTGTTGGGTGATCAAGCGCAAGAACTACGCGATGAAATTGAATTAGTAAAAGGTGCAAGTCACGAGTTTGATCATCTAGCCTATTTAAATGGAGATCTTACCCCTGTATTTTTCGGCTCTGCCATTAATAACTTTGGTGTTCAAGAGCTATTAGAAAAATTTGTTGAATATGCGCCAACTCCCCAATCAAGAGAAGTTTTACTTTCTGAGCAAGAGACTCGTCAAGTGAGTGCTAATGAAGAAAAATTTTCAGGGTTTGTTTTTAAAATACAAGCAAACATGGATCCAAACCATCGGGATCGACTTGCTTTTATGCGTATATGTTCTGGAAGCTTTCAAAAGGGCATGAAACTGCAACATGTACGCCTCAATCGTGAAGTAAAAATTAGTGATGCATTAACATTTATTGCCAAAGATAGAGAGCATGTAGATCATGCGTATCCTGGTGACATTATTGGCCTACACAACCATGGGACGATTCGTATTGGCGATGCATTTACACAAGGAGAACAACTAAGTTTCACTGGAATACCAAATTTTGCTCCCGAGTTATTTCGACGTGCACAATTGAAAGATCCTCTAAAAATGAAGGCCTTGTTAAAAGGGCTTATTCAATTATGCGAAGAAGGTGCCACACAATTATTTCGACCCCTTATCAATAATGATTTAATTTTAGGTGCGGTGGGAATTCTTCAATTTGATGTGGTTCAACACCGATTGAAGCATGAATACAATGTGGAATGTAGCTTTGAATCCATTAATGTGCAGACGGCACGTTGGATTGTAAGTGATGATGAGAAAGAACTGTCAAAATTCAAAAATAAAACTGAATCAAATTTAGCGCTCGATCATGGAGAAGAGCTCGTCTATATAGCACCTACTCGTGTAAATTTACAGATGACGGAAGAAAAGTGGCCAAATATTGTGTTTAGATCCACACGTGAGCACAGTGTAATGGAGTAACATTAATTTTCATCCTATGTCTGATTCAAAAAAAGATACGCTCTATGCAAAGAAACTCAAAAAAATAGAGCAATTTTCATTTGATGACTCTGTCGCCACTGTATTTGACGACATGATTAAACGGTCCGTGCCAGGCTATCAAGCCATTAATAATTTATTACCTATTATTGCCAATCGTTATATACAGGCATCGACGAACGTATATGACTTAGGATGTTCATTAGGAGAAGCGTCACTAACGATGGCAAGTGTTTTAAATAAAAGTGATGTGCAAATAATCGCTGTCGACAGTTCACCCGCGATGGTAAATCGGCTTACGCAGAAGATATCTGACTTAAATTTACAAGTACCTGTATGGCCTGTATGTAAAGATATTTTAGAGGAAAAAATTAAGAATGCATCTTTTGTTGTATTGAATTATACCTTGCAATTTATACAACAGTCTGAACGATACAATTTAATTCAAGAAATTTTTACAGGTCTAAATAATAATGGAGCTTTATTATTGACTGAAAAAATTAGGTTTGAGAATGAAGATGAAGATGAAGAAATGCGGAAACAACATGAGTTATTTAAAAAAGAGAATAATTACAGTGAACTTGAGATTAGCCAAAAGCGTGAGGCATTAGAAAAAGTTTTGGTGCGTGATACAAACGAGCAGCATATTTCCCGATTAAAAAAAGCAGGCTTTAAAAACATAAAAATTTTGACTGAGTATCTAAATTTCACTTCGTATCTTGCAATTAAATAAAATAGTAATGATTCCCAACGATATAAGTCATTTGTCTAAGTGTTTAAAGGGCTCGTTCCGAGAGAGCATATGTGCAGAACTTTTGAGTACGATTGAAGAAAAATATAGTCACCCCAACCATGGCCAATTTAATGAATGGGAAACTATACTTCAATCAATGCCTAAGCTGAATTCACTAAAAACTAATTTAGCACAGGAGTCAATAATAATAGGGACAGATCAGAGCATTGATCAAGCTACTAAAGATGATCTTGAGCAGAGATTAAAACAATTATCTCCATGGAGAAAAGGTCCATTTACTATATTTGGGGTTCATGTTGATTCAGAGTGGAGAAGTGATATGAAGTGGCAGAGAGTTGTTTCTCATATCGATCTAGATGAAAAATTAGTTTTAGATGTTGGATGTGGAAATGGATACTATGCATTGCGCATGCAAGCTAGTGGGGCAAAGCTCGTGTTAGGAATAGATCCAATGTGGAGGCATGTAATGCAATTTTTAGCTTTACAAAAATATGTTTCATGCGATCAACGAGCTTTTGTGTTACCACTTGCTTTGGAAGAACTCCCGAAATCTACATCTGGGTTTGACACAATTTTTTCGATGGGAATTCTATACCACAGAAGAGAGCCACAAGAGCATTTGCAGGATATTTATCATCGACTACGCAATGGCGGAGAATTCATTTTAGAGACACTAATTATTGAAGATCAAAGTGCTGATGTATTAATACCTAATAAACGTTATGCGAACATGCATAATGTATGGGTGATCCCAGGAATTCCTATAGTAAAAAAATGGCTGGAAGAAATTAATTTTACAAACATCGAAGTGATCGATATCACTAAAACGAGTACTCAAGAGCAAAGACAAACAGAATGGAGCAAAGGATATTCATTGTCACACGCACTTAATCCAAGTGATGTAAGATTAACTATAGAAGGATATCCGGCTCCGATTCGGGCGATAATTAAGTGTAATAAAAACTAATCTAACCGTACTTTTTTAAATCGGTTCGTATTCGATCCAGCTTAATTATTTTGTTTGATGAATAATTCGTTAGCTCTTCAGCCAATCGTGGTTTGCTAAAATAGTATCCTTGTATATTGTCACAACCAAGGTCTTTTAATATTTTAAATTGTTCTTCTGTTTCCACACCTTCAGCCACTACGTTTTTGTTAAGCGTTTTGGCCATGGCAATTATAGCTTTTACAATGGTTGCAGAATCTTTGTCGTTATCGATATCCTTAATAAATAGTCGGTCAATTTTTAAAGTTTGCGCTGGGAGTTTCTTTAAATAACTTAATGATGAATATCCTTTGCCAAAATCATCAATCGCAATACTAATACCGAGCTTATTTAACGATTTTAGTTTTTCTAATGTGTTTTTATCATCTTCAAGAAATAAATTTTCTGTAATTTCAAATTCAATATCAGTCGAGCCAATATCGTATTTATAGAACAGCTCTTCAATTTCAGGGATAAAATTCTCGTGCCGTAATTGCTTAGCACTGATATTAATTGCAATTTTTGGCATTTTATTAAAGTCAATTTGCCAGTTCTCACATTGCTTGAAAGATTCTCGAATTACCCATATTCCTAAAGGAACAATTAAGCCACTATCTTCAGCATATTCTATGAATCTAACCGGATGTATTGCTCCTTTGGCTGGATGGTTCCAGCGTATTAGAACTTCGGCACCACTTATCTCTCCCATGTTTACATTTAGTTGTGGCTGATACACTAAAAATATTTCTTTGCGTTCCAACGCATGAAATAAATCGGCTTCTAGCTCAGCTTTGTCTTTAACTTCTTCTTGCATAGTATCAGAGAAAAATAAGTATCTGCCTCGAGAAAATTGCTTGGCTTTATACATTGCAATATCAGCTTTTTGGATTAACTCATCCCAAGTTTTTCCATCTTCAGGGTAGGTTGAGATACCAATACTGGCACCAATCATCTGTTCATAGTTATCAATGGTGAATAGATTGGATATGCGTTTAATAATTTTATCAGCAACACTAACCGCTAA
The DNA here is from genome assembly GCA_965203475.1 of Gammaproteobacteria bacterium. Lineage (GTDB taxonomy): Bacteria > Pseudomonadota > Gammaproteobacteria > UBA4575 > UBA4575 > JABDMD01. The sequence continues at coordinate 572,311 of OZ241890.1, forward strand.
ATTAGTGTCATTTGAAAGAGGAATAAGTACAGCAAATTCATCACCACCATAGCGAGCAGTTAAATTTTTATTGGGCACACACGATTTAATTCTCTCTGCCACAGCAACTAACAACTTATCACCAATAGCATGTCCTTGAGAGTCATTAATAATTTTGAATCGATCAAGATCAATGAAAAGAAGTGCAATTCTACGATTGTTATGAGTAGCGTGTTTTATTTCAGAGTTGAATTTTTTTAATAAGAGTTGTCGATTGGGTAAACCAGTTAATTCATCATAGTTTGCCTGTTTAACTAATTCTTCTTCACGTTGAATTGCATGGAAGGCTACAGCTACACGATCTGTATAATTCTTTAATTGGTTAATTTTAGTATTTTCAACACATGGTAGATCTTTGTGTCCAATTAATATTACACCAATTACTTTAATATCCTGCTTAATGGCAACAGACGTAACATAGTTTGTTCTTAAATTAGTGAGCCAGCCTATCTTACTTAAGCTATTTTTTTCTGATGTTTTTATAAAATAGTCTGAATCTTGAAATAGATTTGCTATATCTTCACTCGACAATCGAATTGCGTTACGTTGAGATAATTTTTTACTCTCTCGTTCAAAGTCATATTTTAAAGCTTTGTTTGAGTTATGTTTATCGATCGTTATTACACTGGCATTATCGTATTCAGCAAATTTTTTTAAATTAGTGAATACTGATTCGATAATTTTATTTTTATCCATTGTGTCAAGGATCGCACGATCCAAATTAGACATAGCCGTCATCGTAGAAAATTGTTCATCTAATTCAGAAGACATTAGATTGAAAGATTCACCTAATTCTTGAAATTCATCATTAGACTGGAATTCTAGTTTTTCACTAAAATCTCTTCTTGCTAATTTTCTAGTCACACTAGAAAGCTTGTCCAGCGGAATAAGTATTTTTCTAATTTGATTTAAGCTGACAAGTGAAACCAATAAAATAGCGATAAATAATGATGGAAATAAGATATTGGTAAGTGCGTTGATTGGAGCATAAACTAATTCGCTAGGCACAATATAATATATACCCCATGCGGCAGAATTAAATTTACTATTTAAATTTAAATTCCAGGAGGCAACTATATAATCAATATCATTTATAGAGTAAGTTGTTGTAGGGCCAATTGAGTTCTTATAGTTTTCTAAATTGGCAAGTGATAATTTTCTAAAAGCGCTGTCAGAGCAATTTAATAAACCCTTATTTTTAGCTACAACACAAGAGTCATACTCGCCAATAAATAAATCCATTTCACCAAATACATAATCAGAATTCACATAAGCAGATAAGAGATAAGTAGCACCAATAGTATTCATTAATCGCGTAAATCTAATGCGCAAATCGTCATGATTAATAGTTATATCGGTATTTCCTTCTAATAAATGACGCAGTTTTGGGCCATCAAAATCGGAAGGTTTGTTATAAATTTTTACGTCACTGAGCATTTCTGTACTAATTTCTTTAATAGAGTTAATTGCTGTCATATCTGATGAGTAGTACGAATACAATAAATCTTCACCAACACTAATTAATTGTTCTTCTGCAGTAAGTAACCGTTCATATATGGATATGCCGTATGATTTACTAGCAGTAGATAAGTGTTCATGTTTTTGTGTAGTAAGAAGCTTAGTTACATAGTTATAAGACAGAATTCCGATTACAGATACCGGAATTATTGCAGCCAGAACAAAAAGCATAAAAATTCTTTTTGCGACTTTGCTTTTGAAAAATGAAAAGTGAAGTTGCATATCTGTAATAAAATTAGATAATTCCAAAAAAAGTTGGAACTACATTCGTATTATGACAATACAATTAATCAGTACATCCATGTATTAGCAGGTTAATAACAGGGCGAAAATTAATTTTACGAACAGTACGTTATTACGAATTAATAAAATTAATTTGCAACCTAGTTGTTAATGTTACTAATTGCGTAAGACAATATAATTGAGCAACGTGTGGACTGTTATTTTGTGCTGCTGTGCGGTGTGAATGGTGTTAAAAAGCAGATGGTTTTATTAAAACAGGTTGGTAACTTACTGAAAAATATATATTGGAAAAGCCTACAGGGCCCCATTTTCTCCCAAAAATTGGTATATACCTTCAGCTAATCGTAGATAGCCTTTTTCATTGGGATGCACGGTGTCAGCTTTAAGAGTATTGTCTCCTAGAATATCTGGTAATAAATTGAGTTCCGCAAGAATATTATTTTGATTTGCAAGTTCTTCGTAAATTTCTGCACTACTCAAAAAGATACCAGGTTCAGGTACGCCTAAAATAATCACTTGTATATTTCGTTGTAGAACCTCTGTAATCATGGACTGCAAATTATTTTTAAGTTCCGTGCGTGATTTTTTACGAAGAATGTCATTACCACCGTGAATCAGTATTACTAAGTCTGGTTGGTGCTGATGTAATAATGGAGGTAAACGTATTGCTCCTTGGCTACTAACTTCTCCTGGAACACCTTCATTAATGACAGTTAAGTTACTCAGCAAAGCTAATTGAGAAGGGTAATCGGCACCCGATTTTGCTCCTGTGCCACGTGTGAGGCTATTACCAAATGCTAGAATCACAGCATCATCAGAAAGTTTATCTAAAGGTGTAACAGGGTCACTACAAGCGCAGATAAAGAAGTAAATTAGGATGCAAATTGAAATTTTAATCTTAGACATTTAGCTAACCCAATAGTCTTTTCTACAAAGGACGCGTGCATAACATTTACTACAAGTTTCATCATCGGCTTGTGCAATGAATTTAGCTTCTTTTGTTAATGCTTTTGAAAATTCAATTAAACGAAGTTTGTGTTGATGAGTTATGGTATTAAGTTCATCATCTTTAATGATAGATTCTGATTTAACACTATTATCTTTTCCAATATTTACAAACTCTACTTGTGCGCAATTATTTTGTATTAGAGCATAACTAGGTAATTGAGTTTCTTCGCCTGCGAGAATAGATTTCTTGGTGGGTGTTTGTCCGGTTTTATAATCGATAACCCCATAAGAATCAGATGTACGATCTATACGATCCAACCTTCCCTTAAGTTCTAAAGATGGGTTAACTGTAATGCTTCGGGAACATTCAAATTCAGCAGGAATATACTCAGATTGTCTTTTAATGTCCCAGGCAACAAATTTTGGAATAAGTTGCAGCCAACGTTCTAGCCACAGCGAATTATGTGTCCTATAGGTATATTTTTTATGGAAAATTTGTTTGCTGATGGATTTTAAAAGTTGTATCGCTTGTTCTTGATTTTGTGGGCGCACCTTATCTTGAAATGGCCCAGGCAGATGTTTTATATCTTTGTAAAACGCTGTTACACACTCATGTACAAATTTACCGAAATCTGCTTTAGTCATTTCCACTTCTAGTTTTTCAGTAGTTTCTAAGTCTAAGCAAGTGGAAATAAAGAATTGATACGCACAATTCATTAAATTTTGATACTTAGATGTTGTTATAGAAATTGGCTTTACTTCGTTTTTCAAAACTGGTGAGGCTTGTGTAGTAATTGCAGGAAGAGATTGCAAATTATCGAAATGAATGTCGGCATCATGTGTATTTACAAGTTGTTGTAAATAATTTTGGTTCAAATCAGAGTTATAAGCAATTTGGTGAAATGTTTCTAAAACTTCAATCCATGGACAAATTTTTTTAATTTCATTATTTTCTTCTGTCTGAGCTGTTAGCAGTATATGTGGTGCAGCTTCTAATAAGTTACGGAAAATATGCAAATAAGATAAATATTTATCTTTCCAAGATTGAGTACCAAGTTCGCTACGAATTTGTTGATTAAAAAATATGTAATTATTTGGATAGCCCGGAAAGTGGTCTTGACCAACAGATGCAACAATTAATCGATCGAATTTTTGTAAGCGACTTTGTTCGATGCTGCAAAATATTACATTTGACATAGACAATTCGGGTTTAAAATTTTGTTGATCTAGAATTTTAGAAAGATAATTTCGCCATTCATACCAAGTGATTTCATTGTTAATTATCACAAGTTGTGAATACTGTGTTTCAAGCAAGTTTATAATTTGTTTACCTGCCTCATCATTATTAAAAGTGCTATAAAAACCAAAAACTTTAAAACTATTTAATAGCGTAGAAATATATTCGTGTAGGGGCGCAGATTTTCTCCTTTTCAAAATCGACAGCTGCTTTGTATTTTCTTCAAATTTATCTAATACACTGAGCAGATATTCACAAATTGATGATTCATATTTTTCGTATTTATTTGTATATTTTGCAACGCAAGATGTAACATTATCTATCCCATTGAAAATGTTATTTTTTATAACAATGTCCTTTTCCAATAAAATAGTTGCTTCAGAGTGAATATTTTCATCTACAGTCATTGGAAAAAATGGAGATTTCATCAGTGACAAGATGGCCTTCGTTGAAAAGTTTCCTTCAATAATTTGTAGCCAATTTTCAATATTTAAGGCGGCGCTGGTGGTAGAAAGTGCCCATCCTCCAATATCATTTACATTTATATTTGCGTGATCTAAACGTGCACGAACACGCCGAATTAATTTGCGGTCAGCAGATACCACACCTATATTGAAATTAGAGTAGGGTTGTATGGAATTAGAGGTTTTAAATTCATTCATCCATATTCTTATTTGTAGATCAATTGCTTTCGCATGACTTTCAAAATTATTAATTTTAATAATACTTATCTTGTCACGTGCAGGGCTAGTAGGAAATTTATCGGCAAATTCAATTGCTCTGCTATGAATATCTTTATTTGAATTTTCTAAAACACAGTTAATGAACTGTGTGAAAGGAGAATTATCTGAATAGCCTTGGGCATAGATCGTAGACTGATTATCTATAAATTTCGAAACGATTTGGTCTGGCTTGGTAGCTAATAATTTTGAGCTAGCCTGTATGAAAAAAGAATTGTTTTTTATTGATTCAGATAAAAAATACATTTCACTATTTGACAAATAATTAATCCCGATGCAATAACTTTCTTTGTCCTTGCTAATTATTAAAGTGTTTAATAATTCGCTATAAACTCTAATTTCATCTAAATAGTTTTCATTGTCTATTTGTTTTTTCCAAGACTCCCACAAGATTGAGACGAGCTCAGCCTCTGCACTTAATGGGCTTCCGATTAAATATGACGAAGTAGACTCATTAAAAAAATCTGCTTTGGAATTGTTTAGTTGCAATGCATCAAATAAAGACAGTAGTTCGTTCGACATAGACCACGGATGAATATTTCCAAATAAGTGCATATGATTTTGCAGGGCATCTACAAGAATTAATTCTCGAGCATATTCAGATAAAAATGGTTTATCGTTTTCATGCTGACTTAGAACCCATGACTTTAAAGTTGTGATTGTTGGTAAAAATATTGAATCAAAATTGTATTTATTCGCATGTTTAATTAGAGAAGTGCGGATATTATTTTGTGTGAGTAGATTAGGCACAAATATAATAATATTGTTTAAATAAGGCAGCTTTATTTGGTGATCTTGAATTATCGTTTCTGCAGCAATATCAATGATATTTTCTGCATAAGAAACAATTGAAATATTTTTAAAAGAGTGCAACTAAACTCTACTCTTCTATAAGGTGTTTCTTTTCTTTAACTTCTTTCCAGGAGTCGGCATCATCTGGTGCAGGTTTAATACTGGTGATCACAGGCCACATAGCAGAGAATTTTTCATTTAATTCTAAAAATTCCTTTTGTTCATCAGTTAAATCATCTTCGCTGACAATTGCATTTACTGGACATTCTGTTTCGCACATTGCGCAATCGATACATTCTTCTGGATCAATTACCAGCATATTTGGCCCTTCATGAAAACAATCGACTGGGCATACCTCTACGCAATCCGTGTATTTACACTTGATACAAGGTTCTGTAACTAAAAAGGTCATATATTCAAGGTGTTAGCAGAAAGGCAATGATATTAAATTATATTCGGATATTTTTAACACTAATTAATTTGAATGACTGAGGGTTATTTTCTGACTAAGAGTCTACCTAAATCGCAGTTTACATCGAATCCCGTAGCTATAATCATTATAGGATGATAATTATTTGTATTTTATAAAATTAAATGAAAAAGTACCTAGTCACAGGAGGAGCTGGTTTTATAGGTTCTCATACCGTGGATCGATTGCTATCTGAAGGTCAGCAGGTTGTAGTATTAGATAATTTTTCTTCAGGAAATCGCGAAAATCTTCCTTTAGGGCATCCAAAATTAGACATCATTGACGGTGATATTCGGGACGTTTCTACAGTTATGAATGCTGCACAAGATGTCACGCATATTTTGCACTTGGCAGCCCAAGTATCCGTAGTTAAATCTATTGAAGATCCTGCAGATTCTGCTTCGCATAATATTTTAGGATTTATAAATGTACTCAATGCGGCTAAATCCGATACTGTTGAACGATTTGTTTATGCATCCTCTGCAGCTGTCTATGGAACTCCAGCCGAGTTACCGTTAGATGAAAAGGCTGAATTAAATCCAGAATCACCTTATGGGTTAGAAAAGCAGATTAATGAAATATATGTAAATTTATTTAAAGAACTGCATAAAATTTCAGCCTGTGGCTTGCGCTATTTTAATGTGTTTGGCCCAAGGCAAGATCCAAAATCTCCATATGCAGGTGTAATTGCATTATTTTCAAATGCAATTAAAGAAAAGCAAATATTAAAAATATATGGAGATGGTAAACAAACAAGGGATTTTATATTTGTTCAGGATGTAGCGCGTGCAAATATTGCTACTCTACAAGCAGATTACCAAGGCGTGTTGAATGTTGGCACTGGTTCTTCTGTAACTTTGCTAGAACTCATCGAAGTTTTAGAAAAAATTGTTGGATACTCTTGCAAAAAAGACTTTTTACCTGAGCGAAAAGGGGATATTAAGCATTCATCTACAAATATTAAAAGCATTCGCCATGCTCTTAATATAAAGTCAGAATATTCTCTTGAAAATGGTTTACGCGAGCTTCTAAATACTTTTAATTAGTTAAATTCTTGAATTTATAAATCAATTCTAAAGCTTCTTTGGGTGTGAGTTCATCTGGTTGAATGTCTTTCAAAACTTCAAATATTGGATGTTCTATTTCTTGATTTAATTCTAATCCAAGTTGTGTTTGTTTTGTTTCTAGCGCTTCTGTTTGAATTTCCAATTGTTTTAATTTTGATTTTGCAGATGAAATTACAGAGTTTGGGAGTCCCGCTAGTTTGGCTACCTGTAAACCGTAACTTTGATTCGCTGGTCCATCTTTTACGGCGTGTAAAAAAATAATTTTATCATTATGTTCTATTGCATCAATGTGTACATTACGAATATTTTTAAAATAATCAGGTAATTGTGTGAGTTCAAAATAGTGAGTAGCAAATAATGTAAATGATGAGTTTATAGTGCTTAAATGCTCAGCGCAGGCCCACGCTAAAGATAGTCCATCAAATGTGCTTGTGCCGCGACCAATTTCATCCATCAGTACCAAGCTATTTTGGGTCGCATTATTGAGGATATTTGCGGCTTCAGTCATTTCAACCATAAAAGTAGAACGGCCAGAGCTCAAATCATCTGAAGCACCAATTCGAGTGTAAATTGCATCAACTGGTCCAATGTGTACTTCATCTGCGGGAACAAAGCTGCCGGTATAAGAGAGCAATGCTATTAAGGCAATTTGACGCATATAAGTCGATTTGCCACCCATGTTTGGGCCTGTAATGAGCAACATTTTACGATCTTGATTAAGAGTCACATCATTTGCGGTAAAGGGTTCTGATTGCACTTCCTCAATTACTGGATGACGTCCTTGTTTGATACTTATACCTGTATTGTTTTCAAAGGAAGGACGAACATAATTTAAATTTACCGCACGTTCGGCAAATGACGTAAGCACATCTAGAGTCGCCAGAGAATTTGCATAACGCTGAAATTTTTCAATTTCTTTGCATAAATTTTTTATCAGTACTTCATAAAGAAGTTTTTCTCTCTTCAATGCTCTTTCTTTGGCGCTAAGCACTTTATCTTCGAACTCTTTTAGTTCAGTAGTTATATATCGTTCTGAATTTTTTAATGTTTGTCGACGAATATAATGCTCGGGAACTTGGTCTGACAAACTGCGGGAAATCTCAATGTAATATCCATGTATGCGATTGTAAGAAACTTTTAACGAATTAATTTTAGTTTCCGTCTTCTCTTTTTCTTCTAATTCAACTAAAAATTGATCAGCATTTTTTCGAATTGCGCGCAATTCATCTAACTCATTGTCATAGCCATGTTGAATTACACCTCCATCTCGAATTAATGCGGGAAGCTCTTCGTTTAATGAATGACTGAGAAGCTGCAAGATACGTTCATAGTCTTTTAAAGACTCTAAACAATTTTCAATTAACTCGTTCCCAGAATTAGAAATTAAATTTTGAAGTTCTGAAAATATTCCTAACGTATTACGTAATGCGTCTAAATCTCTTGGTTGAGCGGTATGAAGTGCAATTCTACTACATATACGTTCAATATCATTTACGTTGCGTAATGTTTTGTGCAAAGGAGTAAATAAATTATTTTCAATGATAGTTGTAATTGCATCGTGTCTTTTTGATAGTTGAATTTGGTCTCTTATGGGTTGTTTAATCCATGCGCGTAATTTACGGGAGCCCATCGCACATGCTGTCGTATCTAATACACCAATTAAACTTTGTTTGTAATTCCCTTGAGTTGAAGTTTCTAATTCTAAATTAATTCTGGATACTGAATCTAAATATATGAATTCACTTTCATGTTGAATTTGCAGGCTATTTATATGAGGTAATGCCGACTTTTGGGTATCTTTCACATATTGCAAGACTGCTCCAGCAGCAGAGATTGCGAGTGCGTGGTCATGTACTCCAAAGCCATCTAAATCATTCGTGTTAAATTGGCTACAAAGAGCATTTTTAGCGCTTTCAAAATCAAAATGCCATATGGGTATATGTTTAAATGAATATTTTTTACTTTTTTCTATAGAAATATCTTCAGCTAGTAATATCTCAGCTGGTTGGATGCGTGTTATTTCATTTTTTATATCTGCTGTGACACATGTTTGCAGAATAAATCGACCAGAACTTACATCTAAATAGGCAAGACCTGTAGTTTGCTCTTCAGTATGTATTGCAAGTAGGAAATTTTCTTCATTTTTATCCAGCAGTTCGTCCTCAACAATGGTGCCGGGCGTCACAACTCGCGTAACTTTGCGTTCAACTAAACCCTTGCTGGTTGCTGGATCGCCAATCTGGTCACATATTGCGACAGATTCACCTTGCCTTATCAGTTTGGCCAGGTAATTTTCTGTAGCATGGACCGGTACACCTGCCATGGGAATCTCTTCGGCAGAATTTTTATTCCTGGAAGTGAGTGTAAGATCAAGTAAGCAAGCGGCTCGTTTAGCATCATCAAAAAATAACTCGAAAAAATCTCCCATACGATAAAAAAGCAGCATATTGGGGTAGTCCGCCTTGATACGTAAGTATTGTTGCATCATAGGCGTGTGTTTTACGGGAGGTCGTGCGATCATGAAACTAGTCTAACTAAGAAAATATAAATCGGCAGTAGAAAAAGTAGCCAATCAATGACTAATATATATAAATCTGTTGAAGTGCTGGCTAATTTATTGCAACAACAAAAATTGATGTTAGTGAGTGCTGAGTCATGCACTGGTGGGATGCTTTCACAGAACTTGACAGCACTCAATAGAAGTTCACATTGGTTTGCATGTGGGTTTATTACGTATAGTAATGAATCAAAAATTAAGATTTTAGGCGTAGACGCTAAAGTAATAACTGAGTTTGGTGCGGTAAGTAAAGAGGTTGCTGAACAAATGACAATGGGGGCACGAGAGAAAATAGGAGCGGACATTTCTGTATCCATAACAGGAATTGCTGGGCCAACAGGGGGCACAACCGAAAAACCTGTGGGTACCGTATATATATCTAGCGTATTTGGGGAGCAGTCTCCCATAGTGGAACATCATTTGTTTCATGGGGACCGGAATTCGATTCGTGAACAGACTACGCAAGCGGCATTAGATCTGTTAATCCAACAGCTTGGATTCAAAAAATGAGCTCTAGAAGACTTTTTTTTGGTCTCATGCCGGGAGACGCAGTTCGTGATCAAATTGTAAATGCTGCCAAATTATTTCCTACAGACAAAAGCAAGCGGCCCGTTTCACGAAATAACTTACATCTAACGTTATTGTTCTTAGGTGATGTTGGAGAAAAACAATCTAAATGTTTGGAAAATAAGGTAATACAGACGTATATCCAGTGCTTTAACATCCAGTTAGATTTATACGGCTATTTTAAAAAACCTAAAATCGCTTGGATTGGATGTTCTAGTTATCCTAGTGAATTAACAAGGCTTGTTAACCATCTAAAAAATATAGGGGTCCAGTGTGGCATAAAAATAAATGAAGGGCCTTATAAGCCTCATGTGACTTTATTTCGTAACACGACCACAGCAGAATTTCCAAATAATCCTATACGAATTAATTGGAATGTAAATGAATTTCATTTGTTTGAGTCTGTTCCTCATGAAAATACAACGTTATATAATAGTGTTGCGAGCTATGCATTAATTCAAAATGACTAATTATTTTTAACGTTAAATTTTCTATAGGGGTGAGCAGTGGACGAAAATCGTAAAAAAGCGCTTGTAGCCGCACTAGGGCAAATCGAACGGCAATTTGGAAAAGGCGCAGTGATGCGTTTGGGGGATTCTACAGCAACACGAGATATAGAAGTGATATCTACGGGCTCTTTGGCGTTAGATGTGGCACTTGGTATTGGAGGCTTGCCGAAAGGCAGAGTTGTTGAGATTTATGGTCCTGAATCTTCCGGTAAGACCACGCTTACTTTGGAGGTGATTGCACAGTGTCAACAGCAAGGTGGCACAGCGGCATTCATTGATGCAGAGCATGCGTTAGATCCCATCTATGCAGAGAAAATTGGAGTAAATGTCGATGATCTACTGGTATCGCAACCGGATACGGGGGAACAAGCACTTGAAATAGCCGATATGTTAGTTCGCTCTGGTGCCGTGGATATTGTTGTGGTGGATTCTGTAGCGGCGTTAACGCCACGTGCAGAAATTGAAGGGGATATGGGAGACTCGCACATGGGTTTGCAAGCACGGCTCATGTCCCAAGCGCTACGAAAGTTAACGGGAAACATAAAACGTTCCAATACCATGGTGATTTTCATTAACCAAATTCGAATGAAAATTGGAGTTATGTTTGGAAGTCCTGAAACTACAACCGGCGGTAATGCTTTAAAATTTTATGCATCGGTGCGTTTAGACATTCGTCGCATTGGTGCCATTAAGAAAGGAGATGAAATTCTTGGCAATGAAACTCGTGTGAAAGTGGTTAAGAATAAGTTGGCACCTCCCTTTAAGAAAGCTGATTTTGAAATTTTGTATGGCGAAGGCGTGTCGCGTCTGGGTGAACTAATTGATATGGGTGTTGATAATGACATCGTAGATAAAGCAGGTGCCTGGTATAGCTATGAGAAAGAGCGAATTGGGCAAGGCAAAGAAAATGCACGCACCTACTTAAAAGAAAATCCGGACATGGCTGCTGAAATTGAAACAAAAATTCGAGATAAGTTACTTCCAAGTCCTGATGAGTTAAATCAGGAAACGCAAGAATCAGATTCAGAAGAGGTAACTTCTGAAGCCTGAACGATCGATTCGCAAAACTGCGCTTGATTTACTTTCCCGACGTGAACATTCACGTGTAGAACTACGTCGAAAGCTAAAAGCAAAAGAATTTACATCGAATGAAATCGATGAAATATTGAATTGCTTAGAACAAGAAGGTTTACAAAGTGATCAACGTTATGTTGAAAGCTATGTTCATTCTCGATGTAGTCGTGGGTTTGGCCCAGTTAAAATTTCACTAGAGTTAAAACAGCGTGGAATTTCATCCGATGTTATTTCCGCGTATATCGATTTTAATGATTCAATATGGCTGGAAATGGCCTGCGAAGAATACACAAAAAAATTTGGTGGAGTGGAAATCAGCTCTGCAAAAGAGCGCGCTAAACGAATGCGTTTCCTTCAATCCCGTGGATTTACAGGTGATATAATCCAAAAAGCGCTAGATTCAACAGTCGAACATTCATAGTATTCTGCTAGCATTTGCTTAGCAAGAACAAACATCGAAAAACATGGAACAAAGTTCAGACATACGGAGTGCATTTTTAGACTACTTCAAAGTGCATGATCATGAGATCGTGGCTTCAAGTTCGCTTGTGCCTGCAAATGACCCTACGTTGCTATTCACTAATGCAGGCATGGTGCAATTCAAAGATGTTTTTTTAGGTAAAGAGTCTTTAGGTTATACCCGCGCAACGTCCAGTCAGCGATGTGTGCGTGCTGGCGGCAAACATAATGATTTAGAAAACGTAGGTTATACAGCTAGGCATCATACCTTGTTTGAAATGTTGGGGAATTTTAGTTTTGGAGATTATTTCAAAGAAGAAGCTATTCATTACTCGTGGGAATTTTTAACTAAAGTTGTAAAACTACCTAAAGAGAGGCTTTGGGTGAGTGTGTATGAAGAAGATGAAGATGCCGCTAATATTTGGTTAAACAAAATAAAAATAAATGAACAACAATTTTCTCGTATAGGTACTAAAGATAATTTTTGGGCTATGGGAGATACAGGACCCTGCGGGCCTTGTACAGAAATATTTTATGACCATGGAAGTAAAGTTAAAGGAGGGGCACCAGGATCTGCTGAGCAAGGTGGTGACCGTTATGTAGAAGTATGGAATTTGGTGTTCATACAGTATGAACGCGATAAGCAAGGCGGGTTAAACGAATTGCCTAAACCATCTGTAGATACAGGGATGGGCTTGGAGAGATTAACTGCAATTTTGCAAGGCGTTAGTAATAATTATGAAACGGATTTGTTTTCAGGAATTATACAAACTGCAGCGGAATTAGCGAAAACAAAAGACACATCAATTGCATCATTACGTGTAATTGCCGATCACATTCGCTCCTGTAGTTTTCTAATCACGGATGGTGTATTACCTTCAAATGAAGGTCGAGGTTATGTGTTACGCAGAATTATTCGACGTGCCGCACGCCATGGAAGCAAACTTGGAATTCGGGAACCATTTTTCTTTAAACTTGTGCAGCCTCTGGTTAATAACCTTGGTCAGGCATTTCCTGAATTGCAGGATGCGCAGCAACGTGTAGAAAATATATTAGAGCAAGAAGAACAACGATTTAGTGAGACCCTGCAACAGGGTATGCGTATTCTTCAGGATGATATAAAAGGCATGAAGGGCAATACCATTTCAGGGGCAACTGTATTTAAGCTGTATGACACGTATGGGTTTCCAGTGGATTTAACAGCTGATATAGCGCGAGAGCAAAAATTAAAAATTGATGAACAGGGGTTTGAGCAACATATGGAAGCTCAACGTGAAAGAGGTCGTCAAGCCAGTAAGTTTGATGTGGATTACGATGCATCGATCAATGTGCAATCGTCTACGGATTTTTGTGGATATACACATTTGCAAGATCAAGGCACGATCACGGAAATTTTTGTTGAGAATAATAATGTTGAACAAATAGCGACAGGTCAACAAGCCATTGTAATACTTAATCAAACACCTTTTTATGCAGAAGCGGGTGGTCAGGTAGGTGATGTAGGAGAACTTACAACGGCTGGCGCAAAGTTTAAGGTGTTGGACACCCAAAAACAGGGAGATGCACATGCGCATATTGGCAAGTTGACCCAAGGAACTCTATCGGTTGGAGAAATAGTTAACGCCCGTGTAAATAAATCTCACCGTGCATCGACCGTTTTAAATCATTCGGCTACGCATTTAATGCATGCAGCATTACGCCAAGTGTTGGGAACACATGTACAACAAAAAGGATCTCTCGTTGCACCGGATCGTTTACGATTTGATTTTTCACATGATAGCGCCATTACAGAAGCAGAGTTGAGTGAAGTTGAAAGAATAGTGAACGAACAAATTCGCATTAATAGTTCGGTAACTGCTGAAATAATGAAGAAAGATAAAGCCTTGGCTGCAGGTGCTATGGCTTTATTTGGTGAAAAATATGCAGAGGATGTTCGGGTATTAACCATTGGTGATTATTCTGTGGAACTATGCGGTGGTACTCATGTTAATCGAACTGGGGATATCGGAATGTTTAAAATTATTTCTGAATCAGGTATTGCCTCAGGTATTAGACGCATAGAAGCAGTCACGGGGGATGGTGCATTGGCATGGATTCAGCAAAATGAAAATCAACTTTCTAAAATTGCTGATCTTGTTAAGTCATCCAAATCCAATATTACAGAAAAAGTGATTCAATTGGTTGAGCGTAGTAAATTGTTAGAAAAAGAATTGAATCAACTAAAAGCTAAATTCACATCCCAAGCAGGAAGTGATATGGCATCTAATGCGATCGAAATAGATGGAATTAAAGTTCTGGCACAAAAAATTGAAGGTGCAGATCTTAAATCGTTGCGTGACACATTAGATCAATTAAAAAATAAATTAGGTAGTGCAGCAATTGTGTTGGCTACTGCCAATGGTTCAAAAGTGAGTCTTATTGCGGGTGTCACTCATGATCAAACCGATCGAATTAAAGCCGGTGATCTTGTAAATTCTGTTGCTTCACAAGTGGGCGGCAAGGGTGGAGGGCGCGCCGATATGGCCCAAGCCGGAGGCAATGACCCTGAAGCTTTAGATGCAGCTTTGCAGTCGGTTCCTGATTGGATTCGCGCCAATCTACTCTAGATTTAATTTATACTTCTTACACTACTTACGAGAATGTAAATCAAGGATCGAATTCCCATGGCGCTTATCGTACAAAAATATGGAGGTACTTCTGTAGGCACTGTTGAACGCATTGAGCATGTTGCAGAAAAAGTAATAGCCACTAAGAATCAGGGCCATCAAGTTGTAGTGGTGGTGTCCGCTATGAGTGGAGAAACCAATCGACTCATTGGATTAGCAGAAGAGGCGCAGGGTACAAATACTCCTTCCGGGCGAGAGCTTGACGTTTTAGTGTCTACTGGAGAACAAGTAACAATCGCCTTGCTATGTATGACATTACAAAGACGAGATTGTGCCGCCATTTCTTCCACAGGCGCCCAATTAGACATTCGTACTGATAATAAATTTAATAAAGCAAGAATACAAAGTATTGATGCTGATAAATTAAGGCGCTTATTAGATGAAGGTAATGTGGTTGTAGTAGCAGGTTTTCAAGGCGTAGATGATGCTGGAAACATTACGACATTAGGTCGTGGTGGATCTGATACCACGGCAGTCGCGCTGGCTGCTGCAGTCAAAGCAGATGAATGTCAAATTTATACCGATGTTGATGGGGTCTACACCACTGATCCCAGAGTAGAACCAAATGCCAGAAGATTGGATCGTATAACTTTTGAAGAAATGCTCGAAATGGCAAGTTTGGGTTCTAAAGTTTTACAAATACGTGCGGTAGAATTTGCGGGGAAGTATGATGTGCCTCTTCGTGTACTATCAACGTTTGAAGAAGGGCCGGGCACATTAATTACTTATGAGGATGAAAACATGGAAGACCCACTTATATCTGGAATCGCTTTCAATCGTGATGAAGCACAATTGACGATCAAAGGAATTCCTGACCAACCAGGGGTAGCCGCTCATATTTTAGGGCCGATTTCAGCTGAAAATATCGAAGTTGACATGATTGTACAGAATGTGGGATCCGATGATACAGCTGATTTCACCTTCACGGTGCATCGAAATGATTATGATAAGGCACTGAAAATATTAGAAAAAACTTCAGATAAATTAGGTGGTGGACAGCTGGGGGGTGACCCTAATATAGTAAAATTATCATTAGTCGGTGTAGGAATGAGGTCACACGCAGGAATTGCGAGTAGAATGTTCTCTGCATTAGCTGATGAAAAGATAAATATTCGCATGATTTCGACCTCCGAAATTAAAATTTCAGTGGTCATCGATGAAAAATATGTAGAGCTTGGCGTAAGAACATTGCATGAAGCATTTGAATTAGACCAAGCTAAGGAGTGAATCAGCGAGCGATATAAAATAACAAAACAGCTTTGGATGGAGAGCCAACGCTACAGGGAATAATGGTTAGAAAGTAAACCTCTAATCATTGAAGTATTTGGTTTACATAAAAATAATAAAAATGGACTACTAGGAGATATAGGAATGCTGATTTTGACTAGGAGAGTCGGCGAAACGCTGATGATTGGAGATGATGTCACTGTCACTGTGTTGGGCGTGAAAGGTAATCAAGTTCGCATTGGTGTAAATGCTCCACGCGATGTAGCTGTGCATCGTGAAGAAATATACGAGCGCATCAAGCAAGAAAAAAGTGATGTAAATGAGTCTACTGGTTAAAAGTAACTCATTATTTCCTTTTATTTGAATTCATTTATTATCGGGATTTTACCTAATTCCGCTTAATTCAATTATTCAAGTTTAAGGAGTCAAAAATCTTCTATTTCTCAGAATTTTGTTCAGAAATTTTGGCTAATAAATTATTGAATCCTAAATAACCAGCGAAAAATATCACCATAGACGCGATTAAAATCATTACCCACCCCACCACTTGCACAAGTAGCGAATTGATAAATAGAAGTCCGATTCCTAATCCTGTTAATACAATGCCAAATATAAATACTTGCCAGGCGGGTTGTTTGGTCATAATAGATTTGAATAAGGTTTAACTAGTCGTTAAGAATTGTGTGGGGATTACTCTGGCTATCCATGCCCTCGCCTTTCAGGCCAGCATAACATTGTTACGCTGTTTAAAATTGTTCCCTACAATTTTGTCGAACCCTCTACTCGGGTGCAAATCACAGTTATCTTCAATTATATATAGCAGTGTTACTGCCATATATAATTGATGGCGGAGAGGGAGGGATTCGAACCCTCGGTCCAGGGATTACCCAGACAACTCCTTAGCAGGGAGCCCCATTCGACCACTCTGGCACCTCTCCAATAGCTCGAGAGTATATCGGATACCTAATAATATATGTAATTCGCAAAAGCATATTCGCTATAATCGGCGCTTTTCTAAATTGCGCCCGTAGCTCAGTTGGACGACATACAGGAAGTATAAGTGTCGCGTGAGACATGGATGTCGTGAGCGACTAGAGTACAACGATGCGAAGCATCGTTTGTTCAAGTAATAGGAGTAGCTAATTAGATCTGTGTATATTGCGCCCGTAGCTCAGTTGGATAGAGTACCTGGCTACGAACCAGGGGGTCGGGAGTTCGAATCTCTCCGGGCGCGCCATATTTTACTTAGGGTTGGAAGATTTTAAATATTCGCTAATGAAGTGAAAAAATAAAAAAGTTTACTTAAAAGTTTACTAAATTAAGTCATAACGTAGCGCGAATTTATTAAAGAGGGTTTCGCGCCATGTTTAAATTTTATTTTTTTCTGTTTACGTTATCTTTTTTTGTGTTATCAGGGTTATCTCGAGCATATTCTCTTCCGTTAATTTTTACGACATGTGCATCTGGGTACATGCCTTGTTTAATCTCTTTAACTACCTGAGTCCGCTTAACTGATTTTCTTCTTCCTATATTGTAAGTCTCATTCCTACCGCCGGGACCATCATTATTACCAACAATCTTAGTCATAACTAGATTCTCAACTTAAGGATCTGTGACAGCAGTCATTAGATATGCATATACAAATTCTGCATTACTATCACCACCACCAGTTCCGCCATCACACCCCCATTCTAAAAGTGCTTTTTCAATGTTCCTAGCTGCTTGAGCAGTATTAGCCTCACGGTAAATATACCAATGACCTTCTCTTGGTACTTTATGTGTACCAAACAATCTTTGGTCTACGTCCTGGGTAATACCGACATACCAAGATGAACGAGGTCCACCTTGTTTATTAATGTGTGCCACAATTTCGTTGTAAATGGTTTGGGCATCTTTAGCTCTCGCTTGTGCAACTCCAGCCATTTGATTTTCTCCAAAATTTCTCTATAATACGACTCGTGAAGTTAGGAGAAAATTTAGAGAAAGTCAAGTGCTGACGGACCTAGAGCAGAAAATCCTAAACTTCGTTGGTGAGTACCTTCGTGAAAATGATGGTCGCTCTCCAACTTTGTCTGAAATTGGTGAAGGATGTAAATTAAAGTCTGTAGGCACAATCCACCGTTACATATCATCTATAGAGAAGAAGGGATTTCTTGAAAAATCACGACCTGGATGGCGCACTCTTCTCGCGCCAAACGAGTTGCCACTAAAAGGTATTATTGCAGCTGGGCAGCCAATTGAAGCAATAGAACAACAAGAATCAATAGATTTATCTTCACTGCTTATACAACCTGATTGCTTTTTGCTTCAAATCAAAGGTGACTCAATGATTGATAGTGGGATTCTGCATGGCGATCTAGTTGTAATTAAACCAGCACAAACTGCACATAATGGGCAAATTGTTGTAGCTCTAGTCGATGGTGAAAATGCATCTTTAAAAGAATTTAAAAAAATAAATGGGGGTCGTCAGATAGAATTGATTCCACATAATTCAGAGATGGATGCACAAATTTATGATGCTAATAGAATTACTATACAAGGAATTTTATCTGGTGTTGTTAGAAAATATTAAGATATTAGCTTATGAGTGAAAAAGAAAAGCAAAAACCGAAAACGATACCTACTAAACCAGATGATGGTGGACGAAAAGACCATTCGAGAACTCCTCCTGGGCAATTTAATCCTTCTAAACCTGGACCTAAACCAAGTCCAAATAAAAAGTAATAGGAATGCCAGACGACAACAAAAATTCTTCAGTAAGTGATTTATTAGATTACACTGACTTTTCTGTAAAAGATTTATTAGATAAAAAATTTAGCGAAATTCCTCCGAAATATGTAGATCATTGTCGACAATATTTTATTGATCGTTCTGACGAAATTAAAAGATTTGCAAATATTGCGTCTGAACAGTTTAATAAATCATTGTTTATTATGAATGCTGGTGGGGCGGTAACGTTACTTGGTTATTTTGGTGCGATAGCTGAAAGCAATTATCCATTTGCATTAAATATATCATTAATTATGTTTTTGTTTGGATTGCTAACATCCGTTTTGTATGCAAATTTCGAATTTAAACGACATGTTAAACACTACAAGATACTTGATGATGCTGTTAGGGACTTTTACGATGACAAAGTTACATATTATGGAGTGACAGAAAAAGAATCAGAAGCAGCTGAAGCACCAAAACATGTAACTTTTCTATCTTTTAGTGCGCTTATATTTTGGTGTTTAGGCATTTTAATCGGTATTTATGTGTTTTTAGATTTAAATTTATTCACCGAGATTATTGAATTCTTCAATGATAAATCTTAACTACTAGTATTTATTATATCTTTAGGTTGTAAATCGCGTATCGCCTTAGCTGTGCAGGGTAAGGAGTTGGAGTAAGGCTTAGGCTTCCTTGTAGCGAGTGTTTCCATTTCTCGTTTAATGCTTCTTAAAAAAGTTTATTAAATACGCTCAAGCACATACTTTCTCGAACTTCCATAAGCATACTTATACGTGCCCTCGAGTAAAGTATTATCTTTATATTTCAGGAGGTTACACTTACTAATACTAGTGTATACAATAGAAAGACTTTTAGGCTACGAACCAGGGGGTCGGGAGTTCGAATCTCTCCGGGCGCGCCGCCTATGTGATAGAAAGTAATTGCAAATCAAATGTCGCATAGCGACTCATGTAATTTCACTCACACGAAACATAACAACTAAAATTTTAACTACGAGCGCTTTACAAAACCTGAATTCAATTTGGGATTTTAGTCATACAAATTTGTTGTAATTGTGTATAAAGATTAAACAACTCGTATATTTTTGGACAACTTTATTTTTGGATAAAAATTAATCGCTTCCTAATGTTATCAATAGTATACATACAATTATTTATGCAATTATATGATTTATAAAAATAAAAAATAATAATTGCGGTGCGTAAAACCTTAGGTAAACTAGCAAATATTAACTTGGAGTTTGAAACGAGAACAGAATGTCCGCTGCCTTGATTGCACAAAGAGGCCCAACCATAAACTGCACTTCTAAACGCGGAGCAGATCAAATGACTGAACGTGTCGAATATGAAGCCGATACAATTATACTTTTACAAGAAGGAAATATTGTAGACTTTGGACCTGCAAGGAAATTACTTGATAAATTATCTTCTGATACAAAAGTAGAGTTATTTGATCGCTGTAGGATTATTAAAACGTTAATTCCATAATTATTTATTATTACTAATTATGAAAGCCGCTTAAGTAATAGTTATCTAATTTTTCTAAAACCGAAAATTCCTAACAATCCTGCGAGGAACATAGGCAATGCAGCAGGGATAGGTATTGCAGAAAAGTTCAAGTTATCTACGGCGCCGCTTCCATGTAAATGCACAATAATTTGGTCTGCAATTAAATCTGCGGCAAACATTGCCGAAACTGCTTCATTATCAGCACTATCAACAAAAATTCGGTCTACTAATACACCATCTAAATAAGCAGATACCCAGTTATCCATGGGTCCGCCATTTTCTACATCTAACACATCAAGGGAAATGTTCATTGCATCTTGAACAAACGAAAAAATGATATTGCCGCCTATTGCATTGTCATCGGGATCGTTAGAATCATTATCTTCACTAATAATTAATATGTTTCCAAATTCGGGGAAAAATAAATCCTTATCGCCACCTGTACAATCATTAGCTGTTCCATTATTACAGGTACCATCAAAAATCATGAGTTCCCGCACCATGCCGTTAGTAGTTCCATTGGGTTCAACATTAAGGATTACGCCCGATACAATTTCGCCCGTAACAATGTCGCCTGGGCTAAAGTTTTCGAAGTCAATCGTTGCTGCGTGCGCCGAAACCATGGCTACAATATACAAAGCAGCTATTGATAAAAATTTTCTGATCATTTTTCCCACCCGGATCTCAAAGTGAACCTAATGTTTTAATTAACGTAATTCTATTAGATGTAAGCTATATTATAAGTGGTGTGCTTCAATTTTACTAAAATATGATAATAACCATAATTATTTAAGGCTAAATCTAGATAACCTACTATCTTCTAATGAATTATTTAACCTCATAATTGTTGTAGTTTTTATCAATTTTGGTGTTCATTGTCTTTTGAGTGGGTAGAAAAATTATTAATTGATTGGCTATTCAAATATAACCTATTGATAGCCAATAAAATATTTCTAGTAATAATCTTCCATTATTAGCTTATTCGTAATGTCATGTAGCCCATAAATTTACTTACCGTTTATCGTGAAAATTCTACTGTTCAGCTCTACTCTGCTTTGGATGTTGTTCGTGGCTTCGATTACTTCAGCAGAACAATTGGAAGACAAAGAAAGTGCGAAATTTACTGTTTTGGTAAATGAGAGAGATCCTCTCAGCATTAAAGTGGGTGAATACTATGTAAAAAAGCGAGGAATTCCGGCTAAACAATTACAAAGTGTAAGTTTTGATCCTAAACAAAGTGAAATTCGTCCTCGAGACTTTATCGGCGCCAAAACTATTATTGATTTATCAATCCCAGATACAACTCAGTTTTTAGTCTTAACCTGGACTAAACCATTCCGAGTAGGGTGTATGTCAATCACTTCGGCATTTGCACTAGGTTACAGTGAATCTTACTGTTCGAAGCATACATGCAGTCCTACTGCGGCAAGCCATTATTTTAATTCTGATTCGACAAATCCATTTGATGATTTTGATATGCGACCAACGATGATGCTTGCCTACAAAGATTATTCAGATGCTAAAAAGCTCATTGACCGAGGAGTTGCTGCGACAGATACAAATCCTATGGGAACTGCATATTTAGTAAGTACAAATGATGTTGCAAGAAATGTGCGAGCAATATCTTATGAAAATATCAGAGATAAATTTATTTCAATATTTAATATTGAGATTGTTCATTCGAATCATTTAAAAAATAAAGACGACGTGCTGTTTTATTTTACGGGCTTGAAAAAAGTACCCAGCATAAATACTAATGCTTATTTACCTGGTGCAATTGCAGATCATTTAACTTCTACCGGTGGCGTAGTGTTTGGCAGCCAACAAATGAGTGTAATCAAGTGGTTAGAGGCAGGAGCAACCGCAAGTTACGGTACAGTTACTGAGCCTTGTAATTTTCCGCAAAAATTTCCAAACCCAGAAATCGTGATGGGTCGCTATTTTGCTGGTGAAACCCTGATCGAAGCCTATTGGAAAAGTGTTGCCTGGCCAGGTGAGGGCTTATTTGTGGGTGAGCCTTTAGCAAGACCATTTACACCCAAATAAATTCATATCGCCTGACGATCTTAGATTGTCAGATAGTAAATAACCATATTATTCATATGGTTATTATTTTTTAAAATCAAGACTAAATAATTCTATTTAACTAAATTAGAAGGAAATCGTTATAACCCTATGAAATTTTATCTATAATTTAACCCATTCTAGGTCCTAGAATGCTTGTCTGTTTTGGTTGGATTTGATGGAATTGAACAATGAACACACATATATATAAGTATAGCGCTAAAGCTGCATTTTTAAGCTTCTTATTACTACTCTCTTTTTCTGTATTTTCCGAGTCTCGTTACGAGCTTCAGCCTGGTGATGTATTAGCCGTTTCGGTGTGGAAAGAAGAAGACTTACAACAACAATTACTAGTACGACCCGATGGTGGTATTTCTTTCCCACTAGCAGGAGATGTGCAGGCTAGCGGAAGAACAGTCAGCGAATTAAGTAAAGAGCTTGAAAGCCGATTATCTCGATTTATAAATGATGCTCAAGTAACCGTTTCATTATTGGAATTAAATGGAAATCTGATTTACGTGGTAGGAAAAGTAAATAGACCAGGAGTATACCCTTTTAGTCAAAACATTGATGTCGTGCAGGCCTTAAGTATGGCGGGTGGCACCACATCATTTGCTGCACTAAATGAAATAAAAGTCTTACGAAGAAAAAATGGAAAATTAGAATCAAAAATTTTCCGTTATAGCGATATCGAGAAAGGAAGAAATCTCGAACAGAATTTTCTATTACAAAGTGGTGACACTGTAGTCGTTCCTTAAATGCTTTAAATATATTTCATGAAGCATTTACATTTCTTTGCACTTATCTTTTTGTTATGCGCATTTTCAAGCGCAAAGGCTGTAGAGTGGTCTAGTGAATATCAAATAAATGCCAAAGCTGAAGTGAGTGAAAACAAACGTCTGAGGGTTCGAAATGAAGAAGATGATTTCGGTGCCATACTCGATAGCTCAGGCTGGTTGCATGCGCGGACAGAACGAAATGAAACAAAAGTAAGAGGTAGGTTAGTATTAAAAGAATACGATGAAGACGATACATTAGACTCGGATGATATTTATTTTGATTTTGACAATCGCTATATGTGGGAAAGAGCGGCTGCTAATTTTAATGCAGGATATAGTCGGGTAAATACTGTATTTAGTGAATTAGAAGATAGTGGATTTGTAGTTGTGTCAGAGAAGGATCGAAGAGAAGAGATTTATGTGAATCCTTCTTTTGAGTATATGTTTTCTGAAGCCGATATATTTAGTGTTGGGTTTTATTATTCCGATGTAGATTTTCCGGGAAGCGATCCTATTAGTTTGTCTAGTTATGAGTACTGGAATGCCAATGTAGGTTGGTCGCACGCGCTAACTGAACGATTGGCATTAATCTCGAGTATGTTTTATTCAGAATTTGATTCCGATAATTTTAATAGTGAAACCGAAAGTGTGGGTATAAATGCTGGTGTTGAATATGCGTTTTCTGAAACATTCACCACAAGATTTACAGCAGGTTATCAGGATAGTGACTTTGAAGATACAAATGGCGGAGTGAGAACTACTGGTTCTGAAGATGGTTATCTATTAGAACTTGATATTGACAAGGAATTTTACACTTCAAGAATAAACTTTTTATTAGGCAGGTCATTAGTACCAAGTAGTTCTGGTGTAGTTAATCAGCAAAATGAATTACGGTTCAATTACATCAAGGATTGGCAACATAATTTATTTTCAGTATTTGATTTTGTGGCTTTAGATAATGAATCCCTAGATTCAGATGCGGATTTTAACGATCGAGAGTATTTTCGTGGAAAATTAGAGTTAGGCTGGCAATTTACTCCTCACTGGTCGATATCAACTCAATATTATTATACCTGGCAAGAATACGATAGAACTGATGACAGTGCTGATGATAATACAATCGCTCTTAATTTGCGCTTTCGCTCGCTTCGTAAAACTTTATTTAAATAGCAAAATAAAGAACTAAATATGGAAGAACTGGCCTACGAAACAAACGAGAAATCGATTAAAGACTGGATAGAAGTTTTTAAGCGTAGAAAAAATGAATTTTTATCGTTGTTTTTGATTCTGTTACTAATTTCTATTTTGGCTGCAGTATTTATTCCTGCAGTTTATCGTTCAACAGCGACCATACTTATTCAGCAACAAGAAATTCCGCAGGATATGGTTCGCTCAACTATTACTTCCTATGCGGATCAGCGCTTGTATCAAATTAGCCAAAAAGTAATGACGAGTATTAATTTATGGGAAATAGTTGAAAAATATAACCTATATGAAAGTTTAAGAAAAAGAGAGCCGCGAGAAGTAGTGATCGAGGAAATGCGAGATGATATTAATTTTGAAGTTATAAGTGCTGATGTTATTGACCCAAGAAGTGGTCGTCCGACCAAAGCGTCTATCGCATTTAAAACCTCATACGACAGTCGTTCACCAAACTTGGCCTTTAAGGTAGCCAATGATTTAACTACTTTGTATTTAAATGAAAATATCGAAGGAAGAACACAACTTGCGGAAGATGCAAGAACATTTTTAAGCCAAGAACTTAAAAAATTAGATGAGGAGATTAGTGAGCTAGAAGCACAATTGGCTACATTTAAAGAAGAAAACGTAAACCGATTGCCTGAAATGGTACAACTGAATTTTCAAATGATGGATCGTTCTGAACGTGAATTAGTAGAAGTCAATCGACAAATTTTGTCATTGAAGGAAAGAAGGATTTATTTAAATTCTGAATTATCTCAAGTAAATCCACATGCAGTGTTATATTCAGATACGGGTGAAAGAATTATGAGCCCTGCAGATCGTTTGAAAGCACTACAAACTGAAATGATTCGTTTGAAATCTGTCTATGCATCGAGTCATCCCGATATTGTGCGACTAGAAAAAGAAATTCGTGCACTTGAAGCTGAAGTAGGCGGCACAGATATTTCTGCATTGTATGAAGAGCTAGAAGTAGCCAAAACTGAATTAGCGAAAGTAAAAGAGCGGTATTCAAGCGATCATCCAGATGTAAAACGAGCAGAAAGAATAATTGTTTCGATTGAAGCCACAATTCGAGAAAAAGAATCTTCTCCTACGCCAAAAAAATCCAGTACTGAGGCGAGTAATCCTGCCTATGTGCAGCTGGCTTCACAAGTAGAAGCGGCCAATGCGGAATTAAATTCATTGTATTCAATGCAGGGCGAATTACGAAAGAAAATTGAAAAATATGAGCAAGATATTGCGTTGAGCCCAAGCATTGAAAAAGAATATCGAGCATTAAACAGAGATTATGAAACAGCCAACCTCAGATATCAGGAAATTAAAGTTAAGTTATCCCATGCTGAGTTAGGAGAGTCTTTAGAGGAAGGGCGTAAGGGTGAACGCTTTGAATTAATTGAGCCTGCATTGCAACCTGAAAAACCAGTTTTTCCAAACCGTCCACTTATTCTATTGCTTGGCTTTATTTTAAGTTCAGCAGCCGCGTTTGGTTTTGTCGCAATGCGAGAAAATTTAGACGATTCTGTGCGTAGTACTTCCGATATTATGGATTTAGTTGGTATGCGGCCATTAGCAGTAGTACCTACTATGATTACTAGTGTGGAGCATCAGCAACTTAAAGCAAAAAGAATGCAGCTTGCACTTGGAATAGGGTCATTAATCCTGATCTGTGCCTTCCTGATTCATATGTTTTATAAGCCTTTAGATGTAATGTGGTTTGTAGGGCTGCGTAAATTAGGCATTTCCTAGAGCAATTATTATGGAAAGAATTAAAAAAGCACTCTTACAGGCTCGTGAACAGCGGGAACAATTGAGGGATGTCTCTGTAGAAACTGAAGAAGCTACTAATTCAGATATTGAGCAGGTGCGTGAATTAGATGAAGCGCTAACAGAAGAAAGTGCTAACAATAATGTAGTCACAAAAAATGTTGTTCCCGATGTCAATGTTTTAGAACGCAACAAAATATTATATTCACAAACACCTATTGCAACACAACGCGCATATAAAATGTTGCGCACGAGATTTTTACAGCGCATTTCGAAAAATAATTGGAATTCGATTGCTGTAGTGAGCCCAACTTCGGATGATGGAAAAACCTTAACCGCAATTAATCTGTGTATAAGTATTGCGCAGGACCCTAATCACACTTCATTGCTAATTGATTTTGATTTATTGCAACCAAGCATTCATGAATATTTTGATTTGGAACTAGAATTTTCAATTAATGATTATTTTACTGAAAATACTAACTTAGAAAGTTGTCTAGTGTCTCCTAATCAACCTGGACTAGTGCTTGCGCCTACTAAACAAGCGATTGAAGGGTCATCTGAATTTTTAGCTAGTCAGCAAGCAGCGAAGTTTTCATCAGAACTAAAACAAAAGTATCAAGATCGAGTAATTCTTTATGATTTGCCTCCAATTTTAGTATGTGATGATGCATTGTCTTTTTTGCCAAATGTTGATGCGGTACTTTTGGTATTACGTGAAGGTAAAACAAAACGTAGTGATGTAGAAGCTACAATGAATATCTTAGAAGGTAAAAATATTGCAGGCGTAGTGTTAAACGATTCCAAATATGGAATTAGTGATTATTATTATTAACAAAATAAATGTCAAAAATACGGTCCCATGTACGAATCATTTTATGGATTCAAAGAAAAGCCTTTCTCTTTAACGCCTGATCCATCGTTTTTATACTTATCAAAAACGCATGAGTTGGCGCTCACTATGCTGGAATATGGTGTAGAGAATAGATCCTCATTTACGTTAATCAGTGGGGAAATCGGCGCTGGGAAAACAACTTTGGTACGAAAATTATTGGATAATTTAGATGAAGAAGTTACGGTTGGCCTCATTAGTAATACGCACAAAGCCTTCGGTGAATTACTTCAATGGATTTTGTTGGCGTATGGGCTCAGCTATAAAAATAAATCAAAAGTAGAGTGTTATCAAACTTTTGTTGAATTTCTCATCCAGGAATATGCAGCAGGTCGTCGTACTGTTTTAATTTTAGACGAAGCACAAAATTTGGATCCAAATACAATGGAAGAATTACGTGTTCTTTCAAATGTAAATGCGGATAAAGATCAAGTATTACAGCTTATTTTAGTGGGCCAACCAGAAATCAGAAAAACGATTCGACTCCCTGAATTAGAACAATTTGCTCAACGTATTGCGGTGGACTATCACTTAAGAGCACTTACCAAAGATGAACTCGCACAATATGTCAAGCATCGTCTTCATGTTGCAGGTGGCGATCCCGAGTTATTTGATAAATCTGCCTTACGATTACTATATATATTGAGTAAAGGGGTACCAAGAATAGTTAATTCATTATGTGATACTGCACTTGTATATAGCTTTGCTGATCAGGCCAAAAAAGTTACCTGGCGTTCACTAATGAGCGTGGTAAAAGATAAAAAACATCGCGGCGCAATTGGTTTTGCGTAATTCAAATATAAAAATTTGTCCAATTCACATATTTGCCCTCCTTGCAGGCATATGTGTAATGGGATTTATTTTTCGAGATGGCTTATTCCATATAGTAAATTCTTGGAATGCAGAAGAATATAGTCATAGTTATTTAATTCCTTTTGTAAGTGCGTATTTAATATGGCAGCGTAGAGACCTTTTACAAAATATCCCACTGGTTGGTTCATGGGTAGGCGTGTTAGTGGTCATTTTTGGTTCTGTTCTCTTTATTATTGGCGAGCTGAGCACACTATATACAGTAATTGAGTATGCGTTTTTAATTGTGCTGCTCAGTGCAGTTCTGTCGTTGTTTGGATGGAAAGCATTTAAGATTGTTGCCATTCCATTGTTGCTACTTTTTTTCACTATACCCTTACCGAATTTTATTTATAACAATCTATCTGCTGAATTACAGCTAATCTCCTCAAAAATTGGTGTTGAAATTATTCGCATGATGGGAATTAGCGTATACCTTGAGGGTAATGTAATTGATTTAGGTTCATATAAATTACAAGTAGCAGAAGCATGCAATGGTTTACGTTATCTTTTTCCGCTAATGACATTAGGCTTTATTTCTGCTTATTTATTTAAACAAGCTTTATGGAAAAGAGTGTTGGTATTTTTATCAACTATTCCGATAACTATCATTATGAACAGCTTTCGCATAGCCGTTATTGGATGGCTAGTGGAGCATTGGGGAATTTCTATGGCAGAAGGTTTTTTGCACGACTTCGAAGGTTGGGTCGTATTTATGATTTGCTTTGCAATTTTGTTATTAATTATGGCGATACTGGTTCGGGTGGGTAAAGATAAAAGCACATTGGCACATGCATTTGGTATACAAAAGGAAGTGTATACTGGAGAACATATAACAAGTAGCAGTAATAAAATTCCTACACAATATATCGCAACGATATTGATACTACTTTCAGTATTAGTTTTATCTTTAATTCTTCCTAATCGTGAAGAGATCCTTCCAGATCGAATTGAATTTTCTAATTACTCACAAGAAATTGGGTCATGGACAGGGAAAAAGAAAGACATGGAGTTGGTCTATATCAATGCACTAATGTTTGATGACTATTATTTGGCTGATTATGTGAATGAAGCAGGTGAAGGAGTTAATTACTATATTGCTTACTATGCTTCACAGCGTAAAGGACAATCAGCCCATTCTCCACGTTCATGTTTGCCAGGCGGTGGCTGGGAAATTAAATCTTTAAAACGTATTCCATTAAAAGGTTTGATGAGAGACGGCAAACAAATTTACGTCAACAGAGTCCTCACACAACTTGGAAATACCAAAACGCTGGTTTATTACTGGTTCAAGCAGCGTAATAGAAATGTAACCAATGAGTATTTAGTTAAATGGTATTTATTTTGGGATGCATTAACCAAGAATAGAACTGATGGAGCCTTAATACGTATTACTACGATAGTCCCAGAAGGCCATGGAATAGAAGATGCTGATAGCAGGCTTTATGAGTTTGCAAAGCATGCACTAAAAGACATATCTAATTATGTGCCTGATTAAGTACTTGGATAGTTAAGAATGGCATTCTTCATTACATTTTTGGTCGCAATGTTTACATCCATTATGTGCATACCACCGTTATTAAAGTTGGCGAGTCGATTGCACATTTTAGATGTTCCTGATAAACGAAAGATCCATGATGCACCCATACCAAGAATTGGTGGAATCGCTTTAGTCATTGCTGCACTAGTTCCAATTTTTTTGTGGATTCCTTTAAATCAGGAGATGCTACTTTTAATTTCTGGAATTGCAGTAATTTTTATTACTGGAATATTAGATGATGTTTATGATTTAAATTACAAAATTAAATTAGTTTCACAAATAATTGCCGCATCCTTTGCTGTTTTTGGTGCAGGTATAAGTTTTGGAGCAATTCATGTAACTTCAAATTTCATTGTTGATGGATTGGCGCTTCAAATTCTTTCGGTCATTTTTATTGTAGGTGTCACGAATGCATTAAATTTGTCCGATGGTATGGATGGCTTAGCTGCTGGGGTATCACTATTATCACTATCTGTAATCTCATTACTAGCCATTGAATCAGATTCCGATATCGCATTACTAATATGCATAGCACTGATTGGGGGCATATTCGGATTTCTGAGATTCAACACCTATCCTGCGAAAATATTTATGGGCGATACGGGGAGTCAGTTCTTAGGATTTATGCTTGCAGTATTGTCTCTGGTGATTGTTGAAAGTAATACATTAGCCTATAGCGCACTGCTTCCATTTTTAATAATCGGTCTACCAGTCGTTGATACACTATCAGTAATTATAATTAGGTTGTTAAATAAAAAATCACCATTTTCACCAGACCAAAATCATATTCATCATCGATTGCTTAACTCAGGCTACAAACAATACACGGCAGTAATAATTTTATATGTATTACAGCTTTTCTTTGTACTTTGTGCATACTTATTTAATACATTAAATGATAGTAGATTATTGATACTCTATATTTTAATTTCAACTTGCAGTATAGGCGTAGTATGGGGGTTCTCATATTTAAATACATCATCAATCAAACATTTAGAATATTGGAACAAAGAGTCTAGAAAAACTTCTATAGCATCTTCTCTACGGGCATTTGAGACTACAGGAGTATTTAATATAGTAATAATATTTTTAGTTGTTTGGTTTTTGGCTAACATATTTTTTACAAATATAGTAATTTCGGTTGATATTATATATTCGGCATTATTATTACTAATTTTTCCGCTCTGGAAATTACTACAAAGAAGTAGTAGCAATTTAACTTGGCTTGAAAGAGGAATCGCCTATATGATGGCTGTGTTAGTCATGTATTTGGAATATCAAGGACAAGTTGTACAGACTGGGGGCATAAATATAATTATGCTTCTGGTACTTACGAGTTGTGTAATTATTAAAATGTTGCGACATAAGACGAGTGGATTTCAAGGCAGCCCACTTGACTTTTTAATTCTGCTGTTAGCTTTGATTGGACCTTTATTTATTTTTGTTAATACCGATCAATACTTAATAAGTATTTTAGTATTGAAATCAATTTTACTATTTTATTGCGTAGAAATATTATTCATAGTATTACGCGAAAATACTAAATATGTGCGCGCGTTTATGATTACACATCTGGGCATAATAGTATTACTAGGAATTACAAATTTTGCATAGTTAAGAGTATTAAAAATGAAAATGTTATTAAAATTATTTTTATTAGCTTTTGTAGCTTTAATTCTTTCATGTAGTGGTGGAGAGGATCGTAAAATTTCCTATATAGAAAAAGGAGATCGTCTATATGAAGAAGGCAATTATGAGAAAGCACAGTTGGAGTATAAAAATGCATTGCAAATTGATCCAAAAGATGCAACAGCACATTTTAAACTAGCACAAACCGCAGAAAACTTAAAAGCTTGGCGTACAGCAGTACAACACTATCTGGCTGTACTGCAATTAGATGAATCTCATGTTGAGGCACGAATTAAATTAGCGCAAATTTATTTACTAGGTGGGGTTCGAAATCAAGCCAAAGAAATGATAGATGAAGCAATTTCTTTAAATGGGAATAATGCAGACGCACTTGCTGTAAGAGGAGGCATCGCTCTTCAAAATGAAGAGGTTGATGAGGCACAGAAGGATGCAAATGCTGCTCTGACATTAGATGAGAAAAATAATTTAGCCCGCTCTTTGCAAGTGGCGATCTATATGCGAAAAAATGAAGTGGATAAGGCTATTGAATTAGTCAAAAAAAATATTCAACAACAGCCGGATAACGTTACACAAAATTTACTTCTTGCGGATATTTATATTAGAAATGGGCGGGCTGAAGAGGCAATTCTTCCTATCAATTCATTAATTGAAAGTTACCCAGAAAGTTTAACGTTTCGTATACAAAAAGTAAATTTACTATCAGCCTTAAAACGTCCGGAAGATGCAAAAAATGAAATTAATCAGGCATTAAATGATTTTCCTGATAATTCACAAGTAAAGTTATTATTAGTTCGCTTTTTGGCTCAGTACGAGTCAAAAGATGCTGCGGAAAGTAAATTAAAAGAATTCGTAGAGTTAAACTCAGATGAGCTAAAACTGAAACTAGCTTTGGGTGATTGGTATGCGAGTGACAAGAAATTAGATTTAGCCAAAGAACAATATTTATTGATTATTGAAGAAGATCAGCATCTGGAAGCATTAGAAGCAAGAAAACGATTAGCAAAATTAGAATTTAAAGCAGGAAATGAAGAAAATGCACTAGCACATCTAGATGAAATTCTCACTAGGAATCCCCGTGATCCAGATGGTTTACTTTTACGCGGTGCTTATTCTTTGTCAAAAAATGATGCAGCTAGTGCCATTGCTGATTTTCGATCCATCCTGAAAGATAAACCGAATGATATTAGTGTACTTCGATTGCTAGCCTATTCTTATTTGCAGAATGATCAGCCCAATTTGGCAAAAGAGGCAATCCAACAAGCGGTTAAATTTGATGAGGATAATGAAGAATTACAGCTTATTTATGCTCAACTATTAGGTAATCAAGGTGAACGAGGCTTAGCGCGAGATGTATTAGATGAAGTAATTGCAAACAATGATGGGAATGAGCAGGCACTAAAAGTTATGTTTGATTTACAAGTAGCCGAAAAGGATTGGGATGGTGCCATCAGTACCGCTGAAAAGATTCAGCAAATGCAACCCGATAGTGCATTACCAGAATATTTACAAGGGCTCCTATTTGACGCCAAAGGCTCAAAAATAGAGGCAGAAAATAAATATTTAGCCGCTCTTGAGAAACAGCCGAATGCAGTTGAACCGCTAACTGCATTAGTTAAGCATTATGTAAATGGAGGTGAGTATGGTAAAGCCCATAGTTTACTTGATGATACTATTGAAAATAATCCTAACAATGTTGTTGCATATAATTTAAAAGCCGAAATGTATGTTAAGCAAGGAGAATTAAACGAGGCAGAAAAATATTTTAGTGAAGCCATAAATCTACAGCCGAACTGGTGGGTTCCATATCGTGGATATGCGGCAATGCTGTATTCGCAGAAAAAAGTTTCCGAAGCTATTGACAAATATGCAGAAGGGATTAGCAATGGTGCAGATATTGAACGTTTAGGAGTAGATCGTGCACTAATTTTGGAAAATAACAAACAATTATCTGAAGCAAAGCAACAATATCAAGATATCTTAGTCAAAAAGGGAGATTCCACTATTGCAAAAAATAACTTGGCAATGTTATTAGTTGGGAATAATGCAAATCAAACAGACCTAGAATTAGCAGGAAAGTTAGTGGAAGAGTTTTCTACTTCTAACAGTCCAGCATATTTAGATACATTTGGCTGGGTGCAGTATAAATTGGGTAATAATGATGATGCCATTACTTCGCTGGAGAAAGCAGTGGCACTTGCACCTAAGGCGCCTGAGTTACGATATCATTTAGGTATGGCTTATGCAGCCAATAATGAAAACGAAAAGGCAATAGAAGAACTGCAAACGGCGGTAGATGCCAATCGAAACTTCCGGGGAATTGAACAGGCAAAGAGGACATTGGATGAATTAAAATCTTGATTACTGTTTTGTTTTAATTTCTTGAATTAATTGATTAACTTTTGAATCGAAATTAACAGGTTCAATCAATACTATATGTGAACGATTGACAGACATAGATTTAGGTGCATGCCATTCACCACCTCTTTTATATAGTGTGTTTTTAATTTCCTTGGTGTCTTTGATGGAAATTTTTCAATATTGATGAAACTATATTTTTCATAACACCAAACCCTAAATACTTATATTTAAGCAAACAGCATGATGAGCGCTAGCACACCTCATGTATGGGATTGATAAAAAGGATGGCTTTGTATGTTTATCTGGAAATATTGGCACAGGCAAGACCACTAATTGTCGCTGCATGTTGGAATAATTACCAGGTGATACAGATGTGGTATTTGCAATAAATCCTAAATTTTCACCACTAGGACTTCTCGCTTCAATTTGTGATGAGTTAGGAATCAAATATCGAATAGATGCAAATTTAAAAAATTTTTGTCCAAAAACTGTTTGACTATTTGATAAGTGCGCATGCAAAAAGGCGCCAAATTTGTATTTGAAAAACCGTTTAATCCTAAAGAATTACTGGATGTACTTGTCTCATAACATTAGCAATTTCATGTAGTGTATGCTGTGCATATAATCGCTTGCCGAAGATTCTAGCCATATAACAAACACATTAGTTTATGCGCAATAGTATATTTTTGAACTTGTATTTTTTATTCTGGTCAACCCTGTATAATTCTTAAAATTTTAACCTAAGGTACTGAAAATGTTGATAAAAGTAGTCAAAAATAGTGAGGTACAAGAGTCTGAAATTACAGATGAAAAGATTTATAAAGCGCGTAGAAAATTTATACAGTCTTCTGCCTCCATCACCGCTGTTTCATTGGCGCCTTCCTTAATTGCTTGGCCAACTAGTAGTTCTGCCAAGTTAAATTTTAAAGAAATAGCTAAGAGTGAATTCTCAACAGATGAGATGTCCACGCCTATAGATGCGGTCACAAGCTACAACAATTTTTATGAACTAGGTCTAGATAAAGGCGATCCAAAAAGAAATGCACATCTTTTAAAAGTGAAACCCTGGAGTATTCGTGTTGAAGGTGAGTGTGAAAAGCCAGGTGAGTATGATTTAGAAGATTTTCTCACGCCTGCGAAACTAGAAGAAAGAGTTTATCGTCTCCGCTGCGTAGAGGCGTGGTCCATGGTCATTCCCTGGGTAGGTATAGAGCTTGGACCTGTATTGAAAAAGTTTAAGCCGACTTCTAAGGCAAAATTTGTTCAGTTTAAAACCATATTTGACCCTGAAAATTTGCCGGGTCAAAAGCGAACCGTACTACAATGGCCATACCGTGAAGGTTTACGTATGGATGAAGCCATGCATCCATTAACTATTTTATCGGTAGGTTTGTATGGAAAAGAGCTTCCAAATCAAAATGGGGCACCGCTACGAATAATAGTTCCGTGGAAATACGGATTTAAGAGTATTAAATCAATTGTTAGTTTAAAGTTTACTGAAATTCAACCAGAAACAAGTTGGAATGTTGCAGGACCAAGGGAATATGGATTCTATTCAAATGTTAACCCCGAAGTAGATCATCCTCGCTGGAGTCAAAAGCGTGAACGGCGAATTGGAGAATTTTTAAAACGAGAAACCCTACCTTTCAATGGCTATGCTGAAGAGGTTGCTAGCTTATATGAAGGCATGGATCTTAAAAAACATTATTAAAAACTCACACCTTTTTAATAATAAAACTAAATCTTGTAAACCTAGTGAATAGTTTACTTGCGAGTAAATATACGAAGCCTATTGTATTTATGCTTTGTCTAATGCCTCTTGGAGTATTATTCTACTGGTATCTTGTGGATAGTCTTGGGGCAAATCCCATTGAAACAGTAAACAGAAGAACGGGTGATTGGGCTTTACGTTTTCTTTTAATTACTTTGGCAATTACACCGATTAGAAGACTTACTAGATGGAATAGTCTAGTCAATTATCGAAGAATGTTGGGGTTGTTTACTTTCTTTTACGTCTGTGTGCATTTAACTTCGTATACAGTTCTCGATCAATTTTTCAATTTCTCAGAAATATTTGCTGACATTTTAAAACGCCCGTTTATCACAGCAGGATTTTCTGCATTTATCCTGCTTATTCCTCTTGCCATTACATCAAATGACAAAATGGTAGAAAAATTACAACACCACTGGGTAAAGCTACATAAGTTGGTTTATATTGTTGCTATGTTGGCAGTGTTGCATTTTTGGTGGATGGTGAAAATCGACACGCGCGAACCCATGATTTACGCGGTTATTTTATTTTTCTTGCTTGCGTTTCGTTTGTTTTTCTATTTTAAGCGCAAAATTTCATAGCTTTTCAAATCTTTTTTCTTCTGTGTTATAGGAAATTAAATTGAAAGATCGGTTAGTTGCTCACCGAGGGGATATGACTTCTTATCCTGAGAATAGTTTATATGCCTTTAAAAAAGCTGCAGAGCTTGGCTTTTCCTATATTGAGTTAGATATTCAAATCTCAAAAGATTCTAAAGCTATTGTTATTCATGATGAAGATTTGCTAAGAACCGTGGGTATAAAGGAAATGGTGTGCAATCTTACATCAGAAGAATTATCCAAAATCACACTACTTTCCGAAAACAAAAATATTCAAAACTCTCATTTACTACAGATAGCAACTTTAAAGAAGGCTATATCAGCTTTGAATTCATTTAAAGATATAACCTTATTTGTCGAAATAAAAGAACAAAGTATCGAAAAATTTGGTTTGCAAAAAGTTATGAACAGTGTTTTAGGTGAATTGGAGCATGCAAAGATAAACATTGTTATTATTTCATTTTCGCATGAAGTGGTGAAGTTCGTTAAGGAATTTAAAAATGTTAATAATGGGTGGGTATTGCGAAAATATAATCAATCGACAGTAGAGCAGGTCGTAGAGCTAAATCCTGGCTATATTTTTTGCAATGTTAAAAAGATTAGTAAACCTGCTGAGTTATTGAAAGGAGCTTGGAAGTGGGCATTATATGATGTAATGAATCCGGCTTTTGCATGTGAACTTTTGATGCAAGGTGTTGATTTGATAGAGACGGGAGATATTGTCAGGCTTAATTCCTCGGAAGAGTTTCAATAAATGTATACATGAACATTCAGTATGATGTAGTAATAATTGGTGGAGGTATTCACGGCGTTGGGGTCGCACAAGCAGCTGCTGTTAAAGGCTATAAGACAATATTATTGGAACAATATGATCATCTGGCAGAAGGGACTTCTTCACGTTCCAGCAAGCTTATTCATGGTGGTTTGCGTTACTTAGAGCAATTTGAATTTCCATTGGTGCATGAATGTTTAGTGGAGCGTAGCTATTTATTAAAAAATGCTCCAGATTTAGTAAAGCTCACACCCGTCTACATTCCAATCTATAGCCATTCTCAGCGCACTCCTTGGATGATATGGGCAGGCCTCACTTTGTATGCGTTGCTTGGCAGTTTCAAGAAAGATGCTGCCTTTAAAATAATTCCAAAAGCTGAATGGAGTAAGCTTCATAATATCGAAACAAATGAATTACGCGCTGTTTATCAATATTATGAAGCACAAACCGATGACCAATTATTAACACAAGCTGTAATGAACTCTGCGATTGAATATGGTGCAGAGCTAAATTTGGATGCAAAAGTTGTAAATATTAAATTAGTAGACGATTCTTGCGAAGTTACTTATCAAACACACTCAGGCAAGCAATCTATTTTAACGAGTTCAACCGTTGTAAATGCGGCAGGCCCGTGGGCAAGACAAGTTTTACAAAATGTAGCTCCTCAACAAAAATTAATAGATGTCGATTTAGTACAGGGTGCGCATATTGTTTTGCCAATTCAATTAGGCGAAGTGATTTTCTATATTGAAAGTCCGCAAGATGGTCGGCCCATTTTTATTATGCCTTGGTATGGCAAAACTATGATTGGCACCACGGAAACTATATATAAGAATGATCCAGCTGAGATACGGGCGACAGACAAAGAAATAGAATATTTATTACATGCATTTTATTCCTATTTTCCAAACTATAAATCACAAAATATTGAGCTAAGAGAGCATTTTGCTGGATTACGCGTATTACCTAAAAATTACAAAGATGCTAATCAACGCTCCAGAGAAACGATTTATTTGCGAGACCGAAAACATAAACCACGTTTGTTATCCATATTTGGCGGAAAGTTAACGGCGTATCGGGCCACCTCTGAACAAGTTATAAAATATTTACATAGTTCACTTCCGCCTTCAAAGAGTGTTCTAAAAACAAGTGAAGTCAAATTAAGTAGGCCAAGCTGAGATTATCTGTTCTCACATAGCAATTGATTTCAGATAATTTGAATAGCGTGTGGAAACTTCAAAAGAATGTTTAGATGCGTTATTAATCCATTCATCAATTATAACCTTCATTTCAAAATGAAAATTATCAAAAAAGTAATGAGTTAAAGGGTTTTTCCCTGTAGGTAATGCAATCACTTTCTGTTTGAGTTTCATTGCGAAAAATTCTTCTTGTTCAAAATTTAATTTCATTGCAAATACCCAGCGCCAATCCCAGGCATACGGCGATATAGAATTTTTTCCAAAATGCATTTTGAATAATTCGCCCGTACTGGTGTCTCCTTCACTATAAATAGCGGCTTCAAAGGAATGTAGGTTATTTGAGCAAATAAGATTTGCTTCTACTATTTCGGAACTATGTGAAAATGGAGCTAAGGCTTGGTATAAATCGGGATACAATAGCTGAAGAAATGCCAAGAATTTTGGATATTGCTTAGCCTGTTCTACCATAATTTGATACTGGGCTAATCCAAAAACATGTGCAAGCCGCTATACTTATAAATATGCGCCTGTAGCCCAGCTGGACGATGGACAGGAGTCCGAGTGTCGCGAGAGACAGGGAAAGTCGAAAGCGACTAGAGTTACAGCGCATAGCGCTGTTAGTATGGATTCTCATAGATGTTTGAAAAATAACTTAACCTAAATTGCGCCTGTAGCTCAGCTGGATAGAGTACCTGGCTTCGAACCAGGTGGTCGGGGGTTCGAATCCCTCCGGGCGCGCCAATAACAACTCAGAATTTAAAATTAATTTTTAGGATTATCTGATGCTAAAAGGTTTTACGTGTTTATACTTGAGAGAGTTAACGATTCTGGCCATTTGTTTCATTATAGTACCGCCAGTTTCAGCAGCTAATTCTCCGATACAAGAGCAAATTCGTCAAAAAATTGAAAAATTACGTAACGATAACCAGCTATCAATATCAGGAGCAGAAATTGCGTCTAAAAAAGTGCTGCCTGAATTATATGAACGCAGATCTTATACAGCTGCGTGGGATAATCCTGTAAGAATTGACGATCTAATCCAAATGGTTGGAAGAGCAGAAGAAGAAGGCTTACTACCACATGACTATCACTACAGTGAACTATCATCTTTACGAGATACAAATAGTAATGATGCGAGTGATATTGCAGATTTAGACATTCTTTTAACTGATAGTTTGATCCGTTATGGCTACCATCAAAATTTTGGGAAAGTAATTCCATCCGAATTGGATTCAAATTGGAACTTCACACGCAATATTGGAGATAAAGACCCGGTTAGTTTAGTGCAAGGTGCCATCGATTCCGACGGCATTCGGCAATATATTTCAGATGTACTTGAGAGAGGTCCCTATTATCGGCGATTAAAAAAATTGTTGGCCGAATATCGTATGCGTGCTGCTAGTGAAGAGGCAGATATACCTACGATTCCTGCAGGTCCAGCTTTAAAAAAAGGAATGAACGATTCGAGAGTTTCAATAGTAAGGAAAAGACTTATAAGTACTGGTGATTTGAGCGATAGTGATGTATTGGATCCAAATTTATTTGATGAAACGTTAGAGGGGGCGGTTAAACAATTTCAGAAAAATGCAAATATTGCTATTGATGGAATTGTGGGTCCAGGAACATTGGCGTTACTGAATCCTACGTTGCAAAGTCGTATCGACCAGCTGCGTGTGAATATGGAACGTATTCGATGGATATTTCGCGATATACGTGACAACAAAGATTTTGTAATCGTGAATATTGCCGATTTTAAAACAGCATTTGTACGTGATCATAAAGTCGTCTGGGAAACAAAATCACAAGTTGGGCGTACGTATTACAAAACTCCTGTTTTTCGTGCAGATATGGAATATGCACAATTTAATCCAACGTGGACGATTCCGCCAGGTATTCTTCGACGAGATATCATTCCAAAAATTAAAGTAGATCCTGGCAGTTTGGCTGCAAACGACATGCGGTTAATAGATAATAAAACAGGCAAAGTGGTAGATCCTGCGACCTTGGACTGGTCAAAATTAGAAGGAAAAGGATTTCCGTATCAAGTTGTGCAAGCTCCTGGCCCTAAAAATCCATTAGGCTTAGTAAAATTTATTTTTCCAAATCCTCATTTTGTTTATTTGCATGATACAACTGCAAAAGATAAATTTTCTGAAGATGTAAGGGCATTTAGTGCAGGTTGTATTCGCATTCAGAAACCGTTTGAGTTTGCAGAATTATTGCTAAATGATCCAGAGTGGAATCAGACAACAATACAGAAAACCTTAGATTCTAAAAAAATTAAAACAGTATATTTGAAAGAGAAAATTCCGGTTTTGGTACTTTATTGGACTGTCGTCGCGACGAATGAGCACGAGGCTAGATTTTTGCCAGATATATATGAAAGAGATCTGGCTATACTGAAGGAATTAAATGAACCATTTAAGCCTTTTAAGTTGAAGGGTGTAACTCATTGACAGGTTGAGTATAGCGCTGATTAAAAGTTATTTATTGATTGTACTTCTTCAACCCAAGAACAGCCTGTATAAAATTGGGTAACTAAAACTATTTGTTGAGATATTATTTCTAATGGTAAAGCTATTGCTCTTGCAGAAATGGAAGGAATTCGTGGATTGTTACGGCATCCTTTATAGGCCTCTAATACACTAGAGACCTATATTGGTGCATCTATTTTTATAATACTAAAGTTTGGAGCACAATTCATTTTTCATCAACAGCAGTACGCAAAAAAGATATTTCTCAAGTAAAAGTAGAGTTAGTAGAAAATGATGCCAAGCTGATGAGTGAATCATTAATCATTAGTTTAGGATAAGAATTCGTTCTCCTTTTTTTAAATTATATGTTGCGTGAAGACACAAATTCCATGTTGCATGGTTTATGTATTTTCATTGCTGTTTGCAATCGATAAAATAATCTAAATGAATTTTCTAGTGATGGTTACTCATTATTTCCAGATAGCTCTTTAATTGATGAAAAAGATTGGTGTGAATGTTGTTTTAAGCATGATTTAGCGTATTGGTGTGGAGATATATATGAAAGTGTAAAAATGCTGATTTAATAGTAAAGTAATGTATATTCAATAAAACTCAAAACGAACAACTAGCACAAATTATGTACAACAGTGTAAGTTTTGATGGTAGCCCTTATTTTTATAATTGATATCGTTGGGAATATGGATGGTCTTACCATGGAAAGTATAAGACTTTAAGTGAGAAGGAATTAAAACAAGCAACGACTTAAAGAAAATTTTTTAACAGTAAAGATTCAAATTATTGCAACTCTGAGATAACGCAGTAATTTTTGTCCTTGATTTAAAATTCCTTGAAAAACAATATCTTTTGAAACTGTTGAAAGTTCTCTATAAGTTCTCTATTATGAGAACTTATGGAGAACATTATGCTAACCGAGCGGGAACAAGCTACGCTCCAGTTCATTACTGACTATCTTGCTAAGTACCGTAAAGCGCCTTTGCTTATCGAGATTGCACAAGGTTTGGGTATTCACTCCAAAGGCGTAGTGCATCGTTATTTATCTGTGCTAGAAGAGCAGGGCTATATCCGCCGGCAACAAAGGCACCGTGGCATCGAACTAGTGGGCCATCCTAATCATGACGAGGTGCCGTTGTTGGGGCGCATTGCGGCCGGCAAACCTATCGAAGCGATTGAAGATCGTGAATTAATAAATTTTACACATTTATTGGGAGGTCCTAATCGATTTGTGTTACAGGTAAAAGGACATTCCATGATTGATGAAGGTATTCGTAGTGGTGATCTTGTCGTTATTGAACAAGCCAGTCATGCGCGGAGCAATCAAATTGTTGTGGCACTTATTGATGATCATGAAGCTACACTTAAGCGCATTAAATTTCCAGATCGAAATACAATTCGCTTAATTCCTGCGAATAAAAATATGCAGCCTAAAGAATACCCAACTGAGCGTGTAACCATACAAGGTGTATTGGTTGGGCAGGTAAGAATGTACACCTGACTTTATGTCGCTAAGTGATGAAACGCTGGGATCGTGCGATTGTATTTATCGATATGGATGCTTTTTTTGCAAGCATTGAGCAGCATGATCAGCCCGAATTACGTGGACAACCTATTGGTATTACAAATGGATTAACGGGCACATGTTTTATTACTTGTTCTTATGAAGCTAGAGCGTATGGCATTAAAACGGCAACAAGAATTAAAAAAGCAAAAGAATTGTGTTCTGATGTAATTCAAGTTCCAGCTCGACCTTATCGCTATGCAGAAGTTTCCACGAATATTATGTCTGCACTGCAAAACATTACGCCGG
Organism: Gammaproteobacteria bacterium; assembly: GCA_965203475.1. Taxonomy (GTDB): domain Bacteria; phylum Pseudomonadota; class Gammaproteobacteria; order UBA4575; family UBA4575; genus JABDMD01. The sequence continues at coordinate 614,403 of OZ241890.1, forward strand.
ATATTGAAGTTTTTTCTGTAGATGAAGCTTTTTTAGACATTACTCATTGCCAGGGCATTTATGGAGATCCTGCAAAAATGGGCACTCTTATTAAAAGTACAGTGTATGAGGCAGGAGGAGTATCCTGCAGTATTGGCATTAGTGGGGACAAAACCACTGCCAAAGTTGCAGCCAAACAAGATAAACCTGATGGATGTGTAGTGGTTCCACCTTGGGAAGCTAGAAATTTTCTTAAAAATAAACCGGTGACTGATTTATGTGGTGTTGCAAAGGGTATTGGTCGATATCTAGGGGACCGTGGTGTTGAATTATGTGGCGACATGCAGCATTTACCCATCGGTGAACTGGGACATCGTTTTGGAAACCCAGGGCGGCGTATTTGGTATATGGCACAGGGTTTGGATCCTGAACCTTTACAACCGAATGTTGCAGCACCTAAGTCAATTGGTCATGGCAAAATTATGCCGCCCAACACCAAGCAACATTCTGTATTGAAAATATATTTGCATCATATGGCAGAAAAAGTAGGTGCGCGATTGCGCAAACATCATTTTGAAGCACAGCACTTTTTTATTGGTTTTCGAACCGAACAGGGCTGGCTAGCCAAAAAAATGAAAACAGTGGATCCAACAGATGATAGTCAGCAGATTAAGGCATTGGCCAATGATTTGCTCAATCACTACTGGCAGGGGCAGGGATGTTTTCAGGTACAGATTACTGCACTTGATCCGAAAGACCAGGGTAATCAACTGTCATTATTTCGACAGAAAGACATTAAACGTGAGCAAATTAACCAGACCATGGATCGTATTAACGAGCGCTATGGAGAATTTACTCTGGCCCCTGCTGTGTTATTGAATCGCTCGAACATGCCCAATGTGATTGCACCTGCATGGAAACCAGCAGGTCATAGAAAGACAGTATGAGCACATGATCGAAATTCAAAGTAAGCCAGGACATCGCAAGACGGTATGAGTAGTGGTGTGTTGTATACAATCGAGGAACAAGATAGAAGAATCTATTTTCACAATCCACTTGCCACACTTCCAGTCATTACCAAGCAAGACAATATCATCATGATGCCTTGGGGCAGGCGAAAAAAACAAAAAGGTATGCTGCCATTAGGAGGCTGGGCCAGATTAGAGGGGATATATAAAGGCCAGTGGGATCGGTGGTTGCCAAAATCTGTAAAAATTCCAGTCAAATCATTTATGGAAAAATCACATGATGGTTCGAATCACTGGTTTGATTTAGTAAAAGGGCAATGTTTACAAGGATTGGTTGCACGTAACAAATATGAGCAACGAGTATATGTTGTTACCATAGAACCAGAGCAAGAGTATGCGTGGTATTACCGATGGCCTCGTATTATAAATAAAGGTTATAAAAATAATTTAGAAGTTTTCGATGTAAATTAGAAATTCAAAAAAATAATCAGATCAAAAGTCATTACCATTAATGCACTATAAAACCCACGTTTGTCTTATTTATCTTTAAAAAACAACCATCTATACATACAAATAATGACTCGGTAACTTACATAAATACAATGAGTTATATCGCGGATAGGATGAAGCGTAAGTAATGGAAAATACCATTGTGATTGTGAAAAGGAGTTTTCATGATATTTGCAAAAAGTATCCAAAGGCTTTATCGGCCATCCAGATTGCGAAAGCACCGCGCAACTAATTCCGCGCATTCAAAATCAAACCAAAATACTAAATTAAACGAGCAGCATTTGACTCGTGATCAAGTTATAGAAATATATGATTGGATTGCAAAATTGAATGCCCAGCAAAGTGCATAGGATGAATCTGGGGAACGTAAAAATATTAACTAACGCATATAAGGAAAGTTAAAATGGAAGTTACACATACTATTTTAATATTTGATGTAATTGCTTTGGTTGGAATTATGGTTGCAAGTGCTGTGTACTTGTATCGTCATAAGTACCACTAAAATATTCAAAGCAAAAAAACGGGTCCAACTCCAAGCGTATCTATATACGCTTAAGATAAAAAAGCCCCTATTCAGGGGCTTTTTTTCATTAAAACTAACTGATTAAACAGAAGAAAATACGGTGCTATGTAATGCACTGTATAAAAATTCATGAAAAATTTCAGTTTCATGAGTACCGATGGTTTGACGAATAGCGTTAATAAGCTGATCTGTATAGTTCATACCATCTTCAGCAATTTTTTGGCCTTTTAAAGACAGTGATAAATTAACTACACGTCTATCTTTTTTGCTGTGGTCACGGATTACTAAGCCTTTAGCCTCTAATAACTCAAGTTGGCGGCTAATTGTGCTTGAATCAGTATAGGTAGTTTCAGATATTTTGGCAGGTGTTGCCGCAAGATTTAAATATATAGATTTTAATATTCGCCATTGTTGATAGTTGACTTTATGTTTTTTTAAATAAGTAGTGATTTTTTTTCGGGAAATACTATTGATGGCTTCTATATAGGTAATGATGTCAGCATCAAATGGATTTACGCTTGGCTTATGTTTATTTAACGTTGCTATGATTTCTTCTTGAGGGGTAATCATGGTTTGTCGCATAAACAGGTTAAATTCATTTAGTTGGTACAGCAGGTTATAGGTACTTAATAAATAAGGAGACCGATTAAAAGAGGCCAAAATTACAAGTAAATAAGAATAAAATTCTAGCTATTTTTATTCATTTAGACGTTTAATAATTTTATATATCTTTTTGAAAGATAAAGCATTATCCTAACCATACTAATTTAAATTGTGCACTTATCACCTTTACACTAACGTCTAGCCAGATCTGGGTTCACACACCTTATTTAATGTAAATACCATGTAGCATCCAAGCAAAATTGAGGCATGTCATGAGCTATTTTGGTGAAAGTACACTCGAGCACAAGGTGCTCTTATATATGGAAGGCATTAAAAACAGTAATAATCTAAAGGATTACGAAGTCATCCGTATGATGAATAAAGTAGTGGAATATTATCGAGATAATCTTGTGTACGAATTCAACGAAGATGAAGCAAATACTATTTTGAAAGAAGCCAGTGATACTAATATCAAGGATACGAAAGATTCATCTACTTCATAAATACTAGTATTTATTAAATAATTTCCTTCAAATTAAATTATTTTCTGTGATTTTTTTATGTTAGTCACAGCGCCTGCTGTGGCAAGAATAGCCATTCGTGCCAAACTGTATTTCGGCAACAGAGGAGATAAGGCTACTCCAAACACAGCACCAGCAATAGCTTGATGAAGTTGTTTGCTTTCTACTTTTAGGCCATGAACAAAGCGTACAAAATGTTCGCAATTACATGTAAATAGGTTATATCGCAAACTAGAATTTATATAAGATCGAGCAAATTGAATCACTTCTAGTGCAGGCCTCTTGCCGCGAATAGGACTTATTTCCACTCTGCGGTTTCCAATCACCTTGTCCCAGGGTTCTTCAAGTACACCACACATGCGAAAAGATAGTGAGATTACGTTGGGCGCCCCATTGCTATATCGATCACTGACAATTGCATAATGAATGTAAAAAGGATAGTAGATGGCGATTACCATTCCTGGTTTTGGGTAATGGTTAGATAAATTCAATTTTAATAATTCACTGATTCTATTTTAAATTGGATTGCCTGACTTATTTAAAGTTCCTAAGGGCTGTTTGGATTTTACGATTTCAATCCATTGGAAATTAGTTTCTGATAAAACTATACACACCTTCTATTCTAAAAAATACTCCGTTCATCTTTGTTGCTAAATGAGAAAGTTGTTTGAATTGTTATAGTTTTTGCGGTTGTTTTCATTTGGCGCTTTTCCATGTTTTATTTCAAATTCTATAAAACTTTGATCTTTTTCATATGTATGTTGCTGCTTATGTTTCAGGTACATGCAGAGGAAGATATTTTGTCTAAAATTTGGAATGCAGAAGATACTAAATTAGTTGAGAAATGCGTTTCAAATATTAATCAATCTGCTAATGAGAAGTTAGGCGCAGCAGAGCGACTATATCAAACAAGCATGTGCTACTTTTGTGCAGGTTGTGATTTTGAAAATGATCAAGGCGTCATCTTTAGTGGTCGTAGTATACATTCAGGAAATGAGCTGCCAAACTCTCAATCTTATGAAATAGCCTATAAATTAATGAATCAAGCAGTTGAGCTTGGTAGTGTCAAAGCATTTTACGGCTTAGCTGCAATTCAATTTGTAAGTGAAACGGGGCAAGGAAAAATTTCAAAAACTGAGCTATCGGCAGAGAAGACAGAAGAATATAGGCAGAAAGCATTACAAAACGATTTTAGTGAAGAAAAATTAAATAGTGATTTAGAAGCATTGGTGCAGTCAATTCATTACAAGCAGCATGAGCAAGATTATTCACGATCTATACATGTTAATTTGCTAAATGCGGCTAGATTCGGACATTTATCTTCACAATTTGCATTGGGTGAAATTTATTCACGAGGCATTGGAGTTGCGCCAGACAATATTGAAGCATATGCATGGACCGCTGCAGCAGTTGCACAAAACCCTCCTTTTGGAAGTACTAGACGTGATAAATTGGGGGAGAATTTAGACTATATGGAACTCAATGAGGCTGATTTGCTAGCAGAAACCTATATGAAGGAACACACAGATATATTTGATCGTGCTTCAGTAACTGTCATGCGTTAGTACTTAACGCTTAAATTTTCTTTATAAATATTTTCTATTTCGTCTTTAATAGTTAGTTCAGAAAATTTAATATCTATCTCTGCAAAGATGATGCGCATTATTTGCATAAATTCAGCTTTTGTGTTGATTTCTGGGTTTTTATCAAATTTTTGTTTATAGAGTTTTGCCGTTTTTCGAATCAAGATTTTGAGACGGTGAGATTCATCATTGTTTGTCTCGCCTTGTATATTATCCGTTGTCCAATTAATGATGTCTCGAATATGCATTAAGTCAGAACGAGTGCGATCCAGAATTGCAGGCAGATAGCCTAACCCAGAAAAAGATGCCTTGGCTTTAAGTAGTGGAATGCCAAATGTAGGCAATGTATTCAAATCATTCAGTACAGTATTAATATCATCTGCAGTTTTATTCAAATTTTCTGCAGTTTTATTTGCTTGTGGGATTTCTAAACTACTTTTCACTATGGATCGATAGTCTTCAATAAAGGTTTCTATTTGTTCAATGAATTCTTTAACAATATGATTCCGGTAGGGGAGTAGCTTATAAAGCGTACTAGAAGAATAAGGGTCTAGCGTATGATATTTGACTTTATATATTGGCATATAAACTGATTACGAAATGTACATACATAATTATACTGTATTTACGCAGATGACAATAAATTAGATATTATTTTCTGTAGTGATTGTGCGTTTACATTTTTAGCCTCGACTGGAATCGAAGCAAGTAGAGTAATTTTTCGCCACAATCTAGTCGGGATTCCGGTCATTGGTTTGCCTTTATAGTTACTAAAATAACTCCCCCATAGTCCTTGTAATGCCATCGGGACAACTTTAATCGGTGTTTCTGACAGTATGCGATTAATTCCAGGTTTGAAGGTATCTACATTTCCATTTGTAGTGAGCTTACCTTCGGGGAAAATTCCAACTAAATTTCCGCTATTTAATTCACGCGCAATATTAATGTAGGCTTTTTCTAGTAACTCAGGATTTTCTTTTTTTGGCGCAATAGGAATAGCATTAGCTGTTTTAAATATAAATCGTAAAAAAGGTATATTAAATATTTTGTGGTACATAACAAATCGTATCGGACGACTTACGCAGCCACCAATGATCAGGGCGTCCATCAAACTTACGTGATTAGATACAATAATTGCTGGACCTTCCTGTGGAATTAAGTCTAAATTAATTTTTTTCACGCGGTAAACAATATGGACTAAAATCCAAATAACGAAACGCATAAAAAATTCTGGAATTAATGTATAAATGTAGACTGCTACAACTGCATTTAAAATGGCAGCAACTAAAAATAGTTGCGGAATAGTTAAACCAGAATTTAAAAGGAAGATCGCGTATAAACCAGAACTAACAATAAAAATCGCATTTAATATATTGTTACCGGCTATAACGCGTGATCGTCTTTGTGCTTTAGATCGCGTTTGAATTAAGGCATATAGCGGGACTATATAGATTCCCCCTGATACACCAATTAAAAATATGTCCAGAATTAAGCGCCAATTCTGTTTATTAGTAATGAATTCTTGAAATCCTACAAGGTGAGTTGTATTTTGCATGTGAGCGGCAAAAAATACATCGATTCCAAAAATTGTTAAGCCGATTGAGCCTATAGGCACGAGCCCTAACTCAATTGTGTGGTTGGAAAGTCTTTCACAAAGAAGAGAGCCAATTCCTATACCTATACAAAATAGCGCTAGAAACAATGTAACCACTTGTTCGTTTGCCCCAATAGAGAGTCTGGTGAAATTTGGAAGCTGTGTTATGTATGTAGCACCTAAAAACCAAAACCATGAAACGCCTAACACAGAATGAAATACAATTCTATTTTCACGAAGCGAACTTAAATTTCGAAATGTTTCAAGGAAAGGGTTCCAATTAATTTTTAAGTTTGGGTCTGTAGCTTCTGCTTTTGGAATTTTAAGACTGCTTAAATAACCTAGGCATGCTAGAATTATAATCGTGTAGGAAACAAGCATTTTAAATTCTGTAGCTATTCCTATTAGAATTCCACCAAGCATCGTCCCAATCAAAATGGCGGCAAATGTTCCAGTTTCTACAATAGCGTTACCCCCAACAAGCTCATGTTTTTCCAGATGTTGAGGGATGATTGAATATTTTATGGGCCCAAATAGTGATGATTGTGTGCCCATCAAAAATAAGGCCAGTAACAGCAGTGGTACGTTTTTAGAATAAAACCCTATTGCTGCAAGAAACATTATTAAAATTTCTGCAATTTTTATTTTTCGAATGAGAGAGGATTTTTCAAATCGATCAGCGATTTGCCCTGCGATTGCAGAGAAAAAGAAAAAAGGTAATATGAACAGAATTGCAGCTAGATTTATTAAGAGGTTTGAGCTATCACTGCCTGCGTAACTTGTTTGAAATGCGATTAATATAAAAAGAGCATTTTTAAATACATTATCATTGAATGCACCAAAAAACTGCGTCATAAAAAATGGACCGAAGCGCGATTCTTTAAGAAGCTGAAACTGATTTGTCGTTTTGGAGTTTATTTTGCTTTGCAAAGTGATTAAAGGCAGCAGGCTTGTCCAAATTTTTTCAATCGCCAATAATTATAAGGCCATGGGGTTAAAAACCCTACTAGTAACATAATCGGAATCACCCACCAGACAAGTTTTGCGCCACCTGTTAAAACATAATCAGTGATGTTCATAACAACTTCCATTGAAATCATTGATATAAAACTCATTCCCATGGCCGTTTTAAATGCAAATTTTAACTGCATCCCTTTGTTTGAAAGAATAAATGTTTCTAATGCAATACTAGTAATTAGTCCATTAATGATGGCTAACGTTAAAACATATAATGCTGGTAAACTAAATTTGGAAAACTGGAAAAAAGCAATGGTCCCAAAATCACCTATAGAACAGCCGATTAGGCACCACATAGTATTATATGCACTTTCTTTCCAGGCTTTAATGTCACTCCAGAATGTCATGTGGCAAAATAGTTACATATAAAAAAAGCGTAACAGAAAGTTCCTGTTACGCTTTTGTTGAATCAAATAGGGAAGGATTATGACTTGTAGTCTGGGTTAATTGCACCTTGATCAAAATTTACTTCAACTTCTAAATCTGTTTTTAAACGCGATTGGCAGGCTAAAATATAGTTTTCTTTTAGCATGTCTCCATCCAGTGTATAGGCAAAATCTGTTAATTCTTTAATCTTGCCACTAATTAATTTTGCACGACAAGATCCACACGAACCCACTTTGCAGTCACATGGCCATTCTATCCCGGCATTGATTGCAGCCTGCAAAAGGTTTATACCGCCTTTTACTTCAAACGTTTGACCTGTATTTTTAATGGTTACTTTATAGTCCTTATTTTTCCCACCTAATCCAAACATATGTCTCTCCTATTTCGAAGGTTTAATACAGCGTGGGGCTATATTGCTGTTCTGTAGATAGCTGAATCATATCGTTTTATAGGGTTGATACGAAGAGATTTAGCATTTTATCTTCTTAAGCATCGTAAATTATCGAATATAGGCCAAATAGAAAACCATTAATAGTGACTTGGCTATATTTGAAGGGAAATTAATAGTAACTCTGTGCTACGAATTTTGCTTGATGGCTATCAAATGGACAATTTTATGTAATCAATACGAACCATATACATGATGCTATAACCGCATGAACCTTACATCTAAATATTCAATAATTATTAATTAAATACAATAACTTATTGAGATATAACAAGTTTTTAGTTTAATTCAAAAATACAGCCCATCCGCTAATTTACTGCTTATACGCTAAATGATTCAGTCGCTCTACTAGTTCACGGTTTTCCCATCCTCAACCGCTAGAATTCACTCATAATCAATACATTGGAGCTGGAACAAACATACGAGTGTGGTGGGTTGCTCGCAGTGTGGGAGCAGCATTAACCGCTAATCTCAACGAAAGGATTCCTCTACAAATCTGTGAAATTACGTCCCAAAGTAAGCAAATTTAGAAAGTCTGCTGAACCTGCTTTAGCGCAGACAACCGTTTCAGGCCCAATTGAAGTGGCTTGTCGCTTTGATGGGAGAATTATTGATGCTAACCATGTTGCGAGAACATTATCGAAGCAGCTTGGTTTAGAAAAATTAAATCGCCTATTACCCGATGATCATTTTGAATTAATTAATTCATCATTGCATAGCGGCAAGGTTTTGGTTACCAGTCATCATATCAATGGTTGTGAAATCAAGTGGAAATATTATCTAGATAAAGGACGTAAATTAATAAAAGTTGAAAGCACGAATTATTTAATACGAAAAAATAACTCCGTATCTAGTATTAGCAATGAAGGAACAAGAAGTAATGCTAGCTGGGCTGATTTTATCAACTCTATTCCAGTTGCGGTTTGTGTAACGGAAAATAATAGTGATGAAATCTTATATATCAACCAAATTGCAACAAAATTATTAAATATTGCTCCTGGGAAAGAAAAAAATGTACGTCTTAGAAATATTTTTTCAGAGACAGATACAATTAAAAGGCTTAACAATTTATTAGTAGATAAAGGATTTGTTAAGGACTTCAGGCTTTCTGTTAAAAACAGAGGGAGTAATCGTTGGAGTAATGAACCTCTGCACTTATTAGTTAATATCAAGCTAGTGAGAAAAGTTAACGGCTCATTTTTAGTTTGGACATTTACAGATTATACGGTGGGCTCAAAAGCAGAAGTTGCATTAAAAGAAAGTGAAAGCAAGTTTCAAAATGCAATACAAGGCGCGCAAGAAGGTATATGGGAATGGCACTCAGGTCTTGATGGATCAGAGTGGTGGTCTGAACCCATGTATGATTTATTAGGTTTAGAGTATGGAAAACATGCGCCTGGTCTAGTTCAACTAAAAAAATTATTACACCCAGATGATCGTCCAAATTTTGAGAATGCCTGGGGTGAACTTACTGCAAAATATACAAATGAGCTTACTATCGAAGCTCGATTCGCTGTTAAGAAAGGTGGTTATCGCTGGTTTTTGATTAAAGGTACAGCAAGTTATGATTTTAAGGGCAACATAAAAAAGGTTGTAGGTTCAATAGTAGATATTCATTTGCAGAAAAAAGCACAGGCCCAATTAGCAAATGAGAAAGACAAAGTTGTTGCAACATTGCGCTCTATTGTAGACGCAGTATTTACGACCAATGAGCGTGGGCAACTTCAATATTTTAATAAAGCCGCAACACGCTTTTTAAACTGCAAGGAAAATGAAGCACACGGAAAACACATCGAAAAAGTAATCGATTTATATGAGGAAGAATCTGAACACCTAATTGATAATCCAATTCTTTCTTGCTTATCTGGCCAAGAGAACACCAATCAAAAAGTGAATGCTGACATCGTAACAAAGTCAGGTGCGAGATATACAGTGCAAGTTATGGTAACACCATTAATTGCAAAAAATGGCAAACTATTTGGTGCAGTGCTGGTAATGAACGATGTAACCAGCTTACGTTTACTGGCAAGGCGTCTACGTTACCAAGCTAGTCATGACTCATTAACAAATTTGATTAATCGCTCTGAATTTGAACGTAAAGTTAGAAAACAGATTCTTGAGGCAAAATCTAGGCAGAAAATTTCATCTTTGGTATATATCGATCTCGATCGATTTAAAATGATTAATGACTTGTATGGTCATGCAGCAGGAGATGAGTTGTTAATACAGTTTAGTAATTTGGTTAAAAGCAGACTCAGAGGTTCTGATGTTTTGGCGCGTTTAGGTGGTGATGAGTTTGCTTTGTTATTGCCTGATTGTTCATTAAAGCAAGCCGAAGAAAAAGCCAATGAAATTTTAAGCACAGTTAGAAACTTTAAATTTATTTGGGAGCAGAAATCATTCAATGTTGAAGCAAGTTTTGGTGTTGCTGAAATTAATGAAAAATGTTTTGACTTATCCTATGCATTATCGGCTGCAGATAGCGCGTGTTATCTTGCAAAAGAGTCTGGAAGGAATTGTGTACGAATATTCAGAGTTGGCGATGAAGATATTAACCGGCGTCGAGGCCAGGAACGTTGGTTGCAAAGATTTGATAAAGCTTTGAACGATGGGAAGCTCGTTATTACCGCACAATCTATTATTAATATTAAGCCTGACAAAGAACCAAGAACCGAAAAGAATGGATTTGAAATTCTAATCCGCATGGAAGATGAATCAGGTCGTTTGGTTCCTCCTAGTGCATTTTTGCCCGCAGTAGAACGTTATAACCGAGCTCCAAAATTAGATCGATGGATATTAAATACAGTATTTGCATTATTAGCGGATCACAGAAATATACTTTCACAAATTGATAAGTGTTCGATTAATTTATCTGGTCAATCTTTAGTGGCGGATGGATTTCTACCATTCATTGTTGCCAAATTGAAAGAATATTCAATATCGCCTGGGAAAATATGTTTTGAAATTACAGAAACAGCTGCAATTGCAAACTTAAATCAAGCTACATCTTTTGTGCAAAAACTTAAAGATCTTGGTTGTTATTTTGCATTGGATGATTTTGGCGCAGGACTGTCTTCATTCGCTTATTTGAAAACTTTACCGGTGGACTATCTAAAAATTGATGGGATGTTTGTAAAAGACATTCATCATGATAACGTCAGCCGTGCAATGGTAAGAGCCATTAACGAAATGGGCCATGTGTTAGGGAAACAAACGATTGCAGAATATGTTGAAAACGAAAGAATTTTAGAAATATTAAAAGAAATTGGTGTCGATTATGCGCAAGGATTCCATGCAGGTCGCCCAGAACCCGTGATTGAATTTTTTGAGTCTACGGATTTTCGTGTAGCAAGACCCACATTGCGAAAACTATTTGCAGTATCTCGTTAAATTTAATGATTTAATTTGAACTTGGTGTACCAACTATAGAAGAATAAGAGTTACTCGTCTGAAATCTGGCAAAAGACGAGAAGTGGTTGGGCGTATTCATATGTTGTAATTCAATGATAAATTTCTTATTGTCATCGGAACATTCGTGTTGACGTAAAGTCTCTGCTGTTGCCTCAGCCGTTTCCTTGCTGTCTAAACTATAGAATTTTGTTGCAAATACAAATTGATCTTCCGCGTTATAAATCACATCTTGGCGTAAACGATACTCATTTTTATTTTCGGCTGATAAGTTAGATTTCACCCGCTGTATAGCAATTTCGACTTCTCCACTTTCAAGTTGCAGCATCATTTTGCTGTCTCGATCTAATTCGGCATCCATGTAAGCAGATTTTTTAATATATGCTTCAATGCTCTCTCGGAGCTGGGCTTTTCGAAGTTGGCGATCCATTTGTTCATCGCCACTAATTTCTCGATATTGGATACGAACTCCAGCACGGTTAATATAAATTCCGAGAATCTCAATGGGATAATCGTCTTGCAGATGGTCACGTAATTTTTCGGTATTAAGTGCCATGAGGTGTAATTTGTCTGGTTAATTTGATATGAAAACCATAACCTAAACCTTGAAGACCAGACAATCTTCAGGGTATGGACGGGCTAAACAAAAGCTAAATGGATATTCTAGCTAAAGATTTATTTAGTAGAACACTTGAGTGGTATGTAGGCAGGGCACCATCCCATGAGTCCTGTAAATACAGGGATTATGCCAAGCAGGCCCCACCACCAGTTTCCACCTAATGCAAATGCAAGGCCAATAAACAAAAGTCCAATCAAAATTCTTAATAAGCGTTCTACGTCGCCAACATTTTCAGTCATCATGTTCTCCCGGGTGTTAGTAGGCGTTCTGATTTGTTATTAGTTTTGCCGAAGTTTAAAACCAGTACTAATCGTACAAAAGTTAATGATTGATGGCTATATTGAATAGTGAATTTTGCTAAATAATTTCAACTAGAATTTAAAAAATCCATAAATTTTAGATATTTAGTAGTCTCTAAACGATTGAATTTTTAAGCCAATGCCTGACCGTTGAATACAGTATTTTGACCATTTGTAATTTTGGTAGTCAAAATTGTGAGTTTAAGCAACGCAGGCGATCAACCAGCTGATATAACACTCTATAATTATATGTAATCTTTAGATTGCAGGATGTAACACATAGAGGAGTTATCATGCTAAAAAAATTCCAAGACGTATTAGGGAATCAAGAAGGTCTAAATGTAGATGCAGTTTCTAATGCAGTAGAAGATATCAAGTCTATGTGGAAGACAGGGAAAAAGCAGTCAAAAAGTGAAGCTGTGAAACCTGAAATTAAGAAGCAAAACAGAGTTGATACTGCAATTTTGCGAGATCGTATTGCAGAAAAAATTGCAAAAATGAATAACAATTAGTTGTTATTTAATCTTTAATAATTACTCGTACTTTTCTACACTAATTCTATAAAGCTACCTTGGTTTCAAGGTAGATTTGCTTGTATGCTTGCATTATTTATTCCTGATGTTGAAATGCGCATTAATAATGCAATGTATTTGTAAAATATTGTTCGCGATTTATAGTTTTTTGCTTAGTCCAATTTTGTATGCCGATGAAGGTTTAATTTCATTACAGGGAAATTTCATACAAGGTGGATTAGTATTTGGTCAAGTGAAACCAGGCGCTGTTGTTCGTATTGATACTCGAACCGTTAGGGTATCGAAGAACGGGGATTTCATCATAGGGTTTGGGCGCAATCACCCAGCAATCTCATTACTTACCATTGACGCTGGAAGTGCTGAGAAATTTGTGCATAAGATAAAAATCGAAGTACGAGAATATGATGTGCAACACATAGCAGGTCTTCCCGACAAAAAAGTAAATCCTGATCCTGAAATATTAGAACGTATTCGAAATGAAGCTGCAGCTATAGCAAAAGCACGATCACGTGATGACTCACGATTGGATTTTAAGGATAAGTTTATATGGCCTGTGAAGGGACCAATTACTGGCGTCTATGGAAGTGAACGAATTCTAAACGGTGAACCAAGACAACCGCACTATGGAATTGATATTGCGGCTCCAACGGGAACAAAAGTTTTGGCGCCAGCCGCTGGAATTGTTACATACATAAATAAAGAAATGTATTTCTCAGGAGGTACATTAGTTTTAGATCACGGACATAATCTATCTTCCTCTTTTCTTCATCTGCACAAAATTCATGTCAAATTAGGAGATCGAATTCAGCAAGGACAAATGTTTGCGGAAGTGGGCGCAACAGGGAGGGCGACTGGCCCACACCTTGATTGGAGGATGAATTGGAAACAGCAGCGTATAGATCCAAGCCTTTTAATTAATCAACAACCTACAAAATCAACTACTTTAGAATAAATCAGTGTATATTATTGTCTGATTACTAATCTGAAAGTATTGGAGAAAACTTCCGGTCCTATGAATGATGGAGCTAGATCTTCTCAGTTTGAAGCAATAGTAAATGCCTATTCTAAGGATCTTTATCGCTATGGTTTATGGCTAACCAAGGATGCGCAGGTTTCCGAAGACTTAGTGCAAGAAACTTTTTTGCGTGCATGGAAAGCCATGGATTCTTTAAAAGATCCAAACGCTGTGAAAAGCTGGTTGTTTACAATATATCGTCGTGAAAATGCTAGACGATTTGAAAAAATTAGACCTGAGACAAGTTCTATAGACAATGTAAACATCGACCAATTCGTACAGCTGGAAGATAGTTTTGCTAAAGCAGAAGTGATTGCATTACGAAATGCATTAAAGCAATTGCCCGAGGAGTATTTGGAGCCGCTATTATTGCAAGTGATAGGCGGGTATAGCTGCGAAGAGATTGGAGATATTGTTGGTATTAAAGCAGGAGCTGTGATGACACGTGTTTTTCGTGCACGTAAAAAATTACGTGCAATACTAGAAGATGATAGTAATGACGAAAGTGAAAAGCTTGTAGAAATTTAGTGTAGTAGTATGGAAATATATTGCATAGATGTACGTAGAGAACTCACTACGGACCCAAGAAACAAAGACGCTAATCTATTGCAACATCTTGTAGGGTGCGATGATTGTTCTGATTTTTTGCAAAGACTAAAAAGCTTTGAAGATAAGCTTGGTAAGGCAGTAAAGCTAGATGTGCCAGAAGGGTTAGAGTCAAGAATTATTTTGGCTCAACGAATGGAATCTTCAAATGCAGAGAATGTCGAGCAACTCAAATCGCGTGCTTCATATACAAATAATTACAAGTGGATGTCTATAGCCGCTGCACTTGTACTTGCAATTGGGCTGTCTTTGGGGATGTTCAAGCTTGGAGAATCCTATGCAGTACAAAATGAAGTATTAGCACACGTGTATGAAGATTTATATGCATTAGAAAAAGATAACAGAATTAGTTTAGTTGCATTTAATCAAAGATTAAAACCGTTTGGCGTAAAGGCAAGTGAAAGTATTGGACATGTGCGTTATGCCACTTTATGCCCGTTAGACAATAAAAAGGTACCGCACTTTGTGCTTGATTATGAAGGTCGTCCTATTACAGTCATGTTTGTTCCTTGGGAAAAATCCAATAAAAGAATTGAGTTTCATGACCAAAGATTCAAGGGTTTGTTGTTTGGTGCAGATTACGGAACGTTTGTCGTATTAACGGAAGAACAGGATTCAGATAAAAGCCAATACGAACTCAATATGATGCAGCAACGCCTTATGGATGCTATAGAAGTCGAAATTTAATTTTAATTATAGACTTTGATAGTAATCCATTAATATTTTTGCAACTTCTGGGCGCGCAAACTCTTTAGGTAAATCTTCGCCTGCAGCCAACATGCCCCGTACTTTGGTGCCCGATAGTAAAACAAAATCTTCTTTATCGTGATCAGGTGCGTCACGCATCATGACAACTTTGTTTAGTTTTTTAGAATAGGCCGTATGATCGGCACGGAAAATTTGAATTTGAAGTGCGTTTTCAGGGACTTCGTTATCAAAAATCGTTTGGGCATCAAAAGCACCATAGTAATCTCCGACACCTGCATGATCGCGCCCAATAATAAAGTGGGTGCAGCCGCAGTTTTGTCTAAACACGGCATGCAGTACGGCTTCACGCGGTCCTGCATATAACATGTCAAAACCATAACCCGTGATCATCACAGTATTGGGTGGAAAATAAAGTTCTACCATTTTTCGAATTGCAGCATCACGAATCGGCGCTGGGATATCACCAGGTTTTAATTTGCCTAATAGCATATGAATGAGCACTCCATCAGCATTCACTGCTTGTTGTGCCATTTTGCATAACTCTTCATGTGCTCGATGCATTGGATTGCGAGTTTGGAATCCAACTACAGTTTTCCAACCACGTTCTTCAATTTCATTTCTAATTTCACTTGCAGTTCGAAATGTGCCTTCGAACTCACTTCTGAAATAGCTAAAATTTAGTACTTGAATCGGACCCGATATCGCCGTGTTACCCAAAGATAAAAATGTTGCTACACCGGGATGTTCTTGATCCGTTGTGCCATACACTTTTTCAGCAATTATTTTGAGTTGGTCATCTGTGAGCATATCAATTGATTCAATGTCTTGAATTGCTAATACTGGATTACCGTCAATATTTGGATCACGCAATGCAATTCGTTTTGTATCTGCAATTTCACGTGTTTCGTGTACTAAATTTAATACTGGAGTAGGCCAGAATAAGCCATTGCTGGTATGCATATTATCTGCAACTGAAATAGCATCAGCCGCATTCATATAACCTTGTAAAGGTGTAAAGTAGCCGGCGCCCAACATAACAGCATTTGAGGCCGCGGCAGAATTTACAGTGATGCAAGGTAAACTTTCGGCTTCGGCTTCTAATTGTTTGCGTTGGGAATCATCTTCCACATATAGAGGGGTTAAAGTTTCCGATCCATGCGGCTTGTACATTATATTCTCCTGGTACCAATTGAGTGGCTAATAAAATCAAAGCGCAAATTACAGTATGAAATTTCCTTGTGAGCTAGTCGATTTTCTTAATACTGCCATTAGCAAACCTGTTTCGAAAAATAGATATCCCTCACATTTTGCTTGGTTTTTACAGGTAAAAAGGTACAAATCCCCCCAATTTTTTTGAGCTCTTCCTCAATTTCCTCAAATTTACTATGACAATATAAATTACTCGAAATTTTGTATTGGAATGATGGAGTTGGATGATATGAAAAATGACTATCAACATGCATTAAATGAAGTGCTTGAGGAATTTGATTCGGTACAGAGCACGGAAGATCCTCGCACGGGAGGAGATCGTCGTAAGAAGGCTGCAACAAAATTTCCTTTAACGGATAACCAGGGGAATATCATTGCAGAAGATCGGCGCAAGCAAGATCGTCGAAACGTAGATGTCGATATCAATGATATCGATGACTACACTTCATAATCAGTATTTTTAATTACACTGTTTTCAGCTACTGGCATCTGCTGTTAAACCTGCAGCTTCTATGCCGGTTATGGCGCAGTGCTCGTCTTCATCAGATAAATCTCCGGTGATTCCTACCGCACCCAAAATTTTATTTTCTTTGTTCCTTATTAATACACCACCTGGAACGGGTAACAAGCGTTGATCTGATAGATTAATTAGAGCATTCATAAACATGGGCCTTTCATCTCCCATTTGACCAAGTTTTCTAGACGATACTCCTACTCCTACGGCACCCCATGCTTTTGCCATGGCAATTTGAGGTCGCATAATACTTGCGCCATCTTCTCTTGCTGATGCTTTTACGTGACCACCTGCGTCAAGAATTACAATAGTAAGTGGAGCAAGTTCGCGTTTTCTTCCTTCTGATATTGCTCCTGTAATGATTGAATTGGCTTGTTTTAACGTTAGCTCTGACATGAAAATGAAATCCTTATTATAATAATCTATGTTATGAATTTTGCACACATGTTAGTAAAATATACAAATAATAAAAATTAGCCTAACCATAATGACAAACATCTTTTCTGGTAACGCCATAAAAGTCGAATTAATTGAGAATAATATTGCTCAATTAACCTTTGATCTTGTTGATGAAAGTATTAATAAACTTAGTAAGGCTGTTGTCGAAGAGTTAGATTCGGCGATTAGCGAAGTAGAAAAACATCAAGATGCCAAAGCTTTATTAATTTGTAGTAATAAAGATGTATTTATTGTTGGTGCCGATGTAACCGAATTTCTTGGTTTCTTTGCACTATCCGATAAAGAGTTATTGCATTGGATTGAAACCACACAGGCATTGTTCAGTCGCATAGAAGATTTACCCATGCCAACTGTGACAGCAATAAATGGCTATGCACTGGGAGGTGGTTGCGAACTTGCACTTTGCTCAGATTATCGTGTCATGGCGGATACGGCACGCATAGGACTACCAGAAGTAAAACTTGGAATTTTTCCAGGTTGGGGCGGTACAGTTCGATTACCACGATTAATAGGTGCCGATAATGCGCTGGAATGGATTTGCACTGGAGGAGAGCAAAAAGCGCAGCAAGCTTTTGTGCAACATGCGGTAGATGCCGTTGTAACTCTTGAGCAATTACAAGATGCCGCTTTACATATCATTCAACAGTGTTTCGCTGGAAAGTTGGATTTTCAGTCACGTAAAACAGAAAAGCGGCAACCTTTACAGCTCAATCAGTTAGAAAGCATCATGGCTTTTGAATCAGCAAAAGCGGTGGTTGCTGCTAAAGCTGGACGCAATTTTCCTGCACCCATAGCCGCCATCGAAACAGTACAGCATCATGCCACCATGATGCGTGATGAAGCCATGAAAGTAGAAGCGCATGGTTTTATAAAAATGGCAAAAACCAATGTCGCTAGAAATTTAGTGGGCTTATTTCTAAATGATCAACGCATAAAGAAAGTCAGCAAAGGGTATGTAAAACATGCACAAGATGTAAAGCAAGCAGCTGTTTTGGGAGCTGGCATTATGGGCGGAGGAATCGCTTATCAATCGGCTTGTAAAGATGTTCCGGTCATCATGAAAGATATTAAGCATGAAGCGTTAGAGCTTGGTCAAAATGAGGCGGCAAATTTACTAATGAAACAAGTTAAACGTGGAAAACTAAAGGCCGAAGAAGTGCCCGAAACACTGAATAAAATCGATTCCACGTTAAGTTATGGAGATTTTTCCAATGTAGATTTGGTGGTTGAAGCCGTCGTTGAAAACAAAAGCATTAAAACTGCAGTCCTTTCAGAGGTAGAGCGTGTTATCAAGGACAGCTGTGTGCTGACGTCTAATACTTCTACTATCTCAATTACTGAACTTTCCACATCGCTACAAAGGCCAGAATTATTTTGTGGCATGCATTTTTTTAATCCTGTGTATCGAATGCCTCTTGTTGAAGTAATTCGTGGAGAAAAAACAAACGAGACGGCTATTGCAACCACTGTCGCGTATGCCAAAAAGATGGGCAAAACACCAATTGTGATAAATGATTGCCCGGGCTTTTTAGTAAACCGCGTTTTATTTCCATATTTTGCTGGTTTTGATGCCTTGGTACGCGATGGTGTTGAGTTTCAACGTATTGATAAGGTGATGGAACAGTTTGGTTGGCCCATGGGGCCTGCTTATTTGTTGGATGTTGTTGGAATCGATACTGCGCACCATGCATCAGAAGTTATGGCAGCCGGTTACCCTGATCGGATGAGTAAAGAATACAAAACAGCTACAGATGTTATGTTTGAGGCAAATCGCTTTGGTCAAAAAAATAATTTAGGTTTCTACAAATATGAGTTGGATAGAAAAGGCAAACAGAAAAAACAATTGGATGATGAGGCAGTATCAATGTTACGTCAGGTTCAATCTTCTTCCGAAGAAATTAGCGATGAAGAAATCATTGAAAGGATGATGATTCCAATGTGTATGGAAACCGTTCGCTGTGTTGAAGATAACATTGTCGAGCACCCTTTAGATGTCGATATGGGACTAATTCTTGGAATTGCCTTTCCAAGCTTTCGCGGAGGTGCATTACGTTACATTGATGATTATGGAATACAAAAATTTTGCGAGCGTGCAGAATCTTTTGCTCACGTGAGTCCTATTTATAAGCCTACGCAAGCATTGGTGAAAATGGCACAACATAATGAAAAGTTTTATCCCACAACAAATTAAAAGGATGCATGTGCAATGAGTTTAATGGCTAGAGATGCCGTGATAATCGATTGCGTGCGTAGTCCTATGGGCAAATCAAAAAATGGCATGCTTAGATTTGTGCGTGCAGAAATGTTATCGGCTGCATTGGTCAATGCATTATTCGAACGAAACCCGAATGTAGATCCAGACGAAGTTGAGGATGTTATTTGGGGATGTGTAAATCAAACCTTGGAGCAGGGATGGAACATTGCACGCTACATTTCTTTAATGACAAAAATTCCGCATTCTTCGGCCGCGCAAACAGTAAACCGTCTATGTGGCTCATCTATGCAGGCCATTCATGCTGCTACCCAAGCTATTTATGCCAACTGTGGTGATGTATTTGTTATTGGTGGTGTTGAACACATGGGGCATGTGGGAATGACGCATGGGTGGGATCACAATCCGGCCTCGAGCAAATACACAGCGAAAGCTTCAAACATGATGGGACTCACAGCCGAATTATTGTCGATGCAGCATGGAATAGGGCGAGAAGAACAAGATCAATTTGGCTTGCGGTCACATCAACGTGCACATGCTGCAACTATTGAAGGGCGTTTTAAAAATGAAATTGTTCCTATTGAAGGGCATGATGAAAATGGTTTTAAACAATTGTGTGAAATTGATGAAGTAATTCGTCCAGATACTTCTTTGGAACGGTTGGCAGCCTTAAAGCCTGTTTTTAAACCAAGCGGAGGTACAGTAACGGCTGGGACTTCTTCAGCCATATCGGATGGAGCTGCTGCCATGTTAATCATGTCTGCAGAACGTGCACAGTCATTAAATTTAAAACCAATCGCAAAAGTACGTGCCATGGCTGTAGCAGGAGTGGATCCTGCAATTATGGGTTATGGGCCAGTACCGGCATGTAAAAAAGTTTTAAAACGTGCAGGCCTTGAAATTACTGATATTGAATCCGTAGAACTAAACGAAGCCTTTGCAGCTCAGTCGTTACCCGTATTAAAAGATTTAGGTTTACTAGATGATTTGGATGAAAAAGTGAATTTAAATGGGGGTGCTATTGCATTAGGGCATCCATTAGGCTGCTCTGGAGCTCGCATTAGCACAACCCTTTTGCACATCATGCAGCATAAAGACACTACAATCGGTTTAGCGACCATGTGTATAGGTTTGGGTCAGGGAATAGCTACCGTTTTTGAACGGGTGTGAATAAGGCTATTGGCGAGGGCTGATTAATTCAATAATTTCATCAATATAATCCAGTAATGCGCAGGCCATCATATCGTCCTGCTTGGATTCTCCTATCTTAATTAAAGCATTCAGTGCGTTATGTATTACTTGTGAATCTTGTTTCTCAAGTTGTACCTGCTCTTCTATGTTTTTTATATGTATTTGTGCAGCTGACTTATCACGCTCATGATCCAAAATACTTGGAAAATGCATGCTAATTTGTTGAGAAAATTTAATTAATGCTTGGCGTTTATCTTCTTCAGTAAATCCGCTGTAAGCCTGCTCTAGGGGTGGGATCTTTGTATCTATATTTCCAACATGTATTTTGTCGTTTTTATTATTCATCTTTTAGTAATAATATTGAATTAATTGTTTAAAAATTAGAATATAGTATTTTCAATAACCGCTGGGAACTATTAGATTCAGTTAGACAGATATTGTTGGCTGAATCACATAATTAAACGGGGATAGGCTGTAAGATCCCTAATTCAGTGACTTAAGTTCAGTGTTTCGCTGGGCTTGGGCTGAGAAAATTTACAAGGAAGAAAAAGTAAAATTTTCAGGAGGACATTAAGTGGCCGCTAGCGTTTTTGTTATTGCATGGTTGTTTGGATTTTTGTTCATTGTTAATGGGCTGGAGCGCTCGCAACAGCTTAATAAAGGCGTACTTACTGTATCAAAAGATCGCAAAATGCTTTTTGCGTGCAGCTTAGTGATTTATCTGGTGCTATCGACAGTATTGATCGTTACGTATTTATCGACTAGTTAAATCGTATTTAGACAGGCCTAAATTCCAATACTTGTCCGTTGTTACACCAACGCTGTCCACTCGGTAGTGGCCCGTCCATAATTAAGTGCCCATGATGACCTCCGCACTGTGCACAACGATAACCTGTACTCGGCCACATGCCTCGTAAATCAGTATAGGTTTCTAAGTGGCCGCGAATATGGTCATTAAAACTTGGCCACCCTGTTTTACTGTCATATTTCATTTCAGAATTAAATAATGCGAGATCGCAGGCGACACAGTGATATATTCCAGGATCTGTAAGTTGCACCAGCTCACTGGAATAGCGTGGTTCAGTGGCACCTTCGCGCAAAATGGAATATTGAGCTTGCGTCAAATTTTCTTGCCAAAAATCCTCCGGGCGGTGAATTTTTTTAATATTTGCAGAGGCTTTGATCGCGGACTTATTATGACGCGAACTAAGCTGTAACAAGGTGAATAGGCTAAATCCGCCTGCAGCCAGGATAAATACTCTTCGATTCAATGTAGATCCTTAATATTGAGCTAACATAGCAATGAATAGCTATTAGATTCCTACAAGAGCACATAGTTTCACAATCCACACAATAATTAACTAATACTTTAGGTATCTCACATAACTACATGATTAAAAAGAATTATTACGTTCTGATAACTATTGCTATTTGTATCGTTGCCCAGAGTAGTCTTAGTTTGGGCTTAGATGTTTGGCAGTATGCCAAAGTTGATGTAGAAGCCGGTCAATGGTGGAGATTTCTAACCGCTAATTTTGTGCATCTAGGATGGCGCCATCTTTTCATGAATGCAGTGGGCCTGATATTTATTGCACTACTTTTCCCAAAAGCTATTTCCTCTCGAACTGCTCTACTTGTGTTGTTGTTATGTGGTCTAGGTGTAACCATTGGAATATGGATGTTTTGTGAAAGTATTCGGTGGTATGTAGGGCTATCTGGCGCTTTGCATGGTTTGTTAATAGTTTTGATAGTGATGGACTATCAGTGTCAAAAAAATGTTCTAAATCTCGTATTACTTGGCTTAGTCATTTTAAAATTAGCATGGGAGTCAGTTTGGGGCCCGTTGCCGGGAAGCGAATCTACGGCTGGAGGTACTGTAGTCGAGGAATCACATTTATATGGTGCAATTGCAGGAACAATTATTGGTATTGTGATGTATATAAAAAAATCAAAATTCTTAACAGGTTAACGATGATATGAGAAGTAAAATCTTAGATGAATTGCAAATGGAATTTTTACAATTAAATCGAAAACTGACCTATGCCACGTTAATTTTGTTGGGCTTGATGGCAGTATTGTTTTGGCTGGTTGAGATTGAGGTGTTTGGGAAAACCTCAACCCTGGTAGGTGTTGTATTTATGCTATTGGCTGTATTTTTTTTTCAAATTCCACATATTTCTTACAATTGGCTGGTAAGAAAATACCAGCAAGTACCGGATAAACTCGCTTTACTGGGGCCTAATTGGAGACATTTCAAAAAACAATCTATGCAGCGAAATTAGAGAAATTTTTATGAGACCCGTTCAGCCTAAATAGTTTGCTTGTCGTCGGCGCAAAGGGTTACTAAATTTTCTAAACCCTTAAGGTAGAACCTATTCCAGTAAAAACAGTAAATTAGTTACCCACACAGCCAATAACTAATATGCTTGGTATTTTTCGAAAAAAACCTCTCAGATCGCAATTCTATCCACGTGAAGAACGGGTTCCACTGGAAGGTCAGGTGTTTATCAAACGAATTGGCATGGTCACACTACGGGCTTGTCGTGGCAATATCAGTAAGGGTGGTCTCTACGTTGAAATTACGAATCATGATATGGAGCGGGGGAAAAAGGTCGAAATTATCCTAGTCAAGGAAGAGGGAGCCATTCGCCGCTTAACCCGCATGATGGGAATTACCATTCGGGTCGATAAAAAGGGAGCCGCATTTGTCACCTATAAAAAAGAGGATATTCACTCAGAAAAAGACGTAAAACATGAAGAAGCTTTGCTGCAGCAGGAATTTGGGACGCTGTAGACACTTTCCCGAGCAATCCAGGCTGAATGGATGGAATTTACGGATGAACTGTAGGGGGGGCTAATCACATCCACCGTATAATTAAGACTGTAGTTTCTCTCCTTCTGAAGCTGACCCACGTCCCCTATATGACGTGGGTTTTTTTTGCGCGTAAGAGAATGCATTTTTTATCGCCAAAAAATTGACGTGATACCATGATTTTATGCAAGCGCTACTATTGATTGCTCATGGAAGTCGACGTGAAGAGTCTAATCAAGAAATTCAAGCCTTAACTCAAAAATTACGTCGTATACAAGAATCATCTTATGATGTTGTCGAATGTGCATTTCTGGAATTAACAGGACCTTCCATCCCTGAAGGTATAAATCGATGCGTGAAAATGGGTGCCCAGGAGATAACTGTATTGCCTTATTTTTTGTCGGCAGGTAGACATGTAGTGACCGACATTCCGAATGAGCTCAATAAAGCTAAACAGATGCATTCCAATATTAAAATAAAAGTAGCGCCTTATTTTGGTTCGACAACTGAAATAGTGGATTTGTTATATAAATTAGGTGCCAAAGCTTCTTAGAAATTTATAATTTATGTCGATCACAAATAAGGTTGAAGTATCTGAACGAAAAAGAGGGCGCGGCTATAGTCAAGACATAAACAACCGATTCGCATCACTACATAAATCTATTGATGTACATATCGAGTCTTCTTCATCAAATATTGTGCTGACTCGTCTTAATTCGAATTCAGCAAAATCAATTGTAACCACTAATCAGTCACCAGATGTTCCCTTTGAGCGTAGTGTTAATCCCTACAGAGGATGTGAACATGGCTGCAGCTACTGCTTTGCTCGGCCAACACATGCCTATCTTGATTGTTCCCCAGGATTAGAATTCGAGTCTAAAATTTTTTATAAAGAAAATGTGATTTCGCTATTAGAAAAGGAATTTATTAAATCAAAATATGTGCCTAAACCAATATCTTTGGGGAATATTACTGATGTATACCAACCCATTGAAAAGAAGTTAGGCATCACGCGTAAATTACTGCAACTGTTTTTAAAGTACAGGCATCCCGTCAGCATTGTCACTAAGTCTTCTTTAATTGAAAGAGATATTGATTTACTAGAGGAGTTAGCCAAAAACAAGCTAGTCCATGTTGCTATATCATTAACTACTTTAAATAAACAGTTGGCTCGCAAGTTAGAACCTCGTGCCCCAACCCCCAAGCGTAGATTACAGGTGATACAAAATCTAAAGTACCAACATATTCCAGTGAGTGTGCTAGTGGCGCCGGTAATTCCTGTACTAACTGATTATGAAATAGAAAATATTTTAAAAGCATCAAAACAAGCCGGCGCGAGTCGAGCTAATTTTGTGATGTTACGTTTACCGAGCGAGATGAAATTTTTATTTACGCAGTGGCTTGAAGATCACTATCCATTAAAATCTAAACATATTTTAAATCGATTAAAAGAAATGCATGGAGGAGAGCTGTATCAGTCAAAATATGGAAGCCGAATGCGTGGAGAAGGTGAATATGCTCGAATGATTGAAGCACGCTTTAAACTTGCTATTAAAAAATTAGGTTTAACGCAAAATAGAGTTGAACTCGATTCCACTCAGTTTATTAGGCCTGCTGTAATAAAATCACAGCAATTAGAATTATTATAATTACGTAATTTTTAATTCTTTTTTAGAAACGGCAGAGTAGGGCGAATTTCTCACTTGATCGTGTATTTTCATTCGGTAGCGTACGAATTGATCGACTTCAGTGAAATGCATAAATGGATTACCTTCAAACTCCTCAGCCAATGTTGAAGTTTTTTGAACTGCATAATGGTGACCAGGATGGATTACAATACTGTCGGGTAATTCATCACGAAACTTTTTTAATGTGGTATGCATTTGTTCTGGGTCTCCACCATGCAAATCACAACGGCCACAGCCGAAAACAAAAAGTGTATCCCCGGTGAGTAGATCATTTTGAATTCGATAACAGGTAGAGCCTGGTGTATGTCCAGGGGTATGCATAATGTTTATTTCAGTCTCACCTAGAACAATTTTATCCCCGCCATGATGTAAACTGGGTTTTGTAAGTTTTTGATTCCAGAATTCAGCTTCAGCCTTCAGCAAGTTTACAGTCGCATCAAAATGATTTAATACGCCCTCGATTCCATTGATGTGATCATGATGACTATGGGTCAATAAAATGTCTGTAATTTTTACATCTAATTGTTTTGCGCGGCTTACGATTGCCGGTACGTCCCAAGCTGGATCCACCACGGCCGCCTTTTTGGTTTTTTCATCAACGATAAGATATACAAAATTTTCCATCGGGCCTAATTCCATGGCTTCGATACTGTAATGTTGTTTATTGTTTTGCATGATGTATAAAATTGTAACAGCCTTAGTGTTTTAATCCCATATATGAATACGCTAAAAGATTATATTAGCCATGATTTGAAAATTTTATCTATCGGATTAAATCCTTCTACTATTTCAGTTCAAAATGGTTTTTATTTTGCTAATCCTAGAAATAGATTTTGGCGTGCATTAAATGCCAGTAATTTATTAGAAGAGGAGCTAATCCCTTCTGAACAGTCACAAGAGATCTTATTTACAAGATATAAAATTGGGTTTACAGATGTAGTGAAACGTCATTCATCGATGGGGAAAGATTTAAAAGCAAGTGATTTTAAAAAGTATGCTCCAGCGCTAAATCATAATATTAAAAAATATGCGCCGAAAATTTGCTGGTTTCATGGCAAGGTAGCCATTAAAAAATTTCTCAATTACTCGGGAGTAGAAGAGTATAAACCCTATATTTCAGAAATTGACTGGGGCAAACAAAAGTTTAACTTGCATCAATCTTGGGTATTTGTATCCCCAAATCCAAGTCCTGCTAATGCAGCATTTTCATTAAATGAGATAACATCCTGGTATAGAAAGTTATACAATTTAATCCATGGAGTTAGCATTAACATGCCTTGTTAAATATAAAAAATAAAGGAGATATGCAAATGACGAATGAGCAAAAACTAAAAAGTTTAAAAATAGCTTTGTATGTATTTGGAATATTTTTCATATTTGGTGTGTATGCAATGATGATGTACATCTGGCCTGAAGGATGGGGATGGACACCTAGACAACCTGAGTATGAACAAATGATTATGGGGGTGTATGCAACACTCGGCGTATTTTTAATTCTTGCTGCTAAAAATCCAATGGAACACCGTAGCCTAATTTGGTTTACAATTTGGTCAAGTATAGTGCATGCAGGCATTATGTTGATTCAGGCAATTGTAGATGAAACTGAAAGAATGAATTTAATTGGAGATGTTCCTGCGTTATTTCTAGTAGCGATAATTCTTTGGTATTTAATGCCCGACAAGTCTGCTCAGTAAAAATTTGAATTCATAAATTGATTAAGAGCATTCATTATTGAATGCTCTTGGAATTATATATGCGAATAAAATTACTATTAAGTTTCTTTGTTCTTATATGTCTCATATCTTGTACTGAGAATTCCGAGCTTAAAAATAATGACCAATTAGCAAGAGATGCGTTATCAGGTGTTTGGCGTGGAGAAGGGAAATACCAAAATGAACAGGATCAGGGCTGGGTAGAATATTGGAAAATAATTAGACATCAAGATGGAACTTTTGAAGTCCAATATTTGGTCATACACAAAGAAGATAAATTTTACGAATATGCCAATGATACGGGCCAATGGTTCTATGAGAATGGTAGTTATTCCGAAATCAATAAAAATAATCAAAAATCTGTTTACACTGTGTATTCAGTTAAGAAAGATAGTTTTGAGTACAATTTGGTTCAGAATGAGACCACAACTAAAATTAGCGAAATTAAGACCGTGGCTGAATATCAGTTACAGGACCCACCTGATGGGTATAAAGAGCTAAAGCATGAAAAAGAATCAGGACATTAGAGAATTTAGATTAAATGTTTAGTTATCGCGCATTTAATGTATATGGGTTTTTGCTTTGTGTATTTGCAATGCTATTTGCCGTTCTTTATTTAGAAAGAACACTATATTTAGATCCTTGCCCTTTATGCGTAATGGATCGGGCAGTGATTATAGGAATTGCTGTGCTATTTTTTATCGCATTGATTTTCAATCCAAAGTCTACAATGAAGATAATTCTTGGAATCCTCACTTCAATTTTGTGTGTCATTGGGATTGGGTTCGCCTCAAGGCATATTTGGTTGCAAAATTTACCAAAAGACCAAGTTCCAGAGTGTGGACCCGATATCTACTACATGCTAGATACCTTGCCGTTGTTTGATGTGTTAGGAAAAGTTTTAACAGGCTCAGGATCCTGTGCTGATATAAGCTGGACATTTATGGGGTTAACCATACCCGAACAAACCCTAATTTTATTTCTTGGGCTATTGGTATTAGCCTTGATTCAGACGTTTAGAACCAATAAGTCTTTCTAAAGAGGAATTAATTCCGTTAACATTTGTCATCGAACCATTGATGCAATATCTGCATTACTTTAAGGTTCTAATAATTATGATGAAGATTAATTTGTGCCTACGAGCATATGGAAATGAGTACTGTAGCTGAAGAATTACACCCAATACCTAATCGAGTACCACCGGCGACTCGATTTGTGCAATTGCATGGTGACTATGGGACAAGCGACTTCATTATGCGACGAGGAGGCCGACTTCCTGAAGTTAATATTGCTTATGAGTCTTGGGGAAAACTGTCAGAGATGCATGACAATGCGGTATTAGTGTTTACTGGTTTGTCGCCCTCTGCGCATGCATGTTCTTCAGAGAAAGATCCAACGCCTGGCTGGTGGGAGTACATGATTGGGCCTGGCAAACCTATCGATACAAATCGATTTTATGTCGTGTGTGTCAACTCCTTGGGAAGCTGTTTTGGATCTACTAGCGCAACTTCAATTAATCCTTTAACTGGTAAACAATATTGTGCTGAATATCCTGAATTAACGATAGAAGACATAGCGAAAGCAGGACATCACGCAGTGCAGGAATTAGGCATTGATCATTTATGTGCGGTGGTGGGGGCATCGATGGGTGGGATGTCTTCTTTAGCCTATGCACTTCAATATCCTGATGAGGTAGATTACTTAGTTACTATTTCTGCGGCTTGTCGTTCATTGCCATTAGCGATTGCGATGCGTTCGTTGCAACGTGAAATTGTACGTTGCGATCCAGAATGGAAAAACGGATGTTATGAGCCTGATGAAGAACCAAAACGTGGTATGGTGCTCGCAAGAAAATTAGGGCTTATGTCTTATCGAGCAGCAGCTGAATGGAATGAGCGATTTAATCGTGCTCGTGTAGATGCTTCTCGGAAAAGTAAAGATATATTTGGGATCGAGTTTGAAGTTGAATCCTATCTTGATTATAACGCGCATAAATTTGCAGAAGGCTTTGATGCTAACAGTTATTTATATCTATCGCGAGCTATGGATTTATTCGATGTCGCTGAGCATGGAGGTTCAGTTAATGCAGGATTGGCTAAGATTCACACCAAAAAAACATTAGTCATTGGCGTAGAAACCGATATTTTATTTCCTGTGCATCAGCAGCAGGAAATTTACAATGGTGTAAAGAATGCGGGACGCGACGTTGAATTTGCTCGTTTACCATCCATTAAAGGGCATGATTCTTTTTTAATTGATGATGAGCAATTCTCACCTGTGATGAATAAGTTTTTTGCCGAGATAGATATTTAATTCTTCTCGGCAAAAATTTTAACGTTTACTGATATCTACGTAATCACGCTCGTCAGGGCCAGTATATAATTGTCTTGGCCTTCCAATTTTCGCATCGGGCTGTCCCATATGCTCTTTCCAATGCGAAATCCAACCAACAGTGCGTGCCAGCGCAAAGATCACGGTAAACATGTTGAGTGGAATTCCCATGGCGCGCAAAATGATACCTGAATAGAAATCTACATTTGGATATAGTTTACGTTCAACAAAGTAATCATCTTCTAAGGCAATTTTTTCCAATTCCATTGCAGTATCAAATAGTGGTTTATTAGGATTATCATCACCTAATTCGCCTAAAAGTGCGTGACACACTTCGCGAATAATTTTTGCTCTGGGGTCATAATTTTTATAAACACGATGACCAAAGCCCATTAAACGAAATTGTGAATCTTTATCTTTAGCACGTTCAATGTAGTACTGAACGTCATTATCAGATTCAACAATGTCTTCCAACATTCTAATTACAGCTTCATTTGCACCGCCATGTGCAGGGCCCCAAAGAGAACTAATTCCAGCAGATAATGCGGCATATGGGTTAGCGCCTGAACTACCTGCAAGTCGCACGGTAGAGGTTGATGCATTTTGCTCATGGTCCGCATGCAAGATCAAAATCACATCCATGGCGCGCACAAAGACGGGACTAGGCTGATAATTCATGCTCGGTAATCCAAACATCATATGTAAGAAGTTGGATACATAATCCAGGCTGTTGTCAGGATACATAAATGGTTGACCAATCGAGTATTTGTGTACCCATGCACACATGGTTGGCATTTTTGCAATCATACGTTTGGCTGCAATTTCTCGTGACTCTGCATCATGTACATCAATTTGATCATGATAAAATGCAGATAATGCGCCCACTGTGGCTACCATCATGGCCATGGGGTGAGAATTATTGTGGAAACCTAAATAGAAACGTCTCATTTTTTCGTCGAGCAGGGTGTGTAATTTCTGCCGGTTTTCAAACGACTCAAATTGCTGTTTGGTGGGAAGTTCTCCGTATAACAGCAAATAGCACACCTCGAGATAGGTACTTTTTTCAGCCAGCTGTTCAATCGGATAACCCCGATAACGCAATAACCCTAAATCCCCATCAATAAAGGTAATTTCACTTTCGCAACTACCCGTTGAAACAAAGCCTGGATCATATGTGAAATATCCAAGTTCATTATAAAGGCTACGAATATCAATGGTGCTGGGGCCATTGACCCCATCAATGATTGGTAGGTCGACCTGTTTCCCTGTTGTATTGTCCGTCACTGTTACGGTGCGATCTGCCATCGGTATCTCCTAGTTAAATTGCCTTTTTGAGCAATATGAGGCTATTCCACGTAATGTGGAATCTCCCATCTAAATATTAATTTATAAGTTAGATTACTAAGTTAATGTAATTTATTGTAATTATTAAATCTTACTACTACCCAAAATTGATCTGAGCAGCATAGAACTTCATCTACTGTACCCAGATTATAGCATTTTTGAATTCTCTAGTAGAGAAGGGTGTTCGAGCTTATGTAGACCAATTGCTTAAAAATTGTTCAATAAAACTAGAAATCTCTTCGATTTCGTTTAAATTGAGTAACGGTAGAGCGCTTGTGACGCCCTCGGGTTGATCGGTGGCAATGGCAATTACATGCCTGTCATTGGCTGAAATCAGTGGCTTATCTAAGCTTGGGCGGTGAATCTCAATCTTTGGTATAGGCGCAGCCTTAAACCCCTCCACCATGACAACATCGATTGTATCGGTGCAAATATGCTGTAATGCTTGTTCCAGGGATAGCTCTTTGCTGGTTTCTTCATGCTCAACCATTAATGCCCAACGCTTTTGCGAAGAGATCAGCATTTGTTGGGCTCCTGCTTTACGAATTTTATAGCTATCTTTCTGAGGGTGATCGATATCAAACGTATGATGTGCGTGTTTAATCACTGCCACCTGCCGTCCATTAGCCGTTAATCGTGGAAGTAACTTTTCCAGGAGTGTTGTTTTCCCTGATCCGCTATAGGCACACAAGCCAAGGACCGGTTTTTTAAACTTTATGCTTTCCATGTTTTACGTTTGTAGATAGCCAGAAATTTCTTGCTGATCTTGCGGAGTGTTGACATTCATAAAACATTCCGGTTTATCAGAAAAGTCGACCTCACCACATCGATGTTGAGTAAACCAACGATCAATTTTTCGTTCTCCGCTTTCTAAATATTGTTCCAGGCTATGTATTAAATTCTGTTTAAGCAAGCAGTAAACAGGTTGTATTCGGTTTCCGTCATGTGCGACACAAATTTCATAATGCTTTTTTTCCATTGCACCTAATAATCGAGACACTAAGTCTTCTGGAATTAGAGGTCCATCGCATGGGCAGGTACACAAATAATCCGTATTGGAATTTTTCAATCCAACTACAATTCCTGCTAATGGGCCTTGAAAGTCGGCTAACTGATCAGAAATAACAGGATAGCCCAATTTTTCATAGGTACTGATGTTTCTATTTGCATTGATGATGATTGTCTGCACTTGTGGCTCCAAAGATTGAACTACGTACTGAATCATTGGTAAGCCCTTAATTTCAACTAAACCTTTATCCTGACCTCCTAGGCGTCTTGCTTTACCGCCGGCAAGTATCATTCCAGTGACGTTCTGAGTACGGGTAGATGTCATTTATTCATGTGTACTTTTTTGCTAAAAGAGATTGTGCGTAAGATTTGCCATAATATAAATACACAATTTTAGTTTAGGGCCGATTATGAGTGAGAAGATGGACAAGTTAGATCAACTGGAAATAGAAGCAGCAGTATATCGAAGGCTAGTAGAACATCTTCGTGCAAATACTGAGGTTCAGAATATCGATTTGATGAATTTGGCAGATTTTTGTAGGAATTGTTTGTCAAAGTGGTATGTAGCGGCAGCCAAGGACAAAGGCATTGAAATCGACTATGAAAATGCTCGAGAGCTTGTCTATGGAATGCCTTACTCGGAATGGAAAGCAAAATATCAAAAAGAAGCGACCCCAGAACAAATGCAGGCATTTAAAGAGGCCGAAGAACGCCGTAATCAAAGTTAGACCAACAGTGTCATTAGCATCAAATAAGCCATCCAAAATGAACGAGTTTAGTGACGAAGAATTGCTTCGTTATAGTCGGCAAATTTTATTGCCTCAAATTGATCTTGTTGGACAACAGAAGCTTTGTGATTCAAAAGTTTTGCTATTGGGTGCTGGAGGGTTAGGTTCTCCAGTGGCAATGTACTTAACTGCCTGTGGTATAGGTGAAATTACAATTGTTGATCCCGATACAGTTGATTTGTCTAATTTGCAACGCCAAATTTTGCATAACAGCAACAATATTGGTGATATGAAAGTGCATTCTGCAGAACAAACGCTAGTGAAATTAAATCCTGCAGTATCCGTTAATGCCATTGATAAAAGACTTTCTAGCCTAGCACTTAAAGATGAAGTAGCGAAGGCAGATGTGGTGGTTGATGCTACAGATAATTTTGAGTCTCGGTTTGAAATTAATCATGCCTGTGTAGCAACTAAAACTCCACTTGTAGTAGGGGCTGCAATACGATTTGAAGGGCAGGTAATGGTGTTTACTATGCAAAATAATAGCGCGTGTTATCAGTGTCTGTATCCGAAGCAGAATAGTGATGAAAGCAATGTACAGGAAAGTTGTGCAGAAAATGGAATTTTGGGACCAGTTACCGGGCAAATCGGTTGTGTTCAAGCCATTGAGGTAATCAAGCTACTTGTCAATTGTGGCGAATTACTTACCAATAAGCTTTTAATTGTAGATACACTTAATAACGAGTGGCATAAAGTGAAAATTAACAAAGATCCAAAATGTAAAATTTGTTCGTGATAAATTAGAAACACCATGAAAGTTATTAAAGAAAAAATTCACAATCTCATTTGGGGAGTAGATATAAAACAGATGCCTTGGTGGATGTCAGCTGTTGTGAGTGTAATTCGATTTATACACATCATGATTATAGATTTTACGGATGGGCAACTAAATTTACGTGCGATGAGTTTAGTTTTTACAACCGTGCTCTCAATTGTTCCGTTATTTGCCGTCAGCTTTTCAGTTATGGCTGCTTTTGGTCTACGCACCCAAATGGAACCAATGTTATTAAATTACTTGGCTCCGTTAGGAGCACAAGGGCAGGAAATCGCGAATAACATTACAAGTTTCGTGAATAACATAAATATTAAAGGTCTGGGGGCAATCGGCCTGATCACGTTATTTTTAATTATTATTCGTTTAATCAATAAAATTGAGCTTGCATTTAATTATACCTGGCGAGTTCAGCAAACAGGATCACTCATTCGTAGACTTGCCAATTACTTACTAGTAATTGTTTTTGGCCCAATTTTGGTGTTAGGCGCATTGGCGATCACCGGAACTGTATTAAACACGACTGTAGCGCAAGCAATTATTTCAGTAGAGCCATTTGGCACATTACTAAGCTTTGCATCTAAATTAGTTCCTTATTTATTGGTAATTGTCGCATTTACATTTACCTATTTATTTATTCCAAATGCAAAAGTACGAGTGATACCTGCACTGGTTGGTGGAATTGCGGCAGGTATTCTTTGGCAAACAGTTGGTTGGGTTTTTGCAACTGCAGTTTCCACTTCCATGACAGCGAATTACACGGCTATCTATTCTGGCTTTGCATTTTTGTTTGTATTCATGATTTGGTTATGGTGGAGTTGGTTAATATTGTTAGTGGGCTCCAGTGTAGCTTTTTATCGCCAATATCCAGAGTATTTGTTTGTCAACACGTTAACGCTTGTATTAACGAATCGACAAAGAGAAGAGCTGGCGTTAATTATCATGACTAATATTGGGCAAAGATTTTATTCCAATACTTGTCCGGTTTCAGCAAATGATTTGGTTGAAATCTTACAATTACCAAAGCAATCAATTGAGAGAGTATTAAATTTATTTGAGGAGAGAAAGATTTTAACGAAAGTGGATGACGAGGATCCGATGTATACTCCAGCCCGCCCATTAGAAGAGTTATCATTAAAGGAGGTCATAGATTGTGTGCGAGAACCAGAACCTGGCAATGTATTACAGACATCTATCGAACATCAGAATTCTAAAATTATTCAATATATAGATTCAATTGATTCTAAAATTGACGAAATTATGGGGAACAAAATGTTAAAGGAAGTCATTCTTGAAACGATGCAAAATGAAGATGAAAATGGTAGTGCAGCTATTACACCAATCAAGATTGCGGAACGTAATAAAAATTGAATTGACTAGCCTAAGAACATAGAGAGAATACATTATGAGTGAACCTGCGTTGGATGAAATTAAATTAAAACTTAGAGAGTTTGCACAAAAGCGCGACTGGGAACAGTTTCATAGCCCCAAGAATTTATCCATGGCGCTTTCTGTTGAAGCATCGGAAATTGTTGAACATTTTCAATGGATGACAGAACAAGAGAGCTCAGAATTAACCGCGAAGCGTCATGCGGCTGTGGCGTTTGAAATGGCAGATGTATTTATATTTTTATTGCGCCTGTCTGATATATTAAATATCGACCTTATGGAAGTTACCAAAAGAAAAGTCGAACTCAATGAAAAGCGCTATCCCATTGATTTGGTAAAGGGTAGTGCTAAAAAGCATTCTGAATATGAGGAATCGTGAAATAAATATTCCTTCATTTCTTTAAATTTCTAGTAATCAAATTTCGTGTCTGAACCAACTCAAGAGCTTTCGGTTCAAGAAAGCAATGTAACTATTTTGGGAACCGCGCATGTATCCCGCGCAAGTGCTGATAAAGTGAAAGAGCTTGTGCAGTCGGGAAGCTTTGATGTGGTCTGTATAGAACTATGTCAAAGTCGCTATAACGCAATTATGAATCCAAATTTATTGGCGGAGATGGATTTATTTAAAGTCATTAAAGAAGGTAAGGCAAGTATGGTTACGGCGAGTCTTGCGCTTGGCGCTTATCAGCAAAGAATGGCAGAACAGCTGGGGATTGAGCCAGGGGTAGAAATGAAAACGGCTATCAACGAAGCACAAGCTTTAAGTTTGCCCGTCGTTTTAATCGACAGAGAAATTGGGACTACACTGAAGCGAGTGTATCGAAATGTCCCTTTTTGGAAGCGCTTATATTTAGTGTCTGGATTATTTGCCAGTGTCTTGTCGCGCGAGAAAGTTTCTGAAGAAGAAATAGAAAAATTAAAAAGTGGCGACATGTTGGAAACCACTTTTGCTCAATTTTCTGAAGATGCAAAAGATTTATTTGTCCCACTTATTGATGAGAGAGACCAATACATGTCTGCAAAAATTGTAAATGCCGCGAGTGATCACGCAGGGAAAAATCTTTTAGCCGTAGTTGGTGCAGGACATATCAGTGGAATGAAAAATTACTTACAACAAGATGATTTGGATGCTCAAGTTATTATTAGTGAATTAGATATAGTCCCCAAGAAAACATCATGGTTCAAGTTTGTTCCTTGGATTATTGTCGCTTTAATTTGTTTTGGTTTTTATTTGGGCTTTCAAAAAAGCCCTGAATTAGGTTGGAATTTAGTGTGGCAATGGATAATTATTAATGGAAGTCTATCTGCTTTAGGAGCAGCCATTGCGGGCGCACATATTATAACCATCGTTACTGCATTTGTTGCAGCACCTATTACTTCATTAAATCCCACAATCGGTGCAGGGATGGTCACAGCAGCCGTTGAATTATTTATCCGAAAACCAACAGTGAGTGATTTTAGTAATCTTCGTGCAGATACAGCCAATGCTAAGGGTTGGCGAAAGAATAGGGTGGCAAGAATTTTATTAATATTTTTCTTAAGTTCTTTAGGTTCAGCGATTGGAACCTATGTAGCAGGATTTAGAATTTTTAATCAGTTGACTTAGTAATTTCTAAATACAAATGAACTAGAATTGTTAGCATCGAGTTGTTTTGCAAGATCAATTGCGATATGCGCGGTTTCATCCAATAAAACATCTATCTGGGCATCGTCATCATCTAGCTTGTTTAAATTTGCTTCTGTATCTTTTAGCAGATTCTGATAAGACTCACGACTATCTTCAATTCGTGCAAATTCTTGTTTTCTGGTTTTCTCTAATAAAGAAATCGTTTTGTTATTTCTTAATTCGTTATCCAATTGTAGTATTTCATAAAGAGATTTAAACTTTTTATCGTTTTTTGTTCTTGAGCGATGCAAAGAAGAAGTTTCTTTCAGAATATTTTTATTTACAGACCACACGTAATGTTTAACAGGTGAAATTGAGCTCCAAGGTAAGGCATTATCTAGAGAGCGTTCACCATATTTTTCTTGTGAATATACAGTATTAAAATTAATATCAGGTACTACACCTCGATATTGTGTGCTACCCCCTTCAATACGAAAGTACTGGGCAATCGTGGCTTTTAATTGTCCCAGTTTTGCATCGTTTGCTCTGGCAAAATTATTTAGATCAACCAGTTGTTGTACAGTACCTTTGCCAAAAGTTGTTTCACCGACGACGATTCCTCTTTGATAGTCTTGGATGGCGCTGGCGACTATTTCTGAAGCCGAAGCGCTAAATCGGTCAACCAAAACAACTAAGGGACCACTGTAGGATATTCCAGAATCATGGTCTCGGTGTACTTCGATGTGGCCGCTTGAATCTTGTACCTGAACAATGGGCCCTTCATCAATAAATAATCCAGTTAGCTGAGTCGCTTCTGTTAAAGAGCCACCACCATTTCCACGAAGATCAAGAATCAACGCATCAATTTTTTCAGATTTTAACTTTGAAATTAAATTTTCAACATCGTGGGTAGTGCTGCGGTAATTTTTATCACCGCGCTGATAAGCAGCAAAGTCGATATAAAATGTTGGTACATCAATTATTCCAACCTTGTATATGTAATTATTGTCAGGAATTTCTATAACTTCGCTTTTCGCAGCTTGTTCTTCAAGTTTAATTTTGTCGCGTGTAATTTTAATTTCACGAATTTTCGCTGCTTGTCCTTCATCTCCTGGCAAAATTTGTAATTTAACAATTGTGCCTTTAGCTCCACGAATTAATTTAACGACTTCCTCTAGTCTCCAACCTACAACGTCTTTGTATTGACTATTGTTTTGTTGCGCAACACCTACAATTCGATCTTCGGCATGCAATAAGTCACTAAGATCTGCTGGTCCACCGGGAATAACGCGTTCAACTACAGTGTATTCGCCATCCGTTCTTAATAATGCGCCAATTCCTTCAAGAGAAAGACTCATTCTGATTTCAAAATTTTCCGAGCTTCTAGGAGAAAGGTAATTAGTGTGAGGTTCTAGTGTGCTGGCAAACGCATTCATAAATAGCTGGAAAACGTCTTCAGCATCTACTTGTTGGCTACGCTTTGCTATTGCTTTGTAACGTTTTTCTAAAGTTTCAGTAATTTCCTTTGGTTTTTTATCTGCAAGTCTTAATGTTAAAACATCGTTTTTAACTCGCTTTCTCCAAACTTCGTCTAATTCCTTGCGGGTTTTAGCCCAGGGATATTCAGATCGATCGATCACCATCTCTTCATCAATAGAAAAGTCAAAATTAGATTTAAGTTGATTAAGCGCAAACAAACTTCTTTCATCAACTCGTGCTTGATACAAATGAAACATTTGAAAAGGCGCGCTTAATTCGGGATGTGTTAATGCATCATCTAACTTGTAACGAAAAATTTGAAAACTATCGATGTCTTTTTGGTAGAAATAACTTTTGTTTGGATCAAGAGAAGTAATGTAAGCATCTAAGATTTTATCTGAAAGAGTATTATTCAAATTGATTTCTTTGTAATGATATTTGTCTAAAAAATGTGTAATTAATTTTGTTGCTCGTAAATGTTGATTTTGAGGCTCTAGTCGTTGATCCGTACTTGCATACGAAAATGCACTAGTAAAAACCAACAGCACGACCAGGGTAGCTAAGGCGAGCTTAGGCGGCACATTAATTTGCTTTGTTAATATCCTGGACAACTTCATTCGTCAAAACACATCTAATGGAGCGTACTCATGTATCGGTAACGTCCAATAATAGAAATGGAATTTTGTAATCAGTAGATTTAAATAATTATGAGTAAAATTAAGTATATATTTGTAAGCATTTGATTGTAAGGACTATATTTAACTTGCTATGCTTTGCCTCTGTTGGCCGCTCTAGCCGGTAGAGTTGAGGTGATATGCGGAAATTGTCGTGTGTCATTAATATTTCAACCAGAATGTTGTGGTCATCATAATAATTTTAATAAGTAAATTCAGATTACCCTTTGACTAAGCAGGAAATTACATCTTTACCCTCGATTGTGGTTGGGAAAAGTGATGCCGTACAAACACTTTTCCTCAAGCGTGCCAATCGACATGGGTTAGTTGCGGGGGCTACGGGCACAGGCAAAACGGTTACTTTGCAAATTTTGGCAGAAGGTTTTTCTCAGGTCGGTGTACCGGTGTTTGCAGCTGATATCAAAGGTGATTTAAGTGGTATTAGCCAAGCCATAACCGCCAAGCCCAAACTTGTGGAGCGAGCTGCTAAGACTGGTGTTGAGAACTACTCTCCACGTGGATTTCCGACCCTATTTTGGGACATCTTTGGTAAGCAAGGACATCCAGTAAGGACCACGATTTCGGAAATGGGCCCTCTCTTGTTGTCGAGGTTACTAGAACTCAATGATACGCAAGAAGGTGTGCTGAATATTGCTTTTAAGATGGCCGATGATGAAGGGCTACTATTGTTAGATTTCAAGGATTTGCGAGCAATTCTTAATCATGTAGGCGAGAATTCATCTGCGATTACGGTGGATTATGGGAATGTAAGTAAGCAGTCGATAGGTGCGATTCAACGAAGATTGTTAGTGCTTGAACAGCAGGGCGGCAAGAAATTTTTTGGTGAACCGGCATTACAGCTCAATGACTTAATGCGTACCAACACAGATGGAATGGGTTATATCAATTTATTTGCTGCAGATGAGTTGATGCAAAATCCAAGGTTGTATTCGACATTTTTGCTATGGCTATTATCCGAGCTATTTGAGGAGCTTCCTGAGGTTGGCGATCCGGAAAAACCAAAATTGGTGTTTTTCTTTGATGAAGCGCATTTACTATTTAAAGATGCTCCGAAAGCACTCATCCAGAAAGTGGAGCAAGTAGTGCGGTTGATTCGTTCAAAAGGAGTTGGGGTGTATTTTGTGACTCAGAATCCTGTGGATATTCCTGATGAGATTTTGGGACAGTTGGGGAATCGTATTCAGCATGCATTACGGGCGTATACTCCACGCGATAAAAAAGCTGTAAAAGTTGCAGCAACCACCTTCAGAGCCAATCCAGACCTAAATACAGTTCAGGTGATTACAGAACTTGGAGTGGGGGAAGCATTGGTTTCAGTGCTTGATCCTGAAGGGGTGCCTACCATTGTTCAACAAACAAAAATTCGACCTCCAGAATCTCGTATGGGGCCTGCAACGAAGTCGGAACGAAAAATCATATTTGAAAAAAGTCCTATTAAAGACGTATACGATAAAGCAATAGATCGGGAAAGTGCATCAGAATTACTCAAACAGCGTGCAGAACAAGCAGCGAAACACGCCAAAGAAATGGAAAAAGAACGAGAATATAAAGCAGCAAAATCCAAGAAAAAATCTCGTCAATCAACGCGTAGAAAAACTCGTCGCGAATCAACAACACAAACTGTGATAAAAAGTGCAACAAAAATTGCAACTTCAAGAATGGGTCAAGCAATTATTCGTGGCATTATGGGTTCAATATTTAAAGGAAAATAAAGCTTTAGTAAAAGAGGTTATGTTATGGATGATCTAATTAAAAAATGGGAAATATGTTTAAATCGTAAAGATTTAGATGGGATGATTGAACTATA
This sequence comes from Gammaproteobacteria bacterium, assembly GCA_965203475.1. Taxonomy (GTDB): domain Bacteria; phylum Pseudomonadota; class Gammaproteobacteria; order UBA4575; family UBA4575; genus JABDMD01. The sequence continues at coordinate 654,740 of OZ241890.1, forward strand.
TGCAAAAGATGCAATTTTATGGGGAACGTTTTCAGAAATAATTCGAGATAAGCACGAATTAATTCGTGAATATTTTCAGCAACTTTTTATAAAAAATGAATTAAATGTAAGGTTTTCTAAAACAATTTGTCGTAACTATATGGAAACAACTATTGTTTCTGGACTTTATGAATTTTCCTATACGGAAGAAAATCTAATTACACATCCTGCTCGATTTACTTTTGTAATTTGCAATATTGGAGACGGTAAATTTAAAATTGTTGAACATCACTCTTCTTTATTGCCTTAAGCTGGTTTAACAACCAGCAAGACCATTAATTAAATTTTCCATCCCGATTTCAATATCTTGATCAGATAGAGCTCCATAGGAAATTCGTAAGTAACAACCTGTGCTTATGCCGAATGCAGATCCCGGTATGGTTGCAACTTTGTGTTTTTTGATAAGAGCTTTAGCAAGTTGTATGTCATTCAGTGCTTTATCTATATTTAATAATGTATAAAAAGCACCTTCTGAAACTGGTTTTTGTTTGAGACAGTTTAGCTTTTCAAGCATATTTAATACCAGGTTTCGTTTCTTCTGCAACTTCGCTCTTTTCTCTTGTAAAAAATTTTGGCCTGTTTCTAATGCACCAATTGCAGCATATTGAGAAATAATCGGCGGCGATATTAATATTGTGTCCTGGATTTTTTTCACGGCATCAAATAAATGTATAGGAATTACCATGTAACCAATTCGCCATCCGGCAAACCCATATCCTTTCGAAAATGAATAAAGAGAAATCGTATGCTCTGTATTCTCTTTATTAGAAGCAACAGAGTAATGAAGATTTTTGTCGTAATAAAAATCTTCATATGCTTCATCACTAATGTGATAAATATTATGTTTTTTGCATAACAAATTTACAGCGTCGAGTTCTGTTTTTGTATAAACAGCTCCACTTGGATTATTAGGGCTAATAGTGACGATTGCTTTAGTGCGTTCTGTAATTGCTGCTTCAAGTTTATCTATATACAAATGGAAGTCTTTACCTGTAGCAACCAATACCGCTTTGCAGCGTTCCATGGCTAATGACATTTCATGATTAAAGTAATAGGGGATCGGAAGTATTACCTCATCGCTCGGATCTGTGATTGCAAGAATTGCAGTGTTAAAGGCCATATTAGATCCGGCTGTTACAACAATAATGTTATTGTCATTAATTACTACGTTATTTTGAGTCTCAAGTTTTTTAATCAAAGCTTGCTGTAGTTCTGGAATACCTTCTACAGGACCATATCGGTTAATTGATTCGTCATTTATGTGATTTTGCACCTTAGTAAAGGCTTCGGGAGGAGGCCCGTAATAAGCAACTCCTTGACCAAAAGAAATGGTGCCAGGGTTTTCTCGAGAGAGTGCGCCTATTAATGGAATAATAGGTGCTTGCACAGCTTCCATGCGCTGACTACTTTTCATAATCTAGTTAAATTAATTTGTAATGCGACGATAAATGTCAGAAACTTTATACGGAAGCTTGTCTACTTTATCAACGACGGCAAAATTTACTGCGCCATACATATGTTTTAAGTAATCCATCGCTTCTTGGTCAATCGTAATGCAGAACGGATGAATTCCTAAAAATTTTGCCTCAATTAATGCGCGTCGAGTATCTTCAATTCCATAGGGGCCACGATAACCGTCCCTATCGTCTGGTCTGCCGTCCGATAGTGTTATCAACAGCTTCGTGCGGGCTTCTATTTGGTTGAGCAGCATCGTCAAATGTCGAATTGCGGCACCCATGCGGGTGTAATCTTGCGGCTCAATACCATTGATTCGTGCTTTTATTTCATCGTTGTATGTTTCTTTAAAATTCTTAATCTTGTATAGCTCGCAGCTTTCGTGGGTAGCGCCTGAAAATCCATAGATTGCATATCGATCACCTAAGGTTTCTAAAGCTTCACACAATAATATGAGTGATACTCGTTCCATTTCGTTGACCCAGCCCGTAGTAGAGCCACTCATGTCAATCATAAACATTACAGCAATGTTGCGATCCATTTTTCGAGATTTTATGAATAAATTTTGCGAGGCTTCTAAACCAATTTGTGTATCGCTATATGCTTCGATGACAGCATCTAGATCTATATCTTCACCATAGGGTTGGTGTTTTAGTCTTTTATCATCTTCTCGTAAAGCCTCAAAGGTTCGGTGTAAATGTTTTAATAAAGATCGATGTTTGAATAATGTTTCATCTACAAAATTGTTATATACAGGCTTTATGTCGTGCTCTCTTAGATGACACCATTCTTTACGATATCTTTGCCTAGAATGATCCCACTCATCGTATAAATACACTTTATCTTTATCGATTGTGTTTGAATCGTCTAGGTTAGGTTGATCAGTAGTATACTCAGTTTCAATTTCTTCGTTTTGAATTTCTGTTATTAAGTAAGGATCTGGAATTTCTCCTAGGTCCTGTAAAATAGACTGTAAAAGTTGTTGAATATCCTCTGGAGGGTCAATTGCTTGTTCGTTGAAGTTTAATTGGATTGAAAAACCTTCTGGTGAATCCTCGTCTTCAATTTCTTCAATTGAAAATCTTTCACTGTCTTCTAATTCAGTATTTGTGTATACCACATTGGTATCTAATTCTTGTTGTAGTTCTGTCAGTCGTTGCTGAAGTTGTTCTTGCTCTTTTTCGATTCTTGATTGAATTGTCTTCCAAGTTCTTCTCGGCTCTAAGGTTCCTTGATAAATTTTATCTTCAGGAAACAAATTTTCTTTGTAAACAGATTCTAAAAAAAACATTGTGTCTTTAACGGTTGCATCTTTTTGTTGCAATACCTCATGAGCGCGTTTCCAGTTTTTTGATAATGAGTCTGTGTTTAGTGTCCCACTAATATTTTTCATAACACGTGCTACTCCGGGTAACTCACGTGCAATGCATGCATCTAAGCGAATTGTTTCAAGTTTATGAAATATAGATTGTGCACGTTCAGAATCTTTGAAGGTTTTAACTAAAGCATCTACATTCATTCGCCATGTTCCAAACCAAGTTTGCGCCCATTGGTGAACTGTCATTGCTTTATATAAAGTAAAATTTTCATCCTGATTGTTGTAGGTTGATATAAATTCAGGAAGTCGAATAGATTCTGTATCACAAAAATGTTGATCACTAATTTCAATATTTAGACGACGCCCGCTAAGTCCAATGACGAAGCTTTCAAGAATTCTTGAGATGTCATTAATGGATACACTCGCAGGGGCATGAGATATGGACGCAACATATTCTTTAACCTTGTGTAGCTGTTCTATAGCACTATTTAAGCCATTTTCTTGGTGATTTTTTAATAACTTAGAAATCCAGTCATCCCATTGACTTTCGTCTAGGGTTTGTAAACCTACATGGCCTAAATGACAAAAATTAAATCCGAGCTCAATATCGGTGTTGCATAATTGTTCTACTGTGGATAAAAAACGATCTTGGTCCACTTTAGGAAATTCCGCTAAATTCTTTGCAGGCTCAAATACTCCTCGTTGTGCGGAAAGAACAGGCTCAACAAGTAATTCCATACGTAATTGCAATTCGCGAATGCCCATTCCACCATAAGAAGCACTGGTAGTTAATCCTTGTCGTTCCAAGGATTTTATAAATCCACCTTCTTCACTGTAAGCACGTATTTCTACTTTTTCACGCTTCTTTTTAGGTTTCTTTTTTTTCCAAAACATAATACTTAGGCAGCTTTTTTTAGTAGTATGTTTTTAGCTTGATTAATCTTCGCAGCAAGGTAATCATTGCCGCCACGGTCTGGATGTAGTTTTTGCATTAATCTTCGATGTGCATCAATAATTTCTTCTTCACTTACATTCTTGTCCAGTCCTAAGATGTTATACGCTTCATCAATCGACATGGTAGCCCTCGAATTGTCTGCTTGTTGAGATTGATTTGCTTCATCAACATAGTCACGCCAAGTATCTTGATGAGTTCTATCAAGATAGGCTTCTAAGAGTTGTTTTGAGTCCGAATCTAATTGCGAAAGTTCTGCATGTAGTTTCATTAACCCCGATAGAGACATATCTGATAAGTTTTTCCCTATGAATTTTCCTTTTTTTACTTTTCCATGCATATGGCCGGTGGCATGTTCTAGGCTCATAGATAGATATTCAGTTTCTACATTTGAAGTTTGATTTGTTGAAGCTCCAGACTGCATGTTGCGAAATTGTGTAAATAACCTGCCAAACATTGGGATATAACTCATTAATCCAAGTATGCGTCGAAACACAGGAACAATTGCAGCAAGCGCTGCAAACAACCAATGAGCTCTTCCAGTAGCTACTAATCCAATAAGAATAATTGCTACAAAAATTGCAATGGCTTGAAATTGTTTTTGTTTTGGTTGCTTACTTACCCAACGTATGAAAATCAATACACCTATGATGCCTATGATGAGTAAAATTTGCTGCATTAGGATGATTGATCCGTTAGTTGATTGATGATCTCATTTTTTAAATTGGCATTAGTTTTACTATGAGCTTTGAGTGCTTTTACGCCTCCCACTGCGTACACAGCAACCGCTTTTAATAAAGCGCGTAATTGCTCGGCACTGGACTGATCAAATTTACAATATGCGCCTTTCGTAATCTTCGCCATTTGGCGAAATGTACGTTCAGCCATAACATCTTGGCCTTCGTGGAAAATAAATATGGGGATGCCATGTAATGCCAGTTTTCCTGCTTGGCCTAGCAATTTGTCTGCTAACTCTTCCATACAATCGCCAACAAATACCAGCGCATTAATTTTATGTTGTTTAGCTTCGAGTAGTGTATGGTCTAAAATTCTTGAAATTTGAGTTTGTCCGGCTTTACATCGCACTATAGACATTACATTTTGCAATTGTGATGCATTTTGAGTCCAATCATGCGCTTGAAATTCGCCATACCCATGGTAATAGCATAATTGAATGAGTAACTTTCCTAGTGCAGCTGTTTCGGTGAACATATCTGCCTGAATTTGGCATGCCATGTCCCAACAGGGTTCACGACTAGCCGTTGCATCCATTGCAAATATCAATCTTCCACAAGATTCCGTTTGTATGGGAACTGGTGATTTTGCTACTTGGTCCAGAAACTCTGCTACAGATGAATTTTGTGTAGAAATGCTTTTCTTATTACTGCCCATTGAAAACTAAGAATTGACTTACAAATTTTTTATAGTTTAACCCATATTGGACGTTTGATCGTTTAACCATATAAACCTAGCAAAATAAAAGGATTAACCATGAAACGATTAAAACTATTATCTGTATTTATAGTCAGTACCATAATTAACATTTTCTCAGGTGCTGCAGTTGCCACAGCTGATCTACGCGAAGTTAATAGTAATTTAGCAGATCAAAAGGAGGTAGCACTTACCATCTACAACGATCAATTGGCACTTGTAAAGGATTTGCGAGTTATTCGCTTAGAGCGCGGATTTAATCAGTTGGCATTTCGTGAAGTAAGTGCACAGATGAGACCAGAGACAGCATTATTTCGAAATTTGAGTAAAGTTGATGATTATCGTCTTATAGAACAGAACTTTAATTTTGATTTATTAACGCCTCAAAAGTTACTCGAGAAATATGTTGGCAAAGAAGTTCGTATAGTTAAAACACATCCTCAGACAGGAGAGGAATCGATTGTGGTTGCTACTGTATTAAGTGTAAACAATGGAGTTGTACTGAGAATCGGCGATCAAATTCATACAGGAGTACCCGGTAGAATTGTGTTTGACAAAATTCCTGAAAATCTTCGTGATAGGCCTACATTAGTAATGCAACTAAATAGTGGAACATCTAATCCTCAAGATGTACAGCTTACATATTTAACAGGCGGATTATCATGGAAAGCCGATTATGTGGCGGAGTTGGATAAAAGTGATAAATATTTAGATTTAACAGGGTGGGTAACATTAAGCAATCTAAGTGGTACAAGCTATAAAAATGCAAAACTACAACTTGTTGCGGGTGATGTAAACCGTGTTAAAAATGATTACAAAGAAGCCAGCAAAAAATTTCGAATGCTAGCATCCGATACAGCAGTTGCAGAACAGGATATGATAGAAGAAGCATTATTTGAATATCATTTATATACCTTACAACGACCTACTGATATTTTAGAAAATCAAACGAAACAGGTTTCATTGCTGAATGCTACGAGAGTGCCTGTTAAAAAAGAATTTTTACTTCAAGGCCAACATTATTATTACCAAAGTTCTTATGGATCTATTGGGGAAAAAATGAAAGTTGGCGTGTATGTAGAATTTAACAACAGCAAAACTTCGAATCTTGGACTACCATTGCCGAAGGGTGTAGTCCGTGTATATAAAAACGATCGATCAGGTAATGCGCAATTCGTAGGCGAGGATCATATTGATCATACACCTAAAAAGGAAAATGTTAAGCTTAAGCTTGGAGATGCGTTTGATGTAACTGCAGATAAAAAACAGACAAGCTTTAAAAAAGCCCACGCCATTGGTAAATATGACTATGCGTATATTGCCAGTTTCCAAGTTGATCTTAAAAATGCCAAGTCTGAAGAAGTGGAAGTTGTTGTGCGGGAACCCATTCCAGGTGATTGGCAAATGAGAAAAGAAAGTCATAAACATGTTAAAGTGGCTGCCGGAACAGCAGAATGGAAAATTAAAGTGCCTGCTGAAGGGAAAACATCACTCATCTATGACGTTTTAGTCCGCTATTGATATTCATTGAACCATGCAACGTGCCAGTAGTTTAGATTGGCTAGGGCTTATTGCCCTAGTCATTATGTTTGGTAGTGCATTTATGTTTACTAAATTTGCAGTAGAGGATTTTAATCCTTATGTGGTTGCAGCGGGTAGAATAATTATTGCGGCTTTATTTTTACTTGGTGTTTCGTTGGTACGAAAAGAAAAGTTCTATTTTGTTAGAACTACTTGGCCATTATTAACTGCTCTGGCTATATTTGGGGATTGTTTGCCATTTTATCTTATTAGTTGGGGTCAGCAAACAGTAGATAGCAGTATTGCTGGAATTCTGATGGCAGTCATGCCTTTAACAACAATTGTTTTGGCACATTTTTTTGTGATTAATGAACGATTAACATTAAATCGAGTGGTTGGTTTTTTTCTAGGGTTTTTAGGAATATTAATTTTATTAGGACCGGCCGCATTTCAAAAGATAGAGCATGGGCATTACATTTTAATTCCGATGTTAGCCATTTTGGGCGGCGCCGTGAGTTATGCTGTAAATACCATATTGGCTAAAAGATTACCCAATGAAAGTTTTATTGCGATATCTACAGCAGTGTTATTAATTGCAAGTCTTATTATGCTTCCTTTTTTGTTTTTCTCGTTTGGATCATTTAGCTGGAGTGTGACTGTGGAATCGGTTGTGTCTTTGATAGTTTTAGGATTATTCCCAACTGCAATAGCTACAATAATTTATTTTGCAATTATTGCGCGTATAGGCCCATCATTCCTTTCGCAGATTAACTATCTAATACCCGTCTGGGCCGTTTTAATGGGAGTTATATTTCTAAAAGAACATATCAATGCTAATGCATATATTGCATTAATTGTAATTCTGCTTGGAATTGCAATAGCACAAAGAAGAAAGATGTCCTTTGCGCGATTTTAATTAGACTAATTAGATTTTCTATTGATAAATTCTTCTAAGGCTTCGATTTTAACGGGCCCTGGATTATGTCCAACTAATTGCCCTTCAGGATTAAACATTAAATAGGTGGGAGTGCCACGCAACGGTTCATCAGTTGATGATTGATAATTAAATGCGACTACTGATAGTTCACCGACTAAGTTTTTAAATGACATTGGCATTTCATCGATATGTTGCGTAATGCTTTCCAGATTTGAATAACCATCGAGTGAAACACCAATAACTTTTGCAACAGTACTTTTATGTTTATCATGAAATTCAGACATAATGGGATATTCGCGAACACAAATACCACAGGTGCTGGACCAAAGCATTACAAGAGTCCATTTCCCTTCTTCAAAGTGTTGGAAGAGGGTTGTAAATTTGCCATCCAATGTCCTCACTTCTGTCCAGTTTGATGCAATACCAATACTAGGCAGTGACAGTATTAAAGTTATTGCTATAAATAACTTAGTTGCATGAAGCATATGTACAAATTTTAAAACCATGCTTATCATCCTTGAATCTGAGAACTTTTTGTAGGCTTTAATAATACCTAGTTCAGACATCCATTCCCAATTAAAAGTGAGAATAATTAATGAAAAATAGTATTCAATGCGTTTTGGACGAAGTTGGATCACTGGCTTTCCCAGGAATTTATGACACCTTGTCTGCAAAAATTGCGGAACAAGTGGGGTTTCCCATGGCCTTTATTTCTGGGTATTCATTGGCTGCCGCCACCATTGGTGAGCCAGACTTTGGCTTGCTCACACAAACAGAAGTTGTAGAACGCGCTCGAGCAATATGCACAAGTGTTTCAATACCAATCATAGTAGATGCAGATACTGGCTATGGAAATCCTTTAAATGTGTACCGGACCGTTGAGCAATTAATTGATGCCGGAGCTAAAGGTTGTTTTTTAGAAGATCAAGTTTGGCCAAAAAAATGTGGTCATATGCGAAATAAAAAAGTAATCGAGCGTGAAGAGTATCTAAATAAGATTAAGGCTGCTGTAGATGCAAGAGGCGATGCTGATTTTTTTATTGTTGCGCGAACAGATGCAGAAGCTGTTGTAGGGCTCGAAGAAGCAATTACACGTGTTAAGCAAGCTAGGGAATTAGGGGCTGATGCCAGTTTTGTAGAAGCTCCTGGTTCGCTTGAACAAATGAAGAAAATAGGATTCGAAGCACCTAAACCTATTGTTGCAAATATGATAGAAGGTGGAAAAACACCAGTATTACAAAAACAAGAATTGTCCGAATTAGGATTCCAGTTAATTTTATATCCTTTAACTGGGTTATTTGCAGCAGGTAAAACAATTCAAAAATTTTATTCAACATTACATAATAATGGAACTACATTGGGCATGGAGGCCGATCTTTTAAACTTTACTGAGTTTAATGAATTAATAGGGGTAGAAGAAAAGTATCAATTATCAGAAAAATATGAGGCTTAGTTTAGTAGGGCTATTATGTAGTCGCTGAAAAAGTATGTCAGTAATGTAAGCATTATGATGCAAATAATGTTAAGTCTAAAACCAGACCTTAACATTTGCTGCGAAGTAATATAGCCAGAACCAAATACAATTGCATTGGGGGGCGTTGCAATTGGCAACATAAATGCGCAACTTGCTGCAATGGCCGCAGGAATGATTAATAAATAAGGATGTATATTAAGTGCTGGCGAAATTGCAGCGAGCACTGGAACTAATGTAGCTGTTGTTGCAGTATTCGATGTCAGTTCTGTCAAAAAAACCACTGCACTAATTATTATCAGAAGTATAATTAGTGTCGGCATAGATGATAGTACACCCGCTTGTGCGCCTATAAACTCTGTCACACCATTATTTTTAACAGCAGCAGCCAGACTTAATCCGCCACCTAAAAGTATCAAAATACCCCAGGGTAAATCTCGTAAATTCTTCCATTGAAGAATAAATTTATTGGATGTATTTTTTGCAGGAATAATAAATAGTAAAATTGCAGAAAAAATAGCAATACTAGAATCCGTTAAACCTGCGAAAGGCGTTAAATAATTTCCATTAAGTTTGATTTCGATACTTTGAAGAAATGTTCTACTTAGCCATAATAAAACTGTAAAACTAAAGACGATTAGAACAGCTTTTTCTTCATAGCTCATGCGACCCAAGTTCTTACTTTCTTTTTTCAAAAATTCTGAAGAATGTCCAAGTTGTACAGTATCTATTTTGTATATTATTTTGGTCAGTAACCACCAACATATAGGCAATAGAACACAAACTACTGGAACACCAACCTTTGCCCATTCCAGAAAGCTAATGTCATTAATATATTGAGCGTCAATTGAGTCTCGTATAAATGAAACAACAAATAAATTAGGCGCAGTACCAATTACAGTAGCTATTCCACCAATATTGGCAGCATATGCAACACCAAGCATGATGCAAGTTGCAAATGCAAAATTACTTTTATTGTTCTTTTTTACATGTAATAGTGCAATTACACTTAACCCAATGGGAAGCATCATTGCAGTGGTGGCTGTGTTTGAAATAAACGCGCTTAAAAATGCAGTTGCAAGCATAAAACCACCGACGATGCGTGATGGTGTATTTCCAATTTTTCTCAAAATCCCCAAAGCAATTCTCCTATCTAAGCCCCAGACTTGCAGAGCAATTGCAATAATAAAACCCCCAAGAAATAGAAAAATTATGTGAGAAGCATACGGTGCGGCAGCCTCTTTAATACTGGTGATGTCAAATAGTGGAAAAAAGGCAATAGGTAGTAGTGCTGTGACACTAATATCCGTGGCTTCAGTTAACCACCAAATAGCCATCCAAACCAACATGGCCATTGTTGCTTTTGCAGATGTATCAAAAATTTGAGTACTTCCAGTAACACTTGTGTATTGATCTGGTAATAACAAAAAAGTGAATAAGGCAGCAATTGGGCCAGCAATAAGCCAAAAAACCTTATTTTTATGCATGGAGATATCTCTTACGTCTACTATTCTAATGTTACGAAGGAAAAGTTATTTCGTTAAAATAATTATTATGGAGAACAATTTTCAGATTCTAGATTCTTTGTCACGACCTGTGCGTGATTTGAGAATATCCATTACCGACCGTTGTAATTTTCGATGTACCTATTGTATGCCAAAAGATATTTTTAATTCAGATTATCAATTCATGCAACGAGATGAATTATTAAGTTTTGAGGAAATTACAAGAATATCCAGAATTTTTTCGGATTTAGGCGTTAAAAAATTACGTATCACAGGTGGTGAGCCTTTACTACGAAAAAATGTGCCTGTACTTATCGAACAATTGGCAAAAATCGATTCAATCGAAGATATTAGTTTAACCACGAATGGAATTTTGCTTACAAAAGAAATTACACAGCAGTTAAAAAATGCTGGTTTAAACCGAATAACTATCAGCTTGGATGCATTAGAAGATACCGTTTTTAAAAAAATTAGTGATGTTTCATTTTCGGTTAACCAAGTATTGCAAGGAATAGAAAATGCAGACGTAGTAGGACTAGTGCCGATTAAGATAAATATGGTTGTAAAAAAAGGAGTGAATGATCGTTCAATTGTACCAATGCTCAAATATTTTAGAGGAACAGATATTATAGTACGCTTTATTGAGTTTATGGATGTGGGAAGTACTAATCAATGGAAATTAGATGATGTATTTACAGCAAAAGATATTCTTTCGGAGATAAAAAAAGAATTTTCTATCGAAGAAATAGAAGCAAATTACAGAGGAGAAGTAGCTAAGCGTTGGAAGTTTAAAAACAGTAGCGGCGAATTTGGAATTATTTCGTCGGTTACACAACCTTTCTGCAGTGATTGTACTCGTGCAAGGCTATCTGCTGAAGGTAAATTGTATACATGCTTGTTTGCAACCAAAGGTACAGACTTAAGACACCTGTTACGAGAAAGAGCAGAGGATGAATTTATTACAGAAGTTATCAAAACGACTTGGTCAAAGCGTGGTGACAGATATTCTGAACTTAGAAATTCAGAAACTGTATTGCTGCCAAAAGTTGAAATGTCATATATTGGCGGTTAGTTTGATCATGTAGCCTGCATGATCCTTTTCATAAAAAGTACAGTTAAAAGAACACCTTTTGTGATCGGTTATCTATATTTTGTGATCGGTTATCTATATTGATAACCGGTTAATGTAGATGATACTGAAATTAGTAATGTTCGGTCTGATTCTCAATCGTATATTAGAATTAATAATGCGTTAGAGAATGATAGTTTTTCAATTCATCTACAGCCAATTTGTAAAATAGATCAAATTCAAAACGACTGGGATTGTTTTGAGGCGTTAATTCGAATGCATAGTGGAGACACCTCTATCATTGGGCCAGCAAGGTTTTTGCCAACGGCGGAGCGTTATAACTTAATTACAAATATTGATCGTTGGATGGTTAAAAATTGTGTATTAAAATTGAGTCAACTGGATAATGTTGGTAAAAACTTAAAAATGTTATCTATCAATATTTCTGGCGCCTCTCTTAGTGATCCAAAATTTTTGAAGTATGTAAAGTCAGTGTTTGATCAATATAGTGTTGCAACAGAAAAAATATGTTTTGAGATTACAGAGACAGTTGCCGTATCAAATCTAGTAGAAGCAAATTCATTTATAAAATATTTACGAGACCTTGGTTGTAAATTTGCATTGGATGACTTCGGAACAGGATTTTCATCGCTAGAAAGCTTGAAACATTTGCCGGTCGATTTTATTAAGATTGATGGTGTTTTTGTTCGTGATATTGATACTAATGCCGTTGACCATGAAATGGTACGTTCACTTCATAAAATTGCAAAATTAATGAATATTGAGACTATTGCAGAGTTTGTTGAAACTATAAATGTATTAGATACTTTAAGAGATATTGGTGTTAATTACGTGCAAGGATTTGCCATTAGCGAACCTATGTTGATGGAAGAAATGCTAAATTTCCAAAATACACAAACAAGTCAAAATATAAAATTTGCTAGCTAGTTAAATATTTATTTAAGTTTCTTTTAACCTAGGAATTAATTCAACTAAATTACAAGGTCTATTTCGATAGTCTAATTGATGTGTAATTAATTTATCCCAAGCTTCTGCGCATGCACCACTTGAGCCTGGTAAACAAAATACGTAAGTACCATTTGCTACACCTGCAAATGCACGTGACTGTAACGTAGATGTCTTTATCGTCTCATAGGATAAAACTCTAAACATTTCACCAAATCCAGAAATTTCTTTATCAAGCAATGGCCGAATTGCTTCTGGTGTACCATCTCTGCCTGTTACACCGGTACCTCCCGTGGTAATAATTACGTCAGGGGCAAGATTGGCTATCCATCTCGAAGTTATTTCACGTATCTTATAAAGATCATCTGCGACAATTACTTTTTCGTTAAGTTTATGTCCTGTGTCAGTAATTCGATCACACAGTAATTTTCCAGATTTGTCCTCAGCTTCTGTTCTTGTATCAGAAATTGTGAGTACAGCAATTTCTAATGCAATAAATTTTCTATCTTCGTTCATTTTTTACTGCCTTGAATAACAATCTGGTTCATAATGTACATATCACGTTATTGAGTCAATGAAAATGAAAATTGAAATTAAAGAGCAAGCATTTGATCCATGGCAGGAAATAACTGCCTATCAAAAACAAACATTTAGACCAGGTGAATATGGTGCAACGTCAATTTTCATAGGCAGTATGCGGGATATGAATGATGGCTTTGAACTTTCAGACATGACGTTAGAGTTTTATCCAGAGATGACGCAAAAACATATTGAACAAATTGTGGATACTGCTATGCAAAAATGGGAAATATTAGATGCATTTATTTTACATCGAGTTGGGCAAGTATTTCCGAGTGATCCTATTGTGTGTGTTGCAGTGTGGTCAGAGCATCGAGCAGCTGCTTATGATGCAAATCGATTTATAATGGAAGATTTAAAATCTAATGCTCCATTTTGGAAAAAAGAAAGTACTGAAAATAAAGACCGATGGGTAGAAAAGAATACTCCAGGTTAAATTAACCTAAACAATTCCAATAAATGGTAAAACTAATACAGCATCACCTTCTTTTACACCTTCTGATTCCATCGGTAAGATAATAAAGCAATTAGCATCAGACATTGAGCGTAAAATTCCCGAACCTTGTGCGCCTGTTTTTTGTACTTCGTAAGTAGCTTCATCAATTTTTTCATAAATTCCACGTTGATATTCGATTCTTCCTGGTCTTTTGCGTAATGTAGATGTACATGTGGCAGTTATCATCATAGGTTCATAATGGTTTATGCCCATCATTTTTCTAAGCGCGGGCTGTACAAACATATAAAAAGTAACCATGACAGATACGGGATTTCCCGGTAATCCAAAAAACCACGCGTCATTAATTTTACCAAAAGCCAACGGTCTTCCAGGTTTCATAGCTACTTTCCAAAAATTCACCTGGCCGATTTTTTCTAATATTTCTTTTACAAAATCCGCTTCACCCACCGAAACACCACCAGATGTAATAATTACGTCGGCTTGCTTGGCTGCTTTTGAGAATGCATTTTCCACTGCTGATTGATTATCCTTAACCACACCCATATCGATAATTTCGATCCCGCTCAACCTATGCAGCATACCGAAAAGTGTATACCGATTACTGTCATAAATTTGACCAATTTCAAGTGAAGTTCCTACGGATCTTAGTTCATCGCCTGTTGAAAAAAATGCAACACGAATTTTTTTGAATACATTAATTTTTGGAATTCCTACAGAAGCTAGTAGTCCTAATTCGGCAGGTGTAATGAGTTTTCCTTTACCAAGTACAGTTTCATGTATCGCAATATCTTCACCGGCAAGCCGTACATTTTGACTCGATTTATTTGAAGAGTTGATAGTTATTATGTTGTCATTTTTCTCAACATGTTCTTGCATAATCACAGTATCAGTAAAGTTAGGCATCACTGCTCCCGTCATTATGCGTACACATTCACCTTTATTTACGTGTCCAGTAAAAGGCTTTCCTGCAAAGGCAGTACCTATTTCTATAAATGTTTTTGTACCTTCGTTTGGAATTTCTTCCCCATAAATTGCATAACCATCCATAGCAGAATTGGTATGACCGGGCACATTAATTTTTGACTGAACTTCAGTGGCAACAACACGACCTAATGACTCACGAATAGGCAAAGTTTCGTAAGTGGAAATTTGATTTACTGTATTAATAATTTGATTTTGAGCTTGATTTGCATCCATCGAGGCTGGATCAAAATCATCCATACAGCTTGGATCGTATTTAATGTTCGTAGACATAATTTTTACATGACTTAAGAATTCTTATTATATAATAATTATGTATTTAATTTGGATGCGATTAGACTTTTTGCACTACTAAATTTATATGAAATTCGTTCTTACTTCTGTCAATCAAATCATACTTTGTTTGCTAATCAGCTTGCCTATAGTTCCGTTAAATTTATTTGCAGAATGGCAATCGGAAGATGCAGCCATTATGGGCACTACAATAAGAGTAGAGCTTTGGCATGAAGATAAGAATATTCGCAAACAAGCAATATCTTCTGCGTTAGGTGTAATGGAAGATGTAAATCAATTAATGAGCCCCTATATTGAATCCAGTCAATTATCTCAAGTTAACAAAAATGCTCATCTCAATCCTGTAAAGGTGAATAAAGAATTATTTGATGTCATTCAGCGGTCGATAGAAGTTTCTACTCTCAGTGATGGCGCATTTGATATTACGTATGCAAGTGTTGGGCATTTATTTAACTATCGAAAAAAAATTAAACCCAGTGAAAGTGAACTAGAAGAAGCTTCAGCATTTATTGATTTTAATAATATTGAAATGGATGAAGACAATAGAACTATTTCGTTTACTAAACCCGGTGTGAAAATTGATTTGGGAGGAATTGCCAAGGGATACGCTGTGGATCTGGCGATCCTAAAAGTTCAAAAATTAGGAATACAACATGCATTAGTCTCAGCAGGCGGTGATACACGAATTTTAGGGGATCGATTGGGGCGGCCATGGATTGTTGGTATTCGAGATCCTAAAAATCCAAAAGATGTCATTGTTAAAATGCCTTTAGTGAATGAAGCTTTGTCGACTTCCGGTGACTATGAACGATTTTTCATCGAAGATGGTGTTCGTTACCATCACATCATTCACCCTGCCACGGGAAAATCAGCGAAAGAAGTACGTAGCGTTTCAATTATTGGTAAAGACTCCACGACCACCGATGCACTATCCACTACCGTATTTGTACTCGGTGTAGAAAAAGGACTGAAACTGCTCAATTCTATGTATGAAATTGAGGGTGTAATCATAGATCAGCAAGGCCAGCTGTTTTATTCTGAAGGCCTACAATCTCTTGCAAATCACTGACATGTGAGATAACCCACTGAGTTATTGTGAGGCGATTCACATAAAGAATTGGGGCTATTTTTAATAGACCATTCGTCCGTTCATTAATACCGTTTACTCGTCTTGAACGGTTACACATTATTAACCCTAGAATAATTCTTTACCTAGGACCCTAGGGAAATCAAGGATATAGAGGGTCAAATTAAACAATTTGTGTACTGTTTTTACAGTGCCAAATTTTATTCATGGAAGATAAAGTTTGAAATTACTGGAGTTGGATATGAAAAGGACTATCGAGCAAACATGGAAAGCTATTGCACTTCTATGTTGTGCATTAGTGCTGTTACCAAGTTGTAAAACAGGATCCTCTACTTCAACAGATGGATTCACTACAGTAAATGGTGATTACGCCATGGTATATGCCGAGCGTAATCTCGAAACCGCGGGTAATCCTACGGATGGTGTAATCTTTTCTGTGGGTGGTGATCTGATGTACAAGGATGCATCTATTCCAAGCATCATTCCAATTAATGTCACCTCTTCTTATACCCAGGGTCAAGGCGATGTGTCCGATCCTTCAGTAAATTTTGATGCCACTAAAGTTGTATTTGCAATGCGTGGCCCAAACGATTCTACATTCAATCTATGGGAAATGGATGTAGCGACCCGACAGATTAGTCGACTCATGACGGATCCAGTGGCAGAAGCGTTTGGTGATGATGTAGATCCTGCATATTTACCGGATGGTCGAATCGTATTTTCATCCAATCGTCAAAAACGCATGCAAGAAATGTTAGTTGAGCAAAATACTCAGCAACATAAAACACTAGATGAATATGAACGTGAAGAGGCACTTACATTACACGTATTTAATCCTGACACTCAGGAAATTACACAAATTTCATTTAACCAAAGTCATGACCGAAATCCTACGGTATTAAAAGATGGCCGAATTATGTTTAGCCGTTGGGATCATGTGGCAAACCGAAACCATTTTCCAATTTTTACAGTAAACCCAGATGGTACTGACATGTTTGTACTGTATGGTGCATTCAGTCCAGGCAATAGTTTCCTGCACCCTATGGAGCAGCAGAATGGAAGTGTAATGTCTACATTAATGCCGTTATCAGGTACAGATGAAGGCGGTGCACTATATTCTATTAATACTGTTAGTTTTTCAGACAATTGTGATCCTGGTCCAGCCTGTGGTGGCCAGACCTATGCCAATTTCAATACACAGCCTGTGACGATGGATGGAAGTTTTTCACCAGGTGGTCGTTACAGTACACCTTTCCCACTTTGGGACGGAACCAGTCGCGCATTAGTATCTTATGCGATTGCACCTAATCAATTTAATGGTGGGATACCAACAGAAACACACCCAATGACGGGCCAACAAACTCAAATATTTGGAGATACTAAATATCAGATTTGGATGATTGATTTTAATCAGCAAGTTGCACGTGTTGTGCAAACGGCACCCGCTGGAAAAGCGTTAATGGATCCAGTGGCTTTATACCCACGTGCCTTAAGTGATGTGCCAAATATCATTCCTGATAAACCTGCTGATGTAAATTTAATTGCGGAGCCTAATGGTTTAGGTGGAACTGGTATGGGCATTCTTGGTGTGAAAACCGTATATCACACAGACTTCTTAGACATCATGGGTGATCGTGTTTTAGTGCCTGGTTTAGATGAGAACATTCCAAAAGTTGGAACCACGCCAGACTTGTTAGCTTTAAAAGATCCGACAAGTGCTAGTTACTTAAATCGTCCTGCAAGATTTGTGCGTGTAACACGCGCTTTACCAACACCTCCAGGTATCAGCATGCAGGCGATTGGTGAAACAGAATTTGAAATGGTGGAAGTACTCGGTTATGCGCCAGTAGAACCAGATGGTTCGGTACGCGTTAAAGTGCCGGCCGATTCAGCGGTAGCTATCTCAGTATTGGATAGTGATGGTCGCGCATTCCAAACACATACCAACTGGATACAAGCGCGACCCGGTGAAACCAGAAGTTGTAATGGTTGTCACTCACCAAGACGTTCAACCGGTTCTATTAATGTTGCACCCATTGCAGGTAACCACGCCAATGCAGTAGGTGGTGAAACTATGGCTGAAACTCGTGTACGTGTTGAATTGAATCAACCTGCCATGAACTTAACCAAAGATTTAATCTTTGATGAGTACTGGACCAATGGAGTTGAAACCAGCTACAAGTTTGAGCTTGCAACATTATTAACCATTCCTGGGTTGCAAAACCCAGTAAGTCTACGAAATGGTCGAATCAATTATCAAGATCACATTCAACCAATTTGGGATAACAACTGTGTGAGTTGTCATAACAATGCAACCCTTGCAGGTGGATTGAACTTAGAAGGTGGATTAATGGGTAATGGTGGAAGAACCATATCCTATGAACACTTATTGAATGGACCATTTGCAACCGATGAAAACGGAGTTGTGTTACCCCCAGTAGTGGCTGCAAATGGAAATGTTACTTTGCTAAGAGATATAGCTTTAGTGAATGTTGGTGGATCTGCCAATAGCTCCAGAACCAGTGGACTCGCTGAAAGAATTTCTGACACGGAGTTACGTGCTGCTGATTATTCATTAGGTTTTATGCAACATTCAGGTTTATTGACACCTGAAGAAAAGTGGATGGTTTACACTTGGATGGATGGTGGCGCACAGTATATTAATGACCCCTATGAGTTAGTAAATGGACAGTTTGTCATTCGACAAGACATTGTTTCGAATAATGGCGTAAGCCGTTCTGAATTTAATCAAAGTATTCAACCAATACTTACTCAAGAATGTGCTTCTTGTCATAATCCATCTGGCTTGAGTGCAAGTTCTGCTACCGATACCGAAAGTGAATCAGACGGTAATAAAGGTCATAATCGATTTGTGCTAACCGGTAATTCAAATGGTGACTACACGGTTACCTTGGCAATGATCAATAACCTGTGTGTACCAGCAGCCAATGATCTGTTGTTGAGACCTACTTCAGATAATGTGGCGCCTAATTTGGCGCACCCACAGATCCTTGTTGATCCGAATGATCCGTTGAGTGCCACTCAGCCGGTTTTCTCAGACACTGGTCCAGGATCCTCCTATGACACTATTTTGACCTGGATTAGCATGGGTGCTGCTAGTAATCCAACCTGTCTAAATTAGTAAGTAAAACAGAGGTTTGTCGTGAAATATTTGCGGCTGGTGCTACTGGCCGCAGTAGTACCATTGTGTCTTGTCCAAGGATGTGACGATGCATCCAATGAACCGCTTCCTAATAGCGGGACCACTCTGTGCACCAACCTTTATGACACCTGTATTGATCTAATCTTTCACAACGCCACCAACACCGGAAGAACCTGTTCAGAGGGTGGCTGTCATAACCCGCCTAACGGACAGGGTGGTTTTTTTCTTTTTCCTCCCGTTGCAACGCCTGCTGAGTTAACCAGTAACTTCATGCAGGTACAAGCAAGAACTTTAAATAATAATTTATTGCTGAGCAAAGCTTCCGGCAATAATCATGGAGGAGGATCACAACTCGCAGTTGGTGACCTGTGCTACACCACCATTTCTCAATGGCGTTCAATACAAGCACCTGCTGATGGTAGCCCGTGCACACCAGCAGGCCCCATAGTAACTAACTGTGCAGCCATCATGGGAAATCCTGTTGGTATCGTAGGGGCTTGCGGGCCATAGAATAATTATGAATAACAAAAGTATAACTATGGATTTTTTTGGCTTGCGCACGTTTATAACGTACTTATTTTTAATACTTTTATTTTTGGTGCTTTTGATCACACCTGCTCACGCTGAACAAGAGTTTCAACGCTTAAAGATTGTCGATGCATATGTAGAACTGCATACCGGTCCAGGAAGGGGTTATCCAATATTCCACGTTGTGAAACGACATGAATGGGTGGAGATCATGAAACGTAGAACAGATTGGTTCAAAGTAAAAACGGAGCGCAATGTTACTGGTTGGGTAAGTCGCGAACAAATGGAAAAAACACTCACGGTTGCAGGTGTTCCTAAAACGTTTAGAGACGTTTTATATGACGACTACTTACATCGTCGTATAGAGTTTGGAATATCAGCCGGTGAATTTGATAGTGACCCAATTGTTTCAGCAAGATTAGCTTATAAATTTACTGAAAATATTGCACTCGAATTTCAAGCTTCAAAAGTCGCCGGAAAGTTATCAAGTTCCGATATTTATGCAATTAATCTTGTTTCTACTCCGTTTCCTGATTGGCGCATAAGCCCTCATTTCACAATTGGTTATGGGCGTTTTGAAAATGAACCAAAAGGTGCGCTTATTCAAGACATTGAAACCGAAGATGATCTCGCCAATGTAGGAGCGGGTGCAAGGTATTACTTAACTAGAAGATTCTTTTTGCGGGCGGATTATCGTCGTTACATTGTTTTATCAGAGGATGATCGGAATGATAAGTTCGACGAGTTAAGCGCTGGTGTTTCATTTTTTTTCTGATGGTTTACACATAGGTATTAATTTATGAAAGTTCGATTATTTTTATTAGTAGTGTTGATTGTTTGTTATCAGCCAGTGTCTGCAGAAGAAGATGCGCCAGAACCGCAATCTTCTCAGGAACAAGTTATTGAACCCGATATTTATCGTAGAGATATCAATGTTCCAAAAATTGATACTGAAAATTTTGAAGTCACATCGTATTACGGTGTACTGGATATAGAAGATTTTGGCACAGAACCCGCATATGGGCTTCGTGTGGCATACCACATTACGGAAGATTTTTTCATTGAGGGTGCTTATGGCATGTCTGAGGCTTCTGATGAAACTCTAGAAAACTTAACGACATTCAATATCTTACAAGATGAAGATGTTACTTATTACAGTGCTTCAATTGGTTACAACATCTTTCCCGGTGAAATATTTTTAGGTCGTAATTTTGCCATGACCAGTACATTTTACCTGATGGCCGGAGTAGGCAATTTTGAGTTTAACGAAGAAGATGAATTTGCCTATAACTTGGGGTTTGGATTCAAGGTATTGCCTACAGACTGGTTGTCATTTCGGCTGGATGTACGCGATATCGTATATGAAACAGACTTATTAGGCGATAACGAATTCACCAATAATTTTGAAATATCCGCAAATATGGGTGTGTTCTTTTAACCAGTAACAATTCATGGAAGGGACAATCATGAGTAAAAAATTTGTTTTAGTTTCAATAGCAGTATTTGCGCTGATTACTAGTGCATTTAGTTTTAGTTCTTTTGCAAAAATTAAAGCAGAAACGGCACCGGATTTTGTGTTGAAGAGTGCGACTGGGAAAAATATTCGTCTTAGCGAATTAAAAGGTCGAGTGGTAATGCTGAATTTTTGGGCCACTTGGTGTGGTCCATGCACTGATGAAATTCCTCATTTAAATAAAATTCATGAATCATTGGATGACTATGATTTTGAATTATTGGGAATCAATCTCGATAACGATCGATCAAAAGCGCTGCATTTAGCGAAAGAGCTTAATGTGAATTTTCCTATTTTGTTTGATACAGAAAAAGATGTAAGCCGAAGTTTTGATATTGATGCAATGCCTACAACAATTTTAATTGATCGGAATGGAAAAATTCGACATGTAAACAGAGGCTTTAAAAAAGATTACATTGAGCGTTATCACAAACAAATTCAGGCTTTACGTAAAGAATAGAGTAAAAAAATGAAATTAAATTATAAAGTTATTTCTAGTGTTTTAGTTGCTTTTTTGTTTTTAAGCGCCTGTTCGTCTATTCAGTTACCTAAAATTTCTAAGATAGAGCCTTGGGTACCTCCCTACGAGCGCGAATATCTAGCAGACCCAATTATGAGTTTTAATAAAGACCCGCTATCGAATAAATATAGACAACATGTATATGACACCCGTGAAGGTGCACGTGGTGCAGGCTATGCGCATGGTGGTGGTTGTGGCTGTAACTAGTTTAGATGTTTCGCATGAATAAATTATTACAAAACAGCTTAATTTTTCTAATCGCAGTGCACGCAATGTGCAGTATGAGTGTCAATGCTGAAGTGTTACCAGAGGAACGAGCAGATATTGGTTATCACTACTATGATGGCGGTGGTGTTGAAGTTGATGGCGCAACACTGTTAGTACGAAAAAATTTTGGAGCAAAGTATTCTGTATACAGCGGTTATCATCATGACAGCATTAGTGGCGCATCACCCGATGTTTTAGCAGGCGCTAGCGAATACACTGAAGACCGCGACGAGTACACTTTAGGTGGCACCTATTTAAGAGATAACACCTTAATGGATTTGTCGTATACACATAGTGACGAAGATGATTATCAGTCGGACACCGTCAGTTTTGATGTTTCCCATGAGTTTTTTGGTGCCATGTCTAAAATTAATATTGGTGCATCCTATGGCGAAGACACCGTTGAGCGAAATGATTTAGATACGTTTTCTGAAGATGTAGATCGCTATTTATTCCGTGCTGGTCTTTCTCAAGTTATTACTGATTCTATCGTTGCGGCATTTAACTATGAAGCCACAGTGGAAGAGGGGTATTTAAATAACCCCTATCGCTTTGTGTTTGTTAATGGCGTTTCGCTGGGAAGTGGCTCAGAACAGTACCCCGATACCCGTACTGGGCAGGCTTATTCTGTTAAGGCAATCAAATTTTGGCAACACCGTGCCTCCAGTTCGGTCGGTTATCGGTTTTATCGTGACACTTGGGAGATTCGTTCCCATACCGTCGACATAAATTACTCACAATACATTGGAAATCAATGGGTTGCAGATATATATGCACGCTATTACGACCAAGATGAAGCGAGCTTTTTTAGTGACAATTTCAGTACCCCATTGAGGTTTATGGCTAGGGATAAGGAATTAGATTCCTTTACAAGCTATGCGGTTGGAGGACGACTGAGGTATGACTTGTTTAAGGACTATAAATTCTTACGTACCGCGTCATTAAATTTAGCTGTGGAGTATCAAGATTATGACTATGACGAATACTCAGGAGTTGAATCAGTTAGTGATACTGCAAGTTTAGGAACAGGGTACACATTTGATGCAACCACAATACAGTTTTATTTATCGTTTTGGTACTAAGTTAAAACTGTTTCATGAGAGAGCATACATGGAGAACGCTCATGATTAAAAAAATTGCAACACTATTTTTATTCACATTATTAGCTTATTTCAGTGCTGCTGTAGCAGATGTTAATGAACTAAATGAAAATAGTGAACAAGACTTTCAAAATTTAGATCAAGACATTCAAGTTTTAAAACAGGAAGTGCTAGAACTTAATCGTGACTTATACATTCTTGAAGAAGAATTGTTATATCCATCTAGTACCCAAGTGGCCGTGTATGTCTCAGTAGACGTTGGAGATTTTTTTGATCTAGATTCAGTGCAAGTTGTGCTTAATGAAAAAGTTGTTGCAAATTATTTGTATACAGAACGAGAAGTGGATGCCTTGTTACGTGGAGGTGTGCATCAGATCTATATTGGAAATCTTCCAACAGGCGAGCATGAATTAGTTGCGTATTTTGTTGGTAGAGGGCCTAAAGGAAGAGATTTTAAACGCGGTGCAAATCGAATTATTGATAAACAGCTTGGTGCTAAGTATGTAGAGCTCAAAATTACAGACCGTACTCCTAAACATCAGCCAGATTTTATTGTTAAAGAATGGGAATAATAATTATATGCTGACTGGAGTTTGCGTCAACATGAAGAACAAAGTTAAAGCCAAGGCCATCTTGGCTTTTTGCGTTTGTATGCTTTTTGTTTTTACAGGAAGCACGAATGCAAATATAGAGGAGCCTAATGTAATAAAAGATTTACATTATGGTGAAGTCTTATTTCATTTCTATCAAGAGGACTATTTTACTTCCATCGTCCATTTGCTAGCAGCACGCGAACTACAACGCACAACAAACCATGTTCCTGAAGACGAGTTGTTATTAGGTGGAATTGATTTGTCTTATGGTTTGCATAGTGAGGCTTCTCGAATTTTTGATAATTTATTACAAGGCAATGTTCGAGAGACGATAAAAAATCGTGCGTACTATTATCTTGCAAAAATTTACTATCAACGAGGCTATTTGAATGAAGCTGCAGGGTATTTAGAGCAAGTGCATGGCCCTGTTCAACAAAGTGTGTTTGGCGATTTACGATTACTTATGGGACAAGTTTATCTTGATCAAGGTAAGTACGATGATGCTATTCAAAGCCTAGTGAAATGGAAAGGGCCAAAAAATTATAAAAATTTTGCTAACTATAACTTGGGTGTAGCTTATTCCAAGCGTGGTGACGTTACTGCAGGTGTCAAGCAGCTCGGCGCAGTTGGTAAATTAAAAGCAAAATCAGAATCTATGCGTACATTGCGTGATCGTGCGAATTTAGCAGCTGGCTTAACTCTGCTGCAAAACGATCAGCCCAAAGAGTCCATAAAATATTTAGAAAAAGTTAGTTTACAAGGGCTTTACTCAAATTTGGCGTTATTAGGAATAGGTTGGGCAAACACTGAAGTTGACAAACATCAAGCCGCTTTATCACCGTTAATGGAGTTGCGAAATCGAAGTGCGTATCACCCGGAAGTGCAGGAAGGAATCTTGGCACTTGCCTATGCCTATCAAGAACTAGGTTTGAGTGGTCGTGCAGTTCAGGTATACGAGCAAGCAGCTGAAATATATCAAAACGAAGCGCAAGAACTAGGAAAGTCTGCAGATGAAATTCAACAAGGCGCATTAGTAACTGCACTGCTAGATCGCACTAAAGGTGGCCCACAAATGGGATGGTTTTGGAGTTTAAGAGAGTTACCAGAATTACCTGAAGTTAAATATTTTACAGAATTACTAGCAGAGCATGAATTTCATGAAGCGATAAAAAATTTTCGTGACTTATTATTCTTGATTCACAATTTGGAGTATTGGAATGAAAATATTTCTATATATCTAACCATGCTTGAAACGCGCAAAGTTCGTTATCAAAAATATCTGCCTTTGGTTGAAAAGCGATTGAATGAGTTAGATATGTCTCAACTACAGAATCAAAAAGATAAATTGTCTTTCATGTTAAATGAAATTGAACAAGATAATGAATTTGTAAAACTGGCAACGCATGATGAGAAAGTAAAACTTGCCAAAATTGAATCCTTATCAGCGCAGCTTGAACAATTAGAAACTCAAGAGCCAAATAATGTAAAAATAAAAGAAATGCGTGAAAAATTAGCGTTAATGCGAGGTGTAATGCAGTGGCAGATTCATAGCGCATTTATTGAACGTAAATATGAGCATAAAAAAGATATTTCTGAAATTAGAGGGCATTTAACAGATACGCCAGATAAAAGTGCCTCAGTTAAAGTCGCTATTAATGAGAGTGTAAAAAAATTTGATGAATTTGAATTGCGAATTGCGGCACTGCAAAAAGAAATTCAACGCTTAATTCCAATTGCCAAAGAGGTATTCGAAAGACAATCAAGATATCTTGAGTATGTCGCAGTTAAAGAATTAAAACGTCGTGAACAGATATTGGTAGGTTATGAAAAACATGCTCGCTATGCATTAGCAGCGGCTTATGACGAGGCAGCATCAAAACCCGCAATACTTCCTGAGGATGAGGAGCAATAATCATGCATTCATTCTCCCTTGCTCGTTTAGGTACTGTATTTTTTATAGCTTTAACGTTTGCTGCTTGTAGTGGTTTAGGCGGTAAGGGCGGAACCATTGGTAGCATTAGCAAGAAAAATGTCGAAGTAGCGGAAGATGTTCCTGTAGAAAGCAGTCGCAGTAAAGCTATAAACCAATATCGAGAGCTGATTAAAGAAGATCCGGATAATGCGCATCCAGAGGTAATGCGAAGACTCGGAGATTTACGTATTGAAGAAACGGAAGATTATCTGGCGGATGAAGTCGTAGCTGCAGACCAACATACCTTTGCTGAATCAATAAAACTTTATGAGGATTTGTTAGCGAAACATAAAAGCTATGAAGGTCGTGATCGTGTGTTGTATCAATTATCTCGTGCTTATGAAACAGGCGGTGAACATGAGAAAGCACTGCAAACGTTAGATAGGTTATCGCGTGAATATCCTGATTCTAAATATTTTGCAGAAACACAATTTAGAAGAGCAGAAATTTTATTTGTAGAAAAGCAGTATGCAAATGCTGAATTATCCTATGAATCCGTGATACAGCAGGGATCGGAAAGTGGCTTTTACATTCATTCACTATATAAACATGGTTGGTCTCATTTCAAGCAGGTCGATTACGATTTTGCAATTCCATCATTTAATTCTGTTCTAGATAATTTATTACAAGCAGGTGTTGAAGAAGAAGATATTGCACAACTAACCAAAGCTGACCAAGAATTGGTTGACGATACTTTACGCGCAATTGGATTAAGTTTTGTTTATTTAGGTGGACCTGAAGAAGTTTCAAGTTTCTACGCACAGTCTGGAAGAAAACCTTACGAAGTTCTTGTTTACGAAAGATTAGGTCAACAATACTTAGATAAAAGGCGTTGGAGTGATGCGGCAAATACCTATAGAGAATTTGTTGAAACGCACAAATTTGATCCAAAAGCGCCTTATTTTCAAATTAAGTCTATAGATGCATTCCAACAAGGTAAGAAATTTCCATCTGAAGTTTTACGTGCCAAGAAGCAATTTGTTCAAGACTACAATGTTAAATCTGAGTTTTGGGCGCACAATGACATAAGCAAATCAGAAGATATTGTTGTTTTACTAAAATCAACCATTACTGATTTGGCCAAACATTATCATAATCTTGCGCAAAATACACGAAAGCCGCGAGAGCATTATGATGAAGCTGCAACTTGGTATAGCGCTTACCTAGAGTCTTTTCCTGAAGATCAAAAAGCACCAGAAATGAATTTTTATTTAGCTGAGGTGCAGTATGAAACAAAGCAATATCAAAATGCAGTTCGAGAATATGAAAAGACTGCCTACGCTTATCCAAAACATGCCAAGTCATCTGAGGCAGGTTATGCTGCAATAATTGCTTATAACGAATGGTTAAAAATAGAAAAAACTGTAGAAAACAAAACAGCAATTAAATCTCAGTTAATCGATAGCAGTTTCAAGTTTAGTGAAAACCATCCTGAGCATCCTGAAACTGCAAAGGTGATGACGGTAAGTGCAGAAGAATTGTATGCAAGAAAAGACTATGTGCGAGCCACACAAGCTTCTAATTTTGTCATTGACAATTATCCATCCACGGATAAAAAACTTCAGTTAAGTGTGTGGACTGTAAAAGCCCATTCGGCCTTCGATACCAATCAATACGCAGATTCAGAACTAGCATATAAACAAGCGCTTCAGCGAGTAGAGGCAGATAAAAAACTTAAAGACCCATTAAAGCAACGCTTGGCTGCTTCAATTTATAAACAAGGGGATGCAAGTAAAAAAGAAGGCAACTTAAAAGCTGCAGTGAGTCATTATTTGCGAGTAGGGCAAGTGGTACCAGATGCAGAAATACGAGCAACTGCACAATATGATGCTTCTGCTGCATTGTTGGAATTAGAGGATTGGAATAATGCAGCGAATACATTAGAAGATTTTCGATCTCGCTACCCAGAACATGAATTACAAGAAGATGTTACGCAGAAGCTAGCCGTTTCATATGACAAGGATGGTCAGCATTTAAAAGCAGCAAAAGAATATGAACAAATTGCTGACGCTTCTAAAGACCCTGCACTGCAACGTGAAGCGAGATTACATTCCGCTGAATTGTATGGCAAAGGAGGCGACATTCATGGCGCAGAAAAAATATTACTTACCTATATTGAACAACATCCTAAACCTGTAGAGTCTGCAGTTGAAGCTATGCATAAGTTAGTCGTGATGTATGACCAACGTAAAAAAACTAAAGAGAAATTAAGTTGGCAAAGAAAAATTATCCAAACAGATACAAAAGCAGGCGCTGAACGCACAGATCGCACGAAGTTTTTAGCCGCAAACGCAACCTTAGACCTTGCGCGACCGAAATATGATGCATTTAAACATATTCACTTAACACATCCTTTAAAGAAAAGTTTAGAGCGTAAGAAAAAACAAATGCAAATTGTATTGGATGCGTATGAAGACGCAAGTAAGTACAAAGTTGCCGCAGTTACAACAGCAGCCACCTATTGGACTGCAAAAATTTATCAGGACTTCAGTAAAGCTATTATGGATTCAGATCGACCCAAAGGCTTGTCCAAAGAAGAGATTGAGCAATATGAAATTTTATTGGAAGAACAAGCCTACCCATTCGAAGAAAAGGCAATTGAAATACATGAACTCAATATTGCACGCATTTCGGATGATGTAAATGACGAATGGGTTAACAAGAGTATGACGGAATTAGCTGTACTAGCGCCTGCGCTCTATGTGAAAGCAGAAAGGAGTGAGAATGTTGTACAAAATATTTATTAATTTAATCGTCTTATCACTTTTTGTACTGATGGTAAGTTGCGCAAATATACCATCAATAAATAAGTCAATGAGCACATCAAATGAAAGTGGGCAAACTGATATTGTTGTGAATAAGCCTAACTTTGAGGTGAATGAAGAAACTGTAGCTGCATATGAAAATGCGCTTTCGCATATGAAATCAAGAAACTATGCAGAAGCAATATTTGAAATGCAAAAAGTAGCAAGCATGGATGAAAGAATTTCAGGTCCCTGGGTAAATATTGGAGTGGCACAAAAGCAATTAGGTGATTTAAGACAAGCAGAAATCGCGTACGAAAAAGCGATTTCGATCAATCCTAAAAATCACTTTGCACTCAATAATTTAGCCATTTTAAATAGGGAAAATGGTCAGTATGGAAAGGCCGAACGTCTATACAAAAAAGCGCTCTCCGCACGTCCGGATTATAAAAACGCCCATCTGAATCTAGCTATATTGTGTGACGTATATTTAAGGAAAATAGACTGTGCATTAGAGCATTATCAGCAATATTTGGACTTGAGTGGAGGCCAAGACAAACAGGTAATTGCATGGATGGCGCAGCTTGAAAGTCAAGGTAGTTAAGCATGCCCACCATACTAAAACGTGTCTTCAAAATTTTAATTGCATTCGTGATTACTAGTGCCGTTTTTGCTGAAGATGCACAAGAGTTAGAAGGTATTGATGTGATTGGTAACCGCGAGTTACCTAAAGCACTGGTGATTGTACCGTGGAAACCACCAGAGCCTGGTGAGTTGGATGGAAAACCAATACAAAGTTTAATTGATGAAGTGCTCGGACCTGTTGACAAGGACGTGCATAAACGAAAAGTAAGTTACTACGAACAGTATTACGAGTAATGGGATTTTATTTTAGGTAAATACCTAAGGAGTAAGAAAATGGAAGAGAATGGGTCAGAAGTCATGGCGGATGAAAATGCGCAGATGATGGCAGATGGAACTGAAGCAGTTACTGATGCCATGATGGCAGGTGCTGAACCGCAAATGAGTGTATATGAAACTGTAGTTTCATTTTTTCAATCAGGTGGAATATTTATGATTCCAATCGCAATTATTTTAGCTATAGGTTTAGCAATAGCGATTGAGCGTTATTTATATCTATCTGCCTCACGTACACGCAATCAATTAGCTTGGAATAAAATGCAAGGCGCTTTAAAGAGCGGAAATTTAACTCAAGCCATGGGATTTGCAGAAAAGTCTAAAGCAGCAGTGAGCCGCATTATTCATTATGGGTTTATGCGCGCTAAAACTTCTCGCAGACGTGATGATGTAGAAATTGCAATGGAAGAGGGTTTGATGGAAGTTCTTCCTAAATTAGAAAAGCGTACACATTATCTAGCGACTTTTGCAAACATTGCTACGTTGTTAGGACTGTTAGGAACCATTATTGGTCTGATTGGGGCATTTACTTCAATTTCAGAAGCC
Organism: Gammaproteobacteria bacterium; assembly: GCA_965203475.1. Taxonomy (GTDB): domain Bacteria; phylum Pseudomonadota; class Gammaproteobacteria; order UBA4575; family UBA4575; genus JABDMD01. The sequence continues at coordinate 684,666 of OZ241890.1, forward strand.
AATCCTGCAGATAAAGCAGATATATTATCGGCAAATATTTCAGTCGCTATGAATACAACAGCGTTTGGATTAATGGTTGGTATCCCGCTTTTGCTTATGCATGCATGGCTTTCCACGAAGACCACGGAAATTGTTGACAGTCTAGAGATGGCATCTGTCAAAGTGTTGAACTTTGTAACAGATCGCAAACCATCTGAAGCTCAAGCGTAAATAATAAACAGGCATTTTTTGAAATGGTTTCTAAGAGACGTTGGCGAAAACGTTTTGCTAAGCAACAGGCCGAGCTAAGTGTTACGCCGTTTTTAAATTTAATGGTAATACTTGTGCCATTCTTATTAATCATGTTGGTATTTGCCAAGATCACCATTTTAGAACTCCATTTGCCAGCGGCATCCAATCAAGCTCTTCTTGATCGAAAGCCTTTAGTACTCGAGGTAATAGTGAAAGAGGATCGATTGATTGTGCAGGATAAAAACGGCAGCTTTAGGCGTCATATTATTCAAAAAACAGACGAAGGTTATGATGTAACGTTGCTATCAAGAACATTGCAAGCCGTTAAATACAAGTACCCCGATAATGTTGCAGCATCTATTCTTCTTGACCCAGATATAGCTTATGAAAGCCTTGTATTGGTGATGGATGCGGTACGCGCAATCGATATAGAAAATGAAAATGGAGACTTTACTCGTGCCGAATTATTTCCCGAAATTTCTTTGGGCGATGCACCTGCATAGTTTAGTAGCAAACAAATTAAGGATAATTTGAATGTCAGTTGGAACTAGAAGAATTGCTCGAATGGAACGTCAACATGGGCGTGCCAAAAAGCAACCTGCTTTTAATATTGTTTCTTTGATGGATATATTCACCATTTTGGTGTTTTTCTTGTTGGTGAACACGAATGAAATTACTCCTTTGCCTAATCCCAAGGGCATTCAAATGCCTGAATCCATTTCAGAAGTTTCGCCACAAGAATCTGTAGTAGTAATGCTTAGCAAAGATGCAGTACGACTACAGGGTGAAGATGTCATTACAATTGAAGAGGTGATGAAAGAAAATTCAATCGAAGTTTCATTGTTTGTAGAAAAATTAAAAAAGTTAGCCAATGAAGTAGAACCAGTTTCCGAAGAAGATCCAGAACGCGAAGTTACTATTATGGGGGATAAAGAAGTTCCATATAAAGTATTGGATCGAGTGATGCGCTTGTGTGCAACCTACGCAGGATTTTCCAAAATTTCTTTATCCGTAATTCAAAAAGAAACACAAATTGAGTCGTGATATGGCAGCGGTAATTGCAAATACATTTTATCAACATGATTTACCATGGACGATTCAAAAGGTTGATCAAGAACGTTTTAATAAATTACTACGTTGGTCTGTTTCAGCTGTAATTGTATTAATTTTCTTGTTTGCATTTTTACCGTTACCAGAAGCAGAAAAACCCGAAAAAGAAGAGCCAGAACGCTTAGTTAAGTTGATTCCTAAAGTTGAGGTTCCACCGCCGCCTCCACCAAAAGTTACGCCTGTAGAAAGAAAGGTGAAGCCAAAGCCGAAGCCTAAAAAGGTTCAACCGAAGCCAAAACCTAAAAAAGAACCGATTAAAACTGCAGCCAAACCAAAGAAAGCTCCAATTCCTACTAAGTCTGCACGAGAAGTAGCTTCTAGCGCTGGATTGTTAGCGATGAAAGATGACTTGTCAGATCTTAAAAATGAAACATCGGCACAAACTTTAGGCGAGCGCTCACTTAATAGGAGTGGTACAGAAGGTAAGGCGGTACAGCGATCATTAGTGACTAAAAACTATGGAAAAGCCAGTAGTGGAATTAATACTGCCAATTTAAGTACGAGTACTGGTGGAAATGGTTTAGGTGGTAGGTCTGCAGGTAAAGTCGGTGGTGTTGCAGGACTTGGTAACGGTGGCGGTACTGGTAGTGGTAGTGGCGATGGTTCAGGAAATGGCGATGGCACAGGTTATGGAAAAACACGAGACTTAGAAAAAATTCAAATCACATTTGATCGGAACAAAAGCAGCCTGTTCACGATGTACAATCGGGAATTGCGGAAAGATGCAAGCCTGCAAGGTAAAGTTGTATTAAATATAACAATCGCACCTTCGGGCAAGGTAACCTCATATAAATATTGTTTCAAGTGAATTAGGGAATCCAGAATTGGAACAAAAACTTCTACAGAGAGTGAAACTAATTAATTTTGGTGCAGAAGATGTTCCTCCGTTCACATTTAACTATCCAATCGATTTTTATCCTGTATAAGCAATTTATTGCTTTGCGATCCACGATCCTACCTAGTTATGGTTTTGTATTAATTTTTATTTGCCTAAATGTTTCTGCTCAAGAAAATGATTGGGAACTAAGTGGCACATTTGTTGGTAGTAAAATTTCACATGCCATGTTCGTAGACACACAGGGCAATGATGTACTCGTGAAATTAGGCGACTATATAGAAAATTGTAAATTAGTTGATGTATTGAATGGTTCTGTAAAATTACGATGTAATTCAAGTGAAGTTACCTTATTGTTAAGAAATAGTGTAGGAGATCTGACAAACCCAACTCGCTATGAAAATCTAGTTACTAATCAAAAATCAATTAGTTTAAGTCGTAAAGAAATCTCAAAATTTGTAAAAAATAAACAACGGCTTGTTTCAGAGTTTGAGTTCCTGCCTATTCATAACGAACAAAAAATTATTGGTTATGAGCTCTCAAGAATTCACCCCAATTCACAGGTAGCACAGCTTGGTCTGCATAATGGGGATATCGTAACTTCAATAAATGGTATACCTGCATCAGATACCCTGCAATTCATGCACGGGCTAAATGAATTAAAAGACTTGAGTAATATTACCGTACAAGTGGACCGCTATGGGCAAATCTATGCATATACTTATTTATTAGAATAGTACGGCTAATATTCTTATATAAATCCATATATAACAGATATATACAGAAGTATTATAATTTAAATTCTCATTATTATCTGAACCGGTTTTAACCGTTACATCTTCCTAAAGCGACATCAAATTATCCTGTCTACGTACGGCCTAGAGTACAATAGAATTAACGTTAATCATTATTGAACAACCTTGGAGGATTCCGTAATGACACTTCTGGTTTGGTTAATTGTAATTGGTGCGCTTGTATTTGGTCTTTCAAAAACTAAATGGTCTTACGATGTTTGGGTTCTAATTATTGGTGGCTCATTACTGGCTTTAACGATTTCACCTTTTTTAGGTGGCTTAGCTGCTTGGCTTTTATGGGGGCTGTTCCTATTACTTGTGCTTATCAATATCAGCCAAGTTCGAATAAATTATCTTAGTAAACCCATGTATGGATACATACAAAAAATTCTTCCACCCATGTCGGATACCGAACGTGCAGCCATTGAAGCCGGTACTGCATGGTGGGAAGCCGAGTTATTTAGAGGAGACCCTGATTGGTCACAATTGTTGCAGCATAAAACTTCAGAATTAAATGAAGAAGAGCAGGCTTTTATGGATGGGCCTGTTGAACAGTTTTGTCAAATGATTGATGACTGGGAAATTACGCATGAACGAAACGATCTTCCAGAAGCAGCGTGGGAATTTTTAAAGAAAAATAAATTTTTCGGCATGATAATTCCAAAAAAATATGGTGGGTTAGAATTTTCTGCCATTGCGCATTCTTCAGTAGTAATGAAAATTTCTACTCGCAGTGGTACAGCTGGGGTTACCGTGATGGTGCCTAATTCATTAGGCCCGGCAGAACTGTTGTTACATTACGGTACAAACGAACAAAAAGATTATTACTTACCACGATTAGCTATTGGGAAAGAAATTCCCTGCTTTGCGTTAACGGGACCCAATGCAGGTTCAGATGCTGGTGCTATTCCAGATACAGGAATTGTCTGTAAAGGAACATACAAAGGTAAAAAAGTTTTAGGATTACGATGTAATTGGTCAAAACGATACATCACCTTGGGCCCTGTTGCGACTGTACTTGGATTAGCGTTTAAAGCGTACGACCCTGATGGCTTGTTGGGAGACCAAGAGGATTTGGGAATTACCTGCGCATTAATTCCAACAGATACGCCTGGCGTGAGCATAGGTAATCGGCACTTACCTTTAAACTCTTCATTTCAAAATGGGCCCAACTGGGGTAATGATGTATTTGTTCCCATGGAGTGGATTATTGGTGGGCAAGAACAGATTGGTAATGGTTGGCGTATGTTAGTTGAGTGCTTGTCTGTGGGACGCGGGATTTCATTACCTGCGTTAGGTACCGGCGCAGGAAAATTTTCGAGTTATATGACCGGTGCTTATGCTGCTATTCGAAAACAATTCAATGTACCCATTGGAAAATTTGAAGGTATTGAAGAAGCGCTTACTAGAATTGGTGGTATTACCTATATGATGGAAGCCGGTCGTCGCTTAACGGCTTCTGCAATAGATCATGGTGAAAAGCCTTCCGTAGTAACTGCAATACTTAAATATCACAACACCGAAGGCATGCGTCAGGTGGTAAATGATGCCATGGACGTACATGGAGGGCGTGGAATTTGTATGGGGCCAAATAATTATCTTGCCCGTGCCTATCAATCCATTCCTATTAGTGTAACGGTTGAAGGTGCAAATATTCTTACTCGTAGTTTAATTATTTTTGGCCAAGGTGCTATGCGTTGCCATCCACACTTAATTGAAGAAGTAAATGCAGCATCCAATCCAGACCCAGAACAAGGACTTCTACAATTTGACCGCGCATTGCATAAACATATGGGCTATGCCGTTTCGAATGGTGCGCGTTCATTTTTATATGGACTTACACGAAGTCGTCTCGCACCAAGTCCCATCGAAGGACCTACGAAAGGTTATTTCAAACGACTAGCGCGTATGAGCGCAAGTTATTCGTTTATCTCAGACTTTGCTATGTTATTTCTGGGTGGTGGATTAAAACGTAAAGAAAAATTATCAGGACGTTTTGCAGATGCTTTGAGTTATATGTATCTATGTTCTGCGGTTTTAAAACGTTTTGAAGATACCGGAAGACCTGCTGAGGACTTACCACTTGTAGAGTGGAGTGCAAAATATTGTCTTTACCATATACAGGATGCACTCGATGAAATTATGCGTAATTTTCCTTCTGTATTCTTTGGCCAAGTGTTACGTTTGATTGTTTTTCCAACGGGGAAAAGTTTGCGCTATCCAAACGATAAACTCGGACAGAAAGTGGCGCAGTTGTTGATCCAACCCTCAGCTGCAAGAGATCGTTTAGTGGATGGCGTGTATCAATCCAATGACCCCAAAGACCCTATCGGTATGGTGCAACACGCGTTTCATGCCAGCATGGCTGCGAAAAAAGCTGAACGTAAACTTAAGCAGGCGAAGATCTTTCCGCCTGAGCTAGGAAGATCAAGCAATTGGTTACAAGATGCTGTAAAACAAGATGTAATCACAAAACCGGAGGCAAAATTAGTTGAAGAAGCTTATACGGCTACACAAGCGGCCATCATGGTTGATGATTTTCCTGCGGATAAAAAAGTAGCTGTGAAGAAAAAAAGTACGCCTAAAAAGAAAAAAGCAGTACGCAAATCTAGAAAGAAAGCTGCGTAATAAATTTCATTAGCGAATTATTTATCAAAATTTTGCGCATAGAAAAATTTTAAATGTCTGATGCAGAGCTAGGAGGAGCAATAAAACGGCTTGAGAATTTTGAGCCGTTTAAAATGATGCAAGTGAAAATTCTTGAGCTATCTCCGGATTGGCGAAAGATTAGATTACTTCTTCCATTAACACATGCAGCTACAAATCATCAAGGAACCATGTTTGGTGGTTTTATGGCATCACTCGCAGATCCTATTGCTGCATTATCATGCGGTAAATTGTTTCCCGGTTATGCAGCCTGGACGAGAAAATTAACTGTCGATTTTATTAAAGCGGGGATCGGTGATTTAGAACTACGATTTGAGTTTCCGGCGGAGCTAGAGCCTGTAATCAAAAAAGATTTGGAAGAAAAGAATCGAAGTACACCAACGTTTGAGTATGGGTATTATCTAAAGGATGAGACATTGTGTGCAAAAGTAGAGTGCATCGTAGCGTTACGTCCACTTGGATACAGAAAAAATTAATTTGAATGTTTTTTTCAACTATCGATCAAAATTTAATTGTAAAAAATTATCTCGAATATAATCTAAAAATATTGAAGCTATTGAAAGTGCATATTCAAAAGGTGGAAATGTAGCAAAAACATTTGCAGCATCAACATGCCAATTTTGTAAAACTTGCATCCGTTTTTTAGATTTCGGCTTTTCCACTACTGCTATGGTAGCCACCATTGCAATTCTTTTGCCTCCAATAATGGTTTCTCGTAAAGGCATAAAATTATTGGAGTACACCTTTCCATTCACTTTAATCATTTCTTTTTACCCATCCTTATGAAATGACCATGAATTATTTGAATTACCACAGTGTGAATTAAATAAATGATCTTCTAAATCGTTGGGTGTTTTTGGGATTCCGTAATTATTTAAATATTCTGCTGAGGCAACTAAAATTCTTTCCGTCAGTGCGGAATCGGTCTTAAGCAGAATCACCCAGTTGGGTAATGAAATATCCTTACTTGATCAATTTCAGAAATCCTGCTTCGGTACGTGCAACTTGACCTGTAGTGCGAGTCAATCATTGAATACCGAGTGATAATTCGAGCTCACGTATTTGCCGACGTTAGTTGGGATTACGGTCTTTACAGTGAAATTTGAGTCATAGCTATTGCGCAAATGATTGTTTTGAAAACTTTATTTGTGTAATGCTTTTAGCAAAACATAAACCGCCCCAGTACCGCCGTCCATGGGCCTGGCTGAACAAAAAGCCAAAATTTCATTCCGTTTGCGAAGCCATTGATTCACCATCGGTTTCAAACGTGGGCCACGATTACTCGATCCATAGCCTTTTCCGTGGATTACACGTACACAACGAATGTTACTTTCTCTAGAGGATTGGATAAATTCAGCTAGTTCCTTCTGTGCTTCAGGCATTGTCATACCATGCAAATCCAGTTCCGCACCTGTACTATATTGACCTTTTTTCAATTTTCGAAAAATAGTCTTTTGAATTCCTGGTCTACAGAATGAAAGACTGTCACCTGGTTGTGAGTCTTCTAATTCAAAACTCACTTCTAGAGATTCCTGTAGAACTTTTTGCTGATCCTTTAGGGTTTCTTTGGGGATGGGTTCGGGTTTGGTTGAAGAGTTATCCGCCCGGTTGATATGCTCAGAATGTAATGGCTTTACCTCGCCGAATAAGTCAGCAAAAGTAGAATTATCATCGTCTTTAGGTGTTCCTTTTCCAGACATTTGGTTATTTCCATTATGCTAATTGAATTTGATACTATTTCCGTAGGCACATGGAATAATTCTACCTTTCAAAACTACGAAATTCAGTATTTATGCATTTGTTATTGAGTAACGATGACGGTATTCATTCGTCTGGGCTTAGATGCTTGGCAAATGCATTAGCTGAATTAGGGGAAATTACCGTTGTTGCGCCTAATCGAAATCGTAGTGCTTCGAGTAACTCACTTACGTTAGAACGACCCTTGCGCGCGCAAGAAGTTCAACCTAACTGGTATAGTGTCGATGGTACCCCTACAGACTGTGTACATCTCGCGATTACCGGATTAGTTTCGAAAGAGCCCAATATCGTGGTATCAGGTATTAATGCGGGCGCAAATTTAGGGGATGATGTCATTTATTCAGGTACTGTAGCCGCCGCAATGGAAGGGCGATTTTTAGGTTTACCTTCAGTTGCCATTTCGATTACGTCTTTCCAGCCTGAGTATTTGGAAGATGCAGCAAAAATAAGCAAACAAATTATTTCTGAATTGTCTAATACGACATTACCAAAAGATGTCATTATTAATATTAATATTCCAAATGTATCTTTAGCAGAACTGCAGGGTATACAAGTAACTCGATTAGGCAATCGACATAAAGCAGAACCCGTAATTCGTTCAGCAGATCCGCGTGGTAAACCAATTTATTGGGTGGGTGCTGCAGGTCCAGAACAAGATGCGGGTCCAGGCACGGATTTTCATGCCATCAATAACAACTATGTTTCAGTATCACCTATGCATTTAGACTTAACTCATTATCAAGCAATGGATGCTGTAAAACAGTGGATTGCAAATTGCAAAATTCTATAAACATTAATTCATATTGAATGGATAACAGCATTCATGAAGGTATTGGGATGACCTCCCAACGAACACGTGACCGTTTAATTCAACGTCTCGAGGAAAAAGGAATTTCTAATCCTAGCGTTTTAGAGGCCATGCGCATTACTCCGCGACATTTATTTATGGATGAAGCTTTAGCGAGTCGTGCCTATGAAGATACGGCCTTACCTATTGGGCATAAACAAACCATTTCGCAACCTTATGTAGTCGCGAGAATGACTGAAGCTATTTTATTGGATGGGTTGCCGGAAAGTGTGTTGGAGATTGGTACGGGTTCGGGCTATCAAGCTGCCATTCTTGCGGCTTTGATAAAAAAAGTCTTTACCGTAGAGCGTATTGAGCCACTATATAAACAAGCACGCATACGCGCCATGAATTTAGGGTTGAGAAATATTCAGTTTAAATTGTCGGATGGTAGTTGGGGTTGGGATAGCTATGCTCCTTATGAATCAATTGTAGTAACCGCTGCACCTAAAGAAGTGCCAGCAACACTGATTGACCAATTAAAAGTTAATGGTCGATTGGTAATTCCTGTCGGTAAGTCATCAGAGATACAAAAGTTATTATTAATTCGAAAAACAGAAGAAGGAGTTAGTGAAGAAATTTTAGATGCAGTAAGTTTTGTGCCGCTAGTGCATGGAAAAGTGTAGTACATTTAAAGGTATATATGAAGATTTTTGGCAATCTCTATGAGAAGGTGATGACCTGGTCCAAGCACCCTAAGGCTGTGTATTATCTTGGTGGATTAAGTTTTGCAGAGTCATCTTTTTTTCCAATTCCACCCGATGTAATGCTGGCGCCCATGTCAGTAGCTCGACCTGATCGTGCATGGCGATTTGCGTTTTGGACGACAGTTACTTCAGTACTAGGAGGACTGTTTGGGTACTTTATCGGCGCGTTTGCATTTGAATTTATTGAGCCATGGTTGCAGTCATCCACTTATGCGTCAAAATTTGATATGGCCAAACAATGGTTTGATCAATGGGGAGTTTGGGTTGTTTTTATTGCAGGATTTTCACCAATTCCGTATAAGTTGTTTACTGTCACTGCAGGTTTACTTTCTCTGGCCATTATTCCATTTACAGTAGCATCCTTTATTGGGCGCGGCGCTCGCTTTTTCCTAGTGGCTGGATTATTAAAATATGCAGGACCAAAGTTAGAACCCTTGGTATTAAAATATGTCGAATGGTTAGGGTGGCTAACAGTTGGTTTAATAATTTTGGGAATTTTATATTTTCAATATATTTATTAATGTTTGACAAATTTCGTCAATTTCTTCTCCTGATTCTATGTATTTTTATTACTTCTTGCGCAAGCAATAAACTTTCCAATGTAACGTATGATTATGATCATGGTTACCATACGGTATTAAAAGGAGAAACGCTTTATTCTATCGCATGGCGACATGGGTTGGATTACAAAAAAGTTGCGTCATGGAACAACATTCGTTCTCCCTATACTATTTATGCCGGTCAACGCTTACGATTAACAGTGCCTGAAATTACTTCTAAAACCTATGCGAAGAAGAATAGCTCGAAAAAACAAACTACGAGCAGCAAAAAATCATCTACTGCGAAAAGAACTTCATCCACTTCTACTAAAAAGAAAGTCACTACTTTTAAACATGATTGGGGTTGGCCAACAAAGGGCAAGGTAATTGGCACTTATTCTAATAAAGCTGGAGGGAATAAGGGCATCGATATTGCTGGCAACGTTGGTCAAGACGTTTTTGCTGCATCATCGGGTAGAGTTGTGTATAGCGGTAATGGGTTGTTGGGATATGGAAATTTAATTATTGTTAAGCATAGCGAACAATATTTAAGCGCGTATGCGCATAACGATAAATTGTTTGTAAAAGAAGGTGGAACGGTTAAAAGGGGACAAAAAATTGCGGAACTTGGTAAAACTGGAACAAACACACCGAAGTTGCATTTTGAAATTCGAGAAAATGGCAAACCAGTCGATCCATTGCGTTATTTGCCAAAGAACTAATCGTTATTAAGAATTAACCCAGCGACAGCTTTTCTACTTTCCGCAATTAAAATCCCATAGGTTCTGCATGCAGAGTGTGTGTTCATGGTTTCAAGGCCAATGTGTTGACGTGAAAATAATTCTAGAATTCGCGGATTAGGCATTTGTAGTTTTGCACCACTGCCCAGAATTACAATTTCAGGTTGCATGGAAATAAGTGCTTCGCAGCTCTCTTCGCTTAAATCACTAATGCTATTTGTATTCCATGGAATGATTACTTGCTCAGGAGAAATAATTAAATTTTCAGTGTGAGGTTCATCGTTAATAAATACACACCCAGGCTGATAGGCCGTAATTACATACGTTGCTTCAGCAAAATCTTGCGTAATATCCATAATGTCTTTTAGAGTTATTTTCGATCAGGAATTTGTTAGTCAGATGTTGTCGAATCGCGTATTATACTGCGCCCAACTAGGAGTAGGCTGATTAAATGGAAGAATTTGCGCGAATCTCAAGGCTTCCCCCTTACGTTTTCAATATTGTCAACGAGCTTAAAGCGAACGCAAGAGCGAATGGCGAAGATATTGTGGATTTTGGGATGGGCAATCCTGATCAACCTCCCCCAAAACATATTTCTGAAAAGTTAGCTGAGGTTGCCCAACGGGATGACACTCATCGTTATTCACTTTCCCGTGGTATACCACGTTTGCGTCGCGCGGTAACGGATTGGTATGCGCGAAAATTTGATGTTGAATTAGACCCAGAGAAAGAAGCGATTGTAACGATTGGTTCTAAGGAAGGGCTTGCTCACTTAACGTTAGCAACGCTAGGCCCGGGCGATGCAGTGTTAGTGCCTAACCCTGCTTATCCAATTCACCCTTATGGCTGTGTCATTGCAGGCGCAGATATTTTATATGTTCCGCTGATTGGAAATTCAGATTTTTTTTCAGAATTGGAAAAAGCAATTCAAGACTCATGGCCAAAACCAAAAATGCTAATTGTTAATTTCCCGTGTAATCCAACCACACAATGTGTTGATCTTGAATTTTTAGAAAAATTAGTATCCATTTGTAAAGAATATAATATGTGGCTTGTGCATGATATTGCCTACGGTGAAATTACATTTGATGGTTATCAGGCACCTTCGGTTTTACAAGTTGCAGGTGCAAAAGATATCGCGGTTGAATTTTATTCTTTGTCTAAAACATACAATATGCCAGGTTGGCGTGTCGGATTTATGTGTGGAAATTCAACACTAGTAGAAGCATTAGCAAGAATTAAGTCTTATTTAGATTACGGTATGTTTACACCAATTCAGGTGGCAGCTATTGCGGCACTGGATAGCCCACAAGAAGTGATCGATGAAGTGCGCCTGACGTATCAGAATAGACGTGATGTATTATGCGACGGTTTGAACAGCTCTGGCTGGTATGTTGAGTGGCCTAAAGCTACGATGTTTGTATGGGCCAAAATTCCCGAAGCATTTCAGCATTTTGATTCACTGGAATTTTCTAAAAAATTATTACAGGATGCAAAAGTTGCTGTATCACCCGGCGTTGGGTTTGGGAAATATGGTGATAAACATGTACGTTTCAGTTTGATAGAGAATCAACATCGAACGAGGCAGGCAGTTCGCAATATTAAAAAGATGATGCGCAATGCTTAAAATAATATTCTTGAGTTATATTCGTAAGTAATGTTAGAAGCTGTAAAAATTGGAGTATTAGGTTTGGGTACCGTTGGATGCGGTGCTGCAAATATTTTGTTGCGTAATGCTGACGAGATTGCACGAAGGGCAGGTCGCGGCATCGAAATTTCGATTGCGAGTGTGCGTGATGTAAAAAAACAACGTGCATATGATGTATCTAATATTTCCATAACAGAAGATTCAAAAAAAGTTGTAAATAATCCAGATGTAAAAATCATCTTAGAGTTGATTGGCGGTACCGAAGAAGCGCTAGAACTTGTTTTAACTGCGATTGATAACGGTAAACATGTAGTGACTGCAAATAAAGCGTTAATTGCACTACATGGAAATGAAATTTTTAAACGCGCACAAGAAAAAGGTGTAACAGTTGCCTTTGAGGCTGCTGTTGCAGGCGGTATTCCTATAATAAAAGCTATACGCGAAGGACTAGCCGGTAACTCGATCCAATGGTTGGTTGGAATTATCAACGGCACTGGCAATTTTATTTTGACCGAGATGCGTGATAAAGAAAGAGATTTTGAAGATGTGTTGAAAGAAGCACAACAGCTTGGTTATGCTGAGACCGATCCAACCTTTGATATTGAAGGAATTGATGCTGCCCACAAGCTGACCATATTGGCATCCATTGCCTTTGGTGTACCTTTGCAATTTGACAAAGTGTATACGGAAGGAATAACAAAAATTACACGTGAAGATGTTTTCTACGCAAGTGAATTAGGATATCGAATTAAACATTTAGGCATTGCTAAGCGAACCTCAAATGGACTTGAATTGCGTGTGCATCCTACTTTAATTCCACATCGCAGACTCATTGCTAACGTGGACGGGGTAATGAATGCGGTCGTGGTAAAAGCAGACGCGCTTGGGCCGAGTCTATACTATGGTGCAGGTGCAGGTGCAGAACCAACCGGTTCGGCAGTTGTGGCCGATTTAGTCGATGTTGTTCGAGCATTAACTACGGATCCTGAAAATCGGGTTCCTCACTTAGCATTTCAGTCGAATGCTTTATCCGATATTCCAGTTCTTTCAATGGATGATGTATCCACAGCATACTATTTACGCATACATGTACAAGACAAACCGGGTGTATTGTCAGAAGTGACGCAAATTTTTGCAGAACAATATATTAGTATTGAAGCTATTATCCAAAAAGAACCACAAGCAAATGCAATAAGTGTACCCATTATTATTCTTACTCATGATGTAAGTGAACAAAATATGAATCAAGCAATTGCAGAAATTGAACAGCTTGAAAATGTTATGAGTAAAATCATGCGTATACGATTAGAGACTCTCAGTTAACTATCTATGAATGAAAATCGATATACCGGTCTAATCGATCGTTACCGCGCAGTTTTGCCATTAGCCCCTAATTGCAAAGCGATTAGTTTAAACGAAGGAGATACACCACTTATCAAGTGTAATAATCTTTCCATTGCAAATGAACATGAAGTAAATGTTTATTTAAAGTTTGAAGGCCTGAATCCTACTGGGTCATTTAAGGACCGAGGAATGACGGTAGCCGTTACACATGCGGTGTCTGAAGGAAGTCGTGCGATTATTTGTGCATCGACTGGAAATACATCGGCATCAGCGGCTGCCTATGCTGCACGTGCTGGAATCAAAGCATTTGTTTTAATACCTGACGGTAAAATTGCCCTAGGTAAATTAGCGCAGGCTATGATGCATGGAGCAGAGATCATTCAAATCCGTGGAAATTTTGATGATGGGATGAGTTTGGTTAAAGAAGTTGCCAATGAAGCACCTGTAAGTATTGTTAATTCAATAAACCCCTATCGTATTCAAGGTCAAAAAACGGCGGCCTATGAAATTTCAGAAGCCCTAGGGAAAGCTCCCGATTTCCATTGCTTGCCTGTTGGCAATGCTGGAAATATTTCAGCCTATTGGATGGGTTATACGGAATTAGCAGCGAACGAAAATGGTGAAGATACATTTGCGTCAAAATATTTTGGTGAGGAGTTTAACTTTTTAGCGAAAAGCTCATCTTTTGCCAACAATGATTCTAGACCTAAAATGTTAGGCTACCAGGCAGCTGGAGCCGCCCCTTTCATGCATGGGAAAATAGTAGAAAAGCCTGAAACGGTGGCTACCGCTATTCGAATTGGGCATCCACAGAGTTGGGATTTAGCACAAGCCGCAGTAAAAGAGTCTGGTGGTAGTTTTAATTCTTTTACTGATGAAGAAATTCTGGCGACACAAAAATTATTAGCATCATCGGAGGGGATATTTTGTGAGCCTGCTTCCGCCATTTCTTTGACGGGCGCACTATATAACATTCAAAATGGCAACATTCCTAATGGAAGCACTGTTGTATGTACGTTGACAGGTCATGGTTTGAAGGATCCAGACATTGCGATAAAACAAAGTAATATACAACTTGTTGCAATAGATGCAGAATTAAATTCTGTTAAAAATGCAATCCTGTCAAATTTATAAACTTAATTTTTAATAGAGTGGTTATGCATCGACTTTTGCAAGCATATAAAATTGTTTGTTTTTTACTTTTTTATACTCTTTCTTTTCTTGTTTATGCGGAAGGCGTTGAGAAACCTTTTTTATGGAAAATAGAGGGCGATAAAACTTCATATTTATTTGGCACAATTCATGTAGCCGATCCGCGTGTTACTCAATTACATCCCTCGGCAGAGGCCGCATTTAAGCAAAGCACTTTTGTGGTAACCGAAATTCCACTTGAAATGAGTACCATACTCACACAAACACAACATATGATTCTACCTGGCGAAACTACTCTCTATGATTTGGTGCCAAAAGATTTATTACAAAGAACAGAATCCATTTTACAAAAAATTAGCCCAGCATTAACAATTGAGCCTTTGCTTAAATTTAAAATTTGGGCTTTAGCGGCAAGCTTGCCTTTGTTAGAACAACAGCTAAAAAACCCAGCAGCATTGCCGTTAGATGCACAGCTTTATCAACGTGCCTTAACCGAAGAGAAAAATGTGGGTGGACTGGAAACTTTGGAAGAGCAATTACATATTTTTGACAGTCTTAATAATGATGAACAGGTAAAAATGCTTGGTGACACTGTAGAGTTTATGGAACAAGCAGAGGCCGAAGGGGTGAGCATTGTAGAACAATTTATTCAGAAATATTCGCATGGGGATTTAGAGAACTTTGGAGCCTATATGATGAAATATGTCAAACAAGATGAGTTTTATAATCAATTCATGCGAAAAATTTTGCATAACCGAAACTATCTAATGGCAGAAAGAATTGATCACAAATTAAAAAATGATGCTCAAAACACTTATTTTTTTGCAGTAGGTGCGGGCCATTATTGGGGCGAAACAGGGGTGCAAAATTTATTAATTAAAAAGGGCTATAAAATTACTCGAATTTTGGAATAATTGTTCCGATAAATGGAAGTTTTTCGGGTTTATCCGTTTATTTCATAACTTGTTTTGAGTTTTGATATGCATAAAATTACTGCATAGTAATTACTATGCAAATTCATGTTTTTCACCAAAGATAAATTATCGGCTTTTGCCATCCACCTGACGATCAGTGCAACTATAGTTGGCATTGTTATCGCGATTATTTTCTACTTTTGGTATCCAAAACCATTTTTCGAAGCCAATGGCGCATGGACTGTATTACGCATTTTAATCATGGTCGATTTGGTTCTGGGGCCTTCGCTTACGCTTGCATTATTTAAAAAAGGTAAAAAAGGCCTCGTTATGGATATGAGTATTATTGCTGCTATCCAGTTAGCTGCTCTTATCTACGGGACTACTGTGATTTTTGGTGCACGCCCTTACTATCTTGTCTTTGCTGTTGACCGATTTGAGATTGTGGGCAAAGCAGAAGTTGATGCGAGTGAAATTAAATATCCAGAATTAAAGATTAAACCAAATAAAGGACCAATTTTAGTATTTACGGAACTTCCGGAAGATCCAAAAGAAGCTGAACAGTTATTATTTGAAACAGTTTTGGATGGTGCTCCTGATATTGATCGTAGACCCGGTATGTATCAACCTTATCTGTCAAATGTAGATGATGTCCTAAAAAAAGCAAAGCCGCTTTCAGTATTAGTTGAGTATGATGAAAATAATAAAGAGGATGTGCAGAAATTTTTGCAAGATAATAAATTGCAAGAAAAAGATTTAGTGTTTTTACCTTTAAAAGGTAGAAACAATTCACTGGCTTTGGTATTGGATAAAGCTACTGGTTTACCCATAGATGGAATTTCAGTAAATCCCTGGCCTAAGCGTCAAGAGGCATCCAGGTAGAAACATCAAGATTCTCATCTAGTGCCCACGTTAAATTTTTTTGGTGCTGTTCACTAAGAGGTGTCATAGTTTTTATATATTCTCTTCTAGAAATAGATTCAGCGCCTAAACTGTTTAAGTGTGCTGAAGGTAATTGGCAATCCAAGAGTGGAAATCCCCACTGATGCAAATGTGTAACGAGGTACACTAAGGCGACTTTGGAGGCATTAGTTTGAAAACTAAACATGGATTCGCCGTAAAACATCGTTCCAATTAAGACTCCATAAATTCCACCAATCAATCGTTCTTGGTAATCCCACAGTTCTACTGAATGCGCATAGCCTTTTTTATGCAAGTTTGTATACGCTTCTAACATTTCGTTAGTAATCCAAGTCCCTCGTGCATAACTGCGAGGCGCTGCACACGCTAATACTGTTTTTTTAAAATCACCGTCAAAGGTCACAGTCCATTCATGCTTGCGTAATATTTTTTTAAGACTTGTTGAAATTCTTAGATTTTTTGTAAATAACACACCTCGTGGGTTGGGTGACCACCATAAAATAGGCTGGCCATCTTCATACCAAGGGAAGATTCCACTTTTATAGGCATTTAATAATCGAGTTGTGCTTAAGTCGCCACCGGCTGCAAGCAAACCTTCTGGATTTTGCAAGGCTTTTTCTACATCGGGAAAAGCACCAGTTTTATTAGTAGGGTCTAGCCAAGTGATATCCATTAATCGGTTCTGTAGGGTGATAATGCCATTAAACTTGTGTATTCATGTAGCATCATTTGTTTTTCTTGATTACAGAATTCATGAATCGCTGGCGCAAAATTTTGATCTTTAATCCAATGCGCTGACCACGTTTTGGTCGGTAAAAAACCGCGACTAATTTTGTGCTCGCCTTGTGCGCCTGGCTCAAACGTTTTTAGTTTATTTTCTATCGCAAATTCTATTCCTTGATAGTAACAAGCTTCAAAGTGTAGGTATTTAAAGCTTTGTATAGAACCCCAAAACCTTCCAAACAAAGTTTCTGAACTAAAAAAATTAATAGCACAGGCAACCAAATGATGATCACTATATACCAACACGAGTAGCATTTGATCTCCAATGGAAGCTCCTATTTCACGAAAAAAACCAAGACTAAGTGTTGGAACACCACTTTTGCGTAAAAATGTATTTTCATACAATTGGTGTATGCGTTGCCATTGTTGTTCTGAAATTTCAGATCCAAGGTATTTTTGAATTTTAAAACTACCAGACTTTACGTACTTGCGTTCTTGCTTTATTTTTTTGCGCTTTCTCGAGATAAAACTTTCTAGAAAATGTTCAAACGTTTCATAATGTTGATTTTTCCAGTGATACTGCACGCCCAACCTAAACATTAATTGTTGCTGTTCGAAGTATTTATTCTCTGCCGTTGTGTTAAACAACCAATGTACGCCGGATACATTCAGTTTTTCTGCTTCTTGTATCGTTTTTTCGATGACGAGTGAAATTAGATAACTCTTTTCAACAAAATTTGGATGTATAAGTATTCGTGGACCAGTCACAGGATTGTATGGAATGCTTGAGACAAGTTTAGGATAATATGGCAAACGCGCATGTTCATAGGCTGAAGCCCAGGACCAATCGAAAACAAATTCGCCATAGGAATTCGTTTTTATATATAGAGGTGATGCAGCAATAAGATTTTGCTGGTTATCATAAACAACTAAATGATGTGGAAACCAACCAAATTGTTGGCCGAGGCAATCATTTTTTTCTAAAGCGCTAAGAAACTCATAGAGTAGAAATGGATAGTTATTATCCAACAATGCATTCCAGTCCTCGCTCTTGATTTGATTTAACGAGGAAATGAAATTAAATGATAAATCTTGCGAAAATTGATTACGTAAAGTTACTTCGACAGACAAGATTACAAAATATTTATTTCAGACTATCTAAATACTTTTCAGCATCGAGAGCTGCCATACACCCCGAACCGGCTGAGGTTACAGCCTGTCGATACACATGGTCCATTACATCTCCCGCAGCAAATACACCATCAACACTTGTGGCAGTGGCGTTTCCATCCGCGCCACTTTGTACTTTAATATAACCGCCATTCATTTCTAACATACCTTCGAAGATTTTAGTGTTTGGCACATGGCCAATCGCTATAAACACTCCACTTAAGTCAATCTCTTGTGTGGAATCATTCTGCGTACTTTTAATTCTCATGCCCGTAACGCCCGTATCATCACCCAATACTTCATCTAACGTGTGGTTCCATTGAATGGTGATGTTGCCATTTTTCTCTTTTTCAAATAAATGATCTTGTAAAATCTTTTCACTTCTTAATTCATCACGCCGATGAACTAAAATTACTTCGCTGGCAATATTAGATAAAAATAGTGCTTCTTCCGTTGCAGTGTTGCCACCTCCAATTACAGCGACTTTTTTACCTTTGTAAAAAAAACCATCGCATGTAGCACACGCAGACACTCCTTTGCCTTTGAAGGCCTCTTCCGAAGGTAAGCCTAAGTATTGGGCAGAAGCACCCGTTGCGATAACTAATGCATCACTGGTGTAGCTACCTGAATCACCAATTAATACAAATGGCTGTTTATCCAACTCTACCGTATGAATATGATCAAAAATTACCTCGGTGTTGTAACGTTCTACATGTTTTAACATTCGATCCATTAATTCAGGTCCTTGTAATCCTTCTGCATCGCCAGGCCAATTGTCTACATCTGTAGTCGTTGTAAGCTGTCCGCCTTGTTCTAAGCCTGTAATGATGGCTGGGTTCAAATTTGCGCGTGCCGCATAAACACCAGCAGTATAGCCGGCAGGACCAGATCCAAGTATTAATAAACGGAAATGTCTAGATTCACTCATTTACGATTCCTTATGTATTAAGATGAACTAATAATTTCGAGACCGAATTCTAAATGAAATCGCGGTTAAGAACTTCACTTCTACAATAAACGGCCTAGATGTCGAGATCCTTATATTTGTGCCAAATGCGTAAATACAAGGCTAATGTAAAAAATAGTATAAAAATTGGACATCCGGAGCAGGTATAGTAACAATATACGTTAAGGTGCTTGCTTAAAATAATGGTTTGCAAGCATATAACTACAATATACCTACCAAAGTTTGGCCCCGAAGAAGTTTTGGTTTTGTGAACAAAGCCAGGCTTTGCTATTGTAATAATAATATTATTCAATGAGTTAGCTACTATAGCTAAGGTGATAACTTACGTTGAGACAGGCGACTTTAAAAAAATCTGCAGCACGCAGTTATGATCTTTCCTTGTTAAAGGGATTGCGGGAAAGCGCACTGGTGGTGTTGGTAGCCCTTGGCGCCTACCTTATGGTGGCATTGCTTTCCTATGACCCGGCCGACCCTGGGTGGACGCATACGGGGAGTAATGAAATGGTGTCGAATCTTGGTGGAAAAGTGGGAGCCTATTTTGCTGATTTGTTTTTCTTTCTTTTTGGATTTCTTGCCTATTTAGCCCCATTAATGGTGGCTTATAGTGGCTGGCTGATTTATCAAGGACGACTCGAAAATGGTGCCATCGATTATCAAGCCTTAGGTGTTCGGTGGGCTGGATTTTTGCTTACCTTAGCTGCAGGGTGTGGATTGGCTACGTTACATTTCCACCCTGGTTTTTTACCCAGTTTTGCTGGTGGGATATTAGGGGATCTCACTGGCACAGGCTTTGTCTCTATTTTTAGTTTTGTGGGGGCTACTTTGTTATTGCTTGCGCTATTTTTTGCAGGCATCACCATTTTTTCTGGATTTTCTTGGTTATGGCTATTGGATGTCACGGGTAAAAACACTATGACGTTAAGTTCATGGCTTTGGGCCAAGTCATTAGTTTTGCATGAAAAATATCTTGGGCAACAAGCCAAACTGGAACGCCAAGAAATAGTGAAAGAAACAAAAGTTAAAATACAAAACCATAGTAAACCCAGAATAGAACCCACCATCACTCAACCTGAACCGAGTGATCGCATAGAACGTGAGCGACAAATTCCTTTATTTAATGCAGCATTATCTACCGACTTACCGCCGGTTTCGATTTTGGATAAAGTCATTGATACCTCCAAAGGGTATTCAGAGGAAGCATTAGAAGCTATTTCCCGTCAAGTTGAATTAAAATTACTGGATTTCAACATTGATGCTGAAGTGATTGAAGTTCACCCCGGACCCGTCGTTACGCGTTTTGAAGTTCAGCTTGCACCCGGTATTAAAGTTAGCAAAGTTACAAATCTTGCCAAAGATCTTGCGCGTGCACTTTCCGTGATAAGTGTACGAGTAGTAGAAGTAATTCCAGGCAAGTCCTACATTGGTATTGAAATTCCAAATGAACACCGCGAATTAGTAGTGCTTAGTGATGTATTGCAATCCGAAATTTATGACAAATCAAACTCACCACTTACCTTGGGGCTAGGAAAAGATATTAGTGGTCGACCTATAGTGGCGGATTTGGCAAAAATGCCACACTTACTGGTTGCGGGCACGACTGGTGCAGGTAAATCGGTTGCGCTCAATGCCATGTTATTAAGCTTGTTATATAAATCCACGCCACAAGAAGTGCGCATGATTCTCATTGATCCAAAAATGCTAGAACTTGCCGTGTATGAAGGTGTTCCACATTTACTTTCACCCGTAGTCACCAATATGAAAGAAGCCGCCAATGCCTTGCGCTGGTGTGTGGCTGAAATGGAGCGCCGCTACCGATTAATGTCTGCACTTGGTGTGCGAAACATTCATGGTTATAACAACAAAGTACAGCAAGCCATAGATGATGGTGAACCTTTACAAGACCCGCTGGCGAGCAATGAAGTGCCCGAAGGAGTAGTACAAAACAAACCCGAAGAGCTAAGTGTTTTGCCAAGCATCGTCATCATTGTTGATGAATTTGCGGATATGATGATGGTAGTGGGCAAAAAAGTTGAAGAACTCATTGCCAGGATTGCACAAAAAGCACGTGCTGCTGGAATACATTTAATTTTGGCAACGCAAAGGCCTTCAGTAGATGTTATTACCGGTTTAATCAAGGCCAATATTCCTTCTCGCATAGCGTTCCAAGTTTCTTCCAAAGTGGATTCGAGAACTATTCTTGATCAAATGGGTGCAGAACAATTACTGGGTCATGGAGATATGTTGTACTTACCGCCTGGCACCTCTCTGCCAGAACGTATACACGGCGCATTTGTTTCAGATGACGAAGTGCATAAAGTTGTTGCATTTTTAAAGGAAAAAGGAAAACCTGCTTATTTGGACGAGATCACTCAAGATCCAGCGGGCGGTCTCGATGTAATTCCGGGTCTGGAACCTATCCCGAGTAGCACTGATGAAGAATTAGACCCTTTATATGATGAAGCGGTCGCAATTGTTACTGAATCACGCAAGGCATCTATATCGTATTTACAGCGACGGCTAAAAGTCGGTTACAACCGTGCAGCCCGCATGATCGAAGAAATGGAAAGCAGTGGTGTGGTCAGCGGTGTTCAATCCAACGGCATGCGAGAAGTTATTGCCCCTGAACCTGTTTAATTCCTTATAATTCTTCCAAATTCATTCATTCATAACTGAATTTTGACTTACGAGTGGAGTCTAATGACAAAGGCTCTAGGAAATTTATGGTGCAAAAAGTTCTAATTACAATTTTTACAGGCTTTTTATTTCTACCGAATCTTGTTTTGGGTAGTGATGCGATACAACAGCTTGATAAGTTTTTTGCTGAAGTTGACTCATTTCAAGGGCAATTCAA
The DNA here is from genome assembly GCA_965203475.1 of Gammaproteobacteria bacterium. Classification (GTDB taxonomy): domain Bacteria; phylum Pseudomonadota; class Gammaproteobacteria; order UBA4575; family UBA4575; genus JABDMD01. The sequence continues at coordinate 706,584 of OZ241890.1, forward strand.
ACAAAGTGTGTTTGATGAGGCCGGAGAAGTTCTTCAGGTTGCAGATGGGGATGTTGCATTGCATAAACCGGGGCGTTTTAGGTGGCAGTACAAGAATCCATATCCTCAATTAATTTTAGCAGATGGTGAATTTTTATGGATTTATGACGAAGAGTTATTACAAGCAAGTGCAAAACCAATTGATGAAGCATTAGGTAATGCACCTATTATGTTATTAACCGATGTGAGACCACTTCAAGATGATTTTGAGATAGAAGGAATCGATGATCGAGATGGATTAAAGTGGGTTAAGCTTATTCCTTTCGTTCAAGATACAGAATTCAATCTTATTCAAATTGGATTGAATTCTGATGGAGTTAAAAAAATGGAATTATTTGATCACTTCTCACAAAAAACAGTTGTTGAATTTAACAATCTAGAAACCAATGTTACATTTGGTCGAGAAACATTCACATTTAATGCACCTGAAGGCGTTGATGTAGTGGGTTATCCTGCGGCAGAATAGTTAAGTAGAGAAAGAAAAATCACGACATTACAGTTTTCCAAAGATCTATTTGAAGTGTCTGAAAGTGTGTATCGTCCACTTGCAGATCGAATGCGTCCAAAATCCCTAGATACCTTTCTTGGGCAAAATCACTTGCTTGGTAAAGACAAACCTCTTACACAAGCAATTGAACAAAATAAACTACATTCGATGATTTTTTGGGGCCCTCCAGGAACCGGAAAGACTACACTAGCAAGAATTATTTCCAATGCTTCTAAGGCACACTTTATTTCAATATCAGCTGTATTATCAGGAGTAAAAGAAATTCGACAGGCGATTGATCAAGCCGAAATAAATCAGCAGTCCGGTCAGTCGCAAACTATATTGTTTGTAGACGAAGTTCACCGATTTAATAAAGCACAACAAGATGCGTTTTTGCCACATATAGAAAACGGTCTTATATATTTTATTGGAGCGACAACAGAAAATCCCTCATTTGAGCTAAACAATGCTCTTTTATCTCGAGCAAGAACTTATGTTTTGAAAAGAATTACAGATGACGATATTAAACAATGTATTCAACATGCCTTAACAGATCAGTCTAATGGCTTAGGTAATTCTAATTTATCCATTGATGATGAAGCGATAAACTTGTTGGCCATTACCGCCGATGGAGACGCAAGAAGAGCATTAAATTTTTTAGAAATTGCAGCGGATTTAGTAAGCGATTCTAAAAGCACTAACTTAATTACTAAAGAGCTTATTGAGGAAGTGACTGCTCAATCTTTACGTCGTTTTGATAAAAAAGGTGACTACTTTTATGATCATATTTCTGCTTTGCACAAGTCTGTTAGAGGCTCTGATCCTGATGCAGCATTGTATTGGTTTTGCAGAATGCTAGATGGAGGGTGTGATCCTCATTATATTGCAAGACGTGTTGTACGTATGGCAAATGAGGATATTGGAAATGCAGATCCACGCGCCATACAAATTGCTCTAGCTGCGTGGAATACGTATGAACGATTAGGCTCTCCAGAAGGCGAGTTGGCAATAGCACAAGCCGTCGTATATTTAAGCTGTATTCCTAAAAGTAATGCTGTATACAAGGCTTACAAAGCTGCTATGCATGATGCAAAAGAGTTTGGCACCTTGGAGGTACCTATGTATATAAGAAATGCACCAACAAACTTGATGAAAGAAATTGGCTATGGGGAAAGCTATCGCTATGCACATGATGAAGAAGATGCTTATGCCGCAGGGGAAGTTTATTTACCTGAGGAATTACAAGGTACTCAATATTATTTTCCAGTTGAAAGAGGAGTGGAACTTAAAATCAAACAACATATGGAAAAGTTAAGAAAAAAGATAAATACAAAAGAGGAAAATTGAAAATGGACCAACTTCGATTATCTACAGAGCTTATTGACAAAGTACAACAAATTTTAATTCAAGAAGATGAACGCGCAAAAAATCCGTTACTTGCTGGGCAATATCTTGCAGCCATTATTGGATTTATGGTGGGGAATCACAATATACCGCCAGGTGAGAAAAAAGAAATCATGAATGAGCTAAATGCATTTTCTAATTACGTGTATGAGGACATTACGCGTCAACGCCAACAAACAATACAACCTCAAGGTGAAGCTTTCGGTATTTGGAAGCCCGGAGATAGTTAATCGCGACGCAATTTGTCAGAGATAGCTATAGGAGTAGGATATTTAAGAACAATTAAGTATGTCGAGAATATAAAACTGATAATTGTACATACTTGAATAAAATTCGAAGCTTTTAGTGAAATTAGTCCAGCACTAAGTGCCACAAATCCAAGCAGTAAAGAAAATTCACTTAATTGTCCTAGACGCACTCCAATTTCTTTTGCATCATGCATAGACTCTCCACTTTTATGAATTAGCAACTTAAAAACAAACGGCTTCACGAATAATAAAACGATGCATGTAAGCAGTGCAGGAATTAAAAGTTGATAAGCAATTCCAATGTCTAAGCTTGCGCCTAGCGAGAAAAAGAACAAAATTAAAAAGAAATCACGTAGCGGTTTTAAGCTTTCTGAGATGTAAAACGATATCGGTCCAACTGCAATTGATACTCCAGCAATAAATGCACCGGTTTCATGAGAAAGACCTATATAGTGTGCAAGTTCTGCAATTCCTAAACACCAACCTATAGCAAGTAAAAAAATATATTCTTTAATTTTGTCATACTTGGTCATCAGTTTGACTAAAATGAATTTTTCAACAGCAAAAGTAAATACAATGAGCCCAGGCAGTGCTACAGCTAGTTTTCCAATTGAATACAAAGGGCTTGTATTGCTACTACTGGTTTCAATCAGCAGTAACAATATTATGGCGATAATATCTTGTAGTAATAAGATACTAATTATTATTTCACCTACGTGTTGATGATGGAGAATGGTAGTTGGTAAGAGTTTTAAACCTATGATAGTACTTGAGATCATAAACGCACCCGCAACAACAATTTGATCCATCAAAGAGAGATTAATTAACTTGGCGGAAGTAAATCCAATAGCTGCGAAAACGAGAGAAGTCCCTACTACAACCAATGTCGATTGCTTAATTGAAGCTATAAGCTTTTGAGGGTGAAGATTCAATCCTAGGAGAAATAGTAAAAACATAATTCCTACTTCTGCAATTTCTCTAGAAAATGCGGTATCAGAAACTACGTTGAAGACAGATGGACCCAGAATGATTCCCACTGCAATGTAGGCAACGAGTAGAGCTTGTCGTGCTAATAAAGCTATAGTTGCCAGTATTGCCGCACTGGTAAAAATAATAAATATCGTAAATAAAATGGATTCTGAAGAAGTAACTGAAAATTCCATGCTAGATCAATAACTCAATCCAATGTTTTACTGGAGTTGATGTTCCAGATTGTAAGTGTAGTAAGCATCCAATATTTGCAGTGGCAATTATATCGGGCTGTAATTCTTGTAGGTCTTGAAGCTTATTTGAAAGTAATTGAGTAGATAATTCGGGTTCTAACAAAGAATAACTGCCTGCCGATCCACAACAAAGGTGCGCGTTATTCGGGATTTGCACGTCATAACCAGCTTTGGTTAACAGTGATTCAACTTTTCCTGAAATTTTTTGGCCATGCTGTAATGTGCATGGACTGTGAAAAGCTATTGTTTTTGCTGGATGCCTATTTTCAATGTTGAGCAACGAACCAATTTCAGCCAAGTCTTTACACTGATCGGAGACTGATTTAGCCATATTTGCATACGATTGATCATCCTGCATGATAGTTGCATATTGCTTTATAAAAGTACTACAACCACTTGAAGTTATTAATAAAATTTCATGCGAAAATTTCAATTTTTGAGACCATTCTTGAAGATTTTTGCGAATGATATTTTTAGCCTGTGCATGATCCCCTAAGTGGTAAGCCAAGGCGCCACAGCAATTAGAATTGGACTCATCCAGCTGGATAGCCGCTTTTGCAAGCACACGCTTAGTTGCGCTATTGATGTAAGGCGCAGTGGCTGATTGAACACAACCTTTAATGGTCAAAAACTTTCGCGCTGCAGTAACTTCAATAATTTGGGCCTGAGGTTTTCTTGTAGTTGGTAATTTTTTAGCAAAGTTTTTCGGCAACAATGGACTAATCGCCTTTGCTACAGAAAAAATCCATTTTGTTAACGATGGACGAGAAAAAACATTTTTTATTACATTTCGTTTTATTGAGTTTAATAGAGAGCGTTGAGAAGACTTTTCGAGATGATGTCTACCCAAATCTAGTAGTTCGCCATACTCCACACCCGAAGGACAAGTCGTTTCACAAGCTTGACAAGTTAAACAACGATCTAAATGATATCGACTTGTAAGGTGATCGCTATCATTTTCAAACGAATTTTTAATTAAATAAATTCTTCCGCGAGGGCCATCTAATTCATTTCCTGTAAGTTGATAAGTAGGACAGGTAGCATTACAAAATCCACAATGCACACATTTTCGTAGTATTTCATTTGCACGTTTCCCCACAGGGGTTTGCAAAAATTCCATGGAAAATGAAGTCTGCATTTACAGGCCTACGTACATTTTTTCAAAATTTAGAATGTTTTTAGGATCAAAAGCATTCTTTAAATTTTTGTGAATATTGAATGAATGCTTAGAAATTGGGTGAAAGACTTCGTTTTGCGTATTTCCCTTAAAAAGACAAGCATGTCCTCTAGCCTCAGAAACAATATTTCGTATGGTTTCACTATTCTCATCAGTAGTATACCAGCGAAGTGCGCCATGCCATTCCATTGCGCAATCACCTGGTATGTTTAATTTTTTAGTATTAGGTGGAACAGATATTCGCCATAAAGGAGAATTAGAACTAAAAAAGGAGTGACGTTGTTCTTTAACATCATGCCAAAATTTGTCACCGTCATCTATTACTTCGCCACCAATCTGTTGAATACATTTTGAAACGGTGGATGTATGGCCAGTTAATCGAATGTAAAGTTTGTTCTCATGATAAAACGTAGCAGTAATGGGATAATTAGAGCTGGCAAGTTTGTTCATCGCATCAATCGCATCAGGTAATGCAATATTTTGAACAATTGTTTGTTCGCATTTTGATTTAGGGAGAAGGCGTAATGTTATAGACATTAAAATTCCTAGCGTACCGTTTGCTCCGCACATTAATCTTGATACATCGTAACCAGCTACATTTTTCATAACCTTGCCACCAAAACGTAAATATTCCCCTTTGCCATTAATGATTTCACATCCCAACATACAATCGCGCACTGCGCCTGAATTAATTCTTCTGGGCCCAGACAAACCTGTTGCGACGATGCCGCCCAACGTGGCTGAAGTTGCGAAATGAGGCGGTTCGAAAGGAAGGATTTGATTTTCTGATGCAATCGTTTGCTCTATGGTGGAGAGGAGTGTTCCACTGTTTGCAGTTATAAACAGCTCGGAAGGTTCATATTCGGTAATTCCGATGTGATTTTTGATAGATACTGGAGCGCCATGAATTCTACGCCCATAAAATTCTTTACTATTGCCTGCTTGGATTACTAGTGGTTGCTGACTTTGATAAGCGTTTAATACTGTGGTTCTAATTATTTCTTGTTGCTCTTCCATGAAACTTGTAGTGATTAAAAACGTGGTAATTCAGGATGAGGCAACTGTCCTTGGTGAACATGCATGGCGCCAAATTCTGCACAACGATGCAAAGTAGGTACAGCTTTTCCAGGATTGAGTAATAGTTTTCTGTCAAATGAGTGTTTTAGTGCATGAAAGGTCTCCAATTCCATTGAGCTAAACTGAACACACATTTGGTTAAGTTTTTCTACACCAACACCGTGTTCGCCGGTAATGCTTCCCCCAACTTCCACGCATAGTTCTAAAATTTCTCCTCCAAATTTTTCAGCTGTTTCTAATTCTCCACGATTATTTGCATCATATAGAATTAAGGGATGTAAGTTACCATCACCTGCATGAAATACATTTGCTACTCCCAGCCCATACTTGCGTGACATCTCATTAATTTTTTCTAATACATAGGCTAAGTGTTTGCGGGGTATAGTTCCATCCATGCAGTAATAGTCTGGCGACAAGTTCCCTAAGGCTGGAAATGCGGCTTTTCTACCTTTCCAAAAAATTTCTGATTCGCTTTGATCTTTCGCAATGAGAATTATATAAGCATTATTTGAGTTAAGAATTTGTTCTACATTCTCAATTTGAGATTTGACTTCTTCTTCATAGCCATCCAGTTCACAAATTAAAATAGCGTCCGCATCTTGTGGATATCCAGGACTGCAAAATTTTTCTGTTGCTTGAATTGTGAAATGATCCATCATTTCTAGACCGGCTGGAATAATGCCTTGAGAAATTATAGATGCAACGGCATTACCTGCATCTTGAATGCTATGAAAGGCCCCTAGTAGCACTTGTTTGTGGCTAGGTATTGGAAGAAGCTTTACAGTTGCTTGCAAAACAATTCCTAGCATTCCTTCGGAGCCTATCATTACTGAAAGTAAATCAAAGCCAGATGAATCTAAGCACTTTCCTCCAAGGTTAAGAATTTCTCCATCAATCGTTAATACTTTTAACCCCAAAATATTATGGATCGTGAGGCCATATTTTAAACAATGAACACCGCCAGAGTTTTCAGCGATGTTTCCTCCAATTGTGCAGGCAATTTGTGAGGAAGGATCTGGTGCATAGTACAAACCATAAGGTTTAGCGGCATCGGAAATAGCTAAATTTGTGACACCAGGTTCTACTACAGCACAGCGATTATTAGCATCAATTTCAATAATATTATTTAGTTTTGCCATACTGATAAGCACACCTTCGGGATGAGGTAAGGCGCCACCCGACAAACTTGTACCCGCACCACGCGTCACAACAGGTACTTCAAGCTCTCTACAAATTTTTATTATGTTTATGATTTCATCAATAGAATCAGGCAGAACCGCAACTTTAGGAATTTCTTTATAAGCCGTTAATGCATCACATTCATAAGGATACAATTGTTCTTTTTTATACAAAACTGCACCTTTACGCAAAAAATCTTGAAATTTGAGTGCCAACTCTTTCGATGAAATACTTGAATACATTATGGAATTAATTGATCTTTATTAGGGTTCTCATATAATCGCGGCCACTTGAGTAATTATCGTTCCAACAATTGCAGCATTGAACTGCAATTTACAATTCGATGTAAATAAATCTTGGTTCACTATATATAATTTCAAATTAATAGAAAAGAAAATTGGCAATACTCGGAATAGCTGTATTTGGTGCAATCGGATCTGTACTCCGATATTTTGTCCACATATATAGTCAAGAATTGTTTGGCAGTAGTTTTCCCTATGGCACTTTAGTAGTTAATGTTGTTGGATCTCTTTTAATAGGTTTTCTATATATATTGTTTATCGAAAAATTTCAGATATCGAGTGAAATTCGGCTCGCAATATTAGTAGGGTTGCTGGGTGGTTTTACAACTTTTTCAACTTTCTCTCTGGAAACTTTACAACTGATCAATTCTGGGGATGTAATTGCAGCGATGAGTAATATAGCACTAAGTATAGGCTTATGCTTATTAGCCTGTTTTTTAGGTATTACAATCGCACGAATTATATAAGAAATTACTATGTTAGACCCAAAGCATTTACGCACTAATATTGGTGAAGTTGCACAGCAGTTGAATCGCCGTGGAATAGTGCTTGATACTGCAAAATTCAATAAATTAGAAGAAAAACGCAAAAAAATACAAGTAATAACAGAAGAATTGCAAGGAAAGCGTAATAAAAATTCTAAACTTATCGGGCAAGCTAAGGCTAAAGGCGAAGATGCAAGCCAATTATTGATTGCCATGGAAAATATAAACCATGAGCTTAAACAAAATGAAACTTCACTAGATAAATTGCAGCAAGAGCTCAATGCATGGATGATGCAATTGCCAAACATTCCTCACGAATCCGTTCCTGAGGGAACATCAGAAGAAGATAATGAAGTAGTCCGAACTTGGGGAGAAGCGCCTAATTTTGAATTTAAACCACTAGATCACGTTGATCTGGGGGAAAAACTTGGGTGTTTGGATTTTGAAACAGCGGCAAAAATTACAGGTAGTCGTTTTGTTGTTATAAATGGAGAACTTGCAAAGCTACATCGCGCGCTCATTCAATTTATGCTTGATACCCACGTGTCAGAACACGGGTTTGAGGAGGTGTATGTCCCGTACATTGTGAATGCACAAAGCTTGATGGGTACGGGTCAGCTGCCTAAATTTGAAGAAGACTTATTTAAGCTTAATTTTGACAATGATTATTATTTAATTCCCACGGCTGAAGTGCCCGTTACTAATATATGGCGTGACCACATAGCAAAAGAAGAAGAATTACCTACAAAATATGTATGCCATACCCCTTGTTTTCGTTCAGAAGCGGGTTCTTACGGTAAAGATACTCGTGGCATGATTCGTCAACATCAATTTGAAAAAGTTGAGCTCGTTTTATTAGTAAAGCCAGAATCATCTTGGCGCATGCTAGAAGAATTAACACAATATGCAGAAAATATTTTACAAATATTAAGCTTACCCTATCGTGTAGTAAATTTATCAGCCGGTGATTTAGGCTTTTCTTCTGCAAAAACATATGACATAGAAGTTTGGTTGCCGGGACAAAATGCTTATCGAGAAATTTCTTCATGTAGTAATTTTTTAGACTTTCAAGCTCGGCGACTAAAAACACGCTGGAAAAATACAGCAACAAACAAAACAGAACTGCTTCACACATTAAATGGTTCTGGCTTGGCTATCGGTCGCACACTTGTTGCCATTCTTGAGAACTACCAAGACGTAGATGGAAATATAAAAATCCCTAACGCTTTGCAATCTTATATGGGCGGATTGCAAAAAATTTCTAAATAAAATAATTTAGTTAATGAAATTAAAAAAGCCAGCGCGGGTTGGGGCACGCTGGCTTCGGGTCCTACGTTAGGTTAGTAACGTAGGTTTGGGGACTCGGTATAACAGTTATTACATTGCTGTTATTGTAAGGTGGTAAATATTATTTTACTTTGACCACCTATTCAATAATAACATGAACTGCCATTTATGTAGAGAGTGATTTCACACACTAATCTGAGCGTGATTGAATTCCTCGTCATTAATATCTCACATAAATAGTTATGGAATTGGTGTATTAATTTCAAAGTGAAATTATTGTCAAAGTGAAATTATTGATGCCAATCTATAGTGACATAAAGAATATTTTTCCAAACTGCGGCAAACTTAACTGGATTGGCTTACGAGACAATCATTTAGAGCACGTAATTAGTGTGCATATTGGTGAAATTCTGCTAGGTCATGGTTTATGTGGGGATAAGGCAGGGCAAAAACAGCGCAGTAATCGCCAAATCACAATCATTCAGCATGAATATTTGCCTGTAATTGCTTCTTTACTGCAAAAGGAAAATGTAAATGCTTCTCAATTGCGGCGAAATCTTGTGATTTCCGGTCTCAATTTGAGTATTTTACGCGGGAAAAAAATACAAATAGGAGGGGCAATTTTGGAAATTACTGGAAATTGTGCTCCTTGCAACAAAATGGAGCATGCTTTAGGCAGTGGCGGCTTTAACGCTATGCGCAATCATGGAGGGGTTTGTGCTAAAGCCGAGACAGGTGGGCTTATACGAGTTGGCGACGAGGTAATGGTGTTGTCAGATCAACATTAAGCTTTTAGGTAGGCTAAGAATATAAGAATCCAGGATACTATAAACGAAATTCCGCCTAATGGTGTTATCATCCCTAGCCATTTTATTCCTGATAGGCTTAAGGCATATAAGCTTCCACTGAATAAAATAATTCCAATTACCATCAGCAGCATTGCATAGTGTAGTAGCTTCCCATTTCCAACCTGGTGTATGAGTATTCCTACTATAATCAAACCCAGAGCGTGATAGAAATGGTACTGCACACCCGTTTCAAATACGGTCAACATACGCTCAGATAGCGTGTTCTTTAGCCCATGTGTTGCAAATGCACCTAAGATAATGGCCAATGCGGCGTTGCCAGCACCTAGCAGGATCGCTAATCTAATCATCGCACCATAAAATCGAATAACAATTCCAAAATAAGGAGGATTATTGTGCCATCTTTTGATGTAGTTTCAGAAATTGATGAACATGAATTCACCAATGCCTTAGACCAAGCCAATCGAGAAATATCCAATCGCTATGATTTCAAGGGTTCAAACGCCAAAGTGAGTCAAGAGGATGCGCACTTAAGAATTGAGGCACAGTCGGAATTTCAACTAGACCAAATTTACGACATTGTAACCACTAAAATGTCAAAACGAGGGATCGATGTGGGCTGTTTAGAAAAAGGCAAGATAGAAGAAGCCAATATGCGAGCAAGACAACTTGTCACCATACGGCAGGGGATTGATAAAGAAATGGCTAAAAAAATGGTCAAAATGGTGAAAGACTCGAAGTTGAAAGTTCAGGCGGCAATTCAAGGTGAAAAGCTTCGTATTTCTGGAAAAAAACGTGATGATTTACAAGAAGTTATTGAAATATTTAAACAAGCCAGTTTAGGTTTACCACTACAATATATTAATTTTAGAGACTAACGTTAAACAAAATTGTGGTTAATTAGCTTACGATTATGTTTTTAATAAAAAAGCCTCTCGAATGAGAGGCTTTTTTATTTGCTTACCAACCACATTAAGCCTGCTACAAATGCTATAACTAAGGCGATTGGAAAGATAAATGCTTGCCAATCACCACTTTCCGCTTTAGGGCTGTTTTTTAACCAATACTTTGCTGCAGGGTAGATAAAGATGATAAGTGCAACCGCTAGGATTGCATAACCAATTTCTAACCCGCTCATTTATTCGTTGGCAAATCCCAATAAATGTAATAGTGCTGTAAATATATTGTAGATGCCCAAGAAAATACCGGTAGTGGCAAGAATGTAATTGGTTTCTCCACCATTAATAATTCGGCTGGTATCAAACAGAATAAAACCACTGAAAATTAAAATTACAGCAGCATTGATGGCAAGCCAAAGGCCTGGCATTTGTAAAAATATTCCAGCAATGGCAGCCAGTAAAACCACAATCAAGCCAGCAAACAAGAAACCGCCTAAAAAGCTAAAGTCTCTTTGTGTAGTTAAGGCATAGCCTGATAGTCCCAAGAAAATGATTGCAGTACCTCCCATAGAGGTTGCAATCAACTCTGGACCATTTGCCATGCTTAAGTAGTGATTCAGGATGGGCCCTAAACCAAACCCAAGTAGGCCTGTAAAAGCAAATACGACGGCAATTCCTGCTGCAGACTGGGCGGTGCGAGGTAGTACAAACCAAATTAAAGCCAATGCACCAAATGAGCATGCCAAGCTTGCACCATAGCCAACATTGAGCATAGTGGAAGCCATCGCCATAAGTGCACTGAAAAGTAATGTTCCAGAGAGAAGGGCATAGGTATTACGTAATACCTTATTCGTCGCTAAAGCGCTTTCACGTGAGCTAGTCTGGGTGCTTAAATGATAATCATTCATAGTAATTCGTACTCCAAAATAATATTAAATTCTTTCTCTTAACATAATGGTATTTTAGCCATTTTCAAGAGCTCATTTCCTATTATTTTTAGACAAACTCAGGCCTAGCAGTTCCCAAATTCAATAGGTATGCTTTGTCGCTCGATTGGATAGGTGGCTAGTGACTGCATGGATACGAGAATATGAGTCACATCAGGGATGATGTGGTCAGTTTTAAATGAAATAAGCCTGTGGCGGAGCCGCATAATCTACAAGGAGTTATGGGTACACGATAAAGGTTGGAATTAGGCATAACGGAGAGGTGGCTAGTGACTGCATGGATGCAGGAATATGAGTCACATCAGGGATGATGTGGTCAGTTTTAAATGAAATAAGCCTGTGGCGGAGCCGCATAATCTACAAGGAGTTATGGGTACACGATAAAGGTTGGAATTAGGCATAACGGAGAGGTGGCAGAGTGGTCGAATGCGGCGGTCTTGAAAACCGTTGAGTCGAAAGGCTCCGGGGGTTCGAATCCCTCCCTCTCCGCCAGATTAAAAAATGACCCTTAAAATTAAGGTTTATTTTTTAATTAGGCTAGGGTGGGTGAGAAGCTCGTCGGGTTCGACAAAATCGTCGGGAACGATTTTAAGCATCGCGCTAGCGATGGCCCGCGGGGTAAAATACAGACAAGTATTTTGTAATCCCGACCAAAAACACAGTAATTTCTAGAGGCGCTTCGCGATAATCCATTTGCGCATAATGCCCATGCGCACGTGTCCCTCTCCGCAATTTGCTAGAATTTTCATATAACCTGATAAATGCAAATGCTAAATATTTTGTGAGAACCAGGTCACAATTAATCTTGTCGAAGTTAAATACAGTCGCAAAAAGATAATAATAAATATGAAATACAGAACGATTGAGAATACTGCTAATGTTTTGCTGCGACGCGAGCGCCGTTCAGCTGTGCCTGCCTGTGAATTTCCATTGGAAGATTTAAATGGAAATATTGTACTCACTGATAGAAGAGCCTCTCCTGTAGAAGACAAAACCCTTGGGCTTGAAGTCACTGAAACTAAAATTTCACAGGCTGAATTCCAAGAATACTTCGACAATTATCAAGAAGAAGATTAGATAAGCTATTCCTGCCTAGGGGATTCAAGGTATATTTAATTACATAATAATTAAATAGATCTATTTTGTTTTCTACAAGACATGAAATCTAAAACGATACTTATCGTATCTTCGGCAATTAGTGTATTTGTTGCACTCGTTGTACTTGTGTTTTATCTAGTGAGATCCGGGCGTGTTACCCCGGAAGTAGGTTTATTAATGTTGATTTCTCTATTGGGGCTTTATGTAGGCTTTGGAATCTTAATATTTGTATATCGGCTTGTGATGCAATTACGCTAAAAGTTTCATAAATGATTTGTAACTATTTATATTTAGAAAACAGAAAATCAAATGTATCTTCTTTGATTACATTTTCACCGACTTCAATTTTAGAAATTCTACGATCAGGTTGTCGACGGCGATCGTTTCGTACACATACGCCATGCAGAGTGATGATGGGAAATTGTGCGCCCTGAGTAGAAGTGCGTCGTTCCGCATTACTTCGACGTTCTAGAGGGTTTTCAAGATTCATAGCTCTGTTTTATCCTTCCTTAGCAATTTTAGAATCTTTATTATTTTTATGGAAAATACCCTAGCAAATATGCCTAAAGTGGGCGTGATCCAGTTCACATATTCGTCTTGTTGCTACTTGAAGATTGAGAAGAAGATTAAATATTCAAAAATTTCCGCACTTGATTATTTAATGGGCAATAAAGCCCTTTGGTTGACGTGGGATTCTCTGTAGTATCCAGCAGTAATTCCGCTTATTATCCAGCCCACATTTTAAATAAATAATTATCTTTCAAATGCATAAACTTTTAATCACTAATGCAAAAGTAGTGAACGAAAATAGTATTCGTGAACAAGATATTTTGGTTGTTGGTCAGAGAATTGAGAATATAGGGAATGACTTACAACATGCTGATGTAAATCAAGTATTAGATGTTGAAGGAAAATTTCTTTTGCCCGGCATGATAGATGATCAAGTACATTTTCGAGAGCCAGGGCTAACCCACAAAGCCGACATTGCAACTGAGTCACGTGCAGCCATTGCAGGTGGAATAACAAGTTTTATGGACATGCCAAATGTTAAACCACCAACGCTAACAGTTGAGTTACTTCAAGATAAATACACTGCTGCTAAAAATCGCGCATCTGCGAATTATGCATTTTATATGGGCGCCAGTAATGAAAATGCAGAAATATTAAAGACAGTTCCCAAAAATCTAGCGTGCGGTATAAAAGTATTTATGGGCGCATCGTTTGGGGATTTGTTGGTGGATGATGACGATGCATTAGATGAAATTTTTAGAACAGCGCCTGTTCCAATAATCACGCATTGTGAAGATCAGCCATCAATTAACAAAAATTTAGAAAAATATAGAAAAGAATATGGTGACGATATCCCTGTAGATTTGCATCCGGTTATTCGTTCAGAAGAAGCATGTTATAAGTCATCTCATAAGGCGGTTACTTTAGCGAAAAAACATGGCACGCAATTGCACGTGCTGCATTTGACTACCGCAAAAGAATTAGAATTATTTGAAAAGGGAGATGTAAGCAATAAATCTATTACAGCTGAAGTATGTGTACATCATTTGTTTTTCAGTGCAAAAGATTATGCTGAAAAAGGGTCTTTAATTAAATGTAATCCTGCCATCAAATCAGAGCAGGATAAATCAGGATTGCTCGATGGGGTGAATGAAGATCTTATTGATATTATTGCAACGGATCATGCCCCTCATACGATGCAAGAGAAGCAAGGAAATTATATGCAAGCCCCAGCTGGATTACCTTTAGTTCAACATGCGCTGTTGTGTACATTTGAGCATTTTCATGATGGTGTTTTTACCATTGAAAAAATTGTAGAAAAAACCAGCCACAATGTTGCAAAGCGTTTCAAAGTTATAGACCGAGGTTATGTTCGAGAAGGGTATTTTGCAGACTTTGCAATTGTTGATACAAGTGCGGCTTACACTGTCACACCAGAGAATGTGTTGTATAAATGCGGTTGGTCTCCATTCGAGGGATATAACTTTCGATCTACAATTGATGCAACAATATTAAATGGACAAGTGGTCTATGCTAATGGGAAATTCACTGATCAACCTTTTCATGGTGAGCGGCTTGAGTTTAATCGTTAATTGATGAAACGATTACTTTTTCTGCATATTATATTTTTTATTGTTGCAATTGTGATCGCATTTGTACTAATTCCACTCGATCAAATGTATTTCCGAAAGGTTCCTGTCGAAGAAATTAAGACGTACTATCAAAATGCATTCACATTTACTGACGATGAAGCATGGAAAAAAGTTTTCACCTGGTTTTTAGGCCTGAGTTGCGGAAGATTAATGCTTAAAGCGTTGATGAGTAAAGGTTAGGTGTAGCAAAGCGTTGAACATTTTTCGCCGAAAAAAATTTGAGTTTAAAGATATTAACGTGTTGTTTGTTTGTATGGGGAATATTTGCCGTTCTCCAACAGCAGAAGGTGTATTCAAATCTATCGTTTCAGAACAATCTTTGGATGAGAAAATAGGGGTCGATTCTGCAGGTACCTATGCGTACCATGCGGGTGACCGGCCTGATTCTCGAGCAAGACGAGCTGCTGAAAAGCGAGGCTATGATTTAAACGCCATTAGGGCCAGAAAAGTTTCTGCATCCGATTTTGAAAATTTTGATTATGTATTAGCGATGGATAACGAAAATAAATTGGATCTTATCGAGCTAAGTGAAGAAGAACATCAAAATAAAATCAAACTATTTCTTGAATTTTCAAAGAATAAAAAAATAAAAGAAGTCCCAGATCCTTATTTTGGTGGTCTAAATGGATTTGAGATGGTATTGGATTTAGTCGAGGAAGCCAGTAAAGGATTACTGGAACATATTACGTCCCAGCATTCTCTTAAACGTAAAGCATAATTCAACTAGCGATGGATTAAGGGTTCCTATTTTCTTGTGCGGACGATTTGCTTTGGTATCGACCAGAGCTGTTACGTGGCCCTGAATTTTTTCTAGAGTTATCTGTACGGCGTCGATTTTGATGTGGTCTACGTCTTCGATTACTGTTGGAGCGACTTCGATTATTGCCTCGATAGTTGCGAGAACGATTACTCCTAGATTGAGGTCTTTTATTTGTTCTTGTTACGGGTGTTTGTTCTTTTTCTTTGATCAGCCATGGGAATAAGCGAGCCAGCAAGCTAGGTTTTTCATCATTTTCTGATGTTTGTTGCGGTGGAGGAACAGGTGAAGAAATATTAATGGACTTTACAGCAGCTTGCTCGGTAGATATATGGCCTTGACTGGCAACAGCAAAATCAGGTTCTTCCTGAGGAATCAATTCATAACTCGCTTTGTTATTAACTTCTTTATTGTCGTCGCGAATTCTCTCAACTGTGAAATGAGGTGTTTCTAAATTAGGATTCGGGGCAATAACAATTTGAACATTATTTCTTGCTTCTATTTCACTAATATTGCTGCGTTTCTCATTGAGCAAGAAACTTGTAACTTCTACGGGTAGTTTGGCAATTACTTTAGAAGTTTTTTCTTTTAGAGCCTCTTCTTCAATCAATCGCAATACCGCTAATGCCAATGATTCAATGCCGCGAATTGTTCCATGACCCGTACATCGAGGGCACACAATTTGACTGGACTCTTCCAAAGAAGGACGTAATCGCTGTCGAGACATTTCTAGAAGTCCAAAGCGAGAAATTCTACCGATTTGAACTCTTGCACGGTCAATTCTAAGCGCTTCACGTAATCGATTTTCAACTTCACGTTGATTTTTATTCACCATCATATCGATGAAATCAATGACGATGAGGCCGCCTAAGTCTCGAATACGTAATTGTCGAGCAATTTCATCTGCAGCTTCTAAATTTGTATGGGTTGCCGTTTCTTCAATATCACTTCCTTTGGTGGCT
The DNA here is from genome assembly GCA_965203475.1 of Gammaproteobacteria bacterium. GTDB lineage: Bacteria > Pseudomonadota > Gammaproteobacteria > UBA4575 > UBA4575 > JABDMD01. The sequence continues at coordinate 723,123 of OZ241890.1, forward strand.
CGTGCCGAGTTGATATCAATGGCTAACATAGCTTCGGTATGATCAATCACGATAGAGCCGCCGGAAGGAAGTGATACTTCTCGTTCAAATGCAGATTCAATTTGTGATTCAATTTGGTATCGGTTAAAGAGCGGAACCGTATCTTGATACAGTTTTAATTTACTCAAGTTATGCGGCATTACTTGTTCGACAAATTTTTTCGCATCATTATAGACTTGAGCGTCGTCAATGATTATTTCATTAATGTCATCCCGTAAGTGATCACGCAATGCTCGAATAATGACGTTACTTTCTTGATAAATTAAAAATGGTTTTTCTTGAGAATCAGCAGCTTTGAAAATTGCATGATTGAGCTGCAATAAATAATTTAAATCCCATTGCAACTCTTCAGCACTTCTTCCTACACCGGCAGTACGTACAATGAGTCCCATACCCTCAGGTGTTTCAACTTGTTCTAGGGTTTGCCGTACTTCTTCGCGCTCTTCACCTTCAATACGGCGTGATACTCCGCCAGCACGGGGATTGTTCGGCATTAGCACCAGATATCTTCCGGCCAAACTAATGAAGGTCGTTAACGCAGCGCCTTTAGTGCCACGCTCTTCACGCTCGACTTGCACCACAAGCTGTTGTCCATCCGAGATGAGGTCTTTTATGTTTTGATTGTCGCCATTGGAAGAGCTGCCATTAAAGTAGGTTTTGCTGATTTCTTTAAATGGCAGAAATCCATGCCGTTCTGCACCAAAATCTACAAAAGCAGCTTCTAGACTGGGTTCTATGCGGGTGACTACACCCTTATAGATGTTGTCCTTCTTTTGATTTCGAGAAGGAAGTTCGATATCGAGGTCGTATAGACGTTGGCCATCGACCATCCCTACACGCAACTCCTCTTGTTGCGTAGCATTGATTAAAATTCTTTTCATAGGTAATTCTTTCCAAGGTCAAATTCCTACGTGTCTGATCTTCAAAAGACCCATCCAGAGGTAAATCTACCCACAATTTTTGGGCATTCTTAAAAGTAGTGGAGGGAATAGCTCGTAGGAGTAATTCGGTTGTAAAACTAAAAATCGTAAACATTTTATATTTTTAAAATTTGAGGAGTTTTTATGTGTTCAACCTCTTTACATCTCCTCAACAAGCTTTATGGCGCATAAAATTCCATAAAGCGTCAATTCATTATGTGCTTTATTTATTGCAACGTATAAAAATGTTACACCCTCAAAGTGCGCGCTAGAATAATTCTGCGTATATTTAAAGCACAGCAAGACTATAGCAACCTGGGCCGGACTCAGCAAATATACATAGGTTAAATATACAAATTTGGCATAGATGGTCAGAATATTCACATGAGTGGGGCAATTAAAAAGTTAGCAATCGACGCCAGTCGGGCTGACCAGCGTGTTGATAATTTTCTATTCACAAACCTTAAAGGGGTACCCAAAAGCTTAATTTACCGGTATTTACGGACTGGCAAGATTCGAGTTAATGGAAAAAAAATTAAACAAACTTATCGGTTACAAGTAGATGATGAGCTATTAATTCCAGAAATAAGAAGTTCAAGCCCAAAAAAAGTTGTAATTCCTGATGCTGCTATTAAAAAAATACAGTCATCTGTTGTATTTGAAGATGAATTATTTTTAGTACTTAATAAACCTTCGGGTATTGCGGTTCATCCGGGAACGCAAATACGTTATGGAATTATTGAAATTGTAAGAGCATTTAAACCAGATGCTTCTTTTCTTGAGTTAGCACATCGATTAGATCGTGACACAAGTGGTTGTTTGGTAATTGCAAAGCAAAAATCTGCATTAGACGAAATTCATTCTTTATTTCGAAATAACGAAGTTGAAAAAGAATACATACTGTTAGTGAAAGGTCAGTGGAAATATGACAGTAAAACAATTAATTCACCAGTGGGTAACAAGCGTTTTAAGAAAGATAAAAGTGTTCAACATCAAGATAGACATGCGAGTACAAGTTTTTCCCCAATTCAAATATTCAAGGAATTTTCTTTGCTTAGTGCAACTATTCATACTGGTCGCACGCATCAAATTCGAATTCATGCGGCAGAGTTAAATCATCCAATCATTGGAGATAAGAAGTATGGAGATTTTTCAATGAATCGAAGTTGTAGCAGAAGAGGCCTAAAGCGATTGTTTTTACATGCAACAAAATTGAAGTTTGAATTCAAGAGCTGCTCCAACCCCTATGAGTTTACATCGCAAATGGCCGATGAACTCAGTTCATTTATCAGCGGTCTATAAATGTAAGAATACACTTCATCGTAAATGTTACGTGGAGTATTTGGTCATGATCTCAAACTGCTATAATGAAGTTCTTACCACGATTTATTGAAAACATCAGAGATCGCAAATGGAACCAAAAATTAGTATGAATAAGATACGCAGTGAAGATCGCTCCGTTTCAAACTGGGAACGTGAAACTATTGTCAAGTTAGCTAATGCTGGATTAAAAGAACAGCGACGGGCACGTCGTTGGGGCGTATTTTTTAAATTACTAGGATTTGCTTATGTTGGAATTTTCATTATTGGCATGCTAGGCCTGGATTTTTCAAAATTTTCAGGGAAAGGGCAACATACGGCATTAGTTGAGTTAGTAGGAATTATTGCAGATGGAGAGTCTGCCAGTGCAGATAATATTGTGTCGGGTTTACGTGCCGCTTTTGAAAATCAAAATTCTGCTGCAGTCATTTTGCGGATTAACAGTCCAGGTGGTTCTCCTGTACAAGCCAGTTATATTAATCGTGAAATAAAGCGTCTTCGTGAGCTACACCCAGAGAAACCAATTTATGCAGTTGTTACCGATATTTGTGCATCAGGTGGAGTTTTTGCTGCAGTAGCTACGGATAAAATTTTTGCAGATAAAGCCAGTATCGTCGGATCAATAGGTGTACGTATGGATGGTTTTGGTTTTGTAGAAGCAATTGATAAGTTGGGTGTCGAAAGAAGATTAATGACGGCAGGGGATCATAAAGCACTATTAGACCCTTTTTCTCCAGAAGATGAGTTTGAAAAACAACATATTCAATCTCTATTAGATGAAATTCACCAGCAGTTTATTAATGTAGTAAAAGATGGGCGCGGGGATAAATTAGCTAAAGATGAAAATTTATTTAGTGGATTATTTTGGACAGGTGAGCAGGCACTTGAATTAGGTCTAGTAGATGGTTTTGGCAGTGCAAGTTATGTAGCACGTGAAGTGGTCGGAGTGGAAGAAATTCGAGACTATACATTCCGGGAAGATGTTTTACAGCGATTCGCAAAACAATTAGGTGCTGCAATTTCACGACCAATTCAAGAAGTGTTTTCACTTCCAATTTTACGATAACTTATAAACTAAGAATATCTACACCTTCTTTTTTCAGCATATTCGTTAAGGCAATGAGTGGCAATCCAATTAGGGTATTAGGGTCATCGCCAGATAATTTTTCAAATAAACTTATACCTAATCCTTCAACTTTAAAACTTCCAGCGCAGTCGTATGGCATTTCTTTTTTAAGATAATTTTTTATTTGTATCTCACTGAGCTTGCGAAACTTTACAGTGTAGTTTTCGCAACGTGTTTGATGCGTTTGTGAAGAGGTGTTTAAAACGCAGATCCCCGTATGAAATGTTACTTGCTTGCCGCTACATTTTTTTAGTTGGGCTTGAGCTTTTTCAAAGGTAATAGGCTTGGTAAAAATTTCATTGTTCAAATGAGCACTTTGATCTGAACCTATTATTAACGCACTGTTAAAGTTATATGCAACAGTCTTAGCTTTTTCATATGCAAGTCGCATGACATAATCTTTGACATTCTCAGATGGTTTCATTGATTCATCAACTTGCGGAGCTACACATTGGATAGATGGAATCAAAGGTAGTAGTAATTTTTTACGATATTGCGAACTTGAAGCGAGTACTATTTGCATAGGAACTTGTTAAAATTTTAATTCTTATGAAGGATAAAGCTGACATTCCTCATCGTATAGATCCCATACTATATGCTGATCAGAGAAAAACGATTGAAGGTGAAATTCCGCTGAGCTCCATGCATCGATTACTGAATGTAGTGCTTGGAGTGGATGAGACAATTGCTATGAAAATGGAATTTTCAGAGGGTCCGCATGGATTTCCATTAGTCACAGGTGAGTTTTCTACCACAGTCAAACTGCCGTGTGAGCGTTGTTTAGATATTGTAGATATTCCGTTGATAGGCCAAATTAATACCCTATTGCTACCCAATGGGGCAGTATTTCCTGAAATTTCGGAAGCTATTGAGTGCTATGAATATGAAGCTAGTTACTTGAAACTGAGTGAGTTGTTAGAGGAAGAGCTTCTTTTAGCCATGCCCTTAGTGCCTAAACATGTGGATATTTCCTTATGCAATCAAGATATGATAGCTTCGCTCGCCACAAATTCTATCCCAGAGAATGTGGCAGAATCACAGCAAGAAAACCCATTTGCTATACTAAAGCGTAAGTAAGCAAGGAGACTACTATGGCAGTACAGAAAAATCGGAAGACACGTTCAAAGCGAGATATGCGTAGATCTCACGACGCCTTGAGCGCTGCTGCGTTATCCATTGATAGCACCACGGGAGAAACCCATTTGCGACACCATATTACTCCCGACGGTTACTATCGTGGACGTCAAGTTGTGGTGAAACAAGATGAATTCGAAGACGAAGAAGAAGATTAAAAATTCTAGCTTCTCGACACTACTATATTCCATTCAAAATATTTAAAATTGTCCCAGTACAGTCCTTCAACTGAATTTGGGTAATAATTTATTGTGTCTAAATTCACGATCTCATTAGACGCTATGGGCGGTGATTTTGGGGCATCCGTCGTTACAAAAGCAGCTATTGAATATCTTGAGAGCAATCAAGATACGTGTTTAATCTTGGTTGGGGATCAGCAAGCCATTACTGCTGAATTAAATAAACTCAATGTAAAACCATATGAGCGATTAAAAATTCATCATGCAAGTCAGCAGGTGGAAATGGATGAAGCACCCTCGCAAGCATTACGAAATAAAAAAGATTCATCAATGCGTGTCGCCATTAATTTGGTTAAGGAAGGTGTAGTCGATGCTTGTGTAAGTGCGGGTAATACTGGGGCATTAATGGCAACCGCGAGATATGTTTTAAAAACATTACCAGGAATTGATCGACCTGCCATTATTAGTACAATCCCATCAATTCATCGCCAAACCTATATGCTAGATTTAGGAGCTAATGTAGGATGTAGTAGCGAGCATTTACTTCAATTTGCTGTGATGGGATCTGTTTTAGCTAAAGAAGTCGATGAAATCGAAGCGCCAAAAGTTGGATTATTAAACATCGGTGAAGAAGAAATTAAAGGTAATGAACAGGTAAAAGAAGCCAATGAAGTGCTTCAACAAAGCAATTTAAATTACATAGGCTATGTAGAAGGGGACGATATTTTTTGTAGTGACGTTGATATTGTAGTATGTGATGGATTTGTTGGAAACGTATCCTTAAAAACAAGCGAAGGTGTGGCTAAAATAGTTTCGCATTATGCAAAACAAGAATTTGGCAAAAATCTGTTTACAAAGCTTAGTGGTTTACTTGCAATGCCTGTGTTAAAAGCTTTTCGAAAACGTATTGATCCACGGCGTTATAATGGCGCTAGTTTTCTAGGGTTGAAAGGTGTGGTTATTAAGAGTCATGGCGGTGCTGATGCATATTCCTTTCAACAAGCTATTACTATTGCACGATTGGAAGCGAGTAAGCAGATCCCAAAACAAATTGATGCACATATTCAAGAATATTTAAGTCACGATACTGCAGCATGAATTATTCAAAAATAATTGGTACCGGAGGCTATCTGCCCGACAAAGTTTTGTCGAACAAAGATCTTGAAAAAATTGTTGACACATCTGATGAATGGATACGTGAACGCACTGGCATTAAAAAGCGTCATGTAGCCGCGGACGGGGAAACTACCTGTGATCTCGCGGTTGCGGCTTCGCGTCGCGCAATGGAGATGGCAGAGAAAAAAAATTCAGATATTGATTTAGTGATTGTTGCCACCACCACGGCCGATAAAATATTTCCAAGCACGGCTTGTTTGTTACAAAAAAGGTTGGACATCCACGGTTGTGCTGCATTTGACGTTCAAGCGGTATGCACCGGCTTTGTATATGCAATTTCAATCGCTGATAAATTTATACGAACAGGCACTTCTAAATGTGCACTTGTCGTAGGCTCAGAAACCTTATCTCGTATATTAGATTGGAGTGATCGAAGTACTTGTGTGTTATTTGGAGATGGTGCAGGAGCAGTTGTTCTTGAGGCCTCTGATGAACCAGGAATTCGATCTACTCATTTACATGCCGATGGTAGTTACGAGCATTTACTACATGTACCTCATGGAATTTCGATGGGTTATGAGCAACTAAAAGCAGGTGAAGCCTATGTGTACATGGAAGGAAATGCTGTATTTAAAATGGCAGTCAATACATTAGGCAGAATCGTGGATGAAACATTAGAAGCGAATAAAATTGAAAAAAGTGATATTCACTGGCTGGTTCCGCATCAAGCAAATCATCGCATTATTGAAGCCACGGCGCGTAAACTTAAAATGCCCATGGAACAAGTTGTTATTACTGTAGCGGAGCACGGAAACACTTCTGCTGCATCCATTCCGCTAGCATTGGATACGGCAGTTCGTGATGGTCGAATCAATAAAGGTGAAACGATAATGTTAGAAGCTTTTGGGGGTGGATTTACCTGGGGTTCTGCATTAGTCGATTACTAATGATGCAAAACCGAATTCGTTTAGGTGTCTATCACTCAATCTGCAATCTTTAATGAAAAATGTACCAAGTGTTCAAGACTTGCTACATTTTTAAAATCTTCCCAAAAAAAATTTCCTGAATATTACTGTAAGCCTGTCCCCGCATTTGGCGATAAAAATGCGCGTCTCTTAATTGTTGGACTTGCGCCTGGTCTGCACGGTGCCAATGCAACAGGTAGACCCTTTACAGGCGATTACGCAGGAATACTTTTATATAAGACGCTTTTTAAGTTTAACTTCTCAAATAGGGCAGTATCAGAAAATAAAAAAGACGAACTTAAACTTAAAAATTGTCGAATTACCAATGCGGTCAAATGTGTGCCGCCTCAAAACAAACCCACGACAGAAGAAATTAAAATTTGTAATGAATACTTAAGAAATGAATTAATTCATTTGAAACCAGGAAACGTCATTATTGCTTTAGGTAAAATTGCACATGATGCGATAATGCGCGCATTTAGTTACAAATTAAGTCAATATTCATTTGGCCACGCAAAGCTACATTTACTTAAGAACAATGTATACCTGCTAGATTCCTACCACTGTAGCCGTTACAACACACAAACCAAACGTTTAACAGAAGAACAATTCGAGACCGTCTTTGCAAAAGCAAGTTCTTTATTAGATGAGAAATGACTGACTCTCAAAACCAAGCAAAATTTGATCATAAAAGTTACTTAGAAACACTTACAAATTCAGCAGGTGTATACCGGATGTTGAATTCAGAAGGGAAGTTTCTTTATGTAGGAAAAGCAAAAAATTTAAAAAAAAGAGTTGCAACTTATTTTTCCAAAAATCAATCCAGCCCAAGAATTGCGAAAATGGTTTCCGAAACGTGTGATATGGAAATCACCATTACCAACACAGAAGCAGAAGCTTTACTACTTGAGAATAACTTAATTAAACAATTTAGACCTCGCTATAACATTTTATTGAGGGATGATAAAACGTATCCACACATTTATATTTCGTCAGAACATAAATTTCCACAAATTACGTTTCATCGTGGTAACAAAAGAAAACCAGGTAAATACTTTGGCCCTTACACAAGTGTTGGTGCAGCAAGAAATGCATTAGGCGTGTTGCAAAAAGTATTTAAAGTGCGGCCGTGTGATGATTATTTTTTCAATCATCGCAGTCGCCCTTGCTTACAACACCAAATCGAACGCTGTAGTGCTCCCTGCGTGGATTACATTGATGAAGACACGTATCGTTCCGATATTAATTCTGCTATTGAATTTTTAGAAGGGAATAGCCAACAACTGATCGATCGGTTTATCCAAGAAATGGACACAGCTTCTGAGCGAATGGATTATGAAAAAGCGGCTGGGCTTCGCGACAAAATTTCCCAATTACGCAAGGTTTCAGAACAACAATATATAAGTGCTGAACAGGGCGATGTTGATGTCATCGCGGTGAAATGCGAGGGAGAAATGGCTTGTGTACAAGTATTTACCATTCGAAATGGCATAAATTTGGGTAATAAAAGTTATTTTCCAAATCTGCCGGAAGCAAGTAGTGAAGAAACTGTTTTGCATGCCTTTATTGGTCAATTTTACTTAAATCATGCTATTCCTGATGAAATTATCTGTAGCCATAGTCCGGATGATGTCGTGATTTTGCAACAAATGCTCAGTGATAAAAAAGGTAAAAAAAGTGAAATTAATTCCGCACCACGCAGTGTACGATCTCGCTGGCTTGCAATTGCAACTAAAAATGCGGCAGCAGCGTTACAAGCGAAACTTGCATCCAAAGCTGGAATTCAACAACGGTTTGAGGCTTTGCAAGACGAACTTCAGATAGATTTCATTCCAGTACGGTTAGAGTGTTTTGATGTGAGTCATACACAAGGCGAAGCGACAGTTGCTTCCTGTGTAGTCTTTGGACTAGAAGGTCCTATTAAAAATGAATATCGCCGGTTTAACATAAAGGGGATTACTGCTGGAGATGATTATGCTGCCTTACAGCAAGCCCTTCGTCGGCGTTATACGCGTTTAAAAAAGGGAGAAGGAAAAATTCCCGATATTTTGTTCATCGATGGCGGCAAAGGACAGGTTAACATAGCTCAAGACGTTATTAATGAGTTACAAATTAAAGGCGTACTAATCATTGGAATTGCCAAAGGTGTAGAAAGGCGTGCTGGAAATGAATCTATTATTTTTGCCAATAGCAATAAAATAATTCAGTTAAATGAACACTCCATTGCTTCGCATTTAATTCAACAAGTACGTGATGAAGCGCATCGCTTTGCTATCACAAGTCACCGGAAACAACGCGCAAAAAAGAGGATGCAATCGCCTTTAGAAGGCATTCCGGGGTTAGGGCCCAAACGACGACAGTCGTTGTTAAAGTATTTTGGAGGCATGCAAGGTATTAGTCGTGCCGCAGAGGAGGAGCTTGCAAAAGTACCGGGTATTAGCAAAAATCTCGCAAAAATTATTTATCAAGAAGTGCATGCAACAAATAGTTAATCTTTTATGACATATAGTATTCCTAATTTGTTGACATTTATGCGAATTTTGATCATTCCGCTGCTTGTATTTGTGTATTATTTCCCACCGAATCACATTGGCATGCGCTTGGCTGCATTGCTGTTTGGTCTCGCTGCCGTGACAGATTGGTTAGATGGGTATCTTGCGAGAAAGCTGAACCAAACTTCAAAACTGGGTGCATTTTTAGACCCGATAGCAGACAAACTCATCGTGGTTACGGTTTTGGTGATGATTGCCGATGAATTTGGAAAACTTTCTATTTTAATTCCTGCTTTAATTATTATTGGACGTGAAATTACCGTGTCTGGATTACGAGAATGGATGTCTGAACTCGGATATAGGAGTTCAGTATCTGTCTCAATTCTAGGTAAAATTAAAACAACGGCTCAGATGCTGGCGTTGTTATTTTTATTATATCGATATCCAATTTTTGGATTACCCATCTTCGAAATTGGTGTTTGGCTTTTATATTTGGCCGCCGCGCTCACCATTTGGTCCATGTTGGTATATTTTAGACGCGCAATACAAGCCTTTGGATAAGTAGAAACGGACCGAGACTTCACATATTCGTTACAGCTTATTGACTCAACACACGCGAACCATAGAATAGAGTGTCTTAAGCGGGAATAGCTCAGCTGGTAGAGCGCAACCTTGCCAAGGTTGAGGTCGCGAGTTCGAACCTCGTTTCCCGCTCCATAGAATAAATTTATAGATATATAAATAAAATATATTATTAATCTAATCCTAAAATATTGTCAATTAATTCAATCACTTATAAAGACATAGATAGTTAAGTTTATACTAAATTATCTTTAAGATCTAACAAAATCATCCTCAAATTTGATTTGCATTCAGTAAATAAGGTATGATCATACCTCAATAACTGAATATTGTACCTATGTCTACACTTGGACACATTTTTAATAAAACACAAAGGCGGTTGATGACGCTCTTGTTCACCAACCCCAATGAATCATTTTATACAACTGAACTTGTTCAGTTAGTTGGCACTGGTACAAGCACTGTCACTAATGAACTAAAGCAGTTTCGTAAATCGGGAATATTAACTACCAAGAAAGTTGGTAATCAAATTCACTATCAAGCGAATACAAATAGTCCAATCTATAGAGAATTAAAGAGTCTTGTTCGTAAAACTTTTGGTGTTACTGAATCATTTAAAGAAGCGCTTTATCCCATACACGACAAAATTGACAAGGCATTTATATATGGATCATTTGCAAATGGTACTGAAAATGCTGAGAGTGATATTGATTTAATGGTTATTACCGACAAACTCAGGTGGGAAGACGTAATTGATCATATTGATTATTTAGGTGAGGAATTAATGCGAAATATTAATCCAACTATATACACTAAGGCTGAATTTAAAGAAAAATTAGATAATGATCATTATTTTATTAGCAAAGTAATGGATCGCCCACAAATTGAGTTGATTTAGTGAGTGATAGTTTAAAAAATCTCACACGTCTTAATCCACCTCGATTACTTGAAGAAGATAGTGAAGAAGTAGAAGTAAGAGGTTTTGTTGAGATAGGTAATCAGCGATTACAGGATGCTAAAAATACTGATTTATCACTGAATAGCCGCTTTGTACTCGCATATGATGCTAATTTTTCTTTTGCATATGGCGCGCTTAGGAAAAGCGGTTATAGAGCAAATAAGAATGCTCAAGGTCACCGTACTACTGTTATTCAAACTCTGGAACACACGCTCAATATTGAAAGTTCGCAATGGAAAGTTGTGAGTAGTGCACACACTAAACGTAATGGGATGGAATATGAAGGCTACGTAGAGGTCGGTGAACAACTTGTAAATGAACTAATAGAAATTGCTGAATTAATTCAAAGTAAACTAATTTCCTAGCAATTTTAAGCAGCCATGTTGTGCCTACATGGGCACAAATGGTAACACTGAAATTATCAATTAAGTGAAGGGTGTGTAAATAACTTTCTAATTATAGGTGAGTGTAAGCGCAAAAATAGTGTTTTCCCGCTCCATAAATTCAAACACTTATCAAATTTAGGTAGTACAAAAACTAACCTTATGGCGTGTAACTGGCGCGTAAATCTTATTCATTGAACGCTTTTTCTATAGCGTCTGGATTATCATCGCGGTATTTTTTGAATCTCAACATCTGATCTGTATCGTTATTTGTGTTGCCCCTGTACATTGGGATTACAGCCATAATCATCATTAAGCTATCACGCGCTACCACGTCAAACGTTTTATCTGGATCAATGTCGTAGTGTTTTAACCAGTTTCTAGCTCTATATAATTGTTGGCCGAATTCCTTTTTCGATAGCTGTGCTTTCGTTCTTTTAACTAAATCTTTGTAGAGAAAGTCAAAAGTATCGATATTATTTTCATATCTAGAAATTCCTTTCATTAAATCTTCTGCGGCACCAGCAAGCGTTACCGCGCATACGTGATTATCATTAAAGAAATGTTCTATTGCCGCATCGAGCAGAACCCTAGCAGCCTCAATTTTATTAACTACCATAATTTAAATTCTCGGGTATAACTTTGACGTTTTGACATGGATCACCTCTAAAAGTATTGTCTCTCTTTTGAAGTGTCCGGAATACTCGGGTTAGCTCAGCGCCCTTTTTTATTATAGGAGTCAAATCTACGTTATAGGATAGTTTTATTAAAAGTTGGATTTTGGTCCTAAAACCTGTTCTATAAAAGAGATCCGACCGCTTACCTTTTTTACTTGCAGATTACGGTTTTCATTTAGTCCCCATAGGGGAATGGGAAAAAGGAAAAAGGATTAGATATGTTGGCTACAATTTACGGGGCGTTAGACGATATTCAGTCTGCTAAACGTGCTGTATGTTAGCTAGTAATGCTCTATCCAGATATAGAAAACAATGTTTTGTATGAGCTAAAAAATGGGAGATGCCATCCAGCTTAATGGATAAACTGATTCAAGATATAAATAAGTTGGGATTAGAAATTAATTATCACTAACAATCACTAAAATTGTTGAAAAACCAGTATTTCCTGGTTTGAATCATCTTGTAGGCGCAGTTGATTATCTGAAATTGAATAAGTGCTTACTTTACTAAGTGTGGTTAAAAAATCATGCTCAAGTTCCATGCCAGTTTCACATGCCTTTCGGGTCGAAATCATTTGTGCAAATGACAAATTTGATCCAGAGAGTTCATAATCACCTGAAAATTGATTACAGCCAGAATTTCCATGAGCTTTAGACTCTTCCGTGCCTAGCGTTAAATGTATGCTGTTATTTTCAGTAACATTTTCACCATGGATCTTGATCAATCCCCACTGAGTATCCGTTATAGAAGCATCAGAGATGCTCATAAATTTCTGGTCTTGATGTTCGGTACACGCAAATAAAAGTATTACACATAATACAACGCATAGATGAAATAAGAGTTTCATAGTTCAATTTCTTAATAGTAAAAATATACAGCATAGATTACTGGACTAACTATTTACTTGCTTTAATATTACGCCGGTCCAAAAATTCGTTATATAACACTGAGTCTGCGGCTAGGTGGCAGAGTGGTTATGCAGCGGCCTGCAAAGCCGTGGACACCGGTTCGATTCCGGTCCTAGCCTCCATTGGATTGATCAAATATTGACCGTTTGAGACTAGAAAACAAGCATTTATCGTTAATATCTACAGTTATAGGGGAGTGTCTTTCTGATATTTACCTCAATATTAAAAGAGAGAACGTGAGCTAAGGGTGCTTGTGTTTTTTGGTTTACCCTCAAACGTAAAAAAAGCCAATATCTATAGCTGAGTCTTATGGCTAAGCTGGATAAAAACTGAGTATGGTAGTCATAAGTTATTGATTTTATTAGATAGTCATCCCAAATCACCGAGAATAAATGAACTGGTCACGTGAGACGGATCGGTAATCCCATCATACGAATCAATGAGTTAAAAGCATTCTTAACTGCCAAAAAGTGGTTAAGGGTAGGGCAAAATTCAACTCAGCAAGATAAAAATAGTGGGCCTCAGCGCAAGAAATTTTGCAATTATTTTCATACACTCAATGTAAACCATGAATAATTAGTGGCTATTAGTTGCATATAGGAAACTTTTAAGTTATTCTGTGTTCAAAATGTACAAAGTGGAATATGAGAGGGATGCCAGAAAAGGCCTTGCAGCCATGCCAAAAAAGGACCGTGTGGCTCTGATTGAAAAGATTAATGCTCTGAAGCAAGATCCTTACAAAGCATCTGGAGTAAAAAAACTAAAAGGCCGACCAGGCTACAGAATTAGACATAGACATAGACATAGACATAGAGATTGGAGAGCAATTTATACAGTTAACAACAATGAAGTAATGATTTTAGTAATTGATATAGATAAACGAGATAAGGTGTACAAATGATTAATGTTCAATATATGAAATTAAACGAAAAGGAATATGCCTTAATTCCAAAAGAGGACTTTGAAGACATATTAGATGTTATGGCTTATGACAAGGCGATTGAAGCAATCGAAAAAAGTGGAAGTGACCCTGTGCCTTCCGAAATTATCGATCGTTTGTTTTTATCAGAAGAAAGCCCATTAAAAATTTGGCGTGAATTTCGTGGTTTGAAAGCAACTGAATTGGCTAAAATTTCTGGTCAAGATAAAGGGTATATATCAAAACTTGAAAATAACCGAGATGCGCTTATAAAAGCAGGTTCCGGAAAAATTTCAAAACTTGCGGCAGCACTAAATATAAGTATGGATGATTTAATATTTAGTGATAGTTAACTAGAGGAAGATAATAGAAGTTGAGCAATATCAATAAATAGAAAGTATGTGTTAATCAAATCCGCATTTACGGATACCGTGGTTAAAGCTACATTATCGATTCACAATGTAATTGATAAGAGAAAATACAATGAAGCGCTAATAAAAAAGTAATACTTGAAAGTGAAGATGGTACAGAGATAGTTGAACAAATCATTACTGAAAGGTGATATCCAAAGAAATTACATTAATTGAAAATTGATAAGCAATCTGGGCCTTTCACCTATAAATATATATCTTATACATCAATCCCTGGAATAAAACTCCCAGCTAATTCCAAAGATCCATTGGACGTCTATGCATTTTCTGAACTAAATACCAGAGCTTTTTTAACTCATGACTGTGAAAAATTCTTTTTTCATTATGATCAAAGTGCCGCAATTGGTACGTTATTACTTACAGGTCTCCATGGTATCAGACGGTTCGGAAAACTTTCAAAATATTGGAATCATATGTTGCAATTTATGCATGGACAAGATTGGACATTCAGCAGAAATTTAGAATATGAGTGTCTGAAGGTAAGTAAAAATAGAATAAAAAAGAGCCCTAGTGTTGGTTGCTATCTAATTTATGAAGCTGAAGGTGATCTAATAAACCAACCTGAATTGAACAATTGTCGTCGAATTGGAGATATAGGATTTGGTATTGATATTTTAGAAGGTGATTTTTGTAGAAATCTTTATAAAAGAACATTGAATGGATGTTGATGAAAAAGACTTACCAACAATTGAAGTTCAGTCATTATTTTGCAAATACTTGAAGTTATGCCAAAATATTTAATATCTATACTAGAAAGTCATAAAATTGATGTTTGGTAATACCATCTGGTTATGCATGCCAGATTCTATATTCCAAGTATATAATGACTGCTATCGACAAAGTTCATTAATAAACGTTTCGATATTGCAACAGCCTGACTGTTGAAAATGTTTTCATGTATAACGTTTGAGTTTAATTCAATATTAGCCCAAGTCGGCCACCATTAAATCAAAGAATATCAATCTCATTGGCAGCAGAAATATGCAATACGTATTATCAATAAATGTTGATATAGAATTTGCATTTAATTTATTAAACAGTGTCATATTATTTTTTTACCATAAAAATAAATAACTAATTACTTATGGGAATGATAAATAAGTTTGTAATTATTTTATTACTTCTAATAGTATAGATACTCATGTTGACTTCCTTATAAAAGGATATATAGATTTAAAATAATATAACTAGTAACTTGCGAATATGTAATCAGCAAATAAGTTACATAAAATATTAAAAATTCAGGAAAGATATTCTTAAATTGAAATTAACAACTTTAATTTTTGATGTTGATGGCACATTGGCTGAAACTGAAGAAATACATCGTTATTCATTTAATCAAGCATTTCAACAGGCAGGCTTAAACTGGAAGTGGTCAAAGGAGCTATATGGAGATTTACTTGCAATCACTGGCGGTAAAGAGCGTATACGCTATTTTGTAGAGCATCATTCTCCACGTTTCAATAAGGTTGAAAACTTATCAGAGTTTATTGCTGAGTTGCATGGGGTAAAAACAAATATATATCTGAAAACACTAAATGCTGGTGATATTCCGTTGCGTGTAGGGGTATCGCGCCTTATTAAAGAGGCTCGTGAATCAAAGGTACGCTTGGCAATCGCTACGACAACTACGTATAGCAATATTGTAGTATTGTTAGAGAATAGTTTAGCAAGGGATGCTATAGGTTGGTTTGATGTAATAGCGGCAGGTGATTCAGTTGTTAATAAAAAACCAGCACCAGATATTTACCAATATACTCTTAAGCAGCTTGGTGAGAAGCCAGAGTCATGTCTTGCCATTGAAGACTCAGAAAATGGATTGATTTCAGCGTCAAAATCTGGAATTAAAACTGTAATAACAATTAGTGAATATACGCAAAACCATAATTTCAAAGGAGCAGAACTTGTGGTTAACCATTTGGGCGAACAGACTCAACCTTCGACCGAAATCTCAGGATTATTGGGCGCAAAAACTTATGTAGATATTGGCCTACTTGCGCATATCTGCGAAAACTAAATGTAGAAAAGTTTAACTCACAAATTGTGAATACTCTTGTTTGACGTATTCTTTAGCAAAGATGTCTGTGACTAAATGTAAAAATTCAATATCACACTCGGAGTTCACGGTTTTAATAATATCTTTGAATTCTGGATCATTAGATTTACTATACTCGTAAAAGTCATGCAGTGATTTAATTAATTTGGGAAATATTTTTTCTGCTATTTCAAGTGAAGATCTCTCATTAATAATGACACAGTGCGATTCTAAATGTTTAACAAGTCCTTCTAGTAATAAACTATTTATAAGAGTTTTATCCAGCTTTGGATGAGATAGTATTTCTGCGCAGGCGAGTGCAGCAGTTGCCGCATTACGTGTAAATGCAATTGAAGCATATCCTTTTGGAGAATAAGTCTCTTTTAAGCTTTTAGTTATACAGAGTTTTTCTGGAACTAAATTTGAGATTAAAAAACCTAATAACATTTAAGTTTCCCATATGCATTATTGAAAATTACTAATAACGTAAAATTAACCTTGAGTCACGATAGTTACTCTACTTTAACGATTATAATTTTAATAATAAATATTAATTTCTGAATCCATAACTTAATGTTATATACATACTTAAAATGGATGCTTTATTGCTATTTGGTATATGTTTTTGGCCCTATTTCTTTTTTACCCTTTACGCATCACGATAATTATGAAATATAAGAAATATGAAAAATAATTCGACCAAGTTGATCATTTTAGATTTGGACGGGACTCTTATCGACACTGCTGCAGATTTAGCATATTGCATAAATTTGGCCATGATTAAATTAGATTTACCTAGTCAATCCTTGGAGAAAGTAAAAAGTTTAATTGGTAATGGAGTGCATAAGTTAGTGGAAGATATTTTGATAGAAGCGCTTGGAAAAGAGCCAGAGGATAGACAGATTACACAGGCATATAATCTGTTTATTGAGTTTTATAAGGAAAATTTAACAACAAACAGCTGTTTATACCCTGCCGTATTTAATAGTCTAGAATATTTTAAATCTATAAATAAGAAGTTGGTTTGTATTACAAATAAATTAGAGATGTTTACTTTACCATTGCTGAAGCACACTAAAATTCATAAATATTTTGATTTGATCCTATCAGGTGACTCTTTGACAAAGAAAAAACCTGATCCTTTTCCGTTAGAATATGCCTGTAGGCAGCTAGATGTCTCAACAAAACAAAGCATAATGGTGGGTGATTCAGGAAATGATATATTGTCTGCTAGGCGCGCTGGCATCAAGTCAGTTGGTATGTGCTATGGGTATACTGAAGTAAATGAACTCATAAAGCATAAGCCCGATATTGTTTTAGATTCGTTTCAACAATTACGAGAGCATGTAGATCTAGAATCAACAGAATTGCACAGCTAAAATTTATAATGTTGGATGTGCACTAGTAAGTATATATTGTCTGAAAGATTCTGCAGCGATTGAGAGACGTTTTCCTTTCCGATAAATGATATGCCATTTACGCATAATTGGAAAACCTTTCACATCTAAAACTTTTAATTTTTTTGCCTCTAGTTCCAGCTTTAAAGTATGTAGTGAAACTATACCTAGACCGAGACCGGCTTCGACGCTAAGTTTAATAGCTTCTACACTATTCATTTCAATTGTACTAACAAGTTTAAAATTCTTTTTTTCGATGAAATATCTTTCAATTGCTGTACGTGTTCCTGAACCAACTTCACGCATAATAAGTGGGTCATCTTTTAGCTTTCTTAATGGGATATTACTTTCGTTTACTAGAGGATGTGAAATAGGTGCAATAATTACGAGAGGATTTTCCATAAAAGGTTCTGATATCAAATCCATGTCATCAGGTGGAGAGCCCATTAACACTAAATCTGTTTCGTTTGCTTCTAATTTTGCTACCAATGCTGCGCGGTTAGTTACATCTAGATGGACGCGAACATGTGAATACTGTTGGCAAAACTTTGATAGTAAATTTGCAGCAAAATAGTTAACAGTGGTTGCAACAGATATTTGTAGTAATCCACCTTCAATGCCTTTTAAATCATCTAATTCTTTTTCTGCCTCAATCAATTGTCTGCGTATTTCACTGCTATAGCGCAGCGTAACTTTACCCGCTTCTGTTAAATAAATGCTTTTCCCTAATTGTTCAAACAGAGGTAAGCCTATAACCCCTTCTAATTGTTTAACCTGCATTGATACCGCGGGTTGAGTTAGAAATAATTCCTGAGCTGCATTGGTAAAACTTAAATGTTTTGCGACTGACTCAAATACTTGCA
Organism: Gammaproteobacteria bacterium; assembly: GCA_965203475.1. Taxonomy (GTDB): domain Bacteria; phylum Pseudomonadota; class Gammaproteobacteria; order UBA4575; family UBA4575; genus JABDMD01. The sequence continues at coordinate 741,567 of OZ241890.1, forward strand.
ACTGTCGGAATGTAATATTCATAAATAATACCTTATAGTATCTATAATATTATACTTATTAAATTATAGTAATTTTCCCATAAAAATAGTCTGATAAATTTTAGAATATTAGCAAATATAGTGTAGATATAGGCATAAATATCTAATTCAGAATTGAAATTCAATAAGTAATCGCTTATTAAAGTGATAATTATAATTGAATATTATTTATAACACATATTGATAAAGTAACACCACAATGTTGTTCCGGCTAATTTGGTACTCCATCTCAAATTAAACGGATTTTTCGAAACCTTAAATCTAATTAGTTGGAACGACACCAAATTTAAAAAGCAGTTATGGAGAGATACCTCTATGTCAAAAGTTATTACAGGAAATGAGCGTTATAAATCGGGTGTATTGGAGTACAAACAAATGGGGTATTGGGACTCTGATTATGAACCATTAGATACTGATTTGATTTGTCTTTTTAGAATTACCCCACAAGAAGGTGTTGATCCAGTGGAAGCTGCAGCAGCTGTGGCAGGTGAGTCATCAACCGCAACCTGGACCGTCGTATGGACGGATAGATTAACTGCATGCGAGTTATATCGCGCAAAGGCATATCGCGTAGACCCTGTTCCCAATACCAAAGATCAATATTTTGCCTACATTGCTTATGACTTGGATTTATTTGAACCAGGATCTATAGCAAATATGACTGCTTCCATTATTGGAAATGTATTTGGATTCAAAGCGCTTAAAGCATTGCGTCTTGAAGATATGAGAATACCTGTTGCATATATGAAAACATTTCAAGGACCCGCAACTGGAATTGTGGTTGAAAGAGAACGCTTGGATAAATTTGGCCGTCCAGTATTAGGTGCAACGGTAAAACCAAAACTTGGACTCTCCGGTCGCAATTATGGACGTGTTGTGTATGAAGCATTAAAAGGTGGATTGGATTTTACAAAAGATGACGAAAATATTAATTCGCAGCCATTCATGCATTGGCGTGATCGATTCTTATATTGCATGGAGGCTGTTAATCGTGCTCAAGCTATGACGGGTGAAGTGAAGGGAACTTACCTAAATGTTACTGCGGCTACTATGGAAGATATGTACGAACGTGCAGAGTTCGCCAGGGAATTAGGATCGGTAATTGTGATGATCGATTTAGTTATTGGTTACACCGCAATACAGTCCATGGCGAAGTGGGCACGTAAGAACAACATGATTTTACATTTACATCGTGCTGGACATGGTACTTACACAAGACAAAAAAATCATGGGGTGAGCTTTCGGGTAATAGGCAAATGGATGCGCATGGCAGGTGTTGACCATATTCATGCGGGTACTGTAGTGGGCAAGCTTGAAGGTGATCCGCGTACCGTTGCAGGAATATATGATGTTCTGCGCGAAACACATAATCCAAAAAATTTAGAGCATGGAATTTTCTTTGACCAAGATTGGGCTTCATTAAATAAAACGATGCCTGTTGCATCCGGTGGAATTCATGCAGGGCAAATGCATCAATTAGTTCACTATTTAGGTGAAGATGTAGTACTGCAATTTGGTGGCGGTACTATCGGCCATCCGATGGGTATTGAAGCAGGGGCGATTGCAAATCGCGTAGCACTTGAAACTATGATACTGGCAAGAAATGAAGGTAGAGACTATATGAATGAAGGTCCAGAAATATTAAAACAAGCTGCGAAATCCTGTAAGCCATTACAGGCAGCACTCGATACCTGGAAAGATATCACTTTCAACTACGAATCTACGGATACACCAGATTTCGTACCTCTCGAAACTGCTGCTGCTTAAACATAAAAGGATCATCACTATGCGAATAACTCAAGGAACATTTTCATTTTTACCTGATTTAACAGACGACCAGATAAAGAAACAGATTAAGTATTGTTTAGACAATAGCTTTGCTGTGAGTGTTGAATACACTGACGATCCACACCCACGTAATACATATTGGGAGATGTGGGGTATGCCTATGTTTGATCTTAAAGATCCTGCAGGCGTCATGCTTGAAATTAATGAATGTCGAGCAACATATCCTAATCATTATATTCGTGTTGCAGCATTTGATAGTAAACGCGGTACAGAAAGTTTACGACTGTCATTTATTGTAAATCGCCCATCCGATGAGCCTGGATTCCAACTTCAGCGTACAGAGGAAAATGGACGCACCATTCGTTACACCACACACGCATATGCTACACAAAAACCTACAGGCAAGAGGTATGAGTGAGTAATGCAACTATAAAAAAGGTGGATACAACTGCACATGCTGGATCAAATGAAAAATTTATAGATCTGCAAGCAGAATTTGATACTTCAAATGTCCAAGAAGTTCTTGATCAACTTGATCAAGAACTTATTGGTTTAATGCCAGTAAAAACTCGTATACGCGAAATTGCTGCGTTGTTATTAGTTGATCGTGTACGCAAATCTTTTGAACTTACATCTGAAACGCCTACTTTGCATATGAGTTTTACAGGTAATCCTGGTACAGGTAAAACTACAATTGCGATGCGAATGGCAGAAATTTTGCACCGTTTAGAATACGTGCGTGAAGGGCATCTTATATCGGTCACACGCGATGATTTGGTTGGTCAGTATATTGGCCATACTGCACCTAAAACGAAAGAAGTTATTAAAAAAGCTATGGGCGGGGTGCTGTTTATCGATGAAGCTTATTACCTCTATCGTCCAGAAAATGAGCGAGATTATGGACAAGAAGCTATTGAAATTCTTTTGCAAGTTATGGAAAACAATCGAGATGACCTGGTCGTAATTTTAGCAGGTTACAAAGAGCGTATGGATACATTTTTTCGAAGTAATCCGGGGTTTCGTTCGAGGATTGCGCATCATTTAGATTTTCCTGATTACACGGTTGAAGAATTGTTTGCTATAGCGAAACTTATGTTGGCGGAACAAAACTATCGTTTAAGTGAAGAAGCTGAAGAGGCTGTAAATCAATACATAGATTTACGCATGAAAATGCCTCAGTTTGCTAATGCACGGTCATTGCGAAATGCCCTAGATCGGGCTCGCTTACGCCAAGCTAATCGGTTATTTAAATCTAGTGCTAACCGTAAACTTACAAAACTAGATTTAATGACTATTGAAGCTGAGGATATTTACGCAAGCCGCGTGTTTAGCGAGGGCGCGTTAGATGAAAATCTAATTACATCATCGAACAAGGACATATTAGATTGTGTGTAAATGTTAAATAGTAATGATATGCAAAACGAAGAACACAAAGACTCAGCATTACCAGATGAAGTTAATAACCGAATTGTTGTTGAGGCAATAAATGATGGCTGGCAAAAATATGCAGGTCGCAAAGAAAAGATAATCAGTATTAATTCTTTTGAAAAGCTCACATCTGAAAATGAGTCACTAAAATATTTTGGCATTACATCAGAAAACATTATGAATGCGGCAAAATCTTACTCTTGATCAAAAGCTAGAGAAAAAAACAGAAGATCATTTGCTACTTGTATAAATAATTAAGGAACCACATGGCACTTATTACATTAAGGCAATTACTTGAACACGCGGCTGAGCATGAATATGGCGTTCCGGCATTTAACGTAAATAATATGGAACAAATTCAAGCAATCATGGATGCTGCTGATGAAACAGACAGTCCCATAATTGTACAAGCATCTGCAGGTGCACGGAAATATGCAGGGCCAATATTTCTTCGACACCTGATTGAAGCTGCGATAGAAACCTGGCCACATATTCCTGTTGTTGTGCATCAAGATCATGGAGCATCTCCTGCGGTTTGTTTGCGTTCAATTCAACTTGGCTTTAGTTCAGTCATGATGGACGGTTCTTTAGGCGAAGACATGAAGTCACCAATGCCTCTTGACTACAACATTGATGTTACAAAAAAAGTCACAGACATCGCGCACGCATGTGGCGTCTCTGTAGAAGGTGAATTGGGTTGTTTAGGATCATTAGAAACAAAACAAGCTGGAGAAGAAGATGGTTCTGGTGCAGAAGGAGTTTTAACAGAAGATCAACTACTGACTGATCCAGATGAAGCAGTAAAGTTTGTTAATGAAACAAAAGTTGACGCACTTGCGCTTGCAATTGGTACAAGCCATGGTGCTTATAAGTTTACCCGGCCACCTACGGGAGACATACTTGCGATAGATCGAATAAAAGAAATAAATAAACGTATTCCGGATACACATTTAGTAATGCATGGCTCTTCTTCCGTTCCACAAGAGTGGTTGCAAATTATAAACAACTATGGCGGTGATATGGGTCAAACATATGGTGTCCCAGTTGAAGAAATTCAAGAAGGCATTCGAAATGGTGTACGTAAAATTAATATTGACACAGATTTGCGAATGGCTAGTACAGGTGCAATACGTAAATATTTAAATGATGCTCCTCAGGACTTCGATCCTAGAAAATTTTTAACTGAATCAACTTTAGCCATGAAAGAAATATGTAAGTCTCGTTTTGAGGCTTTCGGGTCTGCGGGAAATGCGAGAAAAATAAAACCGATAAGTTTAGAAAGCATGTCTATACGATATCAAATGGGTGAACTTGAACCTAGAGTACATTAGTTAGATTTAATACAAGTTCCGAGGAGGTCGATAATGTCTGTTAAATATCCAATCATAGCTGTGACAGGATCATCGGGTGCGGGCACAACAAAAATTAAAAGTTCATTTGAACAAATATTTATGAGAGAGGAAATATTCCCGTGTGTATTAGAGGGAGACAGTTTTCATCGTTATGATCGTCATAAAATGAAAGCTAAAACAGATGTTGCATTTAAAGAGCGTAAAAATTTTAGCCATTTTGGCCCAGAAGCAAACTTATTTAAAGAGCTAGAAACAGAATTTAAAAACTACAGTGCATCAGGAAAATGTAAAGTTCGTAAATATTTGCACAATGAGGAAGAAGCCATTTTATATGGCCAGAGCACAGGTACATTTACTCCATGGGAAGAATTTTCACAAAATACTGATTTATTATTTTATGAAGGGCTACATGGTGGAGTTAAGGATGAAAATGTAGATATCGCATCTCATGTTGATTTGTTAGTAGGGGTTGTTCCTGTTGTTAATCTAGAATGGATTCAAAAGATTCATCGAGATATTGCCGAGCGAGGATACCAAAATGATGATGTCACAGATACAATATTGCGCCGCATGTATGATTATATACATTACATAACGCCGCAATTTTCAAATACAGATGTTAATTTTCAACGAGTTCCAACAGTTGATACTTCTAATCCTTTTATTGCTAGAGATATACCAACTAGCGATGAAAGTTTCGTTGTAATTCGTTTTAGAGATCCAGATAAATTTAATATAGATTTTTGCTATTTACTAGCAATGATTAAAGATTCTTTTATGTCTAGAAGAAATTCAATTGTTGTTCCTGGCGGGAAAATGGGACTTACGATTGAGTTAATATTTGCGCCAATAATTAAAAATATGGTGCAGAGATCTAGAGAGGAAAAAAATAGTAATAATGCAATAGAAGAAGAGCCTTCATATTCTAAAATGCACATAGTGTAAAGAATTATTATCGAACAATGAAAATAGATCAGCATATTCAAATTAGAGAAATAGATCTCGAGTTAAATGTACGTATGCTCAATAATGAAATGGCTATTAATCGATCGCGAGGAGTGCTTAGAAAGATGTATCCAGGGCAACGGCTGCATATTTCTGCATCCAATTCAGAATATTTAAATGATTACAAAGCCCTATGCAAGAATTCTTTATATAAGTTGATAGATTACTATGAAGATAAAAATAAGTACTGCTATGTAATTGAAAAACTAAATTAATTCGCAATTCTCATAAATATATTTCAAATCAAAATGTAAAATTACTTAATAATTAATGCATTAAGATGATTTATTAGTACACGTAAAATAAACTTAAAATAAAAACTTAGATACTTAGTTTAAATATTTAATATTGTACGATAGATAATTAGTTATTCTAGATTTGCGTGCAGTTTTCGCATGTAGCATTCAGTTAAACCTCTTTGTTTGACAACTTCCGCTACAACTGATTCGAGAAAAACTAAGGTTGACAGCTCGAATACTGTTCCCAATGGCATGCTTTCAGGTGCATCGAAACTAGAAGGATTAAGATTGCCCATTGGCAAAACCATGTCCGCAACATTCCCGATTCTGGATTCACTCTTCATGGTTACGAGAAGAATCGTTGCCCCTGAAGCTTTTGCTTTATTGGCTAAAGGCAGTAAAGTTTCGGTACCACCGGAGCCAGAAACTATAATGAGTAAGTCATCCCCATTGATGCTTGGGGTTACTGTATCGCCAACAATGTATACCTGAGAACCACAATGCATTAATCGCATGACAAAAAAGCGCGCAACCAACTTTGAGCGACCGGCTCCGGCTATGAAAATTCTTTTAGCGTTATCGATAGCAGAAATAAGACGCGCTGTATAATTTTCATCGGTGTCTCTAAGTACAGATGCTAATTTGCTCAGGATTACTTCTTGGTGCATATAGAGTGAATTATTTATGGAAATGGAAATTTATAATTCAGATTACAACTCACTCTCTCGTGCTAGAGTGAGTAGTTTTTGTGCGTACGGAGATTTACGCGGCGGCTGCGGCTGAATGTGTCATGGTTTTAATCTCTTTGGCAGCTTTAGCAGGGTCTTGTGCTCCATAAATTGCCGCACCTGCAACAACAATATTTGCGCCTGCATTTACAACTTGACCAACGGTTTCAGGTTTAATTCCGCCGGCAACCGATACTTCAACGTCCAACCCAAGACCCACTATCATTTCAAGATCAGTGAATGGTGTCTGACCGGCTGCTTGTTGGTCTAGGCCGGTGTGTACACCGATGATGTGTGCGCCCAGCACAGCAATTTCTTTGGCAAGTTCTTTTTTGTTAGTAACGTTGATCAAGTCGACCTGTGCCTTCTTGCCATAAGTATTGGCGACCTCGACAACACCTTTAATGGTGCCAGCATCGGCAGCACCTAATACAGTGCATATATCTGCACCGGCTTTATAAAAAGGCTCAGCTTCGTAATAGCCTGCATCCATGGTTTTTAAATCTGCCAGGATCAAGTTATTCGGAAAACGCTCACGAAGTGCATTTAATATTTTTATTCCGTTATGTTTTACGCAAGGTGTACCGATTTCAAGAATATCTAGGTGAGTGGCAGTTTTTTCGGCCAAACTCATGGTTACATCAAAATCCAATGAATCTAATGCAACTTGAACCAATGCTTTTGCCATAACTTTCATTGTCCTTTTAGAATGAAGTAATTACTTTGTACGAAGTATATTAATACACTGGTAGCTAAATAGAACAATCATTTAATCTTATAGTTACTATTAGGTTTAATTCGAAACTTAAATACATATATCGAAAATAAATTAAACCTAACTTTCAGTAATTATTTTTATATTAGAATTAATAAATGATTGAGAACTAATGATCAGAAAGTATCAAAATAAACAAATAATAATAAATGTAAAATTACATATAAGGCTGTTTCCTTACTCTTAGCACAAAATATTATTATTAATATTTATGTGTACGAATGTCAGGAGATAATAATTTCTATAATTCAATAATAATCGCAACATTCAATTAATATTGTTTAAGAATTTATATTTTCAACGTATAAATATTAATAACATTAAAAGATAATGACGTATCAATTTTATATATTTATTTAAATTCCTTAATTAATCAGGCGTTAGAATATTGCTTAAATTCTATAAACTTTTACAAAAGAGATATCTTTGATTGTAAGTAGTTATCACTTCTATAAGTAAATTATTACTTCTATAAGTAAATATTTATTATTTCTATAATAAATAACAATTATTAAATTAACTTTATTGTCAGCATAATGCTCTTTACATTATTAGAGTTAACAATATACTCCTCCAAGCGCCGATTTGAGTAGCAGATTGCGGGCGCTGAAGTAAGTACAGCTAAAGCGGGAAAAATAGGAAATAAATTAAGCCCACTTGTACGCACAATAGGTGGGTTTTTTTTGGTCGCCGTTTTAACAAACAACTTGCAGGGCGACATAATAGTACTGCTAAAGCGTTGCCGTTTTTAAGCCCAACTAACGTGCCAGCGTCAAATCCATAGGGCTAGGAGACGATAGCATGCTTAATGTATTCAATCGAAATATTTTTAAGAAAACACATATATACAATTTATTATTTTTACCTCTGTTTATCTGTAATGTTTCTAATGTATTTGCAGATTCTATGCATTACAAGCATTCTGCATCAAACATTACAAATTCTGTAAGTATATTTCCAAATAATCTTAAAGAAATTACGTACACAAAATTAAAATCATTGAAAAGAGAGCTTGAGTCAAAATCAGACCCTCTTCTTCAAACTCAAAATGCTTTGAATTCAAGTGAGAAAAAGTTATTAAACAGTTTGTTTGCTTATGATAATGTCAGACTACAAATTGCAGAGGTAATCATTGATCTTGTAGAAGAATATAATGTAACAGGCAATTACAAAAAGAAATTACTTGGCTATAGCACAACATTTAATTCCAGAATTAAACCTGCTCGTAACAACGTCCGCACTCTAGATGAATACAAAGCGTACGACAAACATTTTGCAGTTGCTTATATTTCACTATTATATACATTTAAAGAAAATCCGGATTTTTATGAAAATTATATGAGAGATATAAACAATCTTGAGTCAACGATTGGAAAATATATAAAACAATTAGCAACGGCATATGGAGAATTAGAAAAATCACAACATGAATATGTATCAATATTAACTGCACAGAAAAATAAAGAATTAATTGTAAAGATAGACAATGAAATTAAAATACGTAAAGCAAGAATCATTTCAAAAAAACAATATTGATCTGTAATAATATTGCGAGTGTTCGCTCCTATTTATTAATCTCATAAACATATTATCTTAAAGATATCAGCATGAAGAAACCGGTTAACTTTAATCTAGTTACCCGCCGTATTCATGCAGGCTACACTCTTGATGAAAAAGGCGCCTAGTTTGCATCTCTTTACAATTATTCAATATTTGGTTTTTCAGATACTAAGCTTGATGTTGTAGAGAAGAAGGGCGAGGGCAGCTTTTATGCTCGATTTGATCTTAACCCAACAGTCCTTCCCTAGAGAAAAACTTGCTGTTATTGAAGCAGGCGAAGCTGCCTGAGTGTGTAGCCTTGGAATGGCCACAGAAGCCGCTACTTTTTCAGCTCATTGAAGTCTGGTGTGCATATTATATGTATAGGTCGTTTATGTAGTGGCACTTATGGAGTAGTCGAAACTAATTTAACTACTCTTGAAATTGCGACAACTCTCATATTCGGTAATGAAATTAATAAGCTTAGTGATTTCATAACAAGTAATACATGCATCATTTTCTTTGAAATCCCGACAAATCCAAATATGCAGGTATTTGATATAGCAGCAATAGCCGCTGCTGAAAAAAATATACTCTTCTAACGGTAATAGACAATACTTTTGCGACATCTGTTAACCAGAACCCCTTAGTCTGAAACAGGCCTCTTGGTGCATAGCACCACATAATATTTGGACTGATCTTGACAGGCATTAAGCTATTAAAACTCTTTATTCTGGCGTTAGTAATAACTACTAATGGCCGAAAACGAACATTCACACAACGAGATATTCGCATGATTACTAATGAACAAAAATTCACGACACTAAATGCTGTGTCTAAATCTTTTTAAATACTTCAGGAGCTAAGAAGCGGTATCCTGTAACCCTTGTTTTGGTAAGTCATATCAGTTTCAACAATCGCTAACGATCCAAAGCGTAAAATCAAATAATTATAGAAGTATTGTAATATAATAAATTTGTTCAACAAAGAGCTTGGCTAACTTAAGCCAATAACTTCCACTTGAACTACAAGTATGCATATACGTGATGGCCTACATATGTATCAATAATGATTATGTGTAAGTTTACATCCTAATCCAGCTTATTTGTTAGGATTAAGAAAAGGAGATGAAGATGAGCTTTTATTTTAGTACAACAGTAGAGTCACCATTTGATGAAGCTGTTGAAAATGTTACTGAAGAATTAAAAAAAGAAGGTTTTGGTGTTTTAACAGACATAGATGTCAAAGCAACTTTAAAAGAGAAATTAGACGTAGATTATAAAAATTATCGAATATTAGGTGCATGCAACCCACCGTTCGCATATAAAGCGCTTCAGGCTGAAGATAAAATAGGAATAATGCTTCCATGCAATGTGATTGTTCAAGAAACTAGCGATGGGAAAGTAGAAGTTTCTGCTGTAGATCCAATTGCTTCTATGCAAGCGATTCAGAATGCGAATTTAGAAGATATCGCCAATCAAGTGCAACTAAGGCTAAAAAAAGTCATAGACATGTTGTAGATAGTAAAACAGGATGTTTTGTTAACTTTAATTGACTTGTTTATTAAGTAACTAAATTACGACTACTTACAAAAAATAAACATAGTCGGCTCTGTAAAATATGAAAGAATCTTTCATTAATCGGTGCGAGTGGGCTAACACAAGTACTTTGGACGCTCAATATCATGATGAAGAGTGGGGCGTTCCTGTTCATGATGACCGTTTACTTTTTGAAATGTTAATATTAGAAGGTGCTCAATCAGGTTTAAGCTGGTCTACCATACTTCAAAAGCGAAATGGATATTTAAAAGCATTTGATAACTTCAATGCAGAAAAAATAGCTAAATACAATTCTAAAAAAATAGAAAAGCTGTTAACTGATGCTAGTATTATTCGAAACAAACTTAAAATTAACGCAGCTGTCATAAATGCAAAATGCTATTTATCTATCCAAAAAGAATATGATAGCTTTGATAAATTTATATGGTCTTTTGTATCTGGTAGACCAATTCATAACAAGTGGAAATCATTGTCGGAGATTCCGTCGAAGACTTCCATTTCTGAAGAAATGAGTAAATGCCTTAAGAATAAAGGGTTTAAATTTGTTGGTCCAACAATCTGCTATGCATATATGCAAGCAATAGGTATGGTTAATGACCATACTACTTCATGTTTTAGATACAATGAAGTTAAGAAAATTTAATAACTATGCGTCATTAAATTTTACGCAAGGTAAGTCTAGTAACAGCGGGAAGATACAAAATTCTATGTTACAACCTTTTGTAAAAATTGTGGGTCATCTTATAATTAACACATGACAAATCAGCTTTATCAGCGCATCCCCCAACTCAATAAATTACTAGAGAGTGATGAAGGGCGTGCACTTTGTGAAGAATTTGATCGTAATTATGTTGTTGAGGCATTACGAAGCAAGCTTTACGAATTACGAGTAGATATTAAAAACAACGCGCTCAATGAAGCTAGTTTTGAAACTAAAAATATTTTAAAAGAAGCAAGACATTATTTAAGTAATATTCATAAGCCCAAGCTAAAGCAGTTAATCAATGCAACTGGTGTAATTATTCACACCAATCTCGGAAGAGCAGCACTTGCAAAGCAAACTATTACAGCAATAGAAGATATTGCTCTGAGTTATTCTAATCTAGAATTTGATCTTGCAACCGGCGAAAGAGGGTCACGGTATACACATGTTGATGAGTTATTAACTCTTTTGACAAAGGCAGAAGCTGCTCTAGTAGTAAATAATTGTGCTGCTGCAGTCCTACTAGTATTAAGTACTTTTGCAAAAGATAAAGAAGTAATTGTTTCTCGAGGAGAATTAATTGAAATTGGCGGATCATTTCGAATGCCAGATGTAATACTTCAGAGTGGAGCAAAATTAGTTGAAGTTGGATCTACTAATAAAACAAAAATTAGTGATTATGAGCTCGCAATTACTGATGAGACTAGCCTTATTTTAAAATCTCATACGAGTAATTACGAGGTAATTGGTTTTACTAGTAAGCCGACAATAGAAGAATTAGCAGCACTAGCAACAATGCGTAATATTCCCTTTGTGGAGGATCTTGGGAGCGGCGCACTTGTGGACCTTGATAATTTTGGGTTACCTAATGAACCAAAAATCCAAGACTGTATTCAAAAAGGGGTTGATATTGTTACATTTAGTGGTGATAAATTATTAGGCGGACCACAAGCAGGGATTATTTTAGGGAAAAAGAACTATATTAGTGCAATGAAAAAGAACCCACTTCTACGCGCATTACGTATCGACAAATTATGCTTGTCAGCATTAGAAGTAACTTTAAAGCAATATATCCCACCTAATAATCCCTTTGAAACAATTCCTGTAATGAAAATGTTAAATGAAGATACAACCAGTATTGCTAATCGTGCAAATAAAGTGGCAAATGGTTTAAGTAATTTAGAAGAGATATCAATTAATGTTAGAGAAGGAACAAGTTTAATTGGTGGTGGCTCTTTGCCAAGTTCTGTACTTCCAACTAGTGTCGTGTGCATTAAGTCAAAAAAATATACACAAAATGAACTTGCAAAGCACCTACGTAATCAAGAGCCTGCTGTTATAGGTAGAATTAGTGATGATTATTTAGTACTTGATATGCGAACTGTTCAAGAGTGCGAAGTTGACAATTTGATTGCTGCAATAAAAACAGCAGCATAATACATACTATATTTAATAATCTAATGCGCTTGCTTGTAAATCTGCATGATAAGATGAACGCACAAATGGGCCGCTTACTACGTTAGAAAATCCAATTTTATACCCTAATTTATTGAGAGATTTGAATTCTTCGGGTGTAACATATCGGCTTACCGGGAGATGATCAGCACTCGGTTGCAAATATTGACCAATAGTTATCATTTCACAATGATGTTTGTACAAATCGATCATCACTTCTTTTACTTCATTCAACTTTTCACCCAACCCTAACATTAGTCCGGACTTCGTTGGAATTTCTGGCCGAAGCTTTTTGAACTCACTCAGTAAATTTAATGATCCTTCATAGCGTGCTCCTGGTCTACATCGCTTATAAAGACGTGGTACAGTTTCTAAGTTGTGATTAAAAACATCAGGAGGTTCAGAAGATAGTATTTGTAATGCTTTAGGCATGCATTTACGAAAGTCAGGCACTAGTATTTCAATTTTTATTTCAGGATTTTCTTTACGCACCGTGCGAATACATTCTATAAAATGACTAGCACCACCATCATCTAAGTCATCACGATCTACAGAAGTAATGACTACGTATTTAAGATGCATAGATTTAATAGCTTCTGCAAGATATTTAGGTTCAAGTGGGTCAATTTTTTGAGGGCGTCCATGATCGACATCGCAAAATCTACATTTTCGTGTACATATGTTGCCTAAAATCATAAATGTAGCTGTTCCACCTGAAAAACATTCAGGTAGATTTGGACAAGAAGCTTCTTCACAAACTGTGTGTAATTTTTTTTGACGTAACAACTTCTTTACTTTAGCAATTTTAGTGTAGGGTGGTAATTTAACTCGTATCCAATAAGGTTTTTTTAACAATTCGGAATTGTTTTTTTCGGTAAATTTCGACGAGATTGAATCTAGTCTTTCCATAAAGTTATATACTGTAAATTACTAGATGGATGGTAACTATGTCACTGAAGATTTTTTGGCGGGATGTAAACATCAATTACTGTTCCCTCAAAAGACTCTGCGGCAAGACCTATTGTTTCAGACAAAGTGGGATGTGGATGAATTGTTTGGCCAATATCTTCGGCAGTGCAACCTTTTCTAATTGCTAATGTTGCTTCTGCTATTAAGTCTCCTGCGCTTGGCCCAACTATTCCTGCGCCAATTACTTTTTTTGTTTTAGGATCAAATAATATTTTAGTCAAACCTTCACTTCGATCTAAACTTAAAGAGCGTCCACTGGCTGCCCAAGGGAACACACCTTTACTGTATTGAATATTGTCTGATTTCGCACTATTTTCTGTAACGCCAACCCAAGCTATCTCAGGATCAGTATATGCAACTGATGGAATTAGAGTTGAATCAAATTTACTATTTAGTCCTGCAATAACTTCTGCGGCTACCTTGCCTTCATGCGAGGCTTTGTGTGCAAGCATTGGTTGTCCAACAATGTCACCAATTGCATAGATATGTGGAACATTAGTACACATTTGTTCGTTAGTTGATATAAATCCTCTTTCATCAACATGAACGCCTGCCTCTTCTGCTCCTATCAATTTACCATTTGGCCGTCTGCCTACTGCAACTAAAACTTTATCAAATACATCAGAAATAACTTCGCCATCTTTCTCAAAGGTAACATGCATGCCATCAGATTTTGCGCTCATGTTAGTGACTTTAGTTTTTAATAAAATATTTTCATATTTTTTCTCAATACGTTGATGTAAAGGTTTAATAAGATCTTTGTCTGCCCCAGGAATAAGTGAGTCCATAAATTCAACTACAGTAATGTTAGAGCCTATTTCATGATAGACCGTAGCCATCTCAAGTCCTATTATTCCGCCACCAATAATTAACATTCGTTTTGGCACTTCGTTTACATTTAATGCACTTGTTGACGTCATTACACGGGGATCATCATGAGGAAAGTTAGGGATCTTTACTGGTTCAGATCCGGCTGCTATTACGGCATTTTCGAAACTAATGTTTCGAACATTACCATCTAATTCTTCTATTTGAATTTTATTCGATGATATAAAAGAACCTTTACCATAAATAACTTTCACTTTTCGTTTTTCAGCAAGTCCAGTCAGGCCGCTTGTTAGTTTATTGATGACTTTATTTTTCCAATTTTGTAAAGCATTGAGGTCTAAATTTACAGGCGAAAAATTTAAACCTAGAGTATTCATTTCTTTTGTTTCACTGATTACTTTAGCTGCATGTAACAAAGATTTAGAAGGTATGCATCCTACATTTAGACATACACCGCCTAGTGTTTTATAACGCTCTATTAGAACTACATCTTTTCCAAGATCTGCAGCTCGGAATGCTGCAGCATAGCCGCCAGGACCAGAACCAAGGACAACAACTTCTGTTTCTAAATCTCCTTTAGGGGATTCAGGTAATGGAGTGGTTGATTCTGATAAACTAACCTCAACGCTTGAATCTAGAGTTAATAATATTGACCCTGGATTAACTATATCACCAACACTAGCTTTAATTTCTACAACTGTTCCAGAAGAAGAGGAAGGAATCTCTACGGAGACTTTATCAGTTTCTAGTGTCGCAATAATATCTCCTTCATGAATCTCGGCACCTTGTTGTACTAATATCTCAGTGATTGGAGCGTCACTTATATTATCTAAATCTGGGATTGTGACTTGAATAATAGTTTCAGTATTAGCTGGATTGTTATTAATTGTACTCGAATCTATTTGAGATTTTGCATCTTCGTTAAGAGTGAATAAGATAGAATCTAGTGTTACAAGATCACCTACAGCTACATTAACATTTACGACAGTTCCCGAAACGGAGGAGGGTACTTCTATTGTTGATTTATCTGTTTCAATTGAAACAACAACATCATCAATATTTACTACATCACCAGGCTTCACAAATAATTCTGATACAGGTCCTTCTTCAAAACCATCAATTGTAGGCAATTTAAATTCAATTTTATTTTTCATACAGTTTTCTTTATCTACTAAGCTACATATACGAATAGTAAGTATTAAAAAATATTTCTAAAAGTTCTATATAGTTTTTACAAAAAATGCTTCTAATGCATAAGGACAGTTAGAATAGCGCTAACTGTCCTTATGAATATTTACAACTGGAGGTATGCTTACATATATTTTTGATAAGTAACTTTGTTATTCAGCACCATCAGCACCAATTGTCCACGTAAGTCCTGCACCGATTGTAAGAAAGTCTTGATCAGTATTGATAGGGCCAACATCGAAATCTGAAGAAGAAAAACTATACGAAATATAAGTATCTAGTTTTACTTTTTCGCTTAGTTTTTTGCCTAAGCCTAATGAGGCATTATGATTCCAGTAGCCATCTGCTGCGCCAACTTGGAACAGTCGAATTATATCAGGAGTAACTGGTGCAGAGACTCCGAGCTCAGGAATAAAGATCTGTTGAATATCACCAACTCCATTAGAGTCTAAACTTCTTTTTAATAAATTACCTGCATATCGCCATCCAGCTCTTAGATCCACTTCTCCAATAAAAGGAAAAGTATTTGTATGTTGTATACCGAGAGAAAAAGTATCTTGATCCCGCCAGAAGTCTTCATAACCTTCCGCCTCATCATAAGCTTTATAACGCCACTCAAATGCGATAAACGTATTCGGCCACAATGCATCTGTTGTAGCAATGCCTAGCATCGTTTGCCAGGGCTGCTCAAGAGTAAAATCATCAATATCGGTCGCAGTAGTTTGTACAACATCTTCATATTCAATATCTAGAGTGGTTCTGAAACCTGCGCCTACCTCAATTAACCCTAAGTCATAAGTCGCACCAAACTGCCCAGCAAAACCAAAGTCATTCGATGTTGCTGAACTTTGAAATAGTCCCACTTGTAGTGAACCAAGGCCCATTATTAAGGATGCGCCAAGACTAAGTTGATCATTAACTTGATATGCTCCAGAGAATGCGCCTCCAAATAATTTCAGATCAGAAATAACACCTCCGCCTGGAAGACCTGGTGTTTCACGAAAGTCTGAGCCTAAACCTGATAAACCAGTAATTCCGATTGCGCCGACAAATTTTTCGTTAAATCGATGTGTTGCAGCGAAGTGAGGTAAAAAAACTGTATCCAAATTTGAACGACCATCAAATCCAGGGGTTACACCTGGAATAGGGCCGGAATCAGCCCTTAGGTCAAGTCGACCATAGGTGATACCAATTGCAAATTGATTAGAACCATCAAGTGATGTCAGTGTAGCTGGATTTGCAAAAATAGCAGAAACAGGATCTTGAGGACGAACTGTAGCTACACCACCTAACCCGCCCGAACCAGGAATTAGAGAAGTGTCAAATTCTGATCCTGATGGGACAGCTGCATGGGTTAAATGTAAAGATGATAAAACTAATACGAATATCGGCAAACAAAGCCCTGATATCTTCATAAGTTTATGAAAAATGAGATATTTCATGATTTCCTCCCTTGTAACTCTTGAAATTAGAAGTCAATTGGTTATTTTTACTAGAAGTTTGTTTAGGTATAAAATTGAATAACTTTGAACATATTCAAATGTATACATTAGTACGCAATTATATACAGAATATAACAATATAACAGGATTTTATGATAATATGTGTGTGTATTAGCGTTTAGTAATTAAAAACGAAATAAAAGGAGGATGTTCTTATGAGTGATCTCGATCGAGAAATCACAGACTTTCTGGGATCTTCTGGAGTTCCAGGAGTATTCTCAGAGATGAATAAATCACCTGACCATAAGCAGGCAATGTTTGAAAAATATAAAACTGTTCTATCTTATGATGGTGAAATTTCGCGCAGAGATAAAGAATTGATTGGGCTAGGTGTGGCAATAGCAAAACCTTCCAACTTTATGATTTCATATCAAAAAGGTCGTGCGAAAGCAGCGGGAGCAGATGATGCAACCGTAAATAATGCTGTTAAAGTGGCAGAATTTTTTGAAGGTGCGGACACTTTTGCACATGCTTTACGAATTGGTTCTGATATTCGTCCAAGGCCTTTGATGGATGGCGATATGTCTGGATTAACTGCGGAAGACAAGCAGGTAAATGTGCCTCTTGTGATGGAAAGTGATGATCCAGATGTAAATGCATGCTTCGAAGATATATCAAAAACATTTGGTGGCATGATTCCAAACTTCTTCAGACCGATGGGGCATCATGGTGCCTTGATGAAAGCGAAGTGGAAGACCTATCATGCAACAATGACGACAGGTGGTGAACCATCAAGGCTAACACGTGAATGTATCGCGGTTGCCGTGTCTGCTGTTAATTCATGTAATTATTGAGTAGATGCACATTCAACTGCCGGTCGGCAGATGGGTTTAAGCGAAGCTGGATTAGTAGAAGTAGCACATATAGCAGAATTATTTGCTGGACTTTGCGCTATAGCAAATGCTAATTATTTAATGAAATAGCTAGGTTTGTTCTTAGAAAAATATATAAATTTACATTCGTAATAAAGTATGTGAAACCTTCACTCTAATCAATACCTATTTGAATGAAGGTTTTCACATATAAGCAAATAGAAAATTAGTTCTTCTCGATTATAACTAACAGGAAGACTAAGCCTACTAATCAGCTATAGCTTTATTGCTATGCTTTGGTTATTCAAATCCAAATCTCTACACAATAGCTCATCAAATTTTGCAAACTAGTATTAATGTGTTTTCTGAATTGCAAAAAAAGAAATGATAAAAAAACTTTCACTCGGAATAATTGGCCATGTTGACCATGGTAAAACAAGTTTAGTTAAAGCATTAACTGGAATAGATACTGATCGTTTAAAAGAAGAAAAAGAACGTGGTCTTTCAATTGAATTAGGTTTTTCATATTTGCATACAAAAAATCAAGGAATAATTGACTTGATAGATGTCCCTGGCCACGAAAGTTTTATTCGCACGATGGTATCTGGAGCAACAGGGATTGATGGAATTATTCTAACAATTGCAGCAAATGAAGGAATCCAAAAACAAACATATGAACATTTTGAAATAGCGAAATTGCTAGGTATCAAGAAAGGGATAATTGTTGTTACAAAATCAGATCTTATTACACCTGATTTGCAGAATGATTTATTAGAAAAAATTAAAGTATTTGTGGAAAATAGTTTTCTACAATCTGCTCCTATAGTCTCTGTGTCTGCAATAAAAAATAAAGGCATAGATAATCTAAAGAATGAGCTTGAAGAATTATTTATAAAGCATAAGGCAAAAGGCATTAGTGATTATTTTTACTTACCTATTGATCGTGTATTTACTATTAAGGGCTTTGGAACCGTAGTTACTGGAACATTAAGGAATAGTGTCATTTCTTTAGGGGATGAGGTGGAAATAATGCCAAGTGGGTTACATGCACAAATCCGTCGAATTGAGGCGCATAATGAAGAGGTTGATATTGCGTATCCAGGACAACGTGTTGCCGTGAATCTACGTAATATAGACAAATATCAAATATCGAGAGGATGCAGTTTAGTTTCTACTAATTATTTGAAGACGACAAGAGTTATCAATGCAGAATTTACTATACTCGACAAAGTTGAACGAATTCCCAAAAGGAATGAGCAAATTAAGCTTTTGTTTGGTACGAGTGAGATATTAGCGAATTATAAAATATTGGATCAAACTAAATTAAAAGAAGGACATACATCAATAGTTCAGTTTAAATCGAAATGTGATATTGCGACACCTAATAACAACCTATTCATAGTTCGTACGTGCTCGCCACCCACAACGATTGGCGGAGGAAAAATCACTGATAACAATCCAGGGAACACTTCGTATAATAATATTGATTTAGGATATATTGCTGATGCATCTTTAGGTAAGACCAATAGTTTAATATACGAAAAAATTAAATATTCGGAAAACTCTGGCATTCGATTGGATGAGCTTGCAAAAAGCACAGCTGTACCTTCATACAAAATTAAGCGAATTGTAAATAATTTGCCTGTCATCATTATTGATGATGTTTTATTAATTTTAAAAAACAACATAGAGAGCCTATGTGAAAAAATACAGACATCTATTAAAGAGTTTCATTCTAATTATCCTGAAGACAGAGGGATATCTTCTGAGAAACTAAAATTATTATTACCCAAAGATATATCACCCAAAGTATATAAATATTTGTTGCAGTTATGCTTAGAAAAAAAAATTATTCGATATGAAAGCTACTTAATTTCCTCTTTTGAATTTAACCCGATAAATGAATTAAATCTAAAACAGAGAAAACTTTATAATGAGATTGAAAGTATATTTAAAAATGGTCGGTTCAAAACTGCTGAACTCAAAGACGTGGTTGGTGTATCAGAAAATAAGAAGAAGTTATATATGCTTTTAAAAGGGGCTGGAATTTTGGTAGAGATAAAAAATAAAGATATTGGTCGCCCAATCGTATTTCATAAAGATACAATCCAGGAAACTATAGAAATTCTAAATAATACATACGCAAATTCTAAATCATTCACAATTTCAGATTTTAGAAAATCACTAAATACATCTAGAAAATATGCTGTTCCTTTGCTGGAATATCTAGATGCAAAAAAAATAACAAGAAGAGAAGGAGACTGCCGAACACTTTTTAATAGCTAATAATAAAGCAACAACAAATCATCTATATTTTAAACGGAGGCGAATGGAGTCTGGTGGCTTCCCTAGTCTTCAAAACTAGCGACTTGCTAAATGCGAGTGGTGGGTTCGATTCCCATCCGCCTCCGCCAAATACCCAAACCGAGCGAATATACAGTTGCTATCACATTGAACAAATTATTTTGTGTGTAACAAATGACGTGATAGTGACACTTACTTTAGCTTCTTTGTCTACAACAAAACAGCTTACATATATAGGAATAAATCCGAGTTATTACTTGAACAAAATTATACAATAGTGTACAAATTGTATGACAATAATGTATAAGTAACTGGATATTTCATGCGCTCAAGCAGCATTAAATGTATCTAAGCATTGTATTTATTCGTGTCAAATGAATTCAGCTTATTTGAGGATATTAATGTCTTTGAGAAATATTTATAGGACAAAATGATATGGATCTGACCCTTTACTGGTTCATGTTACCAGTTTCAATTTGTGTGGCGACAACTGCGATGTTGAGTGGTATCGGTGGAGCAGCTTTATTTGTGCCAATTTTTCTCATTATTTTTCCGATCTTGGGAGAACAATATGTAATGGAAAGTGCAGTCGCTGCAATTGGTGTAGGTTTGTTTAGTGAGCTTTTTGGATTTACGTCTGGATTTATTGCTTATTCTTATCGAAGACTAATTGATTTTAAAATCACAAAAACATTCCTCATGATTGCTGTGCCGACTGCATTTGTGGGGGCATTAATATCGCATTTTGTAAATAGCACATTATTGAAATTTATGTACGGCGCTTTGGTTTTAGCAATGGCTTGGGTGTTAATCAATGAAAATAAAGATCAACCTGATGTTGTTGCAGGTGATCAAGATGCAAATGATGCTGATATGAGGAAAATCACTTCTCGAGATGGCGTAGTTTACAGATATAAATTTAGAGGTGCTGTCGATCGTAATAATGGCACTACTTCCTTTGGAGGTTTTTTAACTGGTCTGTTAGGAGTAGGGATTGGCGAAGTAACAATGCCACAACTTGTTAAAAAAGTAGGTGTTCCAGTTGGAGTTGCTGCAGGAAGCTCGGTGTCTATAGTTATTGCAACTGTATTGGCTGCTTCATTTACTCATATTGGTGCGTTAATTGCCGGGGGTGGACTTGGTGCAGTTCCTTGGAACATAGTAATGTATACAGCTCCTGGTTGTTTAATTGGTGGACAGATTGGACCCAGGCTTCAAGGTAAAATTTCTTCTCGTACAATTGAACGTTTTATAGCCGGTGTCTTTACTGTAATTGGAGTTGCAATGTTTGTGATTGTTTTTAAAGAAAGTAAGGCATATTTCTAAGGCAACATAAGAAATACATGCCATGCAGAATTATAACCACATATTATTCCCTACTGCCTTAACACAACAGTCTTTAATGATTGGTAAACGCGCTGCAAATATTGCCGAACAGGTAGGTGCAAAATTAAGTTTAATTCATGTAATTGAAACACAAAAAAATTATGGTGTAGGAAACGAAGCTACAAATAAAAAATTGACTGAGGATAAGAAGCAGCAACTTGCAAAATTAGGAAAAGAACTTTCAGTAGACATAGCAGACCAGTGTCTTCAAGTGGGCGCACCAAAGCATGTAATTCTTGAATACGCAAAAAAAATTAATTGCGATTTAATATTAATTGCGAGCCATTCTAGGCATGGGTTTGCGCATTTGCTAGGCTCCACTGCAGTGTCCGTAATACACAGTGCTCCTTGTGATGTTTTAACTATTCGTGTTGGTGGCCCGATTATAAAAAATTATGACAATGCACTTTTCCCAACCGCACTTGTCGATCATTCAAGGATGGTTGCAGAACGCGCAGTATCCTTTACCAAAAGTGTTGGTGCTAATTTAAGCCTGTTGCATGCAGTTGAGCCAATAACAGGTTTTGGATTTGGTTCAGTTAGCTCAGATACCATCGAAGCTGAGTTAGAAAAAGCTGCATTTAAACAACTATATGAATTAACGAAAAACTTAAATATAGCGAAAGAAGACCTGTATGTTAAAAGTGGCTCACCAAAATCTATAATCCTTGAAACAGCTCATGAGCTAGCAGCAGATATTATTATTATTGCAAGCCACGGACGTCATGGAGTTGCTCAACTATTAGGTTCAACCGCGATTGCTGTCGTGCATAGTGCTAAGTGTGACGTATTAACCGTTCGCATCAAAGAAAAGTAGTAACAGTAACCGAAGAATAAATCAGGTTATCCTTATCTCAATTTATTTAGAATATTAAATTATTCTATTTATAACTATAACATTCCTCAATCGCTTGGCGTGTCACAACACCATAAATTTTATCAGTGCCGATTTGTTTAACAACAAGCGCTTCACTTTGTTGATCAGTTAAATATTTAAGAGCCAATTCTAAAGTAGCTTGAGAATAAATTGATGTGGCTTGTAAACGTTTAGCAGGTATATCTGCCAAATCTATTATTTGATTCTCGTCTGCTGTTTGATTTGTGCTATTTGAATCAGTAATTAAATGTTTGTTGCTAGCATTCTTAATTAAATTTATTTGAACAAAGTTCGCAAGATCTAAAGTTGGTAATAAATTAATTGTTTCGTCATCCTTCTTAAAAATAATCCACTCAGAATTATCTGTTAATATTTTTTTTACTTCTGAATGGGTTTGATAACGATCGGCGAGTATAAAACTTCGATTCATTACTGAAACTACACCGAGGCTTCGCAAGGTTTGTGTAATAGGATTATTATGGTAATCAAGCCCCATCTCACGAAGCAATGTTATAAACACAGATTCTTTGCCAAACAGTCCTTTTGTGACTAGGGCGGCGCTCGCAATCGCAAGCAAGCCTGGCAGCACAATATTTGGATTAAGCGTTAGTTCTCCTAAAGCAAAAAGTGCAGCGAGTGGTGCATTTAGTGCTGCACCCATCATCGCACCCATGCCTAACATTGCATAAAATCCAGAATTAGATTCCAATCCAGGTAAAGATCCGGCAGCAAGCCCAAAAGCTGCACCTGCTGTAGCTCCCATTACTAGGGTAGGGCCAATTAAGCCAGCAGGTACTCCCATTCCAGCACCAATTCCAGTAGCCAATACTTTGCAGATTGCAATACTGAGCATGAGCCAAATTCCTGCTGTACCTAAAAATGCTGCATTTACTGTGTCATAACCGATACTCATTATTCCCGGTACAGCCATAGATATGATTCCCATACATAATCCGGCAATTGTAGTTCGTTGCCAAAATTGAAGATCGTAGTATTTAGCTCTTCGTGCAGTGAATTGAACAATAGCAATGAACATTGCAGCAAGGCAGCCAATAATCACACCTAAAATTATAATATAAGGTAGTTCAATTTGAGAATGTAAACCTAGGGGCGGGACCTGAAAAGCTGGCTCTCTACCATAAATAGTAAAACTAACTACAGTGGCACTTCCGGCTGCTAATATTATGGGAACGAAACCTGCAACAGTGTATTCCATTAACACGACTTCCAATGCAAATACCACTCCCGCTAAAGGAGTGTTAAAGGCTGCCGCTATAGCTGCTGCTGCTCCGCACCCAACAAGCTTTCTGATGCTGTTGTTTGGTAATTGTAAGCTTTGCCCCACTAAACTAGAAATAGAACAACCCATTTGTACACTAGGAGTTTCTCTACCAACAGATTGTCCCGAAATTATACAAATTGCTGCACCAATGAACTGCATAAATAAACTGTTTCTTGGCATATGGCCTTCGTAGTAACTCAACCGTTCCAATACCAATACCATTCCTACACGTGCTGGAGGTTTTGTTAGCGCATGAAATAACAGTCCTACGGCTAAGCCACCAAGCAATGGCAAGGAAAATCGCCAAAATAAACTTAAGCCTTCATAATTTTCGGGATCATTATTTGGCAGCATCCCCGCCTGAATTGATTCAATAAGAAGTCTGAACAGTACAATGATAAGACCTGTAATCAGACCAATGATAATTCCAAGCAAAGATAAAAGTACTAAACCATGATGGCTTGAAAGCCGCATGTGCATGGCTTCAAGCGAGGGCGTTAGTAATCGTTTAAATATGCTCAATAGATAGTAAATGGGTCGTAATAGGGTTAGAAATGAACCTCAACACCACCTTGTCTTTGGATAGAATCAGTATTAACTATACTATACAATATTAACGTTTATCACTTATTTGAATAGTAAAGAATAAGAAAATATAATTAATTATTTGATTAAAAATAGTACAACGATTAAATAATCAACTCATAATGTATGGAATTTATGAGTCTTACATTACTAGGAGAAACGCATGAATAAGGCATTCGACATACTCAACTCATATCCATCAGACGGGCCACATCCAGATTATAAAGAACAATTAATGCTGTTTGGTCAGTTTGAAGGAACTTGGAAAATGGAGATTAAGTTCTTAGATGATGATGGAAATACTATTTTTGACGGACTTGGGAAATGGGCTTTTGCATGGGTATTGGATGGTCGTGTAATGCAAGATGTACTGACATTTCCTGACTTACATAATCCGAACTTGGTAGAACCCGGTAAACGAAATATTGGAACATCACTTCGACACTACAATCCGAAGACAAATATTTGGCGCGTCGTGTGGATAGGTGCATCCAGTAATAATTTATGCTTTTTAGAAGCTAAGCAAGACGGAGACGATCTCTTATTGGAACGCAAAGAATCTGGCTTATCCTTTTTAGAATGGCGGTTTTCAGATATTACGAAAGATTCATTTCACTGGACCGGTCACTACTCAAAAGACGATGGAGAAACGTGGATTCTAGAGCAAGAGATGTATGCCACAAGATAAAAACTGGCTAGAGGAAACCCGCGAACAGCAGTATTGATTAGAGATGAGGATTTATTTGGTCTAACAAGAATTACTCAATAACAATATATTTGTATATAATTGACTATTATTGTATAACTATGTATAGTTGAAACAGCTACAATTGGATAGATAACCCAATTTGGCAATAAATCTTGATAATTTATAAGACTGTGATCTGGCCTATCCAGATCAACTAGAAAAGTGAGGAGAATTAGATGAGTACCTTACGTTACCTCCACCATCCAGCATCGCAACCATGTCGTGCTGCACTGCAATTCATGCTTGAGAATAATATTGAATTTGAAGAAGAGGTTGTTGATATCACGACGGATATTAATGAACGCCCTGAATTTAGAGAGAAATACAATCCAACCGGTCAGGTTCCAATACTTGTAGATGGAGATTTTACAATTTGGGAAAGTGCTGCCATTGCGTACTACCTAAGTGAAAAATATAACTGTCCTGATCATTGGTGGGGACGTGATGTACAAGAACGTGGACGCGTCCAACAATTCATGAATTGGTATGCTTATACACTCCGCCTAGGGGGTGGAGCATTTCACTGGACAATTTTTGCGCCCATGATTTATGGATACGATAAAGATTTTTCTAAAGAAATAAAAAGAGGACGTTTTCTTCTGTATGAATCTTTAGATATTATGGAGAATTATTGGTTAAAAGATCGTGAATTTTTATGTGGTGACACCATTAGTTATCCCGATCTTGCAGCTAATCAAGATCTCATATCCCATGATGCGGGCAAAATTATTCCTGACGCGGTTTGGGATAAACATCCAAAAGTAAAAACATGGTTTGCAAAACTGAAAGCTCGTCCTCATGCTAAAACGGTTAGTAATTGGCAATATGAAAATGTAGGAAAAATTATAAATGAAGGTGTTAAATTCGAATTTAAACGAAAGACAGCTGTACTAAAAGGCACAGAACTTCATAGTGGTCATAATCATGGAATTTCTTATGTTGGAGATGACGATTCTTATCTAAAAGAACAACAATGCTAACTGGAAACGTACTCCTCCTTCCTGACTAGGGTGCTAGCGTTGTGGTCTCGGTACAAATCGAAAGTAAGTGCTTAAGATTTAGGAGACCTCTACTGCAAGGGTGCACATTAAACCCCGTGCACCCTTGTAAACTAAATTTCTAATAACCCTTGGTGAATATATTTCCTGTTAATACAAGTACAAAACTTACGTATCTTGATGATTCAATAGAGTCCACGCTTTATCGAAACGGAAAAGTTTTTACTACACGCGACAAAGATGGGAATGATGGTGAATACCAAGGTGCAGCTTTAGATTGTCGCATCGTTACAATACGTGACGCCCGCTGCTATGAGCTATTTGCACCTAAACAATTAGATGTGCACGGATTTGAATTACTTCATGAGCCACTGAATTTTTCTGAAGAACAGTTTTTAGATAACCAACGCGTTGTTGAAAATTATTATTTAGAGTGTACAGAAATTGTAAAACAAGCAACGAAAGCGCCTTATGCTTTTGCATTCGATCATAATATTCGTTGGCCATCGCATGGCCAACATAAAATTCGAATTGCAGGAGGTCAGCAAGTACAAGCTCCAATTCATTATGTACATGGAGATTATACGCTTACCAGTGCACCGCAACGCTTACACGCTTTAGCTAAACAGCCATTGAGCAGTGATACATTGCATTCAGTAGCATGGAATGTAAACGAGCCACTTATAAATACAGGAATTATCGATGATACTTTACATACTGGAAGGCGGTTTGCGTTCATCAATGTTTGGCGCAATATTGATGATTCATCTGTCATGAGCGAGCCCCTTGCATTGTGTGACGGAAATAGTAAGACGAATCAAGATCTCGTAGTTTTTGAAATTCACTATACTAATCGTGTTGGAGAAAACTACTTTACAAAATATTCGCCAAAACATGAGTGGTGGTATTATCCTCGTATGACACGAGATGAAGTATTATTGATTAAACAGTGGGATTCAGCTGGAAGATTTGCACTGTATGATGGGATTCTCGAAGATTCACAATTCAGAGATTCACCTTGCACATTTAGTTTTCATTCGGCGTTCCATGATCCAAATACACCCATAGATGCTCCATTACGAAAGAGCATTGAGGTGAGATGTGTAGTTATTTTTGATTAATATTAAATACAACCTAGCGAGTTAAATTAGTAATTTATAAATTTATGAAGATGCAGGAATCGAAGGAGGTACGTCGTGAATTCAGTTGAAATTTGTCATGTGGATACAACATACTTTCATGAAAAGCTAGACAGTAATGAGTTTCCATTTGAAGAAAATCGATATTGGATATTTTCTTCTAAGCTATGCCCATTTGCGCATCGTGTTGAAATTGTACGCAAATTATTAGGTTTGGTAGAGGATATCGGTCTTACAATTGCTTCATCCGTTCAGACGGAAAAAGGGTGGAATTTGAGTACACCCTACAAATCTATCGATAGTTCAGTCAGTCCCGTTGATGGTATTGGGCGATTACCTGGTATTTATGAAATTTCTGTATCTAATTACAATGGACGTGCGTCAGTACCAGTATTGTTTGATACCAAAACTAAATCTATCGTAAATAATGAATCTGCTGAAATTGTTCTTCAACTTAATGACATTGCCCATCGCTACTATGGCCATACTTCCATTTATCCTGAGGAAAAACGCGAATTAATAGATACATTAATTAATGATCTTAAAAACGATTTTATCAGTCCAATTTATCGTGCAGGATTTGCATTAGATCAGCACACGTACGATACAAATTTTGACCATGTGTTTGCCTATCTTTACAAACTAAACAAACACTTGGATAAATATGGACCCTACCTTACAGGAGATGAGCTGACACTAGCAGACGTGCATGCATTTCCACATTTAGCACGATTTGATTCAGCATATCACTCGTTGTATCGCTTAAATTTTAAATATATTTGTGACTATCCTAATATCGCTAATTTCATGAGCCGCATGGGCGAGCATCCAGCATTTGCAGATACATTAGATGTAAAAGAATTAAAAAAAGGATACTTTCTGTCTTGGAACCAACCAACAAATGGACTTTTTGTACCCGAGGGCCCAACCGTGCACCCCTGTACAGGGATTGCTATCAACGTGAAAAGTAAGGCAGGAATGCAGGCTTAGTGGTAACAGGTTCACGCCGATTGAGCTGAATGTTCTATCGTTCCAAAAAATCGATTTAATGGGTAATTAAATGTATCTTCATGACAACGCAGCGCACTTAACACACCCTTTCCATTAAAATCACTAACATCATATAGACATAGGCTCACGATTGGATATTGATGCCCCAGGGTACTGTTATAAGCATGTTCGTAAGCGAAAATTTCTGATGGTTCCCATCCTTTCTCTAAAGCCCACGACATGTCACCTACTAGACGCATCGAATTACTTCCTGAACTTGTTGCCTGTGTAAATTGTTTACGCAAAAATTTCAGCATCTCATCCATGTTAGCCTCACCATCTGTAACTAATAGTAGTCCTGAATTAATTGCAGATTTAACATCGCAATTAATACTTGCTAATTCATCTAGTAGTTCTTTTTGAACTGAGGGTGTCGCAACTAAGAAACAAGTATCGCCTTTTCTCAACCCGTCGGCTAACAAAGGTATTGTTAGTTTTTGACGTCCAATTGCATCATCATAGAGTGAACACAGATGACTGCCATAATCAATTGAGATGCCTTCAAGTAAGATGTGTGTTTGTGCTCTTACATTGGAGTTGAGTTTATCTGATTGTTTCTGAACAGTACTACGTGCTTCCTGTTCCTCAATAAATCTAACTAAATCTTCACGTCGAAAGCGACGACTTCTATGAGTCCCAACTCTCACGCATGCGAGTGTGCCAGCATTGGTCCATCGCCGTAATGACATTTCGCTAACATTAAGCATGCTTGCAGCTTGTTTAAGTGTTAATAGATTTTCAATTTCATCCATATTGGTTGTGAATCCTTATGTTGAAGCAGGTTATTTTTTACACAAATCTGCTTTAATACTAATCAATTAGACACGCTTATACAATACTGTCTAAAGTAACTTATATATACAACTCGGTGTATAAGTGGATGATGCACTTAAAAATTTTGGCGCTCTACAGTGTCAGTATCGCCACTTTGGCTTTCAAATTATAACCTATTGATATTATTGGAAAAAATTCGATTTGATCGTAAGCTGTACTATTGACATTATCATCGATATCTCGCATCCATTATTGCGAGGCATTCTCTTTTCTAAGTTGGTGTATGGTTAAAAGAGGTCGATACAGCGCTTCGAAGGTCGCTTGCTCAAATAAACGAAATAGGTTGGCTCTTTTGCCTTTATCCGTTTTAGATTTGAATTGAAAAATTCGATGATCATCTGTATCCCTTTTCATTAGCATCTGAATCGCATCAGAAGCGAGAGGGGTCAGAATTACAATTTTTGGTTTTTTATTTTTATGTTCAGAGTCTGCAATCTGAACATAAGTGGGTTCACGTAATTCCACATGGTTTTTTCATGCAACACAATAAATGCAAGATACGCACCGTAATCATGTGATCACACCTAGTCTAAAATCTTTTTAAATGCTTCAGGAGGTAAGGGGTGGTATCCGTAACCCTCGTTTTACTGAGTCATAACGGGTATTGATGTGAATATCCGGATCCACCAACCGGTCCATCAAATTAAGTTTCCAAGAGTAGAAAACTGTAGCACTTGTTTTATGACATGCATTTTTCGATGTGCAGTTGAAACTGTCACACTATCCTGGTCATGTCTTCGATACGCGTAAGCCGCTATAAAAGGGGTCGTGCATTCTGATAAACGAATATGAGAGGCGGTATATTTTTGAGTTCGACAATGTAAAGATGCGTTAACTTGTTTGTAACTTTTATAGCGTAATGTCACAGTATTGATATAATCTTCACACGCATCAGCATAGAGCGGATCTCGTGAGTGTAATAGCTTATCTCGATCTAGATGCATATGAGGAGAATTGGATCGACCTTCAAGCTGATCGAGACATGCTTCTCTGTTTATGTAGTCAATGTTCGACTGCATGTTTGTCTGAGGAACACTTTCGAAATTCATGCATACGGCCTTGGACCTTTATGTTGCATGCAAGCCGAGTGTCTATTGCGTGAAGCTTCAAAATGTATGCCCTTAATCACCTCGTGATGGTTGGCCAGGAGCCACGGCAATACCGGAATACGTTCTTCAGATCGTTCGGTTTGATAAATAGTTGAATTTAGATAAATGATAATATGCGATCCGCTTCTAGCTGCCACTTTTGCGTGACATATGTGCATGGGTATTATGCGTAATTTGAGGGTGGTGAAGTCGCGCATAAACAAATTCAAGAAGGTATTTACTTATTAATACGTTTGATTAGCCCGGGTGGCGAAATGAGTACGATGTATATGGAATGTACAAGTACCGCGAGAGACAGGATGTCGAGAGCGGTAAGCAAGGGTCAGTGCGAAGCAATGAGAGAATTCAAATATAATCAGTTTGGTTAATTGGAACCATTATGCCCGGGTGGCGAAATGAGTACGATGTACATGGAATGTACAAGTACCGCGAGAGACAGGATGTCGAGAGCGGTAAGCAAGGGTCAGTGCGAAGCAATGAGAGAATTCAAATATAATCGGCTTGGTTAATTGAAACCGTTATGCCCGGGTGGCGAAATTGGTAGACGCAAGGGACTTAAAATCCCTCGGTAGATAATACCGTGCCGGTTCGAGTCCGGCCCCGGGCACCACACGTGCGCATGGGTATTATGCGCAAATCAAACTGTCGTGATGCGACATATTTTTAGTAAAGTAAGTATTCTGCGCAAATCAAACGGTGACAGAGTCACTCCGGCATTATGATGTGGGTACTACACGTAAATAAAACGTCGTAAAGCGACGCTTACTATTAATGCGTGGCTATTACGCGGAAGTTAAATAGTCGAAAAACGACCAATAAATTTCCTATAATTCAGATAATTATGAATAATATTTAATTTATATTATCATTATAGTATATGGTGAATTCCCGATCGAATGTAGCTGCTTTATGATCTGACAAATTGCGTAAATTAATGCGTTGAACATCTCTTTATGAGAGTGAAATGCAGCAATAAGTCCTTTAATATTCCATTCATTCAATTAAAACATTAGTAATGAGTACATTTACATTTAATTCGGTAACAGAAGTTTTAGAAGACCTAAAACTAGGCAAGCTCGTGATCGTAGTCGATGACGAATCTCGAGAGAATGAAGGTGATTTAATCGGTGCAGCCGATAAGTGCAGCCCTGAAATGATCAATTTCATGGCTACTCACGGCCGTGGACTTATCTGTGCTGCGATTACGGAAGATCGGTCTCGCAAATTGGGATTGGATCTCATGGTGGAAGAGGGTGAAAACAATGCACTTCATAAAACACCATTTACCGTTTCTGTGGACTATGTACATGGAACCACAACAGGAATTTCAGCCGCTGACCGATTTAAAACCATCAAAGCATTGGCAGATACTTCCATTACGGCGAACGATTTTGCGCGTCCTGGGCATGTGTTTCCGTTGCGTGCTACACGTGGAGGCGTTTTCCGAAGGGATGGACATACAGAAGCAACCGTAGATCTTATGGAGCTAGCAGGGCTTAGCCCCGCCGGTGTTCTATGTGAAATTATGAAAGAGGATGGGAGTATGGCGCGGCTTCCAGACTTAATCGAGTTTGCAAAGACACACAGTTTAAAAATTCTAACGATTCAGGATCTAATCAAGCATCGTCTGCGTTATGAATCACGCGTAGAAAAAGAAGTAACCGTACAGCTTCCTACCTGCTGGGGAGATTTCGAAATCACAGCATTTAAAGATATATATACAGACCGAGAACATATCGCCTTGGTACATGGTAACTGGGAACCAGAAGATAATGTTTTAGTCAGAATTCACTCAGAATGTTTAACAGGTGACGTATTTGGATCCATGCGTTGTGATTGCGGCGAACAGGTACGCATGGCGATGGATATGGTGCAACAAAATAAGCAGGGTGTAATTATTTATATGCGTGATGAAGGACGTGGCATTGGTTTGGTAAACAAACTCAAAGCGTATGCATTACAAGAACAAGGACTTGATACGGTGGATGCTAATATTGAACTTGGGTTTGAGGCCGATCAGCGAGATTTTTCAGTGGCAGCCCATATGTTGCGAGCGTTGAATGTAGAGAACGTACAGCTGATCACCAACAATCCTGATAAATGTAATTGGATGGAGGCCTATGACATTAATCTGGTGGATCGAATCCCCATGATTGCACCTACTGACAGTGAATATCGTCGCCGTTACTTGGAAACTAAGCGAGATAAAATGGGGCATGTCATTGAATTGAAGAATATTGTCCCGCATTGGAAGTAAAATCCACTTGCAGCCCAACACCATCGCATAAATCGAATCCATGAAACTACTTGGTCTGTCTGGCAGCCCTGCGAAGAACGCGGGCTCTCGTACCTTAAATGCAGTAATGCAAGTTGTTCAATTTGCGTGTGAAGAAAATGGTTCGATTCAAGCAGAGACCATCAATGTACGTGATATGAACATTGAACTGTGTGATGGGCGTGACCCAGCATTGTATGAAGGTGATACCAAACAACTCATCAACAAAATTGTAAAAGCCGATGCATTGGTATTAGGCACGCCTGTTTACAGGGGGTCCTATACAGGAATTTTAAAGAACGTGTTTGATGTAATTCCAAATAATGCATTAGTAGGTAAGCCGGTTGCAGTACTGGTAACCGGCTCTACACACCATCATTATTTATCCATAGAGCATGAGATTAAACCGTTGTTGGGTTTTTTCCATGCCCATGTACTTCCTGGAGGGGTATATTTAAGTGGAGAAAGCTACACTGACAACGTTTTAGTTGATGAGGGAGCGATAGAACGTTTACACCAGCTTGCTGTGGCGCTTGTAACCTTTGCAAAAAACATACCCCAGGATAAACACAGCATAGTAGGTGCTTCAGGACCAGAAATTCCTTGGGAATCTAGATTAAAAGGTTCGAATAAACTCTAAAAAATATATCTCGTTAATAAATATGGTTATTCTTCAAAAATCAGTTCTGTACTATGTAAAATTTCAATAATTACTACATATATATCAAGTATTTAAAAAATATAGTTACTTTTAATTTAATATATTGATATAAGCCATTGAAATATAAGTATTCTTCTCCTTATTTTAGGAAAATCTTATATACATCAAGCAATTTAACCTCATTTTTAATGTACATCTTTGCATAAAGCTGTGGTAACTTTGTACATGGTGGTTCCATAAAATCTCTGAAACGTTGAGAGGCGAAGACGAGAATCCAGAAGGAGCAATAACTATAAATACTTCTGTAACCATCAGCCTAGCGTTAATTGACATTTAGCAGCCCTTTCTCCTCTAGTTGGGTCATCAATTAAAACGTATAAAAGCTAAAGTTAAGTCGCAAAGAAAGGCAATAATCAACCCGCCCACCGTGGCGGGTTTTGTTTTTACTGAGTACACTGTTTCCTGCTAGGCATTTCATACATAGGATGTTTTACGTGACCCATATTAAAAAAAATTCTTTTTTTCAATGCATGATTATCATTTCAGCATTGATGATTATTTGTTCGCTTGCCCAGGCGGCGGATCGTGAAGGACGATATTTGATCTCAGGTATTGGTAAAGACTCATGTACCAGTTTTGTAGATGCGGATGATGTGGGAAAAGCCTTTTATCGCACTTGGTTTTCAGGCTACATCACGGCGCATAATTTTCATGCAGAAGAAACCTATAGTATTGTTAATGAAAAATCAGTTCAGGATCTGGAGACTTGGTTGCGTAGCTATTGTTTTGCAAATTTAGGAAATTCATTTGATCAAGCAGTAAAAGCACTAATGAGAAGCCTGGAATATACAAAAAAGAAAAGTTTATACGCTAAATAGAGAGAGCACTGTAATGGAGAATCAAGACTTAAAAAGGGCGGGGTTAAAAGTCACTCTACCTAGAATGAAAATTCTGGAAATTCTAGAAAATTCAAATAAGCGCCATTTAAGCGCAGAAGATATATATAAAGTCCTTTTGGATTCAGGTGAAGAGATTGGTCTTGCCACAATATATCGTGTGCTTACCCAGTTTGAAGGTGCTGGATTAGTAATTAGGCACCACTTTGAAACTGGGCAAGCCGTATTTGAATTAGAAAGAGGCAAGCATCATGATCATTTAATTTGTGTGAAATGCGGAAAAATTGTCGAATTTGTAGACGAGTCCATTGAAGAAAAACAAAAGAAAATTGCTGAAACAAATGGTTTCAGTATCTCAGATCATTCCTTAATCATTTATGCTGTTTGCAACAATCCAGAAGAATGCTCCAAAAATAAGTAACTTCATCCTTGTGAAGCAAAAGCAGTTGTAAATTTATGTCCGATTTCAATTTTCCTCCTGGTCCAGAAGGCCAAGGAAAACTAGGTTGTCTTCCAGAAATGCGGGGAAACCCGATGCTATTCCTTGAGAAAGTAGCTCACGAATATGGTGGAATTGCACGAATCAACATGGGTGATTATTACTCTTATCTCGTTTCAGAGCCAAAACTCATAAAAGAAGTATTAGTTGATAACTATGATAAATATGTAAAAAACACACGCTACAAACAGGTTCGTATGGTCATTGGTGAAGGTATGTTACTAAGTGAAGGGGATGTATGGAAACAACAGCGCAGACATGCTCAACCAAAATTCACAGCAAAGGCTCTAGATGCACAGGTAAATTGGATAGCACCCTTGGCCAAACAATTTATAGATTCCTGGGAAAAAAATGTTAATGAAGAAAAACCCATAGAACTAGAAATGCAGTTTAATTTATTAACTCAATTACTGGCCGGTGTTTGGGTTATGGGAAAGGGGTTTGAAGAACGAGCTTTAACTGTCGCTTATATTTATAACCAAATTCGCATGAACTGGCCTGAAATGACAGATTTGAAGAGCAGTCTTCTTAAGCCTAAAAATTTGAAGAAAGAAATCAATTTTCGGTTAGCGTTGGTCAAATTTAATAAAGTTGTATATGAATTATTAGATGAATATATAGACATCATGGAAAATGATGATGGCTTTTTAAAACATTTATTGCCCATTGAAAAAGGCAAGACAGAAGTTCGACGCTTTATTAAGAAGAATAGACGGAGTTTGCGTGATCAAGTGTTAACGTTATTTGTTACAGCGTTTGAAACGACTGCAACATCCTTATGCTGGGTAATGTATGTATTGGATCAGTATTCGGATGTAAAACAAAAGGTTTATGAAGAGGTCAAAAATGTGGCAGGCACTGAAGTGCCTACTGCAACTATTTTAAATAAATTAGAATACACGGAAAAAGTAATAAAAGAATCGTTGCGGCTTTTTTCCTCTGTTCATTCGTTCTCGAGAGTAGCTACTGAAGATCATTTCATCGGTGGATATAAAGTACCGAAAGATATGACGGTGATTATCTCGTCTTATGTGACGCACCGCTTACCAGGATATTGGGAAGATCATGAGAAATTTGATCCTAGTCGGTTTGATAAAGAACGCACAGTGGGGCGATCGCGCTTTGCTTATATACCCTTTGCTGCCGGACATCGAAATTGCATTGGTTCCTACATGGCTATTATGCAAAGCAAGCTGGTGGTTGCACTAATTGCGCAACAATTTAATTTAAGTTTATATCCTGGGCACAAAGTTGAGTTACATGCAGCAACTACAATGCGACCAAAATATGGGATGAAAATGAATATTGACCGATTAGCTGCTTAGAATATTCAGAAGGTTACTAAAATAATTTAACAACCTGCTTTACGTGCGCGATCATCTAGTCGTTCGTTATCGTTAACTTGTTCAAGAGAATTACTATCAGAAATCGATGAATCAGCGGTTTTGTTGTTTTCTTGAACAACACCACGTCCAGCATCAATTTTATTTTTAGAGAATTCCTCTTTTTGGTTTTCCATGCCAATAAATCCTTTATAATCAGCCTAAGAAGCATAACTCTATATGTAGTGAGATGACCGTGAACTGGCTCATAGGTCATCATTTGGTGATGCAGGTTGTGGGTGAATGGGGACCTTTTTGTGACTGAATTCTCTAAGTCGTTCCCACTAAGCCCATATAATTTGTGTCTAAATATCCGTGTAATAAGGTAGTTGTAATTTACATCGACATTAACTCTTAGAAAATCATGTATTTAGAACATTTCGGACTCGATGAACAACCATTTCAGCTGACACCGGATGCAAATTTTTTGTATCTGAGTAAGGCACATGCTCGTGCAAAATCCTATATGGAATACACGGTGTGGAACCGCGATGGATTTGTTGTAATAACGGGTGAAATTGGTTCTGGTAAAACAACCCTAATTCAACAATTACTTCGTAGTGTAAATGACGACGTAGTTATTGCACGAATTTATCAAACACAACTTAATGAAGTTGAATTTTTTCAAGCAGTTTTGTTGGAGTTTGGCTTAGACCCATTTCATGCAGGGAAAGTAGAGCTCATCAGCATGTTGAACAACTATTTGCTTGAACAATATGCGCAAGGGAGACAAGTGATTCTGATCGTTGATGAAGCGCAGAATTTAAATAAGCGTGTATTAGAAGAGTTGCGTATGTTAACCGGCATGGAAACAGATGAAGATCGAATTCTAAATCTAATTTTAGTTGGACAACCCGAATTAAAGAATTTACTAGATGCTCCAGGAATGGAGCAGTTGGCACAACGTATTCGATTTCGTTTTCATTTAAAGGCTTTGGAACTAGAAGATATTGCAAATTACATCAGTCATCGGTTAACAGTGGCAGGACTTAAAAAGAAAAATGTTTTTGAAACGAAAAACAGAATTATTAATGAGGAGTGTATTCCTTTAATTCATCGCTATACAGGCGGAATTCCAAGATTAATTAATACTCTATGTGATACATCTTTTATATGTGCATTTGTTGAAAATAAAAATGTTATTGATGCAAAAATTATTGAAGAAGCTGTGAATGAACTACAATGGGTTCCTTATAACGAAAGAATCGGAATTAAGGCTCTTCAAAGTAAGCCTACTTCTGCAGTTGATTTCGATGCATCCGCAAAACTAATTGATGTGATGAATGATAAGGATGTGCGCGAATATCTAATCATTGATGAGGTTACTTCAATTGGCCGAATTCCAACGAATGAAATTCATTTAAAAGATGAAATGGTAAGTGGTCATCACGCTAAAATTGTTCACTTGCAAAGTAATTATTTCATAGAAGATTTAATCAGCACCAATGGTACGTTCATTAACGGCAAACGCATTAAGCGTTGTGTCTTAAAAAATGGCGATAAAATTTCATTTGGGCCTTACAAAATGTTATTCCAGCTCGATTCTAATGAGCTCCTTAAAGAAGAAAGCTATGCAGATCCTGTGGATACACAAACCAAAAATGTTGTTCCATTTGATGAAACTATCGTTTCAGGACCGATGGCTGCAAATAAATAAGAGAATTTTCAACTTCTAATTCCAACACCTTTATTGAGTAAGTATAAACTGGTAAAAAATAACGCCAGTAGAAAACTTATTATAACGATGAGTGAAGTTGAGTAGCTTACGTCAGATATTCCTAATACCCCTAATCTAAAGCTATTCACCATGTATAAAATTGGATTAGCCAGTGATACTTTTTGCCAAAATTCAGGCAATAGCGAAATACTAAAAAATATTCCGCCAAGATAGGTTAGTGGTGTTAGTACAAATGTAGGGATAATAGAAATATCATCAAAACTTTTTGCAAATATCCCATTAATTAATCCCGCAAGTGAAAACAGAGCAGCTGTTAAAATGGTAACAGTGAGCATAATTCCAATATCGTGGATATAAAGTTTGGTAAAAAATAACGCTACAATGGTGACCGCAATTCCGACTACTAAACCACGCACAATTCCTCCTAACATGAATCCAAAAATAATAATGTAGTTAGGCATAGGGGAGACGAGCATTTCTTCGATATGGCGTTGAAATTTTGAACTGAAAAAAGAAGAAACGGCATTAGCATATGAATTTGTAATGACCCCCATCATAATTAACCCAGGAGCTATGAACTCAATGTAAGAATATCCATCGATATCTTTTAACTGTGAGCCAATAAATTTTCCCATGATAATAAAATATAGCGCCATTGTTATCGCTGCGGGCAGAATGGTTTGCACCCAAATTCTCATAAAACGCAAAATCTCTTTTACTACAATTGTGCGTAATGCAATAAGTTGTTTATATGGCGGCATATCAGTTCGATTTTTGTGAAGTGAGCTTAATAAATAATTCTTCTAATCGATTTGATTTATTTTTAATACTTATTACAGAAATCGCTTTTTCATTTAGATGGTTAAATAAATTTAGCAAAGTTTGTTCAGAGGTTAGCGAAACCTCAATGGTTTTATCGTCTAATACAACAAGCTGAAATTCAGGTAATGAAAAGTTAGTAGGTAGGTTTTCTTGAAGGTATAAAATAAAGCTTTCCTCGGTTAGTTTTTCTAATAAATCTCTCATTGAGGTATCAACAATGATTTTTCCACCATCGATGATAGAAATATTACGACATAACCTTTCAGCCTCCTCCAGATAGTGGGTTGTGAGGATAATTGTTTTTCCTTGCGAATTTATTTCTTTTAATAAGTCCCACATTGATCTGCGAATTTCAATGTCAACACCCGCAGTAGGCTCATCAAGAATGAGTAACTCAGGATTATGCACTAATGCGCGAGCAATCATGAGACGTCTTTTCATACCACCGGATAATTCTCTTGCAATATGCTTTCGTTTTTCCCATAAGCCTAATTGATCAAGGCAATCATTTGCAGAGTCCGCCGCTTCTGCACGATTGAATCCGTAATAACCAGCTTGATTTTTAATAATTTCAAATAGTGGCTCAAAATTATTGAAATTAAATTCTTGTGGAACTAATCCAATTTTACTTTTGGCTTGCGAAAAATTTGTGTCAATATCAAAGCCCATCATATGGACTTTCCCAGTAGTTTTATTGATTAAGGAAGCTAATATTCCGATTAAGGTAGATTTGCCTGCGCCATTTGGACCAAGTAATGCAAAAAAATCACCTGAATTTACTTCAAGATTAATATTTTTTAACGCTACAACACCATTGCTATACGTTTTGTTTAAATTTTTTATTGATAAAGCAAGATCAGTCATCTTTTAGTAATATTTATTGTACAAACTTAAAATTGTGAGGAATTAATGATTGCCCAGGATGTTATGCGATGCTTCAGTGAAAACACTACTGAGAAGACTATACCTCTGAATATAGTATACAAGACAGATTTTGATATTTGGGTTAAGAATCAAACCGAATTTTCAAAAAATTGGATTAAAAATTCTGGATTTAAGGCAAGCGCCAATCGATTTTTAATTATCCCAGATAATACAGGATGTATTGATTCTGTGCTGGTAATTGCCGATTCAAAAAATATTATTTGGTGTCTAGGAAAGTGCGCAAATGAATTACCGGAAGGGGATTATTCAATTGCTACAAATTTAAGCGAATCGGAAAAAGAGTCTTGTGCATTAGGCTGGGGACTAGGCTCATATGACTATAAGAGATATAAAAAGAAAAATAAAAAAAATTGCACGCTTGTATTGGATGTTGAAAATAAAACTAAAGTTGAAAGTCTTTTGAGCGGCATCACAGTCACTAGAGACATGGTGAATACTCCTGCTTCCGATATGATGCCTCAAAACATATCAGATACATGTAAAAGCATTGGAAAAAATTATGATGTAAATTTTTCTGAATGTGTGGGGAAAGAATTATTAAGCAATAATTTTCCGGTTATTCATGCTGTTGGAAGAGCGAGTGTGCATCATCCGCGGTTAATTGAATTTAGTTGGGGAGAAAGCAATAAACCAACCGTTGCTTTAATAGGAAAGGGAGTTTCTTTTGATAGCGGAGGCTTAAATATTAAGTCTGCACAGGGGATGCGTTTAATGAAAAAAGATATGGGTGGAGCAGCCCATGTTGCAGGCATTGCTACCGCAATTATGCAGATGAACCTACCTATTCAACTAAAAGTACTCATACCTGCTGTCGAAAATGCAATTTCAGGAAACGCTTATCGACCAGGGGATGTTTTGACAGCTAGAAATGGAAAAACAATCGAGATTGATAACACAGACGCAGAAGGGCGCTTAATTTTATGTGATGCACTTTCTAAAGCGATTGAAGATGAGCCGGATATAATTATAGATTTCGCAACGCTTACAGGTGCTGCAAGAGTAGCGATGGGCACAGAAATTCCTGCATTTTTTTGTAATGACCAAACCCTGGCAGATGCACTCAAAGATGCTGCAGATGATGTTTGTGATCCAATCTGGCAATTGCCTTTACATACGCCTTACCGTTATATGTTAGACAGCAGTGTTGCAGATTTCACCAATAGTGCTACCAGTGGTTTCGGTGGAGCCATTACTGCGGCATTGTTTTTAAAAGAATTTGTACCTGACACCATTAAATGGGCACATTTTGATGTGATGGCCTGGAACAACCGTTCAAGGCCGGGCCGTCCAAAGGGGGGTGAAGCAATGGGGTTGCGTGCTGTAGTTGAATTTTTACAACGGGAATATGCGCATTAAATAATGTCTGAAGTTTATAAATTTAGTATTGCGCCCATGTTGCGTTGTACGGATCGACATTTTCGATATTTTGCAAGATTACTCACTAAGCAGAGTCTTCTTTACACAGAAATGATTACAACAGGCGCTATTATTTATGGTGATCAAGAACGATTATTGAAATTCAATGAAGTTGAGCATCCAGTCGCATTACAACTAGGTGGAAGCGATCCTAACGAGATGGCTAAGTGTGCAGAGTATGCTCAACAATATAATTATAATGAAGTAAATATAAATGTGGGCTGTCCAAGTGAGCGTGTGCAGGCAGGAAAATTTGGTGCTTGTTTAATGTTAGAGCCAAAAACTGTAGCCAAGTGCATTACTGCTATGAAAACTACAACTGACCTGAATGTTACCGTGAAAACAAGAATTGGTGTTGATGATCGTGATGACTATGAAAGTTTAGCTAAGTTTGTCAATGTCATTGCCAATGCTGATTGTAAAACGATCATTATTCACGCGCGTAAAGCTTATCTAAAAGGACTAAGCCCTAGACAGAATCGATCCGTCCCCCCTTTACGCTATGAGGTGGTATACCAACTTAAACAAGATTACCCTGAGTTAAATTTTGTTTTAAATGGTGGTTTAAAAAATTTGACTGATATAAAAAAGCACTTAGGCGAACTAGATGGCGTAATGGTTGGTCGAGAAGCTTATGATAATCCTTTCTTTTTGGCTAGCATTGACAAAGAAATATTCGATGAAAATGTAAGCAACGTGTCCAGGGAGCAAGTTCTTACACAATATAAAACCTATATGAAAGCAGAGTTGGAAAGAAAAATTCCAATGAAAAATTTAGCACAACATATTTTTGGATTATTTAATGGAATACCGGGTGCGAGGTCATGGCGTAGATATTTGAGTGATAATATTTATCAGCCAGGAGTAGGGCTTGAAGTCATAGAGCAGGCATTTGAATTGGTAGATTCAAAACAGCGCATACCTGCCATGAGCTAATATCCTATAAGTCTGTTCTTAGCTGTATAAAATTTTTATGATCTGTAAAATACAAATAGTCTTCAATAGTATCTACATCCCTTACTTCCGTTAGCAAACTGTAGTTATAATTTATCTTTTCAAGTTTTTGGATCGTTTGTTCCAACACTTCTTCCGTGCTCCAATTGATTTCTTGAAAAATTTCATTTGAAATTTTGTTTGCTCCAATAAGCGCATAGCCTCCATCTGCAGTAGGGCCTAATACGATATCAATTCCTGTATTTAACAACGAAAAAGCCTGATTAATGTAGGACTGATTCAGTTCGGGACAATCAGAACCAATTAATACAACTTGATGGTATTGAACTAAGCAATCATCCAATGCCTGAAACATTTTTTCGCCTACATCATTTCCTGTTTGATTTTTTGAATCTAGATTATAGAAAGCTTTTAAATCAGTGAGATAAGGATGTTTGTCATCAGGACTACAGTATAAGGTGTATGAATATTCAGCTTTGTTTTTATCAAATGTATTTTCTACAACATTACTTAATAGTTTTTTGTAAATTTCAGCGGCCTCATCATTTCCTACAAAACGAGCAATGCGTGATTTTACATTTCCAGGAATGGGTTGTTTGCAAAAACAAATAACTAGTTTATTTTCTTTTCCTTTCATGAATAGTATTTTGTAAGTTGATTGGGCGATACACCAAAAAAATATAATAGTCGCAAGCACCACATTTTAACTATGGTATCCAGTACACCTTCTGTTTCCCACTTGCGACTAGAAATAATAACGGTTTGTTTAATACAAGCTGGTTTGGAGAATATTTTTAATCGCTTACTGAGTTCTATATCTTCCATTAATGGAAAATTTGGAATTCCTTCGCTTAA
Organism: Gammaproteobacteria bacterium; assembly: GCA_965203475.1. Classification (GTDB taxonomy): domain Bacteria; phylum Pseudomonadota; class Gammaproteobacteria; order UBA4575; family UBA4575; genus JABDMD01. The sequence continues at coordinate 784,171 of OZ241890.1, forward strand.
AAAATAGCAGTCTCTTTTTACGAAAATTGCTTGATCACCGGTTGCTATACCCGAGATACGACTACGCACATTCATAAACCAAGCGATCACTTTATATATCATTGATGAATTAGCGAATGAGACATTAAACCTTCCCCATTGATTATCATCCCTATTAAAAGCTTGTTGAATTAGTTGAATCGCATTATCAGGAAGAATTGTATCCGCATGAAGAAACAGAAGAACTTCATGTTTACTTTGTTGAGCTCCATTATGTAATTGCATACCACGAGATGGGTTGGTTACAATTGTTTTGCAACCAATATTATTTGCTATTTGAAGTGTGTGATCTGAGCTGCCGCCATCAATTACAATAATCTCATTACCATCATCTAATAAAGCTTTAAAATTAGTTTTTTGTTTTATTAAATTTTTCTCTTCATTTAATGTAGGAATAATGATGGAAAGAGTGGACATGATATGTTGGTGTTTAGCAGTTAAACCTAAATATTGTGAAATTCATTAAAATTTGAATTGGAATTTTAGCTTATTGCTATGAATGGGTTATTCAATATCTTATCTTTTTGCTAGAATAATAGTACGCAAAGAATCAATAAAACTAAAAATAAAGCGTAAATCCAGAAGGAGAGTGGCATGAAAATCATATCCAGAGCATTGGTTGTATTTGTTTTCTTTTCATCGTCTAGCGTATTCAGTGCGGGGTTTCAAATTAGTGAGCAAAGTGGTACTGGGCTAGGGCGTGCTTTTGCAGGTTTTGGAGTGATTGGAGATGATTTATCCATGGCCTTTTACAATCCTGCGGGAATCACACAACATGAAGGTATGCAGGTTCAGTTTACAGGTTTTGCCATCGATGGAAGCTCAAGATTTTCAGATTCTGGCTCAACGATTGCGCCTTCACCACCTTTGGCACCACTAGTAGGCGATAATGATGACGGGGCATCATTTGCGGTAGTACCGAATTTGTATTTTGTTATGGATTTGACAGAAAAAATCAAATATGGATTTTCCATCACGGCGCCTTATGGACTCAAAACCGACTACGATGGTGATTGGATTGGTCGCTATCTAGCCAATGAATCGGAATTGAAGACGGTGAATATTAATCCCTCCATTGGTTACGAGATAAATGATTCTTTTTCAATTGGCGCAGGTGTCGTTGCAGAATATGCTGATGCTACGTTGAGCCAGGCAATATTTACAGGTGGTCCGGATGGATTTGCGGAGGTAGAGGGTGATGATTGGGGTTATGGCTGGAATATTGGGTTTATGTACCATCCCAATCCACGATTTCGGTTTGGTGTAGGGTATCGCTCCAAAATTAATCATGAAATCAGAGGTGATAATGATATTGATGATACACCTCTTGGCGGTGGAAGTTTTTCAGCTAGCGCAACAGCGCGGGTAGATCTGCCAGAAACTGTGCACGCAGGGCTTTATTATGAACTTATACAAAATAAGCTCGGGCTATCCTTGGGCTACCGCTGGACCCGCTGGAATCGCCTAGATGAAATTGTCATTCAAACCAGCAGTCCATTGGTGGCTGATAGCATACTGGAGCTTGAGTGGGATAACTCATTCTCGGCCAATATTGGATTTGATTATTTCTATTCAGATCATCTTACGTTTAGAGCGGGCTACATGTTCGATGAATCTCCCACCAGCGATGAGTTCAGAACTCCCAGAATCCCGGATGAAGATCGAAACTGGTTTGCCATTGGTGCTACCTATGAACCCAACCAGCATTGGCAATTTGATCTTGGGTACACATATATTTTGGTAGATGATGCTGATATTGACCTGACAGAGGTAATTGCTGCGCCACCATTATCACCGTTAGTAGTCACTAATAACCTTGTAGGCGAATATGATGATTCAGATGTAAATATTCTAAGCTTGCAGGGGATCTATAAGTTCTAACTCTCTGGGCGAGGACTGTACTTAGATATATAATATTTAACATAATATATATTATGCGAAGTTCTATGTGGGTTAATACTCTCATCCTAAGACCTATTTCGAAATTATTACCGTGATATTTTTAGGTCTCTTTTGAGCCCTCTATACGTAAGTAATCGATTCAGTGGATTGGCAGTTTCTCTAACTATTTTCCTGATTCGATGCATGTAATTTTTTCATTTGGTGCAAATTTAACCAACATTACCTCATTCCTAATCAGCCCATAAAAATATTTTAATTACATTAGTATAGAAATATATTAGAATCTTCTAATATTTTAATCATAAGGGGTAATCACCATGAAAAACTTTATCGTTTCTTTTAAATACTCACTTACAGCTTTTGCTGTAGTCACACTAGCAAGCATTTCTACCGTTGTTTTCAGTGAAGCTGATGAATCTGTTAAAGATGAAAATGTACAAGCTTCTTCTGAATGCCAAATGAAAGCGTATACCGATCCTGAGGTGATGGCCGCTACCATAGCCGATCCAACCAAATTTATGGAATTAATGATGTTGATGAGCAATCCACAGACGTCAATTAATATGATGAATTGTGGCATGGATCCAAATCAATGGAATGAAATCATAGCGAACATGATGGATACCACCAAAATGATGAATGGAATGGCTCAGTTCATGAACCCACAAATGTATATGAACTGGATGACTGCTTCGATGAATCCAGCTTACTACACCCCTCTAATGAATACTTATATGAATCCTGCTTACTATATGCAGTGGATGACGGTTTCAATGAATCCAGCTACCTACATGCAACCTATGACTCAAGTGATGGATCCTGCATGGCAGCAGCAAAGCGCAGCATGGATGATGAATCCAGCAACGTATCAAAAGATGTTTGAGAGCATGTATCAGAATGCTCCTGTTGTAGCAGAGGTTGACGTAAAAGAATAAGCACACACTTTTACATTTGCAGGAAGCACTCGGGTTATATTTGACTCTCTGGAACTAGAGTAGAAACTACACCCCACTAAAAGCCTCGATATTATATCGGGGCTTTTTTGTTTAAACTAACAATAATTTCTAAAAAAATATAATGATGACTAATATAAAAGCATGTGTATTTAATGCCTATGGCGCATTACTTGATACGTACCTTCCATTTGAAGAATATAAAGACCGGCTAGGTGAAAATGCGTTAGTGATTTATAAGCTGTGGCGTTCTAAGCGTTTGCAATATTCCTCACAACTCAGTTTAATGGATCGTTATACGCACTATGATACGATTACTAAGTATGCCTTGGAGTTTGCATGTAATGTATATGGTATTCATGATGAGGCTATATTGAAAAGTATTTTGGAATCTCGTGCAAAACTAGATTGTTATCCTGATGTCCAAGAGGCGCTCGCTAGTATAAAGAGCAAAAGGATCAAAATGGCTGTGCTATCCAATGGGGCACCAAAAAAATTACACGACACGCTAAAACATGCTGGAATCGATAAATTTTTGGATGGTGGCATATATTCTACGGAGCAAATAAAAACCTATAAGCCCTCCCCAGCCGTGTATGAATATGTGGAAGAGCAACTGGCTCTACCGCGAAATAAAATTTGTTTTATTTCTTCTAATTCTTGGGATATTGCAGGAGCCTCTTCCTATGGATTACATTCTATTTGGGTGAATCGTAATGGTAGAACTCCCGAAATTCTGCCTTACAAAGCAGATCAAGAAGTACAATCATTATCTGAAATCAGTTCATCTTTTTGATTAATTAATTATTGTAAACCATTGAAACATATATAGGATTTGATTTATCCACTTGAACTATTTTACGTATTAGTGTTCAAATTACTGTCCACAATAGATTGGCTGTAGGACAATTTCTGAAACAATACTATTATTACTACTACATAGATGAGGTTTTCATGAGCATTTCGAGAAGAAAATTTATACGAAGCAGTTTCTATACTGGCCTAGTTGCAATTGTTGCTAAGAGCGCGTTGTTTCAGTCTGCCTTGGCAGAATGGCCCGCAGCAGCCTTTGATGAAACAGAATATGAGCCCGCACTGAAAGGTTTGATTGGAGATGAAGCACTTACAGAAAGCAATGTAACTATAGAAGCACCAGAAATTGCAGAAAACGGTGCAACCGTCCCTGTAAAGGTTTCAACGGATTTGGGAAATGTCGAGTGGATTAGCATCTTTGGTGATAAAAACCCTCGCCCATGGATTTCGCGATTTTATTTTCATGGAAAATCCAAACCATTTGTTTCTACTCGAATTAAATTAAGAGAGACCTCAAATATAGTTGCTATTGTGAAGGCCGATGGAAAATTATTTACAACAAAAAGCGCAGTGAAAGTAACTGCCGGTGGATGTGTTTAAGGAAAGGATAAGAAAATGGCAGATAAAATGAAAGTACGAGCAAAAGTAAAAGATGGTGTAACCACTGTTAAAGCCATCATTTATCATCCAATGGAATCAGGTAGCCGCAAAGACAAAGAAACCGGTGAATTGATCCCTGCCCATTTTATAAAGAACGTTCAGGCTGAACTCAATGGAAAAGTCGTAATTTCGGCTGAATGGGGCACGGGAATTTCTAAAAATCCCTACTGGTCATTCGAATTTGATGGCGGTGCTGCCGGCGACACTGTGAAAATTAGTTGGACAGATAATCTTGGTGAAAGTGGTGAAGGAGAAGCCCAAATTAAATAAGCGCTTAGCATTTGGATTTTTAGGGAGCAAATTTCGGGTTAAAAATTCCTGAGTTAGAATATTTAAAGCTATATATCTTTTAAATTATTATTCTTGAATAAAATCTAGATAAAGAATCAGTTCCAATATTCTTCCACGAACTATCTGCTCGTCCACTTGACTGCAACCTTCCCAGATTGTATCTGATAAAAATAAATCTCCCCAAATAGGCATGGCTCTAGTGCCATGTTCTTCTAATCCTTCTCTACCATCTATAACAGCATAAACTTTTGAAAAAGGAAATTGTCCATTATTTTTCTTAGAAATCGTCGTTAAATCAGGAGCATCAGTTTTAATTTCAATATTGGAGGCACTTTTTCCCTTTGCATCCTCACCATGACATGCTGCGCACTTAAATTTAAATGTTTTTGCCCCTTGTTTGATTGGATCATTCTGGTCTGAATATGCAACAGGCGATGCTACTAATAGTATTAAGGATAATAGTAAAATTTTGTTGCATGATAATTTCATTGATGCCTTCAGAGTAATTAAATATCTTGTGTCTTCCAGGGGATTAACAGCTCTGTTAAGCCGGTAAATAGAGCTTGGAAAAATCCTTTTTCATCCAGCATGTGATACTGAATTTTCATAGTGAGTGCACTTCCAAATATTATCGAAACCAGTGTTAAAATTGAGCCTATTGCAAGTGTAGACATGCCTGTCACGCCTTGACCGATGGTGCACCCAAACGATAGAACCCCGCCAAAGCCCATTAATATTGCGCCAATTAAGTGATTGACCATTTCTGAGCGATTACTGAAGGTTTCGATTCTGAATGAGCCTGAAATCACAGCATAAATAAACGAGCCTAAAATCATTCCAAAGACAATGGCGATTCCGAAATTGATTTCTGCACCAGTGTAGGTCATAAGATAGCTTATCGTGTTTCCCGTAGGCCCAATAAATGCCATGCCTTGCGGTGTGATGGGATCAAAATCATCCTGGCCTACGTAACCCGTGACATACCATGCAGCAACGACACAACTGCCGATTGTTACCCCCGCGAGAATGTTGTCAAAACTTTTTCTAAATTCTGAATGTTTAAATGCATAAGCAATGAACCCAAAAGCTACAAGGAACCCACCAATTTTTTGCAGCAAAGTTTCATCTTCAAGATTAAGCAATGAGCTAAAGTAGCTAAATAAGCCTTGGTTATTAATTCCTTGATTCGTTAAATCAGCATTAACAGCATAAACCCAATTCAAACGTACTAAAGCTAATAACCCCCGCATCGTCATATATGCAGTTATGCCTAGCACCAATAAAACAACCAACGCTTTAAGATTTCCACCCCCTACCCTGACCAAATTTCTTTGCCCGCATCCTGCGGCTAAGGTCATGCCAATTCCAAACAATATACCCCCAAGAATGTAACTTAAGATGTATAAATTAGGTGACTGATACACAGAGGCATTAATGTCAACCATGTTACTGATATATAGATATTGAACACCAAGAATGGCAATTCCGATAGCAAAAAACCATGCGCCAAGGCGACCTTTAGAGCCCATATTCACGACATCACTTATTGCACCCATGGAACAAAAATGAGTTTTATTACCAACAAAGCCAAACACCAGGGCAATTATGAACCCCAAAAGCGCTACTAAATGAAGGTTAGATAATTCTTCCATGCCTATCTAAGGTTGAATGTCTTGAAAGTTATATGGTGGCGGATTATACCAATAGGATAACTCATGTACAGGAAGCTTCAGATGTTAGGTTCAAATAAAATTATTAATCAAAGAATAGTAATTATGGTTAAAAATTGATCATTACTGCTTTAATGATTCCTGTAACTTTTTCTGTTCGTTGTACCATTTTTTGTATTCTTCTGGTGTCATGGGTTTTGCCATATTTAATGACGGAGTTTGTGGCATGACATAGCCATGAGGATTCATCGAATTATTAGGGTACATATGTATCATTTGCATAGGCATTGCCATCATCTGATGCATTATGTTCATATACATGGCAGGGTTCATCATTTGCATCCAAGTTTCAGGGTCGATGAATTGTTGCATTTGGCCACAGCACCACCCTTCCATTGTTGAGTTAAACGAAAAGGGTTCAGACATAGAATATTGTTGCGGAGAAATTCTTGGAACATACACATAGCCGCCTGGACTTAATGCAGATGCTTCAATATCTTCACCAGAAACAGAATTAGACTCTGTTTCTGATTTCTTTTTATGGTCTAGATAAAACGGAGCTGCTATAAGTAAAGCAATAGGAATTACAAACAAGGTTTGTTGTAAAAATTTTTTCATCGTATGTAATTAGTGCCCCATAAATTCATTTATGGGGCACTAATTTTACAGTTTTACTGATTAGATTGTGCCTGTGGCGTGAAATTTTTCATCATTTCATTCCACTGTTTGAACCACTCTTCATAGGTTTTGGGATCCATCATTTGACCGCCTGGCATTTGTGCCATGGGGTTACCATGCATGCCCATACCTGGCATTCCCATACCCGGCATTCCCATACCTGACATGCCCATGCCTGTCATGGGTCCCAGCATGCCCATCATGGGGTACATCATATTCATGTACATAGCTGGGTTCATCATGCCCATCGACATGGGTCCCATCATGCCCATCATTGGTGCCATCATGTTCATATACATAGCTGGATTCATCATGGGGTACATCATGCTCATGTAAGTATTTGGGTTCATCATTTGTGCCATCATATGAGGGCTCATCATTTCTGCCATAGGTTTCATGGCTTCCATCATGGGGCCATAGTCTTTGGCATAGCGCGCTACATCTTCACCATCATGACATTGTGCACATGACTCCATGGACATCATTTTCTCAGGATTCATCATCATGGCCATCATGTTGGTCCAAACCTGTGGATCCATCGATTTTTGCATCGCATCACTCATTCCTGCATATGAGTTTTGGGTCTGAGCTTCTTCAGCCTGAAGGTTGAATACACCACACATAAAAAAGCACATGGATATAATTACCATGCGTACAATTTTGAAACTAACTAACATATTGATCTCCGCTTATTGATTTCAAAAAAATTAAAAATCCCCTGTTGCAGCACCTTCCATGATATATTGAATGTTATCCCTTATTCTCTTTGCCTCTTCACGAATTTCTTTTGGAAGATGACTATTAGAATTCTGCGCATAATCTAACCAGGAAACATCCCAGTCCAATGTCATTACCCATAATTTACCGTCTCCATCTTCGATTAAAGCGATTTTACAAGGCAGGAATACAATAAATTCAGGTACTTCATCTAGAATTTTTCGTGCTATTCTTGCGTCACAAAATCGAAACATCTCAACTTTTGCTGAGGGGTTTTCTGTTTCTGCCTCAATTTGTTTCCAAAGTGGGCTTGATCCAACAAATTTAAAATTGACTTCATTGGCCCTTAATTTCATAGCTTCTACTGCATCGTCCCATGAAACGCCTTCATCAACAGGAATCTTATCCGCCATGATGCTTATCATGTCGCGCATGGAAAGTGGGCTCACCGCCATGGCTGTTTGGAAAGCGTTTTTCTTTGCTTCGCGTGTTACACCTGGTGACACTTTATTTTTGGCCCAAGTTTGATAGGTTTGTGTAGGAAAACCAGGGATTGTAACGACTGGCAGTTGATTGGGAGTTTTGCCCTGTAAATACTCTTGGTTGGGCTGCCCAAACATGCTGAACATATGTTGAGGGTTCATAGCCATCATCATGGCGTTCATGGAATGAGGGCTGGTCATGGCGTTAATGGAAGGATTCATCATCGTCATTGGATTCATGTATACATAAGGATTCATCATTGGAGTCATCATATTCATCATGGGCGCCATCATCTGCATCATTGGATTCATGCTGTGCATGAAATTCATATTTGACATTGAATCAAATGATTTTGAATGATCCCACATCATCCAAGGATTAAAATTAGAAGTTTCTGTAGTTGTAGAGGAATGAGTCTTAGAGGTAGAAGCGGTTTCAGCTGTATCTTCGCTTGTGTTAGTTTCTTCGTTTGCATTACCTGCTACATCTTTATCGGTTTCAGATGAACTGGCTTCTGCAATGACTATATTTTCATTTGATATACTTCCTGTGATTTCACTTTCATCAGTTGTAATTTTAGATGAAACATTTTCAGAAGCGTTTTGGGTATTTTCAGTATTCGATGCAGTTTCCGTTACAACTGCATCATTTTCGTGAGTTGCTACAATTACTTCGTCTTTAGTATTTTCTGAAGTTTGTTCCGAGGATGTAACACCAGCAAAATAAGCACGTAATTCCTGATGGCTAGTGGCTACTAACCATATACCTAAGCCCAAAATTAAAAATAAGATTAAACGAATCATTTTTATATGCTCAACAGATACGATACGCTTTCGTGTACTTTAGTGTGAATTATTTTTTAACACGGAGCAAAATTATATATTATTAATTTAAAATATACTAATATATTTAATTCGCGCGTGGAATTTTAGTATTATATTTTTAATATCAATATGTTATTTATTTTATTTAATGTGTTCTATTATGTTGATACATATCTCCAATAAATTTAGACACTATTAAGGAAATGAATATCGGTTTAGGATATTTCTAAAGGAGTTCTTTACGTGAAAATATTTACCGCCGCTGTGCTGCTAATCATTGGCGCCATTGCAGTTACCATGTCCTCCATGACGTTAGAAGCTACGAATTCAACAGAGTTTTGTACGTCATGTCATTCGATGCAATGGGTACAAGAAGAGTGGATGGAAAGTATGCACTACTCCAATGCATCTGGTGTACGTACTGAGTGCGCGGATTGCCATGTTCCCCATGACAAGGGGCCAAAACTGTATGCCAAATTACGCGCAGCAAAAGATGTGTGGCATGAAATTTTAGGCACAATTGATACGAAAGAAAAATTTGAAGACTATCGTTGGCACATGGCAAATGCGGTTTGGGACCGCATGCAAGCGACTGATTCTCGAGAATGTAAATCATGTCATACCGTGGCTGCAATGGATCTATCTGAGCAAGATAAATCGGCACGCAAAAAACATAAAAAAATTGAAACTAGTGGCAAGACCTGCATCGATTGTCATAAGGGTGTTGCACACAAGAAGCCAAGAAGGCCTAAAACGGAAGATGTGGCATTGAAAAATTGATGTGTTGCTATAGGAAAAGCGAATAGCTGAACGCCTTTAAGTCACTGTGGTAGTATTTGCACAGAATTATAGGCAGAGGTACATGATGGTCTTTGCCCAATTAATAACAATAAAGCGCTAATCTTGGAGGAAAGATTATGATGTATACATTATGTCGCTATGCAGCTTTGTACTGCATATTCGCAGTTTTTTCTATGGGTGTAGCACATGCTGAAGGAACTGCGAGTCCTTCCATGCTTTCAGATACCTGTTTAGGTTGCCATGGTCCCGATGGAATTAGTACAGGTCCAGCAACCCCTACTATTTCAGGAATGTCAGAACTTTATATTATCGCAGCCATGCTGGCTTATAAATACGATAACGATGAAGACAAAGTTGAAGAAATCATTGAAGCCGATGCAGACCTCGAAGACGCAGAGTTTTTTGCTAGAACTTCTACTGTTATGAATCGCATAGCCAAGGGTTATTCAGAAGAAGAAATTAAAATCATTGCAAAACACTTTGCAGGGCTACCCTTTGTACCAGCAACTGGTCAGAAAATAGATGCAGATGCGGCAAAAGCTGGTGCTTTATTACATGAAGACCATTGCGAAAAATGTCACGAAGATGGTGGCAAGTCTGCAGAAGACGATGCGGGTGTACTTGCAGGACAATGGATTCCATGGCTTGAATACACGATGGCGGATTTTGCAAGTGGCGATCGAGCGATGCCAAAGAAAATGAAAAAACAAATGGAAGAAGTTGATGCTGCACATAGCGATAAAGGTGTGGAGCAACTCATCCAGTTTTACGCTAATCATAAATAATTCGTCGCTAGATCTTTTAGGAGTTTTACAATGACTAAATTAAATAGAAGAAATTTTTTGAAAGCTACTGGCGGTGCATTAGCAACAGGTAGTTTAGGTGTCCCATTTATTGCCAGTGCGGCCAAAAAACGTGTTGTTGTTATTGGTGGTGGTGTTGGTGGATTAATTGCCGCCAAATATATAGCCAAAGGTGATTCCAATATTGAAGTTACAGTAGTTGAAGCGAAACCAACTCATCACACCTGTTTTATGAGTAATGAGGTGCTGGGAGGCGGACGTGATATTGCCACGATTAAATTTGGCTACGAAAATTTAGCCAATCATGGAATTAAACTTGTTCAGGAAAAAGCAACTGCAGTAGATGCAGAAGCACATAAAGTAACTACGGCAGGTGGTACAACGTTGGAGTATGACCGCTTGGTGATGTCTCCAGGAATTTCATTAAAATATGGTGCAATCGAGGGCTATAGCAAAGAGGCGGCAGAAGTGATGCCGCACGCATGGATTGCAGGAGCACAAACCGCCCTACTTCACCAGCAACTTGAATCTATGGACGATGGGGGGCTAGTCATCATTGCGCCTCCAGGTAATCCTTTCCGGTGTCCTCCAGGACCCTATGAACGTGCAGCACAAATTGCGCACTATTTAAAACACCATAAGCCGAAATCAAAGTTATTAATTTTGGATGCGAAAGATAAATTCTCGAAACAAGGGTTATTTATGCAAGGGTATAAAGATGTGTATGGCGACATGATTGAGTGGGTTGCTGGTGCTGACACCGGTGGTGGTGTTAAAAAAGTGGATACCAATTCAATGACCGTTAGTACTGACTTTGATGATTATAAAGCGGCTGTTGTGAATATTATTCCTCCACAAAAGGCTGCACAGATTGCACATGATGCGGGTGTTACTGATGACTCAGGCTGGTGCCCTATTAATTTAGGAACCTTTGAATCGAAGAAACATAAAGACATTCATGTTATTGGTGATGCCAGTATTGCGACTGGAATGCCAAAATCTGGGTATTCTGCAGGCACGCAAGCCAAAGTATGTGCGGCAGCTGTCGTTAGTATGTTAAATGGCAATGAGCCAGGAACTGCTTCCTATGCAAATGCATGTTACAGCTTAATTGCACCCGACTATGGAATTTCAGTAGTTGCAGTTTATAAGCTGGCTGCCGATGGGTCAGAAATTGAAAAAATTGCCGGCGGATTAACACCTGCTGATGCATCAGCAGAAGCTAGAAAACGTGAAGTGCATTATGCATATAGCTGGTTTAATAATATGACAGCTGAAATGTTTGGTTAAATTTTTTTAAACAATCAAATAAGGGGGCTTAGGCCCCCTTTTTTTATTATGTTCGAAAATTTTTGCAAAATAATTCTAATAGCAATTATTTTTTGCTTTGGATGTGTATCTAATAATGAAGCTGAAAATTTAGAACTTATTCCTGAAGCTCGTGTTGATGGATGTTACAAAAACCAATATCCTCCCGCGAGTACTTCTGAATATATTTTGCCTTATACACCCGGCAAGACATTTACAATTAGCCAAGGCAATTGTGGAAAATTCGGAACACATCGACCCATATGCAAGGCAAAAGATGCTTCCGGCGACACTATTTTATGTGGTGACCGAAGGTATGCGTACGACTTTGCGTTACCTATAGGAGAAAAAATTCTTGCAAGTCGTGCCGGAATAGTATCAGCATTGGAAGAAAGCTTTAGTAATAGTAGTAATTCTTCCAGTGAAACAAACTACGTAGTCATTACCCATGAAGACAATACTGTTGCTGTGTACCTACATCTTTCTCCAGAGGGGGTATTAGTAGAGCTAGGAGAAATGGTGGCACAGGGGCAAGAAATTGCGATTGCAGGAAATAGTGGTTTCACCGGTTCGTTCCCACATTTGCATTTTGATGTGTTAAGCCCGCCTTTTAATATGTGTTCTAACGAAGAACATTCGGGCTGTAAAACTATCCCGATTAGCTTTCGAAATGCAGAGCCTCAAGATTTTCCGCTCATTGAAGGCAAAAAATATTTAGCCAAGCCTTTTTAGATTTATATAAACCATGATGCATGAATCAAAATAGTGCATTCGTGCACTATGTTGGTTCGAAATTAATCGCCTGGTAACAAATTAATAAGAAATTTTTTGAATTTTAAAGAGTGTAGTTTTGGCACACTATTTGCTCACTATTGTGTATAAACAATTAGAGGTTGGAAAAATGAAAACATTAGAAGCTCGTGCTTTGCTACTTTTATCTGTAATGGTGATGCTGGCTGCTTTTTTTGTAGCAATCCCTAAGAGTAATCAATCTTCTTACCAGCAGAATTCGTCTATGCTGGAACCATTTTCTACTGGCCCACTTTATAGTTATCCCTCATTTGAGGTTAATGCAAAGTAGCTTTAATTACAGAGTTCACTGAAGTTCTATTGTTACAGAAAAAGCGCCGCGAAGATCTCCCACTTTGAACCCAGTGGCTTGATCATCAGGGTAAAGAGAAGTGATTTTTTGTTGTACAGGTTCAGCAATGGCTTCACCATGGCATACTAGGCAAACTTCTGAGGTTGGAATCCCTTTCATGTAACGAAACCATTTACCATTATCATCTTTAACAACCTCATAGGTTTCTAATTTTTTTACATCCATTCCAAATTTTAGCTGTTCTTCAAAAAACAACAATCCAGACGCTTCCCAGGAATCCGGAGCGTTTGCTGAATTACGAGGTTTAAGCGACGTGCGTCCTACTTCAAGCAACATGTCATTCGAGATTTTCGAAGTAATTTTACCTGCTTCGATGGTACAAACTGCTAAGGTCTCAATAGGCCCTTCTGTCGTTAGTGTATTTTGTAATTTTTCTTTAAGTTGGCTGCCAAGTGCCAGTGATGCTAATCGACTTTCATTAATTTGCTGATCAACATTTTGCGAACAAGCAGTTACGCAAAATAGAAGGAAACTAATTAAAAATCGTTGGTGCAAATTAAATAAACAGGCAAATATCTGATTTCTGCGCAGCGGGTAAAAATGATGCAGCACCGACCCAATCTGTAACCTCATCAATGAACTCATCCTTACTGTAACCAAATAAATCAACTGTCATTTGACAAGCTACTAATTGAACATCGGCTTCAATAGCAAGTTCTCGTAGTTCTTGCACACTGGCTACACCTTTATTCTTTAAGGTCTGTTTCATCATATTTGTGGCAAAGGATTCAAAACCAGGGATATTACTGCTTAATGCATTTGGAATATTCCACTCCATGCCTTGAAACCAGTCTGGACCAAAGGGCATTTTCATAGGCATTGCTGGATTACCTAATGGTGAAATTCCTAATTTCAAATCTTTTTTCAAAAGATTTAATCCGTAAAACGTAAAAAAACAGGAAACTTCCCAACCGAGAGCCGCTGCAGTAGATGCCAATATAAAAGGAGGATACGCCATATCCATGGTGCCCTTGGTGGCAATCAAAGACAATTGAGGTGTTCTTGAGTCTTCACGTTCTTGTAATTTTTGTTCTAGGCGTTGATCAAACCATTGATCTAACATTTCGGGAGTTAAATTATTTGTATCAAGAGTAGTCGACATATGTGCTCCTGGATAACCTGGGAAACTGAATTGTTATTAACATTTGCTTATTTACGGATGCTGTAGCAAATTTAGTTTACTCTTTTGTAGATCCAATGTGGATAGATAAGACACATAAAGTATTAAAAAGGATCTAATTTATTTTTTAAATACAGTTAGTTATATTATAAATCTAATGTAAGTTATTTGATAAAAAATATCTACTTTTCAATTTGTAATTGCCTGTATTCCAACCAAAGCTTTCTAACCAAAATATATTCATAAGGCGAGCCCATTTCATAATATTTAAAGCCAAGGCGGGAGCGGACTTCAACACCTTCAAGCACGGCTACTGCATAGAGTTCTTCTGTCTTCAATTCAAATAACCATGGATAAGGTTCATAGATGGGGTGTATTGCTGCATCAACTAAAAATGATGTGGAGTCACGCAATGTATTAGGCCCAAGTAATGGCAGCACAAGGTACGGGCCAGGGCCTACGCCCCACACGCCAAGCGTTTGCCCAAAATCTTCACGCTGAAAATAGAGCCCAAAACTCGTTGCTGGGTCAAATAATCCACCAACACCAATGGTTGAATTAACTACGAAGCGCCCAAGTGATCGACCCGATTGAACTGGTTTCGCTTGTAGTAATGAATTCGCAATGTTACGGAATTCGCCTAAATTTCGAAATACATTAAATATTCCATCTCTTGCAAATTGTGGTAGTACAGTTTTATAGCCACTTACAACTGGCAAAAATAGGTAACGATCAAATTTTGCATTAAAGTTATACATCCAACGGTTATACCCTTCCCATGGATCATAAACTGTCGTTGCAAGTTCTTCTCCTGGCTCCATTACCTCCTCTATTGTTCTTTTTGCAGGTTCACTATCACTTTCATCTGGGGTAGTAGCACACGAAGTTAGACCGAACGTTACTACTAAACAGACTGTAAGGACTAATTGTTGAACGTTCACGTAAGTGTTTATTAATTTTTGAAAAACTCAAGCATGTACGCAACATTGTCTCGATGACCAACATTACCTAAATGCCCGCCTGTTGGGTAAATTTTACTTCGTTCCCCAAATACGCTAACTAACCAATTTAGTTCGCCAGGCGCCATGATAATATCGTCCTCATTGTGAATAAGCCCGATTTTTTCTGAGTCGCGAAGGTAATCTTCTATTGGATACAAACTTGCGCGATCTACAAGTTCCTCAAATGTTAAGTTTGGTTGTGTTTTTTGAAAATATGGCAGCATTAATTCATGTGCATAGTCTAAAAAACCTGTGCGATGAGCTACGGCTGAATATTCAGTAACATTATCCGTAATTTTTGCCGTCGCACCTTTTGGAATGATAAATCCAGATTGCGACATAACATCGGCCGTAGTAATTAAAGATGCAGCACTGATTCGAAATGCGATGCCGATTAAGCCTTCAAGATCCTCTTCTTTTGGGGTTGAATCTTTATACGCCTCAAACATTAGTTGTGGAGTGATATTAAATGTTCCTGTAGGAGCATTTTGGAAACGGCGCGTTAAATTTTCCCAAACCTTATCCCAGAATACATTAAATTCGTTTGTGTTCGCAAAATTACGTTCTACATATTCATCAAGAATATCCACAGAGTTAAATAAACTTACAGGTGTATTAAGAACCAGTGCTTTTCTAAAATTAAAATACTTTTCTTGATCATCTATGTAGCTTATGTATGCTGTTTGAGCACCACCTAGACTATAGCCAGTGACGTAAAAATCAGAAACTTCAATTCGATCCTTAAGATGCTGTTCCCAAGCCAATTTCATTACGTTATATAAATCATGAGAATCATCATCTAATAATCCAGGCACAGAAGTTTTTGATGCAGAGATGATAAAACTCATGTACGTAGGCGAAGGTAAAGAAACTACATGATAGCCTTCTTGATAAAAGGCGCTTGCCATCGTGTTAATTATTCGCCCGTGGTAGTTGCCTCCTGTACCTGCGATAATAAAAATTAAAGGGGCTTTTTCTTTTTGTTCTAGAAGGCTGTACGTAATTTTATCGTTGTACCAAAAATACTTAGGTATCTTTCGATCTTTATATACTTTTAGCTTGAATAACTTGTAGTTCTTCTGAAGATTAATTTTTGCGTGATATTCTGGAGGCGTGCCAATAATTGTGGCTGCTAGGGAATTTTCTATTGGGTAATCATAATTTTCATTCGCTGAGTGAGCGTTGTTTAAAAAAACAAATGCAGTAAAAAGAAGCTTCAATAAGAAACAGCATAATGAAGAACTAAATTGAACTTGCATGAATAATTTATCTAAAGTCGTAAAATTTTAGACAGGATAATATAAGAAATAATAGCTGTAGGGACGGTTTGCCAAGCTAGCTGTATTGCATATGTTAAATGTTGTGCTTTGGTATAGGGTTGCACTACTTTTAATCGTAACAGATATCTAATAAAGCTCTTGAATTAAGATCTATAACCTCTAGATATATATAAATTTTGCTACATCAAATAAAAGTAATAGCGCAAAAACGTCCCTCCGATGCTTTTACCTACCTCCACTGCCATTCATCGAACTTTAGATGTATCTCGTCGCCAATTGTATTTAATATGAGTGAGTTACGGGAAAATATGGTCAAATAGCATTTGAAAACATGGGATTTTCCCTATTTTCAATTTGTAACAAGAGTAGCACTGGCTTGAATGGCATTTAGTTTTAATTTTATTGGCGTCCCCAGGGGGATTCGAACCCCCGTTGCCGCCGTGAAAGGGCGGTGTCCTAGGCCTCTAGACGATGGGGACAATTGAATTAGATGACCACTTTAATTAAGCGATATATCTTTGTCTGTTAGAGCCGGCGCAAGTTACGCTAAGCAGGCTTTTGCTGTCAAGTGGAATTGAGAAATATGAACTTGTGGTTGTATTTACAAATCATCAAATAATTTCAAATTAACGAAGCCTACATGGATATAGCTGCAACATTTAATACCTATTGGCCTAAAATAGAAATGAAGTTGCCACGAGTGGTTAATTTTATTCTCATATTTTTAATTGCATTGACCCTAGCTAAATTTGTGTGGGGATTTTTTGATACTGGGACTAAGTCACCCATTGTTACTACGACAACTCAATCGCAAGCAACGGTTCGTCCTCAAGCCAGACCGAATTACGATAGGAAAATTGCTCAACTTCATTTAATGGGCAAGGTTGCGCCCTCTTCCAATGCCAAGAAAGTAGAAAATGCGCCTGATACAACACTTAACTTAAAACTGTTGGGTGTTTTAGCCGGTGGGAAAGAATATGGATACGCCATCATTTCGAGTGGGGCCAACAAAATTAAGCACTATGCGCTTGGTGATGATGTGCCGGGTGGTGCAACCTTACACGCTGTATATCCAGACCGCGTGATCCTGGAAAGAGATATTCGAATGGAAACCCTGCGCTTACCCAGAGCACAGGGAAAGGGATTTAATCAGCCAAAAAATGTAAAACGGACCAGTGCAGCACCCTCTCCGCAACGCGCAAATACTGCAGCAAACCCAACGAGCTTTGAATCATTGGGCCAATTTCGACAAGAAATCATGAAAAATCCTATCCGCCTGACCGAATTTATCAATGCGGCTCCTGAAAAAGATAAAGACTCCGGTGAATTTATTGGCTACAAGCTGTCACCCAGTAAAAATCCGGATATGTTTTATCAGTTAGGCTTACAGCCCAATGATATTGTTACTAATATCAATGGCATAGCGTTGGATGAGCCGAATAAAGGCCCTAAAGCCATGCAAGATCTCGCCAATGCTTCTGAAGTAACCATGATTGTGTTACGCGAGGGCACAGAAATTACCTTATTCCAGGATTTGACCCAGTAGCCATTGATCGAGGAAAGGCTTACATAAAACCCTAACTTTATAATGTTACAAGGAAAATTAATGTATAAATGCTGTGGCTATGGAGGTGCGGAGCAGATTTCTCAGCACTCAAGAATTGAAGTTAGGCATCAACCAATGCGGCACTTACACCTATGAACAAACGAAACCAATTTAGTCGAATTCGCATCTTAATAATTGCGCTTGCGATAGGCATTTTATTTAATGTTTCGTTTGTACAGGCTGAAACGGGCGTCACCCTAAATCTTAAAGATGCCGATATCAGATCTCTAATCGAAACAGTTGCTGAAGCGACAGGGAGAAATTTTGTTGTCGATCCACGCGTAAAAGCAAAAGTAACCGTGGTATCGGCACGTCCCATGGATCGTGAAGAGGTGTATCAAGTCTTTCTTTCTGTGCTTCAAGTGCATGGCTATGCGGCAGTACAGGTTGGGGAAATAATTAAAATTTTACCGGATGTAAATGCTAAACAGGGTCCTGTCATTACTGCAGGTGGAGAAACGCCTACTACTGGCGATGAACTGGTAACACGTGTCGTACCCATTAAAAATGTACCTGCGGCGCAAATGGTTCCAATTCTGCGTCCTTTAGTTCCACAACAAGGTCATTTAGCGGCTTACCCAAATAGTAATGTTTTAGTGGTATCAGATCGTGCTGCAAATATTCAGCGTTTAATCTCTATTATTAATCGTATCGATCGACCTGATAGTCAAGAGATTGAAGTTGTGCCGTTGGAACATGCATCAGCCGTTGAGGTAGTCAGAATTATTAATTCAATGAACCGTCAAGATGGGCAAGGTGGACAAGTACCGGGACAAACCACGTTGGCTGCAGATGAAAGATCAAACAGTATTTTACTTTCAGGCGACAATGCAGCACGTTTGAGAATTCGTGGTCTGATTGCGCATTTAGATACACCGTTGCAAGGTGGCGGAAATACGCAAGTTGTATTTTTAAAATATGCAGAAGCGACCGAACTCGCTCCCATTTTATTAGGCGTTACTCAATTTGAAGCACAGGAGGCGCAGCAAGGGAATGCTAATGCCGCACCTTCTAGCAATGATTTAGATGTCGATATTCAAGCTGATGAAACCAATAACGCATTGATCATTACGGCCTCGCCTGCCAAATACGAAAGTATTCGGCAGATCATTAGTCAATTGGATGTGCGCCGTGCCCAAGTACTGGTTGAAGCGATTCTGGCAGAAGTTTCAACCGGCTTATCAAAAGAACTTGGTGTGCAATTTGCCTATGTTCCTACGGATCGATCTTCTGGAACAACTCCTGCGTTCGGCGAATTATTTACCAATGCGGGAGCCAATTTGCCTGCGCTATTAGTAGGTGACGCTACTGAGGCACTTTCTGCCGTTGCAAGTGGAGCTTTTGTGGGTGCAGCGAAAATAAGCGGTAAAGATCGTTTTGCTGCAATTCTGCGAGCGCTTGAAGGTGATGCGGCCACAAACATTTTATCTACACCACAGATTTTGACATTGGATAATGAAGAAGCTGAAATTGTTGTGGCACAAAATGTTCCGTTTATCACGGGTCAATTTACCAATACAGGCTCAGGCACTGATTCAGCCGTAAACCCATTTCAAACCATTGAGCGTGAAGATGTGGGTATCACCTTACGTATTACTCCGCAAATTAATGAAGGTGACAGTGTAAAGCTTGATGTAGAACAAGAAGCTTCTAGTTTATCGCCTTCTGCAGTGGCTAGTGACTTAATCACTAACAAACGATCTATTAGGACTACAGTATTAGCACAAGATCAACAAACCATCGTACTGGGTGGATTAATTGAAGATCAGTATCAAGACGATGTTGAAAAAGTACCGTTACTTGGCGACCTTCCCTTATTAGGTCATTTGTTTAAATCGACAGTAACTACAAAAGATAAAGTAAATTTAATGGTATTCATTCATCCTGTAATTATTCGTGATCCTGAAACATCAACCTATGCAACCAGTGCAAAGTATAGCTATTTACGTGCTAGACAAATTGAAGCCGAAATTGACGACCGTGGTTTAATTAAAGATGGTGCACGTTTATTACCTGATTTGGATGAAATGGTCACACAAATTCCATCCGGTGTTGGGGCTTCTACAGTATCGGTTGATCAACTTTTAGATCAAGCACCTGCTATACAAACTACACCGGTTGTTGAAGGACAAGAAGTGGAATTGGACGAACTGTTGGAATCTGAAAATGTTTCTGTGCCTACGGACTCTGATGTAATTATTGTTGAATAATTTAAATTTCTTTCTACATTAATGATGGAAGCTGAAAAAACACAACCCTCGTTAGCACCTAGAGAAGTTCGTCGTCCACCCTTTAGTTTTGCAAAGCGACACGGCATTTTAATTGGCAACGAGATCAATGGGCGTGTGATGATTTTTCAACGCCCCGATGTAAAACCACCATCGCTTGCCGAAGCTAGGCGTTTTGTGGGCAAACCGTTAAACATTCGTACATTATCTGATGATGAATTCGATGAGTTACTGACACAGTTATATGACGAAAGTGCATCAGGTACGCTAGCATTGATGGAAGGGTTTGAAGATGATTTAGATTTAGCAAGTCTTGCAGATGCTCTCCCTGAACCTCAAGACTTAATGGATGCGGATGATGATGCACCCATCATTCGATTAATTAATGCTTTGCTCACACAAGCGGTTAAAGAAAACGCTTCTGATATTCATATTGAAACCTTTGAATCGCGTTTATCAGTACGTATGCGCGTGGATGGTGTGTTACGTGAAGTTTTACAACCTCCAAGAAATTTAGGCGCATTAGTTGTGTCGCGTATCAAAGTAATGGCACAACTCGATATTGCAGAAAAGCGTTTACCTCAAGATGGACGCATTTCCTTGCGTATTGCAGGACGCCCAGTGGATGTTCGTGTTTCCACATTACCTTCAGGTCATGGTGAACGAGTTGTATTGCGTTTGTTAGATAAACAAGCTGGCCGTTTAGATTTGGAACATTTGGGAATGCAACCTGACATCCATAACAAAATTAAACAAGCGATTGAAAAACCACATGGAATTTTTCTGGTTACAGGACCCACTGGTTCTGGTAAGACCACAACCCTTTATGCAGGCCTGAGTGAAATCAATGATAAAAAACGAAACATTCTTACCGTAGAAGATCCTATTGAATATTTCATTGATGGCATTGGGCAAACTCAAGTCAATCAAAAAGTGGATATGACTTTTGCACGTGGCTTACGAGCTATTCTTCGTCAAGACCCAGATGTAGTGATGGTGGGTGAGATACGTGACTTAGAAACAGCACAGATTGCCGTTCAAGCAAGTTTGACGGGGCACATGGTATTTTCAACCTTACATACGAATACAGCTATAGGTGCAATTACTCGTATGCGTGATATGGGAGTTGAACCATTCTTATTAGCCTCTAGTTTAGTTGCTGTGTTAGCACAACGTTTAGTCCGAGTTCTTTGTGATGAATGCAAAATTTCTCACACAGCAAGTGCTGGAGAATTTGAGCAACTTAAGATGGCAGATCCCAGTATTTCACAGGGCAATTCACCGGTAATTTATGCACCAGGATCTTGTAGTGCATGTAATGGTACAGGCTATGCAGGTCGAACCGGAATTTATGAACTTGTCACCATTGATGAAACCATGCGCGGTATGATCCATGAGATTAGTTCAGAGCAAGAATTAGAAAAATATGCACATCGGCAAATAGCAAGTATAAGACAGGATGGCATGCGTCTTGTACTTGAGGGAGTTACTACACTTGAAGAAGTTATGCGCGTGACAAAAGAAGATGCGGTTTTAAGTGATTAGAGATTCAGTAACAAAATTAACTACCCTCAAACATTCTTATGCCAGCATTTGAATATATTGCGTTAGATACTCACGGTCGGGAAAAAAAAGGTGTAATTGAAGGCGATAGTCCGCGTTCTGCGCGCCAGCAATTACGTACTAATGGTTTTGATCCCCTTTCTATTAGCCAAGTAAAAGAGCGCCAAGAAAAGAAATCTTTTTCGAGTATATTCTCTAGAGGGTTTGGTTCGACAGATCTCGCCTTATTTACTCGACAACTTGCCACTTTAGTACGTTCTGGTACACCTTTAGAAGAATCATTACGTACAGTTGCTAATCACACTGAAAAGCCACGTATAAGTCGCATCATCATGGGTGTGCGTTCGCGTGTTACAGAAGGTTATTCTTTAGAAAAAGCGATGAGTGAATTTCCTTCTGCATTTCCAGAAATGTATCGAGCCACTATCGCAGCTGGCGAGCGATCAGGACACCTAGACAATGTGTTAGAACGTTTAGCGGATTACACAGAAACGAAACAGGAAACCCAGCAAAGTGTTGTAGGCGCGTTGTTTTATCCAATTGTACTTTTATTTATAGCGATTGCAGTGGTTGTTATTCTTGTAACATTTGTAGTACCAAAAGTTGTGAATGTATTTACCGACATGGGTCAGGAACTCCCCTTGCCTACTAAAATTTTAATCGGCACTAGTGATTTCTTAGTTTCATACGGAATATTTATTTTGGCGGCAATCATCATTGGAATCATCCTGTTTCAACGCGCGATGCGTAGTGAATTATTTAAAGCTAAAGTACAAAAATTTTATTTAGGACTTCCAGTCGTTGGAAGGTTAGCTCGTGGGCTTAATACCGCGAGGTTTGCACGAACTTTAAGTATTATGACCGCATCGGGTGTGCCAGTATTAGATTCTTTGCGGATTGCCGCTGAAGTCATTATTAATCGGCCCATGCGACACGCAGTTCAAGAAGCAGCGGTAAGTGTGAGTGAAGGCGCCAATATTCATTCTTCATTGGAGCGTTCAGGATACTTTCCACCGATGACATTGCACTTAATTGGAAGTGGTGAGCAAAGTGGTAATTTGGAAGAAATGCTGGATCGTGCTGCATCTCAACAAGAGCGCGAGTTGAATACCATTATCAATACCACCCTAAAACTATTAGAGCCCATCATCATTGTATTTATGGGCGTGTTTGTATTGGCGATCGTCATGGCAATCCTGATGCCAATATTCAATTTGAACCAAATGGTAGGACAGTAATCTTTATAATAATATTTAACTTTAGGTTAGATATGTAAATATTTGATAAATAACATTTATTTTTTTAATTATATCCATTGAAATGTATGATGAACCAGTTGTCTGTTATGGCACACCAATCAGGTCCCAATATACCCAGAACAAGTATCACTACTGGTTACAATAAATTAATAATTACTCATAATAATCAGCGAGTTATTTAACAATGAGAAAATCCCACATGAAAATGAACAAAACTCATCAACAAAACGGCTTCACCTTAATCGAAATTGTGGTGGTTGTCGTAATTATTGGCTTGTTAGCCGCGATGGTAGCACCTCGCGTGATGCAGCGTACCGATGACGCCAAACTTGTTCGCGTCGCAAATGACATCCGTGCCATCGAGGCCTCGCTGAATTTATACAAACTCGATAATTTTAATTACCCGACCACAGAACAAGGACTACAAGCTTTAGTCACTAAACCTTCCGGTAGCCCAGAGCCTAAAAATTGGAAAACCGGCGGTTATCTTCGCTCCGTTCCTAAAGATCCCTGGGGAAACGAATACCAATATGCGAACCCTGGATCTTCAGGGGGGCAATTTGATCTTTTTTCCTTTGGTGCAGATGGCAAAACAGGTGGTGAAGAAATGAATAAAGACTTATCGCTTGCTGATTTAAATTAATTTTCATGCGACATCATCAGGGATTTACTTTAATCGAGTTACTCGTGGTGATGATCATCATTTCACTCGTCATTGCAGCAGCTACCTTCACGCTTGGAGACAATCAAGCGGTACGCTTACAACAAAAATCAGAACAATTGGTCGCATTGATCGACTTTGCCAAAGAACAAGCAATTTTCAATAGCGAAGATTTAGGTTTAGTTTTTAATAAAAATTCCTATGCGTTTTATCGTCTAGATTATGAAAATGTTGATGAAACTTCATGGCTTCCCATACAAGGTGATGCAATATTAAAACAGCGAGAACTACCAGATGGTTTAGAATTTGAGCTTTATCTTGAAGGCATCAAAGTGCTGTTTAAAAAGGAAGAAGAAATAACACCGCAAGTTTTTATTCTATCAGATGGATCGGTATCTCCCTTTCAAGTCAACATTACGGACAACATTAATCATGCGCATCACATAAAAGTGATGCAGAACGGCGAATATGAATTACTCGCAGTAAATTAAGATGAACAAAAATCGACAACAACAATTTGGATTCACTTTACTAGAAGTTTTGGTCGCACTCGCCATTATTGCGATGGGATTAGCGGCCGTTATAAAAACCGTTTCCACTACTACAATGAATACAATTTATTTACAAGATAAAACTTTTGCGTATTGGGTGGCACAAAATCAAATGGCAGAATTTGAATTATCGTCTACACAAACGGATGTAGGATTTGTGGATGGTGATGAAGAACTGGGAGGCATTATTTGGTATTGGACGCGTAAAATCGATAAAACGGAAGATCCTGATACCAACCGCGTTGAAATTACTGTACGCAAAGATGAAGACAAAAATGCACAGAACTACGCAACCTTGATAACGTTAAAGTTTGATCCAAGCTAAAAACCATGGCCATATCGAATTCAAATTATTCAAAAGGATTTACCTTGATCGAAATGGTGGTTGCGGTTGCGATTTTTGCTGTGGTAGGTGTTCTAGCCTATGGCGGATTAAATTACGTATTAAAAGATCAAGCTCATTTAAAAGAATCTTCTGAAAAACTCAAAAATTTACAGTTAGCCTTTCGTTATATTGAACGAGATGTGGCCCAATTGACAAACCGATCGATTCGCAATCAGTATCAAGATTTACAACCGGCTTTTGTTGGCGATGGTGAGAAAGCGGTAAGTTTTACACATTCTGGATTACGCAATCCGGCTGGGTTGGTGCGTAGTCGATTACAGCGCGTTACGTATGAAGTCGCGGATAGCACTTTGACCCGCTATACGTGGGCACATCTAGATGGCGCCATTGCAGAAGAGTTTTTTGATACCGAATTGCTTTCAGACGTTGAACGATTTGATATGCGTTATTTAGACAATGCGAATGCTTGGCAAACCACTTGGCCTCCACTAAATAGCCCCACTGCACAAAGTTTAATTCCACGTGCCATAGAAGTGACACTGAAACTAGAAAATTGGGAAGAAATTAAACGCATCTTTGCAGCCCCTGCTCCAACGTAGTTATCGATGAAGACAATGAATCAACAATCAGGGGTAGCGGTAATTACTGCTGTACTCATTTTGGCTTTAGCAACCACTGCAGCAGTGGCCATAGCTGCTGAATATCAACTTAATATGCGAAGATCAGATAATGCTTTTTCCAGTTCACAAGCCTGGGCCTATGCCAAAGGTGCTGAACAATGGACCATGGCCATATTAGCGAGAGACCAGGAAGATAATACCTACGATGGTTTCGATGAACCTTGGTGGAACAATAATCAAAGCACAACCTTCCCGCTTCCCAATGGCTATATTGAAGGCAAGATTGAGGACGCACAAGGCAAACTCAATGTGAATAGCCTAATGGATGGCAATGCCATTAATCCAGTCATGCGCAGGCGCATAGAACAATTATTTGTTGTGTTGGAAATTGAACCCAGTTTAGTAGAAGCCATTATCGACTGGATTGATGGTGATCGTACGTTCGCAGGACCCAATGGCGCTGAATATGATATCTACCAAGGATTGGAAGATCCCTACCTACCCGCTGATCAACCGATGAATGACATTTCGGAGTTACGCATGATTCATGGCTTCAGTCAGGAAATTTATGACAAGGTTTCACCCCATTTAACGGCCTTACCTAGCAATATAGTCCTAAATTTGAACACTGCATCTGCTGAAGTCTTAGCAAGCCTTGATCCAAACCTTACTATACAAGTTAGCAAAGAAATGGTGGATGAGCGCATTGAGGACCCCTATCAGCAGCTTAATGATTTTATTAAGCATGCTCAGGAACATGGTGTAACAGTGAATGAAACCCAAGGCATAACCACGCAAAGTAGCTATTTTGATTTGCATACCAAAGCAGTCATTGGCAAGAGTCAAGTCAAAATGGTTAGTACTATTTATCGTGGTGCGGGAAATAATTTAAAAGTGCTCAAGCGAAGCCAAAAATTGTAGAGAACCATTATGCAAGAAACAGTAATACTTTATATGCAATCCAATCTCGTCGATGAGCTCGATCGAGAGGATTCATATTTTGTAAAGTGGATAAAACTTGATGAAGATGGTGTACCCATCACGCGAGGTGCAGAAGCACGTCTTGAACAAGTTTCTTCGATTACACAAAACACTTATATAATTGTTTTGCTCCCCTTGCAACAAATGTTATTAACCTCGGTTAATACACGTGCCCGCAAGCAAAAACATTTACAAAAAGCTGTACCGTTCGCATTAGAAGATGAATTAGCGGATGATGTTGATAATTTACATTTCGCACTTGGTGCTCGTTATGGCGAAAACGATTATCCAGTTGCAGTTATTGAAAAAGATTCCTTAGACACTATTTTAGAAAAACTTGCTGATGCAAATGTTTATCCAGACTTATTAACCGCAGATATATTCGGCTTACCTTTCCGTGAAGGCACTTGGACGATTTTAATTGAGAATGACCGCGCCCTCGTTCGTAGTGGTAAATATGAGGGTATGACGATTGACATGCATAACCTGCAACAAATTATTACATCTTCACTTAGACAGGCAGATGAAACACCCGCTGAATTAAATGTTTATACCTGTGATGACCAGCAATCGGGTTTGCGCAAATATAATTTCCCAATCAGTACTAACGAATTAGATGATTGTCCTCCCGGTCTATTTGCCGATGGTCTGGATGAAAATGAATGCATTAATTTATTACAAGGCAGTTATCAGAAAAAAGACAAGCGGCACATTCAATTCGCGCCCTGGAAAATAGCTGCAATATTATTTGGACTATGGATAGGCTTAGCTTTAGTTTCTGTATTTATTGATATTGCACGCTATAGCAAAGAAGAAAAGCATTTGAATGCGCAAATTGAGCAAGTAGTAAAACAAACTTTTCCAGATATGCAAAACGTGTCTGCTGATAGCGCTAGAGTGAAAATGGAATCTCGCCTTAAAAACTTTATGCAAACCACTGGACCTCAATCCAGTGCAGGGTTCATGGAACTGCTGGCCATTAGTGGGGAATCCATGCAAAAAGCTGGCAAGGTAGATATTAATACTATGAACTATCGTGAAGGCAAGCTGAATATGAATGTGCGATCTTCCGATGTTCAGATCCTAGATAGTGTTAAGCAATCACTAAAATCACAAAATTATTTTGCCGATATTCAGTCGGCAAACACGCAAGGTAATTTTGTAGATGCCAGAATTGTTATCAGTAAAGGAGAGCTCTAATGAAAGAATGGTGGGATACTCTTCAATCTAGAGAACGCATGCTGGTAACAATGGCTGCGGCCTTCGTGGGATTTGTAATTGCATATTTTGCAATTTGGTCACCCATAGCTGAGTCTCGAGAACAACGCAAAGTTAGAGTGGAAAACAAACATGAAACACTGGCTTGGATGAAGCAGAAAAAATTAGAAGTAGAGCAACTAAAAAGAATTAATCCTAACTTATTTAATCAAGCGACCGATACCAGATCGTTGCTGGCGATTGTAGATGCAGGTGCAAAGCAAATGGGTATACGCCCTGCTATTAAAAGAATTGAACCAAGTGGTGAAAATAAAGTTCAAGTTTGGTTGGAAGACATGTCGTTTGATTTTCTAATTGTGTTATTAGGCGAGCTTAACCGTAGAAACCATATACAAATTGCAGATGCATCATTTGACAAATCTGATCAAATTGGAAAAGTATCTGGTAAAGTTACCCTAACCCGTTAATTGTTTTCTAATGAAAATAATTAAATTTATTCTATTTGGATTGATCGTATTTATTGGTGCTTTTGCATATCTTGCACCAGCGTCTCTTATTCAAAAGTTTTTGCCTGGTAATATATCTGTTGCAGGTATAAGTGGAACACTTTGGAACGGTAATATTCAGCAAGTTGTTGTTGATAATATTAGTGTGAGTAACACGGAATGGTCAGCAAGTCCTATTAGTTTGCTGGCAGGAAACATAAAAGCAGATGTA
Organism: Gammaproteobacteria bacterium; assembly: GCA_965203475.1. Classification (GTDB taxonomy): domain Bacteria; phylum Pseudomonadota; class Gammaproteobacteria; order UBA4575; family UBA4575; genus JABDMD01. Next base: position 812,426 of record OZ241890.1, read on the forward strand.
TCAATTAATTCATATAATTTGAAAGGTAATTTTGAAACTTCTTATTCTGGTTCTTCTGTACGTGCAAGTGATGTAGATCTAAATGGTGAGTTATCGTTACTAAAACCAATATTCGAAAAATATGGACTAACGATTGATGGTAAATTTGATGCAGACTTTGAGAAGCTCGAAATGGAAAATGGAATACCGAAGCATGCTGATGGAACCTTGCAAACTTTTGATACCCGAATTTTAGGTGTAGTACCTGTGCATTTAGGCGATATCACTAGTGTATTTGAAGATCAAACTCAGGGAGTTCAAATTAATCTTAATAATACTGAAGGTGAGCTCGATTTGAATGGGAACATTACCATTACTCAAAATGGTGCATTCACCGCAGATCTCACCCTGTCTAGGAATAGCATAACCCCAGAACATGTGCAGCAAACGATGCAGCTAATTGGTCAACAAATTAGCGAAGATACCGTGAAAGTGATTCATTCGGGCCAAATGGGAATATAGCTAATTACTCCCTTGCTCTTCTTTTGATTCTAAAGAATTCTCGAATAAAAAATCGAAGACAGATTCTTTAATTTGCCACTCTTTAACAACAATATTTGAAATTCTTCTTTCAGGCGTGCTACGTCGGTCTTGACGTATACAACGGCCCTGTGTTGTTATAATTGGAAATTGAGAAATATTATTCTGAGTTCGTCTTTCAGAATTATCTCTTCGATCATATATAAAATGATTTGAAGCCAACTCGTTTGTTCCAAATTTTGTTGTATTAACATTAATTATGGTGGAGCTAGGCGGGATCGAACCGCCGACCTCTTGCATGCCATGCAAGCGCTCTCCCAGCTGAGCTATAGCCCCGGTCTCCTATTTTCTAATCTATACCTTGGAACTGATATATTCAATCGCCTGTTGAATACGAAATAAGGTTTTTTTGCTACCCAATAGTTCTAACGTAAGATCTATAGAGGGTGAAACTGTCTGTCCGGTAACTGCTAAGCGCAATACGGGCGCAACATTTCCAAGTTTTAACCCAAGTGAATTTGCTACATTTTTGATCACTTCGTGAATGGAGCCTGATTGCCACACTGTTAGTTGGGTAAATTCTTGAGTCAGAGTTTTTAATATTGAAATACTATTTTCATTGAAATGTTTACGTACACCTTTTTCATTATATTGCGAAATTTCTGAGTAAAAATATTCACTGTTGGCATACATTTCTTGTAACGTTTTACATCTTTCCTTTTGAGCTTCATATAATTTTGCAAGTGTTGGCGGTGGCGATGGATTAATGCCTTTGAATTGAAAATAGCTTTCTAAAGTAGGTTCAATATATTCACCAGAACTGTTTTGCATATGTTGATGATTCACCCACAATAATTTATCTGCATCAAATATGGCCGCAGAGGACTGAATTGAATCTAAAGTAAATGTCTCTAGCATTTCATCAATGGAAAATATTTCTTGATCACCATGGGACCATCCAAGGCGTATTAAATAGTTCAACAATCCTATAGATAGATAGCCATCTTCATAATACTGCTGTACCGAAGCCGCGCCATGGCGCTTAGATAAGCGTTTTCCATCTTTGCCATGGATGAGTGGGATATGAGCATACGATGGAATAGCATGATTCAGTGCATTAAAAATATTTACCTGTCGAAATGTGTTATTCAAATGATCGTCCCCTCTAATTACGTGGGTGATTTGCATATCAATATCATCCACAACAACACATAAATGGTAGGTCGGAGTTCCATCCGAACGAGCAAGAATTAAATCATCTAATTCTGAATTATCTACCGTAACCGTATTACGAACTTCATCGTCAATGGAAATGTTACCTGTTTGAGGATTCTTAAATCGGACTACCGGTGTTGTATTTTGAGAATTATTATTTCCATTTCTACAAAAGCCATCGTATCGAGGCTTTTGTTTGTTCTGCATTTGCTTTTCACGTAATGTATTTAAGCGCTCTTTGGAGCAGTAGCAATAATATGCTTGGTCTTTATCTAAAAGTTGCTCGATGACTTCCTTGTAACGCGATGTACGCTGCGATTGATATACAGGTGGAATGTCTGAATTTATTCCAAGCCAATTCAAACTTGAAAGTATATCTTGTGTAAATTCCTGCTTAGAACGCTTTTGATCGGTGTCTTCGATTCGTACTACAAATTCACCATGGTTCTGTTTTGCATACAACCAATTGAACAAAGCTGTACGTGCGCCTCCAATATGTAAATAACCCGTTGGGCTGGGTGCAAATCGGGTGCGTATTTTCATTAAATAAATAAGTATCAATAGAGGTGTGTTCCTCTATTGTACATAGCTATGGAAATGTTTAAAGAGACTTAAAATGGATCAGATCGTTTCGATCTTCTTCCATAATTGTTTTGCCTAAACTAATTTTTCCATCTCCCCATAATGGAAAATCTTCACGCCGTAGATAAATACTTCTACCATCATCGGTAAGAATATATGTTCCATTTGTACTTTGATCTTTTATTAGAAATTTTCCACGTCGATATTCAATAGTTGCGTGTTGACGTGATACTAAGTCGCCTTCAATGATGATACTACAATCTTTATCACGTCCAATGGTTAATGCAGGCATATTGGCTAGCAAAGCTAATTCGGTTTCCATAAAAGAAAGTTGTAACTTTGATGACTTCATTTTTTCTAATGAAGTGGTGCCGGATAAAATTTGTGTAGAAGCTTCACCCTCCCATAAAATTTCATAGATTACGGTTTCTTCTTGGCGGCCTTTAATTCTGGATGTGTCATAGCGACGGGTAAAATGACTAATTTCAGGAGGAATGTGAGACACCATAGCATCGGTTGCTATAATTTGTCCGCCTTTAGCAATATCACGCATTGCCGCTGCAACATTTACTGAGTCTCCATATAGGTCTGTAGCTTCAATGATTGCAGATCCATAATGCATACCGATGCGCAGAGAAAGTTGCATTCCATTAGGATCGACTGTTTCTTTGGCAATTTCTTGTAATTTATAAGCTGCATGAAAAGCAAGTTCTGGGTCTAGCATGTAACAAAGAATTTCATCGCCAATAAATTTAACAACCGTGCCTTTATGGCGTTTGATAACTTCGGATAATCGTATAAGGCAACGCGCAATACTATCTTGCGCTATGGTGTCCCCATATTCTTGATACAATCGCGTGCTTCCTGCGATGTCCACAAACATGATGGTAATGTCTTTACTCTCTTTGGGCATTGCTAGTATTTTTCTTCCAGTGAGAGTACTTGCCCTTCATTAATCATTTTTAGTCTCCCTAAAAATGACATGCCTAACAAAGGTTTTGTAGGATTACTACCTTCTAAAATTACCGCATTGATATTTCTCAACACAATGTCACCCACCTTTACCCGGTCTAAATTCATTGAATAGGCATGCTCAGTGCCCGAGGCCGTTGATACAAAAGTATCTTCGCCTTTTAATTTATATTCTAATCCTAATCTGCGTGCAGTTTCAGAATTTATTGCGATCGAAGTAGCACCAGTATCTACTATAAAATCAACGGTATAACCATTTATAGAGCCAGTAGTTTTAAACACTCCATAGCTATCTTTATATATGAGCACCTTTTTTTTCACTTGTTTTTGATAAGAGGCTTTAACTCGATTACCAAGGGTGTACTTATTTCGCTTACCATCTATTTCCAATTCGGCATATTTACTAGTGGCTGAAATTAATTTCACGCCTAAAACTCCTGGTCCTCCCACTTTTAGTAGGTGTTGCTGCTCATCAATATTGATCATGGCTTTGTCTTTAAATAATGCAACTACTTCAATATTATTAATTGCGTGTGTAGCCCCTATAGCTAAACATAGTGTCAGCAGTAACAACTTATAGGGTAAAAATTGCATATATAAAATCACTTACATTAGGCCTGAGTCGCGGTTTTCTTAATGGCTTCGGTGAATTGACCTTTATCATTTGCAGCTTCGAAGGCTACTTCAGGAGTAATTAAATCTTCGTTGAGTAATTTTTTGATAGCAGAGTCCATGGACTGCATCCCAAAGGATGCTCCACTTTGAATTGAATTACCGATTTGATCGGTTTTTCCTTCGCGAATGATATTGGACACTGCTGGTGTGTTAATCATGACTTCTATCGCTGCAACACGGCCTGAATTGTCTTTTTTCTTTAGCAGTGCCTGTGATACCACAGCACGTAATGACGTCGACAGCATGGTACGAATTTGGTCTTGTTTGTTGGTTGGGAAGGCATTTATTACGCGATCTACTGTCGAAGCTGCACTATTGGTATGTAAGGTGCCTAAAACTAAAATGCCTGTTTCTGCAGCGGTTACCGCAAGGCTCATTGTTTCAAGATCACGCATCTCGCCTACAAGAATTACATTGGGATCTTCACGCAAAGCTGAATGTAATGCACTCGCAAATGTTTTTGTATGTTCACCAACTTCTCGTTGACTGATCAAGCAATTTTTTTGTTCGTGTACGAATTCGACCGGATCTTCAATTGTTAAAATATGACCCTTAATACTATTATTTATTGAATCAACCATGGCAGACAAAGTGGTAGATTTACCTGAACCAGTTTTACCTGTAACTAAAATCATGCCTGCTTTTTGTTTGCAGATACTGTGCAAGATTTCTGGAAGATTTAATTCTTCTAATGTGGCAGTTTCTGCAGGGATTGAACGAAAAATTGCACCGACTCCATTGAGATGTCTGAAAGAATTTACCCTAAAGCGACCAGTACCTTCTATGCTATAAGCAAAATCTGCATTGTCGTCTTTTTCAAATGTATTTTTAGCACGCAAAGGCATGAGATTCATGATGGGTTCTAACATGTCTTTGGTAGGAATCGGCTCATCTGATATGGCCTCTAAATCACCATAGACTCGCATTCTAGGAGGGTCACCGGATAATAAATGTAAGTCAGAGCCACCACGTGCAACTAACATTTCCAACATTGTATCGATTTCAACCATAATTTTTATTTGCCTGCTTCCGGAATAAGTGATGGATCAGTAACAAAACGCTGAAACATTTTTTTATCATTTGCATGTAAATAAGCATCATCAGGATCAATTTCTTTAGCTTGTACTGCGTTGAGTAAGGCTTGATCTTTTAATTGCATACCGATGGCGCTCCCTGTTTGAATTTGATTGGGGATCTGGAAATTTTTATCCGTCATAATTAAATTAGAAATTGCATTATTCATTATCATAATCTCTACAATAGCTCGACGCCCTCGACCATCAATTGTTTTCACTAACTCTTGTGTTATGACAGCGTGTAAGTTTTGTGATAAGAAAATTTTACCTTGACCTTGTTGTTCAGCAGGTAGCGCATCAATAATACGGTCAATAGATTTAGTTGCAGATGTTGTATGTAAAGTACCAAATACCAAATGCCCGGTTTCTGCTGCCAGCATGGCCATACTTATCGTTTCAGAATCACGCATCTCGCCTACTAGAATAATGTCAGGATCTTGACGTAATGAAGCTCGTAATCCATCGGAAAAGCTATTCAAATGAGTGCCTACTTCACGTTGAATCACTTGTGATTTTTTGCTGGGATGAATGAATTCGATTGGGTCTTCTACAGTAATAATGTTTTCTTTGCGCGTTTTGTTAATGTGATTAATAAGTGATGCAAGTGTTGTTGATTTACCAGTTCCGGTAGACCCAGTCACTAACACCATGCCTTGTTTAAAATCAGCAAATGTTTTAATTACAGGTGGTAATTTTAGTGATTCAAAATCTGGAATCTCAGTAGGAATATGTCTAAATGTCGCACCTATACCTGTTGCCTTGCGAAAAAGGTTTACCCTAAATCTTCCCACACCATCTGACATATACGAAAAGTCTAAATCATCCCCTTTACGAAATTTTTCTTTTTGTGACTTACTTAAAATTTCGCTCATGTATCCTTCTAACTCAGTGTCTCCTAGATCTCTGAATTTAATTGGCACTAAATCACCATACATACGGAACATAGGCGGTACACCTACAGCTAAATGTATGTCTGAACAGCTTTGTTCTCGACCTAATTTTAAAAACGCATCTACTCTTGCCATAGTACTTGCTGATTAAATTTATAAATTACTGAGTGCATTTTTTACTTCAGTCATAGTTTGGAAACGGTGCTCCGGTTTTACGCTCATACTTTTTGAAACCAAATCACTTAACTCTTGTGATACTTCTTCATTCTTCTCATTTACTCTTGCAGCTTTTCCCTGTACATGCTGGTACATGATGGACATGCTATCTTTACCTGAATAAGGTGGTCTTCCCGTTAGCATTTCGTACATTATTGCGCCTAAGCTGTAAATGTCAGTACGTTCATCTACTTCTTTACCTAATACTTGTTCAGGTGCCATGTATGTGGGTGTTCCAACAAGCAATCCAGTTTTAGTTAGTTTTGTATCAGTAGACTGAGTTGCGGCAGCGACACCAAAGTCTACAATTTTCACAACATCGTTTTCATCAATCAAAATATTATTTGGTTTTAAATCACGATGCACAACATTAGCGGTATGCGCACTTTCCATCCCACTGCAAACATCTAATGCGAATTGTTTAGCGCGGTTAATTTCCATTGGTGTTTTGTCCTTAACTTCTGCACTCAATGTATGGCTTCTAAAATATTCCATTGAGATTGCATGTGCTTTTCCAAACGAAACCATGTCGTAAATACGAATCACATTTGGATGAGTGATTTTTCTTGCAAAGCGTAATTCATAGATAAATCGCTTGATAATACTTTCATCTGTTACAAATTGAGTGTTGAGAAATTTAAGAATAATTTCTTCACTGATCATTGTGTCTTCGACTAGGAATACGGAACCAAAGGCACCTTTACCTATTTTCTTAATATAACGATAACGATCTGCAAGCATGTCATCCGGCTGTAATTCATCAGGATTAATTGTTTTAGTTTCAATTTGTGCATTATTACGAACAACTTTACCAGGCATAGTAATCGTTCCTTCGTCATCGTCATCTGTATCTCTTTTGTCTTTAAACACCTCAACTGTGGAGCTTTCGGGTTCTTGCTCAACAATGCAATTAATTGCCTCTTGCCCTAATTCTTGAATTTCCTCGGGTTGATCTACAATGGCTTTGTCGATCGCCTTCACAACTACTTCAACATGTTCTTCTGGTGTAATCACCTTGAGCGTATTTATCGCTTCTTTTATTACATTATCTGAGTCAGATTTAAGTTGAGCTAACGAAATTTTTAACGCTTCTTCGGCTTTTAAAGTGGCAAATGCTTTTAACAAAACCACTGTCATTGCAGTGTTGTCATTATTATTACTTAGAAGTTTTATTAAAATTGGCACACACTTTTTGTTGCCTAACTCAGCAAGCCCATCAATAGCTCGTTCCCGCACCCACCAATCATTATCATCGAGTGATTTTACTAAAGCATCAAATGTGCTTTCGTCTTTAGTAGCATTGATAATTTCAATTGCAGAACGACGAATGAATTCATCATCATCTTTAATCAAATGAATTACAGCTTGCACTACTCTTTTACCACCAATTTTTCCTAATGCATCTGCCGCACGACTTCTTACCCACCAGTCTTCATCTCGAATAGCATTGAAAAGATCTTTAACAGACTCTTTGCTAGCAATTTCATTTAACACCTCTACTGCAGCTCTACGCGTATATTCAGATTCATCTTTCAAATGTGGAATTAAATACAAAACAGTCTTTGGGTGATTAATTTTTACAATCGCTTCAATTGCTTTATTTTGAACATTAAAATCAGGATCATTTATTAATTTACAAAGATCTTCGACTTCCATTACCTTGTTAGAACTAGATAGCCCTTCTAAAGCTGCAAGTCGAACTGATTTATTTTCATCTGATAAAAGTTTGCTTAAAGATTCATTGACAATTGGTGTATCAAATTTAGACATAACTTTTGTAATGTAAGTTCTAACTATTGGATCTTTTGTGTCTGCTCGATTTACCAATTCGGGCACAATTGTATCTGTAGCAATTTTTTCTAATAATTTGAACAATGCTGCTTGGTCGTTATGTTCCAACTTGTAGGCATAACGTAAAATTTTAGAACCGTTTACTTTTTGCCGATGTGCCGTAAGCAATGTAATTAACATTGGTTTAGAAGCATTTTGATTTTCAAATAAATCAATAAATCTGTTGGGATCTAAGGTAGGCGATTTAGATAGCGCCGCAAGCACACCATCACGAACAAAATTACTTTGATGGGAAAATAGCGGTTTGAAATATTCGGTGTTTTCGTTAGTCGCGAAGTCACTCAAGATTCGAATGATTTGTGATGACTCGTGTTTGTTAGAAGTATCTAAACGCTCTGCAAGCTTTGGAATGGCAGATTTTGCCATTTTCAATAATTTGTTGACGCCTTTATCGTAATCAGGACCTGATTCTTTTTTTAGTACCTGATCAATTAATCCGTCTACTCGGATTGTGCCTAAAACACCCATCTATTTATTTTCAGAACTTTTGTTTTATGATCGTAATTAGTACGTCGTGAAAAGGCCGATTTTCAGCTGATATCCAGCTTGGCAAATCTGCCATATCTCACTGATATTTAATAGTATATTGGATAACTGAACCAGTTTACCTTGGTCCGCGTAAGAGGTCATGAGTTAGATAAATTGGGCCGACCAAATCACAATATGTAAGGACAGTAGGGCGTAAATTCCAGCCACTAAATCGTCCAACATTATACCTAAGCCGCCTTTAACCGCTTGGTCTGCAAAAGATACCGGCCAGGGTTTCCAGATATCAAATAATCGAAATAGAACAAAACCCAATAAGACCCAGTACCAGGTATAAGGCACCCAGACCATAGTGATTAAAAAACCTACAATTTCATCAATTACAATGCCAGGATGATCATGTTGCTTCAATGCACGAGAGGTATATGCCGAACTCCACCAACCTGCAATAAACAAAATTGCAACAAGAATTAAATACTGCACTATTGGCAGAGAGGACATCAAAATATAGATCGGGACAGCAAGTAAAGTGCCCATCGTGCCAGGTGCTACTGGTAGTAATCCACTACCTAATCCAAATGAAAATAAATGAATTGGATTTTGCAACACTTGATTGGATAAGTTTTTTGACATGTTCAATCACTCAAAATGATCAAAGCCGATTGATTCTGGAAGTTCAATTGGTTTTCCATGGTGAAAAATTGTTAGCTTATTGCCCTGCATAATTTTGCCAATCTTGGTAATCCTACATCCCGATTGTTCGCTCAATGCAAAAATTTCATCGGAGACTGCCCGATTGGCCGTAAATAATAATTCATAGTCTTCACCTCCTGTTAACGGAAAGGACCAATCCTCCGTTTTGCTAACATAGGCATTGAGTTCATTTGATAATGGAATAGCTTCGAGATAAAGTTCCGCCCCTGCTTGGCTTGCTTTCAATATTCTTTGTAAATCAATAAGTAAGCCATCGGAAATATCGATAACAGCACTGGCAAACCCTACAAGTTTTTGTCCTATCGTTACCCTAGGTTCGGGTGTATATAGTTGAGATAGGAAATAATCTTGTGCTTCTTGGGTAAAAACAAATGTTTGTTTTTTGTTTGATACATGTAGACCCATGGCCGCATCTCCAAGGGTTCCTGTTACAAATATATTTTGTTCTGAATGGGCGCCACTTCTTAATAATAGTTTGCTTGAAATAGTTCTTCCAACTAGTTGAATTGTAATAGATAATGGGCCTCTTACTAAGTCCCCACCAATAATTTTTACATTTTGTGTGTCCGCCAGTCTGAAGAGCCCATCCGAAAATTGCTTCAACCAGGTGTGATCGATTTCAGGAAGAGATAAATTGATCGTGGCCCATAAAGGAATGGATCCCATTGCTGCGATATCACTTAAATTGACGGCGAGCGCTTTATGTCCTAAATCATATGGACTCATGTTTTCTTGAAAATGAATCATCGCATTCAACGTATCGGTTGTAATAATTAATTCTGAATCCACAGGAGGCTGTACCACTGCAGCATCGTCACCGATTCCAATCTTTACTTGGTGTTCACCTGAAAGGTGTCTTGAGAAATATTTGGAAATTATTTCTTCTTCTGACAAGGAGATTAGCCCTTATAGGGAGGTATTATTAATTTTGTTTTGAGCAATTTTATCTAAAATTGCATTGATAAATGTATATCCTGCTTCTGATCCAAATTTTTTACAAAGATTTGTGGCTTCAGATATAACAACTTTATATGGAGTCTCTGGCATATGAAGTAGCTCATAAGTTGCCAATAATAAAATAGACTTTTCAATTGGGTCTATCTGTTCTGTAGGAGTTTCGGTGTAATTTGAAATTTCTTGAATTAATTTATTATATTGTTTGATCGATTCACTCAGTAATTCTACAAAATATTCTGTATCAACTTTGTCCCAATTTTCATCTTCTAAATATTGAGATAACAACTCATCAATTGAGTGATCTGCGAGTTGCCATTGATAGAGGGCTTGTAATACAAGTCTTCTAGACCAGTGTCGTTGTTGAGGAATTGTTGCTTCCACTTATGTCTTGAAAGTATTCAAAACATTTACCATCTCCAAAATACATAAAGCAGCATCGTGTCCTTTATTATTTTCAATTTTACTGGTCGATGATCGTTTTTCGGCTTGTTTTAAGGTATCAGTTGTCAACACCCCAAAAGCGATTGGAATCAGAGTTTCGAGAGCAGCCATTTGTATTCCATCTGTAGCCCCTCGGCATACATAATCAAAATGGGGAGTATCGCCTCGAATGACACACCCGAGAGCGATTATTCCGTCAAAGAAGCCAGAGTTTGCCATTGTTTTGCAGGTGATGGGTAACTCGAATGCTCCAGGCACATAAATATCAATAATCTCATTTTCATTAACGTTGTTGTCAATCAGTGTTTGATAGGCAGCTTCAAACATGGACTCAACAATTTTCCCATTAAAACGTGAGCAAACAATGCCTACACGCATGTCAGTCCCATCGTAATTTGCTCCAGCGGTGTAGCTATGTTCCATAGGCTTTATTGATTTTGTGCAAATTTTCAAGATACCGAGCTAGTAAATCGACCTCAATATTCACTTTATCCTTAATGTTTAAATTGGATAATGTTGTAGTTTTACGTGTATGAGGAATTATCGTTACACTAAATTTTAGATCGTCTACTTCGTTAATGGTAAGGCTGACGCCATTTACGCAAACTGATCCTTTTGGTGCAATAAATTTTCGAATTGAATCGTCTATTGAAAACCACAAAACAGACTCATGACTTTGATCGTCTTTTTCAACAAGAGTGCCAAGAGAATCAATATGTCCGCTAACAAAATGCCCCCCCATACGTGTAGATGGAGTTACTGCACGTTCAAGATTTACAGATGTGTCAAATTTTGATTGGCCGAGTGTTGTGCAATCTCTTGTCTCTCGAGACACATCTACAGAAAATGAAGCTTTAGCAATGGAATGAGCTGTTAAACATATTCCGCTTACTGAAACACTGTCTCCGGTTTGTATTTCACTAACAAAATCTGACTCTACTAATATTTTGTAGCGATGAATATCATTTTCTTTAGATAACAATTCCAAAGTACCAGTGGTTTCTACTATTCCAGTAAACATGTCTATCCGTTCAGATTGATTATATAAGAAGTAATGGGCAAGGCACTGGCATTATCAAATGTTGCACCGGCCTCAACACCAATTTTGGCAATATTTTTTGCAGAATAATCCAGGCTGTAACTTGCATACATTGCACCAAGTGCAACATCACCACCTGAGCCTATGGCCCAAAATTTTGAATACTCAAACACTTCTCGTAATGAAAAAACAGCAAATATTCCACTTGAGTTTACAATCAAAGTATCGATGCGAGAAGACTCATATGGGTCATCATCTTCATCTTTAGGGTTTAAATAATATTCATCCTTAAGAATAGGATGCAATTTTCGGAAAGATTCGAAGATGCTTAATTGGCTAGAAAAGTCTAATTCCTCACCATGTTTTTCTAAAACACTCTGCATCACAATATGATGTGCAGCACTACCTACAATGCCAAAGAAATTATCTTTGTAAGCGTAAATTTTGTCGTGAGTTTGATCGAACTCACAAGACTGCTTAACATCACCAAACGTTGTTAGTGTATCTGCTGCAATACACGCTTTACCATTCTTTTTAACTGCAACAACTGTAGACATCGTTAAATTTTAGGTTTTGCGATTAATTTAATATCAGATCCAATTTTATTTATGGATTTTATTTCTAGATTTAAACATTCATTCATTTTATAAATAGGATTTATTTTTGCTAGATTGTATTCAGAATTCCCTATAATCTGAGGGGCGATGTATACGATCCACTCGTCTACGTGCTGATTTTTTAATAAATTTCCGACAAGCGTGTTGCCAGCCTCAACAAGTACTTCGTTTATTTCTCGTTTTGCTAATTCTTCTAACACAAATGCAACATCAATTCCTTTGTCAGAATTTTTACAGCTAATCACCTGTACATTATTGTTAGTTAACTGATTAATCTTATTTTTATCTTGACTAGCTGTAAAAATTATATTGTCTCCCGCTTGGTTCAAAACATTAGCAGTTTCAGCTATTCTAAGCTTGGTGTCTAAAATTATACGTATCGGTTGTTGTACGTTAGATTTACAATTTAATTCTTGTTTTGTCAGTCGAACTGTTAAACGAGGGTCATCATTAATAATTGTTTCAATACCAGTTAGGATTGCGCAACTTCTAGCTCGCAATTTTTGCACATCATTTCTTGCTTCTTTACCAGTGATCCATTTGCTCTCTCCAGTAGACAATGCCGTTTTGCCATCCAAGCTGATGGCTGATTTCACAGTAACGAAAGGTTTGTTTGACACTACCCTTTTAATAAAACCTTTGTTTAAGTTTGCAGCTTCAGCCGCTAATGTATTGCAATCTACTCTTATATTCGCGTCTTTTAATGTTTGTAATCCTTTCCCATTTACGATTGGATTAGGGTCTTGCATAGCACAAACAACACGAGAAACTTTGGCTGAAATTAATGCGTCTGTGCATGCTGGAGTTTTACCCTCATGAGCACAGGGCTCTAAAGAGACATAGGCTGTTGCATTTGCTGGATTTTCACTAGTACTATTTAATGCTTCGATTTCAGCATGAGCTTCACCCGCTGCCTTATGAAATCCTTTGCCGATGATTTCGCCGTCTTTTACCAACACACAACCGACTCTTGGATTTTTGCGAACTGTATATAAACCCTTGTAGGCCAACCGGATGGCTTCTGCCATATATGCTTGGTCATTCATAACAAGCAGCATCGTTGATTTTAGTCTGAAAGACTAGTGTTTACTTTTATCGATATCGTCCGAAATTAGAGATAACTGGCTGCGTAACATCTCAGGTGTTAAATCTTTTTCAACCCGATCAATAATCTCGCGAAACGCTTGTATGTCTTCAAAGCTACTGTATACAGACGCGAATCTAACATAAGCTACTTGATCGAGTGTACGCAATTCTTGCATTACCCATTCCCCAATAGCTTTGGCGGGAATTTCTCTTTCCCCTACTCCCATGGCTTTATTAGAAATACGACGTATCGTTGCATCGATAAGTTCTGTAGCAACAGGTCTTTTTTCACAAGCTAACGTAATGCCTTTGCATAGCTTTTCTTCATTAAAGGGCTCACGACGGCCATCTCGTTTTACGACTCTAGGTAAATTTTTTTCAGCACCTTCAAACGTTGTGAATCTTTCTTTACACGAAATGCATTCTCGACGTCTTCTAACCTGAGTGCCTTCGCTCGCTAAACGTGAGTCCACAACTTTCGTCTCTTCAGACTGGCAAAAGGGACAACGCATTAGTAAATGCTAATTAGAAATGATGTGATTAGGCAACGGCTTGTTGCTCAGCACCTGCACGATATACTGGAAATCGTTTGCAAAGATCTAATACTTGCCCTTTCACGCGCTCAATGGTTTGTTCATTTTCTAAATCATCCAATATATCGCACATCCAATTAACGAGCTCTTTACATTCAGCCTCTTGAAACCCACGGGTTGTAGCCGCAGGAGTTCCAATGCGTAATCCACTGGTTACAAATGGCGATTGAGGATCATTTGGGACAGTATTCTTATTTACCGTAATATTCGCTTTACCGAGTGCAGCATCAGCGTCTTTCCCAGTAATTCCTTTATCAATAAGGTCGACAAGGAATAAATGGTCATCAGTTCCTCCCGATACAATTTTGTATCCTCGACTGATGAATTGTTCAGCCATTGCCTTAGCATTATTTAATACCTGCTTTTGGTACTCTTTAAACTCTGGCTGTAAGGCCTCTAGAAAGGCAACCGCTTTAGCTGCGATGACATGCATCAATGGACCACCTTGAGAGCCTGGGAACACCATGGAATTTAATTTCTTGGTAATTTCTTCATTTTCTCGAGCGAGAATGATACCGCCGCGAGGGCCACGTAAGGTTTTATGGGTAGTTGAAGTAACAACATCGGCAATAGGCACAGGATTGGGATACAAACCCGCCGCAATAAGGCCAGAAACATGTGCCATATCCACAAAAAATAATGCGCCAACAGCATCACATATATCTCTGAATCGTTGCCAATCCCATACACGAGAGTAAGCCGAAAAACCGGCAACAATCATTTTGGGTTTGTGTTCTTTGGCCAAACGTTCAACTTCATCATAATCAACTTCACCCGTATCTGGGTTTAACCCATATTGAACAGCATTAAAAATTTTTCCAGAGAAGTTCACGGGACAGCCATGAGTTAAATGCCCACCATGCGATAAGGCAAGCCCCATGATTGTGTCATGAGGTTCCAATAATGCTAAATAAACAGCAGCATTCGCTTGTGAACCCGAATGAGGTTGTACATTTGCATAATCAGCATCAAATAATTCTTTCAGGCGATCAATCGCGAGTTGTTCAGCAATATCCACATATTCACAGCCACCATAGTAGCGTTTTGAAGGGTAACCCTCAGCATACTTATTCGTTAAAACAGAGCCTTGAGCCTCCATTATTCGTGGGCTGGTGTAATTCTCAGAAGCAATTAATTCCACATGTTCTTCTTGGCGACGAATTTCAGATTGAATGGCATCAGTAAGTTCCTTATCAAAATTTGCAATTGACATGTCTGCTGTAAACATTGCGGTTCTCCTACCTGGTAATTTTGATTAGAAGTGAAATTGAGCTATAAAGTATAGCGCAAATAAATCCCACAAAAATTGGAAAATATAGGTATTTTTCAAGGATTTACTGGAATTTTTGAAGCATCCTCATACCATTGGGGGGAATAGACTGCATAGGTTTGAACGTAATCGTTCAAAGTCGGTAATAGGCAGAAATTATTTTGGATTACAGGTTTAGAATTTAAATTTGAATTCTGTAGATAAGAAATCAATATCCGAGGCTTCCATTTGATAGCGCTCCCATTCGGCACTTATCTGGAAACGTGCATTCAAATCGTAATTAGCTCCTAATCCATAGAAAATATCTGTTCCTTCAGATCGGTCAAATTCATCAATATCTTTGGTAAATGAACGGGTCGTGGTTTCCCAATTAAAAATTCCACCCTTCATATAGAAAGTACCACTATCTGTTACGTTGTAACTACTAATTCCTGATAAAAACAAAGCATTGGAATCAAAATCCTCGATTGTTGCATCAGGAAACCAGAGCGAAGAACCAGCAAACATATCGTCCACTCCAAAGGCTAGGTCATCTTGATATTCAAGCTCAAGCGAAAAATACTTATTAGGACTATAGCCACCAAATAAAGAAAAACTGGTTTCAGTATTTTCATCAATATTTAACTGATGACTATTAGAAATACTGTATAAGTCTGGAATTGCACGAAGTTCGATGGAGTCGGCGCCAAGATACCAATCCGCATGTGCTGCGTTAGAAAACAGTACTACAAGCAAAATTATTAAATACATCCTCATTTTTTGCATGTCTACACCCGCTCCATGAGAACATTAATTATATTGCTTTTATGAATCATTTTGCACATGAAAACATACTATCTAGAAGAAATTAATGTTTTACGACAGCAAAATTAGCCCGATTGTTCCAAAATTTTTACCGTTCATTTGACCTGATAACAATTACCAATTAAGCAAATAAATCAATTTAACCAGACTCTCGCATTTTGAAATAACCGCATCCACGGTCCGTTTTCTTGCCATTCTGAAGGGTGCCATGAATATTGAACCGTTCGAAATAAGCGTTCGGGATGGGGCATCATAATGGTAAATCTTCCATCCATATTACAAAAAGCAGTCACTCCTTGGGGAGATCCATTAGGATTAAATGGATATTTTTCTGATATTTGCAGATTATTATTAATGTAATTCATAGCAATGAGCTTATGTTCTCGTAAATCGTCTAGAGATTTTTTGTCGATATCTACCCGCCCTTCCCCATGTGCAACGGCAATGGGCAATACAGATCCCTGCATACCCTCGAACCAAATGGATTTCGATTCTTGAATCTCAACTAAAACTAATCTTGCTTCAAATTGCTCCGATAAATTTCGTACAAACCGAGGCCAATGATTGGTTCCTGGAATAAGTTCCTGTAGTTGCGACAACATTTGGCAACCATTACAGACCCCTAAAGCCAATACATCCTGACGATTAAAATATGTAGAAAATTCGTCCCTTAAATAAGAATTAAACAAGATGGATTTGGCCCAACCACCACCTGCGCCCAATACATCTCCATAAGAAAATCCCCCGCATGCCACTAACGCATTAAACTCCGACAAGTGTTGTCTCTTATGGATTAAATCCGTCATATGAACATCAATCGCATCAAATCCAGCATTATCAAATGCAGCTGCCATTTCTACATGGCCATTTACCCCCTGCTCTCTTAACACTGCAATTTTTGGATTAACCCCGGTATTTATATAGGGCGCAGAAATATTTTCATTCAAATCAAAAGTCAGATGCACGCGTAAACCTGGGTTTTGCTCATCGGTTGTTGCTTCTAATTCTTCATCTGCGCATTGCTTGTTATCTCGAAGCGACTGAATTGAATGGCTCGTACTTGCCCAAAGTTTTAATAATTCAATCCATTTATTTTCATAAACAATTTTATCGTCATGGAAAATACTTAATTGAGTACCTTTGTTTGGAGTACCAATTTTATATGTGATGAGATCTAATCTGTGCTTACTCATTAAACCCATTACTTCATCGAAATCATTAGCATCAATTTGTATGACTACACCTAATTCTTCCGAAAACATACTTGAAATTACATCCTCTCCTAGATCATCTAAATGAATATCAATCCCAACATGGCTTGCAAAACTCATTTCACAAAGTGTAGTGAACAATCCGCCATCAGAGCGATCGTGATACGCATGTAATAAATTTTTTGACTTAAGTTCTTTGACTGCACTAAATAAATAAGTGAGTAACTCTAGATTACTGCTGCCTGGATAATCATTTCCAAGCTGAGAATATACTTGTGCTAAGCAAGAACCACCTAAACGATTTTTCTTACAGCCTAAATCTATTAGTAACAAGCAAGAACTTGCTAAATTAGAATTCAATTGTGGAGTTAATGTTTGTCGAATATCTTTTACTGGCGCAAAAGCCGACACGATTAATGATAGTGGCGCCGTAACCGCCTTATCTTCACCGTTATCCTTCCAAACACTTTTCATGGATAAGGAATCTTTTCCAACAGGAACCGCAATCCCAAGCGTGTCACAAAGTTCTTTACTGGCTGTTTGTACTGTCGCAAATAAATTTTCATCTTCAGCATCATTACCAATTGCTGCCATCCAATTAGCAGAAAGTCGAATATCAGAAAGACTTTGAACATCGGCAGCAATAATGTTTGTAATGGCTTCGCCAATCGCCATGCGAGCCGATGCAGGACCAGAGAGTATCGCTAATGGTGTTCGCTCACCCATCGACATGGCTTCTCCGGTATACCCCTTGTAATCACTACAAGTCACGGCGACATCTGCAACAGGAATTTGCCATGGCCCAACCAGTTGATCACGAGCCACGAGTCCGGTTATTGTTCTATCACTAATGGTGATTAAAAAATTCTTCGATGCAACAGTGGGTAATGTAAGAACCCGTTCTACAGCTTTAGTTAGAGAAATTTTTGAAGTATCTAGCGGTGTTCTTTTTACTTTTAGCGATTGAGCTTCTCGACTCATTTTTGGTGTCTTGCCCAATATCACATGCATAGGTAAGTCAATTGGATAGGTATTAAATGCGCTGTCGCTAACTGTAAGCTGTTTTTTCTGCATACTATGACCAATAACCGCATACGGACAACGTTCACGCCTACAAAAATTTTCAAATACTGGTAATTTTTCTTTTTTAACAGCTACTACATAACGTTCTTGAGCTTCGTTGCACCAAATCTCTTTTGGAGACATGCCGGGCTCTGCATTAGGTACATCTCTTAATTCAAATAATCCTCCTAGATTTGCATCATGAATTAATTCTGGAATTGCATTGGATAGTCCACCTGCTCCCACATCATGTATTGAGATAATTGGGGTTTCATCGCCGAGGGCAACGCATTGCTCAATCACTTCCTGGCAACGACGTTGCATTTCCGCATTACTACGTTGAACAGAAGCAAAGTCCAGCTCTTCACTACTGGTACCGCTATCCATGGATGAAGCAGCACCGCCGCCCAATCCAATTAACATCGCGGGACCACCCAGTACAATAATAGGCGTGTCTGGTGGAAATTTTTCTTTTAATACGTGCTCTGTTCTAACATTCCCAAGGCCTCCTGCAATCATGATGGGTTTGTGGTAACCGCGCACATCTGTACGATCTTGTTTCTCAGATGCATCCACTTCTAGTGTCCTAAAATAACCCAAAATATTTGGGCGACCGAATTCATTATTAAATGATGCAGCTCCTAAGGGCGCTTCAATCATAATGTTTAGTGCAGAAACAATCCTGTCAGGTTTTCCGTAATCGAATTCCCATGGTTGAAAATTTCCAGGTAATCGTAAATTAGAAACCGAAAACCCACACAACCCTGCTTTAGGTTTTCCGCCTTTACCCACTGCACCTTCATCGCGAATTTCTCCGCCGGAACCCGTTGCAGCACCGGGGTGTGGCGAAATTGCAGTGGGGTGATTATGCGTTTCTACTTTCATTAATACATGCACATCTTCTTTCACATAGGAATACTGTTTGGATGTAGGATCCACTTGAAAACGTGTAGCGTTATGGCCTTTAATTACTGCTGCATTGTCACTGTAGGCTGAAAGAATATTTTCTGGGGTACAATTAAATGTTTCTTTAATCATTCCAAAAAGAGTTTTATTTTGATTTTCTCCATCAATTTTCCAGTTTGCATTGAACACTTTATGCCTACAATGTTCTGAGTTTGCTTGTGCAAACATCATTAATTCAACATCAGTAGGTGAGCGATTCAGTTTTTGGTAGTGCCTAACAAGATAATCGATTTCATCCTCTGCAAGTGCTAGTCCCATTTTCTGGTTTGCTTTTTGTAAGGCTAAAGTGGGGTTAGAATTTATATCTATAGTGACAAGTTCTCTTTTTGCATCTTCATCAAATACAGCTTCAAACTCTTTTGGCTCAAAACAAACCGATTCCGTCATGCGGTCGTGTAAAAAATTAATAATTTTTAATTTCTCTGTTTTATCTAATACATCATTTTGATCAATTAGATAATGAATCCCGCGTTCTACTCTAGAAATATTTGTTAAACCACAATTATGTAGAATGTCTGTAGCTTTTGAGGACCATGGAGAAATCGTTCCAAATCGAGGCAAAATAAACATTGAATTTTGCGTTGTTTTGATTGCCTCATCTGATTCACAGTTCAAAAGAGAAAGCAGCATGGCTAGCTCTTCACTACTTGAAGTTTTACCGTCAAGCAGATAAATAAAATTTGCTTGAAGCCCTTTAACTTTAGAGGAAATGTTTTGAAGTGCTTGAACGAAGGCTTTAGATCGGAAATCAGAAAATACCGTTCCGCCCTCTAAATTAAGCATGAAAAAGAAGTGCCTTGAAGCCAGTTAAAGAAAGGCGAAATCATAACTAAAAAGCACGGTCCAATATATAGATCGTGCGGTTTATCCAGCAATTTATACTTATATATATAGTAAGATTATATATTCATCGTATCGCTCGTGGGGGCGACTCGGTTTCGACGTGGATTACGAAACTTGAGGTGCATGCCGAGGATGTTAGCTACCCTCGTAAAAAATGCTGCAAAATATAGTTGCAAACGATGACAACTACGCTCTAGCTGCTTAAAAACCAGTCTATTGCCGTCCGACCAGTTCAGCTTACGGTTCTGACTCGGGCGTAACCTCAGTAAGCTCGTGGTGAAGTATGCCTGATGCGGATCCATTAAAACTTTTTCAGGCTCCCCACTGCATGCCCTGTCTGTCGGGAGTGTAGTGGTTAAGTTAAAGATAGACTAAGCATGTAGTACCAACGGCAGAGGGTTCGCGGACGCGGGTTCGATTCCCGCCGCCTCCACCACATCTAGATTTATAGAAGAGAACTATCTTACTCCTATTTAAACCGCTGAATTAGGTTGTGCACACAACAACCAAATATAATTTTAGTTATAGCTCTCTAAATAGGAACTCCATCAGTTATGGCTCCACTAATTTGAATCCTATCTTCTGGCAAAACTTTTTGGCTCACCTTAAAAAAGGGCTCAGAGCCCTTTTTCCCTTTTGGAAAAATAGCGGGTAAACGAACGACGAGCGAGAAACATAATCAAAATTTCACATATTCAATTTCTAATCGACAAGCTATTCAATTATTAGAATTGATTACACCGCATCTAAAAACTTATAAGAGCGAAAGAACTGAATTAATATTGAGTGACTATATTAAAGTAACTCCGCACAATGGCAAATATTCTGAAGCATTAATACGACAACGAGAAAAATTTATAGAAAAGTTTTTCGCTTTAAATTAGCGCAACCAAATCGATGTAATAATTTTGCGCAAACTTCCGGCGTAGTGTTAAACTTTTTCCGTCTTGAAAACAGCATTATTGTCGAGGATTGGGATGTCGGTCAGCGACCTATTCCAGCGATCTTGGTCTATGGAAATTCCATGTTTAATGGTGTTTAGCTATAAAATTACAGGAAATAAACTCTGAAAAAATACAGAAAAGAGAAAATCTTATGGAATCTTTTACGAAGCTTTGTGTAATGCTTTTCTTTACTGCTGGTGTCGTACTTTCAGCGCCGACAATGGCTCAACCTAGTTTGTCAGATGCATACACACCCGGCCCATATGCTGTGGGAGTGAAGATGAATTTCGTTAAGGATTTTTCCCGCCCGTTTGATACATGGGGGGCACAATATAAGAACGCTGCTTATCGAGAGCTTCTGGCAAAAATCGATGCCAGCGATGAACCAAGCACGGTTGTGACGAATATTTACTATCCCTCTCCCCCAAGTGCTACACGTGTGCGGCGTCCGGAAAATCTACGCCCTGCGGCTTTATGGGCAGCTACAAGTGGTAAACGTCAGACAACGACGGATATGTTTAAAGGGAATAAAAAGCTGACGAAAATTATGTCGGGGAATTTGGGCCTACATAAATATCAAAGTCATGTCGATGCGTCGCTAGCTGCTGGGCGGTTTCCTCTGGTGGTAATGATTCACGGCTTGGGAGGTGGCTTGAGAACATGGAACCATGCGGCTGAATATCTCGCCAGTCATGGTTATATTGTTGTCACGCTGGCTTATTCTTCAGACAGTATGGATACACCGGTTTTTGAAGATCCCAATTCATTTTTTGCTAAAACGATCAATGATGAGGAACGCATGGATGCTTACAAACTGCGCTCATCCGAGACAGGAACAACCGTGTTTAGAAATTTCTTTAAATATCTTTACGGTTTGAACAAGGATATTGTCCATGAGGGAGATATTCCTGACCCCGCAACATTAAAAGCGCGTAAAGGCGGAGGTTTGGAGGCCACAAAAATGATGGCAAATTTGTTTGAGCAACGCACCGAAGACCTGAATGCAGTTATTCAAGAAATGAAAATTCTGAGTAGTCCTGCGCAATTCTGTAGAACTACTCTTGAAAAGAAAGGTATACAAAAAAATATTTGTGGTTTTTTTGCCGGCGCACTTGATGTCGATCATATTGGTGTTATGGGGCATTCTTTGGGCGCAATTACAACCCAATCAGCTCTAACCTTCCTGCCGGATGTCGATACGGCGATTGCTTTTAATAACGGTCTGTCAAAACGCTGGGAACCCTATGGTGGTTTTCCGAACACGTCAGAAATCGGTTTACCTGATGGTGTGCCAAAAGCTTTCCTGATTGTTATCGGATCGGATGATTATTTCGTACATATGGTTTTCCGTGATATTCACCTGAAATGGTTTGAAGAAGCAGGCGGTAATATTAACGAAACATACCCGCTCGCGATTGAACAGGTCTGGCCTACAGAAGATAATCCGCAGCCAATTGCGCGCGCCGCCTATGAACGGGCACAGGGTGCAAAAGCTCTCATTATGTTCAGAGATCAGGGACACAGCGCAGCAACCGACGATGAGTTTAATCCTGAAAAACCAGGCATTACCATAACAGGGCGTCGTATACCGCTGGACCGCAACATAACCGAGCCTAAAACCTACACCATTGCACCGTGGATAAAAGAGGGCAATCACGATGTCTTCCTGCCGCACCAGATGCGCAATTATTTCATAACTGCGTGGTTTGACTGGCAGCTTAAAGGTAATGAAGCAGCAAAAGTGATATTGTTAAACCACCCGTTTGAAAACAGTGTGAAGCAGTATTTGCATGAAGAGATTTAGAATCTAGTAGTTTATATGTCTCCTCTTAATGGTGCACTTTGAACTTGAACTCACCACTCCTTTAACGCAGACCCATTTAACGGATCCCTTTTAACCCGGGTTCGATTCCGGGGTGAGCAATCCTACTTTATAAATATGATGTGTGAGTTAGGTTGTTGGGATACTCTTACAATATAATTTTATAAGATCTTCTATATTGTCAAGAAAAGATATTTTTTCAGTATATTCGTTGTACGTAACGTCTTTGCCAAAATGGTGAATGTGGCCAACGTTTTTCGTCACAATAGTATTGTCTGCGTTTAGCAATATATGAGTTAAATGCTCTTTTGTTTTGCATTTGATACGCATCAAGAGATCAATTGTCACCAGAAAAATAATTTTTTATTTTTTTTGGCAACTTCTAGCCTATTTGCTAAAGTTTTAGTAATTCCAGCAATTGGATCATATACTGATGCAGTATCTTCCTCTGCCAACCACCCATACCTGCTGTTTGATTTCGTATCCCTGTGCTTGTTCTAATAATTAATGCACGTTTGCCTGTTACTTTTATATACATCTCTTTCACAACTCATTTGATAATTTAAATTTTCTGATTATCTTTGAGAACTTTTATAAGTGTTTATGTATGGTTAAGTCATAGCAGTGCCCCACCCTGACAAATGCTATTTGAAGCAAAAGAATGGCCACATGTCTTTCACAGAAGAGCTACAACGCCTTTTAAATAATTTTTGTAAAGCCATGGAAAAAATAATCTCTCACTATTTTGCAAACTGTTTGCTCATTTGCCTATCTTGTGCCTCAAATGCTTTGAGCAACTGCGTAAATTCATCTGGGTCTGCACCTGTCCATCCTTCAGTGCGAATGAAAACATCCTTGTTTTGTTGAAGTATAGTTCGTTTTACAATACTGGGGTGTAGTGATGAAATCTCTTTACTAAAAAACCAAATTTTGTTACTTGGCCTATGCGAATATTGAATAAACTCACCTTGGTCTACTTTCTCGATACCTTGTATTGCTAAGACGGCATCTAAGCGTTTGCTGAATTCATCTAAGGTAATTTGATGCGTCTCAGACGCAGCTAAAGACATACAAACAAGCGCAAGCATTAGAATTAGTATGTATTTGTGAACTTTGCTCATGATGATTCATTTCGTAATGTTAACTTTGTACTTCCAGGCCAATGTGATTCTATAAGCTCTTGTACTTCTGGCATCGAATCTTCAAAGCCACTTTTAGTGTGGAATACGATACCAAGAGATGGTGGCACGTTGTTCGGCTTGCCAACCACTGAATAGGAAACGAACCCTAATGTTTTCCAATGGAAAAAATCCATAAAGATACTAGGCTTTTCACTCATTCGATTCCATTTATTGTGATCATCAGACGAATCCCCTAAATAATAGTTGGTTGTTTGTGCATATTCTGTCATCAAACGTCTTAGCTTTGGGTATTCATCAGTATGAATGTTAATTGATAAAACACCATGCTGTTCATAAAAATATGGATACATAATTTTAGCAATCACAATCAAGCCAACAACAGCAAATACTGTTGCTGCAAAATAACTAAAATATATCCTAGCCTGTTTCATAATTGGTTTCTAAATTCTACACTGCGTATTCGTTCGTCTAATCTACGAAAAGCGCCTGGCCCTAAAACGTCGTTCCAGAATGCAAATGGGCCATCACCTTCACCCACAGTTCTAATGTAAACTACACCATCTCGTTCTATAACTCTGCGAGTAACACGTCCAGTTCCAAGACCTAAATCCAGAAAATGAAAATTAGTTGTCTTGTTGATCAAGACCATGTTAACTGCGTCAACTTCATGCGTCACATTACCTATCCATAAGCTAGTTTGCTCATTGCTCGCTCCTGTAACACGCATAAAAGGGGTCAGCGCCCTTTTTAGTTACCTTTTCTAGGTCGTCCACGCGCAATTTGGCCTATTTTTGTTTTAAGTCGTTGTTCAATTGTATCCTGAAAATGATCATATCCAAACGGTGTGTCACGTTGCCAACAAGCTTGTATATTATCAATTTCTTCTTCATCTAAAAGACAAACCTTTAAGAAAAAATCGCGGCTTGCGGGGCATACATTACCCTCTTATTTATTTGAACCAACCTAGACTATATCTTAAAAAAGGGCTCTGACCCCTTTTACTCTGAACTTTCGCTCCTGACACAGATAGTAAGTATCTAAAAACCAAAATATTGTCGTTGGGAATAGACAAGCAAGAATGAAGTAACTGTTTTTTGAGGACGCGTAGATAGCCAGCAATGCCGCAACGATGGTCACCGTCCACCCTTTTATCTGGAAGTAGTTAGTATTCGTCCGTGTAATGACGTTTTGGATAAACTCCAGATGCTTTAGCTTATACTCATTCATAGTTAATCTTCGGTACTAGCTGGCGTCGCTAGATAAATTCGTAAATCTCCTCTTTCTTTAAGTCCTGCACGACCCCACAATCATTCACTTTAAAGCCCTCAGCATCCATTTTTCCAATACCTAAAAACCAACGGCGGTAAGTTTGCACTACAATCTGTAGTTCGCTCCCACCAACCATATCTTTCCACACTGCGACAGTAATAACTTTTCCACCCTTACGCACTTTCTCTGCTTGATAGGCGTCTAACTCGGAAAGCTCCGCAAAAGGTTTCTCTTTTAATTCTGATAAACGGCTTTCGATTAAGTCATTCATTACGCCTGCTCCACCTAAGCCATCAATCAAGAGGTCTCACACGTAAATCAACGTGTGGATTACCCGGACCTCTACCAATCGACAAGCGTGGAACTTTTGCATAAAAGTGCATAAAAGGGGTCAAGTGCATAAAAGGGGTCAGCGCCCTTTTTAGTTACCTTTTCTAGGTCGTCCACGCGCAATTTGGCCTATTTTTGTTTTAAGTCGTTGTTCAATTGTATCCTGAAAATGATCATATCCAAACGGTGTGTCACGTTGCCAACAAGCTTGTATATTATCAATTTCTTCTTCATCTAAAAGACAAACCTTTAAGAAAAAATCGCGGCTTGCGGGGCATACATTACCCTCTTATTTATTTGAACCAACCTAGACTATATCTTAAAAAAGGGCTCTGACCCCTTTTACTGACCCCTTTTACTGTAGACTATATCTTAAAAAAGGGCTCTGACCCCTTTTACTGCAAATATAATTATAAACTGACTGACTTTGCTCATGTCGACTCATTCAATTTCAATGTTATTTTACCTGGCCATTCTTGTTCTAAGCGGTTTTTTAGTTCAGGCATGAACTGCTCGTATGAATGCTTCGTGTGAAAAATAATACCTGCTTTGGGTTTATAGTAATTACTTGCTTGTAATGACATCGCCGTAAAAAATAATGAACGCCAATGATACCAATCCATAAATGCTAACGGGCTGCCATCTATTAATTCTTGGCCCTCTATAAGCCTCTCATATTGTGCTTCTAGTGAGTCATGTTCGTGGGGATACCGCACGACATCACCTTTAAAAGTCTCGAACGAGATAGGTGCTTTCAATTTGCGACGCAGTTTCATGTGCTCATCAGAAGAGTCTCTTAATATAAAATTCGTATCAGAAGTGAATTCAGTCATAACTTCACGCAGTTGTTTGAATTGATCTGGTTCTATATCAATATCAAGTACACCATAGATCTGATAATTGAATGAATAAGCAAGACTAATAATTAACATCAACCCAAGGATTGCTATTGATGTTACAACAATATAACTGAAAATCTTGCGAAACCTCATAATTGGTTCCTAAATTCTACTCTACGTATTTGTTCATCCAAATCACGAAACTTACGCGGTCCTAAAAAGTCATTCCAAAATGCAAATGGCCCATCACCTTCACCAACAGTTCGAATATAAACTATACCATCGCGTTCTATAACTGTCCGTGTGACACTTCCACTTCCAAGGCCTAAATCCAAGGCATGCCTAGAAGTGGTACGATTAACCAAAGTTAATTTGGAAGGTATCACGGTATGAGTAACTTGACCTATCCATAGACTCGATTCAAAACCGTCCTCTCTAGAAACAGGTTTATGCAACGGGCCACGATAGCCTTCTACGATTAACGGTGCTGGGTTTCTTAAAACTGCATCATAGACATGCGCAGGGTTACAATTTCCACATATAGCTGTTTCAATTGAAAAAAGATGATCTGCAGTAGCCCATGGACTTCCTATACCACTTAAACCATTTTCAATTGCATGCTGAAGGTACAAAAATTAAAGAAGCAGAACGATCTTTCCCTCATTGTCCTTCTATTTTGATTAGAAAACAAAATGGAAGCCAGGCTAATAATTGGGAAGGAATACCTTTTTATGCACCTACTCTTTTGCTTCCTAAATCTAAGTTCGCATTTATGTTTTCCTCTTTATAAAGGCAATATAAAATTAAATTTGGGGGCATATTTGGGGGCACAAATATAAGGATTATAAATAACTTCCATATAATCAGTAGCTTAAATTAATTTTAAGTAGCTACTGCCTGCATCAAACCTTATAGTTCGCAATAACTAATACTAACTTTAATAGAGCAGCTCTCTCATGCTCTATATTTACCTTTTTAAAAAAAATATACTTTAAGCCTCATTTTTATGATTTATAAAATAGATTATAAAAATATAAATATTCAATTTTTATTATCATTCTATTGTTGCAAAAATATACTGCGTTTAATACTTGCTTAAACAAAATTTTATTAATGAATTAATTTTTTAAAATTTCTACGACAATTTTTTGTTATTTGAAATTTTGAAGTAAATAGTACGCCTCAATTTATTCTAAACCCTAACAAGCTATAAGGTTTGTTTGTAACAATATTAAGGATTACAGGAATGAAAAAAAGATATACACACCAAATTATAACTTTGGTAAGTATTGTTGTATTGGCTTTAACTTCTATGCCAGCATTCAGTGAAAAACCAACAGTAAGCAAACCGCAAGGTGCTGTTGGAAGTGGAGTTGCACTTAAAGGCCAGGCAAAATCCAATCAATTTTGGTGGCCCGACCAACTTGATCTTTCTACTTTGCGTGATCACGATCAAAGATCAAATCCCTACGGAGAGGATTTTGATTATTCAAAGGAATTTACAAAGTTAGATTTAGAAGCTGTTAAAAAAGACATTGAAGCTGTTTTAACAGATTCGCAAGATTGGTGGCCTGCTGATTGGGGTAATTATGGGCCTTTCTTCATTCGTATGACATGGCATGCGTCTGGTACTTATAGGACACTTGATGGTCGTGGTGGTGCCGGAGGTGGTCAACAACGTTTTGATCCTCTAAACAGTTGGCCGGATAATGCAAGTTTAGATAAAGCTCGTCGACTGTTATGGCCAGTAAAGCAAAAATATGGTCGTAGTCTTTCATGGGGTGACTTAATTGTATTGGCAGGTAATGTATCTTTGGAAAACATGGGTTTTGAAACCTATGGATTTGCTGGTGGTCGCGATGATGATTGGGAGCCGGATCTTGTTTACTGGGGACCTGAGCTAGAAATGTTGGCAAGCGATCGATTCGAGAAGGACGGTAAACTACAACGACCTCTTGGTGCAACTCATATGGGTTTAATTTATGTAAATCCTGAAGGTCCTCAAGGCATTCCCGACCCTTTAGCGTCTGCAAAGATTATTCGTCAATCATTTGGACGTATGGCAATGAATGATGAAGAGACTTTAGCTTTGATTGCAGGTGGTCATACCTTTGGTAAAGCACATGGTTCACACAAACCCTCTGATTGTGTTGGGCGCGAACCTGCTGCATCTCCAATCGAAGATCAAGGTCTTGGTTGGAAAAATAAATGTGGCAAAGGCCATTCTGAAGATACTGTAACAAGTGGTTTGGAAGGTGCCTGGACACAAGCGCCTACAAAATGGACAACACTTTATCTTTCAAACCTTTTGAATAATGAATGGGAACAAACTCGTTCACCAGGAGGCGCAATCCAGTGGACACCAAAAAATGGTGCACTTAAAAACCAAGTTCCTGATGCACATATAGATGGCAAATCAACAACACCGGTTATGTTTACAACCGACCTTGCGTTAAAAGCTGATCCAGAGTATCGCAAAATTGCACAACGCTTTTTAGACAATCCAAATGAATACCAAAAAGCATTTGCAAAGGCTTGGTATAAACTCACTCATCGTGATATGGGCCCACGTAGCCGCTATCTTGGAAATTCTTATCCTAAAGAAGAGTTGATATGGCAAGACCCAATTTCTGCTGTTGACTATGCCTTGATTAATTCTGATGACATTAAAAAGCTCAAAAAGCAAATTTTGACTTCAAGTCTTTCTATTCCTGAGCTTGTTCGTACAAGTTGGGCATCAGCTTCATCTTTCCGTTCCTCTGATATGCGAGGCGGTGCAAATGGGGCACGCATTGCACTTGCCCCACAAAAAGATTGGGCAGTAAATAATCCACAAGAAATTGAAAAAGTTTTGAAGGTCCTTAAAGATATTCGAGATAAATTTGATAAGAAAGTTTCTTTGGCAGATGTTGTTGTCTTAGGTGGTGCAGCCGCAATAGAAAAAGCTGCGAAAGATGCTGGTTATAAAATTAAAGTACCCTTTAAACCAGGTCGAGGTGATGCAACCCAAGCACAGACAGATGTAAACTCTTTTGCTTTTTTAGAACCAAAAGCTGATGGTTTTCGCAATTATTATCATGCTGACCACTACAAATCTCCGGCTGAAGCACTCATTGATAAGGCTGACCAACTTGAACTAACGGTTCCAGAAATGACAGTGTTAGTTGGAGGTTTACGTGCGCTTAATGCAAACATTGGAGGTGTTAAACACGGCGTATTCACTAATAATCCAGGGACTTTGAATAATGATTTCTTCATTAATCTATTAAATATGTCAACTAAGTGGCAAAAAACCAGTGAGAAAGGTATTTATGAAGGGATTGATCGTAAAACTGGATCTAAAAAATATACAGCTACTCCTGTTGATTTGATCTTTGGTTCAAATTCAGAGCTTCGTGCAGTTGCAGAAGTTTATGCAATGAATGACAGCAAAGATAAGTTTGTGAATGACTTTGTAGCAGCATGGACAAAAGTCATGAACTTAGATCGATTTGACGAATCATAGCAGTGATGTAGTGATAAAACGTCGTAGTTACTAACTACGGCGTTTTTATTTGATGCTGATATACAGAAAATACAAATCGCTTTAAGTCTAAAATATCAGCATTGGCAATTAAAATAAGAAATACAATCTTCTTGGCGTAGAGACGAGTCAGAAACTAACCATACGATTGAATTTAAATACATTACTCATACAACTATAGTTAGTCAGTATTTATTTGTATTTAAAAGGCAACGTGTCCCGATTGTACCTAATGCTCAACTAGAAACGATATTCTAAACCAAGATGCAGGCCATACTGATGGGACTCCGAATCTTTTCCCTGTACATAATGCATATTATTAAAAACTTTCAAAGTTTCATACAGATGATAGTCTAGATTAACCCTTGTTAAAACCTGCCAATCAGGACTATCAAGTTGAAAAGTTTCAAATTCCCCACCGCCTCCAACAAAGGTGCTCATTATTGACTTACTACTCTCTGAAAGCTGTTGATCCCAACGTAATAAAACATTCGGACTTAGACTTTTACCATCATTAAGCTTCCATTCAGATGTATATTCTAGTCCGATATGGGAACGAAACACTTCATGTTTAGCATCATCAAAATCGAGAGATCCAGGACCACGTTCAGTATATCCATCCAGTTTTGAGTAAGTGAAACTGAGGCGAGCAAACGGACGTAGAAAATAACCTTTCTCCGTTTGCCACTCATAACCTCCTTCAATTGAGGAAAAAAGTTCGTATCCTTCTGTATCCCCTTCAACTTCAAGTCCAGGAAAAACTCGGCGCTTGGCTTCATCTACATCTACCCACGATGTACCTAAAACGGAACGAATATCCCATCCTTTTTGCAGTTGATAGTGGGCGTGCGTAATAAGCGCATACGTATTTGTCTCAGTTTCTGCAAACCCATCATCCGTATCGGTACGTAACTGCGAATATGCTAGCGCCAGGCCAACTCGTTTGGATGGATTAACTTCGTATTCATAACCTAAAATTAGATTTCTAATATCGCCGTCATAGCCCAATGCACCGGAGTTCTGTTCATCGACATCAACTTCTGAGATACCAATAATTCCATAGTTATAATCAAGATGTTGATTTTCATCTTCTTCCAATGCAGAACTTGCGTCACTCAATATCTTGCCATTATTTAAAGAGGCGTACATTGAACTACCCGGATTTGAAGCTGACTCAGAATGCCAAGAAGGAGAATGACGATGAAAAACCTCATCCATCAATAATTGCTGGTGACGATCCAGAAACTCAGGTAAATGCGCGATAGAATTACCAGCCAACCCTTGCGCAGCAAAAGCAACAGCTTGCGTATCTCCAGCATTGATACCGTTGATGATAGCCTCTGTCACAACATTAAGATCCGGGTTGCTAGTGAAATAGGCCAAGGTCGTATCGTCAATACCACTCAGGGCCTCGCGTTGTTGCGGATTAAGGTCTAGACCACTTGTGAGCCCTGTCCCTACAAAAATGCGAGCCGCTTCTATCTGATAAAGGCTGGGGTCTGAATTAATTGTCCATTCAAGCAGCGGACTCGTCATAAATGAAACACCAGTAAAATCACCAACCAAGGTTCCTGCACCGGCAGCCACCACTAAATCAAACGTATCGCCATCCTCAACCTGAGTACCGTTCAACTGGGTTACAACCAAATCCCCACCTAGGGTAAACGTTCCGTTGGCGATTAACTGGTCGTTCTGTCGATTGTTGCCAATTTCCAGGTAGGTTGTACCCGCAAGCGTTGTATTTTCATGCTGGATGGTGTGCAACACTCCCGTGACAGGACGATAACCGGCATTGAGCGTCACTGTTCCAGTGAAGGCACCGGTTCCTGTCACATCATCATCAATGCTAAGGCCACCGCCCAAGCCATTTACCAAGCTATTATCTTCTAATAAAACGCTACTATTCAGCACGCCTGCACCATTAAGGGAACTGCCAGTGCGATTAGTGATACTGGGTGTTATGAGACTGGATACCGCAGTAAAATTGATGTCTCCCATATTGTCTATACCGGCGTTAGCGTTCAATGTGCCTGCATCTAGATTGATGGTGCCACCGGTTTCGGTGGTCAATAAACCGACTATATCCATGGTGCCGCCGTCCTGATCCAATTCACCACCATTTTCGATCGTGGCCGTGCCGGCTACATTCACAATATTGGTGTCTAAATTGAACAACCCACTGCTGGTCAGATTTTGAATGGTTAACGCATCGGCTCCACCCAGCACATTGAAGGTACCGCCGTTATCTAGATCACCTGTTAAGTTTAAATCACCCATTGCCTGCAAGTTGGTCGTACCATCATTCACCATGCCTGCATTGGCAGTCAGTACGCCAGCATCTAGATTGATGGTGCCACCGGTTTCGGTGGTCAATAAACCGACTATATCCATGGTGCCGCCGTCTTGATCTAACTCACCACCATTTTCGATCGTTGCTGTGCCAGCGATATTCACGGTGTTGGTGTCCAAATTGAACAGACCACTGCTGGTCATGTTTTGAATGTCCAACGCATCGAGTCCGCCGAGTACATTGAAGGTACCGCCGTTATCCAGATCACCTGTTAAGTTTAAATCACCCACTGCTTGCAAATTGGTCGTACCATCATTCACCATGCCGCCATTGGCATTAAGCACACCCGCATCCAGGTTGATGGTGCCAGTACCTTGCGTTATCAACAAACCCGCCACGTCTATGGTGCCGCCGTCTTGATCCAATTCACCACCATTTTCAATCGTCGCCGTGCCGGACACATCCACGGTACCTGTATCCAGGTTTAAACGACCAGCGCTGGTTAAATTCACAATATCCAACACCGATGTACCGCCCAGCAAATTGAGCGTGCCGCCGTTATCCAGGTCACCACCACTTACACTAAAATCACCCGCGTTTTGTACATTGGTCGTGCCATTATTGACCATGCCGCCATTGGCATTGAGTACGCCTGCATCCAGGTTGATGGTGCCGCCTCCTGCGGTGGTCAACAACCCATTCACATTGAATTCCCCTCCATCCTGATCCAGTAAACCATTGCCACCTTGAATGGTCGCCGCATTAGACACATTGACCGTACCTGCATCCAGATTAAACACGTTGCTGTTAAACAAATTTTCCGCATTCAGCGTGGCATCCACGCTGGTGACATTGAACCTACCGAACGTACCGGAATTGCTCAAAGTGCCTGCCACCTGAACATCACCGGTTCCATTGAGGTTCGTGGTGCCGCTATTGGACAGCCCACTCTGTGCATCCACCATGCCCCCGGAAAAATTCATGGTTCCTCGGAAGGTATTAGAGAGGGCACCCGTTGTGGTCCTCAGTAAACCTCCACTGACATTTAAAATGCCTTTGGCATTGTTAAAAGAGCCACTTTGCACCTGGGCGTCATCTTGAATATTCACTGACCCCGTAGTGGCACTAAATCCTCCTGTATTATTGATTAATTGCCCGCCTACATTGGTAACGGAGGTTCCCGAGAAGGTCATGCCCCCAAAACTGCTACGAGTGAGATTTCCCCCCACATTGAATTCCCCTCCCTGAATCTGCGTCGTTCCCAATGCCGAAGTCGCATTACCGGTTACCGTGATCACTCCCCCGGTCGTTTCAATCCTAAGGACTCCCCTTGAGTGAGAGTACGAACCAAGTGTGGCCTCGCCACCGTCTCCCACGATCAAATTACCTCGAGCAGCACTGTATGTGTCAACATTCAGCATTCCCCCGCGTACTTCAACATTGGAATTGAGACCGCCAGAAAAGCCGCTGTTATTTACCAGCGTGCCCGTGATGTTCGCTTCTCCCCCTGTCCCCACCATCAACAGCGACCTGTTTAAATTGCTAAAACCATCCAGTGCATTCAATGTTGCATTGGAAACATTCACACTGGAAAAGACCGCATTGCTCACCGCAGTGCCATTGATGGTCAGAGAACCACCTGTCAGATTAACGTCTGCACCACCGGCATTATTTAACTGCCCCACCGTAACCGCACCATCTGAGATATTGGATTGCGTCGTTCCGCCTGTGGTGCTTAATTCCCCAGTAACATCGATCATTCCCGACCCAGAGCTGTTAAGAGCACCTGTCACATCACCTGTTAGATTAATTGCGCCCGCATTGGAATTGGTGAGACCGCCGGCATCACCAGTAAAATCTACTTGCCCCGAAGAACTATTATCAATCTGCCCAAGAACACTAAAGCCGCCACCTGAAATAACCGACGTGCCTGTGCTGGTGTAGTCAAGTTGTAAAATGTCATCGGCAAGCGTACCCGTGACAGTAAACCCTCCGCCAATAATAGCGGTGTCGGCTGAGGTAGGTACAGTATCGGTGTCCCAGTTGGTAGCGGTGCCCCAGTCGCCGGTACCTGCGCCATTGTCGAAGCTTATATTTGCAGCAGAGGCAGATATGATATATCCACCCATTAGTACGACCACTATTAACCTGCCCCATAGATCCTTACAAGCTTTTTGAGGAGCACTAACCAAATACTGATGGGTTATATGAATTGTCGTAGCTTGCTTCTTATGCTGTGTGAAAATACCACGCAGAATTTTTAAGAAAAATGACAAATAGTGCACATTTGTGGCTTTCAAACAGCCCCCCTTATTTAAAAACTTGACCTAACTCCATAGTTGTACTGCATTTTTTCAATAAATTGACCACAATAAAGGATACGTGGCATTTTCAATCGAGTGTAAGGAAGAAATTATTAGAACAACGTAGATTTTTTAAGCTAGAACACCACAAATTAGATACAGTGATGATCTATGCTATTAATCTATAAGTGGAGAGAGCGATTCGAACCCCGCCGGAGCCCTTCTACTCTATAGTCTTCAAGACACATCCTGTATTCAAGTAAACTCTACAAAACGCACTTAACTACATGAAATATAGCGATTTATATTAAGGCAAAGCGCAAAAATTCACTATTTGAGTGATTTATTAGATATTCAACTTAGAATTACTCCATCAATGAATAGATGGAATAATTGCTCAGAATCAAGAATCTATCAATTTAGGACATTTATGTTTGTCCGCCAAGTGTCTTAAAAATTTCATTAAAATCAGCTTTCTCATTCTCAACAAAGACACCAACATTACCCATCACGCAAACAGAAAAATCACCTGCAGTTACTGCCCATCCTTTTAATGGTGACCAGTTCATGCCTGTATGTTTTGAGAAACTTTCTGATTGCATTTTTCCCATCATGGTATTCGCGGCACACATCATCGCAACCATCCCGGCATGTTCATCAGAAAGACCACCTTTGTGGCCCACAAGCCCGCCCGTCGGAGTAAATTCACCTGCTGCAATTGCGCCGTTGAGTGCCATAAGTTTATCTAGATCAGTAGCCATTCAACACTCCTTTTCCCAAAGTTGGGATCTGATTATTATTTAATATGAACGTTTAAAATGGTATTTAATTTTCTACCTGGTGCACTTATAACTAGAATACGCCATATATTGAAAGTTAAGGGATTTATTTTACGATCCTTCCATTGCATTTACTGCTTCATCAGTAGAAATTACGCTATTCGCTAGGTATCCGAAATTAATTAATGCAGCCTTGTAACCGTCTCCCAGCTCTGGATGTTTTGCGCCAGCGGTTGCATCTTTAACTACCGCAACTTCGAACCCCTGCTCAAGCAATTCACGCAAATGCGCTTCAACACACAGGTTGGCCGACATACCAGCAAGAATCACCTTATTAATACCACGCTTACGTAACTGCAAAACCAAATCATTGTTTTCCGGGCCGTATACTTTATGCGGGCTGACTACAACAGTTCTACCATCTTCGATATAAGGTTTGTATTGCGCAAGCCAGTCAGCACCTGACTCTGAAAATTCTTCCAAACTCAAGGCGCCTTTTCGGTCGAACATCTTTATTTCATGCATCATTTTTTCAACTGTACCACCAAATTTCCAATCATGATCCACTGGATAGTAATAATGCGGAGAAATAAACACCTCAAAGTTATTGGCCTTGGCAACTTTGAATAATCGCTCTATATTATCGATAGTATTGTTTTCTCTCACACTTTCACCGACCAGCTCCCAAGTCACACCACTCTCACTAAGGAAATCATTCTGCGCATCGGTAACCAGCAAAGCCGTAAATTCATTTTCAATAACCATAGATCACTTCCACCGAGTTAATAAGTATTATTCGCGCAAAGATGGATAACCTTCCACAAAAACCCAGTTAGTTTTTTGTGCTGGCAAATGGCAGCCCTTGCAGTCTTTGGTAAAATCAGTAGCAACATTCTTATTCGGATTATCAGCGTTAATCAGTGCCCATCCCCAACCTTCTGCCCATAATTTATTTTTAGGAAAACGATTTTTCGTGTCTCTGATCATGACAAACCACAGCTTTACATTTTCTGAGTAACTTATATTGCTTCCAGTCGTGAAATTTCCCGAGCGATGGGCACGAACTTCTTTCACAAGAGTTGCACCATCTGGAAAATCATTCGATTTGCGATAGGCTTCCAGTGATTCTTTTTCTGTAAACACATCGTGAAAACCACTAGCGTCTCCGTCTGGGACAAACCATGATCCTATATGTGACATATGGTTACGAAAATTATGTGGCAAACTGATAGTACCGCCATCATCGACATAAGGTGAAAAGTCGCCCGCATTGGTTACACCACTTGCGATTAACAGCACAGCAAAGTAGAACATTATTTGCTTAGTTAGCATCTCATACTCCTTAATTTAAAAAATAGTAAAAAGAGCTCAGAGCCCTTTCTATGCTTTTTATTTCTTTTTTCTTGGCCGCCCTTGTGTGGGTTGCCCTACTTTTGTTTTAAGTCTTTGCTCTATTTTCTCACGAAAACGATCATTTCCCAATGGGGTTCCACTTTGCCAACAAGCTTGTATTCTATGAACATCTACTGAATCGATATGCTGGCGAAACAGTTTGCGATAGGCTAATTGTCGTTGCGCTTTCGTTCTTCCAAGCGCTTGATATATGGCATGTGGGGTGAGCAGAGGATCTTCTTCCTTTGTTGCATTGCCTCTGTAGCTAGACCATTTATATTGACCGGGGGAATTCACCATGTTGGCACGCACTGGATTAAGCTCTATATAGCGCATGCACGTTAATAAATAGGATTCGCTATCAATCAAACTGGCTTTAAATCTTCCCTCCCATAAGGTACCAGAACGATCGTACATATGATTAATGTAAGGCACATAGTGTCTACCCACATATTGCATGGTGAGACTGATTCCATCTTTGCTATTGGGTGTGATAAGTAAATGCACATGGTTGGTCATTAAAACATAAGCATGCAGTTGGCAGTCATAACGAAGGAGAGCTTCTTCTAACCATTCTAAATACGATAGATAATCTTCTTTTTCAAAAAAGATAGGCTCACGATTGTTGCCACGCTGAACAATATGACAAGGTACACCTTTAAGAAAAAATCGTGGCTTGCGGGGCAATCAATTACTCTCTTAGAAATTAGAATGAACTAGATACTATCATAAAAAGGGCTCTGACCCCTTTTATTCTTAGTTTCGAGTAGGCTCAGGGATCAAATGAAGTTAAAAATCAATCGGGTCTGATCATATTGATTTGGGTACCACATAACGCGGATGTCTTGCAATGAAAATTAAAGGATGAATAAATCTAATTCGTCAAATCATTCGAGTCTGTACTTATAGATTCTACTTCCTTTTCAAGAAGCTGTTTAAAATATTGTAATTCGTCACCACTAGACAAAACCCAATAGTGAATTATATCTAATCCTTTTTTGTTTTTAATAAATATATCTGCGCCTGCTTCCCAAAGAATTGATATGGACTTTTTATTTACTGTTGTAAAATATGCTGTTTCATTATTATTGTTAACAGCATTAACATTTGCCCCTCTTTCTATTAATAATCGCAAGCATGATGTATTCGGATGAGTACTTGAATAGTGTAAAAGAGAGTTTCCAAGATTATCAAACTCATCTTTATAATTTACAGAAATGCCATTGTCTAAAAATAATTTTAACTTCTCTACTCGACATTTATCACTTATCGTAAATATAACTGGATGTATACCCCATACTCTTTTATTTAGATCTACGCCATTTTTTATAAGATAATCAATGTCGCCTGCACTTCCATGTAAGATTATTGAATGCAACAATGAGCTACCTTCGTCATTTACATCATTTATGCTTAGTTGGTCGTTTTTAAATTTTTCTAATCTTTTTAAAGCCTCTTGTGTATATTTAGGATCAGAAGAATTATATTCATCAACATCAATTGAAGAACACAAAGCACCTTGCACATAAATTAATAATATAAAGAATATTATGCAAAAATTTTGATTTCGGTATACAGTCATCTCAGATCATCTATTCGCCTCGCTAAATCTCTAAATTCAAACCCTTCTGCGCTTAATCCAATTACAACTCCAAGTGGATCTCCTCGGTTAAGTAAGTTGTTAAATTGTTGAAATTTACCAAAATCCCCTCCTTGCAATTCAAATTCATTGATATTTAGCCTAACTTGTAAATTTACAAATCCACCAGCAGCAGATGCGTTTAATACATCTATCCCAGGGCCTAGCAGTCTTCCAAATGTTCTCTTAGAAAAAGTACCAAGAACAGTCGATCCTTTACTTAATATAATTTTTGAACCTTCTTCAATTACTGTAATTCCTCTTTTAGCTAAGTTTCTAGCAAGTGCGTCCTGCTCATCTTGGCTAAGAAGTTCTGATTCAGGATCAACATCACCGAGTTCATTATATAAATACTGAAATGCATTCGTTATTGCTCCATTATGAAATTTACCGCCCGTTAATTCAGAAACACTTCCACCTACAACGGCAGCTGCTAATCCACCTGCAATTTGATCTCGTTCTGTTAAGTCTGCAAGAGGTTTTGCAACTAACTTACCAAATGCAGAAGTAAAGAATCCTCGTCCAAATTTTCCGCCTTGAGCTTCAGCTGCAGTACCACCCACAACTCCATAATAAAAAAGGGCTCTGACCCCTTTTATTGTGTAGAATTTATCACAAAAAAGGGCTCTGACCTCTTTTATTATATGACTTGCGGCCAAACAACCACAAAAGAAACCATTAATTTTTATCGCTAGCATATTCAATAAATATTCTTGAACTATCCAACGATAATCGCACTCCATTCACAACATGAACTTTATTATCTGAACCTGAAGGATAGAGCTCTATTGATCCACTACCATAGATAGATTCATGCAACAAATTTCTCGCGAAATCATACATAGCAATACGAGAGGAAAAACTCAAATAAATGTCACCAGCATCGGTATCCACTTCCGCAGATAAATAATGACTCTCATCCTTTAAATTTATCTGCGAAGGAATTTCATTGCCATCTTCAGTAATTTTTATATCAGGACTAAGTGGATTATCCATTACTTGATTACACCATCTTTACCCCAGCTAGTGAAGCCCCCTTTACCCTTAAATGGCCCGCCTAATTTATGAGCCTTGTTACCAAAGTCTTTCCTAAATAACTTTGGTTCCATCATTAAGTTCATGCATTAGTTGATTTAGGCTTAGCTTTTGATAATGCGTAAAAGGGCTCTGACCCTGAGTACACTGACCCTGAGTACATGGATGGACGAATAAGAGTGCGTCATGGATGACGCATCAGATTAAAGTTACTACCTTCACTACAATACGAGATTAAAACTTAATAAAAAAGGGCTCTGACCCCTTTTATTGCTTTTATTTTCTTTTAGAAGATTTTCTATACTTAATGGGCCAATTTTTTCATATAAAGTAGCTCCAATATGCTCTTGCATTTTTTCTTCGAATTTAGAATTACCTACTAATAAATTACCTGTGCATCCGCAACTAGATATAAACAATACATAAGCCAATATATAAACATATTTAATTTGAATTAATAGGTCTATTTTCAATTTTCTTTTATTCTTTTTCTGTTTCTTTCAGAAGCATTAACTATGTGTGTGGATGCTGGTACATAAGATTGTACTACCGAAGCTGCTACAGCGGGCGCAGCGATAGCCACGTTAATTCCATTTAGAACCTCACCAAAGAAAATCTGCCCACTGGATAAACCAGTTTTGATATTGCCAAGTGAATCATACCAGTAGAAGCTATTGAGATAATCATGAGGTCCAGCAAATGCTTCTACAACATGGTCTAGAAAATCACCAGGGTTGTATCGTAAAAAGAAAAAACGGCCTTTAGTTAAACCTTGACGCCCTCCTAATGGATTACCTTTCAAAAGATCTGGGTTGCCTGTTTTAATGTATTCAACATATTTATCAATACTAAATCTTCCACCCCCTAATTTAAATTTGTCGCCAAGAAATCCTACACTTTTGCCTAGCGAATTTAATTCAAGTTGTCTTGACTGTGCGATCATTATTCGTCTAGCGCTAATTGCAGCAGAAGTTAATACCGATAAACCAACTTGTAATTTGAACCCTTCTATGAAATCACCTCCTGATGTTTCTTCTGTAATACCACCAACTACTCCATGAGCTAGTACACGTTTTGCATTCCAAACATGCCCAAATTTTGCCCCTATTGCTCCAAAAGCACCCGCTGACAAACCGGATACTATAGCTGTTTTTAAATCGCCGCCTGATAATACTAGCCCACCTGCGAATCCTCCCGCAGTCAGCGCTATAGTTTTTGCTGTAGCTGCAATTGATGCAGTTATTCCTCCTAATGCTCCAGTAGAACCTGCTGCATATCCAATATATGCTAAATAAACAAAATGATATGCAAGCGCACCAGCTGCTATTCCCAATGCAGCTCTTACATACGGATTATCTAGAGCACTCCGTATCGCTCTACTAATACTTCTAAGCGCTTTAGATACACTTTTAAGCGCTTTAGATACACTTTTGACTAATTTTTTAAACGCTTTTACAAAAAACCCACTCGGATCGGTATAGCTCAATGGATTATTAAGCACATACGAGTATCGATTGTAATTCTGCATGTTCTTGGGGAACTGCATCGTAGGATCGGCACTCATGAAGCGTCCAAGCAATGGATCGTAGACCCGTCCATTCATGTGAATGAGGCCTACGGCATCGAGCATTTCATGGCCGGTAAAGCCACGGGTGTTGTGGAGACTATTCAGAACAGGTACACCTGCATTCCAGTTACTGAGTCTTCTCTTTCCGAATGCATCAAAGCTGAGTTTGTCGACTACCATTCCACTGGCATCGGTAATGGTGTCAATGGAGCCTAAATGATCCCGATGCAGGTATTCGGTTGTATCCGAGGTTTGGTTACTGGTGGTGTAAATGGCAATGGTTTGACTACCTGCACGAATGAAGTGTTTTTCTTTGG
Organism: Gammaproteobacteria bacterium; assembly: GCA_965203475.1. Taxonomy (GTDB): domain Bacteria; phylum Pseudomonadota; class Gammaproteobacteria; order UBA4575; family UBA4575; genus JABDMD01. The sequence goes on from OZ241890.1 coordinate 853,702, forward strand.
TCTCACTTCCTATTTCTACTTTTTCGTATAGCCCGCCTATATATGTAGTAGTGGTGATATCTGTACCATCATCGGTGACTTGTAAATAACGCGCACGATCGGGTCCGTAGGTAAAGGCACTACTGCTTCCGCCTTTGGTGATTAAGGTCGGCTTGTTGTAGCTGGACCAGGTAATGGTTTTCCCATCCCCCGAGATTTGATTGCCGTTGTTGTCGTAGGCGTAGGTAATGCCGCCGGCGTTGGTTACTGCATGGGGTCCGGCATTACCGGCACCATAGCTGTAGTTGCCGACATCGGATTTATTGGTGATGTTGCCAAGATCGTCATAGGTGAACGTGACTGTACCGGCGCCAACAACATTGGTTTGCGTGAGTCGGTTGAGGTTGTCGTAACTGAAGTCTTCCGTAAGTCCGGTTTGATCATGATCTTTGCGTTGGGTGAGATTGCCTAAGTTATCGAAGGTGTATTCTAGATCTTGTACCACACTGTCGATGTGATGAATCCGACCACTGTTTTGTTGATAACTTCTAAAGGTGGTAATGGCCCCTGCACCATGACCTAAGGTTTCCGTCGTAATGTTGCCAAAATGATCAGCCGCTTGTGCAAAGTAATATTCTTCAGAAGCATTGTTCGCATTACGAACTTTTTGTAAGTAACCCCAGGTGTTATATACATGTTCCACTTTGAAGTTAGTGGAACTTGGATAGGTAACATCCTCTACTCTGCCGGAACCATCGTAGGTGGTGGTGGTGGTGTAACTGGTGCCACTAATGGTGGTGGTGGTGGAGCTGGGTCTTCCCTTATCATCATAGGTATGGGTTCGACTATAGCCGCCATAATGCGAAACACTACAGGGTTTGCCTTTGCCTTTGGTACAGTTGTCGTAGGTCCAGGTGGTGGTGCCTTCGTTTTCGATTCTTGTGATTAACCTGCCTAAGGTGTCATAGGTCATGCTGACGGTTTGACTCTTGGCATCGGTTTGACTGGTCAATTCACCTAAAGCGTTATAACTGTAGGTCCAGGTGCCCATGTCGGGATCGAGCATTTGGGTTTTAAAGCCACGAAGGTTGTAGGTGTTACTGGTTACATTGTCTTCACTGTCAGTAACGCTAATGAGATTACCCTGGGCATCGTATTCAAAGGTAAGTTGATTATCGTTGTCATCTTCCGTCCATAACGTTTGACCTAAACTGTTGGTTTGTTCTTTACTGGTTTGGTTCTCATCATTGGTTACGGTCGTCATGAACCCACTGTAGGCCATGGACGTAGTCCCTGTAGTAGGAGAGATTTCTTGGGTGACACGACCTAGTTCATCGTATTCATATTCGGTCCAATAGGTAGTCGTGGTTCCAAAATAGGGGTTGGAACGTTCATCGACTCGGCCTTGGGCATCGAATTTCGTTTCTGCAAATACACTGGTGCCATCGAAGCTTTCGGTTTCCGTGAGAATGACGCGATTGACCGCATCATAGTATTGCGTTGAGGTAGCCGACCCGGTAGTGGTGGTGGTTATTTTATACGAAGCTAACGTACTGACTTGGGAAGGACAGGACCCACAAAATTCATAGGTAATGTCTGTGACAGTGCCATCGGCACGTGTTTCTTTTGACTTTCGACCCAGTGTGTCGTATTCCCAGGTGGTGGTTAAATCATTAGGACCGGTTAGGAACCCTGGATTGCCATAAGCATCATAGTTACCCCTGGTTTCGATATGGCCTAGATCATTGGTAATGGTTACCGGGAATTGGCCTTTGCTGTCGTAGTTTGTGGTAGTGGTTCTACTTGTAATTCCGGTTCCACTTTCGGTGACACTGTCTCGATTACCAAAACTATCGTGGGTATAGGTTTTTATAAGCTCAAACGATGAATTAGGTTCGATGGTTTCTTTCGTTAATAAACCTGATGCGGAATCATATTCAAAGGTTGAGGTGCGTGCTGGACTGCTTTGGGCACCACCGGTTTTGGTCACCACAGCTTGGGTAAGTCTTCCAAGGTGCCATTTGGTGGTGTCGTTGGTATAAGTATTTACGGTTGTCGTAGTATAGGTATCGATACCAACATCATCTGTGGTTACAGTAATGTCAGTTGGGTTACCAAAATTGTCGTAGGTGCTGTTTGTAGTAACTGTTGTAAGGAGCGCTCCACCATTGAGATCATAGGTTTTACTGACCGCAGGATTGGCATAGGGAAAGGCCGGTCCATTCGTGGCACTGGCTGGTAATGATGCAAAGGTGTTGATTTCTTCGGAAACTAAGGTGCCATCAACGGTGGTCTTGGTGGATGCTACTTGGCCGATATAGGGAAAAGTTTGGTTGTAGTTGGTTTCAATGACGATGTTGGTATCAACATCAGTCACGGTGCGTTGGGCAAACCCTAATAGTCCTCTTCCTTGTACATGAACTTTCGCACCTTCGTATGCATAGGTAAGTGTGTTCTGCCCGCCAATGCCATTGTCGGTTCGACTTTCACTGACAACATATATTGGTGCTTGTAAATCAATTTCAGGAAAACTCGCACCACTGCCTTTGGTGTAGATGGTGTTGTCGGTAATTGGGGTGTAGTCAATTTCAATTGCTATGCTAAGAGCATTTGTAATTCCATCTAAGAGATCTGGCCATTGACCTGTGTTTAATGACACATTCACACGTGTACCATAGCTACCACTTGATGGTGTTACGTAGTGTCGAACTTGATCCGGTAACCCGTCTCCGTTCATATCAATAAATTCTTGTTTAAAGTTCCAATATCCACTCGGTGTGTTGTCCCATTGCTGCATGGCTTCAAAACCATTCCCATTGTTTAATGACACATTCACACGTGTACCATAGCTACCACTTGATGGTGTTACGTAGTGTCGAACTTGATCCGGTAACCCGTCTCCGTTCATATCAATAAATTCTTGTTTAAAGTTCCAATATCCACTCGGTGTGTTGTCCCATTGCTGCATGGCTTCAAAACCATTCCCATTGTTTAATGACACATTCACACGTGTACCATAGCTACCACTTGATGGTGTTACGTAGTGTCGAACTTGATCCGGTAACCCGTCTCCGTTCATATCAATAAATTCTTGTTTAAAGTTCCAATATCCACTCGGTGTGTTGTCCCATTGCTGCATGGCTTCAAAACCATTCCCATTGTTTAATGACACATTCACACGTGTACCATAGCTACCACTTGATGGTGTTACGTAGTGTCGAACTTGATCCGGTAACCCGTCTCCGTTCATATCAATAAATTCTTGTTTAAAGTTCCAATATCCACTCGGTGTGTTGTCCCATTGCTGCATGGCTTCAAAACCATTCCCATTGTTTAATGACACATTCACACGTGTACCATAGCTACCACTTGATGGTGTTACGTAGTGTCGAACTTGATCCGGTAACCCGTCTCCGTTCATATCAATAAATTCTTGTTTAAAGTTCCAATATCCACTCGGTGTGTTGTCCCATTGCTGCATGGCTTCAAAACCATTCCCATTGTTTAATGACACATTCACACGTGTACCATAGCTACCACTTGATGGTGTTACGTAGTGTCGAACTTGATCCGGTAACCCGTCTCCGTTCATATCAATAAATTCTTGTTTAAAGTTCCAATATCCACTCGGTGTGTTGTCCCATTGCTGCATGGCTTCAAAACCATTCCCATTGTTTAATGACACATTCACACGTGTACCATAGCTACCACTTGATGGTGTTACGTAGTGTCGAACTTGATCCGGTAACCCGTCTCCGTTCATATCAATAAATTCTTGTTTAAAGTTCCAATATCCACTCGGTGTGTTGTCCCAAATCTCATTTGTGCTGAAGCCAAGTGCAGCGTCAACACTTGAAAATGTACTATCAGGAATACAATTATTATTTACATCACATTCTGAAATAGAAGTAATTCTAGATCGATTTGTTGCACCACTATATTCGTAGCTCACGTTATATTCCCTAACTTTATTCGTTCCTTCTTTACTCGTAATTGTTTTTAATCGTTTGGTGGAATCAAGTTGTAATCCTGCGAGATAGCGTGTTGAAGTATCCGTTCTTGTTTCATAGGTAAACTCCACACTGTTGTATGGTGTTAGAGATGCACCCGCATTTCCAGCGTAATCAATGCGATCTGGATAATTTTCCCCTGTGGTCTCATCTTCAAAGTACGTAATTGTCATGTAGTTACCGACGGTGTCGGTTACTCTATTCAATAACCAACAAATGGCATCCGGTTGTGTTGAACCATCTGCATTAGGCGGATTAATTAATGAGTTTGAAGTGTTGCCATACTCCATGATCTCGCCAGATTTGGTCCATACTTTGAAATAACTAGGCCCATTACCAGTATCCCCATAAGAAACAATTTTGGAGAAGTTATTTATTTCGGTTCGATACTCTGTTCCATCTGCACCATAGGCTGGTTCTTGCGGATCGAGTTTATTGCCATTGCTATCCACAGCAATGAGAGGCTGGCCATCTAAACAAAAACGATCGTTGTCATCGAAATCAATGCCATCAATAAAACCGTCCTTCACTAAGTTCGTAGGACATCTATGAATGACAGATAAGCCACCAATGGACCAACCAACACCTAGTAGACCATTTCTGCCTTGGCTGGAATAATTCAGTGAAAGTTTAGGCTCTACTCCAGCTGTGCCTGGTGGAACCACTATAGGAACACTATAGGTAGCTGCACCGGTACTGCTGACCGAAAACTCTCCCGGTGTGGAGGCCACGAGGTTGGCATAGGTGGTGGATGTAAAGACTATATATAAGAGTAAAAAAACAAGAATCGAACGAACGTTCGTGACAAGCCAAACGTGATGCATAGCACCCTCCCCAGTTTGTTGTGTTTTTTATAGTTTCATATTGCAACTATTTTTATTTTGTACGTCAAGGGGAGCTTTAGCGAATTTTCGTTATCACTTTTTATTACAATAGTGATTTTAATTAAAGATTAAGTACTTACTAATCATTACTTAAGTAAATAATAACTGTGAGAAGATTTCGACTTTTGTATATTTTTCATCCTTTATATTGTTGATTACACAATATTGTCTGAGTGAGTACGATAGAGATTATTAATGTTTAAAGCTGTTCTTTTACAGCCGATCGATTTTAGGATAAATCTGGGGAATAAATTTTCATTGATTAAAGAATATTTATTTTACTCTAGAAGATAGGTGAAAGTTTTAAAGGCTACTGCCTCTATCACATTAGAATTTTTTAAAGTTCAGCGAGGTAAACCACCCTACCTTCAAAATTTTGATTTATAACAATCTAGTTCAGAATTAATTTTGTTTTATTATTCTGCAAGCAAATCACGAATAATTTTTTCCACTCCAGGGTGGTCAAATTCTCGTCCGCCAACGGCCCGGTATCTTATTTTCCCTAGCTTATCGACTAGATATGTCGTTGGAATACCTGTGACTTTGTATGCTTTGGAAACTGTACCTTCTAAGTCAAATAGAATTGGAAAGTTTAGATCTGTACCCAATTCCCCCATATAAGAAAAAACATGGTCAGGACTTTCTAATTGATTGATGGCAATGATTTTAAATTCTGTATCTTTCATTGTCTGAAATAAATTCTCCATTGATGGTAATTCATGACGACAAGGTGGACACCAAGTTGCCCAGAAATTTATCAGTAATACTTTTCCTTGGAAGTCTTTTAGCGAAAAACTATCTTCATCCATATTCTGAAGGTCAAAATCAGGTGCATTAAAAGGTTGTGATAGTTTATTTATTTGGTGCCCGAGCTTGGCTGGCGTTTGGTCTGAAGCTATCGCTACAGATACAAGCAAGAAATAACAAATAGATAGTATTATAGTGCTGCGCATTTATTCATTTTGTAAATTGATTGGTGCACAGCGCATATTTTTAATCGTTCCCAAATGTTTTGTGCCTTCTAATTTCCAACTATAAATTAGATCAAATGGTTCATTGCGTGGTAGATTGATTGTAGTGAATCCTTGACTCCAATCCCCACTATCAAACGTTTGTTCGGACGGCAAAATAGTCCAAGAAGTGTGAATACCTAGTTTTTTCCATTCTTCCAACCATTGTGCTTTCAATTTAAATTTTTGCTTTTCTCCATCACTTGCCATCGCATACCAATCAGCAAGATTATAAAACAAGCTTGCATCTGAATTATTCCTAACAATCGTTCCAAATATACAATCGTTCGCAATATCTTCTATAGCTTCACTTGGAAAACCGTGCGAACGATAAATTGCCCGAATGTAGTCAGGTAATAATTGTGTCAATTCTAATTGAAATCCCTGGTGCTTTACTTTCCAAGAGAATAATCCGCTATCGTTATCTCTAATTTGTTCTACCTCGCTTGCAAACAGTAGGGGGTGAAAACAAACTAAAAGTATCGTTATGAAATAAAATATCGATTTTTTGATAGATTCTCTTCTAGTGAAAATTTTAAAATTCATTTGAATTTGACCTTCAATAAAAACCGCCTATGTGACTAGCTAATTTCTTACATGAGTAACGCGCACTGTGCTGCCATCAGGTACGTGTAGAGGCACTTCTAAATAAAAATGATACTCCCGAGAACCACTATCTCGCTGACGATAATCAGATTTGAGCGAATGTAGTTTTTCATTATCTGGTGATATAAATGTAATCTCAGCAAAACCAATTGGATAACTTCGAGTACGGCTTTGTAAAGTTCCAGTTATTGTAACTACTGTATCTGTTTTCGTTACTATAATATTTTCAATTTGTGCTGATGCGGAATGTACTCTTTCGATTTTTACATCGGCAAAATCTGCTTCCATGCTTGCGCAACCTGACAAAGCTATGAACAAAACAAGTATGCTGAAAACAAGTTTTATTGTCACTTCATGCCTCCTCGCTTATTTTTTTATGTTGGAAAAACATAATTTATAATGCTGTTTGGACCAAAACCTACAATTTCTAATCTTATGAGGGCCATTATGAAATTACTTTATTATTTTATATTCATTTTAATGCCTATTCCATTAATCGCTAATGAATTTACTGATGGTCATTGGGTAGATCTTACTCACGAATTTTCTGAAGATACAATCTATTGGCCTACATCTGAGCCGCTAAAGAAAACTACCGTTTTTAAAGGACGCACAGATGCCGGATATTTTTATTCAGCTTACCGATTTTGTACTTCTGAACATGGCGGAACACATATTGATGCGCCCATACATTTTTACAAGGGTCGTAATACAGTAGATAAAATTCCAATTGAACAATTAGTTGGGCCCGGGATTGTTATTCGAGTTATTGAAAAAGCCACACAAAATAGAAATTATCAATTTTCAGTTAAAGATATTTTGGCATGGGAAAGTATTCATGGGAAAATTGAAGAAGGAAGCATTCTATTAATTGATACAGGTTCTAGTAAGTACTGGCCAGATAGAGAAAAATATATGGGCACTGCAGAGAGAGGTGAAGAAGCTGTTCAAAAATTAAAGTTTCCTGGAATTCATCCAGCAGCAGCAAAATTTTTAACGACGGAAAGAAAAATTAAAGCTGTAGGATTAGATACACCGAGTATTGATTTTGGTGGATCTATACTTTACAAAAGCCATCAAATTCTATTTGAGAAAAATACCCCTGGATTTGAGAATGTCACCAACCTTGATCGATTACCTAACAAAGGATTTACTGTAATAGCATTACCAATGAAGTTAAAAGGCGGTAGCGGCGGCCCACTTCGGATCGTTGCATTTATACCGAATAAATAATCTTTAGCAATTTAAAATATTATTTACTACATCAGTAAAAGTCTTAGTCTATGGGTTGCGGAAAAACGCTTTTACTTAGTAAGTATATCTGTTGCGCCAGTTGGTAATGTGTGTATGAAGAACCATTTATATTATAATTTGTAGCAGATAGACCAAGTTTTATGCATTAGACTTAAAATAAGTTGTCCCTGTACTTGTCTTTGCGGGTAATCTAAGTAATGTGAAATTTACAGATAATAATAATGAATAAATTTCTAATTTGGTGCAGACACATATGTTTTATTCTAGTAGCCATATGTTTTATTCTAGTAGCCATACTAATCCTACCTAATCTAGCTGTTGCAGAAGAAGAATTCAGTCAAGAACAGCTAGACCAAATTATGGCACCTATTGCCTTATACCCCGATTCATTGCTATCTCAAGTTTTAATGGCATCCACCTATCCTGTGGATGTGGCAGAAGCCGCCAAATGGTCTAAAGAAAATAGAGAAAAATACATGGGTGATGATGCTGTGAAAGCGGTTGAAGGACAAGATTGGGATCCAAGTGTTAAATCACTTATTGCATTTCCTCAAGCATTAGAAATGATGGGCGACAAACCAGATTGGGTACAACAGGTAGGTGATGCATTTTTAGCGGATTCCGAATCTGTATTGGATACTGTTCAAGGATTACGAAAACGGGCGAAAGATGAAGGCAATCTTGAATCAAGCGAAGAGCAAAACGTTATCGTTGAAGAAACTATCATAAAAGTAGAACCAGCGGATCCACAAGTGGTATATGTGCCAGCCTATAATCCTACCGTTGTGTATGGCACTTGGTGGTACCCCTATTACCCGCCCCCTTTTTACTGGCCGCCTCCACCATATTATGGTTTTGCAGCTGGCTTTTGGAGTGGAATTGGATTTGGAATCGGTATCGGAATCACTAATTCACTATGGGGCGGCTGCAATTGGAGCCGTGGTGAAGTTGATATTGATGTTAATCGTTACAACAACATCCATGTAAATAATAAAATTGATGGATCGAGAAAAAATACAAAATGGAATCATAACCCTGAAAACCGTAAAGGGGCACCCTATCGAGATGCAAAAACACGTGCTAAGTATGACAAACAAAGAATTGCAGGCGCAGAAAAACGGAAAAACTACCGTGGGAAAGATGCGAGTCGACTAAAAGCTCAACAATCTTTGCAAAAACGTGGAGTAGATCCTGCAAAATCACGTGAGAAGCTACGTAACGACCCGCAAACGATGCAACGCGCCCAACAAGCCACTAAAAAAAGTAATCAACAATTTACTAAGGGAAACCGCAGTCACAACCAAGCCCGCGCGAATGCACAAAACCGTGAACGAAGCCAGTCACGTTCCAAATATCAAAACAAATCTAGTAAAAATGCATTTTCAAATGCAGGCAATAAATCGAGATCACAGCAGAGTTATTCTAGAGGAAGTTCCAGTCGTAGCAGTATGCACCGAACTCGTGCAAGAGCAGGGCATAGTATGAGTCGAGGTGGTGATAGAAGCCATGGACGTCGTTGGTAGGAGAATCAATAATGAAGTTTGATAATGAAAAAAAATTTTTAAAAGTTATTATTTTTCTTTTATTGACAGCAGCTTGTGTTTTTCATCAAGCTTCAGCTCAATTAGTATTTGCTACCCCACAAGATGCAGCGAGAACATTCATTAAGGCTATACAAAACCAAGACAAAGCCGCCTATAACAAAATTTTAGGATCAGACTGGAGTAAATATATTCCAACTGATGGAATTGATCGTGATGATGTAAATAAATTTTTAGAAGCTTGGGATCAAGCTCACTCGATTCGTTATGATGCAGAAGATCTTGCTTATATAACAGTGGGCCTGAATCAATGGGCTTTACCCATTCCAATGACGAAAAGTGATGACGGCTGGCGATTTAATCCGGAAGTAGGCGAAGAAGAACTACAAACACGACGTATTGGCCGAAACGAGCTCTCTGCCATACAAGCTGTACTAGCCTATTACGATGCACAAAAAGAATATGCAGAAATCGATCATAATGGAGATGGATCGGTGGAATATGCGCAACGCATTATCAGCACACCTGGAACAAAAGATGGCTTGTATTGGGCTGCCTTACCGGGGGAAGAAGAAAGTCCTCTTGGACCGGTGTTTGGCGAAGATAAAACTGGGCATGACTACCATGGCTATTACTTCAAAATTTTAAAAGCCCAGGGGGCTCGCGCAAAAGGCGGAGCCTATGACTACATTATTGGCAATCGAATGATCGGCGGGTTTGCTTTAATAGCCTGGCCTGCTGAATATGGAGAAACGGGTGTTATGAGTTTTATCATCAGTCATAGTGGTCAAATATATGAAAGTAATCTAGGCCCAGAAACAGATGCTGATGCAAGACACATGAAATACTTTGACCCTAATGCTGCATGGGAAAGAATTAAACCTTAGCATTAGAACTTTATTCTATTCCCTTTTCTTTCATTTCCTTTTTAACCACTTCAATACTTGTAGGAATTTCAGATTCAACAAATTCTTTAATACTTGGTTTTAGTTTTTCTGAAGCTTGTTCTGAGGCTTTATCAAGTATGGAAGAAGTCGTTTCAAGGGATTTTTTCCCAACAGGTGTTTTGTAAAACTTAATTAACTCTTGAATTTCTTGTTCGCTATATACTTCTTTAAATAACGGTATATAGATTTCAGTTTCCGCTTTTTCATAAGGAAGCTCATTCTTAACTAAGCTTTCATATTTATCAATTATATTTTCAAATTCATCATCTACGATATCGGCAACATGTTTTTTTTGATCATTATTTAAATCATTTGCATCAATGCTTTGACTAGCAGATTGATAATAACCTGCTTGTATACGCTGCAAAACAAAACCATGAATAGTCGTATAATTATTTTGCATCCCTGTTAACTCAAATAACTCTTTTAAACTTTCATCAAACGAATCAGCAAGTACGGAAGAGTTAACAAATATTAAAATTAAAAAAATAATTTTTTTCATGAAATTGTCCTGGTAAATTTAATAAATTGGTTTCTTATCATTTTAAATCCTCAACAAGTTCTATCAAAATACGTTTTACAGCGTGGGTTGCTTCACCTACATTCAAATTGTATTGTTTTGCTAATAAACTCCCAATTTGTGCAACACTGCGTGACCCGTCAATTGCGCCAATCACTTGTGCTTTTAATAAGTACTGCGAAGATACAAAGTTAAATTGTTGATCTAATGGAATCGGTTTATCTGTATTCTTTATCCAAGGTGGTAAATATTCATGTTTAGGTGAAGTGACAGCATCTTTAATTTTCTTTACATTAAAATTAAAAACTTGTTCTACTCTACCATTAGCACTTGTTGGCGAGTGCAGATATTGAATGGATTTACGATTTGATGCAATAACTTCAAAGCCATTTTTTTCAAACAATTCAATTAATTCGTTTTCGCTGTAATTCCAGGCAGGATCTTTGTGTAAAAAAGCAAGAGAGCCAGTGTTTAGCCAATGTCCACCTGTTTTAAGAATTTGATTTATCCTCGGTATAAATTCACGAAGATTCTGTGGAATGATATCTATCAACCAGGGTGTAAGTACAGTATCGATACTATTCGGTTTAAATGGAGGATTCATTCCATTGGCAAACATTAAATTAGTATTGCTTATTATGGATTTCTCTGCACAACAAATATGATTATTTGAAAACGAGTCCTTATTAATTGGGGCAATAGGAAATTCCGTCAGAGGAATTTTTTTACCTTGCAGCAGGTTACTTGCTGTAAGTAATAATAGTGGATTTATATCCAACAAGATGGAATGCTTGGGTTTATATTTAACATGCAAGTCATAAGATAAACGACCGGCCCCAGCTCCTAAAGTTAATAAAGTTCCAAAGTTGGAATTTTCATGTAACACACTTTCAAGCGCAGCTAATAATTGCTCGTTTTCACCATTATCCCAAGCCCAATCACGAAAAATATTGTCGTAGTAACTTGTTAGCCCTTGGTTCTTTGGAACTTTTGCATGGAAAGGGATATCAGCATCTTTATTTGCATCTGTTGTTTGTTCTTGTAACGCTAGTGGACTAATAATGGAATGTATTTGTTTGACTTGTTCTTTTTTAGCATCGAGTAACTTTTTAACTCGATTTAGCTGCGCTTTACTTAATCTTTTATCTTTTGAGGCATGTTTTAAATGTTGTTGTTCAATTTTGTTGCTATGTTCAAACCCATTTAAGCGAGCCTTCCAATCAAATAACGTTTGTTCAGGTTCTTCAAAAACCCAAGGAAGTACAAAACGCTTATTTATAAATAGCGGATAGTTTTGAGAGCAGGAACTACACGTAAGATATTGCTCATTGAAAGTAATCGTTGAACTCTCATCACGGCATTTAGGACACAGTAGTAGCTCACATAAAGCATGCAGGTCATTTGCAAACTCTACAATCTCTTTTGATGAAGCGAGCGGTGAATTCAATTTTGAATATTTTGTACTATATTTGGATTGATATTGTCCGTACTGAGTATAACGATGTCAGGGATCCTGTCGTGAATTCTCCACCGCCCATAAAAAAACGGGATGGCATAAGCTCATCCCGTTTCTTGTTAGTTTATATATGCTATTGATTAAGCAGTAATTTGATTGAAGGCTATATGCTCTGCACCTGGGTTTGCACCTAATGTGGGCGTACCTAATGCTGCTGCAAATCCACCCTCTTCCCCATGTAGGGCCATGTAATTCAGAATACATAGCTCAGCTAGGGATACCACACTGTTTGCATACGGGCTTGAATTAGTATCAATGGTTCCATTTTCTCTATAGAAACCGAGTTGCTGTGAAGCCGCACCATTTCTCAATATTCCAGCCGATGGAGTTACCGGGCTGTACACAAAGATTGCACTTGCTGATCGTTGTGAGTTATCAGATCGCCAGCGGAACTTGGTGGTTCCATTGCCGTCATCTTCCGGATTATCTCGATCCGCAACCACAGCACCATCACTGAACATATAAATCATCAATGGTTTACCAAGTTGCGCTGCATACTCTAAAGATGCACCTACAATTTGGCCAATCTTGAAATCTTTACCATCGGTCTCGGGGCGTGGATCTTGGTGATAATCACGACCACCGAATTCCATGGTACCGCCGCCGCCAAAGCCATTCACAATGACTTTCATGGTAGCAGCCGCTCGACGGAAATCACCATCATTACTAATTTCCCCATTCGGGAATATATTCGTAAGAATTGGATCCGCCTCAGGATCTAAATCAGAAGGAAGAATTGGTGAGTTAAAGGTCGCTAAACTCTTATCGTATCCACACTGAATCAGTTCTTCCGTGGCTTGTGCTTCGTTAATAACACCCAGTTTCAACTGCGTTAAAATTTGTGTGGCTTGTGCAACCGCCGAGCTTGGGAATCCATCGGCCTCACCACCACTGAGCCCAACGGCTTCATTTCGATTGCTAACACGTGTTGGACCTAGTTCAGGTGAAATCATGTATTCAACTGGTCTTGAACGTCCGCCTGAATCAGAGTTTCGAGTTCCAGTCGAAGGTACAAATTCTCCCATTGCACCCGCTTTCACAATGCCATAAATAGGATTGTGTTGATTATTCCCCGTGTCATTTTCAGACCGCGCTGGAATGACGGTTCCATTTACATTGGCACGTGTCCCTGCGCTGGTTTTATCCAACATTCCGCGTAGCAAAGCACTATTCGGATGCATCGCTATACCAAAATCGGTGTTAACACCTACATTTTGCGGACTGATTGCAGTAGGCAAACCTAAGGTTTCATACGCATCAGGTGGTAAGAAATCGGTTTGACCACCGGATCCACCCACCATAATGTTAGAACCTGCAATGTTTGCACCACCACCTTGATCAATTGCTAGGAATGGAATTTTCCCTGCGCCAATTAAACCATCGTCTGCGCTAATTTCGCATGCATGGGCTCTTGATACCATTGTTGCCAGGTTTGGTAGAAAAACTGTGCTAGTGCCTGCAATAAGTCCTCTTCCAAGAAACTCACGACGGGTAATAGGTCTACCATGACCGGTACGTCGGCATGATTCTTCGATACGCTGCTCCATGCGGCGATGTGCCTCTTCTGCGCGTCGATATTGCTCTCTGTATTTCGCCATTGTTGTTACCTCACTAACCTTTAGTTAATAGTTACTGCACTGCTTGCCAAGCCAGCAGCACATACTGCCTGTAGCACCTGACGTCCGTTATTTCCGTCACAACCATTTGCACAGTTTTGAGTATCCATAATTTGCACCAGTGCATTTACGGAGGCTGTACGATCCGGTTGATTTGCCAGATTTACACCTGCAGTTCTATCGATCACTGTGCCGGCAATACCCGCTTTTGCACCTGCATTGGCTACTTCACAGTTCGCGATATTAAAGAAGTTTCTGCATCGACCATTATTGTTTGTGATCTCGCCGCAATAGGTCGTTGCTAATCGTTGAATTGCTATTTGTTGTGCACCACCAAATCCTAATGCATCTGCAGAAGGTGGTAATTGATCGCGCAAATCGTTGTAACGATCTCGAACATCACGATCATTTTGACTAATGCCGGTAAGTGCTGCGAAGGTGTCGTGTACTTGTGAGAATGTACGTACACCAACATCTGGCTCTTCCACATCTTCCGGTGGTAGTGGTGGTAACCCAGGAGCAATTTGTTCCGTGGTACCGGTTTGGCCTGCTAACACTTCAAATTCTAAATGGAATTGATCTAAAGCCATACCTTGGTCAGAAGGAATCAAGGCGCCTAATGATGAAATCTCTTGTCCGGATTGCATCACCATCATATCTACTCTGCGGAATGCTTGAGCAGCAACAGGAACACTATTGTTCACTGCAATTCGCATGTTTTTCACTTGAATGCCAGACGCATCGGTTACCAACATGGGTCGTGCAAATACATAAGCAAATGGATCCATTTCATACGCTTGCATTTCAATGTATCCAGGCACGCCTAGAACATTTGCAACATCGAAACGTAAAGAGGTTACTGCGCCCTCACCTGCTTCAAAGTTTTGTGCCACTTCTGCACCATTTAACGCTCGATTATGTATGGCAACCATCTTGTATACACCGCGCCATAAGCGATTGTTTGTTACCTCATTTCCTAATACAAACAAGTTGTCGTCTTGCCAATTGAGCATGTCGCCTTGTAAATTTTCTTCGGCAGCAAGTGCACCATTTACATATAGCTTTCGACCACCTTGCATGTTGTCGTAAGTCATTACGACATGAGTAAGCTCCATATTTAAAACATCATCTTCGGTACGTAATTCAGGATTACTTCCATTAGGTCCTGTATTAATGGTTTGTACTCGAGATATATACTGTGTATTGGTTTGTCCAAGCGTGAAATTACGTCGGCCAGTATCAATAGAATATGAAACAATACGCGCAGGACCTGTTTGATCTAACGCGTCAGGAATTACCCATGCTTCAACACTGAACTGATTCCCGCCTGATAATAAGGCAAATAATTTTTGACTGTCTGCTAATGACGCTTGTGCTTTACCTGAGACATTACGTAAACCTCCATTTGGATCCCATTCCATTCCTTCAAGATTTAACGTCATGCTGGCACCAACATTACTGGTACCTACGGCTACATTTCCTGCACCTTCATCAAATGCGAAATGTGTAATTTGATTGGCATCGGCACGAGGCACGCTACCTTGTACTACTTGCGAGAAGTTTGTTGTCGCACTGGCTACTACATTTCCAGCAGGAGGGGGTGGATTCGCGGCACTAGACTGAGCAGCCCAGGACTCGATTGCTTGTAATACATCTGCTGCAATGGTCGCACATAGAGCACCACAGTTATGATTGGTTGCTGGTCGTTGATACACGCTTGATTGACCTGGGCTTGGTAATGAAACCAAACCTTGACCCGAAATTATGGTGTATGAACTGGATACATCTGCCACCGCAAATGGAATAGCTTGTGGGTTTGCGCCGTTATGACAAAGAGCACATGTATAACCTGGATTGGTAAGTACTGGATGAAGGGTTGCCGCAAATAAGGCTTCTTCATTGGGCATGTTATTGCCACCACCATTTCCTGGATCTGGTACTGGATCAGGCATTGGATCTTCATTACCTGGTGGAGTAACAGGAGGAGGTGTTGGATCTACAGGATCCATATTACCTGGATCATTATTCGCGATGGGTTGTTGTCCCCCACCACCTGAAGATGAACCTCCGCCACCACATGCAGCAAGTGTCATTGCAAGTAACACAATACAAATCCAGTGAATTGCGCTATTGCTATGTTCAATAAATTTATTCTGACTCATAACATTTCTCCTAAATGGCATACTTAATTTCTTGGACAACATTGAAGTTAGTCGCCCATGCAATAAGCAGCCGTTTCAGCAAAGACTCGCTTCATGCTGCGGTTATTCGCTTCAAAAACATCTGCAATATTTGAGACGGCTTGTACATCGGCAGTACCGTTGGGGCTACGATGACAAACTTTTTCAAAGGCTTTCTTTACTTGACACTCGGAGAACTGACGGTTTTGTGACAGTTCCATTCCAAGTTCTTTTGCTCCTCGACCTACACCGCCATTAGGTGCAGCCCAACCGACCCAACTATTTTGACCGGATCGCCAGTAGTTCACCCAAGAATCTCCCATGGTTTCAAAGCCGGTTCTAAATACGCCTGCATCGCGTAGGTATTTGGGTTGAACAGCACCGTCGGTGTAAACCAAACGTTGTAACTCTTCATCAAAATCATAAAATGCAAATGCACCTGCTAAACCGTCTAGACCTGCATGACACGTTAAGCAGTCATTCATGAAAATTTTACTGTCGCCACCTGGTGAACGATCTACGTCTTGACGCACGCGATCTGCATACGCGGCTTTATCCCGAAATGCTTCCATGTCCATACACATGAAATTTAAAGTGGCAAAACGTAAAGCGGCGCGATTAGTACCAGCTACTAAAAACGCTTCTGCATATCCACGTGTTGTCATAACACCTGCCGTTTGAGAAGTTGCTAGCTGATCATTGACTGCAGACTGTGTAGATGAAACCAAAATTGCTGGATCACTAAAATCTACACGACTATTTTGTAAATCTTCGTAATGCTCATTGTTATCTACTGCATAGGGTTCATCGGTTGCTGCTGCAGAACCAATGTATACTCGATCTGCATAAAGAATCTGATCAAATGGGACATCATCTCTGACAAATCCCATTACAGTGGCCGTTGTATCATTGAGATCTCTATAAACAGATTGATCTCTATTAGACCAAGGTGTTGCCCAATCTTTTATTGTTGTATTAATAAAAGATGGATGATCCATTGCTAACATTGCAGCACCAATGGCATCACCACCAGATATCATGTTCGCCATAGAATTCAGTACTGCTTCTGTAGGAGGCACACCGGTTAACCGGTCATGCATTCTCTTTGCTTGCTCTCGTGGTCCTGCAATGGACACAGACACACTTGCAATACCTACTAAAAAGATAAACGCACTACAGGCGTTAATTAATTTTTTTCGACTTAAATGCATTGTTGCACCTCTCGTTTTTAATCATTAACTCCGATTAAGTCCAACTCGTTACCTAAAATAACGATTACTTATCGACAGTCACATCCCGGACTGAAATGGCATAAGCCATTTATGAGGAATTAGGAAAAAGAAACGAAAGATGAAATGTATTTATGGATCTACAGATAGAAATTACTACCTAAGATCTAAATCGAACGACTTCGTTGCAGATATAGTTTTATCCATAAACTACATCCCATTAGGAATGCCGTTTCATTGTTCCAAACTCCAGGTACGAATACTGAACTTGATTGGAATCTACGTGTAGAGAGGTACGACGAGTGGGCTTTTTTTACCTACGAACGGTAAATAATGCTTTTAATAGATTTAATTAACTTTAATTCAAAAAGTTAAGATAAAACTATGCCAATATTCACGGTTAAATCACCGTAAACAGCAGTTCAAAAAATAAATTTTTACAAATAATGTGGAAATTAATAGTCGTTAGATAGTGAATAACGTAAATAGCTAGACATGTTTAACAATTAATGTGGTTCCTTCGATCGCTGTAATCTGAACCTTGTTACCTGAGGCAATGTCTTCACCTTGTATTTTCCACATCGTGTCATCCACTCGAATTTTGCCAAAATTATTTACAATAGGCTCTGTTAAAGTAACGGTACGGCCAATTAACTCCTCCCCTCTCTTGTTCAGGGTCGGATGATGATCTTCTTCGGGCACTTTTTTGCGATACATATGCCAACCTACAATTGAAAGCACTGATAAAACTGAAAATATGATGAGCTGCATTTGCCAAGTTAATTCCGGTAATGCAAGTAATATCAAGCCCACAACTGCAGCAGATGCACCAAACCAGATAAATACGGCTCCGGGCGCAAATACTTCCAAAACAATACAGGCAATGGCTAATACCCACCAATGCCAAAACTGAATATTTGAAAAAAACTCAGACATATTTCTATTCCCTATGCTTTATCTTGAGAAAGTGTTGTTTTTGCTACTTCCGCAATTCCACCAATTGAACCGATTAAACTTGTAGCTTCCAGTGGAAGCATGACAACCTTTTGGTTATCTGCCGCACCAATCGTGGTTAACGCATCTACATATTTTGTCGCTACAAAGTAATTGACCGCTTGTATATCACCACTAGCGATAGCATCTGACACCATTTTCGTTGCATTCGCTTCAGCTTTAGCAAGGGTTTCACGTGCGGCAGCATCACGTTTTGCAGCCTCCAATCGACCATCTGCATCTAATATTGCTGCTTGTTTTTCGCCTTCAGCTCGTAAAATTTCAGACTGTTTAACGCCTTCGGAAGTTAAAATTTCTGCTCGTTTGTCACGCTCGGCCTTCATTTGTCTCGCCATGGAATCAACTAAGTCTTGTGGAGGGGCAATATCTTTAATCTCAATTCGTGTAACTTTTACCCCCCATGGAGAAGTAGCTTCATCGACGACTTGTAATAATTCGGCATTAATTTTATCCCTCATTGAGAGTGACTGGTCCAAATCCATAGATCCCAATACCGTTCTTATATTCGTCATGGTCAAATTTAATGTCGCACGTTGTAAGTTATTGACATTGTAGGAAGATTTTACGGGATCTAACACCTGATAAAACACTACACCATCGACACGTACAACGGCATTATCGCGTGTAATCACTTCTTGAGAAGGAACATCAAGAACTCTTTCTTTCATATTGACTTTATTGCTGATTTTATCCATAAATGGGATCAGGAATCTCAGTCCTGGCTGAAGTGTAGTGCGATATTTACCCCAACGTTCAACGGTATATTCGAACCCTTGAGGCACTGATTTCACGCCCATAAATACCAGCACCACTGCTAATCCAAATAAAGCTAAGACAAATACACTAAAGTCAGTCATAGGTTGCTCCAATATGTAACGATATAGTTTTGAATGTAACGATATGTTTACATAATATTGCTCAAAAATCAAGCAAGTTAGAAATTATAATTTATGAATGTTAATATATGTTTACATCAATAACTTATTAGTTATATATGGAGACATCACTAAAAAATCCTAGTGTTTATTTGCATGATCCTAAATGGGCATTAGCGGTTTCTCGCCTCGTAAAAGCACAAATGGCAGCCACTGGGACGACCTATGCAAGTCTCAGCCAAGCGCTGAATACTATGGGTACGCTGCAAACACCGGAGAATCTTCGAGTAAAGATCAATCGAGGGAATTTTGGTGCACAGCTTTTTGTTCAATTATTCCTAGTAATGGGAAAATCAGAAATAAGCCTTCGCGACATCGAACAAATTGCAGAAATTTCTACTAAAACTGAAAATTCATAGACACAAATTATAAAAATTTCGATCTTCAGATCACGTAAATTACTTTAGATAACCATTTACCGCTTGTTTTAGACCATTCATCTACTGTTGATACTTAATATTTAATGTGTACGCAACAATTGCACCTTAAAGTTAGGTTTTGACAAGGATCATGTCTTGAAATCGAGACTTCACATACTCTTATTACTATTGGTATTGCCGTGGACAGTCTATCCAGAGGCAAAAAGCCCTCATCAAATTATTGAAGAGGCATCGGGTCAAGTACTGGAGGTCTTAAAGCGTGATGAAGAAGCGATTCGTCAAGACCCAAGTAAAATTAATGATCTTGTAGATGAAATTATTTTACCCATTTGTGATTTAGAACGAATGGGTAAATACATTCTTGCTAAACACTGGAAAGCAGCCTCTCAAGAGCAACGCAACGCATTTATTACTGAGTTTAAAAAAATGCTTATTCGCACGTATGGCAAACATATGGCGGAGTACTCAAGTGCAAGTATCGAAATTGTTCCTGAAAAAAAGACTGAGAAAAAACTTTACCAGTCAGTCGGCACGAAACTCGATTTGAAGAACGGAACTCAACCTCTTCTTATCGACTATATATTCAGAGCGGATGAGAATTCTACTAAATTAGTTGATGTACGTGTTGAAGGAATGAGCATTCTTAGAACATTCAGAACAGCATTTACCTACGAAATAGCAGAAACTTCCTTAGATGCTTTAATTCAGCGAATTGCAAATACTAACCGCCATACACTGGTAATGAATACGCATTAAATTTCGGAAGTAGGCTTAGCCCCCGCTACCACTGCTCCGTTTTCTAAATCTTCAATCCACCAATGCGAAAAAGGCTTACAGGCCACTTTATAGGTGCGCTGTATGCGGGCATCTAACTCTAGCGTTTTAATTTGGCTTTTCACATGATCTGTGTCAAAGCTCCCCCGAGCTTCTCCACAACTGATCGCAATTTTATGCATGCCAAGAGATAGCTCATGTACCGACTTATTAACAGAATCAACGCCATCAATTCGAACCACTGCAGCACCTGTTACATAGTCTCCACTGAGATAATAATTGTCACGAATATAGGCTTTTGTCTCAGCAGGTAATTCTTCTACTGCATACCATCGTGAATTGCTGCAGGACAATATCAAGAAAAGAATTAAAATACTAAATATTTGCTTTAAAATAATTTTATAGGTGACTAATTTCATTGACTTATTGGTTCGAGAAACAGCCTAAACGGTATAGGTGTTTTCACACAATTCCGTTACATTAGCACTATATTAACTCACTAATTTAAAAACTATTATTTGAATGTCTACTACACTCGATTACAGTAGTTACTTTCCGGTAGTTGAGCCCATTTTCGTTTCCTATTACCAAGATGAGACTGGAAATTCTCCAACCTTGTATGAATTAAAACAGTATCTAGTCAGTTTAACCAGTGATAAGTTGGTGCACATCTTGAAAGCATCAAATTCCACAGTGATCAATTCTCTCTCTGGCAGCGATATTGTAACGATCATTAATTTATACATTAGAAAGTTACGCGTTTGGTAATTCTCGCTACCCTATAAAGATTAATAACAGGTAAACTAAGGCGCCAGCCTTATTTACCATGATTAATCTAATTTCCCAATATAGTGAATACTTTGTGGTACTCATTTGGGTTTCAATCATTACTTTTTTTGTAAGTCTTGCGGCTATACCCTGGTTTGTCGTTCAAATACCTGAGGATTATTTCGACCATAATCGTCGTCATAAACTAAGCATCGAAAGTAGTAAGCCACGTTTGGGGAATCTGCTTTCCGGACTTAAGAACGTAGTGGGCTTTCTATTGGTTGTGTTGGGAATAATAATGCTAGTATTGCCAGGACAAGGGCTGTTAACCATTCTAATCGGACTTCTTTTGATGAATTTCCCTGGCAAGTACAAGTTAGAAAGAAAATTGGTTTCCATGCCAAAGGTTTTGGTGAGTCTTAATTGGATACGAGCAAAAGCAGGAAAACCTCCTTTGGCCGTATCATGAAGGTAACTAGCACTCAAAAGCCAAGCGTCTTAGTAAGCAGCATCGCTTTAATCATTGGGATTATATGTATCTGCGCTTCAGCCTTTGGGCTATTTTGGTTAAGCAAAATCATTCCCGGCTTATACACTTTAATTTCAGAAAATGATTATTCTTTTCTAAAACATACAATTATTTTCCACCTGTTATGGCTGATTTTCTTTTTTAGTCTACTGATGACTGGTGTCAAATTAATTTATTCTGCAATCAATAAAAAAACCACTGATTTAGTCCCTGGTACTACACTCTATTTTTTAGGAGCTTCATTAGTCGTAATCGGACTCTTTTATTTAGTGACAGGCGAGATGGTGTTTGCAGGAATTAGCCTCATTGCAGGTCTGCTTTGCATATATTTCGAGGGCGCTTATGAAATTACGTAAAATGCAATCGAGACTAGGCGAAAAGCTCTATACATATCAAATAATTACCCGTCCCTTTATCTGCCGATTTGACCATCTTAATCGGTAAATAGTCCTATCGATGGTCTATTTATGTCCCAATAGGTCCTGCAAAAACTCTCTAAAAATTATTGTTTTATCTACACCTTATCGTCTACATCATGTTGGAGCATACGGAAATGCAAAATAATACAAAATTAATCGGGCTAAATATTTTGGTTGGCCTTTTTAGTTTAATTGTCATGAGTTCTGTTATTGCAGATGAACTTACTGTTGCAAAATCTGATGATGTGTACGAAGTCCCTGATGATTATGAAAAGCAAGGTAGTCAAGGTAAGTATTCAGATTACAGTGAATCTGTATTAGAAGATGGTCGATTATTTGTACAGTTAAATCTTGCTTCTTATCATCCAGGTGCAGATAGTGATGATGACTTTAATGAATTCAACCCAGGCATAGGTCTGGAGTATCACCTTGAGCATTTTTATATTGCAGGTGGTTTCTTTGAAAACAGTATTGATAATTTCAGTACTTACTGGGGCGCCGGGACTGAACGTACCTTCTTTACTGATTGGTTCGGTTTAGGAATTTTGGGTGGAATCGTTACTGGTTATGATGATGGATTTTCACCTCGACTAGCAGCAGTTCCATATGTCTACTTTCAGAAAAATCGTTTCTCTTTAAAATCATACTACGTGCCAGCAGTTGGCGACGTTGACGAGGATGCAATTGGTTTTGCCATGAGATTTGATTTGGGTGGTCTATTCTAGGCGAACTAGAGCTCATATATTCCCTTCATTCTCTTTGAATAAATAAAAACGGCCTTTCTATACTGAATCATCAGTTCAGTCTTTTCAGTATTGATTACTGAAGCTATACTTTTGCAATGTTTAAAAACATTCACCGGTTGTGAATTTAAGCGATCTTATACTGACGCTCATCATCTTAATACTCATAATTTTTGGTTTTTGGGTAGCTGATTTTAATCCGCTATCTAATAAGCTCGTAGTTTATCCTCAATCATGCACAAACATGATTCTTGACAATACCTTTTGTAAAGGTGAATGGGTTGATGAACCAATAACTGCCTATTTAGTAGATAAAGAAAACAATTCAGTAATTAGTAAAACTAAAGATCAAGATGGAATAATTCAATTCAAAGATTGTTCCATAGTAGATCGTAAAAATTGGTCCTGCACTATGCCTGAATCCAATGTACAAATTTCAGCATTGGATGGTATTGTTACAGCCAACAGTGATACTGCATCTGATCGACGACAAATAACTCGATTGCAGTGGTTGCAAAATAAGTTTTTAGATTTTATTAAGTAGAAAAATGAGCGAAACGATATTCTCAAAAATAATTAATAAAGAAATCCCTGCAGAAATAGTTTACGAAGATGATATTTGTATGGCGTTTAATGATGTAAATCCACAAGCCCCCACTCACGTCCTCATCATACCGAAATCACCCATCCCTAAAATTGCGGATGCAAAATCTGAGCATCAAGAAATACTGGGTCATTTACTACTTAAAGCCGGCGAAATTGCGAAGCAACTGGGCGTACAAGATGCGTTTCGCTTGACCATTAATAATGGTGAAGATGCTGGACAAACTGTGTTTCATCTACACATCCATTTGCTGGCAGGCAGATCCTTCAGCTGGCCTCCAGGGTAACACTAATCCTTCAATAATTTTTGCTTAGATTCTGCGAACTTCGCTTTTTCACCTTCATCCAGTTCAGGATATTTAAGATCTAAACTTTGTAGTGAACTTTTAATTATCTTAGCCACACAATATCGCATATAAGGTTTGTAATCTGCCGGTATCGCATACCAAGGAGCCCATGGTTTAGACGTTGCATTTAAAGCACTTTCGTATGCCTGCATATACGAATCCCAATACGAACGTTCTTCTAAATCTTTGGAAGACCATTTCCAATTTTTTTCCTGTTCTTCGATACGACTAAGGAATCGTAATTTTTGTTCTTCTTTCGAAACATTTAACCAGAATTTTAAAATTATGGTTCCATTTCTTGCTAAATGTTTTTCTAAATCGCAAATGGATTCAAAGCGCTCTTCCCAAATTGTATCCATAGATATTGGGTGAGGAAGATTTTGGTAGTCTAAAATCTCTGGATGTACCCGAACTACTAATACTTCTTCATAATAACTGCGATTAAATATCCCTATTCGACCTCTTTCAGGTAAGCATTTAGTCGTTCGCCATAAAAAATCATGATCTAATTCTTGTGAAGAGGGTTTTTTAAATGAAAATACCTGGCATCCTGCTGGATTAACTCCAGTCATTACAGCGCGAATAGTTGAGTCTTTTCCTGCAGCATCCATAGCTTGAAAAACGAGTAATACAGAGTGCTTATCAAAGGCATACAACATGCGTTGTAATTCGCGCATGTCTTCTACTACATCTTTAAGTCTCTTTTTAAGTTCTTTTTTGTCCGCGCATTCAGAAATAGGTTTAGTAGACGATTTGCTCACACGGAAACTACTATCAAAAGGAACAAGATACTTAGAGGAAACTGCTTCAAACATTTTGCATGCACACAAAAAAGCCCCTTAATAGCAAGAGGGGCTTTTAAATAAAAAGAGCGATAACTGTATACTTAAATTTTTACGCCTAATTTTTCAATGGTTTGTATTGTTAATCCGCCTCTGGGTAGCCCATTGGCGCGTTGAAATGCGTCTACTGCTACCATTGTTCCGCGACCAAGTACTCCATCAATTGCGCCTGGGTTATAACCAGCCTTTTTGAGGGCTGTTTGGATGTCTGTGATGGTTGTATCGCTCATATTGGTCTCACATAAGACAGGGCGCCACTGCATTGTCTCTTCAGAAACTTTTACCTTTTTCGCAACTAGCTCAGTTTTAGCCGGAATTTCAACCTTCTTTTCAGTAGGCGCGCTTACTAATTTGCGCTTTTTAACAACTTTGTATTCGGCTGGAACTTCGATAACCTTAATCGTTGCAGCAGTTTTCACTTTCTTTTGCTTAACCGTTTTATAAACGGCTGGAATTTCTTTTAAACATAAGGAATTACCGGTAGCTTTACCGTTAATTTTACTGCCTCGAATGGCCCATATCACTTTTTCATCGGCTGTTTTACTGCGTTTTGTAACAGTTTCGTACGTTGCAGGAATTTCAGTCTTCTTTTCTTTAGCAGGTGAAATAAGCTTTCTAACTTTTTCCACTTTATATTCTGCGGGAATTTCAACTTTTTTAGTTGTGGTTGGACTCTTGAGCACTCGCTTATTTACTGTTTTATATACTGCGGGTATCTCTACCAAACACATAATTTCACCGGTGCTGTTATCAAGCCTTTCTACCGGCCCACGTCCTTTTTTCCATTCAGTGGTTGCTGGCTTGACTAAAACTTTTTCCGTGACCTTCTCATACACAGCGGGCACTTCTATTAATTTTGCGGAAGCTTCTTTAACTAAAACTTTTTGCTCTGCCCATTCGTATTTAGCAGGAATTATTTCGATTTTAGATGACGCTTCTGACTTTAAAACTTGTTGAGTTTCAGTTTTGTACTGGGCAGGAATGTGATGTTCTGCATAACAGTTACCAACTTTTGCATCAGCAAGATTTAACCCATTCGTGACAGCTCCAGAAAGTATGGATGGGTTAGCACGTCCGGCTTTGGCGCCAGAGCCTTTGGTCCAAATCTTTTCAGTTGGTGTGACAAGCACTTTTTCCTCAACTGTAGTGTAAGCAGCAGGAACCGGCACTAATTTTTTCGAGGCTTCTTTTACCAGTACTTTTTCTTCGACCCATTCGTACTTGGCTGGGATAATTTCTATTTTTGATGAGGCATCCTTTATCGTAACCTTCTGTTCTTCCGTCTTATATTGTGCGGGTATCACGACTTTTGCATAACACTCGCCTGCTTTTGCATTAGGTAAAGCATTTGCAGCTTCTGATGTTTTCGCAACTTTTTCAATCATTGTTCCAGTGGTCTCTGCAGCTTCTTGATTCTTCATTCCATGTGAATCTGCGTACGCGCCAGAGATGAAAAGTATCCAGGAAAGAAATAAAAATAGTGATAAAATTCTCTTAGTTTTCATCCACTTCTCCAAAATAGTTAATTTAAAATTTAAATTTAGGTTTTATTTAAGATTGAGTTGTTAAAAAGATAATTTCTGATGTGCAACATTTGCATCACAGAGTATACGCGAACACACATTGAACAAAAAGCATATTAAAAATATGCAAAGAAGAAATAAATTTTTTTACACTAATTGGAGCAATATTCTTTTTGCACTGCTAACGCTTCTGGCATCCATGCATTAAGTTGTTTAATGCGTGTTTCATGACTCGGGTGTGTTGACATAAATTCAGAAGGTTGTCCGCTACTGAGTCCTGACATTCTTTGCCAAATTTTTGGTGCTTCTCTCGGGTCATAACAAGCTCTGGCCAAATAAATTAAGCCCATAAAATCAGCTTCAGATTCATGTTTGCGGGAAAAAGGTAGTAACACACCATACTGTGCGCCCATTCCAAGGGCTCCCATAATCATTCTTTGTGTATCGAGATCCATCGAACCTAATGACATGCTTGCTGCCATGCTGCCGTATTGAACCAATTTCTGATAGGCCATACGTTCAGCGCCATGTCTCGCCACCGCATGAGCAATTTCATGTCCCATTACTGCGCTTAGTCCGTCCTCATTCTGTACAATAGGTAAAATCCCTGTATAAACCGCCACTTTACCGCCGGGCAAGGCAAATGCATTCGCCTGTTCAGATTCGATAACATTAAATTCCCATTCAAAGCCAGGGTCATCATCAACTACAGCAGCTAAGCGATAACCAATTTCTCGAACTAAATCGACCGCTTGGCCAGAGCGCAGCACCTTGGATTCTGAAAGAATTTTTTGGTAACTCTGTAGTCCGAGTGCGGCTTCCTGTTCCCTTGAAATATCAACCAGCTGAGAACGCCCGGTCATAGGCACTTCTTCTTGATTACTGAAGTAATAGTAAGTCAGATACAAACCAAACAAAATGATAGGTAACAGTCGAAAAGCGCCTCCCCTACGCTGTCCTCTTCGACCATATCGGTATGCCCTTCTTCTCATGTGTATGTATAGCCGAAAATCATAACGTTAAATTTTAGTCGGATTAAAATATAAAAGCAGCCAATACTGAATTTAATTTTTTAATTAATTTTCAATTATTTGTAATACATGTTTAGCAATCATTCGAGCTTCATCCGTTGACATTACATGCACTTTTACTTGACTATCAGCAGCACTAATAACCGAAGCGTTTTGTTGGTTTGCATCATTATCAAGTGTAATACCTGCCCAATGGGCAAGTTCACAAACTCGTCGACGTATTACTGCTGAATTTTCTCCAATACCTGCAGTAAATATGAAGTTATCCAGCCCACCTAATACGGCAACTAAAGCGCCCAAATGTTTGTTAACCTGATGACAAAACATCTGAATAGCTCGTTGGCTAGCACCTGAATCAGACGCTAGCAAGGTACGCATATTATTGCTTTCACCAGAAATCCCTAGCAAGCCTGATTGTCGATATAGCAAATCCGAAATCTCATCAACAGACAGCGAGAATTCTTGTTGTAAATGCAAAACGACTGCAGGATCTAAATCTCCACATCGAGTTCCCATCATCAAACCATCCAATGGTGAAAAACTCATGGTAGTAGAAATAGATTTTAAATCTTTTATAGCACACATACTGGCTCCATTACCAAGATGTGCAATAACGATATTTTTATCACTTATATCTTCATTTCCCTGCAGTTGGTCCGTAATGTATTCATACGATAAGCCATGGAATCCGTAACGACGAACGCCCTGCTTGAAATAGGTCTCAGCAATTGCAAATCGATTTTCTAAATCAGACTGTGTTGTGTGAAAAGCTGTATCAAAACATGCAATTTGAGGTAGCTCTGGATAATTTTTTTGGATGATTTTAATAGGATACAAATTATGTGCCTGATGAAGTGGCGCCAATGAAACTAATCCTTGCAAATCCTTCAATACCGCTTCATCCACCTTAATAGGCTTTGTATATTGAATTCCACCATGCACCACTCGGTGTCCTACGGCCACTAATTCAAAAGCTGTTTGTTGTCCGAGCCAATCCAAAAAATATTGAATAGCTACTTTATGATCAGCAATACTTCCGGTAACTTCATGTAACTGGATAACTTCATCATTTACATGAAATTCAGCATCAGTCTTGAATAGCTTAATGGCTTTTGCAGTCAAGTTTGCTTGCAGCTGATGGTTTCTATTCTCAAATATAGAAAATTTTACGCTGGACGAGCCCGCATTAATGACCAGAATGTTTTTCAAGTGTGAAAACTATTTATTATGAAAACACATTACAGCTAATGCGCATGCAGCTTGACGGCTGACAGAATCATCAGCACGACTGGTAAGAATTACGGGAACTTTTACTCCCAGCACAATCCCTGCCCCTTCTGCATTGGCTAAATATTCCAGCTGTTTCGCCAACATATTGCCGGCTTCTATATCAGGAACTACCAAAACATCTGCATTTCCAGCGACTTCAGATTGAATACCTTTTATCTTTGCGGCTTGTTCGGATATGGCATTATCAAAAGCCAATGGACCATCCAATAATCCTCCCTTAATTTGTCCACGATCTGCCATTTTGCAAAGTGCAGCAGCATGTATGGTGGATTCAATTCTTGATGTCACGGTTTCTACTGCAGATAACAATGCAATACGTGGCAATGGGTTATCTAAAATATGCATTAAATCGATTACATTTTTAATAATATCAGCTTTCGTTTCCAAATCTGGCGCAATATTTATTGCGGCATCTGTAATAAATAATGGGCGCGGATAAGTAGGCACATCAAAGGCAAACACATGGCTCATACGTCGATCGGTACGCAACCCTCCCTCACGACTAACAATAGCTTGCATAAATTCATCTGTATGAATTTTCCCTTTCATGACAGCATCAATCTTTCCATCGCGCGCCATTTCAACAGCCATTTGTGCAGATGCATGGCTATGTTGCGTATGTACAATTTCTAAATCGCGTATATCAATATTGGCTTTACTAGCTGCATGTACTATGCGTTGTTCTGGACCAATCAATACAGGAACAATTAACTTGTTTGCATACGCTTCTACAGCACCTTTTAGCGAGGATGTGCCTACAGAATGTACAACACCTGTTTTTAATGGTGGTTTTTTGGATACCACATCCAGTAATTTTTTTAAATGTGGCCTAAGTGTTTTATCCGGCATATTGATATAAACTTAAAATCGATATTTAAAAATGAATTAATCCAACTACACATTAAAACTATTACATAGTAGACGATTCAGTTCTGCTATAGTTAACTTGAAACTCTGGTCTATATAATAATTTCTAATAAGGAGAAGTCCAATGAGTGTTGCAAAAATAACTGAGATTAGCTCTTCATCTAACAAGAGTTACGAAGATGCGATTAGCACTGGCCTTAAACGCGCCGATAAAACTCTAAAAGGAATTAAAAGTGCGTGGGTGAAAGATCATCAAGTAAGCGTTAAAAATGGAAAAATTACTGAACACAGGGTGCTGCTGAAAGTCACATTTGTTCTAGATAACTAACATTTTCTTGACAAGGATGTCACTATTCATAGTTTCATTCATTACGCTGAATCTCACTTAAGCGGTGTTCAATCCAATGCAATATTACATGCACACGTTGATTATCTTCTATATGCTCTTCCAAGTCTTTTAAGTGGTTTATTAAATGTTGAACTAAATGTTCGTACTTTTTTGTCTGCTCCTTGTAGTAGTCTACATTTGTTTGAAATTTTTTTAGAGATACCGTTAGTTCAGAGATAGTCATTTGTTCAAATTGCTTATGTGCGCCGATGTCAAATGATTGGTCCTTAATTTTCTTAACCATTGAATGGATGTCGGCATCTTCCATTCGAATATGGGGATAACATTCTATAAGCTCTTCTATATATATTTGACCTCGAGACGAAGATAATTCTTTGGATTTAATTTTCTGTTGGATTTCTTTTGCGTGAACATTAGCTAAAGATGCTGCTTTAGTGATACTTATAAAACGTGCCATAAGATTTACTTCTGTGAAGTACCAACAGGTTTCTCATGTAACTCTTTCATAACCGCCTGGGGTACCATTTTTGCTAAGCACTAACTGCCACAATTGAATATTTCGTGCTCGAAAAGCCCCTGCACAAGCTAATAGATAGTACTTCCATATTCGGTAAAACCTGTCACCATATTTCTTATAAAGATGTCTCCAGTTCATATCAAAATTTTCAAACCAAGCCACCAAGGTTTTATCATAGTCGGCACCAAAATTATGCAGATCCTCTAATATAAAACACGTTTCATAAGCTGTGCTTATATCTTTAAGCGAAGGAAGAATTCCGTTCGGGAAAATGTATTTATTTATCCATGGATCTGGTGTGTGTCGAGTTTTATTTGCGCCAATTGTATGCAATAAAAAATACCCACCATTTTTCAAGCAACGAGATGCTACCTCCATGTAATTTTGATAATTTTTCGGGCCTACATGTTCAAACATCCCTAATGAAACAATGTGGTCATATGTTCCCGTTAAATTACGATAATCTTGTAATTTAACTTCAATATCCAAACCTGAGCATAACTCTCTTGCTAGTTTTGCTTGCTCTTCTGAGACAGTAACACCCACAGCTTTACAACCATATTTTTCTACAGCAAATTTCATAAAACTTCCCCAACCACAACCAATATCAAGCACCATTTGATTTTCTTTTAATTTAATTTTTTTACATACCAGATCTAGTTTATGCTCTTGTGCTTGATCAAGATTGGAGGCATTTTTCCAATACCCGCAGGTATAGGTTAATCTTTTATCGAGCATCAACTCGAATAGGTCATTTCCAATATCATAATGTTTTTCGCCCACCTGAAATGCCCGGCGCAGGCTTTGTAGATTAAAAAGTTTTGACTGCACAAAAAACCATAGCAATTTGTAAGGATGCACCTTGGACTCTAAATTGGTTGATAAAATTTTACAGAAAAACCCATCTAAAGATTCCGCCTCCCACCATTCATCTAGATAAGACTCACCAAGCCCAAGTGACCCTTCGGCAAATATTCGTTTGAAAAAACGTTTGTCTTTTACCTGGATGTCCCAAGGTCTAGAACCATTAATTTGAACATCAACCTGATCAAGTAATTCTTGTGCTTTGTTTTGATAAGAGTTCACTAATTCAGCAATTTTATTTAATTATTATTATTAATTTTGAATTCCAATTCATGCCAAATCGGCATAGAATTCACTTTATATAATAAAAATAAATCTCCATAACAACAAAAAAATAGGCAATGCCACTCTCCATTAACCTGCTTTTTGCATTGTTGGTCATTTGTATAGGCCTACTGATATTGCTTATCAGGCAATAGCAATAATTAAATTGTGGATTTAATACACTCAGCTGAGTGTTAACGAATTAATTTCAATAAATTGCTTCAGTAGCAACTCTTGCAATTATTTACAGTGAAACTGGATTTGGCTTCCATGAATTTTATCAATGGGCGTACCCAAGCTGATTGTGCCATCTCCATACAGATACGCTTTTTGACCCTGCAAACGCAAACTACCTAAATCTTCCATTTCAATGAACGTCCCATTGAGGCTGGTATCTTGTAGGACAAATTCCCCATCTTCATATTTGATAAAAGCATGACGTTTGGAAACATATTTATCGCCAATACGAATATCACTCTCAAATGAACGGCCTAAGATAAACATTTCTAGCGTTTCATCTAAAAAGTAATTTTGTCCGTCTACCTCTAAGGTAAGCGCACTAGTATGGCGAATTGGCTGATTCTCTTGCCAAAATAGTTTCAAATTTGATTTTCTACGATCAGGGATATTTCGTCTGTCACTGCGAATAATCTTAAAATCACTATCGAGCAACGGAAACTGAACGGTATCCGAGTTACGTCTGCGATCATCTCCGCGCTGTACGTATTTTCTTTCGTCCACTTCGATCGAATTTGAAATTGACATAGTAAAGATTAGGTTATCTGCAGATTTTGAGTATATTTCGGGTTCACGCCTAAAAAAGTGAACCACATCAGATTGTTTAGGGTATTGTACTATTAGTTTTAACCTAATTATAAATATAAATTTCTTATTATCAATAAGTTAAAGAGTTTATGCAGATTTCTTCTTAACTCTGACTGAATGGTATTTATGGGTAAAACCAAAGCCTATACCTTCGTTTGATAAGTGTGCTACCACAGCCCATACTCGGATTAATCGCACTGCATTTTTTTCTGATACCGAAAATACCAACTGTACCCTTCTACCAACATAGGCATGTTCCGGAATTAATTCTAAAAATGCACCCCGCGTACTTAAATTGCGTGGCCGACAGCGAGATATACTTAATTGAGGACAATAGACGTGTAAATTCGTAGGTGATTGTTTGCGGGGAGTAACACGTCTCTCATCATCCAGTACCACATTGTAGTTCATTATTATTCTCTCCGTAGAATGTGTAGTGATATAGCTAACAATAAAAAAGTTTAGTCGATACTCTAATTCAATAGTTAGGACAATAAGACCTTATAATACAGCATGTTAGAGATATTCTATTGGCTGTATTTTATATGATTCAAGCATTTTATTCACGCCTGCAATGTTGGGGTTTTATCAACTGCATGTGTATATAATTTGGCCAGCCAAAAAATATCTATATTTAAAATTTGACGTAATAACACACTAATTTGCCATGAGTTGGTGTAATTTTGAATGAAAAATCAGAATACACTTGGTAAAGATAACGTTTTTAAATACAATATTCGCGCCTAGCAAGGCTGAGCGGGGGTTCTCGCATATGACTCCATGGATTTTTGGGGACATGGCATTGCTGGACAATTAATCTTTCGTACGATTATTAATGTAATAACTTCGGAGTTAAAAATATGTTAACTAAGAAATCTCTTATCCCAGCGGCAATTGGATTTGCTGCAATTTTATCTACTGGCTGTCAGTGGACTGGCGGTACAGCTGCCGAGGCTCCTGCAGCAGAAGGCGGCGGCGACCTAGCTGCAGTCCAGGCCATTGCTGAAGAAGCACTTCGTACAGCAAATACAGCGGACTACAATGCATCTACTGCTAAAGATATGGCGCTAGCTGCACAGGAAGCTGCAAATGCTGCACAAGCATGCTGTGATGCTAATTCACGTCGTATGAGCCGTATGTTTGATGGCTCTATGAGCTCTAAGTAATATTCTTAAAGCACATGAACTGATATTAAAAGGGCTCGTTTAAGAGCCCTTTTTTATGTCTGATGAAAATTCTTTAACATTTTGTAACGCATCAGCTTTCTTGATTTTTTTCTGATTGTTTGATTCTTTCGCCGATGGCAATTGGCATACCCGTTTTATTCTTGGCAAGTCTATTAGCAAGTTCCCAGTCCACTTTATAGTCTTTGCTATTTTTTGTTACTGCAACGATAGAACGTACAAACTCTGTCAGATTCCTTGAAGTTGTACCACTTTCATCGCCTTCGCTGGGATGCATTTCGGCATATAATTGCCCCTGATGCCAAGCTAATTTGTAGGGCTGATTAATGATTGTCACAGGCGTATTGATGGATACTCGATTGAACAGGTCTGAAATATCATTGGGATGCAATCGTATGCACCCATGCGTAACCTTCATGCCAATACCCCGCGGCTCATTGGTACCATGAATCAAATATCCTGATAAACCTAAACGAATAGCATATTTGCCCAGTGGATTATCAGGACCAGGAGGAACAAATTCTGGCAACGGATCATTTCGCTCTTCGTGCTCTTTACGTATCGATTCAGGTGGATACCATGTGGGGTCTTTGGCTTTACCGATAACAGTAGTTTTAGAATGAGGTGTACCCCAACCTTCTTTACCAATACTAATCGGATAGGTGTACACATAGTTTTGTTTTCCCGGAATCGATTTAGGAAAGTAGTAAAGCCTCATTTCAGCTAAATTCAAAACCATGCCTTCTCTTTTTACATCCGGTAAAATATATCGCGTGGGGATAAAAATTTGACTTCCTGGCTCAGGAATCCAAGGGTCAACATCTGGGTTGGCTAATACAATTTCTTGAAAGCCTATGTTGAATCTTCTCGCAAGCTTTAAAAAAGTATCTTCATAACGTGTAGTAAATAGTGTCATTTGACCAACTAAGGAATCACCCTTGGCTGGCAGTACATAACGTTCTGCATGCACAGTTGAGGTTAATAGCAATGCTAAACTACACAAAATTTTAAAATGAATATTCATAGGCCTATTAGTTAAAATTAAACCATTCGCTAGTTATTTATGAAACAATTTTAGACTAGATTTTATAAAATCCAAGTACGAAAATAAGACCAGCAACAGAAATAGTAGCCTCACATTGAGAAACTTAGTCACTGAATTAGTATATATCGCTGGAATAATTTTTACTTGCGTATTCTTATACGCATGCGCTTCTACTCCGCCTTCTAAAACGTTACCTGAGTCTGAAATCGCCGTAAAAAGCATTTCTCATTCCAATTTTGAAAAATTAGTCGGTCCAGACGTAATTGATGTTCAACAAAAACTAGTACAGGCGAAACAAGCCACATCCAATAACGAAAACCAACTAGCTGAACATCTTGCACAACAAATTTTAGTAGATGTTGAATTAATTAAAGTGAAGTCTCAGCGAATTTTATCGGACCAAGAACTTTCTGAATTAGAGGCTAGTATAGTAAATCTAAACCATGAGTTGCAGTGGCGTTCTCCTATAAATGTTGCCCCTCTAAAAGAATGAAAAATTATAACTTATTAATTTCTGTTTTTTGTGTGATTTGTTTTTTAATACTTGGCTGTAGCAGTACTCCAAAAAAATATACTCCACTCGATGAAGCAAAACTAATCCAAAGCCAACTATTAAATGATGAAAATTTTCAACAAAACGCATCAGTTGCATTATTTCAAGCCGAAGAATATTTAAAAAATGCCAAGCTTGCACTGGATGATGGTGATCTAAGTTCTGTTGACCATTTAATTTATATGGCAAGAAGAAAACAAGATATTGCTAATGAATTAGTACTAAAAGCACTAAATGAACAAGAAATATCAAGTCTTGAACTACAGCAACAAGAAATGATTGCACTAGTTCGTCAGTCCGAGTCTGACCGTGCGCAGGAGGCGCAACAAAAAATTGAACGGCTGGAACAAACGATAGGAGAATACCGTGCTGAAGAAACAAGTCGTGGAACCTTATTAGTCATTAATGATTTATTGTTTGATAGCGGAGGATCTACACTGACACAAGAATCGGGCAAAAGATTACAACCACTCGTTTTATATTTAAGTGGAAATTCGCAAAGAGAAGTAATTATAGAGGGACATACGGATAGTCACGGAAATGAAAAGTCTAACAAACAGCTTTCGTTAAGAAGAGCAGAAGCCGTTAAAAAACACCTAGTACATCAAGGTATCGATGGTACACGCATTGAAACACGGGGCTTTGGTTCAGAAGTCCCAGTAGCGAGTAACACCACTAATGCGGGAAGAAAGCTTAATCGACGTGTAGAAATTGTTATAAAGTCACTAAAAGATTCAACTATTGATTAACCCTTAATGGGCTTTTAAAGCCAGCTCAATCCCCTGCTCAGCAACATCTACAAGCATTTGTATTTCTTCCTGGCTAATTACATACGGCGGCATAAAATAAATTACATCACCTAATGGTCTTAATAATGCCTGGCGCTTAAGTCCATATTTATATACTTCCAATCCTCTTCGTTGCTGCCAAGGAAAACTTTCTTTTGAATATTTATCTTTAACCATTTCAATTGCGGTGATCATTCCTGTTTGTCTTACATCGCCAATATTTGGATGATCTTCAAAGCGTTTGCACTGTTTTTTAAATTCTTGGGTTTTAGATAGATTTGATTCAATTACATTTTCGTTTTTAAAAATATCCAGAGTCGCTAAGGCTGCTGCACACCCCAATGCATTCCCCGTATAACTATGTGAATGTAAAAATGCAGTTAAATTAACGTATTCATCATAAAAGGCTTCATAAATTTCATCCGTTGTAAGCACGACAGATAAAGGCAAATACCCTCCTGTTAATCCTTTTGAAAGACACATAAAATCTGGACTAGTTTTCGCCTGTTCGCAGGCAAATAAAGTTCCTGTTCTACCAAAACCGACAGCAATTTCATCTGCAATGAAGTGGACGCCATATTTATCGCATGCTTTACGCAACATGCTTAAATAGATTGGAGAATGCATGCGCATGTATCCTGCACATTGTACTAGCGGCTCCACAATTACCGCACAAACCTCTTCATGATGTTTTTGCAAGGCGTCTTCCATGTGTGAAAACATTCGCCTTGCATAATCGTCAGGATGTTCTCCGTTTTCGCGATAATAACTATCAGGACTTGGAACAGTGATTACATCCAATAACAACGGTTCATATACTTCCTTATATAAAGATACATCTCCTACTGATAGTGCACCAATTGTTTCTCCATGATATGAATTACTTAAATTTATAAACTTTTTCTTTTTTTGTTTTCCAATATTCTTCCAATAGTGGTAACTCATTTTCAATGCAACTTCGACTGCAGACGAGCCATTATCAGCATAAAAACACTTTTTTAATGAGTCAGGTGTTATTTCAATCAGTCGTTCAGATAGTTCAATAACAGATTCATGTGTAAACCCTGCAAGGATTACATGCTCCATGACATCCAGTTGTTGTTTAATAGCCTCTGATATCTTTTCATTACTGTGTCCAAAGATATTTACCCACCAAGAACTAATTGCATCTATGTATCGATTTCCATCAAAGTCTTCTAACCAAACACCTTTAGCTTTTTTTATCGGTGTAATGGGTAGAAATTCATGGTCTTTCATCTGCGTACATGGATGCCAAATTGATGCTAAGTCACGTTGTTTCAAACTTGCAGAATTATTTTTCATTGCATGTTATTTTCTAATTTAGTTAATTCAAGAAACCATGATGTCCGAACACGATTGGTCACAAGAATTCCCACATCAAAACGATTTAATTCATTTAAATCATGCGGGTGTAGGACCTTGGCCAAAAACTGCATATGATGCTGTTCTCAGATTTGCAAGTCAAAACATACACCATAGCACTAAACTTCTCGCCCAATGGGAACAAACAGAGTCCGAATTGCGTACACAATGTAAAGAATTAATTCACGCAGACAACAAAGAAGATATCGCACTCATTAAAAATACGTCTGAAGGTTTATCTATGGTTGCCTATGGAATACCGTGGAATGCTCACGACAATATCATTTTTGCGAAACAGGAATTCCCCTCGAATCGAATCGTTTGGCAGTCTCTTGCTCAGAGATACAATGTTGAACCCCGATGTGTCGATCTTTATGCAGCAGATTCCCCGGAACAATCGATTTTTCAGAACATTGATGAGAATACTCGCCTAATTTCTGTGAGTGCTGTTCAATTTAGCAACGGACTTCGTCTGAATTTAGAAATCATTGGAGAATATTGTCGTGCCAATCAAATTTTATTCTGCATAGATGCCATTCAACACCTGGGGGCAATTCCATTTGATGTGAAGAAATTCAAAGCCGACTTTATCATTGCAGATGCACATAAATGGCTACTGAGTCCAGAAGGAATTGGTATGTTTTATTGCAATCCTGAAATACGCGATGAAATACAATTAAATCAATTTGGCTGGCATATGATGGAAAACGTAGGCGACTATGAATCTTTAGAATGGAGGCCTGCAACAACTGCGAGAAAATTTGAATGTGGAAGCTTGAACAACCTTGGAATTCAAGCAATGCATGCGAGCTTGGACTTGTTATTGCAAATAGGCATTGATGCTATATATGAGAAAATTTCTAGTAATATTTCTTATTTAATTGATTTATTTGAAAATTTAGATTTAAATTTTCTATCCGATTTAGATTCAGAGCGTCGATCCGGAATTATCACGGTGGCACACCCATCGCTCGATAATTATCAGCTATTTAAGTTTCTACTAAAATCAAATGTCTTATGCGCCTTTCGGGGTGGAGGAATACGTTTTTCCCCACATTTCTATATTCAGAAACAACAATTAGAAACGGTGGCTCAATTAATTAAAACAGTTTCGACCTAAGCGAAATCTCAAGCAAAGGCGTAAAAGACATCGTACACTACAGTCTTAAAAAACGATGAACATGCAGTCCGTATACATTGTAGATGGAAGCCGCTCTCCTTTTCTAAAAGCTAGAGGCCGTCCAGGCCCTTTTCATGCGGCTGATTTGGCCGTGATGGCTGGACAGCCACTACTGTTACGCCAACCTTTTGCTCCAGAAGAACTGGATGAAGTGATCGTAGGCTGTGTTGGACCAAGACCGGATGAGGTCAACATTGGTCGTGTGATCAGCTTACGGCTAGGTTGTGGTGATAAGGTTCCCGGATGGACAGTACAACGTAATTGCGCATCTGGAATGCAAGCAATCGATTGTGCATTTTCAAACATTTTACTCGGAAAATCAGAATTAGTATTAGCAGGTGGTACTGAAGCTATGAGCCATTCGCCTGTTTTGTATAACCGGCATATGGTTAATTGGTTAGCGGATCTCAATCAAGCGAAAACCCCCCTACAGAAAATAAAAACAATAAGCAAACTGCGTCCAAAATTTTTCGCGCCGATAATTGGATTATTAAAGGGCTTATCTGATCCCGTCGTGGGTTTATCCATGGGCCAAACGGCCGAAAATTTGGCACATCGATTTAATATTTCTCGAGAACAAATGGATGAATACGCAGTGGCTAGTCATTTACGATTAGCACATGCGAAAGAAAATGGATATTTAGATGAAATTGAACACTTGTATGATACGGATGGAAATGTATTTGACTTTGATGATGGAATACGTCCTGATTCCAGCACCAAAAAATTAGCAAAATTACGCCCGGTATTTGACAAAAGATTTGGCAATGTTACTGCTGGCAATAGTGCACAGATTACCGATGGTGCTGCTTGGATTATTTTAGCGAATGAAAGTGCGGTTAAGAAATATCAACTCTCTGTCATCGGTAGACTACTTACTTCAAATTGGGCGGCTTTGGATCCACGTGAAATGGGTTTAGGACCTGTACATGCAACCATTCCAATGTTACAGCAACAAAGATTAGGCGTAGATGACATTGATTACTGGGAGCTAAATGAAGCTTTTGCAGCACAAGTACTTGCGTGCCTAGCCGCATGGCAAGATGATGATTACTGTCAACTCCACTTTGGTTTAGATAAGGCCTTTGGCATGGTTCCACACGAGAAATTAAATGTGGATGGAGGCGCAATTAGCCTAGGACATCCTGTGGCGGCAAGTGGCACAAGAATTGTTTTGCATTTATTAAAAGTACTCAAGCGTAATCATGCAAAATTGGGAGTAGCTACAATTTGCATTGGCGGTGGGCAAGGTGGTTCTATGTTAGTTGAAAATCTCCAATAACACATAGTGTAAAAAATGTATAAGCACTGGCATGTCGAACAAGATGACGTTGGAGTTGCGTGGCTTGGACTCGATGTTCAACAAAGTAGTACTAATGTTCTTTCTTCAGAAGTACTTAATGAGCTACAAACCATTTTACATACTATTTCAGATTTATCCCCAATAGGGTTAGCCATTACTTCTAATAAAAATAGTGGTTTCATCGCGGGTGCAGATGTAAAAGAATTTACAAAAATTACTACACACCAGGAAGCCTTGGACATGATTCATTTCGGTCAGGGCGTAATCAATCAATTGGATGAAATAAAATTACCTAAAGTTGCAGTAATAAATGGTTTCTGCATGGGTGGCGGGCTTGAGCTAGCACTCGCTTGCACCTATCGAATTGCATTAGATGATCCATCTACTCGTTTATCTCTACCTGAAATTCGTTTAGGCATTCATCCAGGCTACGGTGGAACTGTAAGAATTTTACGCCATGCCAATCCGCTTATAGCCATGGACATGATGCTAACAGGAAGAAGTGTTGACACTTATCGCGCAAAGAAAATTGGTTTAGTAGATGCCGTAGTCGCAAAACGCCATCTTAAGAATGCAGCAAGAAACTACTTACGTACTAGCCCACAAATTCATAAAAAACCAAAAATTTCCTATTTATTTAATAGCCGTCCTGTGAGACCAATAGTTGCAATGCAAATGAAAAAGCAGGTAGAAAAAAAGGCCAAGCCAGAACATTACCCCGCGCCCTACGCTTTAATAAATCATTGGAAACAGTTTTATGGTGATGAAACTAAAATGTTAAAACATGAAGCTGATTCAGTAGCTCAACTAAGCACCACAGAAACGGCAAAAAATTTAGTTCGTGTATTCATGCTGCAAAATGATTTGAAAGCATTGGCTACAAAAGAGAAAACCAGTGTGGAGCACGTGCATATTATAGGCGCTGGAGTGATGGGCGGCGACATTGCTACATGGTGTGTAGCGCAGGGACTACGTGTGACTTTGCAAGATCTTAGTGTTGAAAGCTTAGCTAATGCTAAAAAGCGCTCTTTTCAATATTTCAAAAAGAGACTTAAAAATAAATTATTAATTAAAGAT
Organism: Gammaproteobacteria bacterium; assembly: GCA_965203475.1. Classification (GTDB taxonomy): domain Bacteria; phylum Pseudomonadota; class Gammaproteobacteria; order UBA4575; family UBA4575; genus JABDMD01. The sequence continues at coordinate 894,391 of OZ241890.1, forward strand.
TCAATGGATTTGCTTTGTCTAGACCAGCAAGGGCATGGTTTACGCAATGCTGATGTAATAATTGAAGCTATTGTTGAAGATAAAGATATTAAACGAAATTTATATGCGTCTATTGAATCTGAAATTAAAGACGATGCCCTCGTTGCAACGAACACTTCCAGCATCGAAATTGAACAACTATGTGATGCTTTTTCTGATGACACTCGACTTGTTGGTTTACATTTTTTTAATCCTGTGGCGAAAATGCCATTAGTTGAAATTGTGAATGGTGCAAAAACGGATTCAAAAATTAGTCAACGCACAGTAAATTTTGCCAAACAAATTGGCAAATTGCCTTTGCCGACCAAAAGTTCACCTGGCTTTTTAATTAATCGAATTCTAACTCCCTATATGGTGGAAGCAGGGTTACTTCATGAGAATGGAGTTGCAATCGCGGACATTGATCAAGCGGCTATTGAGTTCGGCATGCCAATGGGCCCAATGGAGCTTGCAGATACGGTAGGGCTAGATGTCGGTTATAAAGTTGCTGAATTACTAAGCAACCATTATAACTATGAAATTCCAAATTCATTTAAAAGTATGGTAGAGGATGGCAATTTAGGAAAAAAAACGGGTAAAGGGTTTTACACTTGGAAAAATGGTAAAAAGATTAAATCTTCCTCGAAAAATTCGAGCATTGCTCACAGCGAAATTCAGGAACGTTTATTGATGAGATTCTTAAATGAAACAATCGCCTGCCATGAAGAGAAAGTTGTAGCTCATAAAGACTTGCTTGATGCTGGAATAATTTTTGGGACTGGATTTGCACCTTTCCGTGGTGGGCCAGTGCAATACATACAAAACTATGGTGTTAAAAATTTATTATCTAGCTTGCAAAGACTACATGATCAACATGGGTCACGTTTTACACCCAATACCGGATGGGAAAGCATTGAACAATGAAAACCTATAAATATATTATTAGTATCTGTTTTTAAAGGATTTAATAAGTTATCTAAATTCTGATTAATTCGCTATAGTAGTACTTACAATAACAATACTGTGCTGATTGGTAGTCATTCTGATTGGCATCAAAATAAGGGAGACAAAAATGGAAGCATTAATGCCTTTAATTATTCAATTAATCAGTGGAGCTGTCGGTGGAAACATTGTTGGCACACTATTAAAGAACTTAAGCTTAGGCCCTATTGGGAATACTATTGCTGGGCTCGTTGGAGGTGGAATTGGAGGTCAATTATTAGGTGATGTACTTGGTTCTGGAATCGGAGGTGAAATAGGTGCAGCCGGTGCTGGTGGCGCCATCGTGATGGCTATCGTAGGCTTAATTAAGAACATGATGGCCAAATAGCCTCATATGAATTTGTATCTGGCATTTACAAATCTACATATTTATTTGTAAACATCAGGCCGAAAACTGACCAGGTACGATTACCTGTGTCAGTTTTAATAATGAAAGAAGGTAATGCTAAGACCGAGAGCGATTATCGTTTCTTGGGCGGGCCTCATTGACACGAACATTTCTTCCTTGAACATCTGTCTGATTGATGGCCTCAATGGCACTCTCACCTTGCGCTTTATCTGGCATTTCTACAAATCCAAACCCTTTAGAGCGGCCTGATGCACGATCAATGATGATGTTTGCACTAGACACCTCGCCATGAGCCGAAAATAAATCTCGTAGCTCATCTTCGGAAAAACTGTAGGGTAGATTTCCAACATAAATATTCATTTATCTCTATTCTCCAATGCATTGAAATTTAAAAACCGCTGATTAATCAATACATAAACTTAATCGGCAGTTAAAGGCCAAAGGTCTAAATAAACAAACTGAGAAAGAAACTAACACTTACCAAAATTAGAGGAGCCAGGAAAGGCTAAATAAGCAGGAAAAATTTCTTAAATAAGAATGTAATAAAGACTATTGTAAAGTGGTAAGCGATGTAACCAGTACTACGAAGGCCGCATAATTAATTGTGGTTAAATGATGCACTAAATACTAAGAACTGTCTATAAAAATAGTCCTAATAATCCTAAATACTCACAATCAAAATGTACTAATTTCACGTTCATTTACAATGTAATAAATTCCATTGCCCATGCAAAGGATGCAGCTCCCATGGATAGTTATCCTGAGCCAATATCCCCCAATATGGATCACCAGCTTTCCTCCATGGATCAAATATAAGGCCCTCTTCCCAAGTCGAATCAGCAGAAAATATTACGACACTGTTATGTTCTCTTAATATGTCGCCATGTCTTGCAACGACCCAGTCAAACTTTATTGAAGTTGGGTTTATTTTACGAAGTTTAAAGTGAAGATCTTCTGTCCAATGACAGCATAAGCCCCGATCCTTTAGTCCAATATTAACAAGTAAATTATGATATTTTGCAGGGCTGACCATATTGTATTCTTTGCCAAGATCATAGGTAGTTGAAATTAGTAACTTTGATGATTGTTTTGCTTCTTCAGGTTTAATATTTTTTGATAATTGAGTAATGGCTTCTGTAAGTAGCTCAATTTCGTTAACACCCTCTAATTCAACGGAGGGACTTGCACAACTAATGACTATAAATACACAATATGGAATTACAGTTAACTTAAATTTAATTTGCATACGTAAATATTGGGGATCCAGAGTCTTGTATCAATCTGGTTTAACCGCCATCTTGCCGCTGCCAAAAAATAATATCGCCACAGAGCAAAACAAATAAAAGGCTTGTAGTTCGAGCCGCCAACCACCATGCTCCGTTAATCTGAATAGATCACCCGAATGTACTAAAACGATAGCAAATATCATATTTATTACTATCAGCAAGGCCCCGAAACGAGTATAAACCCCTATAATTATCAGAATGGGTGCAACTATTTCGCCAACATATACTCCATAAGCGAATAAGCTGGGAAAATCGATATTTTCAAGTGTGCTTTTTATAAAATTAATCGAATCTAAATTAGTTAATTTTGCAACCCCATGAAATAGCATCAATATACCCACTGTTAAACGTAAAACAAATTTTGCAATATCGTCATTTCGGAATATTCCCATTTTTCACTGCCTCTTATTTAATAAATGTAAATATTATAGCTCAACACAAAAATTTCCTGCCGTTATTTTATCAGTTAACTGTCAAGTAATTAATCACATGAAAGAAGCCAAATTTAGGAATACTCTGTTTTATATCGTCTTTAATTCGGTACTATTTTTACTTCCTGTAACCATGCATGCTAAAGAACCGGCTCGCGTTGTTGCAGGCTGGCTTGAAAGTGTGCGAATTGAGCAGCAGAAGTTTAAAGTAAAAGCCAAATTAGACACTGGTGCCAAAACTTCTTCGATCAATGCAAAAAATATTCAGCCTTTTGAAAAAAATGGCGCAGCCTGGGTTAAATTCACACTAGTATTAACCGATAATAAAGATCAAAAACACACCTTAAACTTGGAATATCCTAGCACTCGAAATACAGTTGTTAAAAACCATGATGGTCAACATGATAATCGTTATGTTGTAAATTTGGATATTTGTTTCAATGGAGACACCTTTAATACCGAATTTACACTAGCTGATCGTACTGAGTATTTATACGATATTCTTCTAGGCAGAGAATTCTTGAAGCAAATTGTAATCATTGATCCAAGGCAGATTTTTCTTACTACCCCAAATTGTGGTTAAGCATTTATATCAAAAAAATCTTTGTCTTGACTAGGCTATTTTGATTTTATAATCCATGCAAAAAATTGCTGTTAGATTTTGGTCATTAGTGCTGATTCTAATTGGTTTGGCAATTTTTGCGCATAAAGTTCTGCAACTAGACATTCCGCTATCCGAAAATCAACAGGCAGAAATTTGGACGATTCAAGCAAAACTTAGCTTTTATAGTAATTCTAGGAATGTAAAAGCAATGCTGTATATACCGAATATTACACCTGCATATACAAAGCTAGATGAACACTTTATTTCTGGAAACTTTGGTTTAAACAAAAAAACTCAAAAAGATAGTAAAACTGCGAATTGGGCGATTCGAAAAGCAGAAGGTGAGCATTCTCTATATTATAGAACTACAGTAGCGCCTACTAATTCAAAATCAAACTGGATTAATATACCTACATATCCAGAAGCCCCTACTTTTCCTGAACCCTATTCCACAGCCATTAATAAAATAATTGAAGACGTTCGCAGCCAATCTGCCGATACGGCAACCTTTACTCATGAATTAATCCATCAACTCAATTCACCTGATGCAGGTGAGAACATTTCATTGGTTAAAACTTTGGAGTCATATGAAGGAGGGTATGCAGAATTAATGATGAAGTTATTAGCCGTTGCTCATATCCCTACGAGAAAGTTATGGGCGATTGGACTATCAGATGCGGCTAACAACATTAAGCCCCTTGTTCTAATACAAACTTTTAATGGAGACAAATGGCTTACTTTTAATCCAATAACTGGCGAGAGTGGTATTCCAAAAAATCATGTAGTTTGGAAAGTGGGTCAAGGTCCCTTGTATAAAATTAAAAACGGACAAAATGCTGAACTTACTTTTTCTGTAACAAAATCCTACATGGGTTTGTTGGAAGTAGCTAAAAACAATGCGGAAAACAACGCTTCAATTTTCAGTCGTTTCACATTATTTTCTTTACCTGTACAAAGTCAAAATATCTATAGCTTGTTATTGATGGTTCCACTAGGGGCTTTAATTGTTGTATTTATGCGCACGTTCGTTGGGATACAAACATTCGGAACTTTTATGCCTATTTTAATAGCCATTGCATTTCGTGAAACGCAGTTATTTTGGGGTGTAATCTTATTTAGTGTAATCGTTTCAATTGGATTGTTAATCCGTTTTTATTTAGAACATTTGCGATTACTACTGGTACCTAGACTAGCCGCAATTTTAGTTATTGTCGTTATATTAATGTTACTAATTAGCTTTGTAACAAGTCGCTTAGGGCTAGATCGGCTATTATCCATTTCATTATTTCCAATGGTAATTTTAGCGATGACAATTGAGCGTATGTCAATCACGTGGGAAGAAACAGGAATTAATGCAGCACTTCTTCAAGGTTTAGGCAGCTTAGTCGTTGCATGTGTAGGTTATTTAGTGATGACTAACGAACAGCTAACCTACTTAATGTTTGTATTCCCTGAACTTTTAATCGTAATTTTAGGCTTATGCCTATGGATGGGTCGCTATACAGGTTATCGATTAAGTGAGTTAATTCGATTTCGGGAAATGAAGACATAATGTTAGAAAACTTCAAATTTGCTAACCCTAAAGCCTTAATACAGCAGGGGGTGATGGGGATTAATCAACGCAATACAAACTATATTTCAAAATATAATCCACGAAAATTGTACCCACTCGTTGATAACAAATTACAAACTAAACAATTAGCCCTGAATGCAGGTATCGCTGTTCCAAAATTGTACTCTGTAATTGAAATTAATTATCAACTTAAAACAATTCAAAACCAACTTGATGAATTAAATGATTTCGTCATTAAGCCTGCGCATGGAAGTGGCGGGAATGGAATTCTTGTAATCGCTGGAAAAATAGGAAATCGATATCAACTACCATCAGGAGAATTAATAAGTTTAAATTCAGTAAAACATTACGTCTCTAATATTTTATCTGGTATGTATAGCCTTGGAGGCATAACTGATCAAGCCTTTCTAGAATATCGCGTACAATTTGATCCAGTATTTCAGAGCATAAGCTTTAAAGGTGTTCCAGATATCCGAATAATTGTTTTCAGAGGAATTCCTATTACGGCTATGGTACGACTACCGACGAGTAAGTCGAATGGTAAAGCGAATTTGCATCAAGGCGCTATTGGCGTAGGAATTGATATGACTACAGGTAGAACAGCTTCAGCAGTATTCGGTAATACTCTCACTGATAGCCATCCAGATACAGGTCAATCCATTAAAAATATTCAACTCCCTTATTGGAATGAAGTATTAAATATCGCCGCAAAATGCTCTGATACAGTTGGTCTGGGGTATTTAGGTGTCGACATTGTGTTAGACCAAGCGCTAGGCCCGCTAATGTTAGAACTGAATGCAAGACCAGGTCTGAATGTTCAACTTGCGAACCAATATGGACTATTAACAAGCTTAGAAAAAATAGAAAAAATTAAAAAAGTCCCTAGTAAAATTGAACAACGACTAGAGATATCCAAAAGTCTAAATCAATAAATGTATATGGCAATCTAAAAGTGAAAATTTATCAATCTTTATTTATTTTCTTGCTAGCGCTTATATTCAGCTCTGCCTTTACAGCAGAGCAAAATAGTAAGGATGCAACTTTAGAAGACATAAGTACTGTAGAAAAAACCACAGTAGCCCCTAATGTTGATTTAAAAGAAATTGCCCCTCCACCAGAACCTGTAATCACCATGCCATCCGAAGAAACAGCCGAGGAGGAAATTGATGAAACCGATAAAAGTGAGGCAAAAGAAACACCTTCTGACCAAGTGACTCAAGTACCAGAAGTTGAACAACAAAAAACAGAAATTATAGAAAAAATTGAAAGAGAGAAATTAATTCTTTTAGGCTCTGAAGTACCTCCTGGAACATCTACAAGATTGGCATGGATGCCCGAAGTAACCATCTCAGGCCTAGCCTTACCTACCCCAGTCCTCGTTATAAATGGATCTGAACCAGGGCCAGTAGTCTGTTTAACGAGTGCCATTCATGGTGATGAGCTCAATGGAATTGAAGTCGTACGGAGAGTGATGTATGACATTAAACCGAATAAATTCAAAGGAACCTTAATTGGGATACCGATTGTAAATTTACAGGGGTTCCAGAGAAGCTCTCGTTACTTATCTGACCGTAGAGATTTAAATCGTTATTTCCCTGGCGATGCGAATGGTAGCTTAGCCTCTAGAATTGCACACTCATTGTTTCATGAAATTATCGTGCATTGTAACTATTTAATTGACATCCACACAGGATCATTACGTCGCACGAACTTGCCACAAATTAGAGCTAATATGAAAGACTCAAATATTGCCGAATTTGTTGAAGGCTTTGACAAAATTGCAATCGTACACCATGCGGGTAACCCTGGAATGCTGCGCACAGAAGCCAACAAAGCGGGGGTAATTTCAATAACAATGGAGCTCGGAGAATCTTTAAGAATTCAAGAAAATCAGATAGTTGCTGGAACTTATGCAATAAATAGTTTAATTGATAAATTCGAGATGTACCCGCGCATGTTTATTTGGGGTGACCCGAAGCCAGCCTATTATGAGTCACTTTGGATTCGAGTAGAAAGTGGTGGAATTTTATTTAGCGAGCTGGGATTAGGCGATAGTGTCACCAAAGGTGAAGTATTAGGCACTGTTACAGACCCTATTACGAATCATATGAGTGAATTAATTGCCCCCGTGGCTGGAAACATTATTGGCATGGCCGTTAATCAAGTCGTTATTCCTGGATTTGCGGCGTATCACATCGGAATTGCTTCCACTCAAGAAGAAATGGTCAACATACCGGATGACGGCGAAATTATTCCGGGTATGGATGGTGAAGTAGATCCAGAATAACTGCAATTGAACTAAGAATTAGATGTGTATGACGCGCTTATCTACATCTAACGCCGCTTCATGTATACCTTCTGACAAGGTTGGATGTGCATGAATCGTGCGTGCAATGTCTTCTGTAGAAAGTTCTGCTTCCATTGCGGTCACGGCCTCTGAAATGAGTTCAGACGCATTGGCCCCAAAAATATGTACCCCTAAGATCTGATCAGAATCTGCTTCGCCTATAATTTTAATTGACCCAGTTGTATCACCCATAGCACGTGCTCGACCCAATGCCATCATCGGAAAACTTCCAACCTGGTAATTAATTCCCTGTTGTTTACATTCTTGTTCAGTTTTTCCAACCCATGCAACCTCAGGCCAGGTATAAATAACCCATGGTACTTTACTGTACTCTCGATGCGCTGATTGACCTGACATATATTCAGCCAGGGCTATACCCTCTTCTGAGCCTTTATGCGCCAACATCGGTCCACCGATCACATCACCGATAGCATAAATATCTGAGTTTGACGTAGCCCAATGATCATTAACTTCTACGAAACCTTTATCACTTGCTTTAACACCAACATTTTGCAGACCTAATTGATCCGTATTTGGCGATCGGCCAACAGCTACTATTAATTTATCGACCTCTAGGTCTTTTGTTCCATCAGTCCCACTAGATGTAACCAATACTTTATTGTTACTCACGACTACTTTTTCAACTTTTTGTTGTAAGCGAATATCAAGCCCTTGTTTAACAAATACTTTTAAACTTTCATTTGCGATGTGTTGATCGGCCATAGGAAGAAATGAATCTAAAGCTTCAAGAATGATGACTTCAGAACCCAAACGATTCCACACGCTACCCATCTCAAGTCCAATGACACCGGCGCCGATAATTCCTAATCGCTTTGGAGTTTCTTGAAAATTTAATGCCCCGGTTGAGTCAAATATGAATTCTCCATCGGTTTTTGCCAAACTAGTCTCAGTAGGCTTGGAGCCCGTGGCAATGATAATTTTATTTCCAGCTAATTCTTGTGTAGATGAATCAGAGAAGTTTTCAATGCTGATTTTATGAGTGTCTATAAAACTTGCATTTCCATAGTAGGTATCAATTTTATTTTTCTTTAATAGGCTGGCCACGCCTTTTGTAAGAACTTGTACAAGTTTATTCTTACGTTTTTGCATAACAGAAACATTCATTGCTACACTTTCAAGCACCAAGCCATGCTCCTTCGCTTGCTCTATAGCAAATTGGTAATGATGACTAGAATCCAGTAAGGCTTTTGAAGGTATACATCCCACATTTAAACAGGTACCGCCTAAAGCAGGATTACCGTTATCAGTGACATAACGATCCACGCACGCAACTTTCATACCTAATTGTGCGCAACGAATCGCACACACATAGCCAGCAGGCCCTGCGCCCAAAACAATTACATCATATTGATCCACTACACTTGTAATAGAAGACGATTTGGATCTTCTATAATATTTTTAATTTGCACCAAAAACTGTACAGCTTCTTTCCCATCAATGATTCTATGATCATAACTGAGCGCTATATACATCATAGGCGCAATAATTACTTGTCCATTGCTAGCAATAGGGCGTGCCTGGATAGAATGCATACCTAAAATGGCGCTTTGAGGAGAGTTTATAATTGGAGTTGACATCATGGAACCGAATACTCCACCATTAGTAATCGTGAAGGTTCCTCCCGTTAATTCTTCAATTGTGATTTTATTTTCATAGGCTCTTATTGCAAAATCACTAATATTTTTCTCAATTCCTGCGAAAGACAAATCATCTGCATTTCGTAAAACCGGGACAATTAATCCACGTTGTGTGCTGACTGCAATACCGATGTCAAAATAATCATGATATACAATGTCGCTGCTCTCAACGGATGAATTAATAATTGGAAATTCTTTCAACGCTTCTACAGCTGCTTTAACAAAAAAAGACATAAAGCCTAATTTGACACCATGAGCTTCTTCAAAACTCTCTTTATATCGTTGACGCAAATCCATTATATTTTTCATATTGACTTCATTAAAAGTAGTCAACATTGCCATTTCTTGCTGCGCATTAACTAAGCGTTTTGCAATACTTTTTCGTAAACCTGACATCGGCACACGTCTGTCTTCGCGCGTAGCCTCAGACAACGAAATCTGTGGCGCGTTAAAAATCTCAGTTGCACCATCAAGTTCGTCTACATATGAATCACCAGATTCATCTATATATTCTTTCAAATCTTGCTTCGTAATGCGCCCATCTTTGCCGCTACCTTTCACTTCTCCTAAGTTAATATTGTTTTCATTTGCAAATTTTCTAACGGCTGGACTAGTTTTGGCAGTTGTGATTTTTTTGTTCGTTTCTTGTGTGGTTTGAGAAACATCATCTTTTGCGTCTTTATCCGGTATTGTTAATTCAGTGACATTTGATAATTTATTCTCATTCGTATTTTTTATGGCCTGTGCTTTGGCTACATCATCCTTACTAGTCGAATTATTTTTCTTAGCAGATGTATTCACAATAGCAATTACCTCATTACTTTGTACCTGCTCATTTTTATGCTTTGATATTGAAATTAGCTCCCCGGACTCTGGCGCTGTAATTTCAAGAATGACTTTATCTGTTTCGATATCAACCAGTTGTTCGCCTTCCTCGACAATATCACCAGGTTTTTTAATCCATTCTCCAACAATTGCTTCTGTAACGGACTCAGCTAGTTCTGGTACAGTGACATTAACTTTCATACAGATTCCTCAGTCTTAATAACTTTATTTTAAACCGCACGTAATGGCGGCCTAGATGCCTGTTTGTTTAGTCCCAAAGCATCATCAATGAGAACTTTTTGCTGTTCTCTATGAATATGCAATGAGCCTACTGCGGGTGATGCAGAATAGGTTCTTCCTGCGTATCGTAACGTATGGCTTTCACCAATACACGACTTAAGCGTTCTTCGCGATTGCATGTAATACCAAGCCCCCTGATTTCTTGGTTCTTCCTGGGTCCAAATGATTTCATGCGCCCCAGTGTATTTACCCAAAATCTTTTTTACTTCATCTTGTGGAAAAGGATAAAGCTGTTCTATTCTAACTATCGCAGTATTGTTAATTTTTTGCTCTCTTCTAGCTTGTAATAACTCATAATAAATTTTTCCGGAACAAAATATTACCCTTTTTACTTCAGCAACTTTTAAATCATCAACTTCATCAATTACATAATTAAATTGTCCACTAGTAAATTCATCCAAATTTGATGCTGCCTTTGGGTCTCGAAGAATATTTTTTGGAGTCATTACAATGAGCGGTTTTCGATAGGGCCGCAACATTTGTCTACGTAACATATGAAACACCTGTGCAGGCGTACTTGGCATACAAATCTGCATATTATCCTCAGCACATAGTTGTAGATACCGTTCCAAACGAGCAGATGAATGCTCTGGACCCTGTCCATCATATCCATGAGGTAACAACATAACGAGACCACAATAACGTTGCCATTTAGCTTCAGAAGAACTCAAAAACTGATCAACATACATTTGTGCATTATTTGCGAAATCACCAAACTGCGCTTCCCAAATAACTAATGTATTCGGCTCTGCCGTACTGTAGCCTACTTCATAGCCTAAAACGGCCTCCTCTGATAGTAAGGAATTAATTGGCAGAAACATGGGTTGATTTTCAGAAATATGCTGTAACGGTATGTAAGCTTCTCCATTTTTCTGATCATAAAATGCAGCATGACGATGAAAGAATGTCCCGCGCACACTATCCTGGCCAGAAATTCTCACTGAATAACCTTCATCTAATAATGATGCATAGGCAAGCATTTCACCAAATCCCCAATCTGTGTTTATTTCCCCCGCGCCCATTTTTTTACGTGCAACGACAACTCTTTTTACTGTAGGGTGTAAATTGAAATTGTCTGGAATTGATGTAATTTTCTCAGTCAACGCTGCAATTTTATCTTTGTTTATCTTAGTATTGGCAAACTCACGCCAATGTGTACCTTTAAAAGGTTTGTAATCGACAATAAATTTTCTTTCTACATTTTTAGCAATAGGTCCACAAACTCTCTCACCTTTTTTGAGTTTATTTAAATACATTGTTTCCAGCGCTTTAACACGCGGTGGAGTAATCGTTTTGTTTCGGACTAATCGACTTGTATATACGCTTCGCACCCCTTCTTTATGATGAATGCTTTGATACATTACTGGCTGCGTCACTGATGGCTCATCCGCTTCATTGTGCCCATGTTGTCGATAACAGATCATGTCGATTACCACATCACGCTTGAACTTCATTCGGTAATCCACGGCTAACTTTGCTACAAATACAGCAGCTTCAGGATCATCTCCATTGACGTGGAATATTGGTGCCTGCACCATTTTTGCTACGTCTGTGCAGTACAATGTAGATCTTGAATCTAATGGATCGCTTGTCGTGAATCCTATTTGGTTATTAACAACGACATGTATACTTCCACCGGTTGTGTAACCACGCGTTTTGGACAAATTTAAGGTCTCCATGACTACGCCTTGTCCAGCAAAAGCTGCATCACCATGCACCAGAACAGGAATGACATCGTTGCGTTCTACATCATTTCTTCTCTGTTGTCTGGCACGAACTGAACCTTCAACCACAGGGTTGATAGCTTCAAGATGTGAAGGATTAAATGCTAATACTGTATGAACTGGACCATAGGGTGTTTTTAAATTAGATGAAAACCCTTTGTGATATTTAACATCTCCTGAACCCACAGCTGGGTCTGCCGTATCTTCAAACTCCTGAAATAATTTTTCGGGGCTTTTCCCTAAAATATTGACAAGCATGTTTAAACGACCGCGATGCGCCATCCCCATAATCACTTCACTTACGTGGTGATAGCCACAACGTAAAATTATTTCATCAATAATCGGTATAAGTGTTAACCCCCCTTCCAAAGAAAATCTTTTTTGACCGACATATTTTTTGTGCAAATAAACTTCGAGAGACTTCGCTGCAATCAATGTTTCTAGAATGGTGCGTTTGCGCTTATCAGATAAACCTGGGGATAGATAATATTCTTCTAATCTTCCTTGAATCCATTCTTTTTGTTCAAGTGAATTAAGATGTTTATATTCAGTACCTATCGTTCCACAATAGCTTACAGAAAGCATATTTAAAATTTCTCGTAAGCTTGCTTTTTTAATTCCGCCAATGGATCCAGTTTCAAACTCTGTATCCATATCTTTATGACTTAAACCATGAAACTCTGGGTTCAGTTCAGGAATATCAGGTCTTAAGCTTGCACCGAGAGGATCAATATCTGCTTGTCGATGACCTAAATATCGATAGGCACTGATTAAGCGAATGACTCCGACTTGTTTACGATTATTAGATGCCTTGGTAGAGCTGATTGTGCTTAATGAAAGATCTGATTTTTTGTGAGCAGATTCGCGTAATTCAGAACGAATCTTTGAATGCTCGGATGCAGCCTGTTGGAAATATTTAGATTTTGAATTGGCAAAAAGACTTTTCCAGTAATCAGAAACTGAATTTGGATCAGCTAAATAATTTTCATATAAACCTTCAATATAAGAAACACTATTACTATTTAACTGATTTTCATCTAGCTGTTGTTTATTGTCTTTTCCCATTTCTTGCAAAAAGTTAGGAGTATTACATTTCTAGACACTTTTTCGAGCCTACAATTCCCAAACCCCTGCGTTCATACGACAATTACATAGTATGCGTTGGTCGATCTGCTTGCAGGGCACCTGCAAGCAATGTTTCAATCTTGTTGCGTGTTTGCCCGTTATCTTGTTTACTAAATTGAACACCGATGCCGGCGGTACGATTTCCTTGGGCATTTGGTGGGGTTATCCAAGCAACATTTCCTGCAACTGGAATGCGTTCTGTTTCATCCATTAAGGTAAGCAGCATAAATACTTCATCACCTAGCTTATAGGCTTTAGTGGTTGGGATAAATAAGCCACCATTTTTTACAAAGGGAATATAAGCCGCATACAAGGATCCTTTGTCCTTGATTGCCAGGGAAAGGATCCCTCTACTTCCTTCAGCCATGATGTTATTTCTCTATATTCAATGATCTAGGCAGGTTGTTTTAGCACCTCTCGACAGCGTAGTAGCATGTCTTCTATGAATAGCCTCTTATTTAGAGGAGCACTGGAAAATCGCCTAAATTCAATAAGTTTATCCATAAAACGAAACAATGAATGTAAGTCTACTCGGCCCTTTAGACTATGCAAGCTCCGACGAAAGTCGGGGTTTTCAAGAGTCGCCGGCTCATTTCCAAATTCGCACCGCACAAGGTCTGAACACCATGATTGTTGCCATTTTACCAGCCTTTCAAGCTCGGCATTTTGGTGTTTTGCCGATATATTCGAAAGCTTTTGTTTAGACTGTAAAAATTGACTAATATCTTGAAAAAATTCTGCTCTTTCTTCGCCCAATCCGCTTTCATGCATTTTTTTTGCAAGCAGTGGACGCCCCCCTGCAATGGATAAGGTAGCGCTCCAATCTGAAGTAGGATCTTGTGCATTTAACCATTGTAATACTACTTCAAAATCAGGCACGCCTAATTTCCAATGCTGACATCTACTTTTAATGGTAGGCAACAGCATATCGACTCGATCTGTAATTAAAAATATAATCGTAAATGGCGGAGGTTCTTCCAACGATTTTAATAATGCATTGGCTGCATTCCTATTCATTAAATGTGCCTCATTGATACATAAAATTTTATATTCCGCTATTTGCCTACTTAACGTTGTAAATTGATTGATTTCACGAATGTCATCAATTTTGATTTGGTCTAAGGTTTCCTCATCTATATTCAATACTTTGATATCTGGATGTGTACCTGCAATATACAATTTGCAGTTATTACATTCACCACATGCTTGATCATGCTCATCGGACTGCGTGCAATTTAATTTCTGCATGAACGATTTACAAAATTGTAACTTGCCTATATCTGTTGCCCCTGAAATTAAGATTGCATGCGGCAATAAATCATTAGAAACTTGATCAATAATTCTTGTCCAAATTGTATTTTGCCAGGGGTATATCATTTCTATTAAAAATATTCTGTAAATTTTTTTTTCACGACGACTTCGATTTGTGCTTGCACATCGTCTATGGATTGATCTGCATTTATTTGAGCAAATCGATCTGTTTCGGCGTTAGCTAATTCCACATATGTATTTTGAACCCGCCTATAAAAATCTAATTGTTCACGTTCAAACCTATCCTTGTCACCACGATCAGATACTCTTTGCATGCCAATTTCAATATTGCCAGCAAGCAAAATAGTTAAATCTGGTTTAAAACCATTTTGCACAATTTCTTCTAGATTTTGTATTTTGAATTTTTCTATTCCTCTACCGCCACCTTGATAAGCGTACGATGCATCGGTAAACCGATCACATAATACCCAAACATCGTTATTCAATGCTGGATGTATGATTTCTTTAAGATGTTGTGATCTCGCTGCAAACATTAACAACAATTCGGAGTAACTATCCAATCGACTAATTTCATTATCCAATAAAATATCTCGCACTTGTTCACCTACTTTTGTTCCTCCAGGCTCACGCGTGAGTAATGTTTTAATACCATTTTGTTTTAAAAATGATTCTAATAATTTTATTTGAGTGGATTTGCCAACTCCTTCAGTTCCTTCAAATGTTATAAACTTTCCCATAAACGACTACTGCGTCAACTCATCCTTCTAGTGTAATAAATTTTCCCATAAACAATTACCGCAGTAACCCGTTCTACTGGCGTTACAAATTTTCTCATTCTTCATGATTTGCTCTATATCTAGCACTATTTCCACCTAACTGATATTTAATCACGGCCTCGCGGTGCTCTTCATAGGTTTTAGAGAAGTGATGCGTGCCATCTCCCTTGGAAACAAAATATAAAACTTCATTTGCCGCAGGGCTTAATGCAGCCGCAATTGAGGCACGACTTGGTAAAGCAATCGGAGTCGGTGGCAAACCTTTATGTACATACGTATTGTAGGGGGTATCAGTTTTCAAATCTTTTTTTCGAATATTTCCAGTATAACGATCCCCCATTCCGTAAATAACAGTCGGGTCTGTTTGTAAACGCATACCACGCTTTAAACGAGTAACAAACACAGCAGCAACAAGATCTCGCTCACTTTCTACGCTGGTTTCTTTTTCAATGATTGATGCCAATGTTAGTGCTTCTTGTGGTGTTTGAATTGGCAATCCTTCATCTCGATCAGGCCACTCTTCTTCAAGCACAATATTCATATATTCATAGGCACGAGCAAAAAAATCGACGTCTGTAGTGCCTGAGGGAAAATGATAGGTGTCTGGGTAAAATAGACCCTCTGGATGTACGCCGACAAGATTAAGTGCCTCTAATAATTCTTCTGTCGTATTGATAGTCTGTACCAATTTTTCATGCTGTTTTACTGCTTCCCAAAGTTGCTTAAAGGTCCAACCTTCAATAACCGTCAAAGTAAATTGTAATGTATCGCCTTTAACTAATTTATCCAGCAACTGTGCTGGAGTTAAACCACTTGATAACGAATATTCGCCAGCATGTATATTATTAGTTGCTTTGTTAAATCGCGCATAAATTTCCCAAGGCAGTGAATATTCAATTAGTCCTTGGTGCATTAACTGCTGAGTGATTTGTTTAAAGTTCATGCCTTTTTTAATCTGAAAATTTACTTCTTCAGGTTGCAAAGAAAGTGGACGACTTGCATAAGATTGAAAATAAAGTGACGTCAGCGTAACTGCTAAAGAAATTAAGATTAATACAGCGCTCACTCTATGCATGAATATCTACGCCAAGGCCAAAAGTAAAATTATATAAGTTTATCCAAAGACTGACATAAGCTTATTAATTATATCTGTTTTGCTCATTTTTCGGTCGTTAAAATAATTAACTGGCCAAATTCCATGAATACAATTCGTCAAAAACATTCCTTGAACTTGCGATAACTCTTCCATTTTAACTTGCCGTGTGCTTACCGGAATTTTATGATTAGACAAATATTCAAGAATTTGATTTCGATAAATACCTTCAACACCGCACTTAGTTAAATCAGGCGTAATCAGTTCATTATTAATATCGACAAATACATTCGAGGAAGTTGCTTCTATCAGGTTATCTTCAATATCAAGCACTAATCCTTCTTGATATTCATCACTCCATTCACTTCTTGCCATGACTTGTTCAAGTCTATTTAAATGCTTTATCTTAGATAATTGCGTTTGGTGCGAAAGACGCAAGTTACACAACGTTACACTGACACCCTTTGTTTTATATTCCTGCGGAAATTCGGGCCATGGGAATGATTGTACAATTACTGTAGGCTCATTTGATTGCGGCGCATATCCCTGACTGCCTTCACCACGGGTAATAATAATCTTAAGTATATAATGCTGTTCATCAAGATATAATTTATTAAGCAGATCTTTTAAAAGGGACTCTTCTATAGTTGGGATTTTTAAAACTTGACAACCTAATTGTAATCGCTGCATATGCTGAGTCCAGAACTCAGGTTGTCCTTGTCTAACCGCAATGGTTTCAAATACTCCATCGCCAAATAAAAGCCCTCGATCTAGACTAGAGAGCGAACCACCTAACTCTCCATTGACTATGACGGCAGACTCATTCATATAAATACCATAATAATTCGAGCCATCTCGTTTGACTCAAACACAAAAAATTTATTCAAAACTAATTTTAGATTTTCTTGAATATAACAGTGCCATTAGTGCCCCCAAATCCAAAGGAATTTGAAAGCGCTACATTGACAGTAGATTCACGTGCCTCATTAGGAACATAGTCTAAATCGCACTGTGGATCTGGAGTAGAGTAATTAATGGTGGGAGGTAATAAATTATGGTGTATGGCTAATACACTGAATAGTGCTTCAACTCCACCGGCAGCTCCCAACAAATGACCCGTCATAGACTTGGTTGAGCTTACAGCAAGTTTCTTTGCATGATCTCCAAAGGTATTTTTAATGGCTTTAGTTTCTGCAATATCGCCTGCAGGTGTAGACGTACCATGAGCATTAATATAATCAACATCTGTTGCATTCAAACCCGCATCATCTAGTGCATTTTGCATACATTTTGATGCCCCTGCTCCACCTTCTGCAGGTGAAGTCATATGGTAAGCATCGCTGCTCATCCCATATCCAACTATTTCGCAATAAATATCTGCAGAACGTACTTTCGCGTGTTCGAATTCTTCTAACATCAAAACACCTGCACCATCACCCAAAACAAAACCATCTCGATTTAAATCAAATGGTTTACTAGCACCCTCTGGATTATCGTTGTGAGATGCACATAATGCTTTTGCTGCAGCAAATCCACCAATACCTAATGGGCTGGTAGCCATTTCAGCCCCGCCAGCAATCATTACATCCGCATCTCCATACATGATCATGCGCGCGGCATCACCAATGTTATGAGTACCTGTAGTACAGGCAGATACGATAGATATGTTAGGTCCACGATACCCATACATGATGGATAAATTTCCTGACACCATATTAATAATGTTACTGGGAACGAAAAATGGTGAAATCTTTTTTGGGCCAGATTTTGTGTAAATTCCTACACTTTTTTCGATACCTGGCAATCCACCGATACCACTGCCAATGGCAACCCCAACTCGGTCTGCATTTTCTTCATTGACCTCAAAGCCAGAATTATTAATGGCTTGCACACCTGCACCAATTCCAAAATGAATAAAGGGATCCATTTTTCGTTGATCTTTTTTAGACAAGTAATCATCCGCATTAAAATCTCGTGTTTGTCCTGCAATTTGCACAGAAAACTCGCTAGCATCAAAGCAGTCAATATTGGTAATTCCGCTATTCCCAGCAGAAATATTTCCCCAAGCTTTTTCAATGGTAGAACCAACAGGGGAAACAATTCCCAGCCCAGTCACAACAACACGACGACGCGACAAAATTTTAGCCTTTCAAATGTAAGATACTCTTAAATTCACAGCGACCAAATTCAGTTGCACAACAACTGTTAGCCATCAACTTAAGTTCAGAATTTAGGAATGACTATTGACGTAATCAATAGCTTGTTTAACGGTGGTAATTTTTTCAGCTTCTTCGTCAGGAATTTCACATTCGAATTCTTCTTCTAAAGCCATTACTAATTCAACAGTATCTAGAGAATCCGCACCTAGGTCATCAACAAATGAGGCATTTTCTGAAACGTCATCCTCACTAACACCTAGTTGCTCTACAATAATCTTTTTTACTCGTTCTTCATTAGTACTCATATTAAGTGCTTCCTCATAGCAAAATGTTTTATGCGATCTAGATCGGCACGCTATTGTATTGAAAAGGCACACAACACGCTATCACGATCATCACTTGTGCATCATATTCTATCCTCAGTAGTTCAGCCAAAATTTATTATTAAATTTGAGTCTTTATTGTTTTTTTACAAACACTTAGAATGTATTTTTTATGCTGAAACTAGACAGAATTTTACATATTCTAGCTCATATATAAGCCGCCACTGACATTGATCGTCTCCCCAGTAACATAGCTTGCGTCTTCTGATGCTAAAAATTTCACCACACTTGCAACTTCTGCGGTGTTTCCCATACGACTCAAGGGAATATTTTGTTTAATTTTAGTCTGTACATCTGCATCTAATTCTAGGGTCATGTCCGTTTCAATAAAACCTGGAGCTACTGCATTAACGGTAATACCTCTGGATGCAACTTCTTGCGCCAACGATTTTGTAAACCCAATGATTCCAGCTTTTGCTGCAGCGTAATTGGTTTGCCCTGCATTGCCGGACAAACCTACTACAGAAGCTACGTTCACAATGCGCCCATACTTAGCTTTCATCATATCGCGCAAACATGCTTTTGATAGCCTGTAAATAGAAGATAAATTTGTATTAATTACATCGTCCCATTCTTCTTCTTTCATGCGCATTAATAAATTATCTTTGGTTATTCCGGCATTGTTAATAAGAATGGTCGGCGCTGCAAATTCAGCTTTTATATTATCTAGCAATGTAGCAATTGATTCTCCTTTGGTGACATCCAAAATCATTCCTTTGCCAGCATAGTCGGTGATATTAAGTTCTTCTTGAATTATGTTTGCGCCATTTTGCGATGTTGCTGTGCCAATTACTGTAAACCCAGCGGCGGCAAGTGCATGCAATATGGTTTTACCAATACCACGACTGGCTCCTGTCACTAAAGCTACTTTGTCACTCATTATTATTCACCTTTTCAAGTGCCAGCTCCAGACTCTTACAATCAAATACCCCATAGCAGGGCACCTTTTTATCAATTCTTTTGCATAAACCTGTTAATACTTTCCCGGGTCCAAGCTCGAAAAATACTTCAACGCCCTGAGAAATCATTAACTGAATTGTATCTACCCATCGTACAGGATTGAATAACTGTCGATATAAAGCATCTTTAATGTCTTTTTCATGAGAATTTACTTGCACATCTACATTGTTAACAACATCTAGTCGCGGCGTTTGCATAGGAACATCTTGTAGATACTCTTTCAGTTTTTCGGCAGCTGGCTGCATCAAATTGCTATGAGAAGGTACACTTAATGGAAGCTGTACAGCTCGTTTGGCACCTTCACTTTTAGCCAATTCAATGGCACGTACTACCGCTTCACTGTTGCCAGCAATAACGGTCTGTCCTGGTGCATTAAAATTCACAGCTTGGACTACTTGTTCTTGTGATGATTGTTTACAAACCTCTTGCAATTCTTCATCGTCCAAACCAAGAATTGCAGCCATAGCCCCTACTCCTTTAGGAACAGCCTCTTGCATAACCTGACCTCGATATTTAGCTATGGGCAAAGCCGTTTCGAAGTTGAATACTTCTGCATTAACCAATGCAGAATATTCTCCAAAACTGTGCCCTGCAGAAATAGCAGCTACATCGTTACTTTTTTGATTCCAAATCGCTGCAATTGCCATACTGGCACAAAGCATAATGGGTTGAGTATTTTCTGTTTGATTCAATTTTTCTTCAGGTCCATCACTTACCAATTTCCATAAATCAACTTTCAGAAGATCTGAACCCAATTCAAAACTTGATTTAACTTCAGGGTAGGAGGCTGCTAAATCCGCCATCATCCCAACCGACTGTGAACCCTGGCCCGGGAATAAATGTGCTATTTTCATGCTGGGAACTATAATTTATCGAAAAATATGCGCAAGCTTTTTTATAGCTAAGTGTTTTCTCTTGTTTTATTTTTTTTATAGCTGATAATGAGCGCCGTTTTTAACAACAAAGGAGCATTATGCCTAAAGAAGATCATATCGAAATGGATGGGACAGTTGTCGAAACTCTACCGAATACCATGTTTAGAGTAGAGCTCGAAAACGGACATATCATTACTGCACACATTTCTGGCCGCATGCGTAAACACTATATTAAGATATTAACAGGAGATAAAGTTACGGTTGAAATGACACCGTATGACTTATCGAAAGGAAGAATTACATACCGCGGAAAATAATTTAATTTACCACTTCCTCCAGATATTCAATCTCAATTTCATCCTCTTCTGCACGAATCACCACTTTTCCGCCATTTTCAAGACGACCAAATAAAAGCTCTTCGGCTAAAGGTTTCTTAATGTGGTCTTGTATTACACGTTCCATGGGTCTAGCACCCATTTTTACATCATAACCACGTATAGCAATCCATTCTTTTGCAGATGCTTCAATTTGAATTTCAACCTTCTTGGTTTCTAATTGAGCTTCAAGTTGCGCAATAAATTTGTCAACAACGTGCATGATCGTTTTCTGATTCAAAATATCGAACTGAATAATGGCATCCAATCGATTTCTAAATTCAGGTGTAAATGATTTTTTAATAATCTCAGCACCATCCGCTTGATGATCTTGTGTAGTAAAGCCAACGCTGCTGCGACTCATTTCATGTGCTCCAGCATTCGTTGTCATAACTAAAATTACATTTCGAAAATCAACTTTACGACCATTGGTATCCGTTAAAGTACCATGATCCATCACTTGCAATAACAAATTAAAAACATCTGGATGGGCTTTTTCAATTTCATCTAGCAATAAAACGGCATGTGGGTTCTTTAATACGGCATCCGTTAACAAACCACCTTGATCATAGCCAACATATCCAGGAGGTGCGCCAATCAAACGTGACACTGTGTGACGTTCCATGTATTCCGACATATCAAAACGCAACAATTCAATTCCTAAAATTATAGACAATTGCTTTGTCACTTCAGTTTTTCCAACACCGGTTGGGCCTGCAAATAAGAAAGAACCGATGGGCTTTTCTTCATTTCCTATTCCTGAACGAGACATTTTGATAGCCGTTGAAAGTGTATCAATGGCATTGTCTTGACCAAAGACAACAAGTTTTAAGTTGCGCTCTAAATTCTTGAGTACCGTTGTATCATTCGACGTGACATGCTTCGGTGGAATCTTGGCCATTTTAGAAACCACTTGCTCAATTTGTTTCACTGAAATTGTTTTCTTGCGAGCTGATTTCGGTTTTAAATTCATATTGGCGCCAGCTTCATCAATGACATCAATGGCCTTGTCTGGCAAGTGACGGTCATTAATATATTTGGCAGATAAATCTGTTGCAGCCCGTAAAGCTTTGTCTGTGAAACGCACAGCGTGGTGTTCTTCAAAACGACTACGCAAACCTTTAAGGATCTGGAAGGTTTCATCCACGCTTGGCTCATCAATATCAATATTTTGAAAACGTCTTGCCAAGGCTCTATCTTTTTCAAATACCCCTCTAAACTCTTGATACGTTGTAGAACCAATACACTTTAATTCACCAGAGCTCAGCATAGGCTTAATTAAATTGGAAGCATCCATCACTCCGCCCGATGCAGCACCTGCGCCAATCACCGTATGGATCTCGTCGATAAATAAGATGGCATCTTTTTCTTCTTTTAACTGATGCAAAACACCTTTTAATCTTTTCTCAAAATCACCACGGTATTTTGTTCCGGCTACTAAGCCACCTAAATCAAGCGAGTAAATTGTGCTACCTTTTAAAATATCTGGCACATTATCTTCCACTATCTTCTTCGCTAATCCTTCAGCAATAGCTGTTTTACCAACACCAGCCTCACCAACCAGTAATGGATTGTTTTTACGACGACGACAAAGAATTTGTACCACGCGCTCAATTTCATTATCTCTTCCAATTAGTGGGTCAATTTTCCCATCTATTGCCATTTGATTTAAATTAGAAGCGAATCGATCTAATGGCTTAGGCGCTTGAGCATCACCACCCACTTCTGATTCTGTATCGGTAGCAAGTTCACTTTCTGAATCGTAAGGAACCTTTGAAATTCCATGAGCAATGTAATTCACTACATCTAATCGAGCAATATCATGTTGACTAAGCAAATAAACTGCATGCGACTCTTGCTCACCAAAAATTGCGACTAAAACATTAGCACCTGTAACTTCAACTTCTTTCTTTCCAGAAGATTGAACATGAAATACTGCACGCTGTAATACTCGTTGAAATCCTAACGTAGGCTGAGTATCACGATCATCATCTTCAGGGAGGATTGGTGTGTTATCTTGAATAAACTCACTAAGTTCTTTTGCAAGTTTATGCAAATCAGAACCGCAAGCTCTTAAAACTTCAGCAGCCGCAGGATTTTGTGTTAATGCAAGTAAAAGATGCTCAACCGTCATAAACTCATGACGTTTTTCCCTTGCTTCTTTAAATGCAAGATTAAGTGTGAATTCCAGTTCTTTATTCAACATTGTTGATTACCACCTATGCTTCTTCCATGGCGCAAAGTAATGGGTGATTATTCAATCGCGAGTAATCATTCACTTGCGCTACTTTTGTTTCTGCAACATCGCGTGTAAACACACCGCAAACGCCCTTCCCTCGTGTGTGCACGTGCAACATTATTCGGGTCGCTTTTTCTCTACTCATTTTGAAAAAGCTTTCTAAAATATGAACAACGAATTCCATGGGAGTATAATCGTCGTTCAGTAACACCACTTTGTACATCGGAGGTTTTTTAACCTTAGGTTTCGCCTCTTGTACAACCAATTCATCATCGTGGTGAATTTGATCTTTATCCGACATATTCTTTATGTAATACAATTTAAATATTATATATAGGGTTATTCTTTAGCCTAGTGACAATATCTTAAATGCACCATTTGGCCTACTTAATGCAATCCAGTATCTTAAAAATTAGATGGGTATACATAACCTTAGTTTCAAGCACTTAGCTACATTATAAGTAAATTAGTGCTTCTAAACTATTGATTTATATAAATAACTATATTTGATTTATTCAAGTAAATTAGTATGTTAAAAGTTAATTTTACATATTCACCTCTCGGATTTTTTACATAGATTTAGATCGCATGGATTGGCAACCCCACATCACAGTAGCCGCTATCATTGAACGTGATGGTAAATTTTTATTGGTAGAAGAAATGGTTGAAGGACATGCCGTGTTCAATCAACCCGCAGGACATTTAGAAGCAAATGAGTCATTACTTGATGCCGCTCAACGAGAAACATTAGAAGAAACAGGTTGGGAATTTATTCCAGATGCTGTTGTGGGAATTTATAAATGGCAACATCCACATAAAAATGAAACATTTATACGTTTTGCTTTTTGCGGAAAACCAAGTGATGCACCCGTATCAAGTAAACTCGACGAAGGGATCATTCAAGCGCATTGGTATAGTGCAGATGAAATATTTGCCTTGCCTGAAACGAAACTTCGCAGCACCATGGTTACACATTGCTTACAAGATTACCTCAATGGTAAACGTTTTGATTTAAATCTCATCCGTGATATTCACCAACATTGGTGAAGAAATTCTTTTTTAAATAAAAATGTCCACGAAAGTCATTGTCGGAATGTCAGGTGGTGTAGATTCTTCTGTAGCGGCCTATTTACTTCAACAGCAAGGTTATGAAGTTGAAGGATTATTCATGAAAAATTGGGAAGAAGATGATGATGAACAATATTGTGCGGCAGCAGTCGATCTTGCAGATGCTGAACAAGTCTGTAATCAGCTAAATATTCCTTTGCATACTGTTAATTTTTCAGCCGAATACTGGGATCGAGTATTTAAACATTTTCTAAATGAATATAAGGCTGGCCGCACCCCTAATCCTGACATTATGTGCAATAAAGAGATAAAATTTCGCGCATTTCTCGATTATGCCCTCAATTTAAATGCAGAGTTGATTGCTACAGGGCACTATGTAAATAATTTGACTGAAAATGCTTCTACCTACTTACTTAAAGCAAAAGACGAAGCTAAAGATCAAAGCTATTTTTTGCACATGCTTACTCAAGATCAATTATCAAAATCAGTTTTTCCATTAGGTAATATTACGAAATCTGAAGTACGTAAGGTTGCTAAACAACATGCATTTAAGGTGCACGATAAAAAAGACAGTACAGGTATCTGTTTTATTGGTGAGCGAAAATTTAAAGATTTTTTGCAATCTTTTATTCCTTCTAAACAGGGAAATATCCGTACTCTTGAAAATAAAGTGATTGGAAGACATGAAGGTGTCATGTATTACACCATTGGGCAGCGGCAAGGATTAGGTATTGGTGGTCAAGTAGGCAAAAATGAAGAGCCTTGGTATGTAGTAGAAAAAAATATTGAAAATAACGAACTAATCGTTACGCAAGGGCATGACCACCCTGCATTATTAAAAAGCAAAATAATTTCACAGCCTATTCACTGGATTAGTGGAAAAATACCTGAAGATCTAAACAATCTAAAAGCAAAAATACGCTACCGTCAGCAAGAGCAAACCTGTGAACTAAAGTGTTTGGAAAATTATTGCGAAATTTCCTTTGCTACACCACAGTGGGCTGTGGCGCCTGGACAAAGTATAGTGTTTTATCAAAACAATCGTTGTTTGGGTGGTGCTATTATTGAACAGGGAGTGAATTAACCAAAATGTTACGCGTTAGCATTAACCAAACCATTGCCTTAGCTGGACTCTATCAATCACTTACCTTGCTACAGCAAGTTGCGTGGGATGGCGAATCAAATCATTCATGCATGCTACCCACATTAGAAAGTGTAACCAAGCTAGACATTAAAGATTATTTAGAAGCCTATGGCTCTATACAAAGCTTGTCACTAGGACTTCGCTCGTTACGAGACACCTTAGACAATAGACAAGATTCACGAGTAATTGAACGCACTCGATATGCGATCAATTTGATGTATTTAGAAACGATGTTTCAATCTAGCCCCAGTACAAGGAGTTCATTAGGCAATCAAATTGAACGCATTAAAAACATTGACTATGAAAATTATGAAGAGGGTTTGGCTGAAGAATTAGGGTATCTGTATCGTGAATATATAAGTCCACTAGGACCAAAAATTATTGTTGAAGGTAATCCCAGTTATTTAAAAACAGATAAGTATGCGCATTTAATACGTGCACTCTTACTTGCCGGTCTTCGAGCCATCGTTCTTTGGAAACAGGCCAATGGTAAAAGGTGGGTGCTGCTGTTTGCGCGAAATTCTATATTGAAGAATATTAAGATACTCGAAAGCTCATAAAATTTACACATATTTCATATACATAGAACTATAATTTACCACTTACAGGGAGTTTCTCTTTACCTAAAAATCCCTGATAATCACGCTCCCTTTTCAATCCCAATAATCATTCAATTGCATTAGGAGTCTGCAATGAGTAACAGTTTTGACACCAAATCATCGCTGGTGGTAAATGGAAATTCTTATGAAATTTTCAATGTAGGGAAACTACCCCAAGCTGCACGTCTTCCCTATTCCATAAAAATTCTACTTGAAAATCTTTTGCGTTATGAAGACAACAAAACTGTTACAAAAGAAGATATTGAAGCCATCATCAATTGGGACTCAAAGGCTGATCCAAGCAAAGAAATCGCGTTTCGACCTGCACGAGTGTTAATGCAAGATTTTACCGGAGTTCCATGTGTGGTGGACTTGGCCGCGATGCGGGATGCCATGAAAGCATTAGGTGGAGATCCAGAAAAGATAAACCCCTTACAGCCGGCCGAGATGGTGATTGACCACTCCGTGCAAGTCGATAAATTTGGTTCCGATGATGCAATGGATCTGAATGAAAAACTTGAATTTAATCGTAATAAAGAGCGTTATAGCTTTTTAAAGTGGGGACAGAATGTATTTTCAAATTTTAAAGTAGTACCCCCAGGTACAGGCATTGTGCATCAAGTAAATCTTGAATATTTAGCACGCGTGATTTTTTCCAAACAAAATGGCGACACAACACAAGCCTATCCTGATTCGGTTGTTGGAACAGACTCACACACCACCATGATTAATGGTGTAGGCGTATTAGGCTGGGGTGTCGGTGGCATTGAAGCAGAAGCTTCGATGTTAGGCCAACCGATTTCAATGTTAATTCCAAAAGTCGTTGGCTTTAAATTAACAGGAAAATTACCTGAAGGTTCCACAGCGACCGACTTAGTACTAACTGTTGTAGAAATGTTGCGCCAACATGGCGTAGTTGGAAAATTTGTAGAATTTTATGGAGACGGTCTGGATGTATTACCGTTAGCAGATCGTGCAACCATTGCAAACATGGCGCCAGAGTATGGAGCCACCTGTGGAATTTTCCCCATTGATGCAGAAACCATTCGATATTTAGAACAAACTGGGCGCGATGCACAAGCGGTCGCATTAGCTGAAGCCTATGCAAAAGAAACCGAAATGTGGCGCGAAGGAATTCGTGAAGGTGTGGATTTTAGTGAACACATTGAGTTAGATCTTAGCACTGTGGTCCCAAGTTTAGCGGGACCTAAACGTCCACAAGATAGAATTTCTTTAACTGAATCTAAAACTACGTTCGAAAAAGACATTGTTGCGTTAAAAGAAGAACGCAACATTCAAAGCAAAGGTAGCGCGAACATTACCATCGATGGACAAGATGTACCCTTGTCTGATGGTGCTGTCGTACTCGCTGCCATTACATCTTGCACCAATACCTCAAATCCAAGTGTAATGTTGGGTGCTGGTCTAGTCGCGCGCAAAGCAGCAAAACTGGGTGTCAAAGTAAAACCTTGGGTGAAAACATCACTTGCCCCTGGTTCACGGGTGGTTACCGAATATTTAGTTAATGCAGGTGTCATGGATGACCTAGAAGAGTTAGGCTTTCATGTCGTAGGTTATGGCTGTACGACCTGTATAGGAAACTCGGGGCCGTTACCAGAACCTGTCGCCAATGCCATTACGCAAAATGATCTAGTTACAACATCTGTATTATCCGGCAATCGTAACTTTGAAGGTCGAGTGCACGCACTCATCCGTATGAATTATCTTGCGTCGCCTCCTCTGGTGGTGGCCTATGCAATTGCGGGCCGTATGGACATTGATTTACACAATGACGCTATCGCTGAAGATAAAGATGGTAATCCAGTGTATCTCAAAGATATTTGGCCAAGCCAGCAAGAAGTGAGTGATGTCGTCAGTAACTTCTTAACCACAGAACAATATGTACGATCCTATGATGATGTATTCAGTGGTGAAAACAACTGGAATAGCTTAGAAGCTGCATCGAGTAATCTCTATCAATGGGATGATTCCACCTACATAAACAACCCACCTTATTTTGAAGACATGACACTTACTATTGGTGATGTAAGTGATATTCATGGTGCACGTGCATTAGCGTATTTAGGCGATTCCGTAACAACTGATCACATTTCACCGGCTGGTGCCATCGCACCCGATAGCCCAGCAGCAAAATATTTACAAGAAAAAGGTGTAAGCCCCGCAGACTTTAATTCCTATGGCTCTCGACGCGGAAATCATGAAGTAATGATGCGAGGTACCTTTGCCAATATTCGTTTGCGAAATAAGTTAGCGCCAGGGACTGAAGGTGGTGTAACCATACATCAACCGAGTGGTGAACAAATGTCCATCTATGATGCCGCCATGAAATATAAAGCTGAAAATGTCCCCACCATTATTTTGGCTGGAAAAGAATATGGCAGTGGTTCATCACGTGACTGGGCGGCTAAAGGTCCAAGTTTACAAGGCGTGCAAGCAGTAATTGCTGAAAGCTACGAACGAATCCATCGCTCGAATTTAGTGGGCATGGGAATTCTTCCCTTGCAGTACCACGATGGCGAAACCGCTGAAAGTATAGGCTTAACAGGTACCGAAACGTTTAACATTACGGGTTTACAAAATGGTTCGGCAAAAACAGTAACCATTACAGCAACTTCCGATGACGAAAGTGAAAAATCTTTTGATGTAAAAGTTCGCATCGATACCCCACAGGAAGTGGAATACTATCAAAACGGCGGCATACTACATTACGTATTAAGACAGTTAGCCGCTTAAATTATTTCAAATAAACTAATTTTTGGTTGTGTTCTTGCCATGCTGGCAGAGCTTTGCTTTGTGGGCATGGGTTCGTTGGTTAAATTATTGTCTGGTGATCTCCCAAGTCAAAATATTGTTTTCTTTCGTAATTTGTTTGGATTAATTGTTTTACTACCGCTTATATTTCAGCAAGGTTTTTCTTCTTTAAAAACTGAACACCCTCAATGGCATTTATTACGTTCAGTTGCAGGCGTTTCGGCAATGTATTGTTTTTTTTATGCCCTATCCGAATTAATTTTAGCGGATGCCATGTTATTAAAAATTAGTGCGCCCTTGTTTATCCCTATCATTGCTTTTGTATGGTTGAGTGAACATGTTTCACTTCGCGCCATTATTGCCATCATTATTGGGTTTTTAGGTGTAATTTTAGTGTTAAAACCCACGGGCACCATGCACATTGCCTCCCTCGTAGGTTTATTAGGTGGCGCACTGGCTGCGATTGCCAAAGTTACCATTCGAAGAATGTCCACAACCGAACCTACCAGCCGAATTGTTTTTTATTTTGGATTCGTAAGCTTAATCATTTCTGCCATTCCAATGGTTTGGTATTGGCAAAACCCAACAAATAGTGAATGGTTGTTGTTATTGTTGCTAGGCACTTTTGGCACTATTGGCCAACTCTTTTTAACTAAAGCTTATATACTCGCACCTGCCAGCCGAGTAGCTCCCTTCACCTATTCTTCTATTTTATTTGCAGCCATTATTGGTTGGTTGTTCTGGGATGAAGTGCTCACGTTATTTACCATCACAGGTGCGTTATTAATTATTGTGGCAGGTATCATCATACTCCGTGAAAAACAATCGACTGCCGATGATGAAATTTAAATTTTTATGTCCGCTTACGTGTCAGAGCATAAAAATAAAAAACCGAAAGTGGTCATGTTGACACCGGTTGCCGTGCAAGTGATGGAAGAACTACTGCCACGAGAAACCATTGATAACCGTGTGTTTCAATTCAGTGCCTCAACCGATAAAGGCAAAGGCGCACATGTGTGGAAACTCTTTAAAGCCGCCTGTCAAGATGTGTTAGATCGCCCTAATTTAGTGGTGCATAACATTCGTTTGGGAAATGCCACCCAACTGGTAGAACGTGGAATGGATGATGCGTTACGACAATGTCAAACCGGTCATGTCGATCACAAGGTGTTAAATGATCGTTATACGCGTAACCGCCCGGAACATCGTGCAAACTATTATCAAGACTCTTTTTTATCGAATGACAACGCAATCCCTTGCCGCGCTAAACACTAAACAGTATGGATTCATTGCAAATATAGACTATTTTGGTAGAGAGATTGAACAATAAAGTCTTTGTTAATTTATATCTCCCCATGTATGCATCGAGTGTTGAACATGAAAGTTAATATATTTTGACACATATATTCTCTCCACCGCCTGATCCTTTACTTGTAAAATATGTGTACACTCCTTTAAAAATAGTTTGCCCTAGAGGAGTAGTAGTATATTCTCCAGTAAAGTAAGTTTTGGTGCACGGGGCTGGTTGGTTAACTGACCACTTAAAAATATCTTTAGATGCATTGATTTTAAATTTTGTTTTCCCAGGACAAAAATCATTTTCAGAAGTCCCAAAATAAACCCCATTTTCAAATTTTGTAAATTCAACAATAGTTGTCCCTTTAATATTATGATAAAAGCTATCCTGAAATGTACACTGCCACGTTCCCAATTCTCCTGGATTATTTACTTTTTCTGTCATAGATAAATTTGAGTTAGATTCATTTTGGATATTATCTTTTTTATTAGCGCTAATTTCCTCTTTCGCAGCTTTTAGTTTTCTTTTAGCTGTTTCAATATGCTTACAATCATATTTCCTTTGTTCACAGTTTCTTAAATACTCCTGATATAGCTCAAGCATTTCATTGTTGTATTCACTACCCTTGCTCACAGGTTGTTGCCCTTTTTGCGCAAAATAGAAATCTTCTAGCCAAATCCCTTCCTGCCATGGCAACTGATTAATGTTGCTTTTTTTCATATTCAACGCAACTTTGCTAATAATTCCTCTTGCTGGCACTGAATGTTCATTCATTGCTTTTAATAAATAATTAGTGAATGGACTATTTCTTCCAGTACCATCAAAAGCTACATTACCTGGTCTGGTTGCATACCAAATTACTGTGCCAGATGAAACATTTAACATCAGTGGAGCCAATCCATCCTTTAGCTTTCCTTTTAATTTTACACTTCTAGACGCAACAGCGCCTGACTTACTATTAAATGGGTTGTTACGACAAGAATCTAAAATTAGTAGATTAGTTTTATTGTTGGCTCGATCTAGTAGATTAACTATTTTATTCAAAGAAATAGAGGATCGGATTAGGGAATCTACAGAATTTATAGAAGCACTTATTGGTAATAAGTAGTTTTCTGAGTCAATTTGTACCCCGTGACCTGCATAGTAGATAACGCCTATATTTTTTGAATTTTTTAAATCTTGTTGGAATAGGTCTAGAACTCTAGCAAACTCGTTTTGATTGATATTAGTAACTAAATTCACATTGAATCCATAATTTTTCAATGCATCGGCAATATCAGCTGCATCATTTCTAGGATTCGTTAGAGGCGCAAAACTATAGTCAGAGTTTCCGATTACCAATGCATATCGTGAATTTGCGAAAGCAACCTCGAACAAACTAGAAAGTAAAATTAAAATTATTAGTTTCCTCATACTTTTATTCCTTTACTTCAATGAAATTTCAACCACTGTTGAATTACTCAAGTAGTTATTAACGGAATTTTGATTACTATTAGAAATTGCACGCAATCCACTATACGATAGATTTGCAAAAGCTCTATCCAGCATGCCATCTACATTTCTTCCCTGAATACTTAATTCATATAAATTAATGGGCGATTCAGTAATAAATGCAGAAATCAGAGTTAACCCAATCGGCTCAACAGTCTGAAATGTATAACTCATCGTATCCGAAGGTATTGTGACGGATAACGTAGTAAGTAAATTGTTCGTACTAAATTTATTTGGATATAAAATGGTTGCTTCATCGTTTGCATCCACCGAGATGATGTTTAAGTAACCAGGTCGCTTTGACTTAACATTAATGCGTATATTTTCACCCATGGTATAATTATGTTTATTTGTATTGAGCTGTAACAAATCCCCGCGCTGGCTTTGGTGCGCTACGGCTTTCCAAACAGGACCCTCACCCGCAGCGAACGTAATGAGTTCAAATTTTCCTTTTGCAAGCATTTCATTCCCGTTAATTTGTGGATGATATCGATGTTCACTTGAAACTTTTCGATGTATAAATCCTTGTGCATGCGTGAATATATCGAGAACAGTAATTTTAGTCTCATGTTTAGCCGCCAAATTGATCGCATCAACCACCCCCAGTGTGAAATAACTCCCCTGCTCCGTCGATAACGCTTTCTCATTATCATTTGCAGCCGATAATGCAATGTAATTTCCCTCTTTATTTAATCCCCTAACAGCCTTTTCATCGATAAATGAATCATTCTTACCTTGAGGCATGTCTTCATAATAAAAATATTTTGGAATGGCGGTATCAACCCCTAGAGAAAAATTATTTAGCTTAATACTTCGAGTAACTGTACCGCTGTTACAAGCATCTACAAGTATGAGAATATTTTTGCTTGGAATTTTCGAAATCCAGAATGCAAATTCATCATCAACGATTACATTGGATAGTGTTCTTCCTGATTCTGTATTTACTAACTTTGTATCATGCGCTAATAACACTTCATCCACATGATCCTTTTCGTCACTATTTAAATCTTTAATTCGGCTTCCATGCCCACCAAAATATAAAACAATGCGCTCATCAGCTTTAACATCTTCTACTAGCCACTCAGATACAGCGCTTCTAATATTTGCTAGTGTTGCCGTTTCATCCTGTAGAACGCGTATTTCTTCTTTCTTAAATCCAATTCGCGCCATTGCCGCTTGCATCAGCTCAATATCTACATCAATGCCTGGTAAGTCTCTATTAGGTATTTGATATTTACCGACCCCAATTAACAATGCACGTTGTGCAGCCATGGTGTCAGTACAAATACTTAGCACAACCAGAAAAAGGGCAAAAAAATATATGTATTTATATAAGGTCATCGTTATCACAACCTAATGAAAAGCTCTGATCTCTACTCTTCTATTAACAGCATTTGTGGGATCATTTTTCATGAGCAGTTGAGTTTCACCATGACCAATGGTAGAAAGTGAATTTTCATCCAAATCGAAGTGATTCACTAAATAGATTTTTACAGATTCGGCACGTTCACTCGATAAAAGAAGATTAAAATTCTCATCCCCCACACTATCTGTATGCCCGGATATTTCAAATCGATATTCTTTTAATTTTATTGAAGTAAGCGCACTTCCAAGCTCTTCTAATTGCGTTTTTGCATTTGCATTTAAGTTTGCCGTGCCAAACTGAAATTGTATTTGTAATACAACACTCTTGCTAGTTTGAGCACGATCATGCTCTCGAGGGGCAACACGAATCCCACGAGTTTTAGTCTGATTACCTAATAAGCCCTCAACAATTTCTTCACTATTTACAGCTTCGTCCGCCGCTAGGCTCGCCGCCAACACGACGGTACACAGCAAAATACAAAACCATTTAGTTGAATTCATAATCATTAATATGATGCATAGTTCTCTAATATATTCATATAAGATGGATTACGTATAAAACTGTCAGAAATAAGTGGAAGGTATTTTCATTACAGAATTCCAACCTTAATTAGTAGTTTTATTAGTCAAATCCCCATAAATCGAAATAATTTCTGACAATTTATATCATTCAAGCATCTATAATTAAATCTGAAACAGAACTTATCGCGGTAGCGTGAAATTTATAATTACCACAATACGAGTAATGGCATATGGATGATGCATTAATAAAGAAGTTTTTACATGGAAAACCACAGCAAATAAGCCGTGCAATTTCAATGCTATATGATGAATTGGCAAAAAAATTCCTTGGGCATTTATATAAAAGAGGAATTTCAGATTCTGATGCCCAGGATATTATTCAAGATGTATTTTTAAAAATTGCAGATAAACCAAAGCTCATTGCTAAAGCAGATCAAGTATTCCCTTACGTTTGGCGAATTTTTTTCAATGCTTATAACGAATATTTAAGAGGCAAGCAGACGTTATCTGTAGAAGATCCTATTGAAGATGGCAATGGAGAACGTGTACTTGGAACCTACACCAACAATGATCTACTACTCGATACCTGTATTGGCGAGGCAATGAGTTCATTAAGAAAACGTTCCTATGATGAAGCATTAGTCATAGAGCTTTCCACCATCAATGGCTGGGGGTTAAAAGAAGTCGCAGTCTTTGTGGATAAATCTTATGGCGCTACACGAGAATATGTATCTCAAGCCCGAAAAAAATTGCAAGAACTAATTTTTAAGTTTTGCGGTCAAGACGTTTTATTGGATATGAATTTAGTAACGGAATAATTCGAAACGAATATGGCGGAAAATACTGAACAAAAACTGAAAGCGGCTTTAGAAAATGAACAAAAGCATTTTGAGTCTATGGTATCCAATTCCGAAATTGATGCATTGAAATCCAAAGTGTTGCAGAAAATAGATTCTAGGCTTGCTGAAAATAGAACTGAGCCACCAATGAAACGAGCGCCCACTTGGTTTGCCATGGCGGCTACCGTGGTATTGTCAGTATCCATATTACTGTATACACAGTTCACACCTACAGAACTGATCCTCTTAGACCAAACTGATATTAATAAGGAAACTACATTTATATCGACACTAAGCCAGGATGAAATCATGGCGTTAACGGCTGTACCCATGTCATCCGATTTTGATGCACCCATTATAAAACTCGTACAACCGAAGGATTTAGAAAACATACAAACACCTTTAACAGTTGAATTTTTATTCGAATTCACTGCCGATGCCGAGATTAACCCCGATAGCTTTAAATTAACCTATGGGTTGTTGGCCATCGATATAACAAAACGATTTCTAAATAAAATGAATATTGAGTCCAATCGGCTCACAGTCAGTAATGTCATCATTCCTGCAGGCAAACACAGACTCACGGTTCATATAGCTGATTCCAGAGGAAGAACATCAAAAGCTCAATTTAATTTCTCGGTCAATTAATTTAGCCCTAAGGTCTCATATATTACTATCACATCGCATTCTAGCGATTTGTGGAATTCCTATCTAAGCAATTGAATTAGATGGTTTAATCTCAAGGGACACATGTCTTGAATTTTCTCAAATTTATTCCTGACATTTTTTCACAATTAACATCTTTACTTATAAGTACACCATAATAAATAAAAACAAATAAACGAATTCATGATTGGAACTACAGGACAGTAGGCAAGGTGCATGGAAGCATCTCCAATCATGCCTCGATAAATATAGCTTGTCCCTATCGCGTTCATTTGTGACTAGCGTCCATTGCAG
Source organism: Gammaproteobacteria bacterium (assembly GCA_965203475.1). Taxonomy (GTDB): domain Bacteria; phylum Pseudomonadota; class Gammaproteobacteria; order UBA4575; family UBA4575; genus JABDMD01. The sequence continues at coordinate 929,821 of OZ241890.1, forward strand.
AGGGTTCAGCGCCAGAGAATTACATTGTCCTTCTCAATACATCGTCCATTAATCGATCAAATTTGTGATTCTATACATGATGTAAGCTCCTTTCTCTCTGTTCAAAAATTACTACTTTTTTGATCCTGACATATTTTCTCCTACTTCATCTTTATCAATAACTATTAACAAATTTAGCCAAATTGCTTGGCTATTTTAAAGATTATTGATTGGGAGAAAACAAATGCAAAAATTAGTTAAAAACACAATTGAAGAAAAATTAAATACTTTAGGTGAATTTAAGTTTAAAACATGGGCAACGTTAGCAATTTTAACCTTAATGATATTTAGCCAATTTGCATCAAATGTTTATGCAAATTCCCCATTTGAGCCTCTTCAAGGAGAATTCAATGTAAATAATTTTGGTGCCGCAACCTATAAAATTCCTCTCGAATTCACACCTGGTACTGGTGGAGTGCAACCAAAGCTATCTCTCACATATTCAAGTAGTGGTCCAAATGGAATTGTCGGAACTGGTTTTTCTATTTCCGGTTTGTCAGGCATTCATCGATGCCCTACCAATCTAGCTGATGATGGCTTTATCGATGGTGTAGATTTCGATGATAACGATCGATATTGCTTAGATGGACAAAGACTAGTAGCAATATCTGGAGAATATGGGGCCAATGGAACTGAATATAGAACTCAAATAGAAAGTTTTAACAAAATTGTTTCGTATGGCGCTAGCGGAAATGCCCCAAAGTATTTCAAAGTATGGGCAAAATCTGGAAGCATAATGGAATATGGAAATACTAATGAATCTTCAATCAATCCTCCTCTCAGTAAAGGAACATCACAAAACAATATTATTTCTTGGTTATTAAACAAAGTTGAAGACCGATCAGGAAACTATATGACGTTTCACTATTATGAAAATGAAACAAATGGAGAAAATTATATTCAAGAAATTAAATACACTGGCAACCAACATGAAAATCTTGCGCCATATAGTTCTGTTGAATTTGAATATGAAACAAGACCTGATCAGAAAATAAAATATACCTATGGATTAAAAACAACAATTTCTAAGCGTTTAAAAAGAATTGTAAATAAATACGGAGTTATCCAAATTAGGGCTTATGAATTAAGCTATTTCGAGAACGAGCACACGGGTGCTTCAGAGGCATACTATTTTAAAGTATTTGATGCAAACCAGAGCATGATTCAAGAAGAATATTTTGAATGGATTCGAGAGTTTAATTTATATCAATCATCACAACGTTCTGACCCATATCATAAAGATATGGGACGACATGCATCTGGCCGATGGGCAAAAATGGCAGGCGATTATAATGGAGATGGATTTCAAGATATGGCCACAGTTAGTACTAACGAGAATGGCTGGCAAATTCTTGCAGCACTTAGTAACGGAGATGGCACGTTTCGGCCAAAACAATTATCTATACCTCATGGTGTTCCAATGAATAGTACGTGGTCAAAATTGTCTGGTGATTTCAATGGTGATGGCTTAACGGACATGGCCATTGCCGATACTCGTAAATCAGGTTGGCAAATTCTTACTGCTTTAAGTAATGGTGATGGTACTTTCCAACCTCAGAAGTTTTCTAATCCTCATCCGGCAAATCATGGAAATGCTGGCTCTGGTATATATTCAAAACTAACTGGGGATTTTAATGGCGATGGCTTAACGGACATGGCTGTTGTAGGTACGAATCCAGGGGGCTGGTTAATTAATATTGCATTAGGAAATGGTGATGGCACATTTCAACCCAAGGTAGGCAATAAACCCTATACGAAATACTTAGGAAAACACGACTCTAAAGAATGGTCACGTCTTGCTAGTGATTTCAATGGCGATGGCTTAACGGACATGGCCATTGTTAGCACTGGACCAAAAGGATGGCAAATCAGAACTTCTTTAAGTAATGGTGATGGTACTTTCCAACCTCAGAAGTTTTCTAATCCTCATCCGGCAAATCATGGAAATGCTGGCTCTGGTATATATTCAAAACTAACTGGGGATTTTAATGGCGATGGCTTAACGGACATGGCTGTTGTAGGTACGAATCCAGGGGGCTGGTTAATTAATATTGCATTAGGAAATGGTGATGGCACATTTCAACCCAAGGTAGGCAATAAACCCTATACGAAATACTTAGGAAAACACGACTCTAAAGAATGGTCACGTCTTGCTAGTGATTTCAATGGCGATGGCTTAACGGACATGGCCATTGTTAGCACTGGACCAAAAGGATGGCAAATCAGAACTTCTTTAAGTAATGGTGATGGTACTTTCCAACCTCAGAAGTTTTCTAATCCTCATCCGGGTAATTTTGGTAATACCGTCACTGGTGCATACGTAAAATTATTAGGTGACTTCAATGGCGATGGCCTTACTGATTTTGCAGCTGTTACTACATCCCCAAGTGGTTGGTCAATTCATACTTCTCTTCTTGGTGGTCCTGCGCAAGGTAAAATTAAATCTTTTCATAATTACTTAGGTGCAGCACAGGAAATTACTTACAGGCCTCTAACAGATTTTAGTGTGCATAGCACATCTCAAGGTGCAATATTTCCTGTTATCGATTTAGCACCAGCAATGTATGTAGTAAGCAAAGTAACTTCAGACAATGCTGTAGGTAGCTTCAATACATTTTCATATTTTTATGAAGGGGCAAAATTACATAGGCAAGGTCGTGGATTTTTAGGGTTTGCCTCAAGAACAACTACTAATGTGGAAACAGGGATTGAAACACAAACTGATTTCCACCAAAACTTTCCATACATTGGCCAAACAGTCTCTTCAAAAACTAATATTAATAACGCGCCTGTCTCAGAAGCAATCAACACATTCAATGCACAAGAGGAAGAAGGTTTAGGACTTGTTTTTGTATACCTTGAAGATAGTATTACTAAACAATTTGATGTAAATACTGGTGAACTACTAACTACTGTCACTACCGAAAATACATTCGATAATTTTGGTAATCCTGTTAGCACATTGGAGACCACTGTTGACGAAGGAGTTGGTTCGCACACAACGGCTACATTAAACACGTTTACAAACGATACTAACAAATGGCTACTAGGAAAACTTACTCAGTCTGTAGTGACCAAATCTAAAGACGGACTTGCCAGTCCATCACGTACTGCAACGTTTGAATACAACTCAACAAATGGTTTACTTGTTAAAGAAATTGTAGAGCCCAATAGCCAATATGAATTTAGTAAAGCCTATGCGCATGATGCATTTGGTAATCAAACAATGGTTACTGAAAGAGGAACTGATATAGAAAGTCGTACAATGACAACGCTGTTTGATTCTAAAGGTCAATTCCCTATCAGCATCTCAAATTCACTAGGTCACATTGAAACACATGGCAATTACGATGCTTATGGGAATGCACGTTGGGTAACAGGACCTAATGATTTAACTACCACATCAGATTATGATTTATTGGGAAGATTGATCCGTGAAACACATGCGAATGGATCAGAAACCAATATTAGTTATGCATTTTGTACTGCGAATTGCCCATCTCAAATTAATGACTTGGCTTCTTATAAGATCACCACAACAAGCACAGACGCACCAACAAGTGTTGAATACTTTGATGCATTAAATCGTTCGATCCTTGTAGAAACACAAAGTTTTGATGGAGAGAGTGTATTCGTACAAACTGAATACGATAATCAAGGACGTATCACACGAGAATCCCTTCCCTACTTTGAGACCCCAGAATACTGGACTACGTATTCCTATGATGCACTTGGTCGAGTAGTTCAAGAGAACTCACCAGCTACAGGTTTAACCACCTATAGTTATTTTAAATTCTTAACAGTCGTCACAAACGATTTAGGCCAAGTAAATAAAGAAATGCAAAACAGTCTTGGTCAAACCATATGGACTGCTGATTCACAAGAGAATGTTCTTGAGTTTACTTATGATGCCCTAGGTAATCTCACCCATGTCTCCGATGGAACGAATGTAACGGTCAATACCTATGATATTCGTGATTTCAAAACTTCAACGATGGACCCAGACTTAGGACACTGGAGCTATACGTACAATGTATTGGGTGAGTTACTAAGCCAAACAGATGCCAAAGAGCAAACCATCACTATGCAGTATGACAAATTGGGACGGCTCATCAGTCGCACCGAACCTGAAGGGACAACCACTTGGAATTATGATGACTGTGAAAATGGCATTGGCAAACTATGCACGGTTTCACATTATGAAGGTTATAGCCGTTCTCATACATACGATTCGTTTGGAAGACCTAGTTCTACGTCTACATCTATTAGTGGAGGTAGCTACACTATTAAAACGAGTTACGATGCTTTCAGTCGTGTGGATCGCATTACTTACCCAAGTAACTTTGAAGTCGAGCATGTGTACAACAACTTTGGCTACTTAGAGAAAGTAAGAAACGCCGAAAATACGTCGGAAGTTTTTTACACCACCAATGCCATGGATCAGTTTGGTAATGTCACCACACAAACTGCAGGAAATGGCGTTGTCACTTTCCAAAGCTATGAGCAAAGTTCTGGACGAGTGAATTATATTAGCAGCGTAGTTCAAGGTCTTAAATATACGTTTGATAACTTAGGCAACCTGGTCCAACGCGAAGACTACAGCCAATCGCTTAGAGAAGATTTTACCTACGATGATTTGAATCGACTCACTAATGCCAATGTAGTTGGCATAGGTGATTTGACGATGAGTTACGATAAGTTAGGTAACATCACCTATAAATCGGATGTGGGGAATTACACCTACGGTGCAAACAATGCAGGGCCCCACGCCGTAACATCAATCAGGGGTATTCAAAACAGTTCCTATACATACGATGCAAATGGCAATCAAATAACAGGCGCGGATCGCACGAATACGTGGTCCAGTTATAACAAGCCAACTGAAATCAAGAAAGGAAATGTAACCAATACCTTTAAATACGGTCCAGACCGTTCTCGCTTCCTGCAAGTACTTAAAGAAGGAACCACCACTTCTGTCACCACTTATGTTGGCGACCTATATGAGAAAGTAGAAAAGTCAGGTATTACAGAAGAAAAACATTACATCCGAGCCGGAGAGCATGCGGTTGCTGTATTTACTCAACGCAATACCAGTAATGATGAAACTCAGTACTTACATCGTGATCATTTAGGTTCTATCGATACCATTACGGATAAAAATGGCGCCATTGTTGAGAAACTATCATTCGATGCTTTTGGTAAGCGAAGAATTAGTAACTGGGATCATGAAGCGCCTATCATTGTAAGCAACATTACTCGAGGCTACACCGGTCATGAAATGTTAGATGCTTTCGAACTCATCCACATGAATGGTCGCATCTATGATCCCATGTTGGGACGTTTCATGAGCCCTGACCCCATGTTGCAGCTTCCAAAAAGTTTGCAAAATTACAACCGCTACTCCTATGTACTCAATAACCCACTCTCCTTCACTGACCCTAGCGGGTTCTTGATTGATGAGATAGCTGAATTTCTAACAAGCGATGATGGAAAAGATTTGGTTGCTGCAGTGGTAGGAATTACGATTGCAATTGCATCGGCAGGTACTGTTGAGCCTAATACAGCAATTGCTATCGGCGCATCCGTTGCTGATTTCATTGCTAACGATGGTGACCTTGAAGGATCAATTCAAACTTATTTTACTGTTTCAACACTAACAGGCTTTACAAGTGCAGTTTCAACAAGTTTTGAAGAAACAATAAATTTCCTAGGATCAGAAGCAACACAAAAAATTGCACAACACCAAATAAAAGATATTGCAGAAAGAAATGGAATGACACAAATGGAACTCAATGGATATCTTTTTTTAACATCAACTATTGGAAACTTAACTGTTGGATCCAGATTTAAAGAGAACTTCCATGGCATGAAAGGAAAAGTTGGATTCGAAGGCTGGGGTAACAGAGGTTTAATTGGCAGTCTAATATTTGATCCTGTTGATGCAATACTTGGTTACCAAGGTTTACCTACTGCGAGTGGTGCACATTATTTAATGAGTAAACATAGAGGTAAAATGGTACTTGGACATAGCCTTGGCTCCTTGGATTCAATTAATATGGTTCGTTATGGTCAAGCACCATCTGCAAAAGTATATGCACTTCCATTTTTGAATGTTGCCCCTGCAAATGTCGATGTAACATTAGGTAAATATGATCCAATTAATGGAGGAGTTCTTGGTCAAATATTTAATCCTGGTGCAACTATGAAAAACACAGGATCGAGTTTTCCAGATAATCATCTTAGATCAGCATATCTTGGTATCAAATAATCTAAAGACTGATTAGCTATATAATCCCAAAAGGCCACAATTGATGTGGCCTTTTTTTATGAACAATTATTTCTGACATTTTTCACTATCACCGTCTTTACTTATAAGGACAACATAATAAATAAAAATAAATAATCGAATTCATGATTGGAACTACAGGACAGTAGGCAAGGTGCAAGGACGCATCTCCAATCATACCTAATACAACTAAACTTACTTCCGCAATTGCAAAATATGTAACAAGTGATAAATTAGCAGATCTATGATGATCACTATTCAAATAAGCTTTTCTTTGATTAATTAATGATTGCTTACCCCATGCATAACTTGGATCATAAAATAAGCTAACACCACACGTTCAATGAACCTAATTTAGAAACCAGTTTTTCTCTACCAATGTCTACTTACTGTCATAAGTGGCCATTGATTAAATACGTAAACTAATGCTCATGTTCGCGAGTTTGTAAAGAGGTAATATAGTTATCTAGTATTTCCATTTGATCTTTTGTAAAAATCTCGCCTAGCTGAGTGTGCATTTCATGGAGAATTAACTCTCCAGATTGAACAAAACTCTCAAATTGAGTATTTTTTAGGTCTCCAATCTCAACCATTTTTTCTTGGATTATTTGACCTTTCGACCTTGCTTGTTGAAGAATTTCCCAACCCTTATGGCGCTGTGTATTGCTTGCGCCTATCACATTGAATCCACGCCAATACCACCAATGTGTATAGCCATGCGCAAGCTTTAAAATGTGAATTGCTTCTTTTCCTATTTGTGAATCAAGAAACTTCATATCTGGCAAAGGAAGTCCTACACGTAGAAAAGGAATGGCGAAATTCTCATGAGCATATTTCCCATTAGGCGCAGGAATCCAATTCCAAGTGTGAAGCATTCTCACATTTTGTGTTGCGGGAATCCCACCCTCGCTTTTGCATATTGCTCGCCAATCAAGTGTAGTCAGTTTATTTGGTAGTGCATCCGCTAAATCACGGTAGTCTTCTGTTGAGCCATTTGGTAGCAAACACCACGCTGGACCATGTGTGTGCCAAACAATATTTTCACCAAACATTTTGTTTTTTTCTCTTTCATATACTTCTGGTAAACAAATATACCCCGTTCCAATAAGTGTTCGTTTCCCATCAATGTTTAGATATTGGAGATGTGAAGGTTGTGATCCATTACATGTATATGATTCATAGACTTCTTTTTTATACCAATGCTCTCCCATACTAAAAGTGTCATAACCATCATAGTGAACATAGCCTTCCTCAATTGCTATCCCACTGTCTTTAAATCGATCAAGCTCTTTGGTTAGTTTTTCTAGCTTTGTATTTGCTAAATTAGATTCGTTGCTTATGCCACTATCAGTAGTAGCAAACAAATATAAAAATAGAAAAATTTGGAGAAAATTCTTGATTTGACAAAATTTCATAAATTAATGCTATCACTCAATAATGTTCGCTTTGGCTAGTTAGAAGACATTGTAAAATGGAAACTGGATGCACTATCCAAGTTAATCCTACTAAATTATTCTCTTTTATTAATATCTGCTATTAGACAATAGAATGTATCAACGCTGCACACCAGCGGCATAATATAAGTACATTAATTTGTCCGGCTATATATAATTGTTAGGCATATCTTGATATTGATGATAAGTAAGAAATACCATTTTCAACTCTTATTTTTATAGCCATGAGTTTCTCAATACCAAATTTTCCTGATGGCCCATGAGTCCCTTCGTTAAAGACCTTGAATAAGCTAAGTACATTTTTAACATCTTCATCAACAAAATTGACCGCTGCGCTACTTGATATACCAGCTTTATGAAGTAAATATTTTATTTTAGCTCTTCTGGTTGGCTGGCCGTTTTCTGTTTTCTCACAATTGCTGTCCAAATTAATAACTAGATTATCAGGCGCGTTACTATCTAACATTTGAATAAACACCTCGCGAGCACTGGTACAAAAATGACGCGCAGCATCAGGATTATTAGGACTTAATGAAAATAATGCACCCTTCCATCGATTATTTAAATCTGGTGAAATAGATTCTAGAATATTTCCGATTTCTGTCTCTAGAAGTAGTGATGGATCTATTTGAACTTGGGAGTCTTTAGACTCTAAAATATTTGATGTTTCTAAACTATTTGCATTTTCCTTTTCAGATAAGTCAAGAAATTTTGCGCCATTTTCAATGCCTAAAAATTCGTCCTCTCTAGAATCAAGTTGTTCGTATCGGGTGTTTAATGATATTGCTGAGGTACGTATTGTTTGATAATGAATTGTTGCACTACTAGATTGAATCTTTTTTAACTCAGATGCAATTTTTTGTCTGTTTGCTTGAATCCTTGCGTTATAATTTCTGACTTCGGTGTTGTATTGATTTATGGCACGTCTAAGCTTTTGGTTATATTGATTAACCTCTCGATTATATTTTGCAATAGCCTGCTTTTGCTTGTTTTGTGCTTGTCTTAATTTGCTACGAAATTGTGATAGTGATATTTTCCTACTCATTAGATGATGCTCGTTCTTTTATTACCTTGTATCTTAATACATGACAATGCTGCTTAGATATCATTTATCAGGATAATATATGCATGACCACATTGGGTCATTACTGAGCATTATCTTATGATTGGTAGCTTGAGTCTGAATACAGAGTTAAGTTTCGTACTACCGTTTTCTTAATGTCAGCTTCTGGCCATATGAGTTTGTAGCATTTAGATTAAGAAGGGCACTGTTTAAATACCTGTGCTTTATATAGTTTATCTTTTGCTTTATGCAAATTTGCAATTTTTTCTTTTGCTTTGACGCTGCTATCTGTAGCAAGTAAGGCAGGTAAGAAAAATAGGCTGCCAAAATATCCAATAGTTTGATTGGAAGCTCGCTTATCATCTATCTCTTGGCTTTGTATAACGTGCTCGCTTTTAAGTTTCTCTAATTCTTGCTTTATTTCTTCACAAGTTAAGCTTGCAGTTTCAGGGTCAAAATCATCTACACTTAACCTCTGTTTTGCTTGTACAGAGCCATAATCAGGTGGAAGATCAGGTGCTTTTGTGGCGCATCCGTAAACAGCTAGTGAAAATACAATGGTTAGTAAGGACTTATTCAATGTATTCAACCGCTCTACCTTTCCCCTCAAGTGTCCCCCAACTCATTAACGATATTCCTACTTCTCCATATCGTACTAATATTACTGCATCAGCCCCTAACTCTGCAGCTTTTAATCTTAATTTTTCTTCTACCATTTCAGGAGTAGGATCTTTGTTAAATATAGTAGTCTTTCGAACAGTCGCAGAAATATCTCCTAGTATTTTGTATTTCTTATTTGAGATATCTTCAGCTGTTACAAAAATTGAATCGGGAGACTTAATTTCTTTAGCTGATTCAGTAGCAGTTTCAGAATCTACAGAATTCTCAACATTCTTTACTTTAGATGTACTCCAAGTGCTACTACAACTACTAAGAATAACGATTAAAAAACTTATAGATACTAAACGCATAATCTACCTCTCGTGAAATTAATAAAGATTTTCCGGGATCATCAGGACAATTCACAACCAACCTTTTTCAAATAGTTTGAGATTATATAACTTGCAATATTAGCTTGGCTATTGAATCAAGATTCAATAGATATAAATTACTTATACCTAGAGCTATATACAGAGTCGACATCTTGAATGGATACTACTACTGATAAAGTTACACAAAAACCCGTTAATAAGAAAACAATATAATTATAAGCTGACATATCATTAGAGCTATCAATAACAGGTTGGATCACTCACTTTGCTTAGTGTTCCTAATGCTGACACGATGGCGATTATAAATACGGTTACAAATTCTGAGTGGTTTAAAGGTAACGCTGGCGAAGAGATTGTTAAAGCAACTACTGAAAATTCGCTTGATAATAAAATCTACCGCATTCTCAATGACGTGACTATTTCTGCAAGAAATGGTACTACTCAGATCGATCATATTCTAATTTCTAAATATGGTGTATTTGTAATTGAAACGAAACATTTGAAGGGTTTGATATTTGGTAATCAATATCAAAAGAATTGGACACAAGTAATTTATAAAAACAAAATTCAAATTCCAAACCCAATTCATCAAAACTATGGACATGTGAAAAATCTACAGTCAATAATTAAACTTAATGATGATCAAATTCATTCAATAGTAGTTTTCACAGGTGAAAGTGAATTAAGAACTAAGATGCCTAAGAATGTTGTTACATCCAGTGGCTACATAGAGTTTGTTAGGTCAAAAACTATTGAAGTATTTAGTGACTCTAAAGTATCAGCATTAATTAGCAAAATAGAATCAGAAAGATACAAACGATCGAGGATGAATAGGTCAACACATGAGTCGAATGTGAAAGTTAATCAATAGCAGCTGGTAGCCAATACTTGGATATAGAAATAAGGTTCGTGCTACCAGTGTTTGGAGCTGACATACATAACCAGATCAGTATTACCATTTAGCATTATAGGATTATTTCCAGGTTTTCTTCCATTCTTCATATTCAGAAGGCCTGATTTGGAATCTTGCAATGTTTCCCTCATGTAAGTTCATCAATTCAGTTTCTACAACTTCAATAAATCTCTTATGATCATTTTCAGGTAATTTAGAAAATGACACTTTTTTTATTTGTTCTATAGCTGATTTCTTATCCATAGATTTGCGGATAATTTCTGAAATCACATCAATAATATTTTGACGATTTCTCAATCTAAATTGATCAGGTTCGCCTAATGATTTTTGCACTGCAGAATATTTTTTGCATGAGCGCTCATATGCCCATATAAATACATCACGTAACAGATCGATTTTGTTTAGCTCATAAATTCCAAGTACTCCGTCAACATATGCACGTTCAGGGACATCAATAAATGATAGCGGACATAGATTTTGTTTTATTAGAGATATATTTGCGGATAGACGAGAAACACGCTTATTTACATCTTCAAATGGCTGTAAGTATGGAATTTGTACCATTGCAAAAAAAGCCTGTTCAAATGGATCAATTATTTTAGATGCTTTTTCCAGTATGTTTAAAAAGCATTCTTCAATTTTTTGAGGAACATCTAGTGGATGAAATACTGAACCGTGCACTCCCACTGACCGCTTACGCAGTCTTCCACAAGCTTGCGGATCTCCAAGCAAGTTATCAGATAGTAATGCATGTAAGTTGCATATTGTGTAACGATTAAACTCAATTTCTGCTGCTTGATCAACCAAAAGCTCAATAGCAGCTTTATGGTTCAAAATCATTTGAGCTTCTTGTGCGTCTTTTCCTTCTACGCCTTCACCTAGTTCGAGCAACCTCTCAGTTTCAAGTAATGAATATGTATTCCCCTCTAAACGACTCGAATTCCATGATAAATCAATCAATAAGCGGTTAATTATCTGTTTCGCATAAGTACCGGCTGGTAGAAGATCATCTATCGGTTTCCCCATTTTTAATAAGTCGTTTCGAGTATTTTTTGAGAGATAAAATGATTTGTTTGGTTCGTATGCTTCAAGAAACTTCAGTTCATAACCTACAGGTTGACGTTTGTGTAAAGGTTGTTGCACATTTGCTTTTATCTTTTTTGCGTCATCCGATATTGGAATATACAGTTCATCATGTGCAGTTAAGTCTACCCCCCTCAGATCTAAACCAACTGAACCACTTATTGACGGTAAATAGTAGCGACTACCTCTTTTCTCTCCTTTCCGTTTTAATTTTTCTTGATTTACAAGAAACGCCAATCGTCTTTGCAAAGTCCTTCTTTTGAAGTCAATTCCAAGAGTGTTATTCAGAGCATCTATCGTTATACCTTCAGGGAATTTCCCTACAACTTTTAAAATTGCATCGAGCTCCTCTTGTGGTATGTTTCTTGGCATATTTATTCCTCTTGGCGCATATCCTGTTATTGCGCCACTAAAAAGTAGTATTATGGCGCATATCTTGCTATTGCGCCACTAAAAGTGGTATTATGGCGCATAAACTTGGATAGCGTCATCAAAAAGATCCATAGGTGAATACGCAGATATAGCAGCTGCAGGAACATGAATAGCGGGCATTGCCATACAACACTTGCAGCACTGAGAAAAGCTACTCGAGAGTCCATCAAAAATTTAAAAAATATTAAAAATTTTCTGGAATTGGGACCTATTAAGTCTAGATTACGAAATCGTTTATTGCTCTGAGGGTGTCTTTCTATTTAGAAAAGAATGCTTATTAATTTTTTGATTTTTGATAAAGAAGGTAACAACAACTTGGATTAAGAAGTTAGTTTTATACTACCAAATTTATAACTAGCCTAGCTCATGCAACAAGATACCTGCAGCCATTTCAATGATAGCTTACGGCTAGTGGTGTGAGTACAAGATGTACTCAGGATCATTCGTAGGCATTGTAAAAGAAAAGATTAATCTGTTCGAATCGGCAGAAAATTGCTCCTGCATTTTCTGCACTTCCCACTTCCATGTAGATCGTCCATGATCCGACTCATATTCGTACTTCCCTGTACTCACAGTCGCTCCGACTTCCAGGGCTACTCAATTTCTATATTCTGATGCTTAGTTTAATTAAATGTGAGAACACACTCGGCACTTGCGTATCTTGCACATCGTCCATGCACTCACTTCCAAGGGCCTCTTAATGATATATCTGTTTCCCCTGAGGATGTAAGTTTCATCTCTATAGTATAAGCTACATCTTTGCCATCGGTTCTATGTATTACCCATGTTTCAGTAACAGATGTCTCGTCCTGTTTTAATAAACGTGTCTCAATTAATTTTCCATCCTTCATGCTATCGTTAGATTCTGATTGATTGATCAGTGCCATGATATCTTGTTTTAGTTTAGCATCCGCAACCGTTGGAATGGCGCTACCAATTAAGTATCTTTGTATTGATTCAGTACCTCCTCCCAAATCTTTATGCTCCCATCTATACGGGGAGCCATCTTGTTCTAATTTTACGTTTAAGTTATTCACTGTACTTCTCATAGAAGTAGAACAACTTACAACTAAACTAATTGCAATGGATATAAATAGCAGTAAATTTAAATTTTTAATAGTTAGCTTCAGCAATTTTACCTTCGACATTCTTCATCTACGTACCCAAATACATCTTTATCTGCACAAGCGCTACATCCATTCGAATAGGTTTTCATAATTGAACCTTTTTCATTCATTCCGCAAACGGGCCTATAGTCCATAGTACAAACTACCGGGCGTGGATCTTCACAAATTTTATCTAACTCAATCGAGTTGCTTTGATCAGTATCACAGCTCAATAAGGTAGTCACTGAAAATATAAATACAATTAAATTTGCAGGCCGCATAAAGCTAATTGTTGTTTGGCTTTATATATTCTTCAATTTCAGATTCTGTTACCGCCTGCATAAAATGAAATCCTTGCCCAAAATCGATTCCATTTTGATTGGCAACATCGAGAATTTCTTTATTTTCAATTCCTTCTGCGGTCGTACTAATTCCTAATTGTTGTGCAATTTCTTTTGCGTGCCGAATAATGGTTTGACTCTCCTTATCTGATGCAGCATTCACCATAAAGGATTGATCAATTTTTAAATCATCAAAAGGTAGTTTTTTCAAATACTCAAGTGATGCATGCTTGGTTCCATAATCATCCAAACTAAACCGTACACCTGCCTTTTTATAGTCTTGCATGGCGTCAACAATAATACGTTCATTTTCTATGATGGAAGTTTCTGTTAGCTCAATTTTTATTCGACTTGCCACCCAGGGTTGATTTTTGGTATAGGTTTTCAACTCTTGTTGAAATTCTTTATTAATAAACCCTTTCGCAGCAATATTCATGGCAATAGGCAAATCAATTGATTTCTCTTTCCAGTCACTTAGTAATAAGACTATTTTCTTCAACAACCATAAATTGATTTCGTAAATGAGCCCTGCACGCTCTGCATAAGGAATAAAATGACGTGGATCAAGCATGCCATAATTGGGGTGCTGCCAACGAATAAGCGCCTCTACTGAAGAAATATTTAAATCTTTAAGGTTATATTGTGGTTGAAATAATATTTTTAGTTGTTCCGTTTGAATTGCACGATGCAACATTCCAATAATTTGAATGTCTTCTGCATGATCGTTTTGTAATTCATGATCGTATAGGAGCACAGTGGCGCCTTGATTTTCAGCGGATAGCATTGCATTTCTAGCTTTTTCGATAAGCTCTAGTCCACTCTTAGCATGTTTTGGATACATGGCAACACCTACTGATACACCTACGTCAGTGGGCTTGCCTTCTACTGCAAGCGGCTCTTCAATAGCTTTAATAATGTTGTTGGCAATGGTATGAATATGCCCTTGCGCAACGACTGGATTAATTAATACCGCGAATTCATCCCCGCCTAAGCGCGCGATAAGATCAGTATTTCTCAATGTGCCCCGAATACGTTGTGAAATTTCTTGCAACATGACATCACCTGCAAAATATCCCAAGGTTTCATTAATTAATTTAAATCGATTTAAATCAATTAATAATAAAGCAACATCAGATTCATCGTATTCTGCATCACACAATACTGATTCAAGCTGTTGATTGAAGAAGGATAAATTAGGCAGTCCAGTAAGATCGTCATGTGTTGCAAAGTAGCGCTCTAACGCTTCAGCTTTATTTAGATCTACTGCAATATTTTTTCCGGCTTGTGTAGCAAACCATAAACACAATGTAGCCAGTATAAAAATACAAACCGTAATAAATTGTGTGGCTTCTAAGGGCTGTGTAAATGTTTTAACAAAAAGATAAATAGATACAAAAATTAATGCACATGAAACAATGATTAACCACGATAAATTATGGTTAGTGGGCTGTAGCTTTTTTAGTTGTAGTAGCTGATAGGTAGAATAAGAAAGCAGACCAATAGAAATGACAATCACAGTTGACAGAAATAAAAATAGCCAACTGTCATACATTATGATCTACCTATCAAAACAGATTCACAAAAACCAACATCTTTAGGCCTCTTGGATACCACCTTTCGTAAGTTGTGCAGGATCCAGCAATTTTTTAATTTGATCTTCACTTAAATCCGTCATTTCTTTAGCAACATCTAAAATAGGTCGTCCCGAGGCATAGGCTGCTTTTGCAATGGCAGCACCTTTTTCGTATCCAATCACACGATTCATGGCCGTAACTAATATTGGATTTTTAGACAATGCTTCCTGCAAATTAGCTTCATTTACTGTAAAGCCAGCTATTGCCTTATCCGCAATTACTTCGCATGAATTAGATAGTAATTCAATGCTTTGTAACAAATTAAAGGCGATAACTGGTAGCATTACATTGAGTTGAAAGCTGCTAGATGCACCAGCAATAGTAATGGTTGTGTCATTACCGATTACTTGGGCACTAACCATCGCCACCGCTTCTGGAATAACTGGATTCACTTTCCCCGGCATAATGCTGCTTCCGGGTTGTAAAGCAGGTAAAGCAATTTCGCCCAGTCCTGCTAGAGGACCTGAATTCATCCAACGTAAATCATTTGAAATTTTCATTAAGCTCACTGCAAGTGCTTTGAGTTGCCCACTCATTTCAACCGCAGCATCTTGACTACTTAATCCTTCAAATTTATTTGATTTAGATTCAAACGAAAATTCAGTTAGCTGTGTAAGTTCTGATGCAACCAATTCACCAAATTTTGCATCTGCATTAATACCACTACCTACAGCTGTACCACCCTGTGCAAGCAGACGTAAACGCTGTAATGCATCTTCAATACGGTTAGCTGCAAACCTCACTTGTTGCGCCCAAGCATTAATTTCTTGACTCATGGTAACCGGCATAGCATCCATTAAATGCGTACGACCGGTTTTTACATACTTTTCACATTCATCCGCTTTGTTTTTCAAGGTTGTTAACAAGTGATTCAAAGCTGGCATCAATTGCTCATTGATTTGCAAACAAGCACTGACATGAATAGCTGTGGGGATTACATCATTCGAGCTTTGACTCATATTGACATGGTCGTTGGGATGCACGTCTATCTCGCCCGCTGAACTGGCTAAATGTGCAATTACTTCATTGGCATTCATATTAGTGCTAGTACCAGAACCTGTTTGAAAAATATCAATTGGAAAATGATCGTCATAATCGCCATTTGCCACTGTCATGGATGCTTGCTTGACCACCTTTTCAATTGCTTTATCCATTAAACCAAGCTGAGTATTAGCTCCAGCACAGGCGGCTTTGATTAGACCCAAGGCACGTATAAAGGATCTTGGCATTACAAGATCGCTAATTGGGAAGTTTTCTACAGCTCTTTGAGTTTGCGCACCGTACAATGCATCTGCAGGCACTTTCAGTTCGCCCATGCTGTCTTTTTCAGTTCTAAAATTCTTATCACTCATTTTCGTTCTCGGTTTAAATTTGGGAATACAATTCAGTTATAGGTGGTTAAGTATTATTCAGCCCGATAATTTGGCGCTGTAGTATAATCAGTAATTGTACCGCTTACTAATGGATTTAAGTGCTTAACTAATGGCCTTTTCAGCTCTAACCGCCATCTCACCCATTGATGGGCGCTACGCATCCAAAGCTAAACCCATACAGCGTATCGCAAGTGAATTTGGGCTTATCCATTATCGAGTCATTGTTGAAATTGCCTGGTTGCAGCAACTCGCGGCCAATCCTTCCATTTCTGAGATTACACAATTATCCCAAGATGCGGGCCAATTTTTGATTGACGTCGTTGCTAATTTTTCAGAAGCCGATGCACAACGCATTAAAGAAATCGAAGCCACTACTAATCATGATGTCAAAGCCGTTGAATATTTTTTAAAAGAAAAATTTTCATTAAATAATGAATTAAATGAAATAAACGAATTCATTCATTTTGCATGCACATCAGAAGATATAAACAATATTGCCTATGCACTGATGTTACGTGATTTACGAAATAAAATTTGCATACCAAGTCTAGATAGCATTCTAAATTCTTTACAAAGTTATGCTCACCAATATGCTGACTTGCCAATGCTGGCTCGAACACATGGTCAACCCGCATCACCCACCACATTAGGTAAGGAGTTTGCAAACGTGCATGCACGTGTAAGCAATCAATTTACTACATTCAAAAATGTGCGTTTGCTTGCAAAAATAAATGGTGCTGTGGGTAATTACAATGCACATGTTGTGACCTATCCAGACGTAGATTGGCAAAAATTATCTGAAAGAATGATTCAATCTCTAGGTTTAGAACTAAATTCTTATACTACTCAAATTGAGCCACATGATTACATTGCAGAATATTGTGATGCCTTATGTCGAATCAATACCATACTCATTGATTTTTGTAGAGACGTTTGGGCATACATTTCCAATGACTACTTCAAACAAAAAGTGATTAAAGGTGAGGTCGGTTCATCTACCATGCCGCATAAAGTAAATCCGATTGACTTTGAAAATGCTGAAGGAAATTTTGGTATTGCGAATGCGCTTCTGCATCACTTATCTTCGAAACTTCCAGTTTCTCGATGGCAACGTGATTTAAGTGATTCTACGGTGTTAAGAAATTTAGGTGTAGCAGTTGCGCATTGTGAAGTCGCTTATCAAGCATTAATGAAAGGGTTGTCTAAGCTAGAAATAAACGAAGAACAAATTCAAAAAGATCTAGAAGATAATATTCAAGTATTAGCTGAGCCTATACAAACGGTGTTGCGTAAATACAAAGTAGCAGGCGCCTATGAACAACTTAAAGAGTTAACCCGTGGCCAAACCTTAATGAAAGACACCTTGCAAACTTTTATATTGTCATTGGAAATCCCAGAGCAAGAAAAAGAGAAACTGCTTAAATTGACCGCTGAAAATTATGTAGGTATTGCGCCTCAGTTAGCAAAAAACTGCTAAACATCTTCCGCCAAAATAAAATCTTCCAATTTTTTTACCATCGCTTCTTTAGTAATTGTGGGCAAAATGTAGGCCCAATTACCTATTCGAAGAGAAATTTCTTCAGCAAATTTTTTAGCTACCTCTGCATTTGAATTCATGGTTGAATTTTCTTCATTGAGGGTCATTTCTTTAACAACATCTTCTGCATTAAACACCACATCAAAATATGTATAACTTTTCTCTACGTTATAAAAGCTAGAAGCTGTAATGGTTAAACCATCATAAGTTTTAAAAATTGTAGTTATAATTTCGGGTTCTTCTTTAGGCGTAGCAATTTCGCGTGTGGTTACATCAGTAAGTTGTAACGAGGAAAGCGCATTGGCCACTTGATAGATTTCAGATTCAGATACTTTCTCGCCTTCAGGTAATTCATTCAGTAAAACAAACTCATATTCCTCAGTACCCTGATTTTCAAGATTAATAACAGATCCATCAAGATGATGTATTTCAATTTCTCGAATACGTTCCGGCGGAATATCAAATAGATCTTTTCTCAGCCAATGCGTCGTATCTTTATTAAAGTCGAGTTTTTTATTAATTAACCAGCTTTGTGGTTCATCGCTATATCGGACATATTGAGTATTTCTACCTGAGTTGCCATCATTACCTAGAATTATTTTTACGCTTTCACCAATTCCACTTACAGAAAACTGCACGCCTTTTGCCTGAAAGTCAGACACATCTTCAACACCTAGCTTGGTATAGTTTTCTGGATTAGATGTTTTTTCTTCAACCAGTTTTGCTTCAGCCAAATCGATAAAAGTTTTACGGATTAATTTAATATTTGCCTCATACCCTTCTCTGTTTTCTACTTCCCAATTGTCATCAGTTTTAACAATTGTCACTAGCAGTGTATTTCCTGCTTCTACTATTTCCAACTTGGTAACATCATTTAGCTTTTCGCTGAGACCAGGAATAAGTTCAGTACCAGCATTCGACTTATTAGTTGTGGTTTGTGCTAAAAAATAATAGGCTGCAATGCCCACAAGAATTGCTACAATAAGAATGATTAAAGATCTAACTCTCATGCCCTGATCAGTCTGCTTATTAAATGCCTAGTGCGCGTTTTCGCTTACGATTGCGCACAATTGAAAGAATCAGCGCTAACACAGAAATTATAATTGGAACCAAACCAATATTAATAAACTTAAGTTTTGAACCTAGTTTTTCGATATCTCGATCAAGATTGTGCCTCACTTGTCGCAACTGTTTGCGGACACTAATTTTTTCTTGCTGAAACTTTTGAATTTCGGCCTCTTGTTCTGGAGATAATAATAATTCATTACTATCGTCACGCTGCGCTTGCAATTCGACTAATTTTTGTTCTGTTTGTGTGAGCTTTGCCTGCAATGATTCTTCCGTTGCACGGAACTTTTGTTCCGCCACAAGACTTAACTCATTTACCTTAATAAAGGGTCGTGTCGAGGTTTCACGTCCACGAATACTGATTAAATCGGTACTGCCGGTTAAATTATCATTCGCATTGATGATCAAATCACCATTATTGGCCCAAGCGTTAAATATTTGCTGTCCAAAAAACTCTTGCACTTGCACCCACATACGATCACTGAGCATATCGGTATCGGCAACGATTAATAAATTAGCTTCATCAGATGTTGCGGCTATATGTTCGGCAATCGGTGATTCTTCCTCGTCCACTTCCATTTTAGGCGCACCCTGTGGAAATGCTGAATTCAAATTTCCCTGCACTCTTGCAACA
Organism: Gammaproteobacteria bacterium; assembly: GCA_965203475.1. Classification (GTDB taxonomy): domain Bacteria; phylum Pseudomonadota; class Gammaproteobacteria; order UBA4575; family UBA4575; genus JABDMD01. The sequence goes on from OZ241890.1 coordinate 949,776, forward strand.
AAGGTGTAATTTTCGCCAGTGGGAGTAAAATTATTAGAAAGTTGACTTAAATCAGGCAGAAATCGAAAACGCGTAGCCTCAATTAATGCGGCATCTTCGCTGGAAGTGACGATGGGAGTCAATGTAATTCCAGAATCGGCCGTCGCATTAATATGGCCCGCCACTCCCATACTAACTACTTCTAGTTCGGAAGAAATTACATCTTTTGCATCTAAATTCTCACGTGTAATGGCTAATAACGCATAATGACGTGACTGTGATTGATGTGCACCACCCACGGTTAAAGCATATTTACGATCTAAAACGACCTGTGTCGGATCAAATTCAATGCCCCACGCATCAAATAATGTTTTTAAATTCGATGTCCGACTGCCCTCAACTTCCAGAGGCGAATTTTGCTGTCGAACCGGAGTATCGATTTCTGAATGCGGATCAACAAACAGTATGGCTTTCCCGCCACCCATCACAAACTGATCGATGGCATATACCGTCGGATCCTTTAAGTTTTTAGGATGTACAACCATTAAAATATCAACATCTTCATCAATTGCAGTTGAAGCAATATCGAGCTGTTTTACTTCAAACAATTGCCTCATCTGCGCAATGATGGCCCACTCTTTTGTCATTTGCGTCGTTTCAATATCAAAACCACCAAACATGGGCAATAAGGTCATTACCCCTACTACTGTTTTCTTTGGATTCGTAAGTGTATTTAAAAGTTTACTGATATCGTATTCAAGAAACTGTTCACGTTGCGGCTGGAAAAAACCAATAACTTCAGTGTCCCCAACGGCATTGCTAGCTGCTAATCCAAAATAAACATTTTCTCCCGTTGCGCCTATAGGGACACCTTGCAAACCAAAAGATGTTGCTTGATCTTCTTCTTCTGAAAACGGAACAGGATCGACAATGTTTAATATTAGCTCTCCATCAGAGAGTTGCTCGTATTCCTTAAGTAATTCTTTTACGCGAGCTGCATAGGTTCTTAGTTGAGGGACACCTTCACTAGCTTTGTCAGAATAAAACAAATAAAGTGTAATTGGTTCTTCAATTTTTTTAATAATGTTACGTGTTCCATCTGTAAGTGTGAACAATTCATTTTCTGTCAAATCGACACGCGTAGATGTAAACAATGTCGAACTCACCATGTTCACAATCAAAAACAACACAGCAAGAACTATGAAGCCGATTATCGTGAGTGATTTTGTTTTTTGTGTAGCCATATTTAATCTGCTTTTTTCATGTCTACAACTAATGTATTCGCATACAGCCAAAAACCGATTAGAGAAAAGAAATAAATAATATCTCGTAAATCGATAACACCTTTTGCAATAGAGGCGTAGTGTGTTAAGAAACTTAATGATGAAATTGCATCAACTACATTTTGTGGAATCCACACTTTAAAGAAATCTAATACCAGTGCAGATCCGGCTAATAAGAACAGAAAACAAATTACAACGGTAATAATAAATGCGATAACCTGATTTTTAGTCATGGCCGATATACAGGAACCGATGGCTAAAAAGCCACCTGCCATTAAAAAACTGCCAATATAGGCTGCTAAAATGACACCATTATCTGGATCGCCCAGATAGTTAACGGTGACCCAAATTGGGAAGGTTAATGCAAGTGCAATTCCTATGAACACCCAAGCCGCAAGGTATTTTCCAACCACGGATTGACCAATGGAAATAGGCAACGTCATTAATAATTCAATACTTCCTGATTTTCGTTCTTCCGCCCAAAGCCGCATTGCAATCGCTGGTACTAAAAATAAATATAACCAAGGGTGAAATTGGAAAAACGAAATTAAATCGGCCTGTCCTCTTTCATAAAAATTACCAAGATAAAAAGTTAATGCACCACTCATAATTAAGAAAATTACGATAAACACATATGCAACCGGTGTCGCAAAATAACTGCTTAACTCTCTTTTGAATATGGTAAAAATATTTTTCATGTTTGGTAATAATAACTAAGAGAGTTTAGCCTGAGTAATATCTCGGAATACTTGATCGAGTGTGTTGTTAGAAGATTTATTACGCAGCCCATTTGGTGTGTCATCGGCAAGAATTTGGCCGTCCGCAATAATGATTGCACGTGTGCATATAGCATCGACTTCTTCAAGTATATGTGTAGAAATAACAATTACTTTTTCCGGTGCAATATTTTTGATTAACTCACGCACCTCGTGTTTTTGATTAGGATCTAAACCATCAGTAGGTTCATCTAAAATTAAAACTTCAGGGTCATGCAAAATGGCTTGCGCCAAACCAACCCTTCTTTTAAAACCTTTTGATAATGTTTCAATAGATTGGTTTAACACTTTATCGAGATGTAGCCGTTCAATGACTTCTTTTTTTCGTTCTACTTTTAGTTGGCCCGATAGTTCACGTACATCTGCAATAAATTCCAAATATTGAATTGGCGTCATCTCGCCATAACTAGGGGCACCCTCGGGTAAATAACCGATTCGTTTTTTAGCCTGAATTGGCTTTTCACTCACATCAAAATCACAAACATGAATATCCCCAGAAGTTGGCGTTAAAAACCCTGTAATCATTTTCATGGTGGTTGATTTCCCAGCCCCGTTGGGACCTAGAAAGCCCAAAACCTCTCCAGGTTTTACAGAGAAGGAGACATCTTTAACGGCGATCAAATGACCAAACTGTTTGTTTAATTTTTCTATTTTTATCATGGCTTACACTACTTTGAGTGCAGATAGTGAACTACTACCTTAATTTCAGGCGGCAAAATATTACTAAAGATATCCTAATTTTCAAGCCTATACCCTAAATTTATTAATATTTTGTCCACTTAATCAGATACTTATATCCCTGCCTATAGTCATATTGGTACATTCGATACTAGTTTGACTAGCTTATTTTTAACTAAATCCGTATATATTGTTCACTTTTCACATCTAAATACACATTGATGGGCTATTCAGAAGACAACTTTTTCAAGAATTTTATCCTTGGCGTAACCAGTGAGTGTGTTCAGATTGATACTCGCAAACTTAACCATGATGCAATTGTGAAATTAACCACATCTGCTCAACAACAAGTACTAATTATTAGCCGATATTTAGATCCTACAGTTTTCAATAATGATGAATTTATTCAAGCAGCATCGGCTCTTGCGCGACGGACAAAAAGTTCAAAACTAAAAATTCTTGTGCACGATACGAATCAAATGATTAAAAATGGACACAAAATTCTTGACTTAAGTCAGCGATTATCTTCAAAAATTGAAATTCGCACAATCAATAGTGAGTACTCGCAATACAATCAAAGCTTTGTGGTGGCTGACACCATAGGTTATATATTCAATCAAAAAGCTGATTTATACGATGCCGATGTAAACTTTAAAGACAGCGATAGGTCAAAAGAACTTGAAGAGTCATTTAATATGATGTGGGAGCCTAGTGCGCAAGACACGGCAATAAGAAGATTATGCATTTAACACATTTATTTCAAATTATTTTAATTATCTTAGTGATTGGTTGCATTAGTGCCGCAATTGCTAATGACAGTGATCCGTTAGAAATTATTGATTTAAAAAATCGCCCTGCAGAAGAAATTATTCCAATCATTCAACCATTATTAAAACCAGGTGATGCCATTACAGGTACTGGATTTCAATTATTTATTCGTACTGACCTACAGAGACTTGATGACATTAAGCGCTTGCTGTCTCAGTTGGATAAGTCACCTAAAAATTTAATTATCTCAATTCGTAATGCAACCGATATAAATAGAGACTTTTCTGAATTTGATGTTTCCGGAAATTATGAAGTTGGCGATGACGGACGGGTAATCGTCGGGAATGACCCACCGATTAAAGGCGGAACCCAAGTTCGGATTGATGCAGGAAATCAAAATAGACAAAATAATGCAACGCACACAGTTCGTGTTTTAGAAGGAGCAAGTGCATTTATTGCAGCTGGTGAAGTTCGCCCCCATAGAAATCGCACTGTGATCCATCGTCGTGACGGAGTAACTGTGTATGAGGATGTCGGTTACCAGGATGTTACAAGCGGATTTTATGTGACACCACGACTCACAGGAAATGGAAATGTTACTTTAGAAGTGCAGCCACATTATCGATCCACTGCAAATGGCCATAGTGGAGCCATAAATGTTCAAGAAGCTAGCATGACCTTAAGTACTAAACTCGGACAGTGGTCTAAAATTGGTGGCATCGAAACTCAATCGAGTAGCTCTGGTACAGGCGTAATAAACAAATCTAAATCTAGTTCGAGTCAGCAAACAGGTTTATATATAAAAGTTGACGTTGAGAACTAACATTAATTCAACCACTCCTGTTGCAATTGTTTGCGAAGCTCTTTAAATTGAAACAAGGCGATTAATGGGATCGCAGAACAAATTTCTCCACTAGCAACCATTTCTAGCGCTTTACCTGCTGAAACAACTAATACCTTAATATCTTCTCCTTCATGGGCTACGCCATGAGTTCCTCCGAGATTCGAAGTATCTGTTTTTCCTATATACACATGAGATAGCTCAGCAAACCCACCAGGTGATGGAAAAAAAGAGGAAACATGTACAAGATTTTCAATCGTACAATTGGCTTCTTCAATGGATTCTCGGAGCGCAACTTGCTCCAGGTCTTCATCCTCTTCTACTAAACCTGCAATAATTTCTATTAACCATGGACTAGATTTTTCTTCTACTGCTCCCACGCGAAATTGTTCAATTAAGACAATTTCATCACGTTTTGGGTCATAGGGTAATACGGCCACAGAATTTTGACGTGAAACTTGTTCACGCAATAATTCTTTGCTTATTCCACCTGCAAATTGTTCATGCTGTAGAACTAATGCATCAACTTTAAAATGGCCATCATACTTTCGTTTTCGTTGTATTATTTTCCATTCCATAATTACATTCGAAGCAAAGCTTCATAATCTTCTTGTGTATCCACACCTATACCCGTATGAGCTCTACAGGGTTCAATAAATATTTTTTTACCATTATCCATTGCGCGCATTTGCTCTAATGACTCAAGCTGCTCTGATTTTGAAACAGGCATTTGCACAAATTGTTGCAAAAAACCAGCACGATAGGCGTAAATTCCTAAATGCCGATACACTGTTTGATTATTTTTATAAGCATTAATTGTTTCAATATTTCGGCTAAAAGTAATTGCTAAATTGTTTTCATTAAAAATAGTTTTCACAACATTTGGATTATTTAATTCTTCAGAATCTTGAATTGTAGTGCAAAGCGTAGAAATGGAAACATCTGCATGGTTGCTTAGATTTTCTGATACTTGTTTAATATTTTCGGATGGCATCAACGGTTCATCGCCTTGAACATTTACAATTACTGTTTCAGGATCCCAATGATGTATTTCGACCACTTCTGCAATTCGATCTGAACCTGAATGATGTTGCTTTGATGTCACACACACTTCAGCATTAAACTTGTTTGCTGCATTTACAATTCTTTGATCATCCGTTGCAATTATTACTTGATCTGCGCCACTATTGAATGAGTTTTCATATACATGTTGCACGATTGGCTTTTCTTTAAAAAGTAGTAAGGATTTTCCAGGCAGACGCGATGAAGCATAACGTACCGGTATGACTACTTTAAAACCCACAGAGTTGAATTTAATTTGGTTAGAATTTTAGAGCGCGTTACATCGCTTTAAATTTTTCATATTCTTCTTCGTTTATTGCTCTGGCTTCATCTTCTAACATGATTGGAATACCATCACGTATCGGGTAGGCTAGACGCGCAGAAGTAGAGATTAATTCTTGGTTTTCTTTATCAAACTTCAACGGACCTTTCGTTACGGGGCATACTAATATATCTAATAAATTACTATCCACTTTGAATTCCTTTAATTAGTTCGTTTACATGCATAGAAAGCGCTTCATTTGGCACGAGAGATACTGGCAATACCCAGATTTCTTGCTCTCTGGCTTTTCCATGAATTAGATTTATACATTTTACGGCATCTTTTTCTGTCATGATAATCGGCAGTCGATCCTCAAACTCAAGATCTTGTAGTTGATAAAGGTAGTGATCCGGAAACACATGCTCCACAATCGTTAGGTTTTGTATTTTTAGTAAATTAAAGAAACGGCTTGGATTTCCGATCCCAGCGATTGCATGTAAAGGACAATCAACAAGTTCGTGTAAAGAGCTTTGTTGGCCCGGATTAGTAAGTGAAAATACTTTATCAGCCTGTAGCTCGAAACAGAATTGATTATCCGCTATTCCATTATTAACAACCAAATTGCATGATTTAAGTCTAGATACAGACTCACGGAGCGGACCTGCTGGCAAAAGTCTTTGGTTGCCAAATTTATATTCACTGTCAACAACTGCAATTTCATAGTCTCGAGGTGCCTTATAGTGTTGCAAGCCATCATCCATAATTACAACATCAACCATGTATTTTTCTTCGAGATAACGAATAGCTTTTACTCGATTTGCACAAACAATAATCGGACAGTTTACATTTTGTTTGATTAATAAAGGCTCATCCCCTACTTCTGCAACAGCACTGCCTTTATTTACCTCCAACAGACTATTTTCGTCTTTTCGCTTATAACCTCTGGATACAATCCCTGTCTTGATATCATTGGCTAAGAGCTTTTGTGCTAGCCAAATGCAAAATGGAGTCTTACCGGTTCCACCGACTGTAATATTTCCAACCACAATGACGTATGCATTGAATTTTACTTTCTGTGATGAATTGGAATGAATGAATTTTCTACTATATGAGATCCCTTGATATAGCCATGCCATTGGAAGCAGCATGGTGGAAAGTAAAGATTTAGAATTCCAGTATTTTTCAATATTTATGTTCAACTTGAAAATTTTTGTTAGGCATTTGCAACAAGTTCAGGCTGTGTAATTTGTAATTTATACAGTGCTGCATAGGCTTGATTATGCTCTAGTAAATCATAATGCTTACCCTGTTCTATAATTCGACCCTCTTCCATTACAATGATTCGGTCTGCATTTTCAATGGTTGATAGTCGATGCGCAACTACTAAAGTGGTTCGATTTTCTTGTAACTTGTCTAAAGCACTTTGAATATATTGTTCTGATTCTGTATCCAGAGATGATGTAGCTTCATCTAAAATTAAAATGGGCGCGTCCTTTAATAAAGCTCTTGCAATGGCAATGCGTTGTCTTTGTCCACCCGACAGCAATACGCCATTCTCGCCCACAAGAGTATTTAATTTATCTGGCATTTCATTGGTAAATTCCAATACCCTTGCAGCTTCTGCCGCTTTAAGTACTTGAGGGTCATCGGCATTAAGACCTTTTGCATAAGCAATGTTATTAGCTATTGTATCGTTGAATAATACTACCTCTTGGCTCACAATCGCGATCTGTTCTCGCAACGAGTTTAAACTCACATCTTGTATATTTGTGTCGTCAATCAAAATCTCGCCATTATCAATATTATAAAAACGAGGCAAAACATTTACTAAAGTGCTTTTTCCACAACCTGACTTACCAACAAATGCCACTGTTTCACCAGGTTCTGCGGTAAGGTTAATTCCCTCCAAGGCATGTGTTTCTCTGGATGCATATTTTAAATATACATCTTTGTACTCAATTTTACCTTGAGGCTTATTTAATAGTGTTGTTGTTTTTTCCTTTTCTTTTTCCGAATCGATTAATTCAAAAATACTTTGTCCAGCTGCGATTCCAGTTTGTAATATTTCATTTACTAAAGTTAACTTTCTTGCAGGTGTAAGCACCCACACCATGGCCACAATAAAGCTTACAAAACCCCCAGCCGTCTCATCTGTTGCAATTTCAGGCCTAGCTGCAATTGCCAAAACTGCAACCAATACGAATCCTACTAACATTTGGATAATTGGAGTACTTGCTGCTTTGGTCATCACTTTTCTTAAGTTATTTCGACGAAATCTTTCATTAGCATGCTCAAATTTATTAATTTCATATTTTTGTCCACCAAATATTTTTACAATTCGATGGCCTACAATAGACTCTTCCACGATATGTGTGATTTTGCCTACCGAGCGTTGCATTCGTTTACTAAACTTGCGGAATAATTTACTTGTATAATTAACCACCAAAGCAATAAATGGAACCACAGCAATAAATAACAAAGTTAACTTCCAATTATTAATAAACATTACGGCCAATAAAAAAATAATTTTAGAAGTATCTTCTACCAGACTACGCAAACTTTTAACAGCTGCGCCAGTAATCATTTCAACATCATAAGAAAACTTAGAAAGCAATTGGCCCGTTGCCTGGCTGTCAAAAAATGGTGTGGGCAAATATTGAATGCGTTCAAACATTTCTTTACGTAATGTTTTAACCACATGAGCGCCGACATAACCAATTAGATAAGTGCCAACAAAATTGAGTACTCCTCTAGAAATTATTATGAAAAACAATGTAATTGGAATCCATTTGATTTCATTAAAATCTTTTTCTACAAAAGAACTATCAATGAATGGCCCCAGAAGATAGGCAATTAATGCATCCAAACCAGAAAATGCTAACAACGCGGCAGACCCCAGTAACAAGTACTGCCATTTAGAAAACGTATAACCCAATAGCCGACGATAAATTTGCCAGCCATTTTGCGTTGAGGCTTGAGTGGCCATTTTAGAAATCGTTAGTTAGGTTTAGAAGTGGCAATAGACAGTTTGGAAATTCCAAGGCGGGATACTGTATCCATCGCAGTGACTACAGATTGATGAGGTGTTATTGCGTCTGCGCGAATAATTACACTTTTTTCAAGATCCCCCTCAACAATTTTTTGCAATGCGCTGTACAAAGATTCTGCATCACTATGTTTCAATGCATTTCCATTTACAAAATACATGCCTTTAGGATTGATCGTAATCTCAATAGGTATTACCTCAAGTGTTTGTTCTTCGCTTGAAGCCTCAGGTAAATCTACACGCAACTCTGCCTGTTGATTAAATGTTGTGGTCACCATAAAAAATATCAACAATAGAAAAACCACGTCAATAAGTGGCGTGATGTTTACTTCAAGACGATCTGATTCTGAACGACTAAAGTCCATAATTATTTAGTATCTCTTCTTTCCCCATGCATTACTTCTACAAGTTTTATGGCTTCTTCCTCCATGCCCACCACTAAACCATCTACTTTGCGTCTAAAGTACCGAACAAATATCAAACTTGGAATCGCTACACAAAGCCCCGCAGCTGTTGTAATTAATGCTTTTGATATACCTCCCGCTAGTTCACCTGGATCCCCTACGCCAACACTCGTGATTACACTAAACACTTGGATCATGCCTATGACTGTGCCCAATAAACCTAGAAGTGGAGAAATAGCTGCTATCGTTCCCAATGTATTCAAAAATCGCTGTAATTCATACGCGACATGACGTCCTGTTTCTTCAATGCTGTCCTTCATCACGTCTCGATCATAATTTTTATTCAGCAGGCCCGAGGCTAATATTCTTCCAAGCGGAGAACTTTTTCGTACTTGCATAATTTGTTCATCATCTAACTTTCCATCTTTACTCCATTGCCAAATTTTTGCAGCCAAATATTTTGGTGCAACACGTTCTTTTTGTAGTGTCCAAAACCGTTCAATAACAATTGCTAAAGCTACAATGGAACAAGCAATTATTGGCAACATTAGCCATCCGCCTGCTTTTACTATTTCATACACTTAGTAGTCTCCTTGAATCTACATTTTCCATTTAGTGAATTGAGCTAGAATGCCAAAATTTTTTTCGTTGCTCTCGATAACCTTGGTGTAATTCTATTCCGTGGTCTGAAAGTGAAAAACTTACCATTCCCATATGTGCTGTATTTAATAAAGTGCTCTTTTGTTTTGTATATCGTTCTATAACTTTTTTATGAGGTAATTTGTACGGATTTCGATACCCTGTAGCGAATACGGCATACTCTGGAGAGGTTGCTTGAATGAATTCAGTGGTTGAAGAAGAGTTACTTCCATGATGTGGGACTATCAAGATGTCAGTATCAAGTAATTTATGTTGAGTTTCTAGTAATTTCCGCTCAATTAGACGTTCAATATCGCCAGTTATCAGAATAACTCCTGCGGGGTGCTCAATACGCAATACACACGATCTATTATTCTTGGATAATTTAGAAATATGCTCGTCTGGGTGTAAAAATTCAAACTTTATAGCATCCCAATTCCATGAAAAGCCGGCTCGACACAAATCAGCTTCGCGATTTCCTAACTTATGCCTAGAATTACTTATTAAGCGTTTTACAGGAATATGATTTAACACACCCTCTGTGCCTCCTGCATGATCTTTGTCAATATGACTAATAATCAGCATATTAAGCCGATCCACTGCTTGTTCTCTTAAATATGGTATTACAAGTGATTCTCCAGCATTAAAATTCGTACTGTATTGGGGGCCAGTATCAAAGACTAGCGTATGCTTCTCGCTCTGCACCACAACACTTAACCCTTGCCCAACATCCAATACCGCAAGTTTTAACTGATCTTTTTTAACTCCGTTGGTTTGTGCAAACACCAGAGGACAAAGCAACACCAAACTTATTAATTTTGCAGGCCAAGCTCTTGGTAGCAAAAGAACCATGACGCCAATTATCGCAGGAACTAGCGTCCAATCCTGTATAGCATGACTCCATTTCACATAAGGAAACTTATTTAAATAGTTGATAAACAACCAAAATATTTCAATTGAATAGGATGCAAGCAGAACAATCCATGTCCCCAACGATTCAGCTATGGATAGGCTTAATGAGCCAAGCAGTACCAATGGAACCACCACAATACTTACCCATGGGACTGCAAAAAAATTAGCAATGGGCGATAAAAGCGATGCCTGCTGAAAGAAGATTAAAGTGATAGGCAGTAAACCAATTGCCAATGCAAATTGAATTTTTATTAAATTCCATAGCTTCGAAGATTGTGATCGATTATTGGCTACTACTAAAAATATTATTGCCACAGCCGCAAACGACAACCAAAATCCAGGTGCTAAAACTGAAAATGGGTCCCAAATAAGAACGGCTAGCAAAGCCAAGGCCAATACCATAGAGGGCCTAAATGATTTCATAACAATAGAGGATAATAAAATAACGCTCGCCATTATCATGGCGCGTTGTGTAGGTATGGAAAATCCTGCAAGCATGGCATACGTAATTGCTGCGATGATTGCAAACACGGCTGCCGCTCTCGGGGCAGATGCAATTAAACATAATCTCTCACTGCATCTCCAGAGTCTTAGTATCAGCATGAATACCAGGCCTGAAACGATTCCAATATGTAAACCTGAAATAGCAAGTAAATGGTTCGTACCGGTAGACGTTAAATGGGTCCATTTTCGCTTAGTCATCTCACTTCTATCCCCTAAGGCAAGCGCAAGAATGACATCCGTGTGCTCTCCTGTTACAGACTGTTTCAATTTTTTATGCAATGCACCACGCAAATAATAGGTAGGATTTTTAACACTTACTGATGCGAGCTTTTCAGGCTGTGTTTTAGTTCTCACGTATCCAGTTGCACCGATCTCATGTGCAAACAGCCACTTTTCATAATCAAAATTTCCAGGGTTTGCATATCCCCAAGGACGTTTTAATCGAATTCGCAATTGCCAAATTTCCCCTAACTGAAGCTCTGGTGATTTTCCATACCAATTTAGACGAACTTTTTTTGGAATTTGGACGAGATCGCCTGATTCTGCCAATTTGGCTTCTAGTATTTTAAATTCAAAGCGCTTGCTCCGACTAAATGTAGCGGGTAACGAGACAATTTGACCGCGTGCATCTAGGTCTTGCCCTTCTAATTGTGGGACCAAGGATGGGTGTAGTTTGTAATGCGCGTGAGCTAAGGCCCATAAAAAACCAGTGAGCAAGCCAGCCCATAGCGCATATCTTGGGAATCTAATGACAAAAAAGATAATTGGCACTAAACAAAGCGCCCATTGCCAATGCGGTAAAGACTCAAATGTGGTTAAAATTAGAATACCAAGTAAAAATGCTAGAGAAAATTTAATCACTTGGTTTTTGATTGATTTACACTATGATTAGATTAAGCAGAGTTTAGCCAAGTAATAATAATAAGAATGCCTCGAAAATTTCTCAATGATCTACTAAAAAATTTTCGCAAACGAAATGAATCGTCATTTTCAATATTTGGCGAACTCATTAACGATCAAAATCTGTGGCATCTCAACCGAAGATCTGTAGCCGGCGCATGTGCCATTGGTCTGTTTTGTGCATTTATCCCACTCCCCTTTCAAATGGTAATCGCAGCAGGTTTAGCCATAATATTCCGTTGTAATTTACCTATTTCAGTTGTATTGGTTTGGGTTACAAATCCTATAACAATGCCTGCACTCTTCTTTTTAGCTTACAAAGTTGGCACATGGATTACAAATGTAAACCTAGGCCCATTTGATTTTGAATTAAGTTTAAATTGGTTGTTTATAGAATTACGGGATCGTTGGAGACCATTTTTAATTGGTTGTTTATTTATGGGGAGCCTATCAGCGGTATTGGGTTATGTTTCGGCACGCATCTTTTGGCGATTTTATGTTCTGTCTTTTTGGAAAAAACGTAGACTTAGAAAATTACGACGACTAGAAAAATAATAACTATTAAATTATGACACGCATAATAGCTGCGTTAATTATAGAAATAATTTTCGCTGTTCCTATTATTTTTGCTTTAGAAAAAGTTCAAGAAAAATTCCAAATTTCACCAACTTTAGAATGGTTGCACGACCATGTATTTTATCCATTAGTGCGTGTTGTACTTGTTCTTATATTTGTACTAACAGCCTATCCCAATCTATATGGAATAGATCAATTACCGGAATTACGTACTGTTCTATTTGAACAAACCAGCAGAATTCACTCCTTAATAAATTGGCTATTCCTTGTAAGTTTGATTATTCCTTTTTTGCCAATGGCAGGAATAATTCCAGCGTTAATTGTTCCGATTCAATCGATTCTAGCAACAGCACTATTATTCCATTGGGCTACTACGGGTGTGGAAAATATCTCTTTGTTGCCAACAGTCTGGATATTGCTATTTTTTTTGATCTTGTGTGTTGCAACACATATGGTTGCAAAGATTTTTGCAAAATTTGTAGGCAGTAGAATTGATAATAAAATTAATCGTAATGATGTATCGCACTTAGTATATGAATCAACACTGCTTATATTTCAAGTCCCTGCAATTTTAATCTATGGATTTTATTTGGGCTCACAAATTCAATAACTCACTTAAGATTCTCTTAAGACTCCATCTTTTAATACTAATTGTGTAGTCATTGATTCAGCAATTGCTTGATCATGCGTGACAACGATAATCGCAGTACCCAGCTCCTCATTGAGCTCCATCATGAGCTGTTGTACCTGTTTGGCATTTTTGTTATCCAAATTTCCTGTGGGTTCATCTGCTAAAATTATTTTTGGTTGTGTTACGAGCGCTCTCGCTATTGCTACCCTCTGTCTTTCGCCTCCAGAAAGCTCTGTCGGCTTGTGTTTCGCACGATTTGCTAATCCAACTTTGGATAAAAATTCTTGCGCTTGGTCTATTGCGTCAGAAACATTACCGCCGCGTAAATACAATGGCATCGCTACGTTTTCCAATGCCGTAAATTCTGGTAATAAATGATGAAACTGGTAAACAAAACCTAAAGATTGGTTGCGTAATTGTCCCCTGTCAGCATCTGATAGATTTGACATGACTTCGCCACATACATTAACGGAACCTGCATCAGGCACATCTAAACCTCCCAAAATGTGCAGCAACGTACTTTTGCCACTACCAGACGCGCCAATAATTGCAACTTTACTATTTTCATTTGCAGAAAAATTTACACCTTTTAGTACATCAACACACAAAGGCCCGCTTTCAAATGTTTTCGTTAAGTTTTTACATTGTAATACTACTGACATTTTAATTGCCTGCCTTATTCGTATCGCAATGCTTCAGCAGGTTGTGTTTTTGCTGCTTTGTTTGCAGGATAAATCGTTGCCAGAACCGTTAATACAAATGCCGTTACACACACAATGATTACATCATTGGCTACGACTTCAGATGGAAAATCGCTTATGGGATAAACATCGGATGATAAAAATTGAATACCAAATAAACTCTCAATACCACCAATTATATTTCCAACATTACTCGCTAACAGAATTCCTCCAATAGCGCCCAATAGAGTACCTACAAGTCCAATCAAAGTGCCTTGTACCATAAATATTCCCATAATACTTTTTGGGCTTACGCCTAAAGTTCGCATAATTGCGATATCACTTTGTTTCTCTGTAACTACCATTACAAGCATGGAAACAATATTAAAAGCGGCAACTAATACTATTAAGGTCATGATGATCCACATCATAGTTTTTTCCATTTTCAACGCACGAAAGAAATTACGATTGTGATGTGTCCAATCAGTAACCCAATAATCACCACCTAGTTGTCTGCGTACATCAATGGTATGTGAGGGAGCATCAAATAAGTCGTCATACTTCAATCGCAAACCTGTAACTGCATCGTCTAAACGAAACAAGCGCTTGGCATCATCAATATGAATTGCCGCTGTATTACGATCGTATTGCGGCATTCTTACCGAATAGGTGCCAACGACAGTGAACCTTCTAAATTTAGGAATAATGCCTGCGGGAGTAACGGTTGCCTCTGGAGTGATAACTGTAATTTTATCTCCAATTTCAGCACCTAAGTAATTAGCTAAATCAACTCCCAATAAAATTCCAAACTCTCCAGGTTTAAGAACATCCAATGTTACGTTTTGTACATGCTGTCCAATTCTTGAAACATTCGGCTCTAACGCAGGATTGATTCCATTTAACATGGCCCCAGTCACTTGTTTGCCATGCACCACCATTCCTTGTCCTTGCACATAGGGTGCTGTTCCTTGGACTATGGGATCATCTTTTAACTGATGTTGCACCTTTTCCCATTCTCTCAACTTTCCATCCAATTCAATCACGGTGGCATGGGCTGTCATGCTTAAAATTCGATCTTTAATTTCAAACTGAAATCCATTCATTACCGATAACACGGTGAGGATTACTGTAATTCCTAAAAACAGACTGAACACTGCAATAATAGAAATGAAGGAAATAAAGTGATTGCGTCGTTTTGCACGTAAATAGCGAGTGCCAACGAATAATTCTAAGGGTCTAAACATTTGTTTGCGGTATCGATGTAATTAGCTAATCTAGATTAGATTAATCTTATAAATTTTTGAAATTAGTGGAATATTTATGAGGGTCCATTATCGAATTAGCATTTTATCCATTAGTACGTGCAGCAAGAAAAAGGTTCTAATGATTGACCCTTAATCCGCTAAATCTCTACAATTATCGCGCTTTACCAATGCTATTATTCCAGCTTGGTATGCTCAATGCTATGATCTTCAATACGTTAAAGCGATCAATACATATGCGTTTCCTCCAAATTGCTATTCTCTTGGTTTTTCTCATGACCTCCGTGCAGGTAGGTGCACAGGTGTTAAAAACGCCCACTTCAGATGCACAGGTCGTAATCAATAGCGATATGCCCCATCGTGGCTTAACGAAAAATGAAGTTGAAACCAGGTTCGGGCAACCTACAGATAAACAAGGCCCGGTAGGTGATCCTGCAATTTATCGTTGGAACTACGGTAGTTATTCTGTATTTTTTGAAAATAACCACGTAATTCATTCCGTCCTACATTGATTCGTAAGCATTCAACTTACACAATAGTTTTTTTCTAGCATTAAAACTTTTTGTGAGTTCTATTTATCTTGCGCCCGAATGGACGAAACAAGATGCCATTATCGTTGTCTGGCCACATCCTCAGTCGGATTGGTCAGATCAATTAGCATCGATTGAAATTACTTATCTCGAATTATCTAAATACATTACTCGCTCTCAGCGCTTAATTATCATCTGTTATAACGAAGCCCATAAAAAGCACATTGCTCAAACATTAGAAAAATTTAGTGTCGATAAAAATCAGATCACCTTTTTAACCATTCCAACCAATGACACTTGGGCACGAGATTATGGTCCACTTTTTGTCAAAGAGCCATCTAGTTACAAACTTTTAGATTTTAAATTTGATGCCTATGGAGACAAATACTCTCATCAGTTAGATAATGAATTCAATTCAACATTTGTAAATAAAATTAATTTAAAGGTGCCCTATAAATCAATAGACTTGGTTATAGAGGGCGGAAACATTGATATCAACGATAATCAAATATGCCTGAGCACAAAGAATTGTTTTGAGCGGAATAATCCATTATTGGGTGTTGAGTTTGCAAAACTAGAACACGATTTAAACGAATATCTCGGAATAGATCATTTTCTATGGCTAGATGTAAAACCATTGATGGGAGATGATACCGATAGTCATATCGATACATTGGCCCGATTTTGTGGAAACGATGTAATTGTTTATTCTGCAATGAACTCTAAATATGATGCCAACCAAGAAACTTTAGCCATGCTAAAAAAGCAACTTGAGCAAATCAAAAAACAAAATAATCACATAGAACTAGCTCCATTACCAATGCCACAACCTATAGAGAATAATGGCTCTCAATTGCCTGCCAGTTATGTAAATTTCTTAATTACAAATGAATATGTATATGTACCTGTGTTTAGTGATAAGCAGGACTCATTCGCGCTAAAATTCTTTGACGAATTGTTTCCAGAACACTTGATTATCGATATTGAAAGTAATGCACTTATCCAACAGTTTGGCGGTATTCATTGTGCAACGATGCAGATCCCTGCCGGTGTTTTAGATGACGAGCATTAAAATCGCACTTGTGCAGCAGCAAATGACAGCAGATTATGAAAATAACCTTGCTGATAGTTTGCAACAAATTCAAGCTGCTGCACGCAACAAAGCCGATTTAGTTGTTCTTTGCGAATTACATACCAGTTTATATTTTTGCCAACAAGAATCGGCTCATAATTTTACACTTGCGCAGACTATTCCCGGCCCACTTACACAATCATTAAGCGCGGCTGCAAAACAAAATAATATTGTTGTCATAAATACAATGTTTGAAAAACGTGCAGATGGTCTCTATCACAACACTGCAATCGTGTTTGATAATGATGGAAGCATTGCGGGCAAGTATCGGAAAATGCATATCCCTGATGATCCTGGATATCATGAAAAATATTATTTTGCGATGGGTGATCTAGGATTTAAACCTATACAAACGTCTATTGGTTCATTGGGAGTATTAATTTGTTGGGATCAATGGTTTCCTGAGGCTGCCAGATTAATGACATTAGCAGGAGCCCAAATTTTAATTTATCCATCCGCAATCGGTTGGGACCCAACAGATAATGAATTAGAACAACAACGTCAATTTCACGCATGGCAAACCATTCAACAAAGTCATGCCATTGCGAACAATCTACCTGTTGTGAGTGTGAATCGAGTTGGCCATGAAAAAGATACATCAGCGAAAACACCTGGCATAGATTTTTGGGGCCAATCCTTTGTAACCGATGCATTTGGGAAAGTACTTGCAAAAGCAGCAAGCGATCAATCACAAATTTTGTATTCCGATATTAACTTGGCCGAAACGGAACAAATACGACAAATATGGCCTTATCTTCGAGATCGGCGAGTTGATGCTTATGAAGATATTAGTCGAAGATTTATTGATGATTAAAATGATTGCTAATTTTCTGACTTGTTATTGAATACATAGTAAATATGTCGCAATCCAAGCGCTAATACAATCACACCTAATACCAATACACCAATCAACACCATAATCCCTGCCAATCCTTCAAACGAATGCCCAAATAATTGAACCATATTTGTTTCCATAAATATATTATATTTAGGAATAAGCCGCGAAACGAATAATCCAAATATTAAAATAAAAATGATACCTTTAACCAAAACTAATTCCTTTAATTAACTATTTTTAATGCTAAATATGGGATTACAAATAATACGATAATTAGAATTTTAAAATGTGCCATTAATTTGAAATGAAGCAAGTCAAATTGCTCAGTCGTTAAATAAAACCATTTGCTGTGAATTTAATACATCCAATTTTTCGCCACCATAAACATCAATAACCAAATCATTAATGCAGCAACTCCTAATACAGCACACCAGGCTAATGTGGGTTGAAGTATGTCCATGATATATCCAGTAATTTGTATATCTTGGCAACTATGTTACTAAATTTGCTTGATAGTAAACAAATGAGACACCTGCCAAATTAATTGGCAAACTATTTAAGCATGAATATGGATATTTTAAGCGGCGATTGGATGCGCTACATCATCTGCTGATACATCTGCTTCAACTGGATCAAATACATGCACCGAGTTTCCTTTTACTGAGGCATGTTTTAATGCATTTTCGGTAAGTTCCATCAAGTTATAGCCTGACGTAATACTTTCCATCGCAGAACAAACACCAATACTTGTAGTAATCTGAATTGGAGATTCATTCTCGTCTTCTTCATTCGCTGGTACTTCTATTTGCTCAATGTCCGAACGTAATCGATTCGCAAGTATTTCCGCCATTTCTTCTTCAGTTTGTGTGGTGGCGACTATGATTTTATCTTTATCAAATCGCGCTACAATATCTGAAGATCGAACTGCATTTGAAATAAAATCACTTACTTTTCGTAACACAACGTCGCCAACGAGATTACCATGTTGTTTTAGTACTGCTTCATACTGGTCAATGCTGAATAAAAGTAATGATAATGGAAGCTTATAACGATTAGCACGTTGTAATTCTTCTTCGATTCTTCGATCAAAATATCTACGGTTATAAATTTCAAGGTTGGGGTCAATAATACTCGCTTGCTCGATGGCAATAGCTTCTTTGATATCTCGCGTAGTCTGATACGTTAAGAAACATAATAAAAGTGTAAATGCAGCTATTGAAAAACAAACTACAGGTAATGTGATTCCGGTAAATGCGATTACATCCATCCACATCAAAACAAGATAATTTATATAAGCAACAATTAAACCGAGAATAAAAAAGGAAAGAATTTTCCAATTACTGCGGACATCACCTGGAGGTAATTTTTGAATAAGTTGATGTACTGTCAATAGTGCTACAGCATAGAAGCCCACACTACTGACTAACAATATATTCGTTAATAACCACATATATAACTCCAATTCTTCCTTGATAAATAAGGGAGTTGAACGAATATAGTTACGGCGCTAACTCGCTTATTTCAATATCCACAGTTTCTGCTTGCTTCGTAGAAACCGATGTAACTGTTCCAAATATGTCCCCGCTTTGCATAATTGCCTGACCAGACTTGGAAATTCTGGCAATTACCTCTACCCGATCCATGGTCGAGAGAGTCATTCCAGACATCATTGAAACAGAATCATCCAGGGTTACAGTAGCCGGCAGGTCTCCAGCGGTCTTTTTCACTAGTGCTAAAGGCATCTTCGGGCCGTTTTCAGCTCTCGCATAAATGAAAAGTGTGTCCGAATTCACAATTTTATCCCTTAAATTCTCAGCTAATGAGACATTTACAGTGATTTTAGCACCACTACTTTCTGACTCTTGTTTAGCGATCTGCTCTACTTGTGTCGCTTCTAGACCTGCTTTTTTACGCGCATCATTGACATATACCAGCAATGAAGATTGCACTTCAGTTTGATTGCTAGGAATTTGTTGCATTAAATTTTCCCAATGCTCAATCGCCGCATCAAAATCACCTAATTGATAAGATGCCATGCCCGCATACCAAAGACCGCGTTCATGCCTTGGATCTATTTTTAACGCCTTTATAAATAAAGATAAGGTAGATTTTTCAAACTTTTGTTCCGCGGCGTAGGCTTGCGCTTCTCCATAGGCCACTAATATATCGGGATTAGCTCCATTGGACAGATCGTTTGCCTTTGTATACGCATGCACCGATTCTTTAAATTTTTCTGTAATTAAATAAGAACGACCAAGCATTATCCAACCTTCAAGGTTACTCGGGTCTTGCTTTAACTTTTGCTCTAAACTTGTAATAGCTTCATCGACAGAAGGCATTTCACCTTCTTGCAGTGCTTGTATTTCTGACTGAAACTCAGGATCTAAGGAATGTAATCCATTACTAATTTGCAAATAAATGATAAGTGTAAGTATTGGTAATGTTAGAGTAACAATAATGGGTATCGCTTTATTACGTACTTTTAAATTTCGATCCTTAACTCTTTCTGCATCATCGATCAACGTACGCTGCAAATCGGCTTTGGCAATTTGTAATTGTTCTTGATCGATAAGATCTCTTTCATAATCGGCTGCTAGCTCTAACAACTTTTTGTCATAAACAGCTCGATTGATTTGATCACGGTCAACATCTGCTTCTGCATCCTTCGCAAGCAAAGATGGCAATACAATAACTAATGCCACAATAATAAGCAGTGCGCAGATTAACCAAAAACTTAGCATCGCAGTTATTCTTTATCTAACAAGTTATCTAATTTTTGTTTCTCTTCTTCAGACAAAGAAGCTTCATTTGTAGTCTTTTGCTTTTTAATAATTTTAAATAAAATAAGTAAAACCAATACTAAAAACACAAATGGCCCAAACCATAATAGATAAGTTTTAGGCTTTACTAGAGGCTTGTATAAAACAAAATCTCCATAGCGGTTAGCCATGAAATCGATGATTTCATTATCCGTCGCACCTTCTTCTAGCATTTTTTTAACTTCGGCACGTAAATCAACTGCCAAATCAGCGTCGGACTCAGCAATAGTTTGGTTTTGACATACCAAACATCTCAATTCATTTAGTATTGAGTGATAACGCCCTTCATATTCTGGTGCAACACTAATTGCCTCAGCCAAAGCGCTAGATGCACTACACACGAGAACAAGTCCAAAAAATAATTTAGGAAGCTTCATTATTAAGTGCTTGGATCAAAGGCAATATTTTGGATTCCACATCTTCTTTGGTAAGAGGACCAATGTGCTTGTGCCGAATAATGCCTTTTTTATCAACAACAAAGGTTTCGGGTGCTCCATATACACCCCAATCTATGCTGGTCCTACCTGATTCATCTACGGCATTGGCCACATAAGGATTTCCAAATTCTTTTAAATATAACTTGGCTTGCTGGCTATCGTCTTTGTAATTCAGACCATAAATAGGCACTACGTTTTGAGCCGCTAAATTATTCAAAATGGGATGCTCTTGTTTGCATGCAAAGCACCATGTCGCCCATACATTCACTAAAGAGACTTTTCCTAAAAACTCTTTTTCTGTAATGACACTGGATTCTAGTAGACGTGGTAATGAAAATTCAGGCACTGGTTTACCGATTAAGGGAGATGGCACTTCCGAAGGATCTTTATATAGGCCGATGAATAAAAAACCCATCAACACTAGAAAAAGAATTACCGGTACTAGAAATTTCAACATGACGAATAACTTAGGATGCTCTAACAACAGCTTGAGCTTTGTTTGAACCTTCAGCTACTCTCTTTTCACGCTTTACTTTTAAACGATAGCGTTTATCTGAGGCGGCCAATAATCCTCCAAAGGCCATTAACATTGCACCTAACCAGACCCACTGTATGAACGGTTTGTAGTAAATGCGCATGCCCCAAGTTTCGTTGCTGGTTTGTTCACCTAAAGAAACGTATACATCGCGTAAAAAACCAGAATCGATTCCCGCTTCCGTCATTGGATTTTGTTGAACTAAATATGTTCTTTTTTCTGGTTGCAACGATGCAACTCGCTTTTTATTTTTAAAAACATCAACCGTGCCTTGCTTAGAAGAATAGTTTGGACCTTGAATATCTTTTACGCCCATAAATACGAAGGTGTATCCAGACATTTCTACCATCTGCCCTATCTTCATGGGTAGTTCTTTTTCTTCTTCGAATGCGCTTACAAAGGTCACTCCAAACACAAAAATTCCTATTCCAATATGCGCAAATGTCATGCCATACATTGAGCGTGGAATTTTCTTTAGATGTTGCGAAATATTTTTGTCGTCACGTGATATATTTTTTAACAAGTAGTAAATTGCAGCTGCAATCGACCAACCACCTAAAGTAATTCCTAGTAATACCAATATTGAAGTTCGACCTGCTACAATAAATGGCAACGCAACTCCAATAATTAGACCAATTATTAGAATTTTTATTAATCGTTTAAACACATCTTGCATAGTGGCTTTTTTCCACCGCATAAATGGACCGATGCCCACCACTAACACCAAAGGCAACATCAATGGCACGAATACCGCATTAAAATAAGGAGGACCTACAGAAATTTTTCCAGCATTTAACGCATCCAAGAATAATGGATATAACGTTCCTACTAAAATTGTGAGCGTGGCCACTAACAACAAAACATTATTCAGTAGTAAAGCCGTTTCACGAGAAAATAATTCAAATTGACCAATTGACTTTATGTAAGGCGCACGTAAGGCATACAACAGTAGAGATCCACCGATCACTACCGCCAAAAACATTAAAATATAAACGCCTCGCGCAGGGTCGGTGGCAAATGCATGCACTGAAACCAAAACACCGGAACGCACTAAAAAGGTTCCTAACAAACTTAGTGAAAATGCGAGAATGGCCAATAACACCGTCCAACTTTTAAAGCTGGAACGTTTTTCTGTAACCGCGAGTGAGTGTATAAGTGCCGTACCCACTAACCAAGGCATAAATGATGCGTTTTCAACCGGATCCCAAAACCACCAACCGCCCCAGCCTAATTCATGATAAGCCCACCAACTGCCTAACGTAATTCCAATGGTTAAACATACCCAGGCAAAGGTCGCCCAAGGACGCGACCATCGAGCCCAAGCCGAATCCAACTTTCCGCCGAGCAAAGCTGCAATGGCAAAGGCAAAGGCCACGGAAAAACCGACATACCCCATGTACAACATAGGAGGATGGATTACTAAACCTGGATCTTGTAACAATGGATTTAAATCACGACCCTCAGGAGGGACTGGAAATAATCTTTCAAACGGGTTTGAAGTAAGTAGCATAAATAATAAAAAGCCCACACTTACAAATCCCATAATACCTAATACTCGAGCTACCATTTCATTTGGCAAACTTCGACTAAATATCGTTACAGCAAAAGTCCAACCTGCCAACATAAGCACCCATAACAATAGTGATCCTTCATGCGCACCCCAAACAGCAGAAATTTTATATTGCAAAGGCAGTGCAGTATTGGAATTTGAGGCTACATATAAAACAGAAAAATCACTGGTGATAAAACTATAAGTTAAACATATATAAGAAATGATAATAAACAAGAATTGCCCTCGGGCAGCGGGCTTTGCCACCGCCATCCACTGACTGGTATTCGTTTGTGCACCCAGAACTGGAACTATGGTTTGCACCAATGCTAAACAAAGCGCAATGATTAACGCAAAATGGCCAACTTCAGGAATCATTATTGATATGAACCTTTAGGAATGTTTTCCGGATGAGAAGCTCCTGATTGTTTTAAAGCATCAGCGACTTCGGGTGGCATATAATTTTCATCATGTTTAGCTAACACTTCTTGCGCAACAATTATTCCTTGCTCATTAATTTTCCCTTGTGCAACGATCCCCTGACCTTCCCGAAATAAATCCGGAAGCAAACCTGTATATCGCACAGTTACAGATTCAGCAGTATCTGTAAGATCAAACTCAGTTGTTAACCCATCACTTTCCTTTGTAACACTACCTTCAACAACTAATCCACCTACACGAAACAATTTATTGCTTGGCACATTACCCGACGCAATTTCAGTAGGTGTATGAAACAACATAATGTTTTGTCGCATAGCATATAATCCTAAGGCCGCTGCAGCGCTAAACCCTAATAAAAGAATTATTATGAATATCAATCGTTGTTTACGTTTCGCGCGCATTTTAGTCTTCTAAACTATCTTCAATTTCTCGAATAATTTTTTTTCTGCGGTATATGGTTGCAATTACACTCCACACTAAAGCAATGGCTGTAATGCCATATGCACTCCAAACATAAACCCCTTTTCCATCCATGTATAAGAATTCTTGCATCAAAAGTTGCCCTGTACTAGATGCCTAACCCACTTCGTATTCCGTTCACGAGACAAAATCCCGTTGCGTAATCGAATAAACAATATCCATCCAAAATACACTTTAAAGGCAACCGCCATTACTAATAACGGATAAAGCATGCTTGGGTGCATGGATGGCGTTTCAGAAACAATTTCCATATTCGGTTGATGTAACGAATTCCACCAAACGACAGAATAATGAATAATAGGAATATTAATCACGCCAACAATGGCTAATAAACTTGCTGCTTTGGCGCCTGTACGTGGATCCTCAATCGCAGATTGAATTGCGATAACGCCTAAGTATAAAAATAACAAAACTAACTCAGAGGTAAGACGAGCATCCCACTGCCAATAAGTACCCCAGGTAGGTTTACCCCACAACATTCCCGTTATTAAGGCAAGCGCAGTAAATACGGCACCAATATAGGCGCATTCAAGCACCATCACTTCTGATAATTTTGTTTTCCACACCAATGCAACAAATCCAGCACTTGCCATGACGACGTACACAAACATGGACATCCATGCGGCAGGTACATGAATGAATATAATTCGGTAAGATTCACCTTGCTGATAATCAGTAGGCGCAACGACTAAACCCCAATACAAGCCAATCGCCATTAAAATTATTGTTAATGCAGCAAACCAAGGTATCCATTTGCCCGACCATTCATAAAAATACTTGGGTGATGAAAATTTATGAAACCACTGCCACATATTATTTCTTTACCATTCTTTAAATAAATCAACTTACACTAATTTTGAGAGAAGCAAATATCGCTAAAGGCGCAAGCAACAACGCCAAAATTAGACCAGCACCCAGCATTGCCAGTTGGCCTGAATAATCGAGACCCTCTACTGCTGCCCCTACCGCACTGGATGCAAAAATTAACACGGGAATATAGAGCGGCAATACCAGCAAGCCTAATAGTATGCCTCCGCCACGTAATCCTGCGGTCAACGCTACCCCGATCGACCCAATTAAACTGAGAATCGGTGTGCCGAGTAATAACGTTACGATTAATACAGGAACTGCGCTAATAGGTATATATAAGAGTAAAGCCATCACTGGAACCACAACTAACATGGGAAGACCGGTCGTTAGCCAATGCGCAACCACTTTGCCAAAGATTAATAAGGTAGGCGGATGCTGACTTAAAAATAACTGCTCAACACTGCCATCATCGAAGTCCTGGCGAAAAATGCTATCCATAGAAATTAATGCTGCCAACAATGCCGCTACCCAAACGACGCCTGGTGCAAGTTGACTTAAAAATTCCTGATCAGGAGTCACGCCTAATGGAAATAACGTAATCACAATAACATAGAATAGTATTGGATTAACTAATTCTGACCTACGCCGGAAAGCTACTAGTAAATCTCGTTGAATAATTGTGAATAACGCACGTAACATATTTTTATAACTATTTATGAAAGACTTAATCGTTTTGCAGTATGTTCAGAAATAGTAAGTTCTCGATGTGTAGTTAAAATCAATAATCCCTGTTGATCCAAATGATTTTTCAACACCAATTCAAATTCTTTAACAAACTCTCTGTCTAAGGCAGTTAGCGGTTCATCTAACACCCAAATATTTCTTTGCTCCATTTGAATACGCGCTAAAGCCACCCTTCTTTTCTGGCCTGCAGAAAGTTTTCGAGTCAGAATATTGCGTTGATTAGACAACCCTACTTTACGAATAATTTCCTTAATTTCCGATTCCTTGTACTCTGTTCCAGCTAAACGTTGCGCAAACGATAAATTTTCAAATACGGTTAAATCCAGTTTTACACCAGATTGATGACCAACAAACGAGATTTGCTGCTGGAATTCTTCATGTTCATCAATCGGTGTTCCACACCAGGTTAAAGTGCCCTCAGAAGGCAAACTAAACCCACAAATAATGCGTAGCAGACTGGTTTTGCCACTGCCGTTACTGCCTTCAACCACTAAAACCTGGCCCGCTTGAATAGAAAAACTGAGATTCGAAAATAACTCTGTGCCGCCTTTTTCGCATCTCAGGTTCTGGGCTTGGAGTACGCTTACCTCCTGTGTGCGCATATCATCATGGCTAGTTAAACAAATTTGTAGATTATGTCGGGTAACCTATTAATTCCAGTGAGAATAATAACACGTGGTGGCGTACACGCGATGAATGAAGCTATTCCCAGGATAATATGATTTACCCTTTAGAATCCTGTATTTACGCAACAAACACAGTAAAATGGCGCGCCCAAATCGAATATGACCGCTAACCATTCAGTCCCAACTGCACGGCATGCAAATTTTTAATCTGCCATTACCCGATCAAACTCATTCGCATATCACCTGGGGCCAAAGCTATGGTTGCAGTAAGGGTCTGGCATTGGCTAATGCCGTGCAGCAATTTAAGGGTTTAACTTTAATCATCACTGCAGATATTCATAGTGCGCAAATTCTTGAGCAAGAACTTTCTTTCTTTTGCAAAAATGACATCAACATTTTTCTTTTTCCTGACTTAGAAACACTTCCTTATGATGTTTTCTCTCCCCACGAAGAAATTATTTCTGATCGCTTGTTAGCGCTAAGTTCATTACCCAAAACCAAACAAGGTGCACTAATTATTTCCGCGCCTACAATTCTTTCACGACTTGCACAAAAAGAATTTATTTTTGCCCAAACATTACAATTAAAAGTAAATGATGAGGTTAATTTAGACGAATTTAAAAAAATACTCACTAAAGCTGGTTATGAATATGTGTCGCAAGTCATGTCGCATGGTGAGTTTGCGGTAAGAGGTTCCATTATAGATTTATATCCTATGGGGAACGATCACCCCTATAGAATCGATTTGTTCGATAACGAGATTGAGAGCATACGGATTTTCAATCCAGAAACCCAAATTTCAACAGAAAAAATTGAAGATATTACAATTCTTCCAGCCAGAGAGTTCCCAATTGATCAAAATGCTATTTCACGATTTCGACAAAATTATAGAATTCAATTTGAAGGAGATCCCAATAAAAGCATTATTTACCAAGATGTAAGCAATAATAATCTGCCTGCAGGTGTTGAATACTATTTTCCACTATTTTGTAATGAAACAAGCACCTTTTTTGATTTTATCCCTAATCAAATCCAAGTAGCGCTAATTGATAATATTTTTGATGTTGCGGAAGATTTTGAAGAAGAAGTATTTTCTCGTTATGAACAAAGAAAATATGATGTGGAACGACCACCATTACATCCTAAACAATTATGGATATCTACTGATACATTTAAAAAAAATATATATAAATTTAATACCATCCAATTACAGCAATACGAAATTGAACAATTGCATCGTGATCAATATAACCTGGATGCAAGTGCATTACCTATTCTCACTATCAATTCTCGCATTAAAGACCCCGCTGAAGAACTAAAAAGATTTTTAGAAAATAAACAGCATAAAATTTTGTTCGTTGCAGAATCTGCAGGGAGAAGAGAATATTTAATTGACACATTAAAAACGTTCGATATTACCCCTACTGTTGTCGATGGCTGGAATGAGTTTTTAAACTATGACGGGAACTTGGCCATTTGTATTGGCCCCATTGAAGAAGGCCTGCAGCTCCAACATGAAAATATTTCCATCATTACAGAAAGTAATTTGTTTGGACGTAAAGCAAAACAAAAGCGAGCACGCAGACGGCAAATTAGAGACGCTGAAGCATTAATAAAAAACCTTTCTGATTTAAGCGAAGGCTCGCCAGTGATCCATGAAGATCATGGTGTAGGCCGTTATAAAGGCTTAAAAACACTCAATTTAAGCGGAACGGATACCGAATTTCTAATTCTGGAGTATGCAGATAAAGACATACTATATGTCCCTGTATCATCATTACATTTAATCAGCCGCTACACCGGAGCTTCTGAAGAAAATGCTCCCCTGCATCGTTTAGGTGGCGATACTTGGAAACGTATTAAACGCCGAGCAGCTGAAAAAGCTGTAGATATTGCAGCCGAGTTACTCGACATATATTCAAGACGTGAAGCCAAACAGGGTTACCAATACAATATAGATCATGTTGAATTAAATACTTTCTGTAGCACCTTCCCTTTTGAAGAAACACCAGACCAGCAAAAAGCCATTGATGATGTCATTACTGATATGGAATCTACTAAACCCATGGATCGGGTAGTGTGTGGTGATGTAGGTTTTGGAAAAACAGAAGTAGCCATGCGTGCTGCATTCACAGCAGCCTCAGCAGGGAAACAAGTTGTCGTGTTAGTACCTACTACACTACTAGCATCTCAACATTATCAAAGTTTTACCGATCGCTTTGCGGATTGGCCTATTCGCATTGAATATATTTCGCGATTTTTATCACAAAAAAAACAGAAAGAAGTACTTAAAGGTTTAGAAGACGGAACAGTCGATATTGTGATTGGCACTCACAAATTACTTAATACAGCAATTAAATATAAAAATTTAGGCCAAATAATAGTAGATGAAGAACAACGATTTGGAGTACGCCAAAAAGAAACACTGAAGAAATTACGCTCCGAAGTGGATGTGCTCACATTAACCGCAACCCCCATCCCTAGAACACTAAATATGTCGTTAAGTGGTTTGCGGGATCTTTCCATAATTGCAACTCCCCCTAACCATCGGCATGCTATCAAAACGTTTGTAAGCACCTGGGACAACAACATGATCCAAGAAGCATGCAAGCGAGAACTTAAACGTGGTGGTCAAGTTTTCTTTTTACACAATGAAGTTAAAACGATAGAAAAAATAACGAAAGATCTAAAACAACTTTTACCAGACACTACAATACGAATTGCACATGGCCAAATGCCTGAACGTGATTTAGAGAATGTGATGCTCGATTTTTATCACCAGCGTTTCAGCATTTTGGTTTGTACTACAATCATTGAAAACGGAATTGACATTCCTTCCGCAAATACTATTCTTATTAACCGCGCCGACAAGCTGGGGCTATCTCAGTTGCACCAAATTCGAGGGCGTGTAGGACGCTCACACCATCGCGCCTACGCTTATCTAATTACGCCCCCAAAAAATGCCATGACCACAGATGCAGCAAAACGACTTGAGGCGATAGAATCATTAGAAGACTTAGGCGTAGGATTTACCTTAGCAACCCATGATTTAGAAATAAGAGGTGCCGGTGAATTATTAGGTGCCGAACAAAGTGGCCAAATACAAGAAATTGGCTTTACTTTATATAATGAGTTACTGGCACGCGCGGTAGCAGCATTAAAAGCTGGTGAAATTCCTGATTTAGAACAACCAATGGATATCGGTATTGAAATAAATTTAGGCGAACCCAGCCTACTTCCAGAAGATTATGTACCAGATGTGCATGCTCGATTAGTACTATATAAACGAATTGCCAGCGCCAAAACTCTAGATGATTTAGATGATTTGGAAGTTGAACTGATTGATCGCTACGGCTTGTTACCTGAATTTGCTAAAAATCTATTTTTAGTTACACATTTGCGCTTAATTGCAGATAATTATGGCGTCAAAAGGATTGCAATGAATGAACAAATTGCTCGCATTCAATTCTCAAAGAATCCTAATATCGATATCAGTAAACTACTGCATTTAATTCAAGAAAGTCCCGACGAATACAAGCTAGATGGCAGTGAAAAACTAACTATATACACAGAAACCGATACAATTCATCAACGCATTGACACCATCGTCAATCTATTAAATGATTTACAATTATCAAAAGCCGCTTGAAAATGTATAGGAATATAATGAATTTAAATTTAATTTATAAGATTCTAGTCAGTTTAACTCTAGTTGTTATTTGCCAAACAAGCTTAGCCAAAGATTATGTTGTTGAAATGATCTTTTTTGCAAACTTACAAAATGAATCTGTACATATCTCAACCAAAACGTTATATCCAAATTATCAAGGCGCAATTCCTCTAGATGAAACAGCAAAATCATTTGGATTTATCCCTTTAGACAAAGAAATTTTTGAATTACGGAATACAGCAGCTGCGCTAAACAAATCGGGCCGTTATAAAGTGATAAAACACATCGCTTGGCTACAACCTGGCTTAGCTAAAGAAGATGCGCTACCCATCATTATTCATGCAGGCAAAAACTACCAAAACGAATTCGTAGAACGTACGTATACATCTGGAAACTTTAATGATCAAAATAATGGAAAACCTTCGCATGTCAACGAACTAGACGGAACGGTTAATATCGTTTTAGGTCGCTATTTACATCTGTACACAGATTTGGTGTATAGGCGCCCTTTTAATCTAAGTCCAGATCCTAGAAAAAATCCATTAGGAAAAGAAAGAATTCTGGCTGATTTTGCGGTCAAATCACATCGGAAAATGCGCAGCAAAACACTGCACTACATCGATCATCCGTTACTAGGAATCATAGTAGAGATCCGCCCAGTAAGTTAATTTCTTAACTTACTCATCATGATAGAAAAAATATACAGATAAAACGTATACGGCAAAAAGTACAAATGTAACTAGCGCTGCAACAAACATAGCCTATATCCTTTTTAAGAATCTAATTCGCCGTTCTCGTATTTTCGGATAAATCGTTTAATAAACCTGCGAATCTCACGTGCAGCCGTTGTATCAAGATCCTGACAGGCATCTACGAATTCATCCCGCACTTCTCTGTCTAACCTCAGTACCAGTTGCGCGTTTTTCTTGTTTTTCTTATCTTTATTCGGTGGCACGACGATTAGGCAATACAAATGAGAATTTCGAATTACCTTGGTTAAAAATTGAACAAAAGATAATGTATATACAAAAAATAGTCAACTCATATATGTATAATATCTTATATATATGAGATTAATATCATTCAAATGTAGACATTAAGCAGTATTATTTAAATGTTTTCAAGGTTTTATAAGAAACTGTTATGAAGCTAATTATCAAATACCAAGCCAAAGTACAACATAGAGATGCGTTGGAAAAAGCACTACGATCAATAATCAGCATTACACGAAGTGCACCCGGATGCGCACAGTGTGATCTGCACCCTTCCCTAGATAATAAACTTATCTTTTTCTTTGATCAGCTATGGGAAAATGAAAATGCCTTAAAAGCTTACAATCAACGTAAGCATATGCAAGAATTTCATATACTAATTGACGGTATGGTCGACTCTATCGATACCTGTATCTCTGAGCATTAACCAGAAAATGAACATTAGTGAAATTACAACACTTGTCTTGATGCTAGTATTTATAATTGTAATTAGCTGGTTTTTATTTAATAAAAAATAGTGGCTATATAAAATTGATTACTTGTGTAACAAGGTATGCTACTGAAATAGCTAATACAATTAATACTGCCAGAATTGCCAAGTGCATGAGTAGTTCAGAACCGGTGCTCTGCATCTTCCCTCCTTTATTACTGTTGTTATTGGAGCGAATCTAGATTCGGCTTAAAGATAAACCTATCTAGCTAGAATCCATAATAGATTCTAGTAGTAACATATTAAAGTAATATGAGATTTTTAGATATGTGAGGTTGGTTAAAAATTAGTCTATTACTGTGCAACAAATAACTTTGCTACAGCAATGATTAATTTTTGTACAGGAATGATTCCTTTTTCTAACGATTGTTTAATTTCTTCTATTGAAATTAAATCTTCACTTTTACCAGCTGCCCAATTAACGGATAACGAGCAATTGGCATAACAAAGCTCTAATTCCTTAGCCAAACCGGCTTCCGGCATGCCAGTCATTCCGACAAAGTTGCAACCATCTTTTTCCAGCCGTCTAACTTCGGCAGCGGTTTCTAATCTTGGTCCTTGAGTCACACCATAGGTACCGCCGCTTACAACATCTAGTTGAATATTCTCAGCCGCATTTAGTAGTAGCGTACGCAGTTCTTCGCAGTAAGGGTGTGTAAAATCGATGTGGGTCACGGATGTCAATTCATCTTCAAAAAATGTTTGTTTTCGCTCGTAACTGTAATCAATAAGCTGATTTGCAATCACTATCGTTTCGGGAGGAATGTTTTGACTAATTCCACCTACCGCAGCGACACCAATGACATGCGAAACACCAATACTTTTTAACGCCCAAATATTGGCGCGGTAATTAATTTTATGTGGGGGGATATTATGATCAGCACCGTGTCTTGGCAAAAAAACTATTTCCACACCATGAATGTTACCAATAACCAATGAAGCACTCGCATCACCATAGGGAGTATCTACTTGTTTTGATTCTTTAATATTTAGACCTGGAATAGAGACAAGACCGGATCCTCCAATAACAGCTAAGCGTGACATTATTTTTAATTGGTTTCTTTACGATTTAATTGCATAAATATCAGTCAGGTTTCTCCAAAAACCTTTGTAATCCATGCCCCACCCAATAACAAATCGATCTTCGACATTCATACCCACAAAGTCCGGTTGATAACTAGTATGTTTATCTTTTAATTCTTTCTTCAACAATACCGCTGATAATATTTTGCACGCGCCTTTATTTTTGCAATAGGCAATCAATTCTTGCATGGTGTAACCTTCATCAAAGATATCATCTACCAGTATAACTACGCGGCCTTTTAAATTAGTATCAGGCTTTTTATGCCAGTGAATACTACCGCCATGCGTTTTATCTCGATACCGATCAACATGTACATAATCTAATTCAATAGCGGAATTTATTTTTTTTGCCAATTCTGATGTAAACATCAATCCGCCTTTCATAACACATAAGAAAAGTGGAACGGTGTCTCCAATTTCATTTTTAATTTGGCTAGCAACATGATTGATAGCTTCATGAATTTCATTTTCTGTAATTAATAATTCAGCTTGTTCGCGTACATGAAGTACGTCTTGAAGAAATTTATTTTGCATATAGAATTTAGACAGATTCTATTACTTCAGAAGATTTTTCTAACTGCACAACACGTGTTGGAAAAGCAATATCTGCATCATTGTTTTCTATAATTGAATAGACTTTTAACAATACATTATGTTTGACTTGATGATACTTAATCCAATCCGTAGTTTTAGTGAATGTGTAAATAAAAAAGTCGACTGATGAGTCATTAAATACATCAAAGTTAACGATTAACGTTTGTGTAGTGTCAATCTCGTCATCATTAATTAACATTTGTTTGACTTCTTCTACAATTTTATCCATCGCATGGATATCTTGATAACGTATACCAATCACTTCATTTATCCTGCGATGTGACATGCGTGATGGGTTTTCCACAATAATGTTCATAAAAATAGAATTCGGCACATAAATTGGTCGTTTACTAAAACTTCGAATCTGAGTTTGTCGCCAACCAACTTTTTCAACGGTTCCTTCTATTGCTCTGTCAGGAGATAAAATCCAATCTCCAACCCGAAAAGGCCTATCCAAATAAATCATTAATCCACCGAAAAAATTAGACAATAAATCTTTTGCTGCATATCCCACTGCAAATCCACTTATACCACCAAATGCAAGAATGCCCGAGATACTAAATCCCAAGGTTTGCATCATTACTAGTCCAGCCGTAATAAATATAGAGGCACGAACTAATTTTGTTATTGCGTGTGTAGTAGTTACATCAAAATCATCACTTTTATTTCTTTGTTGAATTAAATATGCCTTCTCAAAAGCTTTTGTAAAACGAATTAAAAACCATGCTAGTGTTACAATAACGAATACATGACGTAGCGGATCAATAATTTCAAAAATTTCAGCTTCAGTGCGGTCTGCAACAATCTCTGCCGCAAATAATATTCCTACTATCCAAACTAATAATCGAAACGGTTTGCTAACAGACTTAATAAATGCATCATCCCATGGACTAGAGGTTTTCTCTGCTCTTTTTTCAAGTCGTTTTAAAACACGCTTGAAAATGAAATTGATCAATAAAATTAGAAATATAATAATGAATAATTGAATTACCCATGGGCCGAAATAATTAGAGGTTTCAGCACTTCCAAATATTTTTTCTAAACTAAAATTTTCCATGATCAATTTCTTTAAATTGTTAATTCTCCATAAGGTGAGTTCTGATAAGACTCAACTTCTTTTACAGCTTTATTCCACCTTTCAGCATTGTGTAATTCATCGTACGAAAGAGGATCTTTACCACCATGCATACGTGTTAATCGAATTTGTGAGGCAGGGTTGTTATAATTTTCTAGCATTTCAGCAACTTCGTAAGCTTTATCACTTGCGTTACAAACTAATACCATATCGCATCCAGCTTGTAACGATTTTTCTGCGCGCGTCAATAATTGGTCGCTACAATCAGCAGCTTTCATTGTTAAGTCGTCACTAAATACTGCGCCACCAAATTCTAACTGCTGTCGCAACACTCCTTGTATCCATTTGTTTGAATAGGTAGCAATATTTTCATCCACTTTTTGATAAACAACATGTGCCGTCATAATTCCAGCAATTCCTTGATGAATCATCCGTTCAAACGTAATCATGTCTCGCATGGCAATATCCTGATAGTTTCGATTGTCTGTGGGTAAATCAATATGTGAATCCGCAGTCACTGCACCATGTCCGGGGAAATGCTTACCCACAGCTTGCATGCCTGCAGCTTGCATACCACGCATATAGCGTATGGCCAACAGGGTTACTACTTCAGGGTCTTTATGAAAAGCACGATCACCAATGACTTGGCTTACGCCATAATTTAAATCCAAAATAGGTGCAAAGCTAAAATCAATTCCTACCGAGCGTAATTCAGCTGCCATTAACCAGCCTGTGGTTTCAGCTAATTCACAAGCACGGTCTGCATCTTTATCAAATTGGTCACCTAATAATTTAACTGCAGGTAATTGAGTAAAACCTTCTCGTAATCTCTGTACTCGACCCCCTTCTTGATCGATTGCAATTAAAAGCCTGGGATGACGTAATTCATGAATTTCTTCCACTAAAGATGTGAGATTTTCGACACTGGTGAAGTTACGACTAAACAAAATAACTCCCCCCACTTGAGGAGACAGTAATAATTCACGCTCCTGACTGGATAAAGAGTCAGCAGCAATATCGACCATTAACGGACCTAAAGACATGCGCAGGATTATTCGCTATTACGAAGCGGAGGTGAAGCGAAGAGGTATTTTGCAAAAAAAGCCATCTAAGAAGACGGCCGAATCCAGGAGGAGTCAAGAATAACAACATGTGTCCAAATAAAAGATTATTCACACCACGTTTTTAGGTTAATTTATGTACACCTGTTTATAATAAAATCAACAGTTTAACTACCTATGTATACCTGTGTTTACCCCTATTATTGCGACTGTTTGCGACATGACTGCGGCAATTATTCAGCGAATGGTTAAATTATGAACACCTATTTTAAGAATTCTACTTAATCACCTTTAGCTAAATGATGAATTAGTCATTTGATTGTTATGTCCACTTTCGGCCAATAGCGGCCATTCAAAATAGCGAACGATAAAACAGATTTGTGTGTTTACTATAGGTCTACTTCAAGAAAACGTAATAGGTTTCGTAGCTCACTCCTATGTTTTGATTGATATAATCACCAGCTTGTGATGGTGGTGTGCCAGCGCGGGTTTCAATTCGAAGGATACGCTTCATACCGAGGTCATTATCTTTCAGTTCAACATCAAGCCAGGCAACATCACCCTTGGATGCACCATCGAATGCCTCCTTTGCTTTAGCAATCAGGCGTCCATCGGCAAACTCCCATGCTGGTGTTTTTAAATGCATGTAATGTGTACCTGTTTTATTAGCACTTGCCTGCCATGCATTATCGAGGATGTAAAGTGCAGCCAAAGGTCCTGCTCCAACCCATTTCTCTCCATTCCATGTGTAGTTTTGAATACCACGCGCAAGGGTAATTCGGTTGACGGTAAGGCCACTTAAATTACGCGTATTTTGTATTTCTCTGATTTGTGCACTCAAATCGCTGGCTGGGTCAGAACTCAGTGTTCTTTCAGCCATGGCCGGCGGCCCCAATAATGAAAAAATTAGTAGCAGTAAAATTTTCTTATTCATGTTTTCTCCCGTGGTTTGTTGGACCAATATGAAATTAACGGTCCATATCCGTATGAACCGTTGATCCACATTAAAGAATGTGAATACACTGACTTGGTTGTATCGATGTATATATAGTAGACCAGAGTTAAGAGGTAAATCTTGCTTTGTGGCTAAAAATAAATGGTGAGCTCAAGTACTCGATATACTAGTTAACATAGGTCGCTATAATTTGGTTTATTAGTATTAATTTAATAGTTAATGTCCGCTTTGGGTCGTTAGCGGTCATATTATGTCTGTTGATTTTTGAATCCAACCTTATTTCCCCTTAAATAGTTTGAATTATGTCTGCTTTCAGCCAATAGCGGACCTAAAGACATGCGCAGGATTATTCGCTATTACGAAGCGGAGGTGAAACGAAGGGATATTTGGCAAAAAAAAGGCCGTCTAAGAAGACGGCCGAATCCAGGAGGAGTCGAGAATAACAACATGTCAAATAGAGGATTTTTAGCCGCTCGTTTTTAGGTTAATTTATGTACACCTGTTTGTAATAAAATCAACTATTTAGCTACCTATCTATACCCGTGTTTACCCTTGTTTTTGAGTCTGTTTGCGGCACGACTGCGGCAATTTTGAATTGAACATATGTATTTATTGGTTAGATTTTTTGTCAATTATTTGCGCGAATGCGGATCGCTTCTTCCACGGCATTTGATAAGTGCTTAGAAATCCATGCATATCGCTGTCTACTAGTGTTTCCCGCAGGGTTATAGCATTTAACAACTGATGAGAGCGGCTTTTTTGAAGTTTCAAAAGTTAACTTATCAAATGGATTGTCTCCCCAAGTCGAAATTTCACTGCGAGAATTTTTCAATCCATGTATTCGTATGCCTACCACGCCCATTCCCGAATTCCATGATTCAGTAATTTCATAATTTATCCATTTACGGCCAGCGGTATTTGTACCAACTAATACTATGGTACATGACCTACCTTTCATTTGAGAATCTATCCACCTTTTGATTGCAGCTTCACCTTGGCTTTTAACAGATTCCCATGTGTTATCACTTGCTGTACGGTTACCCTCTATCACCCCAATATTTCTAACTTGTGCAGCTCTATAACAATCCGGCGCATAGTGAAAGCTATAAAAACATTGACGTGCCATAAAATCACCTCGTCATATAAAAACTAAAAGCACAACAATTATTGCTATAACAATTGATCCATGAAAAATAATCAAAGTTTTTGAAAAAAATGTATCCCACCACATTCGCGTTCCACCGCTCAGGCCTTCCAATTTCATAGAAAAGTCGATTTCTTCAGGATCTTTAATTCTCACTTTTTCATAAAGATCTCTATAGCTTCTTTCTAGTGCTAGAAAATAAGCATCTAATCCCCAAAACGCTAACGCTGGTAGATATGCGAGAATAATAAATTTGATGTTTGAATTACCAGTAGAGAGTGCAAATAATGCTGAAACAAGAATTACACTC
Organism: Gammaproteobacteria bacterium; assembly: GCA_965203475.1. Taxonomy (GTDB): domain Bacteria; phylum Pseudomonadota; class Gammaproteobacteria; order UBA4575; family UBA4575; genus JABDMD01. The sequence goes on from OZ241890.1 coordinate 987,294, forward strand.
CACCCCTTAAGAAGAAAAGAGTTAGTTGACAAACGATTAATAACACCTTGGATAAAATCTAAATGTTTTAATTTTCTATCCATACTAGTTATAAATTTATAGTGTAAAGATTATTAGTCACTTGATACTTCGCTTGATATTGACACTAGAAAACTTTTTAACAACTCTCTTTCTTTATCTGTTCCTGTTAGGGCTAACATAAAATTATCGTACAAATAGAATAACGATAAATCTAACTCAGATTCGTAATCGAAAGGATTATTCACTACTTTTCGATTTTGCATTATGTAGTTTTGCAAATCTGTTATTTCGTCATCCAATTCATTAATAATTTCTAGATTATGTGAAAACGCATTTCTTATAATATTTAATTTTTTACATGCATCCCATATCCACTCATCTCGCTCATTTTTGCATAAGGATCTTGCAAAATTTAGTGCGATATTAAAAGATATTCTTGAATCTTTAATATATTTATAGCTGATTACACTATTTTCTATATATTGATGTATGAGGTTTTCAATGAGTAAATGCGCTTTAATAATTTTGACCAATACATCATCAGAATCGGATGGGTAGTATTTTGAGAAAGCTTGTAATCTACTATTAAAGTTTTTTGCAATTTCAATTGATTCGGGGCTTGGAGCAGGTAAATTTTCAATTAGTTCATCGATGTTCTTGCTCATATTAATTTTTACTGAATAGCTATTTATTTTGACTGCATTTATACAACTATACCTTTAAAAGGTAGTTGTGCTGCTCGCTGAGCAGCTTTCAGTTTTTTGATTCGCTTATTCGCCAAATTAAGCTGTCTTCTAATCTTTGGCATCTCGTACAAATAATAATTATGGTAAGCCTCAAGATAACGCTGTTTCATATGCTCGCATTGTTCCAACTTTTGTTCGCACTCTGTTCTTTTGGGATCGTATGTCATTCTTATTTACTTTTGTGGAATCAATGGGGTCTGGAATCAATGGGGTCAGACACGATTGATTTTGTTGTTTGTCGTTTTCGAATGAATTTCGTGGCACTTAGTTTACAATTTGTACATTTTCTAACAAACAAAAAAAAGGCCGTCTAAGAAGACGGCCGAATCCAGGAGGAGTCGAGAATAACAACATGTCAAATAGAGGATATTTGTATCATGTTGAGAGGCTCACTAAATACTAAGCATTTTTGGTGCCAAAAATGGCATGTCTTTTAAATTCAGGCACTTATATAATACAGCTAGGTATAGTGCAGTGACAAACTAATGAATTTACGACAATTTTTGACACATTTGTGACAATTTACAGTATTTACAATAGCTAAGTGCCTTGATCTAAAGAAATTTTTAAACTTTAGGCATCTTAAGCTCGATTCCTGTAATTTATACTCTTTATAGCAATGAGTAATTGGTTAGAAAGAGCAAAGTGGACTCTTTCCCGGTTCCTTTTGAATGCAGTTATCTAATAATAAGAATGATTTCATCAGCTTATAAGCAGTTAATCAAAACACAAAAAATAGTCACTGACCCTAAACAAGATAAAATTGTGAGGGCCTTGCAAGAACTGAATGATGAGTTGGATTATCAAAATCCTGATGATTCCACCATTATAGATCGTGTGGCGGCCCTATTAGCCCGTAATAACAGCGCTAATTCCATCAAAGGGCTGTATATATGGGGCGGTGTGGGTCGAGGTAAAACCTTCTTAATGGATCTATTCTTTTCAAATTTACATACACAAACCAAATTACGCTTACATTTTCATCGTTTCATGGAACAAGCCCATGCCATGCTCAATAACTACAGAGATAAAAAAGATCCACTTAGGCTTGTAGCACAAGAGTTTGCCGATAAGGCCCGAGTATTATGTTTTGATGAATTTTTTGTAAGTGATATAGGAGATGCAATGATACTTGCTGGTCTCCTAGAAGGACTATTTGAAAATAATGTTGTGTTGATAGCTACTTCAAATGTAAAACCATCTGACTTATATAAAGATGGTTTACAACGAGAACGATTTTTACCCACTATTTCATTGCTCGAAGAACATACAAAAATAACTAACTTAGATGGTGAAATTGACCATCGGTTTGAGTTTCTACAAAAACATGACGTATATAACTATCCTATCAATGGAGAATCCCATAATTGGCTCGTTCACAACTATTTAAACCTGGCCAACGAAAGAGTTGAAGAGTCCTGGGGCAAAATAAAAATTAATGATCGAAGTATTCAAACCATTCAACATACTGATACGGTTGCCTGGTTTGATTTTAAAGAAATTTGTGATGGACCACGAAGTGTAAATGATTATATAAGTATTGCGAGACAATTTAATACCGTATTAATATCCCACGTTCCTGTTTTTAAAAATAAAGACGATCAAGCCAAAAGATTTATAAATTTAGTCGATGAATTTTATGATAGAAATGTAAAACTAATTTTATCAGCAGAGGCCAAAGCCGATGAATTGTATTGTGGGACAAGGCTGAATGACATTTTTGCCCGAACGGCTAGTAGGCTAAATGAAATGCAATCACACGAATATTTAGAGAAACAACACCATCCAAACTAATTTAACTAATTTTTACACAGAGTTTAATTATAAAAGCACCCAAAGAAACATTGATTTATCAATGAAGTGAGCTGAGACAAGACAAAAATACTGAGAAAGCGAAATGTATATGAGTAATACATGAGCATTTTGAAGTCATTTTTTAACAAAGTATCAGGATAAATCAGTGCTTCCACTACATAAAAGGAGAAACTCATGAAGCCAACTGTACGAGTTGCAATCACCGGAGCCGCTGGAAACATTGGTTATGCTGCAGCATTTCGAGTAGCGGCAGGAAACATGTTAGGCGAAGACCAACCCATTATTCTACAGTTGATAGAAATCCCACCGGTATTGGATGCACTAAAAGGTGTAGAAATGGAATTACGTGATTGTGCATTTCCATTGCTAGAAGACATTGTATGCACTGCCGATGTCAATGAAGGTTTTGGTGATGTGGACTATGTACTTTCGATTGGTTCCAAACCTCGTACCAAAGGCATGGAGCGTGCCGACTTATTAAGTGAAAACGGAAAAATATTTGGCCCACAAGGCAAAGCAATTAACGATAATGCATCTAAAGATGTAAAAGTATTAGTAGTAGGTAACCCTGCTAACACCAATGCATTAATTGCATGTAACAACGCACCCGATTTAGACTCATCTCAATTCACTTCGATGATGCGTTTAGATCACAATCGTGCAATTAGTCAGCTAGCATCTAAAACCGGTGCCGCCGTAACTACCATTAAACAAATGGTTGTCTGGGGCAATCATTCGCTTTCGCAATTTCCTGACATTACGCATTGCACAGTGAATGGTAAAGCCGCTAAGTCTTTAGTAGATGACGCTTGGTATAAAGAAGAATTCATGCCCAAGGTGCAAAAACGTGGCGCGGAAATTATTAATGCACGTGGTGCTTCTTCTGCAGCATCCGCAGCAGCCGCGGCTATTGATCACATGCGAGATTGGGTGCATGGATCAGACGATTGGGTAAGCCTTGGCATGATTTCCAAAGGTGATTATGGAATTACCGAAGACTTAATGTATTCCTTCCCGGTTTCTTGCAGCGATGGAAATTTTGAAGTCATCACTGGGTTAAACCAGGATGATTTCAGTATAGAAATGATGAAAGCAACCGAAAAAGAATTGCTGGAAGAACGCGACGCGGTAAAAGACTTGCTTTAGTGAGCATAGGGATATGCGAATAAGATTTCCATCAGGGATGATGCAACAGATTAAAATCTTACATTCCTAATGTCCGCTATCGGCCAATAGTGGTCATTCGATAATTAATGTATTTTTATTACGACAGCCTCATCTTTACATGTAGGACACTCAATTCTCCAAGATGCCTCCTCAGCATCGTCTTTATTGTCATATTCTTCTTCACCTTCCCAACCACATTCGTTAGGACACCTTAAAATATACGTAGGCATAACAACTCCTTATATTAATAACATTAAATGTCTCCTTTCGGCCAATAGCGGTCATTTGCATACCTACGTATTTGACAGTTGAGCCAACAACTCGAACCCACCATATGCCATTCGTTTAGGGTCAAAGCCTGAATTTGATGAAGCTACTAATTCCACTACTCGTGGGTCTGCCGCAACTTTCTCATTCGCTAAATCACGTGCTTCACGAGAATCAAATACCACCCATCCAAATATGATCGCGTCATCCTGCTCTGCATCTAAGAGATCAATAAATGAGAGTGTTCCCGCCAATTTCAAATCGTCACTAATATATTCTTTATAGTCGATAGCACCGTGTTCTTTCCAAATCTCTGAAATCGATTCAACAAGATGTTTGTACTCATTCAAATGATCACGCGGAATGGGAAGGGCAAATCCGTCGATATATTTAGCCAAAACCATATACTCTAAATAAAATTCCTGTCTGTATATTATTATCTATCTGATAATTTTGAAATGTGGGTACTGTGAGCACTACTTTCGCTTTGGATCGATACCGGACATTATAAGAGTTTAAATTTGATACAACATCCATGTTGTAACTCATATTCGCACGTCCTGTGCTCAGGGTCGTTACCAAACATTTTAAGTATGTAATTGTTTGATTCCAACCAGTTGTTCCCCAACTTATGTCTCCTTACGGCAATTAGCAATCATTTAGTTGATTCTAAATAATGGCTACCAGTCATAAAACATTCTCCAATGTTGTTTATCCTGCCTCATAAAGGATGATGAATAGGACTGTGGAATTCCACCTTCGACATATAAAGTTACATCTCCAACAATTGCAGGGATTATAGGTGCACTACCTCCAAACTTCGGATCATTACTTCGGCTCGTAATCAGCTGGATGTAATATGTATTATCAGGCTCTATATCCAATTTTGCTGGCATCAGCTTGCATGCAAACGACTATGAGTTTTGGGGTATTTTTAAAAATCATCTAAATCTATCCCAAGCTCTTCAGCTAATACATCTGTCTCGCTTTCAAACTCTTTTCTTTCCTCTTCAGTTTTAAGCATACCTTCTATTTGCTTTTCAACATCCCGTTCCGTTTTTTCTGCTATTTCGTTTGCTTCAGATTCGACAATAGCTTGGGACTTGGCTAGCTTTTCGTCAGCCATCGCAACTTCAAAATAAGAAATGGCTTCTCTATGGCGATTATCAGATACCAAATCATCCCCACGCATTTCTGCACGTGCCCTTATGGGCGCCTGTTGCTCCTTTAATGATACTTTGATTGCACGTTCAAGGTAGGTTATCGATTCCATTGCATCAGGGTTGAACAAAACCATTGCATTTTCTGGAGGTGGATTATTTTTTACTTTTGAAAACACATTGTTTTCTTTATCAAGCAAAAAATCGATATGTTCTTGTCGCAGCGCGTCAATTTGTGCTGGTGCTCGAGACAAAATCTCGAACCCCTGTTTCTCAATATCAAGCAAGCCAAAGCCATGAGAATAATATTCATTATTTAAACTTTTTTGCACCTGCATTAGATGATTTTGACGTGCATAAATTAATTTATGCACATGCTTAAATAATTGTGGCGCTTCAGAATCATCTTTTGCACTCAGTAGAAACTTTTCAGCTTCAGCCAAAAATGCATCGTATTGATTGGAAAGCATTAGCAACTGCAACAAGCCTGGGTTTTCAAATTCATTTTCACTTAGAAACCAGCGATTCGATTTATATTGTTCAAAGATTGAAGATACAACTTTCGCAGTTTCATCACTTAATTGCCGATACATACTAGGCGGCGCACAGCGACTTATTGCCTTAGGAGACGGAAGATCAGGGTGCTTCATGTAATAATTATTATCCTGAAAACGCTGAATGGCTTTTAGTGGTTCATTTTCACTACGCCCTGCCTCGATATCTGCTTGAATTATCGACGGTGCAATTTGCTCCATGGGAGCTTTATTTAGAATACTTTTTTTGCACATATCCTCTGCAGCTTGAGCAGACACACCAACAAATAAAATCAAAATTATTAGAAATTTTTGCATGATCAGTTAATACTGACAAAACTAATGCTATTTACCAAAAAGACCCTTTAATCCTTTTTTAACAGCTTCGCGTGTTTCATCAACCATTCCTTTTCGAGTTTCATCTTTTGCAGCTTCACCCATTTCTTCAGCAATTCCTGGCTCTCGATTGGCTGTTGTTGTGCCTTGAGACTGTTGTTGACGATCCATCATTCCAGACATATCCCCCATATCCATGCGCTGCAAACCAGAAGGAACTTCAAATAGGCTTGGATCTTGTGAACGGATATTTAAATTAGTGAGCTCCATCTTCATTCGTTGCCCCTTCATACCCGTGCTTGCATAAATCATATCGGACTTAATATTAATCCCCTCATTGGTAATCCAGATAAATCCTGCACCTTTACCATTAGCATCTTCAAACTTTGTTTTATATTTTGTGGTATTGAATCCATTAATTGTTTCTGTACCAACTTTTTCAACAGTATGATAATTCATAGATTGACCTGATTGTTCCAACGCTTGATTAACATCCATTTCACGATACATACCTACAGATGACATGACCATATAAGATTTACCTAAATCGTTACGGATAATCATACGTCCTTGCATTCCGTCTGTATTTATTTCCGTCATTTGTTTACCAGGCGCATGATGAATTTTCTGGGAGAACCGCCCTTCTTTCGCTTCGATAACACGCATTGCATCATAAGAAACATTCTGATCATACCCCAACTCTTTCGCCCACTCTTCAGCTGATTTTGCAGATACTTGAAAGCTAAAAAAAAGACTAAGTAATACTATAATTAAAAATTTCATATTTTCTGCCATTAGACTCTCCTTCATTCTCTTTAAAAATTATATTACTTAATAAAAAAGGCTGGTCAAGCCAGCCTTTTTTATATCTTAATCTAATATGATAAGACGTAATTTTACAAATTTACACCTTCCCATTCCGTTACAAAGTCGTTGATATACTTCGCAACTTCGTCTGGGCGATCTTCCTGTACCCAGTGTCCGGCACGTTCTATATATTGCACACGAGTTGGGCCAGTAATTCTTTCTTTTAGTTTTTCAGCTGCTGTGCATGACATAAAGTTATCGGCCACACCCCACATCACCATAGTAGGACAGGTAATTTTACTATGGTCCACGTCAGTATCTGAATTTTGTGGATCCGCAGCAATTCGAATTAAAGATTTAAATCCTGTCATGCCCGGTCCTCGACCCCAAAACTGCAGATAATTTTGTTTGCAGTTTTTATCGGTAAACGGTGCGCCATCATAACTACCCATACGCATCAAAGCCGGGAATCCTGCTACAGCCTGTGGTAATGCCTGCTCTAACACCTCATCGGGTGCACCAGACAAACCTGCCAAGGCCTCTACTTCACACACCGGCCATTGATCAAAGCAAACGGGGTTAATCAAAACAAGCCGAGAAATGTAATCGCAATATTTCGATGCAAAAACTTGTGCAACACCGCCCCCATGATCATGAGCTACTAGTATAACTTTACCTTTTAAACCAAGACCTTCGATAACGCCTTTCACGGCCTCCGCTTGATTCATAAATGAGTGCTTAAATTTATCTAACGGCATGTCAGACTGGCCATAACCCACCATGTCCATGGCAAGTGTTCGATATTGAGGAAGCATAGCCTGCACATGTCTCCACAACCGTGCGTTAGTCGGAATACCATGCACCATCAACAACGTGGTATCTCCGCTTCCAGCTTCTTCGATATTTATATTGATTTTCAGTCCATCGACTGTGACTTCTTGTTTCATAACTCCTCCATTTTGTACTTAGTTTTTTTAGTAAGAATTCTGATTTAAAGTTTTTAAAATTGATCTTGTGTAAGCTTCTAAAAAACCACTTGCGTTTTTCAATTTACTCATCACACACATGCCTTGAGCGCTTCCAGTTAAAAATTTTGCCATATCACTTATATTTGTATCTTTTGGAATTGCGCCTGTTTTCTGCGCACGAGTAAGTGCCTTTTTAAAAGTCTCTTCCATTTTTGTAAAATAAAAAGAAACTTTTTTTGTAACTTTACTATCTTTCGGAACAAGCTCTATCTGAGAATTCATCATTAGACACGTAAAATTTCCTTTAGAATCGATTAGAAACTCCTCAAGAGAGTTAAAATATTCCTCGATACCTTCAAGACCATTTTTGTGTTCATCAATCTTGTCCATTCGTTTCAAAAAAACATCATCGCGATATTTGTCTAATGCTTTTAAATATAATCCGTGTTTCCCTCCAAATGTTTCATACAAGTTGAACCTGTTTATGCCAGCACCTTCAATTAAATCTTCGACTGAAGTTTTTTTATAGCCTCGCTGCCAAAATAAGTTCATTGCTCGCTCAATCACGTCATCATGATTAGCTGTTGAGTTACCGGGCATATAATATTCTTGTACCTGAATGATCATTCAGATCATAGCAGATAAAAAAAATAGCAACAGCAAAGATGGTCAATTTTTATGCAAAAAAAACCCACAATGAAGTGGGCTTTGACTGAAATTTCTTAAATTTGAAGAGTATCTAAGCAGCGCTTCGCTTTGGAAACATGTGATTTCTATTATTACCTGAAGATTGTTGTCTAAGTGCATGATATTCTGGGCGATCTGTAAATTCACCCAAGCTCACGCTATCTAAGTACTTGTATATCTTAGTACTTAACTCATCCCAAATCTGATGTGTTACACAACGCTCATCAAATTGAGACACCGCAAGATCTTGATGTTCGGGCTGTGGTTGAACCGCATCATCGATAGCTGTAATGACTTGTGCCACTGATATTTCATGTGGCGAACGAGAAAGTCTATAACCACCTCCTGGGCCACGCACACCGACAACAAGCCCACTCTTGCGCAGCTTTGCGAATAATTGCTCTAAATACGATAAAGATATACCTTGGCACTGTGAAATATCGGCAAGTGTTACAGGCTTGTAATTATCGTTTATCGCTAAATCCATCATTGCTGTAATTGCATGACGAGCCTTAGTTGAGAGTTTCATACTATTTTCACCTTCCACCTTGACGGCAAAATTTTGGGTTATTCACGCATAAACCATATTCTGTTTGGTCATTTTAACACCGACGAGAGTAATGAAAATGTCGACTGAGCCAAATTCTGAGAATAATTATTATTGTTATTTATCAGGGAGTTATCAAATATTGATAACTCATTCACTCAATAATAGTACTGTAACTATTGATCCTCTGCAATGGAATTTCCACATTTTTAGTGAGTAGGTGATTTTGGCGAGATTTATCGTCCAATTTGAAGGAATGACCTTGGCGATTGCAGAATGAAAGCCACTTAAATAGGAATCGATTCATGCGCCAGCGAAGTAGCAAAGACGGATTTCCAAGGTGGTGAAAAGCGCTGAAATCGGGCTTAGCCCTACGGTAGGACTGACTCATCACCTCGGCCTGTAGTGCATCGTAATAGACCCGTACTTTGACATTGGGGAACGACAGTACTCCAACTTCTTCATCAGCAAAATAATAGGTCAGCGCCAGTGTTGAGGTATATTTGGTTTGCTCAAGCACTTGTAAATATAAGTCCATACCATTATATATCCGAGATACGGCGACCTCTGGCATTGCATTTTTATCTCCACATAGCTTGCGTATGCGTATGTAATTCGCTTCATACATCTCCATCAAACCCGCGAATGAGTTTGGCACAGGTGGTGTCAATATTTTGGCTTGAAGCAAAGTGTCTTTCATTCTCTAATTTTACTTGTTAATAATAACTAATTTAGTTTGTACAAATTAATACTTCAGTGTTTTGAAGTTTCTCACAAACTAATAAATGTTGGTAATTGGTAATTTTTATTTGCTTTTATTAACAGACCGAAGGTATAAGCGAAATGTATAAAGTTGTTCTTGACTAATTGCGTCTTTTGATATAACACATTTGTATTTTTTTGTTTCTGATTTAAACAATAACGTCGCAAAATAATTTGCAACCCATGCTGCATCTAGAACTTTTACTTGCACTTTCTTTCCGCTCTTAAACTCTATTTCACACTTTTCTTCCTTACCTAAACATGCAATGTGCACAATAGAATTATTTGCAGTAAGCCATGCGTATTTAGTAATTGAATAGTACAAAGAAAGTATTACTGCAGCAGCGAACATAATTTCAATCCATAGCATTATATTTATAAATGCTATGCAAAGTAGTGCCACTACATGTAAAAAGAAAAAACATATCGCCAGCATGCGTGACGATTTAAGATGAATGATTAACTTAAGAGTAGATTCGCTCAATCACTTGATTAATATTATTGTCAGAAGAACGTTGTCGGCCAATCAGCAAGTCATACAATTCTGGATCTTGCATTTCAAGCATTGTTTCAAAAGCTTGTTGTAAATTAGGCGAAGCAGTTTGATAGAACTCATTTAAAAATCTTTGCATTAATACATCAAGCTCTTTAGTACCTCTTCTGCATCGCCATGTAAGTTTTTGTAAATTTTCCATGAAGAACCATTAATATAATCTGATACTTCGTTAAAAAATGTTCAAATTAATTTCTTCTTTTTGCAATTAATTTTTTAATTTCTGCAATCGCCTTGGCAGGATTTAATCCTTTAGGACAGGTATTCGTACAATTCATAATGGTATGGCAGCGATACAACTTAAATGGGTCTTCAAGTTCATCCAAACGTTCACCGGTAGACTCATCTCGACTGTCTGCAATCCAACGATAGGCTTGTAATAATGCTGCGGGCCCCAAGTATCTGTCACTATTCCACCAATAACTTGGACAACTTGTTGAACAACATGCACATAAAATACATTCTTCAAGGCCTTCAAGTTTTTCCCGATCTTCTTTAGATTGCCTGCGCTCGCGATCTGGTGGTGGCGGAGAGTCAGATTGCATCCATGGCTTAACAGAAGCGTACTGAGCGTAGAAATTTGTTAAATCGGGCACCAGATCTTTTACCACTGCCATATGCGGCAAAGGATAAATTTTTAAATCACTTTTATAATCTTCAACTGCTTTTGTACAGGCCAGCGTATTTGAGCCATTAATGTTCATAGAACAGGAACCACAAATTCCTTCTCGGCAAGAACGACGAAACGTTAATGTTGGATCGATTTCATTTTTGATTTTGATGAGCACGTCCAGGATCATGGGTCCGCAGGAATCCATGTCGACCTCATAAGTGTCCGTGCGTGGATTCTCGCCACTGTCTGGGTCGTATCGGTATACGATTACCTTCTTAACATTCCTCGCATTGGCAGACTTATAGGTTTTGCCAGGCTTTACTACAGAATTTGCAGGTAGTGTAAATTGTGCCATGTAACTATTCCTTTAATTTCTACCTTTAATACACTCGTGCTTTTGGAGGAATTACTTCCACTTCATCAGTTTGTGTATACATATGTACAGGCCGGTAATCGATAGATACCTCGCCAGAGTCACTCACACTCACTAGAGAATGTTTCATCCAGTTTTCATCATCACGATCTGGATAGTCATCACGTGCTTGCGCACCACGACTTTCTGTTCTATTCATTGCGCACTCCGCTGTGGCTAATGCTTGCGGCATCATGTTCACAAGTTCCAATGTTTCGACTAAATCTGTATTCCAAATCATCGATCGATCGCTAACTTTAATATCTTTAAGTTGCTCATTTAACTCGCGAAGTTTTACCAAACCCTTACCAATAGATTCACCAGTTCTGAACACGGCCGCATGATTTTGCATGGTTTTTTGCATTTCAAGTCTTAAGTCTGCCGTGGGAACACTTCCGTTCGCATTTCGATACTTATCAAAATGTGCCAACGCTTTATCTACAGCATCATTTTTTAATGGGCTATGCGGCTGTTTAGGTTTAACGAGCTCAGCTGTTCGCAATGCGGCTGCTCGACCAAACACAATTAAATCTAATAGAGAATTTGAGCCTAAGCGATTTGCACCATGCACAGAAACACATGCTGCTTCGCCAATGGCCATTAATCCTGGAATTACAGAATCTGGATTATCTTCTTTTATTGTTACAACTTCACCATGAAAGTTCGTGGGTATGCCGCCCATGTTGTAGTGCACTGTAGGAATTACAGGAATGGGTTCTTTTGTTACATCCACACCTGCAAAAATTCTTGCAGACTCAGCAATCCCTGGAAGTTTTTCATTAATTAAGTCAGCGCCTAAATGTTCAAGATGTAAATGAATATGGTCATTTTCTTCACCTACTCCACGATCTTCATTTATTTCTACCGTCATAGAACGACTTACTACATCTCTTGATGCTAAGTCTTTTGCATTAGGTGCATAACGTTCCATAAAACGCTCGCCATCAGCATTTGTTAAATATCCACCCTCGCCCCGGACACCTTCCGTAATAAGACATCCCGAACCATAAATTCCTGTAGGATGAAATTGCACAAATTCCATATCTTGTAAAGGCAAACCCGCACGTAACACCATGCCATTACCATCGCCCGTACAAGTGTGCGCAGAAGTACAAGAGAAATAAGCTCGCCCGTAACCACCAGTAGCTAGCAAGACCATATGCGCACGGAATACATGTAGCTCTCCCGTTGCAAGATCCCACGCCATGACACCTTTACAGCTTCCATCGTCATCCATTAATAATTCAGTAGCAAAATATTCAATAAAAAATTCTGCATTATGTTTTAACGATTGCTGATAAAGCGTATGCAAAATGGCATGCCCCGTTCGATCTGCTGCAGCACAGGTGCGTTGAGCTATGCCTTCACCATAATTTGTAGTCATACCACCAAACGGACGTTGATATATTCGACCATCATCTGTGCGCGAAAACGGAACACCATAATGTTCTAGTTCAACTACGGCGGGTATCGCTTCACGACACATGTATTCGATTGCATCTTGATCACCCAACCAGTCTGATCCTTTTACCGTATCATACATATGCCAGCGCCAATCATCCTCACCCATATTAGCGAGTGCTGCGCTCATACCACCTTGCGCAGCCACAGTATGACTACGTGTTGGAAATACTTTTGTAATGCATGCAGTAGATAAGCCACTTACCGCCATGCCAAGTGTTGCACGAAGACCGGCACCACCTGCACCAACTACAACAACATCATAAGCATGTTCATTTACGTTATAGGCTTTGCTCATAATTATTGATTTATAAATAGATTTTAAGTACCGCTACAATTCCAGAAATTGCAAATACAATACAAACAAAATTCATTAGTACTAATGTAAATATTTTTAACCAGCCACCAACATAATCTTCAATGATGATTTGTAGGCCCAGTTGTGTGTGATAAAACGTGGCTGCAATAAAGATGATTAATAAAACAGCAACATATGGTGTTTGCAGCCAGGCGATAACTGTTTCATAACTTGCAGAACCCAAAATTGCGACTGCAAATACAAGCCAAATAGCTAAGGGGACTAATGCAACTGCAGTAAGTCGTTGCATCCACCAATGCCCTGCACCTTCTTTTGCAGAACCTAAACCTTTTGCTTCAGATAACGGCGAACGTAAAGACATAACGATTATCCGCAATAAATTGCAATGGCCCAAACAGCTATTGAAAGAATCACGGTAGCTAACAACGTAGCAATACCGGAATTTGTGGTCGTATTTTTATCAAAACCATAACCAGCATCCCAGAACAAATGCCGAATTCCATTAAACAAATGAAGAAATAACGCTACGGTCCAAAGGAATAAAAATATTTGGCCTAGCGTACTTGTGATGTATGTTTGTATAACTTGGTAAGCTTCTGGCCCTGCAGCAAGTGAAATCAGAATTAAAACCATAAGCACTGCGCCCACGGCGAGTGCCACACCTGTGATCCGATGCAGAATTGAAATTGCCATGGCTAATGGCCATCGAAATACCTGCAAATGTGGTGATAATGGCCTTCCCGAACTAGCCATGCTGCTCCTCAATAATCCTGCTTAACTGCCACCTGAAACACATCCATGTTGGGCGGCTAAAAATGTTTAATTCTTTGTTAAATACTAACCGATTGGCTGAGAATATTGAACATGTATCTAAAGAAATGTGAATAAATACAATCGCTTAAAGATATTTAATGGTTAAAATTATGCTAAATTTATGGTGTTTTATAAGATAAACTTTTAAATTGATCAATTTTTAATCAAAACCATATGAACCAAGATTGGAAAGAATTTATTTGCCAACAAGGAGCAAATATTGATGAAGAACGCCTTATTAGCTTTGGTGAAGCAAATAATTATTCTCTTGATGAAAATTATCTGTGTGACCTTTCTAGTCGCGGAATAATTCAAGCATTTGGCGAAGATGCAAAAAACTTTCTGCACGGACAATTTACTAACGATCTAAATGCGCTTAGTAATGAAAATAGTCAACTGAGTAGTTACTGCAATCCAAAAGGAAGGATGTTAGCCATATTTACAATTTATCTAAATAAAAATAAATACTCTTTAATAATGCCAAGAAGTGTAGTTGAAGCAACATTAAAAAAATTAATTATGTTTAAACTCATGACGAAAGTAGAAATCCAGGACATGTCTGATGGGTTAGTTATTTTTGGTGTTGCAGGTTCCAAAATTGAAACTGCATTACATAATTTAAATATTTCTATCCCTAAAAATGATAATGATGCCGTTCATACAGAAGGGATTTCATTAATAAGAATTCCTGGACAAACACCAAGAATACTTTTTGTTGCATTACCAAAGCTTGCTATCTCTATTTGGAACCAATTAAGCGCACATTGTAATCTTGCATCATCAAATGTTTGGGATTTGCATGACATCGATTCTGGCATTCCTAAAATTACAGCAGAAACTTATGAAGCATTTATTCCGCAAATGGTGAATTTAGAAATTATTAATGGAGTAAATTTTCAAAAAGGCTGTTACCCAGGCCAAGAAGTGGTTGCTCGAACACATTACTTAGGAAAACCAAATCGACGTATGTATAAAACAACTGTTGATACTATTGATCCTCCTTCGCCCGGAGAAAATATATTTTCCGAAACAGATGGCGATCAGCCAGTTGGAAAGATTGTAACGGCACAAATCAATGACAAGAATGTAACCAGCGCATTAGCCGTATTGCGCACACAAAAAGAAAATGACTCAGGCTTGCATGTAGGCACACAGGATGGCCCCACACTTTCGTTTCAAACCTTGCCCTATTCATTAGAAGCAGAACAAAAATAAAATTAATTTGGTTTCATATGGGGAAATAATATGACATCCCGTATCGTATGCGAATCTGTAAACAGCATAACTAACCGATCAATTCCTATTCCTTCTCCAGCGGTGGGCGGTAATCCATATTCCAATGCACGAATATAATCTTCGTCATAATGCATCGCCTCATGGTCTCCCGCTTCTTTTTCGGCTACTTGCGCTTTAAAACGTTCAGCCTGATCTTCCGGGTCGTTTAATTCAGAAAATCCGTTCGCAATTTCTCGGCCCCCGACAAAAAATTCAAATCGATCTGTTACAAATGGATTCTCATCATTTTTTCTAGCAAGAGGTGACACTTCCGTTGGGTAGGCAGTAATAAACGTTGGATCTTTTAGATTGTCTTCAACGGTTTTCTCGAAGATCTCAATTTGAATTTTGCCTAGCCCATAATTGTCTTTAATTGGAATATCGAGTTGTTTGGCAAGCTTGGCTGCACTATCCCAGTCATCAAGGTCTGCATCATTCATTGAAGAATTAAAATGAAGGATAGATTCTTTTACTGTCATTCGTGCAAAGGGTTTTGCAAAATCATAGGTTTCATCACCATACTGAATGGATACTGTTCCAATGACCTCTTTACATATCCCTCGCATTAATTCTTCTGTTAAATCCATGAGATCGTTGTAATCTGCATAGGCTTGGTAAAATTCAAGCATGGTAAATTCAGGATTGTGCCGTGTTGATAATCCTTCATTTCGAAAATTGCGATTAATTTCAAACACGCGCTCAATTCCGCCCACAACAAGTCGTTTTAAATACAATTCTGGTGCGACTCGCATATATAAAGGAATATCTAACGCATTATGATGTGTTTCAAAAGGCCTTGCGGTTGCACCACCGGGAATTACTTGCATCATGGGTGTTTCCACTTCAACAAATTTTCTATTCGCTAAAAATTCACGCAAGTATTGAATAATTTTTACACGCATTGTAAATACATCACGTGATTCTTGATTCATAATTAAATCCACATAACGCATTCGATAACGCAATTCTTGATCGGTTAAACCGTGAAACTTTTCTGGAAGTGGACGTAATGATTTAGTTAATAAAACTACTTCTTCTATCTTTACGTACAAATCCCCTTTGCCTGATTTATTAATCGAACCTGCAACACCGATGATGTCACCAATATCCCAACCATCAATACTTTTTACTAACTCTTTATCTAAATTCTTGCGGTCAATATAAGCTTGTATCCTTCCTGTCATATCTTGCAACACTAAAAACGGCCCGCGCTTAGCCATAATGCGTCCAGCAACTTTTGTATGATGATTAAGCTCTACTAATTCATCTTTAGTTTTATCGGCAAGTTGATTTTGCAAGTCTTGCGCATAGCTATCTCTTCTGAAGCGGTTAGGAAAAGCATTGCCTTGCTCACGCAATTGCTCAAGTTTGTTGCGACGCTCAGCAATTAATTTATTGTCATCATCCATATTCTTTAACTATTTCCTACAACCCGTTCTTCAGACTTGCCTCAATAAACGGATCCAAATCCCCATCAAGTACTGCTTGTGTGTTTCCTGTTTCAACCGAGGTTCTTAGATCTTTAATTCTAGATTGATCCAAAACATAAGAACGAATCTGACTTCCCCAACCGATATCGGCTTTACTCTCTTCAAGTTGTTGTTGTTCACCACGCCTTTTTTGAATTTCTAGTTCATACAACTTTGCTTTTAGTTGTTTCATAGCCATGTCTTTGTTTTTATGTTGTGAGCGATCATTTTGGCATTGTGTCACAACCCCAGTTGGGATGTGAGTAATCCGTACAGCCGATTCTGTTTTATTTACATGTTGACCACCTGCTCCACTTGCACGATATACATCGATACGCAGGTCTGCAGGATTGATTTCGATATCAATATCATCATCCACTTCAGGCGATACAAATACTGCAGCAAAAGAAGTGTGTCTTCTATTTCCGGAATCAAATGGGGATTTCCTTACCAAGCGATGCACACCTGTTTCTGTTCTTAACCAACCAAATGCATATTCGCCTTCAAATTTGATGGTTGCACTTTTGATACCTGCCACTTCACCAGGAGATACTTCAATTAAATCTGTCTTAAAACCTTTACGTTCCCCCCAGCGCAAAAACATTCTCAGTAGCATCTCTGCCCAGTCTTGCGCCTCGGTTCCACCTGAACCAGACTGAATATCCAAAAACGCATTGTTGGCATCCATTTCACCCGAAAACATGCGGCGGAATTCCAATTCTGCAACGCGGTCATCAAGTGCCTGCAAATCTTTCTCAATTTCTTGCAATGTGTCGAGGTCATTCTCTTCTGCTGCCAGACTCAATAAATCCTTCGCATCAGACACTCCATTTTCTACTTCTTCGATGGTAGTAACTACGGCTTCTAAACCAGATCGCTCTTTACCGAGTTTTTGCGCAACTTCGGGCTGATTCCAAATTTCAGGATCCTCTAGCTCTCGACTCACCTCATCTAATCGTTCACGTTTGTTTTCGTAGTCAAAGGTACCCCCTTAAACTGGCAGAACGCTCACTTAAGTCTTCGATTAAATTTTGTAATGGATTAATTTCCATATTTGGTTGATATATTCTCTGTTGTCTAAGCTAAATTTCTGGGTTGCGTATCATAGAGCAAAATTAAGAAATTCAAAACGCCTGTTTATATTTCTACAGATTCTAGATACTGTACATTAAGCTGTGGGGAACGTACTCCTCTAAATTCATTAACCTCGAGTTTATAGGCAATTCTCACTTGCGATGATTTGTCATCCCAATTAAATCGATCATAATTAAACGCAATAGCATCGACTGCACGCTTGCCTTCAATTGGCGTTAAACTTAGTTTTAAATGATGAGCACCAACAATTCGATGTTCATTAACTGAAAACACTCCGTCAAACACTGGCTCTGGAAATCCCTGCCCCCATGGACCCGCGTTAAATAAAATTTCTGCAATATCTAAAGACAATTCGCTTTCATTTAATTCGCCGTCTGAAAGTAAAATAGATTCTAGTTGTTCTGGAACTACCAACTCTTCCACCGTGCTATTAAAAATAGTAGAAAACTGCTCAAACTTATCTATAGAAATACAAACTCCTGCTGCCATAGCATGCCCACCAAAAGTATTGATAAGGTCGGGATTTCGTGTAGCAATTAGCTCTAAAGCATCACGAATATGAAATCCTGGGATAGAACGTGCAGAACCTTTTAACTCACGTTCATTTGTTTTAGCGAAAACAATAACGGGTCGGTGTGCCTTTTCTTTTATTCTTGCAGCCACAATACCAATAACACCCTGATGCCAATCAGAATCATACAAAGAGATACCAAATTTAAGCGAATCTTTTTCTAAAAATTTTAATTGATTATTTTTTAAAACTTTTAACGCTTGCAATTGCATATCACGTTCTATTTGTTTGCGCTCTTCATTTAGCTGATCAAGCTTGTTTGCAAGCTCAAGTGCTTGCGTATCATCGTCCGATAATAAACATTCAATGCCCAACGACATATCTTCTAGTCTTCCGGCTGCATTTAATCGAGGGCCTAATACAAATCCAAGATCACTAGAACTAATTCTTGATAAATTTTTACCTGCAATCGTTAATAAAGCACGTATTCCAGCACAACATTTACCAGCCCGAATTCGTTTTAAACCTTGGTCTACAAATATTCGGTTGTTGTAGTCTAGTTTTACAACATCTGCCACTGTACCAACAGCCACAATATCCAAGTAATTGGCTAAAGCAGGTTCAGGGATATTTTGTTGTTCGAACCATTGTTGCTCTCTTAAATATGCTCGTAGTGCAGTTAGCACATAAAATACAACCCCAACGCCTGCTAGATTTTTACTAGAAAATTCATCTTCAGGTAAATTAGGATTAACAATTACATTTGCATCAGGCAAATGTTTCCCTGGTAAATGATGATCGGTAATTAGTACATCAATTCCTTTATCTCTTGCTGCGGTAACACCCTCTATACTCGAGATACCGTTATCAACTGTAATAATTAACGAAGGCTCAAATTTAGTGGCAACATCAACAATTTCTGGTGTTAAACCATAGCCATATTCGAATCGATTGGGCACTAAATAGTCTGCATAATGATAGTTAAAACTTTTCAGAACCCGGATAAATAATGCAGTGCTAGTAGCGCCATCCGCATCGAAATCGCCAACAATAAGGATTCTTCTATTCTCTTGCATGCAGGCATAAATTAATTTCACCGCCTCTTGAATATTTGATAATCCTCCAGGTAACAATGCATTTGCCAGTGAATGATTAATTTCATCTAAATGATGCAGGCCGCGATATGTATAGATACGCTTAAGAATTGGATGCAATTCCTGAAGTTGCTCGCTCAACATAGGCTCTGAGCGGCGCTTGAGTGTTGTTAGCATGAGAGGCGAATTTTCAAATATACTTAGGTATATTCTAAACACTAAAAACTTCATAATTCACGGCTTTTCAAGCATCTCCCAGTTCTGTCTACAGGCAAACTATGTAAGAAGTTACCTGAACATTAATATAGTTTTTATTAATTATTATGTACTTAGCTAAGATAGATGATGCAAAACTTCTATATAATTTGCTCACCACTTAATTAATTATTAAATCTATTCATGGCCGAACATATTCTTTTTTTAACCGGAAAACTGGCTGAAAAAAGTTTGCATAGAGTTTTAGAGTCGATGCAACCTACCGAATTTACTTATGAGGTTCGGCAGTTAGGGGTTAGTGTTGCCGCATTAATGACAACCTCTTTAATCGAAAAGAGACTTACTAATACTGGAAATGCCAATAAAGTTGTAATTCCTGGGCGCTGCCGCGGCGATATTGAACAGCTTTCGAAAGTTTTGGGTATACCCGTTGAACGTGGGCCTGAAGAATTAAAGGATTTACCAGGCTATTTTGGGCAACAAAGTAAACACGCTGCTTTAGATAAATATGACTTACAAATTTTTGCGGAAATTGTTGATGCGCCCAATATGTCAGTCGATGAAATTGTTAAACGCGCGCATCAATATAAAGAAGATGGCGCCAATATCATTGATATCGGATGTTTGCCAAATACAGAATTTCCGCATTTAAAAGAAACCGTACAAGCGCTTAAAGACGAAAAGTTTTCGGTAAGCGTAGATTCTCTCGAAACAGATGATTTATTAGCAGGCGGCACAGCAGGTGCTGATTACTTATTTAGTTTAAGTGAAGATACATTATGGATTTTAGATGAGGTTACTTCTACACCGATCGTTATTGGCAACCCTCCCACAGATGTAAGGTCTCTTTACCGTGCGATAGAAACACTGTTAACAGAAGATAAGAAATTTATTGCAGATTCAATTCTTGATCCCATTCATTTTGGTTTTACAGAATCGATTGTGCGTTATCGAAATTTACGTCGTCGTTTTCCTGAAATCGATATTGTCATGGGAGTTGGAAATTTAACTGAACTCACTCACGCCGATTCAGCTGGGACCAATGCATTACTTCTAGGCATTATTTCTGAACTTGAAATTAAATATGTGCTTACTACGGAAGTAAGTGAACATTGCAGGTGCGCAGTTCGAGAAGCCGATTTAGCGCGAAAAATAATGTATGCATCGCGCATAGATAATATCCCCCCTAAAGGTTACGATAATAGACTAATGGCTTTACATGAGCGGAAACCTTTTCCTTATTCCAAAGAAGAAATTGCAGAACTAGCCTCGGAAATAAAAGATGCAAATTTTCGTATTCAAGTAAGTGAAGAAGGTATTCACACTTATAATCGAGATGGCTTGCGTATTTCGACAGATCCGTATGAAATTTACCCATATCTAAACGTAGAAGACGATGGTGGACATGCATATTATTTAGGGGTTGAACATGCACGTGCGCAAATTGCGTGGCAATTAGGAAAGCGCTATGAACAGGATGAAGAATTGGATTGGGGTGTCGCTACCAAAAAAGAGCAAGAAGATTTAAGTACATTTAAAGAAGCGGGCTCCACTATGCACACTCGCAAAGATAGAAAAAATAAAAGAAAGAAAAAATAATGCCTTTCATTAGAGAATGTATCGTCACAACTTTGCATGAAGACGGTTCAGCACATGTCGCTCCAATGGGAATTCATGAAGAGGGAGAACACTTGCTTATTATGCCGTTCAAGCCATCCTCCACACTTGAAAATCTTGAAAAAAATAACACAGCAACCTTGAATTACACAGATGATGTGCGAGTGTATGCTGGATGTTTGACAAATCACCGGGATTGGCCTATTTGCGACACTCAAGTGATAAAAGGCGTGCGTCTTCAAAACTGTTTAGCACACACAGAATTAGAAGTAATTGATCATGTAGAAGATGAAGTTCGACCCAAATACATATGCAAAATAGTACACGAAGACACGCATGCCCCTTTTCATGGGTATAATCGCGCGCAATCAGCTGTACTTGAACTTGCTATTTTAGTGAGTCGATTAAAAAGATTGCCGCCAGAAAAAATTAAACAAGAATTAGAGTATTTAACCATTATTTATGAAAAAACATCCGGACCTAGAGAGCAAGAAGCCTGGGGCTGGTTAATGGAAAAAATTCAACAATTTCAAAAGTAGGAAACGAAATATGACAGGAATGTTAGCCAGCGTGCGTAACCTTGAAGAAGCCAAAGCAGTATTTCTAGGAGGTGCTGACATCATTGACTTAAAGGAACCTGGAAAAGGTGCTCTAGGTGCCGTGCCACTACAAACACAGCACCTAGTTGTGGATGAACTTTGGGAAAAGTGTGTCATTAGTGCGACGATTGGTGATTTACCTGCAGATCAAATCCTAATAGAAAAACATGTGTTACAAACCGCAGAAACTGGTGTGGACTATGTAAAGGTAGGAATGTTTAGTGACCGGCATATTGAAAACTGTTTGCCTCACTTAATACATTGTGCCAATAAAGGGATTGCAATTATTGCTGTGTTTTTTGCGGATATGGACTTTGATACAGACTACGTAATACAAATTTCCAAGCATGCACATTTGAAAGGTGTCATGTTGGATACTGCAAAAAAAGGACATGGAAAATTACTAGACTACAAAAATATTCTACACCTGGAATATTTTGTGAATCGAGCCAAACAAAATGGACTTATTACTGGCTTGGCTGGCTCTTTAACAATTGATGATATACCTGTCATGTTAAAAGCAAATCCAGACTATATTGGTTTTCGCACAGCGCTTTGCACTATGTATAAACGAAGTAGTCAACTTGATCCTAAATTAATTCAAGAAATAAGAAATAAAATTCCATACCAGAATGAAGCAATATCAAATCTAGCTTGATATTTCGAAACTCAAAATGAAAAAAATAAAAAATGAGGCAGAATTAGTTAAAAAAGCAATACGTGTGGGTATGATTTATGCGGAAAAACGTGGTGTTGTTAAATTTGAGTCTACTGATTCGTCTAATGAAAAAGTGGAATATCTTTATCGTCTTCTTGTACATGACAAACTTATTCAGCCTTTAGCAAAAGACCAAATTAGTTTGCCCAACATGAAACACAAACTGGCGATTTGGGTTTCACGACAACTTCCTGCCGATCATCCACTTTTGCAATAATTCGTTTTGGCAAAATCAGCATCCATTATAAGAAGCTGGTTTATTCGATTTTGGAATCGATTTTGTCGCTTAGTTGTTCGAATTTTTTATCGAAACTTTGAAGTATCAGGTACAGATTCTATTCCAGATAACACGGGATTATTACTTTGTGCCAATCATGTAAATGCATTAATTGATGTTGTAATTCTGCAAGCCTCTACAAAAAAGGAAATTCGACCATTAGCACGTAGTGGATTATTTGATAATCCAATTTTGCGGCCCATTTTAAATATGATTGGCGCTGTTCCTATTTACCGTAGAAATGATCCAGGAAGTGACACAAAACTAAATGAAGATTCTTTTTCTAAATGTTATGAGTTACTCAATGAGAATGAAACTATTATTATTTTTCCAGAAGGACAAAGTCATTCAAACCCGCATATTAATAAACTTAAAACCGGAGCAGCGCGTATTGCTTTAGGTGCAAGTCTGCAAAATGCCAAGCCTCCAGTAGTACTACCTGTCGGCCTTACATTTTCACGCAAAGGAAAATTTAGAAGTGATGTATTAGTTCAATATGGGTCTGCAGTTGATTTATCCATAAACAGCCGTCTTGGGCCGTTTGAACAAGTCGAACTCATTACAGATCGTATTAAGCAAGAATTAGCAAAGGTCACATTAAATGCAGACTCCTGGGAAGATATTTATTTAATTACACGTCTTGAAAAGTTCTTTGCATTACGTCAAGGAATATATCGAAAAGGAAAAGGACAACTACAAGAACGTTTTCATGCATTAAAACGATTAATAGAAGCACAACGCCTGCTACGAATGTATGAACCCGATAAAGTTAGAACTTTAGTCAGTCAAATGAGAGGCTTCGAACGCTTATGCAAGTGTTGTGGAATACGAGACTACCATCTTACGATTAAATATAGGCCTATACTGGTTACTTTTTATATTTTACGAATACTTGTGCTGTTACTCATTGGGCTACCTGTTGCATTATGGGGTTTCATCAATAATTTTTTCCCTTATCAGTCAACTCGATTTGCAGCACTCAAGTTTTCTAAAGGACCTGATCAAGTAGACACCGCAAGCGTGTCATTTGGCATGTTCTTCTTTTTAATTTTTTGGTTTGTGCAAACTTATACTATTTATATTTTATCTAATTTGACATGGGCGTTGATATATTTAGCTAGTATTATTATTAGTGCTCCATTTGCGCTTAAACTTCGCAAGGAATTTCATATTATTAAAGATAATATTAAAATATTTTTCTTATTTATGAGGAAAAAACAATTAAAAGAATATTTAGAATCTAAACGCAAAGAAATTGAAATTGAATTAGCAAGACTTTTGCGTATTTTGAAAAAGCTGCCAAAAATCGCTTGATATATTAAACTATTAAAGAATAATTTAATCTAAAATAGAGACAATTCAAATGATCGATTAAAAAGTTTGATAATGAGCACAATTAAACAAATTCTCGATGCCAAAGGTAACGATATTCTCACTATCCATCCAAGTAACTCAGTGTTTGATGCAATCAAGTCAATGGCAGACCATCATGTAGGATCTTTGCTAGTCATGGAAAACGATAAGCTCGTTGGAATCATTACAGAACGAGATTATTCTCGAAATGTAGTATTAAAAGGTAAGTCTTCGCTAAATACCTCTGTATCTGAAATAATGATAACAAATGTATTATGTGTGAAACCAAATCAGTCCGTTGATGAATCGATGGCATTGATGACCGAAAAACGAGTCAGACATTTACCTGTCGTAGAGAATAATGATGTGCTTGGTATAGTTTCAATTGGGGATTTAGTCAAAAATAAAATCTCTGAACAGAAATTTATCATTGAGCAGCTTGAACATTACATAAATAGTTAAAAAGCATTTATTTATGTTCTCTGCACGTGGAATCTTTCTTGTAGGTTTAATATTTGCATCTCTTATTACGTTATATTTTATCGCACCTATTTCACAAGATCTCGCCTATCACAATTTTGCAGATAAACGTTACTTTTTTGGAATACCAAACTTTTTTGATGTAGCAACCAACCTGGCATTTTTAATTGTTGGAATAATGGGTTTGACCCATTGTTTTAACAACCGAGAGAAGAATATTAGTTTAGGATGGATAATATTATTTCTATCAATCCTGTTGGTCTCTTTTGGCTCTTCATATTATCACTACAACCCAACTAACAGCACACTCACTTGGGATCGTCTGCCTATGGCTATTGGATTCATGGCTATATTTGCTTTAATACTTGGGGACTATGTCCATCCAAAATTCGAATCTACACTACTCATGCCAATGGTAGTATTGGGTATGGCTTCTGTTATTTACTGGCATTTTTCAGATGATTTACGACTTTATGCATGGGTGCAATTTTGTTCCTTGGGAATATTGATTTTTGTAATTAGCCTTTATAAACCAAAAACATTTAATACAAAGTTAGTCGTATATGCCTTCATTTTTTATGTGTCGTCTAAAGTTGCTGAATTCTTTGATGAAAGTATTTATCAATTAAGCTCAAGTATTATAAGTGGTCACTCAATTAAGCATTTGCTAGCAGGGATTGGCTTATATTTCTTATACTTAATTTTAAAAACTAGAAAAATTGATCCGACAAATTAAATCGAATGCTTCATTCCCATGCACATCCAGCACCACGTAACTATACGTTAGCATTTGGACTTGGCACTACTTTAAATATCGTATTTGTTATTGTTGAGGCAATATTTGGATTTTTATCTAACTCTCTTGCACTGATTGCGGATGCCGGCCATAACTTAGGAGATGTATTAGCATTACTTTTAGCCTGGGGTGCCACATATTTAGCACAACGTCGCCCTACTCGCACCAAAACCTATGGCTTACGTCGCGGTACTATACTGGCTGCTTTTATTAGTGCTTTAATACTGTTAATGACGATGGCCATTGTCGCATGGGAAGCCATAGATCGATTTGCAGAGCCCGCACCCGTAAGTTCGAAAACAATTATCATTGTCGCCGCAGTCGGTGTAGTGATTAACACGTTAACAGCTTTCTTATTTTTAACCCCTCAAGGTAGAGATTTGAATATAAAAGCAGCCTTTATTCATATGTCTGCCGATGCTGCGGTTTCCCTTGGTGTAGTGGTTACAGGAATCATCATTTTCTTTACCAGTATCTATTGGTTTGACCCTGCAATTAGCTTACTGATTGTAATCGCAATCATTTTCAGCACATGGAGTTTATTACGTGACTCATTCAATTTAGCAATGGATGGAGTACCTAAAGGAATTAATCCTGATGAAGTAAAAAAATTTATTTTGCGACAAAATGGAGTTAAAGAAATTCATGATTTACATATTTGGGCCATGAGTACCACGCAAGTCGCCCTTACGGCTCACATTGTTCGTGATACAACTGAGCTGGATGATAATTTCTTGCACAGATTATCTAATGATTTACGACAAAAATTTGGAATTATTCACCCAACTATTCAAATTGAATCAGGTACGGCCGCAAAACTCTGCGAACAAGCACACGACCATAGTATTTAAATAATAACGACATGCTTGTTTACTCAACTTTCTCTTTCAAAACTTGATTCATTGCATTCAACATTAGAGGCACACCTTTCTCCATTTGATTGTAAAAAATTGGAGCAAGCAAGCCTTTGAAGGTTTCTTTGTGAATCATATGGGTTCCTGTACTGGTTTCTTTCAGTTCAATGATCTTGTCATTAGTAAAAATAAACCCGGCGACCATATGTGCACGCCAATGAAAAACATTTGGTTCATCCAGCTTTAAAACGACTGGATTATATTTTGGACCGTCTTTACTTGCTCTTTGCCAACCATTGTAATGGTAAGACTTGAACCAACCTTAGCCACACCTTGAGATTCATTAATACTAGGGCTCCAATTTCTCCAATCATTAATGTTAATGAGCACCTTCCACACTTTTTCTGGCGTGGCCAAAATTTCAATTTCAGTCGTTATTTCTTGCAATTTATTACCTTCAATCGCTAAGTAAGTTAGCCCTGCAACCAGCAAACAAATAACTACAATACTTACTTTCTTCATACAATTTTTGCACTACTTTGAATGGCAATCATCTGCTCAACGGATTTAAGTTAGAAAGTAGTAGTGGAATTATACTGAAGGTTGCAAATAGTGATACCAACATCGCTATGCTGGTTAAGAGACCAAAGTAAATAGAGGGAACAAAATTAGATAAAACTAAAATAATGAACCCAAGCGTAATTGTGATCGATGTGAAATAAAGCGCTTTGCCTACCGTAGTTTGTGAAGTGTGTATTGCTTTCATGTTATCTTGGTGCCGCGCAAATTCTTTTTTATAACGATGAATATAATGAATTGCATAGTCCACACCAATACCAATGGTAATGGCTGCAATGGTTATCGTCATAATGTCTAACGGTATTCCAAATACTCCCATCAATCCTAGGATAAACAATGCTGTAAAAATGTTAGGTAAGGTACCAATTACAGCTAATTTTATATTTCTAAATAATACAATTAACATTAACAAGATGCAGACAAAAACAGTCCCTAAGGTTAATATCTGTGAGCGAAATAAACTTTGTAGAACATTATTATATAAAACACTAATACCAGTTAAGCGTAGATTTTCACCGTTCTTTAAATAACCTTCCCCTAACTCATTTCTGATTTTATTTAATAAATCATTTCGAATTAAGGTGTGATCTGAATCTTTAATACGCGCCACAATCCGTGCCTGTGTCCCATCTGTCGACACATAAGGTGAAATTAATACCTGTTTGATATTTTCAGGCACCTTGGAATAAACAAGGGATAAATGAAAGTCCTCTAAAGGCTCTCCCTTGTTTACAATCCTAAAAACTTCTTCTGTACTTGATAACGATAACACCTTGCCTATTTGTGGCAAATTTTCTAAATAGTGATGAATCTTTTCGATCTTTCGAATGCCACTTCGGTTATACCAATAACTTTGAGAGGTGAAATCATCCTGTGTTTCTTCAAGGTCTGCTAAGTAATCACCAAATTCTTCATCTTCTTCTAGCTCTTCATCTTCTAAGATAAGAGATGCTTCCAGCATAACTTCAAGCGGCACCGTACCACCAAGCTCTTGATCTACTAGCTCCAAACCTTGATAAATATCGGTTGACTGTTTGAAGTAATCTATAAATCTGTTTTCAACTGTTAATTGATTTATCCCAACCGCATTAAGCACCAACATTCCTACAATAATGATGACGGTAAGCGCTTTATGATTAACAATGGCAATAAGCAAATTTTCTAAAAATTTCGTAGATTTCTCTTCTTCAAGATCTTTGAAATTTGGCTGTAATAATTTTATTAAGGCCGGTAATACGGTAAACGTTAATAAAAAAGCACACACTAATCCCAAGATCATAATGTAGCCAAATATAATTACTGGGTTAATATCACTCACAATTAATGAGAAGAAAGCAATTGCTGAAGTGAGCACCATGTAAAAACATGGTGTAATAATTTGCGTAATAGCAGTTTTGAGATTCTTTTCTATGGGTTGATTTGGATTTAATTTTTGTATTTCCTGATAGCGAATGATGACGTGTATCGATAATGCGATTGAAAATATGATTAATAGTGATACGAAATTAGATGAGATGATAGTGAGTTGAAATTCCAAAAGTGCTGCAAGCCCTGCTACAAAAATTACATTGAGCACTGCACATATCATCGCTAGAAAAATCCAGGCGGGTTTACCAAAGAAAACAAATAGAACCAATGCCATTACAAATAATATAGCGATACCAAATGTCTTAATGTCTTGAGCTACGAATACTTTCATATCGTTACCAATAAGTGGGGCACCAGCTAGGTAAAATTCACCATTTCCGCCAGAGCTCTCAAGAATTTGACGCACTGCACCCAATACATCTTTATAGCGTTGATTAATATTTTGTCTTTCAAATAAAATTTCTGAACGTAGAATTTCTAATTCTGCTTTATCTACATTGCTAAATTGCTGCTGTTTTTCTTTTTCAAGAAAAATGTATTTCTTTTCAAGCAATCCAATAAGTTTTACATTTTTTTGAATGTCTACTTTAATTGCAGTAGTAGATAGGTCCTTACTTACGAGATTACTAACATATATAGGACTTGTAGTAAGTTCTTTTTCCGCTATCGCGATATCAACATTATTGGAAAGAAGATTTGCAAATTTCGTTTTTCCCGTGGTTTCATCTTCTTCTTGTTGTAGTAGCAATGGAACATTGCTTAGCGAAGATACACCTGCAACGCCTTCTATAGTTCGAATTTGCTGTGAGATGCTTTCAATAAAACTGATTACGGTCGAATCTAAGATACTCTTGTTTGGCTTATACCCAATAATGATGTACTCATCCGTTCCGTATTCTCGATGCACTTCTCGGTAATATTGAAGGTCAGGGTCACTCTCGAGCATGAGCGAATCGGGAGAGGCATCGATATTTAAATGAACAATGTAAGCACCACACGTCATTACAATGGCTAACATAAGCACAACAACTATGACAGGCTTACGAATAACGAGGCCAGCAAGGGCTTGAACAAAATTGGAAAACATGAAGATAATTTCTATGTGGGATCGAATAATAACACGAAATAATTCTTAGTAATTACCCTAAGAATGCCACCTAAACTATAGTAACTTTGCAAATTGTTCCGTTTGAGATTTATGAAATATTTGTAAAGAAAGATTATAAGTGCTTATTAAATGAGAGAAATTGGTATCTACACAAGCTAGATTTTGCAATTCTTCAAGTGAAATTTGTTGTAAAACTGCTTTAGAAGACTTTACTAGCACCAGTTGCTTGGTATTTAAAAAATTTGCCAACCATGCAGCCAAACTATCAGAGGTATAGTCCCAGGTTTTCTCTAAATCATAATGTTGCTTTAACATAGCATACGGTTCCCAAATCACAGGCATATTAACACCGCCGTGATCTTTTATTGAATGTTCACAATCTACTAACTTTAAAGTTGGGCACAGCGATGCCATTAAGTATGCATATTGTTGCATGCCAAGAATGGCCATGTCATGAGCAAGCATAGCATCTAATTTTAATTTTTTATCAGCTTCTCTAACTTGATCTGCAAAAGGTCCACCACCCGGCACAATAATAATTGGCTTTTTAGACTCACTAATTAATTTCAACCATTGTGAGAGATATTTACTAGCATAGAGGCTACCTCCAATTTTAATGACCCACTGCATATTTTTCGCCTTGCTTAAGTAATGCCGTCATCGCAGTTGCTTTATCAAATGTTTCTTGATATTCAGCTTCTACTTGAGAGTCATAAACAATTCCACCGCCTGCATAGAAATACATTTTTGAATTTTTATGAATAATGGTTCGAATAGCGATGTTCGTATCCACATTTCCATTTGTACTAATATAACCAATCGCCCCACAATAAATACTTCTACGATGAGGTTCTAACTCTTCAATGATTTCCATAGACCTTACTTTTGGTGCCCCAGTGATGGACCCACCTGGAAATGAACCTTTAACAATATCAACTGCCGTCCGTTTTTCACGTAATTTTCCTGTGATCGTACTTACCAAGTGATGAACATTTGGAAAACTTTCAATATCAAATAATAATGGCACTTTCACTGAACCCAATGCGCAGTTTTTACTTAAATCATTTCGAAGCAAATCTACAATCATTACGTTTTCAGCTTGATCTTTTTTACTGTTTTTTAATTCCTTTGCAAGTTGCTCGTCTTTCATTGGATCACTTGATCTTGGCCGAGTACCTTTAATGGGTTTTGTTTCTACTTTATCTTGTAATACAGAAATGAATCTTTCTGGTGAATTACTTAGAATTTGAAAATCGCCGTAGTTCATATAGGCACTAAACGGCGATGCATTTATTGCTCGAAGCGATTGGTAGGCTTCCCAAACATCTCCTTCAACACCGACATTGAAACGCTGCGCCAAATTAACCTGGTAACAATCCCCTTCAAGGATATAATTTTTTACTTTATCGAATGCTTGAGCATAGTTTTGCTCCGTCATATTTGAACTAATATCACCATTGACTTTAAATTTATTTCGTTTTCTATTTTTTGCACTTTTTGAAAAAAATCGACACAGATCACCCCAACCTCTTCGGGTTTTAATATCTGATTTATCACCTACCAAAATAGATTTCTTTTTTTGATGATCAACAACAACAGCCCATGGATAAATTCCAATAGACATATCCGGAATATCTATATCATTGTTCGCCATAGATGGAACTTTCTCAATATAGCGCCCTAAGTCATAGCTAAAATAACCCAAGGCACCACCTGTAAATGGTAAGTGTTGAGAATTATTGATAGGTTCCGGAAGAAATTCTTTTAAAACTTTAAATGGATCTTCATTTAAAACAAGTGTATCCGACCATGTTTTAACAATTGTTTGTTTATGCTGAGTTTCAATTGTAATCTTTGGGCGCGAAACTAAAATATCGAAACGACCTTGTGCACCCAATGGCTGACAACTATCTAAAAATACTGACCAAGGTTCATCAACAAGCTTTTCAAATAAGTTGATGCTGTCTGTATCATATTGCAGCTCCTCAAGTAGCAATGAACCCATTATTGTGGATTGCTCATTGCTAAACACGCTACAGCCGTTGCAGGAGCACAATCAGCCGCGCTGATTTCAGTTTCCTGAGAATCAAAGTGTATTAATTCATTAAAATCAATATAGGGGCGGTTCATTCTTCTAGCGATTTGTTTTGCTAAAAATCGACCAACACCAGCACCCACAATTGGTACAGAATTCGCCTGCATAGACGTTGCTACTTGTTTTCTACATGCATTGAGTATCATTTGAATTTGTTGCTCGCGAATATATTCGGCAACTGTTTCCCATAGTTGTACATTTGCGGAATCAAAACCAAACATTCGCGCTATTCTTCTTGCGCTATCTTCTTTACTTTTACTTTGACCGTCTGGTGTTGTACCCATATCTGCATGATCCGGTAATTCATTGGTTAAGCGATACACATCTGCCGAGTTGGAAAACAGCTCATTAATGATAGGAATAAATTTTGAATCTATGGGTGCAGATTTGCATAAAGCAAATAAAGGTGTTCTTACCGCACCACAATAAACTAGTTCTCTGGAATACAAACGTTCAGCATCTGTATAACCATCATAATTCACACGATGATCATCGATACGAATAATATCGGTGGTTGTACTTCCTATATCGATAAATAAAGCATCTTTTAATCGCATTGCTACAAAATTTGCACTCACTAACCAGTTAGCAGATCCAATAGCTGTGTACAAAGTGGAAATTTTATTTTTCTTGACTAAACCATTATCGCCTGCATAAAAATACAATTCACTATTATCTAACGATTGCTCCATAGCTTTTACAATACTATCGATACCCTGTGTACGATTTGGAAATACATCCGCCAATTCCCCTGTCATGGTAATTGCATGTTTAGAGATTGTAGAAGGAAAATATTTTGACAACTCATGGATAGATTGATTTAAATGCTCGATACCAAGCCAAAGTGGACACGCTACTTGATGCACATCATGAACAGACTCGTGGCTGGTAGCGATTGCCATTTTTAAATGTGCGCCTCCTATATCCCAGCCAATCGCAACGTCATGCGGCACAACCAGTCTCCAAATGCACATATATACTTTTATTTTGATTAGGATAAATTCTATGAAGTTTGTTATTTTGAAAACATTTTAAAAGCGCATCTGCCGTATTAACACCTAAGGCTGCATGCAGGCCTGCAAATGATGTTGTAAGCCTAGGGTTAATTTCTACTAATAATATTTCTTTTCCAGTTACTAAAACATCCACACCTACATAACCACGCAAGCCACGCAAGTTTTTTACAAGTTGCTTTACAAATTCTTTAAATTGACCTGGATCGATAGCATTAACGTGGCATTGGTTTAAGGTAAGTTCTTCATTATCCACTTCAATTATTTGTTCATTCACACTTAATATTTGAAAGTCGTCTTCCCAACACATCAAACTAATACTTGCAGACACGCCTTCGATATAGGGTTGAAATATAAATTCTTTTTCTGGATGTAGCTTTAAAAATTTTAATAATTGCTCTCTGCTTTCTCCTATATAAGTATACTCACATCCAACACCATCCACTGGCTTCATGATCAGTATTTTTTCTGTAATTGAATTTAATTCATCTTTTTTATAGGTAGGAATCTGGGGAACCGAATAGTTCTTAAAATACGTATATGTTTTGTATTTATCGGATGTCAACGCGATACACTCGAGACTACAGTTAAGCACTGCACAATCAAAATTAGATAATTGCTTACAAATAGAATATAAAAACCCATCAGACTCCGGCGCTATAACT
Source organism: Gammaproteobacteria bacterium (assembly GCA_965203475.1). Taxonomy (GTDB): domain Bacteria; phylum Pseudomonadota; class Gammaproteobacteria; order UBA4575; family UBA4575; genus JABDMD01. The sequence continues at coordinate 1,020,463 of OZ241890.1, forward strand.
AATATTGCATCGACTTGCTGAGCAATATTATCTAACTCAACACTGAGTTTAGCTTGTGGGTTAAGGTTAACAACTTCAATGTCATGATTTTTATAAGGTAAGCGATAATCACGAAATATCATCACTTCTGCATCATTGCATGAGGAAAAACATTTGACAGCTGCTTGCAGCATCATGTCACCTTCTCGCGCCAACGAGGCAGGTATCGCTTGGCCCAGCATGCCGCCTCCAGTGATATACTCAAAAATAAAAATTTTCATAACTAATGTTGCAGTGTATCCCAGTATTAGATATTTCTAATGGCGTTGTCGTACATGCCATTAAAGGCTTGCGTCACAAATATTTGCCAATTAATTCTAAGTTATGCGCCTCTTCCGATCCGCTTGAAATAATTCGCTGTTTTCTAGAATTATACAATTTTAAGGTATTTTATATTGCTGATTTAGATGCTATAGGAAACAAGGGTACAAATGAAAAAGTCATATATTCAATTCTTAATTCATTTCCTGAACTTGAAATTTGGTTAGATACTGGAATTAATTTACTTAGTCTTTACCTGGATAATAATTCTATCAGTTCCACGCGACTTATTTTGTCCAGTGAATCATTAGACTCACTTGATACATATTTAAATTTAAAGAACAAATATTCTAATCACCAATTTATTTTATCGCTGGATTTTAAATTTGACCAAATACTCGGTTTAGAAAAACTATTACATGTAACGAGTCACTGGACTACCGATATCATTGTGCTTAGCCTTGATAGCGTTGGAACAGAGAGAGGTATAAACATGCCAAAATCTGTAGAGAATAAATTATTCAATAACTTTAATATTTTTTATGGTGGCGGAGTCAAAGATGGTAACGACCTAATTGCCTTGAAAACGATGGGCGCATGTGGCGTATTGTTATCAACAGCGTTGCATCAAAAACTAATTCAGCAAAAAGATTTACAAGCCATAAACGAATAAATTTAATATTCAACACGCACAAAAAAGCCCCGGCAATTCCGAGGCTTTTTTATACTTTTAAAAGCGAGTTTTAGAAACCCTTGAATGGGTGCTCTGCACTATCCTTCTGTGCGACAACTGTAGCCGCTTTTGGCTCATCTTTGACTGCACGTGCTAGAGCTTCTTTGGTAGCTTTATAGTTATTTTCGTAAATAGCTTCGTTGCTCTTCGCTTCCCAGTGAATGAAAACACCAACGCACACATATACGTCATCAGCTTCATCAGCTGGAATAGTGCCATCTTCAACAGAATCTGCAACAGCTTTAGCAACGGCCATTTGAGCAGGTCCAAACATTTGGACGGCTTGCTCAGCACCTTTGATGGTCACTTTGTTGAACATCATGGTGTTTGGCTTGCAAGGTAGGTTCGGCGCAATTACAGCCAATAAGGTTGAAAAGCCGTCTTTGTTATTTACTAAGCCATTACAAAAAGCAGTTTCGACTGCAGAACCACGAGGACCAACTAATAAGTCGATATGCGCAATTTCTGCCATCGTGCCAGATGGATCATTGTCATTAACAAGTGATTCACCGACCATTACTTTATTAATTAATGCCATTATTATTTTCTCCTGTTTATTTTTTTAGTTTGTCAACAAACTGCAGACACTCCGTCTGCTTGAATCCCCCTTGGATAGCCGATGGCTTACAACAGAGTTAACTGTTACTCCACAACTGAAGTAAGTCAGTTGCAAAGACGCTAGCTACAGTTAGATCCGCTGTGGTTCCCGGGTTGATTCGGTAACGCTTGAGATGGCTATCAATTTCTAATAATTGCGCCTCGTACCTACCCGGTGAGTCCGAACGGCAGAGTTCCTTCTCAAGCCCAGAAATCATAGCACTAATTTCCTTGGCTTTTAACAGTCCGAATTTTCGCTCAATTAAACTATCTGGAAATTTTGCTAAGAATTTCAAGAATAAGCACGATACAGCCGCTTGTTCTTCGCCCCATTTGTGCATATTTTGCTCAAATGCGGGCACACCAAATTTTAAGATATCTTCATATTTGTGCGCATACTGCCATGCAATACGATCCCATGATTGCGAAATTTTCATTGTATTTAATAAACTTACAGTCGGTTCTTTAGAAACATCCTGATATTCTTTTTCTCCCATGCCACCGGGATTGCAAATTCGAATAGCCTGGTAGACATCTACCGCATCCTGAACGGTTGTCTCTTCTAAAACTTGCCCTAGTGATTCTATAAATTGCAGCTTTGATGATGATAGGTAGGCCGCCTGAACCATCGGTGCAATCAACAAAATGATACCTAGATTCGTATTCGTCCCCACTTTTTCATGGGTAGCGGTTACAGCTAAAAGAATTCGTGACCCCAATGAATGTTCTGACTCAAATAACGGCAATGCACTGACCTCAGCACTGGCATAAAAATCATCAACCGTTAAATCTTCATGGCCCGAGCGAATACTTACATTCCCTGGCTTGATCGCCTGCATATCCAGCCAACAGGCGTGCTTGTACGCATTCATCATGTGTTTCGTTTTATCCGAAATGTTAAGCACGTCTCACTTTAAAACCCGCCAAATTACCAATCTGGCAAGCTTACCATTTGTCCTTGAAATTGATCCGTTAATCAGGGGTCAGCGTCTAAAAATTATACATATAGATAATGTATGTACCGAGGGTTCAGGAGTGTTTATTTACCCAGGAAAGATGCCACAAAATTTATTCATGCATAGATTATGAATAGCATCACACGGTAAATACTCGCATATCTACACCCATCAAAGTTTTATTTCATTAACTATGCAATAGTTATTTTTAGAAAGTTTGAATTGATAAAAAATTATCTAATTTAAACATTTGGAGTTGGAATTAATTACATACCAAAAAAGGACTTGAGTATGAATGGCAAAATTTTCTTTAGTTTTGCATTAATGTGTTTACTAAGCATAAACACTTCTTTTGCGGCATTAACAATTACAGAAGTAAACAATGCAGCCGATTTAGCCAATGAAATTCTTGGCCCTGGGACTAGCAATGTAAGTGGCATTAGTTATACCGGTGCAACAAATGATGGAACGAGCGAATTTGGTACGACCGGTAATTTTTCACAGGCTAGCATTTTTAGTAATGGCCTAGCATCAGGTTTAGATTTTGATTCCGGAATATTCATATCCACAGGCCACGTATTAGATGATGGTAATAGCACATTAAGTACTGACTTTGGTCGAGATGGTGATTCTGATTTAGAAGCTTTACTACCCAATATTGTTGCCACTCGTGATGCTGCAGTACTTGAGTTTACGTTTGATTGGGGTGGTGGAGATTTAGTATTTAATTATATCTTTGCTTCAACTGAATATGGATTTGCTGGAGATGGAAATTTTAATGACGTATTTGGATTTTTCATCAATCCCGTTGGAAATATTGCACTTGATGATCCTGAGCCATTTATTTCAGTAAACAATACAGTTGATGATCTTGATATGGGTGCTAATGACATATTATTTGATGGATTTACAAACATGTTAACGGCTACTGCGACAGCATTAGCTCAAGGAACATATAGCGCAAAAATTGCGATCGCTGATGTAGGTGTAATGTCACAAGATGGAATTTTAGACTCAGGCGTTTTTATTCAATCCAATAGCTTCTCTATTCCCGTACCGGTACCCGCTGCATTGCCTTTGTTCTTATCTGCAATGCTTGGGTTAGGTTTAATTAGCCGCAGAAACTCGTAAAATTAATTTCTTGCATAAGCCTTAGTTTAAATCCATAAACTAAGGCTTTTTTTCTAATTTCCTTTTTAATGAATTATTGTATTCAAAATTCACTTTCTTGAATGCAATTTTCGTAAATACCTTGATATACTATTACAAATTTTAAAAATGAACCTGTATTCAGGAGGACACATGCGAATATTATTTTTAGTGATATTTGGCATTACCTTGTTAACCATAGTAAATGCGCAAAGTGGGCATGGCCTGCATATATATCCTAACGAAGGTCAAGACCAAGATCAGACAGACTTGGATGAATTTCAATGCATAAAAGATGCAACCAACCGAACTGGATTTGATCCCATGGCAGTACCCACTGCAACGACCGCACCTCCTCAGACGGAAGGAGGTACCGGTAAAGGTGCAGTACGAGGGGCAGTTATAGGAACTGCGACGGGCGCCATCGCGGGCGACACAGGAAAAGGTGCGGCAATTGGTGCTGCGACTGGAGGATTAATCGGCGGTATGCGCCGCCAGGATAGTAAACAAAGACAACAACAGTGGGCTCAAAAAGAATCTGCTAGTTATCAGAAAAATCGAAACAACTGGACTCGTGCGTTTACAGCTTGCATGCAAAGCCGTGGCTACACAGTGGGATAGGAGAAATGATGATAAATAAACAATTTAAAATTATCTTATTTACAAGCTTGTGCTTGTTGGCCTCTAACTCATATGCAAGTTTTTATGATGGCAAATCAAACTTGTTTTGTTCAATTCATCAACTATTTGAATGTGACCCACCAAATGGATGTTTTTCGGTAGACCCCGAAAATATAAATGGATTTTACAAATTTAATATTGATTTTGGAACAAAACTTATTACGAGAGCAGGCGTAAAATCTAATCTAAAATCTGAAATTAAATCGATTACAAAAGATTTAGATAGAAAATTAATTCTGCAAGGTGTTGAAGATGGAAATGAACTTTATCGCGATGGTGCAGGCTGGAGTATATCGATTATGGATCCGGAAGGTACAATGACATTGTCTACGGCATCTAATGGTTTTGCAGTTGTAGGCTTAGGCGCCTGTGCGCCAAAATCAAAATAACGACTAACTAGCAGCAGTAATTGAATTTTGTAGCTGCAAACAGTGAATAAAGTTTTCAACTAGTAAATCTGCAACTACAATATTATTAACGCTTTGTAGCCCTCTCCAGGCAGGGATGCTATTCACTTCTGTAACCCATAATTTTCCATCAGTGTCGCGCATGATGTCCACTCCGCCATAATGCATATCCACTGCTTTTACAGCTTGTATTGCAAATGAAGTAAATTGTTCGCTAATGACTGCAGGAAAACACTTGCCACCGGTAGCAACATTACTAATCCAGTCTTCCCCTTCACGGCGCATAGAAGCTATAACCTGATCACTAATTACAAATAATCGCCAATCAAACGCCATGTCGTTGTTTTCTGCTGTTGGAATAAATCGTTGCAAATAATAAATATTGTTATACACAGTAAAATCTGCAATATCGTCTGGGTTTTCGATAAGTTGCAAATGTTTCCCCTGAGACCCAAACAATGGCTTCACAACAACTTTTTGTCCTTTTGCGAGTATTCTTCTAATAAACGAATAAGCCTGATGAACATTATTTCCTACCCAAGTTTCAGGTGTAGGAATTCCTGATCGCGACAAAAGAAAACTAGTCATTCCTTTATCAACACTTCGTTCGATAGCGCGTGCATCGTTATACACAAGAATATTTAAGTGCTGTAAGGCGTGTAAAATATCTAAATAAAATACCACCTCTTCTAAAGAACCTCCTGGCACTCCACGTACAAACACAGCATCAGGTAAACTATTTTCGAAGCCTGGAATGATGAGTTCATTTCCAGTTTCACTTATATTAAAAAAGCAATCAGTTAAAGAAACATTTATGCAACTCATTCCTTTTGCTTCAAATGCACGATGCAACTCAGAACCATGCCAGCCTGGATCATCAGTAAAAATTGCAATGTGTTGTTGCATTACTATGAAAATGATTTTTCCAGCAATTCTGGATCTAGTGTTCCGCCTCGGAATGTATTCCCGCTTTCCACTGCAGTTACCATTACAGATGCAGGACTGAATAACATGGGATCTACTTTAAAAAAGTCATACTTATAATCTTTAAATACTTGTGCAAATGGTTTCCCATAATCTCGTGACGCACTTGAAGGCAATTCCTTGGCTAATTTCTCAGCAGTAACATCATCGCCTTTTACAAATAACTGCACTCTTCCTGCGAATAAAATAGCATCATTCGTGCGTCCCATGGCTTTAACAAAATCTGGAATGGGTGGAGACAATGGCGCACTTGCAGAACCATCTAAAACTTTATCTAGCGCAAAACCAAGTTCATGAGTTTTATGTATAGCCACTTCAAGCACCCGTGCCACTACTTGCACACATCCAGCGATGGATCGAGTAGGCGTTAAAATGAAAGTCAATGCGTCTGGTGGTAACTTGCAAGTCTCCGCAACTTTATCTACTAATTCGATAGGAGGTAACTGATCTACTTCTAATACAAATACAGCCTGATCACATTCATCTTTATAATCTAGCTCTTCAAACAAGGGTTCTTTTAAGGCCATTGCACGCCCAGGACCTGAGCCTAAAGCATGAAATGTATCATGTGACAAACTCCAACCGGCATATTGACTCGCTAAACATGCAATCACTGGATGCGAAGTATGCACATGTAAAGACAAAGGCCAATCTGAAACCGCCGTTGCATGATAGAGATTTACTGTTCCCAAGCCACCCATGCAAATTTCACCAATTATTCTTCCCGCTTCTAAACCTCCATCACATTCAATTCCTGCATCAATATACATAGCGCCATTTGAAAATACGCCTGCCTTAATCCGCAATGCATCTTGCTTTTCAATTAATTGCCCAATCAAAGGCTTTACTAATTCATTTACACTAATATTCGACATCAATAAGTTCCTTAGTCTTAAATTTAGAATTGATTAAATGAAAGAATTTTATTCAATATTGTTTGTTTTCGAGTATGGATCATATCTCGCGCCTGCGCCATATTTTTCCCACCTGCAAACACACTACAAATAGGGCCATATTGATTGATTTCTTCACCTGCATGAGGTCGGTCTGCTGTCCATAATGGCCACTGCATTTCATTTGGAATCTGAATTTGAGTGGGAGCATAAACAATGGCATGAGCCCTTAGTAAAGGCGTAAGTTCATGGTGTGGCAGTGTGGCTTCTACACATGCTTTTATGTGTTGTTTCAGAATTTCTCCTGATTTAGTTTCATATAGTTCAAAGGTTGCAGGTATTCGCGGGTTAATCTCTAAAATATAAACGTCATCTTGATTAACAATGCAGTCAATACAATTTAACCCATACAAATTTAATTTAACCGTCAAAATTGACGCATACTTCAATATTTCATTTTTAACTTCAGCTGAAAGATTTGTTTGATTTATTGCACCCGCATAAATATAAGCATGTTGATCGCTAAGTTCTTCTGTCCATAATGTATTAAAGCCTAATGGATAAATATCAAATCCATTTGCAATAAATGTAATTGAAATTACTTGCCCATCGACTTTTTTTTGAAAATACATAGTGTCTGATTCTAGAACATGTTCTTTTATATTACTTACTTCAATTCCTCCTGTACTCATCGAGTCTTTTATTAACCAATTTTTATCACAAATAGCAGTTTTATTAAAAGCAACTTCAGGAAATGGAATATTTTCCTCATTTAGTATTAAAAAAAAAGTTTGTGGAGAGCTACAATTAATTAATGTCTTGGCCGAATTGCCTATCACCACATTATTTTTTATCACACCACATTCTAAGATTAACCGCAGTAATTTTGGATTTGTTTCAAGTGCAGAATCAAACAACAATCCTTCAAATGAATTGTCATTATATTTTTTAACGGCTTGAAGAACTTCGTCTTGATCTAGCTGATAATTTAACCGTGCAACTTTCTGACACGTCTCGCTTGCAGCGCAGGTGTCTGTGTCACAAAACCCATCAATTACAACAGCCGATTGGTAATCAGATTTTAATGATTGGGCAATGGCTCTGCCCGACGTAGCAACAACAAGGTAAATAGGTTTACCCTTTTTGCACAATCTCCCGCGCTATTTCAAAAGCACGTTCAAAATGAAGATAGATTGGTTTATCTGAATCTCGCATTTCTTGAAGCAATTTATGTTGTGTCTGATATTTGACGTTTCCAATGGCTAATGCACCGATTCCAATGGCACCGCTATTTGAACCTTTAATAGGCTCGCAGTCTCCCATTAAATCTAGTCCAGCAATTCCTGAGGGTGGAACTGCATTTACATCTGCAGCAACTTTTAAGCCGCCAGCAGTTTCTATATTCTTTTCAGAAATTACTTGGATACCGGCAGCTGCTGCAGCAAATACAACATCAGCCATTTGTACAACGCCATCAATCATGTCATTGGCTTCACCTTGAATACCCGTAAGATCCGCCCCATATTCCGTTAGCATTGCAGCTACACGTTGTGATTTATCTTTTTTGCGTCCCAAAATCTTTACATCAGCCCCAGCTTTGGCCGCGAGTACAGCTGCAGTTGAACCTACAGGACCTGTACCCCCCATCACGATCACGCATTTGTCATTAAGGTCAGTATTAAATCTTTCTTTCAAAGCTTGCTCTGCACAAGCTACCATACCTGCCGCTGTGGTAAATGCACCGCTTGGGTCTGCAAAACATGAGACCTCAAAGGGTGGCACCATTGATTCTTGAACAATTTCCATCATGTCCATTGCCATATGCATTTCTCGACCACCCAAAAATAAACCCGTACGTTTTACTCCACTTGGTCCACGAGAAAATATTGAATCTTGCACCAACGCCTGCACTTCATCTTTCTCTACGTTTGTATAACCAACAGCATTATCCCAACCCGCATCTAATGCCATGTTTACATCAAACGGACTTAAATTTTTTGCCGGTGTAATCATATGAAGGATATATGGCTTTTCCATTTTTCTACTCTCTGTTTATTTTTTTTAAAATATACATTGCACTTAAGCTATTTTGCTTAAGGCAAACAATTAAAATCTAATTTCACTTAGTATTGGATAAAGAGATATTTTCTTCGGTCTCTTTTTCTAAATTATTTTCTTCTATTGTAGCGCCAAAATTTCTTCCAGAAACTATTTTAAACTCTAATTTGCTTCTATGAAATTTCGTTAGCAGGTCACGCAATACTGAATATGCTTGAGTCTCACTAGATACAAACGCAAATCCGGTTGGCCCCCAAGAGGATTGACCGACACCGCGTATACCCTGTGCTTCAAGAAATGCTACTGCCTCTCCTACTGCAGCGCTAGTATACCGTCCTCCTTGTTCAGAGGCGAAAAAAGTACCTAAACATCTTTGAATTTCATATATGCCTTTATTAAATTCTTCAATGTTGTTCTCAGATAGCGCCGGTAAAACTTGCATTAAAACAATGCGACAAAGATTTGCAGCACCCTCTGAAGGAAAGGTAGGTAAGGCAGAAAATGAAGCGAATTCTTCCTCTCCATGTGCTCCCTGCATACCTTCATCCAAAATTAAGATCGCCCGCCAATGAGATGGAAATTCGACTCGAGAAATTATTGGAGGAACGATACTATCTGGCGATCTACCTCCATCTACCAAAAAGCCTCCATACTGGAACGCGCCTATGCCTATTCCAGAACGAGCACCTCTGCCTAGAACCTGTGCAATTTCAGATGCATTGAATTCAAGATTATTAAGCTTCGATAAGGCAGAACCTAAAGCTAACGCGAGCTGTGTGCCTGACCCCAATCCAGAATGATCGGGAATTTTATCAATGACAGTAAGATTACAGCCTTGTAACAGATTTTTACGTTCTGAGAATCTTTGTGCAAATTTTTCAAATCGTCCGGTAATATCTCCCTCTACAAGAATTTGCTGCGCATGTTGAACAACTATTTTTGTAGATATTTCATTAAGTGTGAGACCGATACTTCCAAACCGCCTCCCAAGTCCACCATTAAGGTCCAAAAACCCGAGATGCAAGCGTGCAGGGGCTTCAATAACAATTGCTTTTGATCTAGGTGTCGAAGAATCCATAACGATATGGTAATGGATTCTGAAGTTAGAACACTAGGCTTTTATTAATATGCCTTCACATACATCTTAATGACGTCGGTAATAAGAACGATAACCTCTGCGATATCCATTATATCGAGGCTTGTAATGTCTTCCATGACGATAATACCTTTTAGATTTGTAATGTCTTCCATGCCGATAATACTTTCTAGGTTTGTAGTAATGTTTATATTTATGGCCATATCCACGGTTATATCCTAGATATCGATGTCCTGATTTATAGCGTTTGCTGGGATAGCCATAATATTTTCGTTTATAACCGGAATGCTTATAATACTGTTTACTTCTAGAATAATGAGGTGCGTGATATTTTCCGCTGTAATGCTTGCCGTAGTGATGCCCACCCCCAAGAATAATTTTCACATCACCTGCTTGTGCTTGGCTGAGCGCAGCAACAGTTAAAAATATTAAACTGAATGAAAATCTTGAAAGTCTATACATTGCCCTACTCCTGAAACGGAATGTACCTAATAAGACCTTATTATATAGCAAATGGTTTCATTGGTTTTTCAAATTTTTACGCAAAACCTTACAGAACATTTGTCTTTGTCAATGTCAGACTTCATCAACAGACTCAAGCCACTCTACTAAATAATATATAAACTGGCCCTCTGAAGACTTTGAAGGACCTAAAACCTTTGCCGGAAATTTATTATTTTGAAAATCTGAAGCATTAATCGCATCAGCTTCACTTTCTTTAATCTCTACACAATTTGCTGAAAATCGATTTCGATTTCTTTTGGGAACATAGACAATTGCAAATTGTTCTTTTGAAACTCCACCTTCAGGATCTGGCGGTACTAGTCCACGCATTAATGTTTACTTCACTCTCCACCCGGAGGTTCCGTCTGGTTTATCCTGAATTTCGATACCCATGTCATTTAATTGATCTCTAATGCTATCGGCCAATGAAAAATTCTTTTCCTGTTTGGCTTGTTTGCGTTGAATGAGCAGTTCTTCAATTTCATTTTCATTAACATCTGGCTTGCCTTGAAACCATGCATTAGGCTCTTGCTGTAATAAACCTAATAACTTTCCTGCCGACAATATTTGACTCTTAATTTTTGTTCGTTCACTTTCGTCTTTTGTAGTGTTAGCCTGTTTTGCAAGTTTGTGCAACTCAGCAAATGCTGATGGTGAATTTAAATCATCACATAGTGCTTCTAAAAACTTCTTAGGAACATCATCATTTGCAGGAGATGCTTTTACATCTTGTAATTCCTGTAATGCGCCATACAAACGATCTAGATTATTTTTAGATTGTTGCAGTGCTTCGTCTGTCCAGTCTAATGGGCTTCTATAATGTGTACTTAACAACGTAAATCGAATAGCTTCACCAGGCGCTTGGCTTAAAAGATCAGTTACCAACAATACATTGCCTATCGATTTGGACATTTTTTCATGATCAACATTTACAAATCCGTTATGCATCCAATATCGACTAAATAGTTTACCTCCATGAGCACAGGTGCTTTGTGCACGTTCATTTTCATGATGTGGAAACACCAAATCTTGTCCACCACCATGAATATCAATAGTTTCGCCCATGTGTTCAGCAATCATGCATGAACATTCGATGTGCCATCCTGGTCTTCCTGCACCCCACGGACTGTCCCAAGCTGGCTGATCTTTTGAGGATGGCTTCCAAAGAACAAAATCTGCATCACTTTTTTTGTATGGCGCAACTTCAACACGTGCACCCGCAATCATTTCTTTCATGTTGCGACCTGATAATTGCCCATACTCTTCGAAACTAGGCACATGGAAAAGCACATGTCCTTCAGCTTCATACGCATTTCCTGATTCAATTAATTTACTAATCATGGAAATAATTTGCGGCATATGTTCCGTAACACGTGGTTCAATTACAGGCGGTAACACTCCTAACTGTTGCATATCTTCGTGATATACCTGGGTATAGCGCTTACTAATTACATCGATTGAAACATTTTCTGATAATGCAGCTGCATTAATTTTGTCGTCTACATCCGTAATATTGCGCGTGTAAATCACTTTCGGAAATAGATGTTTAAGTAAACGATAGAACGTATCAAAAACTACTGCAGGACGAGCATTTCCAATATGCGGGTGGCTATATACCGTAGGACCACATACATACATAGTGACTCGCTGTGGATCTAAAGGAACAAATTCTTCTTTTTGTCGAGTTAATGTATTGAAGATTTTCAACATGGGTTACAGATTTAATCAAATAAATACCTGGTTTCTTTTGCGCGGCTATTCTACTTATAACACTATGGTTTTTATACTTAATTTTTAGTATCTGAATTCGATTTACGTTTCCAATGAATAATAATTCATGCCTTAGAATAGTTTTTAATTAAATCACCATCGTCTTTAATGAATTAAATAACTGAATTTATATAGATTTACTCGTTACGAGTGATAACCGCTTTTTATAGATGATAATTGTTGCCTTAAAGAATCACAAACTTGTGATTAATTACTAATTTCGTCGGTCTATAATGAAATAGGATGAATAAAAAATAACAAAGGTTATAAAAACTACAGCTTCAGATGGTTATGCGGTCATTATTGGCACGTAATTTTGGATATCTATGGACAGGGAAAGTCACTATTTGGGGTGTCGCCCTAGGTGTATTCTTGTGCCTAACGTGTACTACAATTCAAGCAAGCCCAGCACAAAGCTCTGACAGCGACAACGATTCGCTTCAATTAAAAAATATTTTAAACATTGAACAAAAACATCAACATTCATTTTATAAAAACACCAACAACCCGAATACACTAAAACTGTACTCAGCATTAGATTACTATCAATCGATTGATGCCGAATTTGTCCCTATTAAACTTCCTAAAAAAAGCCTTGCTATCGGCGACCAATCTCAAGAAATTGCTAAATTAAGGAATCGACTTCATCAACTTGGAGATTACCAAGGCCTGGATTTATATAACCAGAGGTTAAATGAAGAGCTCTCTCTAGCTTTAGTTTCATTTCAAGAGAGACATGGGCTAGAAGCGGATGGCATACTGGGTAGAAAGACTGTTCGTGAATTAAACTTACCCATTGATCATCGAATTCGCCAATTAGAAATAAATATTGAGCGTTCTAAAAATGAACCTGTAATTACTGATTCTATCTATTTATTAGTAAACATTCCTGAATACAAGTTATATTTAATCAATAATAAAGAAATTAAATACGAAACACGGGTGATCGTTGGGAAAAAGAAAAACGAAACACCGGTACTATCTTCAGAAATTACAGATATCGTATTAAATCCTTATTGGAATATACCTAGTTCTATTTCGCAAAAAGAAATTGTTCCAGAAATTTTAAAAAATCCTCAGTATCTTGCAACAAATAACATGAAGGTTTTAACAAAAATTAATAATCGAACTCATGTGATTGATCCTATGCAAATTGATTGGGCCAGCATTAATTTCTATAACGATAATTTCCGAATCAGACAAGATCCGGGTACTAATAATTCTTTGGGTCGAATTAAGTTTATATTTGAAAATAATTACAAAGTTTATTTGCATGACACTCCATCACGCAGACTATTTGCTCGTAATCAAAGAGCTTTCAGTCACGGATGTGTTCGCGTAGACGACCCCTTTGGTCTTGCTGAATCTATTTTGGCCACTGGCCAAGATGGGTGGAATGCGGATGATTTTTATTATTTCGCACAGCGTAATTCCACAAAATATTTAAAGTTATCTAAACCGATACCGATTCATATTACCTATCAAACAGCTTGGGTAGATGAGCAAGATATCGTCCATTTTAGACCGGATATTTATAAACGAGATAGTCAAATCGCCAGCACCTTGTATAATGCCGCTCAGTAAATTTAAACGCATTAATACAAGGGTAAATTTTGAGCGATTTACAGTCGGTTAATTTACAACGCCGGAAGCTTTTAAAAGCTTCTACTCTTGCAGTATCTTCTGCTGTATTTCCTCAATTAATTCAAGCAAATATAAGCCAATCTAAAAGAAGATTAGAGTTTGTAAATTTGCACACCAATGAAACGTCGGCATGTTGTTATTGGGCCAATGACGAATACCTGAGTGAAGGTTTAGCAAGTATTAATTACATACTAAGGGATCATAGAGCTGAAGAAATTTATCCAATTGACCCTGCATTACTTGATATTTTGCATACCTTGCATGAGAGGACAGGTTCAACGTCTCCCTTCCATTTAATTTCTGGCTACCGTTCACCTAATACTAATGCAAGATTACGTAAAAATTCAAATGGCGTTGCAAAACGCAGTTTACATATGCAAGGCAAAGCCATTGATGTCCGATTGCCTGATGTCAGTCTTACAACATTGCAACAGGCAGCACTATCGTTAAACGCTGGTGGTGTAGGATTCTACGCAAAAAGCAATTTTCTACATCTAGATACTGGAAGACCTCGTAGCTGGTAAACCAGCCTGTTTTCATTTATTTGCATTTAATTCTTCATTACGCAGCAGTGCTCGGGCATACTTTTTTACATGAAATACCTGCATGTAGTAGTGTGTATCGTAATGGTGTTATTTGCACTATTGCAATGGAATGATCCAGACCGTTTACTTTGGATGGGTATATATACTGTAACCGCAGTTACAGCATTCTTGGCCTATAGGCAATATTGTAGTCAATGTGTACTTACAATATGCATTTTGATCTTACTAATTTGTCTGTACATGATGATGAATTTACTTCCAGGTATGCTGAATTATTTTCAAGCAGCAGAATTCAACGAAATATTTTCTAACATGCAAGAAGACAAAGCATATATAGAAGAGACGAGGGAATTTATTGGCCTTCTTTTAGTATCGCTATATTCAATATTTACCGCTTACAAAAATTACAATCATTAGTTTGCTACAGAATATAATGAGTATATTAGATATACCCCTCGCCTCACCTTCTTGTATCTTTTTTGACTGGCATGCCACTTTAGTGGATACACACGATGCTATGTACTATGCCGTAGATGATGTATTACCAAAACTAGATGAACTTGGGTTGGATAAATATTTGATTGATATTGAAGACAGCAAAACAGTTGATGATGCCAAATTAGTTAAGTATGTTTCTAAACATAAAAAGCTACACCCTAAAATACGAGAAGCAAGAAAAATCTCGCGGACAGATATTTTCGAAGTTTTATTCGGTGATAATGATTATGCAAAAAAAATAGCACATCGTGCTTTTGATGAGGCTTATAGAAATCATTTTGGACATATAACCGCTTTTGAGCCTAGGTATGAATCTGTATTACAAGATATTAAGTATTTAGATATATTATTGGGCGTTTTATCTAATCGGAAAAGAGAATTTTTAATTGAGGAAATCAAGAGCGTTGAAGGTCATGATTGGAGCTACCTATTTGACACCGTTGTATGTGGTGATGACGTAGAACATCGCAAGCCTGCACCAGATTTAATTTTAAAAGCGCTTAAAAATCTATCCATTGAACCCGGATTGCATGCATGGTATGTAGGGGATAGCACCACAGATATAATCTCTGCTAAAAATGCCAATGTGACTGCTATATTTTATAACGGTGCTGAATGGAGTGAAGAATGGATTAATAAAATTTTTCCTGGCAACGCTAAACACCCACATCAACCTGATGCTGTAGTGCACAATAGCCTTGAATTATTTCGACTTGTGCATAAGTGTTTAGAAACTCACAACACATTTGAAGTATAAATTTTATACCTGCTGTATTTAGGCGACACGAGACACGTTAGAATGATGCCATGACACAACCTGATGAAAATATTTTAATCAGTCAATCTGTTGCCATCCTGATAGATGGCAATAATATTGAGCGCAGTATTCACGCTGAGTCCAGTGATGAAAATACCATGCTAAATTTCGACACCCTAATTCCCAAACTGTTGGATAATAGAGGCTTAAGCCGTCTGGTGTATTTTCGAGAAGGAAAACAAATTTCCAAAAAATTACAAGAACGTTTACATGACTTTTATCATGGTTCGGTACGCCCCTGCCATAAAAGTGCTGATATTCCTCTATCAATTAAGGCTACACAAGTCGCAAGCAAAGTTGACACAATCATTATCATGTCGGGTGATTCTGATTTTGTTGAATTGGTTAGACACTTAAAAGCTGAAGGTGTACGTGTTGAAATTGCGGCAGTGCCCAGCACTACTTCAAAAGTATTAATTGATGAAGCTGATTATTATCATCCCGTTACGAAGGAATTTTGGTTCACCTTGCCAGTCAAACGTTCTGGACGAAAATCCAACAACAAGAAAAAGTCCTAAAGAATTATTTAATCTCAACACTCTGATCTTATTCTGGCTCACCTTGCCACAACATTTCATACCCAATTTCATAGGTCTCATTAGAATACGAACCTAAGGCCTCAAACTTCTCTTTAAAGGCGCTATCTGCATGTGATTTTTCATGTTGCTCAAATGAATGCCAATAGGTAACAATAGCAATATGATCTTCCCTTTGTTTTTTAGAAGCAATTGAGCCTTCATCTGATATAAATCCAGAAAACTTATACACCTGACCCCCGATAAACCCACCTTTATCATCACCATATTTATTCTTTACTACGTTACACATTTCACCTAAGGCAAGTTGAACATCTTCTTCTGAAACTCCATCTTTCAGCTTTACTACGTTGTATAACATCTTACATCCAAATGGTACGCTGAGTGCATCAAACATCGATTTCTCCTTACATATAAGAATTTATCTAACCTAGTATTGGGGCATTTCATGAAAAATCAAGCCACCCCAATAGAGTTACACAATATAGATTGTTGCCGCTCGCAACTAGGAAATGAAGCTTTATATGCTTATACAACGACAGCTTGGATCAGAAATAGTAAAATTTTTCAAATAGCCAAAATCCCACAGCTATAAATCTTCTGAGAACAGTCATTTAACAATGCTTGATACTATTCGTAAATTTGAAGTACCTGAAGGTGTAGACCTCGAGCTACGTCTGGCTGGGCCTATAATTCGAATCAACGCATGGCTCATTGATTTTTTTATTCGCTTCTGTTTTGAAATTTTAATTTACTACTTATTAATTTGGGCTGGTCAAATTGGAACCGGAGTTATTTTACTGCTGTTATTTTTGATTGAATGGTTTTATCCGGTTTTATTTGAACTTTATCAAGGAGCCACACCTGGCAAAAAACTTTGCAAACTATATGTATGTCATGATGATGGCACTCCTGTTACCTGGCAAAGTTCAATGCTACGTAATTTATTACGTGTAGCTGATTTTCTGCCTGTAGGTTATGCACTGGGGTTACTCACTATGCTAATTAACAAAGACTTTAAAAGGCTTGGTGATATTGCGGCCGGTACCGTTGTGGTGTATCGCGATGAAAATAAAAGCAAAATTAGTGTGCCCCAAGCTAACCCTAATCCTCTACCTCAACCTTTAACGCTTTCCGAACAAAGAGCTATTTTAGACTTTTCAGAAAGACATGAATTTTTATCAGTTCCACGCCAGCAAGAATTGGCTAATATTCTTTCTCCACTAACTAATAAGCAAAATAATGAATCGGTAAAAGAGTTACATCAATATGCAAATTGGTTAGTTAAAGGTCAATAACTCATGAAGCAAAAGCAATTTGAAAACAAGTACCAAGAATTTTGGAGAGAGTTTCAAGAACTATTAACTGATAATGAAAAGCCGAAGAACAAGCAGCATAAAAATATTGCACAAAAATATTCTTTACCCAGAAACTATAGACGAGTGTGCAATCATTTGGCGATTGCTAAACAACGACATTACAGTCCTGTATTAATAGAGCGCTTACACACTCTAGTATTAAAAGGGAACGAACAGCTCTACCGACACAAAACCATTTGGTTGTGGAGAATATTCGAATTTATTACTTCAACATTTCCTGGCCTTGTAAGAAAGAATTACCAAGCATTTTGGTTAGCAGCAGTTTTGTTTTCAGTTCCCACGATTTCTATGGGCATTGCATGTTTTAAGAACAGTGAAATTATATATAGCGTCATGGATCCTCGGTCTGTTTCAAGCATAGAATATATGTATGACCCAGAAAATAAAAAATTAGGCCGCGCAGAGAAGCGCCAAGCTGATACTGACATAATGATGTTTGGGTTTTATATATTTAATAATATATCTATAGGCTTTCGCACATTTGCTAGCGGAATTCTTTTGGGTTTAGGCTCATTGTTCTTTTTACTTTATAACGGACTAATCATCGGTGGAGTATCAGGTTACCTAACACAACTAGGATTTATTGAAACTTTTTGGTCATTCGTTGCTGGTCATGGCTCTTTTGAGCTTACTGCAATTGTAATATGTGGCATGGCAGGCCTGATGTTGGCAAAGCCTATCTTTGCACCAGGAAACATGTCGCGAACCAATGCACTCAAACTGATCGCAAAAGACAGCATACAGTTAGTGATGGGTGCAGCGCTAATGCTAGTTATAGCTGCATTTATTGAAGCTTTTTGGTCACCCTCTTCTTTTGTTAGCCCAACAACAAAATATCTTGTTGGAGGTTTTTTTTGGTTGATAGTTATTTTGTATTTTTTATTTGCTGGAAAATCTGACCATGCAAGTTGAAGCACTGACTGTTGCTTTACGTAAACGCTCAAATTGGGAAGCAATTGACCTTGGCTTCTCTTTAGCAAGAAGATGGTTTCTAAAACTATGGTGCGCATGGATGATAGGTGCATTTCCTATTTTCATCTTGGTCATGACCATCACTATATTTCTTAATGAAAACACAATTGGAACATTGGCCATTATATTATTTTGGTGGCTCAAACCATTATACGAACAACCATTACTATATATTCTCAGTCGACAAATATTTTCCGAAAAAATATCTCTAAAATTTGTATTTAAAAACTATTTCAAAATTATTAAATCTCAACTTCTAGCACTACTACTTTGGAGAAGATTTAGTTTAAGCCGCTCTTTTAATAATCCGGTTGCAATGTTGGAAGGATTGAATGGAAAAGAAAGAAAAGAAAGATTAAATGTTTTGCATGCCCGTCAAAATAGTGCACGACAGTGGTTAACGGTTATTTGCATCAATCTGGAGATCCTGTTGAATTTTTCCTTCATGATTTTTATTTACATGCTATTGCCTTCTGAACTACATAACGTGACATTGTTTGAATTATTAGATACTGAAAATTTAACCATCACGGCCATTGAGAATATTACTTATTTTATAGCGGTGTCGATAATTGCGCCTGTATATGTAGCAGCAGGATTTGCTCTTTACATTACACGACGCATCAAACTTGAAGGATGGGACATAGAACTTGCGTTTAAACAAATACAAAACCGAATTAGTAGTATACCTCCTACTAATAATCAACAAAGCATTCCCTCATTCACAGGTGTTATTGCTGGCATCTGCTTGTTGATAACTCTGATTGTACCCAGTACTAATTATGCAACATCAGAGAATGAAATCTCAAAAGAATATGCCAAAACTACTATTGAAGAAGTATTTCAAAATAAACATTTTGGTAAAACAACTAAACAGAAAAAATGGATCTATATTGGTGAAGAACAAGAAGAAAAAGATTTTCCAAAATGGCTAGAAAAATTCTTAAAGTGGCTTTTAGGTGATAACTTTGATAGCAACAGTAGCGGCTTAAAACTTTTTGAGATTCTCATTTGGCTTGCTGTTGGCACATTGGTAATTTGGCTCATTAAAAGATACTCGCATTGGATGCGGTGGATAAATACTCAGCCAACGTCTAAAAATAAAAGTCACAACTATATTCCTAAAAAAATCATGGGGATTGAAATTTCAAAAGAATCCTTACCCAAAGATGTCTACGCTGAATTTACGGCTTTAATTCAAAAACAACACTATCGGCCCGCTTTAAGCTTGTTATATCGCGCTACATTATCTTTAATTGTGCATAGCAATGATTTTGAAATTCCAGCAAGTGCCACAGAGCAAGAATGTAATCTTTTGGTAAAAAATAATCGCAATGAACGTGAGGCACAATTTTTTACTCAATTAACACGAGCATGGATATTACTCGCCTATGGTAATCAACTACCAAATTTAGAAACGCTATTAAAACTGCGTGATCAATGGCGCCTACATTTTGGAGAACCAGCATGAGCAATAATAATCGAATTATTGTCATAATTTTGACTGGAATCGTTTTGATTTTATCTACTATGTCGGTTAATTGGTTTATTAAAAATTATGAATTACAAGAAGTAGATGATCAATCGGGATATTCAAAAGAAGCCAGACGAAATAAATTTTTAGCTGCAGAATATTTTTTGCGAGAGCTAGGGTATGAGGTAGAAAGTGATAGTAATCGTGCAAGATTATTGGAACCACATACCGCAAATGAAACAATTCTATTGAATTCTTATGGGCCCAATCTATCTCCCAGTCACTTTGATTCACTAAAGCAATGGATAGCGTCAGGTGGACATTTAATTTTTACCACTAATGATTTTCACAATGAGTCCAATGAGGAAGATGATGAAAATAAAACTCCGTTCAATCAATTATTAATTGAATATGGCATTCAGGCTTGGTACACAAATTTTACTGAAGACTTACCCTATCCTGAAGGTGATTATGTGTATAAGTTTATCTTGCACAATGACGAAAATGTTAATTTAAAATTTTATCCTAGTTACCATTTGCGTGATACAAAAAATATTGCTGACTTTACGCTGCGTGATCAATATGGAATTCATTTATTACAGTTCAAAATAGGTAATGGTACAGTAACTGTACTGAGTGATAATTTCTTATTCAGCAATTATAATCTCGGAGAAAACGATCATGCATATTTACTGTCAGTATTAGGTGCAACTAATACATTAGAAAACAGTAAAATTTTATTATTATATAACATCGAGTCTGATTCGATATTCACGTTAATTTGGAAAAACGCAAAACATGCCAGCATTGCATTTTTAATATTCATCGCAATTGTGCTTTGGTCCATGCAAAATCGCTTCGGGCCTATCCAAAAACTTAACGATTTTAGTAGCCGAAATATTATTGAGCACTTAAATGCAACTGCACGTTACAGCTGGAGAAAAGATAAAGGCATTCGTTTGCTGCATCAAAGTCGACTTTCTTTTGAACAAACTTTATTAGCTCGATATCCAGTACTAAAAAACATGTCGACCAGCGAACGAGCTGAGCATCTTTCAAAAATTCTGGAAACTGACATTTCTAGTATAGATCTCGCGCTTTTTCATGAGCCACAATCAACAAATGAATATATTAACTCTACACATGAACTACAAAAGTTATGGGTACTACAATGAATGAAAATACAGAAAACCAAAATTTGAGTTTAGAAACTACTAATCTACAAATTGCAAAATTGGAGAACGCAATTTCCTCAGCTGTAGTGGGTCAAAAAGATGTAGTGCGACAAATTTTAGTAACTCTAGTAGCAGCAGGACATGCCCTAGTTGAAGGCGTACCAGGGACAGGCAAAACTTTATTAATTCGCTCCTTAGCGGCAGCTGTTGGTGGAAAATTCAGCCGTGTTCAATTTACACCTGATTTAATGCCTAGTGATATTACAGGACATGTCATGTATGACATGAAAACCACTGAATTTATCGTTAGAAAAGGCCCGGTTTTTTGCAATTTTCTACTCGCTGATGAAATCAACCGAGCACCAGCTAAAACACAATCAGCATTGCTTGAAGTGATGCAAGAACAACAGGTAACGATTGAAGGTGAATCCTATATTCTGAGTCAACCGTTCCTGGTTCTAGCTACACAAAACCCTATTGAACAAGAAGGCACCTACCCTTTACCAGAAGCTCAGCTAGACCGATTTTTACTGAAAATAAAAATTGATTATCCCGAGCACGATGAAGAAGTAAGCATTGTCAAACAAGTGACTTCAAACAGCATTGGCGACAAACTTGATCTATCCAACGTTACACAGCAACTAGCACCTGAAGAAGTTGTGCAACTCCAAAAAACAGCAGCCAAACTTCATATTGATGAACAAATTGTTCAATACTCAGTACGAATAGTGACTGCAACGCGGAATCGTAATGGAATTGATATTGGATCGGGACCAAGAGGTAGCATTGCCTTATTACGTGCTGCGCGTGCAAATGCGCTTATCAGTGGTAATACATTTGTTACGCCTGATGATGTCAAGAACGTAGCACCCAATGTGCTGCGTCATCGCATTACACTAAACGCCGATTTGGAAATTGAAGGTTATCCAGTGGATAAAGTGGTAGAGGATATTTTACAAGAAGTTGAAGCGCCAAGAATATGAGGCCTACAAAATTAACAAGCAAATTACTTGCAATCTGGATTTTGCTAGGCATTGTTGTAGCATTTTTCCCACAATTATTAATTGCATGGAAAATATTTGGTGTAATTCTTCTATTGTTACTGTTGCTGGATGCAATGGCAATTTTTACAAAACCAAATTTACAAATTACCCATACCATTAATCATAACCTTCCAATTTACAGTTGGAGCAAAATTAAAAAAATTATTCAAAATAATTCGCAGTCTAAATTACGTCTGCTTGCTTGTGATCATTACCCAGTAGAATTTCAAGTGGAATATTTTCCAGAAGCAATTCATTTAGAACCAAACGAAAGTATAGAAATTAACTATCGAGTTAAACCATTAATGCGAGGTGACTATTACTTCAGAGGTACTGATATTCTACGCCACTCACCATTACGCCTTTGGAGACGAAAATTCTTTTATCAAAATAAAAATAATGTACGCGTTTTTCCAAACTTTGCAGATATTACTCGCTACATTCTACTTGCAACCGATAATCGCTTAAGCCAACTAGGTATAAAAAAGCGTCAACGGCGCGGTGAAGGTAGCGATTTTCATCAATTGCGTGAATATCACATTGGTGACAGCCTGAAGCAAATTGATTGGAAAGCTAGTTCACGGTTGAACAAGTTAATTTCAAAGGAATATCAAGACGAACGAGATCAGCAGATAATATTCTTATTAGATTGTGGTCGGCGCATGCGACATAAAGATGAAAATTATACGCATTTAGATCAAGCGATTAATTCCATGCTACTTCTTGCCTATGTAGCAATTCAGCAAGGTGATGCAGTGGGCTTTAAATCCTTTGCGGGAGATGAGCGTTGGGTATCTCCCAAAAAAGGCCCTACTGTAGTCAATAATTTGCTACGCAAAACCTATGATCTACCTTCCACATTAGACTCAGCAGATTATTTACATGCAGCACAAGAAGTTTTGCGATTCCAACGCCGAAGGTCTTTAATTGTTTTGGTATCAAACACTCGTGATGATGATTACGATAATTTAGTATCAGCAATACGACTGCTTAGTGTAAGACATCTAGTAGTATTGGCTGATTTACGAGAGCAAGCACTAAATGATTTACAAAGAAAAACCATCACTGATTTAGATACTGCTTTACAATTTCATGCCACAGAACAATTTTTACATCAACGCCGCGAAAATCACCGGAAGTTACGGCATCTAGGTGTAATATGCCTTGATGTAACCGCAGAAGAATTGCCCATTCACTTAGTGAATGAATACTTAAATATCAAACGTAGCAGTAAACTCTAATTACGATCTGTATAAATTGTGCAATAAGCTGTATAAAACGTTGCCATGCCAACTGGTAACAATACTAACCAACCTAAGAAAAATGGAATTGAAGCAATTATGGCTAAGATGGTCATGGCAATTCCATATATCAAGAAAGGGAAGATATTTTTCAAGCATCCTTGTAGACTTAATTTCATAGAGTCAATAACACCTTCACCACCTAAAGCAATTAGTGCTGGCGCAAACCAAAAAACCATTGCGATTGGAATCATAATTCCTAAAGCCAGTAATACTACGATTAATAATCCAGGCGATGCCAGCATTTCTAGTGCCAAACTTTCAGGATTATTAACAATATCTGCCCCGCCTAACATCATGGCAATTAATACACCCACAATAAGTGCAAATACTATTATCACAGCAAAATACATGGCGCCTAAACCAATTAAAGGCCCTGTATTTTCTTTAAATCCAGCAAATAAATGACCCACTTCTAGCCCTTCTCCACGATCCAATGATACACAACCGTGCAACATCCCAGCTACAAACACCGCATAAATAAGCGAAGTCGCCAATGGCCCAATAATTGGAATTAGCTGACCAATAAAATTTATTCCAAACCAAACTAATATAATTAAAATCCAAACCAGTGGATTCATCATAAAGTAAGCAAAGGCATCCTTGATCCACTGCCAACCTTGCATAGCAGGTAAAGATTTAATTCCTGTTACTTCAAGTTCTACTTCACTTGAACGTCTACCTTCTGTTAAATTTGCATCTGGTGCTTGATATGGATTTTGATCAGTCATAATCTACCCCAATATTTAATAGACTCATGCGTTCTGAAACCAATGCCTAAACATATTATACTGTACTTTCAATATTCATCGTAAATATACTCAGGACTTATAAATGAAAAATTTAGCCTACATAGTTTCAATATTCATTTTTTTACTTGCTACACAGTCTATTTTTGCAGACGAAATACGCTTTAATAGCGGCCCCAAGCAAGTTTCACTTCTTGAGTTGTATACATCACAAGGTTGCAGTAGCTGTCCACCTGCTGATAAATGGCTAAGTAAATTAGAGCACAAAGATGGTCTATGGAGTGAATTTGTACCCGTTGCATTTCATGTTACCTACTGGAACTACCTAGGCTGGAGCGATCGCTTTTCTAAAAAAGAATTTTCTGAACGCCAGCGTTTACACAAACAACAAGGCAATGTAGGTGTTGTTTATACACCCGGGTTTTTCTTAAATGGAAAAGAATGGAGAAGAAAGTTTGGTTTACATATTCCAAAAAGCAAAGATGTCACCGGGGAAATTAATGCGGTACTGAATGATCATCAACTTTCTGTCGAATATAAATCAAATGATCCGATACACATGCCAATTCTGAATATTGGTATTTTAGGTTTTGGCTTTGAAAGTCAAATTGGTGCTGGCGAAAATTCTAATCGCGTGTTGAAAGAAAACTTTGTCATACTCTCGCATTTAAAATTTGCTAGCACTTCGAATACTTGGGTTGTAGAGCTCCCATCCGAGTTAAATCATATGGCAGAAAAATATGGCTTAGCATTATGGGTTAGCGAAGGAAATAACTTAGTGCCTTTGCAAGCAACCGGAGGCTGGTTGCCTGTTGGCTACTACAATTAAGTATAATGAGCTTGCAAATCAATTACAGCTTCATTTAATTCACCTAATTGTTCCCGTAAATCAAGAATGTGTTGTTCCCAATATTGAACAGTATTAAACCAAGGAAATGCTAATTTAAATGCAGGATCTTCCCAACGCTTAGCCAACCAGGCACTGTAGTACATAATACGTAGCGTTCTAAGTGCTTCGATAAATTTTAACTGGTGAAGCGGAAAGTCTGAAAACTCGTTATAACTTTCCATAATTTCACACAGTTGGGTGCGCTGCCGGTTTCGATCTCCCGATAGCAACATCCAAATATCTTGAATAGCAGGTGCCATTCTCGCATCATCCAAATCAATAAAATGTGGCGCATCTTCTCGCCACAGGATATTCCCAACATGACAATCACCGTGCACACGAATATGCTCTGAAGTATCAGAATCTAAATAAATACTGTCAATTTTTCTGAGTAGTTCACTTGTGATGCTGTCATAGGCATCACAAATGTGTCCTGGTATAAAGTCTTGCTTTAAAAGCGTTGCGCTATCGTGTCCATAATGTGCACAGGTAATTGCGGGTCGATGTATAAATCTTTTTGAGGCTCCTATGCGATGAATGCGCCCTAAAAAGCGTCCTAAAATATATAAATTATCTAAGTCATCTAATTCAGGTGCATGGCCACCTTTTCTCTCATACAACGCATAACGAAAATTTTCTTTATAAAATAAAGTAGTTCCATCTAGCTCTATAGGGGGCACTATGGGCAATTCATGCTCCACCAACTCAAAACTAAATTCATGCTCCTCAATAATCTGCTCATCTGACCAACGCCGAGGCCGATAAAACTTCGCAATTACTGGCTCTTTGTTCTCAACCCCAATTTGATACACACGATTTTCATAGCTGTTTAAAGCCAATATGCGGCCATCACATATATAGCCACAATGTTCAATAGCATCTAAAATAAAATCTGGTTTGAGCCTCTCAAACACATGAGAATTTTCTTGCATTGAAATGATTTTATTAACTTGTTTGTAATAAACTTTTTATTGCAAGCTCAATATCTTTTTCAGAAAACTGTTGGTTGGGATTATCACCAGTTAATCGATATTTTTCCTCTCCATGCTTATCATAAATGAATACAGCAGGAATGCTGATCAAATTTAAATACTCAAATGCTTCAAGGATATTTTCGTCCATTCTGAAATGATCAAAATTTGCATTCATTTCTGTTAAAAAATTTTGCGCTGCACTAATCGATTTAAGATCGTTTCGGTCATCGAGATTCATTGAAATAAAATGTACACTTTTTTCTTTATATTTATTGTGCAGTTTTACCATCTCTGGGAACCTTTCAATACAAGATACGCACCACATTGCCCACAGATCTACAACTAAAATATTATTTTTATAATTTTTTAGCTGCAAAGACCATTGCTCAAAACTTAAAGGATGAATTTCTGCCTGAACTGTGGGCTCAGACTTTTCTGCGCTACAAGCAGTCAAAAAGAAAAGAAAAAATAGAAACCAAGTAATTACTTTTATATTATTGGACATACTTAACGCTACAGCCATGCGCACGTGTTTCCTTAACAGCGACCTCTTCACCCGCTAATACAGCTTGTATAGCATCGAATACATAAAAGTCAGTAGGCTCACCATCAATATGGTTGACAGAACCATCTGCATTCATTTTCGCTGGGGAGTTATATAAAGCCCCCATATATACAAGTTTACGTTCGTTATTAAAGACAAAATATTCAGGCGTGCGTGTTGCACCTAATTTTCGTCCTAATTCCTGACTTTCATCGAACATGTAGTCAAAGTTATAACCATATTCTTCTGCATGTTTAATCATAGCCGGTAATCGATCATCTTCTCGAAGATTCACACTCAAACCGATGACACGCACATCTTTATTTTCAAAATGTTTTACTAACGTTACTAAGTCCTGATCCATCCCTTTCACCCATGGACAGTGATTTGCCAAAGAAACTAACACTATGACTTCAGATTCTAAATTAGATGATGAAATTGGCTCTCCACTTATTGTGGGCAGTTGATCAAATTCTGGCATTTGATCATCAATATTCAGGATAGAATTATATTTTCCGGCATTTGCAATATTTGTAAGAATAACAATGAAAAGACCTATTAAAATTGTTTGTTTTCGCATACTCACCTCTTTTCGACAGACTAATAACTTATAGACCCAAGAATGAAGTGATTTGTTTCAATCATAAATAAACATTGCATAGCTCTACCCACTTAATTTATTTGTAATATCGCTTAAATCTGTATCATCCGAATTCCACATTTTTGCAGCAGCTTTCCCTAATTCCATACTGGCTTCACCAAATTCCATTTGGCTGAATTCGTCGCGTGTTCGTTTAACAATCGTTGCTGCTTGCGATTTGTCCAATCCACCCATGGTTAAATAATAGCTGTAAGCTTGGTCACAATCTTGATTGGCTTCTTCCGCTAATTGAACAAATATTCCGTAGCTAAATACCGAAATCTTCTTTCGCACAAAACTCGCTTGTTTTGTATCTGGAATAGTTAAATTTTTGGTCACTGCTTGCATAATAGCATGTACTTTTTCTGCAATTTCAACAATGTCATTCTTTGCCATAATATTTATTTATCTACGATTGCGATCCTGATCGCATCTAATTTCAATTGTGATTGAAGTAATAACTCTTCTATTGTAGATCTACTATATTGCAAATGCTCAATTTCTTCTTGACGAATATTTGGATTTACTTTGGAAAGCTCGACTAATCTTTTAATTTCTCCGTCAAGCTGAGTCCTCATTCCTTCTATCGCATGATTAATTATTTCATTTTTCTTTTTGTTCGCGAGGCCTTCTGATGCGGCTATTATTGAGTCTATTGGTTTTCGTAAATGTTTGAGTAATTCTTTAGCTATTGTATATTTAACTCGAGTAGCTAACCTATTCATATGATCGGTCGTTAAAACATTGCTTAAATCATTTATTTTCTGATCACAAACTAATCTAATAATCGATTTTGGCAAATAGCGAAAAATTTGTAATTCGGCAGGTGCAGTACAGTGAATAGTATAAATTTGTTCAAGCAAGATAGCGCCTGGTTTTAGTGACTGTAACTTTACTGTGCATAAAGTCGCATTTCCGAATTCGCTCGATAAAATCAAATCCATAGCGCCCGTAACCATGGGATGCTCCCAGGTATGAAATTGCATATCTTCTCGCACCAATGCTTTAGCACGGTCATAGGTGGCAGTAATTCCATCTTCAGCCAAACCCGGAAAACTATGCCCATGCATTTGATCACTTGGCTGCATTACAACACTATGCGTACTGTGGTATTGCTGATCTACCCCAAATTCGTCACACACCTTTTCCATGTATTCAGCTAATTCCATCTGCTTCGATGCCTCTAGCAGATTGCTCACTATATTAGTTGCCACTTGTTTATTACATGAATTTAATTCCAGTAAACGATCCCTACCATTTTGTAATGCCTGATTGGTTAAATTTGCGGTTTCTCGTACTTGATGTATAAATGCATCAAGTTCATTTACACTTTTTTTCTGGGATAGAAACTGTTTCAACTCTTTAGCATATTGCTCATACACTACTTGGCCAATCGCACATACTTGTGAAAATGCATTTAACCCTTCGTGATACCAGCGCAATAAACAATGTTGCGCTTCTGTAAAATACGGCACATGAATATTTACAGTATTTAACTGCCCTATTCGATCTAATCGACCTATTCTTTGCTCCAACAAATCTGGATTAAGTGGTAAATCAAATAAGATTAAATGATGAGAAAATTGGAAATTTCTTCCTTCACTTCCAATTTCTGAACAGATGAGTACTTGTGCACCATCATTTTCATCTGCAAAGTATGCGGCAGCACGATCACGAGCAATTAAATCGAGTTGTTCATGGAATACTGCCGATCGCAAAGCATGCTGTGTGGTAAGAAATTGATCAATTTGAATCGCAGTTTCTGCTCTTGCACAAATGACTAAAGCTTTTACATCACGATGCTCCAATAACCAATTAGCTAACCATGTAACACGAGGATCAACTTTAATCCATTGCTCTCCTAAGCATGTTTCAGGCAATAAGCCAAAAATTATCGCGTCATCTTCATTTAATTCATCATTATTCTCACCATACTGGTCGGGTTCTTGTAATGCATAACTATAAATTTCTCGTTCTGGAAATCCCTCAACTGCATCTCGTGTATTTCGATACAACACTCGCCCTGTTCCATGCCGATCCAGAATTTCTTGTATCAGAATTTCCTTTGCATTTGTGTCACCAGATTTAATATTATTCTTAAACGTTATAATTGCATCACGTCCAATTTTAGATTCTAAATCACTTAATAATTTCTTTTCATGTATCAATTCATCTGAAGAATCGAACGACAATAGTTGCTTGATGATTTCATTTGTTATTTGATAGCCCGCTTCTTCTTGTTTAAATGTATTTAAATCGTAATAACGTGCAGAATCTAATAGTCGCAATCGGGCAAAATGCCCCTCTAACCCTAATTGTTCAGGAGTAGCTGTAAGCAGCAGTAATCCCGGAATTTTTGAAGATAAAGTAGAAATTGCATCATACTCAGGACTACTTGAGTTTTCAGACCATGTTAAATGATGTGCTTCATCCACTACCAATACATCCCAATCGACTTGCAGCATTTGTTGGTAGCGTTTATCGTTTTGGGTTACTTGTGACTGGGCCGTTAAAATTAATTGAGCCGTATCAAAAGGATTGCCATGTCCAGCAGTCTCTAACTCCATGCATCGCTCTTCATCTAAAATTGTAAACTGCAGATTAAATCGACGAGACATTTCCACCAACCATTGGTGCACTAAACTATCGGGCACAACAATTAGTACTCGACTCGCACAACCCGTTAGTAACTGTTGGTGCAATATTAAACCAGCCTCAATGGTTTTTCCTAAGCCGACTTCATCCGCAAGTAAAACGCGCGGCGCATATCTATTTGCCACAGTTGAAGCAATATAAAGTTGATGAGGTAAAAGTTGGACTCGAGCCCCTAACAAACCATAGGTATCTGATTCTTCAATGCGACGTAAATGTTGCAAAGTTTCAACACGCAACTGAAAGCTAGAATTTTTATCAATTTGACCTGCAAATAATCGGTCCTGTGGCCGACTGAATTGAACAAAACTGTGTAAGTCAATTTCTTCAATACTACACTGCTGCCCTTGTTCATTATTACCAACATAGGTGATGTATCCACCCTGTTCTTGCAGCTCGGTGATTGTGATCGCTAAGCCATCTTCATTCTCAATACTTTGTCCAATTTCATAACACACTCTACTCAATGGGGCGCTATCGGCTGCATAGGTTCTTCGTTCTCCAACGGCCGGAAAGCTCATAGTCACTCTTCGGTTAAGCATTTCTAAAACAATCCCTAATCCGAGTTCAGACTCTGAATTACTAACCCAGCGTTGCCCTGGAACAAATTCTAGATCCATAAAGTACGTAACAATAAAATGGTTTTAAAAAGATGCTTTGCTTTGAGTGTGAATACTAAACAGATTATATTCGAACTAAATAATTTAGAAATTAAGCGAACTAGATATTCGCTTAATCATAGGAAATAGAGGTAATTAAAAAAGGCTTATAAATTAGCTATCGCTGAATAGAATTGTGCTTCAGAAATTTCATTTCGATCGAAATACAGCCTAAACAACTGCTTTGCACGCTTATCATTATTCACAATGCGTTTTAAGAAGTTACGCATTAACTTCGAATGGTCGCCATACGTATGCTGGTTATAGCTTTCTTTGAGATTCGGCACCATTACTCAACTCCCTTTGAGTAGTTCATAGGTGCTATTTTAATGGATAGAATTCAGACTCTTTGTTTGATTGGGGTCAATGGATAAAAAATACCGATTAGTTGATAGCGATATTTACTACAATAAATCCTTAAAAATTAGGCATTTAGCCTAGTTATAATCACAAAATACGGCTTTTGGATATTTTAAGCAATATTTTTCTGATATTGTTTTGCATTCCGCAAGATCGGGCTTCTCAATACAAGTAGAAGCCATTTGTGCTTTTTTACACTTGTACGCTCGAGGAAATGTTTCACAAAAAGACTCAAACTTTTTCAATTGATTTTTACATTTTGCTGATTGCGGATCTTTCTCACACGTGGTTGCAAATTTAGAATACAAACACTCTTTTGCATGTGGATTTTTTTGACAGTACGCATGCACAGGTTCACTAGGCGTCGCTTTGGTTACGGTAGTAGACGAGTCTTGAATCACAGGAGCTTCCACTTCTTTATACTCAACAGCAGCATCATCTAATTCGATTACCTCAAGATCTGTACTATGCTGAACTTCATGGCTATTAGATATCGGTTCAGACGCTGCTACTTTAGGCTGTGATTCAGTAGTTAACTTTGGTTCAGGTGGAGTATCAGCGGCAGTAGTCGATGTCTTCGTGCCAGATGGAATGACTTCATACACCACGGTACCGTCACCATTCTGTGATTTTTGAAATTCCACCTCTTGCGGTTGTGCAGAAGGTGGATTTGGAACACGAGTCGATTCCGGCTGCTCTAGGTAAACATCTAGCATATCGGCCTCAGAAGCATCATCTTTAGAAGCCGAGAAAACACCCAAAGATATGATATAAACCGATGCTCCCAACAGCACACAAATTGCTTTTACAAATTTATTCATTTCAACCACCCGTTTTAAACTGTATATGTACACTTAATTCTATACTAATTGTACACCTATATACTTTTATCCACTACGATCACCAATAATCATACTTTTCATAAAATTAAAAACTACAAAATTGAGTTGTTACATTATGTATTTTTACAATTTTATTCAAAATGCTGTTGCTTATTAGTGAAATAAAATATTTTGAATTCGCAAATTATGAATTTCATTCAAAATAAAAGACTTTAATAATAAAAGTAAGACTGATGCTAGAAGAAATCACGTTAAATATTAATTGGTTAGCAGTAATAGTTGGTGCAATAGTTGCATTTATTTTAGGTGCAATTTGGTATAATCCAAAAGTATTTGGAACAAAATGGGCAGAAGGTGTGAGGTTATCCTTAGAAGACGCTCAAGGTTCCTGTGCCCCTGCGATGATCACGCAAGCAATAGGTACTTTTTTACTTGCATGGGTGGTGGGTGTGACGGCCTCACATAATGCATTAATTACAATGATTTTAATTTTAGTAACCATTATATTTTTAGTGATAGCAGGCGGTCTATTTGCCAAGAAAAGTTCCTATGCAATCACCACAGAAGCTAGCTATATAGTCGCCATGGTATTTATTATGATATTAGCTCATGCAATATTTTAACTTTCATATTTTTCAATGAGATAAGGGGAATTCGTAATGAAGAATTTAAAATTTTTTATTAGCATTGTTGCCGTAGCGTTTGCACATTCAACCTTGGCTGAAGAACCTAGCTTTAAACCTCAACCGCCGGCCATGGCCTTACAATATTTTTCAGATTTAGAAGGCGAATGGATTGGCTCTCACATTAACCATAGTGGAGAAGAGGAACTGGTAAATCTTGAATACAGAATTGTGTCAGGGGGAACAGCTGTGGAGGAAAGAATATTCGCTGACACTCCTAAAGAAATGATCACGATATATCATGGTTCTGAAGAGGAAGGTCTTTTAATGACTCATTATTGCATCATGGGCAATCAACCTCGCCTGCAACTACAAAACACTCATGAAAAAACATTTAATTTCACCTATCTGGATGGCGCAGGAATTGATCCGGATAAATCTGGATATATGGGTAGTATGAAGCTCACCATCATTGATGAAAATACAATCCAACAAGATTGGGACTTTTACGAAGGAGGCGAAGTTAAATACACAGGCCACTTTACATTTACTCGAAAATAGCCTGATATTGACTTTACTTAAGCGTTTTTTGTATTATTTTTCAGATTAATTTAGCTTATAATACAAATATATACAGGTTATTTTGTATCCAAAAACTATCGATTTGAGGAGCAGATAGATGAGTGAAGATCAAGACGAATTTAAAAAATACGACACAATCGCGTTGGTTGTAGGAATTGTAATTATTGTTTATGCAATTCTGATGGCATTTGTATTTAATTAAACCCACACATCTTTTTAAATTTCTAATTCAAATTGAAACAGCAGGCATCGCTTGCTGTTTTTATTGTTTAAGACGGTAACCCGTTTTGAACATCCAGCTCACCGCTACTAAACAAATCAATGAGAACAGCAGCACCATAAATAAGCTGAGCTCAATACTCACATCGGAAACTTCATTAAAGCTCCATCGAAACCCACTTACCAGATATACCACTGGATTAAATAAACTTATGGTTTGCCAGGCCGGTGGTAGCATATCGATGGTATAAAAACTGCCCCCTAAAAATACTAAAGGTGTTATCACTAACATAGGAATAAGCTGAAGTTTTTCAAAATTGTCAGCCCATAAACCGATAATAAATCCCAATAAGCTAAACGAAATACACGTAAGTACTAAAAAGCTCACCATCCAAATTGGATGCGCAATCTTTAATTCAACAAAAAAACCAGCCGTTACTAAAATAATAATGCCTATAATTAAAGATTTCGTAGCAGCTGCACCTACGTATCCCATTAAAATTTCTACAAAGGAAATGGGTGCAGACAACACTTCGTAAATGGTTCCGGTAAAACGCGGAAAATAAATTCCAAACGAAGCATTTGAGACGCTTTGCGTTAGTAACACTAGCATCATTAAGCCTGGGACAATGAATGCTCCATAGGATACCCCTTCAATAGTTTCGATGCGCTCTCCGATTGCAGAGCCAAATACAACAAAATACAAAATAGTAGTGATAACCGGCGCAGCAAAACTTTGCAAAATAGTGTCCCATGCCCTTAGCATTTCATATTTATAAATAGCTTTGACAGCTTGAGTGTTCATCTAGCTATTGGTTTCTTTAACTAAACTAATAAATATATCTTCCAAAGAACTTTGTGACGTGTGAATATCTTTTAGTTCTACATTTGAAACATCAATCGCTCTTAGCAACTCGGCAATACCTGTATTTTCACTGTACATATCATAGGTATAAGTGATTCGATTCCTTTCATTATTCAACTCAAGCTCCCAGCGACTTAAGAGATCTGGTAAAACATCTAGCTTTTGGTGCAATTCGATCTCCAATTGGCGCTTACCAAGTTTGTGTTTTAAGGTTTCTTTTTCATCTACAACAATCAATTTACCGTTATTGATCACTCCTACTCGATCCGCAATGGCTTCTGCTTCTTCTATGTAATGAGTGGTTAGGATGATGGTCAAACCAGACTGACGAAGTTTCTCAACAATTTTCCACATATGTTTACGTAATTCGACATCAACACCTGCAGTAGGCTCATCCAGGAATAAAATCGTAGGCTCATGCGAAAGTGCCTTTGCAATTAACACGCGTCGTTTCATTCCCCCAGATAGCATCATAATTTCACTATCTTTTTTGTCCCACAGTGACAAATCTTTTAATAATCGTTCTAAATAAACATAGTCTGACTTTTTCCCAAACAAACCACGACTAAAACACACGGTATTCCAAACCGTGTCAAACACTCCCAAGGTTAATTCCTGAGGCACTAAACCAATTAAGTTACGGGTAACCCGATAGTCATTTACAATATCGTACCCATCCACTGAAACCGAACCTTCGCTTGGATTTACAATACCGCAAACAATGGAAATTAAGGTCGTTTTTCCGGCACCATTAGGACCTAACAATGCCAGAATTTCACCCGATTGAATATCAAGGCTTACGCTGTGTAGCGCGCGATGTCCATCAGAATAGACTTTAGAAATGTTTGAAATTGAAATTATGGTTGACATTGTCAATTCTAAATTTTTGTAAGAATTGTAGGGTAATTCTGTTAGTTTTGTTAGAGAAACTACATACTAATTAAATATTTAGCGAATATGATGTCTAAATGTTTATCTTTCGAAAGCTAAGTAGTCTTTTTCTCTTTAAAAAGAAAAGAAGAAAAAAGAAGCGTTACAAATTTAGCCGCTAGGCAAATAAATAATCCTTAATTCTATATTTTTCCTTGTAAGTACTTGTAAGAAATACTTTGCGTACTCAGGATCTGCATAATCTCTTATCGCAACAGAAACATCATTAGCATTCATAGCTTCATTATAGTGATTTACACAAGTTTCAGAGAAATACTAATATTTTCTGTTGTTTAGTTTTGTGGTGGCAACATGCTTCCTAAGATAGATAATCCACTGAACACTAAAAATAATGCCCACCATGACACTAAAGCGCCTTTCGTAAACATCGGTTTTTTTCGAAAAATTGTTCGTACTAGCCAAACTAAAAAAAGAGGAATTAATACGCTTGTAACCGCACGACCAAAAATAAATCCCCAGCTATAAGCTATTTCTCCTTCATAATTTACAAATATAGGGGCCATAAGATATGTAAGCAAAATACTTACTAAAAAAATTAAGCCAGTATTGATATGTATTGTTTTATTAGACATATTCCCTTAATTATATCTCCTTTCTACTAGTTATTGAGCACAGGGACAATACCGGACATATTAAATATCACAGTCTCACCCCAAGCTGATTCAATAAAACAATCATCAAGCCATAACATACCACTGTTATGCCAAGTGCTAATGTCATACTCAAATAAAAGTTTAGCCCTTGTTTTAATAACAAAGGTAATGAGACAAATAATGCGAGTGATGGTAAAACCAGCCAGAATATATTTGTCGCTAAAGAAGATACTTTAGTTACATCTTTTGTATCTATATATAACCAAAGTATTGCCAATACAGAAACAATAGGAATCGAAGCTAACAGACCACCGTAAAATGAGCTGCGTTTTGCAATTTCTGAAATTGCAATAATCAAAATCGTAGTAATGATTATTTTAAAAATGTAGTAAGCCATGATTATTTATACGTGTTCCATTTCATCCCCGAAATAGAAACAAAAATAATAGCAACGCTGAATCCATACAAAGCACCTAACATCACCGTCTTTGCATAAAAGAACATATTAGGTCCCATGGTGTATCCAAAAAATAGTCTGAAAATAGAAAACACAATAGCGCCTGCAATTGTGCCAAATAATAGCAACCTAGATGCTGATAACTTATTCGAATTACGTAACCAATAATATATCGGCAATCCAATTAGATAGGAGCCCATAAAACTCATGGTTAAGATGAGTGCGGCTGCTAATATGTTGTAGCTCCTATTACCATCCAGCCCAAATAAAATAATGACAACAACGGCAGGCAATACAGGTGCAATAGTTGCAGCGATTATTGTCTTCACAAGTAAACGACTAAACTAATAATAAGATTAATTTGTTTCACAATCTCTTTACATGTCGCATTAATAGCATGCTTGAAACTAATCCTATACATGCAAAAAAAGCTAAAAATGCAAAAAAGTGCTGATGTCCTGCCAAACCTGGTGAACCCTCAATGAATAATCCCGCCACAAATAATACAAATACATCTGGCAAAAAGCCAATTACAGAGACTACACCCACCGCTGTGCCTGTCATGGAATATGATACTTTTGTATTTTCAAAAACTGCGAAATACAATCCTCGTAAGCCAAAAATTGCAATACAGGTTAGCACTGCATTCAACATTAATACCCAGGCTAGCGTTATATCTGGAGTAACAAATGCAAAATGAAGATCTGCCAACAATAATATCAAGAAACAAATCGAAAGCATTTTTACTACATCAAATCGATCAGCAAGAATTCCAATCGTCAAAGCTGCAATTGGACGTACCCAAGACCCCAAAGTAATTAACATAGCGGCTTCCATTTCATCGTATCCATATACATCAACTGCATATAACGAAAAATTATCGAACCCTTTAAACCCTACATATGCAGATAACACGATCAGTGATTGCAACCAAACACTTTGTAATAAGCATGTTTTTTTGATATTCGAAAATATGTTTGTCCAAGTTTTTATATGAGCTGATTGAAAAGTATCTTTAGAATGAGCACTAAACACAATCCAGATATATGCTCCTACAAAGGCTGTACTAAACGAGTAGCCCAAGATCACTATTCGAAACACATTCTGTTTTTCTTCAAATGATGCTGAATCATAACCCAGCGGAAATAGAACTTGAAAAAGTAATACTCCAAGGGATGCTAGTATTACTGCTAATAACCCACGACCACCTTCAAGCAATCCAAATGCTAGCCCTTGTGAATTTTTATCGCCCCACTCTCGAGTCGTTCTTATTAAGGCTCCCCAAAATAATAAAATGGTTGAAATTCCAAAAAACCCAAACAAAAAGCATGACTGAAAATAATTTGGAAAGGTGGCCATATAAAGCCCGCCTAATGCGGTGACCCATAAAGCAAATGACATTAGTTTATAGGCAGAGAATCGATCAGCGAGCACACCACCTGGGAAATAAGCTAGCATGGCTACAATGCCATAAATACCCTGTGCTGCTCCCAATTGTGTTGGTGTAAGGTTGAATAGTTCTAACATTATGGGCCTGAAAAAACGCGCCAAATGAAATGGCAAAGCAAAAATAGCCTCGCCTGCCATGATTAAACCAATAATTAATAGAATTTTATTTTTTAAAAGCAATTTGAATTTTTTGCTTTTAATGATTTATACCAAAAAAGGTAATCATCCAACCAACGAATGCGCAAACTAATATTAATTTCACAATATCTAATTTAACTTTATAAAGTAGTGTAAATGCAACAATACCTATTAATAACGACAACCAATCAAAGGAGCCATCTAGTCCATTTGGAAATAAAACATGGTACGCAAAAAAGACCGCTAGATTCACAACAACACCCACTACTGCTGCCGTAATTCCTAATAACGGTGCAGTGAATTGCACATCATGTCGCGTAGCCTCAATAGCCGGGCCTCCAATAAAAATAAATAAAAAAGAGGGTAAAAAGGTAAAAAATGTAGCAACACAAGCGGCAGCAATTCCAGCCAGAGGTAACAGTTCAGGACCAAAAATTTCTTTTGTCCAGCCACCAACAAAACCGACAAATGTTACAACCATAATTAAGGGCCCTGGTGTTGTTTCACCCAATGCCAAGCCATCAATCATTTGTGTCGCGGTTAACCATTGAAATTGGTCCACACCACCTTGATAGACATACGGCAACACAGCATAAGCACCACCAAATGTTACTAATGCGGCTTTGCTAAAAAATACCCCCATCTGTGTTAGCGTGTTATCCCATCCAAATTGATAAAACAATAGAATCATTACACCTAGCCAAATTGCAATGCCAACTGTTACAAAAGTAATTAAACGTGCCCAACTAAAACGCGCATAATTAGGCACAGGTGTGTGATCATCAATAATTGCAGGTCCGTACGAATCATGCTCTTCAGCAGTATGCAAACTTCCTGAAAAATATTTTGGCGCAACGCGGGAACCAATAATCCCCAGAATACCGGCACCGATTACAATTAAAGGGAACGGTACATTAAAAAAGAAAATGGCAATGAAGGCGAGTAATGCAATGGCACGTAGTACATTATTTATCAGTGCGCGTGAGCCAATTCGATAAGCGGCAAACAAGACTATTGCAGTGACTGCAGGTTTTACTCCATATAAAACACCACTAACCACTTCAGTATTGCCATATACTAAATAAATCCAAGTTAGTGCTATAAGAATAAACAAGGAAGGCAGTACAAATAATATTCCTGCTATGAGTCCCCCTTTTACCCCGTGCAATAACCACCCGATATATGTTGCAAGTTGTTGTGCCTCGGGCCCGGGTAGCACCATGGTGTAATTTAGCGCGTGTAAAAAACGATGTTCTGAAATCCAACGACGTCGCTCCACCAGCTCCTGGTGCATCATGCTGATTTGTCCTGCAGGACCACCGAAACTAATGAAACCTAGCTTTAACCAATAACGAAAAGCATCGAACGTACTAACTTGTTGCTGCATAAATTAGGAAATTTTTTGCAGTTAAATCGTAAGGTATGCCACTTGTCTTTATAACTTCACATTCTGTCATTGTTTTTATATGCGTATAAATTATATTTGAATAAAGTGAAATTACTTGTTGGGAGTAATACGCTTCGTAAAGGATAACTAATTTTTTACAAATGGACTTGGGTGCGTAATACCTCTAACCAAATTTATATTTACTGTTTGAAATTTGGGGAGGGCTTTATGCAAAACCTTATCGACGAAATTCGTAACGATCATATCATATTAAGTAAGATCCTGGATCTTCTTGACGAGCAACTCGACATCATTCACCAAGGTAAATCGGTTGATTATCATCTACTGCAAGACGCCATTACATTTTTAGAAAATTTTCCTGAAAATGTTTTAGAGCCTAAAGAAAATGCTATTTTAAAATCCTCTGCAGATAAATTTAAATTTGTAGGTTTGAATAGTGAAATTTTAAAACTGCGCAGTGAAAATCATGAATTAAAAGCACTAGCACAATCTTTGCGTGAATATATTAGTGCGGCCTTAGAAGATATTATGTTTGAGAAAGAGCCATTTGAGCAAAAACTTGAAACATGTATACAACGTCAACGCGAGCATATTGATACGGAAGAGCTAACAATATTACCCCTTCTGAAAAAAATGATTACTGAAGAGCAATTAGATGAGTTAAGCACAGGCTTTAAATCACAAAAAGAGTATGAGAAATACCAAAGAAATTTGGATCAATGCGAAAAATTGTATGAGCAGCTTAATGATTAATTACGTTTAGCCTTTTGCTATAGCTAGCATTTCTTCTCGACGTATAATTTTTTCACGAGGTTTACCTTTAGGTTCACCAGCAGCTACTTCAGCATCATCAATTTTTTGCCATTGGGAATAATTAATATGCTGTACACCATTTGCATCTAAAATCTTGTACAAGCCTTCTCTGCCTGGCTTGTCTACATCTAGTTTATTAATATCTTCTAGCAACATATCCACCGATTCCACCGCACATGCGCGGTTGGTACCAATAATTCCAGAGGGCCCTCGTTTAATCCAGCCTGCGGTATACAAGCCTGGTACCACATCACCACCATGTTCTGTTGTGATACGTCCATTTACATTGGGTATCGTGCCCCAACGCTCATAGAATGGCACACCTTCAATCGGCACTCCGTTATATCCAATGCTGCGGAACAATATTCCACATTCGATCTCCATAGTTTCACCTGTACCTTTAGCCGATTGTTTAAATGGCTCGCCCGATAATTCGTTAATTTCTAACACTACTTTTTCAAGCCGCCCTTCTCCATCTAATCTAACAGGACTTTTCAAGAATGTAGAAATACAAGTCCTTGGCTTTCCAGTATCTTCTGATTCGGCAAACTTTTGAAAGATTTCTACATTTTTTTTATTACCGCGCCCTTCTTTGGCATCCAGTTCTTGTTGACTGGTTTCATTCAATTCAAGCTCTTTCGGGTCTATATATGGTCTGCAATTTTCAATTTCTAAAAATTCTTTTAGCTCTTTAGAGGCAAACTTGGCTTGCGCTGGACCACGACGACCTACCACATAAATAGTCTTAACTTTACTTTCTGCTAGCGCATCTAATGCATGTTGTGAAATATCGGTATGTTTTAGCTCGTCTACTGACTTTGCCAAGATACGTGAAACATCAGCTGCAACATTACCTTGCCCAATAACTACGGCCGTTTCATGTGAAAGGTCAAATGTACGCTCACGGTAATCTGGATGTCCGTTATACCAACCTACAAATTCTGTTGCAGTATAACTACCTGGTAAATCTTCTCCAGGAATGCCTAGTTTACGATCTGTTTCTGCGCCACAGGTATATATAACCGCATGGTGTGTTTGTTGTAGTTCTTCCGCCTTTATATCTTTACCAACCGTTACATTGCCTACAAAATTAAACTCTGGATTTTCTGCGATCTTTTTATAAACCTGTATAGCTTGTTTAAGTTTAGGATGATCAGGCGCTACTCCGCTTCGCACTAAGCCAAAAGGTGCAGGTAATCTTTCAATTAGGTCTATTTCAACCGTTCTGTCTGATTTGATCAGTGCCTCCGTCGCATAAAATCCACTAGGACCACTACCAACAATTGCAACCTTTAGTGGATTTGATTCTGTTCCTAAACTACTCATTCTATCTTCCTCTTATTATTTATGAGCATTTAGAAATAATTTTTTAACGAAGTATCAAATAAAATCAGCGCTTCATTGCAACTAGAAACCTAGTTCAGATTTACGATCTTCAGCTCCAGGCAGTGGATCCATTTGTTCTTCAATTAATGGCAGATCTGGGGCTCTTTCAGCATTAATCTCTACCCAGCCTTCTTGACCATCCGGAATATCATCTTCTTCATAAATGGCTTCTACCGGACATTCTGGAATGCAGGCACTACAATCGATACATACATCTGGATCGATATATAGCATCTCATCATCATAATGAAAGCACGCAACAGGACAAACAGATACGCAATCTGTAAATCGGCAGCCTTTGCAATTCTCGGTTACAACTGTAGTCATGTTCTCTCTCCTATACTCCTAAAGAATGTTGACTATTTATTTTGAGATTAATGAGCCGTGAAAAAATACTAGCGTTCAAAAAGTAGTACCTCACCACGGTTTAATTCAATCCCGTCTCCGCAATAGCGTTTGAATTTTCCGTTCATATGTTGCTCCTGAATTTTTCTGGAAAATCCAAGGCGTTGCAATTTGCTAAAATATAAACGCAAAAATAATGGATGATATGTACACGAATATTCAAAACTAGGCAATATAGCAGCACTTTTATTCAAACTTGCAATCGTGCCACGTTTCATTCCGGCTCCAGTACGAATTCCTAATTCACCTAGAACAATGATAGTACCTGCCAGCATATTTACTCCTGTGAAATCACCAGCATTTCCGCCTATCGCTATAAATCCTCGCCGCATGGCATGCCCAACTTCATTTTTTGCATTGCCATGAATAAAAATTTCTCCGCCTTGAATACCTGATGCTTGTCCTCTAAATGCGCTTCCCACCATGTGGCCTGCATTTTTCTTTATCGTTATGCAACCGCCCGACATTTCAGGCCCTACCCAATCACCGGCATTTCCATTTACTAAAATGTCACCGCCGGACATGCCAATTCCTAAATGCATGCCAACATTTCCATCAACCACTATTTTACCTGCTGACATCCCGCAACCGATCATTTTCACATTGCTTACATCACCTTCGATATGAATTTCTGAAGCACCTTTGCCAGTGACTTTAAAGAAGTCTCCTAATTTCGCTTTAACATTGCCGTGCATAACATCCAAATGCTCAATCCCGGATTGAGACAAATTTGCAAAGCTTGATGGATTAATGACTTCAGCCTCTAGCGGTACATCTGGAGTGCTATGTACATTTAATAGTGTTATAGACATTCGCGTGTTTATTTATAATTCTTATAGATTTACATTCTTGCCATTCGCAATTTCATGTAAATTGAATTTATATTTACCTAAGTTGCCGCCATAATTACCCGCTGTAATCATTAGCGCACCCTTTTCTGCAGCGGCTTGTATTCCACGGCGCATAGATTCTTTTATCGCTGCTTCGCTTAAACCATCTACTACAATTTCATAAACCGCTTCAACATTTTCAGGTACTACAGAATTATCGATGCGAGCACGAAGAGTTGGACAATAAACATCATTTGTTGAAGCAATAAGTCCTTTGTATTTTGATCCTACTTTACTTCCTGACCTGACTAATCCTTGAGGAAAAGGTAAAAATACTCCAGCAACTTCACGCATTGCGTTTGCTGCCGACATGGATGCACGTAAGGTAGTACTTTTTCGTGAACCAAAAATAATTAAATTGCCGCCACCAATGGCAGGTTTTATTCCAAATAAATCGTCTATTAAAAACTCACCTTCCATAACCGGTATTCGCCAAGAACGAATTCCATCTATAACTTTACTAATTTGATGACCGTCTCCAAAAAATCGTAACTTTCCACCTACAGTTACAGTTTTTTCTGACACCAATCCATTAAAACAAGCTGTTGTTGGGCAGGTCATTACGCATTGACCAATTCGATCAATAAGCTGTCCTGCAATGGTTTTAGGACTCATGGTGAATAAAAGAACACTAACGCCTGGTCTTCCATCTGGCGTGTCTTCTTCAGGGATTTCATTTTCTACCGCCGCTTCTAATTTGCAACGAATTACAGAAGTGGCAAACCCAGTCATGGATGCAGCGGCCGCCCTTGCCCACTGTTTGGTATCTGCCGTAATAATGACCCGTGCACCCCACATTT
Organism: Gammaproteobacteria bacterium; assembly: GCA_965203475.1. Classification (GTDB taxonomy): domain Bacteria; phylum Pseudomonadota; class Gammaproteobacteria; order UBA4575; family UBA4575; genus JABDMD01. Next base: position 1,063,863 of record OZ241890.1, read on the forward strand.
CGAATGCTTCTGCAAACGTATCAACTATTTCTGCTTTTTTAATTTTCATTGATTGTGAGAAAACTTATTTATGCTTTAGGTGTAACAGGTACGACTTCATGATTATGTAAGTATTCTTCGCTAATAGCGTAGTTACTAAATCGCACAGAATAGTAATCTTCAAAAAACGGCTCTATTTCACCTGCAATATCTTCGTTGTAACCTGGCTTCGAATGCAGTACTTTACCTTTGTGATCGGTTGCAAATTCATGATCTTCAATTACCGTGATACCATCTTTAATGACATAGCGAGGTGCATTAAACATGGTTTCTTTATCTTCTTCTTCTGTATAAATAGTTATGTCTGCATCAGCACCAATTCCTAATTGACCTTTATTAGATAACCCTAATGCACGTGCGGGCCCTGCACGTGTGATAATTGCGATTTCATTTAGCGTGTATTCGCGATCTAAGTCACGCAAACTAGTTTTATCTATAGCTTTCTGGTTAACAAAAGCTAATGCTTCTTTACGATAGGCGCTGTCCATTAATAATTTTATTAATTTTGGATAACTCATGAATGATCCACCATTAGGATGATCTGTAGATAACAAAACTCTCCAAGGATCTTTTGAGTGCAAAAATAATTCGAGTCCCATTGCCCATTGCAAAGCGTGGGTATACACATGATCTTGATAGGTAAACGGAATAATTCCACAACCACTTTCACATTCTGTATCGGCGTTAATCCATTTATTGAATTTCACATTACGCAACATCCACGCAAGCGGTGCATCAGCTGTCATTGCGGTTGCTTTACCAAACATCACTTGTCCAACATCGGTTGTGATATTTTCGTTATCATTTACGAAATCTATAATGTCACGCACACCTGATACTGCATCTTTATTCAATTCACCACCAAAACTATGAAATTGAATATGTGCCATATGTACACGCCGCCCCTGGGCCGCTTTCATCGTATCGAGTGTCGTACTGATATTCCCGCTGTGCCCCAAGTTATTGCAATGAATGTGCGGTGGATGAGGAAGACCTAATTCATGCGCTGCTTCGATAAAGCTTTCAATTACATGATTAGGTGTAATGTCGTAGTGATCAATATTATCATTAACATTGGTAATGTTTGCATTTTTACGGCCTTTCCATAATTCATCACTACCAACATTCACAAGTTTTAAAGTATAAGCGTGAACTGAATTAATCCACCACGCGATTGCTTCCTTAAATTCTTTTTTTCTACCTTCTTTTAATAATTTGTATAAAAATGCATTGTTACCAAGTAGCACATAAAAACCTTTATCAATTACCGGTGTATCGTCTAATTCTTCTAATGCATGTCGTGCCGTAATGGGTGGAACAGCAGCTTCCATAGCTGTGGTATAGCCCATGGTGGCATAGCGATAACCCGTGGCAAATGTAGAAGGAACTACTCCACCAGTTCCAGATCTCGTAAAAGCAGTTTTAGGGTGAACATCTAGACGATGGTCTTCGGGCTGAAGTTTTCTGGCTAAATTAACTTTAGCCCCCGCGATATGGCAATGGATATCTACAGCGCCTGGCATTACAACCATGCCATGTGCATCTATTTTTTTTGCAGAGCTAGAAACAGATTCAACAATTTTGCCATCTTTGACAAAAATGTCTTTTACTTCCCCGTCTACATTGTTTGCAGGGTCGTATACACGACCATTAACAATTTTTAATTCTGAAGTCATGTTTTATTATTAACATCTGAATTATCACTCAAAGACAAACTATTCTCAGATTAAAATAGTTTGTCTTTACTTACAGAGAATACTGCAAGCCCACTCCTCTTATGCAGCTACTCTTGCTTTTTTGCCTTTGAGTAATTGCCTAACACGATCACGAATGCCCTCTAATACTTGTTGGTCTGTTGGGTAATGTGAATCAAATGCCTTCCTTAATGTAATAGGTACATCATCCATTCTATAAACAGTTCCACCCGTATTAATGCCATAGGTGGCTACAGCAAATCTGACTTTTGCAATGCTGCTGGTGACGGTATCTTTTGTATCCAATGAGATAATTGGAATCTTCTTCATATGTTCAATGGCAGCTTTTGGAAAATTTGAAGCTGGATCCGATGCAATAATCATTGCGGCATCGGCTTCACCTCTAGATAAAACATCCGTTGTTGTAAATTCACCTGGATTGAAACGAGGGAAGCCACGATTAAAGTTCACGCCAAAAGGATAACCGGTTTGCCAAGACACTACGTTATCTGCACCAGTAACATTGCCATGCCCTCTCACAGGTTTTGCAACAAAGTGTGTAAATTCATTTAAATCAGCCGCCAATGATAATAAGGCTCCAGAATTAAAGTGTCTGCCTCGAGTCATAGTCAATCCCATGCCAAAAAACAAAACACCGTATTGACAATTTTTCACGCGGTCTACTAAATCATCTAGCATTTCACGTGACACACCTGTTTCTTTTTCAATGGCGTCACTAATTTTTTTGCCTTTAACTAGGGCACGTAACGCCCACAATACCTCAAAATCTTTTCCGGGTTTAATTCGCATAAAAATATCAGCGACGGGTGTACTAGGTGTTTTACGTACATCCACTAACACCACGGTTCGATCTTTTTTGCCATTTGGAATGTACATTCCCTTCGGGGTAACCGCGTAACGAGTAAAGTGGCGAGGATGAGACTCTGCAGGATTGCCGCCCCAATAAATTACAAGATCGGCGCGGTTTTTAATTTCACCTAATGTGGCAGTACTTTCGCCCACACCTTGAAACGCCATTCCTGATGGACCATGGCAAACTGAAGTTGTGGTATCGATATTGCCGTTAATCGTATCCATGATATCAACCGCAACACGCTGTGCCTCGCAAGGTGAATCACTTAAGCCATAGGTAATTGGAAATTTTGCATCTACTAAAATTTTTGCTGCAGCTTCAACTCCCTCTTCTAAGGTCGCCGCTTTACCATCAATTAATACTTCAGGTCGCGTATCTAACGTGTGTTCATAAAACCATGCCCGACCTAATACACAAGCTCTTTTAGCTTTAGTAATTCGATGCTCATCTAAATCAACCGTTAACTCCATATCATCACAAACACAACCACAAAACGTGCAGGTTGCATCTTTTACAATTTTTATATTTTTCTTTTCTTCGAGTTTTTTAGGAGCTGATGTTTGTGTTGCTTCACTCATAACGATATTTCCAATATTAAATTAAAAATTATCTGGCTTTAGTTACCGTAACTTCCATATGTTTGGATAGTGGCATACCACTACCCGCAGTATCGGAATCCATCAATTCACTTGAAGGCGGCCCGTAGGGAATGAATATCATGCCTGAAGGTAAGTCTTCATCTTTCTTAGCCACACAACTCACCACGGTTTGACCTACATCTGACTTCAACCGGATTCTATCGCCATCTTTCAGTTTAAGTCGTTTCATATCCTTTTCATTTAATTCCGCAGTCGAGGTGACTTTTTTATACTCATCTTTCAGTTTACCTTCATTTAATGAAGTTCCTTGATTCTGCGATCTACCCGGAATAAGTATCATCGTCTCTGGCATAAAGTTTCCTTAAAATACAAGCATTAATTTAATTTACTTTATAAAATTCTATAAAAGAGCGAGAGAGAATTGAGGAATGGTCAAGCACCATGTATGGATGGGGCAGCCGATCTACCTGAAAGCAGGTAGTGTGTGCTATCTCTGCAATAGCTAAATTTTATCATATTTACCTAAATAATCACCTGATAAAACTAATTAATGCAAATTATTGATATTTCTAAACTGTAGACTTATCCGCAGAAGATTCGCCAGAATTTCAAATACCATTCATAAAGCAAAATTTTATAAATAATTTTATTTACTCACGAAACCATCAATTTATGAATGGCAAGCTCGTAAAGTCTAACCATAGTGCAATTACCCACTTTCATCGCGAAGTGTCCAGGCAAGGGTTAGATATCAATTCAGTGTGGGTTGGCGGCTATGTTGACTACGAATGGAACCATTTACGCCATATTTTAAATGCTTATTATGGCAACATTACGGATCAAAAAATTTTAGAACTAGGATGCAATCTTGGTGGATCAAGTATCGTTATGGCGCATATGGGGGCAGAGGTAACTGCTATCGATGTAAATTTTGATTACATAAAACTGGCTAAACTAAATTCAGCCCAATATGACTGCACTAAACAAATTCAGTTTAACTTTATAGAAGACACACAAAATCTACCCTATGCTGATCAAGAATTTGATATGGTTTTAGCAAATAGTGTTATGGAATATATACCACGTGATATCTTGTCAAATGTCCTGTGTGAAATTGACCGGGTACTTAAAAATGGAGGCGATCTTCAAATTTTAGGAACATCCAGCAAGCTGTGCCCTAAAGAAGTACACGATGGGCGTTGGTTCATAAATTATATTCCACGATTTATGGATAAATGGTTGTATTCTGGGAATTCAATTCAACGAGGTCTGTGGCCTTGGGCTCCAATGCAAATTTTACCAACGTATATAAATTTTGATTTATTGAATAATTCCTATGCATATTTTAAAGCCCGTAAAAATATGGGAAAAAATATAAATCACTTAAAATACCTCAAAGTTTTAAATAGAATTCTTAAGCCCTTCGGGCAATCTATTGGATTATTTGGTGCAAGTTTCTCTGTATGTTTACGAAAACCTAATTAATAGGTTTTTCGTGACAGCACATTTAATACATTTTATTGATTTAGCTGGATTTCATTTAATGAAATTAGCTAAACTCTACATATATATAACACATAGAATGAATATTATCTGGAGAACCCATCATGCCTAAATATATTATCGAGCGTGAAATCACAGGAGCAGGCGATTTGACCGCGGATGAACTTCAAGGAATTTCTCAAAAGTCTTGTAGTATTTTAAAAAACATGGGTCCACAAATTCAGTGGGTTGAAAGCGTGGTCACTGATAACAAGGTTTACTGCACATACATCGCACCTAATGAAGAAGAAATTCGCAAGCACGCAGAGGAAGGTGGATTCCCTGCCAATAAAATTTCTCAGATTAGAAGGATGATTGACCCTACTACATCTGAGTAGCAATTAGCTTACTATGGACACCAGCTTTTGCTCCAGCAAAGCTGGCATACAGTACATCCATATACATAATGATTGATCTTACGACTTGCGAGTAATCTAGAAAACATTTTCTCCATAAGCACTCAAGTGTTTATGGAGAACCAAATATACATCCTGAATTTGTCACTACGATTGGAAAATCGATGATATCACGCAACACTTGTGCAACATTGTAATTTTCCAACATTGTATGCATATCTTGAAGTGAATCTTCAAGATAACACTCTTGCATGACGCGCAAAGTATAGGTTTTATCATTTTCAATGATTCGAAAATTTAAACTATCTTGTTTCACATCTTCCCACTGTTCAATTGTTGCATCAGGAAAATTTTCAATAATGTATTTTTTAATTGCAGCTAAGACTTCATCTTCATCAGCCATTAAATTCACCAAACTATATTAGTAAGGTAGTAATTTGTCTGAAGAAACATTACTTTCAGTTGGCCAACCTAATGATTCTATTAAATTTGCAAAAAATGATTTATTTTCTTTCTCAACAGGTGTTTGATCTTCTGCCATGTGCTCATAGCTTGCAATTAACTCTTTTAAAAATTGAATCATTTCTGACGAATCCCATTCACGTTCGCCAATCGCTTGGTAAATTAGCTTTCCTTCTGGATTTACCAAATAAGTTGTCGGCAAACCTCTAACACCCCAGTTCACGAGTTTCATATCTTTATCAACAACAATTGTAAAATCAACAGGCACCGCTTCTAGAAATTTTTTCACACCTGCTTTGCTTGGACCCACATGGATACCGATTACTTCAAAACCATGCGGCATTAATTGTTTGTGTAAGTTACTCATTGAAGGCATTTCCTTTCTGCAGGGCGCACACCACGTTGCCCAAAAATTTAATAACACAAATTTTCCTTTGTAGTCACTAAGACTAATATCTTTGCCCTCAACACTACTTAATTGAAATTCATTTGCCTTTGGTTGTCCTGTGACTACATCCATTAGCGGCTTTGCGTATGTGGCTCCAACAGGTAGGAGAATTACAATAATTATGATTAGACTATCTTTAAACATTGTTTGAATCAGATAAACAGTAATACGATATTAGAACTAGTTTTAATTAAAAAGTTCGTTAATTTAAAGCTTTATCAATAACTGAAACCAAATTCTTTGAATTATTAATTTCTGCTTGTAAAAAATCTATCATAAAAGGCGAATTCCATACTCGTGTTCCAACAGCACGATATCGGATATTTCCAATTGGGTCGACTAAAAACGTAGTGGGCAATATTGGTATGCCCCAATGCCCCATCACCAATTCAGCATCGACTAAAACTGGATAGGTAATCTTATTAAGCTCTACAACAGATTTTGCTCCATCAATTTTTTTACCTGCATGAATAGATACTACAACCAAATTTTCTTCTCCAAGTATTTCATAAGCACTTTGTAATGTGGTCATTTCCCCTTTGCAAACATTACAGGACATTGTCCAAAAATTTACCAGCAAAAAACGTCCTTCAAAATCATTTAGTGAATGTTTCTTTCCTTCAATATCAGGCAATTGAAAATTTTCTGCAGCAAAATTTGGAGGATAAGGTTCCATTAGCCTTTCTTCATTAGCAAACGCATACATTGAAAACATCATCATTATGATAAGAAAAAGTATTCTATTCACTTTATTTTATTCTCATGTGCCCTGGGATAGTACTAAACTCAATATACCTACTTAATTTTGTTTTCATGCGTCCTGGGCTTTATAGATAATTAAACATTTCATTTCATTTTATTTTATTCTCATGTGCCCAATTAGGATCATCCTGACTAATATCACCAATAGGAGCTGCAAATGCATCCGCCACCAATGCTGCAATATTTCCACTGGTCAATGACTTTAAAAATTCCACTAAATATGAAATTTCTTCATCACTTAAATCTAAAGGTTTTATTAAAGGACTTAATAATTCATTTTTAATACCACCTTCATTATAAAATTCAACAACATCTCGTAGTGTCTGCATCGAACCATCATGCATATACGGAGCTGTTAGTGCTACGTTTCGTAAAGGTGGAGTTCTATATTTCCATCGATCCCCAGGATCTTCTGTAACTTCATATCTTCCTAAATCGTTTTCTTTGTTTCTTGAAACATCTTTGATTTTACTATTATCAAGTTCAGCAAAAACACCTGGCGCTAATTGAACACGAGTTGTTTTTGTCACATCACCGTAAGAAGCATAGTAACCTAAACCGGTATTATGAAGTTTTTCATCAGTAAATAATGCGCTATTTTCATTTATTACATGACACGTGCTACACAATGCTTCTCCTGTGAATAGCTTAAATCCTTTTTTCACATTTTCGTTCACAGCATCTTCTTCTTTTCCGAAATACCAGCGATCAAATAATGAATCACCCGCGTTTAAAGCTCTTTGATAATTTGCCAGTGCCATACCTATAGTTTCCATGGTTGGTCCACGCCCATCAAATGCTTGTTCAAACAAACCGTTATATTCGGATATTCCTTTAATTTTATTTATTACATATCCTATGGATGGGTTAGCCATTTCACTGCGCGCAAGAAATGGTGACCACACTTGCTGTTCCAAAGTAGACTCTCTCGCGTCATGGAATATTACATTTAGAAATCCTACGTTATAAATTGTAGGCGCGTTGCGTTTATTAGATCTTCCTTCAACACCAACAGCTGTTTGAATTTCATTATTTGTAAAACCTTGCTCCGGAATGTGACAAATTGCACATGAAAATGTGTCGTTAATAGATAAGCGACGATCGAAAAAAAGTTTTCTACCAAGCGCAATTTTTTCTTTGGTAATAGGGTTGTCTGCCGGCACTGGCATTGGAGGCAAACCTAGTGGTGGGTCCAATGCAAACTCAATAAGATTGGCTTCTTTGCCTACCCTTTTTTGTAAATCTAATGCATTCGTTTTGTAATTTGGTGATTCATAACCTTCTTTATTATCCCCAGGACCAAATAAAGCTTTGTTTGTAGTTACTTCAGAAGTATCGGTTGAACTCTGTAGAATATTTGCATTGAATAAAATACCTACAACAAAACACAACATAATTACATTTAAAAAAAACCCAATTAGTGATGGTCTTGAATTCACTAACTTATTCCTTTGTATAATCACTTGCTAGCAATAAGCCTTCTTCAATTAACAAGGTTTTGATGTCAGTAGCAACTAGCTCATCATGTAAAAATGAAACACTATATTCTTGACGAATGTTCTTTGAACGATCAATTAGAAAAGCACGTAATACATGTGCCATGGTTCCTGTGTATTTTCCTTCTTCATCATACTCTTTAATAACCATTTGCCCATAATTTTGAGTAATTGGAAGAAGTGCCTCTTCAGAGGTTGTTGTTAAAAACACCCACTGTGGATCACCTTTATCAAAACCGGCACTGTATAATTTCATTACCTCTGGAGTATCAAACTCTGGGTCAAAACTGATGCTTATCAAACGAAGTGCCTCAGCTAATTTAGGATCACTTTTAAACCGCTCCTTAACTTTATAAAAAACGGCTGTTGCAAGAGGACATCCATTTAGATCGGTACAACTACTGTAGATAAATGTGAGTAACACAATTTTATCTCCCAGCAAACCATCTAATTCTAATTCTTGCCCATCAATCCCTAATACTGTTCCGCCACCAACTGTATTGATCTTTGACAGAGTATAACTTCCAGGCTTGGGTACTTCATAAGGAAGTGTATCGGTCCAACCATCCGCCATAACCTGGACCTCGGCTTGAGCAGCATGCGAACTGGGTAGTGGAGTATCATCTTTACTAAAATCGCATCCACCAAGCAAACTGATCCCACCGAGAATTGCCGCCGCTAAATTTGATTTTGAATTAATAAATTTCATCTACAATATTATTCTATACAAAAAACAAGGCCGCCTAGAAGGCGGCCTTGTTTTAGTAGTTTAGACTGCTATTACATATTGTAATAGAGCCGACTTCTTACTCTACGTGAGACAACATTTTGTCCTTCGAGTTCGACTTCTGCGAGTAGAGAGAATATGCACCAAATCTCATCTGGTGTGCACGTCCTAGCTTCAATTCATAGAAATCAACGGTAAATTCATGGTTAAGCTTTTTGCCATCCCAAGTAAATAGCTTGAAGTATTGTTCATCAGCTTCACCGGTTTTATCCCAGTTACCTAAGAGTGAAGAAGTGAAATATGCGCGCTTACCGTCCCAGCTCTGAGAAATCATGTTTACTTGTGATCCAATAACGTGTTCATAGGTTTGCTGAGGTGCTAATGGATCAGAAATATCAAAGAAGCGAGTCTTGCCATCCATAAAAGTTTGAACCCAAAGACCATTATCATCAGCAGTAATTGAGATATCTACAGGTAATGGAACTTTTGAAGGATCGCCAATATCAGCAACATCCTTGGCATGCCACTCGCCTGCTTCATCTTCATAAATTAACCAAATTTTTGAAGTTAAAGCCGTTGTGGTAAAGCAATAATTATTATTGGAACCCCATGCACAACGTATTTCTAATGGTGCACCTGGAACTTCAAATACTTTTTTAGGCTTGCGAGTATGTAAATCCCATACTACAACTGTATTTCCAAAGCGCTTCATGGCTTCTTCGTCTTGTAGCATTTGGCCAAAATCCATCATGTAGTTAGACCAGCCTGTAAAAGATGAGGTGATCATTATATTACGTCGCGGTAATGCACGAATATCATATCCATAACCATCTGCCGCATTACCAACTTTTTCAGCACCCCGAAGGTCTTCATCGGTTGGCATCCAATGTGCAGCCACAAAATCACCTTCATTCGTGAATTCTGCTATACCAGTACGTCCACCATGATCAACATTATTCGACAATGCACTAACCATGATTCTTCCAGGTAACGCATACATGGTATGAGGACCAACCATTCCACCTGTTTTTTCAACGAAGTCGGTAATTACTTTATGTAAAGATGGTTTTGAAGGATTGGTATGAACGTCAAAAATAAAAATTTTGTTGCTATCTAAACCGCCAGCAAATAAATAACGACGATCATCTGTTAATCCAGAATGATGTGCTTCATTACGCCCACCTACGGATAGAACATTAACAACTTTCCCATAATGTTCGGATTCTGGGTTTACGGATACAGTTACGAGCTTGTCTTGCTCATCACCCATTCCTTCAACACCTAATGTCCATATGTACACATAGTCTTCCTGTCCGACAATTTTTGCCATGTAAGGAGACATGCATGTTTCATCTGCCATCGCGGTAGACTGAAATCCAATATATGACGCAAGTAATACGCACAATGTTGTGAATATTCCTTGTGCCCATTTTGATTGTGATAACGCCTTCTTCTTCATAGTCTTATGACTCCATATTGAACTATTGATCAAATTATTATTAAAACTGATAGACATGATAGTTAATTACTAAAATAAAGTAATGATCTAGATCAGTAATGACCTAGATCATATTTATACAATGCAGTTAGCCATTATGCCGTAACTGAAAGCCCATTCAAAGGTAAATAACATGACATAATCATTATTAAAATCAATGCGCTATTGTACATTTAGACCTCAAATTTAAATGAATTACTTAACTTTAAATTGTTTCAATTATTTAGCATAAGTCATTGTAATTCTTGTTAAAATGGTAGTATTTAACAAGAATTATTGGAACTGATTCATTAAAATTGATTTCTAATTAGTATCCCTCACATTTTTATTAAATGCATATGAAACTCCTGTACACCAGCTTTATGTTACTGATTTGTATTGACTTATGGGCCGTTGCATCACTTCATGCCAAAGAAGATACAAGCTCTACTAACCTTGGTGGAGATTTCACGCTTACTAGTCATTTAAACCAACCATACTCATTACAAGATTCAGAAGGAAAAGTGGTGTTGTTATTTTTCGGATTTACGCACTGCCCAGATGTGTGTCCGAACACGTTGAGCACTGTAAAAACCGTGCTACATCAATTAGGTGATCGCTCAAAATTTGTACAGCCATTGCTAATTAGTGTGGACCCAAAACGAGACTCACCTGAAATATTAGAAAAGTACTTGAAATATTTTGGTAATGATTTCATTGGGTTAACGGGTACAATTGAAGAAATAGATAAGGTAATCAAGCAGTTCCAAGGTTTTTACTCATATGAAGGAAATACTACATCTGGAAATTACACCGTTGATCACACATCAAATTTATACATTATTAATACACAGGGCGTAGTCACCAATATTGTACCCTATGGCTTACCGCCCCACTTTATTACCGAGAATATTGAAAAATTGCTGCCAGATTTCTGAATTCAGCGTTTCATTACTTATACTGAAGATAGGCAAATCGAGGATCATTTGGTGTTCCTTCTAAATCACTCTGCTCTATGCCTGGTTGCCACATGATGGTTTCTTCAATTTTTTTAGCCAATTCAAAGTCTTTATTGGTAACCCCTTTGGCTGCATGATTCATTAATTTCACTATGACAAAAGCATAGGAAACCGTTAAATCTGGATGGTGCCAAGCGGCTTCTGCTAAATGCCCTATGGTATTCACTACCATTAGAGTCCCTTTCCAGCTATGTGTCTTATACTTTCTTCGTATCCATCCATTTTCGAAATACCAGTTAGACAATTCTTCAGCTAACCGCTCATTAATTTCTTCTTCACTATAGGTTTGCTCAGGTTTTATTTCTCTCCATTTCGCCATATTTCACCTCATAACTAATGCTTCAGGTTTTTATTCAAGGTAATTCCTTGCCTATTTTAATCATTTTCGGACAACTAGAGATACAGACTTCGTTACGCATACTCACAATATTTATGAGCTACATAGTTTTATTCAATACACAGCACCCTCTATACTAACTACCTATAATAATCTTGCTTAATCAGGAAATCGGTCCAGCAAACATCATGCAATTTGAAAATGTAACATGCACACAATGTGGGTTGTTGTGTGACGATTTAACGGTTGAAGTGAATGATCTCTCAATAAAAGTCACTGGCTCCACTACATTGCCTGTAAATTGCATTCAAAAATTCGAAGCCGCTTCATTACAAAAGGAATCAATGCCCTCACCAATGATTAATGGTGCTTCTGCAAATATAGGGGACGCAATTGATGAAGCTGCCAAAATTATTAAGTCATCTATGTTGACGCTGGTAAGTGGACTTATCACAGATGTTCAAACACAGCGAGATGCAATAGCATTTACTGAAAAAATTAAAGGAGTGATTGATCACGCTAATGGAAAATCAATTCGGGCTAGCAATTCAGTGATGCAACGCCATGGGGAAATTAAAACGACACTTGCAGAAATTCGAAATCGTTCTGATGTAGTCGTGATATTTGGGAAACAGGTTTTTGATAAATTTCCAAGATTGACGGAGCGAGTGTTAAAGCCTGAAAAAACGCTTAACAATGAACTGGCTAATAATAAAAACATAATCGTATTGGATCTGGCAAAAAATAATACGGCTTCTCTTGAGGAAGATATAAATTTAATTCAATTTAATTATCCACGACTTGAATCCATAATTTATCGTTTTCAGGAAATCATAACTAAAGGCAGTAGTAATTTCCCTGAGCCTGACCATGATACTGAACAATTATTGAAGATTGTCGATTCGATTCAAAATAGTCAGTACACCACAATGCTATGGAGTACGAGTTTATTTAATTCCGAATCAGCAGAACACAGCGTTCAAGCATTAACAGAATTGCTAAAACTTTTATCTAAAGAATTACGCTGTGTAGGACTTTCACTTAGTGGCTCAAAAGCTGAAATAACTGCTAATCAAGTAACTACCTGGCAAACCGGTGTTTCACTGCCTGTCACATTTACGACTCAAACACCAGTTTATGACCCAGTTTTATATGACGGCAATCGCTTAATTCAAAATCATGATGTTGACAGTTTGCTCTGGATTGCAAACTTAGGTGCAAAAGATACTGCACCCGAAACTAAAATTCCGACCATTGTACTAGGGCATCCAAATTTAAATTCTAAATCTGCAAATATTTTCATACCCGTGGCAATTCCAGGAATTGACACAAATGGATTGGCAAGTAGAACCGATAGTGTTGCAACTTTACCTCTTCGGCAAATACGAAATAGCGATCTTCCTACGGCGAGCGATGTGTTAAATAAAATAAAAGAACTTGTTTAAATATGGCAATACAGCTCTCTAGCGCAGAAATTTATGATCCTACTCACCAAGTAAATGGTGAAAAACGAGATTTATATGTAGTGGATGGGAAGATTCAACAGAGTATTTCTGATGATATAAAAATTGAATCTAGTTATGCACTAGATGATTGTATTGTTATGGCAGGTGCAATTGATTTGCACACACATATAGGCGGCGGCAAAGTTAACATTGCACGCACTATGATGGTGGACGATGCCGTTGCCAATACAAGTCTTGGCACTGATATACGCCGAGCAGGTTCAGGTCATGTTGTACCTTCTACATTCACCACTGGATATCGTTATGCAGAAATGGGTTATACCGCCTGTTTCGAACCCGCCGTTCTTCCCGTGAATGCACGTCAAGCACATATGGAGATGGCAGATACTCCCATGATCGATAAAGGTGGTTATGCATTATTAGGTAATGACGATTTTTTGTTACGACTGTTACGTGAAAATGCTTCGCAAAATGCAATAAACGACTATGTGGCTTGGATTTTACGTGCCAGTCAGTGTATCGGAATTAAAGTCGTCAATGCAGGTGGTATTCATGCATTTAAATATAATCAACGTCGCTTAGATGTCGACGAAACTGGGCCTGCAGGCGTAAATCCTCGACAAATTCTTAATGCTCTAAGTAAAGCCGTACATACTTTGGGTATTACACATCCTTTACATGTACATGCGAGTAATCTAGGTGTTCCTGGCAATTTCGAATCCACGCTAGCCACAATGTCTGCTGCTGAAGGCCTGCCCATTCATTTAACACATATTCAATTTCACAGTTATGGCACTGAAGGCGATCATAATTTTTCTTCGGCTGCATGCGAAATTGCAGAAGCTATTAACAAGCAAAAAAATGTGACTGCCGATGTTGGGCAAATTATGTTTGGGCAAACCATCACCACTTCGGGTGATTCAATGATGCAGTATTTTGGGCACGAACATGCACATCCTAAAAAGTGGACCTTGATGGACATTGAATGTGAAGCTGGTTGTGGCGTAATTCCATTTCGATATCGTGATAAAAGTTTTGTAAATGCGTTGCAATGGGCTATTGGGTTAGAAATATTTTTACAAATTGATGATCCATGGCGAGTATTTTTAACTACAGATCATCCTAATGGAGCACCATTTACAACGTACCCTCATTTAATCAAACTTTTAATGGATCGATCTTTTAGAAATGATGCATTTAACATTCTCCCAATCGACGCACAGAAAATGTCAAATCTTGCCTCAATGGATCGTGAATATTCTTTATATGAAATTGCCATCATGACTCGTGCAGCCCCAGCAAAAATTTTAGGGTTAGAAAATTACGGGCATTTAGGCAATGGTGCAAATGCAAACATTACGGTGTATCGAAAACAAAGCGATATTGAGCAAATGTTTGCTAAACCTGCATATGTATTTAAAAATGGTCAACTCATTGTTAAAGATGGCAAGATTGTATCCACGGTAAAAGGTGTAACACATGTCACCAAACCAGAATTTGATACTGCAATTGAAAAGCCATTAAAAAACTATTTTTCAGATTATCAAACAATTTCATTCGACAATTTTAAAATTTCAGATGATGAAATGTTAGAATGCATCGGCAGTCAGATTGAAACGCATCCTTGTAATTTAAATTAGAATTAGAATAATAATGATAATTAATGGCGTAGAAATTGAAGATACATTTGCGGAAGCATTTCCGATGCGTGCAACACGCGTCATTATTACGGCTATCAATTATAAATGGGCCCGGCATGCGGCCCAAACCATGACCGGATTCGCAACTTCAGTAATTGGTTGCAACGTTGAAGCTGGAATAGAAAAAGTAATTGGCAATCATGAAACACCGGATGGCCGCCCTGGTATTTCAGTATTACTTTTTGCCACCGATAGAAAAACATTAGAAAAACAACTACAAACTAGAATTGGTCAATGTGTTCTTACCTGCCCTACCACAGCTGTGTTTTCAGGCATGGGTGGTGAAGATCAAATTGATCTTGGAAAAAATCTACGGTTCTTTGGCGATGGCTTCCAAACCTCAAAAAAATTTGGTGGAAACCGGTATTGGCGTATTCCTGTCATGGATGGGGAATTTCTTTGCGCCGAAAAAACAGGCTACCAAAAAGCCATTGGCGGTGGAAATATTTTAGTATTGGCACGAGGACTTTCTCACGCCTTACTTGCATGTGAAGCCGCAATCGATGCTATTAGTATGCTTCCCAATGTCATTATGCCCTTCCCGGGTGGTGGTGTGCGTTCAGGCTCAAAGGTTGGCTCTAAATATAAATTCTTAAATGCATCAACCAATCATCCCTATTGCCCAACCCTTAAAGGACGTTCTGATAATGTTTTAAGTAAAAATATTGAAGCTGCAATGGAAATCGTGATCGATGGTTTAACCAAAGAAGATGTCACGTTAGCTATGCATCGTGGTATTGAAGCTATCTGTGATCTAGGAAAATCACAAGGAATTGAAAAAATTACCGGTGGTAATTATGGCGGAAAATTAGGCCCCCACCATTTTCATTTACAGGAAATCATGAGTGAATCATTCAATCATTACATTTAAAGGTACTACTGAGCATCGATTAGACATGCGATGGCTAAGTACCGCGATTCTTGAAAATATGAATCCGGATAATGTGCTTAAAACAGGCATTTTAATTGGCAACCAACAATCAGAAGTTGGAGAGTTATTTGAAATTTCGGGTAAGTTTTCAAATGAGAGCATTACTTTAGAAAATTCAAACCAAAAAATGGATTACATTGGTTTTGAACTTCCTAAAAATTCTCAGCTGACTGTAAATGGTGATGCGGGGCATTATGCAGGCGCAAAACTAAATGGCGGAACCATGAAAGTTTGTGGAAACACAAATGATTTTGCGGGGTGTGGAATGTTGCATGGATTGTTAGAAATTGACGGCAATGCAAACGACTATTTAGGCGGCGCTTTTGCAAGTGAGAAAAAAGGCATGTCAGGAGGAACCATTTTAGTACATGGAAACAGTGCCAATTTCACTGGCGATTTAATGCGACGTGGCATCATCATGATTGTGGGAAATATTGGTGACTACTGTGCCAGCAGGATGATTGCAGGAACGATAAGCAATCTTGGAATGATTGGGAAACAAGCAGGTATTGGCATGAGAAGAGGTACATTGCTATTACCACACAAACCAAAAGATATTGTTTCTGGATTTCATGATTGTGGACGGCATAATTTAGGCTACTTAACCATTTTATTACATGAACTAAGACGTTATAAAAGCACATTTCAATCTTTGCACCCCATGCGCAGAAGAGTGCAAAAATACTTGGGCGACACCGCTGTGGGAGGTCAAGGTGAAATGCTCATTTGGATTGGATAAATAAGAAGTAAATTTCAGCCTACTCGCCTATATAGGCGAGTAAAAATTCGACTACTTTAGCTACTTAATGAATGTAAATTACTTCTAGTATATACAGTAAACCACCTATAATGCTTACACTGAAAATATTCAATCGTTGGAAAAATACTAGGATCGATTACTAGATGAGTACTGCAGTAGCACGTAAACGTAACAAAATGCGCGGTGAAAAACGTGGTAGAAGTGTTGATCCTGAAGCATTTAAGCAAATTGAATCACTGTTGAGCGATATGCCATTACGCCGTGATTTATTGATCGAATATCTGCATTTAATTCAGGATAACCATGGCCACATCTCAGCAGCTCACATTACTGCACTTGCCAGAATAATGAAACTATCAACTACAGAAGTATATGAGGTGGCTACGTTCTATCATCATTTTGATGTAGTAAAAGAAGGCGAACCAACCCCGCCGGCGCTTACAGTGCGTGTATGCGATTCAGTAAGTTGTGAAATGAATGGTTCTGAAGAATTAATTAAAACACTATCTGAATGCAGCGATACAAATGTTCGAATACAAAGAGTACCCTGCGTTGGAAGATGCGAACAAGCACCTGTCGCTGTTGTCGGCACTAATGCTATTGGCAATGCTGATCAAAATTCAGTAGAGCAGGCAATCAAAAATAAGAAATATAAAGCGGTAGCACCCAAATGTAAAAGTTATGCAGAGTATAAAAAAGAAGGTGGTTATGAAACTTTAGCTAAAGTTTTGAGCAACACTATTTCCAACGAAGACGTTATCGTTAGTTTAGAAAATTCAAATCTTCGTGGACTCGGTGGTGCTGGTTTTCCTGCCGGTCGTAAATGGCGAATTGTAAGCGAACATGATGCACCACGAATTATGGCGGTGAATATCGATGAAGGTGAACCTGGCACTTTCAAAGATCGATATTATTTAGAAATTGACCCCCATCGTTTCTTAGAAGGCATGCTAATTGCTGCCCATGTAGTAGACACCGATTCTATTTATATTTATTTACGGGATGAGTATGCAGGCATTCGTTATTCGCTTACCGAAGAATTAAATCAACTAAAACTACATTCACAACATCAACTTCCACACATAGAACTCAGACGTGGTGCTGGCGCTTATATATGTGGCGAAGAATCTGCGATGATTGAATCGATTGAAGGAAAACGTGGTATGCCTCGTCTGCGTCCACCCTTTGTTGCGCAAGTGGGTGTATTTGGACGTCCCACACTCGAACATAATATGGAAACATTGTATTGGGTGCGTGACATTTTAGAAAAAGGTGCAGACTGGTTTGCTTCTGAAGGTAGAAATGGAAGAAAAGGATTACGTTCTTTTTCAGTCAGTGGAAGAGTCAATAATCCCGGTGTGCATTTGGCACCTGCAGGAATTACAGTAAAAGAATTAATTGAAGAATATTGTGGCGGTATGCAAGAAGGTCATGAGTTTTATGGATACTTTCCTGGAGGGGCTTCGGGAGGGATTCTTCCTGCATCAAAAGGCGATATTCCTCTAGACTTTGATACCTTAGATGAGCATGGCTGTTTTATCGGTTCAGCAGCTGTAATCATTTTTTCTCAACAAGATAAAGCACGGGATCTTGCAAAAAATGCGATGAGCTTTTTCTCACATGAATCATGCGGTAAATGTACGCCTTGTCGCGTTGGCACATCCAAAGCGGTTATGTTGATGGATAAATCTGAATGGGATCAATCATTGATGCAAGAATTATCTCAAACCATGTCTGATGCTTCGATTTGTGGATTGGGACAAGCCGCTTCAAATCCCATGCAGTGTGTAATTAATTATTTTCCGGAAGAATTAAAATAACTATGGCTGCTAACCCAGAACACATTGACGATTTTAAAACCATTGAATTTTCGCTGAATGGAGAAAAGATTAGTGCGTATCAAGATGAAACAATTTTAGAAGCGGCCAAACGTCATGGCATTGATATTCCGCACCTGTGTTACACACCAGACATGCGTGCCGATGGGAACTGTCGGGCATGCATGGTGGAGATCGAAGGAGAACGTGTACTTCAACCTTCGTGCACACGCACACCTTCTAAAGACATGGTGGTAACTACCAACAATGATCGTGTCATACATTCACAAAAAATGGTGTTGGAGTTATTGCAATCAGACATTGCTCAGACCCAATACACATTACATAGTGAACTTGATTATTGGACGAATGAGCTGAAAGTTGGTCTACCTCGCTTTGAGTCTCGCAATAATCCGGCTAATGATTCATCGCACCCCGCTATTGCAGTAAACCTTGATGCTTGTATTCAATGTACACGTTGTGTACGCGCTTGCCGAGAAGAACAAAACAATGACGTTATTGGATACGCTAATCGTGGATCTCACTCTGAAATTGTATTTGATATTGCTGACCCCATGGGTGATAGCACCTGTGTGGCTTGTGGCGAATGCGTACAAGCCTGTCCTACTGGTGCTTTAATGCCTTCCAATGATCTTGGGATGTTGAAACCGGATCGCAAAGTAGAATCGACATGTCCTTATTGCGGAGTGGGCTGCTTGCTTACTTACAATATTAATAATGAAAAAATTATTTATGTCGAAGGTCGAGATGGTCCCGCAAATAAAAGCCGCCTATGTGTTAAAGGTCGATATGGATTTGACTATGTTCATCATGAAGGGAGAGTAACTAAGCCTTTGATACGAAAATCAGATATCCCGAAATCATTAGATATTGAAAAGCTTACTTATAAAGACATTGACAAATACTTCAGAGAAGCTAGTTGGGATGAAGCCCTAGACTTTGCTGCTAAAGGATTGGTTGACATTCGAGACCAGCATGGCCCCAACGCCTTGGCTGGTTTTGGTTCTGCCAAAGGTTCAAATGAAGAAGCTTATCTGTTTCAAAAACTAGTTCGCACAGGATTTAAAACGAATAACGTCGACCACTGTACACGTTTGTGTCATGCCTCTTCTGTTGTTGCACTCTTAGAAGGAATCGGTTCTGGTGCTGTATCTAATCCGGTAGAGGATGTAGATAAGGCAGAAGTCATTTTAATCATTGGTTCGAATGCTACTGAAAACCATCCTGTTGCTGCCACATTTTTTAAGAATGCAAAGCGTAACGGCGCAAAATTAATTTTAATGGATCCAAGACGTACAGACTTGGCGCGACATGCGGATTACTTTTTGCAGTTTAAGCCAGATACCGATGTTGCCATGCTCAATGGAATTATGTATTCCATTATTAAACAAAATTTGCTAGATAAAGAATTTATAAAGAATCGCACGGAAGGGTTCTCTGAATTTGCTAAACATATTCTAAATTTCTCACCTGAAAAAGTTGAGAAATTATGTGGAATACCTGCTGAAACATTGCATGAAGTTGCAAAAGTTTATGCAAGCTCAAATGCCTCAATCATTTTCTGGGGTATGGGTGTGTCTCAACATATTCATGGCACTGATAACGCACGATGTTTAATTGCACTTTCTATGATGACAGGCCAGATTGGAAAACCAGGTACTGGATTGCATCCTTTACGAGGACAAAATAATGTTCAAGGCGCATCCGATGTCGGATTAATTCCGATGGTGTTTCCAGATTATCAACGAGTCGATGACCCTGAAGCACATACACGATTTGAAAAACTTTGGGAAACAGAACTAGATAATAAACCCGGTTTGACTGTCGTAGAAATTATGGATGCGATTACCGATGACAAGCTGCATGGCATGTATATCATGGGTGAAAACCCCGCAATGTCAGATCCTAATCTCAACCATGCAAGAAAAGCCTTAGCTTCACTAAAACATTTAGTCGTTCAAGAAATATTTATGACTGAAACGGCTTGGTTTGCTGATGTCATTCTGCCAGCTTCTGCATTTCCAGAAAAAACTGGCACATTTACAAATACAGACCGTCGTGTGCAATTAGGCCGTCAAGCACTGCTACCACCGGGTGATGCCAAGCAAGATTTATGGATTATTCAAGAAATTGCACAACGTATGGGATTAACGGAATGGAAATATCATTATCCTTCCGATGTGTTCAACGAAATGCGTTTGGGTATGGACAGCATTAAGGGAATGACCTGGGAACGTTTACAACAAGAACATTCCGTTACGTATCCATGCGAAAATGAAGGTGATCCAGGCCAGAGTGTAATATTTACTGAAGATTTCCCAACCGAAAATGGCTTAGGAAAGTTTGTGCCAGCAGCGTCTACCAACGCCGATGAACTGCCTGACGATGAATATCCTTTTGTCTTAGTCACCGGGCGACAGCTAGAACATTGGCACACGGGGGCAATGACCAGACGTGCCAGCATGTTAGACGCCATTGAACCGGTGGCCGTAGCCAGTATAAGTCCTGACGATTTCGAAAAACTTGGAATTCAAAGTGGAGATAAAATTAAACTGACCTCTCGACGTGGAGAAGTTGAATGCTTTGCACGAATGGATGGCGGTATTAATCCAGGCCAAGTGTTCATGCCATTTTGCTATCGAGAAGCTGCCGCAAATTTATTAACCAACCAAGCTCTGGATCCCTATGGCAAGATTCCAGAATTTAAGTTTTGTGCCTTAAAAGTTGAACCAGCAGTCTAATTTAGCAATTTAAAATTGCTAATTATTTAATAGTCTTTTACGAGAAATTCCCACTAAACATAATATTGCACTTGCAAACATCCAAATTGCGGCAGGTATGGGGATAACAGCAGGTGCGAGAGTTAAAGTATGTGCGCCTGTTGTTGTTGCAGTTGAACTTATAGCTAAATTGAGTGCAACAAAGGTTCCATTTTGTGCCCTATACTGACCATCAAACATTAATGCTTGTTGAATTTCTTCGAAGCACTCCTCTGGGAGAGGTGCAGGGAAAGATTCTGCTATCGCTAAAATTTTTTCTAAGGTTGAAAGCTCATTAAATTCCAAATTTTCGCCAGACGTACCTAAAGCGACACCGTCTTGAAAATCTCCAAAATCTGTATCCGATCGTATTAAATTGCTGGTTAGTTCAAGACTTGGAAACTCAGTTGTAAACGAATTAACTTGTGCCAATGCATTGGCTCCATCAGCATTGGCTGTCCCTTGTTGATTAAAAAGTATAGAAGATATACTGGTAGTGTTAAGCAAATTATATTGGGGGGAAATATCGGTATCGAAAACATCTAATGTTGTTCGAAAACTTCCGAAAGCTTCCCCTGCATCTTGTTCTAAACCACTAGCCCCACTCATACTCCATCCAAAATATTCTACCGATACAAAATCACCAGCTAGATATGGATTCAATTTATAGGTTTCATTCGGAACCGTAATAATTTCTAAATCTTGTCCGCCGATTCTTGCAGTGATGGTTATTTCACTGATTCCATCATTTACAGTTCCAAAGTCAAATGTTTCTATGCCAAACGAAATTCCAATTGCACCTGCATACGAATTTGTATAGGTACCTAATAATAGAAAAATGCATACAAAACAGAAATTGGATTTTTTAAAGTTCATTGTGGATTAATTCCTTTTATAATTATTAAGCTTTTTAGAATGAAATTTATCCTCCCTGGAGACAATTAAAACACTCTATTGATTTCTACAATACGTACTAAATCATTAGAATGAGGTTACATGCCTGGGAATTCCATAAATTTTTTATAGATTTTTATTGTTTTCAATATCTTAGCCCAAATAGAGGCTCTCAAAAAATTACAAAATCTAGGGATTCTTGCTATTAAATTTGAAAGTAAGGTTCGAGCAAAGCCAGGCAGTAATGATTGAGTAACTTACCCCCTACGCCCTATTGAAGCATTTGCTTATATAGTCCAGAATCCGCGCCTTCTCGCTGCTTGAGACAATTTTATTTGATGAATGGACGCATATAGAGCTGTCTTAAGATCTCGAATGAAGTAGACTTGCCGTCCTTTTATGACACACCAAGTTATTCTCAGAACCTATTGAAACTATTACAGAAAGATTACAGCTATGAGTGACCTCGAGACCTATAGAAATATTGGAATTTTTGCCCACGTGGATGCTGGAAAAACCACCACCTCGGAACGAATCCTTAGCCTTACAGGAAAAATTCACAAAATTGGTGAAGTGCATGATGGTGAGGCGACTACAGACTTTATGGATCAGGAGCGTGAACGTGGAATTACCATTCAGTCTGCTGCTACCAGCACCTTCTGGAGAGATCACCGCTTAAATATTATTGACACACCTGGACACGTGGATTTCACCATCGAAGTATATCGATCACTTAAAGTTCTTGATGGTGGTGTAGGTGTCTTTTGTGGTTCTGGAGGTGTAGAACCGCAATCAGAAACCAATTGGCGCTATGCCAATGAGTCCAATGTTGCACGCATAATTTTTGTAAATAAATTGGATCGATTAGGCGCCGACTTTTATCGTGTCGTCGGGCAGATTAAAGATGTTCTAGGCGCAAAACCTTTGGTGATGACACTCCCCATAGGTGAGGAAGATAACTTCTCCGGCGTAATCGACTTACTTACGCGTAAAGCATGGATATGGGAAGGTTCAGATGATCCCATGAAATACGAAATTCAAGATGTTCCTGAAGATATGAAAGATAAAGTGGAACAGTATCGAGAAGAACTCGTTGAAATGGCATTGGAACATGATGATGATGCCATGGAAAAATATTTAGATGGCGAAGAGCCTGATATCGATACTCTTAAAGCGTGTATCCGTAAAGGCACGATCGCACTCGACTTTTTCCCAACCTATTGTGGATCTGCATTTAAAAATAAAGGCATTCAACTCGTGCTGGATGCAGTAGTCGATTTTTTACCTGCACCAACCGAAGTTCCTCCTCAACCTGAAGTTGATTTAGAAGGAAACGAAACAGGAAGTTATGCAGAGGTTGATCCTAGCAAACCGCTACGAGCACTCGCATTCAAAATTATGGACGATCGATATGGTGCACTTACTTTTATTCGAGTTTATTCAGGAAAATTAGATAAAGGTATGACCGTGTTAAATACCTTTACCGGTAAAACAGAACGCATCGGTCGAATTGTGGAAATGCATGCGGATTCACGTGAAGAATTAGATAAAGCACAAGCCGGTGACATTGTAGCTGTGTTAGGCATGAAGAATGTTCAAACAGGACACACACTGTGTGACCCAAACAATCCCGCAACATTAGAACCCATGGTTTTCCCAGATCCTGTAATTTCTATGGCAGTCTCTCCTAAAGATAAAGGCGCATCCGAAAAATTAGGTGTTGCTCTTAGTAAAATGGTCGCAGAAGATCCTTCTTTCCGTGTTGCAACCGATGAAGATAGCGGCGAGACCATTCTAAAAGGAATGGGTGAATTACATCTCGATATTAAAATTGATATTTTAAAACGTACCCATAGTGTTGAAGTGGTTGCCGGCGCACCACAAGTGGCTTACCGCGAAACCATCACACAGCGTGTTGAAGATACATACACCCATAAAAAACAATCCGGTGGTGCAGGTCAATTCGGCAAAATTGATTACATTGTTGAGCCCGGCGAACAAAACAGTGGCTATGAATTTGAATCAAAAGTAACAGGCGGTAACGTACCTCGAGAATACTGGCCGGCAATTCAAAAAGCGTTTGGAGACATGATGGATGAAGGTGTTTTAGCAGGCTACCCTTGCTTAGATGTAAAAGTTACCTTAACGGACGGTGCTTATCATGCAGTGGATTCTTCTGCTGTAGCATTTGAACTTGCGGCTAAAGCGGCCTACCGGCAAACCATGCCAAAAGCGACGCCGCAATTATTGGAGCCGATCATGAAAGTAGATGTTTTTACGCCGGAAGATCATGTGGGTGATGTGATCGGCGACCTCAATCGCCGTCGCGGCATGATTAAGTCTCAAGATGCAGGTACAACCGGAACACGCGTGAAAGCAGATGTGCCCTTGGGTGAAATGTTTGGCTACATTGGCGACCTTCGTACGATGACCTCTGGGCGTGGACAATTCTCAATGGAATTTTCACACTACTTACCATGTCCGAAAAATGTAGCAGACGAAGTAATTAAAGAAGCGAAAGAACGTGCAGCAGCTAAGAAATAACTCTTAGCTTTTGGCCGCTCATTTGATTTGATTCGTACTCCTGATCCCTATCGCTCTCATCAGTTTCAACGAAGTACTCTTCCTTTAAAATTGGATGGATTTTGAGGAAGGTTTCGAATATCGCGTCCGTATTTTCGAAATTGAATTGCTCCGGATATTTAGCGCTAATCGATCTGAAGACAGAGTGATGTGCGGAGGTCCCCGATATTCCGATATAGGCATTTGCGACCTGATGTATTTTGGGCGGGTACTTTCGTAGTGAACCGTCGACGACGGTGCTGCCTTGATTGAATTGGGTATCAGCCGCGATTGCAGCGACGTCACCTTTTCGAATTGCGACTATTGCTGTCATTTCACTTGAAACCTAACGGTTGAATTAAGGGGCGCTCGTGTAACGAGCGTCCCGCCGCAAAGCGGCAAACTTAAATGATTTGTTATGTGGCATTGTTTCGCTGGTTTTAAACATTGGTGATAAATTTAGTTTTAACACTACAAATAAGATACCCGAATACAAGCCAAAATAATGGAAACAAAATATAGTCCGCCATTAAGTGGCCATAATTAACGTAAATTGCGTTGGTGTAAATAGATGGTACTGAAAGAATAGCAAAGAGTACTAGGGCAGATATTTTGAATTTATGAATAAAAATTAGAAAAATTGCACCGAACACTTGAAGAAACATTTGGATTTTTACCCAACTCCTGTATTGCTCGCTATCTGATATAAGCAAGATTACATGCAGGGCAGCACTTAGCAATAGCGCAAAAATTGTAACTTTTGTAAAAAACTTAAATGCTTTTCCATAATACTTTAGCTGCCACATAACGCCCGCGGCATGCGCCGCATATCACTGTTGACCGGGACGCGCGATAGCGTGTCCCGGTCGCTTTGCCCGCGCAGGTTATGTGGCCAGTTCATGAGAATCGGGCTAAATTTCAGTGACGCCGCAACCAAATGTCTGCCCGCTAAAAACTACAACCATAGCCCCTGGGAATCCTTCTACAACACCCCGTATTGTTGCCGTCGTATTAGGCGCTAATTCACCTGCCCACGTAACTGGACCCGTATTGAATGCCGAAAGAGAACTACCTCTAACTTCATCGTTATCTATCTTCCCGCCTTCTTCGGACCAGCAACCAAAAGTCAATTCAGTGATCGTTTCGGTCGTGTCATTGGTCACATCAACAACGAGTATTGCTTTGCCACTGTCATCAAGCAGTTCGACGAACGACACGGATACGTCATCCGCGAGCGCTACCGAACAAAAGATTGACCAGACCAAGTAGCCTAATGCGACAAACTTCACGGCTTTTCTGAACATGTCGATTCCTCCTGCTAAGTTGGCGTTTTCAGCGAAATATGAGAGAGCGGTCAGCACCGGCCGCATAACGCCCACATAAAAGACGGAGCGTCAGCGACGTCCAGCGCAACGAAGTGGAGCGGTTTTTGAGCCGCTTGTTAGGTGGAATCCCGCCGCACATTACTAGCAACTCCCACGGGACGAAAAACACACCGTACTCCGATGCAAACAAGAATATACATCAATCAATCCAACAATCCTCTCCTGGGCTATAACTTTTCTTTCCATCTGTGCCTATGCGATCCCAACACGCGGACAGACATCGCGCATGGATAGATCCAAGATCGTGATATACGCGGAACATGGCTTCTTGCATCAAAGTTACTTTGCCGTTACCCATCTCATAGAGCTGAACTCCAATATCTCTAGCACGAGGATTGCCTATTCCGGGTGTGCTTGGTGGGAGATAGTTTGATTCCATCGGCTTATCCGGTATTGATACTTGACCTATTTTTATGAGTTCCTCAACTAAAGAATCAGCTTCACTACCGAGACTTTTTTTACTCACGGCGTCGGCTGACATACGTGTATCTCTAGCACGTTGTTCTTCTGTTCTAATATCGAAGGTCTGGATGACAGGTTCCTCATTGTGGGAATGATCTTTAATTCCTAGAATTCGCTTCCAAAACGACATATTTCGACCCTCTTACTAGTTGCAACCCCAAATCAACTCAACGCTTTCCCGCAATATTAATCAAATGCTTCAACATACAGCCTAACGCCGTGCACATGGGCGGAACAAGCAACGCTTGCGACGTCCGAGCGGCACAGCCGCGTTGTGCTGCACCTTATTATGCATTATTCACCTGCTCGCATATAAGAATATTGATAGTACTTATTATCCAGCTTAAAAATTACATATGAGCTATAAAATGGGCCAAAAAAAGATACTTTTAAATGCCCTTTACTTGACTCTTTAACAAAATAAGCGACATCTTCTGCTGTATCCCATTCACCCTTCTCGGGATCATACCCTTTATTGATGACATTCACTCCCTCATCATCACGAAGACTATAGTTTGCTGTCACATTGGTTAAATCTTTTTCAAAGGAATGATCAAAGTGTGCAATTTCATACCACATCCCTAAGTATTTATTTAACTTAAAATCTTGTACAGGTTGTATGTCATCTGGCACACCTGTACACGAACTCAATATAAGAGTGATACATAAAATTATTAATTTATAAAAAGCAACTAGTTGCATTTATCTTGTAAGCTGAAATTTTTCTAATGAACAACAGTCTTAGAAAAGACATTAATCACAACGACCCCAAAAATGATCATTGTCATACCAAATATTGCAGGCCAGTCTGGAATTTGTTTGAACACAATTGCAGCAATTATGGCCACCAAAACAATACCTGCACCAGCCCATATTGCATAGGCAATCCCTACAGGGATTGTTTTTAATACGAGCGCCAAAAAATAAAATGCTGCACCATATCCTATGACTACCACTATACTCGGCGTAAATTTTGTAAAACCTTCTGACGCTTTTAATGCATTTGTTCCTACTACTTCTGCAACAATCGCAATCGCGAGATACACATAACCCATAAGCTTTCCTATTCGTTAATAATTAAACAATTTTTTTATACGACCTGACCCTCTTTTAACAACATACTTGTATTACCCTTGCCCCACCACGTAATAATGTTATTACTATATTTTTCTCCCACAGCAGATTCCACACAATCTGATAAATATGTTTCCTTTTTAAAGTGTATCTGCGCCTG
Source organism: Gammaproteobacteria bacterium (assembly GCA_965203475.1). GTDB lineage: Bacteria > Pseudomonadota > Gammaproteobacteria > UBA4575 > UBA4575 > JABDMD01. The sequence continues at coordinate 1,091,686 of OZ241890.1, forward strand.
GCTTCTACCACTTTTTGACTCGGTGTATATTATCTGTAATGTTTCGTCTTCATGACAAAAATAATTAAATATCTTATTTTCACCAAAATTTTATAATTAAAAGAATATGCTGTTACTGCCAATAAACTACCCACAATAAGATTGAAAATTATTTTGTGAATTAGTTTCAAAATGATTAAATGAAATTACAAATTAAACCCATGCCTAGCATAAGCTGAATATATATTTGCATAAACAATCTGTCCGGCAAATTTGCAATTTTGCTTAAAAATATCTGTCTTTATATTAAGCAATACAGTAACTTCCTATAACTACTAATTTCAGAACTGATAAATGACGACTACTCGTATAACCGCAATAGGTGTTCTTGCCGCTATTTGGTCCATTAGCGGTTTAATGCTGTTACTAATTTATGCGAGCTGGAGGCTCTCAGCGTACACCTATGCATCTTTACAGATGCCGTTAAATTGGGTGCATTGGGTAGTGCTGATTGGATGGGGTATATTTATGATTCATGGCGAAGGATATAAAGGATTTCAGAAAAAGTTTTCTCCACGATTTGCAGCACGCACAAAATATTTGTCTCATAATTCAACATTTTTACAATTATTACTCGCACCATTATTTAGCATGGCCTACTTCCATGCACCCAAAAAACGAGTAATTGCCACCGTTGCTTTGACCATTATGATCGTGGCTTTTATTTTGGCATTTAGATATGTCCCACAACCATGGAAAGGGCTACTAGACGCTGGGGTTGTAGCAGGTCTAATTTGGGGTACCTTTTCTACGGCATATTATTGTTATAAAGCCTTTACAGATGAAAACTTTGACTGGGATCCTGAACTTCCAAAGACATTGGTAAACTAATTAAAATTAAGCGCATTTTGTTTTGCAAAGAAAGAGGATAGTAATGTTTATCGCAATGAACCGTTTTAAAATTATTCCAGGACATGAAGATGACTTTATGGATATTTGGAAAAACCGTGAAACGTATTTAGATGAAGTGCCTGGATTTAAGGAATTTCATCTGCTGAGTGGACCTGCAACGGATGAATATAGTCTTTTTGCTTCACACTCTATTTGGGAATCTAAACAAGCATTTGAAAATTGGACAAAATCAGAAGCCTTCAGAAAAGCTCATGCCAGTGCGGGTGATGCTAAACCCGTTTATTTAGGCCATCCTGAGTTTGAAGGATTTGAAGTTGTTTTATAGACGAGTATTAAAATTTGCCATAGTTATTATATGGGTTTGTGTCAGCAGTAGTGTTTGGGCCACTAACTCCCTAGAAACACTACATACTATTTCATCTTCTTCGCTATTGGTGGTGAATCACCAAAATGAAATTGTGCATTCGAAAAATGCTGATCGCCTATACATCCCTGCATCTACCGTAAAGATTCTTACTGCTTTAGTCGCTTTAGACCACTGGGGCAAAAAATATCAATTTTCCACAGACTTTTATTACGAAGAGAAAAGTAATTTTTTATGGGTAAAAGGCTATGGCGATCCCTTTTTGATTTCAGAAGAGTTAGACCTAGTCGTTGATAAGATTAAAAACCTTGGTTTCACTGAATTTGACGGTATTGGAATAGACACAAGTTATTTTCAAAAATCTATTCAGATAGACGGCCAAGCCGACTCACTAAACCCCTATGATGCGCCTGTTGGTGCTGTATCAGCCAACTTCAATACTATTAATGTGCGTGTCAATCAAAATGCAATAAGCAGCAGCGAAGTACAAACACCAATGACGCCCTTGGCAAGACAACTTTCTAAAAATTTAGAAGTCGGGACGTATCGAATCAATTTAGGTAATGAAGGACATGTTCCTCAATACTTTGCAGAACTACTAAAAGCCAAATTAAACCGTTCAGGGGTTTTAACAAGCATTACGTATTTGAACGGCAACATTCCAAGTCATGCAGAATTATTATTTACGCATAAAAATAGTCATACTTTAGATATGATTGTAAGTTCAATGCTGGAGTTTTCTAATAATTTTGTCGCCAATCAACTCTATTTAAACTTAGGTGCTTCTGAATTTGGCGCACCTGCACGTTTGGAAAAATCGGAACGTATGTTTACTGAATATATTTCCCAACAATTTGATTGGCAAGAATATACTCTCATAGAAGGAGCCGGGCTATCTGTAAACAATCGACTAAGCGCGAGTCATTTAATAGAAATTTTAAATAAATTTAAAATCTATCGAGAATTACTTCCCATACAAACCACTAAGATATATGCAAAAACAGGAACGCTTAAAAACGTAAGTACGTATGCCGGCTATCTTAACCGAGGCAATAGATGGGAGCCCTTTGCTCTCATGATAAATCATCCTGTTGATTACCGGTTTCGTGAACGTGTAGCGCTTGAATTGTTAGATTTACATTACTTTAACAGTGATTCTATATCTTCAACGAGAGGTTCTAACACGCTGTTATCAGACCAATAGGCCGTGTGACTAAGCGGGTTCCAGCCCCTAATAAACCACCCAGCGTTAATCGCATTATCTTCATTCACTTCGTATTTATAACTTTGTCGTTCACTTTTAGTATTTAAATTTTTAAGCGGCCAACCTAATGGATCGTCAGGATCAAAGTAGTTCTTCCACTTAAATGAATACCCTTTGCTCGTAGATGCAATTGCTTTTATTTTAGATTGAGGTATACCAGCTACAAAGATTGGAATATTACAACCTGTGAAATACAGATACTTTAATGGCTTCAGTTTTCGAACAGAATCTAGCTCTGAGCCAGACGGCGAATCTTCAAATCCACCATATCGCCATGCACCTTGTTTCGGATCTATAGACTGCGCATCCCAAATAAAATTAGAAATTACATGGCATCCCAACGAATGTGCAATTAATACAATTTTAACATCCCCACCTACTGCAGAATAAACATTGTCTAAGCTATCCAATATTTTATTTTGTACCTGCTCATAGGGACTCCCCTCCTGACTCGAATTTCGCTCAAAACCTGCCGCATCTGAAAACCCACACATTAAAAATTTTCTTAAACGAAGCCAATCAATATCATCATTCTTTTTGTAGCGATCAAATAATGTATTTTGGAATTTTTGAAAAACATCTGCATAGTAAATATTTTCAAAATGAATACGATCCCAATCGTTTTGTAACGAATTCTTTAGTTCATTTTCAATTTTATCAGCATAATTAGCTTCTACATCTCCCATACCATGAACGGTTACAACTGCAACATTATCAGACATAGGTCCTCCTCATTTTTGAAATTCAGAACCTCATTATATCTTTTACCGCATAAAAAAAGCCCGGCTGAACCGGGCTTGTTTTAGGGAAGCATAGGATTTTATTGATGACGTTTTAATTCAGTGTGATGAAAATAATCACGATCTTTCAATAAACGCCACATTCCTATAAGTGTAATTCCGACTACTAAAATTTGTAGTCCTAGTATTAAGTATATTTCCATCTCCAACTCCAATATATCTATGGTTAAACACTCAATGGGATGCCCATTCTATATGTGATGGGTTTCACATTTTTTTATGAATGATGAAAGGGTTAATTTTAAGGATAAACGGACTTATGCCGAACCCACTCTTTTCCAATGAAGAATATAATTATTTGCTGGCATTGGAATCGTCTCTTTTAGCTGTAATCCCTGTGCTTTTGCTAAATCGTCAATCATTTCTCGATCCCTGACACCACTGAGAGGATCACGCTTTTTTAAGTATAGATCAAACTGCTCATTACTTGGGCTAGTGTGTATTCCATTCAAAGAAAAAGGTCCATAGATAATCAGGTTTCCGTCCTTTTCAATTACTTGGCTCACACCCATAAAGAAATTTTCAATTTGAGACCAAGACATGATATGAAAAGTATTAGCGGAAAAAATTGCATTATATTTGGGAACTTCCCAAGGTAAATTTGTGACATCAAGTTCAATTGGCGATTCAATATTAGGAGACGAATCGTAATCGATCCACGCACGAATACTTTCAAGGTTGATTGCTAAATCACTAGGCTGCCAAACTAAATAAGAAAGTTGTCTGGAAAAATAAATAGCATGTTGCCCGGTACCGCTTCCAATCTCCAGCACAGTTTTACTATCTTTTAGAAGTCGTTGTAATTCTTTTACAATTGGATCTTTATTCCGCTCATAAGCTTCAGAGTATTTTCGCATATATTATTTTTTTAAAATTAATGCATCACTTTCAAAGTATATGTCTTGCCAACCTGCTCGCATAAAGTTTCGAATGTTTTGATGTGAATCTTTATCTGGATTTTGCAATACATCTTCTCGATAATACTTTCCAAAACAAGCTAAGGTTTGCTGCTTACTCAAATCATGTAGTTTCGCAAACGAAAATATTTTACAAGAACCTACATTTTCACCTGCACTATTATTTAAATCACCATTTCTAAATGTTACTTGAACGTAATCGTAATGTGCATCAATTATGGAAATTGTCTCACTGAATTCTACTTGCTCAGGATATTCTTTTAATTTGCTTAAAAATATTTCTAGTAGCATAATTTTTACATGAGCCGCTCTAACTGGAATGTATATATAATTCAAGCTGATGATGGCTCTTTATATACCGGCATTACAACAGATGTGAGTCGCCGATTTCAACAGCATAAAGCGGGAAATGGTGCAAAGTATTTTTTAGGAAGAACACCCCAAAAAGTCGTATACCAGGAAAGAAATCATACTAAAAGTAGCGCGAGCATACGCGAAGCCGAAATTAAAAAACTGAGTAAGGCTCAAAAATTTCAGCTAACAAATTTGTAAGACAGGCTAGCTATTCTTAATTGCCCAGGTTACATCAAGTGCTTGCCTGTTTTGCCATACATCATGCACCCGAAAAATACGTACCCCAGCCATCACGCCTACAGCAGATGTCGCACAGGTAGCCGGCATTCTATCACTTGGATTTTCCTGGCCTGCAATTTCTCCCATGAATCGTTTGCGGCTGGTGCCTAACAACACCGGATAGTCTAGAGAAACAATAGTTTTTAATTCATTTAACAATTGAAGATTATGTTGTGTCCGTTTACCAAATCCAATTCCAGGATCAACAATAATGTTGTCCTTTTTAACCCCTATATTTTCGGCTTGCTTGGCTTGTTGTACTAAAAATTCCGATACTTCCGTTGTTACATTTTTATAACTTGGATCATCTTGCATATTTTCAGGTGTTCCCTGCATGTGCATTAAACAAATTGGCGTGTTGTATTCAGCTGCAAGCTTTATCAAACTTTCATCTTCGCGCCCTGCACTAATGTCATTAAGCATAGATGCACCTACATCCAAGCTCGCTTTTGCAACTTCAGATAACGTGGTATCGATACTGATCGATAGGTTGGGAAGCTCTTTTCGTAAACCTGCAATTACATCCAGTACTCTACGCTTTTGTTCAGTAGCATCCACACGTTGAGATCCGGGTCGAGTGGACTCCCCTCCTACATCAATGATGTCGGCCCCCTGCTCAACCATTTCTATGCCGCGGCTTATCGCGTCTTTCGAAGATGGGTACATTCCTCCATCCGAAAAACTATCTGGGGTTACGTTCAATACTCCCATTAACAAAGGTTTCGAATAATCCAGTTGCATAATTAATCTTTAATTATTTTCAAATGGCACTAATTTAATTTTACTTCCTACCTCAATACGCATTAAATCTTCTCCCATATACACTTCACCAGTATAACTTTGTTTTAGCTCATTGATGAGTTCATTTTCGGATACGCCTACAAGAATTACATGCGTGAGCACTGAAATTTGCGGTTTTGTTTTATTTAAAACCGCAGACAACTGCATGGGGGTAGTGTGATAGTTTTGAATTTTTTGAAGTCGTGGATTCTTAGCTAAAATTTCATCCTTAGCTGAAAAAATTTCATGTATCAGCACATCTACATTTTCAGCATGCTTAATTAAGCTTTCGGAATAAGTAGTATCACCAGAAATGACCACCGAGCGTTCACCAAAATCAATACGATAACCAAAAGCTGGATACACAGGCGCGTGGTTAACCGCAAACGCCGTAACTTTTACACCATCAGCCGCATAAATAACTCCAGGATCATAATCGTTGGCCTGCATATATACGATTGCTTCATTTAATTTAGCGTTTTTCTGACGAATAGCTACGTCATAAGAATAGGCTTGATGAATTCCTTGGATTGCATCTTCAGTCCCTTCTGGGCCATAAACATTAAGTGAATTTTTACGTTGGTAAATCCAGCCCGTTAGCCATACATCATCTAATGCGGAAAAATGATCTGAATGTAAATGTGTTAAAAACACATGCTCAATACCGGACATGGGAACATGAATTTGTTGCAAACGTTTAACGACTCCACGCCCGCTATCAAACAACAAATATTTCCCGGCAACTTCAACCAATACCGCAGGCCCGGAACGATGGATATCAGGGCGTGGACTACCAGTACCCAGCAATGTCACCTGCATATAGTCCGCACTACTTGCAAAGGGAAGCAGTAATAAAATTAGAAACAGAAACCTATAAGATCTTTGGCTCATTTTTCAACCCGCAACACGGCAAGAAATGCTTCTTGAGGAATTTCTACTCTGCCAATTTGCTTCATCCTTTTCTTGCCCGCTTTTTGTTTTTCTAAAAGTTTTTTCTTACGAGTAACATCACCCCCATAGCACTTTGCTGTAACATTTTTACGTAACGCTTTAGTTGTGGTGCGGGCAATAATTTTAGAACCAATTGCAGCTTGAATGGCGACATCATACATTTGGCGTGGAATGATATCTTTCATTTTTACAGCCAAATCTCTGCCATAGGACTCTGCTTTTTCCTTATGTACAATTACAGATAAGGCATCTACTCGCTCCCCATTAATTAAAATATCTAGTTTCACGAGAGGAGCAGCTAAAAAATGTGATTGATAATAATCAAATGAGGCATAGCCTTTACTTACTGATTTTAATTTATCAAAGAAATCTAATACGACTTCGCTTAGCGGAAGCTCAAAGGTTATCGAAACTTGGTTGCCATGATAATTTAGATTTTTCTGTACGCCTCTCTTCTCAATACATAAAGTAATCACATTTCCCACATAATCATGCGGCACTAAAATTGAAGCTTGAATAATAGGTTCTCTTATTTCCTTAATTTTGTTGACAACAGGTAGATCAGACGGATTATGTATCTGCTGGACTTCAGCATCTGTTGTATATACTTCATAAATCACGGTTGGCGCTGTAGTAATTAGGTCTAAATTGTATTCACGCTCTAAACGCTCTTGCACTATTTCCATGTGCAACATACCTAAGAAACCACAGCGAAATCCAAACCCTAATGCATCTGATGTTTCGGGTTCATAGTTAAATGCGGAATCATTAAGACGAAGTTTTTCTAATGCATCGCGAAATGAATCATAATCATCTGAGCTAACCGGAAAAACACCTGCAAAAACATTTGCTTGAACTTCTTTAAATCCTTCCAGTGGCTCACTAATAGGATGTGATGCAGAAGTAAAAGTATCGCCCACTTTCGCTGAACTAATATCTTTAATTCCACATATGATGTAACCCACTTGGCCTGCCTGAAGCCCCTCCGTTTCCTTACGTTTCGGAGTAAATACACCTACTTTCTCCACTTGATAGTTTTTTCCTGAAGACATGGCGGTTATTTTTTGTTTCGGTTTAATCTCTCCATCGATGATGCGCACCAGTGAAATCACGCCTACATAGCTATCAAACCAGGAATCCACAATTAGTGCCTTAAGCGATGCTTTTGCTTCACCTTTAGGAGATGGAAAGCGCGTAACGATGGCCTCTAACACATCCACTACACCTTCGCCTGTTTTAGCGCTCACTAATAATGGATCCGTGGCATCAATACCTATTACGTCTTCGATTTCATTACAAACTCGATCAGGATCAGCCGAAGGCAAATCTATTTTATTTAAGGCTGGAAGAATCTCTAAACCAAGATCAATTGCTGTATAACAATTTGCCACACTTTGAGCCTCTACACCTTGTGAGGCATCTACGATGAGTAATGCGCCTTCACATGCCGCAAGTGAGCGCGAAACTTCATAAGAAAAATCTACATGGCCAGGTGTATCAATCAGATTTAGTTGATACGTATTGCCATCTTTAGCTTCATAATTCAATGATACACTCTGCGCCTTAATCGTAATTCCTCGCTCTCTTTCCAGATCCATGGAATCGAGGACCTGTTCGCTCATTTCACGATCAGACAAACCCCCACAGTGTTGAATAAATCGGTCAGCTAACGTGGATTTTCCATGATCAATGTGCGCAATTATGGAAAAGTTTCGAATGCGCTGCATAAACGTAGGGACAAAAAAAGGGCCTGTAAAAAATACAGGCCCGATTATGAACTATTTTAACTCAGTTTCCATTATTCCTTTTCTGGTATACGCATTGCTAAAAATTCTGGGCCATGAGCTCTCTGCACCAGTAAAGAAACAAATTTTCCTGATGCCAATTTTTCTACCTGATGTTCAAAATCGTCGATACTTTCAATGGGTTCACCGTTAATCATTTGAATCACATCTCCTGTACGAATTCCAGCCGACTTTGCTGTTCCTGAACTAACATCTAGTACTAACAAACCTGAATTTTCTAAACCCATGGTTTCCATTTCTTCTTCATTTAAAGGTCGGAGTGTTAAACCTAGAATGGTATCTTGAACCGCATCATCGGACTTCGACTTATCTGCTACTAGTTGCTCTTTTTCAGGCAATTGCCCAATTTTTAACTTTACGGTTTTAACTTTTCCATCACGCATTACTCTAAGTTTTACAACTTCACCTACTCGTGTTCGACCTACGAGTGGTGGTAATGCAGCAGAATTTTTAACTTCTTTACCAGCATAATCAAGAATGATGTCGCCTACTTCAATATCGGAATCTTCAGCAGGACTTTCGGGTAAAATTTTTGCCACCAATGCACCTGACGGCTTGTCCATTCCAAATGATTCAGCAAGTTCACGTGTTACTTCTTGAATGTAAACGCCTAACCACCCTCTAGAAACATAACCATTGGTTTTAAGCTGCTCAACCACATCCATAGCAACTTCAATTGGAATTGCAAATGACAACCCCATAAAACCACCTGAACGTGTGTATATTTGCGAATTAATACCTACCACATTGCCATCTAAATCAAATAATGGGCCACCAGAGTTACCAGGATTGATCGCAACATCGGTCTGAATAAAAGGAACATAGTTTTCGCTCGGCAAACTTCTGCCTTTAGCACTGACAATCCCTGCAGTTACAGATGCATCAAATCCAAAAGGTGATCCTATTGCCAATACCCACTGGCCCACTTTTACACCTTCTGAGTTTCCTAAATTAACTGCGGGCAAATCATCCGCCTCCAACTTTAATAATGCGATATCACTTCGAGGATCACTTCCAACCAATTCGGCCACTAACTGTCGGCGATCACTTAATTTTACAATAATTTCATCTGCGCCTTTTACAACATGATGATTTGTGATCACATAACCATCTTTAGAAATAATAAATCCTGAACCAAGTGAGCGTGAATTGAAGAAATCATCGCCTTCTCCTCCGTGTTCGCCAAAGAATTTTCTTAACAAATCACCAAATGGATTATCTTCGGGAATTTCTGGCATATCCATGCCAGGTGGAATGCCACGTTTTACTTCGGTTTGTTTGCTGGTACTGATATTTACTACAGCATCGGCATGATCTTCTACCAGTTCAGTAAAATCTGGCAAATTATATCGAGCATTTACCTGTACTGATACAAATAACAGAAAAACTGCAACACTAATTACATACCAATTTAAAATATTCCTATTTTTCATTATTGATACTCCATTCATACACTAAATTTATTTTCTTCATTTAGAAGATTTAATTTTTGTACACATTTCATGTGTGCTGTGTATAGACATCCTGTTATTTGAAAAAGTTTTAATTAATAACCGAAAAATTTTTTATTGCGCCGAATAAGAAATCGAGGAACCAATCATCTTTACTGTATCAACAGGTACTTCGCCCACAACTGTAATTTGATGTTGATTAATATCACGAGCATAAGTATTCATAACGCCTTTGCTATGAGCACCCTTATAAGCATTTTGCTGTTCTTCCACTTGTTTTATAAACACCGACACTGAAGCCAAACCATCTGTTAGCACCATATGTTGTACTGGTTTTTGACTAGCACTCATCAGTCTTCGGCTTACACTTTGTAATGAAAATCCAGGCGGAAGATTTTCTATTTTCCAGCCACTATCAGGCGGCAACCCTTCATTTTGTTCTACTTTTGCAGTTTTCCATTTATAGTCTCGTAAATCTATGGAGGGCTCAAACAAAGACATAGGCACAGAGCTCAACATTCGAAAACTGGTAAACATCATGCTTTCAATAGCTTTTTGCGTTGAGTCAAAGGTTTTTGATTTAAGCAACATTCCAATTCTTGTGTTAATACACAATTCATGTCCATAACGAAATTCATCCAAAGGCTCAAACCGTATTCTTTTGCAGCTAAAGCCAGCAATACGCGAATTACCCATTACCTTTAGTTTGTAATGATATGTAAGCTCTGAGAGATCTTCTGGCAATGAAGATGGAATGCCATGACTGCCGCGCGTAGATTCAACCACTACTAATTTTTTCTTCGGCAAAATACAGGTAAGTACACCATCATTTCGAATGACTTCTTGTGCGTTACCTGAAAGAGAAACTAATTTCTCCTGAATACCATCAGGTGTATTTCCATGCACAATATACATTGTTTCAACTGTATCATTGTGCATAAACACAAACGTACCACGATAATTTCCTGTCTCAAGAGTTTGCTTTACTTTATTCAGAAGCTGAGCAATATCCTCATCAGCTGACGCAACTGAAAAACTGCTTGTTAAAACAGCAATGATAAATAGTTGATAAAAAGTATGTTTAAATAATTTTTTCTTGCTATTGCTCTTGCTCATAACCAACTATTCGGACATAAGGTACAGAAACACGAGATGAAGCATGCTCCGCATGGTTCATAATGTAACTATCTAAATCTGAAACTGCTTCAGGATTTGATGCAATATTTTGTAACTCTTCGGCACTAACACGTTGAATATCTCTTGGCTCCACTACGTTATCTGCTACAACGGGTGCAGATTCGATTTCAGTTTCGGTTTGGAAATAATTTTGGAAAGATAGAAATGAAAAGATAGCGACAGAGGCAGCAATGGCTAATCCAAATGCAGTTTTAAATTTAAAATGGTCAGATTCATTTTGTAGTAGTTCATGCGCTGATTTTTCGCTGTCTTCAGTAGCGAGCTTACGCATAACTTCATCTGCAAAATTGACATTAAGTTGGCTTGGCAACTCTTTGCGAATTGCATGTCCGATGATGTTATAGCGCTGATAAACAGAAGATACTTCAGCATTTGATTGCATCTCATTTAAAATGCGTTTCATCTCAAACTCTGAGACATCTTCATCTAGAATTGTAGATAAAAGCTCTTTGTCACTATCCTTCATTTTAATCTTCCATGTTTACAACTTAGTTTAAAAGTGGCTTTAGATATTTATCGATTGCTTCCCGTGCTCTGAATATCCTCGACCGTACCGTTCCTATTGGACACTCCATCACTTCTGCAATCTCATCATAAGACATTCCTTCCAGTTCCCGTAATGTTATTGCTGTCTTCAAATCTTCAGGCAAATCTTTTATTGCCTGAAAAACTGTAGATTCAATTTCGCTGGTAAGCAATTGGCCTTCCGGCGTATTAAATTCTCTTAAGGCTGTAGCAGATTCCATATGTTCCGCATCTTCTACATCCACTGCATATGCAGGCGTTTTACGACTTTGAGATACGATATAGTTTTTAGCTGAATTTATAGCAATCCGATACAACCATGTATAGAACGCACTATCTCCTCTAAAGTTCGCTAAACCACGATACGCTTTAATAAATGCTTCCTGAGCAATATCTTGCGCTTCGTCACTATCTTTTACATATCTCGTCACCAAGTTAACAACTTTAAACTGATACTTGGTCACTAACGCGTTAAACGCTGCCTGGTCCCCTTTTTGGGCCCGTTTTACGAGCTCCCTATCGTTATTCTTTTCGCCCATATGGGCTTAGCTCCTGTAATTGTGAACAGACTATACCTGCCCACAGCTATATGACAATGATAATACATAAGAGTTCTTGACCCTTATTTTAGGGTGTGAATTCTACCGCTAAGTGGTCCAATTTTGTTACCTGGATCACCCTTCTATGCCACAATGCCCTCAATTCAGCGATTTTTTAGTGAGCAATTTTCCCACATGCAGGACTTTGATGTATTGGTTGTTGGTAGTGGTGCGGCTGGATTAAGTCTGGCGCTACGCCTTGATACCAATTACAAAATCGCGGTCATCTCCAAGGGCGACTTAAATGACGGTAGTACGGCATGGGCTCAAGGTGGAATTTCTGCAGTGATGGATGAGAAAGACTCAGTAGAAGGCCATATGGCGGATACCATCGATGCAGGAGCAGGCTTATGTGATGAATCTGCGGTTAGGCATACCGTGATTCATGGTAAAGAAATGATCAACTGGCTAATTAACCTCGGTGTGAAATTTACTCGCGAACGAGGTGTGGATGGAAAATCCTATTTACATTTAACGCGAGAAGGTGGTCATAGCCACCGTCGAGTTGTGCATGCTGCAGATGCCACGGGCTGGGCTATTGAAAATGCATTGTTAAAAAATACGAATGATAGAGAAAACATTCATGTGTTTGATCATCATATAGCCATTGATCTAATTACTACACATAAACACCTGGCCAATAAAGAAGATAAAAACCAATGCATTGGCGCTTATATTCTCGATACAGATAAACAACAAGTAAAAACCATTCGCGCAAAATTTGTAGTCCTTGCCACTGGCGGCGCGAGCAAAGTTTATTTATATACTAGTAACCCCGATGGCGCCTCTGGTGATGGAATTGCCATGGCATGGCGTGCCGGATGCCGCATTGCAAATATGGAGTTTATGCAATTTCACCCTACTTGTTTATATCACCCAAGTGCAAAGTCTTATTTAATTACTGAAGCTGTCCGAGGAGAAGGTGGAAAATTACTCTTGCCAGATGGCTCAGAGTTCGCACATGAATTTGACCCACGAGGTGTACTGGCTCCACGCGATATTGTCGCACGCGCCATTGACTACAAAATGAAACAATTAGGTATCGATTGCGTATATTTGGATATTAGTCATAAACCCAAAGATTTTATTCAAACTCACTTTCCAAATGTTTATGCGCGATGTTTAAAGCTAGGCTATGACATGGCCAAAGAACCTGTGCCCGTTGTTCCTGCGGCACACTATACATGTGGCGGTGTTATGACGAATTTAAATGGTAAAACAGATGTTGAAAATTTATTTGCAATTGGAGAAACCACACATACCGGATTGCATGGCGCTAACCGAATGGCGAGCAATTCTTTATTGGAATGTTTAGTATTTGCACGATCCGCAAGTGAAATTATCAATACTGCCTCTGCTTTTGATATCAGCACTATCGACATTAAACCTTGGGACGAAAGTCGTGTTACAGAACCTGATGAAGAAATTGTTGTTTCACATAACTGGGATGAACTAAGGAGATTCATGTGGGACTATGTTGGGATTGTGCGCACCACAAAACGTTTGCAACGCGCGAAACATCGTGTTGATTTATTGTTGTCAGAAATTGATGAGTATTACAGCAATTTTCGTGTAAGTAGCGACTTAATTGAATTAAGAAATTTAACCTTAGTGGCTGACTTAATTATACGTAGTGCACTTTCCAGAAAAGAAAGCCGAGGTTTACACTACACGCTTGACTATCCAAATACAGACAAAACTCTAGACAATGTTGATACGATTCTTGGCCCAACTCTTAATACAATTGACCAAAAAACTATTTATGCGAGTAACTAAATTTTTAAAATATACTCACGATAAAATTTTAATTCTTCTATAGAGTCCCGAATATCATCCAGCGCTAAATGTTTTGATTCTTTGGTGAATCTATTTGCAATTTCTGTATTCCACCGTTGAGCAAGTTCTTTCAGCGTACTTACATCTAAATTTCTATAATGAAAATACTCTTCTAAATCTGGCATGAGCCGTGCTAAAAATCTTCGGTCCTGACAAATACTGTTGCCACACATAGGAGATTTATTAGAAGGTACATACTGTTGTAAAAAATCCAGTGTCGCTTTTTCTGCTTCGGCATCTGAAATTGTGCTGTTTTTCACGCGTTCTGTTAAACCTGATTCCCCATGTTGCTTAGTATTCCATTCATCCATCGCTTGTATGGTGGCAATATCTTGATGTATCGCAAGCATTGGTCCCACTGCTATTTCATTTAAATCTTTATCCGTTACTATAGTTGCGATTTCAATGATTCGATCTTGCATAGGATCCAAACCTGTCATTTCTAGATCAATCCAAATTAAGTTTTCACCATTCAATGACATGCTTTGCTCTCAGCTGTATGTATTAATTTAGTATAGTATATCGTTAAATAACCGAGGCAGGAGAATAGATTTATATGAAACGTAGAGCAAGAAATATTTACCACCAAACCAATGCTGAATGTAAATTGCATTCAACAACAAGCTAATCAAATCTAAAACTTTTCTCAAACATTTTTAAACTATCAAACTCTATCCTGCAAAAATTGTTAGTCGACATGGTGCTCACCTAGTTGTTAAAAATGAGTCGAACATCCGACACGATTGTATCGCAACTAAAAAATTCAACCATGTAGTTTGTGGAGATCTTGTACGCTGCAAATCGAATAAAAATGATAGAGATCAAGTAATCGAATTATTTCCTCGAATCAACGAGCTTGCGCGTAAAACTGAATATGCAAACAAAATTATTGCGTCTAATATCGACCTAATTGTAATCGTTTGCGCAATACAACCAGAACCAGCGATAGAGTTGATTGATCATTATATTGTGGCTGCTGAAAATCTTCCTGCATCAGCACTTATTGTAGTTAATAAAATCGATTTAAATAATGACAATGTGGCTGTTTCAAAGATCAAAGATAAATATAATGCGCTCCCCTATGAAGTTGTTGAAATTTCAACAATGCTTGAAGATAGTCCGCAAAAATTATTACAATACTTAAAACTAAAAACTTGTATCTTTGTGGGGCAGTCAGGTGTAGGGAAATCCACCATCATTGATTCACTCATTCCAGAAATTCAACTAGAAACACAAAATATTTCGGATAACATAAATCAGGGAAAACATACTACCAGCACTACAACTTTGTATGATTTGCCATTAGGCGGTGAATTAATCGACTCACCTGGCGTAAGAAAATTTTCTTTGCCTGAGCTCGATGAAGAAAAAATTAAATTAGGTTTTTACGAAATTAAGAATATCGGTGAAATTTGTAAATTTCATAACTGCAAACATCTTAATGAGCCTAACTGTGCCATTCGAACTGCAGTAGATCAAGGTAATATTCACTCTGAACGATATGCATCCTATAAAAATATGATTGAATCTCTCAAAATAGAGTATTAGTAATTTTTACGAGCTGCAAAAGCTTGCGCAATTGTATTTTGATCGACAAATTCTAATTCACCACCCACTGGCACACCCTGCGCCAAGCGCGTAGTAGAAATATCTTGTTTTCGTGCCATTTCACTAATCACGTGAGCCGTCACCTCACCTTCTACCGTAGAATTCGTAGCCAAAATAATTTCTTCTACATTATTTTTGTGTAAACTTTTTTCCAACACATCCAAGCCCAATTCTTTAGGTCCTATACCATCTAATGGAGACAAGCGGCCCATTAAAACGAAATATAATCCTTTATAGTCAGTACTATTCTCAATGGAAAATACATCAGTTGGACTTTCCACAATACAAATTTGCTTTTGAATTCGAGAAGCATCAGAACAAATTGAACACAACTCATGCTCTGTAAAAATTCGACAATTTTTACAATATCCGATTTCTTGGATGGCTCTATTGAGATTATCGGCAAGTAATTTTGCACCGTCACGATTTCGTTGCAGTAAATGAAACGCCATGCGTTGTGCAGATTTCGGCCCAACACCAGGCAAACATTTGAGTGCATCGATTAAAGAATCCAACAGACTGGGTGGATAGCTACCTCCATTTCTTGAATATCCGCTGGACATGAATAGTGTCTAAAATGGTAATTTCATACCCGCAGGTAAATTTAATCCTGCCGTTAGGCCCGACATTTGCTCTTTCGTGAGTTGCTCTATTTTATTTGAGGCATCATTCATGGCAGCAGCTATTAAGTCTTCTAGCATTTCTTTATCATCATTTATCATACTGTCATCGATATGTACTTTTTTTACTTCATGCTTACCTGTCATGGTAACGTTCACCATTCCGCCACCAGCTTGACCTTCTACTTCTAGGTTTTTCAGCTCTTCCTGCGCTTTTTGCATATCTTCTTGCATCTTTTGCGCCTGCTTCATTAAGTTGCCTAATCCACCTTTCATTTTGAACTCCTAATTATTTTATACATCTTTGAGACTGTTATTTATCAATGGGTTTTACACTACCTTCTATAATTTCTGCCCCAAATTGCTTTTTTAAAGCTTGTACTACTTGATCTTGTTCAACTGTTTGTTCCGCTTTAGAAATTTTATTTGCCTTAGCTCGATCTTGCTGCATTGCCGGAGTTTCATTTTCATGATTCTCTGTTATCTCAATTTTTAAAATCAAACTATTATCGAAATACTCTTGCAAAGCTGATTCCAATTTTTTCTTAGCGTTTTCTGTCGCGATCCCTTCATGCTGCTTGGTTAAATTCAAATTTAGAATATTGTCAGCGATATTATTTACACTGCAGTTTGATGCCAGTGAATAACTTACGCCCTGTAAATTTAAATTTTCTACCAACTTAGACCAGCTTTCTTTTATCTCAGCCAAGTCGTTAAAATTTGAAATATTTGCAACTTTTGAGGTCAGCTCTTTACTTAAATTTTTTTCTTCTGTTCTTCTAGGAACGCTTTCAACTGGCATCCTATTCTCAAAGTTTTTTTTACTATCCACTTCTGCGGGTCTAAAAGACAACATGCGCAAAAGTGTCATTTCCAATGCTGACTGTGCCGTTGCAGACAAATAAGCATCGCGCTTACCCATTAACGCAATTTGATAAAATAATTGAAGATCTTCTGCTTGTAGTTTTTCGCTAAGTTCTTCAATCAATGATTTGTTTTGCTCAATAGTGTCTTCAATGCCGGGTACCGCCTGCAACAAAGCAGATTGATGAAGCACATTGATAATATCTTCAAATAGGCTATTAAAATCGGCAGAAAGCTGAGCTAGCTCATGCGTACACTGCATTATTTCTTCAGCATTTTTATTTACCATTGCACGCATCAGCTTTTGTAAATATTCGTTAGGAACAGTGCCTAACATATCACTTACTGCCTGAGCATTAACATTGCTGTCAGTGAAAGCAATTGCCTGATCAAGCAAGCTTAGACCGTCTCGCAAACTACCATCAGCGGCATGTGCAATTGAAATGAGCGCTGATTTTTCATATTGGATATTTTCTGCTTGCATCAACTTTTCTAGATGAGTTGCAATAGCATCATCCGATACTCGTTTTAAATTAAATTGCAAACAACGGGATAAAACCGTAATGGGTACTTTTTGTGGATCTGTAGTCGCTAATAAAAATTTAACATGTGGTGGTGGTTCTTCTAACGTTTTCAATAATGCATTGAAACTATGCCCAGACAGCATATGCACCTCGTCAATTAAATATACTTTAAAGCGCCCGCGTGTAGGACTGTACTGAACGTTATCTAATAGTTCTCGTGTATCTTCTACTTTGGTACGAGAGGCGGCATCCACCTCTATTAAATCAATGAAACGTCCTTCGTCAATTTCCTGGCATGAACCACATTCACCACAGGGTGAAGCCTTAACGCCCTGCTCACAATTTAAACATTTTGCAAAAATTCTCGCTAAAGTGGTTTTTCCAACGCCACGAGTACCGGTAAACAAGTAGGCGTGGTGAATTCGCTCCTGATCCAAGGCATTGGACAAAGCAGTTACTATATGCACTTGCCCTACAACCTCAGTAAAGTTTTTAGGGCGCCATTTTCTAGCTAAAGCCTGATAACTCATTCCCGGAATTTATATTTATTTATATATACAAATTGGCGACCTGCACCAGCAATCCCGTTGCACCCGAAGCAACTGCTACCGTTGCTCCCTTCCGGGCCTGGCGGGGTTTACAGCATTTCGTCACAAGGGCACTGACACAGATCGCTCTAGGACTATAGCCTACGCCCTAATGTTTTAAAATATAACCAAATATTGTTTAAACAGTAGACAAACCACAAAGAATTTACGTTGAAACCATTGATGCAAGCGGAGCGGCTTGAGCTAGAGTTACAACATGGATGATGTAACATATATAAAGTTAGATCTCAGAAAATGAAATTATAAATCAGTACTTATAAAAAATTATGACAGACGAAAATTCAAACAAATTTCTTGACGAAACAGCTAAGCAATGGATTGAAAATAATAAAAGCGATTTAGAAAGTTTATATAAAAACTACTGCTTGGAATATGGTGAAACAGAAATGTCATTTGAAGATTTTGCTATTTATACATTTTATCAAAGCGAACATTAGCATTTGCTAATATTTAATTGCCAAAAACTACTGGTAATTTTCCAGCTTGAAAAAAGATTATCGAGTGCGGAATGCAAATCTCTTTAATTCTCAGTGGACCTGACTGTTCTTTAATCCTGAAATCAGCAGCTTGGACGCAGGCATAAATAAAGTCAGATTGCGAATTTTGTAGCTTCTAGGTGAAAACGTGATTAATGAATACTCTTGCTTGTATATACTTCAAATCGCTGATAACTTGCCTATAGATATCATCTATGGGATCGATAACAACAAAGACTTGGACTAATAACTTGACATTCTTTTATATTGGCTAGCGTACAACAGATGGCTCTCTATAAATTTTACTTATTATAAAAATAAAAGAGAATCATGGTTTGACCCAGTGTTTAATAACTGAAACTCAAAAGATTTGAGTATCATTATTTAGGCAAAAATAGACTAGTCACTAGTGTGAGGCCGGTCCAATGCATGAATTCCGGCCACACTCTATCAAGGGAGGAGTAGAAATTATGGCCATATTCAAGCCCTTATTTGGCTTATTCATTGCAATTGTTATTTTAGTAGTAACCCAAACCGCCAGTGCAGTTGGATTGCCCAGTGTCCCCAACGCGCATTTTAACGCCCACCATAAGCTATATCCTGAAGTAAAATCCTTTACTGGATTTATAACAGACGGTAAAGAAGATGTATGGCTTCGATGGCGTTATGAAAATGTGCATGACTCTGTGAGCGGAACCCCGCTTGCTGGCACAGGAAATGCTGAACAATTTACGCTTCGTGCAGCTTTAGGTTATACCACAGCAAGATATTACGGCTTTTATCTCCGACTCGAGGGTGAGGCTAATGTCAAAATGGGGGATCAAGCCCTTAATATTGATGAAGATTTTCGAGTGCCACCGGGACCAGTCGGATCCCGACTCGCAGAAGGACATGCCATTATTCCTGACAATGAATTTGCGGAATGGAATGAAGCCTATATTGGTTGGCGCCTTGGTTCATATCAAAAATGTGGTAGCACTCCACCCCCATGTGGTGCGCCAATTTCGTTAAAAGTAGGCCGTCAAACCATTATTTACGACAATCACCGTTGGATAGGCGATGTAATCTGGCGGCAAAATAATGTATCTATGGATGCGGGCCGGATTGATATTACCCCCTTCAAAAATTTTGGAATATCCTATGCTTACGTTAATAAAGTGAAGCGACTTTTTGGTGCAGAATCTATTTTTGACGAGTTTAAAATGGATGATGCACACTTAATCAATGCTTCATATACGATTCCAGACTTTGGAAAATTTTCAGCCTATGGCTATCTTCTCGATTTTGACGATAATCGTAGGACTCCATTTACAGAAGGAACAGGTGTACCCCCTACAAGTGCCCCAGTACCTCCAAATGTATTTGATTCTGATACCTGGGGCGTACGATTCGAAGGCCGTCATGCGATTGGTGATTCTTTTGATCTATTAACCGATTTTGAATGGGCCAATCAGGACCCCACAGATGATGCTGGAGATTTACCTAACGGGATGTCCCTAAATTTCGATGACAACGATTATTACAACATCGAATTAGGTGTGCGTTTTGGTGGGACCCGTGTGATGGGCTTAGGCTTTATGCCCATTGGAGAACCCACGTATCAGCTTAAAGTTGGGTATGAAGTTCTGGAGGGCCAAGGTAATGTCGATGGTCCTGGGCCATTTGGATTGGGTAATGCATTACAGACACCATTGGCTACTGTTCATGCGTTCCAAGGCTGGGCCGATGTATTTGTTGGGGCTCCAGGCGGTTCCGCAACACCCGCTGGTGGAATTGAAGATTTAAGTATAACACTTGAGGTTTTAGGCCTGTTTGGTCAACATATTGGCAAAAACAAAATTGTATTGGCCTATCATGACTATGAAGCAGATGAGTCATTCAGCTTTACTCCAACAGGACCCAGAATTTCGGACTATGGTTCTGAAGTAAACTTCTTATGGGGTAAACCTGATCTCTTCGGTGTTAATGGTTTACTGGGTGCCATCAAATATGCCAATTATGATGCCGATGATTTCAGTTTTGACACTGAGAAATATTGGGTTTTATTCCAGTATCGATATAAGTAAAAAACAAGAGGCTGTAAATATTCTCCCTATTGCTCTTCACTCCACACTAAAATAAGAATATTTGCGGCCACTTTATAACTAGGGAGGCGATCCTGCCTCCCACTCTCTTTATACAAACGAACCGTTATCCCTTAGGTCTGTAGTCTATTTCGCTATGTTTTCTTCATTGGAGAAAAATATGGCAAACACATTCAACGTACAGAAATTTTTTAAAGCCGTTCCCGATGATGATTCCTGCTTGCATCATTTGGTGGAAGTCCGTTATGGCAAAACATTTGATTGCCCGAAATGCAGCAAGCAAAGTAGCTTTACCAAAATCTAGAAGATTCCTACTTATTAGTGTCTATGAGGTGGTCACCATATCTACCCTAAGTTGGCATTCCATTCGAGAAATCCCGTACTCCACTTACAAAAGTTGGTTCTATGTCATGCATTTGTTTACTACTTCGACTCATGGTGTACCTGCTAAAGAATTACAATGCCAGCTTGGAATGCCTTATAAATATGTACGGCGCATGGCCATGCAATCAGAAAGCACATAGTGAATGTTGATGGTGATAATGGATTTTCTGGTCGTGTTGAAATTGATGAAATCTATATAGGCAGTTACCAGAAAACCAAAAGCGGTCAACTTCAAAACAGAAATAAAACTGTTGTATTTGGCATGGCAGAACGCGGTAGCAACATAATGTCTCACGTAGTCCAAATGCTAAGACTAAACCTTGATTCCACTTGTTGAAAAACATATCGAGAAAGGCTCTACCATGAACTCTGACGATTGGAAATCGTATCGAAAATTACTGAAACACAGATATGCTCATAGCCATGCTAAACACCTGTTTTGCCAATGGAGAAACGGTATGCATCACACCAACTCAATTGAAAGTGTCTGGCCACAATTAACAAGAAGCATCTAGAGGATACATATACATATGTCTAAAAAGCACTTGGCTGAATACTTAGATGGAGTGCGAGTATCAACACAATATGAGAGCGAATCCTTCTTTAATGTTTGATCGTTTATTGGCAGCTTTCTAGTCATACACTAGTAACTCATTAAACTCCTTTCGATCTGCTTTGTTAGAATGCTCTTTAGCAAAGTTGCCTATGTTCTTAGCATGTATTTATTCTATTCTTCTGAAAGATAGCCGCTGATAACCCATTCAAACTCTTCAGAGAAAGGTTTTGACTTATCGTTGATATGAATTTCCTAAATGTCACCTTTAACACGTCCAGAAATTTAAACCCTTCTAAAATTCTCACTTCTGCATAACGGGATTTCACTCCTAGACTAATTTGTTGAGTCTCTTTGTTTGATAGAAAAGTAGTTAACCCTTCGATTTCAAATCGTTTATGTTCTTTTTTTCATTTTTGTTAGTTCTCTCGCATAATAAAGAAAATTTTTCATTTTGTTGTTTAATAACGCTATCTTTATGATCAATTTGCACTCGCAAAGTGTCTAACGCAGTAGCCTGACTTTTAAACCGATCAGCGCAACGAGTTTTAAAAATGAAAAAAATAACTTTATATGCCAGAACGGTTGTAAGAATTACTGAAATTATGAATAGAAAAGGCGCTTCTTCAATCACAGTCCAATTATTCTGTAATTGTTCAAAAACCCAGTCTGATATACCTGAATATTCGAAAAAAAGAGGTTCGACACCATGCTACCACTCATACATAACTTCAAAAGGATATATACCTACAAACTCTCTGCCCCACCTATACTAGCTGCATCAGCCAGCTGCAGGAATGCACATACCTAAGCTTTCGGTTTAGATATATTTAGTTTAAAAGAGACTTATATCTCTTACTTATTAGAAAACACTCTCACGTACAGTAAGTTTGAGTTGTGTATAAAAGAACACGAAATTACCGATGACATTCCATCACCGGTAATTGTGTATACGATTAGAAATGAATTAACTTATTATTAAATGTTAATTAATGACAAGGAAATCCTTGGCTATGGCGAATGTCATGTGCAGCATTATGTGCTACAGCGGAGTTAAAGAACCCAGCACCATATAGAATTACAGAACCTAGTATAAAAGCACAAATAATTTGTAAAGGCTTAGATATCGAAGATGTATATGTAGCCTCTTGCATAGTGCTATGTTGTACAGTCTGATTTTGCATAGTTATTTCTCCTGAATCGAAAAATAGTTTTTCAATTAAATTTATAAAAATTCATCCTAATGATGCCAACTAAAGCGCTTTATCAGTATTGCGCATGAGCTATCTAATATATAACCCATCACTCCAATAGTTAGTACCATTGCTGTTAAATGATCATAAGACAGGGTCTCTCGAGCATCCGCAATGGAATAACCTAAACCCGATGTCACCCCTAAAAATTCTGCAGGAACAAGAACAATCCATCCTACACCGAGCGCTAAACGCACGCCGGTAAGAATATCGAACATGATTGCCGGTAATATTATTTGAGTAACCATATGCCACGGTTTTGCACCTAAATTTTTTGCAACTTTAAACCATGCAGGATCAACTTTTGCTAATCCTGCAGCAGTTGCAAATACAATAGGCCAAACAGCAGCAATGGCGATGAGAAAGACAATTGCACCATTCCATGTTGCAAAAACAATTACCGCAATGGGTTCCCAAGAAAGTGGGCTGATCATACGAATTAACTGAAACGGTGAGTTACTTAAATCTCGGAATACTTTACTGCGTCCAAGTAGTATTCCAATTGGAACACCACATATAATTGCAATGAGCAATCCAATTCCGAGCCGATAACCACTGGTCCAAACAGCTGCTTGAATTTTTCCTTCGCCCCATAATTCGGGGAATGCTTTGAAAGTAGGGATAGGCCCAAAATCTTTAAAGTTTGTAGTGTTGGGGTTAATCTCAATTAAATATCCTCCAATCCACCAAAATACAAAAAGAATAAACAGGCCAGCCAACCAATAGAACAAACTTGTTCCAAAGGATTTCGCGACACTTTCTTTGTGCTGCAAAGCATCAGCAGCAGCGGTTTCCATCTCCGCTACATTGGTATCACCGTTGCTCAAAGTACAAAGACCTCCTCACGTACATAGGGATCACCCTCTTGTGGCACACTCGCATCATTTCTCCATTTAGGATTCGCTTCTAATGCAGTCTTCACAAAGTCATAATTCACCAAATCATCGGCGGCATGCTGTGGAGTCAGTGTGTCTAGGAATTTGGCATCGCCTGTTACTACGGTCTCTTTTAGATCATTCACTACCAATTCTGTGGCTGACCGATAGGGCCAGGCCTGGAAGTCAATACGATTTTGATCCCATTCAGGATGCTTAATCGCTAATGGATTATTGTAGTACGCGGGATCATAGAACATCATCGCACGTTTAACGACTTCCTTAGGAACAGGTAAATAGCCTTTTCCATCTTTGGATAAAATCTCTGACATCGATTCTCGATTTTCAGCCAAGGTAATCTGTGCTCGAACGACAGCATTGTGAACACCTTGTGCCCAAGCTGCACGATCTGGATCCATTGCATCTTCTTCATGCATTACAACTACACAACATGGATGTCCTTTCCAAGCATCACCTGTAAAGCGTAGTACTTTACCACCCGCTTTAATCTCACCTAATGCATTGAAAGGCTCTGCTACACAGTAACCATCAATGGTTCCAGCAGCCAGTGCAGGTGGCATTGAAGGTGGCGCTAATACCAAGTAGTTACATTCATTATCGGCCAGCTTCGCACTTTGCGGACGAATCACAGGTGTAACTCCTGCTGCCTTCATAATCCTTTGTGAAACGATATTGTGGATCGAATACCAGTAAGGCACTGCGAATTGTTTACCGCCAAAGTCTTCAGGTTTATTAATACCGCTATTCTTACCTACAAGAATTGCAGAACCATTGGTGTGATCCCATGCAGTAACTTTGATTGGATATTTATTGTTGTAACGCATCCAAACAGGAATCGGAATCAACATATGGGTTAGATTGAATCGATGGGCTGCAAAGGCTTCTACAAGTGGAGACCAACCTCGAATAAGCGTTGGCTTCTTGGAATCAATGCCTTCGTCTTTGAAATAGCCCAGATCATAGGCAATCAATAATGCAGCAGCATCTGTAATTGGGATGTATCCAATTTTAATTACTGGATCCCATTTTTTTGCAGAATAAGCAGGTAATGGCATGGATCCTGTAGCACCCCCCAATGCAGCTAATCCACCCACTTGAAGGAGTTCACGACGGTTAATACCCGTGCCTAATACTCCTTTGAAGAGTGGATCAAACTCAATGGCGAGATTAGGATCATCTTGAACAATCCCATCACCATGCTTTTGATATATTTTCTTCATTTCGGAAGATATTTTTTTCATAGTGGAATTCCTCTCATCTTTACTCAAATTGTTTAACTGAAGTGCACTTCCAGATTAGTTTGTCGACCTTCTCGACGCGGATGCTGCATTTTTCAATCATCCTTAGTTGCGCTGCTTGTCTGCGAGCCTGCAGCATCCTGAAATAGTTGCATTACATGTGCACGCATTTTTTGTACTTCAGGATCTTGTCGATCACGTGGATCAGGAAGATCAACTTGAAGATCATGCATCATTTTTCCTGGTGACCCCGCCATAATAAGCGCGCGATCCGCCATAATAACAGCTTCATCAATATCATGCGTCACCATAACAATATTAAATCCCAATTGTTTTGAAATTGCCCTTACATCTTTTTGAAGTGATGCACGCGTGAATGCATCTAGTGCAGAAAAAGGCTCATCCAACAACAACATTTCCGGTTCCATTACAAGCGAGCGTGCTAATGCTACACGTTGTTGTTGCCCACCAGATAAATCTTGAACATTTTTATGTGCAAATTCGTCCATATGCACCAAACTAATCGTTTCCTTAACTCTTTCGGCAATTTTATCCTTTGGCCAGCCGGCAAATCGCAGACCAGTACCTACAATTTGTTCGACTGACATCCAAGGGAATAAATGCGGTGCCTGAAACATCATTACCCATTTAGAGGATGTGCCATTTACATCTTTATTGTTTAGCTGAACCGTTCCATTATAGCCGCCTAATAATCCCGCAATAATATGTAACAGAGTTGATTTTCCACATCCAGAGCGACCAATAATTACGAGTGATTCACCCACCTCAGATTGGACATCAACTTTATCGAATGTAAGTGGACACTTAGCATCATAACGGTGTGTTAGATCCTTGACATTAATTTGTACGCCATTGCGTTCGGTCATGTTTACATCCTTATTTGTACGTATTGTATCAAACTGCTTAGATTGTTGTTCTGCATGTACTAGAGAAACGATACTTCCTTTTAAGTTTTGCAAAATATCCAAACCAAGTTCTCCACACTGAATATTTTTTCCCTAAGTAGTTTCAAGTACTTACACGTCATATTTATTCTGCAATTATCTTGTCAGCCCATTCAGTATCTTCTACAAATGTATCTGGATTTCCAGGTTGCGCTCCTGCTTTAGCCATATCGTCTTCTGAAACGCCTCTCGCCCTCGAACATGCACCACAACATTCAATTCGAACCCCATTTTCAAGCGCTTCATTCCACTGTTCCGCAACTGATGGCCAACCAAGTGGAATCATATTTTCCCTTACAACAGGACGTGCAAGACATACCGCTTCACCGAGTAAAAATATACGGACTTCATGGCCTTTACTGGCAAGTGCATTAGCATGCCCAAAAACCATAGCTGCACGCGTTGGATCATCACTGCCCCAAGATGATTTCATAAAAATTTTTAACATGTCTATTCTCTTAAATAAATTCTTTTTGTTTATAAATTTTTCATGCCATGTGCAATCGCTTGTCTACTATTTTCATGTGCTTTTTTAAATCTTCTTCATCAATTAAACCGCGACGAATCATGGAATGCGCCAATGCTAATAGTTGTCTTTCTGGATAGGGTACGTCTTTATATAGGTCTTCCACTAAATCATCTTCTTCCCAGCGACGTTCGATTCCTGGCAATGCGCACGAAATTTCAGACAACACTTCACAAGTTGCTTCCAATGTAACTTTCCAGGGAGGATTGGGATTGTCGACCCCCCATTTTTTACTTAATTCGTTCCAAGACCTTCCTTGACCTTCTTGTTTAATTTCCTCAAGGACATCAATTGGAGAATTATCCAAATTGCGGTTAGACATTTCCTCATCTAACGCAATTTTTTCTGGATTAATGTCAGTCACAATTGATCAACTAGTGATGGTAAGGTTTGAGTGCTTTGCGAATAGGACGAGGATCATTAGCTGTTTTGCCCGGTTTTGGTTGGGCTACACCGATTAAGCAATCTCGAGTCACGATTTCTGTGAGTTGATCTTCCGTCCAACCTTCAGTGCCTTCAGGTCGTACCGGCATTACAATGTAACGAGTTTTTTGATTCGAATCGACGACACGAACTTCAACATCTTCAGGGAGTTGTAATCCAAATTCAGCTAAAACCTGTCGTGGCCAACGCACAAGGCGACGTCGATAATTGGGGGTACGGTACCACTCGGGAGATTGGCCTAGAATGGGTCTTGGATAGCAAGAGCATAAGGTACAAACCACCACGTGTTTTAAAGTTGGTGTGTCTTCCATAACACGCAAGTTGCAATAATCACTAGGTGTACCAAATTGTGTTGGCATTTGTTTAACCCAATCAATTCCAACTTCTAAACTCGCTTTTACGCCGTCCTCAACAGCAAGTTTTTTGTATTCAGGATCCAACCATGCTTTCGCAACTAGTCGAGCTGCAGGCACAGGACTCAATGTGTGCATGTACTCCGTCCATGCTTGATGATCTTCTGCAGAAAACAGACCTTTCTCAATTGCAAGTTCACGAACAGCTATTTCTAAAATTTCAAACTCGCTGACTTCATCTACCATTGGTGCAGCTTTATTATGTTTATCTGCCATGTATATTTCCTCTTCTAAAAAATCTTCTTGATATTCTTGTTAAAGCTTAGTTAACAACTGATTATGCGGATTCGAGCCAATGCTCAGGAACTTCTGTTTCTAACGTGTCATTTGAAAACGTAGCTGAATATTCAGGCCATAAATCTTGTTGCTTAAACACCAGGCTATACATCCATTCAACGTTCTCAGTGTTATCCCAAGCTTCATCTTCAGCTGGAGGGGTTTCATATACAAGTCTTACCACGGTTGCTTCACAACCTCGAGTGTAAGCTTGTGTACGCGTATAAAACACGTCGGGTAAATCACGAATTTTTACTCTGTCACCAACATTAAATTTTGGAGTACCCGCTTCACCTTTGAAACATTGCGGATCACCAATGCCTGTAGCTTTTTTTACGTGGTGTTCTCTGTCATATACTGGCTTACTCATAACGCTTACTTACCTCATAAATCTTTTCATGTAATTCGCTAAGGGTGACATATTGTTTGTCCACTAAAATTAATGCAGCCGTCAACAACCATCGACCGTAATAGGGTAAGCCTAGGTATTGAGTTTGGCCTACATCCACGTTTTGTCGGCGGCGGCGCTCTTCAGCATTCCACACGCCTCGCCACGCTAACACTTCACACGTAACAAACGTATTGTGTTCCCAAATTTCTTCTTCTTTTTCTTCCCAAGGAATTGGAATATCACGCTCACCACCAACATCATGAGCTGTACGCGTGTAAGCACGATATTGGTCATTACTCACCTCGTCAGGAGAGGGGGCATGAGTTTCATAATGGAGAGCAGGCTGCAGTTGGCTTACCATATCCAAGTGTTGCAGTACTCTTTTCCGCGTAGATGACGACATAGTTTAACTCCTGGTTTTTTTATTATGCACGACATTGCGTCTTGCATGCCAAGTAAAATTCTTTTAATTTAGTAGCTACTAATATACTAATAAATTTGGCTGATTCATTAGCTTGATGACAAGTCTAATGAAGATGTGTTATTAATCCAAAGACTTTGTATTTATTAAACCTATAGGAATTGTCTATGGATCGCCGGGATGTGTTTCCACGTTCGCTTCAATACTTAATAGCCATTGCCGAGCATGGAAGTTACACACGTGCTGCGGAAGCATTACATGTTTCTCAACCGACTTTATCGCAACAAATTAAACACTTAGAAGATTCTCTTCAAGCTCCACTTTTAGATCGTACTGGAAAAGGTGTGCGCCTTACAGATGCTGGGGAAGTTTATTTATTTCATGCACGTCGCGCATGGGGTGAGCTCGATGCCGGAACGCGAGCCATACATGATGTAAAAGACCTCACTCGCGGTACCCTGCGTTTAGGTTGGACTCCCATTACGGACTATTTAACGTGTTCTATACTGGCATATTTCAACAAAAAATATAGTGGCATTTCGATTAGCACCTTGGAAATGGCACAAGATGATTTAGAGATAGCCGTTGGAGAAGATAAAATTGATATAGGAATTGCATTTAGCAAACCCACAACTGATGAAAATACTAGTAACGATATCGAAATTTACACACTTTTTGAGGAATCTTTGTATCTAGCTACAGGGAATAATCATCCTAGACATAGTGCGGGAGAAATGAGTACGTCAGAATTTGGTAGCGAGTCTTTAGCATTATTAAATACACATTTTGCACTTCGGCAACATATTGACCGCTACTGTAACGACTATCACATAGAACCCAGAATTTCAGTAGAAACCAATTCCTTGAGTGTAATTATTGAAGTTATTAAATATGGATCTCTATCAACGATATTGCCTCAAACCATCATCAACAATCATAACGATATACATGCAATCGCACTCATACCAGAATTGCCTCACCATGCCGTAAGTTTAATTTGGCACAAAGGTCGATATAAAAGCCCATCATGCCGTGCCTTTATTGAAATGGCTTCTGATCTTTCAGCACGTATGTTGCAAGGAGAAACTTTCTAAAACTAATTTAATATTAACTTTTCCTATGAGATAAATAGTAATTTTTAATTAAATTAAACAACCATTCAATTCTGTTCACTCATAGTGCAAGGATGTGCACTTATGATGCAAATTTATTTTTGAAATTCCACAATGCCTTGCTACATTACTTTATTAAATTGGTATGAAAAATGCTAAAGCTTATTTTGTCTAAACTAGGAGAAAACTATAATGAATAAAGAACAAATGACAGATCAAATTGTTGCTGCAAAAAAAGCCAAAGGACTAACTTGGGAAGAAATTGCTAAGCAAGTTGGAAAAGGTGAAAGCTGGGTTGCTTCAGCATGTCTTGGCATGAATAGCGCCATAGAAGAAGATGCAAAAAATATATGCAACGCTTTAGATCTAGGAGAAGATGTATGCATCGCATTACAAGAATTTCCTTACAAGACCTGGGATCAATCTATCCCAACGGATCCAGTCGTATATCGCATTTATGAAATATTAGGTGTTTATGGTGTAACCATAAAAGAAATAATCGGCGAAAAATTTGGTGATGGAATTATGAGTGCAGTTGATTTCTCGATGGATATCGATAAGGAAGAAAACCCCAAAGGAGATCGTGTGGTTTTAACATTAAATGGCAAGTTCCTGAAATACAGCTCATGGTAATCTAATAACACTTTGTATATGTCAGATCTTGGAGAAGAAATTTTAAAATTTTTTAAAAATGTGGCTACTAAAAACACAAAACTAATCGCCACATTGACCCAAGAAAAAAGTTTTAAAGTAAATCAGGGAGGCTGGTATTTTACCCTCCCTGATTTGTATACCTATCTTCAAAATTCAGATGAAAACTTTTATGACATTAAATATGAAATTTTCAGAAAAAACTTGTATGCCACTAATATAAACGAATATATAAAACCATTTGGCGCAGAAATAAAAATTTCAAAAAATTTAAATAATGTTGATTACTCAGAGTATCATTTAGTTTGGAATTAAACGGGAAATTTATAAACGGGAAACTAACATGAAGTTTTATGTTACATCTTATTCCTTTTGCTCTTACCTGCTAAATGAATAACACTGTACGAAATTCCAAACCCTAAAAATATTGAAGTAATAATTAGAATAAAATTCTCTAAATTCATATCCCCACCAAGACTGGTATTGATACCTAGAATTAGTGCTAAAACATTCATAATTATTAGTGCTAAGAATATACCGCCGAATAAAAATATTCGAAATGGGCGAGTTCCTGTTGTAATAAACTCAATAAAATTATTTTTAAATTGTTTCAACATTAAATATAAAATTTAAAATATTTAAAATTTAATATCATACCTATTATAAATACTATTCATAGCGATGTTGGAATTTATCCATATTACGGATACACATATACTTGATAACCCAGAAGCTACATTTCATGGAATAAAAACGGCTGCCACGTTAGAGGCTGTACTCATTGATGCTGTAAACCAATATCCAAATCTTGATTTTATTTTACATACAGGCGACGTGTCTCAAACGGGTAATGTTGAAAGTTACCAAATATTTAAATCGATAATACAAAAATTTGCTGTACCTCTATATTGCATTCCTGGCAATCATGATGCGCCAGAATCACTTAAAAAAATTTATGCACACTGCCCAGATGAATCTATAAAAATAGTTAAGTTGAATGATATTTCTCTGGTTCTAATAAGTAGTTATATAGAAAATGAACACTATGGACTGATATCAAATAAAAATTTATTGGAGTTAAAGCAACATTTGAGTAAATATAATAATCAATTTAATGTAATTGCGGTACACCACTCCCCAATACATTTAAATGTTGATTGGTTGGATAAACTTGCGTTAACGAATAAATATGAATTATTAAAAATAATACAAACTCATTCAGATTCAACAGTGTTATTTTTTGGACACATTCATCGTGAAATTGATCAAGCACATGGGAATATAAGAGTCATTTCTACGCCTTCTACCTGCCATCAATTTGATGAAAATGAAATGCAAATGAATTGCATTCACTATCCTCCTCCAGCCTATCGATATGTAAAACTTTCAGCCGAGGCCATAGAGGAGACAAAAATCCATTACATTGAAAGGGTTAATTCCTAACTAAAATCAAAGAATTTATTAGAAATTCTTATAGAAATTTATAAGTATTTCTCCGGTGTTCTACCTAAGAGATTCACTCACCATTACATCTATGCCCTTTAAATCTGACCATTTAATACAAATTTCATGTGATTTTTTGAAAATCTTTAAAAAATTTTACCCATAGGAATTTATTATGAATAATAGTTTGGCAAGGGGTTTTAATTATAATTAACTTAATTTAAACTGAAGTCATATCAAATAAAAAACTAACAATAACAACTAAATATCACTTATTTCTAAAAAAATTTTCGTTGATCTATTAGACATTAGGAGGAGAGAAATGAGCACACTCAATAATATTGCTCAATCCCAAGCAAAAACCATTTCATGGTCGACACCGTTGGCTATTTCTATTGCAGTCATTTTAGGCGCAGGCTTATTAACACTAGTAGGCTTTGCTGGACCCGAAATTTTGCACAATGCCGCACACGATATTCGACACGGGTTAGCTTTTCCTTGCCACTAAGATGAAATTATTTAACAAAATTTTAGTGACCGCACTATTTTCTGGTGTTCTAGCAGGTCTATTTTTAGCAGGTGTTCAACATTTTACTGTTATGCCAATGATTTTTGAGGCAGAAACCTATGAGACTTCTGGAGACGAGCATGGCGCGGGGGATGCGATGGAAGAAGAAGTATGGGCACCTGAAGATGGAAGTGAGAGAACATTTTATACTGTGTCAAATAGTGTAATTGTTGCGATCGGATTTGGACTGCTACTTGCAGCATGCTATGCAATTCGTGGAATTGTTACGTGGCGCCAAGGTATTTTATGGGGCCTGGCAGGATTTGCGACTTTTCATCTTGCACCATCGTTTGGGTTACCACCAGAGCTTCCAGGTGATGCGGCTGCAGGATTAGGTGAGCGGCAAATGTGGTGGTTTCTGACTGTAATTGTAACGGCGATGGGATTATGGATTATTGCTTTTCAGCCCAAAAAATATTTAAAACTCTTTGGAGTGATATTGATTGCATTACCGCATATTTTTGGCGCGCCGCACCCTGAAGTTCATGAAGGCTTGGCACCAGACGACTTAAGAATGAAATTTCAAATTACTACACTAATTACGAATGCAGTGTTTTGGGTCGTATTAGGTATTCTTAGTGCATATATGTTTAATCGCATTCACAATAAAAGCCTTGCTAACGAAGCAATCGATGCTGCAGTAAGTTAAGAAAATTTAACCAAATTTCAATTTTAATGATGATCCTAAATAGGATCACAGCGTAAGCCCCATTGCCCACCACTTCTCAGCTTCTTGGCGATTTTATAGAACGACATATTGTACCCTTATTATTAAAATTCTGATGTAAATGAAAATAAAAAAATCTATTTTTTTAAAATAAAATGAACCGGTATCGTATATGTAAATTTCATACGATTCTTTCGCAATTCTTCTGGCACAGAGGGCAAGGGAGACGCTGACTTAATCATTTTTTGTACTGCACTATTTAATGCAGGATGTGCAGATGCTTGAATAATTTTGTGTGAAAGCAATCTGCCTTCAGCGTTAATTGTAAATTCTAAGGTTACAGTTCCTTGTTGATTTCGACGTCGGGCAATATGAGGATATTTTTTATGTCTCTCCAGCCATGCAAGAAGTTGAGATTCGTAACTTCGTCTAAGCGATAAATTAAGCTCCACATTCTCATTTGTAGCCTGTGCAGAATTTGCATATTGAAGTGGCTCTACTGTTGGTTGATGTATTTCGACAGATTTTACGATTGGACTCGGCTTCGCTTCAAGTATTGGTTTCGGTTTAACAATTGGCTTTTCTTTTGGTTTAGGTTTAGGCAATGGTTCAACTCTTGGCTGAACGATGGGCGGTGGTTTTACGTAAGGCGGAAAAGTTATTTTTTTTAAGTTAACAACCAAACTTGTTGACTTAGTTTCTTTGCTCCCTGATTGCTGGTTTGATTTGTAGGCCAGGAAAAATGCCAAATGTACAACTAGAGCAAATAACAATGCATATAGCCAATGTCTTGATGTGATTTGAAAGGGTTCTTCTATATTCACTTGTCAGCTTCTATTGCTTAGATCCAGGTGCCACTGTTAATAAATGAATAGATGATAGTTCAGTACCACTTAATAATTCCATAATATCGATTAGTCTTGTAGCTCTCATATTTGCATCGGCTTTTAATTGAAGTTGAATTAATGAGCCTTCTTCTAATTTTGTAGTGATTGTCTGAATCAATTCTTCTTCACTAATTATTGACTGATCAAGTGCTAAATCGCCTTCCTCATTCATTAATACTGTTAAATTTTTTCTATCTGCAGCATTATCATTTTCTGCTGATGGTACAATAACTTCAAATAGATCTGGCTTGCTAAAAGCACCTGCCAACATGAAAAAAATTAACAATAAGAAAACAACATTTACAAGTGGCAAAATATTTTCAGAATATTTAGTTGTAGAAACTTGCTTGATTTGCATACTTTATGAATCTATTTTTGCCAGAGATACATTCACATCAGCAAATTCATTAATTTGATCTAGCACTGATACTAAGGACTGTAATGAAACTTCTTCGAGCGGCTGTATGATAATGGGGTGGTTGATGTTAATTCGGCATCGCTCTCTTACAACCGAAACAATTTCAGATATCTCCATTTCTTTGCCATTGAGCGCAAAAGTTTCGTTAGTGATCAATTTAATTGTGCTCGTGCTACGACTATCAATTCGCATTGTATCTACTTTACCAACACCTAAGTCTATAAATTGCCACTCAGCAAAACTTGATGCGAGCATGAAAAATATCAGCAAAATAAACACCACATCAATTAATGGAGTTAAACTCACTAATGTATGTTTTCTTTGTGAATTCTTCAGCTGCATAAAATCTTCTTAGTTATTTTATTAATGATCGAACTTTATCATCTGGTTGTGAAATTGATTTGACAGTTTGAAGATTAGAATCAGCACTAACTTCATTTTTATTTATTGCATGCAGGGTAAAAACTTGTGTCATTGCATCTTCCAAGGCTAATTGAAATTTAGCTATTCTTTGCTCAAACAAGCTCAATATAAAAATTGCAGGAATTGCAACACTCAATCCCATTGCTGTCGTTAATAATGCTTCCCAAATTCCTCCAGATAAAATCGCGGGATCTACTGCCGTACCTGCAGCTTCTAATCGTTTAAATGCTTCAATCATTCCAAAAACAGTGCCAAGTAGTCCCAGCAATGGACTAAGGGCTGCAATTATTTCTATTGGTTTCAAATAGGAGCGTACTGCAGCTAGGTGAATCGCTGCAACACGTAAAACCTCTTCACGTGCAATATCAATATCACAATGTTTATGCCGAATTGTATGCATTGCAGTTTCTAACACACGTGCAATAGGGTTTCTTGATGCTTTTAATATAGTAATTGCTGATTCGTATTGACGTTCTCGCCATTGCTCAAGCGCCAAGTTGATAAATTTTCGCTCGCTCAATTGAATCCAATAAAATTGCCATGCCTTCATCAAAACAATTGCTAATATGACCACGGAAAGAACCAGCAAAATAACAACTACCGGTCCTCCTGCATCTATAAAAGAAAACAATTGATCAATCGACCAATTATTATCAGGCACAACAGATGCTAATTCTTGATCAGTAGTGTCAAGAGATTGAACAATTTCATTTTCTTCAATAGTTGAATCTAAATTTTCTACACTGTTTTTACTCATCGTTATCTGCTTTTTATTAGTGTTACATTTCTAGATTAGGTCATTCAGTTATCGTAACAGCCTACGAACCCCGAGTATTACTCCAGTCGTGCTGAATAAAAAACCCAAACCAAGAAAAGTTAAAATTACGCAATACCATAAGGTCGGTCGCGAAATAAGACTAGGAAAGTCAAAGCTATGAAGACCATTGAAAAGCCATCTATATAACCTACGACCCGAATCCATTACTGAAATAATTTCACCGGAATATTTATCTATATGAATCCAAGTTTTTTCATTATTGTCTAAAACAACACGTAGAGTACTCGAAGGCATACTACTTTCACGCAAATTCGCATATACATCATTATTTGAAATATTTTCAACTTCTATAATTTCAGCATTCGGCCAGGCAGATTGAATTGCTTTTTGAATTAATGCTCTAGACAATCCATTTTCTTGCAATTGCCATATTTTATTAGAATCTCGCAGCCAAGTCTGAAATCCTTTTTTAGAAGACTTACTAAATAAATACGGCAGTCCGGCTATTACACGAAGTTCAATTTCATTTATATGCGGGAATATTACTGCCTCTAAACTTTTCAATGGTTGTAAATTTAACTCTAACGCACCACCATTGTAAGCTTGTAATTGTGAGATTGTAGGATCTGGTTTTGAGAATATTCTTCCATGATCCATAGATAGCCATCCACTAAATATCCAGCTTAAAACAATTAATCCAGCTAGGAGCCCACCTACATGGTGCCAATACAACCACCCGCTATATTCTGACAAGCCACTTTTTGCTCGAATGGCTTTAATTACCCCTAATGTAATCCCTGTAAATGCACTGACAATTCCCACTAACGCTAACCACCAGACGATTTGATCCCATAGAATCCAATTTTTTCGAATTACTGTGGGATAGATCCAATGAACAACTGACCCAATATAGTTCCAAGCACGTTGATTTTGATTTGTTTGCTGTAAAACTTGTCCATTGCGGCTAGATACATAAATGTGTGTATTCAGTTCATCACTATAGTCAACACGATAAAATGGTCGATACGGGTCAAAACGATTACTAACGATCCATTGATCGTATTCAATGCCAACATTAATTGATTCAACGGGTTTGTCTGGATAAAAGTAATTTGCTATCTCATGAATTTGATCTTGTTTAAAATTGGGCGTATCACCTGTGATCGCATTAACTACAGTAATTCTGTCATTAGCATCACTTTTCCACCAATAATATGGCTCCCCAAGTTTACTAATCAGCGTGGCTTTAGATGGGTTTTCTTCTTGAAAAGACTTTAGTTTAGATATCGATAATATATCTTCTGAATATTGAATTACTTCACTACGCTTAAGTCTTTCGACCTCACTTAGTGAGGGGTACGGTTTGAATATCATAACCATACCACTCAAAAACCACGCAGAAAAAAACAAACACAACCCTACCCCAATCCATCGATGAATGAATACAAGATAGTGCATTTTGCATATTAGTAACGTATCACAATATTTAACTCATAACTTCTTGGCTCGCCCAACAACACTTGATTGGCAAATGGAAAACCAGGATCAGTCTGTTGAAAATAGAATACATCAGCCCAAGCAACATAATCTTCATCTGTTACATTACGCGCACGTGCTGTGATATCTAAATTATTTCGGAATCTATAAGTTGCAGTCAGATCTAGCAATGAATAATCTTCCAAAGTTGTAGTATTATCATTTGTGCCTTCGCGATCATCAACAAAGCGATACCATGCGCCAAATTCTAATGGAACCGCTGGGAAGGGCCGAACATTGACCCAAGCATTTGCCGTCCAATCTGGGACATTGGGTGGTGTGTTTCCGTCAAATTCTTCAAATTCATTAGAGCCTTCAAATTCGGCATCTACATAGGCAACATTTGCAGCCACATCTAGGAAAGAAAATGGCAAATAATTGATTGCAGCTTCAAATCCTTTGGAATTTCTGCCACCCACATTCGTTGCAGTATCAAAACCAGTGAGTTCAGAAACATCGTCTCGCTCAATGTCAAAATATGCAAATGTGAAATTTAAAGTGTTATAAAAATTCGATACTTTTAATCCGACTTCCCACTGCTCAGCATCAGTGAGATCAAAATCTTCTCCATCATTCACAAGAAAAATATTAGAATTCGCTGGGTCTTGTGCATCACTGTATTGCGCATAAACATTTATATTAGGAGTTATAGAAAATACACCACCAATTCGCCAACCCACTGAATCAAAGTCGCGTGTAAATCCACTTCCCTCATCGACTCCGACAGCTCCCGGGCGTAAATCAAAATTATCACGCCGTAAATGCATATTTTCGTAACGTGCACCCGCGACCAAATTGAGTCTATCCGTTACTTGTAATGCATCTTCAAAAAACACCCCCCAAGTATCGATATCCGTAGGACTGACTCCTCTTGGTTCAACAGGCCCATAGACACCTTGGACTGGATTAAATAGATCAACCGAGTCACCTGGTACTGCAGAAAAGCGAAAACCACGGGTACGTCTAAAATCCAGATCCTGATAATCAAACCCTACTACGACCTGATTACCTAAGCCAAATAACTGGTGATCAGTGGTGATATCTAGCTTGGTGCCCCACATTCTCTGGTCATGTTGAACAAAGAAGAATCCATTCGTTCGGTCAATCAAGTCAGTCACATCATTATAAATATAACCTTCGGCGTTAGCCCAATCGCGCTCCGCATCAAAATAGTACAACGTGTTTCTTACACGAACATTACTTAGCGGCGCCCATTCCAAATCTGTGCGTAACAATAATTGTTCTGACTCAGCTTCATAATCTGTCACATTATAGTTTTCATCACGAGTACGGTCATCTATGACTTCACCAGTAGAAGTTTCTATGATGCCACTAATTCGATCTGTGCCTACATCTGCAGGCACTAAAGGCGTCCCCCAATAATTTTCTAACTCATCTTCTAAGTAGTCTGCACTAAATCGAACCGAAAGGTTATCTTTAAGTCTCCACAAAAAACTGCCATTCAAATTCGTAGATTCTGGGTCCATATCATCGACAAAGCCATCAGCCCCATTTTGGCTGATGTCAAACTGATACCAAAGAGAATCTGAAACTGGCCCTGCACTACCACCACACAACTGGTAAGTATCCCACCGGCCATAGGATAATTGCGCAGTATGATTAAAATTCTCTGTTTCACGTGCCTTTTTAGTTACTGAATTTATAGCACCTGCGACTGTACCTTGTCCGTGTAAACCAGATGCTGGACCTCGGATTACTTCAAGACGATCCAAATTACATGCGTTCTGTGGTCGACTCACCATATTTGCAGGGCCTAACCAAATCCCATCTCGTAATAGCGTAATTTGGCTTCTCGTAAATCCACGCAGAGAAAAACTTGAAGGTGCCGCAGGAGAGTTACCAACCGTCACACCAGGGAGGGTAATTAAAGCATCGCCTATACTTTGCGCACCTATTCGTTCTAGGTTTGTCCGATCAATTATTTCAACAGTGGCGGGTGTTTCAAATGGGGTTAAACCTAATCGACTACCAGTTTCACTTGGTGTTGATAGATTCAATTCTCCTGGTTGGTTAAATTCTAAAATTTCAGTACTTTCAACAGTCATGTCATCGAGCTTGCCACTCTCCTCGGCAGCACTAGCTGAAATAAAAATAAGACTAGCGGCAATAAAGATTAATGAATGTAAAAATGTGTGTTTCGCATTTATGTACGAAATGTTAGTGATACGGTAATAGTTATTTTCAACAAATTGTAGCTCTTCCACGCGACATTCCTCCATGTCCTTATCTTGTTATTATTATGTAAAGCTATAGTTATATACTATGGGAAACTAAAAAAACAATAGTTTTCTCTTATAGCTTATCCGCGTATATATATAGATATAACCTATAGAAAATATAAAAAAAATTACCTTATATAATCCTCAAGCTTGTAATTTCTGAAAATCTCAGAAATTTATGGGTCGGATTGGGATTAATTACTCAGCTCCTATAGGATTAACGTTTGTGTTTCTTCCCTGTTTATAGGAAATCCTAATAGTTATAAATTTTGAAAATATAAGTAATGGCTATGAATTAAATTTTTTGTGAATTTCTTGTTTATTTATTTTCAACTGAAATTATCGATTTTTACACCTTCGGTCGTTAGCTGAGATGTAGGGTGCAATGGTGCTTATAAAGATTTAACTGCAGCCGAAAATATCAAGGTGCAAAATTGCGACAACAATTTGTACTTTTCAATTCAATTACTTTGAATCAAGAACATAGCTAAAGGATCAAGTAGCAACCGCCAAAATTTAGTTAAATTTTTAATTTGGAGGAAATAAAATTGAGGATAAAAATAAATTTATTCTTGATACTACTTTTATTAGCTTATAACAATGCATTAGCATATGATATTAATGATAAATTTTCTGTTGAGGGCACATTAACGGCCGTCGGACAACACGCTGCAATCGATGATGTATTTGATGAAGATGGTAATGAAGTTTCTGATACAACAAGAGCTACTGTGGTATTGGATATTGGAGTAAATTTTCATCCCACCGAAAATGATGAATTCCAGATTATATATAGCTTTGCCGAAGGAGAAGCACTAAATGGACTTGAAGCATTTAGTCTAGCGCCATTTGCTGATGACTTGGAAGAAGACCTAAGTGATATCAATGGTAGTGAACGATATAACCTGTTAGAAGCTTGGTATAAGCATACTTTTAGTTTTAGTGAAACTACATCACTCGGTATCACGGGAGGAATTATCGGTGCAACTGGGTATATAGATGATAACGAGTATGCAAATGATGAAGTATCACAGTTTATGAATGATATTTTTGTAAACAATACTCTCGCCAATCTTCCAGATTATGATGTAGGTGCTGCAATAGAATTTGCAAGTAGAATATGGTCCGTTAATGCTGTGGTCATGGAATCTGAGAATGATGATGGAAATGATTTTTACTATTACGCCCTACAAATAGGCCATCACATAACAACCAGATTTGGGGAAGGGAATTATCGAATTTATGCATTTACTACCGACGATAAATTTGTTGACGTAGATGGGACCGATGAAGAAAACTTAGTGGGTTTTGGGCTATCGATTGATCAGAAAATTAGTGAGTCAGTAGGGTTATTTGCAAGACTTGGTTTTCAAGATGATGATGTTCCTGTAGAGCACGATGAAATGATATCCTTTGGCGCATCAATTAGTGGAAGTTCCTGGAACCGAGTTGATGATACGCTTGGAGTTGGTATAGCGTTTTTAGACGGTGCCAGTGATTCTGAAATTAACGATACAACAGCCTTTGAAGCATACTATCAATATATTTTTTCAGAATATGTTGATATCGCTATTGATTTTCAATACATTGAAGATAGTTTAAGTGGTGCTGATGACCCAGAAGGCTTCTTAACAGGTTTGCGGCTAAACTTAAATTTTTGATATTAATCTATTAAATTTTTAATATTGATCTAATAAAAAATATCTATACCATTTCTTTGAGAAATCTATAAAATTTGGACTAGAGAACAATAAATCAGAAATCTAAACACTAAAGCTAAATATTTGGTGAATATAATGGTTATTAATAAAAATAGTTTAAGATCTTACTTACAATTTTTTGGTTTATTAGTACTTGCTTTTCCTATATCTGGACTCAGCACATCCGATAATTTTGGCCCTAATATTGCGTACGATATGGTTGAAATTGTGCATGGGGAAATTGAGCTCATCAGAAAACAAAAACAAATCCCTGTTGATTCAAGAGAATATATTCCGGTTGAAAATGCATACCCACGCGAAGTGTATTTTCAAGCACTAACACTTCGACAAAAAGCAGGCAGACTCTGTCATGAAACTTCGCAATTCCTATTAGCACCACCAGCTGTTGTACAGTATTCACTACCAAAAAATATAACACCCAAAGACGTATATGAAATCGTAAATGATGCCTGGAGCCAAATACAATGTGCAAAAGCTGGCCTTGGCATTAGCGAAAAATTTGAATCTACAAGTAAAGATAATAACTCAAGCAAAACATTGACTGATGTTTTTAAAGCAATCGTTCAGGCAAATCGACAATTAAATTTAATACTCGAGCAACCCATTGAACAAGGTGATGTATATGCAGTAACAAAACAGGCAGATCAGTACATTGTTGACATTCTGAATAAACTTGCGCCTGTATGGAGTTTGACTGCACCTACAATGCCAGAATATCAAGCTGGAATTGCACCAATTGATATTTATAAAAAAATGATTACAAACTTCAGGATCATTCAACGAATAGCAGATGAATCTGGAATTGATATGCTTCATTTAGGGCCTGATATTCAAGAACCTATAACAACTACTGATGTGTTTGATTTAAGCTCTTTAATTCTCTCTGAACTACATTATTTTGCAACTCAAGCAGGGGTTGAGCGTATATACAAAATAGCGTCACATCCTGACAAAGTGTCTTCTGATGTTTATCAGCAAGCACTAATAGTAGAAACACATTTAGAAATTTTAGAAAATTTTACTAAAACTTATCCAACCTGGACCAGGTTAAATTAATCTTTAATCATTTTTAGCAGTTTTGCAGAAAGATTGCTCTTTTCTTTAGACTTTTTAAATTTCTCCTCCTGCCTTAATAGTTGACTTCGTGAGTAATGAGGTTGTGACATAGCATCTTCTGCTAGAGTAATAAAGCTATGATTAGGTTTCATACGCCCCGATTCAAGTTCTCTATGAGTTAATTCATAAAGTGTTTCAACACAAACAGAACCATCAATTACACATTCTCTGGTGAGTAACATATTATACTCTTGCAATCTAGCTCTTTTAAATTTTTCCCTATCAACATTATCTGTCAACTTATTTTCTATTTGATCCATCAATTTTGTGTGCAACGACAATAAAGATACACGCTCCTCAACTGTAGTAGCTTTAGCATGCTCGCTAATAATTTCTTCTCTTAGTTGTTGAAAATTTATTTCTAGACCTTGAGATTTTTTAACGTCATCTACTATTTCTTTCAAACTCATATAAATAGCCAATTGGATTCTAATTTAGAGTCTTAAATTCATACTTTTCATCAATTTCATTTAGAAATTTTTTTGCTAACTCTTGCGCAGCTTTATTTCTATCTTTCTGATCTGTATATGACCATTCTCGACAATACGAACAAATTTTTTCAGCTTGAGAGTTTTCGCTAGACACACCAAGTTTTTTATTTAATACCAGAATTTGAGCACTAACGTCTATTAAATATTCTGAAATCTTATTTGTATCATTCTTCAAATCTTTGAATAAATTGAATTGCTTAACACAAAACACCAGATCATTATCCCCTGTAGCTGCTTGTTTTAAATGAGGTATAAGCTTGTCACTTAATTCCTTTTCGAGAGAAGCTAATTGTGCATATAGTTTTGCTTTGGAAACCATTCAATTAATTGTTTCAATGAAATACTTAACTGTAAGTGAGTTCGCCATCCAAAACTGATACTACACTTCCTCCAACATGAATTTCATATTCTGAATTAACTTTTTGGGCACGCAACATAATGAGTGAAGGTCTGCGTAACGCATAGCCCTGCTCTATTCTTATCGATAGTTTAGGATTATGTTCGAATTGATGTCTTAACAAATACGCCCCAAAAAATGCCGCTCCATTACCAGTTGCAGGGTCCTCCCTCGGGCCATGCGCCTCAAAGAAAAATCTAACACAAAAATCATTTTTTTCATCGTGTGTTTGATTACAAAAAAGATAAAATAGCGGTGGATAGCCATTTTGAATCAAAGCCTTACATTTTTCTAAGTTTAAACCACTACGAAAAAGTGCCTCTAAAGTATTAATCGGCACCATAATTGCTGCAGTCCCCGCGGCTATAACCTGGATAGGCAGCCTAATATCAATATCCTCTTCTGTTAGACCAATAGCAGGCGCAACTTGTTCAGTTTTTAATATATCACCGAAGGAAATTTTTGGAGCTTTAAACCATGCTACTTCAACATCATGCTCCATGGGCTCAAATGAAACAGCTACCTGACCTACTGGTAAATTTAAATTTACGGCATCGATCTCATTATTCTCTAGAATTTTTCGAATAATATATGCCGTACCTAAAATAGGATGACCTGCAAATTCTATTTCTTTCGAAGGTGTATAAATCTTTACTGAATATCCATTATTGTTTTGCTTTACTGGTGTTAAAAAAGTAGTTTCCGAATAATTTATTTCGGCAGCGATCTTTTGCATTTCGGATTTTGGTAATTCACGTCCACTAATGACTACGGCTAATGGATTACCAGCTAAAGCTTGATTAGTAAAAACATCAATGAAATATATAGACTTTTTCATTATAGTGTAAATATGCGGCAGTTATTTCTTTAGTGTTTATTAAATATAAGTTTTAAGGCATGTTGTAGTTCCTTTTATTTTT
Source organism: Gammaproteobacteria bacterium (assembly GCA_965203475.1). Lineage (GTDB taxonomy): Bacteria > Pseudomonadota > Gammaproteobacteria > UBA4575 > UBA4575 > JABDMD01. Next base: position 1,135,611 of record OZ241890.1, read on the forward strand.
CCATATTCTTTCTGATACCATTTACATCGAATCAAATTGTATTCCCAGCGTGATACATGCTTAATTTGTTCGCCCCAGCCTGGTTTTTCCCAATATTTTCCATCATTAAAACCAAATGTATTAACCCCTGTTCCATCTTCATATTCACATTCCCAATTTTTCACATCTACAATTTGGCAATCTTCATATTCATCTACTAGACTGGCTACCTCACTTATAATTTTATCTCCTTTGATATAATAGATCACACGCATTACAGGTCGCCAATCATGAGTATCTTCTTGTTCTACGGTTGTTTTAGCAACGATATATGCATACACAGCTTTTTCATTGTCACAACCGAAATGAAATATTACTGTTATTATTGTTATGATAGTTTTTAAAGGCATAGCTATTTCTTAAGTGATAATAAAAATTTAGTTTTATAGTTTTAGTTAAAATGAATAAAAATGATTATATATTAATATCTAATCTTTCGAATACGTTAGCCAAAAATAATTACTACATTACGTATGCAAAATCGTTGCTAGGCACAAATTCTATAGATACCTCCTCACTTGATAACAATAAATTAATAACTGAAATGTTTAAATTCTTTGTTCAATCCAAAGAGTTACGTATTTATTTTCAAAATTCTCAGACCGATCTCGAGGAATTGTATATAGAAGCCAATAGTAGATTGGCTAGTTTTTCAATTTCAGAAAAGCATTCGAATCAAGATAAAGAATCAACCTTTATAGATATATGGGACAACGAGGTATATGTAAATATTCAAGATTTAAAAAAACTGTACGCAAACAAGTGTATTGTATTCCCAAATTCTTTACTAAAAAAATTACAAAATGAATGAAATCTGTTTGTCATATTGATGGCGGAGAGAGAGGGATTCGAACCCTCGGTACGGTATTACCGTACACTCACTTTCCAGGCGAGCCCGTTCGACCACTCCGGCATCTCTCCTACATACTTCCTCTACTAAGAGTCCAATCGATATAATCTTACCCAGCACTGAGAAATGTCAATCTTCACTTAACTTTAAAATGCTCACAGCATCCAATGATACGCCGCTTATTCGTACGTCCTGTACTCACACTCACTTTCCTGGTGAAGAGACTAGCAGACAATATCTACATACCTAAATCAGACGTAGTTTACTTTCGACCTCCGGCATCTCTCCCAACATGAATATGGGTACTACACGCAAATTACGTATAGCGCAGCTATACCTTATTCTGGAGTTTCGTTCTAAATAGAGGTGACGAAATAGATTCAGTCACGACTTCTTGCTGTCGTTACTTGGATTATATATTGAGGTAGGGAAATGAGCGATATTCTCACCTGCTTCTGAGATTTTTGCCACACCTTGTTTATGGACTTCATCAATTCTAATAACGGCATGCATAGGAATAAATGTACGCTTAACTTGTTCAAATTCAGTTTTTAACTTTTCTTCACTAGGATCCACTACTACGCTACTTCGTTCATCAAATACTATTTCTTCAATTGTAATAAAACCATACATATCAGATTGATACACCTTTCTAGCATATACTTCATATACTTTGCTTTGATTGTAAAAACTAACTCGGTAAATATTTTTCTTTGACATAAATTTTTAGACTTTTAATTTATTTAAATCTCACTAACTTTTCAGCATTAAAGTTCTTAACGGTCTGATAACCCAAGTACCCTCGTGGATTACAAATTACGCGCGTGCCATGTTTAGTATAATCACTAGCATGATGAATATGGCCATGCACCCATAAATCAATCTCTTGATCCTTAAGCATCGGTTCTAGTTGGTTACAATAAGCATATCTTAAAAAATCCTCTGGATCAGATGCCCAACTTTTAAGTGTAGGCGCATGATGCGTGACAACAATGGTTGGTCCATCATGTGGCTTTGCTAATTCTTTTTCTAACCATTTTTTCGAAATATGATTCATTTTTATGAAATCTTTTGGAGTAATGCATGAATTACCAATTACGATATAACGAAAATCATTCATTATACTGAGCAATTCTTCCATCGCTCCTTCATCTTTACCTTCATTAAAATCTGTCCAAAGTGTGCACCCTAAAAACCGTGTGCCTTTTATCACTACACTTTTTTTCTCTAAATAATGAACGTTAGACCCTTTACTAATAACATCCAGCTCACCACATAAATCATTTATCTCATAACCCCAATATTCATGATTTCCTGCAACATAAATCACGGGCATATTTAAGGTCATTAGCCACTCCAAACCGTCAATCCCTACGCCGATATCGCCCGCGGCGATGAGCACATCGCAGTTTTTATCTGGCAGCTCAAAATTACCAAACTCTAGATGAATATCCGAGATAATTTGTATGTTCATTAAAAGTTGAGAGGCGACTGTTTTTACTCGTGCTAGCGCATAGTTTGGTCAGAAATCATTGATTTTAATACTTAAATTATACCAGCCTGAGTAAGATCTCAGACTAAACGTATAGCTCATGTATCAGATTAGTTAGACATGCTAATTTCTTGATTTTTATGGCATCTTTTAAATTGCCATATTTTTTATTATTTCCTCGCCAAAACCAGAAGTACTTACCAATGTAGCACCTGGCATGAGTCTTTCGAGATCTTCTTGAACTTCTTTTGAAGTACCGGGTCGTCTTCGTTCTCTTGCGGCAAAGCCTGCCCGAGCTCGAGCCAAATCGTATGTCACCGTTTTTGCTGCTATCGCACCTGATATACCTTTAACAACAAGATCTGCAGCTTCAATCCAACCCATAAAACGCAACATCATTTCTGCCGATAAAATTATCGACCCAGGGTTTACACGATTCTTTCCTGCGTGCCCAGGGGCCGTCCCGTGTGTGGCTTCAAAGCAAGCTACTTCATCCGATATATTGGCCCCAGGCGCTATACCAATGCCTCCCACTTGAGCTGCAAGCGCATCAGAAATGTAATCGCCATTTAAATTTAATGTCGCAATGACATCATAATCTGCAGGTTTAAGTAATATTTGCTGTAAAAAGTTATCTGCAATTACATCTTTAATTACGATATCGTTTCCATTTTTAGGATTCTTAACCTTACACCAGGGTCCTTCACCAATTACTTCTGCATTAAACTCTTGCGCAGCTAATGCGTAGCCCCAATTACGAAACGCACCTTCAGTGAACTTCATAATGTTGCCCTTATGAACAAGTGATACAGATTTACGATCGTTATCGATTGCATACTGAATTGCTTTGCGAATCAATCGTGTGGAACCTTCTTTAGACACTGGCTTAATTCCAATGCCGGAAGTTTCAGGAAAACGAATTTTTGTTACATTCATTTCCTCACGCAAAAACTTAATTACTTTTTTCGCTTCATCAGATTGAGCTTCCCATTCTATTCCTGCATAAATATCTTCCGTATTTTCACGAAATATCACCATATCTGTTGTTGCAGAATCTTTTAGCGGGGTGGGTGTACCTGAGAAATACCTAATTGGCCTTACACATGCAAATAAATCTAATTCTTGGCGGATGGCAACATTCAAGGAACGCATTCCCTCGCCAACAGGAGTTGCTAATGGTCCTTTAATAGAAACCACGAATTTTTCCATAACCTCTAATGATTCTTCAGGTAAAAAATCAGTTTCGCCATAAAGTCTTGCAGCTTTTTCGCCTGCATAAATTTCCATCCAGCTAATGCGGCGTTTATTGTTATACGCTTGTTTTACTGCCTCCGTAACTACACGACGCATCACTGGGGTTACATCGATTCCAATTCCATCCCCTTCTATATAGGGAATGATAGGAATATCTGGAACCTCTATCGTTTTATCAGAATTGAGTGTAATTTGTTCCCCTTCGGCAGGGATTTGCACATGTTCATAAGGTTTGTGCGCCATGGAAGACCTCTATTTTTAAAATGCTTTAAATAACTTAATTAATTATAATTGAAACTTTACTCAGCCGCCGTTGTATGAATTAAATTACATGCTGAGCAAAAATAAATCCCAGCATGTAGACTACATACTGGGATTTTATTCATCAACAGTTTAAAACGAGCTAACTCGCAACTGCTTGTTCTTCAAATTGTTCTTCTTCAGTAGATCCTGTTAATGCTGTAACTGATGATGATCCACCTTGGATAACCGTCGTTACATCATCAAAATATCCAGCACCTACTTCTTGTTGATGAGATACAAATGTATAGCCGCGTTCACGTCCTTCAAATTCAGGCTCTTGAACCATCTCAACATAGTGTTTCATACCCTCGCCTCGTGCATAGTGGTATGCCAAGTCGAACGAGCGATACCAGTTTAAGTGGATACCTGCCAATGTAATGAATTGGAACTTATAACCTAAATCAGATAATTCTTCCTGGAAACTAGCAATTTGAGCATCACTCAAGTTCTTCCTCCAGTTAAATGACGGTGAACAATTGTAGGACATGATCTGACCAGGAACAGCAGCTTGCACAGCTTGTGCAAATTCACGCGCAAAGCCAATATCAGGTTTTCCTGTCTCACACCAAACTAAATCTGCATAGGGTGCATAAGCAACACCTCGACTAATTGCCTGCTCTAAACCATTCTTCACACGATAGAAACCTTCTTGAGTACGTTCACCTGCTAAAAATGGTTTATCATTTTCATCAAAATCAGAAGTTAATAAGTTTGCAGCTTCTGCATCTGTACGTGCTAATACAATTGTAGGTACACCCATCACATCTGCCGCTAAACGTGCAGCCAGTAATTTTTGAACAGCTTCTTGAGTTGGCACTAAAACTTTTCCACCCATATGACCACATTTTTTAACCGCAGCGAGTTGATCTTCAAAATGTACGCCTGCTGCACCATTTGAAATCATATTTTTCATTAACTCATACGCATTTAATACGCCACCAAATCCAGCTTCACCATCAGCAACAATTGGTAGAAAATAATCAATGGCGTCGTCTTCTGACACATTTCCATCCATGATGGCCTTCCATTGAATTTCATCGGCACGCTTAAAGGTATTGTTGATACGACGCACCATGGTTGGAACTGAATCGTATGCATAAAGAGATTGATCGGGATACATCGTTTCAGAAGTATTTCCGTCTGCCGCGACCTGCCAACCTGAAAGATAAACTGCTTCTAATCCAGCCTTGGCTTGTTGCATCGCTTGTCCTGCCGTTATTGCACCAAAAGCATTTACATAACCTTTAGTTGCTGAGCCATTTACTTTGTCCCAAAGTTTTTCAGCACCTCGTCTGGCAATGGTATGTTCAGGTTGTAAACTTCCACGCAAACGTACAACATCCTCTGCCGAATATTCTCGTTTTACGTTATCCCAGCGAGGGTTATTAGCCCAGTCTTGTTCTAGTTCTTTAATTTGTTCTGCTTTGCTCGTACTCACAATTCACTCCTAAAAATAACCTCTACGTATTTAATCAGTACCTAAGCGACAAGGCAATGAAAGCCATAATTAATTATTACGCTTTTACAGGCGTTGTATACTAACAATAGTAAATTATGGTGATTATAAAATTTGGGAAATTAGTCATGCAAGTCATGTATAAGGAAATAAGTGGCTTATTTCAACCTAGAAAATTGTAATTCTACTATCTAGGATGGGGTATATTTAGAGCCTTAGCGCAGTAACGCTCAACTCTGTAAACTGCTCCAAACTGGAATTTAAAAACAACAATCAGGATGCATTATGCAATTTAAAACTGCAGATCTTTGTGATGAATATGAAGATTCTGTTTCTGTTGCCCAACCTTTATTTCGAGATTATGGAGGAAAAATTTCATTTCATGGAAAAATCGTCACCATTAAATGCTTTGAGGATAATTCTTTAGTACGAGAGGCATTAAAATCACCAGGCGATGGAAATGTGCTCGTTGTAGATGGTGAAGGATCTACTCGTCGAGCATTAGTAGGTGATTTATTGGCTCAAGCTGGGGCTAATAATCAATGGGCAGGAATTGTCGTTAATGGCTGTATTCGTGATTCTGAAGTAATTTCAACAATAAACATCGGCTGTAAAGCCATAGGTACATTACCACTTAAAACAGAGAAAAAAGGTCTTGGTGAAAAAAATGTGCCCGTACACTTTGCGGATGTAAATTTTATCCCAGACCAATATTTATACGCTGATGAAGATGGAATAATAGTCAGCCCTTCTAATTTATTAGAATAAAGTTATATATCATTTCTTAAAAATATGCAGTCTACTTTTTATGATTTTGATCATGGGATTACCTGTGTAGACACTCTATACCAACACCCGGGACATACCGCCTGTTATTTATTGATTGAAAACAATCATGCTGCATTTGTTGATACTGGAACGGGAAAATCTGTTCCTTACCTATTAGAAATTCTAAAGTTAAAAAATATTTCAATAGAAAATGTCGACTATGTAATACCCACCCATGTTCATTTAGACCATGCTGGAGGCGCTGGAAAATTAATGCATGAATTGCCAAATGCAAAACTCGTTATACATCCGCGAGGAGCTAAGCATATGGTTGACCCGAACAATCTCATCATTGGTGTCACGACCGTCTATGGCCAGGAAAAATTTAAAGAATTTTTTGGCGAAATCGTCCCGATAGATAAGGAACGCGTAATAGTTGCAGAAGATAATACTGAAATTAATTTTGCTGGACGATTATTAACGTTTTTAGATACACCGGGACATGCGCGCCATCATTTTTGTGTTTACGACAAATTAAGCGAAAGTGTTTTTACTGGCGACACATTTGGTTTGTCTTATCGTGAACTTAAAAATAATAATGCAGATTTTATATTGCCCACTACTACACCTGTGCAATTTGAACCTGAGCCATGGTATGACTCAATCGATAAAATCTTAGCACTTAAACCTAAAAATATTTACCTAACCCACTTTGGTCGAATAACGGATGTAGAAAACTTAGCCCGACAGTTAAAACAAGATATTGCTAAATATGCCGAAACTACAAAACAATATTTACATCAAGATGATTCCGAAAATAAAATTCGAAAGGACATAGAAATCTATTTACAAGAAAGATTACAGGCTAGTTATCCTGAAGAAAAAGTAAAAAAATTTATGGCGCTTCTAGAATCCGACTTAAACCTAAATGCTGCAGGCTTAAAAGTCTGGCTAACCCGTCTCGAAAAAACATCTTAAAATAACCCCTCACGCCCCTGAGTGTATGGACGGTGTGCATGGATGCACAAGTGTCGCAGTAGACAGGAAGTATGAGCCGAATCATGAATGATTCGAACAGATTAATCTTTTCTTTTAGAATGTCTGCTAACAACCCAAAATGTGAGTACAAGGAGGTACGAATATGAGACACATCATGGATGATGTGAACAGAATAATCTTTTCTATTAGAATGTCTGCTATCGGCCCAAAGCGGACGTTTAAGTACGGACCTATATAATTTGTTATCTAGTTAAGAAATGTACATTATTAATAGTTTTAAAAGCAGATGAATATTGAACAGGAATTACAATTTCTTCAGTATCAAATCTGGTTCCTAATGGTGCTTTTTATTGCATTCATCGCATTAAATTTCTATTTCCGTATAACAAAAAAGCTGGATGATAAGGATAAACCCGATTTTTCTGAGATGTGGTACAAAGGTGATCTTGATAAGCTAATTACATCGTCGAGAAAACGTTTAAGTAATCATCCAAATGATACTGATGCCCTTTTTTGGGGGGCAAAAGCGTTAATGACCAAGTCAAATTGTCTAGAAGAAGCTAAAAATAATCTAGAGAAACTAAAAAATTCAGAACCGGCCTGGAAGGATCATACTCAAGAGTTAATAGATGACATTAAAAAAATGCAAAGTGGCTAATACGTAGCTATTACATAATATCCGCTATTGGCCGATAGCGGACATAACCTTCACCTAACTTTAATATGCAAAAACATGAGGATTTGAGTACGGTGCTAACAAAGCTCACGCGAAAAAGAAATTTTCAGATTTAAGTTATACGAAGCAAGGACGACGGCGGTGATAATACTTCACCCCATCAAATGAAACATCTTTGGCGCCTCCGAGATACATTTCAGCTACGTCAGTAGATTCAAGCAATTCTTTTGAACTTCCTCTTTTCACCACGCGTCCATTTTCAATTACGTATCCGACGGTTGCATAGCGCAGTGCTACCATGGCATTTTGCTCAGATACCAGGAAGCTAACACCTTCTTCTTCATTAAGGCGTTTCACAATTTCAAAAATTTGTTCAATAAACTGAGGTGCAAGACCCATAGATGGTTCGTCTAATAAGATTAAACTTGGATTAGCCATTAAGGCTCGACCTACAGCAATCATTTGCTGTTCACCGCCTGAACATAAACCACCTGGATTTTTTCGTCGATCTTTAATACGTGGGAACAATTCATATACACGTTCTAATCCACGTTTAACTTCAGCATCACTCATATTTCTAATGAATGATCCTGTTTTTAAATTCTCTTCAACATTTAAGTGCGCGAAAATATGTCGCCCTTCTAAAACTTGCACAACGCCTTGTTTAACCATGTCATACGCATTGTACTTAGAAATATCTTCACCATTTAATTCGATTGAGCCTTTAGTTACCTCTCCACGTTCTGCTTCTAACAAACGTGAACAACCTTTGAGTGTAGTTGTTTTACCAGCACCATTAGCGCCCAGTAATGAAACAATCTCACCTTTATTTACATTAAGAGACACACCACGTAACGCTAAAATTGCGCCACCATAAACGGCTTCAATGTTGTTAATTGATAGTAACGATGTATCACTCATGATCCTATTCCTATTCTTTCACATTTAGCTTCTTCATCAGCCGGGTAATCAAATAGTGATTACCTCGGCCGTGAAGAAAAAATGTTTGATTTATATTCTTACAAAACTCCTTAAGGTTTATAAGTCAAAATCATCATCATTGTTGTCGGCATCGCAAGGACGTGCCGCAATGTTGTTGTCTTTGGCATACTTTTCAGCACCCGCATCAATAATAGATTGTGATAGCGGTACGTCGCCTTCTATCCAATCCGATACGATGTTCCACTGACGTGCACCGGCATCCCATTGCTGGAATTTCGCTAAGTGTCCGCCTACGTGGTCAAGACAGCTAAGGTGCATTTCTGGTACCAGACCGGTCGCACCCAGCTCTTCAATACGAGCCGCTGATAGCTTTAAGTTTTCAAAGCCCCAACGGGTCTCTGCACTGGTGAGTGGACGGTTGCCAAAACGGGCTTGGGCAATCAGTAGGGCTTCTACGTGCACAATGCCTGCCAGTACACCGAGGTTCCAATATACGGAACCAAGACGTGATTTGTCTTGAAGGTCGCCCTTACCGGAGCCGTATACGTGCTTGATGATGTCTTGTACGACGGTGAAGTCGGTGCCCGCTGGGTGGGTGGTAATGGCTTGGTAGCCATCGGCCGCTTTACCGGCTGGGATTACGTCTTCGTCTGAGTTAGACCAGATGTTGCCGATGAGACGGCTTACTGGGTAACCGGTTCGTACTGCGGTCTGCATGGCTACGGGGTTCATGACACCCCAGCCTCTGAGTAGTACGTAGTCAGGCTTTAGTTTACGAATGTTCAACCATTGAGATTGTTGTTCGTTACCTGGATGAGGTACTTCTAATGGGTGGTGGGTGCAACCGTGTTTCTCACACATGGCGTCCATGAAGTCGATCGCTTCACGACCGTATGGAGATCCGTGATAGAGCATGGCAATTTTCTTGCCTTTGAGGTTGGCACGCCCGCCTTCGAGTACGTCACCAATGAAGTGCACCATAATGGAGTGTTCGTCATAGGTGTTGATTCCAGGCATGAAGTAGTAAGGGAAGATGTCGCCACGCTGGCCCGCGGTCTTGCCGTGGTTCACTGCGATAATCGGCATCTTGTCTTTACGTCCGGTCTCGATTAATGCGGTTGAAATACCTACGGAGAGTGGATCGAAGAATACAGCACCGCCTTCGCGGTCTTTCAAGCGCTTGTAGCACTCTACACCACGCTCTACGGAGTATTCGGTCTCACACTCGGACCAGATCAGTTTGACGCCATTGACGCCTCCAAGTTGGTCGTTGACCAGGTTGTAGTAGTCGAGAATGCCACCAAAATAGCCCGTTCCTCCAGCCGCGTAGGGACCCACACGGTAACTAGGTATCGGTACGTACATGGTGTCTTCTGCCATTATGCTCGTGCTCACGCCGAGCATCGAGGCTGTCGCTACTATTAAAATAAGTAGTTTTTTCTTCATGTGTACTCCTCCAAAGAGAGTTTTTTTATTTAAAATAGCTTGCGCAAGCTACTTGGTTTTTTCACGTCTGCAAAAAAGCAGACACGAAAAATTTTTAATATTTTTCTTCTATGTTGAAAATGGCCAAATTCTTAAACGATGCTTTATTGTATTCCACAAACCTGCAAATCCCATTGGCTGATAAATTAGAAGCACTACAATAATAGTACCTACAATAATTTTAGAATTATTTTCAATAAATGCGGTATCAAGTGCACCACCACCAAATACTGCATCACCAAATCTTGTTACAGCAATTGGCCAACCATAAACAAATATTGCTCCCAAGAAAGACCCTAATATTGAACCTAATCCCCCTAGGACAATCATAAAAAATACTAAAAAGGATCTTCTTAAGTTGAAAATCATGAAATCTAAATTGCCAATGTAACAATATGAGTACATGGCGCCCGCCACACCGCAGTAAAAACAACTTACAAAAAACGCATTTAGCTTGGTTCTTCCAACAGGAATTCCAATAACTTTGGCCGCAATATCCATATCTCGCACAGCCATCCAGTTCCTCCCTGTGGAACTTCGCACCATATTTTTAGCTGCAAGGGTTAAGGCAATCGTTGTAATGAGGGCGATAAAATATCTCCAGATATATGCGTTGTAATCTTTTTCTAATCCAAAGAAATCAAATACCTGATCCTGAAATGGTAAGAATCGATAATGATGCGGAGGCAAAGCCGCAACACCGGAACTTGTGTAGTTTAAAAAGTATGGATAGGCATTAAAGAACCATTCTGCAAAAAACTGTGCACATAAAGTGGAAACCAATAAATAGAACCCTTTTATCCGTAAACTAGGCAAACCAAAAATTATTCCAGTTAACCCCGCAACAATGCCCGAACATATAAAAGCTAACCAAACATTCATCCATTCAACACGGAATAAAAGATTAAAAGCAGTAAACGCGCCAAAACACATAAAACCTGCCGTACCTAATGACAGTTGGCCGGTATAGCCAGAGGCAATATTCAGTCCCAATGTCGCAATAGCCAATGTCATCATCGGTATTAATAATGCACTAAACCAATAATCATTAGCCCAAAGTGGTACGACGAAAAACATAAAGGCTATAAAAACCCACATGATCCAGCGATCTTCTCGCACCGGTACCATGCGACGATCTTGATCATACGTCTTAACTAATTGGCCAGTTTCTCGATAAAACATTTAGTATTTTTTACTGTGTTAAATTTATAATTTAAATTTAGTTATATCCGTTCAATATCTCGTTCGCCAAAAATTCCAGTGGGTCGAATCAAAATAAATATTAATGCAGTTAGATAAGCCCACCAGTGCTCAATACCCTGCCCTCCAAACAATCCTGCAAAATAAATTTCACCAAGTTTTTCACTTGCGCCAATAATGAGCCCCCCCACAATACAACCTGGTATTGATGTTAGGCCGCCAATCAAAATAACCGGCAATCCTTTTAATACGGCCCAGGTTAAGGTGAATGAAATACTTAATCGATCGGCCCATATAAGTCCAACGATGAAAGTAATTACGCCCGTTACCGCCCACACAATGGCCCAAATTCTTGACAGCGGAATTCCGACAGCTTGCGCCGCCATGTGATCATCGGATACCGCACGCAATGAAAGACCTGTACGCGTATATTGGAAAAACAAATATAGCCCAAGCACCAAAACGAGTGCTGTTGCTGCCGCAAAGCCATCAAATTTACTCACCAAAATATCCATCCACGGATTGTCAGGAAAATAATCCGATAAAAAGATAGGATCACTAGGAATACCAAGATCAAGACCATGTACGGCAGAATCCCAGGTTCCCTGCGCAAGACCTTCTAAGAAGTAATTCAGTCCTACCGTTGCCATAAACAGTGCCAACAAATCCTGGTTGGCCAATGGCCTCATTACCGTACGTTCGATAATGATGCCGATAATGACCATTACAATTGTTGTGATTGCAAATGCCAGCCAGAAATTAACTTGGCGTTCGGTCATGCTTACAAACGTTAACGCTGCAAATAACAACATGGTTCCTTGTGCAAAATTGAATACACCTGAAGATTTATAAACCAGCACGAAACCAATTGCGACGAGTGAATACATCACACCAGAGAGCATTCCACCTATGAGCGTCTCCAACCCAAACGGAGAAAACATTCCTGAGTTAGGATCTCCAGAAAATATAACGGCAAGCTGAGATAAAATATTTGTTAGTACTTCCACTTACATCACCAATTAAATCTAATGACTTACACCCAAATACGCATCAATGACTTTTTGATCGTTTTTAACTTCATCAGGCGAACCATCACCAATTTTAGCACCATAGTCCATAACTACCACGTGATCGGATATATCCATGACTACACCCATGTCATGCTCAATGAGAACAATGGTTGTTCCTTTATTGTAATTAATTTCTTGAATGAAACAGGCCATATCAAGTTTTTCATCTAAATTCATGCCGGCAATGGGTTCATCTAGTAATAACATTTTAGGTTCAGAAGCTAATGCACGACCCAATTCCACCCGTTTTTGCAGTCCATATGACAATGCAGATACAGGTGTTTTGCGGATGGACTGTAAACCTAAAAACTCAATAATTTCTTCGCAAGCAGCTCTATGTTCCAATTCTTCTCGTCTCGAACGCCCAATCCCTAAAGCATTTTCTACCCAGGTTGCTTTCATCATCAGATTTCGACCTGTCATAATATTTTCTACCACTGACATTCCAGAAAATAATGCAATGTTTTGGAAAGTTCGGCCAATACCCATTACCGCAGCCGAGTGTGGCTTCATTTTTGAAAATTTATGGCCTTCAAATGTAATGGAACCACTTTGTGGTATATAGACGCCATTAATTACATTCAACATAGAGCTTTTACCGGCGCCATTGGGCCCGATCACAGCACAGATTTCTCCCCGATACACAGTGAAACTAATATCTGTGATCGCTTTAGTGCCACCAAATGCTAAATCGATATTTTCGATTATCATGTGTGGCTCTTTGCCGTTTGTTCCGTTGCTCACTCTTATTAGTACCTAGTTATATAACTTACGCAGACTCTAATTTTAGTTCAGCCAAGGTTTCACCTGTAGCTTGGTCCTTAATTTCATAATTGCTCTGTGTTGAATATAGAGCATCTACCAATGCTTGATGTTTGCCCATTACCACATCACGGCGAATCTTTTTGGAACGAGTTAACTCACCTGCATCAACATTAAATTCACGATGCATAATTAAAAATCGACGAATTGGCGGACTATCTTTACCTTCAATTTGTTCCATATGTGAATTTACATCAACCACTGTCTTCTTTACTAAATCGTATACTTCGTCTTTTGTTGCTAAATCTCTATAGCCTGTAAACCGAATGTCATTTACTTCTGCCCAACTACCAACGGCACCTTCATCAATTACAATAAACGCTGCGATATTCTCTTTATTATTTCCGAGTGCAACAGCTTCTTTAATAAATGGTGATGACTTTAATGCGCTTTCTACTAAATGTGGTGCAAATTGACTACCGGAACTAAATTGTCCAACTGAATCCATGCGATCGGTTACTCGTATACCGCCATTAGCTTCAACGGCCCCAGCATCTCCTGTTTTAATCCAGCCATCAGCCGATTTTACAGAAGCAGTAAGTTCTGGATCCCGATGATATTCTTTAAAAGAATTATTTCCTTTAAATGCAATTTCACCGTTATCAAGTATTTTTACCTCAACACCTGAAAGTGGAACACCCATGTTGTGTTCACCTAAATGGCTATCTACTTCGCTGTCACCCTGAACACTAATTAAACCTGCACTTTCTGTCGTGCCATAACATTTTTTCAAGTTGACACCGATGCTGCGAAAAAAATTAAATATTTCATTACTGATGTTATCTCCGCCTGTATACGCATGGCGCAATTTGGTAAGCCCATAAACATTTTTGAGCGGCGCAAACATTAAAAGGTTTGCCATAAAATCTTTTAGCCCTCCACCCGAGGCATTTCCATTCATTAAACTTTCTCTAGCTTGATGGGCATAGTTAAACCATTTATCAAAAGACTTAGTATTAGATCTTTGTGCCCGCGCAGTAATTTCAGAATATAGCTGCTTATAAAAGTGTGGAGGCGCATACAACACAGTGGGTCCAATTTCTCGCAAGTCCATCATTATAGTTTCATTACTTTCAGGGCAATTAATTGTGTACCCTTTTAATAGCCACAAGGTGTAACTAAACAATGCGCTAGCAGCATAGGAGATTGGTAAAAATGCCAAGACTTCTTCCTGGCTACTAATATTTTCACTTTCAGCAAATGCTTTTGCGACATTGATTAAGCTTGAATAAGTGTGGACTACACCTTTGGCATCTCCTGAAGTACCTGGGGTATAAATAATGAATGCTTCATTATCTTGAGCAACATTATTTGAAATGTCATTAAGAAAGTTTGGGTGGTCTTGAGTGAATTTTTTACCCATTTCCCGAATATCAGAAAAAATATGTAAACGTGATGACTGGTATTCCTGCATACCTCGCCCATCACAGTAAATCATTTCTTCAAAACTAGAGCATTGTTCTTTGATTTCATAACAAGCATCAACATGTTGTTGGTCCTGAACAATTACAAATCGAGCTTGGCAATCATTTAAAAATGTAACGAGCTCTTCTTGATTAGAGTCAGGATGAACAGGAACAGGAACAAGACCCAGCAAATGGGCTGATAGCATAGAAAAGTAAATCTCTGGGATGTTATTTCCAAAAATTACGACGTATTCACCAGGCTTTAGGCCTTTCGCGGCTAAACCACATGCAAATTCTTGAACAATGTTTTGGACATCGCTCCAAGTCCACGTTCTCCATAAACCATATCGTTTATAACGAATTGCTGGTTCAGAACTGCGGGTATTTGTTTGTTGTGAAAATAGACTAGGAAAAGTATCCATGTTTATTTAAATAAACCCCTATTCGCTCCATCTTTATCTGACAATAATATTTTAATTATTCGAGCGCCTCACTTGTAAAAACAAGGAAGTGCGCCCTGGTTTTCACCATAGACACATCACAAAAGTCAGATTGTAGAATTTATAATGTGATGTGTTTTTATTCTTATATATTACAGTATCCCTGCCTCTAGCGATGCCTTGAATGGCGATCGTGGACAACACCGATAAAGTACACTAGCGAACTAATGCTTTGCAAGCGTTAGTACATGTAAATTATGATCTTCAACAAGATCAAAGTTTATGTAAAAAACCAATGCCAATTCTGGTATTTGCGCAATTTTTTATCGCTGAAATAGCCAAAAAAGTTACTATTTTTACAAATTAACCGGAGTTATTTTATGGTTTATTTGTATTTTGCAGCCATTGGCTGGCAGACAATAGAGCTAGAATAATTCTAAATGATTAAAATTTAAGCAGAATTATTTTTGAAAATT
This sequence comes from Gammaproteobacteria bacterium, assembly GCA_965203475.1. Taxonomy (GTDB): domain Bacteria; phylum Pseudomonadota; class Gammaproteobacteria; order UBA4575; family UBA4575; genus JABDMD01. The sequence continues at coordinate 1,151,289 of OZ241890.1, forward strand.
TGAAATTAATGTCAAATTGGCTGATTTTTCAATAATGAATTCTTTCTCAAAATCTTCGGATTTCATTGGTTTGCCAAAATGATAACCCTGGATAAAGTCACATCCTTCTTCGCGTAGAAGCTCAAGCTGCTCAGCAGTTTCAACGCCTTCCGCTAATACTTTTAGATTTAGGCTTTGCGCCAAGGCGATAATACCTTTGGCAATTAAACGATCTTCATTATTCACCGTGATATCACGGACAAATGAAGCATCAATTTTCAATAAATCGATTGGGAATTTACGCAAATAGTTTAGTGAAGAATAACCCGTACCAAAGTCATCAATTGAAAGTTTTACACCCATATCTTTGAGTTGATGCAAAATAGTAATTACATCTTCTGGATGCTTCATAATGGTACTCTCGGTAATTTCTAACTCGAGATATTCGGCTTTTAGCCCGGATTCTTTTAACACCTGTGCCACTTGTTCAGAAATATTTGAGTTCTCAAGTTGCTTGCCTGAGAGATTTACTGAAACAGGAATTGGTTTGTAGCCTTTGTTAATCCAAGACTGAACTTGCACGCATGCACTAATTAGCACCCACAGTCCTAAGTCTGAAATTAATCCAGTTTCTTCGGCAAGAGGAATAAATTCTCCTGGTGCAATCAAGCCTCGTTCTGGATGATTCCATCTTACTAAGGCTTCCATTCCTGAAATTATTCCGGTTTGTAAATCTAACTTAGGCTGGAAGTACACATCCATTTCTTCTCGCTCTATTGATCGACGCAAATCTTGTTCTGTTTGCACTTTATTGGTTACGACCACTTCCATCTCTTCTTCATAAAATAAATAACTTCCACCCTGTTCTTTTGCTTTAAACATTGCAGTGTCTGCGCGTTTCATTAACTCGCCTACGCTATCTCCATCGTAGGGATGCATGGAAATTCCAATACTTGCCGTTACATAAATGTCTTTACCTGCAAAAGTGTATCGTTCACCTACTTTTTTACAAATCTTATCGGCGATGTTCGCTACAACGTTGCTATCTTCAATTCCATCAATTGCTAAAGTAAATTCATCACCGCCGAGCCTGGCCACTGTATCTACTGAACGTACACAACTTAAAATTCTATCGGCCACGGCTTTAAGTAATTTATCTCCCACATTGTGGCCCAAGGTGTCATTAACATATTTAAATCGATCCAAATCTAAAAACATGACGGCTAACATTTCTGACTGAGGTCGCGCTTTATTCAACAACTTCTTCATCTTATCGATAAACATGGTGCGATTTGGCAAGCCCGTTAACGAATCATTATAGGCAAGTTCGCGCACATGAACTTCCGCGCGACTAGCCTTGAGCAATCTTGCTACACGTTGTCTCATGACCGCAAAGTGAATAGGTTTTGGAATATAGTCTGTTGCGCCGCATTCAAACGCCTGTTCAATTGATTTTTCGTCTTCTAAGGCAGTAACAATTAAGATTGGTACATATTTACTGCGCTGCAGCATGCGTATCTTTTTACAAGCTTCAAATCCATTTAAATTGGGCATTAATGCATCCAGAATAATTAAATTTGGCATATTCTTTTCGCATCTTGATACAGCCTCAATACCATCAGATACAGACTCAATTTCGTAACCATCAGATGCTAAAACGTTTTGAAGTGCGACCCTCATACTTCGATCATCATCTGCAATTAATATTCTTTCTACATTGCGTTGTGTCAGCAGTGTGTCATCTTTAAATAGGTTCAATTCTTTTCTCAGTTCAGAAATAGCTACATCAGCTTCTGAATATAAGACTTGTACCAATTTTCCCGCATTATGTAATTTATTTTCAGCACCAAATTCTTCGAGTTGCTTCGCAATATGCACTACGCGCTCTGCTCCAAAATTTGCGCTACTGCCTTTAATCGTATGGGCATAATGTTTAAGCGCACCGGCATCTTCTTCTTTCACACTTTTTTCTAACGATGTCAAAAGTATTTTCATGTCATCAATGTACATCTCAATTAAATCATTAAAGCCTCCCGCCATATTTTCACGAAGCGCGTCAATCATCGCTTTATTAATTGCATAGTGTTCTTCAGTATTAACCTGCTTATCTTCATTCACTAGTGTCTGTGTTGATGTAGATTCAGTAATTTCTTCTACATCCGTTTTCACCCATTTGCTTAATTTTTCAATTAACACATTTAATTTGATTGGCTTCTCTGCATAGTCGTCCATTCCAGACTGAATACACTTTTCACGATCCCCTTCCAAAACGTTAGCTGTCATTGCAATAATTGGAATTTGTGCCTTATCAGATTTGAATTGCCTAATTTTGTTTGTGGTCTCATATCCATCCATTTGCGGCATATTGCAATCCATAAACACTGCATCGTAATGTGTGTTTTCCAATAGTTTTAATGCCTCAATTCCATTGGCAGCAACAGAGGATTTACACCCTACTCTTTCCAGCATGGCTTGTATTACTTGCTGGTTAGCTCGATTATCTTCTACAACTAAAATAGTCGCATTAAATTTAGTTTTTCGATTCGTTACTTCTGTACTAGATTTAGGTTCTACATCATTTTCTTCAGCTTTTATCTCAACTGGTTCATTAATTAATTCAGCAATTGAATCAAATAAGCTAGATTGTCGAACTGGTTTTCTAATATACGTATCTATTTCACGGAAGCGCTCTAAAAATGCCTCAGGATTACTTTGATTTGTTAGCAATATTAATTTAAGAGGCTTTATTTCTTCATCTTTCGTTATCTTGCGAATTAATTCAATACCATTTACGTCATTCATAAACTCATCTATGAACGCAACACTAAATGGATTGCCTTCTTTTGTAGCTGTACGTAATACGTCAATTGTATTTTCATCATTTTCTTCACAAACAACATCAGCCCCCCAATTCTGGAATGTTTGACGCATGCTTAAGCGAATTATCTCGCTATCATCCGCAATATAGATACGCATTCCAGAAGCAGTTGAAGACTGTATTAATTGAGTATCGGTGTTTTTAACTGGATTGTCTTTAAATGGTAATTCAAACCAAAAGGTACTGCCTTCACCTTGTCTACTTTTAACCCCAATATCACCATGCATAATCTCAACAAGTTGACGGCAAATTGCTAAACCTAATCCTGTACCACCAAATTGTTTCGTAGTAGATTCATCCGCTTGGCGGAACGCATCAAATATTTGTTCTTGGGCCATTTCAGAAATTCCAACGCCGGTATCAAAAATCTCAAACCTCAACCGCAATGTAGTTCCACCGGACGTAACATTTTTTACATGAAAACCAACTTCTCCTCTTGGCGTAAATTTCACTGCATTACCTCCAAGATTAAGCAACAATTGCCTTAATCGACTGGAATCCCCTTTAATTCGAGTCGGAACATCTCGATTAATGAGATATGCAATATCAATATCTTTTAGCTGTGCTTGGCCTGTAAGAATAGAAATAATATCATCGAGCACTTCTCGCATATTAAATGATTCGTATTCAACTTGGACCTTTCCTGAATCCACTTTAGAAAAATTCAAGATATCGTCAATTAAGCTTAATAACGCATTACCAGAATCATTTGCAACTTCAACATACTCTGTTTGTTTTGGACTTAAGTTGGTTTCTTTAAGTATATCCAACATGCCCAGTATTCCATTTAACGGTGTACGTAATTCATGACTTACGTTAGCAGCAAATTCACCCTTAGCATGCGCATACTGAAGTGCTGCTTGACGTGCTGATTCCAAATTAAATTCACGATCGGCAAGTGCACGCATCATAATATTGAATGCGCGCTGCATATTTGTAATATCGATTGGACCCCAAATTCTAGAACGAACATGCAGATTTCCAGACTCTGCATCATTCATAAGTCCCGCGAGTTCTAACAACGGGTTCATTAATCGATCTGTAATATTTAAAAGAATAAGAAGTAATAGTCCTGACAAGAGCAAAGAGATTGCAATACTTATTAATAATATATTTCTCTCTAGTCGGCGCAGTGTGTCTTTACTTACATAAACACGAACATACCCAAGCAATTCTTTTTCATTTACCTCATCAATAAAGGGAAGCTCAGCATCTGAGGTTTGCGCAAAAACAGGTGACACATAATACCAAGCATCTCCCGATTCTCTAATCATCTTTAGTTCATTTGGCCAAACTTCTTGCGAAGTTGTAAATGTATTTTCCCCTTCCTCATATAGCGGGCTTAACTCTGCATCATAAATTGCAACACCTTGTACATCAGGAAAGTTTTTAATGGCCTGTGAATTTTCTCGCGCACTTTCTTCGCTTAAATAAAGTAAAGCTAAAATATTTCTTTCTGCAAAGTCTTTAGATACTTGGAGCCCCTCAGATTCGAGATTTTTTTCAACCTGATGAGATGAAAAAGTAGAGATTAAGAATGCGATAATAATTGCAGTAGTTAAAATACCTACAACAAAAGCAAACACCAGTTGTTCGCGAAAACCTCCATGGAGCTTTCTATCGATATATTTTGGTAATTTAAAATATGAAAGCTTCATTAGATATTACTCGGAAGGAAACACTGCATCATAGGTGCGTAGGTCTGCACTTGATATACTTATACCTATGTGCTCGGCAGTTCGGCGATTAATTGCAATGCGTAAATCTTTTACTGGTACAACACCTTGCAGGCGCCCTGTACCACCATTAAGCTCGTTTAATGCATATCTGCCTAAACGCTCTCCTAATAATGTGTTATCAGGGTACATTGCAAACAACACACCTTTATTTACATGGGCAGGGTTACTAGAAAATACAGGCGTGTTGTGTGACCAAGACTCTTGGAGAATAAACGAGAGTAATGTTTTCTTGTCTACAGAAGTAGGATCAGGCGGTAGCCAAATGGCTATTTCATCTAAATCTGAACGTGAAAATATTTTTCTATAAATTCTTGCAGACTCGACCAAACTCGTCGTTGAATATTTGACGAGTTCTAGATTGGTTAATTCTGCTGCTTGCCTTGCATTATTAATTAGCCATTCAAATTTTGAAGGATTATAAACAACTACAATTTTCTTAACATTTGGACTTAACTCTGTAACTTTATCGAATAGCATTTTTGGCGATGCTGCTAGCGACAGAGTTGATCTCGAGTGATTCATACTTTTAGGAGTCAATACTCCACTTAAAAGCACTGGTATTCTGTTTGAAATATTTATTGAAGCAGATTCGCCGCGAACACCGAGAGCAACACAAACTTCAATACTGTTTTCAGCAATCCATTTATTTAGTTTGTCAGGGGAATAATCTTTTGGGAGTGAGTAGCGTCTTGTTTTTCCATTAACTGTTTTTTCAACACCATCTGCAATATCTGTGAAAATTTTATTGTAAGGTGCACGCAATTCTGGATAGATCACTGCAACGGAAGGTGTTGCAGAATTTGCAACAAAGACGAAATTAAAAAATATTACAATTATTAGAGAAACAACCGCTCTAAAAATATAATGCTTTTTATTGTCTAGTAATAAATTCATCTACAACCAAATTTCCCTATGGTTTTTCTGCCACAATCAAGCTCCAATAGCCAAACGTATTAATTATTGATATGTTTAGGAATCCTGAATCTTTTAAAATTTCAGTAATTTCTTTGCCAGAATACTGTTTACCTTCTGTCCAATTCAGCATCGCAACACTTCCTGCTGCTGCAACTAAAGGACCAGTTTTTTCGTCATTAAAAAGTATTTCATGAATCAGAACTTTCCCTTTGCTTGGCAAACTTTCGAAACTTTTATTTGATAAAAATTTACATTTATCAATTGGCCAGTCGTGAAAAATCTGTGAATAAAAATGAATATCAGATTCTGGATACTCATCTTTCCAAAAATCACCAGGATGTGAGGATGCGCGATCTCCTAATGCATATATATTTAAAAATTCATCACTAACTTCACATACAGGCGGAATTTCAAAATTTATAGCATTTAAGTTTTTAAAATTACTCAACACACCAATAATATGCGCGCCAGAACCACCACCAATGTCTAAAAATATTTTTGAGTTAGATAGATCTACATGTTTTGGCCAAGCAAGTGCAGGCGCCATGCTTGAACTATGCATAGCTCTAGTAAAGCTCTTTGCTGTCTCAATTTGCTTTTCATGACTCTCAAAGATCGCCTCTTCTCCATAAACTCTTGATTCATTGGATAACACTGCATTTTTTAGAGACTCAATCGTATTCAGGTTTGTCAGCTCTAATAATCCACCAAAATATGTAGGACTATCTTTGATAAGATATTTTTTCGCATATTTCGTTAGTGAATATTTATTATTTGAATAATCAACAAGCCCAATATTAGCTAGCATAATTAATATTGCTTTTGCGACTCGTTCATTCAGACCTAAAATTTCTGAGATCTCGGTAATAGTTGTTGAACTATTGGGAAATTTTGAAAACAGATCAATTTCATTTGCAACCATTAGTGTTTGATACCCAAACATGCCTGCAATTACGTTCCATAAAGGCTTATCGTCTATTTCAATATCAACTTCTAGATTTTTAGTCTGCATATTTAACTCCTCCTAACTTTTTAATAAGCTTTTATTGTTTTTATTAAACACATTACTTTTTGAATATTCGTATATTCAATTTGTTAATTTTTATGTTGACTTTATTTAAAAATTAAATCTCATTTCGCCATAAAAACTCCTTTCAGCTAAAGGCAAGTCATTTGGAATTGCAGGTCCTAATGCGCCATTTAAACTAGGTTCAGATGCGTTTTCGTTAAATACATTTCGTGCTGATACTGCAAATTCCCATTTATCGCTGAATGCACTGCTTCGAAGTGTAATATCTACAATATCGTAATCATCAATATTACTTCGTGTATCACCATCCACTCTCTCTCTGTCCATCACATAATTCCATTGAGGAGTGACGTACCAATTTGGATAAAATTCCCAATTAGCTCTAACATAGAACTGGTGCTGAGGTGCATTACCTGCATCTTCATCAGTCTCTTCATCTTCAGAATGTTGAAACGCGTAGTTTCCGATCAAAGAAAGCTTTCTAGTAACTCTCCAATCAAATTCAAACTCGGCTCCATAACCTTCTTGTTCACCTATATTCTCCGCAACAGGCGTGAACCGAATAATGTCATCCCATTCATATCGAAAAATATTTAAACCGAGTTTTAAATCATCCTTAGGACGATAATCAAAGGCTAACTCAATGGTTTCGATTTCTTCAGGATCTAAATCTGAGTTTCCTACAGCTACGGGATTATTTTGATTGCGAAACTCCGCCATGCTTGGTGCACGGAATGCTTCACCATATAAGATTTTTGCAGTTAGATCGTGTCTCGCTGCCCAAACCAGAGCTAGACGAGGATTCCAAGTATCCCCAAAATCATTGTAATCGTCATAACGTAATCCGGCCGTAAGTTCCCAATCGTTTCCTAGTTGCCAAATATCTTGAATAAATGCAAAAGAATTATATCTACTACTTTCTGGTAAAAAGGCTAAAGGTGTGTCTGAAACGTCTGTGAGAGGTATAGGTGCAAACCCAATGAAATTTCTGTGGTCCTCTACTTTATAAATTTCACTATCGACATAACCCGCACCAACTCTAATCAAATGCTTATCAATACCCGAATAAAGACCCGTTACATTAAATCTCCAGTGCCGTTCCCAAACTTCTGGATTTCCAATTACCCCATCAGGAAAGGCGCCTAAACCAAAATTTGTTCCAGGTGGAAATAAAAGCGTATCGTCATCAACTTCCTGACTCGTATCAAAATAGCTAATTTGAGCTAGAAGATCCCAGACATCTGTTAATTGAGGGTTATGATAAGTAAGATCGGCATTAATTCGATCACTCTCATACGTCCCATTAGGATCAAGAGCTTCTGCTACTCCCGCACCTGTTTCAACATTTCTGCGGGCTTGCCAACCCGTTCGAAATCTCCAATTATCTTTTGAGATATCAGCTCTTAAATCAAAATTTTCTGTTCCTGTATTAACAGAACCAGGTGCAAGTGATGTTCCTAAGGGTGTAGCAGCGTCAACCGTAATATCTTCGTCTTGTCCATCTGTATCTTTGTATTCAGCGGAAAAAGCGATATCAAATCCATTAATGCTTTTGCCATATAAGGCCCATACTTCTTGAGTATCAAAACTACCTAAGCGAGAACCAAATTCAACACCATCAATTTCTTTGGCCTGTTTTGTGATGATATTAATCACGCCTGCAAATGCATCAGCCCCATACACGGCTGAACCAGGTCCACGAATTACTTCAATTCTAGAAATGTTTTCAACCGGAAACCCACCCCAAATTTGGCTTCTATCACCTTGGAATAAATTATTAATTGAAATTCCATTAACTAACATTAAAACTTGAGGGTTAAATCCCGAAAATATCCCTCGAAATGTATAAATTGGATTATATCCCAAAGCTGACCTTGCGACGTGAAGTCCTGGTACAGTTTCAAGCACTTCATCAAGGTCTGTTGCTCCCATTTCTTTAATATCTTTTGCAGTAATAACAGAAGCAACTGCTGGTGCTTTAGAAATAGGTTGTGCATTTCCGGTTGCGATACTAATAATCTCTTCATCACCGTAAAGTTCAATGAGCGCTTCTTCATCTTCATAATCTGCAAATGAAATTGAAATCAACAGCAAGTTGATAAACACAAATAAAGCAAAGTTATTAATACTTACTTTAAATTTAATATAGTTAATTTGATACATGTCGACACTCCTTATGTCTTCCATGAGTTTTTTCTCGCTGTTAAATACATCACAGATTAAACATGCATAGGCATGAGCAAGCCTCGAATTTCCAGCGAGTGTTCGGGGTTAATGCACCGTATTTTAAGGAGTTACGAGCGAAAAGAGCTCAATACGTGTCGGATGTTTTATACCGTGGATCTTATAAACTTAAGGATAAATGGTATATAAATATCGATAAAAGGATTATTTATCAAATGTAATACAATCTTTAATATTCAAAGAATCTAACTACCATTCCCTATGTTTAATTCCAGAATAGGCTATTCGTTCACAAGGTAATGGGAAGAATGCACCCTCAGGGTGTTCAATTGCATCTACATAACAACCTAGAAAACCTATCGTAAAACTTGCAATTGCGTAATGATAATATTCGCGTGGAGTAAGACCTTGGTCAATTGCTAATGCAGCTGTAATTGCAGCAATATTAGCTTTCATCCTCTTTCGACTAGCTAAAAGATATTTTTCTATTTCAAAAGCTAGTGATAAATATTCACCATTTTCAAAACCCAGTTCTTCCACAACTTGCATTAGCGGTTTTATTCTTTCATCAGAATTAATTATTGGTCTTGCATAACCTGGAATTCCTCTATATTTTTTTAGATATTCATCTACATATGTATTTATATTTTGGCCCCTTTCAATAGCCTCATGCAGATAAATTAAAAATGTTGCAATTCTTATATCAGGTCTTCTGCCATATATTTTTGCTTCAGACATTGCGGTAGATGCACCAACTGCAAGTGATGCAGTACTTCTAGATGAACCTGATAATGAAGATACGCGGTTGTTCCAAATTCTAGGATCGGAATAGCTTGTGCATATTGTCCATATATTTTCAAAAAGCTTTGCTTGATTCTTTGAGAACTCACGGCCTGTAATTGTATATAGCAACAAATTCATCCATGACTTATTTTTAAATTCATGAAATAGATCCTTTCCATGAATTACAACTCGCTCCCCAGGGAAAAAAGCTCCTAACGTGGTTTGCCAATTATCTTCAAAGTTTATTAATGGAGACTTATTTTTCATTTTAATACTTGATGAAGTATTTATTGTCCATCTTAAATTGGCCCAGGATCTTTTAGTAATTTCAATGCATCACCAAAAAATGGGTACTTCCGCCAACCGTGATGTTTTTGCTCTAATGCATGCACTGCTGCGCCAGGTAGGCGCAACAATAAGAATAGCATTTCTGCTTCTTCATGATTAAAACCAACCTCTTTAAATGCAGTTGCTACTACTGCGGTCATTGATAAGGGAGCATCTGAATATTTTTCTAACTTCTCTCGGTTTTGATGTAACCAGCTTAAATTGGAATCATCGTCTGCAATTTCAGTTAAAAACTGAAGTGTTTGTTTAACAGGACTAGGACAACTCACATTATTTGGATCAAATCCTGGCACGTGATCTATTGGAGGCCATACATCTATTTGGTCATCTTGTTTTGGATTTTTTATTCTTTCTTTCCACTTCGCTAAATCATGTCCGCATTCATCAAGAAGTTGTATGAATATATACACTTCTCTTGCCCCACCATATTGGCCAGCACCAACAGCAAGTGCTGCCATAAGCGCTGATGCTGAAGTCGAGCCACCTACTCCAGCATTCATTGCTGCACGAATACTATGATCACGTATTCCAGGATTAGCAATTGCTATTGCAATGGTTTCCAAAAGTTTTGCCTGAATCTTAGAAGGTTTTTCTAACTTGAAAAGAAGATACAAATACTCAACCCAGCTTGCTTTTTTTAGTATGTCTTCATAGACATCGTAACCCGCACAAAAACACTGCTTTGCAGCGAATGGGTTATCGTCTTCGGGTAATTCGTTCCAAATTTTTGTACGAATTACTTCTTTTTTACTAGTCAACGACTTTCTATAGAAAAAACTTAGGAGTTAACAGGATGCAACACTTTTATTCTAGTTTGCATAGGAGGAATTTCACTAGGGTCCACATGAACATCAATTAGTGTCGGCCCATTTCTATTACATATTTCTTCAACATCTAATTCAAGTAGATTTTTAGGAGATTTGATTACATAAGATGGCACATCTAATGCTTCTGCCATTTTTGCAAAACTAATATTTGGTAATTGGTAACTCGTTACTTCTACTTTACCCAACATTTGCCCTGACTTTACCATGCCTAATTCTGAATCATTCAAAACTATAAATATAACTGTCAATTTTTCTTGAATAGCAACAGATATTTCTTGAGATGACATTAAATAACTACCATCGCCTGTTAAACAAACTACAGGTGTATTCTCTGTTCCTAAGGCAGTACCAATTGACGCCCCAATAGCCCAACCCATAGAGGCAAATTCTAAGCATGCACGGAAGAGACCACAGCCATTCTCGCGTTTACCTGCAATTCTCCTGTCATATGGATGCAAATAATGAATTCCCCAGGCAAACGAATTACCCGTGTCAGCTAAATATCGGGTATGTGGTGGGAAAATATTTGGTAATTCTTTCATTAATCGCTGTGGTTTTATTGGTGTTTCATCAGAATTAAATTTATCTGCCTCTACCAGTGAAAAATTAATCTTTGAAATGCCTGCTGAAATTTCACCATTACTCTGTATAGAGGTTTTATATTTATCTTGCTCTAGTGACTGATGAATATGCTCAAAAATGGATTCTAATGATCCACGTACATGCAGATTCGCCATGGGAGAACGGGTAAAATTACTTTCCATTGAATCAATATGAATTAATTTACTATTAAGTAATTTATTATCCCAAGCATTACTTTCCCACTCGCTTAATGGTGATCCCACGACTACAATCATCTCATTGTTTGTATCTTGTAACTCTCTCATCGCACTTTCATGGCCTGCAAAACCTACAACACCTTTGAATAGTGGATGATACGGACTTACTAACCCTTTACCCAATGGAGTAGTTAATACTGTTGCATTTAATTTGAGTGCTACATCTAGAATTGTGCCAATGGCCGTTGCTGCTTCATCTCCAATTATAAAAACTGTTTTGTTACTTCTTTTAAGATCTTTGCAAATGATTTCAACACTTTCTTCATCAATCATGGATGGATTCCATAATAAATTTGCAAGATCGTAGCTTGGCTCTTGTACATTAGAAGGGGCGCCAAACACATCCATTGGCACGCTTAAATGCACAGGTCCACACGGTGATTGATTAGCAGTCATTACTGCTGAAGTTAATTTTCTTTCAAATTGATCTACATGAGAAATTAGTGAATTATATTTTGTACAATGTTGAAACATTCCAATTGTATTGGTTCCCGTACATGAAGACTCTTGGAATGCACCTTTTCCAAACGTCGATAAAGCTGTTTGTGCAGTAATTACTAAAAGCGGAATGTTGTTTTCAAAAGCCGATGCAACACCGGTAATTAAATTAGTAGACCCTGGTCCAGTAGTTGCACAACAAACTCCTAAATTACCACTTGAATGCGAGTAACCATCTGCTATAAACGCAGCGCCCGTTTCATGCCGAGCAACCACTGCTCGCGGCCCACCTCTTCGTTCACTTCTTGCTAATGCGTTATATAGTGGTTCAATGGCACCGCCAGGAATACCAAACACATACTCAACACCAATTTGCTCTAAGTAAGAAACAAATAAATCTCCAATTTCATAAATTGGGACTGCATTTTTTTTCAACGTTAATATTTCCCTAGAAGGTGTTGTAGGCTGAAAACTGACCACATCCGCTGTGGGGTTATCATTCAATTGATCTGAATTTTCTTTTTCCTTTGCTTCTAGGCTAGAACGAATTATGTCTTTCGCCCGTGTCGACATGTTCCTGAATTCTCCAATGACCTAAATATAGTTCAAAATTTAATATCCGCATTACTACGGATATACTTTTTTTTTCACTTAAAAATACAGGTATTTAGGGCTTAATATTTATAAATTTTTTAACTTTTTAACAGAAATTAACGCTTATTAATAGGGTTTTTATTCCCTTTTTTTTTCATTGTAGTAAGTCAATGATTATTTGAAATATATTGAGATTATTATTGGCAAGTATTCCAAGTATTTAGCCCAATAAAACATGAATATTAGAGTTATCTAATATAACGTATAAAATTGTTGCTTTATGCAACTTAATCCCAAGTGGGGGCCACAATGCTTAGATTCAATTCCGCAATTTTAATCCTCATATTTCCTCTCTCGATATTGCATGCAGCAACCTATGAAGATCAAGATAAATTTAAAAAAACATTTCATGAAGAATCAGGTTCATGGGGAGGTTTTACTGGGGAAAATGAATTACAAGGTGGAAGATTTCTTTCTCTCGTTCCTGGTAAATCAACATCTAAAGATAACAATGTAACGTATAAGTTAAAAATTCGATGGACAGGCCCAGAGCTTCTTTTAATTAATCATGCCAATTTAATTCTCATAGTTGATGGACTACGTATTGAGTTGCATCCATCAAAAGAATTTACCCAACATTTAATTGACACAGAAATTACTTCCGATAATAACGATGTCTACGAGCGTGTAGATTATGAGGTGGATAAAGATCTATTAAAAAATATTGCCGCCGCTAAGCAAGTTGAATGTGCGTTATATACCCCAAGAGGAAGATTAGAACGATACTTGGGAAAGTCAAATTTAAAACAATTTAAAGAATTTTCAGATAAAGTATTAAAGAATAATTAGTTAGAACTAATTTTTTAAAAACCACTCTTAAAGTAGTTTCTTATATTTTTGTTATTTAGAGATATTCCTTAGTAATTTTATATTTACTTAAAATTACATAAGGATTTACAAATTCCCATAAACTTGTAATTGAATTCACAGTCTAATAGATGTGGATTACTTACTATTTTATTTGAGAACTACATTACTTTTTATAATAAATTTCAGCCCTAACGGCTGCATACAATGAAATCGTTACTACATAAGCTGGAAGTATTTTCCCTAGCATTAATTGTGTTGGGAGTATTGATCTTTGCCCATCATCAACACTCGACCTCATTACTAGAACAAATCAAAAAAGATAATGAACTAATTGTGGTCACTCGAAATAGCCCTACTACCTATTTCATCGGACACGATGGCCCTACAGGGTTTGAATATGAGCTCGTACAAAAATTTGCAGATTATTTAGGGGTTAATCTCAATATTATTGTTCAAAACGAATTTCACGAGATTTTGCCAGATATCGTCAATGGAGAGGCACATATTGGAGCCGCTGGAATCACGCATACCAGGAGTCGTGAAACCTATGTAGATTTTGGTCCTTCTTATTATGAAGTCTCCCAACAACTCGTCTTTAAAAGCGGTACAAAAAAACCTAAAACGGTTGCAGATATTACGGGTAAGCGTGTTGCGGTTGTACAAGGCAGCACCCATGCCCAAACGCTAGTAGACCATCAAGAGTTTTTTCCAAACATTACATGGAGAGAATACCCAGATCTTACTCCTGATGAATTAATACACTTAGTAAATGAAAATTTAATTGATTTCACGATTGCCGATTCAAATGAGCTTGCAGTAAATCGTCGTTATTATCCTAAGTTACGTACAGCATTCGACATAGGTAAAAAACAACCTTTAGCGTGGGCATTTCAAAAATCCAAAGACAATTCCTTGCAAAATGCGGCTACTAAATTTTTTGCACAAATTGAAAATGACGGAACACTTGTTCAATTAAAAGAAAAATATTTTGGTCACATATATGACATCACACAAGTTGACAGCCATACCTTTATCAAACATGTAAAAGAACGATTGCCTAAATACGAAAATCTTTTTAAAGAGGCGGCCATTGAATATGATTTGGACTGGCGTTTGCTTGCTGCTGTTAGCTATCAAGAATCCTTATGGAATGCAAAAGCAGTATCTCCTACCGGTGTTAAAGGCCTAATGATGCTTACCAAAAATACTGCAAAGCAACTTAAGCTGAAAAATAGAGTTGATCCTGAAATGAGTGTATACGGGGGGACTGAATATTACCTATCCATGAAAGATAAAATTCCTGAGAGAATTGCGGAACCAGATCGCACCTGGTTTGCATTAGCAGCCTACAACGTAGGTTTTGGTCATCTCGAAGATGCTCGTATATTAACTCAACACTCAGGGGACAATCCTGATCTATGGTTGGATGTTAGAAAATACTTGCCATTACTCAGCAAAAAGAAATGGTATCAATTCACACGTTTTGGTTATGCACGTGGGTATGAGCCAGTTACATACGTACAAAATATTCGTAATTATTTTGATCTACTTGTTTGGTTAGAAAATAAAGGCGAGCTACAAATTCTACTCGCCCATAGCTAGTAAACAATTATCTTCTTTGTTGAAAAAAATTTTTTAACAATTCACCACAACTTTCAGCTAACACTCCACCCGTGATTTCAATCTTGTGGTTGTGTTGTGAATCTGCAGCAATATTAAATACAGAACTCACTGCTCCAGATTTAAGATCATATGCACCAAATACTAAGCGTTTAATTCGCGCATGTATCATGGACCCAACACACATTACGCATGGCTCAAGTGTTACGTACAAAGTCGTATCTGGAATTCTGTAATTCACTAGATGAATTGCAGCATCACGTATAGCCATAATCTCAGCGTGGGCGGTTGGATCACGAGTAGAAATGGGACAATTCCAACCTTTTCCGATCACAGAGTTTTCCTTAACAACAATTGCACCCACGGGGACTTCATTTTGCTGTGCCGCATGCTGAGCCAGCATCAAAGCTTCATACATCCAATAATCGTCGTCTTGCAAATTTATTTGAGAGGGTTATTCCCACTCAATAGTGGCAGGAGGTTTACCAGAAATGTCATACGTCACACGCGATATCCCGTCGACTTCATTGATAATTCGACGTGATACGTGATCTAGAAAATCATAAGGTAAGTGTGCCCATCGTGCTGTCATGAAATCAATGGTTTCAACTGCCCGTAATGCAACCACATAATCATACTTTCGACCGTCCCCCATAACACCCACTGATTTCACAGGCAAAAATACTGTAAAGGCTTGTGAAACTTTGTCATATAAATTGTTACTTATTAATTCAGAAATAAATATGTCATCTGCCAAACGCAACAAATCTGCATATTCTTTTTTAACTTCACCTAAAACTCTTACGCCTAGACCTGGCCCAGGAAATGGATGTCGATAAATGATTTCATGAGGCAAACCAAGCTCTGTTCCTATCTTGCGAACTTCATCCTTGAACAATTCCTTTAATGGCTCTACTAATTGCAATTTCATGTCTTCAGGCAAACCACCAACATTATGGTGCGATTTTATAAGATGTGCTTTGCCAGTTACCGCACCCGCAGACTCAATCACGTCTGGGTAAATAGTGCCTTGCGCCAACCATTTAGCTTTCTTCAGCTTGGCAGACTCTTCTTCAAAAATTTCGATAAACAAATTACCAATAATCTTTCTTTTCTGCTCTGGATCAGTAATTCCTTTTAGTTTTTCCAAATAACGTTGCTCTGCATTCACTCGTATTACTTTTACACCCATGTGTTGAGTAAAAGTCTGCATCACTTGATCGCCTTCGTTTAGACGAAGTAATCCTGTATCTACAAAAATACAAGTAAGTTGATTGCCGATCGCTTTATGCAACAACGCCGCTACGACAGAAGAATCAACACCGCCCGATAACCCTAAAATAACTTCATCATTTTCGACTTGGTTTTGAATGTTTTGAATGGAATCTGCAACAATATTTGATGTTGTCCAATTGGAACCACATTCGCAAATAGTAGTTACGAATCTTTTTAATATGTTTTTTCCTTGCTTAGTGTGTGTGACCTCAGGATGAAACTGCAACCCAAAAACTTTCTTATCTTCATTTGCAATTCCTGCAATGGGCGCACTTGTTGTGCTTGCGATGACTTTAAAACCATCTGGTAACGTTGCTACACGATCTCCATGCGACATCCACACGTCTAATACATTAATACCATTATGCCTATCGCTATCTGAAATACCGGATAACAACTTCGATTCATTGTTTATTTCAACTTGTGCATAGCCGAACTCGCGATGATTAGAAATTTCAACTTCCCCACCAAGTTGTTTTGTTATCGCTTGCATGCCATAACAAATTCCTAAAACAGGAATTCCAAGATTTAAAACTTCTTCTGAAATTGCAGGCGTATCATCAATAGTGACGGATTCTGGTCCGCCAGAAAGTACTAAACCTTTCGCATTGAATTCTGAAATTTTTTCGAAAGAGACATCCCATGCATAAATTTCGCAGTAAGTACCTATTTCGCGAATGCGTCGTGCAATCAGTTGTGTGTATTGAGATCCAAAATCAAGAACTAAAATTTTATCCGTGTGAATATCTGTCATTTGACTAATACAATATTTATTGTAAGTTTCTTACACAGCGAATGTATTTTGGAAGTATGAATGTTACTCAATATGATAATTAGGCGCTTCTTTGGTGATAGTGACATCATGCACATGACTTTCTCGCATCCCTGCAGCAGATATTTTCACAAACTCAGGCTTGCTACGCATCTCTTCCATACTAGAACAGCCCACATACCCCATACTCGAACGCAACCCACCTAACAACTGATGGATTATGGTTACTACAGTACCTTTATAAGGAACACGGCCTTCGATACCTTCTGGAACAAACTTTCCGGCTGCAGAATCTTCGTCTTGGAAATATCGATCGCTTGATCCCTGCTGCATAGCAGCTAATGAACCCATTCCACGATACGTTTTATAAGAACGACCTTGATACAATTCAACCTCCCCAGGAGCTTCTTTTGTTCCTGCAAATAATCCTCCAATCATGATCGTATTCGCTCCCGCTGCAATCGCTTTCGCAATGTCACCAGAATAACGAATTCCGCCGTCCGCAATAATTGGAATTTCATTTTTAACAGCCTGTTGTACATTATCAATCGCACTAATTTGCGGCACCCCAACACCTGCGACAATTCTTGTTGTGCAAATAGATCCCGGCCCAATACCGACCTTCACCGCATCCACGCCGGCTTTAATTAAATCTTTTGCTGCTTCTCCCGTGGCAATATTGCCACCAATTACTTGAACCTCTGAAAAGTTTTTCTTAATCCACTGTACACGATCTAATACAGCTTTCGAATGTCCGTGAGCGGTATCGACGACAATTACATCCACACCTGCTTCGACAAGTGCTGTAACACGCTCATCGGTTTGATCCCCGGCACCTACTGCAGCACCAACTCGCAGTCTTCCCTCTTGATCTTTACATGCATGTGGGAAATCTTTTGATTTTTGAATATCTTTTACCGTTATTAAACCACGTAATTCATAAGCGTCATTAACCACTAATACTTTTTCAATTCTATGTTCATGGAGTAATTGTTTTATTTCAGACTTACCTGCACCTTCTTTAACTGTAACCAGTCGCTCTTGTGGCGTCATAATTTTAGAAACCGGTTCATCTTTACGCTTTTCAAATCGCAAATCACGGCTAGTGACGATTCCCACCAATGATTCGCCTGACACAACTGGTACGCCCGAAATATTTTTTTCACGTGTAAGTTCCAATACCTCACCGATACTCGTATTTGGTTTAACCGAAATCGGGTCTTTAATTACCCCACTTTCGAATTTTTTAACAACATTTACCTCATCCGCCTGAAGTGCTATCGACATGTTTTTATGAATTATGCCAAGCCCTCCTTCTTGAGCCATGGCAATTGCCAGTCGGGCTTCCGTGACCGTATCCATGGCTGAAGAAAGCAATGGCATGGCCAATTGAATCTCACGTGTTAGAGAGGTCTCAAGAAGAACGTCACGCGGCAAGACGCTTGAATGTGCGGGAACTAGTGATACATCATCAAATGTATACGCGTCTTGTTTGATTCGCATAAAGCGGTCCTGTGCCAAAGTGGCGGCTCATTATAGTGATTGCTTATTTCGCGGTAAACTCACTTATGGCATATAGTACGAATCCACATCATATTTTTACTACCGCATGACTTGATCCCTAT
Source organism: Gammaproteobacteria bacterium (assembly GCA_965203475.1). Lineage (GTDB taxonomy): Bacteria > Pseudomonadota > Gammaproteobacteria > UBA4575 > UBA4575 > JABDMD01. The sequence goes on from OZ241890.1 coordinate 1,170,005, forward strand.
GGATAGCAAACCCACAGACAAGCAAATCAACTTAGATTTTCAGGAAAGAGAAATCTATACCGTGGAACAGCTAAATCATGAAGTGAAATTGTTGTTGCAGCAAAATTTTCCATTGTTATGGGTGGAGGGTGAACTATCCAATGTGGCACGCCCAGCTTCTGGGCATATGTATTTTTCACTGAAAGACGAGCAAGCTCAGGTGCGTTGTGCCATGTTCAGAAATGCGAATCGATCTCTACCGTTTACACCTGAGGACGGTATGCATGTGCTAGTACGCGCCAGAATTAGTCTGTATGAACCTAGAGGAGAATATCAGCTCACCATCGAGCATATGGAAGAAGCAGGCACTGGTTTATTACAAAGAAAATTTGAAGAGTTAAAACGAAAACTTAACCAAGAAGGACTATTTAACCCTGAACTTAAAAAGTCACTTCCTCGTTTTCCCAAATCTATAGCCATTATTACATCGGCCACAGGGGCTGCAGTTCGCGACATACTAAGCGTGCTACAACGCCGATATCCATTACTCACAATTCGAATCTATGCAGTTCCCGTGCAAGGAGATGATTCTGCGCCAGCTATCGCCAATGCGCTAGATAATATAAATAAATCCAATGCCAGTGATGTAATACTTCTTACACGTGGTGGAGGGTCAATTGAGGACTTGTGGTCATTTAATGAAGAAAATGTAGCAAGAGCAATCTTTCATTCAAAACTTCCTGTTGTTACAGGAATTGGGCACGAAGTTGATTTTACAATTGCAGATTTTGTTGCGGATTTACGCGCACCAACACCGTCTGCGGCAGCAGAGATAATAACCCCTGATCAATTTGAACTACTTGAAGATCTTCAACAAATTGAAAATTCAATAACGTATTTCATACAAGACTCAATTGCTACCCGTCATCAATCCATTGACTGGCTCGTGCAAAAAATTGAGTTTTTACACCCGATCCAAGCCATTGAAAGAAAAATCAACCAGTTAAAAGAATTAACAAGGCGAATTCAATATGCGGTGTTAATTAAATTCTCAAATTACCAAACCCATCTTAAGAACTCATTATTGCTTTTAAACAAATACTCACCACACTCAAAAATTCAAAAATCGAACTTTAAACTTCAAGAAACCTACAACCAATTACTCCGGACTACCCAGCAACAAATAAAACAGCAGCAACATACGTTAATTACGCTAGCCCGCACACTGGATGCCGTGAGCCCATTAAGTACCTTGAATAGAGGATACTCCATTGTGAGTCAGCCACAAACTGGACAAATAATAAGCAATAGTCGTCAGGTAGCTGTTCAAGAGGAAGTTGCAATTCGACTGGCACAGGGCCATATGCGCGCAAAAATCACTGAAAAATCTTGAGGGTTTAAATCAATTAAAATTTAGGATTAATTCAAGGAAATTTCCTAAATCCATGCTTGCCAGCAGCATCCTTATCTGGTATCAAAGCGGGCTTATTTTTTAAGAGAGAAGATATGCCAGCTAAAAAAACTGCTACCAAGCGTAAAGCCGCATCAAAAAAGAAAGTGGCCACCAAGAAAAAAGTAGCTAGGAAAAAGAAAGCCGCGCCTAAGCGAAAAGTTGCGGTCAAGAAAAAGGCAGCCCCTAAAAAGAAAACAGCCGCTAAAAAGAAAGCTGCGCCTAAGAAAAAAGCCGCTAAGAAAAAAGCGGCGCCGAAAAGAAAATCTGCAACAAAAAAGAAAGCGGCACCGAAGCGAAAAAAAGCCGTCAAGAAAAAGGCAGCACCTAAAAAGAAAGCCGCACCAAAGAAAAAGGCTACCGTAAAAAAGAAAGCTGCACCCAAAAAACCTACTAAAGCAGAGTTAGCGGCTGAAAAAGCACGTATTGCCAAGGAAGAGAAAAAGAAAAAAAGAATCGAACTACTTAATAAGCGTTCATCTGTTGAATTACCTGTTGATGGTATTGCGCCTTACAACATGCATCGAGGCGAAAGCTATATGAGTCCCAACCAGTTAGAACATTTTCGAAATATTCTATTAACATGGAAACAAGAACTACTGGATGAAGTAAATCGCACCGTTGATCAAATGAAGGAAGAAGCGAACCAACATGCTGATCCAGCCGACCGCGCCACACAAGAAGAAGAATTTAGCCTTGAATTACGAACTCGCGATCGCGAGAGCAAATTAATCCGCAAAATCAACCAAACGATGGCCGCTATAGATTCTGAAGATTATGGCTATTGTGAATCCTGTGGCATTGAAATTGGCATTAAAAGGTTAGAGGCCCGCCCGACTGCTACACTTTGTATCGATTGTAAAACTCTGCAAGAAATTAAAGAAAAACAAATATATACCTAACAAATTTAAGTCTTAGTCTTATTTGGTCTGAACATCAGTGACTAATTCGCGAAACGACAATAGTTCCTATATTGGCCGTTTTGCTCCCTCCCCCACGGGCCCCCTGCACTACGGTTCGCTCATTGCTGCAGTTGCAAGCTATGTACAGGCAAAACATCAAAATGGTCGATGGTTAGTACGGATAGAAGACATCGATCCACCGAGAGAGGCCCCAGGCGCCAGTGACAGTATTCTAAAAACACTAGATGCATTCAAATTTGCATGGGATGAATCACCTTTGTATCAATCATCACGCTTGGCCATTTACAAAGACATCGCAAACTCTCTGTTAAATCAAAATTATTTGTATGCCTGTACATGCTCACGTAAACAAATAGGAAAAATTGCAGAAAAAACTGCCTTAGGTAAACGTTATCCAGGTACCTGTAGAGATAAGAATTTGGACACAACGCAATGGGATAAAAATCTTCGATTGAATGTTTCCAACGATGAAATCGAAATAAGAGATAATTTATTTGACTCCTATTTGATTTGTTTACAAAAAGATATTGGAGATTTTATTGTTTATAGAAAAGATAAGCTGCCGAGTTATACACTTGCTGTTGCTGTAGATGATGCATTTCAAAATATTACGGAAGTTGTACGTGGTTGGGACCTATTATCATTTACGCCATTGCAGATGTATTTGTGTGAAATTTTGTCACTCCCCATACCAGAATTTATGCACATTCCCATTATTATTAATTCAAAAGGTAAGAAACTGAGCAAACAAACAGGTGCCCCTGCAATAAACACTGAAAATAAATCATTCGTATTATGTCAAGCATTAAGAGATTTAGGGCAAGCAATTCCAGCTGGTTATGAACATGAGTCTCTGGAAGAAATATGGCAGTGGTCTTTTAAAAATTGGAATACAACAAATATTCCGCGCACTGAAAAATTAAATTATTACCAGACATAAAAAAGGCCGCATCTAAAATAGCGGCCTTTACACGACAGGTTTATTTAGGTTTAGTCGCCAGACTCATGTTTGTCCCATTCCCACGGTTCTTCTTTGGCAATCGCAAAAAAGATCCAAAAGTTTCCAATCAGCATAACAATAATGATTACGGCCGCACCTAGGGCCCACCAAAATTCACGATAGTGATGTTGAAAACCAATAAAATTAAGTAATGCGATTAAAGACACCGACCAAAGCGCCATCACACCAAGTGCTTGTAGTGTACGCATATTATTCTCCTATTCTCTCTCGATCGATTATAATAAATTATTAATTCTTATTTTCTACCGCCTGGCATTGAGCTAGCGTCAAGGAATTTATCAAAGAAGATATTATCTTGTTTCATACCCTGGTCAACCATAACGGCGATTGCAGCATCAATCATGGGCGGTGGACCGCACAAATAGCCCTGAGCTTCTCCCAATGCAATTTTCCCCGTATCTACATAGGCTTCCTTTAAGTAGTCCGTTACCAGGCCTCTAGCCCCAGCCCAGTCACTGTCTTCAGGTTCCATATTTAAGACAGGGACAAATTCAAACGTGTGGTTTTTATTCCACTGCTCTCCTATGGTTGCCATCTCCTCCAAACAATACAAATCTTCTTGGGTACGCGCTCCAAATAAAAACAAACAGTTTCGATTTATTTGTTCATTGACAGCAGATTCTAAAATCGCTTTGATCGAACTTATCCCACTACCACCCGCAATACATACCATGTGCGTTGTGTCAGGTCGTAACCAAAAATGTCCAAATGGACCTGAAACTGTAACTTTTTCTCCAGTACGATCTTCAGCAAAAAGCCATTCTGTAAATTCGCCACCAGGAACTTTTCGAACAAAGAATGTCATTTCATCCTGAGCTTCATTTTCAGGCGCTTTAGCAAAGGAATATGATCTGGGAGCACTTAAACCTTCGACATTAACTTCAGCATATTGGCCAGCCACATCACTACGATCCGGTAATGGGTACTCTGATTTGATTACAATTTGTTTTATATCGTGGGTTAAATTGGTGATACTTTTGAAGCTTCCTTCAAAAGACACCACATGATGAGCATGTTCGGCATCTTCTAACTCAACTTCAACTTCGACATCTGATTTTAGCTTGGTTTGGCATGCCAAAATCATTCCGTCATTAAGCTGATCTGGATCTAAAACATAAGAAAAATCAGTTAAGGCTTTGATCTTGCCGTTCTTTAATTTGCACTTACAGGTCGCGCAACTTCCAACACGACAATCATGCGGCCAAGGGAGACCAAGTTCTAATGCGGCATTAAGAAGATTATCGCCAGCTTTTACGGTGAAGGTATGTTTACTACCATCCGCACACGTGACATTCGCTTGCCAATCTTTATTCCCGCCAAATAATCCAAACATAGTTAGATACTCACTGGCGTCCTTTCCAGTGTAGAGAACGCTTTTTAGAGTTTAGAAATGCTTCTTTACTAAACGTTAATCGATATATCACGCAAGGTACCTGAGTTCACATCATCTGCTGTAGGTAAGCAGGTATATGGCTCAAGTTTTTCCTTACTGGTAGCTGGATGAGACTTAACTTTATCGAGCCATGCGCTAACACCAGAACGTGAACTTATTAATCCACCAGCACCTTTAATTTCCAGCAGGTTACAACAAGCTGCCCAATGAATATCCGCTAATGAAAATTCGCCACAGATGAAATCACCTTTCTTCGGTGGATTTTGTACTTGCGCATCCAAGCCATCCATCAGTGGCGCAAGAGCGGCTTCATCAATACTGCCATCCATCCCAATACACGCTTGAACTTTTTCAGTAGCAATACCTGCCCACTGATACATCACTGCACGATGCACACCGTTTCGTGGTACTAGAGATGGACCAAATCCTTTGTCATCCAGGTAGGACATCACGGCACCCGTTCCATAAACAATAAAGTCAATGTCTTGTAATACTGGGCCAATTCCATAAGGAGATTTTGCTAGAAAATCAGCGTCATCCGCTCCACTGATGATCTTGGTTTCAACATCTACTCCTTTTTCACCCGCTGTTTGCAAACACTTGCCTGTGTTTGGACACATAGGGTGCCCACTTAAAATCATTTTTGTTCTTAATTGATCTCCAATCATATCTCCCCCTAATTGATTAACTTCATTAGGATTTGTTATTTATTGTTAAACAAGAATGCATAAAAGCTTTCATGCTATTAAAAAATAAACCAAACCGTAGCTTTAGACAACACCAGGTCTTATTATTTTTTAATCTTGAATTTGTAAAGCTCCTGATGGGCATTTAGAAACCGTTTCACGTATCTCCGCTTCAGGCGCAGCATCGGTATCTATTACAAACTGACCATCTACTACTTTAAACACATTAGGTGAACCTTTAACACATTCACCCGCATGGCTGCATGTATCCGCATCATAGGTAACTTTCATTTTCGTACTCCTCTTCCCTATTTTTATAAAATTAGTTGTTACATCCCAATATGGTTATATTGCCGTTTTTTTATAAAATTTTATAGGTTTTTTCACAAAAAAAAGCCCTTATCTTAGGTGTTCTAAGATAAGGGCTGGGGTTGGTGGGGGGAGCTTAGGCGTATCCGGCCTGTTTGTTCATTTTTGCAGCTATCTTGAGCTCGCCTTCACTGGCTAATTCGTCATCCCATTTCGCCAGTTGTTTTTTCATATAACTATGAAATACGGGGGGCAGTAGGGCTAGTGCATATAGGGTGAAGTAGCCGCGTCCGCAGTTGGGGGCACCCACTTCGTCGAGTTCCCAAAAGTGGGTTTCGCCACGATCGTGGTGGTCGGCTTGGCGACCTATTTCGATAAAGAACCAGCTGGTAAAGGCGGTGCTGTTGTCCCAGCTATGGCGGTAGTCAATCGGTTGGCCTTTTTCTCGTATGAGTCCGTAGTGTTCGAGGTAGTTGAGTGCTTCGAGTTCGAAGTTGGACATGATCCATACGCCGGCTAAACAAGCCATGCCAAGCCAGCCGCCAACAAACCAGAAGAGTAGGACGGTGGGCAGGGCCATGAAGTAGCCGCGGATCCAGCGGTTTTGCCAGGATAGAAACGGTACGCCAAGGCGTTCAAGACGTTGTTTTTCCATCATGAAAAGAAATTTGCTTTGCCCAAATCCAGATAGTGGGTAGTGAGCGTACATGCTTCGCCCGCGGGGACTGGTGGCGGGGTCGTCTTGGTGGCCGAGTTCTAGGTGGTGGTTGTATACGTGGGCGTAGCAGAAGTGGGCTTTGCCACTGAGGGCCATCATCCAGCGCGCGATGACGAAGCTGAAGCCTTTGGTGTGGGCGAGTTCGTGACCGTAGATGATGCCAACGCCGGCAAAGATGCCGGTGGATAACACGGCGCCAAATAGTTGGGTGCCGGTGATGCCGTCTTGGACGGTAAGTCCGAGAATTTCGGTGCTGCCAAGCGGTACGCCATTGGTGTATTGCCAGATGCGCCAGGCTAGGGCTAGTTGTAATAGTATAAAAACGCCGAGCATGCCGTACATGGTGCCGTTTAATAGGGGTACGATGCCGTAGGTGTCGCCTTCGTCGTCAAAACCTGCTCCGGGGGTTTGGGCTTTGGTTAGGGTGTCGATAATGATGCCAACACCGAGTAGCACAACTCCGGTCCAGACCCAGGGACCGCCCGCTAATACACCAAATAGGGCGGCTAATATTAGTATCGGTGCTAGAAAGTATCGTACGTTAATTAAAAATTTCTTCATGTATGGCCTCCATCTTAGGAAGAAATAAAATGGTGAAAATTGTTTTCACTATCAGGTATAGGATTGTCTACCGTAGTGTTTATCTCAAAAGTATAGCACTGCTATAGAGAAAAAACGTAGTTAGGATATACAGAATTCATTGTGGTATGAAGCTTTCGTGAACAATATTAGAGAGCTTGTTAAATCAATGGGTTACAGGAACAATTTGTAAAATCAATTATGCTTATTTGGAATCAAAATTTAGGCTGATTGAGTTAATACAGTACCTAAGATTTGTGGGCTCTGGACCATCATTGAACACATGACCTAAATGCGCACCACAGCTACTACACATCACTTCCGTTCGAATCATGCCATGACTGTGGTCCGATTCTTCCGTAACACTATCAGCATTTTCTGGTTGCCAAAAACTCGGCCAACCCGTACCCGAATCAAATTTATGTTGTGAAGAAAATAATGGCGCATTGCAACAAACACATTTATACATGCCATCTTCTTTATGCGCATAAAACTCTCCACTAAATGCAGGTTCCGTTCCTTTTTGACGCGTCACATGAAATTGCTTTGGCGTTAACTGCTCTCGCCATTCTTGTTCTGACTTATTAACTTTTGGGATTTTAGACATAAGTAGTTACCTAATTAAACTCACTCGCCCCTGCTTCTTCTAGTCGTTACCTGTTCACCCCCTATGCCCCAATTATCTGTTTCAACCTCATCAATAACTACAACCGTAGTTTCAGGATTTTTTCCTAAAACTTTTTGCAACAAGTCAGTTACACCTTTTATAAGCTCAGCTTTTTGATTGGAGCTAACACCTTCATTGGTCACTTTAATATTTACGTATGGCATAAGTTTTCTCTTAAATAATATCAGACTATCCTAACATCCACTTTCGTGTCTGAGCACAGGAAGTGAGCACAAGGACGATGTGCATGGACGCACAAGTGTCGCGGGAGACAGGAAGTCGGGAGCGACCGTGCGAATAAGAGGTCCATCAGGGACGATGCAACCGATTAAAGTTAGGAGATTTTAAATTGTAAAGCGACTACTTAAAAATACTCTTGAATGCCTCACTAACACCTTTACGAGTTTCGTTAAGTATCTTACTTCGAGATTGGTCTTTTGCTGTAATAGATATTAGCAACCCTAGAAAAAACAGAAATACAATTTTTTGCAAAATAAATTTATAAATCATTGATAGTCTCCCAGATTTAATATTCACCGATAGCATAGATGTGGTTTATTTCAGACACGGCAAATAGCGGTCATTCGAAAAGAGACGAATTCCGTTTTCAATAGCTCAACCGCAATCGACGGAGAAGCTAGCTTCGGCCGTGCCAGTTCCGCCGTCTTCATACAGCGTGCCTGATCCCGTGGCTGCGTTGTCGCCTTTCTGGAAATTCGACAGGTTTCCGGTGCTGTATGTGGTACCACCATCGATAATGGTCAACACGAACTTTCCGTTATTCTGCATGCCTGAGATCACGATGCCATCACCGTTGGTATCAGTGACATCTGTTTGATCAGACTTGAACTGAAAATAGTCCTGGTCGAAGTATTCGCAGATGACGGCAACATTGTATTCAGTGTCTGCGAGATTCCCGGAAAAGTTTCCAGCAGCCGCCTGGCCGACCAACAACAGGTGGAGAGAAAAAATTGCGCATAGGTATTTCATTTGTTTATCACCTCGTTACTTTGCGGGGCTCAGGGCGAGCCCTTGGAATAAAACGTCGGCCAATCCATTGTTTCACCGACAACGTCAGCCAGATCAGCTTGGGTTGGCTCGCCTAAATTAACTCGGATTTCGCGTTCCAGTTCATCCACAAAAATCTTTGCGCCTTCCTTGAGCCGTTTCTGGATCTTGCGTGAAAACAGCACAGGCCCTCGCCTGACATATTCTTTGTTCTCCTCCTGCAACGTCATCGGTACGAGCGTGGTCGGTGAAGAGTAGTCAATACTGACGCGAAACGGCCTGATCCAGTCCTCGACCCGGCAAATCCAGTATTCGCCGTAGTAGATACGACTGTCTTGCGGCAGAAAAGAGTAATGTTTGAAAGGATCCGAAGGAGTCCAGTATTCGGAGGGCTGGCCATAACCCTTGTTCTTGGGATCAATCAAGGAGACAAGACAGCCAAGTCTGCTATCGGTAGCTATTCTGTCCAGCCTTCTGCTTACCCAGTCATCCATGACTGTTTCGTCTCCTACTATCCGCAATGATTCCGGCTCTAATATGCCATCGCCATCATAGAATTCAAATCTATCTTCCTTGTGATAGAAGAATCCAAGTTGAAATACATATTCCTCGTTGTCAGCGTCAGCCTTAAGCCTGTATCGCTGGTACTCAGTGAACAAGTCTTCAATGCCATCCTCTAACAAATTTGAAAAGGGGTCCCCTGTATCGATGCCAGCACGCGATTCCTGGTCTGCGACACGGAGGTTATCCGCTTCCGATTGCGCGGCTTTGTTGGCCGCTTTACCCAGTTCTTTTGTCCCAGCGAATTCGCCGAGTTTCTCCGCCGCCTGCCCCAAAGCTTCAAAGAAAAGCGCCGGATCATCTGCGAGTTCTTCCGGGTATTCAAGCTCGTCGCCTCCAGTTCCTTTGTCTCTTGGTGGGTTCGCAGCCGTTTCTCGGCGCGCCAGCTCATGATTCGGAATCCAGACGAAATCAGGCTCCGCCTCGGGTTCTGCGACGCTTGGAGACTTACGCTCATAGTAGCGAATGTCTGGAGTGGCTGCTGCCTTGGATTTCTCGATTAGCAGAAAGTTCTGCACCTGCGCGATTTCAGACTGATAAGACGCCTTGATGTCGTCGAGAAGGATTTCAAGTGGTGTTTTGGCATCGCCAAGCGGACCCGCTTCGTCTTCGACAATAAAAAGGTCGCAATCGCACCCGGGCGGCACGCCCGTCGCGTCGGTGGCCGCGCTGCACGCTGCTTTGCACCAGTCACTATTGGCATTGTCCTGTGCCTGGGTGGCGTTAATGACGTTAAGCGTCAGAATCGCGGTTATTAGTATGAGCGGCCAGCGCATGCTCGAAGCCTCTCGAATTATTTGAGCCGAATTCAATGTAGCACACTCCCCACCGGCCCACCAGAGAATGACAGGCAGCCAACGTCCGCTTTGGGTCGATACCAGACATTTTAAAAAAAAAGATTAATCTGTTCGAATCGGCAGAAAACTACTCATGCATTTTCTACACTTCCCACTTCCATGGTGGTCGTCCATGATTCGACTCATATTCGTGCTTCCCTGTACTTACACTTTGGGTCATTTGACAGAGAACAAGGATTTTTAAGAAGTAACCACATTAATTTTGAAGTCTTTAAGATGTCATAAAACTGAAATTGTTTCTATAATTTATCAAGCTTATAATACAGTCTATAATAATAAGCGCATGAGGTGGGATCATGCTAAAAACAAATATTTTCTTTATCGGTAAAGCAGTTCTAATTTTAAGTGGCTTTGCATTACTTGCTGTTAACGGCAATGCTAATGCCGCAATGGCTGATGTTGATATTTTTAGCTTCCCTGATGGCCCCGCATCATCAATGGAAGTAGATTCCGATTCTGGACCCATCATGGCTAGTGTTACAGATTTAATAGATGGAAACTATTTTGCTTCTGCCAATGTTAGTACTGGAACACTTGCTGCACGTGTAAATGGTGGGCCTGGAGCAACCAGTAATATCTTCTCCGATTCGGGGCGTCAAGCCGTCAGCACTATAGAAATTAGCTTTACAAATGTTACGACTTCGCCAATTGCATTACCTTCTGGATGGCTTTCGTTATTTGTTACTTCAGAGAATTCTAGTACACCTGCTCCCGACAGTTTTGCAAGACACAATATTCAACCAAAATTACAAGCAAGCACCAGCACAGCAGCTACTAACGTACAAGTAAATAGTAATAACGCTGTTCTATATTTTGATAATAATGGAAATTTCGTTCCTGGAATGAGTGGAATTAATTTCATGCCGGTTGCAAGATTTGGCGCAGACATTGATGTTACAACGAATGATTTTGAAGAGTTTGTAGCTGAATTACTGTTAGGACCATTGACCGTCAATCCAGGAGATACCCTAGACATTTTGGCTGAGTTATTTATTACTGCGGCCGGTACAAACAATACGTTAAGCACTACAGACGCTTCGAATACAGCAGAATTATTATTTCAATTACCAGCAGATGTTTCGATAAATGATTTTGATATCGATACTACGGCTAATCTGGACTGGGTAGTTCCTATTCCAATCCCCCCGGCCATTTGGCTATTCATATCTGCGTTTGGATTTTTAGGATTTATTAGTCAAAGAAAATATCATTGAAATAATCTCTAAAGTGTCCGACTCTACCCGTAAACAGTTTTTTTATAGGAATACACTAAAAAGGGCGCACGAGGCGCCCTTAATAAAAGTTTTTTTGAAAGCTTAATCATCAATCGCTTTCATACTCAACCGAATTCTTCCTTGTTTATCAATCTCCAATACTTTAACGCGAATCACGTCCCCTTCAGAAAGTTCATCGGAAACATTTTCCACTCGCTCGTGTGAGATTTGGGAAATGTGTACTAATCCATCCTTTCCAGGAAGTACACTTACAAAAGCACCAAAGTCCATAATTTTTACCACCGTGCCTTCATAAATTTTGCCAACTTCTACATCGGCCGTGATATCTTCAATGCGTTTTTTAGCATCATCTCCCGCGGCTTTATCGATGGATGCAATTTTTACATTTCCATCATCATCAATATCGATTGTGGTCCCTGTGTCTTCGGTGAGTTGACGAATAGTGGCGCCACCTTTGCCAATGACGTCTCTAATTTTATCTGGATTAATTTTTAGAACCGTAAAACGAGGCGCAAATTCCGACATTTCTTCACGCGGTGCAGGAATAGCTTGATTCATCACATCTATAATATGTAAGCGCCCTTCACGTGCTTGTTTTAATGCAATTTCCATAATTTCTTTGGTAATGCCTTCAATCTTGATATCCATTTGTAAGGCCGTAACACCTTCTTGGGTACCCGCCACTTTAAAGTCCATATCGCCTAGATGATCTTCATCACCTAAAATATCGGTAAGCACTGCAAAGTCTTCACCTTCTTTAATTAAGCCCATAGCAATTCCAGCTACCGGCGCCTTTGTGGGAACACCTGCATCCATCAACGATAAACTGGTACCACAAACACTGGCCATTGAACTAGACCCATTGGATTCCGTAATTTCTGAAACCACACGAATAACATAAGGAAAATCATCTTCGCTAGGCACTACCGCTTGTATGCCACGCTTGGCGAGTTTTCCATGTCCAATTTCACGACGTTTTGGAGAACCGACAAATCCAGTTTCACCTACACAAAATGGTGGAAAGTTGTAGTGCAACATAAAGTTATCTTTAAACTCACCTTCAATGGCATCAATAATTTGCGCATCACGCCCTGTACCTAAAGTGGTTACTACAATGGCTTGTGTTTCACCACGAGTAAACAATGCACTGCCATGGGTGCGTGGCAATACACCGGTTCGGATTGTGATAGGCCGAACCGTATGCTGATCACGCCCATCAATTCGTTTTTCACCCGCTAAGATTTTGCTGCGTACAATTTTTTTCTCGAGTTTTTTAAATGCCGCTTGAACATCCGCTTCACTAGGCCCTTCTTCACTTTGATCATCATTTGCTACTAATGCTTCTACGGCTTGGTTGCGAACTTCAGCGACTTTTTCTTGGCGTTCTAGTTTTTCTGCGATTTGATAGGCTTCGCCTAAGGGTTGTTTACACGTCTCTTCAATTTTTTGATGTAGTTCTTCATCCGTTTCTGGTGGCTGCCAATTCCATGCAGTATTGTTTACTTCTGCCGCAAACTCATTAATAGCATTAATTGCCGTTTGCAAAGAATCGTGCCCAAACATAACAGCACCTAACATTACTTCTTCTGGCAAGATATCCGCTTCAGATTCCACCATTAAAACAGCACTTTGTGTTCCCGCCACGACTAAATCGAGTCTTGAGTTTTTTAACTGTGAATAAGTGGGGTTTAATATAAAATTTCCATCGATATGTCCTACACGTGCCGCACCCATGGGGCCATTAAAAGGAATACCAGAAATTGCTAATGCAGCTGATGCCCCAATCATTGCTGGTATATCAGGGTCAATGTCTGTATTCATAGACATTACGGTGGCAATAATTTGAACTTCGTTGGTAAAATCTTTGGGAAACATGGGGCGGAGAGGTCGGTCGATGAGGCGGCAGGTAAGTGTTTCTTTTTCAGTAGGTCTTCCTTCTCGTTTAAAAAATCCACCCGGGATTTTTCCTGCCGAATATGTCTTCTCTTGGTAATTCACGGTTAAAGGAAAAAAGTCTCGACCAGGTTCAGATTCTTTTTTACCTACGGCGGTAACCATAACAGTGGTACCTGCCATATCTACCATGACTGCGCCATCAGCCTGGCGAGCGATTTCACCTGTTTCTAATGTGATTTTATGATCTCCATATGAGAATGATTTTGTTACTTTACCCACTGACTTTTCCTATTTGATTGACTATTAATTTATACATACGTACACATACTTTATATAAAGTATGCATAGAGATACTACTCGTATTGATTGCGCCTTCTTGTAAATGTTTACTAACGAACTCTCGAAGAGAGTTTAATCGTTAGCGTCTCAACCCAAGTGATTGGATGAGGTCTTGATATCTTTTTTGATCTTTGGAGCGCAAATAATCAAGAAGCCTTCGACGATGATTAACCATTTTTAAAAGACCGTGTCTAGAATGGTGGTCTTTTTTATGTTTTTCAAAGTGATCGCTTAAATGAGAGATACGTGCTGATAATAAAGCTACCTGTACCTCAGGCGAACCTGTGTCATTACCATCACGTTGGTATTTTTTTACTATTTCTGACTTATCTGTTGCTGTTATTGCCATCTTATATTTTTGCCTTATCTTCTTTCTACCATTACCTATATTTTCGACTGCGCGATTCTACCACGTCACCTGCTCTGAACAAGTAAATATCTATACTTTTCATACACATCCACGTATAGCCAAATGGATATCAAACTCTTACTAAGAGTTAACTTAAACATTTTGGTGCTACTCGGCCATCCTCTAAAATTTTCCCTACCCCATAAAAATGATCATTATTGTCATAGATACGCACCACACCGGAGTTAGGCGAATCTGGAACCTCCACCGCATTACCATGCTTAATGGCAGACATGAGTTCATAATTAAAATTCAACGCGGGCCAACTTTGTAGTGCATAATCGATCGGTAACAATAACTTATCTAGTAATGAAAAATCTGCTTGTAGTTCTTGCAGTGCATTTAATGTGTACATAGAGTCATTAGTAAAGGGACCCAAAGTCGTACGTCTCAATTCCAACACATGTGCCCCACACCCCAGACATTTGCCTAAATCTTCAATCAAAGTTCTTATATAGGTGCCCTTCGAACATTCAACATGCATTTTCAATTCATCATGATTTCGATGTAATAACTCAAATTTAAAGATGGTCACTTGCCTGGGTATTCGATCTATTTGCTTACCTTCGCGTGCAATCTGATACAGTCGCTTGCCTTGATGCTTTACAGCAGAATACATAGGTGGAACTTGTTCAATTTGACCAGATAACGTGTTAATACCATCCAAAATATTTTGCTCAGAAACATTGGAGGCATCCCGTTGCTGCAAGATTTCTCCATCTGCGTCCCCTGTATCTGTAGTAGCACCTAGTTTTGCTACCACTTCGTAAGACTTATTCGCAGACAGAAGATAATTAGAAATTTTTGTAGCGAGCCCAAAGCAGATTACCAACATACCCGTCGCAAGAGGATCTAAGCTTCCGGTATGTCCTGCTTTTTTTGCTTGATATATTTTTTTTACTAGTTGGAGAGCTTTGTTAGAAGTTATTGTAGTTGGTTTATCCAATAACAAAATTCCATGTAATTCTCGACCACTAAATTTTTGACTAGACATATAAAAGCAAACTTTTAGGATTTAAGACTTTTATTAATAAGTTGCTCTATGCGGTCACTCTTTGCTTCTGTATCGTCCACCATGAACCTTAGTTCAGGCATCTTTCGCATTTGTAATTTTTTGCTTAATTGAGTACGCAAAAATCCACCCGCACTTTCTAATCCTTGTAGTATTTCGCTTACATCTTGTTGTATATCAAGGGGACTGAAATAAATTTTAGCGATGCCTAAATCATTACTGACAACAACATCATAGATAACTATTTCAGAGACACGAGGATCTTTTACTTCTTGGTGAAGCATCATGGTAAGTTCGCGGCGCAGCAACTCTCCAACCCGCAAAGCTCTGGAGGAATCTTGTTGCATGTGAATTAAAAGAAAATTTTAGATACTACGAGCTACTTCAGTGCGCTCAAACACTTCAATTTGGTCGCCTACTTTTACATCATTGTAATTTTTTACAGCAATACCACATTCAGTACCTGCGCGAACTTCATTTACATCGTCCTTATGCCTTCGCAGTGATTCAAGTTCTCCTTCAAAGATTACAACATTGTCACGCAAAACTCGAATAGGGTTGCCTCGCCTGATAACTCCTTCAACTACTTGCGTGCCGGCAACTGCTCCCATCTTGGAAGAACGGAATACATCTTTTACTTCGGCTAAACCGATAATTTCTTCCCGCAATTCTGGAGAAAGCAAACCACTCATAGCAAGTTTTACATCATCAATCGTTTCATAAATGATGCTGTAATAACGAATATCGATTCCTACTTCCGCTGCAGTTCGCTTGGCAGCGCTATCAGCACGCACATTGAAACCTATGACTATAGCATTGGAAGCTTCGGCCAGATTAATGTCGGACTCATTAATTCCACCAACACTGGCCATTACAATTTTAACCTTAACTTCTTCGGTAGAAAGTTTTTCTAAAGAATCTCGCAAGGCTTCTGCACTTCCTTGTACATCGGCTTTAATTAATACGTTAATAGAAGCCACACTTCCGTCTTCCATTTGACTAAACATATCTTCAAGTTTGGACGCTTGTTGTGCAGCAAATTTAGTATCACGTGATTTACTTTTACGTAAATCAATTACTTCGCGAACTTTACGCTCATCAATTACAACAATCGCTTCATCCCCTGCATTTGCGGCACCGGATAGACCAAGTACTAACACGGGGGTTGAAGGACCTGCAGCAGAAACTTCTTGCCCATGTTCATTAAACATGGCGCGCACCCGGCCATATTCTTCTCCAGTAATTAGCATATCACCCTTTGATAATTCGCCTTGCTGTACTAATACAGTTGCAACAGGACCACGGCCCTTATCTAAAGAAGACTCAACCACTGCTCCGGTTGCAGGCCCTTTTGGAACAGCCTTCAGTTCTAGAATTTCGGCTTGCAAAGAAATAGCTTCAAGCAGGTCATCAATGCCTTCCCCTGTTTTCGCAGAGACATTTACAAATATCGTATCACCACCCCACTCTTCCGGAATAACTTCCATTGCAGCAAGCTCGTTTCGGACACGCTCTGGATCAGCATCTTCTTTATCTACTTTGTTCACTGCAACAATCATAGGAACATTTGCAGCACGAGAGTGTTCAACCGCCTCTTTAGTTTGCGGCATTACACCGTCATCCGCCGCTGTAACTAATACAACTATATCTGTAACATCAGCGCCACGTGCACGCATTGCAGTAAAGGCCGCATGACCTGGAGTATCTAAAAATGAAATTGTGCCTTTGTCGGTTTTAACTTTATATGCACCAATGTGTTGCGTAATTCCTCCAGCTTCTCCTGAAGCAACTTTTGTTCGTCTTATAAAATCCAGTAAAGAAGTTTTTCCATGGTCTACATGGCCCATCACAGTTACTACAGGATTTCGTGTTTGTGCCTCTGATGCATCATAGTCAACTGCCAGCAAGTCAGCCTCGATATCTTCCGCTTGCATAGGTTTCGCTTCATGGCCCATTTCTTCTACCACAAGAATTGCAGTGTCTTGATCTAATACTTGATTAATTGTGGCCATCACACCCATCTTCATCATCACACCGATAACTTCTGCTGCTTTAATTGCCATCTTTTGTGCGAGGTCAGAAACAGAAATACTTTCGGGAACTAATATTTCTCGCTTAATAGGCTCAGTTGGTTTTTCAAACTGATGTTTATCACTGGGTGCAACTTTTCCTGGTCTACGCTGTTTTGGTTTTGCTTTTCGCTTGCCTCTTTTATCACTAGCAACATGTAATTCTTGTCGCCGGGGTTTTGAATCTCTTCGCTCTTGTGTAGGGACGGGAATTTCAGGGATAATTTCTTCTGCTTGAACGGGTTCTGAAACTGGTTCAGGTGTTGAAACTTCAGCCTCTACTTCAACAGGCACTTCCTCTGGTACTGCATCTTCAGCTTCAGTAACTTGCTCAGCCTGCTCTGCTGCTTGTTTTTCTAACTCTTCTTGTTTTGCTCTTTCTTCTGCTTCCTTAGCAGCTTTGTCTAATTGCTCTGCAACTTCCTTTTCTCTAGCAGCTTCTTCTTCCGCTCGTTGCTGTTCAGCCTTCGCAGCCTCTTCAAGCATTACACTACGTTTTACATAAGTACGCTTACGACGAACCTCTACATTAACCGTAGAATTATTTCCGGCCCGACCTTGTGAACCCGTGACCTTAAGTTGTGATGTACTTTTTCTGCGTAAAGTAATTTTTTTATTGCCATCATCTTTTGCAACAGAAGTTTTTCCGCGATGATTGCGCAAGTGATCCAGCAACTGCATTTTTTGCTCATCTGTAACAATTTGATCAGGTGCATTAAACTCTAAACCAGCTTCCGATAATTGCTCGATGAGTTTATCGACTGGCGTATTTACGACATCTGCAAGTTGTTTTACTGTAGTTTCAGTCATCGCTAGTCATCGCTAGTCTAATTGTTGCCTTATTGATTAGTTGCGCCTTCATTTTCAAACCAAGGTGCACGAGCAAGCATAATTAATGCGCCTGCTCTTTCTGAATCTAATCCTTCAATTTCAGAAAGATCATCAACAGATTGTTCTGCTAAATCTTCCATTGTTGAAATTCCGCGACACGCAAGTTCAAATGCTAGATCTTTATCCATGCCTTCCATATTTAATAAATCCGCAGAAGGTTCTACATCTGCAAACTTTTCTTCCGTTACCAACGCAGATGTAAGTAGCACGTCTCGCGCTCGTTTACGCAGCTCTTCTACAATTTCTTCATCAAATTCTTCAACTTCTACTAATTCTTTTGGTGGGACATATGCAATTTCTTCTACACTTGAAAAACCTTCTTGCGCCAAGATTACAGCCACTTCTTCGTCTACATCTAATTGCGACATAAACATTTCAACAATTTGTCTTGTTTCGGCTTCGCTTTTCTCTTCAGCTTGGCCTTCTGTCATTACATTTAATTCCCATTCTGT
Source organism: Gammaproteobacteria bacterium (assembly GCA_965203475.1). Taxonomy (GTDB): domain Bacteria; phylum Pseudomonadota; class Gammaproteobacteria; order UBA4575; family UBA4575; genus JABDMD01. Next base: position 1,188,459 of record OZ241890.1, read on the forward strand.
TAACTGACTTGCAAGCTTTACGTTTTGACCACCTCGCCCAATGGCCTGCGAAAGTTTTTCATCCTCAACTGCGATATCCATACTCTTCTTATCTTCATCAACCACGATAGAAGTTACCGCTGCAGGTGACATGGCGTTAATTACATATTGCGCCGGATTTTCATCCCATAAAATAATATCAATGCGCTCACCGGCTAATTCATTTGAAACAGATTGCACACGCGAACCACGCATTCCTACACAGGCACCAACAGGATCTAAGCGTGGATCATTTGATTTCACTGCAATTTTTGCGCGCAAGCCTGGGTCGCGCGCTGCCGACAATACTTCAATAAGGCCTTGCCCCACTTCTGGTACTTCTAACTTGAATAATTCGATAAGAAATTCTGGCGCAGTTCTGGTTAACAACAATTGGGGTCCACGCGTTTCTTCATTAACTTCTTTTAAAAACGCACGTACTCGGTCTCCAGGGCGCATTGCTTCACGCGCAATCATTTGTTCACGCGGAATAAAACCTTCAGCATTATTCCCTAAATCAATATAGGTGCCTGAATGTTCACTACGCTTAACAACCCCCATCACTAACTCGCCTACACGATCTTTAAAAAGTTCTGCAATTTGGGAACGTTCAGCCTCACGAACTTTTTGAACAATGACTTGCTTTGCGGTATGCGCAGAAATTCTTCCAAATTCAACGGATTCAATTGGAATTTCTATATATTCACCAACTTGAATATCTGGATATTCTTGTATGGCGTAGCTATAAAGTTTTTGTCGCTCGGGTGATTCGAATTCTGGGTCTTCATCATCCATAACTAACCAACGTCGAAATGAGTCATAGTCACCAGATTCTCGATCAATTGCGACACGCACATCAAATTCTAAGCCGTGTTTTTTACGTGTTGCTGTTGCCAGCGCAGCTTCAATTGCCTGAAATATAATATCTTTGTCAACACCCTTTTCATTTGAAACCGCATCAACTACTAACAAAATTTCTTTATTCATACTTTAGTTCACAATTAATTAATCATTTATCACTACATCAACATCCAGTTTTGCATTTTTAATGGCAGATACTGGTACAGAAAATAACTGATCTTCATCTGTTCTAATTTTCAATTCTTCCTCTTCAACTTCTTCTAATATTCCACTGATATTTCTTCGATCATTAACAGGCCAAAGAGTTTTCACTTTAACTTTATCTCCAATAACAGATCTCATTTGATCAATAGTAAATAATTTTCTGTTGATACCTGGCGATGATATTTCCAATGTATATGGAACCGAAATAGGATCCTCAACATCTAGCACCGCACTCAATTGTTGGCTGACACGACTACAATCATCCAAACTAATGCCTTCACTGTGGTCAATGAATATTCGCACCTGGGCTGACTTCATATTGTTTTGACATTCCAAACCCCAAAAGTCATAACCCATTCCAACAATTACAGGTTCTACAATTGGCGTAATACCAAATGGATCATTCATCACAGCCTTTGTCCAAAATTCATTGGCCCAATAAAAAAATGGGCACCATGCCCATTTCTACCGTTACCTCCATGTAATTGCTTGTATCTGGAGACACACCAGTTGGAAATTTATTTCCAAACAATCTCAAGCAATAAAAAAGGCCCATGTAGGGCCCTCTATGTCATTGATAAAACAATGACTTACCAACTCAAGTCAGCGCAAGTATAGGTAAAAAAATTACCCGCTTCAAGCGTAGATATTGCATTATCTACTTGATATTTAGACCAAAGGTCTATTTTTTTGGCCAACTTATTTTTAAGGCATAAAAAAGCCCGATCTGAAATCCTCAGCCAGGCTTTTCTACTATTAACCGTGTATCAGTCGTTAAACATCTACAATATCACCCTTCATTGAATATAAAATACAAAGGACTTCATCTCTCTCTGTTTGACCAACACCATTCTTATCTAGCGCAGCAAGCACATCATCACACACAGCATTGAACTCGGTATCATTTATGTTCATTCCAGTGTGAGCAGTAAGCATGTCTTGGCCTGTATATTCTTGGGGTCCACCAATACCTGAGCAGAAAAACTCCCAAACGACTTGTTTAACTTTTTCTCCATCACTATTTATATAGCGATTTTTAACTTTTGGATTACTGGTGTGATTGGCCCAAACATCGGCTACGATTTCTCTAATCTTGTCTCCTCCACCGAGACGGTCATATAAGCTGGCTTCACTCATTTTTTGAACTCCTGTGCTTTTTATAAGTTATTAAACTAATTATTTTTACAAATAATGCTCCACATTGTACAGAAGTAAGTAGTCGTTTTTCCAGCGCCTAGCACATATCAAAACGTAGCATCTTGCAGTACTAATCAGAGATTTAGCTAACTACTCCATTAGAATAGTGATTAAATTTAGTGATGATTGGTTTACGTAAGTGCGCACGCAAAGTGTGGTCGCAGAGCCGATTTACTCGGACTTTCCATGCCCTCGTCCTTCGGGCCATTGCCACAAGTAGCAATGTTCAAATTCATTCCAGATGAATTTGTGAAACTAGCGACCTACGGTCGCAGGCATAAGAATTTAAATTTTGAACTATAAATTAAATATGACCAAGATTTGGTAGCGGGGGCAGGATTTGAACCTGCGACCTTCGGGTTATGAGCCCGACGAGCTGCCAGACTGCTCCACCCCGCATCAATCTGAGCCGCAGAAGTGTACTGAGCCCGCTTTGATTTTTCAAGAAGATAACACTTACACTAGAAAACAAGTGCTCTAAATTTTAATTATTTTGGAACCCTCAAGAAGTATCGCTTCGCGATAATTAATTTGCGCATAGTACCCATGCGCACGTGTCCCCACATCAATCTGAGCCGCAGAAGTGTACTGAGCCCGCTTTGATTTTTCAAGAAGATAACACTTACACTAGAAAACAAGTGCTCTAAATTTTAATTATTTTGGAACCCTCAAGAAGTATCGCTTCGCGATAATTAATTTGCGCATAGTACCCATGCGCACGTGTCCCCACATCAATCTGAGCCGCAGAAGTGTACTGAGCCCGCTTTGATTTTTCAAGAAGATAACACTTACACTAAAATACAAGTGCTCTAGATTTTAATTATTTTGGAACCCTCAAGAAGTATCGCTTCGCGATAATTAATTTGCGCATAGTACCCATGCGCACGTGTCCCCGCATCAATCTGAGCCGCAAAAGTGTACTGAGCCCGCTTTGATTTTCATGAATACAAGAATCGACAATGGCTCAATATCGGAAATTTAGGTAATCGCCTGGAGGCAATAATTGAGTAGTTCATTTGGAAATATGAATAACAATACAACCAATAACCCATTAATCGACAATACGGTTTGTGCTAATTTCGATGAATTAATTTTGAAAACAAAATCGATATCATCAAAATACATATACTTAACAACACGTAAATAATAAAACGCTCCAACAATTGACATCACTACTGCCACTATGGCCAGTCCGAGCATGTCGTGGTTTACCAGGCTTTGCAAAATATTGAGTTTGGCATAAAACCCGATCGTAAGTGGCACACCTGCCATGGAGAACATAAATAGCAACATGATTAATGCAAACCAGGGACTTGTTCTGCTTAATCCTTTTAGGTCGGATAAATCATTTACTTCTCTTCTTTTTTCACACATTAGTAGCAAAACTCCGAACGCGCCTGCAGCCATTAATACATACACCACGGTATAAAAAAGTGCGGCAGCATAGCCAAAACCCTGTCCTGTTGCTAGTCCTAACAATATAAAGCCGACATGAGCAATTGTTGAATAGGCGAGCATGCGCTTTATATTTGTTTGTGCAATTGCAATAACATTACCAAAGATTAGCGATAATACAGCGAGAATTAACAACATGCTTTGCCAGCTTGTTACTAACTCTTGTAAGCCGTTATTGAGTAAGCGCAATGCCATTGCGAATGCTGCAAGTTTTGGTGCGGTCGCAATAAATAATGTAACAGCAGTTGGCGCGCCATGATAAACATCTGGCACCCACATATGAAATGGAACAGCTCCAAACTTAAATGCTATTCCAACAACAACAAACGTTAGCGCAAAAATTATGGGGATGTTAATGTTTTCTAAATTGCTTAGGTAAATTGTTAGCTCATACAGATCAAGCGTACCCGATAATCCATACAATATTGACATACCATACAACAACAATCCTGACGCAATGGCGCCTAACACAAAATATTTTATTGCTGCTTCAGAACCACTGCTTGAATCTCTTCGATAGGCGACTAATGCATATAAACTTAATGAAAGAAGCTCTAGACCAAGGTAAATTAGAATGAAGTTATGTGCCGAAGCCATAATTAACATTCCTAATGTTGCAAACAAACCCAAAATATAAAACTCAGGCTTAGCACACTGTTTATTCTGTAAATAAGGTCTGGCATAAATAAACACGACCGCAACAGCAATACACACAAATAATTTGATAGCTCGCGCTAATTCATCATTGATGTACATCCCTGAAAACATAAACTCTTTGCCAGAGTTATTATTTGTATAAATAAAGATCGCTATAACAATCAATGTGGCCACACTTAAAACATAGGTAAGCATTTCACCAGCTTTTCCAGAAAATAAACTAATTAATAAAACAGCTGTAGCCGCAAGTAAAAAGAGTACTTCTGGCATAAATAAAATTTGCTGTGCTACAAATGTGCTCATGACGTTAAATTATTATTCTGTGCAATTTGCAATAGATAGGTTACTGACGGATCCATCATTTCAATCAAAGGTGCTGGCCAAATGCCAATCCATAAAACCAATACGGTTAACACAAACAAAACAAAAAATTCCCTTCGATTGAGATCGTTAAGTTTTGCAACTTCGTCATTTGCAATCGCACCAAACACAACTCGCTTAATCATCCACAGCGTGTAAGCAGCACCAAGAATTAGTGTAGTTGCAGCAAGAAAGGCATACCATACATTGGCATTAAAACTTGCCAGGATTACCATGAATTCACCAACAAACCCAGAAGTTCCGGGCAACCCGGCATTGGCCATCGCAAAAATTACGAAGAAAGTGGCAAATTTCGGCATGGTGTTTACAACGCCGCCATAGTCTGCAATTTGTCGACTATGCATGCGGTCATATAAAACACCCACGCATAAAAACATGGCACCAGAAATAAATCCGTGCGATATCATCTGTACCATCCCGCCATGAAGTGCAAGATCAGGACGACCAGTACCGTTTGTTAATAGAGCAAAAATTACAAAAAAGCCTAAGGTAACAAACCCCATATGCGCAATCGATGAATACGCAATCAGTTTTTTCATATCACGTTGCGCAAGTGCAACAAATCCAATATAAACAATTGCAATCAATGAAAGCGCAATTACCAAATAAGCCAACTGAGAACTTGCATAACTCGTAATTGGAATACTAAAGCGGAGAAAGCCATAGCCTCCAACTTTTAACATGATCGCAGCTAATACAACGGATCCACCAGTAGGCGCTTCAACATGAGCATCAGGCAACCAGGTATGTACTGGCCACATGGGAATTTTTACAGCAAATGCAACCAGAAATGCTAAAAACAAAAACATCTGCTCGTTAGCGGATAACGGATGAAGCTGCAACACAAGAATTTCAAATGTATTGGCATTAGAATACATATAGATGAGCGCGATGAGCAAAAATACAGATCCAAAAAAGGTATATAAGAAAAACTTGATCGTTGCATAGACTCGACGTGGTCCACCCCATATCCCGATGATTAAAAACATTGGAATTAACATGCCTTCGAAAAAAATATAAAAGAGAATGGCATCTAATGCACAGAACACACCTATCATTAACCCTTCCAGAATTAAAAAAGAGGCAAAGTATTCTGCAAGTCGTTGAGGTGCAATTTCCCAACCCGCAATAATCACTAGTACCGTGATAATTGTCGTCAATAAAATAAGGGGAACGGCAATACCATCCACACCCAATGAATAATTTATATTAAAAGCCTGAATCCAAGGAGTATATTCACTGAACTGCATAGTAAATTTTGTGCTATCAAATTCAGCAATGAGCTGGAGACTTATCACAAAGGTAAATAATGAAATAATAAACGACGACCAACGCACCATTGAAACTGAAATTTGTTTGCTGGCAAGCACAACAAGACCACCTATAATAGGCAGCCAAATCAATATGCTTAAAATGGGGAGTGAATCAAACATGGCACTTATAAAAATAATTGACTGAGTAAAACCATCAGCCCAATAATCATCACAAAGGCATAATCATATAAATGCCCGGTTTGAATTCGACGAACTTTCCCAGAAAACCAATTGATTACTTTTGCAGACCCATTGACTACTAAGCCATCAATTAACAAGCGATCGCCAAAAGAATCACAAAAAGAACCAATCTTTCTAGTGCCTGATGCAAATAACATTTGATAAAGCTCATCAATTCCGTACTTGTAGTACAAAGCTTTATAAACTGCACCGAATTTTTCTTTCAATAGCGTTGCAAGATTTGGTTTATAAATATAGAAAAACCATGCGCATATAACACCTGCCAATACCAAATACACAGCTGGCGCTTGCAAGGCATGTAAAGTAAACGCAAGAACGCCATGATAATGGTGCTTAATTTCTGCAACGGCTGTGTGCGTATCAGCAACAAAAATACTTTCAGCAAAATAATCGCCCAGCGCGATGCTGCCAATGAAATAACCTGCAACCACTGAAGGAATCGCTAATAACACTAAAGGCACCCAAATAACTTTTGGAGACTCCTTAACATGTTCTTCAGTGTGTTTATCCATTCGACTTTGCCCGTGGAAAGTTAAAAACAACAGGCGGAATGAATACAGTGCCGTTATAAACACACCCAGCAATACCATCCAATACGCAAACTCATGCCCAGGAAGTGTGGAATGATGTACAGCTTCAATAATGGCATCTTTTGAATAAAAACCTGAGAAAAAAGGCGTGCCGATTAAGGCCAAGGTTCCAATGACCATGCACCAATAAGTTATGGGCATGTATTTGCGCAGTCCTCCCATTTTTTGCATGTCTTGCTCGTGATGTAGCGCGACAATCACTGATCCTGCACCTAAAAATAGTAACGCTTTAAAAAATGCATGGGTGAACAAATGAAAAATTGCAATGGAATAAGCCGACACTCCTAGTGCTACAGTCATATAACCCAGTTGTGACAATGTCGAATAGGCCACAACTCGTTTGATATCGTTTTGCACGATGCCCACAAGACCCATGAAAAATGCAGTAATCGCACCGATGACAAGAATTACTGACAAGGCTGTTTCACTTAACTCGAACAAAGGTGACATGCGTGCCACCATAAATATTCCTGCAGTAACCATGGTGGCCGCATGAATCAATGCCGAAATTGGGGTTGGGCCTTCCATGGAATCGGGTAACCACACATGTAATGGCACTTGTGCCGATTTGCCCATGGCACCAACAAACAGCAATAAACAAATTACAGTGATTGCTGACCATTGAGTGGTTTCAGAAATTCTAAAAGTTTGCGTATCGAGTAAAGGCGCTTGTTGAAAAACCGACTGATAATCCAAACTATTAAACACAGCTAATACGGCGGCAATACCTAGAATGAATCCAAAATCTCCCACGCGATTCACTAAAAAAGCTTTTAAATTGGCAAAGATTGCCGTATCCCGTGTATACCAAAACCCAATCAACAAATAAGAAACTAAGCCCACAGCTTCCCAACCAAAAAACAATTGTAAAAAGTTGTTAGACATCACCAGCATTAACATGGAAAAGGTAAACAAAGATATATAAGAGAAGAATCGCTGATAACCTGTGTCTTCATGCATGTAACCAATGGTGTAGATGTGCACCATTAACGAAACAAAAGTGACTACTACCATCATGATGACTGTTAGCGGGTCAATTAAAAATCCAATTTTTAAACTGAAGTCGCCAAGCGCCATCCATTCGTATACATCAATGGACATGACACCTATCTGGTCAAACACTACTTGTTTGAATACATAAACACTCAAGGTAAAAGATAACGCAACTCCTAATATCGTTATCCAATGCGCACCTGCCCTACCAATTTTTTTGCCAAACAAACCAGCCACTATAGAGGCAAACAAGGGTGCTAATACAACAAGTAAACAAATTGTTTTCATATTTCTAGTTTTTGCAATCAGCCTTTTAAATTTTCCAGGTCCTGAACATTTATGGTGGAACGATTACGATACAGCACTACTAAAATGGCTAAACCAATGGCAGCCTCTGCGGCAGCTACTGTAAGAATGAAAAACACAAATACTTGCCCTGACAAATCGTTTAAATAATGAGAAAAAGCAACAAAATTCATATTCACAGCTAATAACATCAATTCAATTGCCATTAGCAATAGAATTACATTTTTTCTATTTAGGAAAATTCCAGCGATACTAATTGAAAAAAGTATCGCGCCCAGCACAAGAAAATGTGTCAATGTGATCATGTTAAATTTTTATTATTATTCTTTGTTTTCTGAAACTAAACGTACTCTATCTTTTCTCTCTACATTAATTTGTTTAGATGGGGATTGTCGTTTTGAAGTTGGACGTTTACGCATCGTCAATGTAATTGCAGCAATAATGGCAACTAATAAGATCACTCCGGCAATTTCAAATGGGTATACATATTGTGTAAACAGCAATTCACCCAATTCTTGTGTGTTACTATAATCTGCTGGTTTTGCGACTGGTTTGGCCAAATTAAATTCATCTTGATTTAACACAAGAATCATTTCGGCTGCCATAATAAGGCCTACTACTAAACCAACAGGGAGGTAACGCGCAAATCCTGCACGAAGTGTTGCAATATTGATATCTAACATCATGACTACAAACAAAAACAGCACCATGACTGCGCCCACATAGACTAGAATTAAAGTTATTCCTAAAAATTCTGCTTCTAATAACAACCAAAGTGCGCCACTGGTAAAAAAGCACAAAACTAAAAATAACGCGGAGTGCACTGGGTTGCGTACAGTGATTAATGCAAGTGCAGAAAGCACTAACACAAATGCAAAAAAATAAAAAACTCCGGTTTGAATTAACATTTTATTTACCTGTACTGTGCCTCTGTTTGGCGATCCGCTGCAATTTGTTCTTCATTACGACGACCTACTTCTAACAACATATCTTTTGACATGATTTGAGTACCTCGCTCAAAAAACGAGTATTCAAAAACTCGAGTTTCGACAATAGCATCCACCGGACATGCTTCTTCACAAAATCCACAGTACACACATTTAAATAAGTCAATGTCATAGCGAGTTGTTCTGCGACTACCATCGTCACGTTCTTCTGTATCCATAGTAATTGCCAATGCAGGACACACAGCTTCACACAACTTGCAACCAATGCAACGCTCTTCTCCGCTCGGATATCTTCGTAATGCATGAAGTCCTCTAAACCTTGGAGACTGCGGAGTTTTTTCTTCCGGATACTGCACGGTAAATTTTTTCGAAGTAAATCGCTTACCTGTTAAACGCATACCTTTTAACAGCTCTAATAGTGTAAAGCTTCGAAATATATTTTTTAATGTACGCATCTCAATCAAACCAAGGTGATACTTCAAAATACAACATGGCGCCTTCAACAAAAATCCAAATTAATGTTATTGGTAGCAAAATTTTCCATCCCAAACGCATAATTTGGTCATAACGATAACGAGGGAATGTCGCACGAAACCAGAGAAAACAAAATATAAAGAAACAGGTTTTTGCAATAAACCAGTGTGGGCCTGACGATAAAACTGGCCCTATATAAGGTAAATATAACCAATGTGCTGGGAACAAGGGCAAACCTTCCAGTGGACTTAGCCATCCGCCTAAAAATAATAGTGCAGTAAGTGCTGAAATTAATATGATGTTGGCGTATTCAGCTAAGAAAAATAAGGCAAAGCCCATTCCTGAATATTCCACATGAAAGCCAGCCACAATTTCCGACTCTCCTTCCACAACATCAAAGGGTGCACGATTGGTTTCTGCAACTCCTGCTATTAAATACGTTAAAAACAATGGTAATAGTGGAACCCAATACCAGTTCCAAAAAAACTTCCCTTGTTGTGCCATTACGATGTCACCTAGATTTAAACTGCCGCTGGCCATTAACACGCCGACTAAGGCAAATCCCATAGCAATTTCATAGGCCACAATTTGTGCCGCTGAACGTAAAGCACCTAATAATGCGTATTTAGAATTGGAAGCCCAACCAGCAACAATCACACCATAAACTCCTAGCGAGGTCATAGCCAAGATGTAAAGTAGGCCAGCATTGATGTCTGCAAAATTCCAGTTTTCTGCAAACGGAATAACCGCCCATGCGGCTAAAGCAGGAATCATTGCAAGCAAAGGCGCAAGACGAAATAAAAACCGATCTGCATCATTTGGCAGAATCATTTCTTTAAACATTAGTTTTAATGCATCCGCAATAGGTTGTCCAAATCCTTTAGGCCCTACGCGATTTGGTCCAATGCGAACCTGCATAAAACCAATGACTTTTCGTTCCGCTAATGTTACATACGCCACACAACCAAAAAGCACTAATACAAATACAAACATCGATACTGTCATCACAATGACGGGCGGAATGCTTTCTAAAAAACCTATCAACCATTCAAGCATTTGCAATCCTTTGAATTTCAACAGGCGCAACACTTTCGCCTAATGAATCACTATGCTCTGTACTGTTTTCAACCCAAACGCAATGCATCGCTAAGTTTTCATTAATTAGTAATGGCAATGTGGATTCTTGGCGTTCTTGAACGACACGCACTTGCTTTTCATTTAATACATCTAATTCGCGGGCCTGTTGCTCGCACATGGCTACATGAGGCTCTTGAGCAAAACTGGTTTCTTGTAGCGAAGAGGACCTTCTAACTACATTGTCTACAGCATAAATTGAGCCGTTTGATACTCGAAATAATTTATCTAAATTATTTTTTTGATTGGAGACTAAATTTGTATGATTGAAATCTTGTAGATTTGAGTCAAATTCAATGTGCTCAGTGAATTTTGTCCTGAGTTCATCTCGTATTTGTTGACTAGTTTGATATTGCACCTCATCCAAACCTAACTTATTGGCCAATACCCGCAATACTTTCCATGCAGGTTGTGTAAAGTCGCGAAGATGTATGGCGTTGCTAAAGCTTTGCCATCGCCCTTCTGCATTTACATAAGTACCTTCTGTTTCGGCAAAGGTTGCAATAGGCAGAATTACATTCGCATATTCCAGCATAGTCTCCGTAACATATGGTGTGAGTAATACTACAAACTCTGCTTCCTGCAGTGCATACATGGCTTGCGGCACATTATTAAAATCAAATTCTGGCTCAAGATTCAGTAACACATAAATTTTTCTTGGTTGTTGCAGCATTTGACCAGCATGCAACCCAGATTGAATATTTTTTTCGCCTGCCGCTAAACGATGCGGTACAACACCGCTCAACCATGCTCCCACAGAATTACCTGCCTGCGGAATAATGCCAAAATTTGATTGTGTAACATTGGCAATAAAATTTGCCAGTGCACGTAGCACAGATGCTTGTGGATGAGAGGCTGCAATATTGCCCAGCATAATATTCGATTGTTTTGCATCTCGTAACGTTTCAAATATTTGTTTCGCATCAGGCGATACAGAAACGCCATCAATAATTTTGACTAATTCGGGGGGCAGTTGTTGATAGTGTTCATCCGCAACACAGCTTGCAATTTCAGACAATGCAAATACCCATAGCTGCGGAGCTAATGTCCAATTCGTTTGATGTGCAAAATAGAAATCAACCTGTTGAGGATTTAGACTCATCACTTTACAACCACGTAAGCCAGCTTTGCGCATGCGGTGGGCAAGCATAGGTTGCTCTAAACGAATATCACAACCAATCAGAAAATTAGCATCATTATCTTCAATGGATTGAATCGACTGACCTAAGTTTGGAAATAACGGCTGAACATCTTGATCAGAAAAATCAATCTGCCGTACACGATGATCAATATTATTTACACCAATTTGTCTAAATATTTTCTGTAATAAATATAATTCTTCCAATGTGGAGTGTGGGGCTGCAAGAACACCAATTTCTTCACTTGAAGTCTGTTTAATTTTTCTTGCAACGCTATCTAAACATTCATCCCAATTAGTGTTTTCCCAACTTTGTTCATTTTTAAGCATAGGTTGGGTAGCACGCTCACTACTGTTGATTCCTTCGTAACTGAATCGATCACGGTCTGAAATCCATGTTTCATTAACCTCTACATTTTCTCGTGGCACCACACGCATCACATTATTTCTTAATGTGTGCAGGTAAATGTTTGAGCCCACTGCATCATGTGGTGCAATACTTGCCGTTTGCATCATTTCCCAAGAGCGGGCTGTCATACGTGACGGTTTGGCATTCAATGCGCCTACCGGACAAATATCAATTACATTACCAGACAATTCGGAACGTAAAGAATGTTCTACATAAGTTCCGATTTCCATGAATTCGCCACGACCTGTTGCACCTAACTCTCGCACTCCCGCAATTTCAGTACCAAAACGCACGCATCGAGTGCAATGAATACAGCGCGTCATATCGGTAGAAACTAATGGCCCAAGTTCTTTATCTGGAACGACACGTTTGCGTTCAACATAACGCGAAACATCATTGCCATATCCCATCGCTACATCTTGCAATTCACATTCGCCGCCTTGATCGCACACTGGACAATCCAGCGGATGATTAATAAGTAAAAACTCCATCGTGCCTTTTTGTGCATCTAGTGCCATGGAAGACTTGGTATACACTTTCATACCATCGGCTACCGGTGTTGCACAGGCTGGTAATGGTTTAGGCACGTTTTCAATTTCCACCATGCACATGCGACAATTTGCTGCAACAGATAAGTTTTTGTGATAACAAAAACGAGGGATATCAATGTCAAATTGATCTGCAACTTCAATCAGCATCGCACCTTTTGATGCAGTTACTTCTTGATCATTAATAAATAGTTGTACTTTTTCTTCTGACATTATTTTTTAGGCCGCTTCGCTTTCAGGTTTGCCAACCATGCTGTACCCATGCTCAATGTAATGTACAAATTCGTGACGATAATGTTTTATGAAACTATGTACTGGCATAGCTGCTGCATCGCCTAATGCACAAATCGTCCTTCCTTCTATTTTTGTAGCGACATCATCTAATTTTTCGATGTCTTCCAATTTTCCATTTCCGTCGACGATGCGACATAGCATTCGATACAACCATCCGGTACCTTCACGACAAGGCGTACACTGTCCACAGGATTCTGAAAAATAAAAACGCGATATGCGTTGCAACACCTTAACCATATCCGTCGTTTCATCCATGACCACAACAGCACCCGAACCCAATAGTGAGCCAGCAGCAGTAATGGATTCATAATCCATGTTGGTTTGCATCATGATTTCGCCGGGCAATACAGGCACCGATGAACCACCTGGAATAACCGCCTTCAATGAATGTCCAAAACGTATGCCACCCGCTAATTCCAACAATTCAGAAAATGGCATGCCCAATGGCACTTCATAATTACCCGGTCGACCCACATGCCCAGAAACAGAAAAACATTTTGTGCCACCACTTTTTTCTACTCCCATCGAGGCAAACCAGTCTGCACCTTCTCGCATAATGCTGGGAACCGATGCAAAAGTTTCAGTATTGTTTATAGTGGTAGGCTTTCCATATAAACCAAAATTTGCAGGAAATGGAGGTTTGAATCTTGGTTGTCCTTTTTTACCTTCCAAAGATTCTAACAATGCAGTTTCTTCACCACAGATGTAAGCTCCAGCACCCAAAGTGTCATATAAATTGAACGTAAATCCTGAACCTAGAATATTTTCTCCTAGATATCCTTCGCGATACGCTTCCTCCAATGCATTTTTAAATCGTAAATAAGGCTCATCTAAGAATTCACCACGCAAGTAGTTATATCCGGTGTCTGCAAGCATGGCATAACCTGCAATCGCCATACCTTCAATTACAGAGTGCGGATTAAAACGTAAAATATCGCGATCTTTACAGGTGCCTGGTTCCGATTCGTCTGAATTACACACTACGTAACTTTGCACCTCAGACTTTCTAGGCATAAAACTCCATTTCAATCCGGTGGGGAAGCCTGCACCACCACGACCTCGCAAACCAGAAGCTTTAACTTGCTCAATCACATCATCGGGCGAAATTTTTTCACGTAGAATTTTTTCCCACGCACGGTACCCACCTGCACGTTTATAGTTTTCTAATGTCCAGGGTTGCTCAAATTCTAAAGTAGAATAACAAACATTGTTTATTTTCATTTTTTAAGTAACGAAATTATTAATCTAACTGATCAATAATTTTATCAACCTCTTTTAGACTTAATTTTTCATAGTACACATGATTAACTTGCATCATGGGTGCTCCGCAACATGCTGCCAAACATTCTTCCTCTTCTTTTAAATAAAATCGTCCATCTGCAGAAGTTTCACCAAGTTCAATACCAAATCTATTTTTTAGATGCTCTACAATTTCATCTGCACCCCGTAACATGCAGGATAAATTTGTACATACAGAAATCGTGTGTTTGCCTACCGGTTTTAGTTCATACATGGAATAAAACGAAGCCACTTCATATACTGCAATAGCTGGCATCTCTAAATAATCTGCAACTGCATCCATTTGTTCGACTGGCAAATAACCCGCTTCATGTTGCACTGCCCGCAATGCCGCTAACACCGCTGATTGTTTTTGGTCATCTGGATATTTTTTTAACCATTCATCAATTTCCTCTCGTACATGTTCAGAGAGAATTTCAAAATTTTTGTCGATAACTTCACTCATCGATCGATTTCTCCAAACACAATATCCTGAGTTCCGATAATGGCCACTACGTCTGCCAACATGTGTCCTCTTGACATTTCATCTAAGGAAGCCAGGTGTGCGAACCCCGGAGCACGTATTTTTACTCGATAAGGTTTATTTGCCCCATCGGATACTAAATAGATTCCAAATTCGCCCTTGGGATGTTCAATCGCCGAATAGACTTCTCCAACTGGCAAACAATATCCTTCCGTAAACAATTTAAAGTGGTGAATTAACTCTTCCATTCCCATTTTCATTTCTCCACGCGTGGGAGGCGAAAACTTGTGGTTGTCGACCATGACGGGCCCACTGTTATTTCGTAACCATGCAACACATTGTTTAATAATTTCATTGGATTGACGCATTTCTTCAATGCGAACTAGATAACGGTCGTAGCAATCGCCATGCACGCCTACAGGAATTTGAAAATCTATCTGATCATAAACTTCATAAGGTTGTTTTTTGCGTAAGTCCCATTCTATTCCAGAACCTCGTAACATGGGGCCCGTAAATCCGAGTTGCATGGCACGCTCAGGTGTCACGATACCGATATCAACGGTACGTTGTTTCCAAATGCGGTTATCTGTTAATAAAGTTTCATATTCATCTACACAAGCAGGAAAACGCTTCGTAAAATCTTCAATAAAATCTAACATTGACCCGCTTCTTGCATTATTTAATGAATCAACCTCTTTTTGGTCGTGCCACTTTGATTCAACGTACTTAGGCATTTGTTCGGGCAAATCTCGATACACACCACCAGGTCGATAATACGTTGCATGCATACGTGTTCCGGAAACCGCTTCATAACAATCCATTAAATCTTCACGTTCACGGAAGCTATATAAAAACACTGTCATTGCACCGACATCTAAGGCATGCGCACCTAGCCATAACAAATGATTCAGTATTCGAGTGATTTCATCAAACATTACGCGTATGTACTGCGCACGCTCGGGAACTTCAATATCGGCTAATTTTTCAATGGCCATTACATAGGCGTGTTCATTGCACATCATGGATACATAATCGAGCCGATCCATGTAACCAATGCTTTGGTTATACGGTTTACTTTCAGCTAACTTTTCAGTTGCACGATGCAATAATCCAATGTGTGGATCTGCGCGCTGCACTACTTCGCCTTCCATTTCTAACACTAAACGCAATACACCATGTGCCGCAGGATGTTGTGGCCCAAAGTTCATCGTGTAATTACGCAGCTCAGGCATCGGCGTTAGTCTCGCTGTTGTCACTTTCGTAGCGATGATCATCACGAATAACTTTTGGAACATTAATTCGTGGCTCAATGCTGACTGGTTGATAAATTACACGTTTTTGTTCGGGGTCATAACGAACCTCTACATGCCCAACCAGTGGAAAATCTTTTCTGAATGGATGTCCGGTAAAACCGTAATCTGTTAACAATCTTCGTAAGTCTGGATGATCTTCAAAAACAACTCCATATAAATCAAATGCTTCTCGTTCATACCAATCGGCAGAAGACCAAATACTGGCAACTGAAGGCATAATGGGAAAAGAGTTATCCTCACAAAAAACTTTTACGCGAATACGCTGATTTAATGAAACAGAAAGTAAGTGATACACCACTGCATAGCGTGCACTTTCCATATCTGTTTCGACTTTACCATCGTCAAAAGTAAAACGCCCAAAAGAAGTCTTCTCAACACCCCGGCTAAACCCGGATGAGGTTGCCGTTTCGGTGTTCCATTCATCTACATTAAATTCAAGATAATCAACACCCGCTAAATCGATCAACTGTTCAAATTTAAACTCTTCTAAATCACGCAACTGCACCATTACTTGCAATAGATTGCTTGCTTGTACAGAAATAGAAATTTCATTACGAAATTCATCAATGGAATCTATTGAAGATGCAAAAGTTTCTTGCAATAGAGTACTTAGTTGTATGGAATCTTCAGACATTTCAGATGCACTTAGCGTGCTATGGTGTTAGTGCGACGAATTTTATTTTGTAATTGAAGAATTCCGTATAACAATGCCTCAGCGGTTGGCGGACAACCAGGAACATATACATCAACTGGAACGATTCGATCACAACCACGTACCACAGAATAAGAATAGTGGTAATAACCTCCCCCATTGGCACATGAGCCCATGGAAATCACCCATTTTGGATCCGCCATTTGGTCATATACTTTCCGTAACGCCGGCGCCATTTTGTTGACCAACGTTCCCGCAACAATCATGACATCGGACTGTCGTGGACTTGGTCGAAACATGACACCAAATCGGTCCAAGTCATAACGAGAAGCACCGGCATGCATCATTTCTACCGCACAACATGCCAAGCCAAACGTCATTGGCCACATGGAACCTGTACGTGCCCAATTGATTAAGTCATCTAAGCGCGTAGTAATAAAACCTCGCTGCTGTAAAAGATTACTTTCGGGAACGCTATCTCTTAAACCACTTAAATTGTTAGTAACTAGCTTTGACATAAACGACTTCCATTAATCCCAATCGAGGGCTCCCTTTTTCCACTCATATATAAAACCGACCGTTAAAATAATTAAAAACACTGCCATTGAAATAAAGCCGATCAAACCAATTTCACGAATAGCCACTGCCCACGGAAATAAAAAAGCAATTTCTAGATCGAAAATAATGAATAAAATCGCAACTAAATAATAACGAACATCAAATTGCATGCGCGCATCTTCAAACGCCTCGAAACCACACTCGTAAGGTGAGTCTTTAGCATCATCTGCTTTTCTTGGACCCAAGGCCAATCCCAACACCATAGGAATTAAGCCCATGATGGAAGCAATAATGATGAATATTAGTACGGGTAAATAATTTTCTACCATGGTGGTAATTCTCACACTCCAGACAACAAGAAGATCTATGATCTAGTGGATAGTTTTCTTTATTCTTATTATGGTTTTCTTATTGTAATTGTACCTGCTTTAACCACAGTCAGTTTTTAGTTGAAATTTTGTGCAATAAACACACACTTTTATTAAGCTTAAATTTCTAATCGCTCCACTTTAGCCTCATGGTGCCGATGGCCGGAGTCGAACCGGCACGGCTTTCGCCACTGCCCCCTCAAGACAGCGTGTCTACCAATTCCACCACATCGGCACAGTTTTGAGTATTCTAGCTTAAGGAATACTTGCCAGAATCATAAATCCCTAATATCGATATAAGTAATGATAATTTAAAGGATAAATTTTTAGAGCGGCGCAACTACATGAACGCCTTGTTGGGCATTCGCCCATCTCAATGATTTAACTAATTGGGAAGATCTTCGGTGGGAATATCGTCTGGCAAATCTTCCGAAGTCATTTCTTGTATGGACTCATTTACCGAATCCATCATTTCTGCCGCTTCATCAATTTCTGGAATATCATCCACTGACAATTCAGACTCTTGATCCACGATTGGTACATCCATTTCATCAGGAATGTTTTGCATAATAGGTTCCTCAATCGTCGTTTGTACCGCATCATCGATAACACTTTCTATTTCTGTTCGATTACTTGCCAAATAGGCTAAAACTAAACTATTGATAAAGAAACAAGTAGCTAAAATTGCTGTAAGACGTGTTAAAAAAGATGCTGAACCCTGTGAACCAAACACTGTACCCGATGCGCCGCTTCCAAATGCAGCTCCAACATCGGCACCTTTACCGTGTTGAATTAATACTAATCCTATAATGCCAATCGCAAGTAAAACATCAACGGCAACTAATATGCTATATAACATTGCTAATTATTCTTTTCGGCTAATTCGTCTTAATTATTTGCGGCACAAGCAATCGAAATAAAATCGTTTGCATTAAGCGCTGCGCCTCCAATTAATCCGCCATCTATATCGGGCTGATTGAGTAAATCCACTGCATTCTCCGGTTTCATGCTGCCGCCATAAAGAATTCGAATCTTACTCGCAATATCCTTACTATTCGCATCCAATTTACAACGAATAAAATTATGAACCTCCTGTGCTAATTCAGGTGTTGCAGTTTTACCTGTACCAATTGCCCATACTGGCTCATAAGCAATAACACTATTATCAAAAACCTCAATTCCATATTCATCGAGAATTGCATCAATTTGTTGTGCAATTACAACTTCTGTATGCCCATCATCACGTTCTTCAATTTTTTCGCCTACACACAAAATGGGTGTCATTTGATTATTCTTGACTTGCATAAATTTGCTTGCAACATCTTTATTGCTATCACCATAGATGTGTCTGCGTTCAGAGTGACCAATAATGGTGTAGGTACAGCCAAACTCTTTAATCATTGTGGCTGAAACTTCTCCAGTATAGGCGCCACTTTCTTGATCAGAACAGTCTTGTGCACCTAAAGATATCGCAGTGCCTTCCAGCAAATCTTTCACCTTACTTATGTATATATAAGGTGGACATACAGCCAATTCGGCCACGTTTACTGAATCTTGCAAGTCTCGAATTCCAGCAATCAAAGTTTGAATGGATTCAATGCTACCATTGAGTTTCCAGTTACCGGCTACAAGTGGTTGTCGCATAGAAAATTTGTTAAGGCTATATCAAAGCCGCGCAGCTTACCGGTGACAAACTAATTAGTAAAGAATTTACTAACAGGCTGCTTGAACACTGTCGGCAATTTGTTGGGCCAACTTTTGAACTTTAGGTGCATCTGAGCCCTCCACCATTACTCGTACAAGCGGTTCTGTGCCCGAGGGTCTTAATAATACACGGCCGGAACTTGCTAAATCAGATTCTGCATCTTTCACTGCCTGTTGAATTTCGGGCATGTTATCAATATCAATTTTCTTTTTAATGGGGACATTAATAAGTGTTTGAGGATATTTGCTCATTCCGGCTTTTGCTTCTCGTAAACTAACTTGTTGTTCTACAAGAATATGTAACACTTGTAATGCAGAAATAATACCATCTCCAGTAGTTGTACGATCTAGACATATAATATGTCCAGAACCTTCACCTCCAAGATGCCAAGAATTTTTCTGCAACATTTCCAATACATAACGATCACCTACGGCAGCGCGTTGAAATTCTATTCCATCATTACTAAGGGCATGCTCAAGACCAAGGTTACTCATCAAAGTGCCTACTACTCCCCCCTGTAATCGGTTTGCAGCTTTGCGCGCATGTGCAATGATAAAAAGAAGTTCATCACCATCGACAATGGCTCCGGTATCATCCACCATAATTAATCGATCTCCATCACCGTCAATGGCAATGCCTAAATCTGCATGATTTTCAATTACCGCCATACGTAATGACTTAGGATCTGTTGCACCACACTTATCATTAATATTTAAACCATCTGGGTCAGAAGCAATGCTTACAATATCGGCACCCAGCTCAGAAAATACATTAGGTGCTATGTGATAGGTTGCACCGTGCGCGCAATCTACAACTATCTTTAACCCATTTAATTTAATTCTTGTTGGAATGGTGCTTTTACAGAATTCAATGTAGCGACCTGCAGCATCATTTACACGCTCTGCTTTACCAAGTTGATCTGAATCAACAACTTCTATGTTTTGCTCAAGTTGTTGTTCAATTTTTAATTCAACATCGTCTGGTAACTTCAAGCCATCAGAAGAAAAAAACTTCAAGCCATTATCATAATAAGGGTTGTGGGAAGCGCTGATTACGATTCCTGCAGCCGCACGTAATGTTCTCGTTAAATAAGCAATGGCAGGTGTTGGCATCGGTCCTAGCAATAAACTGTTTACGCCAGCAGCAGATAAACCTGCTTCTAATACTGATTCAAACATATAACCGGAAATGCGCGTGTCTTTTCCAATCAAAACAATATTTTGATCTTCATTACACAGCACTTTTCCAACGGACCAGCCAAGTTTTAGTACAAAATCGGGCGTCATTACGCCATCACCTACGCGACCACGTATGCCATCCGTACCAAAATATTTACGTTGCATAGAAATTATCTATTCAAGAAGTATGGTTAGAATTTTACAGAGAAATATAAAAAAAGTACGTGGCTGACATCGTTAATCGATGAACTTACTTTTTTAGCGGAAGTATTAACGCAATTAAATCGTGAGTGTTAATTCTAATGCTCGCTAGCGGGACCACCAATGGGGCCCGTGTCTTTGGACTCTTTGTCTTTTGATGGTGTAGCCGAACCTGAAGTGGGTTCATCATCCATCCAATCTTGTGGCGGTCGCGGTTCCCTGCCTTCCATAATGTCATCAATTTGTTGTTTATCGATGGTCTCATATTTAATTAGCGCCTTCGCCATGATATGAAGTTTATCCATATTATCTTTGATCAGTTTCCCGGCGCGTTCATAGTTAGAATCTATGATACGACGAATTTCTTGATCTATAGAATTGGCGGTGTCATCCGAAACTGATTTATGTTGTGTTACTGAATGACCTAAAAACACTTCACCATCTTCTTCGCCATAAGCTAATGGCCCCATTTTTTCAGACAGTCCCCATTTAGTAACCATGGCGCGCGCAATTTCTGTTGCTCGTTCAATGTCATTAGAGGCACCTGTAGTGACAGCGTCTCCACCAAAAATAAGTTCTTCTGCAACACGCCCACCAAACAAGCTTGAAATTTGACTCTCAAGTCGTTGTTTACTGTGACTGTAACGGTCTTCTTCAGGTAAGAACATGGTTACACCCAGTGCTCTCCCACGCGGAATGATTGTTACTTTATAAACAGGATCATGTTCGGGTACCAAACGTCCAACAATGGCGTGTCCCGACTCATGATAAGCCGTCAGTTCTTTTTCCTCATCACTCATTACCATGGACTTACGTTCAGAGCCCATTAAGATTTTATCTTTTGCACGTTCAAACTCTTCCATATCTACAGTGCGTTTGTTGGCACGCGCTGCAAACAATGCCGCTTCATTTACTAGGTTCGCTAAATCTGCACCGGAAAACCCTGGTGTGCCTCGTGCAATAAAATCAGCACGCACGTCTTTACCTAAAGGCACTTTACGCATGTGCACTTTCAAAATTTGTTCACGACCACGAATATCTGGTAATGGAACCGTCACTTGTCGATCAAATCTTCCTGGACGTAACAAAGCGGGATCTAAAACATCAGGACGGTTAGTAGCTGCAATCACAATTACACCTTCATTACCATCAAAGCCATCCATTTCAACTAATAATTGGTTCAGTGTTTGTTCGCGTTCGTCATGCCCACCACCAAGGCCTGCACCACGATGACGACCTACGGCGTCTATTTCATCAATAAAAATAATACAAGGAGAATGTTTTTTCGCTTGGCTAAACATGTCACGCACACGTGATGCGCCAACACCTACAAACATTTCAACAAAGTCAGAACCTGAAATGGTAAAGAAAGGAACTTTCGCTTCACCCGCAATGGCTTTTGCAAGTAATGTTTTACCTGTACCAGGTGAACCCACCATCAATACACCGCGAGGAATTTTACCGCCTAACTTTTGAAACTTTCCTGGGTCTCGTAAAAATTCAACTAGCTCTGAAACTTCATCTTTAGCTTCTTCTACCCCCGCGACATCAGCAAAAGTTACTTTTATTTGGTCTTCACCCATTAAGCGTGCTTTGCTTTTACCAAAGGACATCGCTCCACGACCAGAGCCGCCTCCCTGCATTTGCCGCATGAAGAATATCCACACGCCAATCAATAACAGCATGGGGAACCAGCTGATAAGAATGTCTAGTAATAAAGAACGTGGTTTTGCTTCACCGGCCTCAAATTTTACATCGTACTTATCTAATGTATCGATAAGTTTGTCATCATTAGGATTATTGGTTTCAAACTTTTCACCATTTGTCATTTCACCGGTGATTAGACGATTATCGGGACTAATGAAAACTGATTGAATATTGTTAGATCTAACCTCTTTAAGAAACTCTGAATAAGCTAATTCATTAGGTTTATCTGGGCGTGGCGCAAAATTATTGAACACAGTCATTAATACAACTGCGATCACTGCCCAAAGCATTAAATTTTTAACCATGTCGTTCAAGACTTAACCTCTATTCTTAATAATTCGATTACTTAGTAATTTGACCATACTATAACTTGAATTCTCGAGCTAGGATATACATCTCGCGGCTACGCGCTCTTGATGCATCGGGTTTACGAATCAGTACCTTACAAAACATATCCTTTAGCATTTTTACATAATCATCAAATCCAGCCCCTTGAAATACTTTCACCAGCAGACTGCCGTTTTCAGCCAATACTTGCTGACTAAAGTCAGCGGCCAACTCTGCCAGATACATGGCTTTTGGCTGATCCACACTGCTGATACCACTAATATTGGGGGCCATATCACTTAAAACAAGGTCTATTTTGTTTGGACCGATAATTTCTAATAAAGATTCAAGTGTTTTCTGCTCTGTAAAGTCGCCCTGAACGATGTGGACATTTGAAAGCTTGTCAATTTCAAGTAAATCGATCGCTACTACTTGTCCCCGTGAACCAATTTTTTTGGCCACATATTGAGACCAACTACCCGGAGCTGCCCCTAAATCAACAACACGCATCCCTGCTTGTATTAGCTGATATTTTTTATCCAGTTCTTCAAGTTTAAAAACAGCACGAGACCGCCAACCCTCTTTATGTGCTTTTTTCACGTAAAGATCTTTTTCGTGTTCCTTGTTCCAGGATTTACTGCGCATTAAAACGCTTTAGAAAAAATTTGAATTTCTGATAATGGTTTAAAACATTTATGAAAGATTCAATGTTTCATTCATTTCCGTAGCGTACTTCAACAATCTCATAATCTCTTTTACCCGCAGGCGCATCGACCGTTGCAATATCCCCTTCTTCTTTGCCAATCATTGCTCGCGCAATTGGTGAGGTAACTGAAATTAATCCTTGTTTAATATCAGCTTCATCTTCACCCACGATCGTGTACGTAATTTCATCCCCTGTCTCTTCATCAGCCACTACTACCGTTACACCAAACACAACACGACCAGTGTTATTTAGTTTATTGACATCAATAATTTCGGCATTTGATAATTTACCTTCAATTTCTTTAATACGCCCTTCAATAAATGATTGTTGTTCTCTTGCCGCATGATATTCTGCATTTTCTTTTAAATCGCCATGCGCTCTTGCAGTTGCAATGGCTTCGATAACTTGCGGCCGCTTAACAGATTTCAACTCATCAAGCTCTTCGCGTAATTTTTCTGCTCCTCGAACAGTAAGCGGTACTCTACTCATTTAAAGATTTGCTTGCTTCTAATAACGCTCAATGCACAGACTCTGCATGTAAATCTTGAAGTCGATACACTTTGTAAGAAGAGCGCATCAACATCGCTTCGATAACGGCCCGTGCACCTGCAATAGTGGTTGTGTAATACACCTTATGTTGTAGTGCTTCTCTACGAATTGTAAACGAATCTGCGATAGCATGTTTGCCTTCTGTAGTATTAATGATTAAGTCTATTTTCCCATCGATAATCATATCCACAATATGCGGACGCCCTTGTCTAACTTTATTAACCGATGTACAAGAAATTCCTTGATCATTTAAATAATTTGCCGTACCTCCTGTTGCAACAAGTGTAAAATTTTGTTCAGTTAATCTTTTAGCAATCTCTGCTGCTTGCTGTTTATCTTCATTACGCACACTGATTAATGCACATCCAGATTCTGGCAAAGAGGCACCTGCAGCAAATTGAGATTTTCCAAAGGCTTCAGCAAAAGTTTCTCCAACACCCATAACCTCACCTGTTGATTTCATTTCTGGACCCAAAATTGGATCCACACCACTGAATTTAATAAATGGAAATACTGCTTCTTTTACAGAAAAATGTTTTGGTATTCGTTCCTTGATAGCCTCCTGTTCTTGTAATGTTTTACCTGCCATGCAACGTGCTGCAATTTTAGCAAGTGGCAAGCCTATAGCTTTAGAAACAAATGGCACGGTGCGTGAAGCTCTTGGATTTACTTCAATTAAATAAACTTTTTCATCTTTAATCGCGAATTGAATATTCATTAAACCTACCACTTTCAATGCAAGTGCAAGTTCGGCGGCTTGCTTACGCATTTCATCTTGCACTTGTTCACTTAAATTATAAGGGGGCAAAGAACATGCACTATCACCAGAGTGAATACCGGCTTGTTCAATGTGCTGCATAATGCCACCAATTAAAACGTCTTTTCCATCGGAAAGAGCATCCAAGTCCACTTCAACAGCATCTGAAAGGAAATGATCGATTAAAACAGGCGCATCATTCGAAACTTTTACTGCCTCTTGCATATAACGTTCTAAATCGGCCTGGTTATATACAATTTCCATGGCACGTCCTCCTAATACATAAGAAGGACGTACTACTACTGGATAGCCAATTTGATCAGCCGATTGAATGGCCTCGTCAATACTAATTGCTGTTGCATTGGGCGGTTGCAACAAATTCAAATCATTAACCAGCTGCAAAAATCGTTCGCGATCTTCCGCTAAATCAATTGAGTCTGGCGAGGTTCCAATAATATTTACGCCTGCAGCCTCTAAATCTCTTGCAAGTTTTAACGGGGTTTGGCCACCAAATTGAACAATAACCCCATAGGGCTGTTCGATACGCACAATCTCTAATACATCTTCCAATGTAAGTGGTTCAAAATAAAGTCGGTTCGAAGTATCGTAATCGGTAGAAACTGTCTCTGGATTACAATTCACCATGATAGTTTCGAAACCATCTTCTCGTAATGCCAATGCTGCATGCACACAACAATAATCAAATTCAATCCCCTGGCCAATTCGATTTGGCCCACCACCGAGTACTATTATTTTTTTGTTTTCTGTAGGTGTGGCTTCACACTCTTCATCGTAACTGGAATACATATATGCGGTGCTGGTAGCAAATTCTGCAGCACAGGTGTCCACTCGTTTAAATATTGGATGCACTTTAAGTTCAATTCTACGTTCCCGAATTTGACTTTCAGCCGTATTTATTAACTTTGCCAAACGTGCATCAGAAAACCCTCGACGTTTTGCATCTTGCAAAGTATCTTTGTCTAAAGTGTCGATAGAGAGTTTGGATAACTCATCTTCTATCGAAATGAGTTTTTCAATTTGTGCTAAAAACCATGGATCAATTGCAGACAGTTTATAAGCCTTATCTATGCTATAACCCAATCGAAATGCATCTGCAACAAACCAAGCTCGGTGGGGGCCTGGTTCTTGTAGCTCTGTTTCTAAGATAGATGAATTTTCTTCATCCGTTAGCATTGGGTCCAATCCATCGACTCCAATCTCTAATCCACGCAGTGCTTTTTGAAATGATTCCTGAAAATTACGGCCTATCGCCATAACTTCGCCTACCGATTTCATTTGAGTACTTAATTTAGCTTGCGCCTGTGGAAATTTTTCAAATGTAAACCGCGGGATTTTTGTCACTACGTAATCAATGGTGGGCTCGAACGATGCAGGTGTTGCGCCACCGGTTATATCATTTTGTAATTCATCCAAGGTGTATCCCACAGCCAGTTTTGCCGCAATTTTGGCGATGGGAAACCCGGTTGCCTTAGAGGCTAAAGCCGAGGATCTTGAAACCCGAGGATTCATTTCAATGATAATCATGCGTCCATTTTCTGGATTGATGGCAAACTGTACATTTGAACCTCCTGTATCAACACCAATTTTGCGTAATACGGCAATAGAGGCGTTACGCATAATTTGATATTCCTTATCAGTCAGTGTTTGTGCAGGAGCGACAGTAATGGAATCACCCGTGTGCACGCCCATTGGATCGAAATTTTCAATGGAACATACGATGATGCAGTTGTCGTTTTTGTCTCGCACGACTTCCATTTCAAATTCTTTCCAACCCAATAAAGATTCTTCCAATAAAACTTCTGTCGTTGGAGATAAATCTAAGCCATGTTCAACAATGGATTTGAACTCTTCCATATTGTAGGCAATACCGCCACCGCTCCCGCCTAAAGTAAATGAAGGGCGAATGATCGTGGGGAATCCCAAACGTGGTTGTTGTTGTATGGCTTCTTCTAAACTATGAATGAGTATAGATCTTGCTGACTCCAATCCAATATCATCCATCGCTTTGCGAAATAACTCTCGATCTTCTGCCATATCAATGGCTTCTTTGTTGGCGCCAATAATTTCAACATCGTGCTCTTGTAAAACGCCTTCACGATCTAAATCCAGCGTGCAATTTAATGCGGTTTGCCCACCCATGGTGGGCAATAAAACATCTGGGTTTTCTTTCGCAATGATCTCTGCAACGGTTTGCCAATTTATGGGTTCAATGTAAATCGCATCGGCAAGTTCTGGGTCTGTCATGATGGTTGCAGGATTGGAGTTCACTAGGATCACTCGATAACCTTCTTCACGTAACGCTTTACAGGCTTGCGCACCTGAGTAATCAAACTCACAGGCCTGCCCGATTACGATTGGGCCCGCACCTATGATCAATACACTTTTTATATCCGTTCGTGTTGGCATTTTGTGGTTGATCCAATTACGCTTGTTTCATCATTTCAATAAACGGATTAAATAAGGGCTGAACATCTTGAGGCCCCGGACTCGCTTCCGGATGACCTTGAAAACTATAGGCTGGTTTTTCTGTATGTCGTATTCCTTGCAGCGAACCATCAAACAACGAACGATGTGTAGCAACTAAATTTTCAGGTAAGGATGCTTCATCCACTGCAAAACCATGATTTTGACTACTGATCATAACACTCCCTGTAGTTAAATCTTGCACAGGATGATTTGCTCCATGATGACCAAATTTCATTTTTATTGTTTTTGCACCGCAAGCTAATCCTAATAATTGATGTCCCAAACATATCCCAAAAATCGGTGTGCCTGCTTGCATGATTTTTTGAATCGCTATAATTGCATACTCACAGGGTTCAGGATCACCCGGACCATTCGATAGAAAAACTCCATTCGGATTTCTACTTAAAACTTCTTCTGCAGGAGTCGTAGCAGACACTACTTCTATGTCACAACCTAAATCATGTAATATTCTTAAAATATTTCTTTTTACACCAAAATCGTATGCAACTACTTTTAAAGTTTTTGTCTCATTATTTTTCTGGTAGCCATCTTCTAGTGACCAACAACCTTCGTCCCATGCATAAGCCTTTTGTGTAGTAACTTCCTTGGCTAAGTCCAACCCTTTTAAACCTGCAAATTCTTTTGCTGCTTTCAGTGCTTGATTTTCATCTATATCACCACTCACAATCGCGCCATTCTGCGCGCCCTTCTCTCGTAATATTCTTGTTAGTCTTCGTGTATCTACATCTGCAATAGCTACAACCTTGTGTCGCTGCAAATAATCTGTGATTTCAAATTTCGAGCGCCAATTACTAAGCTGCTCGGGAAGATCACGAATGACTAAACCACTTGCATAGACTTGAGATGATTCCTCATCCTCTGTGTTGGTTCCAACGTTTCCTATATGCGGATAGGTAAGTGTAATGATTTGTTTTGCGTAAGATGGGTCCGTTAGGATTTCTTGATATCCCGTCATCGAAGTATTAAATACGACCTCTCCAGCCGATAGACCGGTAACACCAATTGACTTTCCCCAAAAAAGACTCCCGTCTTCCAGTGCAAGCAAGGCGGGCTTAAAGCTCAATCACATTCCTCCAAAAATGTTGCGGATGTAAAAACGGGACGCCCAATATGGCCGTCCCGTTAGGTAATTCAGTTATCTTGGTTTGACCGGGAGAATTGTACTCAAGTCAGGCATCTGGTGAAACCTGATTCTTCATTAGATTTGAATTATTTTAGGCGTGGGATCGATAACCAGAACTGAGCTAGATATCCTAGAATTACGCTTAAGTTATATACCTAAAATATAAATTTATTTACTATTTCCTAACATGGCTGTTAAGCGACTTGCACTGAAGCCGCTCATTTTTTGATTACCCACTAAGATTAAAGGAACTCCCTTTCCCCCTAATTTTTTAAACTCACGATGGGCACTATCACTCTTTTCTATATCGTATTCCTTAAACCTAATGCCATTGCTTTGCATATACTGCCTGGCTTTAGTACACACTCCGCACCAATTGGTTGAATACATCACAACAGGTTTTTGCCTGGGTGATTGCTTAATTTTGTCAGCTTTAGAATACTGCGAGGAAGAGAGTCCATCTGTATTATTTTGACTCGTATCTACTTCAACTTGCTCTGCATTTATGGTGGGTTTGTCGGTGAATATTACACGGCCACTTTCATCTACTGTTTTATAGATCTCCGCTTGAAGTAATGCCGGAACAAGCAACAATATAAAAATCAGTAATTGTTTAATTTCGAAACCCTCAAACATAATATTTTCACCTAGTACTCCATTGCTTGCATTTTTTCATCATGTTCTTTTGCAGCATCGTGTATCATTTGCTCAACACCTTTGGCTTTGTCTAAAGTGTCTACATAGCCTTTGAAGACATTGTCTTCGCTCAAACCTTCATCTGCATTTTCTATAGCACTATTACTAGACTCATTAGAGCATGCACACAAAACTACTATTACTAGTATTAAAAATACACTATTTAAAATCTTCATACTTACACCCCACTATAAATCTAACCAAAGTTTTTTCGGCTGCCTCATTCCTGCAATTTTGCAGCCTTGTTGCCCATAGCCATATGGAAATAAGTTATAAACATATTTTCGTGTAGCTTTTTCTTCACCTAAATCCTGCTTTAAGCGGCTAAGAATTCTTCGCAACTCAGGAACTGAACCTTTATCAAAGTAATAATCTCGAATAAGTCTAATTAACTTCCATCGCTCACCCGTTAGTTCTATGTTTTCTTTTTTGGCAATAAATTCAGCTACTTCTTCAGACCAGTCTTCAGGGTCTAGCAAAAAACCGTCATCATCTGTTTTTATATCCATATTTTATGAAGGTTTGTAAAAAAACAGATAAGCCGCAAGCCCTATCAGGATGAACGCAAAGATTTTTTTAAAATTTGCGGTAGAAGCATATTCGAGTAAATGTGGGCCTATTTGTGCCCCCACGATTCCCCCTATGCCCAAAGCCAATGCAATTTTGTAATCAACATTTTCAAGTTTGGCATGTAGTAACACTGCAGAGATAGAAATAACTAAAATTGCGAGGAAGGAAGTTCCTACTGCTTTTTGCGCGGTGTAGCCAAATGCAATTAGCAATGGAACCATTAAAAACCCACCACCCAGACCTGTAAACGATGCCGCTATACCTATGAAAAATCCAGAAACAATAAACACCAAATATTGTATAGCCATAATTATTACCTCTTGCCGCTCTATGAATAAGTACTAGTTACAGTCTATGGTAACGAATTATTAATACATTCGTAATCAAGAATGCAGCCCGAATAGTAACTTGTAATTGGTTTAAGAAAATATGGCTTTTTTAAGCCGCTTTCTTATGCAAATGGATCAAATTGGAAATTTTAGTTTGTAGTCTTTGATTTCTTATTACTGGTAATTTATTTATTAGCTCTAATAAATTTAGGCCATCAATTAATCGTAACTGCTTATTTAAATTCCTGGGCACGGTATTAGATATATTTCCTGCTGTAATAAATGCACCAAATGGTATTTGGTTTTTACTAATGATATCCATAACACCATTTACATCTTTTTGCTCAACAGGAATTGCTTTTTGATGCCAGCATTTAATAAGTCCAAATGGTTTTTCTTTTGAATAACTATCTTTAAACAACCAGACATCAATTTCATCAGCGTCATATAAAGATACAGTTCTAGCTTGGTAACATTTTTCCTCAAAGTAACCTATGCACAGTTGTACAAATTGCTCTTCATCTAAGGATCGAATTAGTTCAATCGACCAATTGGGTACAAATTTTTCATCTTCCGAATAGCTTGCAATCGAATAGCCATTCGAAACCACAAATAAATTCTGTATTGATTTTTGGAGTAGCTTCAGCATGGCTACCAAAGTAGCCAGACTCCTTATTTATTAGAACAAGCTATGGAATCAAATGAAGCGAACAACTGATAAAAGACAATTACTGCCTAAAATTCTTCTATAAATCCAGCACATCTTGCATATCGTACAAACCACTATTTTTACTTCCCAACCAAACCGCTGCTCGCACTGCACCTCGTGCAAAGGTCATGCGACTCGATGCTTTGTGAGTGATCTCAACGCGCTCACCAATCCCAGAAAACATAACCGTGTGATCACCAACGATATCGCCTGCACGTATGGTTTCAAAGCCAATCGTTTTTTTATCTCTTTCCCCAGTATGCCCTTGTCGCCCAAACACTGCACACTCATTTAAGTCTCTATCTAAACTTTCAGCAACTACTTCTCCCATGCGCAGTGCAGTGCCAGAAGGTGCATCCACTTTGTGACGATGATGTGCTTCAATTATTTCAACATCATAATCATCACCCAATGTTTTAGCCGCAGTTTGTAATAATCGTAAACAAAGATTGACCCCAACGCTCATATTGGGCGCAAATACAATTGAGATGTCTTGACTCGCTTCGGCCAATGTTTGTTTTTGCTCATCATTTAATCCAGTAGTCCCAATGACCATAGATTTGCCAAGTGATCGACACAATTCAACCGATTGCATTGTACATTTTGGAATCGTGAAATCGATTAAAGTCTCAAACGCACTGCTTTGGCTATTTAGATCATTAGTTATCGTGATTCCTGTAGCGCCAATTCC
Source organism: Gammaproteobacteria bacterium (assembly GCA_965203475.1). Classification (GTDB taxonomy): domain Bacteria; phylum Pseudomonadota; class Gammaproteobacteria; order UBA4575; family UBA4575; genus JABDMD01. The sequence continues at coordinate 1,219,988 of OZ241890.1, forward strand.
TGCCGCTTCACCAGCATCTTTACCCATACTTTGTGATGAAGAAACTTCAAATGCAGCACCAAGTTGTACGTTTTCATTTTCGTCACAAGCTTGAATGAGAGTTTTACCCATACGCCCACCTGCGCCATTAATTGCAATTTTCATCACGACACTTAATGTTTTAAATGGTTCGTTTACTAATTCAAATAGAAAGAAAGTGTACTATAAGAGCGCTCAAGTCGCAGAAAAAATAAATGAAAGATTGGTAAATTTAAGAAACGTTCAGTCAGACCAAAACTTTAGATCATCAAAAAAACTTTTTACGCTGTCTGTCCAGCTATGTGATTTTGGACTATGACGATCTCCACCTTTTTTAATCTCCTGTGCAAATTCTTGCATAAGTTCTTTTTGTCGTTTGGTTAGATTAACTGGTGTCTCAACAGTAGTTGTGCATAGCATGTCACCTACGCTACCACCTCGAACGGGCTTTACTCCCTTACCTCGTAATCGAAATAATCTCCCGGATTGAGATTCCGCTGGAATTTTAAGTTTTACCTTGCCATTTAACGTTGGTATTTCGAGTTCTCCACCTAAAGCAGCCATATCAAAACTAATCGGCACCTGACATAGAAGATTATCGCCCTCACGTGTAAATAACTCATGTGGTTTTACATTGATTTCAACATACAGATCGCCAGGTGGCCCGTTATTGGGTCCAGCTTCACCTTCTCCCGATAATCGAACGCGGTCACCATTATCCACACCTGCTGGTACTTTTATGGAAAGTTTTTTATTTTGATGGGCAAGGCCCGTACCTCGACAATAATCACAAGGCACACGAATTGTTTTTCCCTTACCACGACACTGTGGACAGGTTTGTTGAATGGAAAAAAAGCCTTGTTGCATTCGCACCTGACCCGCACCACTGCAAGTTTGACAGGTTTCGATGCTAGAACCTGGCGCTGCACCTGATCCATCACATTTTTCACAAGAAACTTGTTTTGGAATTTCTACAGTTGATTCGGTACCAAATACAGCTTCTTCTAAACTTATTTCCAAGTTATATTGAAGATCGGTACCACGATAAACGCGCTGCGATGATCCACGACCTCCACCAAATATATCGCCAAATATATCGCCAAAAATGTCACTAAAATCAGCTGTACTACCTGCCGTTCCTCCTTGTACACCTGCATGTCCAAACTGATCGTAGGCTTGCCGCTTTTGTGCATCTCCCAAAATTTCATAAGCTTCTTTTGCTTCTTTAAATTTTTTTTCAGCCTCTATATCTCCGGGATTTCGGTCAGGGTGATATTTCATGGCATGACGACGATAAGCTTTTTTTAAATCGCTTTCATTTACCGAACGATTTACCCCTAAGACATCGTAATAATCTCTTTTATCCATGAGTTAGAAAACTTTGTTCCAGCCTATAGTTTTATTGCTTACATACAACAAAGTCCGAGCACGAAATTTCGTGCTCGGACTATAGTAATTCAATTGTTTAGAAGTAGTTACGACTTATTGTCGTCTACTTCTTCAAATTCTGCATCAACTACATCATCATCAGTACCGGTGCCAGCATCACTGGCAGCTTGTGCACCAGCATCCGTACCTGCTGCGTCTGCTTGTTGTGCATACATACGCTCTGCAAGCTTTCCTGAAGCTGTGGCCAATGCCTGCGTTTTAGTTTCGATGATATCTTTATCATCTTTATCTAAAACTTCTTTTAAATCTTTTATCGCATTCTCAATTTGCATGCGTTCTTCCTGCTCAACTTTTTCACCCATTTCTTCAAGCGACTTTTCAGTAGCGTGAATCATTTGGTCAGCTTGGTTGCGCACAGCGACTAGCTCACTAAATTTCTTATCCTCTTCTGCATGCGCCTCAGCATCTTTCACCATGTTTTCGATTTCATCATCGGATAAACCACTGGAGGCCTTAATGACAATCGATTGTTCCTTACCAGTAGCTTTATCTTTCGCCGATACATTTAGAATACCGTTGGCATCAATATCAAATGTAACTTCAATTTGAGGTACACCACGTGGTGCGGGGGGAATATCCGATAAATCAAATCGCCCTAACGATTTATTTGCCGTTGCTTGTTCACGTTCACCTTGCAACACATGTACCGTTACCGCGGTTTGATTATTTTCAGCAGTTGAAAATACTTGTTGCGCATTGGTTGGTATTGTAGTGTTTTTATCAATTAACTTGGTCATCACACCACCTAAGGTTTCAATTCCTAAAGACAATGGCGTGACATCAAGCAACAACACATCTTTAACATCTCCACCCAAAACACCAGCTTGAATTGCAGCACCGACGGCTACAGCTTCATCTGGATTCACATCTTTACGAGGTTCTTTACCAAAGAAACCTTGAACTACCTCTTGTACTTTTGGCATACGCGTTTGTCCACCCACCAAAATTACATCGTTAATGTCAGAAGCCGATAATCCTGCATCTTGTAAGGCTTGTTTACATGGTGCGATAGTTCGCTGAATTAATTCATCGACCAATGATTCCAACTTGGCTCGCGTCAACTTAATATTTAAATGTTTTGGTCCAGATTGATCTGCTGTTATGTATGGTAAATTTACTTCTGTTTGTTGACTAGAAGACAATTCAATTTTGGCTTTTTCTGCTGCTTCTTTTAAGCGCTGTAATGCAAGAGGATCATTGTGCAAATCAAAACCTTGATCTTTCTTAAACTCATCTGCAAGATAATCAATCAAGCGCATATCAAAATCTTCACCGCCCAAGAAAGTATCTCCGTTTGTAGATAGCACTTCAAACTGATGCTCACCATCCACTTCAGCAATTTCAATAATTGAAATGTCGAATGTTCCACCACCCAGGTCATACACCGCAATTTTGCTGTCACCGCGTTTTTTATCCATGCCGTAAGCAAGTGCAGCAGCTGTGGGCTCATTGATAATTCGTTTTACATCCAGCCCTGCAATTTTTCCTGCATCTTTTGTGGCTTGTCGTTGTGAATCATTAAAGTAGGCAGGCACTGTGATTACAGCTTCAGTAATATCTTCACCTAGATACTCTTCAGCTGTTTTTTTCATTTTCATTAAAATTCGCGCAGAAATTTCTGGTGGAGCCATTTTCTTTCCATTTACTTCAACCCAGGCATCACCGTTATCGGCTTTAATGATGTTATACGGAACTAATTTAATATCTTTTTGTACAGCATCTTCCTCATAACGACGCCCAATTAAACGCTTGATGGCGTATAAAGTATTACTTGGATTCGTTACCGACTGACGTTTTGCGGATTGACCTACAAGAACTTCATCATCATCTGCAAAAGCGACAATAGATGGCGTAGTGCGATCACCTTCACTATTCTCAATGACTTTGGGAGTGGTGCCTTCCATAACGGCAACACACGAGTTGGTTGTTCCTAAATCAATTCCAATGATCTTACCCATTGTTTAGCTCCAAAATTTGAATCATTTTAAGGTTAAAAAATCTGTTCTTTTCTATATGGGGTTTGGCTATAGAGATTCAAGGGATTTGCCTAAAGATTTCCCGCTATTTCTGTTATAAGCCGCAGAAAGCCAGCAAAATTGGCTATATTTCTCTGTTTTTATTCCCCTTTTGCCACAATTACCATGGCTGGACGAATCAAGCGGCCATGTAAGGTATAACCTTTTTGCACCACATTCATCACGGTGTTGGGTTCATGTTCGGTGCTGGGCTGCATGGTCATGGCTTCATGCAAATTCGGATCAAAAGCCTCTCCCAGTGGATTGACCTCTTCTATTTCAAATTTTTGCATAACTGTCGTTAACATTTTCAAAGTTAATTGTGAACCTTCATGCAATTTTTCTACATCGATATTTTCGGCCTCAAGACCCAACTCTAAGCTATCTTTCACTTGCAATAATTCACTTGCAAATTTTTCGATGGCAAATTTATGTGCACTTGAAATATCTCGTTCCATACGCTTGCGCAAATTTTCCATTTCCGCCTGCATGCGTATTATTTTATCTTTGTTATCTGTCAGCGCCTGTTGCGTTTCTTCAAGGACTTGCTGAAGTACTTCAATATCTACTTCTTCAGTAGCTGTAGATTCTTCCGAATTTTCGGCATCGATTTTCTGGTTCGTATCACTCATTTTTCAAATATAAAATTTAATTAATCATGTAAGATTTTAATATGTAGTGTTAAAACTAAAATTCAAGAGGTAACTTAGTTTTTACTATTTAATGCTTCGCCTAATAATTTTGCAGTAAGATCCACGATCGGTATCACTCGGTCGTAGGACATACGTGTGGGCCCAACCACAGCCAATACGCCCATGATTTCGTTATCTACGGTGTATGGGGAGGTGACAACACTACAATCATCCAGCACTTCATAACCAGACTCTTGTCCAACAAAAATTTGAATCCCATCGGCACATATACAACGGTCCAATAAATTTAAGAATTCTCTTTTTTGATTAAATGCCTCAAATAAACTTCTCAATTTTTCTATATCAGATAACTCTTCATATTCCATTAAATTGGTTTGTCCAACGACAATGTAATCTGATTCATCACTAGAGTCTGTAAAAACTTTTTCTCCCATTTCAACTGCAGAGCGCATTAATTCATTCATGTTTTCTCTTACATGATCAAGCTCTTTTAGAATTCGATGCCGCGCTGTAACCAAATCCTCGCCGGTACATAATTCATTGATATAGTTTGCAGCTTGTTCAAGTTGCGATGCAGAATATTCTTTTTCGGTGTGAAGGATTCGATTTTGTACTTCTTTATTATTAATCACCAAAATGGCTAACACACGGTTATCAGAAAGTGGTAAAAACTCAATTTGTCGAAACGTGGCGTGCTCTTGTCTTGGCATGGTTACCACACCAGCCATACTGGTTAAACCGGATAACAATTCCGAAGCACTTTCAACTAACCCGCTGGACGTATGATTTGCATTTAAGTTTGAACTTAATTGAGAAACCACATCAGTCGATAAAGGCTGTACTTTCAACATCGTGTCGATAAACAACCGATAGCCTTTTGTTGTAGGAATACGGCCTGCTGAGGTATGCGGAGAAGCAACGTAGCCTAGTTCTTCTAAATCAGCCATTACATTCCTAACCGTGGCTGGGCTTAAATGTAAATCCGAAAGCTTAGCTAAGGTTCTGGACCCCATGGGATGACCTTCGGATATATAGCTTTCGACCAACACCTTTAATAGGCGGTGTGTACGCTCATTTAGAGAACATGTCGAGTCTTCAGGGACCATATTTCTTTCCAGACATAGATTTAGCACTCTGTGTGATAGAGTGCTAAGGAATCATTACAATACTCTATAGGCTTGTCAAGGAAATGGTCGACTAGTGTAAGCAATTGATCCGTGATAGCTTTAAAAAACTACCTAAACATTTAGTAATCGTGAGCCAGTTTCAAAAAATCGGCATAATTTCCAAGCCCGATGACCCTCTCATTGCAAGTACAGTAAAAAATCTTCATCAGTACTTAGCGGATCGGTCCGTCCAGGTTTTTTTAGACACTGTATCTGCTGGTCTTCTTAATCGTTCAAGCAGTGCCGACAAATCTGAAAAAATTTCAAAACATTGCGATCTAGTGATTGTGGTTGGAGGCGACGGTACCCTTTTACAAGCAGCAAATAATCTAATTCAAAAAGATATTCCACTACTAGGTATTAACTTAGGAAGGCTAGGTTTTCTTGCTGAAATTAACCCTAAGGAAATGAATGCACAGCTGGATACTATTCTTGACGGTAAATATGTCGAAGATTCTAGACTAGTTTTGCAAGCAAGCTTAGTTAGAAATAATAAAGTGGTGACTACAGTGAATGCTGTAAATGATGCAGTTGTTCATGCGATGCAAATGGTACGCATGATAGAAATTGAAACTCGCATTAATCAACAACATATTAATACACTTCGTGCAGATGGCTACATTGTAGCTACACCAACTGGTTCTACTGCGTATTCACTATCAGGCGGTGGCCCAATATTACATCCTAAACTCAACGCAATTGTTTTAGTTCCAATTTGTCCTCACACATTAAGTAACCGCCCTATTGTAGTGGATGCAGACAGTGAAATAGAAATTCATTTACCAGCACAGAATAAACACACTGCTTTGGCCTCTGTTGATGGACAAATCAATATGGATTTTGAACCAGGTGATAGATTAATAATTCAGAAAGGAAAATCTCCGTTACGGCTAATTCAGCCTGAAAATCATAATTATTTTGATGTACTACGTGAAAAGTTACGCTGGAGCACTAACCCCAAATAGCATTGTAAATTAGGACTAACTCAATTAATCATCTCGCTCATGCTTAAGTCTATATATATTCATAACTTTGCGATCATTGACAAAATAGAACTGGATTTCTTTTCTGGAATGAGTGTACTTACGGGAGAAACCGGGGCTGGGAAATCAATCATTATCGATGCGCTAAATTTAGCATTGGGAAATCGTGCAGATAGATCTGCTGCAAAAGATCTAAATAATAAGGTTGAAGTGGTTGCCACTTTTATTTGCGCAAAAAATATAGAAGTAATTGAGTGGTTGAAAGATCACGACTTATACACAGGAGATGAATGTGTATTGAGACGCATTATTGCTGTTGATGGTAAATCTAAGGCTTATATTAATGATAGTCCTTGTTCTGTAACAGTACTTCGAAAATTTGGTGATTTGCTTGTAGATGTATACGGTCAACATGAACATCAATCTTTAATGAAAAAAGATAAACAAAGAGAATTGCTCGATGGTTTTGCAGAAAATACAAAAAACATTCATGACTTAGCATCCATTTACCGGCAATGGCAAGCGCTCAAAATCCAAATTGATTCGATTGAAGGTGACCAAGGAAGTATAAACTCGCGACTAGATTTATTACGCTATCAAAACCAAGAACTAGAACAACTCAATCTAAGTAATAAAGAATACGAAACTATCACTGAGCAACATGCCCGATTGCACAATGCCAAAGAATTGCATCAAGGTAGTTTAAATATTTCGCATAAACTTGCAGGCGATAATGAAGACACTTTGTATGATCACCTAAGTACGCTGGAAGGAGATTTGGAAAATATTAGCAAACATGATGAACAATTAAATGATTCATTAGAAAGTATTCGAAGTATACAAATACAACTAAAAGATCTCGCGACTTCTCTTCGAAATTATTCAGATTCTATTTCTACGAATCCTGAAGACATTCAGGAACTAGAAACTCGAATTTCATCCATCGAAGATATTGCACATAAACACAGAGTAAAACCAGAACAATTACAAGCATTGCATAAAAAACTTTCAACTGAACTCTCGCAATTAGAGAAACAGCATGAAGACCCACAAAAAATTAAAGCGCTGTTAGAAAAAACTGAACAAAAATACCGAACACTGGCAAAAAATATCAGTAGCGCAAGAAAATCCGCAGCCAATGATCTGAACGAGAAAATAACGGAATCGATGCAAGCCTTAGGCATGCAGGGCGGGCGATTCCATATTGATGTTCAGGCCAAAAATACTACCGACTTATCCTTAAATGGATTGGATGAAATCGAATTTCTTGTCAACACGAACTCTGGCCAAGCACTTCGACCTTTAAACAAAGTCGCTTCAGGCGGAGAACTTTCCAGGCTAAGTCTTGCCATACAAATGGCGACTGCAAATAATTTAAAAATTCCTTCATTAATTTTTGATGAAGTTGATACAGGTGTTGGTGGCGCTACGGCTGAGATGGTTGGAAGGTATTTACGTAATCTTGGGAAAAATGCTCAAGTATTTTGTGTTACACACTTGCCACAAGTTGCAGCTCAAGGACATCATCACTACAAAGTCAATAAAATAGAAGAAAAAGGCATGGTTAGCACTGAAATTATGCAGCTAGACGAAGCTGCAAGAATTGAAGAACTAGCCAGAATGCTAGGCGGTGTTGAAACAACTCGCAATACACATGAATATGCTAAAGAGATATTAAATCAAATTAAAAATAGTAGTTATCAAAATTAATTCATTTTGTTCACAATGCGATTATTTCAATTACTAATTTTTATTTTCCTTTCTACAAACTTGACTATAGGGTGTGAAAGTAAATTGTTTTCCGTTTATAAGATTGACGTACAGCAAGGAAATGCTATTGAAGCAAAAGACGTTAATAAAATTGAATTAGGAATGAACAAAGAACAGGTTTTATTCGTACTCGGCAGTCCCTTAGTCACAGATAGTTTTCATCCAGATCGATGGGATTATATTTATGACTTCACTCCCGGTTATGGAGAACATGAACGAAGACATCTTGTGTTGTATTTTGATGGTGGAGAAGTCGTAGAGATCATAAAAGACAACATAATTGCAGACGATGTCGAATTAGGCGAAGCGCTACTTTCGGAAAATGAAGAAGAACTCTCTACGGAAGAACTTCAAGAGACTGCAGAAGAAATTGAGGAACAAAAAGAACTGGAAGAACAAGCTGAAAATCTCGAAACAATTTCCCAGCCAGGCGAAAATCCAAACGAAATCCTAGAGCCAGCATTATAAAATTCCTTCGGCACTATCTTAAGGACAATCCCCAATATGTTTGCCTTCCCATTGCGTGGTTATTTCCATGTCTTGTTCATTTACTTTTGCCTTAAATGACATTCCGCCTTGAATAGTAGTCCCTGTGGATTGTGCATGCCCTTCCCCAGTCATATCTATGTCATCCTTTTTACAAGTAATGGACCACTTCATGCTTTCTTCCGTAACTTCAATACTTTGCACATCACAATTTTCAACATCGTTCATCAATTCTTCCGGTGAAACTTGAGATTTCTTGATGCATTCCTGATTAACATTCTCTCGAGTACCTGCACCAAAAGGCATCGTTAATATCGTTTTCATTTCCCATAAACCGGGGTTTAACTTCATCCCTTCTGCCATAACATTTGCACTCAGACAAAACACGAAAATTATTGAGCCAAGTAATGCAATTTTAAAATTGGGCATTTTTTATCTCTAAAAGCTATTTGTTTTGGGCCTGTTGTCTATTTCTTCGCGCTTGCATTGGATCAACAGACAATTCTCGATAGATTTCTACCCTATCGTGGTTCGACACAATAAAATTTAGCTCTACCAGTTTACCAAAAATGCCAATCGAATTTATAGCCAAATCAATTTCTGGTACTTTTTCTAATATACCCGAAGCTTGAATAGCTTTAGATACAGATGAATTTTTTACCAGTATTGTAGGGATTAAAATTTGTTTATCTTTGCCGGCGTAACAAACTGAAACCTGTATTGTGTCCCGTTCATCCATATAGCTGCTTGGCTCTTGCAGAGAATGCTGAAACTAATTTATTTGCCACTTGATTAAACACAGGTCCAAGCGTTATTTCATACAACTTATTCGAAAAATCAAACTTTAGATCTAATTCTACTTTACATGCATTCTCGTCAATTGACTTAAAATTCCAATCGCCAGCAAGCTGCTTAAAAGGTCCTGAAACTAAATTCATAGATATGCTTTTATCTTTTACTAAAGCGTTTTTCGTAGTGACCGAAGTTTTAATGGCTTTTCTAGCAAAATACATAGTGGCATGTTTTTCAAGTTCTTCTTCTTTATGGATTTCAGTGTTAACACACCAGGGTACAAATTCAGGATATGAATCTATATCATTTACTAGTTGATACATTTGCGCTGCAGAGTACGGCAGTAATGCACTACGCTGAACATGAGTCATTATGAACTAAGTGATATTTAGTTTTTCTAGTACACCTAGTACATGCAAGAAGATTAATGTAACACCTAACGGTGTGACGTAACGAGCTAAGAATCGCCATAGGTTATATAAAGATTCGTTTTGAATTTTTAATTCATCTTTGCGTGAAGACTCTTTCATTAGCCAAGCCGCAAAAATACAAATGAGTATCCCACCAAGTGGCAACATGATATTTGAAGTTAAATAATCGAGCAGATCAAAAAATGATTTGCCCTCTAAAAATGTGCCATCAAATGCTGATATTTTACTCCAATTATTAAAGGAAAATACGGTTCCTAAGCCTACCGCCCAGGTTACAGCACCGCAAATAATTGTCGAAATTAAGCGAGAAATAGAAAATTTTTCGATAAGCCAAGCAACAGCGGGTTCAATTAACGAAATTGCAGAGGTCCATGCTGCAAATACCAAAAGAATAAAAAATAGTGTTCCGAAAAATGTACCACCTGGCATTTGGCCAAAGGCCAAAGGTAGTGTGTTAAATATTAAGCCAGGACCTTGTCCTGCTTCTAAACCATTTGCGAAAACAATGGGAAAAATTGCAATACCTGCGAATATTGCTACCAAAGTATCAGCAATTGCAACTTGAATACTTGTAGTAGCAATTGATGCATCATCTGATAAGTACGAACCATATATCATAATGGCCCCCATGCCGATACTAAGACTAAAAAACGCCTGACCCATGGCTTTAATTGCCACCTCCGGAGTCAATTTAGAAAAGTCAGGTGTAAATAAAAATTTTAAACCTGCAATAAAGTCTCCTTTAAACATTGCATATATGACCATCACTAAAATTAAGGTAAATAAAGCAGGCATTAAGAATTTAACTGCCGCCTCTAAGCCTTTGTTAACCCCTCTTGCTACAATTATCATTGTTAAACCAATAAATAAACTGTGCCAAAACAAAAGTTGATTTGGATTAGAAATTAAATTGGAAAATATTTCTCCTGATTGCTCGCCACTTATCCCAGCAAATTCGCCTGTACCTGATTTCAACACATAGGCTAAGGCCCAACCTGCAATTACACTGTAATAAGATAATATTAAAAATCCTGCGAGTACCCCCATTACACCTAACAACCCCCAAGAACGATTCCTATTTTCATCCTCAGCCAACCGATTCATAGTATTAATTGGGCTACTTCGCCCTCTTCTACCCAACAATACTTCCGACATCATTACCGGAATACCAAAAACTGCTATACATAGTAAATACAGCAAGACAAACGCACCGCCACCATTTTCGCCCGCCATGTATGGAAACTTCCAAATATTTCCCAGCCCTACAGCTGAGCCTGCCGCCGCTAATACAAAAGCAAAACGTGATGACCAATAACCGTGAATTGATGTCCTAGAGACTGCCATTACTATCTACACTATGATATCTACAACATTGCACAACATAATTGAATGTATCCTATACTACGTCACTCAGTCCGTTAAGTATTTCCTGCATATTTACCTAGCTACATGGCCAAGTCTAAACAAATTTCTGAAAATACGATTGCACTGAATAAAAAAGCACGTCATGACTATTTTATTAATGAAAAATTTGAAGCAGGAATTGCCTTAGAAGGCTGGGAAGTTAAAAGTTTACGATCTAAAAGCATACAACTCAAAGAAAGTTATATATTACTCAAACAAGGAGAAGCATGGTTGCTTGGAGCCCATATTTCACCACTACCCTCAGTTTCAACACACATCGCCCCCGATCCAGTAAGAACACGAAAATTGTTATTACATAAAAAAGAACTTTCTACTCTCATAGGAGCCGTGGAACGAAAAGGTTTCACACTTGTTCCTCTTTCTATGTATTGGAAAAAAGGAAAAGCCAAAGTGGAAATTGGATTAGCAAAAGGCAAACAAAAACAAGATAAACGCGCAAGTATTAAAGAAAGAGACTGGCAAAGAGACAAACAAAGATTCTTAAAGCTAAATAAGAAATAAGGTCGTTGTTTCTATTTCTCTTTCTATTACCTTTACTTACTTAATTCCGCAGTTAAAAACTCCAGAAGTAGCTTCAGTCTTAGTAGCTTCTACACACTCATTATAGGAACCAAATTCACCCACAACCGTCGAATTTTTTGAATTTGAACTCGCATAAACTTCGCCTACCCAATCACCACCCGCGGTACCACCATCATCCCCACAGCCAGCTAAGATGAGAGCTGAAGTAGTTAGAAGCAAAGCTAAATTCTTATGTAACATAGTTTTCTCTCCATATAGTTGCATCCGACTTTTGGACGTGATCTGGTCAGAAATGTAACCAAATTCATATTCTACAGCAACAGCCTGAACAACAAATAATCCGTAAAATGAATAGACAAATATTAATTAACCTTCTGTTTTCGCCACAAGCAACCATCTTCACTTTCCGCTTGAATTTTATCCAAAAACCCTTGGTGAGCCGACAGTTCTTCAGAATCGGCATAAATGATCGTCAGCTCTTCACGTTGAGTGGAATTTTGGCTAGTGACTGAATCTTTGACGATAGATGCGGCATTAGAAGCAAGACTTAGTGTGGCTTGCCCGCCGGTCATCGCCAAATAAACATCCGCCAGAATCTGCGCATCAAGTAGTGCACCATGCAATTCACGATGTGAATTATCAATCTCATATCGTTTACACAACGCATCTAAGCTGTTTTTTTGTCCCGGATGCATTTTGCGAGCAAGCTCTAAGGAATCAACGACATCACAACATTCTCGTATATCGTTAACGGAATGTCCTGCAATTGCCAATTCTTCATTAATAAAGCCAACATCAAAACTGGCATTGTGAATAATCACTTCCGCATCGCGAATAAAGTCAATTAAGTCGTCTGCAATGACTGAAAACTTAGGCTTATCTTTTAAAGACTTAATGGAAATACCATGCACATCTTGTGCGCCTTCATCAATTTCTCGTTCAGGATTTACAAAATGATGAAAGCTTTGGTCTGTTACGCGACGATGCAAAACTTCCACGCATCCTACTTCAATGATGCGATGCCCCTGGGAAACTTCCAGCCCGGTGGTTTCAGTATCGAGTACGACTTGACGCATAAATAGATTCTTTACTTGTGACTACTGTAACAGATTATCAATGGCGTCATTTGCCAATTGGTCAACACGTTCATTTTCAGTATGGCCACTATGCCCTTTTACCCAGTTCCAATGAATTTGGTGCGGTTCAACTAATTTATCTAAAAGCTTCCATAAGTCATCATTCTTTACAGGTTTTTTTGCAGCCGTTTTCCATCCATTTTGTTTCCAGTTTTCCAACCACTGCTGAATACCATCTTTTAAATAACGAGAATCGGTCGTTAAATTTATTTGGCTGGGACGTTTTAATTTTTGTAATGCCGAAATTGCTGCTTGCAACTCCATTCTATTGTTAGTGGTATGCGCTTCGGCACCTGAGATACAAGTTTCATGACCTTTATAACGCAAAATTGCAGCCCAACCCCCAGGCCCAGGATTACCTCTACAGGCACCATCAGTGTAAATATTTACGTTTTCTTGATGATCGTTCGACATATTGCGTTTGTCTAGCAGAAGGCTCGGTTACATTTACCGGAATAATTCTTCTTCGAGGACGCCATGATTCCAGTTGTGGTGTTAACGTTAAAACACGTTTTTTAGCAACAAATATTTGCACTCCTCCGATTCTAGAAAAACCAAATTTTTCCAGTTTAGTCATGAATTTTAATCGTTCCTGGAAACGATTATGTTGAATAGGAGGACGTAATCCTACATGTTCTATGTTTATTACAGAGAAATCGAGCAAAGACAACCAGTCTTTTAATCGACGGGCAGAATAATAATGTCCATTCCATGGCGCTTTCTTGCTGCGGGTTAATAATAATTTATTTAAACCCATACTACTGAGCGGATTAAACCCAATTAAAACTATATGCCCTTCCGAAATTAATACTCTATGCGCCTCACGTAAAACCTGGTGGGGATCATGCGCAAAATCCAAGGTATGCGGTAATACTAATAGGTCAACTGTGTCCTGGGGAAAGGGCAATGCCATAGCTGATGCCGCAATATTTTTAAAATTAGATGTCTTTGAAACATATACTTTTTGACTAATGCTACTAGAAGCTAATAAATCAAAATCCTCAGCCAAAGAACCAAGTTGAACGGCATGATAACCAAACAAACTAGGTAATAATTGATTTAATTTGTTTTGTAATTCTTGACGGAAAATTAATCCAGCAGCAGTTGCATACCATTCACGCAGTTGCTGCGCACATTTTTCAGTATCAAACTGCTGGGATTCTTTCATGACAATATTTTACATTAAAACAATAATTTGTATGAATAAGTTTTCAAGTTTAATGAAATATTGCGATGTGATCAGCTATTCAGATTATCAGTTTTACTATTGAACATTGGTAAAACTATCATTATTCTTCGCGACCATGAGGGAGAAAGGGTCGAGCCTACTAAGCTCGCTAATAATAGTTGTTATCTTGATTGTGACTGGCTGCAGTACAACACCTGTGCCTTCTAATCCTCAAATTCCTAAGCAAATTTCAAAGACCTCTAATGAATTAGAAGAAAATAATTTTATTATTCCGCCACTAACCTCTTCTGACAATAAATGGCTCGCATCAAATAAAAAAGACTCACATGAATTTATTTGGGCCCATCTTTCCCAAAATTTTTCGCTACAGCAAGATTATTCGCACCCTAAGGTCGAATCTAAAAATAAAAAGTATTTACGCGAAACCGAATACTTATCCAGGGTTACACAGCGCGCAGAACCATTTTTATATTTTATTTTAAGTGAAATTGATAAGCGACAAATGCCGGCCGAAATTGCACTGCTGCCCGTTGTGGAGAGCAACTTTCGCCCTACCGCCCGCTCCTATGCCCATGCGGTTGGTTTATGGCAAATCATGCCGCATACAGCAAAGGATTTAGGGCTAAAACGCAGCCGCTATTATGATGGAAGACATGATGTATATGCGTCCACTCATGCTGCACTTGATTATTTAAGTTATTTGCACAAAAAATTTGATAATGATTGGTTACTAGCACTGGCAGCCTACAATGCAGGCCCTCAAAGGGTAAGCCGAGCATTGCGGGCAGCAAGCAATGAATCAGATAAAAGCTATTGGAATCTTTCATTGCCACGCGAAACAAAAGAATATATTCCAAAACTACTTGCGCTTTGTTCAATAATTAAAAATGAAGAATTTAGAAAATCATTATTACATCCTATTGCCGATAAACCTTATGTAAAGCCTATTGAAATTGAACAGAGGATTTCACCTGCAAAATTAGCTGAAGTTTCTGGTTTTGAAACAGATGAAATTAAAAAATTAAATCCTGCATTACGAAATGTTCATTACCCAATACAGCCAGGGTATCGATTACTCGCTCCTATACAAAATGCAACTACTATTGCAGCACGTTTACCTGATGTTGCGGAAGATCAAAATGCTGCATGGGTAGAACACAGAATTAAGTCTGGGGAATCCTTAAGCACCATTGCACAAAATTACGGCACAACTATTCATGCCATCAAGAATGCCAATAATGTTAAAGGCAATACTATTGTAGCTGGACGCACAATTATAGTTCCACCATTTAAATTTGAAACCAAGAATAAAACGCCTGGAAAAAAACCCGAATCAAAATTGCGTTTAGAAAAACCTGTGCCTGTTGATGAACCCTATTTCTACATTGTAGCCATGGGCGATAGCTTTTGGAAAATTGCCTATCGAAATAACACAACGATTGAACGACTAGCAGAAATTAATGGGCGCAACCTAAATCAACCGCTAGTTCCAGGTGAACAAATCCTAGTAGATTAATCCAGCTGTTGCCCTTACATCTCACGTGAGCAATCGTTCTAAGTTCTTAGCCTTCCCAAATTTGACCATTTATCGGCCTAATTCACTGATTCTACTCACTTTACATCCCTAAAATTCGGTAATTCGTCGTCCTTTTTAGGCTACTCTGTGGTGGCGTCCGAGGCGTCTGTAGTATGCTCAAATCCTTATAGTTTATATACATTTTGTGGATTTCGGTGGTTTGAATATAGCCTGCCCTAAATGTAGTTATTGCGGAATAGTTACAACAATTATCGCTTACAAAACTAACAACTGATATACGAGGGAATGTGGAATTAAACATCAGGTTTCATCTGGTGTGACCAATTTTTAAAATGATCAAAGCCACTAAAGCCAATCAACTTTGGATCGTCTTTAGCTTGTTATGTGTTGCTATTGCACTGATCTTGCAATGGCAGGCTAAATTTCCACCTTTCTTTATATTTGCCGCGCTAATGGTAGTTCTTGGCTCCTCCAGATTCATTTTGTCAACCGAGAAAGAAATCGATGATGTAGAAACAAAAGAAGTTAAAGTATTTAAAACCTCCATTGCTACTGAACGGTTTGAATTTAGAAATAACATTCGAAACGTAGGTTTAAAACTACAAGGACTCGGGCAATTAAAATTAGCTTTCGAAAAATTTAAACAGTGTACAAAAAATCATGATACGGCCAATCTGTTATATAACTTGGCGACCGATTTTGAAGTAAAGGGAAAGAAGGATAATGCAAAAGAAGTATTGCGCTATATTCAAACTTTTTCACCCAACTATAAAGATATCGAAGCTAGGCTTAGGTCATTTGAAAACGCTGAAACAAAGCATGTAGCTGTAAAACAAGATTCGAAATTTAAAAATGAAATCCAAAAACTGGAATCCGAGCTAGATACTCTGCTTGGTGCATCACTGCACAAAAAGTCACCAATGGATTCGAATAGAGTAAAACTGGTTTCGAATGATGAACAAGAAGAAGTAAATGATGCAATTATAGACGATTATCCATCGCTCTACGGCAGTCGCTACAAAGTCACCAATACAATTGGTAGTGGCACAACTGGAGCCGTTTTCAAAGGTAAAGACATTACAGAAGATCGCTTAGTTGCAATTAAAGTATTAAACCTCACGGAAGAACTCGATCCTCACCAACTTGATGAGTATAAATTTCGCTTCGAGCGTGAAATCGAAACCGCTGGAAATTTAGACCATGTGAATATCGTGAAGATTTATGATGCCGGTGAAACTGATGGCTTTGCGTATATTGTGATGGAGTACGTAGATAGCGAAAATTTACGCAAGTATGCTCGCGGTGATGAGCTTCTACATCCAAGAATAATACTAAAATTGATCGCACAATGCGCAGATGCGCTAGCTTATGCTCATAGACAAAACGTTATCCATCGCGACATCAAACCCGCGAACCTCCTATACAACCCGAAAGACGGGTACATTAAGCTTACTGATTTCGGAATTGCTAAAATTCCAGATTCAACGCGAACCCGAGCAGGTTCAATTTTAGGCACCCCCTTGTATATGTCTCCTGAACAGCTCGCCGGTGAAGAATTAGATGTACGCTCGGATCTGTATTCATTGGGTGTAACGCTTTATCATCTACTCACTGGATCACCGCCCTTTCGCCCCAAAAATATGGCCGAGCTCATGCGTTCGATTACTCAGGAAAAGCATAAGGACATTTTAGAAATCAATCCAGATACCCCGTCTTGCATTGCCTGGGCTGTAAACAAAGCACTTGAAAAAGATCCCGATAAACGATTTCAATCTGCTGCAAGCATGGCAAACAAACTTCGCGAATGCGAAATGATGTTGGACGGCTAATCATGGACTTAAAAGGAATTCTAGATATTGCCGGCCGCTCCAATACAGGTTTAGTGCGTAACAACAATGAAGACAAAATTGGTGAGGACCAAGAAATTGGTTTAGTCGTACTTGCCGATGGTATGGGGGGATATAAAGGCGGAGAAGTTGCAAGCCAAATTGCTGTTAAAACGATACTTGAAGAATTGCGTAGTGAAATTCCTGACTTAGCTCCCGGTGAAGTCGATGAACAAACGGGTTACACCAAAGAAAGCTTAGCGGCAAGACAATCGGTTGTTAAAGCGAATGAAGCAATCTTTTCTATGAGCACCAGTGATCCTCAGTATCGTGGCATGGGCACTACACTTGTAATGGGGATCTTTTATGACAATCAAATCACAATTGCGCATGTAGGCGATTCACGTATGTACCGTTTTCGTGACGGCAAATTACAACAAATTACTGTGGACCATACCCTGCTACAAGAACTTGTCGATCGTGGCTTCTATACACAAGAAGAAGCAAACTCTTCATTGAACAAAAATCTGGTAACAAGAGCATTGGGAATTGAAGGCAGTATTGCAGTAGATATCAAGGAAGATCTAGCAATGCCTGGAGATATCTATCTTCTATGTTCCGACGGTCTGACTGATATGGTCGATGATCAGGAAATTCAAGCAACCGTAGTTGCATTTCGAGATAATCTAGACCAGCTAGCTGACAAATTAATTAGTGTCGCCAACGAAAATGGGGGCCGAGATAACGTCTCGGTATTATTAGCAAAACCGAACAAAGAGTTTCCTGCGAAAAAGGACTGGAAAAATAAGTTGAGTAAATTCCTTCCTGGTAAATAGATTCCATGCCAAAACTAATTTTAAGTGTAGATAATGAAATTGTAGATACCGTTCCCATTGAAAAGGAACTAGTAAAAATCGGACGTCGTTCTGATAATGATATCTATCTCGATAACTTATCTATTAGTGGCTATCACTCACAAATTAAAACCGTGCTGAACGATTGCTTCCTGGAAGATATGGGTAGCACTAACGGAACCTTTGTAAATTCCAAAGTAATTAAAAAACATGCACTGAAAGATGGCGACATCATAGAAATTGGAAACTATCGAATCAAATATGTAAATCACTTAGCCGCAAAATCAGCCAACAGTGAGTTTGAGAAAACGCACATCATGCCATCCAAGGACACTCAGGCTAAAAATACATCTATTCAAATAAGACCAGCAAGTGGCAAAAAAGGTAAACTGCAAATACTAAATGGAAAAAATGCAGGCGCGGAAGTAAAACTTAATAAATCACTCACTACGGTAGGCAAACCTAACGTTGCTGTAGTTGGAATTACCAAACGTGATTATGGTTATTTCATCATGCGTGTCGATGGAAATGATAAAAATAAAATCACGATTAATGGTGAACCCTTAGAAAACAAAACCAGACCTTTAGAGAATCACGATCTAATAGATGTAGCCGACATTAAATTAGAATTCTTTTTTGAATAATTAATTAAGCAGCTTTTATGTCCGCTTTCGGCCAATAGCGGACATTTAAAATTCTCATAAATTTTGACAGCACTAAAAATAAATTCCAATCCTCTCCATGTATTTTACGGACTTTTATAGTTAGTCCTTCTGTTTTTTGAAAGAGATGAAAAATGAAACATTATCCAAGAAAGCTACTTGGAGTTTTGTTTTCCTAGCAGTTTGCTCCAGAATGATTACGCACTTAAAAGACCATCTCAAGGATGGGTTTCGAAATGTATTATTTGGAGTCGAATTAAATGGCTTGTTTTCGTCTTAATAGACTCAAACCTACCAATGCTGAACCAAAAAACCAGACGGCAGCCGGTACGGGAATAGGGACAATTTCCAATTCAAAGTTGTAACTGCCAGAAGATGCCTGAGATATTTCACCAAAAGGCGGTGTGGTAGCTGACGTTTCTCCAATCAAGATTAGATTTAGAGTATAGACGCCTACGGCCGGTAAGAAACCAGTAAAATCAAAATCAACCGATTCGTTTGTTGCCATTACTGATTCTCCACCTCCCGAGCCACCAAAGGACAATAGAGCAGTATTACCAACTGCATCAAAATTAGAAAGGTTTCCGCTAAACCGGTATTGCTGTTGCATGCCGTTACCACTAGCAGTAAAGTCGACTGACAGCCGATTGCTAGCAATCGCTCCTGCGACGCCGTTCTCACCAATCGAACCGAAGAAGTTGGACTCTGCAGAATAGCTACCATTGGCCTGTATACCCGTTGTAGTGAAAAAGCTGGACTGCATCGACGTTGCTGCTGCTGATGCAATGTCTACAATTGCAGATGCACTGGTACTCTCTTCGAATACGGAATCCGTACCAAATACCCAAATGGCTGGTGGATCATCACTGACATTCTGGCCATTACTAGCCCCAGCGTCTGCTTCGATAAATCGCTCAGCATCGACGATGACAACCGCCGCACTTAAATTAACGGATAGAAAATAGAATAGAATGAAAACGACTGCTGCTATTATTTTTTTACACATAATGACTGTTTTTTAATTATTTACTGCATTATTGACGATACTCACACATAGTGAATTTATCAAGCGAACATAACCACACAAAAAATAAATTAATTTCTATTACAAGCTGGTTTATTTTAATGAAATAAATAGTTTATTAATATTTTATAAAAATAATGATCAATACTGGGTTGGGTTTGTAACAAAAATTTAATATTTTAATGCTTTTTTATCGCGTAATTTTGTTGGTTCTTCCCATTAAACTGTCTAATCTTTCTTACTATTTTTTCGATTATGAATGTCCTCTTCGGGTCGTTAGCGGGCACATTAAATTTGAAGCTTATTGATTCCAACCTATACACCCTGAATTTACGTCTACTTGCTAGCCTATAACAACATTCAAGGAACTATGAGCGACAAACGGCTCTAAAGTTCTATCTAGACGGGTTGATAATATTTGATAATTATTATATTATAATTTGCTTATTGATAGATGGATGATAGTAGTAACTTATTGATACAAAAGGAGATTGTTATGAAATTCTTGAATAATTTTTGGACTAAAACTGCACAGTTTTTAGCAGAATTCATAGAGGCGAGTAGCGCAATTACACCTCATAATGGAGCTCTTTATTGTTGCAGTGGATGCATCATGAATTGTGAGTAAACACGAAGGCTTACTCGCATGGGAATCATTGAGGACGATGATTTCATATAAAATTAAATTTTCTAATGTCTGTTTTGGGTCGAAAGCAAATATTCTAAAAGAAATATTTAAATTGTTCTCATCATCCTTGATGTGCCTCATACTCGAACGTCTAGTCCCGACATCCAGAGCTACTCAAATTCTACATTCTAATACTTAGTTTCATTAAATGTGAAACCATCCGCGACACTTGTACATCCATGCACATTGTCTATGTGCTCGGGGTCGAAAACGGTCATTTGTAATTCGTTTTATAATTTTTCTTTAAGTCTCTCAATCCTAACTTTATGAGCTTAGTAATAATATTCAAATCTATGACTTCAAGCGATTTAAGATATAGGCAAGATTTACCTAATTTGTGAGGGCCTAGTTTAGCTAGCAGATTACTATAGTCTGAGTATCCCGGCATAATATAAAGTGTTGGACCGCTTTTACGTG
This sequence comes from Gammaproteobacteria bacterium, assembly GCA_965203475.1. Lineage (GTDB taxonomy): Bacteria > Pseudomonadota > Gammaproteobacteria > UBA4575 > UBA4575 > JABDMD01. Next base: position 1,241,031 of record OZ241890.1, read on the forward strand.
GGCTGAAACCTGTTGCCAAAAATTGACCTTCGTCTCCGTTTGCACGGAAATAGGTATATTCTCCAAATCCAATAATGGAATCTCCCCACATTTTTGGAGTAAGGCCTGTTGCCGCCTTAAATAACTTTAACAGTCTTTTGCAATCTTTACGTAGTTGATCTTCTTCAATTTTATTAAGCAATGCTGAAACGCTCGCATTTGATTTGGTTGTTTTTAATTGTATTTTTTTACGTTGTTTCTTCATATCGAAATGCCCGCTATGGGTCGTTAGCAGACATTTTAAAAGAAAAGATTAATCTGTTCGAATCGGCAGAAAATTGCTCCTGCATTTTCTGCACTTCCTACTTCCATGTAGGTCGTCCTTGATGGAAATCATATTTGCGCCTCCATGCGCTCAGGGGGTACCAGTATTGGAACTGCTCCCAATAATTTTTTAGTGTATTCGTGAGAGGGATATTTTAATACCTGCTCTACATCGCCTTGCTCTACAATTTTGCCTTGATACATCACCGCAACTTGATCTGCAAAATAGGCCACCACCGACATATTATGCGTGATAAATAAATAACTTATCTCATATTGCTCTTGTAAATTATTTAACAAGTCAAGAATCTGCGCTTGTACCGAAACATCTAATGCACTGGTGGGTTCATCGCAAATAATTATTTTTGGGTTTACGGCTAACGCTCGCGCAATACAAATACGTTGTCGTTGGCCACCGGAAAATTCATGTGGATATCTAAGATGTGCATATTGATCCAATCCCACCTGCTCTAATAATTCTAATACTCGTTTTTTACGTGCATCCTGATCCGGTACAACATCTAATGCTTTCATTCCTTCTTCAATAATATCGCCCACTAACATGCGTGGGTTCATGGATGAAAATGGATCTTGAAATACAATTTGCAAGTTGGTTCGTTGTTCCAGCAAGTCATCTTTCGCAAGACTGTGAATCGGCAAACCCAAATAAGTCACTTCACCTGAAGTAGGTTGCACCAATCGCAGAATGCCTTTGCCAACTGTTGTCTTTCCACTCCCAGATTCTCCTACCAGTGCAACTGTTTTGCCGGGAGGAATTTCTAAGGTGACCCCATCAACGGCTTTTACATAGCCTACTGTTCGCTTGAATAATCCTTTGCGAATTGGGAAATGAACTTTTAAATCATTAACCCGCAAGTAATCATTCTCACCTGGATTTTCAATGATTGGTTTATGCAGTTCATGACTTCGATCTAGTAAGGGTTTACCGCGTTTTTCCATTGCTGGAAGTGCTGCAAATAATTCCCAGCTATAGTCATGTTGCGGTGAAGAAAAGAAGGTTTTGTTATCAGATTGCTCAACAATTTCACCATTTTTCATCACAGCAATATGGTCTGCTACTTGTTTTACTACCGCTAAATCATGCGTGATAAATAAAATGGCCATTTTAAATTTTTCTTGTAACTCGTTGATTAAATCAAGCACACGTGCTTGTACAGTTACATCGAGTGCCGTGGTTGGCTCATCTGCAATTAAAAGTTTTGGTTCACAGGCCAATGCAATAGCAATCATCACGCGTTGCTTCATACCACCCGACAATTCATGCGCAAAGGTATCGATGGTGTGTGAAGGTTTGGGTATGTTTACAGCATTTAGCAAATCCAAAGCCCTTTGTCGTGCTTGACCCTTACTCATGTTTTGATGACGAATTAAGACTTCGGAAATTTGCTTGCCTACTTTTACCACAGGATTAAGCGATGTCATGGGTTCTTGGAAAATCATCGAGATTCCACTTCCGCGAATATCCCGCATTTCACGTTCAGGCAATGTTAATAAATCTTGGTCCGCAAAATTGACCGTGCCGGATGCTAAATTGGCAGCTTCGGGCAAAAGGCGAATCACAGATAAAGCGGTAACCGATTTGCCACTACCCGATTCACCTACAAGCGCAAATGTTTCACCCGCCTTAAGTTCAAAACTTACATTTTTAACTGCTGTAATGGTTCGCCGGCTGGTTTTAAATTCAGTCGTCAAGCCTTGAACTTGTAAAAGTGAATCAGACATTACTGTTTCGCCAATCTTGGATCTAATGCATCACGCACCACGTCGGCAAACAAATTGGCAAACAACACGAGTGTGAACATAAAAAATAATGAGGCGGCCAATGACCACCACACCACCGGTTCTCGCGCCATTTCCAATCGTGCGCTATTAATCATATTGCCCCAACTGTTCATGGTGGGATCAACGCCAATATTGATATAAGAAAGCACCGCTTCTGCGAGTACCAATCCACTGAAATCCAGTACTAATGTAATGAGTACAATATGCATTACATTTGGCAAAATATGTCGAAAAATGGTTTGTGTAGAACCCACCCCAAACGCTGAAGCCGCTTGCACGTATTCTAATTCACGCAGCTTTAGCGATTCAGCACGGAGTAATCGACAAAGCCCTGTCCAGCTTGTTAAGCCTAATATTAAACATAGAAACAAAAGCCTTAAGTCTGCACGCTGAGTAAGGCTTGCAAATTCCTCTGCATGTTTACCCATATAAACATTCAACATCAAAACAGCAGCAGCAATTAACAATACACCAGGAATAGAATTCAACGTTGTATATAAGTATTGAATGACGTCATCAATCCAGCCGCGAAAATAACCTGCCATAATTCCCAAAGTAATTGCGAAGGGTAACATCAGCAATGTTGTTAAGGTGCCGATTACCACACCAGTGCGTATGCTCTTTAATGCTTGATATAAAACATCTTCTCCAACTTTATCGGTTCCTAGCACGTGGTATTTGGTAGCCCACTCGGCACCCACAACTATAATGATGACTAAAATAGCTAAAGTAATGGCTGCGGTTCGCCAGGGAACCTCTGTATTTCCCTGTAAAATATTTTTCCCAACCGCCCGCATGTTTGTCGAAGTTTTTATTGAAATTAAAAAACATAAAATAGCCGCTAACACAGACCAAACTATTAGTGCTTTAATGACCCCATGTAGTGTTAATTTAACAATATCGCCTGCTTTTTCTGATGCGGGATCTTTAAGGTGTTTGCCACCCCAAACAAGACGCGGATAGGCACGCTGTTTTGTACCATCAGGTAATTGAACTGTTTCTTTTGAAAATAAATAGGCTGCAAATGGTGCCGAATACGTTTTCTCAGAATTGTTTCGTAGTATAGAAACCATTTCATCAAATACACTAATAATTTCACCACTGTATTGTTCTCCAGAGTTTGATGTTTCAATTTTAGGATGAAAATGCATAGAGTCGAGCAAAGCAATGCCTATATAAACAAGTAAAATCATCATTGAAATTACACCCGCTTTACTGCGTACAACTTGTCGCCAAGGTTGACGCAAATGAGGCTTGCGCATGGCATATAAAAAGAAAGCGACAATCGTCAACATCAATCCAAAAATAAGGATATCGGTAATTAAAAATACAGGTTTACCAAACATGGTATTAATTCAACCTTACTCTAGGGTCAACAATGGTGTAAGAAATGTCAGTTAACAATAAGCCAATGATGTATAAAAATGCGCCTAGAAATACCATCGAACGCACAATAGAAAAGTCTTGTCGATTGATTGCATCAATCGTATAACTTCCCAGTCCAGGAATTCCAAAAAACGACTCCGTAATTAAGCTCCCCATAAATAATAATGGTAGGATAACCACTACGCCTGTAAGAATCGGAATTAATGCATTGCGTAACACATGTTTGAATAAAACCATTTGTTCCGATATGCCTTTTGCACGTGCCGTGCGCACATAATCTTTATTGATTTCCTCTAAAAATATAGTGCGATACCAACGTGTACTGGAACCAATGCCGCCAATAATTCCAATTAACACAGGTAAAATTAAAAATTTAATTCCAAACACTCCATCTTCAAACCCTGAAATAGGTACTACGCGCAATATTTTGCCCATAATAAATTGACCACCAATGATGTAGAACAAGCTTGAAATAGACATTAAGGCTACACAAATCACAACAGCCCAATAATCGATATAGGTTCCCCTGAAAAAAGCGATAAGCAACGCCAACGTAATCGTTACTAACAGTCCTATCATTAACTGAGGAACCGCAATAGCAAGACTGGGCCACATACGTTGACTAATATCGAAACTTATATCGCGGCCACTATCAGATCTTCCAAAATCAAACACGAACAAACGAATAGATTTAGTATAGAAAATAGTTTTTGTAAGTCTTTCAGCACCTTCTTCTTCTGTGTTGTAGAAAAGTGGATAGTGATAACCACGCTCTGTTTTCCAATCTTCAATTTGTTCCTCAGTGATGTTTTTTTGCCCTAAAAACATTCTTGCCATGTCATCTGGGGAATTCACCACAAAAAATAATAAAAATGTAATGATGTTGACACCAATAAGAATTGGAATAGCATACAAGGCGCGGCGGATAATATAGGCAATCATTTATAGGCACTCCGTTCGCGTTTTCGAAATGCCATAACTGCTGGAATAACTGAAATCAACAAAAACATAAATAGTAATACTAGAGGCCAATAGTTTGGCTGGTTCCATTGTGCACGCTTTTGTTTTCGCAACTCGCCATCTACACGTTTGTATTTTAGTAAATTGTTTGCCATTAAATTTGGCTTTACATTTTTATACCAATCATGAAATAAGGAAAATGCCTTAGGATGAAACCCCCATAACCATGGTGCATCTTGTTGCAATATATGGGTCATTTTTTTAATAAGCGCTAGTCGCTCAGGCCCATTATTAATATTTTTCATTTGTTCGAATAATTTATCGAACTCGGGATTTACATAATTAGCGGCGTTTTCTCCATGATGCTTAACTTTCGCATTGGGTCCGTACAAAAGAAAAAAGAAATTTTCCGGATCTGGGTAATCAGCGTTCCAGCCCCATTGAAAAATTTGGCTGGTACCGTTACGCATTTTTTCTTGAAACCGATTATAATCAGTAGCTCGAATAATTAATTGAATGCCTAATTTGTCGTACTGCTTACGCATCCAATTTAATTGCGCTTTAGCGTCAGGTCCGGCAGCAGGCGTGTCAAAATTTAATACGAGAGGTTTTCTGGTTTTAGGATCAATTCCTTCTTCGTAACCTGCTTGTGTCATTAAGTCTTGTGCAATTTTTATATCTTTGCGTTTAGGTTCTCCATTTACCCAGTCATAGACGTATGTATTTATTCCCTCTTCCCCTTCAATGTTTCCAAATATGCCGGGAGGAATGGGTCCTTGAGAGGCAACACCTCGTCCATTCGCAAATATAGAAATGTATTCTTCATAATCGACAGCAATTGAAATGGCTCGTCGTAATAGTCTTGCACGCTCTGAATTACCACCAACGACAGGGTCTAACATGTTAAAACCCTTATAAAAAATCGACGTGGTCACTGCGGTTTCTAACTGAATTCCTTTTTCGATCATTAAATCCGTAAGCTGCACATCACCTGAAGATCCAAACTGAATCGCTTGATCAAAACTGTCTGAAGAAACACCAGAGGCATCATAATAACCTTGTAAAAATTTATTCCAGTAAGGAATGTTTTCTTTTTCTAAACTGAATACGGCTTTATAAATAAGAGGTAGCTCTTTGTTGGCGTCTACTAACAAATTATGCTCTTCATCTTCAGGCATACCTGCACTTGGATAGCGCTCACCATGAAAGTTTGGATTTTTTTCCATTACCATGCGTAAGTTTGGATTATTCTCCGTTAACATAAAGGGGCCAGTACCCACGGGATACCAGTTCAATGAAATATTTCGCTCTTCCATGCCTTTTTGGTTGTAAAACTTCTCGGCCTCCCAAGGCATAGGTGAAAAGAACGGCATGGCCAACCAATATACAAGCTGAGGGTACTTGCCTTTTATTTTAATTTTATAGGTATAACGATCAAGCTCGGTTACACCTTCAAGTGAAAGCGAACGTAAATCATGCCAGCCTTCATTAGGATTCGGATAGTTTTCGCTTACACTTTTTCTAAATGCATCGAACCCTAAAATATATTCACGCATTACACCTGCAATGGGTGAATGCAAATAAGGACTGGCAATACGTTTTATTTGATACACATAGTCCGCCGCAGTGAGTTCACGCGTTCCAGTTTTTTCAAAATCATTTAGTGTGTGCACACCTCGCAAATCTTTTTCCTCAATATTTAAATACATGGGCTCACCATTTTCATCAGTGGCGAATGCAGGATGTGGTTGGAACTTTATTTCGGGCTGAATTGTTACTGTGTATTCAGAGAATGCAATTTCATCATTGTCATCTTCTGAAACTTCAACACCTTGCTCGTTGAAATAACGTACTTCAGGCATACGTTCAGCAGCTAAAGGTATGAGCTTGTATGGTCGAATAAGATAGTGATACTGCAAGGGAGGTTCATAAATTTGTGCAATGAATTGATATTCATTGGCACTATAAGATTTTGCCGGGTCTAAACGTTTAGGTCGTTCACTGAAAGAGGAATAAATTACATTCGAAACATCCCCTTCACTTGGATAGGGATCATTCCATACATTATCACAAGCGCTCAAAATACAAGCGAAAAACACACTAAGGAATATCGTTGGGCGACTGCTCAAGTGAAATCTTTGTGATAATCTAACTTTGATGAATGATTCGTCCTTGTAAGATAATTATAGACTGTTTATTCTAAAAAATAATTCAATCTACACAGCTAAACGTATAACTTTTAACCTCTTTTCGGAATAATGTATGGCATTTTTAGCAGGAAAACGTGCCTTAATTGTAGGCATTGCAAGTAACCGATCCATTGCCTGGGGCATTGCTGAGGCAATGAAGCGAGAAGGCGCTGAATTGGCCTTCACCTATCAAAATGAAAAGCTTAAACCTCGCGTTGAAAAATTCGCTGCTGAATGTGGTGCAGAATTAACACTGCCTTGTGACCTTGAAAGCGACAATGATATCTCTACCTTATTTTCTGATTTAAGTAGCAAATGGAATGGGCTAGATATATTGGTTCACAGTGCAGCCTTTGCCCCTAAAGATGAATTGGCAGGTGATTTTGTCGATATGACAACTCGTGAAGGTTCAAAAATTGCACATGATATTAGTAGCTACAGCTTAACTGCATTAGGTAAAGCGGCACGACCAATGATGAAGGGACACGATGGCGCTATTATATCTTTAACCTATATGGGTTCTGTACGTGCCATGCCCAATTACAATGTCATGGGCTTAGCCAAAGCGAGCTTGGAAGCAAATATTCGTTACATGGCTTATGCTTTGGGCCCAGATGGTATTCGAGTCAACGGGATTTCTGCAGGACCTATTCGCACACTTGCCGCTGCGGGAATCGGTGATTTTAGAAAAATGTTAGATCATGTAGAAGAAAACGCACCTCTACGTAAAAATGTCACCATTGAAGAAGTCGGTAACACTGCTGCATTTTTATGTTCTGATTTAGCCAGTGGCATTACTGGTGAAATTACCTATGTAGATGCAGGATTCAATATTATTGGAATGTCTGGATATAGTTAAAAATCAGCTTTTAATACTAATCGGTAACGTGCTTTTCCAGCTTTTAAGTGTTCAAAGGCGTTATTAACATCATTCATGGAAAATTCTTCTGTCACAGGAAGTATTGAGTGTCGCTCACAAAATTCCAACATTTGTATATTGGTTGCAGGACTACCTAACGGACTTCCAGAAAAAGATTTTTGGCCTAAAATGGTAGGGAAAGCAGGAATACTGATGGGTTCTGGCACAACACCGACATTATGAAGCCTTCCTTTAGGCACAAGTGAATTTAAGTAGGCTTCCCAACTCAAATTTACATTGGTGGTGTTAATAATAAAGTTTAATGAACCTGAAATTTTTTCAAGTTCACCTTCATCACGTGAATTCACAACATGATGTGCACCTAATTGTTTTAACTCTTCAGTTTTTTCAGGTGAAGAACTAAATGCAGTGACTTCGCAACCCCATTTATTTAAAAACTGGAGGGCAAGATGACCTAATCCACCAATGCCAATCACTCCTACCCGATCCGTTGGTTGAACATTGCATTGAACAATAGGATTAAATACTGTGATGCCGCCACAAAACATGGGCCCAAGTTTTGATAAATCCATGCCTTTAGGAATGGGTGTTGCCCATAGCCAATGACAACGTACATAGTCAGCGAATCCACCATGACGCTCCACGATGGTTTGCTCAGGTGTACCACACAAATTATGATCGCCGTTTAAACAGAGTGAACACTGCATACAACTTTCTGAAAACCAACCCAGCCCAACTTCATCACCAATTTCAACGCCCTTAACTCGCTCACCTTTATCCACCACCGTACCGACGACCTCATGGCCTGGAACAAAAGGAAAACTAGTTATACCCCAATCATTTTGCAACATACTTAAATCGGAATGACAGATTCCGCAGTATGAAACTTTTATATCAACCTGTTCTGGCCCTAAGCCAGGCAACGAAAATTCAAAAGGCTTTAAATCACCATTCACGGTGTCTGCCGCATATGCATTAATTTGACGCACCTCAATCTCCTGGTTTTAATTCTTATACATTTATTATAGAACTATATATCTGTGAGTACACGAATAAAGGCACAGGCGATGTGCAGAGGAGTAAGCAGATGGATGTGAACATAGGGTTTCGAATCCTACCCTCGCATATTGTATATACCCATCCTCGGTTTCTCGATTTGAAGAATTAGCATTACCTGCAAATAATAAAACAAGTGTTCAATTCTCAAAAAAGCTATTAAGCGTTTTTAATATTTAAGGAATAATAAACGCACGCTATGAATCAAAGCTGATTTTTGGTCTACTTGCCTATTAACAATTAGTGATTACAAAAAATTTTTTAAATGAACTTTCAACTGTCCAGGTTGATTGCAATCCCTTGTTAAATGAAACAATATCACCCTCTTTTAATTTAATGCTTTCCCCATCATGAAGCTCTACTAGCAAATCCCCTTGAAGTACTTGAAAAATTTCATCGCCAGGAAATTCATATTCAAATGTCATAGGCTCACAACGCCATAAACCGGAGTACATTGGTATTTCACTCGAGTTCGTTTGCGTGAGCCAATGGACCTCACCTGTCTCTTTATCTCCAACCATAAATGGTTCAAAATTTTCTGTAGATATTTTGGAAATCACATGTGAATTCATTTTTTCTCCTTAAACTTTTTGATGGGTCATGAGTTTGCTTCCGCAGTTGATAGAGGCGAATAGAATAAACGCTGCTAGTAATCCTAAAAAGTTAGTTTAATATCCAAGATATTTATTTTTAACAATTTGGATAAAACAAGTAACTTTTTAGTAACGTTTTTAGAGATACTACCTCCATTTCTCACATGGCAGTGTTAAATTGAATTTGATTTGTGCAGCACTTCCATTATTCGAGGCAACCTTGCCTTCCCACCCAACTTTGCTTCCATCAAAATCTAATTTAGGGTCGACCTCTGGACGATAGCTATTTTCAGTAGTCGAAAATTCAAACTCACTTCGGTATCCAGTTCGTACTTGCTGAGTATCAGCAAATGCCCAAAATTTTCCGCCATCCTGTCCTGGGGGCTGCTCCGCCTCAATTTTATAATCCTGTAATCCATCTATGTAACAGCGAGTAACTTTTAGCTCATACTTTTTGCCATCCAACTCTACCTGTGCATTACCGTTGTTTGCCCATTTTTGTTCAAAATCGTTTTTTTCTCTTTCTAAGTTAACTGCCTCATTTTGTGCTTCTTGTTTCATGCCTTGTTGCATTATAGCTTCAAATTGTTTTAGCGATTCTTCGTCATAACCTTGCTGTCTCATCATTTCTATCGCTTTATTAAATTCCTCTTGCTTTGCACTATTTCCAGCATCTTCAGCATTTGCTTGATTGATGATTAAAAAGATTAAAAAAATGAATAAGAAGTAGATCATATTTGAGAATATTTGTTTTATTTTCATATTTAATTATCCCCAAAGGTTTTTAAATTTATGAAATATGACCACACGGTAAAGTCTTTTACAAGTAATCGCTACTATAATAAATTCGACTGGACACTATGCCTCTAAAATCCCTTTCTCTCCTTCCGTTTTACCTATAATTACGGCACCACAAGAATCACTAAATACATTCACGGCGGTGCGACACATATCCAACACACGATCAACCGCTAAAATGAGGCCGATACCTTCAGCAGGTAAACCAATGGCTGCTAAAATAATAGCAATGGCTACTAAGCTTGCAGATGGAATGCCTGCGACTCCAATTGATGTCATTAACGCCAAAATTACAATTGAAACTTGAGTACCAAGTGTTAAATCTAAACCATAGGCTTGTGCAATAAAGATGGCTGCAACACACTCATATAAAGCCGTGCCATCCATGTTCACAGTTGCACCTAACGGCAATACAAAGCTGGTGACACGATTGGATACACCTGCGCGATCTTGTACGCAATCCATGGTTACTGGCAGTGTTGCCGATGAAGATGCCGTTGAAAACGCTGTTAATAATGCTGGCGCCATGGCTTGATAATGTTTAATTGGACTGACTCCACCAATGAAACGCAATAACAACGGCATTACGATGACAATATGAATGAGTAATGCAATTAGAACGGTAAGGAAAAATGTGAGTAACGGTTTAAATGCGCCAAACCCTGAAACCGTAACCACTTCTGCCACCAATGCAAACACACCGATAGGCGCAAACTTCATTACGAGATCTGTTATTAACATCATGACCTCGAACACACCTTGCCAAAAACTTTTTAAAGTGTCTCCAAGATTAGATTTTATTTTGGTCATGAAAAAACCAAACAAAAGACTAAAAAAGATAAGCCCCAACATTTGCCCTTGTGCAGCCGCGTGCACAATGTTGGTTGGAATCATGCGTAAAAAAATACCGACGACATCGCCGGTGGTTTTACCTGCCACTTTTTCTGTGACCATGTCGGTGTCGGCACTTAAACCTAAAATTTCTTTGGCAGGCTCTCCGTCCGCAATTCCCGGTTGGATAATATTCACCACGGTAATGCCAACTAAAATTGCAAACGTACTGGTCACTATATAATAACCAAGTGTTTTAACCCCTAAACGACCAAACGCATCCCCTGAACCTAGATTGCTTACCCCCATAATGATGGAAGAAACAATTAACGGCACAATAATCATCTTTAACGCATTGAGGAAAAGATTTCCTACAAAATCAAAAACAGACAAAAGGGACACACCTAGGAAGGTTGTTTCAGGGCTAACCAGCCAACCGACAAATACGGCAAGTAAAAGCGCGATTAAAATTTGCCAATGAAGCTTAAGCTGCATGATGGCGGCTTATTCTACAAGAAATACAGAAACGAAAGAACTGAAGATTATTATTGAGAAACAAAATTACTTTCAAACACTTCGATATCCCCTTTTTCCTTCACAGAATCAATAATTGCTACAAATTCACGCCGCCCATAATTTACACGCTGAGAAAGTTCCAATGCTTTTGAAGTATCGATTTTTGAAGAACCATTTTTGACTTCATTTAACTCAATTAATGCAAACGACCCATCCCCCAACGCAACACCATCAACACTAACTTGCCCTGTCTCGGGAATGCTTAAAGTAAAGGCTCGATTCGAAATCGTGGTAGGTACTCGATTATCATCACGTCGTATAGCGCCATGCGAAACGATTTCCATTTCATTACTTTCAGCTATCGCTTGCAAAGTTGTTCCGTTTCGAAGATCGTTCAAAAATTGCTGCCCTTTAGTAAATGACTGCTCAGATGCTTTTTTAATTGCAAGCTCTATGCTTATTTGTGCCCGTTCTTGTGTTCCTAGTGGTTTTAACTCGGCTGGTCTATGTTCAAGTAGACGATACGCAATCACATGACCATCTTCTACTTCAATCAGCTCACTATTCAATGCCTCGTCAATAATATCGGATGAGAATGCTGTGTTTTTAACTTTTGGATAAACAAAAATACCTGTATTACTTTTTTTATTTAACCAACCAGTCTCTTGAGTATCGAGCGAAAAGGTTTCGGAAATTTCATCCAAGTCATCCGGTTGTTCTACTAGTAAGTTTGCAATTTCATCGGCAATCTCAATGTAGCGTTCTTGTGCGATTTGGCTTTTACGTTCATTAATTATTTTTTCACGAACTTCAGAGAAAGATTTTAATTTCGGAGCATTAATTTCATCCACCATCACAATCTGTACGCCTTGTTCAGTTTTAATGGGCTTAGAATGATCTCCAACTTGCAATGAAAATAAGGCATTTTCTATTTCGCTATTGGTAAAATCACCCGGTGCAATGAAACCAATGTCACCACCTTTTTCGGCGGATAAGGAATCTTGCGAATGCTCTTTGGCCAACTCAGAAAAATTGGCTCCATCTTGCAACTGCTTAATCATATCCGCCGCTTTTTCCATCGCCTCATCCCATTCGAGCGCATCTTTTTCTATCTCATGATCCACTTTAAATAACATATGACGAGTCTTACGCAGTTCTGCAGACATAAAACGCTCGGGCTGTGACTCATAAATAAGTTTTGCGTCTTCATCAGTTACTGAAACATTTTTAGCAACGTCTTCTTCTTTTAATTCAACATAAGCCAGATTTAATTGCTCAGGTGTCTGAAAATTTAGTTTGTTTTCATTGTAATAAGCTTCAATTTCTTCTTCAGTAGTTTGTACGTTGCTGTGATCGATTTGCACAAGCGTATATTTAAAATCACGTGATTGCTCATTGATTTCTTGAAATCGCTGTAATTCAGATATTGGCATGAAAGATGTTGCGGCGATGGATGCTTCGTATTGTCTTAGTTTGTCTTGTTCACGCAACTGTGATTCAAATTGTGCTTTACTGTAACGTTGTGCTTGCAACAAACGTTCATACTGTTCTGGATCAAACTTTCCATTCTTTTGAAACTGAGGAACTTCCTGAATACGTTGGATCAAACTGGCATCACTGATTCGAAAGCCTGCATCATCCACTTCCTGGCGCAATAATTCTGATCGCACCATGCCATCGACAACCTGTTTGCGCAGCTCGGTTTCATCTGCATATTGCTCGGCATATCCTGCACCAAGTACAGACTGCAACATTTGCTTACGCTGTTGAAATTGTTGATTAAACTCTTGTTGTGAAATTTCTACATCATTAATCTTGGCCACTGGAGGTAAACCGCCAGCACCAAAATATTCTTGAATACCCCACAATGCAAAGGACAGAATTAGTAAGCCAATGATGATGTATGCCACCCAACTACTGGCTCTTTCGCGAATCTCAATTAGCATAACGTTTGAGGGCTATTATTGTTAGACAAGAATTATGTGTGGCGCATTATAGTCAAAGCTGCAAGTTCACGCTTGCAGATTAGGTTTAATAGTTATTATGGCCCAATAAATGGCGGAGTGGACGGGATTCGAACCCGCGACCCCCGGCGTGACAGGCCGGTATTCTAACCAGCTGAACTACCACTCCGTCATGCTTGGTGGGTGCTGAGGGATTCGAACCCCCGACATCCGCCTTGTAAGGGCGACGCTCTACCAGCTGAGCTAAGCACCCCAAAAAGGCGCGCTAGTTTACGGCATCCTTTAGGCCTTTGCCAGCTTTGAAACTAGGTACTTTAGAGGCTGCAATTTGTATCGTTTCTCCTGTTCTTGGATTACGCCCCGTACGTGCATTGCGATGTTTCACTTGGAAAGTTCCGAAGCCTACTAGGGATACGGAATCTCCACGCTTCAGTGTGGAAGTGATTGAATCCAGCACTGCTTCCACTGCACGTGCGCCATCAGCTTTAGAAAGATTTGCCGCACCTGCGACGGCTTCTGCAAGTTCAGTTTTATTCATTGAGCTAAGCTCCCCTGTTCTGGTTAATGGATGGATATCTAAACGACAGCAAAAATAAATTTGAGAGACGAATTGGTTTGCACATTTGTGTGCGGGCACACACAACAAATGTAAAGACTAAATTTGAGCGTTGGTGTTTGATGTTCGCGCCGTATTAGATCGTTGTACGCAGGTGTTATACCAAGCGTATCTGAATGAAGTCAACAAACTTATTGCTAAAAAAGCAAGTGTTTATGCGGTTTTTGAGCGCTTAATGTGCTTGTACAGGTTTGTCTTTGGGTGATGTTTTTTTGCTCTTGTCTTGCAAATTGGCCACAGTATCGGACGCTTCTAATGGTTCTGGCATCTTTATAAGCGCAACTTGAAGTACTTCATCAATCCACTGTACTGGAATGATTTCAAGCTTTTGCTTGATGTTCTTAGGAATTTCGCTTAAGTCTTTTTCATTTTCTTTTGGAATTAGCACGGTTTTAATTTCTCCACGATGTGCCGCTAAAAGTTTTTCTTTTAAGCCTCCAATGGGAAGAACTTCGCCTCGCAAAGTAATTTCACCGGTCATCGCCACATCAGCACGAACGGGTATTTTTGTGAGCGCCGACACAATTGCCGTGGTCATTCCAACACCCGCACTTGGCCCATCTTTCTTGACTGCCCCCTCGGGTACGTGGATATGGATATCGGCAGATTCATAAAAATCGGATTCAATACCTAGCACTGCCGCACGACTTCGAACCACGGTGTGAGCCACTTGAATGGATTCTTGCATTACATCTTCTAACTGACCGGTTCGACTGGTTTTACCTTTACCGGGCACTACCACGGCTTCGATTGTCAGTAATTCACCGCCCACTTCCGTCCAAGCTAAACCAGTAACCTGTCCAATTTGATCATTTTCATCCGCAAGACCGTAACGGAACCGTTTTACGCCCAAGTATTTTTCTAATGATCGTGGCGTAATTGAAATTTTTTGTTTGCCTTTGCCCAACACCAAAGCTTTAACGACCTTGCGACAAATTTTAGATATTTCTCGTTCTAAATTACGTACACCCGCTTCGCGCGTGTAATAACGAATTATGTCGATAATGGCAAAGTTCGAAATTGAAATTTCTTCCTCTTTTAATCCATTCGCTTTTAACTGCTTTGGTACCAAATATTTGGTTGCAATGTTTTTCTTTTCGTCTTCGGTATAACCGGGTAAACGAATGACTTCCATGCGGTCTAACAATGGGCCAGGAATATTTAAGCTATTTGCTGTGGCCACAAACATGACATCGGATAAATCAAAATCTACTTCAAGATAATGATCGGCAAAGGTATGGTTTTGTTCAGGATCTAGCACTTCCAGCATTGCAGAAGCAGGATCGCCACGAAAATCCATCGCCATTTTATCAATCTCGTCTAACAGGAATAATGGGTTGCGTACACCTACTTTCGAAAGATTTTGCACAATTTTGCCTGGCAAAGATCCAATATACGTTCGGCGATGGCCACGAATTTCGGCTTCATCTCGCACACCACCTAATGACATACGTGTGAATTTTCGATTGGTTGCACGCGCAATAGACTTACCGATAGAAGTTTTACCAACACCCGGTGGACCCACTAAACATAAAATCGGTCCTTTAGATTTTTTTACACGTTGTTGAACCGCTAAATATTCGATAATGCGTTCTTTAACTTTTTCCAAACCATAGTGATCTTCTTCTAAGATTTTTTCCGCACCAGCAAGATCTTTTCTTACTTTAGATTTTTTACGCCAAGGAACACTAACCAACCAATCAATATAGTTTCTTACCACCGTCGCTTCCGCTGACATTGGCGACATCATTTTGAGTTTATTTAATTCAGCATCCGCTTTTTTCTTGGCTTCTTTAGACATACCCACCTTTTCAATCTTCTGGGCCAAGTCATCTAATTCATTCGGCGCTTCTTCTAATTCACCTAATTCTTTTTGAATGGCTTTCATTTGCTCATTCAAATAATACTCACGCTGAGATTTTTCCATTTGCTGTTTAACGCGACCACGAATACGCTTTTCGATTTGTAATACATCTAGCTCACCTTCGATTAGTCGAACTAAATGCTCTAAGCGTTCACGAATCGTTTTGATTTCCAATACTTGTTGCTTTTCATCAAGCTTTAATGACATGTGCGCAGCGATCGTATCGGCCAGGCGAGATGGTTCATCGATACCTGCTAATGAGGTTAAAACTTCAGGTGGAACTTTTTTATTGAGTTTTACATACTGTTCAAACAAATTGGTAACAGAACGAGCTAAAACTTCTAGCTCTTTTTCGTCATCGATCTCTTCACCAGATTCCAATAATGCAATTTGTGCACTAAAAAATTCTTGGTCATCTAAATGATGAATCACTTTGGCACGCTCTACGCCTTCTACTAAAACTTTAATGGTGCCATCCGGTAATTTAAGCAACTGTAAAATTGTAGACAGGGTGCCAATATCATGAACCTCATCAATTTGGGGATCGTCAATATCTGCACTTTTTTGAGCCACCAATAAAATTTGTTTGTTATCTGACATGGCCGCATCCAAAGCCTTTATGGACTTTTCCCGGCCTACAAATAACGGAATCACCATGTGTGGATACACCACTACATCACGTAACGGTAATACGGGGACTACTTGCATGGGATTATCGATTAATTCGGTAGGTGTCTTTTTTTCACTCATAGTTGATATTTGTAACTATTTGAAGTTGGGTGGACAAGTTTAGCTTACTATATGAGGACTGTTGTATATAAATTCAAGCTCAAATCAGTACGACCGTAGTCATATTTGAGCCAAAGGGTTTCCAGCTCTTGGGACGAATGGCTATTCGTCTGAGGCTGCTTTTTCGTACTCCGATCCTTCGTAGATCAAATAGGGCTTAGCATCGCCCATGATAACCGATTCATCCACGACCACTTTACTGATACTGTCTTCAGATGGTAGATCGTACATCGTATCTAACAGTACATTTTCTAAAATAGTACGCAAACCTCGTGCGCCAGTTTTACGATCCATCGCTTTTCTCGCTACGGCATACAGAGCGTTTTCTCTAAATTCGATTTCCACACCTTCCATATCAAACAAGCGATTATATTGTTTGGTAATGGCATTTTTTGGCTCGGTAAGAATACGTACCAGCGCTTCTTCATTAAGTTCCTCTAGCGTTGCTACTACGGGTAATCGACCCACAAATTCTGGGATTAAACCATATTTAATTAAATCTTCCGGTTCAACATTATGCAGAATTTCTCCAATATTGATCGAATTATCTTTGCTGCGAACATCAGCAGAAAAACCAATGCCGCCTTTTTCAGTTCGATCCAGAATTACTTTATCCAATCCTGCAAAAGCACCGCCACAAATAAATAAAATATTACTGGTATCCACTTGCAAAAATTCTTGTTGCGGATGTTTTCTTCCACCCTGCGGTGGAACAGAAGCAATCGTTCCTTCAATTAATTTTAGTAAAGCTTGTTGAACACCCTCACCTGATACATCTCGCGTGATGGATGGGTTATCTGACTTGCGAGAAATTTTATCAATTTCATCAATGTAAACAATTCCGGTTTGTGCTTTGTCTACATCGTAATCGCACTTTTGTAATAATTTTTGAATAATGTTTTCTACATCTTCACCTACATAACCCGCTTCTGTAAGTGTTGTTGCATCAGCAATCGTGAATGGAACATTTAACAATCGGGCAAGCGTTTCCGCCAAAAGTGTTTTACCAGAACCGGTAGGTCCGACTAACAGAATATTACTCTTTGCAAGTTCAACAGCATTCTTGCTGGAATTTTTTGCATCCAATCGTTTGTAATGATTGTAAACCGCAACCGATAAAACTTTTTTGGCCCGATCTTGGCCAATTACATATTCATCCAATATGGAATTTATTTCTTTCGGTTTAGGAAGTTTAGTTCCATCTGCTGGAGACTGCTCTTGCATCTCCTCGCGAATAATGTCGTTACACAGTTCGACACATTCATCACAAATGAAAACTGAAGGTCCGGCAATTAATTTTCGTACTTCATGCTGACTCTTTCCGCAAAAAGAGCAATACAAAAGTTTACCGCTATCCTGATCCTTGGTTGTAGTATCGTCACTCATAGTAACTTATCGAGCATCTTTTAAATTAGATGCCGCTTCTTAGGCTAAGTTTCAAGTTAAAAAACTGATAAATCCTATGGAATTACCTCTAGTCGCCGTAACTATACGCTGATTTGAGAATTTATGCAGTGAAGTGCTGGTCAATTTTTGATCAGCAACAAGGTATTGATTGTAAGTTAATTGCTGAACAATTAGCTCGAGGGAACATCCTCACGCTTGTCCAACACTTGATCAATTAAGCCATACTCCCTCGCTTCTGAACTGTTCATAAAGTTATCCCGCTCAGTGTCCTCGGCAATTCGCTCCACCGGTTGTCCTGTATGCTTAGCCATCACTTGATTTAATTCTTCACGAATTTTTAGAATTTCTCGTGCGTGTATGTCGATATCAGTTGCTTGCCCCTGAAACCCACCCAATGGCTGATGAATCATCATGCGTGAATGCGGCAACGCATAACGTTTATTTTGGGCTCCACCTGCAAGTAACACAGCCCCCATGCTGGCTGCCTGACCTACACATAATGTGCTCACATCCGGTTTGGCAAACTGCATGGTGTCATAAATTGCCATACCTGCTGTAACTGAACCACCCGGAGAATTGATATAGATTGAAATATCTTTATCTGGATTTTCAGATTCTAAAAATAGAATTTGTGCCACAACCAAATTTGCCATTTGATCTTCAATAGGACCAACGATAAAAATTACACGCTCTTTTAATAGTCGCGAATAAATATCATAAGCTCGTTCACCTCGTGAGGATTGCTCCACCACCATGGGCACAAGATTTAATGCTTGAGTATGAAGTGCTCCAGAATTTTTTTCAGTATTGCGCATGTTTTACCTGCCTATGTTTACACTATATATAAAAAATCTTTTACATCCCTTGTTGTTTAAGAAAGTCATCAAAAGTAAAAGACTTTTTATTTTGTTTTGCCTGTTCAAGAACCCAATCCACTACTTGTTCTTCCATCACCAACATTTCAACGTTCGCCATTGCTTGCCGATTGCTACGATAATATTGAATAAGTTCTTCCGGTTTAGGATAACTGGTTGCCATCATGTTTAGTTGTTGGCTCACTTTATCCTGATCTAATTTTAAACCATTTTTCTGCACAATTTCTCCAACAATTAAACCTAGAGATACCCTGCGCTTTGCCTCTTCTTCAAACTTATCATCAGGAAACTTGCTTTCATCATGACTATGGACGGCATCCATGTTTTGTTTACGGAGTGCATCAATTTCTTGTTTCAACATGGAATTAGGAAGTTCAAATGAGTTCGCTTCGAATAACTGTTGCATTACCTGCTCTTTATTGAAAGCTTTTTTACGCTGATCCAGCTCAACCTGCATATTCTTTTTAATTTGTTCTTGCAAAGATTCATTTTTACCGTCTTCTACTCCTAGTGATTTTATAAATTCTTCGTCTACATTCGGTAATTCACCCTTTGCAACCTTTTTAACTTTAATATCAAAGGTAGCTATCTTTTCAGCTAAATCTTCTTGCATATAGTCCTTTGGAAATTCAACATCAAACGTTTTTTCATCGCCTGCTTTCATGCCTTTTAGTTGTTTTTCAAAGTCGGGCAACAAATTTTCATTGCCTAAGACCGTTGTAAAATCTTCGTGGCTTCCTCCTTGGAATTCTTCACCATCAATTTTTCCAACAAAATCCATTGTTATCTGATCATCTTTTTTAGCAGCGCGATCTACTTCGGACCATTCCATATTTTGCTTTCGAATTTTTTCAATGATGATCTCTATATCACTGTCCTTAATTTCAACATCAGCAACATCTACTTTTAGTGAAGCACAATCTGAAAGTGTAATCTCAGGGTAAACATCAAAAGTAGCAACATATTTTAAATCTTGATCCGCCTCTACATTTAAAGGTTCGATGTTTGGATCTCCAGCCGGACGTAGCTTTTCTTGGTTAACCGCCTCGATATAACTTGATTGCATGGTATCTGCAACTACTTCATTGAAGACTTGTTTTCCAAATCGTTGCTTAACAACGCGCATGGGTACTTTGCCAGGACGAAAACCAGAGATTTTCACTTGGCGACTCATATTCTGAAGTTTTGTTTCAATAGCGGAAGAAATTTTTTCTGCCGGTACCTCAACGGTCATTTTACGTTCCAGGCCTGAGGTTGTTTCGAGGGAGATTTGCATGGTTTGATTTTTATTGGTTTAAACTAATTTAAAAATTGATAAAGATTATTATTTGACTACTCAGTATTATACTTGCTTAACTCAGCGTTCGTGCATTTATGATTTTTAGTGCAAGGCTGTTGGTGCGAAAGGAGAGACTCGAACTCTCACGGGTTACCCCACTGGTACCTAAAACCAGCGCGTCTACCAATTCCGCCACTTTCGCAAAATCCGCTACTATACAGATTCTATACGCATGATTATAAACAAAATAATATCCTTCGGATGTATATCAGGATTCGTGCATAAGGCGTAATACCTTAGGTATATATAATGAAAGCATTTTTTAAATATCTTGCACTTTTTGTAGTGGCCCTAATTGGCGGAGCCTTACTCGCATATCCATTATTCACAGCATTACATAATGTGTTTGAGGTTGAATTTGAGCGAGTAGCGAGCCGTTGTGTGTTATTTCTCGTAATCATTCTGTTTTTAGTATTAAAAAAATTTCTTGGAATACATAGCTGGCAAAAAATTGGCTATAACGTAGTATTTAAAGAATTTTGTTCCCAGTGTGCCAAAGGCATACTAATTGGAATTGCAATTATGTTGCCGGTAATTATTGGTTTATTAATGACAGGCAACCGGGTAGTAGATTTTGATTGGGACTGGTCATTTACAAGCATTGCCACACTTCTACTTACAGCTTTCATCTCAGGAATAATTATTGCATTAATTGAAGAAACATTATTTCGCGGTGCAATGCTGACATCTATTGGAAATCAAAGCACGGTAACAGTTGCGATTGTTATTACGAGTTTATTTTTCGCTTTAGTACATTTTATTAATCCAGAATCATCCTTAAACACTGAAAATCTCAGCTGGCTGAGTGGGCTTCATATATTAAAAGATGCCTTTATTCCATTTTTACACCCTGTAGAAATATTTGATTCTTTCTTGGCCTTATTTTTAGCTGGGGTATTATTGGCACTATTAAAAATTAGGACACAAAGTCTTGCGCTTTGTATAGGCGTACATGCTGGCTGGGTAGTAACAATTAAAGTATTTAAACGAGTGACAGATACAAATGTACTATCAGAATTCGCTTTTTTGACTGGTTCTTATGACAAAGTCATTGGGTATTTAGCAGCTGTATGTATCGTAATTGGAATTGTCATCGTACTGCGCACAACGAAATCACATTAACAACAATAAATTACCTATTCGCTAACTCTTTTCCAACCCACCAAATAGGCATCTAATAACCAATAGCGGTTATCTTTCTCTATAAAAGATATTTCTCGAGCATAATTTTTCTTCCATTCAGAATTTTCAAAATTCTGCTCAGCAACCTGTAATACGTTATTTTTATCATCAATAGCTACTACAACTGCTACATGACCTGTGCCTAAGTAATCTTTCCCATAAATTAGCAAATCCCCTCGTTGGGGTTTGATATTGGATCCATTAACAAACGACTGGAATGCTAAACTCTGTTTATTATTCGGATGAACAACATTATCCATACGCCAAATGTCAGCTGCGATATCAACATCACCGAATACAACACCTTTCTCAACAAGCAACCATCTTCTGGCATATTCAACACATTGCCATTTGATCCCGGTATAAACATTTTGATGGTGATTAGGCTCAAAAATTACACATTCTGCACTGCAATTAGAATATGATGGGATTCCTGCTGGTGAAATTCCCAACTCTTTCCCATAGATTGTTACGCAATCTGCTTTACATTCGAAAGGAATTGAATTTGTGTCAGACCAAACCTGCGCTGACAGCAGTACACTGATAATAAAACATTTACCAATTAATAAATTGAAATTTCTTAGCATCCGATCACAATAGAATTCACACGTACACAAAAGGCGTGTAGCAGACTTTTAAGCGAATGATTATACTACTGCTTCAACATATTCAACGGAATAAAAATTTTACCATTGATGGTAATTTGCGAGAATTTGGATACATGGAGTTTACATGGGCCTGAAAGTAAATAGCTCAGATTTAGCCGCTATATTTGGCGTTAGCCAAAGCAAAATTGATGCATGGGCTGAGCAAGGACTACCCTATTCCGTGAAGCCTAAGAAAAATCCCAGCACTGCCAGCAGCACCAAAGATTATATTTTTGATACAACCGAAGCGATTGAATGGTGTATTAAAAATAAGATTTCTATTTAAAGTAGTTTATTTGGTACCACTTACTAAATTTGATAAAGCGTTATTTCGTAACAATTAAATTTAGTGGAGTGCCCTCGCGCTGATGTTCGTCTCACGACGTATAATTTGTGAGTAATAGCTATTCGCAAGTCTGGGGTGAGCGATGGGGATCGAACCCACGACCACAGGAACCACAATCCTGCGCTCTACCAACTGAGCTACGCTCACCACAAGGCCATAAATAGTAACGTATTTAAGATTGTATTGACTATGTCACTAAATGGGAAAATTTTTATTGTGTCACTACGCGACTTCATTATTCGCGTGGAGTACCCTCACGCAGGGCTAGCACGCCCGGCAGGACTCGAACCAGACCTCGTAAAATTTAAATAATAGTGGCGCGCCCGAGAGGACTCGAACCAGACCTCGCAAAATTTAATTAACAGTGGCGCGCCCGGCAGGACTCGAACCAGACCTCGCAAAATTTAATTAACAGTGGCGCGCCCGGCAGGACTCGAACCAGACCTCGCAAAATTTAATTAACAGTGGCGCGCCCGAGAGGACTCGAACCTCTAACCCTCGGCTTAGAAGGCCGATGCTCTATCCGGTTGAGCTACGGGCGCAATCAACATTAAGAAACTAACTATACAATCATTATTATATTTACAGACGTCGCTTCGCAACGTAGCTCTCTTCACTTACGACATTCATACCTACCACGACACTTGGGCATCCTGCTCATGGTCCAGTGGTACCCTAAAGGGCATGAAAACTACGGGCACATGTCCCTAGTGTAACATCGGAAAATTGTCAGCGTGAATGCGCCAATCTCAGTACTTAAATTATTTTGTTTGATTCAGCTTCGATTGTTGAACTCTCAGAACTTGCGATTGTATATGCAGTTGTCGTAACGGCCATATCATAAATTCTTCAAGCTTAACTTCTGGCAAGCTTTGCAATAAAGGTTTTGCCGGAACATTATGATGCTGGATATCTCTTAAATGAGAAAGAATGATTCCATGCGAAAAGATAAGAATAATTAGAGGAATGGTTAGCAGCGCCAAAAGTATCGTAAACACAGTAACAATATATTTTGCTACATTGATTATGCTGTAGTATATCCAGTCCATTGAAACTACCTAATACTTTTTTATAGCCTATATTCTGACTCCAAAAAGCCATCAAAGATTTGATTTACTTCAAATAAACTATAGCTTAGCCCACCATTTAGCTTAAAAATGCAACATCTTACAAATTAGTTGTGCTTTCCCTTTATTTTAAATATTAATAAAATTAATACTTAAACTATTGCTTTTATTTCAGTCAAATTCAAATGTCTAAAGCCGTCCCATATTTAATAAAAATATTCTCAAAATTACCCCTACCAATACTGCACGGATTATCTTGGTTGGTTTATATTTTATTATTTCATGTTTTAAAAGTTCGAAGAAAACTAACCATCAATAATTTGAAAGGAACGTACACAGAATTTTCAGATACAGAAATTTTGCAATTAGCAAAAAGTCATTACAAAAGTGCTTGCATCGTATTTGCTGAAACCATCAAAGCGTTTAATTTCAGCAAACAACAAATGAAAGAGCGGGTAACATTTAAAAATATTGATGTGCTTAAAAAATATCTAGATCAAAACCAATCCGTCATTATTGCAACAGCTCACTACTGCAATATGGAATGGGCACTTTTATCATCTGCACAACACATCGATTATCCCGTAGACACAATTTATCGCTCACAGCGTACACCTATGTTGGAAAAATTATTCTTTGAATTAAGAACAAAGTTTGACATCACCCCACTACCCATGGAAACCTGCATTGCAGATTCATTAAAACGCGCAAAAATAACCCGAATCATTGCATTAGCTGCTGATCAATCACCTAAGAAAACAGACATCCCTTACTGGCAAACTTTTTTAAATCGAGATACTGCTTTTCACACAGGTACGGAAAAAATTGCTAAAGCTTTTAAATATCCAATAATTTTTATGTCAATGAAAAGAACTAAGCGCGGTTATTACGAAGCCACCTTAAAACTCTTGACAGAACCCCCCTACCCAAAAGAACCCAACTACATTATGGAAAAATATGTAGTTGAACTTGAAACACTCGTTAATTCCAGTCCTAAAGATTGGCTATGGGCATATAGACGTTGGAAGCTTGAGAAACCTGCCTTTAATTAATCCTTCACTTACAACACAGCATAAATAACACATTGTTGAAATTCTTATTACAATCTTTTGCGGCGATTCCTTTACCCATTCTTTATCTTCTTGCTAAACCACTTTATTTTATTTTGTTTTATATTGCGCGCTTTCGTCGCGATACAGCCAAAGAGAATATTCGAAACTCATTTCCAGAACTTTCAGATAATGATCGCCGCAGCTTATTAAAACAGTCATACAAAAACTTTTGTGAAGTTTGTATTGAAATTCTTAAAAGCATCAACTACAAGCCAGAACAACTGGTCAAGCATGTATCATTTAAGAATGTTGGAGAAATTGAAAACTATTTAAAACAAAATAAAACAATTTTGCTCTCACTGGCACATCAATGTAACCAAGAATGGGCAATATTAGCTGCAAGCCAAGCACTTAATTATCCAGTTGATGGAATTTACAAACCGCTTCACATGCAGTGGGTGAATGAATTAGCACTGGAATCAAGAAACAGATTTAACATTACATTAATACCCGCTAAAACCTGTATTACAGATTTAATAAAACGTTCAAAACAAACACGAATTATTGCCATTGCCCCTGACCAAGCGCCAAGACGGCGTGATGAAGCCTATTGGGCAAATTTTTTAAATCAGGATACTCCTTTTTATTTGGGCTTAGAAAAAATTGCGACATTATTTAAGTATCCAGTATTTTTTATGGATTTAGAGCGAATTCGTCGCGGACACTACCACGCCACATTTAAATTACTTTCTGCCCCTCCTTATTCGAAAGAAAGTAATGTAATTTCAGAAAATTATGTCAAGGCTGTGGAAAACCAAATATTGAAACAACCGCAAGATTGGTTATGGATACATAACCGCTGGAAAAAAGAAAAATCTTTATACGACTAAAGATTGTTTTTCACGTATGAAATTCGCTAAATCAATTATTGTGGGATATTCTACCAAGTCCGTAATCTCAATCATATCGGGAAATAATTCATCAAGGCCAGTATGAATTTCTACAAGAGCCAAAGAGCTTGCGCCCAATTCAAGTAGGCTGTCTTCATTGCCAAATGACTTATCTGACAAGGCTTCCTTACAAACACTTCGAATCACATTAACGATATCATCGTCTGATTTTCCTTCAGAACCAGTGTTTGTCGTGCTTAAATTTTTAATTTCTTGTAAAACATCGTCATAGTCACCTGACAAATATTCATCCGCTAAAATTGATCGTTGAATTTTCCCACTTGTGGTTTTCGGAACTTTTCGAATTGGAATTACTTGATTTACCTCTATGCCAAAATTCTCATTAACCAAGCCTTTAACTTGTGCCACTACAGGTAAAAATTCTTGCGCTGCACGTTTGCTGAGCACAAATACTAATACCTCTTCTAATTCACTCGATTTTGAAGGCACACCTGCTACCACTACTTTACCTAATTCAAGCCCGGGCAATTGATGTAAAACTTCTTCAATATCGTATGGATAAAAATTCTGTCCATTTACAAAGAGTATTTCTTTAAACCGGCCTGTAATAAATAATTCTTTGTCAGATACAAATCCTAAATCTCCGGTATCTAACCAGCCATTTTCATAAAACAACGAGCCATCATCTCCTATAATCTCTTCTGTTACATTTGCACCGGATATATGAATATGTCCAACCATTTTTTCCGCAAGCCCAATACCATTATCATCACTAATTCTCACTTTACAGTGTAGAATTGGTGTGCCAACACCCACGAGCGAGATCGAATCTTGACCCTCTAAATCTTGTTGCATAATGTTCCCAATCGTAAGAGAACTACGTTTGGCATTTGTAACACTTAACGGTGCATGAATTTCAGGAAAACTAACGGCGAGACTTGCCTCCGCTAACCCATAGACCGGAAACATGCAATGCGTTGGTAAACCAAATTTTTCCATCTCCTTGTTGAATTGTTTGCACAATGCAACAGAAATAGGTTCTGCACCATTAAAGATTAATCGCACATGTGATAAATCAATGTCATCCAGACCACGTCGATGGTATGCATTTAAAAAATGTTTATAACCAAAATTAGGTGAGCAAAGTACGTCAGCTTGTTTATCACTAGCTACAATTAACCAGTAAAGTGGACGCCTAACAAACAACTCAGTACGCATAATATAATGCGTGTGATTGGAAACAATTGGATTGATATGAAAACCGATTAGCCCCATGTCATGCGTCAAGGGCATCCAGCTTAGACTTATATCTTCATCTGTAAAATTTGCCCCCTTATAAATACCTTCAAGATTTGCGATCAAATTTCGATGCCTTAAAACCACACCTTTCGGACTTCCCGTAGATCCAGATGAAAATTGAATAAATGAAATATCTTTTGGTTGAATGTCAGCTTTCCTGCCAGGCGAAGAGATATCTGTAATTTCATCTGCCAAAACAGTTTGATTTGATAACTGACTTTTTTTATTAGCATCGGTCTCGCTACTCAGTAATTTGTTAAGCGTTTTACGATCTGTATATAAATATGGGTTTCCAAGCTTTTCAGCAACGTTAAAAACTTTTTGCTTGTGTTGATCACTAATTCCAACAGCAAGCGGCACTGGAATAATCCCACCAAATTGACAGGCCCAGAATACATCCACCATTTGAACATTGTTATTGAGAAATAGGATTAAATAGTCACCTTTTTTTAATCCCTTTTGCTGCAAAACATGTAATAACCCCAATGCCCGCACATAAAGTTCTTCATAACTAAATGTAATTTCCTGATCCTGGCCCTCAATAAAACCAACAAAACGCTTATCACTGCGGACACTTTCCAATGCTTCAGTTAATGTTTGAAATTGCATAAACAAAGATTGCTAAAATAATATAGCTAAAGAAATTCGGTTTGAAATAAATTTAATCAGTGGCGTTCTATTGCGTTCATGTAAAAATCATGATCGACACGCAAATTGATCAATGGTTCTAATTGAATAGGTTGCTTATCAATATAATTTAATTTTAGATATTTGCAAACATATGCGATATGCATCTGCATTTCAATGATGGCAAAAATTTCGCCTGGGCAACGCCTCTGACCCATTGAAAATGGGAAATAAGTATAGCGATTGATATTTTTCATATTCGATTCTGAAAATCGATCTGGGTTAAAACGGGTTGGATCTTTCCAATACTTTGGATGGCGATGAATATAGTATGGCGAAATAAAAACATTTGTACCTTTTTCAAGCGAATAATCACCCAGACGAACATCTTCTAACAGTTCTCGACTTAGCAACCATCCGGGTGGGTACATCCGCAACGCTTCATCAATTACTTGCCGAATATAAGAAAGCTTATCTAACTCTTCAAATTCAGGAATATCTTGCTCAAGTGTATTAATTTCGACTAATACTTTTTTATGCACCTCTTCATGCTCTGAAATAAAATACCAAACCCAATTGGTAGTAGCCGCCGTGGTTTCATGAGCTGCTACGATTAGTGTCATCACTTCATCGATGACTTCTTTCTCTGTCATGCGTTCTTGAGTCACTTTATCTTGCGTTAACATCAGCATGGACAAAAAATCTTCTGGATAACGATTTTTATCAATTCGATCACGCATACATTCTTTGACATATTTTGTAAGCCCGTGAAATTTAACGACCAAATCCAAATCTCTTGATGTGTGTTCGGCCAAAATAAAAAATGGATTGACGCCTTTGTAAGACATTTCATCATAATCTTCGCTAAATAATGCACGCAAAATAATTTCTAAAGCCAAATAACAGGTATCTTTTGTTATGTTGATGGGATTATTTTCTTTGGCAGATTTTTGCCAGCGTTTTAGCAAATCCTTATTGCACTGTGACATTATTTCATAAACTTGTTTTAAAACATTTTTATGAAACATGGGTTGTATCATTCGTTTTTGCCGCGCCCAAAAACTACCATCACTTACAATTAAGCCATTGCCCAATAATATTTTTACGCGATCAAACCCTGTGCCTTTTTGAAAGTTTTTATGCTCAGTAACAAATACCTGTTTTATGTAGTCCGGATGATTAAGAAGAATATGCGGTTGTTTAGAAATAGAATTATTCAAACAAACAATGTCTCCATACTCTTCAATTAGTTCTCCCATTTTATAAAATGAAGATTCGTCAGCATTTAAATTAAATGCCTCTGTAGGACCGGGAGGACGGGTTGGAGTTAAGGTGGACATAGTTTCTATATGTTAATAGAACCTAAGGTTAGTTATATATATAAAATGAATGACATCGATGTGATTACTTTACGACTCGTGTCCTTTTTTATAGGTGGTCGGGGCAGACGCAATTTCTGCGGCCACAATCAAATAAAATCATATTATTACAGACAGGCTAATGTCTATTGGGCACAGTCGTTTTACTTAATAGAATAAATTCCTATTTGGGAGCAAATTAGAGAAACTTATCCTATATTTAACAATTATGTAGTCTGTCTTCAAACTCCTTTATGAGTTTTTTAGCGACAGCGGCTCCAGACTCTTGTTGATCAAGGTTAACTTTTTCATCATCGTCATCCTCGACCTCATAGTCAGGAAAGTATTTTCTAAATACTTGATCTACACTTTTGTATTTTTTCTCTTCTTTCTTTTTTTTCATTGATCCCCTCTTTCATATTTTGCAATTAGTCTTGGGTTATATCCTGGCTCAAAATAATGTTTCCTTTTAATCCATACAAATCCATCACCCTTGGTTATTATAGCAACATCTATTGGCCCACCAACCGTCTCTTCATCTGTCGTTACGCGCCTTTTGAACTTTGTTAAATTTACAAGGTTTTCTGCCATCGTAGCTAATTCATCTTTTGGTAGTGATGATACTATTTGGACAATTGGCTGCCAATATTGTTCTCTTTGCTTACTCCATTTCTGAAATAAATTATCCATTAGTGGAGGTACAGATTTTTTTAAGATTTTATCAACTTTATTTCCAATTTCTTTATTCTCTTCTTTAATAATTTTAATTATGGCCTTGCATGTGCCTTGAAATAAATTACCTGTACTATCAACCATGTATTGATGCAAGTTTTGATTAATACCTTCCATGAAGGCATATACCATATCTTTTTGGGCAAATGCCGTAACTGTTGCTGTATTTGATTGATTTACAATGTCTCTTTTATGTTCCCTATATCTAGGTTTATTAATTATCATTTCCTCTAGATCAAAGGATATTTGGGAAGGTAGATATTCTTTCTCACCAAAACCTGCAACTACAACACCAGAACTAAAATCACTAAGGTATTCCCTACATAACATATCAATAATAAGTGTGGTTAGCTGACGTTTACTTTTTGTGCTTAACGGAAATTTACCAAAAACACCTTTTTTAATTTCATTAATTGTTTTTGAATACTTTTTCCTAATTTCAGTTTTTGATTTTGCATTAAAACCAGGTAAATACTTTAATGTTTTAACAAATGAATGAAACCTATCAATTACTACTTCAGCTATGTTTGACAATTCCTTTTCGGTTAAATCATTATTTTTTTCAAATTCTCGACTAAATTCATCTTTAATATCATCCAATACATCATAATAATTATATAAGATTTGATAATGCAGTCTTTCATCTTGAAGACGAACAGGGAAAATTTCTCTATCTTCCTTAATATATTTAATTAGATTAGCAGCATAATCGAAAACGGAATCAAAATGTTTTTCTCCATATTTTCTTCGATATGATTTAATTATAGTTTCCCAAGGTATACCTAAAAATTTTGCATTTCCGTAAATCATTACACCTATCGGTGCATGTTTTGTAAGTTGAAAAAGCTTTTCTGCAGACGTATAAATTTTTGTTGCTTTACCGACAGTAACTGCACTATCGGCAGCCATTGCAACACTAATTGAATTTAAGATCGTTACTTCAGCAGTCACTGTTGTCCCCTTAAATTGTTCGAGCTGTTATTTTAAAGCGACTTTAATTGATTGGGGAATTTAAACTCGCCGCTCTCACCAATTCAGGTTAAGCAGTTATGAACCGCTTAAAATTTAAAAGGGAGCAAAAAGTGTGACCACCCAACTTATGTTTCTTTTCAGAATCAACAACTTATGGTCGGGGCAGAGGGATTTACTTCGTACTTCGGGCCGTTGCGTTTTAAACGCAACGTTCAAAATCGTTCCTGACGATTTTGTGAACCCACATGAGGTTTCCTACCCTAGCCAACCAGCATTTAAAAAATAAATAAGCCTCACCCTAAGTGAAGACTCATTTATTTTTTTAAATTTGGTCGGGGCAGAGGGATTTGAACCCCCGACCCTCTGCTCCCAAAGCAGATGCGCTACCAGACTGCGCTATGCCCCGAATTCGGTGAATTTTACTATATTGGTCAGTAAAGCGACTGCGGATCATACGTTCTTGCATTGATTTAGGTCAATGCCATCAAACGGGTATTATTGACAACCGTATCCCTTTCTTTGCGTTTCTCCTTGAATTTTACCGCGTTTTGACCCAAATCATTCCTAAATTATTCAGCTACGGAACTTCCTATTGGCTATTACGGACAAAGGTTCGAAAAATCGCTATTATTCGCTTTCAATTTTTTAAGGGAGATACTATGAATACTCTACTTAAGCGTTTACTTCTGATTGTATTCATATTAATTACAATCACTACAACCAACGCACAAGCAGATATGACTACAATTAAAATGGAAACGAGCAAAGGCGTAATTATGCTGGAGCTAAATGCTGAAAAAGCACCAAATACGGTTGCAAATTTTGTTAAATATACTAAAGAAGGATTTTATGATGGAACCATCTTTCATCGTGTAATTTCCAATTTTATGATTCAAGGCGGAGGCTTTACACCGGACATGAATCAAAAACCTACACACGATCCTATCAAGAATGAAGCTAATAACGGCTTGGCCAATGATGTGGGTAGCATTGCTATGGCAAGAACTGGCGATCCACATTCAGCAACTGCACAATTTTTTATTAATGTAAAAGACAATAGTTTTTTAAACTTTAGTAGCGAAACTCAACAAGGTTGGGGTTATGCTGTATTTGGAAAAGTTACTGAAGGCATGGACGTGGTGAATGCTATTAAGGATGTTGCAACGACGAATCATGGGCCTCATCAAGATGTACCGGCAGAACCGGTAATCATTGAAAAAGTAACCGTTGTTGAATAAGTAATGGTGTAATGTCACAGACGTTATTTGTCTCTGATTTACACCTGGATCATAAAAGGCCGCATATCATTGCGGCCTTTTGTCGTTTTCTAAAAGAAATTAAAGATACAGATGCGCTTTATATCTTAGGTGATTTATTCGAATATTGGGTTGGGGATGATGATCCTGCGATTGGTTTAGAATCAGTACTTACTGGCTTAGAAAAACTCGGAGATTCTGGAATTCCAATTTATTTTATTCACGGCAATCGTGATTTTTTAGTGGGTTCCAAATTTAGCCGGTTAACCCATTGCAAAATTCTGCCCGAAGAAACTGTAATAGATTTATACGGCACACCTACTTTGATCATGCACGGTGATACATTATGCACCGATGATATTCCGTATCAAAAATATCGCAAAAAGGTGCGCAACAAGTGGGTTATAAAAACGCTTTTATTATTAAGCGTGAAACAAAGGTTAAAACTAGCGGGACACCTTCGAAACACCAGTGCAAAAGCAATTAGCAATAAAACACCGGAGATTATGGATGTGAATCAACAAACCGTTGAACAAACTATGCTAAAAAATAATGTAAATGTTTTGATCCATGGTCATACCCATCGTCCAGCCATTCACGAATTCAATATAAAAGAACAAACATACAAACGAATTGTGCTAGGAGATTGGTATGAACAAGGAAGCGTGCTTCGTTGTACAGAGCAAGGAATGAATTTAGAGACAATGAGTGCTTAGCATTAATTGCTAATTAATACTTCAATTTCTTCTTCAGTAAACCCTGCCTGACGCCTTGCTTCTAATGCAAACGGGCCACGTAATTCTGCACCCATATACGTATCCAATAGCCCCTTAAACGTTTGAGCTGGCAACAAATCCCGTTGTTCACAAACATAATTAAACCAACGTGTGCCAATCGCCACGTGACCTATTTCTTGTTCAAATATTATTTGTAATATTTCTGCAGTGGCATCATCGCCATGTTGTTGAAAACGTTTAATCATTCCTGGAGTAACATCCAACCCACGCGCCTCTAATACCCTCGGTACTAAGGCCATGCGTGCCACAATATCGTCTTTAGTTTTTACCGCCATTTCCCACAATCCATTATGTGCATCGAAATCACCATATTGATAACCGTACTCTAGGAGTCTTTCACTTAACATTTGGAAATGTTGCGCTTCTTCAAAAGCAACCTGTAACCAATCACGGTAATACTCTATGGGCATGTGTTGAAATCGGTAGATGGCATCCAATGCAAGATTAATTGCATTGAATTCAATATGAGTAATCGCATGCACAAGTGCTGCTCTTCCCTCTTTGGTACTCATGCTTCGTTTCGGCACTAACTTTGGTGAAACCAATAGCGGTTTTTCGGGCCGGCCCGGTACATCAATGGTTTGAATATTTTTTGAAGATTTTAAATTATAAGGCTGGTATGAAAATTCTTTTTGAAAAGCGAAAACCATTTCACATTTTGTTTGTGGATTAGACTCCATCAAACAACCATAAGCTTGCAGGAATATGGATTTAGTTGTCTCCAAGATGGATTTATGCATGAATAATTACTAGCGAAAAAACAGATAAAATATCATATAAATCAATTACATCCTGATTCTTCATGCGTATACAACCGATTGAAGCCGGTTGACCAATAAGTCCTTCTTCATGGGTACCATGGATGTAAATATAACGCTCGTAACTATCTACCCCTGGCCCTTTATTAATCCCTTCTTCCAAACCTTTTAACCAAAGTATTCTTGATGTAATGCAATCTTCATTTGTAGACGAATTTTCATTTTCAATCTTTGCTATTTGATTGCTGGGTTCCCGATTAACAAAAATTTCGCCACATTTTGCATGTTCACCAATCTTTTCTTGAACACAATGTATGCCGATTGGTGTTTTATAGGATCCATCTACTTGCCCCACCCCATAGCGAGAAGATGAAATTGGATATTCTTTTACAAATTCATTATTTAAATAAACAAATAGTTTTTGTGCTGTAATACTTATTACAGCTGCTGAATAATTTGCATGTTGAGGGAACTTAGCAAAAGCAGAGTGTACTAGTGACAGCAGTTCATTAACTGCTTCGAAATTAGGCATGAATTAAATTCTTAAGATTAAACACTATTATGCAGGTCTATTCCGGCATATTCTTTTTCTTTTTCTCGCTTTCGCTTAGATTTATCGCTTCGTAAATTTTCTAAACTTTCAAAATAACCTTCTTCTACACCCGTAATATAGTTGCCATCAAACACAGAGGTATCAAATTTTTCTAAACGCAAGTTTCCTTTATTTACTGCTACAATCAAATCATCGAGATTTTGATAAATTAAACGGTCTGACTGAATTTCTTTACAGATTTCATCTACATCGCGGTTGAATGCAATGAGTTCGCTTCTTGCCGGCATATCGATCCCATAAATATTGGCGTAACGTATCGGTGGAGAAGCGGATGCAAAATAAACCTTTTTTGCTCCCGCATCTCGTGCCATCTGCACGATTTCTCGAGATGTAGTACCACGCACAATTGAATCATCCACTAGCAACACATTTTTATCCCTAAACTCCAAACCAATTGGATTTAGTTTTTGACGCACAGATTTTTTACGAATTTTTTGTCCTGGCATAATGAATGTGCGAGCAATGTAACGATTTTTAATAAATCCCTCTCGATACTTCACACCTAACAAATATGCAATTTCAATCGCAGACGTTCGACTGGTGTCGGGTATGGGCATTACAACATCAATGTCATGATCAGACCATTCGCGTAAAATCTTATTTGCCAAACATTGACCCATACGCATGCGTGCTTTTTGCACAAATACATCTTCTATAATTGAATCAGGACGCGCAAAATACACGTACTCAAATATACAAGGCGAATGCACAACATCGTCTGCACAGTGTTGTGTCGAAATTTTTCCATTCACGTCGATAAAGATCGCTTCACCGGGCGAAATGTCGCGCACCAAACTAAATCCCAATACGTCTAGGGCCACACTTTCTGAAGCCACCATAGCCTCCACCCCATGCTTGGACTCTCGTACACCGTATACCAATGGGCGAATACCATTGGGGTCGCGAAAAGCTAAAATGCCGCGCCCCGTTATCATCGCCACCACAGCATAGGCCCCTTTACAGCGTCGATGTACACTTTTTACAGCTTCAAACACGTCTTGAGGTCGTAACTGGAGCGATTGTTGATTCGCTAATTCATGCGCAAGGACATTAAGCAATATTTCGGAATCAGATTCGGTATTTAAATGACGTCGATCATCGATAAATAATTCTTTCTTTAACTCCTCCGCATTTACTAAATTTCCATTATGTCCAAGTGAAATTCCAAAAGGTGAATTTACATAAAAGGGCTGTGCCTCTGCAGAAGATGAAGTCCCGGCCGTTGGATATCGGACATGTGCAATACCCATGTTGCCCTTAAGACGTTCCATATGCCGACTATGAAAAACGTCTCTTACCAACCCAATTGATTTTCGTTGATATAACCGTCCCTCCTGATTCGTTACAATGCCTGCCGCATCCTGTCCACGGTGTTGCAGCATTAATAGCGCATTGTATAAATCTTGATTTACTGCACTATTGGCAACAATACCGGCTATACCACACATAACAAATTAGATGAATTGAATAAATTTAATATAAAGATACTTGTACATCGTCTTCTTCAAGTATAAAAAACTTTGAATATTCTGCAGGCATAAATTTGATGACTTGACGTGCTACCGTTTCAAACGGCGGCAGAAAATTAGATGCCTGCCAAATATCGGATTTCGGTATGGTTGTAAATGAGGCAAGCAGTATAAGTAAAATAACGATGGCACCCCCTCTTAAAAAACCAAATCCCATTCCAAGAATTCTATCGATTCCTTTTATTACACTAGCTTGTGTAACGTGACTGAGAATATAGTTTAGTAGGGATCCTGCTATTAATGTACCAACCACGATCAAAGTAAACGCTATACCCAGACGCAATTTGCTTACCTCTAATTCATTTGGTGAAAAATTAATGGTGGCATCATCAATATTGGAAGGTAAAAATAATGCAACTTGGTCTGCAAAAGTTACCGCTAACCAAATTGCAATAATCCAACTTGCAAGTGATACAGCTTCTTTTACGAAACCACGAAATATTGCTATCACGACTGATATTACAAATATGAGTACTATTCCAATATCAATCCAAGAAAGTTGCATACATGTTACCTAACGTTTGATCGAACAATAAATGATAAGTGAAAGCACCTAATTATGGTATTTCCTTCTCACGTTATGGGTGATTGGTAACAAAACTTCCGTCTAAACCATGTGCTTTTACAATTTTATCGCGAATAGCCTCAGCATCTTTTCGTTCCAATTCTGGTCCGACTTTTACCCGATAAACCACTTTGCTGCCTGCATTAGACTTTTCTGTAAATGCCGCATATTTATCTGCTAATAACTTATCTTGCAATGCGAGCGCTTTGCCTTCTTCTGCAAAAGCCGCAACCTGCACGGCCCAACCACTTAGAGCCGGATTTGGTTTAATATGGTTTGCCGTAGCTTCAACCACTTTTGGACTCGCTTGTTCTGCCTTAGCCACCTGCGCTTTCGGGCTAGGAGCTTCTTTTGCAGCAGGTTTAGCAGTTTCAACAGTCACTGATTCTTCAGTAGACTTTGGCTGCTTAGCTTCCGAAATTGAAGGCAATTTCTCCAGTTCCTTAGGATCTGGTAGCGTGCTTTCAAAACTAAATTTTGGTTTAGGAGGTACATCTAAATTCATTGGATGTGATTCAAGTTGCCCCGAACCATCTAAAATCATGGGTACAAAAATTACGGCCAATGCAATAATTACGGCTGCTCCAATGAGACGTTGTTTAAGGGTTGTTTCCATAGAAAATTAGGTATTTGTGAAAGTGGGTTAGACCAAAAATTTAGCCAACAGTTTACTAGATTATACGACTTGCTTGAGTACTTCTGCTACTGTTAAAAACGAACCAAAGACTACGATCCGAGTAGAAGCATCTACATCTTGTTTGGCGTAATCATAGGCCTGCTTGATAGATGCATGTGTATGTACTTTTTGACCAGAACAAAATTTATGTATAGAGCGTTCTAAATCACCGACACTTAATGATCGTTCAGAGCTAAGTTCAGAAACATTCCATTCATCGAACACCTCTTTGGTCACTTCAAGTATTCCCTCGACATCTTTATCCGCCAATACGGCAAACACTGCAATGGTTTTATTGGCGGGTTCAAGTCCAGCTAAATTTTCTACCAAGGCTTTTGCGCTATCCAGATTATGCGCTACATCTAAAATGATTTGGCTGCCATCCTGAATAATTTGAAAACGCCCTAATAAACTAATATTGGCAAGCCCCGAATTGATATTGTCCCGCGTAACTGGAAGATCATCATCCATACAACGCACGCCCATCAATGCCGTTGCAGCATTGCCTAACTGGGTACGCCCATATAAGTTTGGTATCGGTAAATTTTCCCAATGAAGATTATGGGTCTCGAATTCCCAATTGGTTTGACTGCTTTGTTGAAACGTAAACTCTTTATTTATACAAAACAATTGTGTTCCTAGTTTTTCAGCATAATTCAACAAGGTATCAGGTGGATCTTCATCGCCGCACACAGCTGGCCGAGCTGCACGAAAGACACCTGCCTTTTCATAACCAATGGATTCCCGCGTCTCGCCTAACCATTGCACATGATCTATGCCAATATTTGAAACGATTGCTAAATCCGCATCTAAAATATTTACCGCATCCAACCTTCCTCCTAGACCTACTTCATATATGACAACATCAAATTCTTGTTCATTGAATATTTGCATTGCTGCAAGTGTTCCAAATTCAAAGTAACTTAAACTGGTATTTCCTCTTGCTTTATCCACCAAATCAAATGCCTTACACAATCGTTCATCATCTACGTTTTCCTTTGCGATTCGAATTCTTTCGTTATAGTGCAGTAAATGAGGAGAAGTATAACTACCCACACGATAACCACTATGATGATAAATAGATTCAAGTATCGTGACGATAGAACCTTTACCGTTAGTGCCCGCTACTGTAATAATTTTATAAGTGGGTGAGGACACACCTAATGCTTGTGCAACTTCTGCAATGCGCTCAAGCCCTAACTCGATTTTTTGCGAATGCAGAGCTTCCTGCCAATCCAGCCAATCTTGAAGTTTATTAAATCTCATTAAGAAATTTCTGCCAAGAACAGCAGCTTAAAAATAGACATAAATTTTTAGGTTCGCGTAATACGAAAATTCAGAATTAATTCTAATTGTTAAGCTTAATTTTCGTTTTCAATATCAATGCGCAACAAAATGCATAATAGTTGGTAAATTTCATCTCGCATATTTTTACGATCTATAATCATATCCAAGGCACCATGCTCAAGCAAAAATTCACTGCGTTGAAAACCTTCTGGCAAGGTTTCACGAACCGTTTGCTGAATCACCCTAGGGCCTGCAAACCCAATCAAGGCTTTAGGTTCACCGATATTGATGTCGCCCAGCATCGCAAAACTGGCCGATACGCCTCCCATGGTAGGATCGGTAAGTACCGAAATATATGGTATACCTTGGTCTTGCATACGTGCGAGTACTGCACTTGTTTTAGACATCTGAAACAATGACATGAGTGCTTCTTGCATACGTGCACCACCACTCGTAGAAAAACATATAAACGGGATTCCGTCTTCCAATGCACACTGTGCAGCACGTAAAAACCGCTCACCTACTACAGACCCCATTGAGCCGCCGATAAAATTGAATTCAAATGCGGCAGCTACAACCGGTAGTTTTTTTAACTCACCCTTAAATACAAGTAATGCTTCAGACTCTTTAGTAGTTTTTTGTGCCACACCCAGGCGATCTTTATATTTTTTACTATCTTTAAATTTTAAAAAGTCTTTTGGCTCAATATTTTCTCCAAGCGGTTGGCATGAACCTTCATCCAAAAATGATTCCAACCGTGTGCGTGCCCCAATTCGCATGTGGTGATCACATTTAGGACAAACTTGTATGTTACGTTCAAGATCAGAGCGGTATAACACGGCACCACAATCCGAACACTTATCCCAAAGACCTTCAGGAACTTTTCGTTTACTTGTACCTTCCGTTCTAATACGCGAAGGCATTAGTTTTTCTAACCAGCTCATATGACAGATCTCATCAAGTACGAAATATGTTTATGCCACATCTTTTGTATTTTCAACATTATCCATTGCAGAGCGCATTGAAGATAGTAAATTATTAATATTTTTAAGCATTTTTGCTTCATCAGAAATATTGTCTTCGATTTGCCGAATTATTGCACTTCCTACCACAACAGCATCAGCAATTGAAGAAATTTTTCGTGCGCTTTCTGCATCTTTAATTCCAAAACCTACACCTACTGGCAAGGAAGATAGCTTTTTTATCTGTGCAACTTTTTCTTGCACATCTTCTAACTGCAAATGGCCAGCTCCTGTAACACCTTTTAACGATACGTAATAGACAAATCCAGACGAATTATCACAAATCGCTTTAATTCGTTTTTCATTCGTCGTCGGCGCAATTAAAAATATTGAATCAAGTTGCTGGTCGTTATACACCTGTAAAATTTGTTTGGCTTGTTCTATCGGCAAATCTACAGTAAGAATTCCATCCACTTGATGTTGCTGTGCAGATGCTGCAAATTTTTCCACGCCAATAACTTCAATTGGGTTTTGATAGCCCATCAGCACAATAGGTGTTGCATCATCATGCTTGCGAAACTGTCCCACCATCTCAAGCACTTGGTGTAAGCTGGTGTTGTGGCTTAATGCGCGTTCGCAAGCGGCTTGAATTACAGGGCCATCGGCCATTGGATCAGAAAATGGCACGCCTAACTCGATTATGTCGGTTCCCGCCTTAACCAAGGCGTGCATTAACGTTACCGTCAACTCGGGATGTGGATCTCCCGCAGTAATGTAGGATACGAGAGCCGTAGAATTAGTTTTGGCTAATGAGTCAAAACAGGTTTTAATTCGACTCATAATGAAATCCCTTCGAGATCAGCCACCGTATTAATATCTTTATCGCCACGGCCCGACAAATTGACAACAATTGTTTGGTCTCGTGACATCGTTTGCGCCAGTTTCAAAGCGTACGCCACAGCATGACTACTTTCCAAGGCAGGAATAATTCCTTCCACACGAGTTAATTCATGAAATGCAGACAAAGCTTCTTTATCTGTAACCGCATCATACTGAACGCGTCCAATATCTTTTAACCAGGCATGTTCTGGCCCTACACCAGGATAATCTAATCCAGCAGATATTGAATGGGTTTCAATAATTTGACCATTTTCGTCTTCCATTAAATACGTGCGATTGCCATGTAACACACCCGGTTTGCCAGCGTTTAGAGGAGCAGAATGTTTTTCTGTACTAATACCTAATCCAGCAGCTTCAACGCCAACCATTCTGACCTCGTGATCTTCGATAAATGGATAAAACAATCCCATGGCATTAGAACCACCTCCTACACAGGCTACTAACACATCTGGCAAGCGATTCGTCGTACGTTGCATTTGCTGTTTTGTTTCGCGACCAATGATGGATTGAAAGTCACGCACTAATAATGGATAGGGATGAGGCCCAGCAACGGTACCGATAATATAAAATGTATCATCAACATTTGTAACCCAATCGCGAAGTGCTTCATTAAGAGCATCTTTTAATGTTTTAGATCCCGAAGTCACGGGAACTACTTCCGCCCCTAATAAACGCATTCGATACACATTGGGTGCTTGACGATGGATATCTGCTTCACCCATATACACAACACATTCCAAGCCTAGGCGCGCGGCGACGGTTGCACTTGCCACACCATGCTGTCCTGCACCGGTCTCCGCAATTATGCGAGTCTTTCCCATACGCTTGGCTAACAGCGCTTGACCAATGGTGTTATTAATTTTGTGCGCCCCGGTATGATTTAAGTCTTCCCGTTTTAAAAAGATTTGCGCACCTGAATATTTATTTGTAAGTCGCTCAGCAAAATAGAGTGGACTGGGTCGTCCCACGTAGTGAGCTAAATCAGTATCAAATTCTGCGTTGAATACATCATCATCTCGAAAATGAAAATAGGCTTTTTCTAATTCCGCGAGTGGTTCGATTAAAGTTTCCGCTACATATCGACCACCATACTCACCAAACATGCCATTTTGGTCTGGCACAGTGGTTGTGGAATTTTGAGCTGTCCTAGTCACGGTGTACTTCCTTTATGAATCTTTCCATTTTAACGGGGTCTTTAATACCTTTACTAGCTTCAATCCCACTACTAACGTCAACGGCATAAGGTTTTACCTTAGAAATTGCATCGGCGACATTTTCTGGCGTCAAACCTCCGGCAAGGACTATAGGCTTATTAATGGTAGTGTTTACCAAATCCCAGTCAAAACGTTGGCCACTACCTCCCATTTCTCCTTTCTGGTGACTGTCCAATAACAAAGCCGTCGCACTTGGAAATTCAGTTCCTATTTGTTGCAAAGCATCATAGCTCAACATCGAAATGGCTTTAATGTAGGGAAGGTCAAATTGATTACAAAATGATTCATCTTCTTCGCCATGAAACTGCAAAATATTGAGCCTTACCTGTTCTAACACTTGGCGCACTAAATTTGCGTCTGCATTCATAAATAATCCAACCCTAACAACCGATGGTGGGAGTTGTTCACTAATATGTTGCGCCTGTTGAATAGTAATATTTCTAGGGCTTTTTTTTACAAAAACAAATCCAATGGCATCTACACCAAGTTGCACCGCATGTTCTGCATCTTGTAAACGCGTAATGCCACAAAATTTAATTCGTGTTTTCATTTAACCATGTTCAAAGCTATATAAGCTGGGCCATTTAATGTTTTCATCTAAACCAAATTTAGCATCGTAATGTACTTTTACTAAATATAAGCCAGCTGCATCTGCAGTCACGCCACCAAGTGTACGGTCCCGTTGCTCTAAAACAAATTTAGACCAATCTGGATCTTGTTCACCCTTTGCAATTGAAAGTAAAACGCCGGCAATATTTCTTACCATATGATGTAAAAATCCATTCGCATGTATATCCAAAAAGATTAAGTCGCCCTCATTCGTAATATTGATGTCATAAATTGTGCGCACTGGACTTTTCGCTTGGCAAGCCATTGCACGATATGAAGTGAAATCATGTTCGCCTAGCAAAAATTCAGACGCTATTTTCATATTAACAATATTTAATGGCAGATATTCCCAAGTGACATGCTGATCTAGTAAAGCTGGTCGTGTGCGTCGATTCAAAATGATATAGCGATATCGTCTAGATATGGCTGAATATCTTGCATGGAAATCATCTACAACCTCTTGTGCCCACAACACGGAAATACTATTGGGTACGTTTGAATTTACACCTTGTATCCAGGCCTTTTGATCTCTTTTATTATCACAATCAAAATGCACAACCTGCTCGGTTGCATGTACACCAGTGTCTGTCCGACCTGCCGCATGAATAGTGATTGCTTGATCTGCAACACTCGAGACTGCATCTTCTAGTTTTTGCTGAACAGAAACAGCATTTGATTGACGTTGCCAGCCACAGAAATGACTACCGTTATACTCAACTCCAAGGACAACTCGCATAGGTATTAAAAATAAAGAACACTAGTGCAAAAACGCACAAAGTAAACTAAATTTAGGAAAAGAGAAACTGAAACAGAGTAGGCAGTATGTTAAATTTCTAGCCGCCCAATTTTTCCATTAAGTCCTTTGCTGCCTGAATTTGAGATTCATCCCCCTCATTTATCACCTCTAATAAGGTTTCTTTAGCAGCATCAGAATCACCCATATCAACAAACGCTTTGGCTAGATCAAGTTTGGTCCCCACTTCCTCAATTAAAGATGGTGGACCTAACTCTTCAAGATCAGTTGCAGTTTGCGCAATGGTCGCTTCTGCAGGGTCTAAAAATTCAGTATCAACATTACTAATATCAAACTGTTCAGTATCTTCATTTTCGGTAAGTGCAGATTGATAAGCCGCAGTCGCCTCAGGATCTTCAGGTGTAAGTGCCGTATCGGCCTCCATGCCCAAATCATCTGCAGTGGCTGCAATTGTGTCACCCAAATCTTCTTCAAGTTCGTCTTCGTTAATTTCTATTGGCGACAAATCATTCATTGTGGTATCCATACCGATGGAATCTAATTCTTCCGTGAGATCTCCCAAGTCTTCTTTAGCTTCGCTAAGGCCCGTAGCATCGTGTAACCCTGTTTCTTCTGCACCGATTGCGGTATCAATCTCTGACTGATCTGCAAGCTCATCCGCCAAGTCATCCACTTCAAAATTTAAAATGTCTGATGTTTCGCTAGCTTCCATTATTTTGCTGGCAACAGGATCATCGTCCATAGAATCATTTGCAATATCAGGAACATCTATATCAAAGTCTAAACTCTTATCTTCTTCAGGTTTATTATCCAGTACTGTGTCTTCCAAATCTTCATCTGCCATCGATGTATCAGCAGCGGGTGCTGCTGCAGCGCCACTACCTCCAAACAAAGCACTTGATGCAGCAACCTCTTTGCCCATCTCTACAATAGAATTCCATTCGCTGCTGGATTCTCCTAAGGTATCTTTCACAGATTCAGCATAATTTTCAAAACCGGCTGCATCTTTTTGGCTGTAATAAACTTCGGCCAACTTAACTTTGAAATCCTGACGACCCGGCTCTTTTGCAATGGCATCATTTAATAAGTCTTGTGCCTGTTGGTGCAATCCATAGGAAATATATACATCCGCCTCTTCAATGATGTCATCGGGCTCATCTCCCTCCGTGTCCATGTCATCTGCATCGGCATCAACATCAGCAGCCTCGGCAAACACCTGCTCATCAACATCAGCAGTGGTTTGAGAAGAGCTTTGTGGCGTTACAATCGTTTCATCTAAGATGTCATCAAATGAATCGTCATCCACCGAATCCATCGGTATATCACCAAGACCAATGGACTCAATTGTTTTAACGGAACGTTTTTGACGCCAAGCCTTTAAACCTAGAAGCACTGCAAGTAAAGCAAAAATTGCTCCACCAATTTTTGTCCAATGTTGTTTTACGGTTTCTGCAATCCCCGCCAATGTTCCCATAATGCCGCCTTCTTCTGCCGCTACGGGTTGTGCAGGCGGTTTTACTTCAGCTGGTTTGGCCGGCTCTTGCGGCTTAACTTCTGCTGGCTTCTCAGCAACTTCGGTAGGCTGTTCTTCTGTTGGTGCAGCCTCTTCTTCTGTAATCTCAATCTCGGGCAATGAATCCCAATCAGGTAGAGGTTCTAGTTTTGGTTTTGCAACTTCCTCTTCTACTTCTATCGGAGGCAAACTGTCAAAATCAGGCAATGCCTCAACTTGTGGCTTTTTTATGGCTTCAGGCTCTGCCTTAGCCACAACTTCGGATGCTTTTTCTTCGGCTGCTGTTGCTGCTTCTTGTAATTTTTTCTCGGCAGCTGCTGCTTTATCTTCTTCTGTACTGAGTTGTTCTTGTAAC
Source organism: Gammaproteobacteria bacterium (assembly GCA_965203475.1). Lineage (GTDB taxonomy): Bacteria > Pseudomonadota > Gammaproteobacteria > UBA4575 > UBA4575 > JABDMD01. Next base: position 1,285,181 of record OZ241890.1, read on the forward strand.
TCTTTTAACTGATCATTTTGAATGTTAATAATCTTTTCTTTTTTCTCAAGCATAGACTCAAGGGCATCAAGACGATTCTTTAATTCTTCATTTTCTTTATCCCGCGATAACATGCGCTCTTTAGTCAGCGAAAGTTCTTTTTGTAACTTTTGAACTTCCTCTCCGCCTGCAACTTGGGTCGCAGTGGTTTCTGCTGTAGCTTCTTCCGAAGCTAAAATATTTAATTCCTGTTTTGGTGCTGAATCAGGTTTAGATTCTTGCAAAGCCTTTTCCGCATCCATGGCTAACTTTGTAGTCGATTCCGTTACTTGATCTGGCGCATCTACATTGGTTGCCATCATTTTTTCAGTAATGGTTCCACGATATTCACGCCATAAAGCATTTTGTTGCGTTACTTGAGCCTGCGCATCCGCAATAGAAATGTTTTGTGCACTACCTTCTTCCGGCAAGCGTAAAACTGCTCCTGTTTTTAGTAGATTGACGTTGTCTTGTATAAACGCGTCAGGGTTGGCTTGCTGAATTGCAATCATCATTTGATTAAGCGAAGTCTCACTACTTTGACTTAATGGCTTTGCAATATCGGATAATGTGTCTCCTTCTTTAGTGACATAACCATCTTCCACCTCTGCCATCATCACAGTGTCTTCTTCGTAGTCCGCTTCATCTCGAACTACAGGCTCAGAATGATCAACACCTAATGCTTCATCCATTCTGGCACGAAGTACTTCAATGTCCTCTTCTTCAGGATCCACCATTTCCATGCTTGAGCTTTCTTCAGCCTCTGCAACTTCAGTGGCCTCAGGAATGGTGACCGTATCTTCAATAACCTCTTCCTCTGCCATCATTTCTTCTGTCTCTTCTGCAACAGCTTGTTCCAATTCTTCAGCCGTCGGCTCTTCTTCTACAATCTCTTCCTCAGCTTCCACCATCATGGTTTCTTCCACTTCTTCTTCGAAGGGTTCAACGGGTTCTGAATGATCGATTCCGAGTTCACGATCCATGCGTGCGCGTATTTCTGCTAAATCATCTTGTTCTGATACATCAGGCGTTATGCTGGCTGTGGTTGCCGCTGGTGCCGCCATTTGTTGCTGTTCAACTTCTGGTTGCGCGGGTGGTATTTGGGTAACGGGCTGTTCTACTGGTGGAGCACTTTGCTGGGCAAATTCTGGAGGGTCTAATAAAACGGTATATTCTCGTAACAATCTTCCATTAGGCCAAACAACTTCAACTAAAAATGTTAAAAAAGGCTCACGAACTGGATCCTTTGAGGTTACACGAATGGCTGTGCTTCCATTCGGCAAGACAACCGGTTGAAATTTAAGTTGTGTTAAAAAGTAAGGGCGCGGCACACCTACCCGATCAAAAACTTCTACCGGAGCAAGTGACACATTCATTTCTTCTATTTCATCAGCACGTGTAGAAATTAATTGTATTTGTGCATTAAGAGGTTGGTTAAGTGCAGATCTGACATCAATATCCCCAAGTCCAAGTGAAAATAACTGCCCCGGTAACAGGAGTAATAAACTAATGAGAATTAGCCAAGAAGACTTACGCATCATTTTTGCGATCCACCCTTAGTTGCATTGTTTGCATGAAATTATTAGTGAACGATTACTTTAGATTTGGAAAAAATACCTAGAAAATTCCTTGAGTTATCGAAACATTTGTTAGGTCAACTATAAATTAAATATGGTTTTTTATCAAAACTTCAGCTATCTGAATGCTGTTTAAAGCAGCTCCCTTCCTCAGATTGTCACTCACCACCCACATGTTTAATCCACGAGGATGTGAAATATCCTCACGGATACGGCCCACAAATACAGGATCCGTCCCTTCACCTTCAGTAACAGCTGTTGGATAACCGCCATCTTGATGCTCATCCACAACTACCACGCCTGGGGCGTTGCGTAGTACTTCACGAGCATCTTCAGCAGACATTTTATCCTTTAGTTCAATGTGAACGGCTTCCGAGTGCCCATACTTCACCGGTATCCGTACCGTGGTTGGGTTCACCAAAATCGATGAATCTTCCATGATTTTCTGGGTTTCCCAGACCATCTTCATTTCTTCTTTGGTGTAACCATTATCCTGGAACTTATCTATATGGGGTAAGGCATTGAATGCAATCTGTTTCGGATAAACGTCACAATTTATAGGTTCATTGTTGATGATCTTACGGCTTTGTACATCCAGTTCATCAATCGCTTCTTTACCCGTACCCGATACGGCTTGATAAGTTGCAACATTGACTCGTTCAATGCCTACTGCATCATGGATGGGTTTTAATGCAACCACCATTTGAATCGTAGAACAATTAGGATTGGCGATAATGCCACGGCTTGTATAGTTGGCAATTTGATGTGAATTGACTTCCGGCACCACCAATGGAATGTCATCGTCGTAACGGAATTGCGAAGTGTTATCCACCACCACACAGCCCTGTTCGGCGGCCTTTGGTGCATACACTTTCGAAATACTGGCACCCGGTGAAAACAGTCCCACCTGTGTTTTAGAAAAATCAAAACCATCCAGCTCTTGCACTTCGAGCTCGGCATTATCAAAAGCTACTTTTTTCCCCGCTGAACGAGAACTGGCCAACGCGTAAACGTTATTTACTGGAAACGCACGTTGCGCCAGTATGGACAACATTTGTTCGCCAACGGCACCAGTCGCGCCAACAACGGCAACATCATATTTTTTCATAGTTACTATTTTTGATTTGTAAAAGGTGTTGTTTAGATTTAAATTAATTTAGTTGATCAAGTACAGCATTTCCCATGGCTTCAGTTCCAATCACCTGTTCACCGTCTGCAACAATATCTGCCGTGCGTAAGCCGGCTTCAATAACTCGCTGGACAGCAGTGTCTACTTTATTGGCAAGTGCTGTTTCATTCAAACTGTAACGCAACATCATTGCTACCGATAAAATCGTTGCCAATGGATTTGCTTTGTCTTGACCTGCAATATCAGGTGCAGAACCGTGGATGGGTTCATACATGCCCTTGTCATTGATATCCAGAGAAGCTGAGGGAAGCATGCCGATCGATCCGGTTAACATGGCTGCGGCATCCGAGAGAATATCGCCAAACATATTTCCAGTTAATACAACATCAAATTGATTCGGATCTTTGACCAACTGCATGGCTGCGTTATCGACATACATATGGCTCAGGCTCACTTCATTAAATTCGGTATGCACAGATTCGACTACTTCACGCCATAATTCGGAGACTTCTAAAACATTGGCTTTATCTACGGAGCAGAGTTTGTTATTTCTTTTCTGCGCAATCCTAAATGCCACTTTTGCAATACGCGTGATTTCATTTTCATCGTATATCAGTGTATTAAAACCTTGACGTACTCCTTGTTCGGCGATGCGAATGCCTCGTGGTTCGCCAAAATAAATCCCGCCGGTAAGTTCACGCACAATCATAATGTCTAGGTTGGCCACTAATTCTGGTTTTAAAGAAGAAGCGTTTGCTAATGCCTTATACAAAATAGCTGGTCGTAAATTTGCAAAAAGATCAAGCTCAGACCTGATTCGTAACAGTCCTTTTTCCGGGCGTAAATCTCGTTCAACTTTTTCATATTGCGGTCCGCCCACAGCTCCTAACAAAATGGCATCGGACATTCTTGCCAGTTGCAAGGTTTCATCGGGTAAAGGATTACCACTTTTATCAAATGCACTTCCACCTATTAATGCTTCATGAATTGTTGCCTGCAGCCCGTGCTTTTCTTGCAAACACTGTAGTACCTTGAATGCTTGCGCAATTACTTCAGGACCAATTCCATCACCAGGCAATAATAATATTGTGTGCATGAAAAACCGTAAATGTTTATCTAAACAACCAAGGACTGGTTTGCTTTAATTGCTGCTCGTAGGCTTTAATTTTATCTGCATCCTGCAAAGTGATATCAATTTCATCATAACCATGTAACAAGCAATATTTTTGAAATTCTTCAATTTCAAATTCATATCGCTTCCCATCTTGTGCAACAACCGTTTGTGCATGCAAATCGATTACGCTGCTAAAATTTGCATCAGCTTCAACATGCTGGAACAAATGTTCAACCTGATCCGCCGTCAGTGTTACAGGTAAAAGACCATTTTTATAACAGTTACTACGAAAGATATCTGCAAAACTGGACGCTACTACCACCTCAAAGCCATAATCTAAAATTGACCATACGGCGTGTTCTCGTGAAGAACCACAACCAAAGTTTTCACGTGCCAACAAGAATTTCGCATTTTTATAAATCGAATGATTTAACACAAATTCTTCGTTTAATGCGCGTTGACTGTGATCTTGTCCCAAAACCCCTGGATCTCGATAACGCCAATTATCAAATAGATTCACACCAAAGCCGGTGCGTTTCACCGACTTTAAATATTGTTGGGGAATAATGGCATCGGTATCTACATTGCTGCGGTTCAAAGGCAAAAATGTCGATTCAAGTTGTGTAAACGCTTTCATTACAAATACTTTCTTACATCTACAAAATGACCATGTACGGCAGCCGCAGCAGCCATCGCCGGACTCACTAAGTGAGTGCGCCCCCCTTTACCTTGCCTACCTTCAAAATTTCGATTTGAAGTAGATGCACATCGTTCTCCTTCAGATAACTGATCTGCATTCATTCCTAAACACATGGAACAACCCGGTTCACGCCATTCAAAACCGGCTTGTTTAAAAACCTGATCTAAGCCTTCTTGTTCTGCTTGTTGTTTTACTAAACCGGAACCCGGCACTACCATGGCCAATTTTATATTGTCCGCAATTGTTTGATCTTGAATTACATTGGCTGCTGCACGTAAATCTTCAATACGCGAATTTGTGCAAGAACCAATAAACACTTTGTCCAGTTTAATCGTGTTAATAGGAGTTCCCGGTGTGAGTCCCATATATTGCAATGACCTCTTTTGATCCGGTGTGTTATCCCCGGGTACAACATCATCGATATCCACCACCATTTCTGGTGAGGTGCCCCAGGTCACTTGCGGTTTCAAAGCAGCAGCATCGATGTGAATCAACTCATCAAAATTTGCGCCTTCATCAGTATGTAAGGTTTTCCAAAATTCTGTCGCCTTTTCCCAATGTTCGCCGGTTGGTGCAAAGGGTCGATTTGCAACATACTCAATGGTTGCATCATCCACTGCCACCATCCCTGCTCTAGCGCCTGCTTCAATAGCCATATTACAAATAGTCATTCTTGCTTCAATTGATAATGAACGTATTGCGCTTCCAGCAAATTCTATGGTGTAACCTGTAGCGCCTGCTGTACCTAATTTTGCGATGATGGCTAACATAACATCTTTTGCACTAACGCCTGATTGTAAGTTTCCATCCACTTTCACCAACATGTTTTTAGATTTTTTTAACAACAAACACTGTGTTGCTAGCACATGCTCAACTTCAGATGTACCTATTCCAAACGCTAGCGCACCCAAAGCGCCATGAGTAGAAGTATGCGAATCACCACACACAATCGTCATCCCAGGCAATGAGGCACCTTGTTCAGGACCAATTACATGCACAATTCCTTGTCGCACATCTAACATCGGAAATTGTGTAACAGAAAATTCTTTACAATTTTGATCTAAAGTGTCGACTTGTATTTTAGAAATAGGATCATCAATGCCTAAACTTCTTTCTGTAGTCGGCACATTATGGTCAGCAGTCGCTAAAATAGAATCTGTACGCCACAAATTACGCTTTGCAAGTCGTAATCCTTCAAAGGCTTGTGGCGAAGTGACTTCGTGCACTAAATGACGATCTATATAAAGTAACGTGACACCATCGTCGCGCTCATGCACAGCGTGGTTCTGCCATACTTTGTCGTAAAGTGTTTTACTCATGTTAAAAAATTTAAAAAAGCGTTTGTTTTTTCGGTTTAGCAATAATTATGTATTGCAACAGTGCCAATACGGCTATCGCCATGGCCAACATAAAGACCGCTGAGGATCCAATTACGTTCCAACTATATCCACCTAATAAACTCCCAAGCGACCCCCCTAATCCAAAGCTTATACTGGAGTAGAGCGCCTGGCCTCGTCCTTGAATGCTGCCAGTAAAATATTCATCGATTAAATGAATTGCTGACGCATGAAATAGGCCATAAGAAGCCGCATGTAATAGTTGGGCAAATAAAAGCCACGCAATTGTATCTGCACAATTAGCGATTAACCACCATCGCAATACCGTCATAAGCATTGCAATTACCAACAAATATGCTGGCCCATAACGTGGTAACCACCGCGCCACGTAGATAAACACAACTACCTCCGCAATTACTCCCAAAGACCACAATTGACCAATTAAGGTGCGGGAATAGTTTAATTCCTCAAGATATATACTGAAAAAAGCATAATAAGGGCCGTGGCTTGCCTGAACCAGGAAACATGCGATTAACAATGCAAGCACAGGTGGTTTTACACATGTTTTTACTAATGATTTTTTAGACTTTGAAAATTGTTCAATTACAGGTTCCTGAACAAATAATGTATTGATCCAGATTAAAAACAAAATAATTAAAATTACCCAAGGCAGAATTTGTATACCTTGATACTGAAGCACTGGAGCCAACAAAGAAGAAGTAATAATAAAACCAATAGAACCCCATAATCTTATCCTTGCATAATAATGTTTACTCTCGCCTAAATGGCTCATGGTTGCTGCCTCGAATTGAGGTAAAGCTGCATTCCAAAAAAAACTAAACCCTGCAAGAATAACGAGTAAAAGCCAATAACCTTTCGCAAACAAAACCAAAGAAAAAATTCCTGTACCAATAAATGCGGCAACGCGAATGATCCACACGCGCTTACCCGTATGATCTGCAATCCAACCCCAGATATTGGGCGCAATAATTTTTGTCGATAATAAAACAGCAGAAAGTTCACCAATTTCTGCCGCCGAAAATTCCAAATGCTTTAAATATAAATTCCAATAGGGAATAAAAGCACCAATACTTGCAAAATAAAAAAAGTAAAACCCTGCAAGGGAACGATGGGAAACAGAGCTGTTGCGCTCAGTACTCATAATCAAAAATAAGTGGCTTTAGACCGAAGCAGGAATGTCCGGTGTAGAACTGTCTACGTCAGAATTTTGTGCGCGATGTCTTAACAGATGATCCATCAACACAATGGCTAACATAGCCTCCGCAATGGGCACACCACGAATTCCTACACAGGGATCATGCCGACCTTTAGTAACTATTTCGGTGGCATTGCCTTCAACATCGATCGTTTTTCCAGGTATACGAATACTCGAAGTAGGTTTAAATGCAACGCTAACCATTACGTCTTGTCCAGAAGATATTCCGCCTAATGTGCCGCCTGCATTATTAGTCAAAAAGCCCTGTGACGTAATTTCATCACGATGTTCACTGCCTTTTTGCGTGACACTGTTAAAACCTGCACCAATTTCAACTCCTTTTACTGCATTGATACTCATCATGGCATACGCAATATCTGCATCTAAGCGATCAAACACTGGTTCTCCTAAACCAATGGGTACACGACTGGCAACAACGTTAACACGTGCACCAACCGAATCTCCTTGTTTCCGAATATCGTCTAGATAATTTTCTAATTCAGAAATTTTATTTTTGTCTGAGCAAAAGAAAGGATTGTTTTCAATTTCGCTCCATTCACAAAATGGCAGTTCAATTTCACCCAACTGCGCAAGGTAAGCACGAATGGATAAATTAAACTTTTGTTGTAAATATTTTTTTGCAATTGCCCCTGCTGCAACGCGAATTGCCGTTTCTCGTGCAGAAGATCTCCCACCTCCACAATAGTCTCGCAACCCATATTTTTTTAAATAGGTGTAATCGGCATGACCAGGACGAAATTTATCTTTAATTTCAGAATAATCCTTAGAACGCGCATCTTGGTTGTAAATAATCAAGCCAATAGGCGCACCTGTAGTTTTACCTTCAAATATTCCTGACAAGATTTCAACCTGATCGGGCTCTCGGCGTTGTGTGGTATGCCGTGACTTACCGGGGCGCCTTCGTTCAAGCTCAAATTGTAAATCTTCCTCACTTAAACCCAGCCCTGGCGGACACCCATCGACGATTCCGCCAATGGCTGCTCCATGGCTTTCTCCGAATGTCGTTAGTGTAAATAGTTTTCCAATTGAATTGCCTGACATCTCTTTATTGTAGCATTTTCAGCATCAGAACTATTACTAATGTTTACTGTATAGAAAATTTGTCTATGAAATAATATCGACATGAAATTTTGTTCCAACAAGATTAAAAATTATGGAAAAGCATTTGTCCCTATTCTAAGCGCTGTCGTACTTATTATTGCTGGGCTGCTAGTTTACACTTATCCAAAACTACAGCGGCCAGATATTCATTCGCTGCAACATGCGACACCTTTATACAATCAAAATAAAGAATTTCCTACATTTAATATGTTGGATCACAATGGTAATTCGTTTACCCAACAAAATTTACAAAATCATTGGAGTTTTATTTTTTTCGGTTTTACACATTGCCCAGATATTTGTCCAATTACCATGAACGTGATTGATCAAACAATTAAATCTATGAACAATCCATCACTCAATGTACAAACCATATTTGTTACAGTGGATCCCAAGCGTGATACCACAGAAAAGCTGAAAGAATATGTTAGTCATTTTGGGAGTGATGTAATAGGCCTGCGCGGACAAGACGAAGAGCTAAGTTCATTAACACAAAAACTTGGGATTATTTACTACATCCCAGATAATCCCGAAAAAGAAAATTATTTAGTAGACCATAGCTCACAAGTTTTATTAGTGGGCCCTAATGGAAAATTTGCAGCTATATTTAGTGCACCACATGACGCTCTGGCCATGGCACATGATTTTAAAATTATTAGTGCTTATTTAAATTACAAAAATTCATAAATTTTTTATGTGGAAACAATTTAAGGGGTTTTTATTCCACTTATTCCCGCATCATCTTGTATCCAGAATTACGTTCTGGTTTACAAGGTTTGAAAGCTCTATAAAAAATCCAACCATAAAAATTTTTATACGCGCTTTTGATGTCGATATGAGCGAAGCCGTTTATGAGAATCCCGAAGACTATAAATCGTTTAATGATTTTTTTACGCGTAAACTTGTTGCCTCTGCAAGGCCCATTAATCAAGCGCCCAGTGTGATAACGAGTCCTGCCGATGGCCGCATCAGCCAATTGGGGTCCTATGCAAATAATCATGTGATACAGGCAAAAGGACAGTTCTTCTCTATAAGCCAATTGTTAGGCACTTCTCATAGGTATGGAAACTTATGTGAACAAGGAAATTTTGCCACGATTTATTTATCTCCCAAAAACTATCATCGAGTACATATGCCGTTTAGCGGACGTCTTGTCGAAATGACTTATATTCCAGGACGATTATTTAGTGTTGCACCCTATTCTGCTGAAGTTATCAAAGGTCTGTACTGTCGAAATGAACGTGTTGCCTCCATATTTGAAACCGATATTGGCTTTATGGCCGTCGTCATGGTAGGTGCCGTAAATGTTTCTGCAATTTCTATGACGTGGGAAGGCTTAGTGACCCCTACTAAACATAAATCTATTTACAGCAAACGTTATGACGGGCCCATTTATAATAAAGGTGATGAGATCGGTATATTTAATATGGGTTCTACAGCCATTATTGCCTTCGAATCTAATCAAATTCAATGGGCTCAGACATTACAGCTGCAACAAATCATCAAAATGGGGCAAGATTTAGGAACTATTATTCCAGCGCAAAATTAATTACATGTTTAATATCGGTAGCACCTACGCATAGCATTAATAGTCGATCGATCCCGAGTGCCACACCCGCACATTCTGGTAGACCTTTGCGTAATGCCTGAATAAATTTATGATCGATGGTAACTTCGGGTTTGCCGGCTTGTTTTCTAATTACATTATCACGTTCAAATCGTTGTACTTGTTCATCCGCATCTGTAAGCTCCTGAAAACCATTCGCAAGTTCGATTTCTCCAATATATAACTCAAATCGTTCTGCAACTCCTTGATCATTAACCTTGGCAAGGGCTGCCTGATCCTCAGGGTATTCACATAAAAAAGTTAAACGATCTTTCGCGAATGTTTTTACGATAATTTGATCTAACAGCAAATCTAAATATTCGTTTTTTGTGAGCTCACTATGGACTTCTATACCTGCCCGCAAGCACACATGACTGAGTTCTTCAGTAGTTACATTCGAAACATCGAATTGAAATTGACTGCTGAATGCTTCTCTATACGAAATATAATCAGTTCCATTGAAAGTAACATGATCAAGTAAGTGTAAAACTAATTCTTCAAGTTCTTGCATTAACTGCTGATGCGTAAATGCAACACGATACCACTCAAGCAATGTAAATTCGTGATGATGATACTTCCCTTGTTCGCCAGCCCTGAACACTTTACATAGTTGAAAAATATCTTGCTTGTACTCCACCAAGAGTCTTTTCATGGCATATTCTGGTGAAGTGTGCAAATGGTATACCACATTATCAAGTTCGACATGCATGCTACAAATATCCGTATCCGTTATGGTGTGAGAATTTAAACAAGGCGTTTCGACTTCTAAAACATTTCTTTGTGCAAAGAAATTACGAATTCGCGCATACATCTCTGCACGAATTTCTAGAAAATTTGAAGATTTTGAATTCAGACTAGTCTTTGATGCGTGATACGTATTCTGCAGTACGGGTATCAATTTTTAAAACTTCACCTTCCTCAATGAACAACGGCACTTTGACAACAGCCCCTGTTTCCAGTGTTGCTGGTTTAGTTCCACCCTGAGCTGTATCTCCACGTACTCCTGGATCTGTTTCTGTGATTTGCAACTCGACAAAATTCGGTGCTGTAACACTTAAGGGTTCGCCATCAAGCAATGTGACATCACAGGTTTCTTGGCCCTTCAGCCATTGTGCTGCTTCCCCTACGGCCGCCTTGGAAGCCGCATACTGCTCGTAGGAATTTGGCTCCATAAAATGCCAGTGCTCTCCATCGTTGTATAAATATTGCATATCAATATCAACAACATCAGCCCCTGCAACAGATTCACCTGACTTAAATGTACGATCCACAACCCGCCCTGTTTTTAAATTTCGCAGCTTGACTCGATTAAAAGCCTGGCCTTTCCCGGGTTTTACAAATTCATTTTCAATGATGGAGTAAGGTTCTCCATCTAAATTAAGTTTTAAACCAGCACGGAATTCATTGGTATTATAATTAGCCATACTAAATCAAATTATATTTGGACATTTATGAATACAGTGAGTCTAACACGTGCAGATACGCTGCAAAAAGAAGATTGGATAGATATTAATCGCCAACCATTATGGCTACAACAATATAAGACATCTATTACTAACATTGATGAACTGTGCAAACTGCTAAAACTAAATAAAAAAGAACTTAATCTGAGTAATAAAAATGATTTTAAGTTTCGTGTTCCGCTTAGTTATGTGAATCGTATGCAAAAGTCCAATCCAAACGATCCCTTATTACTACAAGTATTACCACAAGCATACGAAGATAATATTGTACCTGGTTTTAACTTAGATCCAGTTTCAGACTTGAACAGTTGTAAAGCGCCCGGGTTATTACAAAAATATAATCATCGAGCACTCGTGATCGCGAGCAGTCGTTGTGCAATTCATTGTAGATATTGTTTTCGAAGACATTTCCCTTACACCGATCAAAATGCGCGCACAGAAAATTGGTATGACACGTTATCAACGCTATCTAATGATTCATCTATACATGAAGTAATTTTAAGTGGAGGTGATCCATTGGTTTTAGATGATAAAGTTTTATTAGATTTAACCGATCAAATACAAAAAATTCCTCATATTAAAACACTTAGACTCCATACACGTGTGCCTGTAGTAATTCCTGAAAGAATCACTTACTCACTAGCAAACTGGATACAGAATACAAGGTTGAAAGTGGTAATGGTGCTACACATTAATCATGCAAATGAGATCAACTCTGAGCTGATTAATAGCTTAAAAACACTAGATTGCACATTGCTCAATCAAAGTGTTTTACTGCGTGATATTAATGATGCTGCGGAGAGTATTATTAATCTCAGTCATGCCTTATTTAATGCAAATATTTTGCCCTATTATTTACATTTGTTAGACCGGGTTCAGGGTGCTGCTCATTTTGAGGTAACGGAAAACTCTGCCAAACAAATCATGCGTGAAATTGCTAGTGAATTGCCTGGATATTTAGTGCCAAAATTGGTTAAAGAAGTCGCAGGTCAAGCTGGAAAAACCTTGATAAACATTTGATCGTAATACAGTTATATTTGCTAACCACGTCACACTTTGTGGTCGGGAAAAATCCTTGTAACAAGTATTCCAGACAGGATCACAGGAATTAAAGACAAATTGCAGCATAATTTTTACTGCTAGCAATGATTAGTCTATAGACTAACATTCATTAAATTTTTCATAAATTGAATGTCTTTTAATTTACTGATTACACTAAAAAATAATGCTTCTTGATATGCAAATAACCATGCCCAGCCAGGACCCAATGGCTGAGCAGGAATTCTCACTCGCTTCACGCAATATTCGAAAATGGTTAAAAGCACTTCCCTACATTGACAGCAATGTCGCAGCACAGCAATTTTACGATGGTTTAAGACGCTCTAATCGACAAGCTTACGATACAAAACAAAGACTTGTTGCAATTGAATTAATGCGTCCAGTCGCGCATCAATTTTTAAAAGAGCAAAAAAAATACTTATTGACGCAAACATTTCCTCTATCCAAATGCGCGCAAGAAATCTTAAAACTCCAGCAAAATATTCTAAACGAGCTTGCTGTTGCCTACAAAATTATTATTCAAGAAACCGCTAATAGAGACAGCCAATTAAGTCAAAGAAAACTGCTCACATGTGTATTTCGTGCAATGCGATACATGATTGAACAATATATAACACTTGCGCAAGTTTACTCTGAGCCCCCACAAGGATATTGGCAAGATATTTGTCAGCTTTACAAAATGGCTGAACACATTGGAATGGAAGATTTGTCAATTTATGATGACCCTGATATTAAAAAAGACAAATCATCAGCAAAGTGTTTACTTAAACAAGCTTGCTTATTATCTTTAGCTAATCTTCATACCTATGGTCATGGAGAGGCTGAAAAGATTGCAGCATATTTTAAAACCAACAGCAGTCTCGTTGAATTGTATGGCGGAAGAGTAGTAGAAAATAAATCTGATACCTATTTTATAAATTTGGCATTAAATAAACTTCCTAGGCTAACCTCAACTGAAGAAATACCAATTTCCTCTGAAAATCGATTCCTCGATTTAAGTAAATTAACGGATCAGCTACAAGAGTTGATAGAAGAATGTAACGAAGAACAGGCAGAAGTAATTTTTTCCAGATCGACACTGAATCGTTCTATTGCTAAAAGATTACTGAACAAACTTATTTATAAACCAAAACGGTTAAGCAAACGTGCAAAATCATCTAAATCTAAACTAAATATAGTTCTTGGTTTTCGAGACTCTGTAGATGCATTGCAATCTCATGACGAGCCTAATTCTTCAAGTAACGATAGTGCGATCAATCAAATTTTTGAACTTCTTCCCATTGGTAGTGATGTAATTGGTCCAACTTTCGACAATGAGCAAACTGTTGATTCAATTTCCAATGCCTGGGATTGGGTAGGAAAAGGGAATGTTATTAATGATTCATTTGGTACACCAAAAAAACAAAATCGAGAGAAAAAGGCTACCGTGAAAATTAATCCAGTGATTCAAAGTTGGGATATCAATAACGCAAGTAATGGTGGCTATTGTTTGCAATCTGACAATACATCTGACTATCAGGCTCAAGTGGGTGATTTGGTTTTATTACGCCTCGAAGAGAACAGCAATGACGCATGGCGTTTAGGCGTAATTCGTTGGATGCAGTCCATTGCAAATAGTGGTGTAAAAATTGGAATAGAAACGTTTAAAGGAGATGTGCAACTTGTAAAAGTAATGGATTCACAAATGATAGAAAGCAAGCTACTGAGCTTGGAATATATAATTCAGCTATGCGAAGAGAATGGAAAAGGTAATTCTGCAACCTTAATTGCGCCTCCAAATTCAATTGCGGTGGGTGAACAATTAGAATTGAAGTTAGGCGAAAATAAAAAAACTGTAACTTTCCAACATGTTGTCGAACGCACAATATCATTTGCTCGATTTACCTGTTCAGTCTCTTAATATTTTTCTGATTCTCTACTGAATTTTAAATTCCAGGAAATCTCTGCCTAGACCCGCCAAATACGTCCATTTGGCCCGCTCTGGATACCGTTTAGAGGCATAAACACGAGCATTATCGTCTACTTATTGCATAGCCGCTCACCCTTGCCAAAATATCATTTTGACGTCGAAAGCTTCTATAAAGTACAGATTACAAAAGGAATTATGAGTCAACCGCTGCAACTAATATTTGTTGACAGCAGTCCTAATGATGTTGAGGAAATGGTTAGCTCCATTAAAACATCGGGGCTCGCTGTGCGTTCTCGTATTGCACAAGACGCGGATGATTTAAATTCTTTAATTAACGAAGCCCAACCACATATTGTTCTTCACAGTGTAGAGAATCCAGATTTAACTTTAGAACAAACTGTTACTACGTTAAATGGAAAGGCCCCTGAAATTCCAATCATTGCGGTTACCAATTCTGACAATCTCGATCCTGTTTCTTGCATGCTACAAGGCGCATCTAATCTTGTTAATAAGTCTAATTCAGAGCATCTGAAATTAGTAATTAATTCTACTGCTAAAACTCAGTTCCAGATTCAAGAACTAAAGAATGCTGCATCCAATGTTGAAGAGCTTGAAACACGCTGCAACAAGCTCATGCAAAGCTCTCGTGATGCAATCTGTTACCTACATGAAGGTATGCACACCTATGCAAACTCATCCTATCTCACACTATTCGGGTATGAAAATACCGAAGAGTTGTATGGGCTGTCCATTATGGAAATGGTGGATGGAGATGATCAATCAAAAGTAAAGGATTTATTAAAAAAAGTTACCAAAAAGAATGAAAGCGGCGAAGAAAATCTAAAATTCAAAAAAAATGATGACAATACGTTTACAGCAAAATTTAACTATAGCCCTGTAAGTGTTTCAGGCGAAGATTGTATTCAAATTGTAATTATGAATTCTGCTGGTGGAGACACCAAAGAACTTGAAGAACAACTTAGTTATCTTAGCGAACGTGATGTTCATACCGGCTTCTTCCATCGCCGCTCTATCTTAGATCAACTTGGTGATGCAGTGGATGAAGCTAAAAGCGGGGAAATCACGCAAACGTTCATTCAAATTGATATTGCAAACTTCAATGACATCAAAGATAAGTTTGGCCTTGCGGCCATTGACAAAGTAGGAATGAGTGTTGCGGCTGCACTCAGGAAGTGCTGTACGAACAATGAAACGCTATCCAAGCTAACGGAAGAATCATTCGGTATTCTTACTAAAGAATGCAATACAGACAAACTCATGAAATTTGGAAAAATACTAATCGGTAATCTAAGCGAGCTGAACACGTCCTCTAGTAGCGAATATATTTCTATCAAGCCTACTGCAGGAGCTGTAATCATAGATAAGTTTATGGAAGATTTATCAGATGTATTGGATAAAGCTAAAACCTGTTGTGACGAAGCTTGGGAAAATGAAGCCAACGAATTAGTAATTTATACTCCAGATGACAAGCAAATGGGTGAGCGCGAGAAAGATGAACGATGGACATTGCAACTTCGCGAAGCCATTAAACAAAATAAACTCGCTCTACTTTATCAACCAATAATTAGTCTGCACGGAGAACCTGGAGAACGTTATCAAATTTATACTGCGTTACGTGACGAAAACAACGCACTAGTACCTGCTAGTGAGTTTGTTATGCGGATTGAGCGCACTGGATTTGGAAAAATGTTGGACCGCTGGATAATTTTGCATGCTTTACAAAAATTATCGGAGCTGCGCAGCAAAGGTGCGGATATACGATTATTTATTAAACTAAGTGCAAATTCTATTCTAGATAAAGATATTTTAGGTTGGTTAAAAGAACAGTTTACTTCAAATAATATTGCTCCAAACTTTGTTTGTTTTGAAGTGAAAGAACACGTTGTGATTTCAAACTTTAAAGAAACCAAAGCATTCGTCACTGGGCTAAAAGAATTGAATTGTGAATTTGCAATTGACTCCTTTGGCAGTGGTGATGAACCCACAAAAATTCTGAGAGCAATTCCTGCTGACTATGTGAAGATTTGTAAGAGCTTGATGTCAGAACTAGGAGACAACGAAGAAAATCAAACTGCCATTCGTGAAATTGCCGACGCAGTCAAACCAATTGGCACTAAAGTGATCGCACAATTTGTTGAGGACGCTGATACATTATCCAAACTCTGGAGTGTAGGAATAAATTATTCACAGGGTAATTTCCTACAGCCTCCAAGCGAAGAGCCAAATTACGACTTTTCTTTATAAAGAAATTCATTGCGAGTTTCGCAGTGTCTCGATCCGCACATCTAATGGCGGATGCGTCATTAACAACTTCATCATATTCGCTTTTACACCGCCTGAAATTCCGAAAGCAGCGAGTTGCCCGGGAA
Source organism: Gammaproteobacteria bacterium (assembly GCA_965203475.1). Taxonomy (GTDB): domain Bacteria; phylum Pseudomonadota; class Gammaproteobacteria; order UBA4575; family UBA4575; genus JABDMD01. The sequence goes on from OZ241890.1 coordinate 1,301,821, forward strand.
GATCTCGTGTTTCCGTTTGAGCTTGCAGACGTTGCAATGCTGCAATCATTTTTTGTCTACCCGCTAAGTCTGCCCCACCGGCATCCGCACGAAATTCACGCCTGCGGGAATACCAGGCGGCAATAATGGATGCGAGAATACCCAAAACAATTTGTGCCACAATACTTACAATATAGTACCCAGGACCAAATCCATCTCGAGTTTTAAACACTACCTTATCCACGATGATTCCTATTACACGTGATAAGAATATTACAAATGTGTTGAGCACACCTTGAATCAAACCCATAGTAATCATGTCGCCATTAGCAACATGACTTACCTCGTGTCCTAGCACAGCCTCCACTTCATCCTGGCTCATGGCTTGTAGCAAACCAGTACTTACCGCTACCAGTGCATTATTTCGTTTCATACCAGTAGCAAAGGCGTTCGGTTGCGGAGAATCGAATACACCCACTTCCGGCATACCAATTCCAGCCTGTTCGGCTTGTCGACGCACTGTATCCACCAACCATTGTTGTGATTCATTTTGAGGCTGCGCAATCACTTGCACACCCATAGAACGCTTTGCTGCCCATTTAGAAATAGCTAACGAAATAAATGAGCCCACAAAACCAATAATCATGGACATCACAAATAATCCAGCCAACTGACCCGACATTCCATTAGCTGCCATCCATTCATCTAAGCCCAGCACCTGCGCTGACACACTTAAAATTATTACGATGGCAAAGTTGGTGGCAATCAAAAGCAAAATGCGTGTAGCCATAACCGATCCCTCAATTTCTAATTTACTATCTACTAATAATTAAAATTCATTGTTAATTTTTACAAGAAAACGCGGTATTTACTACTAATTTAGTTCTCATCCACTAATTTATGCACTTCTGTTGTATCAATGCTACGAAAACCCCGTGGAAGTTTTAACCCACGATTACCTCGTTCTCCCTCATATGAATCGATTTCATCTGCTTTCATTTTTTTCGTGCGCTTTTCTGAATACAATGTCATTTCTTCTCCATCTTGCACTAAATTAATCGCACACATTTTCTCTTCGCCACTGGCTACTTTTTTAGATGAAATATTAATTATTTTATTTCCCTTACCTTTAGGCAATTGTGGAAGATCATTGAGTGGAATTACTAACATATGCCCTTCTGAGCCAATGGCAACGATCCAATCTTCATCAACGTCGCGTACCTTCACAGGAGGCAGGGCTTGCGCCCCTTTAGGCACAGATAATAAAGCTTTACCCGCCCGATTGCGGGTCACCATATCTTCATACCTACAGACAAACCCATAACCGGCACTACTGGAGATTAAAAACAAATCCTTCTCATCGCCCATCACCACCCCAACAAATTGCGCACCATCGGCTGGCTTCAAGCGTCCACTTAGGGGTTCACCTTGGCCTCTAGCGGATGGTAGGGTATGTGTAGACAGCGCATAACTTTTCCCGCGTGAATCTAAAAACAAAGCAAGTTGGTTAGATTTACCAGCTGCATGTGCTTGATAGTAATCACCTGATTTATAGTTCAGAGAACGAGCCTCAACATCAACACCCTTTGCCGCACGTATCCAACCTTTTTGTGACAGCACCACAGTAATTGCTTCTGAAGGAACCAGTTGTGATTCATCAATTGCGCTTGCCGCTTCACGATGCACTAATTTTGTTCTACGCTCATCCCCAAATTCTTTTGCATCTTGTCTTAGTTCTTTTTTAACGAGTGTTTTTAAGCGTTGACTCGACTTTAGTGTTTGTTCAAGTGATTTTCTCTCTTCTCCCAATTCTTTCTGCTCGGTTTTAATTTTTATTTCTTCTAATCTTGCCAAATTTCGTAATCGTAAATTTAATATTGCTTCCGTTTGTTCCTCGCTTAACTTAAATTTTTTAATTAATTTGGCTTTTGGATCGTCCTCTTTACGAATAATTTTAATAACCTCATCTATATTCAAATAAGCAATCAACAAGCCATCCAATATATGTAATCGCGCATTGACCTTATCCAATCGCCACTGCAGTCTACGTTTTACAGTTTCTGTTCTAAACTTTAACCATTCTTTTAACAGCTCACGTAAATTTTTTACCTGTGGTCTACCATCGGTCCCTATCACATTTAAATTGACACGATAATTTTTTTCTAAGTCTGTTGTCGCAAACAAATGTGACAGTAAGGAATCCACATCTACACGATTACTCCGCGGAGAAATAACAATGCGTGTTGGATTTTCATGATCGGATTCATCTCGTAAATCTTGCACCATGGGTAATTTTTTTGCCTGCATTTGTTGTGCGATCTGCTCTAGTATCTTTGCACCCGAAACTTGATGCGGTAGTTCCGTTAAAACGATTTCAGAATCTTCTATTTGATAACAGGCACGCATACGAATGGAACCAGTCCCCATGCTGTAAGTATCATTAATTTCCTTGCGCCCAGAAATTATTTCTGCGCCTGTTGGATAATCTGGCCCTTTGATAAATTTACAAAGTTCTCGCACGGTTGCCTTTGGGTGGTCTAACAGATGCACACAAGCATCGACAACTTCGTTTAAATTATGTGGTGGAATATCAGTTGACATACCAACCGCTATCCCCATCCCTCCATTTAACAAAACATTGGGTAGTCTTGCAGGCAACAAACGAGGTTCTGATAATGTTCCATCAAAATTTGCCTGCCATTCAGTAGTACCCTGATCCAACTCTTGCAGTAATGCTTTTGCATATTGTGTGAGACGAGATTCGGTGTAGCGCATCGCCGCAAAGGATTTAGGGTCATCGGTAGAACCCCAATTACCTTGACCATCGATCAATGGATAACGGTATGAAAATTCTTGCGCCATTAGCACCATAGCTTCATAACAAGCACTGTCACCATGCGGGTGATATTTACCGATGACATCACCCACGGTGCGTGCCGATTTTTTTGGTTTCGATGATGCAGACAATCCTAATTCCGACATAGAATAGATAATTCTGCGTTGTACCGGCTTCAGGCCGTCACCAATGTTAGGTAAGGCCCGATCGAGAATGACATACATGGAATACTCCAAATATGCATTTTCTGTAAATTCCTGAATCGGCAGTTTTTCTGAACTACCAAAATCCATTTCAAAATTGTCTCCCATAATTTTAAACTTGTACTAAATTTCCTTTTTGTTCCAACCAGTTTTTTCGGTCTGCAGCGCGTTTTTTAGCAAGCAGCATATCCACTAGCTGGAATGTTTTCTTCTCATTGATTAAAGACATCTGAACCAATCTTCTTGTTTCCACCGCCATTGTAGACTCACGTAATTGCATTGGATTCATTTCACCCAAACCTTTAAAGCGAGTGATACTAATTTTTCCAGATTTCTTTTCGGCTTTGATCTGATCTAACACACCTTGCTTTTCTTCTTCATCCAATACATAAAACACCTCTTTACCAACATCAATTCGAAACAATGGTGGCATTGCTATGTATATGTGACCTGCTTCAACTAATGTTCTGAAATGTTGTAAAAATAATGCGCACAATAATGTTGCAATATGTAAACCATCTGAATCGGCATCCGCTAATACACAAATTTTTCCATAACGCAGCCCATCTAAATTGCTGCTACCTGGCTCCACCCCAATCGCAACCGATATGTCATGTACTTCTTGGGAACCTAGCACCTGTTCAGAAGCGACTTCCCAGGTATTTAAAATTTTCCCACGCAAAGGCATAACTGCTTGATACTCACGATCCCGCGCTTGTTTTGCAGAACCGCCAGCGGAATCTCCTTCTACTAAAAACAATTCTGTACGTGATAAATCCTCAGATGTGCAATCGGCTAACTTGCCTGGCAAGGCGGGGCCTGAGGCAATTTTTTTACGGACAACTTTTTTACTGCGCTTTAATCGTGACTCAGCGTTACTGATTGCAAGTTGTGCAATCTGTTCGCCTGCTTCAGAGTTTTGATTTAACCAAAAGCCAAATGAATCTTTTACAACCCCTGAAACAAACACGGCTGTTTCACGTGAACCTAAGCGTTCTTTAGTCTGTCCCGCAAATTGTGGATCTTTAATCTTGACAGATAAAACGTAGCTTAAATTTTCCCAAACATCTTCAGGCGTTATTTTAATTCCTCGAGGCAGTAATTTTCTGAACTCACAAAATTCACGAAGTGACTCCGTTAAGCCAGTACGCAATCCCGTTACATGTGTTCCACCTTGGGTTGTAGGCACCAAATTTACGTAACTTTCTTTAAGCCCTTCAATATCTGATTTATTTTCCGCCTGCATCCAGGTTAATGCCCATTCGGCAGTTTCTTGCTCTCCTTCAAAACTTTCACAAAACGTGTTTTCAGGAACACACTCCATTCCATTTACAGACTCTAATAAATAATCTTTCAAGCCATCGGTATAAACCCATTCGTATTTTTTCTTTTTGAGCTGGTCTTCAAACTGAATTTTCAGTCCTGGACACAGAATCGCTTTAGCACGTAAAACACGTAACAGCCTGGATACGGAAAATTTTTCACTCTCAAAATATTTTGCATCCGGCCAAAAACGAATTTTGGTACCTGTGTTTCGTTGACCTACCTTGCCCACTACTTCTAAAGGCGAAATCCTTTTCCCACCTTTAAAGGCCATGTTGTATTCCTTACCTTGGCGTCGTACCCAAATTTCCAAATGACTGGATAATGCATTTACCACGGATACACCTACTCCGTGCAAACCTCCTGAATAGGTATAATTTTTATCGGAAAACTTTCCACCCGCATGCAAAGTACTTAAAATTACCTCTACTCCAGGAATTTTTAACTTTGGATGTTTATCCACTGGCATACCACGACCATCGTCCGAAACCTCAAGTGACCCATCTTTATACAAAGTCACCTGAATGTTCCTTGCGTAGCCCGAGATAGCCTCATCCACACTATTGTCAACGACTTCATGCGCAAGGTGATTTGGGCGCGTAGTATCAGTGTACATCCCAGGTCTTTTACGAACGGGATCTAAACCACTTAAAACCTCGATATCTGAAGCGTTATATTTTCCAGCCATAAATTTTTAGAGATGGACAAATTTCTATGGAATACATGTTCTAACTATTGAATAAATTGTAGGATAGTTTGCACATTAGTATGCTAAACACATGACGCATTCTAAGTCTATTAAATCCAAATCTATAAATCCTGGTCTTGCCACCGACCCCAAGCAGAATATTGCAGTATTTGCATCAGCAGGTAGCGGCAAAACTCATTTATTAGTTCAAAGAATTTTAAGGTTGTTGTTAAAGGGTGTTGATCCTGCAAACATTTTAGCCATCACATTCACTCGCAAAGCTGCAAGCGAAATGCACGAACGCTTATTTAACACTTTAAAATATTGGGCAAGCCATAATGATGCAGAACTCATACCCATTTTGCAAAATCTAGCTAAATCTTCAACGAAACGTGATATTGCATGTGCAAAAAGTTTGTATGAAAAAGTTTTATTTTCTGAACATGATATACAAATCACCACATTTCACGCATTCTGTCAGGATATTTTAAAGCGATTTGCTTTCCATGCAGGAGTTCCAGCTGGTTTCAATGTTTTAGAAAATACTACCGCATTACAAACAGAAGCACGTCAACAACTCTACGAGCTCGCAACAAAAATTGAAGAGCATGAGCTAGAAGTAGCACTAATTACTTTATTAAAGCACTGCAACACTGTTTTTAATGTAAATCAGGTATTAGATACATTCCTTTATTCAAGAATAGACTGGTGGAGCTTAACTGAACAAAGTACTGATGCTGTACAACATGCAACTGAATGTTTGCAGGAATTTTTAAAGATTTCTAATTTCGACAACACTCTTCTGGAAAATAAAAAAAAGTTACACAGGGACCTCAAAAATTATTGCGCTTACTTAAATCTACATTTAACCAAGACAAATCTTAAAGCTATCGAAAACATTAAATTGTTACTCCAAAAAGATAACACCACGTTAAATGATTATAACGATATAACAAAAATTTTCTTTACAAAAAATAAACCAAAAGAACTTAAAGTTACCAAGACATTAGTTAACAAATTAGGTGAAAAAAAAGCCCATGAGTTTTCAGAAGCACATAACAAAATTTCGAGTAGATTTGAAGAATTATTAAAATCTCTTAAAAAAATTGAGTTATTAGAGCTAAATAAAGCATGGTATCACGCTGGCGAAAAGCTTTTAAGCATTTATCAGAGGTTGAAATTTGGTCAGTACACATTAGATTTTAACGATCTTGAATGGTACACCTATCAACTACTCAGCAAACATGGTGACGTTAGCTGGGTTCAATATAAACTTGATCAAAATATCGAACATATATTAGTGGATGAATTTCAAGACACGAACCCCACACAATGGAACTTGCTTTTTCCTTTATTGCAAGAACAAGCTGCAAGCAGTACTGGTGATGATAAAAGTTTTTTTATTGTTGGCGACACAAAACAATCTATTTATAGATTTCGACGCGCAAATCCAGCGCTTCAAACCGTTGCTGCTGACTGGGCTAAAAACCACTTAAACGCACTTATTCAACAAACAGACCAATCCTATCGTTCTTCACCTGCAATCATAAAGTTTGTAAATAAAGTGTTTGATACCAATCCTTCACAGTTGGAAAACTTTGTCACACATTTTGCAATACAATCTAAACTCTGGGGTCGTGTACAAGTTTATCCACTGATCGTTGCCAAAGAATCCAATTCAACTGAAAACCTTTTCCGAAACCCATTGTTGCAGGCGCGAGAAAATACTGAAATTAATAGCCATTATCAAGAAGGCATGCAAGTAGCTAAACGAATTAATGAAATAATTGAAAGCTCTACTGCAATTTATGAAAACGGCATTAATAGAGCTGCAAACTATTCAGATATTTTAATTCTTTCGCGTAACCGAACACATTTATCGCAACTGGAGCATGCCCTGAGGCAACAAAATATTCCTTTCCAGAGCATTAATGATGAAGAATTTTTAAAGCAGTTAGAAGTTCAAGATATGCTGGCCTTACTCACATTTTTAATTCAGCCATATAATGATATGGCTTTGGCACAAACGCTTAAATCACCATGTTTTTCATTTAGCGACGATGATCTCATGCAGTTAACAACTCAGCCAGCATCTAGTTGGCATGAAAAACTTTTTGAACTCAGCGAACAAGAGCCTAATTCCAAATATTCATTTGCTTATTCACAACTCGAGCAGTGGCGCGCAAGTGTTAATACCGTTCCCGTACATGATTTGCTGGACAAAATTTATTTTGAAGGAAATCTTTTGCAGCGCTATGCGGCAAGTGTACAACCAATAAAACAGACTCAAGTGATCAATAATCTTACACAACTGTTGCAATATGCGCTTGAAATAAATGGAGGCCGTTATTCAAGCGTTGAAAACTTTTTAGAATCAATTGAGGTCAATGAGTTTAAAAACTGTGGATCACATCCAAACACGCATAACACAGTTAAAATTCTTACCATTCATTCCGCTAAAGGTCTGGAAGCCCCCATTGTGTTTTTGGTGGACACTGGATCTCCACCAGCAAAAAATAAAGCCTATCAAGCATTTGTGGATTGGAGCTCAAGTATCGAACATCCCGATAAGATGTTCATAGTTGGCCAAAAACATACCTTAGACCGAAACACACAAGAATTTATTTCCCAGCAGACCCAAATACAATGGAATGAAGAATTAAACCTGCTCTATGTTGCAATCACTCGTGCTTCTCAATTTTTATATATCAGTGGAGTCCGACCAAAAAACTATACAAATGACTGTTGGTATTCAGTAATCGAACAATCATTACAGGACGTTACAATTGATTCCTCCACTAATAGTTGGATATTCGAATCTGGGGAATTTCCAAAGATTGAATTTACTCCCAGCTTACAATCATCTGATGAAATCAAATTTGATAAATCAATAACACAACCTCTGAAAATTGATTTGCAGGAAGATACGCATCAATCGATCGAAGAAGAAGTTTCAGCAAATTATGGAACACTCGTGCACAAGTTATTTGAACTTGGAAGCAAAAGATCATTTAAAGACCAAAACCGCTTACGCTGTCAATTAGAGCAAATCTTAAAAAGAACAATAGATGAAGTAGAATTCAATCGTGCCTATGAAGAATTTGATCGATGTATAAGTTTAAAATCTTTGCAAAGTATTTTTCATCCAGAGCCTGATGAAGAAGTATTCACCGAACTCGAAATTGGCTTTTTAGCGAACGGGATTATTCAGCATAGGATGATTGATCGAATGATTGTTAACGAATCTAGTGTGTGGATTATCGACTTTAAGACTACCTCTCAAGTTGATCCTGAAAATTTAGCAGAACAATCACATACGTATGTGGAGCAAATGGCCAACTATATGCATGGAGTTAAAAAGCTCTATCCCCAAAAAGAAATTCGAGTTTCAATTTTATACACTCATCTCGGCCAACTCTACACATACACTGCAGATGAGCTAGTGCGACACTAATTATTGAGGGTTTGCGGTTTTGCTGGAGTCTAACATCGCCGCCAAATCTTTAGCTGGGCGATACCCTGGAACTAATGTGCCATCTTCCAGAAACAAAGCTGGTGTACCGGTTACACCAAGCTCCTGACCTTTTAACATCTGCATTTCAACTGGGTTGTCACAGGCTGTACGAGGAACACTTTCTCCCGCTTTAGCTTTGGTCATAGCGGTTAGTTGATCTTTTGCACACCAGACATTCACAGCTTTTTGATAAGAAGGTGTATTTACTCCACTTCGCGGGAACATCATGTATCGAACTTTGATACCGTAACTATTAATTTGATCCATCTCGGCATGCAGTTTGCGGCAATACCCGCAATCTATATCAGTAAATATAGTTAATGTATGACGTGGTTTTTCGGGTGAAAAAACGATCATCGATTCTTCATTTAATTCATTTAGTACTGTTTTACGGGTAGAAGATTTAGCATTTTCAGTGAGATTAATATTAGTTTCCAAATCGATTAGTGTTCCCTGAAACACATGACGACCATCCCCTGTTAAATAGAAGATTTCAGATCCATAAATCACTTCGTAAATACCTTCAACTGCGCTGGACTTAATAGAGTCGGGCTTATCCTGTGGTGCTACTTTTTCCAAGCGTGCTTGAATGGCTTCAATATCTTTATTTTGATCAGCTAGAGCAACAAAGCTACAACAAATTAGTATGCAGACGCTCACGATTCGCTTATACATTGCTATTTCCTGTGTGTAATGAAATGGTCTTACATAAGACCAGAATTTATTCAAATAATTTCATCCGCGGGGATGATGTTTTCGATGCAATTCCTGCAATCGAGCTTGGGCTACATGCGTATAAATTTGTGTTGTTGATAAGTCACTGTGTCCTAACAACATTTGTACTACACGTAAATCTGCACCATGATTTAACAGATGTGTTGCAAAAGCATGACGAAGGGTATGAGGAGAAAGATGTTTAGTGATGCCTACCTGTTGTGCATATTTTTTGATTAAGTGCCAAAAGGCTTGACGCGTCATCGCCGCACCTCGATTGGTAATGAATAATGCATCACTTTGGCGTTTGGATTTGAGTAAATCGGCGCGCGCCTCATTTACAAATCGTTCCAGCCATTCACTGGCTTGTTCACCAAAAGGGATTAAACGTTCTTTATTACCTTTTCCCGTAACACGGATGACACCATGATTTAAATTTACCTGGCCCAGCGTCAGTCCCACAAGTTCACTGACCCTCAAACCACAGGCATAAAGTACTTCTAACATGGCTCGATCTCGAATTCCCTGTGCTTTTTGCACATTTGGTGCAGTTAATAAACTTTCAATCTCTTCTTCTGTAAGCGTCTCTGGTAAAGGTCTGCCCAATTTTGGGAATTCAATTTGTGCAGAAGGGTCTTTTTGCACGGCACCTTGGCGCAGCAAGTATCGATAAAATCGACGTATACTTGAGAGCAATCGTGCAGAGGTTCTGGGCATACTGCCTTGTTGTACTCGGTAAGATAAATAATCAAGCAGATGATCTCGCCGTACTTCTGTAATTTTAATGGGCAACTTTGACAACCAACGTGACAATCCCAACAGATCGTTTCGATATGCAGAAAGCGTATTTTCACTCAGCCCATGCTCTACCCAAAGAGTATCTAAAAAAGCCTCAATAACGGGCTGGTCTGAAGATAGTGATATAGAGGATTCACCCACAATAATTAATCCCTATACATTGAAAATAAAAAAAGTAAATTGTAATTTTTTGCAAAAGAATACTGAGGTTGTGTTGCGAAAGTAAATTTACCGCTCTTACAATCATTAATAGCTTATAAAGTACAGCTGAGAGTTTTTGCTCTAATGAGTTAAATAATTACTTCTATTTCCTTACGGGTAGTGTAAGAATTTCACATAACAAAATCAACTTTTATAATTATTTCAAAATATAAATTCACAGTGCCTGACAAAGTAAAAAATACATTTAAAAAAAATGTCTCTATTGGGAGAAGATTAGGCGCAATTTTTTATGATTTGTTGTTGTTAATAACTATTTTAATTTTTGCATCCTTAGTGATTGTTATTCCATTCAAAATGCATCCAGAGCACACCTATTTTTTTCTGTATCAATTCTATGTGCTATTCGTTAGTTTTATATTTTTTGCATGGAGCTGGATACGGGGAGGCCAAACACTAGGAATGAAAACCTGGAAAATAAAACTAATTTCAAACGATGATTCTGCTATTACATGGTATTCCTGTGGAATTCGATTTGTTGTGGCACTATTCTCCTGGTCATTGCTGGGAATAGGGTTTTTATGGCTATTGTTAGATCAAAAAAATCGAACGTGGTATGACTTCGCTTCCAAGACTCAATTGGTAAGACTATAATTAAAAATTGATAATTCTATGCCGTCTTTTTGATGGCGATGGTAGCGATGAATATTGTCAAAATTGTTGGCAAAAAAGCGCCTAAGATTGGCGGCAGATTGTATACCACGCTTGCATTACCCAACACACGACTGACTAAATAAAAAATTACAGCCACAGTAATTCCAATAGTAATTCTTTGTCCCAATCCTCCCATCCGCGCAGAACGAAATACAAAGGGGACAGCAATTAATAACATTGCAATACCAGACAAAGGAACTGCAAAACGATTGAAATAAGCGAGCTGATAGCGCTTTGAATCCAGATCGTTTTGTTTTAAATATGATATATATTTTCTTAATTTTACTGCCCCCATATATTCCGGCTTAACAGTTACAACATCAAATAATTCTGGTGACACTAATCTTTCCCATTGCTCTTTATCCGAAGCAGTAGTTTCCACACCATTACTTGAGATTAGACTGTGTTGTACTTCTTGCAAATGCCAAACCCCCTCCTCATAGTATGCACGTTTAGCAAAACTAGCGCGTTCAAGCTGATAATCTTTATTGAGCTCATACACCCATACATTAGCCATACGATACTCTGGAAATACTTGTTGCACGTTGATATAACGATTTCCATCCCGAACCCATAAACCATGCTTAGAACGAATTGATATTTTTTTCATATCACTCGTTTTATTCAAACTTCGTACATAGCCTTCCGTGGTAGGCGCTACCGCTTCTCCCACCCACATACTTAATAATAAAAGAACTATTCCAATTTTTAGCACTGACCCTAATATGCGTAACTTGCTAAAACCTAATGCCCGCATTGACACGAGCTCGCTTCTTGCTGCGAGTTGGCCCAAGCCGATTAACGTGCCTAATAACAATGCATAAGGCATAAACTCATAGCTCCGCTGCGGCATTGCCAATACTAGTTTTAATAACGCGTGGTTAAATGTAAATCCACGTTTACCGATAGCTTCTAAATCGTTGATTAAATCTATTATTGAATCAATAGAAAACAATATTGCCAATGCAATCAATGTTCCAAAAAAGACGGTACGCCCCAGATAGCGGTCAAAATATTTAATTAAGTTATTCATTAAGTTTTTAATCGTTGTTTATAAAATAAAAACAAAATAACTGTGAAAAGAACAAAATGCACCAGATATAACCCTGGGAATACTGGAAACTTTTCATTCGCAATCCACGTTTGAAACAAAATTAAAACGTTGGAATAAATTAAATAAATAACAATCGCTAAGCCCAACTTCGCAAAACGTCCTTGTCTTGGACTAGATACACTAAGTGGAAATGCTAAACCGGCAAGCAAAAGTGCGCCTAAGGGAACAGATAACCTCCATTGTAATTCTGCCTGGTTCTTTGAACTAGGAGAATCCATTAACTGCGCTGTAGTTTTAAATTCAGGATCGTCTTCATTCATATTTAAATTAAAGTCAGGCAGTCGCACAGCATGTTGCTTGAAAGATAAAACAGTAAAGCCCCCTTCTCCAGGGATACCCTCATATCTTTGGCCATTATTTAAAATTAACGCCTCTCCACCCAATTCTGTTGCCGTATCTTGTTTGGCAACTTTTGCAGTTTCAATGGCTATGGTCCCAGCGTTGCGCTCATAAATAAAAACATTATTGACTACATCATTTTCTTTATCTTCTGATTCAACAAATACCACCCAATTCCCCTGCCTAGATTCTATAAACTGACCTGGAGTTAATGCATGGATACTGATTAAACTTCTTGCTTGTAGCTTTAGCTGTTCCACTCGCTTTGTAGCCCAAGGTGCTGAATAGATGGATAGAAAAAACAAAGCGATTATTAAAGGAATTACCATTAAACTGGCATATTTCAATAGACCTGCCTGGCCAATTCCTGAGGCCTTAATGGCATAGATCTCACTATCCCGATAAAGTCTCCCTAGCGTTAACATTATTGTGATCAACAATGCAAAAGGAATTAATAAAATTGCCGAATTTAAAATTCCCAACCCCAATAATGACAACACAACATCCGCTGTTAATTTCCCATCCATTACTTTTCCTAACAAGCTAATAAATGATTTACTAATGATGACAAGTAATAGCACTGCACTTACAGCAGCAAAAGTAAGGGCAAGCTCTCTTGAAAAGTAGCGATTTAAGGTTGTTATCACGTGTAGGAAAATGGAACTCGATGATCCAGTAGTTACAAATTGGATAATTTTAGCAATAATGAAGCAAACACAGACAACAAATTAAAGGATCGCAATGGATTACATCGTAAAAACGGCTAGCGCAGATAAAGAAACAGCAGATTGTGTTGTAGTTGGGGTGTTTAAACCGAGGCGTTTGAGTGAATCTGCCAAAAAAATAGACAAGCTTTATCGCGGCAACATTTCTAACCTTTGCCAACGCGGCACCATGGACGGGAGTCTAGGCAAAGTCATCACATTGCATAACAGCGAACGCAGTAAGCATGCTTGCATCGTGGTAGTAGGCTGTGGAGACGAAGACAAATTTACGATTAATGCCTTTGAGCGAGCAATCAGTGCAGCGGCAAAAGAAGCGCAAAATTATCAAGCAAGCAGTGTAATAAACTGCTTAACAGAGCTGCCTGTTAAAGATGCAGATGTTTTAAATAAAGCACAAATCAGCATGCTGTGTTTCACAGCTTCAAACTACCGGTATAACGAAACAAAACCAAAAGCCGCCAAGCAGAAATCGCGCTTAAGAAAAGTAAAACTTCTAGCACATCAACGAGATGAGTTAGACGACATTCGAGATGGTGCTGAATTTGGCAAGGCAATCGCAAATGGGATGTCGTTGGCGAAAGACCTAGGAAACTTACCTGGAAATATATGCACCCCGAGTTACCTTGCAGAACAAGCACTGAGCCTAAAAAAAGGTAATCGAAAACTTCAGGTAAAAATTATTGAAGAAGCAGAAATGGAAAAAATGGGCATGGGTGCATTGCTTTCCGTTTCAAATGGCAGCATAGAACCTGCCAAACTTATCTGTCTTGAGTATCAAGGTGGTGAATCAAGCTCCAGACCTGTAGTGTTAGTTGGGAAAGGGATTACTTTTGATACTGGAGGTATTTCCATAAAACCGAGCGCTGCAATGGATGAAATGAAATTTGATATGTGTGGCGCTGCCAGTGTCTTGGGTACATTAAAAACCTGTTGCGAATTAGATCTTCCTCTAAATGTAGTTGGTGTCCTAGCCTGTGCTGAAAACATGCCTGGCGGAAAAGCCACTAAACCTGGTGACGTGGTAACTACCATGTCGGGACAAACTGTTGAGATTTTAAATACGGATGCGGAAGGACGACTGGTTTTATGTGATGCCTTGTCTTACATAGAGAAATATAAGCCTGAAGTAGTCATTGACATTGCAACGTTAACCGGCGCCTGTGTAGTCGCCTTGGGCCACATACCTTCTGGATTAATGAGCAATAACGATGAACTTGCGCATGATTTAATCCAGGCTGGAACTTTAACTGGCGATCGCACCTGGCAGTTACCTTTGTGGGATGAATATCAATCATTGCTGGATAGCAACTTTGCCGATATCGCTAATATTGGCGGACGTTGGGCAGGCACCATTACAGCTGCCTGTTTTTTATCTAGATTCACTAAAAAATATCGCTGGGCGCACTTAGATATTGCGGGCGTAGCCTGGAATAGTGCAGGCAAAGCAAAAGGAGCTACCGGCCGGCCGGTTCCACTGCTCACAGAATATCTACTTCATCAAGCCTATGAGTTTTAATTCATAAAATCATGATGCCTCGTGTAGATTTTTATATTGCGAGAGACCCATCGCCGCAGGCTGCAGTACGCACAGCATGTCGCCTTGCGGAAAAAGCATTTCAGGCTGGAATGCGTATTCATATTCAAACTCAACATTCGATGGATATCGATCAATTGGATGCCATGCTATGGACGTTTAGAGACCGCAGCTTTATCCCTCATGAACAATTTCGAGATGACCTTGAGATCGATTGCCCGGTTACCATCGGTGCGGATATGGGTCCTGATAGTGCTGAAATGTTAATAAATTTAAGCCAACGCCAAACAGAAAAATTTGAACAATTTCAAAGAATTGCAGAAGTAATTGAAAATCAACCAGAATATGTGAACGCTGGTCGTGAACGTTATCGCTTTTATCGTGAGCAAGGCTTAGAACCCCAACATCATGAAGTAATCTGAGTACTAGACACACATTTCTGGTTACATTTCTATGGATGGAAACAACGCCAAAAAAGCCCCTACTTTAGAGAATTTAGTTGCGAGCAAGCGAGCCTCAGCAAATGCGGTACATGCTCAAAATGCTAACGTCACTAAAATTCCACAACCAAAATCCGGCACAGGAACTTCTAAGGGTATGGGCGAACAAAAAGCTCAAGATGCAGATGTACCACGCAATCGTCGAACCGATAAGTCTGAATTTGAAATTCAATTAGCCGGTATCGTGAATAAAATTTTAGTTAAACATTTCAGTGATGCTAGCGAGGAAATTGTCCATCAAGTGCTTCAAGAAGTTAGAGCAAGACTTCCTGGAAGAAAATAAAACTAGGCACGTCTTGATTGCCTGAGCGGCATCCAACATACTCATTCAATAATTTTTGCGTGTACTATCGCGTAGATTGTATTGTTATTGATCATTAACTACTAAACATTCTTTTCATAATTCCAGCATTTAAGCGTCATGGAAAAGACATACAGTCCGCAGGATATCGAGCAAAAATGGTATCAATTCTGGAAGTCTAATAATTACTTTTCACCCTCAGGTGAAAGTAAAAGTGCCTATAGCATAATGATCCCACCCCCAAACGTCACCGGCACCTTGCACATGGGGCATGCATTTAATAACACATTAATGGATTGTTTAATTCGTTACCACCGAATGTGTGGAGACAATACACTGTGGCAACCTGGTACAGACCATGCTGGCATTGCAACACAAATGGTCGTTGAAAGAAATTTAAACTCTGAAGGAAAAACACGCCATGATTTAGGACGCGAAAAATTTGTTGAAAAAGTTTGGGAATGGAAAGAACACTCCGGTAATACCATCTATAGCCAATTAGAAAGAATTGGTTCATCTCTCGATTGGTCGCGTGAACGATTTACGATGGATGAGGGTTTATCGGAAGCGGTAAAACAAGTCTTTGTTCGTTTATATGATGAAGGCTTAATTTACCGTGGAAAACGCTTAGTAAATTGGGACCCAAAACTACATACCGCAGTTTCCGATTTAGAAGTTATCTCCGAAGAAGAAAATGGCCATATGTGGCACATGCGTTATCCATTTGTAAACGGCGAAGGACACGTCACGGTTGCTACAACTCGACCAGAAACCATGTTAGGTGATGCTGCGGTAGCCGTACATCCAAAAGATAAGCGCTATCAAAATTTAATTGGCAAAAAGGTTGTACTTCCTCTAACAAATCGCGAAATTCCAATTATCGCCGATGAGTACGTGGACCCAAAATTTGGATCAGGTTGTGTAAAAATTACACCTGCACACGACTTTAACGATTATGAAGTCGGCCAACGTCATGATTTAGAACAAATCAATATTTTTTCCATCGATGCAAAAATAAATTCAAATGCACCTAAGGCATATCAAGACTTAGATCGATTCGTAGCCAGAAAAAAAATAGTAACAGATCTTGAAGCCCTTAATTTAATGGAAAAAATAGAAGACCATAAACACATGGTGCCGCGCGGTGATCGCTCCGGTGTAATTGTCGAACCGTATTTAACCAATCAGTGGTATGTAAAAATCCAACCGCTTGCAGGCCCCGCAATAAAAGCTGTTGAAAATGGAAATATTCAATTTGTTCCCGATAATTGGAGTAAAACCTACTTTGAATGGATGCGAAATATTCAGGACTGGTGTATAAGCCGACAACTGTGGTGGGGGCACAGAATACCAGCCTGGTATGACAATGATGGAAACACCTATGTCGCGGAAGATGAAAATTCAGCACGCAAAAAATATGGAATTGACGAATCAGTCACTTTAAATCAGGACGAAGATGTTTTAGATACCTGGTTCTCTTCTGCTCTTTGGCCGTTTTCAACTCTCGGTTGGCCAGAACAAACCGATGCTTTAAAAACGTTTTATCCTACCTCAGTTTTAATTACAGGCTTTGACATTATATTTTTCTGGGTCGCACGTATGATTATGATGGGATTGAAGTTCATGCAAGACGTGCCTTTTCATCATGTGTACATCCATGGCTTAGTTCGCGATGCCGATGGACAAAAAATGTCTAAATCGAAAGGCAATGTGCTCGACCCCATCGATATCATTGATGGGATATCGTTAGAAGATTTAGTTGCCAAAAGAATCTCGGGGCTCATGCAACCAGAAATGGCCCCTACAATTGAAAAAGCGACCCGCAAACAATATCCGGAAGGTATTAAAGCCTATGGTACTGATGCACTGCGCTTTTCCTTTGCATCACAGGCATCCACGGGGCGTGACATTAATTTTGATTTGAACCGCATTGAAGGCTATCGAAATTTTTGTAACAAATTATGGAATGCAACTCGCTTTGTTTTAATGAACACAGAAAAAAAAGAGACTGCAAAAGAAATTGATAAAGAAAACTTAACACTGGCTGATCGATGGGTATTAAGTCAACAGCAAGCACACATCGATCTTGTACATAAACATTTACAAAATTATCGCTTTGATTTGGCGGCCCAAGCCTTGTATGAATTTTCCTGGCACGAATTTTGTGATTGGTATGTAGAACTTTGCAAACCAATACAGTTTAGAGATGATATTCCCGAAGAAGTTAAACAAAACAGTCGGCGCACATTATTAGAAGTTTTAGAGACGCTGCTACGGCTTCTTCATCCTTTCATTCCATTTATTACAGAGGAAATATGGCATCCCATTGCCAAGCAACTACAAAGGTCTGGCGACAGTATCTCATTACAATCCTTCCCGCTCAGCAATAATGACTATGTCGATATCGAAAGTATGGAGCAGTTGGAGTGGTGTAAAGAATTTATCAATGGAATACGAAAAATTCGTTCCGAAATGGATATAGCACCTGGAAAACAACTATCCGTGCTCATTCAGAATTGGAGCGAAACAGATAAACAATATTTTGAAGAATGCAAACACTATATCTACTCTCTGGCAAAAATAGAAAAAATTGACTGGATTCAAAATGGTGATGCACCTGACTCTGCAATTGCGCTAGTGGGTGAGATGAAAATTCTCATCCCTCTGGCCGGTCTAATCGATAAAGAGGCCGAAATAGAACGGTTACATAAAGAAATTAAGAAACTAGAAATTAATTTAGAAAAAAGCAAGGCTAAACTAAACAACCCAAACTTTGCAGACAAAGCGCCACAAAATATCGTAGCTGCCGAAAAAGAAAGAGCAAAAGAACTACAACTTAAAATTCAGCAATTGAATGAACAACTACGCAAAATTCAACAGTTGTAATGCTTAGTGAGTATCTAGTCTTCTCTTAAACCCAAACAAACCCAAAAGACCTGTCGCCATCATCCACACTGCTGCAGGGACTGGTATAACTGAAATTGATTGTATGTCGCCTGCAGCTAATCTAAGGTTATCTAAATCTGCAAGTACAAACAGAATTTCACTATTTGCTGGCGGCGTGGATGGTAAAATTTCAGCAGAATCATAAGAACTGGAGTCCCCAAAGAATAGCAAAGTGAATATAACATCCCCAAGCTCAACCTCACCATTATTGACCGTTACTTGTGAAGCACTTGCAACGATAGATAAAACATCAAAAGTACCAACAAGATTTAGCAGCCCAAATGTGAGGCTATCAAAATCAATAGTACTTGAATTAAGGTTGTCTCCAACTCCAATCGATATATTATTGTGGCTATAATTTATTCCGCCTACATTTGCAGTTGCTGGGATTAATGAATTATTAAATATGTATCCAATATCATTTGGGCCTTCACTATCATCTATAAAATCTGCCATAGATGCGTCTGCTATATATGAAAAACTTGCAGAATAGCTGTTACCAGGAATATTAAAAGGAATATCAATTGAAGTTCCATCATCCGAAATTGTAGTTTCAATTAATGCCCCAGAGACATCAATTTGAACTAATGCTGCTATCACATTTATTGGACTTAAGAATAGTAACAAAAATATTAGTAAAGCTATTATCTTTCTTAACTTTAACATGAACCTGCTTCCCCTCTCAGATATTATAATTTTCACATAGTAAGTAACTATATTAAAACAACTTTCACAATAAATCTTTTGTCCCTAAATTTTGAAAGGTTAAAGAATATTAACCTATTGATCTAAAGTAGCTCCACAATTCCAGCAAATATTGAATTGTCCTTCAATCACTTCATTGCAACTATTACAAACACGAGAATCTGCATCTGTTTGAACTGATTGTATAAATTCATTCACCAGTTTTTTTGCAGGTTCTTTATCATTTTTATCTACCACCCATAACTCTGGCCACACCTCAGTAGGCGGCAGCTCTCCAACCCCACCAGATAAATATTCATTTTTTATAATTGAAGAAATACCTTTTTCTTCTAAAAGATCTTTTAATTGGTGTATGAAGACAGGATTTGGCTCAGCGTAGATTCTTATCATCTACCTAGTGTAGCAAATCCAATTAACGGAGTTTCAGTGAATACTTTTGTTTGCTTTCGCCGGTCTTAGAACAAACCGCAATAATGATTATTTCAGTTAACCCTGAAGGAACTCTTAGTCCTAATAAACTACGTGTAAACGGTTGCTCATCAACATGTGGATGATGAAGAACTCGCTCTCCTAATAGCTCTCCATCAGGAGAATATACACGCCATGCATTTGCATAATGTTCCCATCCTGTATCTCCATGTTTCAGGGTCACGGAAATATTGAACTTTTGTGCAGAGGTGAGTTCTGCACTGGCCTTGATGATTTTTGCATCACTGGCATATGCAATAAACGGGAATACTAAAATTAAAGCTGTAATAATCATTTTCATTTTCAAATGTCCTGTTTCTCAACAGCAAAAATCTGTTTCATATCTTTAAATGCTTTAAATTCCAAGTAATTATTACTGGGATCTTGTATAAACATAGTGGCTTGCTCTCCAATCTGGCCTTTAAAACGGATACATGGTTCTATATGAAATTGTACTTGCTCCCGTTTTAAGCGCTCGGCCAAATGTTCCCATTCACCCCAATTGAGAATAATTCCAAAATGTCTCACGGGTACATCATGCTCATCTACAGGATTAGAAGGGGTAAACATGTCATCATGATCATACAAATGTGCGCTTATTTGATGGCCATAAAAATTAAAATCAATCCACCGGGCATCTTTGCGACCTACTGAACAACCAAGCACATTGACATAAAAATTTTCAGTATTCGCAAGGTCATACACTGGAAAGGCTAAATGAAAAATTGAAGTTGCCA
Organism: Gammaproteobacteria bacterium; assembly: GCA_965203475.1. Taxonomy (GTDB): domain Bacteria; phylum Pseudomonadota; class Gammaproteobacteria; order UBA4575; family UBA4575; genus JABDMD01. The sequence continues at coordinate 1,322,118 of OZ241890.1, forward strand.
TAAAATTATGTAAATTTTAGATCATACAAATGATTTTGATTTAGGTTTCTTGGCCACATTGTTGCGAAGATAAACAGGTAAAGCATCTATAGCAGAAACAGAATTCCCTTCTGAATAATACTGATTACCCAAAACTGCAATGTATTTTGCTTGTGGCAGCGCATGAGGATCATATTTAATTTTCTCGTTTGATTTCTCAAGCAATACATCAGCATATGTTTTCCAGCCACTGCCCACCCCAAAGTAATTATCGAATTTTTCAAACTCAACATGCTCCGGTTTTAGTACCTGTTCATCTGTTAAAGGCTGCATAAATCCATTCACGATTTGAAATGCTCCTACATAAACCTCTTGCATGCGTGCATCGATACAAGCGAATACGGTATTGTACCCCTTCACTTCCTGTGCAAGCGCTGCAAGTGTTGATACAGGCACAACTGGTAAATCTTGTGCAAACGCAATTCCTTGAGTAACACTTGCTGCAAGCCTAACGCCTGTAAATGCACCCGGCCCTCTTCCAAATGCGATGGCATCAAGTTGAGATAATTGTATTTCTGACTCCGCAAGTACTTTCTCACACATAGATAATATCAACTGATTATGTTTTCGAGGGGCAACTTTATTGATTTCGAAAATTTCTTCATCTACCAAAATTGCTGCTGAACAATTTTCTGTTGCGGTTTCAATGGCAAGTAACTTCATCAGAGGTCTCACACTGCTCAATAAATTTCATTACGTCATCTAGGCTGTTTGTAATCGGCATGCTCGGCAAACTGCTCAAAAAAAACTTTCCATAAGGTTTAGTAACTAGTCTTGGATCACAAATTGCAACTACTCCGTAATCCTCTTCATCGCGTATTAACCTTCCTACACCTTGTTTCAACGCAATCACCGCTTGCGGAACTTGGTATGACATAAATGGATTTTCACCATTTTGTTTTAAAGCGTGTAATCGTCCAACTAATACGGGATCATCAGGTGCTGCAAACGGCAATTTATCAATCACTACACAACTTAAAGCTTTACCACGTATATCCACGCCCTCCCAAAAACTGTTGGTACCCAATAAAACAGCATTTTCTGTTATTGAAAATTGATTAAGTAACTCACGTCTGGGTGCTGTGCCCTGTACTAACAATTCAAATTCATCGTATTCTTGTAGTATTTCAGTAGCCAACTGTAATGCACGATGACTTGTAAACAATATAAATGTACGGCCATGATTAATTTCCAGCAAAGGAATTACAGCATTTAATACTGTTTGGGTATACTCGCTATGCGATGGTTCAATATCAACTGTCGGCAAAAAAAGACGTGTGTTATTTGTATAATCATAAGGACTATCTAACATTACTGTTTGAGCTTGGTGCAAACCTAGCTGCTGCTGAAAATGGTCAAAATTTCCGTTCACCGTTAGCGTGGCTGACGTAAAAATCCACGCGCACTGATAACGTTCAACAAAGGCTTGAAAGGAGTCTGCAATTTCCAGAGGAGTGCTATGTAATTTAAAGCCACGCTCAAAGATTTCTATCCAATTGATAAGCTCGTCATCACTATTCGAAAATTTATTTAAATCTGACTCAATGCGTTCACAGCGTTCAACACATTTTTCCAACGCTTTTCCATAGTCACTAATCTCAACTAATTCTTTGCTTAACAAATTCAGTGAGGCACAACATTGATTATATGCATCCTCAATTTTGGCCACAGCCATTACTTCATGCCAAGGTTTGCGGCCCACTTTCGATACCAATGCAAGTTGAAAATCTAAAATGGCTTGTCTCAATAAATCTGCATATTTTCGAATAGGGCTCGCTTCGGGCGCTTCATCTACCTGTGCCGCTATCACGTCTTCAATCAAATCATTTATTTGTCGACTTGTAACTGTAATAGATAAGAATGCACTCGCTAGTTCTGGTAGTTGATGTGCTTCATCAAAAATAAATGCATTAGCATCCGGCAATAGCTCACCAAACCCTGTTTCTTTTAGAGCAAGATCTGCAAAAAATAAATGATGGTTAATAACAACCACATCAGCCTGCTGAGCTTTTTGTCGCGCTTTAATCACATGGCATTTATCATAACTAGGGCACTCTGCACCTAAACAATTTTCAACAGTAGATGTGACATTAGGCCATACCGCATCATCTTCATTTATTTCCGAAATCTCAGCAATTTCACCCGATTTTGTGAAATTAGACCATTCCTGAATTATCTGGAGCTTTCTTGCAATACGTTTATGATGCAAAACCATTTTCGGCGCATGGTGTTCAAGACGATACAAACAAAGATAATTAGCACGCCCTTTCAGCAATGATGTTGTCACAGGAATCTTAAGAATATCTAAAATTGTAGGAAGATCTTTAAAATAAAGCTGATCCTGTAGATGCTTGGTACCAGTAGAAATAATGATCTTCTTTTTTGATAACAATGCCGGAATTAAATAGGAAAATGTTTTACCCACACCAGTTCCGGCTTCAACAATAAGTTGACTATAATTTGCTAGTGAAGATTCAATTGCTTCACTCATTTGTTGTTGTTGTACACGATACCGAAATTGCTGTAAGCGCTGCGACAACAATCCGTCTGCGCTAAAAATATCAACACTCTTTGGCATATAATATAGAGTCGTTAAACTTTTAATAAAAGAACAACCACAAAAGCAGCTATTCCTTCACCTCGGCCAATAAAACCCATACCTTCATTTGTAGTTGCTTTTACATTGACATTCTCTATTGAAACTTTTAAAAGCTGACCAAGATTATTTTCAATAACCGACCTATGATTTGCGAGCTTAGGTCTCTCAGCTACCACTGTACAATCCACATTGCCTACCCGAAACCCATTTTTTTCTAAGTCTTCTAACACCTGCTTAACAAATTCACTGCTATCATAATTTCTATATTCTGGATTACTATCTGGAAAATGTTTACCAATATCACCAAGGCCAGCAGCGCCTAGTAATGCATCACATAGTGCATGCAACAGCACATCGCCATCGGAATGCGCTTGTATCCCATGCTCAAAAGGAATTTTTTCGCCACCGATAGTGATGCAATCCCCATCAGTGAAGGTATGTGAGTCATAGCCAAATCCAATCTTCATTTCAATCACTATTCGTTTACTAAACTCAAAATCGCCTGAGCAATTGTTAAGTCATTCATGTTCGTTATTTTAATATTACCGCTAGAACCCATAACGATCTTTACATTCAATCCCATTATTTCTATGGCAGATGCTTCATCTGTAGCATGAATTTTTTGCTTACTACAATGCTGTAATGCTTTTTGTAATATTCCAAAGCGAAACATTTGAGGCGTAAGTGCTTTAACCAACACAGACCTATCAATTGTTTGCTTGATCTTTAAACTATCGGGTGTTACTTCTTTAATAGTGTCACTTACTGGTGCAGCAAGAATTCCCCCAACATCATCATGTTGTAATGCATTTATTAATGCATTTAAATCATCTTTGGACAAACATGGTCTGGCCGCATCATGCACCAATACAAAATCATTTTCTGAGGCTACGTTTGATAGCTCTTGCACCGCATTGAATACTGATTCAGCACGTGTTGCACCACCCAATATCGTTTTTATATTTTTTAATTCTAAGTTGTCAAGAGTAGACCAGTGCTTATCTTCCGCATGCAGTACTACGATTATTTCTGTAATTTTTGGATGCTGTAGAAACTTCGATAAGGTAACTTCAATAACTGTGGAGTCACCTAACTTTTGATATTGTTTAGGAATCTCATGCCCCATGCGTTGACTGATTCCTGCCGCCGGGATTACTACCCAATATTTCGGATTTTCACTCACGTAGTTGGATTTATTCACCCTCTACAATGTGAATAAATGTTTCATCCTTTTTTATCATCCCGAGTTCACTTCTAGCGCGTTCTTCTACTGCTTCTAGCCCCGTCTTTAAATCTTCCACTTCGGCAGCCAAAACAGAATTCCTCTGAGCAATTTTATTATTTTCTTCCCGTTGTTGCTCCACAGTTTCCCGAAGTTCAATAACGTCTTTAACACTTGCCTCACCAAACCATAGTTTGACTTGCAACAAAACGAATAAAATACATAAAAATATAATTGTGGTTTTCAAAATGATTGCAAAAACTTATGAAATATTATAGGCCTGCATTCCTGGATAGGAACTCTTCGTACTTAATTCTTCTTCAATTCGAATCAACTGATTGTATTTTGCAATACGATCCGAACGGGACAGTGAACCTGTTTTAATTTGGCCTGCGCCTGTTGCAACGGCTAAATCAGCAATTGTGACATCTTCTGTTTCACCCGATCGATGAGAAACAACAGCCGTATAATTAGAATTATGCGCCATACTGATAGCTGCTAACGTTTCAGTCAAAGTACCAATTTGATTGACTTTTATAAGAATTGAGTTTGCGACTCCTTGATCTATTCCTTTTTGTAATATTTCTGTGTTTGTTACAAATAGATCATCTCCAACCAATTGTACACGGTCTCCTATTTGATCAGTAAGCATCTTCCAACCTTCCCAATCATCTTCCGCAACACCATCTTCAATGGTAATAATTGGGTACTGATTTACCCAGTTAACGATATAGTCGACAAACTGCGATGAATCAAAGGATTTGTTTTCTGAGGCTAGATGATATTTTCCATTTTCGTAGAATTCGGTACTGGCTACATCTAACCCCAGATGAATATCTTCACCCACTGTAAACCCAGCAGTATTAATTGCTTCAAGAATTGTTTCTACCGCTTCTTGATTTGATTTTAAATCGGGCGCAAATCCACCTTCATCACCAACAGCGGTATTTAGCCCTTTGTTATTCAAAACACTCTTCAAAGCATGAAAAACTTCTGCTCCATAGCGAATCGCTTCACTTATCGATGAAGCTCCTGTAGGCACGATCATAAATTCCTGCATGTCTACACTGTTATCAGCATGCTCACCCCCATTAATGATATTCATCATCGGTACAGGCATGAGATATTCATTGCCTTGATGCAAATATTCGTAGAGAGGAAGTTGTTTTTCTTTTGCCGCTGCTTTGGCAACTGCCATAGAAACTGATAACAATGCATTTGCCCCCAGCCGACCTTTGTTATTAGTACCATCTAATGCAAGCATGGCTTGATCGATAGCCGCTTGCTGAAAACAATCCATTCCAGTTAGCGATTGAGCAATTTCAGTATTCACGTTGTTTACTGCTTGTTGCACGCCTTTTCCTAAGTAGCGACTTTTATCTCCATCTCTTAATTCAACGGCCTCCAAGGTTCCAGTAGAAGCGCCAGAGGGTACTGCTGCCCTTCCCACTGCACCACTGTCCAAAGTGACGTCTGCTTCAACTGTGGGATTACCACGTGAATCGATAACTTCACGCGCATGAATAGATTTAATATTCGACATTTTATATTTCCTTATTTATCTATTAAATTTCCATAAAACCATTTCTTTTCACGGTTTCGTCAATCTCTTTTAAACCGTATAACAATGACTTAATTTTATGTAGCGGCCAAGAGTTTGGTCCATCGCTTTTGGCCAGCTCAGGATCAGGATGGGTTTCTATGAACAGACCGGAAATACCACTGGCTACAGCAGCTCGTGCCAATACGGGAACGAATTCTCGTTGCCCACCAGAGCTGCCCTGATTACCCCCCGGTAATTGTACGGAATGTGTGGCATCAAACACTACCGGGCAACCGGTTTCTCGCATGATGGCAATTGAGCGCATATCTGACACTAAATTGTTATACCCAAAAGATGCGCCTCGTTCACAAACAAGAATATTTTCGTTGCCTTGGGCTTTTGCTTTATCCACTACAAATTTCATTTCCGAGGGAGATAAAAATTGGCCTTTTTTAATATTCACAGGCAATCCACACTCAGCCACACGTTGTATAAAATTAGTTTGCCGACATAGAAACGCAGGCGTCTGTAGTACATCCACCACAGAAGCTACTTCATTTAACGCTGTATCTTCATGCACATCTGTTAAGACCGAGATGCTCAAGTCTTGTTTCACTTGAGACAGAATCTTCAAACCTTGTTCTACCCCTAAGCCACGGAAACTGGAAACGGAGGACCGATTCGCTTTATCAAAAGAAGATTTATAAATAAATGGAATATTTAATTCATTTGAAATGTCTTTTAATCGCCCTGCCGAGTCTTCTGCTAAAGTTAGACTCTCAATTACACAAGGCCCGGCAATTAGAAAAAAGGGCTGATCCAGCCCTGCTTCGAAATCACAAAGTTTCATAGGATTAGCGTTTAATTCCCTCAGTCGGTTTTTTCGCCTGAGAAATTAAGTTTGGAGAAGTTGGTGATGCAGTAGATTCATTATCGGATGCGGAATTACTTTGTAGATCACGATAATTACGAGCTGCCTGGATAAATCCAGAAAATAGTGGATGTCCAGATCTTGGTGTAGAGGTAAATTCTGGGTGAAACTGACATCCTACAAACCATGGATGATCTGCAATCTCAATCACTTCCATCAGTGCATCATCTGTAGACGTACCGGTAAAAGACAAACCTGCATTTTGCAATGTAGCCATAAAGGTATTATTAAATTCATAACGGTGACGATGGCGCTCCGTAATTAAATCTTTGCCATACATTTGATGCACCAACGAACCCGATTGTAATTTACATTCTTGCTCACCCAAACGCATAGTGCCACCCAAATTTGAATGTTGAGAACGTTTCTCGATAGTACCTTCACGATCTTGCCATTCGGTGATTAATGCTATCACGGGATTTTTCGTATTTTGCATAAATTCAGTACTGTGTGCGTCATTTAGTCCAGCCACATGTCGCGCATAATCAATCACCGCAACTTGCATGCCTAAACAAATGCCTAAATAAGGAATGTTTTGTTCACGCGCAAAACACGAGGCGGCAATTTTCCCTTCAATTCCCCGATCACCAAATCCACCCGGAACAAGAATTGCGTCTAAATCTTCCAAAATACCTACGCCATTGGATTCAATACTTTCTGAATCTATGTAACGAATATTAACTTTGGTTTGTGTATGTATGCCGGCATGAGTTAGCGCTTCATTCAGAGATTTATAGGACTCCGTTAAATCTACATATTTACCCACCATACCTACGGTGACTTCCACTTCAGGAAATTCAATCGCATGCACAACATCTTTCCAATCTTTAAGATCAGCAACCGGTAAATTTAACTTAAACTTTTCAACAACAATCGTATCCAGGCCTTGCGAGTGCAACCAGAGTGGAAGTTTGTAAATCGTACTAACATCAACCGCGGAGATGACTGCACGCTCTTCTACATTGGTAAACAGTGCAATTTTTTTGCGCTGGCTATCCGGTAACGGTCGATCCGAACGACACAATAAAATATCGGGCTGAATCCCGATGGAACGTAATTCTTTAACCGAGTGCTGAGTCGGTTTCGTTTTCATTTCACCAGACGCATTTATAAATGGCACTAACGTTAGATGAATATAAATTGCATGCTTACGGCCCAATTCAACACCAAGTTGTCGTATAGCCTCTAAGAAAGGCAGTGATTCGATATCACCGACTGTGCCGCCGATCTCCACCAGTGCGACATCTGCGCCTCGCGCACCAAGTTCCACACATTTCTTAATTTCATCTGTAATATGTGGAATTACTTGTACTGTGCCTCCTAAGTAATCCCCTCTACGCTCTTTGCGAATGACATTGTCGTATATTTGACCGGTAGTAAAATTATTTTGTTTGCTGGAACGGAAGGTTACAAACCGTTCATAGTGTCCTAAATCTAAATCCGTCTCAGCACCATCCGCCGTGACATATACTTCGCCATGCTGAAAGGGACTCATGGTCCCTGGATCAACATTGATATAGGGATCCAGTTTCATCAAACTGACTTTTAGGCTGCGCGCCTCAAGAATAGCGCCTAGCGATGCGGAAGCGATACCTTTACCAAGCGAGGAAACTACGCCACCAGTAATGAAGATATATCGTGTCATTTAACTCTCACTAATTCTGACATTTTAATAATCAAAAGAAGTGATTCTATGTGTTGAGAATCGATTGAAGACGGGGTTGAAGCGTATCAAAGCTAGAGAATAGCCACAATCTATAAATTACATGAACTATATTCTATGTGTGGTTTCACGGTATTCATCACGTTTCACGCTCAATCGCAGCATTCCAGTAGCCATATACTGATATCAATCGATTATCGAGATAGAGCAAGGGAATTCGATCTCTTTTCCAAGGTGGGATATCTGATTCTTGGAATAAATTTTTCAGAGACCTATGATGATTTTTTCCAATCGGCTTTAGCTGTTCGCCGCCACTTCTAAATTTTACTACCAACTGTTGAGCAGAATCTGGAAGCATCACTCCATGTTGTTTCAACTCCTTCACATCCAATGTTTGATCTAAACTTTTAATATACAAGGGTTGGTTTAAAGTCCAAGTAATTTCTTGTTTAGGATCATGTTTCGATAATGGCTGTAGAAGAAATAGCTCATCTCTATATCGCCTAATTTCACCATCTTCCCAGCATTGTACGGGCGAGGTTTCCATATCCTTAGGCGTAATAATATCTTCCACAATTTGTTCAAGTAACTTTTTACTCGGAACACGCATATTATGCTGCTGGATCCAGACACGAAGCGCATTATTTAATCGCACCGTACTTAATTTTTTAAGCTTGTAAATATTAAGCTTCGAGTCATCTGTTGTTTTAACAAATTGCAAATCCTGTACTGCAAGTTCGGTTAAACATTCAACAGTATTCACTTGCAGTTCTGCTGCACGAGCAATGGTTTGTAATGCGCTAGGCCAGCGCTCCAAAATACTCGGAAGTATTTTGTGGCGAATATAATTCCGATCGAAATTTAAATTTTGATTCGAAGTATCTTCGATCCATTGCAAATCTTCTTTATGTGCATATTCATTTAACTCTTCTCTAGTAAAATTTAACAATGGCCGAACTAATTTCCCTTTACCAAGTTTTTTTTCTTGAGGAATTGCTGCTAAACCCATGGAGCCAGAGCCGCGTATCAAATTTAGCAGCATCGTTTCAACTACGTCATTCTTATGATGGGCAGTTACCAAAATCGTGCTCTCATCCAACAAGCTCTCAAGTAGTCGATATCTTTCATTACGAGCAGCTTCTTCCACACTCTGTTTTTGAGATTGATCAATATCTGCATGCATTACCATGCACGGAATTTGTAATTGCTGACACTTTTCCTTGCAAAAATTTTCCCATGCATTCGCTTGCGCTTGCAAATGATGATTAACATGTACTGCTTGAAAAGGCAGTTGTGTATTTTTTAATAAATGTAATAGAACGGTTGAATCTAAACCGCCACTATAGGCTAGATAAATACTTGTAGAAGGATAATTTTGTTTAACAAAATTTTGAACAAAAGTTGCATTCAGTGACATTAATTAGGATCGAAAGTAAGATTCGAAAAGACTTAATTTAACTGGACTCTGAGAACGCACCGTACTGCGTTAAACGCTCATAACGACTGCTAAGCAATTCATCTGTGGTTTTTGATTTAAGTCGATCAATTGTATTGGATAATGATTGGCGCACATTTTTACAGGTTGTATCAATATCTCGATGTGCACCGCCCAAAGGTTCAGCAATAATTTCATCAATCAGACCTAATTCTTTTAATCGATTAGCTGTAATGCCTAAGGCTATGGCCGCATCTTCCGCCTTGTTTGCATCTTTCCATAAAATAGAGGCACAACCTTCAGGAGAAATCACAGAGTATGTGCTGTAACTTAACATTGAGAGATGATCACCAACACCAATAGCTAACGCACCACCTGATCCACCTTCACCGATCACAGTGCATATTATCGGTGTCTTTAAGGCTGACATGCGTTGTAAATTAACTGCAATCGCCTGACTTTGACCACGCTCTTCGGCTCCAATACCTGGATAGGCTCCTGGGGTATCAATAAAAGTTAATACCGGCATTTTAAAACGCTCAGCAATTTGCATAATTCGTAATGCCTTCCGATATCCTTCTGGTCGTGGCATTCCAAAATTGCGTTTGATATTTTCGTTTGTATTCCGACCTTTTTGGTGTCCAATCACGGCTACTGACACTCCATCAAATTTTGCAATTCCAGAAACGATGGCAGCATCATCGGCGTACATTCGATCACCATGTAATTCAATAAAATTTGTAAACAACTGCTCGATGTAATCAAGGGTATAAGGACGCTTTGGATGACGAGCCAATTGCGCCACCTGCCAGGGTGAAAGATTTGAAAATATAGATTCAATCAGGCCTTTAGATTTAGCCTGTAATTTTACTATTTCTTCATTTAAATTGAATTCATTATCGCTTTCTACCAGTCTCAACTCATCGATCTTAGCCTCCAACTCTACAATAGGCTGTTCAAAATCAAGGTAGTCAGGATTCATTTTAGAATTCTAAGATAAGTAATTAATAAGCTGGATTATGCATTAATACTTTGGTGTTTGTATATCACACTTGTGTCCACAACTTGAGAAACATTATTTAATCGCTGTAATAGCTTTTCATCAAGGTTGATATTCCAATCTTCCGGAAACTCCAATTGTGCTGCAACCGAGTTATTCGTGTACTCGACCTTGATCGAACAATTCCCATCTTTAAAAGGTGATAAAAGATGTTGTAAGTCACTGACCCAAGATAATGACTCATCTTTTGAATTAATTTTTATGTTTAATAGCGCACCGTATTCTTTGAGATATTCATCAAAACTCCAGATATGACTAGCTCGTAAGCGTACGCGGCCCGTAAACTCATCCCAACCTAAATTTCCTTTAATAATTAAAATTGCATCTTTAACAATTACATGATCAAATTTTACGTAGTCATCTGAAAACACGGCCACATCCATTCGGCCCGTATTATCATCCAAGGTAATAAAGGCGATCCTTCCCTTAGGGCTATTACGCAGACGAATTTGATCTAGTAATCCAGCCACCAGAACGATATTAGAATCATCCCGTTGTTGCCACGCTTCTTTTGGTCCATGACCTGAAGCTAATAATTCGCTTATGTTTTTATTGGTAATTTTTTTGAGTTCGTTTTGATAACGAGTGATTGGGTGCCCTGTCAAATAGAGTCCTAATGTTTCCCTTTCTCCCAATAACTTTCGTTCATCTTCCCATTCCGGCACGGCCTGCACCTTACTGCTTTTAAAACCTACATCTGCATGACCAAACATGTCATTTTGACCAGCATCCGAGTCTCGTTGTTGTTGTTCAGCATAGCGCAAAGATTTATCCAAGTGTTGAAATAAACTGGACCGTGTATAACCAAAACAATCCATAGCACCTGCACGTATGAGTGCCTCCATACAGCGTCGATTTACTTTTTGCGAACCTAGGCGCATACAAAAATTATCTAAATCTTCATATGGGCCATTTTCGATTCGCTCATCCACCATTTGTTCCACCGCAGCCTGCCCAACCCCTTTGATAGCACCTAAGCCATATAAGATAATTTTTTCTTCCGGTACCGTAAAATTGTAATCGGAACTATTAATATTGGGCGGCAAAACTTCTAATGCCATGCCTCTACACTCTGCGATTAAATTAACAACCTTATCTGTATTATCCAAATCAGAAGACATAACGGACGACATAAATTCAGCAGGAAAATGTGTTTTCAGCCATGCCGTCTGATACGCTAATAACGCATATGCCACAGAGTGCGATTTGTTAAATCCATAACCAGCAAACTTTTCCATCAAATCAAAAATATGGCTGGCCAATCTTTTCTCTACACCACGCTCAATTGCGCCTGATACAAATACTTCTCTTTGTTTAGCCATTTCTTCTGGCTTTTTCTTGCCCATTGCACGTCGTAGTAAATCAGCACCACCTAGGGTATACCCTGCTAAGACCTGCGCAATTTGCATCACTTGTTCTTGATAAAGAATGACTCCGTAGGTTTGTTTCAGAATGTTCTCTAATTTTGGATGAAAATAATCTACCCGTGCACCATGCTTGCGTAGAATAAAATCGTCTACCATTCCCGACTGCAATGGACCCGGGCGATATAAAGCCACCAATGCAACAATGTCATCAAATTTATCTGGCTTTAAGCGTTTGATGATGTCTTTAATACCACTCGACTCAAGTTGAAATACCGCTGTTGTTTGCTGTCGTTTCAGTGTTTCATACGTTGCAGCATCATCTAATGGCAATTTTTCAATTTCGACTTCAGGCTCGTTATATAACTTTCGCTTTTCATTCACCAACAAAATAGTATTGTTAATAATAGTAAGGGTGCGTAAGCCTAGAAAATCAAATTTAACTAAACCCATGGCTTCAACGTCATCTTTGTCTAGCTGTGTAACAACATTAGTTCCACCGGCCTCACAATACAGTGGGGTAAACTCCGTTAATTCTGTAGGAGCAATCACCACTCCACCTGCATGTTTACCTGCATTTCTTGCCAAACCTTCGAGACTCATTGCCATATCTAAAATCCCGCGCACATCTTCTTCATGTTTATACTGCTCTTGTAACAAGGGTTCGCGTTCCAGCGCTTTTTTTAAAGTCATCCCAACTTCAAATGGGATTAATTTTGCAATTCGATCCGCAAATCCGTAGGGATGCCCTAGCACACGCCCCACATCTCGCACCACAGCACGTGCAGCCATGCTGCCATAGGTAATTATTTGACTAACATGTGATCTTCCATAACGTTCAGCAACATATTCAATCACTCGGTCTCGATTATCCATACAGAAATCAATATCAAAATCTGGCATGGAAACCCGCTCCGGATTTAAAAAGCGCTCGAATAACAAGTCATATTCAAGTGGATCAACATCTGTTATACCTAGAGCATACGCAACCAATGAACCTGCCCCTGAACCTCGACCGGGCCCAACAGGAACCGCATTTTCCTTTGCCCAACGTGTGAAATCTGCAACGATTAGGAAGTAGCCGGCATAGCCCATAGAATTGATTACATCAAGTTCTGTTTTCAAACGTTCAACATAAGACGAACGAATGGACTCGTCCTGAATTTCACTTTCATCTAATCTTTTCTGCAGGCCTGTTTCCGACTGTACACGAATATATGCTTGTTTCGTTAAATCATTAGGAATTGGGAACTCAGGTAAAACATTTTCACCAAATTTAAGAACAACGTTGCAACGCTTTGCAACTTCTACAGTGTTCGTAATTGCTTCTGGTAAATCAGCAAATAGTTTTTGCATTTCATCACTACTACGCAAATATTGCTGAGAAGAATAGTGTTTAGGTCGACGCGGATCATTTAAAATTCGGCCAGTATGTATACAGACTCGAACTTCATGCGCGTTAAATTCATTGGCTTCAATAAAACGCACATCATTAGTAGCCACAATTGGCAAAGAATAGTTGTTTGCAAGCTGTAATGCTTGCTGCAAATATACTTCCTCTTCATCCCGACCTGTTCTTTGCAACTCAATATAGTAATTATTAGTAAAGTATTCTTTCCAAAATTTAATATATTCTGCAGCTAGTTTATTATTGCCTGCAATTAAGGCCTTTCCTACATCCCCGTCACGTGCACCCGAAAGTACAATTAAATGTTGGCCGATACCTGTTAACCAACTACGTTCAATTGTAGGTCCACTGCCATGCTGACCTTCTAGATAACTTCTTGTGATCAGTTTTGTTAATGCTTGATACCCCTTTTCGTTTTTACATAAAAATACAACTTTTGAATTAGGTTCATTGTTTTTAAAACCTGAGACTTGTGCTTCTAAACCAATAATAGGTTTAATTCCTTTTTTTATTGCCGCCTGGTAAAACTTAACTAAAGCGAAAATATTATTTACATCTGTTAAAGCGATAGCAGACATTTGTGCATCACTTAATCGACTCATTAAATCTGGAACACGCACAATACTATCCACTAGCGAATATTCAGTGTGCACATGTAAATGAACGAAGGCAGACATATCTAGTTCTTTATAGGACTTCTACAAAATTCATAGCTTCTCTGACCGGCTTGTAACTTTTACGATGTAGCTCAATTGGACCATGCTTTTTTAAGGCTGCAAGATGCTGGGCTGTAGGATACCCTTTATGTTTATCGAAACCATATTGCGGCCACTGCACGTGATACTGTAGCATCAACGCGTCTCTGGTAACCTTTGCCAGAATGGAAGCAGCACTAATTTCTGGAACTTTTTGATCCCCTTTAATTATGGCAGTACATGCTTCAGGCAAATCTGGACAATGTAGTCCATCGACTAAAATTTGATCTGCTTTACAGTGAATGGACAGATAAGACCGCTGCATAGCACGTAATGTAGCGTAGTGAATATTAATTTCATCAATTTCTTCTGCCTCTGAAATTCCAATGCCCCAATATTTAGCCTTAGCTTTTATTTCTTCATATAATTTTCTACGCAGATTCTGATTCAGTTTTTTTGAATCTTGCAATTCATTAATTGGCTGATATTCATTTAGAATAACGGTAGCAGCTACTACGGGTCCTGCTAATGGGCCCCGACCGGCCTCATCAATTCCAGCAATAAGTTCTGTCATATGAATTTTGAATGGTTAATAAATAGCCGAAGCACTTTACAATGTTAGGAGTTCTCAGACGATCTTCGTATACTGCAAATTTCAATAGAGGAAAACAAGTGTGGCAATTTTACGCACTGCTGTTATCGGTGCTGGATATTTAGGTAAATTTCATGCACAGAAGTATGCCGATTTAGAAAACAGCAAGTTAGTAGCAGTAGTTGATAAAAATTCTAAACAAGCGGAAGAAGTTGCACAAGAAGTTAATTGTGATGCGCTTACAGACCATAAAAATTTATTAGGCAATGTGGATGCTGTAAGTGTGGTAGTACCCACTGATTTGCATTTTCAAATTGCTGCCGAATTTTTATCACATAATTGTCATGTGCTCGTTGAGAAACCGATTACAGAATCTATTGAACAAGCTCAAGAACTAATTTCGTTAGCGCAAAAAAATAAATGCATATTGCAAGTAGGTCATCTAGAACGTTTTAATCCAGCGCTTATTGCATTAGAAGAACAACTTACTGAAGCACAATTTATTGAATCACATCGATTGGCTCCGTTTAAACCCCGAGGTACAGAAGTTAATGTAATTCTTGACCTAATGATACACGACATAGATATTATTCAGGAGATAGTGAACTCGGATATCGCTTCCATTGATGCAAGTGGGACACCCGTTTTATCTCAGGATATCGATATTGCTAATGCGAGAATTGTTTTTAAGAACAGTTGTGTTGCCAATGTAACCGCAAGCCGTGTGAGCAATAAAACCGATAGGAAAATGCGTATCTTTCAAAATGATGCGTATTTATCTATAGATTTTCAAAATCTAGAACTGGCAGTGTATCGTAAAGGTGAAGGAGAAATGTTTCCTGGTGTTCCAAATATTGATATTCATAAAAGCAGCTATAAAAAATCCGATGCACTACGTGTCGAAATTGAGCATTTCATACATTGTATTGAAACCAATTCGGAACCTAAAGTTACAGGAATGGATGGTAAACGCGCATTAACAACAGCACTCCAAATTAGCAATCTTCTAAACATCAATTAAACAGTACCATGATTCCAATGCTAGATCTAAAATTGCAGTATTCACTATTGCAAAAAGAAATTGATAATGCAGTTGCAAGTGTTTTGAAAAACACTTGTTTCATCAATGGCCCTAACGTTCAAGAATTTGAAACTGAAACTGCAATATATCTACAAGTAAAACACGCTATTTCATGTAATTCAGGTACAGATGCCTTACATCTAGCATTAAGAGCTTGCGGAATTGGCGAAGGAGATGAGGTAATCACCTCACCATTCTCATTCATTGCAACCGCTGAAGCCATATGCTACCTAGGTGCAACACCCGTATTTGTCGATATAGATCCAGTTACTTTTAACATTACAGCCGATTCTATACAGGGTGCAATTAATGATAAAACACGAGCAATTTTGCCAGTACATATATTTGGGCAGGTTGCAGACATGGATGCAATTTGCAAACTTGCCCGTGATCACAAATTAATACTGATTGAAGACTGTGCACAATCATTTGGCGCCAGCTTAGATGATAAACAAACAGGCACCTTTGGCGAAGGTGGATGCTTTAGTTTTTTTCCAAGCAAAAACCTTGGATGCTATGGTGATGGCGGACTATTCACAACAAACTCAGATGAAATTGCAGACTCATTTAAACTACTCAAGACCCATGGTAGTAATGAACGCAATAAACATAAAATTATTGGCTGGAATAGTAGGTTAGATGAGCTACAAGCCGCAATTTTACGAATCAAATTAAAACATATTAATCAATTTAATAAGCAAAGGATCTCTGTAGCAACAAAATATAACCAATTATTAGGTGAGCTACCGATCCAAACACCGAATATTGAAGACGCACAAAGTCATGTTTTCCATCAATATACAATTCTCGCTGAAAATAGAGAAAATATAATTAAACAGTTGAAAAAAAATAATATTGGCCATGCAATTTATTATCCAATGCCATTATCAGATCAATCGGCTTTAAAAAATATTTGTAAAGTTTCGTCACTTAATAGTACGTACGAAATTTGCAAACAATGTTTATCATTGCCAATCTTCCCAGAAATGTCTGACAATCAAATTAATTCCGTCGTAGATGTAATCAAAAAGTGCTATGTCTAGCGCTACCAGACCTGCCCAAATCATGCTTGTGGCTGGCGAAGCCTCAGGGGACATACATGGAGCAAAATTAGTACAAGAAATTAAAAAAATACTACCGGATGCAGCATTTTATGGCTTGGCAGGTAAGCATATGCAACATGTAGGAGTTGAAAAAATCCATGATGTGTCAGAATTATCAGTCGTTGGATTAGTTGAAGTGCTAAAACATTACCCTCGGTTGCAGAAAATTCTTAAAAATACTAAACAAATAATTCTTAAAAGACCACCTGACTTATTAATATTAATTGACTCCCCAGATTTTAATTTTCGTTTACTAAAAACCGCTAAAAATCAAGGCGTAAAAGTGATGTACTACATTAGTCCACAAATTTGGGCGTGGCGCTCGCAGCGTATAAAAATAATAAAAAAATATGTTGATTTAATGGCAGTAGTATTCCCTTTTGAAGAAAAATTCTATAAAGATGCTAATGTGCCTGTTGAATATACTGGACATCCATTAGTAAAAGAAGCTCATGCTACGTACCAGAAATATGAGTTATTTAAAAAACTTAATTTGGACCCAAGTAAAAAGTTAATAGGGTTGTTTCCAGGAAGTCGCAACAGTGAAATCGAAAAAAATTATCCGGCATTATTAGAAGCAGCTGTACTGCTATGTAATTCTAGAAATGATGTACAGTTTGTCACCCCTATTGCATCTTCCTTATCCAGTCAAAACATACAAAAGTTTATCGATTGTAATTCACTGAATGTAATCACTACTCGCGAATCGATTTACAATGTGATTAATGCATGTGATGCCATTGCTGCAGCATCTGGGACTGTCACTTTACAAATTACTTTAATGCAAACTCCAATGCTAATTGTTTATAAGATTTCTCCATTGACCTATCAAATTTTAAAAAAATTAGTGAATTTCAAGTTTGCGGGAATTGCAAATGTGATCGCAAATAAAGAAATTTGCAAAGAATTTATTCAAGATAACGCAACAGCAATGAATATTTCTCAGGAGCTTAATAAATTACTTTTAGATAAAACGTATACAGAGAACATGAAAACTGAAATGGCAAAAATAAAAGATACACTTAGTGAGAAGCCAGGCGCTGAAACAGCAGCAAAACTTGCTGTACACCTCATCTCTACTTAATACAGCTTAAACAATTCCTCGTTTACTGTTTTGAATAAAATCTAGAAATATTTTGACTTCTTTATATGTGCTAGCTAGCTCTTCTACTTCTGACAAATTTTCGTGTTTAGACATATTCCGTACAAGTAGTTTATACGCTTTGTGCAAAGCTTGAATACAATCTTGGCTAAAACCATGGCGTTTTAGACCTTCTTTATTTAAACCATGACTACTTGCATAATTTCCTGATGCGATTATATATGGAGGCAAATCTTTATTTAATGCAGTTCCCATTGCACAAAAAGAATAAGCGCCAATATGACAAAACTGATGTACCAAAGTAAATCCGCCTAAAATTGCAAAATCATCAACCTTTACATGCCCTGCTAAAGTAGTGCCGTTTGCAAAAACAGTCTCACTGCCTACTGTACAGTCATGCGCAATGTGTACATAGGCCATTATCCAATTCTTATTTCCTAGCCTTGTGTAACCCAAGTCTAATTCAGTACCTCGATTAATCGTTACATATTCGCGAATAGTATTTTCATCTCCTATCTCTAATTCACTCTCTTCGCCCTTGTACTTTTTATCCTGAGGAATATCACCAATAGAAGAAAATTGAAAGATGCGATTATTTTTACCAATTGTCGTTGGACCATTTATTACTACATGTGGGCCAACCCAAGTACCACTTTTAATCTTTACATCTGGGCCAATTATTGAATATGCACCAATTGAAACATTGGTATCTAAATCTGCTTTCGGATCGATTATTGCAGTTGAATGAATTCCAGAATGAGAAGCATCGCTGAAAATTTTGTTACTTGCTGGGGTAGCCATAAAGCTCAGAGTTAGTCTTTCTCAACTTCTTTAAATACACACATTAGTTCTGCCGAAGCTGCAACTTCATCATCCACTGATGCAATTGCATCAAAAATACCATAACCACGCTTATGCCGTTTTAGTTTCACATCCAGAATCAATTGATCGCCTGGTCCTACTTGGCGTTTAAATCGTGCATTATCAATTCCAACAAATAAGTAAAGACTATCATCATCTGGGCGCCAGTCTGGATTACTAAGGGCTAGCAAACCAGAAGCTTGTGCCAAAGCTTCCAAGATTAATACACCAGGCATCACCGGCACGCCTGGAAAATGTCCTTGAAAGAACGGTTCGTTATAGCTCACATTTTTGATTGCAAGAATTGATTCGCCAACATTACATTCAGTTACACGGTCTACTAGTAATAGTGGATATCGATGAGGGAGAAATTTTAAAATTTCATGGATGCTCATTTCAGCCATGTTTAATTTTCATTAAAATCAGCAAAAAATATGAAGTCTGAATTTAGAAGTCCGCACTACTCTAAATTTTAAATTTCATTTATTGAGAAAGCTTCTTTAACTCTTCTAAAACTCGGTCCGTTAAATCAATTCTACTGCTGGCAAACAAAACAGGCTGAGTAACCAGCAAGTCGTAATTTTCAGTTTTAGCAACACTGATTATTACTTCCTGTACATCTTTTTGTAATTTCCCCAATTCTTCATTGCGCCTGATATTAAAATCTTCGCGCAATTCGTCTTGTTGTCGATTATATTCTCTTTTTTTATTAACAATTTCTTTTTCAAGCTCTGTTCTTCTTACATCACTCATAATCGGGCCGTCATTTTTTAGAGTTTCTTCAAGTTTTAATACCTTATCACGGGCAGCCGTTAATTTTTTATCTCGAGCCGAAAACTCTTCCTCTAGCCCCTTACGTGCAGCTTCAGCTTGTGGAGATTTTTCCATAATCTTCACCATATTCACAAAACCAATTTTTGTTTCTGCCATAACTAAATATGGCGTGACTAAAATTATTAAAGCAACAAATAATTTAGCTATCCTACTTGCCATAATTGAATCTACTCCCTGTCTTTAAAAACTTGTTCCCAAGCTAAACTGGAAACTTTCAACATCATCTTCCGATTGATCATTAAAGGGTACAGCGTATGCAGCTCTTATCCCACCAACAAACGTTAGCCAATTTATCCCTATACCAACTGACCCACGTATTTCACTGGTTTCAAAATCATCAAATTCCTCAAATACATTCCCAACATCCACAAACAGGCCCAATCGTGCGTTACTTTTATTGACAAAAGCTAAATCTGGAGGAGGGATTAATACTTCAGTTCTAGCTGTTGCTAAAAATGCACCTCCAAATGGATCGCCAAACGAATCCCTTGGGCCTAATGAGTTACTTTCGTAACCCCTCACAGAGTCAAATCCTCCCGCTCTAAAATTCTCAAAAAACGGTAACTCAGTAGTATCGCCGTAACTATCACCATAGCCGATTTCAGTACCGAAAGACAGTGTCAAGCTTTTTGTTAGTGGTAAATATGTCTCGTTTTCATAGGTGATTTTATAAAATTCTAAATCGCTACCTGGAACAGCCACTTCGACTCTAGCTGACTGACGATTCCCCCTTCCTGTAAATATACTACGGTTTCTTGTATCGTGTATGAAGTTTACTCCTAATTGAAACTGAACATACTCATCTCCATTTTCTTCTACAAATTCTAAAATTTCTACTGGAGTTCCCGTACCTACACCGATATTTGTATTACCTACGACAATATTACCGCCCAAGCGGTCATTTTCTGTAAGAGGAATACTCATATTAGCTCCGATCAAATACCGTTCAGAATCAAAGTCTGAAATATCGGCATCTCCGGCATCAGTATCTATGAATGAAAGACTAAATCCGCGACTTACTCCATCAATCGTATAATAAGGATTGGTATAAGCTAAACTATAAATTGTGTTAACACTGCTCGTATTGATTTGAAACCCTACATTTTTACCAGACCCTAAAAAGTTTTGTTGAGAAACACTGGTAGTTAACACAAAACCTTGATTACTTGAGAGACCAGCCCCTATATTAAAACTACCGGCCAAGCGTTCTCTTACGATAATATCAATATCTACAAAATCTTCCGTACCAGGCACCCGACGTGTTTCAAATTCTACAGTTTCAATAAACGGCAAACGTTGAAGTCGAAGCCTAGACAGTTCAATGTTACTTTCCGAATACCAACCTCCCTCCATCTGACGTAATTCACGTCTAAATACTTCATCACGTGTGTTGACATGGCCTAATACATTTACCCTGCGCACATATACCCTTGTTCCAGGATCAATAAACATAGTTACTGAAACTGTTTTATTTTCTTCATTAATATCAGGCACAGGATTAACCGTTGGAAAGGCATATCCATCATCACTCAACCTTCTCGAAATTGCTTCTGTAATATTGATGATTTTCGCCCTTGAATAAACTTCTCCAGGTTCGTATATCGTCATCGCCTCAAGCTCTTCTTTGGGCACCACAAATTTTCCTGCAAGTTCAATGAACTCAAGCGTGTATTGTTCACCTTCTTCTACATTAATCGTGATGAATATGTCCTCTTTATCCGGGCTGATAGAAACTTGAGTAGAATTGATATCAAATCTTAAATACCCTTGATCCAAATAATGTGAACGCAAAGTTTCTAAATCACCCTGTAGTTTCGGTTTAGAATACTGGTCTCTTGAACCCCAAAACTTATACCAAGGCAACAGACCTGATTCAAAATCTTTCAATAAATCTTTTTCTTCAAAGTTTTCGTTGCCAACAATTTTAACCTGTTTTATCTTTGCAGCATCTCCTTCCACTATGATAATGGCAATATCGACACGGTTTCTTGGAAGCTCAGTTACATTAATATCTAGATCGACTCCATACTTACCTGCAGCATAATATTGTTGTAATAACTCATTCTCTAATCGATCGAAACTAGTACGGTTAAATACTCTCCCGCGCCCCACACCAATATTAGTAAGCGCTTCGTCTAATTGCTCATCGCCAAAAATTTCATTTCCTTCATAGGTAATGCTTGCGATGGCGGGTCTCTCCTGAACAGTCACTACTAATACATTACTTTCTCTTCGTAATTGAATATCAGTAAAAAAACCAGATTTATATAACTCACGTATTATATCTGCAGTTTGATTTTCATCTAACTGGTCGCCAACTTTAACGGGCAAAAATGTAAAAACCGTCCCTGGGTCAATTCGCTCCAGACCTTCAATCTGAATATCATGTAAACGAAATGTCTCTGCGAATACAGGAAAGGAAAAAACTAACAATAAGACAAGCGCAAATCGCTTGTTAATGTGTACATCCATATGTAGTCAGTATTACGCTTTATACTTGTTATTGTAGTAACCGCTGTATGTCATTATAAAAAGCAAGGCTCATTAGTCCTGCTAACATAAGTATCCCTACCCTCTGCCCAAATGCTTCAAATTTTTCCGATACAGGACTACCTTTGATCATTTCAATCAAGTAGTAGAACAAATGTCCGCCATCCAATACCGGAATAGGTAATAAATTTAGTATACCAATACTAATGCTGATAATTGCTAAAGCACCTACAAATGCTGAAAAGCCTATCGCTGCCGATACACCTGCATATTCAGCAATGGTTACAGGACCACTGATATTTTTAAGTGAAGCCTCACCTTTGATTAGTTTCCATAAAAGCTTAATAGTCAGAATTGATACTTCCCAAGTTTTTACAACGCCTTTAACAGCTGCTTCAAAAACTCCATATCTAACAATTACTTTTTGTGCATCAATTTGTTTTTGATCGACATACGGATAAGCACCAATTCGACCGATCACCTTGCCATCTTGCTTTTCAGATTTGGGCGTCACAAAAATGTCAATTAACTCTCCATCACGAAGAATCTTCATAGCAATTTCCACATCTGCATGGTTTTGAATATATTCGACTAACTGCACCCAACTATCGACCTGCATGCCATCGATACTTATCACGCGATCATTACTTTGAATACCAGCCGACATTGCAGCACCTTTTTTAATTTCTCCAAATACGGGTTGGAATTGATAGCGCCAGGGGGTGATACCAATCTTTTCTAAAAGATTTCCTTCTGAGAGTAATTGCTTGGTGTCAGTCAAATTTAAATAAACATCACGCTCATCATGATTTTTATCTTCAATCGTTGCTTTTACTGTTCCTTCCTTCAACGCATGATCTAGTAATTGAATAGAAGTTTGTTGCCACGTGTTAACAGATTCGCCTTCAACGCTTATAAATGTATCGTTAACACTAATTTGTGCCTGTTCTGCAATGCTATTTGCAGCAATATCTCCCACGGTAGGTTTTATACCTTCAACACCTACAACAAATGTTGCCCAATAGGCAAAAAAAGCAAATATAAAATTGAAAAGCGGGCCTGCGAAAACGATTGCAAATCTTTTCCAAACGGTTTGATGATTAAATGCTCGTGGTAAGTCTTCTTCAGAAACTTCACCTTCTCTTTCATCAAGCATTTTTACATATCCACCCAATGGAATACTTGCTAAAACATATTCTGTTTTATCTACGCCTTTAATTCTGGATAACAGCGGTTTGCCAAAACCGACAGAAAATCGTAAAACTTTTACCCCAAGTTTTTTTGCAACCCAGTAATGCCCAAATTCATGTACTGTTACAATTACACCAACAGCAACAATAAATGCAAATATATAGCTAATCCAATGCATACTTAATGACTCATGATTGACTGTTGAATATACTTTTCTGCAAACATCCGTGCTTCTTTATCTTTTTCAAGAATTTCATCCAGCTCATCAACAGCTTGATGATCAAGTTGTTGCATCGTCTCACTTATAACTATTGGTATATCTGTAAAATGAATGCTCTTCTTTAGAAAATGGTCGACTGCCACTTCGTTTGCAGCATTCAAAGTAGTAGTTGCACTTTGTTCCGCATGTAATGCTTGGTAGGCAAGATTTAAACATGGGAAACGACGATGATCCGGCGGATAAAATTCAAGCGCTGCAACTTCTGTTAAATCTAAACATTTCACGCCTGACTCGATTCTTTCTGGCCAAGCTAATGCATGTGCAATCGGTACACGCATATCTGGATAGGCCATATGCGCGAGCATTGAACCATCTGGATAGGCCACTAGCGAATGAATTATAGATTGTGGATGAATCACAATTTCAACATCTTTTACGTCTGCATTAAACAATTTACAGGCCTCAATCAGTTCCAATCCCTTATTCATCATTGTTGCAGAGTCTACTGAAATTTTTCTACCCATGTCCCAGTTTGGATGGGCACATGCTTCTTCTGGACTAATGCTTTTAAATTCATTTATAGGACGATATAGAAAAGGACCGCCAGATGCCGTGAGTATTATTTTATCAATGGATTGTGGCTCTCCACTACTGGGTAGACACTGAAAAACGGCATTATGTTCACTATCAATTGGCAGTAATTGTGAATTATTGTCATTTGCAGCTCGAATCAGCAAATCACCAGACATCACCAATGCCTCTTTGTTCGCCAAAAGAATACGTTTACCTGCCTGCGCTGCCGCAATGGTCGCCGGAAGACCAGCAGCACCCACAATAGCTGCCATCACATAATCTACATTTTCCAAACGGGCCGCCATTTCTAACCCCTGGTTACCAGCCATAATTTCAGGCCTCTCTTCCTGCGCTGTAAACTTCGCATAAAAACGATCTACAAGCTCTTCATTTGCTATAACGGCTATCTCTGGCGCGAACTGCTTACATTGCTTATATAAAAGGTCAATATTGCTAAATGTGGAAAGTGCTGTAATCGAAAATTTATCTAAATGTTTGGAAATCACATCCAATGTATTAATCCCAACGGATCCAGTAGCGCCAAGAATTGATATGTGTTTCATTTCAACGTTAGTCACAGCAACCAATAGTATCCAATGACAAAACCTGGTGCGGCCGAAGTAATACTGTCAATGCGATCCAGCACCCCTCCATGGCCCGGTAAAATTTTTCCACTATCTTTTGCTCCTGCATTTCGTTTGAGTAAGCTTTCATACAAATCACCTACCACCGAAATCATTACAGTAATTACACATAAACAAATAAAATAAATCCAATCAGATTTATCCAACTCAAATAATAAAATTCCGATCGATGCGACAATAAAAGATGCAAATAACGCACCCAAAAATCCTTCCCTCGATTTTCCAGGACTTAGTTCCGGCGCCAGTTTATTTTTACCGAATTTCTTTCCACTAAAATAAGCCGCAATATCGGCCACAGACACCAACACGAATAAAAATAAAAGCATACTGGGTGCCTCATTATGTAAATAAACTAGCGCCAACCAAGCAGGTACCAGCACTACAAACCCGGAAACCTGAAGTAAACGCGATAACCATTCTTTGTGTAACCACGCTGGTATATATAAAGCTACCAAAATTACAACTACACCCCACCACAATGCAGCAGTAAAAAAAATTTTTAAAATTTGATCAGACTGTGCATACCACCAAATTACAGCAATCATAAGAGATGTGATCACAACATAAATCAACCCTGAAACCAAACGCTGTTTGCCAACTAAGCTCCCCCATTCCCATGCGCCAACTAATGTAGCCAAAGCAAATATCAATGCAAACCAAGAGTTTGGCAACTGGTAAATACAAAAAATTATAATCGCAGCTAAAGTTAATCCTGTAATAATTCGTTGTTTCAACATGTTTGATCAGCTTCTATGAAACTTGCTCTTGTATAAGACCATATCTTCTTTGTCGAGAGCGATAGCTTGAAAATGCATTTTTTAATTCTTCGACATTAAAATCAGGCCACAATATTTCGGTAAAATACAATTCTGTATACGCTAATTGCCATAATAGAAAATTGCTAATTCTCTGCTCACCGCCAGTACGAATAAATAAATCAGGAGGTGGCATATTTTCCGTTGCTAAATATTGCTCCAACATTTGCTCATCAAGATCTTCGCTTGCCAGTGTTCCATTTTCAATTTTTTGCGAGATTAATTTAATCGCATTTAAAATGTCCCATCTCCCGCCATAGTTCGCAGCAATATTTAAAAATAATTTATCATTATGTGCAGTTAGCTGTTCTGCAGACTGAATTTTTTTAAATAATTTTTTAGAGAACGCATCTACTTGACCTAAAAATTTAAGGCGAACTCCATTTTCTGCCAAATTGCGAACTTCATTTTCAAGCGACTGCATGAATAAATCCATTAACGCAGAAACTTCGGTTTTTGGCCGTTGCCAATTCTCGCTACTAAAGGCAAATAGCGTTAAATATCTCACTCCAGCTTCGCCACTGGCTTTAATTATTTCCTGTGTTGTTTTAACACCTTCAGAATGACCGGCCGTTCGTGGAAGTTTTCGCTGCTTAGCCCATCGACCATTCCCATCCATGATAATTGCAACATGGTTTGGCACAACGTCATCAGACATGAAATGAATATCAGAGTAATTTAAGAAGGAATTTTAAACTTCCATTAAATCTTTTTCTTTTTGCTCAAGAATGGTCTCAATTTTGTGTATAAACTCATCTGTTAATTTTTGAACATCTTCTTCTGCATCATGTTCCTCATCTTTAGATATCTCTTTTTCTTTTAACAATTCTTTAAAGTCCGTATTTGCATCTCGACGTATGTTTCGAATTGCAACACGCCCTTTTTCAGCTTCTTGTTTAACAACTTTTACTAAATCTTTACGACGCTCTTCTGTTAGAGGAGGCATTACGATACGAATTACATTGCCTGCTGTAGTCGGATTCAACCCCAAGTCTGAACTTAATATCGCTTTTTCTACATCTGGAATAATTCCATTTTCCCAAGGGGTGATGGAAATGGTTCGCGCATCTTCCACAGCAACCGTTGCAGCCTGATTAATAGGAACTTGATTCCCGTAATACTCAACCATTACATGATCTAACAAGCTAGCATTTGCTCTTCCAGTTCTGACTTTTGACAATTCATGAGTAAGCGCGTCAATACTTTTCCCCATACGAATTTTTGCGTCTTTTTTAATATCATCAATCACACTATGCTCCTGTTACCTCTGTTCCTATATTTTCACCAAGTACAATTTTAGTAAGAGCTCCTTGATTAAATAAATTAAACACTCGCAATGGAATATTATTATCCCTGCACATAACCAGCGCGGTAGCATCCATTACGGCTAATTTTTGATTTATAGCATCGTCATAGCGAATACTAGAATACATTTTAGCATTTGGATTTTTCTTTGGATCATCATCAAAGACTCCATCTACTTTAGTTGCCTTCAACATAATATCAGCATTAATTTCTGATGCGCGTAAACTGGCTGCTGAGTCCGTAGTAAAGTATGGGTTCCCAGTGCCTGCTGCAAACACTACAACACGACCCTTCTCCAAATGCCGAATTGCACGTCTTCGTATGTAGTCTTCACACACCTGATTAATTTTAACGGCTGACATCACACGACAATATACATCCAAATTTTCTAAAGCATCTTGTAACGCCAAACTATTCATTACTGTAGCTAACATTCCCATTTGATCGCCTGTCACACGATCAATGCCTGTTTGCGCAAGTCCTGCTCCACGAAATATATTTCCACCGCCAATTACAATAGCGACTTGCACACCCAGTTGTGTAACATGAACAATTTCGGTAGCAATTTGTGAAATTATTTCTGGGTCAATACCATATTCATATCTTCCCATTAATGCTTCACCACTGAGCTTTAATAACACTCGTTGATATTTCGGATTATTTACTGTCATTTTTTACACATAAAAAAAGGGGCTAAGCCCCTTTTTTAAATTTAAGTTTTAAGCTTCACTTTCTTTAACTTGTGCCATTACTTCATCTGCAAAACTTTCTGATCTCTTTTCTAACCCTTCGCCTACTTCAAAACGAATAAATCGATTGACGGAAGTATTTGCACTTTTTAAATACTTTTCGACGGTTTGGTTATCATCTTTTACAAATGACTGCCCAAGCAAAGTATTTTCTTTAATAAACTTATTTACTTTTCCTAGTATCATTTTTTCAACTATTTCAGGTGGCTTACCACTGGAGTCTGCTTGCGCTTTAGCAATTTCCTTTTCTTTCTCCAATACATCAGCAGGAACTTCCTTTTCACTTACGCATATTGGATTTACTGCAGCAACATGCATAGCAATATCTTTACCTACAGCATCCTCACCTGAATGATCTACCAGCACACCAATTCGTTTGCCGTGCGCATAACTTGAAACGGAATTTTTCGAGTTTAGTTTTTCAAAGCGACGAACTTTTATATTTTCACCAATTTTAGTAACTAAATCTAAACGTGTCTGTTCCACAGTTTGTCCAGATGGCATCGCCGTTGAGTTCAACTCATCTACTGAATTCAAAGTCTGGTCTAATACAATCTCAGCCAACTGTTTTGAAAAACTCTGGAACTGATCATCTTTAGCTACGAAATCAGTTTCACAATTGACTTCAACAATTGCGGCCTGCTTGCCATCTTCGCCAGCTGCTATTGCAATCGTACCTTCAGCAGCAATTCGGCCCGCTTTTTTATCGGCTTTAGCCTGACCAGATTTACGCATCTGATCCATTGCAGCTTCCATGTCACCATTACATTCTATTAATGCTTTTTTACATTCCATCATCCCTGCGCCCGTTCGTTCGCGCAATTCTTTTACCATTGATGCTTTAATGTCCATGCCTATTCCTACTTAATTCGATTGTCTTTTAATTAATTGAAATTATTTCGCCTTAGCTTTTTCTACCCAGGCCTCTAATGACTTTTCACTCAGTCCTGTTTGTTCCGCCAACTTTGTAATCGCCTCAGTCGTTGAGCACATAGCTACCAACTCTTCAATAGTTACAATTCCAGCACCATTTAAGGCATCTGCCGTTTTCGGACCTATACCATCTATTTCTTTTACATCCGTCTTAGTTTCTGCTTGCGAAGGTTTTTCTGCTTTTTCCTCAACTTTCTTCTCAATTTTTTTAGGGCTGGCTTTTTTCTTAATGGTGACTTTTTGCTTGGGCTTAGATTTTGGCTTTTCTACTTTTTCAGCAACATTTCCGGTTTCATCCACTTCGATGAATTCATCATCGCCACCGGTCATTACACGTGCACTTTCTTTACCTTCGATAATTGCATCGGCAACATTTGAGGTATACAACTTGATGGCGCGGATGGCATCGTCATTACCGGGAATAACATAATCAACACCATCAGCTTTATTATTCGTATCAACTATAGCGACTACAGGAATGCCAAGTTTGTTGGCCTCGTTCACGGCAATGGCTTCATAACCCACATCTATTACAAATAAAACATCTGGAAGAATCGCCATATTTTTTATTCCGCCCAGGCTTCTTTCTAATTTAAATAATTCTCTTTTTAGCTCTAACACTTCTTTTTTATTGTAACGATCCAAACCTTCGCCACTGGCGGTTTGTTCTAAATCTTGCAATCTTTGAATGGATTTTTTAACAGTATTAAAATTAGTAAGCATTCCGCCCAACCAACGATGATTTACATATGGCATGCCACAACGCGTAGCCTCTTCCTTAATAACATCACGTGCAGAACGTTTTGTTCCTACAAAAAGAATATTGCCTTTGTTGGCAGCCATGTTGCCCAAGAAAGTAGCTGCATCAAGAAACATGGGTAAGGTTTTCTCGAGATTGATAATATGAATCTTATTTCTTTCTCCGAAAATGTAAGGACTCATTTTCGGGTTCCAGTATCGGGTTTGATGCCCGAAATGCACGCCAGCTTCCAGCATCTGGCGCATGGTGACATTAGCCATGATTGGTTGTACTCCTAAGGGTTATACTTCCGCGCATCCCATGTGGTAACCCAATTCGGGCACCCCACCACATGTGTCGAGAACGCGTGTAGATTGTTAAATAAGCTTATTTGCGCTGAGCGCGCGCGCTTTATAACATGATCCCAAATTCTGAACAATCACTTAGCGTCTTTAATTTAACCATTTCCATATAAAAATAAGGCTAATGAGCGTAAGCATTAAAACTGCCCAAGAAATTGAAAAAATGAGAACCGCAGGGAAATTAGCTTCGCAAGTTCTGGAAATGATTGGTCCTCATGTTGAGCCAGGGATTCGAACTCAAGACTTAGATCAAATTTGCCACGACTTTATTGTAAATGAACAACAGGCGATACCTGCACCTCTGAATTATCGAGGATTTCCAAAGTCTATATGCACAACCCTTAACCACCAGGTTTGTCATGGAATTCCAGGAGACCGGGTATTGAAAAATGGAGACATCCTGAATATTGATATCACCGTAATCAAAGATGGCTTTCACGGAGATACTAGTAAGATGTTTTTCCTGGGTGAGCCTACAGTACGCGCTAAACGACTTGTTGACTTAACGTATGAGGCTTTAAAGATTGGTATTAACACCGTTAAGCCAGGCGCAACCCTTGGTGACATCGGACACCAAATACAAACTTTTGTGGAAAAGAATCATTGCTCGGTAGTTCGTGAATACTGTGGGCATGGCATAGGCCGCATGTTTCATGAAGAGCCACAAGTACTACACTATGGCAAACCTAATTCAGGATTAGAACTTCAACCAGGAATGACCTTTACAATTGAACCCATGGTTAATGCTGGTAAACGCAATGTACGATTATTACCAGATGGTTGGACCGTGGTCACCAAAGATCATAGTTTGTCTGCTCAATGGGAGCATACGATATTAGTAACCGAGGATGGGTTTGAAGTGCTGACCTTGCGTAGCGATGAAAGTTTTTAAAAACTTTCAGATATTCTTTCAAGCTAACTAATACAAATGTTCAATATAAACATTTTCGATGCGCTCAATGCAGATGCGCCAATTTTGCAATATTTAGATGAAAAATCCCCTGAGAAGATCAATATCTCCAGTTTTAAGAATTTTAATAATGATCTTTCTACACTGCTTTTTGAATTATTTAAAAAACAAAAAGAAATTTATGAATTAATTTCTATTAATACTCAAATTATGGATGCTTTATTGAAAAACATTTGGCATCAATTTGATATTCCTGAACAACATGCTGCATTAATTGCAATTGGAGGATACGGAAGGCGTGAATTATTTCCTCAGTCAGACATCGATATTTTAATTTTACTAAGCGAGAAGTGTGCTGAAGACACTAAATCAAAAATCGAATCATTTTTAACATTTCTTTGGGACATAAATTTAAAAATTGCACAATCTGCACGCTCAATCAAAGAATGTACTAGTGAATCAAAAAATGACATCACAATTATGACCAGCCTTATGGAGCACTACTACCTCTGCGGTAGTAATGAGCTATATAGCAAATTAAAAAATCTTTTTACAGAAAATAAAATTTGGCCAAGTAAAAAATTCCACAAAGAAAAAATTCTCGAACTTAATAGTCGTCATCACAAATTTGGAGATACTGCCAACCACCTCGAACCAAATGTAAAAGAAAATCCGGGCGGCTTACGCGATATCCACACTCTTCGTTGGTTAACCAACAGACATTTTAGTTCTCATAGTTTTGAAGACTTAGTAGATCTCCAATTCTTAACCTCTACCGAACTTTCTATTATTCGAAATGCGTACAAAATTCTAGCTAAAATTAGATTTGCATTGCACTTGCATACGCAACGTACAGAAGACCGGCTTTTATTTAATTATCAATATGAAGTAGCCGGATTAATGGGGTTTAAAAGTGATACGCGTAATCATCAAGTCGAAGAGTTTATGCAAGTGTTTTATCGCACTAGCAATCAGCTTTCTACGCTATCAGAGATCATTATTAATAGACTACATTCAAAAATATTTCCTGCATTATTCACCCGCAAAGGCAAACAAATTAATGAACGATTTCAAGTACGTGGAAAATTATTAGAAGCTATTGAACTTGATATTTTTACTAAAAACCCATCCACTATTCTTGAAATATTTCAATTATTACAAGAACACCAAAATATTACTGGTTTAAGCGATCAGTTACAAAAATTGATCCTTGAGAACTTGAATATAATTGATGAAGAATTTCGTCATAACAAAAACAATTGCGAACGATTCATTTCGATCGTAAGTCATGCAAAAACTAACTATCGTGAAGTAAAACGTATGGCTCAGCTTGGAGTATTAGGAAAATACTGGCCAAGTTTTGATGCTGTAACCGGCAGAATGCAATTTGATCTCTATCATATTTATACCGTGGAGGAACATACCCTTAGAGTATTTAAAAACGCCTGTCAGTTTAGTGACAAAACTAATGACCATGAATTTGCTACTTACCATGATATTTTTATTCAAACCCCAAAAGCGTTAGTACTTTACCTTGCAGCTTTATTTCACGATATCGCAAAAGGCCGTGGCGGCGATCATTCAGAACTAGGGGAACAAGAAGCCATTAATTTTTGTCAGTTGCATGGCTTAAGTGAATTTGATGCTAATTTAGTTGGATGGCTAGTAAAAAACCATCTAGTTATGTCAGTCACGGCACAGCACCAAGATATCGATGATCCATACATAATTAAAAAATTTGCAGAAAATGTAGGCAATCTAACACGGCTAAATTATTTATATTTGCTAACCATTGCCGATATTTGTGGCACAAATCCTTCTTTATGGAATGGTTGGCGTAGCTCTTTACTTGCAGAACTTTATCAAAGCACTTCTCGTTATTTACGGCAAGATGATAAACCTCCTACCAATCGATCAGAAATGGTAAAACAGGTAAAGCAGTCGGCACTTATTTTACTTCAAAAAGAAAAAATTGATACTGATAAATGTTTAGAATTTTGGCAAGAACTTGGTGACGACTATTTTATACGCCATTCTGATGAAGAAGTCGTTCGACATACAAAAGCTATATTAAATCACAAGAGCAAACAAAATGTTGTAGTAGATATACACCAGTATAGCGCCAGAGGTGCAACAGAAATATTTATATACTGCAATGACAGAAATTATTTATTTGCGCACATTACTTCAACTTTAGCTCAATTAAGACTTTCTGTAGTGCATGCAAGAGTTATTACCTCCAATAAAGGGCATGCTTTAGATACCTTTCTTGTGTTAGACGCAAACGGAAATGCTATTGATGATAAAAATCAATGCGACCTAGTAAAAAAAGAGTTAACGCGTGTACTGGATAAGCCCACTGAAATTACTCCAGCAAATATTCAGGGGCTTCCGCGTATAATCCGCGAGTTACATGTACCTATTGAAATTCACTTTGATCTAAGCACGGTTAACAACTACACCATATTAGAAATTAAAGCTCCTGACTTCCCAGGTCTGCTCGCAAGCTTAGGCAATGCATTTGTTGATTGCAGTATTGCCATTCACAATGCAAGAATCTCCAAATTAGGCGAGAAGGTTCATAATTTATTCCATATTAGCAATTTAAACTATGGACCATTAGATCAAGCACATCAGGAAAAATTAAAGAAAGTAATCTTGCAATATCTTCATCAGCCCAAACAAGCTGCATTAGAAATCTAAAATATTAATGAATTCCAATTTAGAAAAATTACAGCCCTATCCATTTGAGAAATTAAATAAACTCATTTCTCAATCTACTGCTAATAAACAACTTTCACCAATTTCACTTGCAATTGGTGAACCACAACACGAAACACCAGATATCATTAAAAATGCCCTGAATGAAAATTTAGCATTATTTGCTAAATACCCAACAACAAAAGGCACAGATTTACTTCGAAGCACCTGCGCCAATTGGTTAATGAAGCGTTTCCAACTTTCTGAGAACAATATTGATTTTAATCAGAATGTTCTTCCAGTCAATGGAACCCGTGAAGCATTATTTGCATCTGCACAATGTATTGT
The DNA here is from genome assembly GCA_965203475.1 of Gammaproteobacteria bacterium. Taxonomy (GTDB): domain Bacteria; phylum Pseudomonadota; class Gammaproteobacteria; order UBA4575; family UBA4575; genus JABDMD01. The sequence goes on from OZ241890.1 coordinate 1,355,629, forward strand.
TGAATCATCTAGCAACCCTGTAGTTCTAATTCCAAATCCGTTCTATCAAATTTATGAGGGCGCCGCGCTACTTGCAGGAGCCGAAGCTATATATTATGACTGTAGTGTTTTGGATGGAGATATTCCGAGTTTATGGGAAATCCCAGAAACCATTTGGCAACGATGCCAACTCTTATATATATGCACACCCGGAAATCCAACAGGGGAAGTAGCTCCCGCTTCAACCATTGAGAAATTACTTAACTTTGCTGGTACGTTCAATTTTGTGATTGCTTCTGATGAGTGTTATTCAGAAATTTACAGCCCTGAATCAATTCCGCCAATGGGTTTACTGCATAGCGCACAAAACATGGGCAATGATGCATTTGATCATTGTCTTGCTTTTTATAGCTTATCTAAAAGATCAAATGCACCTGGACTTCGTTCAGGATTCGTCGCAGGCTCAAGTGAATTAATTGATCAATTTTTCAAATACCGCACATACCACGGTTGCGCTATGTCATTACCTACCCAGGCTGCAAGCACCGTAGCATGGTCTGATGAAACCCATGTCGAGCAAAACCGTATCCTCTATGATGAAAAATTTAATGCCGTGTTGGAAGTATTGTCAGAAGTTTTACCCTGCAATAAACCAGATGCAGGTTTTTATTTATGGCCACCCCTACCCCTAGATGATCAGCAATTTACTAAAATGCTATACCAAGAACAAAATGTTCTCACACTGCCTGGAAGCTATTTGGCCCGCGAGATTGAAGGACATAACCCAGGTAAAAACAAAGTTCGTCTCGCCCTAGTTGCAAAAAAAGAGGAATGCATACAAGCTGCGCACCGAATACGAGAATTTTTACAAAAACAAAACTAAACACCATAGGAGAAAAAATGAGCAGCTCGGATCAACAAATCATTGAATCGGCTTTTGAAAATCGTGCAAATATCACCCCTACCAATACCGATGCTCAAGTGCGCAATGCTGTGGAATCAACACTCAACCAAGTGGATGCCGGTACATTACGCGTAGCTGAAAAACAAGGAAATGAATGGGCGGTAAACGAATGGATTAAAAAAGCCGTGCTGCTTTCGTTTCGCATGAACGAAAACAAAATCATGGATGCTGGTTACACAAAATTTTTTGACAAAGTGGATCCGAAATTCTCCCAAATGAGTGACAATGAAATTAAACAAGCCGGAGTACGAATTGTTCCTAATGCCATGGTTCGTTATGGTGCTTATGTTGCCCCTGATGCGGTACTGATGCCTAGTTATGTAAATATTGGTGCTTATGTAGATTCAGGCACCATGGTAGACACCTGGGCTACCGTGGGTTCTTGTGCTCAAATTGGAAAAAATGTCCACCTCTCTGGCGGTGTTGGTATTGGAGGTGTTCTAGAGCCCTTGCAAGCGGCACCCACCATCATTGAAGACCATTGTTTTATCGGCGCACGCTCTGAAGTTGTAGAAGGTGTAATTGTGGAGGAAGGTTCCGTCATCTCAATGGGTGTGTACATTGGTAAAAGCACAAAAATTTATGACCGCGAAACCGGAGAAGTAAGCTTTGGGAGAATTCCTGCAGGTTCAGTAGTTGTTTCTGGAAATTTACCTTCTAAAGACGGTAACTATAGCCTGTACTGCGCAGTGATTGTTAAACAAGTCGATGAAAAAACGAGAAGCAAAGTGGGTATTAACGAACTTCTTCGCTCGATCGACTAAATATGCTTAAACTATTTGGCATACCTAATTGTAATAGCGTCAAAAAAACACGAAACTGGTTAGATTCAAATAAAATTAACTACGAATTTCACGATTTCAAACAACAAGGCATCACAAAAAAGCAACTTTTAAACTGGTGCAATACTGTAGGCTGGGAAAAACTGTTAAATAAACGTAGTCGAACCTGGAAGGAACTCTGTAAAAATGAACTAAAAGGAAAAGACCGGTCTAATCTTACCCAAATAAAAGCAATAATTTTAATGCAACAGCATCCAACGTTAATTAAACGCCCAGTTATACAAAAAGGTAAAACGATTGAAATTGGATTTGATATCAAGTCCTACAATAAGCATTTTAAATAGAGATGTCTGAGACACTAGAACTTACAAAACAACTCATTTCAAAAGCATCTGTAACTCCAAAAGACGCTGGCTGCCAAGATATTATTTCGAAATATTTACATGATTCTGGTTTTACGACAGAGATCATGCAATTTGAAGATGTCACCAATTCCTGGATTAAACATGGGAATGCTAAACCTTTGCTAGTGTTTGCAGGACATACCGATGTTGTTCCTACCGGCCCTGAAGACGAGTGGAATACTCCGCCATTTACACCAACCATACAAGATGGGACGTTATATGGTCGTGGGACAGCCGATATGAAATCCAGCATCGCAGCCATAACAGTGGCCTGTAAAAACTTTGTAGTTTCAAATCCAAATCACAATGGATCTATTGCATTACTACTTACCAGTGATGAAGAAGGCCCTGCCGTGAATGGCACGGTTAAAGTAGTTGAAGCCTTACAAGCGCGAAATGAACAAATCGATATGTGCATTGTGGGTGAACCGAGCAGTAATAAAACATTAGGCGATGTCATAAAGAATGGTCGCCGAGGTTCACTTTCAGCTACGTTGCACGTACATGGTGTACAAGGCCATGTAGCCTACCCAACTCTTGCAAGAAATCCAATTCATGAGTTTGCCCCAGCATTACATGCATTTACCCAAATACAATGGGATAAAGGGAATGAATTTTTTCCGCCTACTACTTTTCAAATTTCCAACATCAATGCAGGTACTGGAGCTCATAATGTAATACCGGGCACATTAACCGTTGAATTTAATTTGCGATTTTCTACAGAAATTACTGAAGATGAAATAAAAACCAAAATAGTTTCAATTCTGAACGAATATAGATTGGAATATAAAATTGATTGGCACTTGTCCGGCCAACCTTTCTTTTGCAAACCGGCAGAATTAACGGCTGCATGTCAGCAAGCGATAAAAGATGTGGTTGGTGTTGATGCAGAACTATCGACCGCCGGCGGAACTTCCGATGGGCGCTTCATTGCCCCAACCGGCGCACAGGTAGTAGAAGTTGGGCCCATTAATGAAAGCATTCACAAAATAAATGAACACATCAAGGTTGATGACTTAGATCGGCTAGCCTCTATTTACGAAAAGATCATTGAGAAGCTCTTACTATAAGTACCGATTAGTGCACATTACCCTTTGAATGCATGTTTTGATTCTAAATATTGAATTTCTTCAACTGTACTTTTGCGACCTAAGATTTTATTGCGATGCGGGAAACGACCAAATTTTTTTATGATATCTCTGTGGTGTCTAGCAAATCGTAAATTGTTCGTTAAATTATACTTTTCAAAAAGCGTAACAGAGAGCTCTTGATCTTCAAGCTTTTCACTGTGCATTAAAGGCATAAATAAAAAAGATAATTGATCATTTTTAAGTTTTTTATCATAACCGCTGTTGATTGCATGTAATGCGACTTCGATGGCTTTGCTTTCGGTTTCAAAACTCATCGCTTCTCCCCTGAACATATTGAGGGGAAACTGATCCAATACAATACAAAGTGCTAAACAACCCTCTGGCGATTTTTTCCATTCATCAAACGTACCTTCTTTGGCTTGCTGCCATAGGGATTGATAGTTATCTTTTATTTCATTGTCAATTTTGGTTGTAGAAGAAAACCAATGTTTTTTAATTCTACCGGAATACCAATAGTTAATTATTTCTTCAGGATTCACAGACAGTAGAAACAATGCCTATTAATGAAAGCACCCATAACGTGAATGGACATATTATCGAGAAATGGCTTACTTAAAATTTTTTGCCGTGCATTCGCTCTCTAGATTGATTCATTAGCATCTTTGACTCAATCGCTTCGACCACTCTGTAATTATATCCTTCTGCATAATCCATAATTCGAATTACAGCATCTGCTAACTCTGCCTCAATTCCCTTGAATTCTGGAACCTTGTCGTCGTCCAAATCTTTGCGTAATGCCTCTAGGCCCTCACTTAACTCGGAGTGAATTAGCGCAATGATCTCACCTTCATTACGCTCCTTGTCCCAAAAACCGAGATCAACTGCGTTCTTGTGAATTTTGGCTTGTATTGTTTTCCATTCTTCTGCAAACGACATGTTATTTCCTCAAATATGTTTTCGATTATTATAATTTAAATAAACTACCTAAGTGCCCTCTTTCGTGTCTGAGTATATGGATGTGAGCATAGGGAAATGCGAATAAGAGTTCCATCAAGGATGATGCAACCGGTCAAAGTCTTACATTCATAATGCCCGCTTTCGTGCCTGAGCGCAGGGATGCGCGAATAAGAGCCGAATCACGGATGATTCGAACAGATTCTATCTTTTGCTAATGTCTGCTATCGGGCAATAGTGTGAGTACAAGGATGTACGAATAAGAGATACATCAAGGACGATGCAGCCGATTAAATTCTTATATTCCCAATGTCTGCTAACGGCCAATAGCGGTCATTTTAATAATCGTTCAAATGTTGCACCAAAAAGGTAAGAACAAAAGTTATAAAGAAGGTGCATAGCCAAATTCCGACTAGGGTATTAACACTAATAAGCTCAAACTTAAATAGCAAATAGTAAAACACAGGAACGATTGTATGTATGACAGATAGAATTTTCACCCACGTACTGAAACTTTTAACTAAATTCTTGATTTTTGATTTAATAAATAAATCCTATGTATACATTGTAATTATGCTGAATATTACTGGTATTACTAAAAATGGGTAATCAGATTCAATTCCAAATATATTTATCTCGCTAATTATTAAGTAAAGAACTAAAGCCCATGAAATAAATGGCACATGTAAAGTATGTTTATAAATATGTATTATTGTTAAAAATTGTTCTTGATTTTTAATCACAAATAATATTGCTTTAATTTCGTGTTTATTTATGTCCGCTTTGGGTTGATACCGGACGTTTTAGATTCGTAATTGTTTGATTCCAACCTGTTTCCCATTAGTTTATGTCTGCTTACGGTCAGAAGTGGACATTCAACTATGTTTACTCTTCTTTAGGCCCATGGCCAAATAGTAAATATTTTGGCGCATACCCAGTTAAATAAATGTTTCCAAAAACATACCAACCTAAGGCAAACATAATTACAAAGATAATCATTAATGGCTGAAATGGTTCAGTAATAATTGCGTAAATTAGACCAACTGTAGCTAGTGCCAAAAGAATTAAAACAAATGCAGCTAACTTCCTATATATAGGTTTTATCTTTGCAATTTTATCTTTTGTCACATTTTGCATTGAAAGAATTTAATATGTCCGCTTTGGGTCGTTACCGGACATTTTAAGTTTGTAAATTATTGAATCCAACCCAGATTCTCCCAATTTATGTCTCCTTTCGGCCAATAGCGGTCATTCAATTAAACCCCATGCCAATACTTCTGAAACCAAATAACATATTTTTTTTCATAATTATTCTCATTAAATTCAGTCTTCACATCCCATTGTTCTGATAATTGATTATTCATTTCGTTAACAAGTGGTTTTAGTACTTCATTTTTGTTATGAGTGAAAAAGCTTATGAATAAATATTTTCGGCCCGGCTTTTCCCATAAATGGAAGTAAAGATAATTCCTAGCACCGTATGCAATACTAATATCTTTACCTAACTCAAATTTGTCTGAATCTAATACTCTGCGATTGAATGAGTATTTTTCAGCAATTTTATCAACTTCATACACTACCAAGCCTTGTTCCTTTGGGTTAATTGGTATTTGTATAGTTGCGGCTGGCGATGAGTCCAGAGAACCTTCTGGCATGAATAGCATTACAATGAAAGGTAGATACATGAGGAAAATAAATAATAACGGGAAACAAATTACTACAAAGAATATCTTTCTCATATTGGAGAATTAAAATTTTAATGTCCGCTTTGGGTCGAAAGTGGCCATTTATACATGAGACTGTATTTAAATTCTTGACCTAAGCTCAACGGTGTTTCCTTCTGGATCTTTTATATAAACTGATCTGCCAGCCCCTTGAGCACCATATCGATCGGAAAATTCACCAACGTCAATGCTATTAGATTCAAGATGATTTCTTATTTCATCCTCACTGATCATTTTCAATTGCAAACAAAAATGATCCATGTTGTTTTCTGTTTTGCTAGGTGGTCCGCCACCTAATTTTCCAATTTTGCTATCTACTCTAACTAAATCTATTAATGCATCTCCAGCTCGTAATTGCGTTATGCCAAATTCTGGTGAAGATTCTCTCTCAACTTCACAACCCAATACCTCACAATAGAAATCGAACATTTCACTTATTTTTGAAGTCCTCAAAACTACATGATCAATTCCAGCTACTTCAAACACGGTTAGTTACTCCAAAAATAAACAAATGTCCGCTTTGGGTCGTAAGCGGACATTTTAAATGAAAAGATTATTCTGTTCTCATCATCCATGATTCGTCTCATATTCGCACGGTCGCTCCCGACATCCTGTCTTACGCGACACTTGTGCATCCATGCACATCGTCCATGTACTCAGGGTCGTTAGCAGTCATTTTAAAAGAAAAGATTAATCTGTTCGAATCGTCCATGATTCGGCTCATATTCGTACTTCCCTGTACTCAGGGTCGTTAGCGGACATTATAAGAATATTAATTGGTTGCATCGGCAGAAAATTGCTCCTGCATTTTCTGCACTTCCTACTTCCTTGCAGGTCGTCCATGTGCTTAATTTATAAATGCTCACACCCATGTGTTCACCACATCTTTAAAAATTCCTGCAAATGCTCTTCTTTTGAGTCGGACAAACAATCTCTTACTTGTTGGCAACGTTTCTCGTATTCGTTTTCATATAACTTGCCACGCATAACTTCAAAACGTAAATAAACTAAATAAGTATTCAATACATCGGTTTCACAATAGTCACGTATCGCTTTTAAATCTCCACTAAAATAAGTTTCACTAACTTTGCTGCCATCCATTCCTAACTTGCCAGGAAACCCTAACATGGTGGAAATATGGTCAAGCTTTGCAGAAGCACGCAGTTGATAGCCTGCCAACACATCCATTAAATCGATATGGCGCCAATGAAAACGGCCTAAATAATTGTTATAACGAAAACTGGTATCTTCGTCTCCAATTTGCCAGTAATGATGCGCACTTACGCCATGTAATAAAGAGCGAAAATGTATAACCGGTAAATCAAATCCGCCACCATTCCAGGAAACAATGGTTGGGTTATATTTTTCTAGTCCATCAAAAAATCGTTCCAATAATTCTTTTTCAGATGAATCCTCTGAACCTAAAGACCAAACCTTAAATGTGTCGTGGGTATGCAATACCGCAGAAATTGCCACAATGCGCTGCATATAATGCGGCATGAAGGTACTGCCCGTTTGCTGATACCGTAAATGCTCTAGGGCCTTAATGACATCTTTATCTGGAAGACCTTCTAAGTCATGTATTCTTTTACCAGATTCAACATCAGGCACTGTCTCGATATCGAAAACCAGGACATTCACAAATTATTACTCAGCAAATAATCCGGTCGACAGGTAACGGTCTCCTCGGTCACATACAATGCTAACAATGACTGCATTCTCGATTTGCTTAGAGAGACTCAGTGCCGCCGCCATAGCACCGCCGGAAGACACGCCACAAAATATTCCTTCTTCTTTACCTAATCGCCGCATCACGTCTTCAGACTCTTGCTGAGTTACTTGAATTACATCATCCACTGCATTTGCATTAAAAATACTCGGTATATATTCTTCTGGCCATTTGCGTATTCCCGGAATTTTTGAACCCTCTGAAGGTTCTACACCAATAATTTGAACATCAGGGTTTACTTCTTTTAAAAATTTGGAAGTCCCCATAATCGTGCCAGTTGTACCCATAGAGCTTACAAAATGCGTAATTTTTCCTTCTGTATCTCGCCAGATTTCAGGCCCAGTCCCTTTATAATGTGCAAGTGGATTATCTTGATTGGCAAATTGATCTAAAACTTTTCCTTTTCCTTCATTTTGCATTTGCAAGGCTAAATCACGAGCACCTTCCATGCCTTCTGCCTCTGTAACCAAAATTAATTCTGCACCAAATGCCTGCATGGATTGACGACGCTCCATACTCATATTCTCCGGCATAATGAGTTTTAAATCGTATCCTTTCATGGCGGCTACCATAGCCAGAGCTATTCCAGTATTACCACTGGTAGCTTCGATTAAACTATCCCCTGGTTTTATTTCACCCCGGTTTTCGGCTTCAGCTATCATGCTTAATGCTGGCCTATCTTTAACCGAACCTGCTGGATTATTACCTTCCAGCTTTGCTAAAATTACGTTTGATGTATCCCCAGGTAATCTTTGTAAACGTACTAAGGGTGTATTTCCTACAAACTCTTCTATCGTTGGAATGTTCATTTGTTAATTCTCTTTTTGAAAAATTATAGCGTGGGCTATGGCATAATTTTTTTCATCTGAAATACTAACATGTATATCTAAATTGTCAGCATGGATTTCACGAGCAAACGACTCAGTAAAAGCCACTGAAGGCCTACCCAAACCATCATGTACAATGTACATACAATGCCAATTTACTTGATTACTAATCCCAGTCCCTAGTGCTTTCACAAAGGCTTCTTTTACTGCAAAACGTTTCGCTAAAAATTTAATGGGATCACTGGTTTGCTCTAATTCATTAAGCTCTACTTCGTGTAATATTTTTTCAGCAAATTTTTTCTCATAACGATTAAACGTATGCTGAATGCGTTCAGTCTCTACAATATCGATACCCGTTCCCAGTACTTTCATATTACATCTAATCCCGCATGGCCTGTTTCATTTTCGCCACAGCTTCTTTCAAGCCAACAAACAGTGCATAAGCCACAATAGAGTGACCGATATTTAATTCATGCATTCTTTCAATTTTTGCAATAGGCGCTACATTTTCATAATGTAATCCATGCCCTGCGTTAACCACTATCCCAAGCGATGATGCGTATTTGGCCGCCATTTTAATTTTTTCTAATTCTTGCAATTGGTTTTCATTAGAGGCATCCGCATAGGTTCCTGTATGCAACTCAACCACAGGTGCACCTGTTTTCGCACAGGCATCAATTACTTTTAAATCAGGTTCTATAAATAATGAAACATTTATATCGGCTTCTGTTAAAGCTGCGCATAATTCTGTAATCCGGTCGAGATGGCGAACAACATCCAATCCGCCTTCCGTGGTTAACTCTTGTCTATTTTCAGGAACGATGCAACAGTTTTCTGGTTTTACATCTAATGCAATATTTTTCATTTCATCGGTGGCTGCCATCTCTAAATTCATACTGGATTGAATAACTTCCTTTGCTAAATACACATCCGCATCCTGAATATGTCTTCGATCTTCACGCAAATGCATGGTTATTCCATCAGCTCCTGCTGCCTCTGATAGTTGAATAGCTTGTTTTAAGCCAGGATAGGTTGTAAATCGAGCCTGACGAATTGTGATGACATGATCTAGGTTTACACCCAAACGCACACTACTAGACATAACAAATTATTTTTATTTTAGTGGTCGAGAAATAGGTTCTAAGTTTGCATGAATTGTAATATTTCTCGACTATACAATGTTCGATTGTTTAAATGCCAGTTTATAATACCCCGCATGAACTGCTTGGCTTCGGCTAAATAGTGCGAATGCATTTCAAGAGGAGACTGCAAACCAAGCAACGTTTCCCCTTTTACGACATTCCAAACTGAGCTGTACTGAGCCACTTTGCTGGCCCCTATTCCAACGTCATAGCGGTAGATTTTTTTGCTGGTAATCGGTGTTTCATGATCCATCTCCTTATCGAGTGAAACCCCATGCCCAATAAGGGCCAATAGTTCCACCTCAAACAATCGCAGTATTTTTTCTTTATGAATATCCTCGCCTAATAATTTAATTACATCTCTATATAAGTTGAATACTTCATGACTAGGGCTAGATTTTGGCACTAACTTTAGTATTAGCTCATTTAAGTACATCCCAATAATACAAGCATATGTATCTGTTATTTGTTTAGTCCCAGTAGATTCAATATGCGTAAGCGTATAGAGATCACCCTTTCCCACCCAAGATACAAGTAGTGGCAAAAAGGAATTTTGCACAGAAGAATTTTTTTTCTTAGAACCTTTGTTTATACAGGATACCAATCCATGCTCCAGTGTTAGCAATTCTAATATTTGGCTAGTCTCTCTATAAGGTCGACTGTGAATACAATAGGCTTGCTGTAATTGAGTTTTCATTAATTTTCAAATTGCGCAATGATATCTTGTTGGTCTTGCCAATTTTGCTTCACTTTAACCCAGGTTTTGAGCATAATTTTTTGAGCGAATATTTTTTCTAAGCGAATGCGTGCCAATTCGCCAATTTCTTTTAATTTTGACCCTTGTTTTCCAATGACAATTGGTTTTTGAGAATCTTTTTCTACCCAAATAATTACAGAAATATGCGCTATGGTATCCGTAAAATCGATACTCTCTACCTCCGTATAAATAGCGTATGGTAATTCTTTTTGCAATTTCATGATGGCGGAAGCACGAACAATTTCAGAAATAACGAAAGCGTCATCACGATCCCACTGAAATTCAATTGGAAATAAAAACTCAGACTCTGGACATAATTTACATAATTCAGTTATCAATTCATTTGCATTAGAATCAAATTTTGCTGATAAAGGGATTACGCTTTTGAAGTCATGTAAATTTTTTGTGCTTTCAATAATAGGTAGTAACTTGGATTTATCATTTAACTTGTCTATTTTATTTATAACTAAGATTACAGGACTGTTAAGCGATTTAATTTGCTTCAATAAATAGTCATCCTCTTCATTCCATTGATCTAATTCAACGAGCATTAAAATTATATCCACCTCTTGTAGGCTAGATATTGCATTGCTTATTAACACTTTATTAATAAGTCTTTTATTATTAAGTTGAATTCCTGGGGTATCTGTTAAAATAAGCTGACATTCCCTCTCCGTTAAAACTCCACGAATATTGTGCCGAGTGGTTTGAGGCTTATGAGTTGTAATTGAAAGTTGTTTTTTTAGAAGTGTATTAAAAAGAGTAGATTTGCCAACATTTGCTTTCCCTACAATGGCAATAAATCCACAGCGAGTACTAGCATTCATTCGATAAATTTATCTATATAGTTGTTGAGTTATAAATAGATATGCATGTTCTGCTGCGGCTTGTTCAGCCTTACGCCTGCTGCTACCACTACCGATAAATTTATCCTCGCTTAATTCCAACTTGCATTCCATAGTAAAAATTTCATTGCCTGATTTTCCAGTTCTCTCTTTTAAAGAATAAACAGGCAATGCTAATCCTTTAGATTGCATCACTTCCTGTAATTTAGTTTTAGCATCTTTTAAATGCTCTATGGATGGGATATTTTGCATTCGAGATTGGTATAAATCTAAAACAAAGGTTTTTGCGCGTTCAAAACCCTCAGACAAATATACTGCACCTATCACAGCTTCTAAAGCATCGCCAAGAATTGAAGCACGACGCACGCCACCTGATTTTAACTCACCTGCCCCAAGCACCAACTGACCGCCTAAATCATGTTCTTTTGCTATTTCGGCCAGTGTTTCTTTTCGAACCAAATAGGCCCGCAATCGAGTGAGATCCCCTTCTGCATGATCAGGAAAATTAGAATATAACCACTCGGCAACAACAAAGCCTAATAAGGAATCACCCAGATATTCTAAGCGTTCATTATTGTTCGAACTGACACTACGATGGGTAAGAGCAATTTGAAAATATTCGGAGCGAAGAAAGGACTCTCCAAGTAAATCAGCGAGACTCAATTTTGCTCAGGTTTTGCATTCAGGGTTTCACGGTAATCGAATTTTACCACGCCATCTAAATTTGCAATAAGTGGTACTCGAACTTCATAGTTAAGTCCAAATTCGACGATGCCTTTCTTCTTAGTATTGAACACCATATGTTCTCTTTTTACGTTTCGAATACTATTGATATTTAATCGTTTACTGATGGTATCCCATAATTGCTTTTTGTTTGGTTTTTTGCCCTGCATCTGGACTGCAATCTCCTCGACAATTGCTTTTGCCGCTAAACCATCATAGTACACAGGAAACAATTTAATACCGATGGTTACTAAAAACCCTAACAAGGCTAAAATGAACACCCAAAATACAAAAGATGCGCCACGTTGTTGATTTGCACTTTTCATATGCTTGCCTCTAGTTAAATAATCTTATTACCAATTCGCTTAAAATTAAATCTTTTACCTGCGAAATCCCAGTTCATCCACACCAAAAAAGCACGGCCCACTAAATTTTCTTCAGGCACAAAGCCCCAAATACGACTATCACTACTGTGATCTCGATTATCACCTAAAACAAAATAATGGTTCTCTGGTACAACATATTCACCCGGTGATTTATAGCCAGATTGTTTTATCAAAATTTCATGCAAAACGGTTTCTAAATCTTCGTGCATAATTATTGCGCCATTCATAGAACTATTTGCCCCTTCTCCGTGATATATACCGTTCTTCACATGACTGATTTCTTTCTCATTAATATATAGTTTTTTATTTTTATAAGTAATCTTATCGCCCGGAAGACCAATTACTCGTTTTATGTAATCATCTGCAGGATTTTTAGGAAAACGAAATACAGTCACATCACCGCGTTGTGGTTCACCGATGTCTACCACTTTAGTGTGCACTACAGGTAAACGAATTCCATATGCAAACTTATTTACCAAAATAAAATCCCCATGCAGTAATGTTGGCATCATAGAACCTGATGGAATTCGAAATGGTTCAGCCACAAAGGAACGTAAAATTAAAACGATTAATAATATGGGAAAAAAAGATTTGCTAATTTCAATAAACCATGGTTCACGATATTCTTTTTTTCGTGTACTCATACCCTCAGGCTCGTGAATGGCATCATAGGACTTTTCCAGTGCCGTTTTTCGTCGACGATCACCCAACAACATTTTATCCAAAAGCCACACTAATCCGGTAACTAGCGTTCCAATGACTAAGGCTAGTTCAAGGTCAAAATGTAAATCAGATATCATGTAATTTAGATCTAAAGAACATTCATACTTACAAAATGCTTAATGTGGCATTTGCAAATATCACAATAGTTAACTAACTAGGACGATTGGGGAAATATGACCATAGATAGTCTAAGTATAAAAGCTTATCCCGATAAGTGCGAATTCAACCTGATTATAAGTATCAATTAGTCTTACTCTAATACTATCTGGTCGGGGTGAGAGGATTCGAACCTCCGACCCCCGCAACCCCATTGCGGTGCGCTACCAGGCTGCGCCACACCCCGAATAATACTAGAAAAGACAGAATGGAATTATAAATTGGAAAACTAACGTTTTAAAACTTGTAATAAATCTTCAAGCTCTAAACGCATTTGGTTAATGAGCTGTTGGCTTTGATTGGAGTCTTCCTTAGTTTCAGAACCTGCAAGTTTTTGTCTCGCGCCACCAATAGTATAGCCCTGCTCATATAGCAAACTTCTAATTTGACGAATTAGAATCACGTCGTGTCGTTGATAGTAGCGGCGATTGCCTCTACGTTTTACAGGCTTTAGAGATGGAAATTCCTGCTCCCAATAACGAAGCACATGCGGTTTTACGCCACATAAATCACTGACTTCCCCAATTGTAAAATAGCGTTTCCCGGGGATTGCTGGTAGTTCGTTATTGTTGGTGATTTCCAGCATATGCCTCGACTCGCGCTTTTAATTTTTGCCCCGGGCGAAAAGTAACTACTCGACGAGCAGAAATCGGAATTTCTTCGCCTGTTTTTGGGTTACGCCCTGGTCTTTGATTTTTATCTCGTAAAATAAAATTACCAAATCCAGATAATTTTACCTCATGACCTTGTTCTAAAGCACAACGAACTTCTTCAAAAAATATTTCAACCAATTCTTTTGCTTCGCGTTTGTTTAAGCCTAATTCCTCAAACAAATTTTCTGCAATATCTGCTTTAGTCAGTGCCATGTTAAAGTTAACTTCTTATTTCTGCTCCAACTTTATTTTTAAGTTGAGAAATAATTGTAGAGATTGTTTTTTCTATTTCTTTGTCTGTAAGGGTGCGTGAAAACTCTTGTAAAATCAAGCCTAAAGAGATGCTTTTCTTCAATTCTGAGATACCTTCACCAGTATAAACACTAAATATAATAACCTTTTGCAAACAATCGATTTCCATTTGCTCAATGTTTGAACGAATCTCTTCAGAAGTAATATCTTTATCAACAATAAGTGTGATATCCCGACGAATCGAAGGGTATTTTGATAGTGGTGTGAACACCTCGTTGCGATCACAATTTAGTAGTTGAGTTAAATTAATTTCAAACAAATAAATCGAAATATCCAAATCAAGTTCTGATTGTATTCGTGGATGTAATTTTCCAAATCTACCAATCACTTCTTCGTTAATTAAAACCGAAGCAGCTTGACCTGGATGTAGTGCATTATCACTAACAGTTTTAATGATAATCTCATTTTCTGTTAATCCTGCAATTTCGAGAAGCCGAATTACTTCTCCTTTAAGATCATAAAAGTCTACTTCGGCTGCTACAGAATCCCAATGCTCTGGTAATACTGGTCCTGCCAATAAGCCTGCAATTGCTGGAAGTTGCTGCAAATTGTTCTTTTCATTGAGGAAACGTAGCCCATACTCAAATATCCGAATTCGGGACTGTTGGCGATGTAAATTATATTGCGCTGTTTTTAATAAGCCTGGCCAAAGGCTATTTCGCATCACTGCAAGTTCTTGAGAAATTGGATTCGCCAAAACTTTGGAGCTACTAACCTCTCGCATACAGTTTTCTGTGGTTTGATCGACAAAGCTAAATGATATGATTTCGTGAAACCCAGCATGAGATAAGTATGATTTCATTTCTTGTAAAACATTTTTTTGGAGACCGCATGGGTTTACCGAAATAGCCTTAACACTTGCCGGCATATTTTCGTAGCCAATGACTCTTGCAACCTCTTCAATAATATCTACATCAATTTTCAAATCGAAACGATGGCTGGGTGGAATAATAGTTAAACTTGTCCCCTTTGTATCAACACTACATTGCAAACGCTGCATAATGTCTTCGATTTGTTGTGTAGAAACATCAACTCCTAATAAAGCTTCTACTTTTTCTTGCAAAATATTTATTTTTTCAGGTTTGGGTAATGCAGAAATATTTTCTTCACATATCGCTGGTCCTGCATTTCCTCCCGCTACTTCAATAATTAATTGAGTCGCACGCTCCATAGCATGTATGCACAAACCAGGATCAACCCCCCGTTCAAATCGATGCGAAGAATCCGTGTGTAAGCCATAACGTCTAGCTTTACCCAAAATTGCCTCGGGCGTAAAAAATGCACTCTCCAAAAAAATATCTTTTGTGTGATCGTCAACAGCAGATGAATTCCCGCCCATCACTCCTGCTAGCGCAACTGCAGAATTTTGGTCTGCAATAACTAGCTCATCCGATGTAAGATTAATCTCTTGTCCATCAAGCAAAACTAATGACTCAGCTGGATGCGCCATCCTCACCTCAATTCCCTTGTGTAATTTATTTACATCAAAGGCATGCATGGGTTGCCCCATTTCTATCATTACATAGTTCGTGATATCGATGATGGCATTGATAGAACGAATTCCTGCACGACGCAATCGCTCTTGCATCCACATCGGGCTAGTTAAATTTGTTTTCACACCTTCAATGATACGACCGACATAGCGTGGACACTGCTCCTGTGCAGATATACTAATGGGAAATGTTGAACCAATTGTATTTTCCACTTTTACGTCCTGCGGAAGTTCTAAAACACTATCGAGTAATGCCGACACTTCACGTGCCACACCATACATACTCAAACAGTCAGAACGATTTGGCGTGAGATCAATATCGATAACAGAATCATCCAAACCAAGATTGGAATAAATTTCTTCGCCTAAAGGAGAATCTGCAGGTAGCTCAAGAATGCCATCTGAAGTTTCAGCTAAACCTAACTCAGCAGCAGAACATAGCATGCCAAATGATTCCACACCGCGTAATTTTTTAGCTTCAATTTTAAAATTATTAGGTAATTCAGCACCAACTTTGGCAAAAGCGACAATTAAATTCTCACAAACATTGCTGACTCCACAAATTACCTGTGCAAGTTTTCCACTACCATCATCTACATTACATACATGAAGTTTTTTAGCATCTGGATGACTAGTGACTTCAACTACTTTTGCATAGACGATACCAGAAAATTTAGGGGCAGCTGGTTCAATAGCATCAACTTCTAAACCTGCCATCGTCAGAGTGTCTGCAAGTTGTTGTGTACCTACATTTGGATTGACGTATTCACGCAACCACTTTTCACTTACACGCATAATTTAGTATTCAGGAAAACTGTCGCAAAAAACGAAGATCATTTTCAAAAAATAAACGCAAATCATTTATTTGATAGCGCAACATTGCCAAACGTTCTACACCCATTCCAAAGGCATAACCTCTGTATTTTTCCGTATCAATTCCTACTTTTGAGAAAACATTGGGATGCACCATTCCACAACCCATTACCTCAAGCCATTTCGTTTTATCGCCTTCATGCATAGCAATATCAATTTCTGCCGAAGGTTCTGTAAAGGGAAAATAGGATGGACGAAATCTAACTCTTAAATTTTCGTCTTCAAAAAAGATTTGTAGAAAATCTGTAATGATTCCTTTTAAATCTACAAATGAAACATTTTTATCCACTAACAAGCCTTCAACTTGGTGAAACATAGGACTGTGCGTAGGATCAGAGTCACATCGATAGACACGTCCTGGCGCAATAATTCGAATCGGAGGCTTTTGCTCTTGCATAACATGTATTTGCACAGAAGAAGTATGAGTGCGTAATAACAAACCATCATCAAAATAAAACGTGTCATGCATCGCTCTTGCAGGATGGTGCTCAGGTATATTTAAAGCTTCAAAGTTATGAAATTCGTCTTCAATTTCCGGTCCTTCTTTGACAACAAATCCAAATTGCTGAAAATAATCTTGGATACGCATCAAAGTATGTGTAATTGGATGCAAACTACCAGCACCACGATTTCTACCCGGTAAAGTGATATCTATTGTTTCAGTCAGTAGCTTTTTGTTAATACTTGCTTCTTGAAGTTCAAGTTTCTTTTTTTCAATTACATTTTGAAGTTGAACTTTCAATTGATTAATTTGTTGGCCTGCTTCGGGTCGCTCTTCTGCAGGCAACTTGCCAAGAGATTTCAACTTTTCAGTTAATTCACCTTTTTTCCCCAAATACTGAACTCGTAACGCCTCCAATGAGCCCATATCCTGGGTGGAAGTAATCGCACGTAGAGCTTGTTCTTTTAATGTATTTAGATCTGACATTTTATTAAATTTATAACGCACAAAAAAAGGGAAAGGTATAAACCTTTCCCTTTTGACAGTCGTGCATAGTATTTAGTTGGAGGTACTATAATTCTAGTGAAAGTACAAACCTTTAGCCTGCCAAACCTGCTTTTGCTCGTTCTGCAAGTTTGCCAAATGTATCAATATCATGGACAGCCAAATCTGCCAACATTTTACGATCAATTTCTATAGATTCTTTATTTAGTCCATCCATCATTCGGCTATAGGATAAATCAAATTGTCTTGCAGCAGCATTAATTCGAACAATCCAAAGCGAACGAAACTGGCGTTTACGTTGTCTGCGATCACGATATGCATATTGTCCTGCTTTTATGACGGCTTGTTTCGCAACTCTATAAACACTACTACGTGCACCATAATAACCTTTGGCTTTGGCACGCACTTTTTTATGCTTTGCATGTGCAACAACGGAACGTTTTGCTCTTGGCATTAGCTTTCTCTCAAATAGTTATAGGTTTATGCAAAAGGCAACATTTGCTTTACTGCAGAATGGTCTGAATCTGCAATCATTGCACTAGAACGTAAATGTCTTTTTCGTTTTGTGCCTTTTTTTGTCAGTATATGTCTGCGATGAGACTGTGTTCTCTTAAAACCACCAGAAGCAGTTTTTCTAAAACGCTTAGCAGCACCACGATTAGTTTTTAATTTTGGCATTTTTAAATCTTTTAATCTAAATTCTATTTTCGTTTTACTGGAGCTAGCACCATTACTAGTTGTCTTCCTTCCAGTTTTGGTCTTTGCTCCACTTCTCCATATTTGCTCAAATCAGATTCAATTCGGTTAAGAATTTTCTCGCCCAATTCTTGGTGCATCATTTCGCGACCCCTGAACCGAATGGTAACTTTGGTTTTATTTCCTTCTGATAAAAATTCTACTAGCTTACGAATTTTTACTTGGTAATCACTTTCTTCTGTTCCTGGCCTGAATTTAATTTCCTTAACATGAATTAGTTTCTGTTTCTTTTTAGCCGCATGCGCTTTTTTGTTTTGTTCAAATTTAAATTTTCCGTAATCCATTACCCGACAAACAGGTGGTTTAGCATTTGGAACTATTTCTACTAAATCAAGTTCAGCATCCTCTGCAATTTGTTGGGCTTCATCAATTGGAACAACTCCAACATTTTCACCATCCATACCGATTAATCTTACTTCGTGATCGGTTATTTCTTCATTTAAACGATTCTCTTTCGCTGCGCTAATATTTTAATCCTCCAAAAAAATTAATGGCCGCGGTGCGCGCTTTCATCAGTGAATTTTTGCACGACAACATCTAAATCCATCGAGCCCAAATCTTCACCATTGCGCGTACGAACGGCCAACTGATTCGCGGAAACTTCTCGATCACCGGCTACCAACATATAGGGTATATGGGCAATCGTGTGCTCGCGAATCTTAAAGCCAATTTTCTCATTTCTCAAGTCAGAAATTACCCTGAATCCTTGATTTTTAAGCATTTCTTGTGCAGAACCGACGTAGTCTGCCTGTCGGTCCGTAATATTCAGCAAAACCGCTTGGGTAGGCGCTAACCAAAAGGGCAAATCCCCCGCGTAATGCTCAATCAAAATCCCAATAAATCGCTCCATAGATCCCAAAATGGCACGGTGAATCATCACGGGCACGTGTTTCGCCCCATCCTCAGCCACATAGGTCGCATCCAGTCGCCCAGGCATGGAAAAATCCACTTGAATGGTTCCACATTGCCAAGCACGCCCAATACAGTCTCGCAGTGTGAATTCAATTTTGGGCCCATAAAATGCGCCTTCTCCAGGTTGCAACTGATATTCTAAGTTTTGATTCTTAAAGGCCATTTCCAAGGCCTGTTCAGCCTCATCCCAAAGACTATCTTCCCCAACACGCTGCTCCGGCCGTGTGGATAACGCAAGCTCAATTTCAGTAAATCCAAAATCATTGTATACATCAAAAGTAAGATTGATGAGCTCTGCCACCTCTTGCTGTAACTGCTCACGCGTGCAAAAGATGTGCGCATCATCTTGCACAAATCGACGTCCGCGCATGAGTCCATGTAACGTGCCCGATGGCTCATTGCGATGCACCAATCCAAATTCAGAAATTTTAAAAGGTAAATCTCGATAACTTTTTAGCCCTTGATTATAAATTTGCACATGGCCCGGACAGTTCATGGGTTTAATGGCATATTCACGATTTTCTGATTCTGTTGCAAAAATCATATCGCCGAATTTGTCCCAGTGCCCTGATTTTTCCCATAGCTTACGATCCAAAATTTGTGGAGTGAGTACTTCTTGATAACCTCTTTCTCGAATTTTGTTTCGAATATACGATTCTAAAATGGTATATAAGGCATAGCCTTTGTCATGCCAAAACACCATGCCCGGTGCTTCATCTTGAAAATGAAACAAATCCATTTGTTTTCCTAACTTACGATGATCACGCTTTTCAGCTTCCTCAAGTTGCGTTAAGTACTGTTTAAGTTGCTTGTTGTCTGCCCACGCCGTGCCATAGATGCGTTGCAACATTTTGTTATTTGAATCACCTCGCCAATAGGCACCGGCTAATTTTGTAAGCTTGAATGCGCGAAGATATCGCGTGTTGGGTACATGTGGACCACGACACATATCGGTGTACTCTTCATGATGATAGAGCGCAATCGTTTCACCATCCGGAATTTCAGAAGCAATTTCAACTTTATAATTTTCATTTCTACTACTAAACGTATCAATTGCTTTTTGTTGCGTAACCACTTCTCGAATTACGTCATAATTCTTTTTAATTAACTCCCCCATGCGTTTTTCAATGGCTTCCAAATCTTCCGGCGTAAAAGGACGCTCATATTCAATGTCATAATAAAATCCGTTTTCAATTACAGGTCCAATCGCCATTTTTGCCGTGGGAAATAATTGTTTTATGGCATGCCCCATTAAGTGAGCAAACGAATGCCGAATAATATCGACACCGTCTTGATCCTTATTTGTAACAATTTCAACGTCAGCATCATCCGTGATTTCTACACAGGCATCTGCCAATTGCCCATTGATACGGCCTGCAATCGTGGCTTTGGCAAGCCCGGGGCCAATGGATTCGGCAACCTGTTGAATGGTTACAGGATTTGAAAAATCTTTTTGGGTTCCATCAGGAAGGGTAATGATAGGCATGTCTTTTCTCCAGTGGTGACCTATACCAAGGGCCACATGTCAGAATGCGTCTTTTGATCTGATATTGCGTTGCACTCATTTTTCTGAAGCTCATTTACTCACATGTAAATTCACTTCATAAAAATTCCCGCGCCTAATCTCAGATCAAAACTCTTCATTCTGAATATTAGCTAATTGATTGTTCAAAGCTAAATTATATATTGAATAACTTCGTAATTCTAAATTTGCGTGCAATGCGCACACGCTTTGAATGGCTCCGCCATAATTAATTTGCAGGCAATGGCCACCTTATATTGTGTAGCTTCGCTACTATTGATTTGCGCATAATACCCATGCGCACGTGTGGTAGGCGCGATCGGATTCGAACCAACGACCTCTACCATGTCAAAATTAACGCTTGGAATCATGCAAGAATTTGTATTGTATCAACTTTCACTTAAAACACTATGTGTGATTTTGAGTGGAAATGTGCACTTTTGTTATACATTATAAATTTGCTGGCATCTAACTAATCTCTTGAATGTATTCCTCATCAATATTCTCAATAAACTGTGAAATACCTATCCCTACAGTATTAATAAAATACATTCGTTTTCTCGCTCTTGTTAGGGCAACTAACAGTTGGTAAATCTCACTGTCCTCTACATCAACTTTATTTGGTAATTTGCCTTGATCAAAACCAACAAGAAATACTACATCTGCACTCAAGCCTTTTGCACCTAATATACTACATACAGTGATTGATAGATTCGCTAGTGGTCTAGGTAGATGCTTATTTTCATCTATTATCTGATCCATAAAAACTTTGCGTCTTTCCTTTTCTTCTTCAAGGATGCTCTTTTCTAAGTTCTGTATAGAAGAACTACCAATGCTATTTCTATCCGATTCTGGGTTGTCCAATATTCTTTGTAAGGTTCGGCTATTTTTACCTACAGCTTTCTTAAACTCATCAGGTATAGCACTGATAAAACCGGAAGAATCATTGTAATAGTTTGTTATTAATTCCTCCTTTTGTGTTGGATTTTCTAGGTTATCGATTAGTAGTCGCCAGCCTAAAATGTCATTCAATCCATTTGATAGAATCTTATATCCAGAGGCTACACACGATTTGAGTACAAATTGTTTATTATGAAATCCTGCATGTGTAACTTTCTTAAATCCATACTCTTTTAGTTTTTTTGCAATAGATAACAATAGAGGTTTACATGCCCGCCCTTCACCAAGTATTAACACGGACTTAATTTTCTGCTCTTCCAGAAGCTTTTTTAGTTCAAATCTGATTTTATATGGAATCATCCCTGGTGGGATTTGTTTCAAAAGTAAGAGTTTAGGATTCAATTCGCAATCAACTTGTTTTCCGGGCGGATAAAATCTGTATTCTTTTTCTATTCTATCTACTAGTTTTCCTTTTTTTCTAAAATTCTCAATTATATTGTGAAAAGCCTTTATAATTATTTCTGTACATCTAGAGCAGTATTTCAATGTATGACTCTCAAACTCACTCTCTTCACTGAATTTCTCTCTAATAAATTTCGAAAAAGATCCCTTGAATTCATATAGCGCTTGATCATCATCACCTACAATTAAAACTTCATTCTTCTTTGTGAGAAGATCAATTAATTGAGCTTCTGTCTCATTGAAATCTTGAAACTCATCTACAAGGATTAAGTCGTATACTGGAATTTTGGTTTCATCATTTTTACAAATTTGTACTGCGTAGTGCACGACATCGTTATCGCCGATTGCTTTGTAGTAATTTGTTCTCTCCTCATAATTTGTATCCCCGACTTCGAAATCTGTAATACCTTTGATCGCAAGATCTTCTTTAATTAACTCAAACATTCGTGGGTAATATTCCCATTCAGATGTTGAATTATCTAGAACGATGCCTCTTGCAAAGCCGTGTAAAGTTGTTGTGTGTGCTAATCCCGCAAGATTGTCAGCTAATTCATCTGATAATTTACCGATGAAGGTTAAAGCCAGAAATGATTGCCCACCTTTCTCTTTCTTTCTTCTGATTGCTTCTTCAAATAGATAACTCTTACCAGTTCCAGGACCAGCTAGAACGACTTTACGAGGGTGTGATGAGTTCAGAATTTTATCTGAATCATTACTCCTGTTTAATTCATGGTCTGTTGTATCGAATTCACTCACGATTTGTTTTTATTATTTACTCTACGCGTTAATAAACAATTAGTTACATGGTTCTAAGCATGTATTGTTCCCAAGGTAGCGCTCTAAAGCAATTTTGCATAAAAGCTTCGTTTAAATTCATAAACTTAGTGCAAATAATTTATAGGCTAAACATAAAAGCGTGCTCGATTTCCGCAAAGACACAATTTATTGAAACTTCAGAATTTATCTACTGGTTAATTTTATTGTGGGCAAAAGCCTTGAGCCCGCTGAGAGCCCACACACTTTCTTTAGGGGTATTCAAGTAATTGATGGTAATGAATTTTCTGGTAGGCGCGATCGGATTCGAACCAACGACCTCTACCATGTCAAGGTAGCGCTCTAACCAACTGAGCTACGCGCCTACATACAAGTATCAGAAGCATCTTATAACACGTAAAATAGATAAGTAACTATTCGCACATGTATATACTTAGTTTGGCTCTATGTAGTTAACAGTATTTTTTTAAAATCACTTGACCCTAACCTGTTGCGTCATCCATGACGCAACTCTTATTCGCACTTCCATGTGCTCACTAACCAACTTTTGTTTCCGGTTTGCCTAAAACAATATCTTTTAACCGAATAATTTCGTCTCTGATATTTGCAGCTTCTTCAAATTCTAAGTTTTTGGCATGCTCATACATTTTTTGTTCCAGCTGCTTTACTTTTTTCATGCCATGCTCTGGGCTCATCAATGCATAAGTAATTACATCTTCAGCTACTTTGGCGCGTGATTTTCCTAAATCATATTCATAAGGTAATTTTCTTGCGCCCTCCATAATATCGGTAATGTTTTTTTCAATGCCCTTTGGAGTAATTCCATGTTCTTCATTAAATAACAGCTGTTTCTCACGTCTACGATTGGTTTCATCGATCGCTTTTTGCATGGAACCTGTAATTTCATCTGCATACATAATCGCTTTTCCATTAATGTGTCGTGCAGCACGACCCACAGTTTGAATAAGAGAACGCTCAGATCGTAAAAAACCTTCTTTATCTGCATCTAAAATGGCTACTAGGGATACTTCAGGTATATCCAATCCCTCACGCAATAGATTTATACCTACCAGCACATCAAAATCGCCTTTGCGTAACCCGCGAATAATTTCAACACGCTCAACCGTATCAATATCAGAATGTAGGTACCGTACTCGCACATTATGATCGGTTAAATACTCGGTCAAATCTTCGGCCATGCGTTTTGTAAGTGTTGTAATTAATACACGCTCATTTTTTTCAACTCGCAAGTTAATTTCTGATAAAACATCGTCCACTTGTGATGTCACGGGACGTACTTCAACTTCCGGATCAATTAAACCGGTAGGTCGAACCACTTGCTCGGCAATGGCATCTGATTTTTCTGCCTCATAAGGCCCAGGAGTAGCCGAAACATATATCATCTGCGGTGCTAGTGCTTCAAATTCTTCAAATTTTAAAGGCCTGTTATCTAATGCCGATGGTAACCGGAACCCATATTCAACCAAGGTTTCTTTGCGAGAACGATCACCCCGATACATTCCACCAAACTGTGGAACTGACACATGACTTTCATCCATCACCATTAAGGCATTTTCAGGCAAGTAATCTAATAAACAAGGAGGCGGCTCTCCTGCCTCTCTTCCTGAAAGATAGCGTGAATAATTTTCGATTCCGGTGCAGTAACCAATCTCCTGAATCATCTCTAAATCAAAACGAGTTCGTTGTTCTAAACGTTGTGCCTCCACCAGTCGATTTGAATCAGTTAATTCTCCAAGTCTTTCTCGAAGTTCAAGTTTAATTTGCTCAATTGCATTCAATAATATTTCTCTAGGTGTCACATAATGTGTTTTGGGATAAATGGTTAAACGAGGTACTCGACGAATTAATTCGCCTGTGAGCGGATCAAAGTAACTTAGATTTTCAATTTCATCATCAAACAATTCGATCCGTATTCCTTCACGTTCAGATTCTGCAGGATGCACATCGATCACTTCGCCATGCACACGAAAGGTTCCACGTCTTAGTTCGAATTCATTTCTTGTATATTGAAGTTCTGCCAAACGCCTAAGTAATTTGCGTTGATCGATTTGATCGCCACGATCCAAATGCATGACCATGCCTAAGTAGGCTTTTGGATCCCCTAGGCCATAGATTGCAGATACAGTAGCGACTATGATCGTATCGGGTCTTTCAAATAGGGCTTTGGTAGCCGATAGTCGCATTTGTTCAATATGATCATTCACCGAAGCATCTTTTTCGATGTATGTGTCACTGGATGGCACATAGGCTTCAGGTTGGTAGTAATCATAGTAGGAAACAAAATATTCCACCGCATGCTTAGGAAAAAATTCTTTCATTTCTCCATATAATTGTGCAGCCAGTGTTTTGTTTGGAGCTAATATTATAGTTGGCCGTTGCACTTCATGAATAACATTTGCGATCGTAAATGTCTTACCCGAACCAGTAACACCCAATAAGGTCTGATGTGCTAAGCCATCATGTAAACCCTCAACCAACATGTTGATTGCACTCGGTTGATCGCCTGCAGGCGCAAATTTATTTTGAATTTGGAAATGCTTATTCATTCTATTCGATGACTTATCTCTTTTTGTAAGTATCAGAATACCAGCTCATCAGGCTAAAGTGCTCACTCTGATTTCAAATTCACAAGCCTCTAAGGAAGTCTCTTGAGCACATTTCTCGCTAATCGAGTATCCAATATTCAGCCCTCAGTAACGTTAGCCATAACTGCTAAAGCCAATCAAATAAAAGCAGAAGGTGGCAATATTTTAAATCTTGCTGCGGGTGAACCCGATTTTGATACTCCAGAGCATATTAAAGAAGCGGCAATATCGGCCATGCAAGCCGGAAAAACCAAGTACACTCCTGTGCCCGGCACGATATCTCTAAAAGAAGCAGTAATTAGCAAATTTAAGTCTGATAACAATTTAGATTTTGATGCAGATGAGGTAATGATTTCTAATGGTGGCAAACAGGTATTTTATAACCTGTGTCAAGCCATTCTAAATGAAGGCGATGAAGTATTAATTCCTGCACCGTACTGGGTTTCCTATCCCGATATGGCTTTGTTGGCAGGCGGCAAACCCGTAATTATTTCCAGCAGTTATGAAAATCGCTGCAAGATTATAGCCGAAGATTTAGAAAAAGCGATCACTAATAAGTCCAAATTATTTGTAATCAACAGCCCATCTAATCCATCTGGAATTGCCTAC
The DNA here is from genome assembly GCA_965203475.1 of Gammaproteobacteria bacterium. Lineage (GTDB taxonomy): Bacteria > Pseudomonadota > Gammaproteobacteria > UBA4575 > UBA4575 > JABDMD01. Next base: position 1,381,632 of record OZ241890.1, read on the forward strand.
ACTGAAGATGAATTATCGTCACTTGGGGCAGTGCTTGAAAAACATCCGCAAATTTTTGTGGTGACCGATGACATCTACGAACATATCGTGTTTGGTAAGCAATCATTCGTAAATATTTTAAATACAAATTCTGCCTTAAAAGACCGTTGTATCATTTTAAATGGAGTATCGAAAGCCTATTCAATGACAGGTTGGCGAATAGGTTATGCAGCAGGGCCTGCTGATGTCATCAAAGCCATGACAAAAATACAGTCACAAAGCACTTCGAATCCAAGTTCAATTTCACAAGCAGCTGCCGAAGCTGCGTTAACGGGAAACCAACAGTGTGTAGCCGATATGTGCAATGCATTTGAAGAAAGGCATGACTACATTGTAAATACACTTAATAAGATTGAAGGCATTAACTGTTTGAGCTGCGACGGGACCTTTTATTGTTTTCCAAATGTGCAAGACATGATTGAACAAACCAGCAATGTATCGAACGATATTGAATTTTCAGAGTACCTAATTAGTGAAATTGGAATTGCAGCGGTTCCCGGCACAGCATTTGGCTCACCTGGACACATACGCTTTTCTTTTGCAACAAGTATGGATGTATTACAAGAAGCAATGTCTCGTATTCAAAGCATTGCAAACAATTAAGCCTAAAAAAGTTAAGACTTAAAATTTGAATTTGGTTTATTAATTTTATATTTTAAATTTGACTGGCAAATTTTGCCGTCATACTTGCTTCTGAGAAGCCTGGCAAAACATCTCTTTGCACATGCTGCTTAAATCGCTGCACATCAATGCTGTCAGAGATTTTTAACATTTTGAACATGCCTTCCTCAGATAAAATCATCATATCAATCCAAGGATTTTTCGGATTTTCTGGTGTATCGATTCGATACTTGCGTTTTTGACCATCATCCAAATCACGAGTGGCAACCGTTACATTGGGTTTGCCTGTGCGTTTATTAATCGCAAGACTTAAACAACGACAAATATCTGCTGCAACAAACCATGGCTCACCGGTCTCTTCCTTGATGATCCTAATGTCATGCCCACCATAATTAAATAGTGTAATGTTTCCCACTTTTAGTTACTCCTTGTAATTTCCTACACCACACCAGCATCTGCTGTTGAGGCATATACAGGGAATATTTATAGTGCGATCAAAGACCTACGGACGATGAACTCCGCTTATTGGTAGTATAAGCCTGACGATCAGAGCGTTAGATTTGCGGCAAATGTCAGATTGAAACTAACATGACAAAATCTACAGATATAAGGTTGCCTGTAATGCAAACCTAATCCAGTACATTTCAATACTAACGGACCCACTTCACCCCCAAATGGCCTACATGTAATTTTGAATTCGATAATTTGGTAACGTACTCAGTTATTTATATTGACCCTAAAATTGTGGGTCGTTACCATCTCCGCTCCGTCATTCCCCGGTAGCTCAGTTGGTAGAGCGGGTGACTGTTAATCACTAGGTCGGCGGTTCGAGCCCGTCCCGGGGAGCCAAATTTAATCTCTTAATGTAGATTGAGCAAAAACACTAAAACCAATCTTATGGATAAATTCTCAAATAACATCATTGTATGAAGTTTTTAAAAATTGTGTCCATCTTTTTTAAAAATGAAAAAAGTATTTGCAGCCCGAACACTTGAAGAGAAATAGTGATGTGGAATGTCCTCTACATAAATCGACCTAAATCCTAAATCATTCAACTCGATTAAAAAATTTATAGGATTTCTATCAAAATTCACTACGTGATCGAACTGAGGAATATTTGTTGCAGTAGTAGCAATAAAATCTCCGCTATGGACCAAAAGACCTTCAACGATCGTTACTAGTTCATATGGATTGTGAACGTGTTCAAGTAACTCAATTGCATAAACTCGATCAAACTTTAGCTTAGAGAGCTCTTTTTCATGAATACCACAAATTTTAATATCAGGATGCATGTATTTAAAAAACTCGCTAGGATTTGTTTCAACTACAATTGTATTCAAGGCACTGTCTTTTAATAGTTCAATCTCCAATCCAGGCCCTGCACCGATTACTAAAATATTATTTAGCGCTTTCTTTGTAGTATAAACGAGATGCATAATTTTATATCGATGTGTCGATATTATAGGTGACCAGAGCAAGGCTGCTTCATACTCTAGGTCGCTAATTTCATGTGAGAAATTTTCGTCTAAATACGGATAATTACCCGAATTCTCAAAGTAAGTTAAATCATTATCATATCTTTTAATAAATGACGAATATAAATTTTCGAGCTCCTTATAAGTAATTCCATAGTATTTACAAAAACACTCCACGTAATTCAGCATTATTTTTATCAGCTTTGAATCATAGTTTGGTAGAGTTTTTACAGCATCATGAAGACGTGAATAAACTGGATGCTTATTAATAAAATTATCTACCGATAATTCACTACTAGTTTGAATATCAACTAACATTATTTTTTATCGAGCATTTTAATTTGTAGATATATTTTCTTTTCTGACAATATCAGTAAGGTTATAGTAGTTAGATTATCCTTTACAATAAACTCAATATCCAATTAAGTTTTTATTACATAAAAAATAAAGTTAATTGATGACCTTCTTGTGTTGGAGCCCTCTAGATTCTAAGAAAAAGAATATAAAATGTAGACTTAATATTATTCTTAGTGTTTGAAGCTAAAAATAAAGTCATTACAAAGTGTGTAGATAATCTCTAAAAGACGAACTCATTTGATCATGTCTAAGCGCATATTCTATTGTTGCTTCCAAATACCCTATTTTACTTCCACAGTCATATCGTTTTCCTTCAAATTTAAAGGCCAACACTTTTTCAGACTTGGCTTGGGTTGCTAATGCATCTGTGAGTTGATATTCACCACCCGCACCTCTTGCCGTATGCTCTATGATATTAAATATTGAAGGCTCCAAAATATAACGCCCAACAACTGCTACATTTGATGGCGCATCTTTTGGGTCTGGTTTTTCGACAAAGCTATTTACTTTCCACAAGTCATCTGAAATTTTTTCACCATCGACAACACCATAACTTTTAACTTCTTCTTGTTTGACCTGTTGTACTCCGACAACTCCACAATTATGCTTCTCATAAATATCCACCATTTGTCTCAGGCAGCCTTGTTTTTCATGATAAATTAGATCATCTGCTAAAATTACTGCAAATGGCTCATCCCCTACAATCGGTTTTGCACACAACACGGCATGACCAAGTCCTAAAGGTTCTGATTGTCGCACATAATTACAGTTTACATGTTTAGGTAAAATATTTTGCACAACATGTAACATTTCTTTCTTGCCTTTCGCTTCTAGTTCTTTCTCCAATTCATATGCTTTATCAAAATGATCTTCTATAGAACGTTTATTTCTTCCAGTAATAAATATCAGTGTATCAATGCCTGCTTCAACAGCTTCTTCCGCGGCATATTGAATTAAAGGCTTATCCACTACAGGTAGCATTTCTTTAGGATTTGCTTTCGTAGCAGGAAGAAACCGGGTACCCATCCCTGCAACTGGAAATACAGCTTTGCGAATTTTAGCCATTATGTATTGGAATTAATGAAAGAATATAAATACTATTTTAATTGCAGCATATCTGTCCAAATGTAATTAAGAAAATTTGAACTAGTGCTTAATTTCTCACCGATATGTTTTCGCGGTTTTTCTCTAACGTTTTTGGCCCAATACCCTTTACATTTATTAGCTCATCTGCACTGAAGAAAGGGCCATTTTGCTCGCGATAATCGATAATGGCTTGCGCTTTTTTAGGTCCAATTCCTTTTAGATTTTCTGCTAACTGTTCTACATTAGCAGTATTTATATTGACTGGTTCCGAATAAACAGAAACTGAAAATAGAATTAAAACTGAGAATAAAATTACTCGTAACATATATCGCACCCAACGCACATTTCAAATTATTATAATTAGAATTATATCAAGCGCGGAATTAAATTTTATTTAATACCGAACTTGTTGAATTCCAGCTTTCAAGGTATTGATTAATCGCTAAAATCGGATCCTCGGATCGTGTGATAGGTCTACCCACAACCATATAGTTTGAACCTGATTGCTTGGCTAGTTGAGGAGTTGCGATTCTTTTTTGATCACCTACCGAATCTTGTACCAAGCGAATTCCTGGGGTGACAACAATAATTTCATTTCCGAACGAATTACGTACTGTTTCTACTTCTTGTGCTGAACATACGATTCCATCCATTTTCCCCTGTATGGCTAAATTTACTAAATGTTCTACCTGTTGCATTGTAGATACATTGATTCCGATACTTTTTAGTTGTGATTGATCCATAGAAGTTAATACCGTAACTGCAATCAGCTTTGTATTTTTTTTGGCAACATCTCGCGCAAACTGCAACATTTTATTCCCACCTGCTGCATGCAAAGTCATCATCCACACACCTAGATTACAGGCTGATTTAACTGCAGAAGCTACAGTATTTGGAATGTCATGTAATTTTAAATCCAGAAAAACTTGATGCTCTAGTTTAAGTAACTGTTCTACTAATGCTGGGCCTTCAGCTATAAATAATTCTAAACCCACTTTTACATTACAGCTCATACCTTGAATTTTATTTAAAAATTTTAAAGTAGTTTTAGCATTTGGAAAATCCAGTGCAATAATTAGAGGGGACTCAGAACTCATTTCGATTTCACTATGTCAATTTTGGCATTATAGGAACTACTGTTCCCCAAGAGTGACAACCTGGGCATTGCCAATACAATAGCTTTCCATGAAATCCACATTGTCGACATTGATGTGTATTTCTGTTTTGAATAAACGATTCCAAGCTGATTTGAATTTTGGAAAGACTTGATGTGCTCACATCTTCCTGAGTCTTTTGTTTACTCTTAAGTAACGCGTTAACTTCCAAGATTGATAACTCGGACTTTTCTTTCAGCCAATTTAATATTAAAGCTCTTTCTTGTTTATCTTCCACTAACTCATTTAACAAATTAGTAAATGTCATTCCACTTAATTCAGAACTTTTTGTAGTAGCTAAAAATTGTGCAAATCCTTTTAAATCATGAGAGCGGACATAGGCTTCGCGCAGCTTAGGCAATACTTCTGGCAAATAGGCAGGATTTTGCACATATACTGCCTTTAAATATTTTATTGCGGCTCTAAAACTCCCCTCATGCATGGCAAACTCGCCCAACAATAAACTTGCTCTTGCACAATTTTTATCAAAGGCTAGCGCTCTCTTTGCTAGTTTTCTTGCATCCGTTATATTTCCTTTAGAACCTTTAAAAGCCAGTTCACTCAGTTCGCAGTAGTAATGAGCAGTTATATGATCCATTTTATTACCGCTAACTTTTTCTAATTTTCTAGTCGTTTCTATGGCTTTTACCCATTCTTTTTCTTTTTCATATAAACCGAGCAGCAATGGATAGGCTTCATCATTTTGTAATCCAATTTCTATTACATCGTTAAATAATACTTCTGCACGATCTAACAATCCTGCCTTTAAATAGTCTTTAGCTAGCTCAAGAAGTGCAGTTGATTTATAAATGGCCTCCAGTGTTGGTCTGGCAATTAAGTTTTGATGAATACGAATCGCCCGATCGACTTCACCACGACGCCTAAACATGTTGCCTAACACTAGGTGTGTTTCCACAGTTTCGGTATCTACATCCACTAACTCAATAAATACTTCAAGCGCCTTATCCGGTTGCTCATTGAGTAAATAATTTAAACCTTTTAAATACTCACCCGGAATTTTTGGCTGAGGCGTTCGTTTATATAGAATTCTAGCCAGGAGCCAGCCCGCAACTGCTGCCAATAGCAGAAACAACCAATACATTTCGGGCATTAGTGAGTACTCTTAATAGGAAGTTGTCGCAAATTAGCAACTTCTTGTTCAGCAATTGCAACTTTTTTAGCTAATGACTTGGAGCGGGAAATATTTTTAAGTGCAATAGCGAGACTAAATAGTAGACCAACAATAGCACCCAATATAAAACTGATTAATAAGGCTAAACCTAGTGGAATTTCAACCGTAACCAATAATAAATTGACCGTTATTGTGTTTAAATTTTCTAGTGTGAATACAAAAAAAATCAGGACGATTAACAGAAAAGCGAGAAATGCTAAAAAGCGCAACATTTGAAACAAATCCCTAAATTGTCATGAACCTGGCCATGACATGAAATTTTATTCGCCAGTTAACGACCGGTTTACACGTTCGCGCAGCTCTTTACCTGGCTTAAAATGAGGTACATACTTTCCTGGCAGTGACACAGCATCACCTGTTTTTGGATTCCTGCCTATTCTTGGTGGTCGAAAATGCAAAGAAAAACTTCCAAAGCCTCTTATCTCAATTCGATCACCTTTGGATAATGAAGTACTCATTTGTTCTATTAAGCTCTTAATTGATAATTCTATATCTTTATGAGCAAGATGGTTTTGTTTGAGCGATATTTTTTCTATCAGCTCTGATTTGGTAATCATGTTTTTATGATCTATTGCTACCATGATGTACTCCTCTTGAGCTTTTATTAATCTTCTTCTTTATCGTCTATGGATTCTTTAAGGATATCACCAAGATTCTGAGATGCAGATTTTTTACTGCTATAGTCTTGAACCGCGGCGGCTTCTTCTTGAACTTCTTTTGCTTTAATGGAAAGTGTAATGGTTCTGGATTTTTTGTCTACGCCTACAAACTTCGCTTCAACCGAATCGCCTTCTTTTAATATGCTACGTACGTCTTCTACACGATCTCGCGTGATTTCAGAGGCCTTCAGAGTGCCCTCCACGCCTTCCGCCAATAAAATAGTAGCGGCTTTTGCATCCAGTTCACTTACAGTACCTGTCACAATAGTGCCTTTTGGATGATCGGCGATATAGGCTGAAAATGGATCTTTTTCAAGCTGTTTTACTCCTAGCGAAATACGTTCGCGTTCAGCATCTACGGAAAGCACCATGGCGCTTAATTCATCACCTTTCTTATAACTGCGAACGGCTTCTTCGCCTGTCATGTTCCATGATAAGTCTGAAAGATGTACTAAACCATCAATGCCGCCTTCCAGACCAACAAAGATTCCAAAATCGGTAATGGATTTGATCGTGCCTGTAACTTCACTGCCTTTATCATGATTAGCAGCAAAATCATCCCATGGATTTTGCTGACATTGTTTCATTCCCAGTGAAATTCTGCGGCGCTCTTCATCGATATCGAGAATCATCACTTCAACTTCATCGCCCAGAGATACAATTTTTGCTGGGCTGACATTCTTATTGGTCCAATCCATTTCAGAAACATGCACCAACCCTTCAATTCCCTCTTCAATTTCAACAAAGCAACCATAGTCCGCAATATTGGTAACTTTGCCAAAGATTCTCGCCCCTTCTGGGTAACGACGATCAATATCTCTCCATGGATCGTCATCAAGTTGTTTTAGTCCTAATGAAACACGAGTCTTTTCTTTATCAAATTTAAGCACCCGTACTTTAATTTCATCTCCGATTGAAACAATTTCAGATGGATGTTTGACACGTTTCCATGCCATATCGGTAATATGCAGTAGGCCATCCACGCCACCTAAATCTAAAAATGCGCCATAGTCAGTTAAGTTTTTTACAATTCCTTTTACGACTGCGCCTTCTGTAAGCGCACCGATTAATTCTTCTCGTTCTGCGCTGTATTCAGATTCCACAACCGCACGGCGAGAGACCACCACGTTATTTCGTTTGAGGTCAATTTTGATAACTTTAAATTCGAGTTCTTTCCCTTCAAGATATGACGTATCACGAACCGGTCGTATATCGACTAAGGAGCCAGGCAAAAATGCGCGCAGGTCTCCAAGCTCTACCGTAAATCCACCTTTTACTTTTCCAGTAATCGTTCCAGTTATGGTTTCACCAGACTCATGTAAACGTTCGAGCTCAACCCAGGCCCGTGCTCGTCTAGCTTTTTCTCTAGATAATTTGGTTTCCCCATAACCGTCTTCAAGCGCATCTAACGCAACTTCTACAGTATCTCCAATTTCTACTTCAAGTTGTCCATTATCAACTCTGAATTGTTCAATCGGAATGATGCCTTCAGATTTAAGACCTGCATTAACAATTACCGCGTCTTTATTGATATCGATAACGGTCCCATTAATAATGGTTCCGGGTTGTGTATTGATATTTGATACGCTCTCCTCAAAGAGCTGTGCAAAACTTTCGCCCATATTTGTTTTAATTTATTCCTTACTTTTTTCTGTCCTATTTGTCTACAATTTCGAGAATGTGCTGCATAACCTCTTCGATTGACAAATTTGTAGAATCTACAAGTACAGCGTCCTCGGCAGGTCGTAGCGGCGAGTTGGCACGCACTGAATCACGTTCATCACGCGCCTCTATCTCGTTTAAAAGGCGGTCAAGGCTAGCACTAATGCCTTGTTTCTTCAACTGTTTTTGCCTTCTGAGAGCTCTCTCAGACGGGCTAGCCGTAAGGTAAAATTTATGCTCCGCATACGGGAAAACGACGGTTCCCATATCACGACCCTCAGCCACTAACCCGGGTGATTTGCAAAACGATTGTTGTACCGACATAAGCTGCTGTCTAATTTTGGGCTCGGCCGCTAGTTTGGATGCCTGAGCCGCACAGTCTTCGGTTCTAATACGTTGGGTAACATCCTCTCCATTTAATTGTACTTCCACAAAATCATTGCTATCAGAAAGCTTAAAACCCAAGTCCATATGCCGGCATAGTGAAAGTATTTCATCGAGTTGATCGGATGTAAGGTTTTGCTGTTGACTGAGATAAGCCAGAATTCTGTACAGGGCTCCACTGTCTAAATAGTGGTAGCCTAAATTTCGAGCAAGCGCTATGGCAATCGTGCCTTTTCCTGATCCCGCCGGACCATCAATAGTCACGACTGGAATTGACTCATCACTCATTACTACATGCTCTACATAACATTGAGCCCAACATGAGATGCTGTATCCAAAAAACCAGGAAAAGATGTAGAAACATTTTCAACGTTTTCAATCGTTATCTCTTGTTTTGCACAAATGGATGCCATCGAAAATGCCATGGCGATTCGATGATCTCCATAACTATCAATAGTACCACCCTGAAGTTCACCGCCTGTAATGGTCAAACCATCTTTATGCTCGACGACATGAATGCCCAATTTCTGCAAACCCAATCGCATGCAATGGATACGATCCGATTCTTTTACACGCAGTTCTTCGGCTCCACGTAATGTAGTTATTCCTTTAGCACAGGCCGCAACTATAAACACAATAGGAAATTCATCGATGGATTTAGCAACCAGTGAATTCGGTATGTTGATGCCAATTAATTTACTACTTTGAACAAAAATATCAGCTATTGGCTCTGAACCCACAAGTCTTTTATTTTGAATATCAATGTTGGCTCCCATCATTTTTAAAATTTCTAGTGCGCCATTTCTGGTTTCGTTTATCCCCACATTTTTAATGATCAATTTACAATTTTTAGAGATAAGTGTTCCCGCAATGAAAAATGCTGCAGAAGAAAAATCTCCAGGTATGTCAATATGAGCAGCTTGCAATCTTCCACCGCCCTGTAAACAAACCTGATTATTTTGAATGCTGAGTGGATAAGAAAAGGCTTGCAACATCTTTTCGGTATGATCGCGGGATTTAAATGCTTCATCTATACAAGTTTCACCTGATGCATAAAGCCCCGCCAATAAAATACAAGATTTAACTTGAGCACTGGCTAGCGTAGATTTGTAGTGAATTCCATGGAGTTGAGATACAGGATTTATATGTATAGGCGCAGTATGAGATGTTGATAGTTCTAATTTTGCACCGAATTTCTGCAGTGGGCCTTGAATTCTCTGCATAGGTCTTATGGACAGGGATTCATCACCAATCAGGATAGAAGAAAAATTTTGCCCGGCTAACACTCCTGCCATTAATCGCATGGCGGTTCCTGAGTTACCCATATCCAAGCTTGAATCTGGCGCTTTAAGTCCATGCAAACCTGCACCATGAACTTTTACATGGTCTGAAGTAACTTCTTCAATTTGTACGCCCATTTTTTGAAATGCATGTAAAGTAACCATGCAATCTGTAGACGGCAGAAAGCCTTTGAGTTCGCTCACACCTTCTGCGATTGATGCCAGGATTACTGCACGATGAGAAATAGATTTATCACCGGGCACATGAATTTCACCCTCACATTTCCCTTGAGGAGCCATTCGAAATTCAGACGGGTGCATTTACTTTCGCCTAACTAATTTTATTTGCGTCTCGTAGATCTTTTGCTTGCTCAAATAATTCATACAGTGCATCTGCATCTTGTTTAGAAATTAAATTTTTCATAGTAGTCAAATTTGAAATAAACGCATCGATGCCTTCGATAATATTATCTTTATTCTGCACACAGATATCGGACCACATTGCTGGATCACTGGATGCAATGCGTGTGAAGTCATAAAATCCCCCAGCCGCATAGTTAAATACTTCTTTTTTATCACTACGCTTACCCAAACAATGAACCAAACTATACGCCACCATATGAGGCAAATGACTAGTTGCTGCTAAAATTGAATCATGTAGCTTTGGAGGCAGTTCATCTACATGCGCACCAAGCTTCAGCCACATGTCTTTCACTGTTTTCGTAGCATCAGAGTTGGTAAAGTCTAAGGGTGTTAAAATTACTTTTCGAGAATTAAAAATCCCTTCAATTGCATTTTCAAACCCACTTTTCTCACTCCCTGCAATTGGGTGGGCAGGTACAAAATTTGAAATACTATTTCCCAAGTTTTGTTTCGCAACATCAATGATACTCTGTTTAGTACTGCCTACATCAGTAACGATTGTATTTTGATTGAGTGTTTTTTTAATTGCCATAAAAACTTCTGCAAACTTCCCAACTGGCACTCCCACAACAATTAAGTCTGCATCACTAACATCACAATTTTGTAGCGTCTGGTTTTCATCAATAATGTTCAAAGATTTTGCTTTCGCTAGTCTTTTTTCATCACGGCCTACACCTACAATAGATTTTGTCAGTTGATTCTTTTTTAAATCAATAGCTAAACATCCATTGATCAGGCCTACGCCTACTAGATAGACTTTATTAAACATAGATAAAAAGAAAAGAAATTTACAACGCTGCTCTAGGATACGATCCTAGCACTTTCATTAAATCAGCTTCTGCTTTTAATTCCTCAAGAGAATTCTTCACAGCATCAGTTTCAATATGACCTTCAATATCTAAAAAGAATACATATTCCCAATTTACACAGTGAGAGGGCCTAGATTCAATGCGTGTCATACTTACATTATTATTCGCTAAAGGTTGCAATAAACTATACAGAGCACCAGGTTTATTTTTAGCCGATATTAATATCGTAGTCTTATCATCCCCAGTCGCTTGAACCGATTGTTTTCCAATAATCAAAAACCGAGTTATGTTATCTGGAGAATCTTCAATATTTCGACTTAAAACCGTAAGATCATATAATTCTGCAGCTGTTTCACTTGCAATTGCACCCGCACCTTGATCTTTGCTCGCACGCTGCGCAGCATCAGAATTACTAGCTGCAGGAATTCGTTTTACTCCAGGCAGGTTTGTTTCCAACCATTTTTTACATTGCGCCAATGACTGTTGGTGAGAATATAACACTTTGATTTCATCTAGCTGTGCCATATTACTTAGCAGCTGGTGATGTACACGCAACTCTACTTCACCAACAATTTTCAATTCGGACTCAAGAAACATATCCAGGGTACTGTTTACAATGCCCTGTGTAGAATTTTCGATTGGAACAATTCCATAGTTAGCGTTATCAGACTCCACCTCGCGAAATACATCGTCAATAGAAGATGCTGCTAGTGTTCTGACAGAGCGACCAAAATGCTTGTATGCCGCCTCTTCGGTAAATGTTCCCGAAGGCCCTAAAAAAGCCACTTGTAATCTCTGTTCCAATGCTAAACAGGCCGACATCACTTCACGAATCAGCCGCGCCATTTCATCATCAGACAACGGTCCCTGGTTATGTTCGAGCACTCTCTTTAATACAGTGGCCTCACGATCCGGCCGATAAAAATTCTGTCCCTCACATGTCTCAGCCTTAACTTTTGCTACCTGTTTGGCCAAAGATGCCCGTTCACTGATTAATTCCAGAAGTTTGTAATCCACACCATCAATCTGCTGACGCAGTTTTTCTAGCGTTTGGCTCGACATTTCCGAATACCTTTAAAAAAGAATTTAAGCTGAGAACTGATACTCAACCCTATAATGAGTAGGCTAGTACAATATAACAGGAAATTTTAATACACGTTAGAACCTTCAGGTATTTTTGATTATAGGCGCGTAGCTCAGTGGTAGAGCACTGCTATTACTTAGCAGAGGTCGAAGGTTCAATTCCTCTCCGCGCCTACCATCATAAAAAAAGCCCACTTCATAGTGGGCTTTTTTATAAACATATATATCTATTTTACTTTGCAAATAGCCGCCTTCTCCTTGCATAAGCCATAGCAAACAGACCGACTATTAATAGTGCCCAAGTAGCGGGCTCTGAAACTTTCTGTCCATGACCATAAAGGTCCGTACCAAGTTTTTTAAAACCTTTAAATCTGGTGTTATTGCTACCGTCTGGTGTGTAAAACTTAGCAAATATACCATCACCCCATATCTTTAAATAATTGTCAGTAAGAATGTTGTCGTAGGGGCCGCCGTACCAACCACTATCTCTGTAATAAATTCCTCCAAAATAATCGAGAGAACCATGCGCAGTATTCTTATGTACTTGACCAAATAGGAGGCCACTTCCGTCAGAATTTAAGTAGCCATGGGCAATTTGAAGCCAACCACCATTTCCTTTAACAAACCCACTAATGCTATATAACTTTCCTGCAGCCTCATCCCACTTCCCGCGTATCGTACCAGCAAGACTAGGAATATAGGTATTGCCATGAACAAGACTGTAACCAGAACCAGGACTATAAATATCAAACTTTTTAGCGAAGGCCCACGAATTTATAGGTAATAGAGATAAAGCGATAAATGCTAGTAGATAAATTCTCCACATAGAGCACTCTCCTTGGTAATTTGTATATAGAATTCTACACATACAACTAAATTAAAAAAACCTTAATAATCAATACCTTTTCTATAATGTGTACCACTTCAAATTTTGAATGAATGCTTATCAGAATAATCGACAATACATCAAAGAGTTATGTAATTTATTTAATAGATAGAATAAATAATAAAAAGTTAATAATTCGTACTCACAAAATATGGTTTTCTAAACTTTTTAAAACTCTTTTTGCTGTTTCTCCATCCCAAAGCTCCAAACTATTAACCTCATTCGGCCTGATTTTACCCAAAACATCTAGACATATTTTTTCGAGGTTTTCTGCTTTACATAGCTGATTCGTTCCTTTTTTAATTGTAATTGGTCGTTCCGTATTTTCTCGTAATGTTAAACATGGAATTCCAAGATAGCTTGTTTCTTCCTGAATACCTCCTGAATCTGTTATTAAAATTTTACTTGAAATTACTAAGTTCATAAATTGAATGTAGCTCAACGGTTCACAAAGAATAATTTGAGAATTCACTTCAAGCTGATTGTATAGATTAAAGTGATCCATCATTTTTTTTGTTCTAGGATGTATTGGGAAAATAAGCTTTAATTTCTTAGAAACATTTTGGATTCCATTAATAATTTTTAATAATTTTTCTTCGTCATCAACATTAGAAGGTCTATGAAAAGTAACTGTTCCATATTCAACATTATCTAAGCCAAATTTTTGTTTTGTGTGATCTGAATTAATTTTATCTTTCAGCAATTCGTACGAATCAATCATTATGTTGCCAACAAATTCAATTTTTTCCTCAGGTATACCTTCATTTATTAAATTTTCTTTTGCGTCTAGAGATGGTATCCAAAGTAAATCACTAATTTGATCAGTAAGTAACCTGTTTATCTCTTCAGGCATCGACCTATCTCGACTTCTTAAACCTGCTTCTAAGTGCGCAACTTTAATACCCATCTTGGCTGCCACTAGTGAACATGCAATAGTAGAGTTAACATCCCCAACAACGATTGCCCAGTCAGGACGATTTTTTAAACAAAGTTTCTCATATTCTAAAATTATTTTGGCAGTTTGTTCTCCATGTAAGCCACTACCTACTCCTAAATGAAAATGTGGATCGGGCAACAGTAAATCTTGAAAAAAAGAATCAGACATATTTGTGTCGTAATGTTGGCCTGTATGCACAATTTTTGCATTTACCCAATCTTGATTTACCAGCTCATGGTAAAGTGGCGCGATTTTCATAAAATTAGGTCGTGCACCCGCGATTAAATGTATTTTAGCGGAAGACATAAATTAATTTTTTAAATTAGCTAATATGAAAGTAAAATATGATGAAAACAAATAGTTAATTTACACTTGAAGATACTAAAAAAATTTCATAGCCTCTAAGTGTGTAGTCGAATCTTTTTGATCTAGACCTCCAAACAAGTTTGGCATTATTAAATAACCATTTTTGAAAATGACCATTTAGTTTTTTATTTTTAACTGGTAACAAAATCCAAGTTTTAAACTCATCGTTCTTATATTTATCTAAATACTCATGCCAATTTTCTCTATTGCTATATAAATAACCTGGGCGTTTTTCTAATGTATAAGTTTCATTCGCATAATAGTTAAACCCATTAACATACGAGATGATCTTATCGCCTTTTTTATGATGTATACTCATAAACTCAACAATTTCTCGTACATCATGTGTCAACTTACCTGAGTAATAAGACACGAATTCTGGAATGCCGGCCATAACTACAACTACTGCGAGCATATAGCCTAACACCTTAGGTTTTTTAATTGATTCATAGGCTTTATAACAGCAGTATGCAGACAATAAACAAATTAATGGAAACAGATATATAAGATAATCCGGTCTTACTGACATAAAAAAGGAGAGAAAAATAAATGAAACAGTTGGTGTTGCAGTTGCGACCAAGAAAAATATTCCCAATCTGTGCTTTTCTAAAACTAAACAAAAGAGGCCAACAACTGCTGTTATTGTTACAGCAAACTGAATATACTTTGCAAGTTGCAAAGAAAACAAAAAAGGCCCATATCCCCATTCTTGACCCATACTTTGCCAGTCGAGCAGAGATTTTAATAAAAACCCTAGAGCAAGTAATCCTCCAACACCATACACGAGAATATGTAATAAACTAATTCGTCTACTACAATCCTCAAAGTAACGTTTACCAAACAACAAAACAAGCATCGAAAATGTGCCACATCCAATAGGAATAAATACTGCTGTTAGATGAAATGCAATAGCACATGCGTCAGATAAAAATGCTAAACATAAATACCTTACACTGTTTTGAGTTATGGCAATGTAATAGAAGTAATAAGACATAACTGCAAAAAAAACAATTGGCGAATAGTACCTAATAATTTGTGAATGCCATAAATGCCAGGCACTAAACAGTAGAATAATTGAGGCTAATGCGGCCGTGAATTCTCCAAGAGGTTTTCTCCAGAGCACGTATAAAATAGGAATGCTAAATGCACCAAGTAATGCAAAGGGTAAACGAACATTAAATTCATTTTCTCCAAATATATTTTGGATTAAATAAATAATTAAATATGAAGCAAAATTAAAAGTGTTGTTATAACGATACTCCGACTTATTTAATGAAGTATATTCATCAGTAACAAATGACCACTCCCAAATTCCATAGACTCGAGAAATAACGGCAGCGGCTATCAAAAAGAATATCAGAAAGTAATTTAATTTTATTTGGTTCATAGGTTAAAGCTTAAATAGCGGCCGGAAATTATTAAGGGAATAATAACTAAAAAGTCTAGTTAATTACTTGATCAATTTTATATTCTTTAATCTGATTTGCATGAGTAAATATAATTAACTCACCAATCAAGCCTAAAGCGATGATTTGTACGCCCAATACGACCATCAAACTACTCAGTAACAATGCAGGTCGTGATGCTAGTTCAACACCTAAAAATAACCTTTCAAAGATAATATAAGCAATTAGCAATGCTCCGATTACAAATGTGAAAATACCAATGAGCCCAAAAAAGCGTAATGGTTTTTTTGTAAATTTAACTAAGAAAAATACAGTAAAAATATCCATCAATCTTCTTGGATAGACTCCAAGACGATGTATTCGCATATGTCTATCTTCAGGTGCTTGATCAACATTTACTTCTTTAATTGAAAACCCATGTTTATCAGCTAATAACGGTAAAAAACGATGCTGATCACCGTAGATTGAGATTTCATTCACTACTTCACGTTTAAATGCTCGAACTGCGCAACCAAGGTCTTTAAAACTTGTATTCGTGATATAACGTACTATTGCATTAAACACTCCACCCTGAATTCTATTTATGATTGGGTCACGACGTGGATATCTTCGGGCAAGCACCATGTCATATTCGTCGAGGTGAGTTAAGATTTTATTAATTTGAGAAGCATCGATCTGCGCATAAGATGGTAGTATAAGTATATGACTACCGCTACTCTCTTCAATACCAGCAGTTAGAGCAGTAGCCTCACCGAACCATTTTGATAGCTGGATGATTTTAATTTTACCGTCATCTCTTGATAGATTTTTTAGTATCAGCAATGTATCTTCTCGTGGGCCATCAAGAATAAAAATTATTTCATAATTGATACCACAGATATCCAATCCACTAACATATTCAAAATATAGTTTTTTAATGTCTTCGCAACGCTCACTGATTGGTATTAATATGGAAAGCATATGTAAATTTTGAATTTTTTGTTTAAATTTTTTGCGATAAAGTTAGAGAGAATGATTTTTTTATGTCTCGCTGACCAGTTTCTTGTATAAGCTCACCTAACGCTCCAACCAAAACTAAAAACCCCGCAAGTGATAATAAAATGACAAAAATTCCTGGAAATACGATATTTGTCACACCTATAGGGTTTAAAACTAAATAAACACTAAGTAATAGCATCGCTATCGCAAACAAAAGAATTGGCAAAGCTAACAATGAGAACCATTTAAATGGACGATTATAAAAAGCTGTAATCATCTTCACGGTTAATAAATCAAGTACTACCCGATATATTCTGGAAAGACCATACTTCGAAGTTCCAAATTGTCTAGCATGATGCCTTACTTTAATTTCGGCTACCTTTGCTCCTGTCAAGGATAGCATTGCAGGAATAAATCGATGCATCTCAGAGTATAGCGGAACGTTTTTAATTACTTGGCTTTTATAAGCTTTTAGCGAACAACCGTTGTCTTTTATTGGCACACCTGTAACTTTCCCAATTAACCAATTCGCTATTACAGATGGCATTTTTCTTGTTACAAATTTATCTTTTCGTTTATGTCGCCAACCAACTACAATATCGAAACCTTCTTTTATTTTTGATATTAAATTGGGTATATCTGCTGGATCATTTTGTAAATCACCATCCATTGTTACGATTATCTCAGAAGAAGCCAAATCTATACCTGCCACCATTGCAGGAGTTTGACCATAATTTCTGCGCAACTTAACTACTTTTAGGCGTTTATCTTGCTGTGCAATTTGCTTACAAACATTAAATGTACCATCATTGCTGCCATCATCTACAAAAATAATTTCGTAATTAATTCCTAGGTCTTGCACACTTTTAGTTATCGAAGAGTAAAGAAGCTGAACAGATTCTTCTTCGTTATATAAAGGAGTAATTACCGAAAGACTTTTATAAGTGCTCATAACTAAAATCTTTTATTTATAGACTTTCAAAAAAAGCTCATTTTCTATGCTATCTCTAAAAATTCGCTTGTAGAAAAGCAGGACTAAAAAACTTTCGTACACCTCTAATAATTATTATCTCCGCCAATTTTATATGGTTATTTTATATGGTTGTTTAGCTTATTTAGTTGACGTACTTAACTATTATTTATTTGATCGCTAATTCCATAAATTTTTCAAGACTTCTTTTATCCATTGTGAGTTGATTTTTTTAGATTTAATAATTTGTCAATATAATTAAACTACCATTTATCCTTGATTTATGTTATTTCATCCGGGACGATTGGTAGAACAGTGTGTTTGAATGTATTTTGTGAGTTAGTTAACAATTTAAAATGCACACTTGTTCCATTGATTACTATAAGTGTGTAGGTGGGAAATTTTAATATCTCTTTTACTAATAGAAAGTTAACAATAATATCTAAATCAATTTGATAACGTTTTCCCACACTTTCCTTATTGGTATCTCAAAATTAATGACACTTTTTTCTAAGTATACTCATCGCGCAAAATTTGCTTTTGTGCTCATTGCTATTCTCTCTCTGATGAGTTGCGGCGGAGGCGGAGGTGGAGGTGAAAGTGAACGCTCTACAATAACCAGTAGCACAAATACAAATCCCATCATCAGTTCTTTCACAGCAAGTAGCACAATTATTGACACTGGTGAAAATGTTGAACTGTCATGGGATTCGCAAAATACAGCAGAATGTGAAGCAAGCGGTGATTGGACTGGTATGAAACCTTTCTCTGGAACTGAGATGGTAAATCCTGGTAATCAATCACGAACTTATATTATGGAATGTACAGGAACCAATGGAGCTAAAACTAACCCTAGCTCAGTATCGGTTACCGTCAATAGTACAGCTCCACCAGTACCAACATTAGTATTATCCGCAAAATCTACCAACATTCCATTTGGCGGATCTACTGAATTAGAATGGAATTCAACTGAAGCAACTGACTGCACTGCTTCAGGCGACTGGTCTGGAAAAATACAACTCAGTGGCAAACAGACAATCGGGCCATTACAACAAACTAAAATGTATACATTATTCTGTACAGGGCCTGGAGGTAATAGTCCTACTCGTTCTGTTACGGTACAAGTTGGAACTCCTCCACCCAATCCGACAGCCTCACTTAGTTCAAGCTCTACTTCTATCTCGAGCGGAGATAATGTAACTCTGACCTGGGTATCACAAGATGCTGATTCATGTAGTGCGGTAAATGGCTGGACTAATAAAACTGATCCCAATGGCTCTGAATCTGTTGGACCGTTAACCACTACTACTACTTTTACAATTACCTGTACTGGTGCTGGCGGAAATGCCTCGGCTTCTACGACTGTAAATGTCATTCCTGTGCCTGCTCCTACCGTATCCCTTACACCAAGTGCTGCCAGTATCGACAGCGGAGATAATGTAACTCTGACCTGGGTATCACAAGATGCTGATTCATGTAGTGCGGTAAATGGCTGGACTAATAAAACTGATCCCAATGGCTCTGAATCTGTTGGACCGTTAACCACTACTACTACTTTTACAATTACCTGTACTGGAATCGGTGGATCGACATCTGCCTCTATAACAGTTAGTGTCAATCCCCCATCTGCTCCTACCGTATCCCTTACACCAAGTGCTGCCAGTATCGACAGCGGAGATAATGTAACTCTGACCTGGGTATCACAAGATGCTGATTCATGTAGTGCGGTAAATGGCTGGACTAATAAAACTGATCCCAATGGCTCTGAATCTGTTGGACCGTTAACCACTACTACTACTTTTACAATTACCTGTACTGGTGCTGGCGGAAATGCCTCGGCTTCTACGACTGTAAATGTCATTCCTGTGCCTGCTCCTACCGTATCCCTTACACCAAGTGCTGCCAGTATCGACAGCGGAGATAATGTAACTCTGACCTGGGTATCACAAGATGCTGATTCATGTAGTGCGGTAAATGGCTGGACTAATAAAACTGATCCCAATGGCTCTGAATCTGTTGGACCGTTAACCACTACTACTACTTTTACAATTACCTGTACTGGTGCTGGCGGAAATGCCTCGGCTTCTACGACTGTAAATGTCATTCCTGTGCCTGCTCCTACCGTATCCCTTACACCAAGTGCTGCCAGTATCGACAGCGGAGATAATGTAACTCTGACCTGGGTATCACAAGATGCTGATTCATGTAGTGCGGTAAATGGCTGGACTAATAAAACTGATCCCAATGGCTCTGAATCTGTTGGACCGTTAACCACTACTACTACTTTTACAATTAACTGTACTGGTGCTGGCGGAAATGCCTCGGCTTCTACGACTGTAAGCGTGATTCCTGTCCCTCCACCAGAATTAACTTTCTCTGCTAATCCAAGTGAAATTAATGAAAATGAAACAACAACGTTACAATGGTCTGTTACTAATGCCGATTTATGTACTGCGTCTGGAGATTGGAATGGAAAAAAAGCAGCAAGCAGTAATCAGAATACCGAAATTGTAGGGCCTCTTACTCAAACCAGTATCTATAATTTAGAGTGTAATGGCCCAGGCGGAGATACTATTAAGTCGGTTACAGTAACAGTACTCCCGATGGCACTAGGTTCTACGAATTTATCTTGGACTCCGCCAACAACTAATACTGATAATTCGCCATTAAATTTAGGTGGGTTTCATATATACCAAGGCACTTCTGCAAATCAACTTTCAAAGATTCACACAATAACTGGCCAGGGCATTGCAACCTACACAGTTGAAAATTTACAGCCCGGAACATATTTTTTTGTGGTCACCGCATATAATACAAACGGAACTGAAAGTGCATTCTCAAACATGGAGTCAATAACTATTAATTAACTGCTACTAATAATTATGAAAACATACAACATGAAGCTATCAAGTATTAAGAACAGAATTATTCAATTTGTTTTTATATTTTTTTCTATAGCTACTCTATTATTAACAGCACAAGTTCATGCCGTTGATGTGCAAAAGTGGAAACAATTTCGATCCTCTTACACAAATACATCCTGGAGTGGCAATCCTTTTGACTTAGAATTTACCGCAACGTTCACACATTCCCAATCTGGAAGAACATTTACACAATTTGGGTTTTACGCTGGTAATAATGAATGGCGTATATATTTTATGCCGAATGAAGTCGGTCAATGGAACTATATTACTAAGTCAAATGATTCTGATTTAGATGGATTGACTGGTACTTTTGATTGCGTTAGCTCTAACTTACCTGGCTCACTTTCCCCAGACGGTATTCGGTGGAAATTTTCAAACGGAGATTACGACTACCCAATTCTTATTCCTGTAAGGCAATGGTTTAGAGCAACTTCTACTAATCAGGGTGTTGATGATTTTATTGATTGGGCTAAAGATACAGTTGGTGCGCGCGTAATAGGTCAAACCCTTACATATCCCAGCCACTCACAAGAATCCAACATATATGTAAAAGGTCAGGAAGGTGAAAGTTTTTACTTGCCTGTATGGGAAAATCTAAATAGTCACTTTGATGAAATCCGTGATGCAAACATGGGACATTACATCATGATCTACACAGATGGAGGAGACAATCCAAATAAATTTAATATTGATGCAAAGTCAACTAGAGAAATTCGTTTATTTAAATATTTAGTGGCTAGATTTGCTGCTTACCCTATTGTAGTTTGGGATACAGGGATAGACATTGGTGAATATCGTAATAATGGGTGGATTGATTGGTTTGCTAATTGGTTTAATGATAATGATCCTTGGCAACATCCAGTAAGCAGTAGAAATGGTGGTGGCAGTGGAGGAAAACAACCTAATAATGGCACATACTGGAGTGATGGTGAAAGTAATTTACCAAGTAGAAACAATGCTATTAATACAGTTGAAGGCAGATCAGTTCCAACCTTATTTACTGATAGATGGAGAGAAGATTATAGAAGAGGTAATTTTGATAGAAATAAAATTAGAAAGGCTGTTTGGGAAATGGGTTTAAATAATTCTACTGGAATCTATATTAGCGGAAACCAAGAACAATATGGATATTTAACCGCTCCGCCCTATGGAACAATTTACTCACAAGATTTTGATGCAGCACCTGACGTGGGTGTTGCGGCTAACTTTTTTAGGTCCAGAATTAAAAATTTAGGGAGACTCGAACCAAACGATAATTTGGTAACTTCTGGTTCAGCTATTGCTGCAGCAGATCCTGGGAAAGAATATGTTATTTACATGAATAATGAGAATTCAATATCAGTAAATCTTTCTAACTCTTCTAACTCATTTTCCGCACAGTGGCATGACCCTATAAATGGAGCCATGAGTAATACATTTTATGTTAATGGCGGAAACACAGTTAGCTTTACTTCACCCGGCACTAATTCGGATAATAAAAATGAATGGGTTCTGCATTTGTGGTCTGATGGAGCAAATAACAACCCCATACCTAACCCACCAACAAATCTACAGATTAATTAGCAGGTTTTGTTAAAAACAAATCTGCCCATATTTGAGTCAATACTGCTGTCCATAAGCGCATAACTGTTTCTGGTTTACTTGGATATTTTTTAGAAAGTCTTCTTAACTCAACAATTTCTTTATAACTAAAAAGCTTATATTTAGAAATTTTTTCTAAACTACAATTTTCTTCGGCTAGTATTTCCAATTCATTTGAAAATTCTATATTGTATTTCATTCGCTGCGGAAATTTAGGAATATTTGTAAACTCAGCAGGAACAATTGATTCAAGAGCTTTTCTAAATATATATTTTTCCTTACCTTTTTTAATTTTCAACTTATCACTGATAGAAAAAGCTAATTTAACAAATTCTTGATCATGAAAAGGTGATCGGTAAGATACTCCAAACGCACTAAAAGTTCTTTCAAATTTGTGTATGTCTTGACAAGTGCCGCTCTGAAATGTACTTGCCATGTATTGATTAATATTTTCCTTATAAGTTTTTGGCAAAGATAAGGCTTTTGGGACATACGTAGTACCTTTTATTCTAGGCGGGAGAGCTAGTGTATTTTTAAATTTAAGATGAGCCAATAATTTTGCAACGATAGTTTTGGGCGCTAAACCAAGTTGTGTCAGATTATAAAACTCTTCAAAAGAGGTTCTAAACATTGGCAAAATTTTTGTTAGCCAAATTAATTTATACTTGGGCATACCTGCAAATAAGCTATCAGCTGCTTGTCCAGAAAAAAGTACTGAGACATATCTCTGAGCCTTTTCACCAATCATATAAAGCTGTAAGACTTCACTTCTTGAACATGGATCCTCTATATGCCAAACAAGATTTTGCAATGTGCCTTGCAAAATAGTTGGTGGTGTAAATATTTCATGGTGAATTGAGCCAATTGCAGCAGCCACCTTTCTTGCTGTAACTATTTCATGATCTTCTTCGCTATGGCCAGCAGTAAATGTATGTATATCTTTGTCTGGGTAAAGGTTTCGTAATATATATGCCAATGCGATTGAATCTATTCCGCCACTTAAAGCTAAACCAATATTTTTTTGATCTCTAGATCTATCATAAATAGATTTTTTCAAACCTTTCTTAATCAAGTCTATTGCATATTCTTCATCATTAACTTTGATACTTACTTTTATAGGTGGCCTTTCAAAAAACGTTACGTTTCTACTGATAAGATTATATTCAGTAACGACACCTGGCTTTACTGCATGGATATTTTTGAATAAAGTTTTTCCTGGAGGAAGCTTCTTCGCATGTTGTAAATGCTGGACCATCTCAAAATCAGGGTATGGTGAAAAATTTTTGATGTATGCAAAAACCTTATACTCAGATGCAAATACTATGTCGTTGTTTTCATCGTGACAATAATATAAAGGTAAACAACCAAAATAATCTCTGACCAAAACAATGGTTTTTTTTCTTTTATTGTAAATTGAAAATGCATAGTCACCATTAATATTTTCTAATTTTTGGTATTCTTTTTTTTCACAAATATTTATAAAATAATTTATAGCCTCACTTTGAATATGTTCAAAGGAGTCTATATCACTAAATTTGTTATCACTTATACTATAAATTGACCCACTAAATGCAATAATAATATCTTCATATCTTTCAACTATTGCCCCAGCACCTAAGCCATAGAAGCTATATTGATTATTTGATTCAGCTTGTATATTTCCCCCACGATGAGAAAGTGAGAATGACATAGAATCTATCTCGTCTTTAGTCAAAACACCTGTTTTACCAAATATCCCTGACATAACTATTATTACTTATTACTTAATACTTTATGTTTTATTTTTAAAGCTTGTTAACAATTTAACTAAAAATTGTATTTCATCGGCACGAAAAAATTTGGAGATAACGGCCGTCAAAATTGAAAGTAAAATTACACAAAAATAAACAAGTAAGCTGCTATTTAAATACATACCTGAAACAAAAATCAAAATTGTTATAACGATTATTGGTAATAGACTTATATTAAATAGTCGCGTGATTTTTATAATATCTTTAGCAGAATAAATGGAGAGTAGAATTAGTACTATATCGCACAACACTACTACGCTTGCAGCACCAATTACTCCATAAAATGGAATTATCGCAACACTTAAGCCAATGTTTAGCATAGTAACTATTCCCATAGATATTGTTCTTTTTGAATGCTCATCTGAACTGCTCAAAATAAGCTGTAAAAATGTAAAAACAAATTTGCTATAAAAACTTATACTTAGTATTTTCAGAACCATAATTGAATCAGAATAATTTTCACCAAAAATTAATGTGATTAATAGATTAGAAAAGCAATAAACAAATATTGTCGCAAGGCTACCGATTACTACAATAAATCTTAGCATTCTATCTGTTAATACTAAGTATTCTTGATAATTTGATTGACTAGACTTAAAAAGTTGAGGAGCAAGAACTCGATTAATCAAAATAGGTATTTTATAAGCTAAGTCAAGCAACCTGCTCGCAGCTGCATATATTCCGACTTCGCTCATATCTCTAAAAAAAGATAAAACAAACAAATCAACTCTAAAATAAATTTGTGTTAGTAAACCAGTTAACCCATATAAATAACTCCCCTTAATAAAGCTTTTAATTTCATTTAAACTAGTTCTAATTTCTTGAGATTTATAAATTATAATACCCCAAACCAAAGTTATTAATGTCCCACCTAATACATACGATGCAGGTACGATATAAGGAGTTTGATTAAAATTTAGTAAGATGATGATGCTGACCCCAATTAAAACAGGACTAAGGCCTTGGAATATTGCATTAATATGCATCCTTTCCTTAACGATATACACTCCAGCTAATGAATCTTGAATAGACATTGAAACCACATAAAAATATAAAATACTTACAACTTGTATTGTTAGTTTTTCATAGCTCAATATCTTTAGAACATACAACACTCCGGGATAGAGTATTAAGAAAATAGTAAGCTTAATTATCAATGAATAATTAAGACATCTATTTAAGACACTATAATCACGTGAACCATCTTGTATAAGTTTCCACGTAGTCCCTAGATCAGAAATATAAAGACATGTTAAACATATTGCATATGCTGCAATAAATACCCCAAATACTGAGGCACCCATCTTACGTGCGATGTAAGCTTCTATTGCAAAAAAAGCGAGTTGCGCAACTACACCTCCAATTGCTAAAGAACCAGCATTATGTAAAAAGTTTTTCAATGTGATATAGCGTTAGTGTGTAGCAGTATTTATTACTACTGAAGATAATCTTGATAAAGGTAACTGAAAATGAATAATTCTTATCTGCGTTGAAACACAGTTTTTGCAGGATTTCCTTGTACAATCATATTACTTGGTATTTCGCCATAGACTACAGAATTGGGGGCAATCATTACGCCATCGCCAACAACACTACCATCTGTAATAACGACTCCAGCGCCTATAAAGACATTGTTACCTATAACAGTCCCTTTGGAATTCCATCCTTGTTGAGCTATGGGAATATCTGTGCGGTCATATTGATAACTATTAGATAAAATAGCACTATTAGGTCCAATCAAAGTCCAATCACCAATTTTACATCCGCCTGATCCAGCCCCAATAAAACATCCTGTAGCAATAGAAACGTTCTTTCCAATACTTATTATCCCATCTGAAGATTTTATTTTAGTAAAAGAACTTATTTTTGTCCCCGAACCAATAGACAGATTGTTTGTTATTTCTATCTCGGCTTTAGGACTCACAAGCGCCTTGTACTTAAGCCAACACAAGAACATTGACAAAAAAGGAAATGTAATAAATCTTTTTATTAGAATAAGTTTTTTACTCATTGGCCGCCTTGTCATTTACCATAGTGTTCAACGCTTCAAAATTATTCGCTTGTTGAATTTCATCCATAGTAAATTTTATGGAGAATTCCTCTTCCACTGCCGTGATAATTTTAAGTAGTGATAAGGAATCCCATTTAATTTCATCACTTTGAGCAACCATACGTTGTATATCATCGATATTTATATCCAATATCTCAGAAACAATACTTATTAATTTTTTTTGCAATTTATACCCCTTTTTCTAATTGTATATGCTCACATGGAATTACAGAAATATTTTCATTATTTAAACGATAATATTTTTCACCATGACTATTGGTCTTTACCAGAGCAAACCCCTGATCCTCAAAAAATGTAACTGTTTGCATATTTCTATCTGTAGGGATGAATTTAGCAGTGATAGATGTAAGACCATCTTGCTTAAAACAATTAGATTTGAGCCAATTCATAAATTGAGTTTCAACACCTCTACCTAATACGCGGCAACTTAGTAAAAAACTATCAATTTCTAATTCTTCTTTAGTGAGTTTTAATAAACATAAACCCACAATCCCAAGCTCTCCATATTTATCACTCACTTTAATAAGAAATAACTCAAATTCTGATGAACTTATAAAGTTCTCAATTTGACTTAAATTGTATCTGATTGTAGTCAAATTAAATTGATTCGTTTTCGAAAATAACTGACTTACGCGTTGTAGAGAGTCATTTTGAGCTTTAAATACCTGCATTCTTGTTTCGAGCCTAGCTAGATATTTATCCAAATTATCAATTTTACTTTTTAATCGTTCTCTGTCTTTATTTTGCTTATATTGAATGCTTTTATCTTGATCCTCATTTGTAATAACTAGTTTTTCAAAAAAAGGGTAACTACTTAATATTTGACTATAACCAGAAGGATCTCCCTTCACTTGTATAACATCTACTTGTGGTAAAACTTGATTTACTAGTTCACATTCAACATCACTATCATCCACAAATACCAAACTATCTACGTTAATATTAAGCTCTTCCGCAATTTCAGCAATATTCTCCGTTTTATTGTTCCAATTAATACGAATGGCGGAGAAGTCTTCGAGTTCTAGAGGAATATCTTTTCTTTTCAAAAACAGTTCTTGAACCTCATGTTCATTATTTTTACTACATATTGCTAAAATTAATCCTTTATTTTTAAGACTCTTAAGCCAATACTGAAAATCGGTATACGCTTCTGCAACAGGGTCTCCTGTACCAATTTTTATCCCATTTATACCATCCTCTCCTAAAACCCCACCCCATAAAGTGTTATCTAAATCTACAACTAAACACTTTTTTGTTTTGTTTAGAATTGAAGCAAGATATTTAATAAACTCATCTGCAATATGCAAATTAAATTTTTCATGCCAAGGTATTTTAGCTAAGTAATAGAACTCTTTAGAAAGTGCATTTTTCAAACCATATTGAGAACTTAATTTCTCTATATCGAAAATAAAAACTCTATCTTCTTTTTTAAAAGCATCGCTTAGTTTTTGATTCAAATCTGCATAAAAACTAATTTCAGATATATGAAGTTTTGTATCACTTATTCCTGCTGTAACTGATACAGGCCTAACAAAATTACTGACAAGTAATAAAGCGTTAGTTTTTTCTTGTGCTAGCGCTATCCAATCACAAATGTGCTCGACAATCTGTTTTTGTTCGACTTCAATTTCTTTAGGTGATAACTGCAAATAGCTTTTTGTAATTTTTTTACTAATTTCTTCCAGAATCAACGACAAAAAAATGACATCAGGCTGGTATGTGTACAAGCCACTATCACCACTTAGTAATTCTTGATAATATTGCTTATATGGTGAGATATAAGAATTAGTCGTAATTCCGACTTTTACTGATAATGCTTCAATATAACTACTTAGTGGTTCAATAGTATAATTAGATAAATAAGCAACTTTAATATCTGGCTTTAAGTCAAATTTTTTAATCTTTCTTAGTATGCGTTGTATTTCTACACTTGACAGATCAGTTGTATTAACATTTTTTAAAGCTAGGCGAAGCCCACCTATATCTTTAGCTTGATTTATCTCATCTTTTAATTCCACAGTAACACAACCGCTAAATGAGAATACAGAATAAAATAACTTATTAGATATAGTTATTTTCTCTATACCACTGGCCAGTTTTACGTAATCCTTCTACTATTCCAACTTTAGGCTGATATCCTAAATCTTTTTTGGCTTTTTCAATGGAAAACGCACGCACTTGACGGAACCAGTCAACACGTCGTGGAAATATAGGCGGAGAGATTCCAAATGGTTTGCAAACTTTTTCACATAGATGCCCAGCTATGATTAAAGGCCACAGCGGATAATGTGGAATCTTTACATCAACATTCAATGCATCGCCCACTCGCTTAACTAAATTATTTAAACTTAGATACTTGTCATCACCAATAATATATTTTTCATATGCGCCAACACCTGGTTCCATACTCAAAATAAATGCATCAACTAAATTATCTATATACAAAGGATGATAGAAAGTTTCCCCGTCTCCGAACATCATGAATTTACCCTTATTCACCCGTTTAAAAATCATTAAATAACGTGCAGGATCACCAGGACCATAAATTGCAGTGGGCCGAAGCGTACAATACTCAATTTGACCTTTATATTTTTCAAGAGCAACTTCACCTTCATACTTTGTCTGCTGATAATAATCTTCTGGCTCAATAGGTGACTCTTCATTACCAGGAGGATTATCAATATGCCCATGTACGCCTTGTGTACTACAATAAATTAATTTACGAGCACCTACCTTAATGGATTCTTCTGCAACAATGCGTGTTGCTTCAACGTTTGCCTCATAATAAATACTATCTGGCACATTTAACTCACGAAACGCCGCGGCTACATGAAACACTACTTCACAGCCAGCAACCGAAACTGCCACTTCATCACGATTAGTAACGGTTCCAATTCGAACTTGCGCTCCTTTTTGTTTTAGTCGATCAAGAGCGATACCAGGATTTTTGTCTAAGATTTTTACCTCATGACCGAAATCCAGCAGCCTTTCAACCAATGCTGCGCCCGTGAACCCGGTACCCCCCGTAACACACACCTTCATAATCAACTCCTTAAAATAATCTCATAAGTATTAAACAAATATGAGATTAATTGTGCGAATCTTCTCACAAGACATTTAATGACATAACTAAAACTGATTACATACGTTCGACTGAAGGTATTTTCTGAGCTACCGAATTTATCTGCCTTGCTTTTTCATCATTCGACCAATTGAAATATCTTGCCATAACATCAGCGGCATGCTCCAACTGCTCCTTCCCCAGATATCCCCGCACCAATAAATTCGTTCTCCGAATTAAATAGTCTTGTAACATTATTGTCATATCTCTATTAATAGATGTATGAATATGAGACTCTGCTGAATGTTTAAACTCATTGAGAACATTTTCTTTATTTGGGAAGTCCTCGAGACTTAATTTATCCAGCATTGAAACATTATCCACACACTTACTACTTTCTTCGAGCAAATGTGAGCACACTTTTCTATTTTTGTTCCCCCTATTAAGTATGCTAACAATTAAATCTACAGCTTGTTCTGCAACAAGCCGAGCAGTAGTGTATTTCACTCCTATTACTGATATTAAATTACATATATTATCTTGTGCCCCATGGTCAATAAGATTCGAATGATGTGATCTTTTAACTTCCTGAAGTTGATCTGTGTTTTCAGCTGGTGTAAACCCAGAATAAACATAGCGCACACTATCTTTTGACAAATTCAGTGTAGGACATGCAGAATTTATTTCATCCAGATACTCTTGGATATCAGAAGAAACATCTGTGTTGAGATTATTTGAATTATCATGTGTGAGATGTGCAGTCCCGATGATAGTTTTATTTAACCATGGAGTAAAAAAATAAATTCTATCACTTTTCCCAATTACCGCATCTGACTCTCGTTTACTTTTCAAACCAAAAGCATAATCATATCTCATAGTGTCAATTACAACATTAAAACTTTTTGATAGTGGTTGATTAGTATATTTCTTTTTATCATTTACTATGGTGTGTAACAATTTATATGCCCAAGGCCCAGTTGCATTTACTACTAGAGATGCAGAAATATTAAAGGCTCGATTCGATATTTGATCAACTACGTGCGCACCTTTGGCTATTCCTGATGAAACAATAATTTCATTTGCACGCAAATAATTTGCTGCAGCAAGCCCATTATTTACTGCATCTTTAATCAACTCTATTAACAGCCTATCTGCATCAATAATTTGTCCATCAAACCACTGTGCTCCACCTGTAATATTATCTTCTTGAATAAATGGAATTAATTTCTGACATGTGGTTTTAGAGATTAAAGAACCTTTTGGATAAAATTTTTCTTTACTTTTTATATTTTGCGCAAAATTAAATAAATTATGCATGGTAATCGCAGCACCAAGAGCTAATGGCCCTCTTGTGGCATACCCATATGTAGGAATAACGAATTTAAGTGGGCGAATGTAATGTTTTGCGGTATTAGCCCATATTTCTCGTTCTCTAATTGACTGAGCTACTCGTTTAAAATTAAGATGTTGAAAATACCGTATCCCTCCATGAATAATCTTTAGCGAATTATGTGAAGTTTGCCCGCTGAAGTCTTGCGCCTCAATTAAACAAACTTTTAAACCGCGTAATGTAGCATCACGAGCAATACATGCACCGTAAATGCCTCCACCAATTACCAAGACATCAAACTTAGTTGTTTCGAGCTCATCTAGATCACGATGCATACTGTTAAACAGAATTCTTGCTATCGTTTTTGACAAAAAGCCATCAAATGATGACCAGTTAGACGTATTATGCTCTTTGGTAGCATATTGTAAGCACCTACAAAAAATTTATTATATAAAATTGCTTTAATACCAGAATGAACTTTTGTTGCTACTGGAAATCTTTCAGGTTGTATTTTTACTTCATCAAACTTATCAAGCATTTTTTTAAACTCTTTAATGGTATACATATAAAAAATTGGTGAGTCCAAATGATCAATTTCAACATTCATGATTTTATGCATTGCATTTAACCATGATCTACGATTAACCGTCATAATAATTGCCTCACCACCTGGCCTTAGAACCCGAGCAATTTCGGCAATCATTTTATTAGGATCTGGAGTGAAATGTATGACAGTATGACAATAAACAAGATCGAAGCTATTATCCTCAAACTCCATATCTTCACCATCCATTACATAAAATTCTCCAGTCAACTCTCTAAGCGAAAAATTTATGTTTGCTAATTCTATGGAATGCTCTGCTAAATCTATTCCGACTACTTTCGCACCTCCTTTTGCAAATCTAGACAAATCATTTGCAGTGCCACAACCCACATCTAAAACTCGTTTTCCTGAGTAACCGGAAAAATTTACAACTTTAGGCAAGTAATGTAATTTTTCAAATCGATAATCTTCAATCTCTAAAAAAAAGTCCAATGTTCCAGCTGGACTCTTTGCAACTTTCCAATCATGAACATGATTGTTCCAAAATTCTCTAACCTTTTCTTTGCTCATTAATATTTCAACAATTTATTTTATTTAGTTTAATTTCAAAGCACTGTAAATTTTATGTACTCTTTTGGTATATAGCTCATCAGAATATTCTAAATCAGCGAGATTTTGCGCAGCTTGAGCTTTACTTGATGCATAATTAGGATCCCTAAGAACGGAAAGCAGTCCATTACTTATTCCTTCAGCATTTGGTTTTACCAAAATTGCCACATTGTCATTTAACACTTGCGTGTGTGTTAGTAAATTTGTAGCTACGATCGGTTTACCCGATCTGAGATAGCCATAAATCTTTAAAGGTGTATTTGTACCCGTCGACCGTGGAGAAACTATCAAATCACTTGCTTTAATATATGAAGGTATCTCGGAAGGATGAACGGTACCGGAAAATAATATAGCTTCATTAATATTTAGATCATTCGCCTGCTTTCTATAAAACAATACTTGCTCTTTATTTCCACCTACAAGAATTAAGAATACATTTGGCTCATGGTGCAGAACAGTCTTAAATGCCTGTAACAAAATATCAATTCCCTGATATGCCTCAAAAGTACCAGTGTATAGAATAATTTTTTTATCAACTAAATTATGTTTTTCACGAATATTAGTCTTGTTTGCAGAGAAAACCTTCCCATCATCAGCCGTGTTTTCGATAAGTAAATGAGGCGTATCTAGCTTATAACCTTCAACTAAGACTGCCAAATCGGGACATATCGTGATAATTGCATCGCAGCTTTTAATTACAATATCTTCTAAGTATTTAAATATTTTTTTTAGAAAGTTTAAATTGAATGCATTAAAGTTTGATAATTGTTGCGGAAGACTACTATGCATGTCATAAACATGTTTTAGCTTGAAGCGTTTGGCCAAGTAAACAGAGAAAAATGCTGCTTCTTCATGTGAATGTAATACGTCATAATCATTTTTTTTAAGAAGTCTAACGGCATGCAGATACAAACTTATATCCAAAAATATTTTTTTTATGGATGGCCCAATTTTTACATCCTTTATGATTCCCCAATTACTTGATCTAATAATATTCATGCCCTCAAAGTTAATATTCTCACCAAATGGGTATGTGACCATATCAATTTGGTAGCCTAATTCACATAAAACGCGCACTCTATGCAATACACTAAAAGGCGTACCTCGTGCCCTGAAATAAGGTTGAGGGGCAAGCATTAGAATTTTCCCACTATGGGACTGTTTCATCATATAGTAGCTTGAAGTGTAGTAATTATAGATTTAACAATATCAATATATAATTTATTGTCATGATATTTTTGTGAATAAATATTAATACCAATGCCTACTTTGTTACATCATCTAGTTACTGAAACTGCTACACAGTATCCAAATAACGATGCTTTAGTATTTGAAGAAGCTACTGTTACTTATTCTTCTCTTATTCAGCTTATCGATAACTTTTCATCTTCTCTTATTTCTCTAGGATTAGACAAACAAGATCGGGTTGCAATCTATCTTCCCAAAAAAATCGAAACTGTGGTTGCAATGTTCGCTATATCTCTCTCAGGTGGGGTGTTTGTACCTGTAAACCCATTATTAAAAGCTCATCAAGTAAAACATATTCTCAACGATTGTAATGTGCGCATTTTAGTGACTTCGAATGATCGTGTGGGGCGAATTTTAAGCGGACTAGAAAAATGTGATGATCTTCACACAATAGTATCTCTAGACCAACCAGATGAGAATCTATTATCTGATTTTCCAAATAATTTGAAATATGTGTCTTGGTCTGAAGCTTTGCTAAATCATAATTATTTAGGCAAACACAGAGTAATAGATTGCGATATGGCAGCAATTTTTTACACATCAGGCAGCACTGGAAAACCAAAAGGGGTAGTTCTATCGCATAGAAATATGGTGTGTGGTGCAATCAGCGTTGCAGAATATTTAAAAAATAACAATAAAGATAGAATACTTGCCCTATTACCTTTTAGTTTCGATTATGGATTTAGTCAGTTAACAACAACGTTTCTTAAAGGCGCTTGCGCTATATTATTCGACTATTTATTACCTAAAGACGTTTTAAATCTAATCGATAAACATAAAATAACGGGGCTCGCAGGTGTACCCTCATTATGGTCACAATTATCTAATCTCGCATGGCCTGAAAACAACCAAATACGCTATATCACAAATTCTGGTGGCGCCATGCCAAAAGCAACACTAAATAAGTTAACCAAACAAATCCCAAATTCTGAAATTTTTTTAATGTATGGTTTAACCGAAGCATTTCGATCCACTTATCTTCCTCCAGATCAAATTCATGTAAGACCTGAATCGATAGGTAAGGCTATTCCAAATGCTCATATAGATGTACTCAAAGATGATGGATCTCTATGTGGGCCAAATGAGCATGGCGAGCTTGTACATAGAGGTTCTTTAGTATCGTTAGGCTATTGGAACGATCCTGAAAAAACAGCACTAAGATTTAAACCATATCCAAGACAATCTGATGGCCTCGTTCAAGATGAAATTGCAGTCTGGTCGGGTGATACCGTTAAAATGGATGAAGAAGGATACCTATATTTCGTTGGACGAAAGGATGACATGATAAAAACTAGCGGATACAGGGTGAGTCCAACTGAAATAGAAGAAGAAATTTATGCAAGCGGATTAGTCAATGATGCATGCGCAATAGGTATACCTGACCCTACTATTGGACAAGCAATTATAATTGTAGCAACTCCTAAAGAAGAGGATAACATTCCTGATCAAAATTCGATTATATCTTTTTGTAAACAAAATTTACCAAATTATATGATTCCAAAAAAAATTATTTGGGAAAAAAGTTTACCAAAAAATCCAAATGGAAAATTTGACCGAAAAAAAATTCTAGATGACGTAAATTATAAATTAGAAAATACCTAAACGTGAATAGCAAAACTAATAAAGTACATCGAATTCCTCCATACTTTCCAACTGAAGATAATTGTCTAACGGTTGGAGGAATAAAACTTACGAACTTAGTAGAAAAAA
Source organism: Gammaproteobacteria bacterium (assembly GCA_965203475.1). GTDB lineage: Bacteria > Pseudomonadota > Gammaproteobacteria > UBA4575 > UBA4575 > JABDMD01. The sequence continues at coordinate 1,416,267 of OZ241890.1, forward strand.
TCGGGCAAACTCCATTTTATGTATATGATAGTTCAATTATAAAAGAACGAATTACTTATATAAAAGAAACATTACCAGCTGAAATTCACTTACATTATGCAATCAAAGCTAACCCTATGACCGATGTTGTTAATTTTATTCAACCCAACGTGGATGGTTTAGATGTTGCATCTAGCAAAGAATTGGATATTGCCCTTCAAACTGGAATCGATGCTCACAACATCAGCTTTGCAGGGCCTGGAAAACGTAATGAAGAATTATCTCATGCTATTTCATCTGGCATAACTATCAATGTTGAATCATTAAATGAGCTCGAATCCATTGCAAGAATTAGTCATGCAATAAATAAAACCGCACGTGTTGCGATACGTGTCAATCCAGACTTCGAATTGAAAACTTCGGGAATGAAAATGTCGGGTGGCCCAAAACAATTTGGAATTGATGCAGAGCTAGTACCTAGCGTTTTAAGAAGAGTTGCAAAACTTGATGTCGAATTTGTTGGATTTCACATTTTTAGCGGTTCTCAGAATTTACTTGTAGATTCTATAAAAGAGGCACAATCCAAAACCGTAGAACTAGCATGTGAACTAGCTAAATCGTGTGCTGAACCTGTGAAATCGTTAAACCTCGGAGGAGGTTTTGGAATTCCATACTTTCCTGGAGAAAATACGCTAAATCTTCATCCAATAGGTAAACATTTAGAAAAACTGATTCCCGTCATTCGCAAAGAAATGCGTGAAGCAGAAATCATCATCGAATTGGGGCGTTTTATAATTGGAGAAGCCGGACTTTATGTCTCTAAAATCATTGATCGAAAAATATCGCGCGGACAAGTGTTTTTAATAACTGATGGCGGTTTACATCATCACCTCGCAGCATCCGGAAATTTTGGTCAAGTTGTGAGAAAAAACTATCCTGTGAAAATTGGAAACATATATGAAGCTTCAAACAAAGAAATTGTTACAATTGTAGGGCCACTTTGCACACCACTCGATATACTTGCAGATAGAATGGAATTACCCAAAGCTGATATAAATGATTTAGTAGTGGTATTTCAGTCAGGAGCTTATGGCTGTTCCGCAAGTCCTCACAATTTTTTAAGCCACCCACACCCCAAGGAGATAATGGTATAAACCTTTATAAATAAATTGAACTAACACATAAAATTCATGATCAATAACTGCACTCTAAAAAGTTTTTCATTTTTGCTTGTGCTAATTTTATGTTTAACTTGTTCAGTCACTTACGCTAATACATCCTATTCATTGGAACTAGAAAAACTTTTTTACCATTGCAATAAAGTAAATAGCTCAATCTCCACATTGAAAAAAAATGTTCTTAAGGAACCTAAAAATGCTTTATTGCGCTATCAGTTGGGGAAAAAATATTTATCTAAACGACAAGGAATTGCTTCACTTTCTCAGTTAAACAAAGCTAAAGCACTAGGCTTTATATATCGCGAGATTAATTTAGATATAGCCGAATCATTATTTCTACAAGGACAATATAATTCTGCATTTGATCATACAAAAGAGTATCTAAGTAAAGAACCACTTCTTATAGCATACAAAATTCGGGCATTACTATTGAAAGGTAAATCAGAATTACATTTACCACACTATGATAAAAATCTGATAATTAAAACCTTTACCGAGGTATTCAGGGAATTAAATGGTTTTTCTCCAAATAAAGAAATCTGTGAAAATCCTTTTGATCCAGTAGTGAAATGGAAAATAGAACTCGCAAAATTAGAACAAAAGCATCAAGTTGTTAAGCAAGCATCTGATAGAGTTAGGTGTTTATCATCAAAAACTAATAATGAAAAATTTGTATCATCTTTTTTTGATTTTTCAAAACTAGGCACTGGAAAAACTCACCGTGTAGGCCTATATCTTAAAAAGAAACGTCCAAGTAAAGTTGTACCACAAGTAAAAGATGGCGATATTGTTGAAATAGAAACTGGGACTTACGAAAGTGATGTCACTGTTTGGCCTCAAAACAACCTAACAATAAGAAGTATTGGTGGAATAACTAAGCTTGATGCAAAAGGTAAATCAGCCGGAGGGAAAGGAATTTGGGTTTTTAAAGGAAATAACGTGCTCATTGAAGGATTTGAGTTTTCTAATTCAAAATCCAAACCTATGAACAGTGCAGGTATAAGGGCTGTTGGTGGAAATTTATATATAAAAAATTGTATTTTCCAAAATAATCAAATGGGTATCCTTACCTCACACAATCCGGAGAGCAATGTAATTATTGAAAGTTCTGAGTTCTATCAAAATACAGTTGATTATGAAACATATAAGCGACTAGGCCATAACATCTATATTGGTAAAATTGGAAACTTTGTACTTTTAAATAGTTACTCTCATGATGCTGCATACGGACACTTAGTAAAAACACTAGCACACAATAATTATATAATTGGCAATTACTTAAGTGATGGTAAAAAGGGGAAGTCTAGCTACGCAATTGATATGCCGAAAGGCGGCAATAATTACATTATTGGAAATATCATTGAGCAAAGTGCGTTTTCAGAAAATTATGTAATGATTTCCTTTGCAGCAACGAACAAAGAAAAACTACATCAGAATCAATCTCTAAATGTTATTAATAATACGCTTATTAATAATTATGTAGATGGAGTATTTATCAATAATAGAAGTAAAGATGCAACACTACATATTGTAAATAACATTTTCTATGGTGTTCCAGCTACTCAAGTAAAAGGAAAAGTAAAAAATTCAATTATCAGCAATAATATTAATGATCTCCCGAATTTTGTTGATTATTCAAATCAAAATTATCGATTATTACCTTCGTCAAAAGCAATAGATCATGGAATAACAATTGAAAATTTTATAGGTAAGTCAATTCCAATACTTGAGTATAATTATCCAAATAGAATTGAATATCGAAAAATTGTTTCATACATAGATGTAGGCGCAATTGAATATTGTGAGAAGTAAGATTACATATCTCTGTGTTTATATAAATATACTCCTGTTTTTTGGTTTTTTTTATATTTAAATGTCACAAACATCATAACACCATATGTACTAATCGGCGCAACAACTGTTGTCCTTGCGCTAATCGGAGCGTTATCACTTAACAACTTCCATTCATCCTTAATTGGATTGAATTCAAAAAGCTGATGTTTATCATCAAGAATTATAAAATTTCCACTGACTGGATCTACTACTACATTTGTTCCTTTTCTTCCAGGCACACGTAGACCTATCTTTGCAGGCTTCAATTTATATATTGATAAATTTTTATTCAAAAGATATATATCTTTACTACCCTCTCCTTTCGTCGACTTTGAATTTCCACCTCCAAACAAAATATGCTTATGTATGGGATTATATTCACATAATACATGCTGCTTGCCTACATCAAGCCCGCTTGCAATTTTTTTCCATTGTTTAGTATTCAAATCTAACTTCACAACATGACCTCGAGGGAATACACCAATCAGTGCATTTTGCTCTTTAAAAAATTCTAGACAAGACGTACGAGGACGTTGCACAAATTCTAAAGGCATTGGTTCAAACGGTTCTGTCCAAGTTTCCGTTTTTACATCAAATTCAAAAATTCTGCGGCTAATTACACCAGCAAATGATCGATAATATAATTTGCTCGTATTTGGGTTAATTGTATTGTGGTCATATGTGTGTGCATCACATGATTCATACTCGCATGGATGCAAAGGTCCTTCTCGCCAGGAATTAGTCTCTTCGCTATAAATTATAAATTTTAGTGGATCACCATGTGGCCCACCCAAATAAAGAAGTTGTCGCGTATTTGGATCCCAAGTTGCGCTATTAGCATACAGCGTAATAGAACCACCACCACTCTTGCTATCAGATCTAAGAAATTCTGTAGACATTCCTATAGTATCTAATTTTTCCCAGCTACCTTGTTTCATACTTAATACAGTTTCTTCTAGTACTGAAGCAGATACTGATGAAATAACTACAATATTAATTAGATAAAATAAAAATACATTTATATACAAATTTAACAACTTAAATATTAATACTTATTTAATGTAAAACAAATAATCATCTAATGATCCACTCATGTGTCCAGTCAGCGACTTGATCCCTCCATTTTCTAGTAGAAAAAGTGTGGTTAGCCTCTTCTATACGTTTCAAGACTGATTTTTCATCTGAAAAGATCCTTTGTAACTCATGCGAATCATTCATTAACTTCTCAAACTCCTTAGCAGTTAGGTCATTTCCACTGAGAATTAGCATAATTGGTTTCTTAAAATTTTTAAGTCCATTTATCATTTTTTCTACATAGTTTTCTGTTTCATTACAGTTTAGTGAATTTAATGAGTTATTTTTTATTAAAGACTGTTTGATATTTATAATAAGACTATTTATCGAGGACTTTAAATTAAGTGATCCTAGAAAAGCCTTTTTCCAAAAAGCCCTACTGTATATTCTTTTACGATAATAGTGTTTTATATATGTTTTTGCCAAACTAGTGTCTGTTCTTACCCAAGGGTTTAGCAGAATTAACTTACTAACTCTCTTATCTTTATATCCGTACATACAAGCCGCTGAAGCTGCATCACACAATCCCCAGATTACAATTGAAGTTAATTTTGAACAAGATGAAAACATATAATTAATAGCATGATTAATGTCCTCATAAATCTCTTCAAAAGAATGAAAAATTCCTTCACTATCACCCATACCTCTGCAGTCAAAACGCAAACTAGCAATTTTTTTCTTTAACAAATATCTTGAAAGTAGTAAAAACTGACGATGACTACCAACTCTATATTGCGGACCACCAACAATTATTAACAAGCCTGTTGAATTATAGTTTTTAGGAGTATGTAGCATCCCTAGTAACTTATCTCCTTTACAATCAAACTGAACAGGAGTTTCTTCTATATACATTAGGTAACTTTAATTGAATTAGAGTGTATATTTTTAAGCCAACTCGAGAGTTTTATTAATTAAATTTTTTGGTATAACAATTTCTTGAGTAGACCAAAATGGCGCATCTTGAGTTATATAAATATTTGTATTCAAGTTGCCTTGTTTACTCCAATTATCCAATATTTTATGCTTTGCTGGTGAAATTTGAAGATCGACATTAATAGAAGTTTCAAGCCAAATTATTTGTTTGCAGAGTGGAGAATCCAGCGATTTGAGGGATAGTTGCTGCATTGCAGCATATAACTGTTTTGATAATTCATAACCAGCAACCTCAATTCTTTCATTCGAAGCAAACATTTCATTAGGTAATGATTTATCTACATTATTACTAGAATTTGCAAATAAATTTGCAGCTAAATTAATTCGTAATAATTGTTTCAAGAATACATTTGCAGTGACAACAGGCTGCCATAATATGATTTTATCTAATTCATACTTACTCGTTGAGAACGCATCAATTATTAACAATGCTCCTAATCGCAATCCAAGGGCTGAAATTAGGGATGATCCATTATTTATAAGCCAGGAATAGACTTCTAAAACATTGGCCTTCCACGTTTCCCAGGTTGCTTCACCAAACTCTCCATCACTTTCTCCAGTTCCAACTAAATCTACTAATAAAACGCCAATATTTTTCTTGCAACAATTCTGTGCAAAATATGTAAACGCTTTTCTAGTTTTATTCATTTCCTCAGCAAATGGAGGAACCATAACGATGCTTTGAGAAGGACAACTATTATGTATTGGATGATAGAAAAGACAGAATAACCGTCCCCTACTAGTATCTATAAAAAAATTTTCTACAGGCACGCCAATACTTCATTATTGATTTAGTTTCTGTTGAATGAAGTTCACTAAAGTCCCAACATTCTCAAAGGTATCTGCATTGATTTCATCGTCATCGACAATAAAGTCATAATGTTCTTCAATCGCTGTAATAAGTGAAACAACTGCCATAGAATCCAGCTCGGGAACACTACCCAATAATTTAAAGTCTGCAGTTAGACTATCTTGTGGCATAGTTAATTGCAGTGTATTTATGAGTATAGATTGCATTGTCTCAAGTATTTCGCTCATGTAATATCCTTAAGTCGCTATATTTCCTATTAATAAATTAATCGTTAATTAATAACTCAGTCCAGTCATTTATACTCTACTTAAATTTTTGTATAAATCTATTGCGGCATTACTTTCTAGTGTAGTCCTAAGACTTTTCGCTTTAATTACAAGCTTCCAATCATTTTCATAGTAATTATTGATTTTTTCTACTTGTGATTTTGAAATGAACTCTTTGTTAGGCAAAAAACTAAGTCCATACTGACAAATTGATTGTGGATCAAGTCGTAATCTTTTCATTCTATACGAGTTTAATTTAAATTTACCCATTGGGTTCAGCTCAGAATAGCTAAGTTTATTTAATCTTATCAACACCTTGGACGCATAGTAGCCTACACTTTTATTGTAGCTTCTACATTTAATATCGGATTTATTTGGCGCAGTTCCACCTATAAATACTTGTGCATCAGAAAGAAATTCATCCATATGCGTTCTAATCTCTTCATGTAAAAATACAAATGGAAGTTGATTAAAATTTTTACATATGCCCTGTAACTTTTTTTCGAAAATAAAGTCATCTTTTTTCATTAAACCCAAGTTACTATCTATATCAAAATATTCATCAAATGATAGAGTACCTCCGCGATGCAAATACTGTTTATATGAAGATATAATGTACCCAGAATGTTTTCTAAAACTGATTAAAATTTTAGCATTAGGGAATATCTCATTTAAACGCTTTATACTTTTTTCTCTTACATTATGATGCGCCCAATTTTGCCCATAAAAACCCTCTCTAGACACTAAATAATCTCGATCTTCATCAAGCCTTAAAAATAGCTCTAAATTTGGCCAAGCAATATATTCAATATCTTTCCACTTAGGGAAAACTGCTTGCTGTAAAAAAGTAGTACCAGTCTTATGAAGACCCACATGAAGATAAATCATTTATATTTGCTTATGAAATAAATATAGCTAGTCTCTATCTGGAAATTTTTAGCACAAATCTCGTTGCGAATTTTTCTACTCCGTCAGGTTTTCCAGATAATGCCCATAAAAATAATAAACTAAATAAATAGACAAAGGCACCAGTTACCAATTCTAAACAGAATAAGTAAAACGTATTCATTGGCAATTCACTGGAAAATAGTTTATTTAGTACAATAAACATAATAAATCCAGCTAAGAATGGTCTGAAAATAGCTGCTACAATTTCAACAATGCGTATATTTAATGCATTTGAAATTGACCAAGTAAAGAGCGGAAGTAATGCGGCAGTTGATAAAAATGTTACGGCTGCTATCCCTTCTAAATCCAAAAATTTACTAGCAACTACTACAGAGAGCAACACTACTAGTACTCTTATCCATACAAGTATTGCCGATTTTTTTTCAAAACCTAATACAATCATAATTTGTCCATTAAATAAATGCAGTAGACTCGCGATAATGCCAAATAGTGATAACCATTTAACAATGGGTACCGTGGCTAACCATTTCTCGCCCAGGAGTAAAGTAATAAATTCCTGTGCAGTAGCAGCTAACCCAAAGCCTGCGGCACATGTCACAATAGCCACAACACGCACAACGTTTACATATGCTTCAGAAAGTAAAACAGGGTCTCCAACTAATTTTGAATAATTAGGCATGAGACCTCTTGCTAGTGGAACTTCCAGTTGACTTGTGAACATTCCAGATATTTGTGATGCAATATTATAAAGACCCATCGATTGGGTAGAAAATACACCCCCAACTACAATTGTATCTATAGAGCTATTTAAATATTTGCCAATCCTAATTGGAATGATTGCAGCCGAAAATTTCAAATATTTTCTTAGTTTTTGTAAGCTAATTTTTGGCCGATAGTGATGCATAATGAAACTTATTAAAACTCCAAATACTGCTGTAGAAATTTGGCCATATATTAATGCCCAATAATTTCTTAACAGCAATACAAATATTAAAGTTACTATAAATTTAAATATCCTTTTATAAACTTCAAATCTAAAATCCTTAGCAAAATCTAAATCTTTTCTTGCCAGCACCATGCCTATATTTTCAAATCCACTAATAAATGAAAATATTGCCAATGCATATATAACTTCTTTAACTCGATCTTCCGAGAAATAACTTTGCGCGAGATTAGAAACTGAAATTAACACTAATGCAACTAACAGCCCCTGTAATATTTTAATTGTCCATGCAGTGTTACAATCATCGTCTGTTACATTTTTTTCTCTTATGAGTAGCTGTTGGGCGCCTAATTCTGTAACACCTGTTATTAACCCTAGGGCCACCATACCCATAGCAATCAAACCAAAATCTTCAGGTGATAATATTCTTGCATATATGGCAACACTGACTAAACCAATTAAATGTATTGACCACCGCATTGCCAAAGCCCACAGTGGTCCACGTATGAAATTTTTATATACTTCTTTCTTACTCTGAGACATCTCTAAATTATTGAATCTAGCAAGTTTGCCAACTCTTGTGTTCTAGAAAAGCGTGAGTATTTTTGCAGCTGGTTTTTATTAAATCTTTTTGTTTTTCCTGACTTCAAATTTACAATCAACGATCTAATTCCAGATTCTATTTCAGTTACATTATCGATTTGTACTACATAACCTGTGTTTTCTTTAAACATTAGTTTAGCCGTACTACTATCTTTATCTGTTAAGGCTAAAATTGGCTTGTTAGCACGAAAATATTCGTACATTTTCGCTGGTATTTGATTATTACAATTAGCTGCCTGAAAAATAAGTAAAGCATTGGCTGTTAACATCTCTTTTAGGGCATGTTGATAGGAAATGCTTTTTTTTAAAAACACCACATCTTCTATATCTCTTTTATTTAATTCATGTTTGTATATATTTTCATGCCCTGAAGCTCTCAGTATTATTTTTACGCTACTATTTTGAAAAAAATTAGATTTTTTTAAATTTAATACTGCATCAAAAAATGGCAAAGGATCTCTTTCAGATGGATATAAAACTCCACTATGTAGGAGTATTATTTCATCTCTCTTCTTATCCTCAACTGAAATAGCTGATTCTGCCCGTGCAAATAATTCTTCATCATAACCATTTTCAATCACTCTAAACTTACCTCGATTAAAAGCCGGGTAGCGTTTCTCGTATAGTTCCTTAGTACCCTGAGTTGTAAATATTGAAATAGTAGAGTATTTAATGGTTCTTTTTTCAATCCATTTAAAAGACCTTCTTTTTAGCCACCCTGAGGGATAATCGCCCTCTAACATTGGATCACGAAAGTCTGCTATCCATTTTATTTTGCATTTTCTATGCAATGTATGTGCAATCATATGGGCAGTTGAAATGGGATAAGTGGAATAAATAAAATCAGGCTTTTCTTCTTTTATTATTTTCATACCTTCTCTAACACCTGCATACCACCAACTGATCCACTGATCTGGTATCGCTAAAATTTTTAAATATCTATTTCTAATAGAAAGATGACGAGCACTATCCAATGCAAAAGCACGAACAACTTTAACAGAATTAGGAATATCTCCTATCTGATCATAATTAACAGTTTTATGGGCTTTTTCACTTACAGTTAGAACAGTTGGTTGCCAGTTAAAACTAGGTAAATATTGTGAAAACTTTAATACACGCTGCACACCGCTACTTTGATGAGCAGGCGGATAATGAAACGCGATGAGTAGAATTTTATTGCTCATTAAACTAGATATATTAAATTATTGATATCGTGATTTTGTGCTCAATATTGCAAGATAAAAATCACTACCAAAAATTGAAAATAATTTCTAATCCAGCATAATTTGACTTTAAATTTACCGCAGAATTGCTGTACCTAGAATAAGCCAATTTGGAAAGATATTCTTTAGATTGGTAAAAGCTAGCCAAATTCCTGGAATATAATTCCACATAAATTAAAGAAAATGTGAATAAATTCACGCTTTATAAGTGCAATTTTACTCACCATTACTCGTTATAGTATTAAAACTTAAATAAGCTTTTAGTATCATTAAATCATAACTATAAAGAATTAAATATGCAGATTGATCGTTACAATCAAACTTTGTATCTGATATGTGTAACTATCGTCTTAGCTTTGCTTAGCACATCAATTTACGCTGATAATACTACAAACTGTGGATCCCTTTATGGAGAATGGAAGGTTGATGATTATCGTGACCCTCAGTTCTGGAAACAAAGACATGGTGAAAAGCATCATCTCTATTTAGTAGAAGCTTATCATTTCAATAAAGCCAAAAAAACATTAACCAGTAATCTCACTCTTACACCTTTCCAAGTACGATCAATAAGGAACGATTTGGACTACACACTACGTAGATTTCCTAACCATCATTTAGCATTACATTATGTTTTTGAACTTGAAAGAAGAAATGGTGGTACCCTCGCTGAAGGTGCTGCAGTTGGCAAAGCCGGCTTTATTCCTTCTTCTTACTGTTACTTTAATAGAGCAAGTAGATTTAAGCCAGAGGACGATGTAGTCTATCTTGTTTATGGAGCGCATTTACACAAATTAAAAAAATATTCTGAAGCATATGAAATGTACAAAAAGTCCGAAACTCTTAACCCCGACTCTGTAGAGTTAGCATACAATCTTGGACTTCTCTTGACTGATCAAGGTAATTATTCAGAAGCAAAAAATTACGCTACTTTCGTGTATGAGAGAGGATATCAGCTCGACGGGTTAAAAAATCGACTTGCTAAAGCAGGCTATTGGCCTTAACCATTAATTTCATTTACATCTTAAGTATCTTCTAACCATGAACTGCTTCTATGGCGCATTTTCATATGAGCCAGTAAATCTGAGCTCCTTGGACAATTTAAAATTATATCTAAGTAATAATCCAAAAATAAAACATGTGCTAATTGATCAACCTTTTGTATTTTTAACAGGAGAATATATTTATCATCATGAAACAACTAAAGTAGCGGTTGCTGTTACTGGATCACCTAAATTTAAAAATTTACCGATTCATATCTCTCAAAAGTCTAATTGTCTTGCAAAAAAAATTTGCGAATTATATAAGTCATACGATCAAGCTTTGACTGAACATATATATGGAGTTTACAGAATTACAGTTGTAGATTACAAAAAAAACAAAACATTACTCTTTACTGATAAATTTGCACATAAACCAATTTATTATCAAGCACTAGAAAGATCTTTTTTATTTAGCTCTAATATAAACACTTTAGCAAATCACCCTAGTATTAAATACAAACTCTCAAATGAAGCAATATATTCTTACCTATACTTTTATGTAATTCCAAGCCCCCTTACCATCTATGAAAATATATATAAATTACAAGCTTCACAAACTATATGCTATGACAAACGTGGTATTAGCAAAGAAAAATATTGGAAACCTGTTTTCAATGAAAACAATGATTTTAGCAAACAAGAATTATATAAAAGAACAAAGAAATCAATATCTTCATCAATTGATGACTACATTAATAAAGAATCAATTGGAACTTTTTTAAGTGGCGGATTGGATAGCTCAACTATTACTGGTTTACTCGCCAAAAACTCATCTGAGAAAATTAAAGCCTTCTCTATAGGTTTTAATCAAAAAGGATACAATGAAATAGAATATGCAAGAATTGTAGCAAAATATTTTAATTGCGAACATTATGAATACTTTATTTCTCCCAAAGACATATCTGACTCATATACAAGAATAGTTGGTTCATATTCCGAACCATTTGGAAATTCGTCAGTTATACCCACATATTATTGCGCTAAATTAGCGAAAGATAATGGCATAAAATGCTTACTAGGGGGTGATGGTGGAGACGAGTTATTTGCAGGTAATACCAGATATATTAAGCACAGGATATTTGAATACTATTCACAAATCCCATCTATACTACGTAACTATTTAATTGAACCTGTCGCTTACAAAGCCTCATCCAACATAAAAATATTTAATAAAATTCAAAATTACATAGATAAGTCTAAGATTAAACTACCTGAGAGGCTATTTATATTTAATTTTTTACATTCCATTGCAACTGAAAATATTTTTTATAGCGACTTTAAAAAATCAATTAAAGGTTTCAACCCTATTTCTATAATTGAAGATAGATATTACGAACTAAATAAAATTTCTACTTTAAATAGAATGATGTACTTAGATTGGCAATTTACACTTGCTGATAATGACTTAAGAAAAGTATATGGAGCATGTTCAGTTGCAAACATAGATGTAGCATTCCCATTCCTCAATGATACTGTTGTGGACTTATCATGCCAAATACCTTCATACTTGAAAATTGAAAATAATAAAATTAGGTCTTTTTTTAAAAATACAATGCGAGACCTCTTGCCACATGAAGTCATTACAAAATCGAAACACGGTTTTGGATTACCATTTGGCCTTTGGATGAAGACCTATGACCCCTTAAAAGAGCTAATTCATGACAATTTAAACTCTTTGAAAAAAAGGGAGATTTTGAAAAATAAATTTATAGATAATGCTGTCAACTTACATCAAACAGATGATTCTTCATATTATGGGGAATTAGTATGGGTATTGGCAGTACTTAACACATGGCTTTCTACTTACCATAAAAACCCTATAGAAAACGAAGTTTACCAGTTAGCAAACAATGTCTTACCAATTAAATAGTAGCTAGTTTTACTTCCGTAAAAATACAGTTCCTCCACAATCTAAGTAAAAACTTGAATGGTTTACTGTCCCAGGGTGTAAATCTTGGTAGCTGATAAAAATCTGAGTTGTTAATTGCAGTTCCCCAAGATGTAGTTACAGCTGCATTAAAATTTAATTCTTTTAGCAATGCAACATGCTCAAATGTGTAATCGATATTAGGTTGACCATTTGGATAAGCAAACAATGTTATAGGCTCGTTTATAATTTGCTCCAAATACGCTTTTCCCTCTTGAATTTCTTGTTTCGCTTGTTGGATTGAAATATTTTTTAAAATTGGATGTGAGCATGTATGCGCACCAATATCCATACCTGCTTTTTTTAATGATAGTACTTGTTTGGTATTCATCATTAAGTTATTTGGGATTCTTCCATCAAGAGTCTCAACAATATATTCAGTTATATTTGCTCTTTCATTATTTGATATATATTTAATTGATTTTAATATTTCATTGACTGCAGTTATTTTTAGCTCTGTTGTACTAAGATCATATTTTCCAACACCAAAATGATCCAAATCTATTGATCCATTCGATGTATATTTTATTGATTCAATAATTTTATCATTCCACATACACCCTCCATTTAAATATTTCGTGGCAATAAAAAAAGTTGCTGTCAGTGCATACTTTTTTAATATTGGCAAAGCTATGCTTTCATTATCCCTATATCCATCATCAAATGTAATACAAGCTGCGCGTGGAGGAAGAGTGTCATTCTTCAAACAATCTATCGCTTGGCTTAGTGAAATAACATTGAACGTTTGCTTTAGAAGTTGTAAATGCCACTCGAATGTATACTTATCAATGCCTCCTTTTCTAAAGGGATCTTTACTATCAAGAATACTGTGATAAATTAAAATACTTAAGCAAGGACTAGAATTACGCACTGTAGCAAAATTACCTATCCATCTTAAATATTGTGAACTAATTTTATTAAAAACCATAATAAGTTCATGAGGAAGCTAAGATTGCTTGCTTCTCTTTAATAGATTCAACTTCTCTACTTTTTTCTTTTTCTTCATACTCATCTACAAGTTTGTTAGCGATAATTGAAATCGCAACAAAATGCCAATATAAATCGTAATAGGCTAAACTCAAAAAGGCTCCACCTGACGCATAGGCCACCAAACTAACTTGCATCATTTTCATTAAGTTGTTCAACCATATCAATTCAGTATTATCCTTTGTTCTTTTAATAACCCTTGAACATTGTTGCCAGGTAAGAAAAAGAATAATTACAAAGCAAACTAAACCAGGCCAACCATGTTCTCCCAAAACACCAAAATATATACTATGTGCCGATCTTGTATTGTTCTCTTTCCTTTCTGTTGCAGCCTGGTATTTTCTATATGTTTCAACAGCCCATAAATCAAACCCACCTCCTGTTAGTCTGTCTGAGGCTACGTTCATAGTCATCTTCCATGCATTGATTCGACCCATTGCAGAACCATCTTCTTCATAGTTTACTATTGTTTGCATTCTGTCATGCCAGTTTTGTGGCATGAAGTTATACAGCGTAACTAGGCCAGTTAAAATTAATATTCCTATAATAATTTTGTTGTGACTTTTTAACCAAAAGAAAGCTGCAACAAAAAATACTGCAAGAAACGCTCCTCTTGAATGAGAACTAAATATTGATAAGCATATTAAAATCATAAATAAAGTAATTATTAATCTAAGCCATTTATTTGTATATATTAATTGCAAATAGCGAAACAATGGCAATACCATTAATAGCGCCAATGCTAAATGATTGTTATCTTCTATAAAACTATCCTCAGGTCCCCAAATTTTAAATTCTCCTCCATGCGTAATAGAAAACACTCCTCCTTTTATTCCAAAGAATCCAATCGAAAGAGCCATAATTGCTATTAACCAATTCAATCTTGTTTTTGTAGTGATAACTGAAATAGTTAAAATCGTAAACAACTGGATTTTCATCACTTTCTCAAATTGAACAAGTGCATCATCTGGATACATAGCAAAAAATGTTGTGACAATCATCCAAAATAAAAAGAAAGCCCATATCATTGTCAACGGTGTGATAGAAATTTTCCCTTTATCTTTATAGAACAAGAAGCTTATGAGCGTTACAATTGCAACAATTTTTGCAAAAGGAAAATCATAAGCAAAACCCCAACCAAGACGATGAGGATTCATATAGCTTATCCAAGACCAGACTAAAACTCCTACATACGGACGTGTGAATACCCATGGGAGACTCCCAAATATAATCAAGGCTACAATAATGTCACGCATATAAATGTATTAAATATTTTTAGTTAGCGGTCCAGAAATAAATTTTTAAGCTTCCCTTCAAAAATATTGGAATCAATCATAAATTTAACTGCCCAATTCAAATACTGAAATCTTCCATAATCACCGTCAACTGGGAAAGAACCTTTTACAGCACCATGAGTATTTATGTCTTTATCTATTTCAATCGTCTTACGCACATATTTATTTGCCCGAAATCCTGCTTTTTTATACTTTTCTTCTTCGGTAAATCCATAAAGCATTAACCAACAATAAGCGATTTGAACAAGCCCTGTTAAACATACCCAATTGACAGCTGGATACCAATTTGCATTTAATCTTCCTGGGAGCCTTCCATTATCGTCCATCACTTCAATGATAGGATCTGCGCATTTTATTGCTGCATTTAAAAACTCTTTTTCACGACTAAATTTGTATGCTTCTAATATGCCTCTTAAAGTATAGCCAATAGTGTGAGTGAGTGGATTTTTTACATCATCTAAGCAACATTTATCGAACCAGCCATTATCATGTTGTTGTGAAATAGCCCATCTTATTTGTTTTAGTGCTGCATCATAATACTGCCTCTCATTCAGAATAGAACTGGCCTCGAGTAATGCCCATGAAATATGAGTGTCATAAACTTTTTCACCAGATTTAGCAAATGGTGATTCATATTTCCTCCAACAACCATCTTCGTCTTGAACATTCACCAACCAATCTGCTGCAATACGTACTGAATTTTCATATTGACTAAAATATTTCTGAGCATATGTTAAGCCAAAAAGAATTTGACCTGTATTAAATGTCACTGGGACGATAGGCTCATCACCAATTTTACCGCCTGGGAATCCTCCTTCAGAAAATTGAATTGAAACCAACCAATCGGTCATTTTTCTAGCACGTTCTCTGACCTTTTCATTACCAGTGAGGTCATAATACTCCAACAATGTTGGAATAATATAACCTGTGGTTTCTGGGTAAGACGCACTCCATCCATCTATAAGACTGAAATGTCTCGCTACCCCCCCATCATTGGGTTTGCTGCAATCTTGTGCACGACATATCCATTCAACACCAGCCTGTACTACTGCTTTGATCCCCAGATCTTGATTTGATAAACCACGACTATCTTGGGCCTTCTCTAGTTTTGCTGCTTTTGAGAGTGTTAATGCCTCCTCCAGTTTTCTAGGTATAAATTTCATCTTTACATAACAATTTAAATTTAACTACCATCTTACAAACAAAGAGTAGTACACACTTTTTATTTTGCTATATATATTTGATGACATATTCTCAAGCTCATAACCATATTCTTTTAGAGTTGAACCTGCGATTTGCTCAAAAATGATTCGATCAGACTTAGATAATATATTTTTCCATTTTGAAATTTTATTTTTATCTGGAGTTTGAACTGAATTTTGATGCCATTTTAGACTCTCATTTGGTACGATGTTTTTAGCATCATCTGAATAACGAAGTATTCTTTCGTCATATTCCTCATTAAAGAATTTACATATTTTCTTCAATTCAACTTCAGGAGAAATTACTAAATCTTCATATTTGATTTCTAGATACTTTCTCGTTCCAAGAACTTTCCCTACTTTACTACATATTGTCGTCTTCCATTTCCATTCTTCTGCTAAACGAGGCACACTATTTGACATCCAAGAAATATTTCTTTGGGAAATAATCACATCTCTTCCGTCCCGAACAAGATGCAAAAATTTTGCTTCAGGAAAAAGCGTATACAAAATATCAATATCAGGCGTATAAAACGGAGTCTTGTCGCCCCAACGTTTTTTGTTGTTAGACTTTGCATATTCAATAAAAATTGCATTAATTAAATCTGAATAATTTGAAATGTTATGAGAAAGAATTTTTTCTTTATCTGTTATATGTTTACCTCGAATAACCAATTTATGATGCGAAATATCCTCAAGTAATTTTTTTTGATTATGTTTAATTGACAAATCACCATATCTCGAAAGCTCACTATAAAATACTGTAATAAAACCTGTTTCATGAGGAATGGCTATATTAGGATGCTTATTTAGCATCAGACGCAGCATGGTTGTACCCGATCTTTGCGCACCTAATATAAAAAATGGATTTGAGCTAATAACTTGTGACTCCATAAAATTAATGGGCCTTACAACGCAAACAAATAATAGATTAACTAAAAACTAGGAATATGTTATTTATGCCTAATAATCATTGCTCGCTTAGAGACTACTTGACTCGTTATAATTTCCACAACTAGGTTTTCGTCTTTTTTTAATCGTTTAGCAAATCTTTCCAAATACGGATACCTAGCATTACAATAATATAAAGGAACTAGCCCAATTTTCAGGTACTTTGTCACAAGTTTTCGAAAACTCATACGAATTCCGTGCTT
This sequence comes from Gammaproteobacteria bacterium, assembly GCA_965203475.1. GTDB lineage: Bacteria > Pseudomonadota > Gammaproteobacteria > UBA4575 > UBA4575 > JABDMD01. Next base: position 1,433,624 of record OZ241890.1, read on the forward strand.
TGATAGAGCATCATGATCAAAAATAATCAGCACGCCATCATTGGATAGCTGCTTCAGAATTAGCTCTATAGCTTCGTACTGAGTTTTTCTATTGAGTTGTTGAATCACATCATATACGTATATTAAATCGAATTTTTTCTTTCCTCTGCTAAATATGTAAGAATTTGAATCCAAAATGTCTCCAATATGCAGTTGTATATTTTTAACTGCCTCACTCAGTCTTTCTTTAGATACACATACTAACTCTTCGGTTAAATCAAAACCATAGAGTTCTATATCGTTTAAACCCTCCTTGGTTAAACGATTATAAATATGTTCTAACCACACCCCTGTGCCACAGCCACAATCCAATACGCTTATATTTTTTTTTAGAATTTTAAAATCCAGAACTATACTAATACAATGATCGAAAAATTCTTGAAGTTTTTCATTATGCTTGAACGAATGAGAATAAGAACCTTCTTTAACCAGTTCAGAAAACTGCTTTTTATGTGTACTAGTAAGCTGTGCATGTGAAGTGTTATTCATGTCTTTTATTTTCTCGCTCCAATTTACTCAATCGACTCAAGCCAAATTTTTTCAAAACTCTTCTATATCGCCCTCCCATCCCAAAATAATAAAATATTTCATAAAAATAACTAAGAATACTTTTAGGTATCCTTTGATATACTTCATAACCAAATCTAGAAAGCAAATGTGATGCACTTCTTTCAAAAATTACTCTTTTTATACGTGGCATTTTTTTCTTCCAGCAATTTACTTTTGAATGGTCAAAAGGGTTTTTTAAAGAAGGCCAAAGCCAAATCTTTTCCTCTGGTACTTTTTCATCTACCATTTTATAAAAATTTTGCATGTCTTCTGAATATTTAACTCCAATAAACCTGCAAAGATCTTCTAGTGTTTCATCAGGATTTATAATTAGATCTTCGAAGCGCAGTATCTTATATCGATTCCTGGAAATCATTTTTCCCATTTTTACGTTAGCGCTAACTCTAGATTTCCAATTTTCCGCAGTATCCAAAACATTTGCATAACCATAAGGCATTGTTTGATGCGACAGCGCAATATCTCGACCATCCCTAACCAAATGAATAAATTTACAAGTTGGAAACCATTCATTAACAATATCCATACTATCAAGTGTTGCTATATCAAGATTTGCCCAAAAATATTTTTCTTTTTTTGCCGCATAAATTTCATGAAATGCATGTACTATGCCTGCATAATCAGGAGCTGTTATTTTTGATAGAACTTCGTCGCGACTGATGTGTATATCCCAAAACTTTATTCTCTCATCTGACAAAATGTCGTCAGTTAATTTTTCGATATTCTGTTCAGTATTTAAATATTTATAGTCACCAAGTTCTTTATAATACTTAAACCACATACCTGCTACGCTGAAAGGAACTGCAATATCAGGGTGAGCACCTACCACCATCGATAAAAGTGTAGTTCCACTTCTCTCAAAGCCGAACATAAAGATAGGTGGAATAGATTCCATTATTTATTTTTTTTAAGGCTAAAGGATTTATTCAATCCAGTGTTAATTTTTGATTATCTATATTAATGTCAAAATACACAGAAATAGATTTTTCTGATATATGTAAAAACTTCCCATAATAAGCATTAATTGAACATGATTTATCAGAATATTGTCGCATAAACAGATACCTACCTTTGAATTTGATTCCATTTTTACATATTTCTTCGCAATCATTTTTGACTATAAATATATGGTCTATGTATGAATCAAACTTTACCTTTACATATGAATAGCCAACATCGGTTTCATAGTATAAATCTTCTAATTCAGGGCCTGTATTTTCCATTAAAATAAATGCAATGTTTTTTTGTTTTTCTTTTATTGAATAACTAATTTTCTGTACTGGTTCTTTTTCTCCATATCGTTCAGATACATAAGATATTTCCTCTTTCTCATTTAGTACTTTAGTATTCTTTGTGCTCAGTATATCTATACGTTTTAAATTAGTTTTTATTTTTATTTTATTTTCACTATAACTTCTAACTTTATATTTATCTTTAACATGAAACGATAAAACACTGCCTTCATAATTTTGTAATTTTGGTATATCATCAAAAATAATCCAATATTTATCCTTGCAATATAAAATGCCTCTTTTATATTTGTTATATATACTTCCTGATACTAATTTTGAGCACACATATGATGCCATTTCATAATCAAAACTATCTTCGATGTATGTAGTAACAGTCTCAAACTGATCTCTAAAATCTCCGCACAAGTTTCCTAATGGATCTTGATTTCTAATAGATAGCGTATTATGACTTTCTACACCCATAAAATATTCTCTAAAAGATTGTGAACTAAGATCAAATTTATTCTCAAATCTGTATGTATATGTTCCAGAATCACAAAACACTAAATCTCCATCCGAAAAAAAATATACAGAGTGAAAATCAGAATGCATATGACCGTAGTGTGATCGCACATCCTTGTTAGGTCCAGTTCTAAATATCAGTCTGGATTTTTCTAGTTGCCCAAAAATATACAATCCGCCTAATGGAAATTCTTTGTAATTCTTTAATGACTTTTTTTGTGTAAAAACGTGAAATTTTTGAATTTGCATCCAGTATGAAAATGTTGTGTCAGGTTTTTTCTCTAATTCAATGTCGTTATTAAATAATTCCCTATAAATTGCTCTGAACGAAGAAATATAAAGATGATCAAATAGAGATAGTGGGAATAGTGTGTCGTCATTGCTATCCCCTAATGCAATCATATCGCCCGTGATAGAAGATAAATAAATTTGGTATAGAAGGGATTGTTCTAATCGCTGTTCAAACCAGGACGGAACTATTTTTTTATTAAGTCTACACAAACTGTAATATGCAACGGCCATTTCACATATAATTTTGTGATAATGACTTGAATGTTCAAAATTAGCACCATCAGAATATATTTGGTTTTTAAATTCGTATTCCCATTTTTTTTCATAGTCCTCTGATAAACTTGAATTTACTAAACTAGGGTATAAATACTGTAAATACCAACCAGTAAAAAAATCGATTAATAAATGGTTGTTTGAAACTGAATTGCCCAATTGCGGTAATATATAGTGAATATCACACAATAAAACATTAACAAGTAGTGACTGTAGGTCTTCTTTTTCAGCTAGATCAATACCTGGAATAGCTTCAGATAAATGCAAACTGAATAAACAACTTAAAATACGTTGTGATACAACAATATTACTATAGAAGCACAACTTTCTATTAGTAAATTTACTAGCAAACCGTTGCCATTGCCTTAGAAATATAACAACATCATTACTATATTGATTTTTAGCACAATACATTAATAACAATTTAGGAACATGTTGAAATCGATGAATTTTTACTTCATATAGCTTGTCTTTATAAACTAACTTAGGACTAACTAGCCATTTATTTTTTAAGCGATTATATTTATAAGAATAATTTCCATAAATAGGAATTCCACTTTTCTCATATTTCTCTTTTTCATATACAAGATGCTCTGCTAAATGTTTATTATTTAAAATATAGTTTTTACATAAATTATTTATGTTTCTTTTACTGAATATATTTTGATTCTCCTCACCTTCTAAAAAGTACTCTACTATCTCTTTTTTAAATTTATCTGCCTTGCTATAACTACTTCCAGAAATTATTTTTTTTAACGCATTGGAAAACCAATAGTTTTCATTTGTATAATGATTAACTATATTTTTATATCCATATGGTAAATAGTTAATATTTTTACGTAGTATTTTAAGCATTTTAAAAAGAGTGATCATTATCTATACGTGTATAGAATCTAATTTATCTTACGTATATATATAAAAAATATTTAATAACTATTAAACAAATTGTGAAATATTGCTTTTAACATGACGTAGTTTTCCAGATTTTTCTCTAGCAATTTCTTGCACTGATTCGAATACAATTTTCATGCCTTGGCCCAATCTTTTTTTGAAGCTTTTTTTAATATCAAGCAATTGCACATCATTTAATTCTTGACTTAAATTAAGAAGTATTAAAATTTTTTGAGAAGATTCCTGAATAATCTGAAATTCAATAATTTCCTCAATTTCTCTCAATATATATATAAGACTTAAAGCATGTACTGCGGCACCATTTGTAGCGATAATAAAATCTGTAGTCCGGCCCTGAATTTTTTTTAGTAATGGAAGAGTTCTACCACAAGGACATATCTGATTATCTAAAATCCCAAGATCGCCTGTTCGATATCGTAAAAAAGGATATTCGCTAGTAGCTAGATTAGTCACTACAATTTCACCAATTTCTCCAGCAGGTAAGGTTTTACCATCCGAATCCACTATTTCAAGCAAAATATTTTCTGCAGTTATGTGCATGTTTCCAGAGGGACACTCATGAGCTATAAATCCAGAATCCCGACCACCATAGCCATTTGCAACCTTACATCTAAAAGTACTTTCAATCTCACGTCGTGAATCTTCATAAAGTTGCTCAGCAGTAACAAATACAACTTTTACTCCAACATTATCTAAACGTATATTTAATTTTTTCGCAAACTTTGCTAGTAGTGCTATTGAGGATGGATATCCAAATAGCATCTTTGGCTTAAACTTTTTAATGGAATTAATATATTCTTTTATATTGCTATTATTCATTTCAAATACAGGAAGCAATCTAGAACGCAATACTTTATCTCTTATGCTGCGAACAAAATCTTGTGCACCTAGTTCTATTGGCGAACCCCATAAAACAATTTCCGGGTCTCCTACGTCTACTCCCCACCAACGAGTTGCTCTCCATTTCGCAGCAATGTCATTTGAAACACGCTCTTTACTTAAATAAAATATAAGTGGCTCACCTGTTGAACCTCCAGTACTAAATTTTTTTAGCGAATTAATATTATTCGATAGTAGTTGTTGACTATTCTCACGCATGAATTTTTTATCAGTTATAGGTAGCAGCTGTATATCTAGTAGCGTTTCAATTTTTAATGAACCTACTTTCTTGCATTTTGTATAGTAAGGGATATCGTGTTTGATTTTTTCGATGAATGTTTTTAATCTTTCAAGTTGATAGCACTCTAACTTATCTCGACTCCACCATTGACTGTTCTCGAGTTCGCGAAGAATTCTTTTTGAAGTGTGTCCTTTCAAACGTTCATGCAATGGAAACAATGCATTTGAAATAATGTGTGTATACATGGAGTTTATTTTCTATAAAACACTTTCATATATCGAAAATAATGTAGGTTTTATATTATTCCATTCAAATTGCCTAATTTTTTCCCTCCCATTTTGAATCAGTCTCTGTTTAAGTAGGTTATCACTCAATATCCTATGTATTGATTCAGCAGCAAGCTTTGGCGACTTAGGCGGGACTAATAATGCGTCTTTTTCATGTTCTACCATATAACGAATACCACCAACATCAGTTGAAACAATGGGTACACCACAGGCTAGAGCTTCTAATAATGATATCGGCATGTTATCGACCAAACTTGGGTTATAAACAATATCTGCATCTTGATATACTGAGGGCATATCTTTATTTTTTACTTTTCCTATAAACTTTACTGTGTAAGATAAATTTCGTGCTCGAACTTGATTTTTCAATTCTTGCTCTAAAGGGCCTGATCCAGCAATTGTCAAAGTTAAATCAGGATATTGATTTTGTAATTCGTATGCTGCTTCAATAGCGCTTTGAATGTCATAAATTTCTTCTAAACCTCTAGTTACAAGGACATTTATTTTTTCGTCAGTTTTATGTATATGCGTATAATTATTAAACATATCCAAATTTATGATATTAGGAACTATTTTAGTTTCAAAACCAAACTTGTCGAAAATTTTCTCTAAAAAACCTGAAGGGACTATTACTACGTCCACTTTCCGCAAAAAAAACTGCACTAAATAAATATATTTAGTGAAAAATTCTTCAGCTTGACCACCTCTATAATTTACAATCACAGATACATTATTTATTTTTGCAATTAAAATGGCAGGACATGCAAATAAAAACCATGATAAACCTGAATTAGCCATTATATGAAAAATGTCAACTGAGCCAGCTGTTTTGGATAGCTGAATACAATAGGTTACTAGTCTTGGTATTGCACGAATAAATTTTACATTTTTTATGAATAAAGGATAGTAAGGTGGATTTGTTTGAACAAAGTCAACTTTTATTCCTTCGCGCTCTAAAAGTTTTTTTAACTGTTTCGTTTGATTTGCCATTCCTCCATGTGGTGGCGGAAGCGGACCAACAAGTCCAATATTGAACTTTTCTTTGGTCATATTAAAGACGTATATATCTCTAGATATTTTTTGCCAATACTCTGCCAGGTCCTCTGACTACGTACATACTTTTCTGCATTATTTAAAATATTACTTACTTCTATTTTATTATCCATAGCATGCAATATACATTTATACAATGACTGAACATCATTTGCTGTATACAAATAACCTGTTTTACCATGATTAATCAGTTCTTTATGTCCTCCAACATCGGATACAATTGCAATACAACGTTGGGCCATAGCTTCAAGAGGTTTTAATGGCGTAACTGTCTCGGTTAATCGTGTTGAAATCCTTGGGCAAACTATTGCATTTATAACACCAAAATAATCTTTAACTTGTTCATGGGGGACTCGACCAGTAAATTTTACGTATTCAGACAAGTTATATTGCTCTACTAATCCTTTTAATTTCGATTCTTCTTCACCACCACCTATTAACATAACTAAAATATCTTTATTCTCCCCTACAAGCAGTTTAGTAACCTCAATAAGTTGCGCTAATCCCTCGTAAGAGTAAAAAGAACCAATAAAACCAAGCACATATTTTGATTTCAAATTAAACTTTTCTTGCAACTTAGAAACGTTGTCTTTCTTTGGAAAAAGTAGTAAATCATCATCTACTCCATTTCCAACCACTCTAATTTTGTTAGCGTTAATACCTCTGTTTACAATATCACTCTTAAGCCCTTCACAAATTGTTGTCACGTAGTCTGCTTTTTTAATAACATTTGTTTCTAATCTACGTGATAGCTTATATCTGAAGCTATTGAATTCTGTAGAACCATTATCAACTGCCGCATCTTCCCAAAATGCACGTATTTCATACACAAATGGTATTTTATGTCGTTTAGATATTACTGCAGCTGCTGTTCCATTTAATGCTGGAGAATGTGCATGAATAATATCTGGTTTAATTTTATGGACTAGCTTCTCCAATCTTTTTTTTGTATCTCTAATTACCTGAAGTTGATTAATGGCTGGAAACTTATATAAAGCTTCACACGTTGGTAATGTTCTATAAAATTTTAAACCATCAATTGTTTCTGATAACTTATATGAATTTGATACAATATAGTGTTTAGTGCTCGTCAAATGATATGTATCTAAACCAAGATTGCGCTGAGCATTTAGAATGCCTTTGCTTCTAAAAGTATAGCCACTGTGTAATGGTATTGAATGATCTAAAACATGCAAAACCTTGCAAGACATATTTTACTTCTAATTGTTCCTTAATTAATTCAGTATTATTCACTGAAATTATATCTACAAAACGATTTAAACATTAGTAACGACCATATAATTGCACTATGATCACGAAACCCTTTTAAATGTTCGTTTGTCAACTTATCGATTTCTTTTAAATTAAAAATATTAGTATCGTTTACATATTCATTCTTTGTTAAATTCACAACATTATCTCGTAATGGTCCACGAAACCATTGAGCAAGAGGAACAGCAAACCCCATTTTTTTTCTATATAGAATATTGTTAGGTAATCTACTCTCAAGCGCTTTTTTGAAAATATATTTTCCCTCACCATTACGTAATTTAAAACTTGGTGGTAATTTTGCAATCCATTCAACCAAATGATGGTCTAGAATTGGAACTCTAACCTCTAGAGAATTGGCCATGCTTGCGCGATCTACTTTTGTAAGAATATCTCCAGGCAAATAAGTCTTAAGATCGAGATATTGAATCTGAGTAAGTGGATCATCAAATTGAGTTGAATTTGCATAACTACGTAAAATTTCAACTGCATTATATTCTTGTAAAGTCCGGTTGAATTCTTCGCTATATAGCTTTTTTCTAATCGTATCGCCAACGATAGAAACACTATGAAAATAACCGTCAATACTATTTCGAGCTAAAGATTGAAAAGTAGATTTTGCACGAAAAACTTTTGGGGCCCAATCCATTTTTGGGTAAACACTACCTAAAATCCCAAATATTGGTCTGCGCAATGATTCATGAAAAATAGATCTAGTTTTCTCTTCAACTACATGCCATTTATAACGCCTATAGCCTCCAAGATTTTCATCGCCCCCGTCACCAGACAGAGCAACGGTGACGTTTTTACGTGCTAATTCGCATACTTTAAAAGTAGGTATAGCCGAACTATCTGCAAATGGTTCATCATAAATTTGTGATAATTTATTAACTAGCTCGACACTATTTGGCTCTACTTGCAAAGAACTATGATCAGTTTGACATAATTGAGCTATTTGCTCAGCGTATTCGCTTTCATTAAACTTTTTTTCACCAAAAGATATCGAACATGTATTGACAGGATCAGAGGAAATTTCACTCATTAGTGATACTACCGAACTTGAATCCACACCTCCTGAAAGAAATGCGCCTAAAGGAACATCAGAGATTAATCTAATCTTCACTGCTTCACGTAACCTTGAAATTAATTGTTCACACGCTTCTTTTTCGCTTATATAATTATCAGTGGAAAACATTACATCCCAATATTTTTTCACTTTTGGAGTTTTCTCACTTCTAGGTATCAATAACATATGGCCTGGGAGAAGTTTTTTAACTGATTTAAAAATCGACTTCGGATCTGGCACGTATCCATATGCAAAATATTCTTCAATTGCTTGAGCATCTAGTTCTTTTGACAAATTTGGATGCTTCATTATAGCTTTTAACTCAGAAGCAAATACAAACTGGCCACAAGGGAGTATCGAATAGTAGAGAGGCTTAATACCTAATCGATCTCGTGCCAAAAATAGTTCCTGCTTGTTGCTGTCCCAAATCGCAAATGCAAACATACCTCTAAATTTATTCACACATTGCTCACCCCATTGCTCCCAAGCATGCACGATAACTTCTGTATCACATTTTGTTTTAAATATATGACCATGAGCTATTAGCTCATTACTCAACTCATGAAAGTTATAAATTTCACCGTTGTAGACAACTACAACCGACTTGTCTTCGTTATAAAGTGGTTGCTGCCCTGATGAGAGATCAATAATCGATAAACGTCTATGACCTAAACCTACATTTGACTCAATATGAATACCTGATTCATCTGGGCCACGATGAGTCTGACTAGTATTCATTGCAATAAGTACATCACGATTTACTTTTTGTTGGTGCGCCAAATTTAAAATGCCAGTGATTCCACACATTAAAATAACCCAATATTTTCCAACTTATTTAATTAAAATTTGTATAAAGATCGCTGTATTTATGAACCATCTTCAATAGGCTAAAATCTCGCTCAATAATTTCCCTTCCATATGATCCATGCCGCAGTCTAAGATCAGCGTTATCGATGTACATCAATAACGCATTCGCTAAGCTTTTAGGCTCTTTAGTTGGCACAATAAACCCGCTCATATTTGCTTTGACTAAGTCACTATTAGCCCCAACATCTGTAGCAATTATAGGTAGTCCACATGCCATTGACTCCAAGATAGTATTTGACATGCCTTCCGCAATTGAAGGCAATACAAAAATGTCAAACGTATTTATTATTGATTGAATATCTTCTTTTGATCCAACTAAATGACAAATTTGATTGAGTTGTAATTCAATTATTTTAGTTTCAAGTTTTTGTCGCAAACTACCATCACCAACTATTAATAATTTTATTTTGTCGTGTAATAAAGGTTTTATTTTCAGTAATTCGTTAATTGATAAAATTAAATTCTCATGATCTTTTACCACCTCTAACCGGCCTACTGACCCTATTATGACTCTACCCTTTAAATCATCTACCCCATAAATATATTCGGAGATATTTAATCTTCTTGGCCTGAATTTATCAGTATCAACCCCGTTATTAATTTGCAACACTTTTGCATCAGAAAGTTTTAATTCTTTGACTAGATATCTTTCTAATTCTTTAGATACAGCAATAACTCTATGTACTAATTTAGATAGCAATTTTTTTAATATACGATACTTTTTATTTTTCCCGTACAAATCATGTATATCACGACCATGTTCGCCATGAATTCTATAAGGAACACACGCTAGAAATGCTATGAACTGCATTTCAAATGCTGCTAAATTACGTGTGTGCACAATGTCAGGCTTATATTTTCTAAATAATTTATAGGCTCTAACATAGCTTGCTATGTCGTTACCTTCCTTTTTATTCAAACTCAATACTACTGTATTATGTTTCAATCTTTCTTTGAAGTTCGTTACAGCTTTTAAACTTAGAATGATATGTTTAATTCTTTTATTGGTGAGATTGTTGACTATATTCACAACACCATTTTCTAAACCGCCATGGTCAAGTTTGTAAATGATGTGCATGATAGTAATATTGTTGTTTTTCCCACGTTTGTACATATATTAACTAGTCTGGTAATGCTCTATGGAAAATTTTTTTAAACAAGGGTTGAGTTTCTTGAAAGTATTGTTGTAGATATTCTTGTGTTTTATGAAAATCCGTATCTGCATTAGATACTATGAAAACACTTATAATATTAGAGTCATCATTAATTAACGTTGATGCTATTTCATATAATTTAGCTACAAATTTATTTGAAGTAATATGATTAAAAGTAGAATAATAATTCCATATCAACAAGTCATCTTCTTCTGAGCTTATTAAAAATTCATTAAATATATATTCTTTATTTGCAAACTCATGTTGTACTTTCCTTTTATGTTGAAGACTCCAAGTAGGGTTATCACTCATTAGTATCCTATTTTTTGAATTAATCAGCTCTTTACCAGGGCCATTATTCGAAAATAAATACACTTGTAATTCTACTGATACATTATTCTTTTCAAATACGCGCTTAATTGATTCCTGCGCCCCAAAATAACTTGGCTGCCAAGTTGTCAAATGATTCTCTATTCGTTTCCATCCATTTATATTTTCAACTTCAACAAACTCATACTGTAATGGAGATTTATTAATACTACCCAAAGCAGGTCCAATTGAAATTGAAATTAACATTACTACTAAAGCTAAACTATAAATAGTTTTACTTTCATAGTTTTTCTCTACAGCTGAAAATGTATTTTTTTTATTTTTTTTACTGTCGAACTTTATTTTCCAATAATTTCCTAATAAAAAAAGAATCAATATAACTATTGCAAAAAATAACCAACCATAAATTATATGATCTATGCCTGCCGCGAGACGCATATGAGTTAGATGGCCAATCGTAATAATCAAAAATGCTCTAATACCGTTAGCAATAATTGGTAAAATTACAGATAGCATTATGAACAACAACCTATTTAGAGGGTTTGAATAGTTATAAAATGAGTATAAAACCCCTAAAGCTACTGAGGCTACTATGTAACGAATTCCACTACATGCATCATCAACCATCCATTTTCCACTTGGCACATAAATTATATTTCCTTCGTAGTAAACGGGAATATTAATTAGCTTAAGAAGCATTACTGAAATAAAACCAGTAATCTTTATCATTGGCCCTATCAATATCTCGCCAAATGGTATTAAAAATACCAAATACATCAAAGGAAAAAATAAAATGGCGAAAATACTCTTTCCAAAAACAAACCAAACCAACAATTGAATAAGTAACACACAGCAAATATGTTGAACTAGTTGAATACTAAATTGACTGCCTATCCACCAAGCAATCCCAGTCAATAAAATAAATAATGCGGAAAGAAATTCAAATCTGCTTGAAGCTAATTCTAATTCATTTCTTTTTTTCCAAATTAAAAACAAAGATATGGGGGCAATGACAATACAGTGTGAATAAGTTTCAGAATTCATCCATATTCTAATCATGGATTCAAAAGAGTCATGATATAAAATAATAATTAAGAATAAACCAATTAAAAATATTAAAAATCTAAAATTAATAATATTTAAATTTTTTATTGACTGTATACAATCATTCATGACTAAGAAGCATTGTAAATATATGGATATATCATCAAAAAATGATTAACGAATATCGCAATCAGTCATTAATAATTTTTAAGTATTTTTTTAAATTATTTGACCATTGATAATATTTCAAAATTGTTGACTTAAATTCATCTTTATATTGTTTGTTGTTTTCTTGTTTTAGTACTTTAATTGTTTGTTTAGCAAAATCTTTTGCATTATTTACAACAAACTCCGATAAGTTAACTGGCCATTTAATTCCCTCTATAGCATCTTGAGTAGCAACAATTGGTTTACTTAGCGCCATTGCCTCTAATACTTTGTTTTGAACTCCACGCGCTACACGTAATGGCGCAACAACTACTGTTGCATGATAAATATACACCCTAATATCATCTATGTACCCTGTTACATGCACATTATTATTAGAAGCTAATTTTTTCACCTCAGTTGTTGGATTACTACCAACAATATAAAATTTAAGGTCTGATATACTATTTTCAATTTTGGGAAGAATATCTTCCACAAACCAAACAACAGCATCGACATTTGCCATGTAATCCATGGCGCCTGTAAATACGATAATTTTTTCATTTTCAGCATATGGATTTTTAAGACCTTCATCAATGGAGAAAAAATGCTCATTAACTCCATTATTAACAAAGTAGATTTTTTTTTCTAAATCTTTATTATTTTTCACAAAGATATTTTTTTCTTTTTCTGTGACAAAGATGCTCTTTTTAAACTTTTCTGCGATCTTTCTTTCATATTTTTCTAACAATTTATATTCCCATTTGAATATTAGTCTACTTATATTTTTTTTTTGCAGAGAATATTGCTTCCATTTTTGTGAATCCACATCCACAAAATCTATATAACAATTATCTATTGTATTTGGACAATGCTCTACATATTGAGCCATTGATGATGAAAAAACTAAGACAGAATTTATATTATTAGTAAGAACTATATTATTTACCCACTTTTGTAAACGAAAACTCTTAAAGTAAGCAATAGAAATTGATGTTGCATAAAATATGCTTAACATAGCTTGCAAATAGCTCAGCAGTCTATTTAATTTGATAAATTTATATGTTCTGCAAAATTTAGAAACCTCATCGACATATTTTAAATCTTCTTTTTGATCAATAAACGTACCTAAATGAACATTATAATTTTGAGAGAGAGCTTTTAAGATATGAAAGGACCTAATTTTATCTCCTTTATTGGGCGGAAAAGGAATTCTATGTACTAGAAATAGTATGTCTTTCATCCAAGATATCTCGACACTAGAGGGCCTAAGTTATTTGTTACAAAAAGCGGTAAATGTTTCCATAAATTTATCGCCATCTTATACTTTGGGTTAGCAGGACTTAAATCAGGAATATCGTCAGAATTAAGTAACTTGTACTGATAATGCAAAGGTAAGGGCTCAAATCCCCAGTGTTTTTTGAATCTATATGACCCAGTGTTAATTTTACTTCTTCCATAGTTAAATACTCTAATATTTTCTTGACTACTGCGCCGCATCAATTCCCAGTACATAAAATCATTGGCATATAATTGTCGAGCAATAGAAGCTCCTCCTCCATAATATGGCAACACCTCATCTTTATAATAGAATGACATAACACTACTAATAATTTTGTCTTCCTTATAAATCGTGAGAATTCTGCACTGATCTTTAAATTGATTGATCAACTCTTGAAAATATTTTTTACTAAATACTGGTGTACCCAAGTTACGTACACTATTGGAATACGCATAATAAAAAGAATCTATGTTATTTTCTTGTTTTGAATTCAATCCCTGTTTTTTTGCTTTTCTTATAACTGCTCTTTGCTTTCTTGGTATTCCTTTCAAGTTCTCATCATTGTCTACACTAATATTTTTTTTAAACTCAACGTACAATTTCTTTGTTTTCCAATCATTATTTATTATTTCTTGATTTCTTAATTCCAAATAATCAACTTTTTGTTGGGTGCTTAGATCTATTGCATAATTAATTAAACATTCAGATGTCTGCTGAGAATCAGCTAAAACTCCGCAAGTAGTGCAGAATGGCAAAGAAGAAACATAATTACCAAAAATTCTACTTTTAATATGAGCTAAAGGAAGAATTCCAATTAATTTGTTATTCTTATATGCGCCTACATAATATGTTTTATGTTTGAATATCCGATGAATGATTTGTTGCCAAGCATTTAGATGGAAGAATGTACCACGCACATGTGATGTGACATATTGATCCCATTCCTTCCCCGGGATTGATGTGCTAATTTCATATTTCATCCGTAAATTTAAACTTCGTTAAGATAAAATATGCTTTACATATAAGAAGAAAATGCTTCGTCTACCCGCGACCAATTAAAATCTGTGATAAGTTTTCTAAGCCTATTTTCCATTTTATTTAAATTCAAATAATGTCTAAATCGCGTCTTGAAATTGAGATTGTTAATTTTTGGTTGATCAGGATCCACCTCCCATGGGTGAAAATAAAAAATGAAAGGCTTTCCATCATTTTTATTCACAGCCTCAATTGCTCTGCGTTGCAGCATATAAGGATACAGACGAAAATATCCACCTCCACCACAAGGGATGTTTCTACCAAAAAGTTTTACTGTGCTAATTGGTATTTCTAAAACACAATTTGCACGCAAACGAAATGGAAATCGAGGCGCATCCGGAATTCCATATAAATCATGCCTCACAGGATAGATGCTGGAACTATAAATGTGACCAGTCTCTAAAAGTGTTTCCAGCGCCCATAAATTATCATTGTTGATTGAAAAACTGGCTGCCCTATAACCACGGATCTCATATCCACTAATATCTTCTAGAATCTTTTTACTATTTTGAACATCCCGCATAAATTCTTGCTGTGTCTGAGAAGTTACACGAATATGACTCATTCCATGACTTGCTATTTCATGACCTTGAGATGAAATATCTTTAACTAACGCAGGAAATTTTTCTGCCACCCAACCAAGTGTAAAAAAAGTCGCTTTGGTTTGGTTATCATCCAGAATTTGTAGAATAGATTGCACATTCTTCTCTACTCTACAGGAAAAATTACCCCAGCTTTTTTTATCTATGTGCTTTTCAAATGCAGAAACTTGAAAGTAATCTTCAACATCTATAGTCAGAGCATTAGTAATTGGAGTTTTGAATAAAGCCATACTAAAGTGAAAATATTTATTTTGCCAATGCTCATTTGAAAAATGTTATTTAATATTCTAAAAAGTTATCGTTACACCAACTCTTACAATATTCTCTTCAAAATCATTATCTGAATTTTCGGCATCTCTGTCTTCATGCTCGTAAGCTGCAAAACCAAGTGTTCTAGGTGTAAACTGAGTATCAATCCTTGCTTCAACGAGGTATCTTTCATCATCTCCACCAACATTATTTGGTGTGTTATCTTCATCGCGTTGATCCCAATCAAATGATAAGGTTGAAGTTGACTTTCCTGAGAATCTCCATGCCCACTCCAAACCAAATCCATAAATTTCTTCGTCAGGTTCAGTTGTCTCCCTAAAATCTCTCTCTACTTGGAAGGCAGAGAATGTATAAACACTTCTACTTAATTTATAACTAATCTTTGCGTCCAATTCCTCTTTTACAAATGCATTTGCATTTAGACCCAATCCTCTATTTCTTGCAAAACTGACAGAAGGTACCCCTTCACTTGCATTTCTTAGTAACTGTCTAACTTGATCAGTAATATCTTCATCATAGACAACATCTATCTCTAATTTAGGCCCTATTCTTCTCCATGATGCTTCTCGCGTATTTCCAAAATCTCTATCGCCATATTTGAAAGCAATCGTATTAAATGTATTGATTTGCCATCTAAAGCCCGCTTTCCAAAAGTCTCTGTCTATTCTTATTGTATTTTCCCTACCATCTATTACATTAGAATTATCTGCGCCAAAAGTATCATCTTCATAACCATATTCACCTAACAGAGTAAAATATGGCGTTAGACGATAGCCAAGTTCCGCACTATAGGCTTCAAACTCATCTTCAATATTAGAATCTTCAAATTGAATTTGTTCAGTTTGATAATTTAGCCGCCAGTTAATTTTCTTTGTATCGGATTGATCCTTCAATTCAACTATATAGAAATGACTATCTGCATCTTCTTGACGCCCACTTGTTCTTCTGTCATTGAAATCTACAAATCCATATCGATAACGAGCTAAGAAATTAATATCTCTCCAAATATCTCTTGTTAAATATGGACTAATAAATGCTGTGATGACATCAGTACTATTACCAGTTCTTGAAACCCTATTATTAGAAGTTCTTGCATCAGGATCAACGATTTGTTGACTGATTGTAGAACCCAAGTCAACAAAAAATAAATTAGAAAGAATTTCGCCCTCAGCAAAGGCATTTAATTCATGGTCAGTATTATTTCTGTCGCTTTCCTCTAGATAAAACAAATTCCGCATTGCATAATCAATATCAACTTCAAATCTTCCGCCTTCACCATGTAAGTTAAAACCAGGATCTAAAGCTAAAATATACTCGTCTTCTTCGCCTCTATCTTCTAATTCAATGTTATCTGTATAGATACCTTCAAGTGTGATAAATGGTGTAAATTTCCAAGCAGCATTACAAGGGATAGCAAAACACAGTAAAACGAGCAAAGAAAATACGGATAAAGAATAATTTTTCATGATAGTCACTAGCGCTAATTTATTTAACCGTTCTACTTATTTCAATAAATAAATATTAATAAAATACTTTTGATTATATTTACCACGCCCCAGGTAGTATGCACAACTTAATTTAATGAGGTATGCACAATACACTCAAATTAGATCTTTACTACCCATTTAATTTTCGCTCTAGCTATTCTGTGCTTGGTTGTTATAGTATCCGTAATATTCAGTACTAGCACTCAAAGAAGACTTATTCAAGATAAATCCAAATGATTTATCATCCTCTATTAATGCAACAGCGTCTTCAATACGATTTTGCGAGGTTGATCCCGCTTCTACAACAAGGCCAATTTGTCCAACATATTGAGCAAGAATTTGTGTTTCTGCACAAGGCAAAAGTGGTGGCCCGTCAATAACTACTACGAGTCTTTGCTTTTGCTTATTAAAAATATTTAAAAACTCAAGCATATTTTCACTAGAAAAAAGTTCAGGCGCATCTACTACAGTTGATCCGGAAGGAACTATAGATAGTCTGCCCTCAGTTGTATTAAAAATAATCTTACTAATTGATACTACATCGCCCATTAAGTAATCAGACAAACCGGGTTGATCTTCGACTTGCAAAATTTTAGATAAACTTTTTTTATGTAAATCAGCATCTATTAGTAAAACATGATAATTTTTTTCTTTTGCCAAATTAATAGCAAGATTCAAAGCATTATATGTTTTTCCTTCACCCTCCGTTGCACTTGTAATTAAAACAAGATTTTGTGGGCCTGTAACATTACTAGCCTGTTTTAAAATATTCATAAGGATCGGCCTTTTAATCTTGCGAAACTCATGATTGATTTTATCATTATCATATTCGCATAAAGGCCATTCAGTTAAACATTCGCTAAACTTTATGACTTTATTGTCAGTTAATAAAAATTGATCATTTTTGCGACCGTATGAACTAATTTTTTTATTAAAATTTCGATTACTTAAGTTATAAGAACCGGAAGTATTTTGTGAAGTATATTTTTCACTACCTATATTAACATGCGACTTTTGAATTGCTTTTTCGATTAAACTCATAGACTTATACCCCAACAACAGTTCGTAAGCTATTAGCCAGTTTAATACCTGCATCTTGATAAATAAGACTGGCAACGAAACATGAAAACAATACAGTAGATACTGCAAAGAAAACGCCCAATTTCATCCTAGCCAAATTCAAACTTACACGGTCTTGCCTTATACTCACAGCTCCCCATACTGGTACTTTGGTCATATTTTGCAGATATTTCGTTGAAAAAAAGACTGGTTTGAGTTGATATAAAAGAAACGCGATACCTAAACCTGCGCCCAAACACAATACAATTAAAGCAGCTATCATAGCTCTTCTATTAGGCCAAATAGGAGATATTGGTACATTTGGTGGGTCGATAATATTAAAACTAACAGTGTCAGGAGATCTACCAACTTCTTCCGATAATTTTGCAGATTCATACCTTTCTAAGAGTGAATGATATTTGGCACTATTACTTTCATAATCTCTGTTAAGTCGAGTCAGTTCAGCCTCAATTTCAGGAATTCTATTTACATTTGCTTTAAGTTTTTCAATTCGCCTAGTTTGTTGAGCATGTTGTTCTCTCAAGCTTGCAACTTCTACATCTGCAGCACTTAATGATATTTTCATTGTTTGAAATACTGGATTTGCCTGCAAAGGATCATTTGCAAGTGCATAATTAGGGTCTAAACCGCTTGCTATTAACATTTGGTGTTCTTTCTGTTTTTTTGTTTCTAACTCAGCAATATTTTCCCTTAATGCTAAAACTTCTGGATGCAATTCAGTAAAACGAATTAATAGCTTATTAACTTGATCTTCATATTCTGCAATTTTAGCGTCATGTGGACTATTCGAAGGATTTTGATAAGGTTGGCTAGCGAAACCAAATACAGGTTCTTCACCTTGCAGTTGTCGTTTTAACTCATTTCTCTTTCGTAAAGCTAAATTAAGAGCTAATCCAATTCGCTCTCTTTCACCTATAGCCTGTTGTAAACGATCGTAATAGCCCAAGCCATCACCAGGCATTAAGCCAACATGCTCTTTTTTGAATTCAGCAAGCTTATTTTCAGCTTCAATTAGCTTACCCTCATACTCTTTAACTTGTTGTCCTAAAAATCTTTGTGCGTTAACTGCCTCATCTCTCTCATACCCTACTGTTGCTTCCACAAAAACATTTAGGAGTGCTTTCACTACATTATATGACTCTTCACTGCTATTCCCAGTGTAGCGAATCTCAAAAAGATTTCGCTCCGCTTTACCTCGCCCTCTCGCAACAGATATTTGTGAAGCCACTTTTTCATGTAATTTTTCAAGTTCACCTTCATTTTCAACTGACAAATCCAAATCAGCATCTCTAATTACTTTATCTAAAGTAGGTTGACTAAGTAGAACACGTGTCATCATTGTTACTTGATCTGCAATATCTTGTTGTACTGCCAAACCTTTAAGGAGAGGTTGTAAAACAGTTTTCGTATCGACATGCACCTTTGCCACAGACTGGTATTGATCTGGTATCGAAGAAATCGCTAACCATCCAGCCAAAAAAATAGATGCTGTCGTAAATAATGCAGGCCATCGATGATGCCATATTCCATGCGCTATATTTATTACTAGTTCTAAAATCTCTTTCATAAGAATCTATTAATTTAATAATGAAATTAGAAAAATGACTCAGGGATGATAATAACATCTCCAGGCAACATTCTTATATTTTGTTTCATATCCCCTTTATTTATTAAGTCGTCAATTCTTACCGGAATAGTTCCAGATTTCCCGCCATGTTTTCTTATCACTTTTGCTCTGTTACCTGCAGCAAACTCAGTTATACCACCAACTTCAATCATCACATCAAGTAATGAGATATTTTCACGATAAGAAATAGCTCGTGGTTCAACAGCTTCACCTACTACACGAATTTGCTCACTAAACTGTCCAGTAAAACCACCAACAATAATATTTACAACTGGTGACTTAATGTATTTAGATAGAACACCTTCAATATCGCGTGCCAACATTGTTGGAGTTTTACCAACTGCCACCATGTCCTCAACTAGAGGAGTCGATATTTTGCCATCTGGCCTGACTGTTACAGTTCTTGAAACCTCAGGATTTCTCCAAACATATATTTCTAAATTATCACCAGGACCGATTAAATATTCGGTCTGGCTACCTTCATCAGAAACATTTACAAGTTCAGGCGGTGGTGATGAAGCACATGCACAAATAGTGAATACCAATACAAAAATGCCAAATTGGAAATTCTTACTCATTACGTAATAAAAAACAGAATTACTAGGGTATTTTAGAGAAAGGCAATACAAATGTTGTGACAGATACCGCTTACTATTAAATTTGTACCGTTAATTCTGAAATTCAAGGCTTACTAAACCAAAAAAATTATACCTTAATTTATTCATGGATATAATTTCAGTGTGAATTTGCTGGGCTCTTCTCGATGACTTCATTCTTTTCTCATACAATTTTTTTGCACGCATATAATGTTCCTTAACTTCATTATTTTCAGGTAATAGCTCGTAGGCTTCTTGAAGGTATTGATAGCCCTCAATAACTTTGCCATGGTTAAGTAATATCCATCCTAGTGTATCTAGCACAGCGCCATCATTTGGCGATAATTGATAGGCAATTCGCGCTTGATTAACCGATTCTTGATCTTCAAGCTGAAAATATACCCAAGCAAGATTATTGTGGATGGTCGCTCTTTCATTTTTAGAGAGCAATTCAATTGTTGGGCTATGTATCATATTCTTAAGAATTTCTAATGCACTATCAAATAAATTCCTGCTCATATAATAATTAGTTAGAACCGAATTTATTTCATAATTATAAGGATCATCTTCTAACCATTTCATAAGGATTGACTCTGGCTTATTTTTCCCAGCAAATAATCTTAGTTCAAATATTTTAATTGCCAAGATTTTATTTTTTTGTATTTCATACTTTTCTACTAGTACTTTTTCTGCCATATCCATTTCAGAGCTTTGTGCATAATAATTTGACTCATCTAAAACTAAATAGATACTATTTTGTGCTGTCTTTTTATTATCATTAATAATTCTAAACGCTGCATCTTTATTACCTTGTTGCATTTCGATATTGACTAACATTGATGCGGCTGGGTAATAGTTATCACCAAGTAATATTGCATTATTCAATGCATATTTTGCATCTGAAATTTTTTCTGCCAGCAGATAATTATTTGCTAAATCTATATAATATTCGCTTTCACTACCGTCATCCCTAATTAGACCAGATATTAATTCAATGGCCTCTGCGTAATTACCCTCCGCAGTCTTTATTTTTGCAAGTAAGCTTGTAATTTGATGATTACTAGGATTTACTCTTAGCACTTCTTCAGCATACTTCTGCGCAAGGTCTAGTTGATTCCGTTGAAAATAAACAACCGAAAGAAGACTATTCGCTTCGGAAATGTCTATATTTATGTCTAATAATTTAATAAGTTCACTATTACTCTTCTTATTATTATTCATATACATATAATTATCTGAAAGCATCAATATGGCTTTTATATTATTCCTTTTTAACTTGATAAGTTTCTTTAACTGATGATTGCTATTTTCATATTCGCCTAACCTAGATAAGCATTCAGCATAACCAAACATATAGTCTTCATTAGTGTCGTATTCTTTAACTAGTTTTCGATAATGTTCTTTTGCTCTATTCAAAAATCCTAAAGATAAATATGTTTCAGCAATAAACTCTTTGATCTCAACATTTGATTTTCCAACATTTCTAATTTCATCCATTAATGAATGTATTCTCTCTACTTTTCCCACTTGCATATACGCACTTGCCAAAAGAGACTCTCGTATGAAAGGCTTACTTGTAGATAATGGCAATTTATTAAGGTTTGTAATTGCTTTTTCAAACTCTCCAGAAATCATGCTTATATATGATGACTCTAAATTAACATTGTATTTTTGAGTAATGTTATTTACTTTACTAAGATATTTTTCAGAAAGCTGTGAATAATTTTGCTGGGCTGCAATTCTTGCCATCAATAGAACTATCTCATCATCATTATTATCCGAAAGATAAGATGACAATAGCTCTTCTGCCTCTACTGGTTTATTCTTGATAATTTTCAGCCTTGCAAGTAATTTTCTTGCAACGAGATTGTCATTATCTTTTTGTAAAATTTTTTTAATGTAAAACTCAGACTGAGCATAATTTTTCAGCGAAAATTTAACAACACTCATAAGGAATAATGAATCTAAGTTGTTTGGATAGTCACTTAGTAGCTTCGTCAATATATGATCTGCTTCTTTAAACTCGGATTCTTCAAGTTTCACAATTGCTCTATAAAATTGAACAGATGGATGCAATTTAGCATTAGTGTTCATTAGTACATTTACATTTGCATCAGCTTTATTTATTTCACCCGTAGCTAAATAAGAACGTACTTTCCCAAGATAAGCATTTAAAGATACTTTATCGACGAAATTATTTTCAGTTTGCGTGATAGCTTTACTATAAACATCTATAGAGCGCGAAAAACTCCCACTAGCAGCTAATAAGTCACCCTTAATTAACCAAGCTTCTTTGCTTTCATCATTTTTATTGAGTACATCATCTATATGATACTCTGAAAGTGAATATTGTTGTTGAATAAAATAGATTTTTGCTAGCTCAATCTTGGCTTGGTCATTCTTTTTCATTTCTATTATTTGCAACAAAATTTTTTCAGCATAGGCAAGTTCACCTACCCCTGCTTTTGATATGGCAAAGTATAAATCTACCTCATCTTGTAAGTTACTTGGCAACTTCATATTTTTAAAATCATCGATTACATACTGAATTGCTTGTTCATAATTTTCTTGAAACACAATTGCTTTTACTAAAGATAATCTAAGATCAAGATCATTTACCTTTTTCAACGCTTTTCTAAATTCAATTTCGGCTTGTTTGTAAATGCCAATCTTCAAGTACAGATTACCTAAACTTATTCTAGCTCTATAGTTATTGGGATTTTGTTTTAATAAATTTTTAAGTTTTATAACTGCAGTTTTATATTCACCTTGTTGGATATGAGAATCTACCTCAAGGAACACTTCATCAGCATTTAGTTTTTGCTCGCATCCTAAAATCACAACAGACGAAAAAAACACTGAAATAGTGATTAAATTTTTGATGTAAACTTTTGCAAATACCATTTTCATAATCTTACTTAAATTATAAAGCACTGTTGATTAACGCGAGCCTTTCCCCCATAAAACTACTTCGGCGGTTTGAAGCAAAATAACCATGTCAAAAATCAGACTATGATGTTTCACATAATACAAATCGAAATATAGTTTTTCTAATGCATCTCTTTCTGAACTACCATAGGGATATTTCATCTGCGCCCATCCTGCTAATCCCGGTTTAACACGATGCCTTTCACCATATAATGGAATACTTTTAGATAATTGTTCAACGAATTCTGGCCTTTCAGGACGAGGTCCTACTAAACTCATATCGCCACGGAATACATTATAAATTTGTGGCAGTTCATCAATACGATATTTCCTTAAAAACTTACCTATTACAGTTACTCTTGGGTCATTTTCACTTGCCCAAACAGCCTCACCCTCTTTTTCTGCATTAGATTGCATTGTACGAAATTTCATCAAATTAAATGTCTTATTATTCAAGCCCACTCTATTTTGATGATAAAAAATTGAGTCTTTCCCTAAACAATCTATCCATATAAACACTATCGCTATTATAAAAACTGGAGAAGCGATTATTAATAATAATGAACTAGCAAATAAATCAAATAATCTTTTTGTAAATAAACGAAGATTACCTTGTTTAAACCCTTCCGAAAAAACTATCCAATCCGGATTCGTTAGATTTATATAAATTTTTCCTAGTTGTCGCTCCAAGAAAGTAACTAAATCTACGACAGTAATTCCAGCCAGTCTTATATTTACTAAATCTGCCATTGGTAAATTTTCTCTTCGGTCAGACAAAGCGACTACAACTTCATCCACATCATTAATTTTTATTACTTCTTGTAAACTTTTACCATTTTTAACCAATAAACTTTTATCAATTTTTATAGGCTCATCATTTACCGGAAAATAACCAACGATATTAATACCGCTACGATCAGATTTTCTTCGCAGTGTTGTCACCCAAGTTGATTTTTCTCCCGCTCCTAAAATGAGCACATTTTTTTTAAGCGCCTCAATGTTTACAGTCTTTGAAAATATAAAATGCAGTAAAACAAGTACTATAAAAGATATGCTGGAAGCAATTAAGAAAACACCTCTTCCCATATATAAATTAGGAAACACATAAAAAACTATCCCAAATGCAATAAATGCAAATATGAATCCAACTGTAATTCGGCTTAACTTGTTAAAAAAATACTCTCTCCTTTGAGCTTGGTACAACCCCATACTCAAAAGCGTAATCACTACAACAGTTGCATGAATAATAGCTCGTGGCACTAAGTTTCCAACACTTTCAGCAGCAGCTGCCAATGGATCTACTTCAGTATAGAAACGGGCATATGCACCCACATATACACTTATATATAAAAATATGGCATCGAGAAGAGCCAAAAATAAATATGGCGCTTTTATCCTTTGATCACCGATGCGAATTTCAAACATTTCAATAAAGTTACACTAACTGGACACTGAATTATGAGAGCAAATTTAGCTGGTACTAAACGAACTAATCTGATAGAAACAATTTAATATCCACCTGCACATTTATTAATGCACTATATCCTTTTATTATTAGTGTCCCCGTGGCGAAAATCACATAATTATTAAGCTAATTAATCTATTATCAGCTACGAATTTATTTTCCAAACCATTTCAAGTGATACCTTCAGAAATCAAAATTTGTGTGATTGGCCTAGGCTACGTAGGACTACCATTAGCAGTAGAATTTGGAAAGACTATCCTTACTACTGGATATGATATTGACCATAAAAGAGTAAAAGAATTAAAGCAAGGATTAGACAAAACACTAGAAGTCAGTCCTGAAGAAATTACCAGAGCTCAACATCTTACATTTTCTACAAAATTAAATGATATAGAAAATTGTAATGTATATATTGTAACTGTTCCTACTCCGATCGATTCTTACAAAGTTCCAGAGTTAACTCCAATTACAATGGCATCTGAAACTGTTAGCAAAGTATTAAAAAAAGGCGACATCGTTATCTACGAATCTACTGTTTATCCAGGTGTTACAGAAGAAGTATGTGTGCCGATTTTAGAAACAGGTTCAAACCTCACATTTAATAAAGACTTCTATGCAGGGTATAGCCCGGAACGCATAAATCCTGGCGATAAAGAACATAGATTGCCTTCTATTAGAAAAGTTACATCAGGATCAACTCCAGAAATAGCCGAATTTGTGGACGACCTTTATAAAAAAATTATTACGGCAGGAACACACAAAGCTAACAGCATAAAAGTAGCTGAAGCCGCAAAAGTAATTGAAAATACTCAACGTGATGTAAATATTGCACTAATCAATGAATTATCTTTAATCTTTAATCGTCTTAATATAGATACATTGGAAGTGTTAGAAGCTGCCGGCACCAAATGGAATTTTTTACCCTTTCGACCTGGCTTAGTAGGTGGGCACTGTATCGGAGTTGACCCCTATTACTTAACTCATAAAGCACAAGAAATTGGATACAATCCTGAAGTTATTCTTTCAGGGCGAAGAATTAATGATGAAATGGGCCCTTATGTTGCAGAATGCGTAATAAAACTTATGACACAAAAGAAAATTCATGTGGTAGATTCAAAAATCTTAATTCTTGGTTTTACATTCAAAGAAAATTGTCCTGATATTCGTAATACACGCGTCATCGATATTGTAAAAGAATTCAATAATTATCACGCCCACGTAGATATTTATGATCCATGGGTAGATATAAATGAAACCAAGCAAGAATATGATTTAGATGTGTTAGATAAAGTGCCAACTGAAAAATATGACGCAATAATCCTTGCTGTTAATCACACTGAATTCATAAACATGGGCGCAAAAAAAATTCATTCATTTGGGAGTAGTAATCATATTTTATTTGATGTAAAAAATGTATTACAAAAATCCGAAGTAGATGGACGTCTTTAATAAATTTTCTATTTAAAGTAACTAATGAGAGTAGTTGTCACAGGTTCAGCCGGATTTATTGGTGCCGCTGTAGCGGAATATTTATTGGGTCGTGGTGACGAAGTTTTAGGGATTGATAATATCAATGATTATTATGATGTCAATTTAAAACTCTCGCGATTAGAGAGAATAATTAATCATAAAAACTTTATAGAAGCTCGTATTAACCTAGAAGATAAAGAAGCTATTTTTGCAGCATTCAATAAATTCGAGCCTGATCGTGTCATTAATTTAGCAGCGCAAGCAGGGGTTAGATATTCGCTTGAAAATCCACACGCATATGTAGATACAAATCTTGTTGGCTTTATTAATATTTTAGAAGCATGTAGAAATTACAAAATTGAACATCTAGTTTTTGCTTCAAGTAGTTCAGTATATGGCGCAAATACAAAAATGCCATTTTCTGTACACCACAATGTCGATCATCCCTTGAGCTTGTATGCTGCGACTAAAAAAGCAAACGAATTAATGGCTCACGTATATAGCAACTTATATCAACTTCCCACAACTGGCTTACGTTTCTTTACTGTATACGGACCATGGGGGCGTCCAGATATGGCGCTATTTTTATTTACTAAAAAAATCTTAGCAGGCGAACCAATAGACGTATTTAATTATGGAAAACACCGGCGTGACTTTACATATATAGACGATATCGTAGAAGGTGTTGTGCGTACTTTAGACAAAATTGCCACACCAAATGAAAACTGGAATAGCAATAATCCAGATAGTGCCACAAGTCACGCACCCTATCGTCTATATAATATAGGCAATAACAACCCTGTTGAGTTAAGTCACTACATTGAAATATTGGAAAACAATTTGGGCAAAATGGCAGAAATTAATTATTTACCGCTTCAACCTGGTGATGTCCCAGATACATATGCTGATGTTGATGCGCTAATTGAAAATGTAGGTTATAAACCTAACACACCAATAGAGATTGGTGTTAAAAAGTTCGTTGAATGGTATAAATCTTTTTATAATTTATAAGTTCGAAATATTGAAATTTTATGCTCTTATTTTCTTCCAGACCACTAATATAATACATCAGCTCTTGAATTTAACCCTAACTGAGCCCCCAATTTTAATATTTAGCATGCCTAGGTCTGGCTCATCATGGCTTGGAAAAATATTTGACAGTCACCCAAAAACTTTTTATATGCACGAGCCTGACAGCTTTATTCCAATTAAGAAAATTCCAATTTTGACTGAAAATAAGCTATTTAATAACTATGAGATCGACACTAATAACTACTTAAATCAATTAAGTACATTTTCTTCTATAGACATTTTGGGTAAACAGCCATATTTTAGAAAAGAATATTTTTCTAATTCTGAGTTTCATATTCATAAGTATAAAATATATGTTAACAAGCTTAGTAAAAAATTAAATTTAAGTTCTGATTTTAATTTACCTAACTATATAAAACATAAAAATACAAGATTCGTGTGGAAATCTATTGAATCTCTAGGAAGACTTAACTTATTTTCTAAAATTGTAAATAATTGTTATTGCATTCATCTAATTCGACATCCTTGTGGATATGTCTCGTCTGTACTAAATGGAGAAAGTAAAAATTTGTTTTCAAGTAATGTGCCAACAAGTGAAGACTATAATATGTTCAAGATTTTACTTGATTCAGAAGTTTCTCATGATTTTGATATATCATACGAGATGATTAAAAAAATGTCTCCAATTCAACGATTAACATGGAGATGGTTATTGTTCAATGAACATTCTCTTAAAAACAACTTATCTAACAATAATTTTTATTTAGTGAAATATGAGGATGTATGTGAGAATCCTACTGAATACACAAAAAGACTGTTCAATAACGTTAACTTAGATTGGAGTTTGCAAACTGAAAAATTTATCCATAAAAGTACGAATACGACGAACAATAGTTACTATAGTGTTTTCAGAAATTCAAAAAAAATTTCATCAAATTGGAGAAGTTTGTTAAGCCGCAACGAAATCAAATCAATTGAAAAAATTGCACGACAGGGATTATGCTCAGATACTTTTTGAAGGTATTAATCTTTAGTTTAGTGCATAAATATTTGAACTGCTTAATAATATTTCACTTACATTCATCAGAATTTTACTGAACCTCTCTATTGAGGCTGTATATCTTACATATACTTGTCTTAAATTATTAGGATATTGCATTAACTCACTGTTTTATAGTAAATTATGAATATTATAACATTATTGAATTAAAGTTATATTATTTCAATATAGATGCTATATCATGGAATTAATAAATTTTATATTAACTATAGGCATTATTGTTCTAGTGTCTGGAATTAGTGTTTTGTCACTTTGTGCAGTAATTGCATCTTCGCATAAAGGTGAAAAAATAATTAAAACAAGAAACCTGCAAACAGCACCTAATAATATAGAACGCAGACAAAATATGAATGCCTCTTTCCCTATTACATGTTCAGATGGCACAACAGTCTATTTTGATAGACGATTTAATAGTTGACCGATAAATCAGGTTTGCCTATTTTCAATTTCAAACTTTTGCATAAATTCAATTAGTTGCTCTATTCCTTCTGCAGGCATGGAATTAAATAAGCTAATTCGTATGCCCCCAACAACCCTATGCCCTTGTAAACCGATCAATTGACACTGCTTTGCTTGCTGAAGAAAATCATTCTCTTGTTTTAAATTTTTAAATTGAAAAGGAATATTAATTTTCGATCGGTAATTTTTTGAAACATTATTAATATAGAAAGCACTTTCATCAATTAAGTCATAAATTTTTTCGGCATACTTTTCTCTGATGTTCTTAAAACGGGCAACACCTCCTTCATTTTTTGCCCACTCCAGTAATTTATTTAATACATAAATTGCAAATATCGGTGGTGTATTACTTAGCGAACTATCTTTTTCACATTGCGCATAGTCAAATAAATGTGGAGTTATATTTTCTGCCTGCCCTATAAATTCTTTATCAGCAATTAAAACAGTTAGCCCAGCGACACCAAGATTTTTTTGTGTACTTGCATAAATAATTGAAAACTTTTCAATGTCTAATGGCGAAGTAAGTAAAGAAGATGTCATATCGCAAACAAGCGGTACTCCATCTGTATTTGGAATTTCGAGGAAAGCAACACCACTTATGGTTTCATTATTACAATAGTGTACATAAACGGCATCGGAACTTAGTTCCCATTGATCTTCAGGTAAAACTGATAGCAAACCATCATCGTTTAATGCTCGAATCTGATTTGCCTTCGCTAATTTAGTAGCTTCATTATAGGCCTTACTTGACCACAAACCGGTACAAACATAGTCTGCACTTTGGCCTTTTTGAATAAAATTCATGGGCAACATGGAGTATTGACTGGTTGCACCTCCATGCATAAACAAAACTGCATACTGCATAGGAATTTGTAACAGTTCACGCAACAAACTTTCAGCATTATTAATGATCTCAAAAAATTCATTACTTCGATGAGATAATTCAAGAATTGAAATACCACTGTCCTGGTAGTTAAGCAATTCCTCTTGAATATTTTTTAAAACAGCTTCAGGAATGGCTGCAGGACCGGCGCCAAAATAATATGGTCTAGTGCCCACGGGATTGACTAATTATAGGAGTGAAAAATCTAGAGGATGGTGCAATCGTAAAATGGAAAATAAATTTAAACTAATTATTTTCTGCTTCAACATGAGAAAAGTTTTCAATTCTTTCGACTTCTACTAAACGTTCTTCTTCAGATAAACGTATCAATCGCACACCCTGTGTATTACGCCCCATTTGTGAAACATCTTTCACTGGTGTTCTTACTAAGGTTCCGCTATCCGTAATTAACATGATTTCATCATCTTCTGAAACGGCTACAGCTCCAACAACATTGCCATTTCGTGTAGTAGTTTGTATAGCAATTACACCTTGCCCCCCGCGTTTTTGCACAGGGTAATCCTCTATTTTAGTGCGTTTACCATAGCCTGCTTCTGTTGCGACCAAAATATCGGTATCACTCATATTTGGTGTAATGGTCATTAACCCAATTACTTTTTGATCCTCTGTTAAGCGTATCCCACGCACTCCGGTTGCATTACGTCCCATGGCACGTACATCATTTTCAGTAAATCGTATCGCTTTGCCTGCATCACTCACTAACAGCAGGTCTGTATCCCCATGTGTGATCGAAACGCCTATTAAATAATCATTGGCACGTAAATCTACTGCCAAAATGCCACTTGCTCTTGGGCGTGAAAATTCAGTTAGCTTTGTTTTCTTGACTGTGCCACTACTGGCCACCATGACGATGTAGGCGTCTTCTCGATATTCTTTTACCGGTAATACCGCATTAATCCGTTCGCCTTCTTGTAATGGTAATAAATTAACAATCGGTTTACCACGCGCCGTACGACCCGCTTGTGGAAGCTCATACACTTTCAACCAATATACTTTTCCACGACTTGAAAAACATAAAATAGTATCGTGCGTATTAGCCACAAATAATTGATCCACAAAATCTTCGGCTTTCACCGATGTGGCCGCTTTGCCTCTTCCCCCGCGTCGTTGTGCGCGATATGTGTCCAAAGGCTGCGATTTTGCATAACCTGCATGCGATAAAGTAACGACTACATCTTCCTCTGGAATAAGGTCTTCCATGGTAAGGTCGACTTGTGCATCTGAAATTTCTGTACGTCTTGTATCACCAAATTGTTCTCTAATCTGTTTCAGTTCTTCACGAATCACCTGCATTAAACGTTCCGGATCTTTCAAAATATCAAGTAAGTCGATTATTTTTTCCAACAGCTCTCCATAGTCATTAACAATTTTGTCTTGTTCTAATCCGGTTAATCGATGCAATCGTAAATCAAGTATGGCCTGTGCCTGAGTTGGAGATAAATGATATTCACCATCTTGCATACCGTATTCTGGACTCAAATCTTCAGGTCTAGAAACATCGGCTCCTGCACGACTTAACATCTTGGTAACGATTCCTGGCTTCCAGGTTTTGTCAATTAATTTTTCTTTGGCAACTGCGGGACTTTCAGATTTTTTTATTAAGCTGATAATTTCGTCAATATTGGTAAGCGCTACCGCTTGACCTTCCAAAATATGTGCCCGTTCTCGTGCTTTACGTAGTTCATAAATGGTACGGCGTGTAACTACATCTCTTCGGTGACGAATAAAGGCTTGTAAAATTTGCCTTAGATTCAAAAGCCTTGGTTGGCCATCGACCAATGCCACCATATTCATACCAAACACACTTTGCATTGGGGTGTGCTTGAACAAATTATTTAATATAACTTCACTGACTTCTCCGCGTCGCAACTCAATGACAATACGCATCCCGTCTTTGTCAGACTCATCTCGTAAACCATCGGCCGCAATGCCTTCGATTCGTTTCTCTTTTACGAGATCTGCAATTTTTATAATTAAATTCGCTTTATTTACTTGATACGGTAATTCCGTAACGATGATTCGCTCACGTCCACTCTTTTCGTCCTGTTCAATATGAGTACGTGCACGCATGTGCACTCTTCCACGCCCTGTACGATAGGCTTCTACAATTCCTTTTCTTCCATTGATAATGGCAGCCGTGGGAAAATCAGGTCCCGGTAAATGTTGCATTAATTCCTGATAGTCAGCATCTGGATTATTTATTAATGTAACGCTAGCATCGATGACTTCATTTAAATTATGTGGTGGGATATTCGTTGCCATTCCAACCGCAATTCCGGAAGAACCATTAACCAATAAGGCCGGCACACGAGCAGGCAAAACCGATGGTTCTGATTCGGAGCCATCATAGTTATCAATAAAATCTACGGTTTCCTTATCAAGATCGGCCAACATTTCGTGTGCGATCTTAGCCATGCGCACTTCGGTATAACGCATTGCAGCAGGCGCATCACCATCGACCGAACCAAAATTACCCTGCCCATCAATGAGCATATAGCGCATGGAAAAAGGCTGTGCCATACGAACAATGGTGTCGTAAACTGCAGTATCTCCATGTGGGTGATATTTACCAATGACATCACCGACGATACGCGCAGATTTTTTATAGGACTTATTCCAGTCATTCCCGAGCTCATTCATGGCATACAGAACCCGACGATGTACGGGTTTTAAACCATCTCGAACATCGGGCAAGGCACGTCCAACGATCACGCTCATGGCGTAATCCAGGTACGACTGCCGCATCTCGTCTTCGAGATTTACGGACAGGATTTCTTTGGCGATAGCTGCCATTTACGAGAAAACGATATAGGTTAGATTTAGTTCTACTGCGTTAAATTATAACACAGCTACGGGATAGTGGGTTGGAGAAAAAAGCACCCATAAACGAAGTGAATGCTTTGAATAACAAATTTATAGATTTTAAAGGTAGTTTTCTTTCCAGGTCTGATAGAAAACAGCCAAAATAGTACTAATCGAATAATTCTGCGATTTTAGCCTTATCTGGCGCTAGCACCACTCCCTTTTCAGTGACTAAAGCCGATATCATTTCTGCAGGCGTTATATCAAATACTGGATTCCAAACTTGCACATTTTCGGGAGCTAATGAGTGATCTTTAACAGCAACAATCTCACTTGATTCACGTTCTTCAATTTCTATATCGGCTCCGCTCTTACTATTTAGATCGATCGTACTTGTAGGTGCAGCAACCATGAACTCAACATTATGCTGCTTCGCCATTATAGCCAATGCATAAGTGCCAATTTTATTGGCCACATCCCCATTACTTGCCACTCGATCAGCACCAACAATAATCCAAGAAATTTTTTTATCACGCATCAAACTCGCTGCAGCACTGTCACAAATTAAAGTTACAGGAATTTTATCTTGCATTAATTCCCAGGCTGTAAGTCGTGCTCCTTGAAACCAGGGCCGTGTTTCATCTGCATATACAGAATCAATTTTATTTTGAGAAAATGCACTTCGGATCACGCCAAGTGCAGTTCCATAACCGCCTGTGGCAAGTGCACCAGCATTACAGTGAGTAAGCACAGATGAGTTTTCATTAATTAACGTAGCACCAAGTTCCCCTAGGGTTTTATTGGTCTTTATATCTTGTTGATGAATATTTTTTGCTGCCTGTAACAATGTAGATTCTGGGTCGTTTGTAGAAACATTTTGTAAAACTTGTCGCATATTCTGAATTGACCAAACCAAATTCACAGCAGTAGGTCGTGCCAGTTCTAATTGTTTTAAATCATTCTCAATACTTTCTTTCCAATTTGTATTTGATTTTTTAAATGCCGATCGAGCAGCCAGCACAACCCCGTAAGCAGCTGTGACTCCAATTGCAGGAGCACCTCGTACCACCATATTTTTTATAGCATTCACCACATCTTTGCATGTATTGCATACGATGAAATCAATTTCTGTAGGGAGCTTACGTTGATCCAGTAATACCAGATGATCCTCTTCCCAATGAATGGCTCGGTCTGCAAGAGAATTCATAAATATTTGAATGCAGTAAAAATTAAAAAATAATGGTAGCCAGCCTATAGGACATCATAGGACAATGCTCATACCATAAACTATATGTAAGCCTAAATATTTGCAATCTCTAGCGTAGAACGCCCAATGACATCAACGCAAATATTACTCCATGGAAAATATGTAGTTCCTGTAGACGAGACTAATCAAGTACTACAGGACACCTGTATTGCGATTCAGGATGGCAATATACTAGAAATCCTCCCCACCCGAGAAGCCAACAAAAAATTTTCAAACGCTGTAGAACATTATTACGATCATCATATTTTAATCCCAGGACTGATTAATACACATACCCATGCAGCAATGTCGTTATTTCGTGGTCTTGCGAATGACTTGCCGTTAATGCAATGGTTACATGAACATATTTGGCCTGCGGAACAAAAATGGGTAAATGAAGAATTTGTAACCCATGGTTCAGAACTAGCGATTGCAGAAATGTTACGCGCGGGGGTGACATGTTTTAATGACATGTATTTTTATGCAGAAGAAACCGCAAAGGTGGTGATGCAATCTGGAATTCGCGCCGTACTCGGAATGATTATGCTTGATTTTCCCACTCAATATGCCAATAGCCATGATGAATATTTTGAAAAAGGCTTAGCTTTACATGATCAGTACAAGTCTAGTTCATTAATTCAATGTGCGTTTGCACCCCATGCACCTTACACAGTTTCGAATGCACCTTTTGAACGTATTGCCATTTTATCCAATGAATTAGAAGTGCCTGTACATATTCATCTGCATGAAACAGAGGATGAAATTTCTAATAGTATTGAAAAATTTAACATGCGCCCAATTCAGCGCTTACATAAACTTGGGTTGATTAGTAGTAGTTTAGTTGCAGTCCACATGACACATCTAGAAGATGAAGAAATTGACCTACTAGCCTCGTGCAAAGCAAATGTTGTGCATTGCCCAAAATCAAATATGAAACTTGCGAGCGGTTTTTGCCTCACTCAAAATTTATTAGAGCATGATATTAATGTTGCTTTAGGCACGGACAGCTGTGCAAGCAATGATAACCTCGATGTAATGAGCGATATGCAAGTTGCCGCACTGCTAGCGAAAGCTGTTTCTAATAATGCAGTTGCATTGCCCGCAGCACAAGCACTACGTTGCGCGACCATCAATGGTGCAAAAGCGCTAGGCATCGATCATATTACGGGCTCACTGGAAGCCGGAAAGTCAGCCGATATCAGTGTCATTGATTTTAGTAAAATCAATTCTCAACCCATGTATGACCCTGTGGGCCAACTTGTATATGCAGCAAATAGCAAACAAGTATCCGATGTATGGATCGCAGGAAAACAGCTGTTGAAAAACGGTCAGCTAATTACACTTGACGAGCAAGAAATTTTAAATAATACAAAACAATGGAATCAAAAAATTCAATAGTATGAACACTACAAATACTAACGTTGACCAAGATGAATTAGCTAAGTTTGAAGCACTGGCTTATCAATGGTGGGATACAGAAAGTAAATTCAAACCACTACATGATATTAATCCGTTACGATTAAATTACATTGACGAACGAGCACAGCTTAATGGGAAAAATGTATTAGATATAGGCTGCGGCGGTGGAATACTTTCAGAGTCCATGCACCTTCGTGGTGCTGTAGTTAAAGGAATTGACTTAGCCGAAGCTCCACTTGCCGTCGCCAAAATTCACGCAAAGGAACAAAATCTTACTATTAATTATCAAGCAATCTCAGCAGAAGAATTGGCAAGACAGAAACCAGAAACCTATGATGTGGTCACGTGCATGGAAATGTTGGAACATGTTCCTGATCCTGCTGCTATTATTCAAGCATGCGCCACCTTGGCTAAACCGGGTGCACATATATTTTTTTCAACTATCAATCGCAATCCTAAATCTTTTGCCTTTGCAATTGTAGGAGCTGAATATATTCTCAATTTGTTGCCCAAAGGTACACATCATTTCGAGAAATTAATTCGTCCTTCAGAGCTTGATCGTTGGACGCGTGCAGCTTCTCTAACTACTAACGACATCATTGGCATGACCTATAACCCGCTTACAAAAAAATATAAGCTATCCTCAGATACTAGTGTCAACTACCTTGTACACACTACTAAGTAAAATTTACTTTACTGCATGAATAAAAGTTCACGCGCCAATGCAGTGCTATTTGATCTAGATGGCACGTTAGCAGACACCTCACCAGACATGGCAGATGCATTGAATGAATTACTAGTCTTGAATGAGAAGAATACACTTGCATATGAGGAGATCAGAAAACATACTTCTAGAGGTGGTCTAGCTTTAGTCAAGCTTGGCTTTGGGGAGAACTTAGAAAAAGATCAAGAAACAATTTTAAGGCAACAATTTTTGGAGTTATATGCAAACCGACTTTGCAACAAAACAAAATTGTTTCCTGGTGTTTCTGAAATTCTAGATAGTTTAGATGAATCCAATATACCCTGGGGGATTGTCACGAATAAACCAGGTTATTTAGCAGAACCACTAATTCAAGAACTAGGTATCGCATTTCGTACGGTATGCATGGTGAGCGGTGACTCATTGGCAAAAAGAAAACCGCATCCAGAGCCATTATTTCATGCAGCTAACATCATTGGGGCTGATAGTGAAAAATGTGTATACATGGGGGATGATCCTCGTGACATTCAAGCGGGGAAAGCAGCCAAAATGAAAACGGCTGTTGCCGCCTATGGCTATATTCTGGATGAAGAAGACCCCTACACATGGGATGCCGATGTAGTATTTGAAAATGCTTTGCAACTTAAGAATTGGCTTTTTAATGCTGACTGATCAACAATGCCTATATGATAAATATTGATTTGAGTAACATCTGGCAACTAATACTTTTGAGTAGCAGTCTGTGTTTATTAAGTGCAGCTCTTGGCGCTTTGATTATGCGTTCGACAAGCAAAAAAGCACATAATGAACTTTCCTCAAAAACTCAACAACTTTCCTTACAACTTGAACTAGAAAGAGAACGATATTTAGAAAAGATAGAAGCCATTGAAGAGTCCCGCAAACAACTCGAAGAATCTTTTTCTTTACTATCACAAAAAGCATTGCAGTCCAATAATGAAAACTTCTTAACACTAGCTAAAGAAAAACTCAGCCAATTTCAAATACAAGCTGAATCAAACCTTGATAAAAAAGAAAAAGCGATTGAAATCTTAGTACAACCTATTCAGGAAGCTCTCAAAAGAACTGAATCCCAGATTCAAGCCATTGAAAAAGATCGAAAAGAATCTTTTGGTTCATTATCACAGCATTTAAAACTCATTAATGAATCTCAAAGCAATCTTCGCATCGAAACACAAAATTTAGTGCAAGCACTAAGAAGGCCAGAAGTACGCGGTCAATGGGGAGAACTGACCTTAAAAAGAATTGCGGAGCTCGCCGGTATGGTGGATCACTGCGATTTTTATGAGCAAGAAAGCAGTACGAACACAGATTCAAAAATTCGCCCCGACATGATTGTGCGTATGCCGGATCAGCGCGAACTAATTATTGATGCAAAAACACCCTTAGACGCCTATTTAACTGCAATGCAAACCACAGAAGAAAATGAACGAGAAAGTTCCTTAATTAGACATGCCAGAAATGTGCGTGAAAGAATGCGAGAGCTTTCTAGCAAAAGTTATTGGAGTCAATTTAAGCATTCGCCAGATTTTGTCGTGTTATTTATTCCCGGCGAACAATTTTTATCAGCAGCACTCGAACAGGACCCTCAACTACTCGAAGATGCGCTTAAAAATAAAGTAATTCTGGCGACTCCAACTAGCATTATCGCACTACTGCGTGCTGTCGCATTTGGTTGGAGGCAGGTCGCTGTAGCCGAAAATGCAGAAAAAATTCGCGAGCTTGGTGAGGATTTGTATCAACGACTAGCCACTTTTGCAGAGCATCTTCAAAAGCTCGGTAAACATCTTGATGCTAGTGTTGATCAATTTAATAAAGCTACTGGCTCACTGGATCGACAAGTGCTTACTGGAGCCAAAAAATTTACAGAGCTTGGCATTGAAAAGAAAAAACAAGTTCCAGAAGTTAAATTTATTGAAAATTCAGCCAAATTTCATACAAAACAAAATATTAAAACTACTGAAAATAGCAAACATTAGATTGATTTAACAGATTTGTAACAACTAAAAGCAGATAATTCAGCTTTAATATTACGAATATAGACTACCTAATCTCATGACGGAATCCGCAAAAAAAATAAGCCCCGATGTTGTTTACCATCATGCAACGGTTACTAGAAATCGAAGAGAAAATATTCTAGGGCATAGTGGAGTTGTACTTTGGTTCACAGGATTATCAGGTGCAGGAAAATCGACATTAGCACATGCTGTCGAAGAAGAATTACATAATAGAAATTGTCTGACATATGTATTTGATGGAGATAATGTGAGACATGGATTATGTGGAGATTTAGGTTTTTCATTAGAAGATCGAAAAGAAAACCTACGCCGCATCTCTGAGATGTGCAAACTAACCGCCGATGCTGGGATCATTACATTTACTGCATTCATCTCCCCAG
Source organism: Gammaproteobacteria bacterium (assembly GCA_965203475.1). Lineage (GTDB taxonomy): Bacteria > Pseudomonadota > Gammaproteobacteria > UBA4575 > UBA4575 > JABDMD01. The sequence goes on from OZ241890.1 coordinate 1,471,680, forward strand.
TACAAGAAGACAGACAAAATGCAAAAGCCCTAATTGGTGAAAATGATTTCATTGAAGTGTACTGCAAATGCCCACTAGAAATTTGTGAAGAGAGAGATGTGAAAGGACTGTATAAAAAAGCTCGCGCTGGAATCATTTCTGATTTTACTGGTATATCTTCACCCTACGAAGAGCCGGAAAATGCTGATTTAATTGTAGACACTGGCACTAATTCATTAGAAGAATGCACTAATCAAGTACTTGGCTATTTATTTCGCAGAGGAATATTTATTAGCGCCAGAAAATAAATATGAATTATTATATTGTATAATTTCATTAAGGCTTGTTCACAATAACTGTTGGACAATTCTTCTTATTAAATGAAATATGAAAAAAAGGTTTTGTTGTTGCAAATAATATTTGCATTTTAAAAAAAGTAAAAAAAAGCAATGTGCTCAATCGTACCGCTTTAAGACGTGAATGAGACCTAATTGATTCAATTGCAAATGCAGATATTCTACTCATTGACCATTCGTAACCGCTTCTAGAAAGTTCTTTATTTAATGCGTCCCACAATGCCATGAAGGTGAATCCTAGTCGGTGCTTTGGCTCTACATAAATATCATAATCCCACGCTACTTGTTTGGATGGTTTTGGCACATAAGTACAACAAACAACATCTTCTTTATATGGCTTCAATGTAAACCAAATATATCCCAGCAATACCTCGTCTTTAAAACAGGCTATACATCGCCCACCCTGTGAGTATCTTTGATTTATGATGTGTTTAGGACGACCAAATTTTGAGATATCAACAAACTCTTTCTTTAACTCAAATAAATTATATTTTGCTAATCTTGATTCAGGTAATAATGACTTTTTTGATATAGGTTGTGCATATAAGTAAAACTTATCTATTTTTACATTATCTTTAAAAATTCTTTTAAAAAGTTGATTAGTAATATAAATAAGTCCATTAATAAATCCATAGATATTAATCGCAGATTTCAACCTCTCAATCATATTAGTATATTAAGTCCATAAAAATATTTAACAATTGCAATAGTAATGAATCAAGATTCAATCCGCCAAGACATTAATGATACTCAATATTTATCTAATTACTTAGATAATCGAATTATTTTAGTATCTGGGGCTACAGATGGCATCGGTAAGGTTTTGTCATTAGCATGTGCAAAATATGGTGCACAACTATTTTTATTAGGACGAAATCAACAAAGACTTGATGATTTACAAAATGAATTAGCAGAAATTTCAGACTCATCGCACCATATCCATGTAATCGATCTAGCTACTGCAGGAGAAGCAGACTATATTCAGTTAGCGAATAAACTTGCGAATCTAGAAATTCCAATTAATTCTGTCGTTCTTAATGCAGGTGAAGTTGAGATTTTACAAGGCTTGCGAAATTTTCACCTTGATAATTGGCTACGTGCTATCACAGTTAATCAACATTCTAATTTTTTATTATTAAAATGCTGCATTCCAGTGCTTGAACTTGCAGATGACCCAACCATTGTATTTTCAACACACGATTGCAGTAAAGCCTATTGGGGTGCCTATGGAGTCGCAAAACATGCTCAATTAGGGATGCTAAAAATTTTAGCAGATGAATTAGATGGCGATAAACCAATTCGCGTTAATGGTGTCGATCCTGCACCCGTTAGAACAAAATTAAGAACTGCACATTTTCCTGGTGTAAATCCTAAGTCTTATGCAGAACCAGAAGATGTAGTAGCTCCATATTTATACTTTATTGGACCAGGCAGCAAAGGTGTAACTGGCGTGAACTATAAAATTAATCCTGAATTTTGTGGTTAAGTAATTGGCTCACTATACTTTCTTTTAAGTCGGCATGATTCCCTTCTTGCAACTCTCTTGGTAGTACAATATTTGCAAAACGTATTCGTATTAAACGACTGACTTGTAATCCTTGAGATTCCCACAAGCGGCGAATTTCACGGTTGCGTCCTTCTTTAATAACGACTCGGCACCAAGTATTGGTACCTTGATGTTCTTGTACCTCTAGAATTTTTAACTTGGCTAATCCATCTTCTAATTGCACGCCTTGCTGCAGATTTGAAAGGACCTCATCTGTAATTTTCCCATGTACACGTACATGATATTCGCGCTCTATTTGACTACTGGGATGCATTAGTTTGTTAGCAAGTTCACCATCATTGGTGAAAAGCAAAAGTCCGGAGGTATTAATATCCAAACGTCCTATTGCTATCCAACGCCCAGAATTTAACTTTGGTATATTTTCAAAGACGGTTGGTCGTTGTTCTGGATCATTTCGTGTAACAACTTCGCCAACAGGTTTGTTGTAGACAAGCACTTTAGTGATTGTATTGGTCTTTACCTTTAACGGTTGCCCTCGAATAACAATCGATTCTGTACCATCAATTTGCTGGCCAAGCTTACAAAGCTCTCCGTTAATGACGATATCGCCTGCTGCTATCCAACGTTCAATTTCTCTCCGTGACCCTAGTCCCTGATGGGCCAAAAATTTTTGCACACGTTGCGTCAAAGCTATGTGATTTGTTTAAGAGCACTCAGAAGTTCATCATGCTCTTCATTGGATACATAGCCATCTGAAATAATGGCTTTTATTTTGGTATTGATTGCATCAAAAGGTAGGGTGTCTAATAAATCTGAATTGTTATTCAACCATTTGTTTAAACTGAATATCTCCTTATCTTCAATTTCATCATCTGCCGTAATTGCATTAATCATCCCTAAAAGCTCATTTAAACGATCACCATCACTCATACATGCTCCCAGAAATTATTACTTAAATATTATTTTACAAGATATAGTAAGCATAAGGATATGCGAATAAGATTATTATCAGGGATGATGTGCTCGATTAGAACTTTCCTATACTAAAATGTCCGCTATTGGCCAATAGCGGACATTTCTTACTACAGTATTCGAAACGTTCATATCTTCTGATTGCGAGGTATGAAGTGGTTTATTTAATGACTATCTCTGCTTGTCTAAAGTACTGTTGATTAACGCATTTACCATCTTTTACTTCGCCATTACACCAGTTCACCTTTTTGACAGGGTTAACTAAAAGATCATAATTGCCGGTGTTCCCGTCAAGCGTTACATGAGCTTTTTGTTTCCAACCTTCTGATACTGCGAATGGAACTTTGTTTGGAATGTTACGGGCATTGTGGCTAATGAAAGCATCACGGAATTTATCCGTCATCAAATGGAAGCTACCATGCCAGCTAGGATGTGAGTTATCTAGCATTTGCTGGAATATTGTGAACTGATTTTCTTTCATCCACGCTTTAAGCTGCCTAGTCGCAGCATCGTGAATGTATGGATATGTAGAATTTATCTTGAATGCGTGGCATGGCTTTACACCATAGCACGTGATCTTGTTATTTCTGAAAATGGATTTAAGCATAGGACCGTTCCACGTTTCAGGATTGTTGAACTCTTTCGTACCCCAAACTATAGGTTTGTAATAATCACCATCACGAAGTCTATCTACAGTATTCAACTCATTTCGCCAGCGGAAATTTACTGCTTTTAATGACCTACTTTTATCTGATCGATGGTAAACAATTTCATTATTTTCAACAATATGCTCACCATTAACATAGACTTCGAGAGAAGCCATACCTGACATCTTGTAAGCTTTACCATTCCTATTTGTGCGCTCAAGTACAGTTCCGTCACACTGAATATTGCAAATTTTATTGCCTCGAATAATGCTCTTTTGTGCAATTACTCGTAGAGCATGCATCTTCCCAGGTGATTCGAAGACATTGCGTTGGATGTTAGCAAAGGAGATGTTATCAATATAAGCTGCGTGGTTAGCAGTACCATATCCTAAGTAAGAATCGAGTAACTCCAGATACATGTGTTTATTACCTGCCGAAGTAATAAAGGCATGGCCTTGCCAATTCGACATGTGCATATTTCGCATCACTGTGAAATGTTTATTGTTTGGAATGCCGACACCTTTTGTCTTTAGGTTCTCAACAAATAATCCTCCATGAACAACTGTTTTTTTGCTATTACGGGTCGCATTTACTTTGCCATCAATTTCTGGAAGCTCGCCATTTGGCCCCAGCTTACCTTTGATATGTATACACCCCTTGAGCCCCTTAACCCGCACTAATTTTCCTTCATGCGGTCGAACAGAATAAGGAATAACAATCTCATGATCCCAGGAACCCACTGGACCACACATTTTCGTAATCATCGCCCAGCCGTCTTCAGGGCTATCGTAAGCTGGCATAAAGTAGTCAATATATTTATTTTGACCTTTCAACTCCTGAAGATAGCTGAAATCAGCGTTCACATTCGGCATAAGAAATACCAGCAAGATGAGACAAGCCCAGAAAGAAGGAAGAATACACATTTTCACAGTACTAATGGAATATTAGGATTAATTATATCAAAGAGGTTTTATTTTTTTAGAACAGTTTTGGTTCGGTTTGGAAGGTCTGTGTTAATCATGTGCTTAAAAAGGTTAGATCCTTTTTTATAATCAGAATTGTATAGAATTATTAATTTGATAGAGAATTTCTCACTCAAAAAACACATTAAATATTTGCTAATAAAAAATGAGTTTGTAGAAGTCAATGAGTTTGTAGAAGTCGATGAAATTGTTCCTTAATGTGCCCTAACTCGCATAATCTAAACTTGAATGTCTGCTTTCTGCCTGAATCAGACAATTAACATTCCTAAAAATAAAATTCCAAAATAAAGTATCAAACCGACTTCATATATAATAACAATTCAAAATTTTTAACTGTTCTTTAACTACAAATGTATAATAAAAACTTAATTTGAATTAATATTAAAAAACTAATATTTAATTAACCCCTATAGTAATACTGACTTGTGGTGACTGAAAAAAGAACGATTGTATTTGTTGAATAAATTCTCCTGCAATCTCAAAGAAAGTCCAATAACATATATTAATGCAAAAGCATCTGATTTGTATGGATTTGACTAGTTTCGTCATAATTAATGAAATTATTAGCAATAGAATATTATCTATTCTTTATTAAATTTGTCTTTTAACTATATGATCAATATTAATTTATAGAAATTTCTTTCATTTAAGACTCATACATTAAAGTTAATTATTTATATGGTTGACTAAGTCAAAATAAATTATTACCTTCTAGTACATATAAATATAAATTTTGCATTTGAATCAGGGGGAAATTAATGTGCATAGGCCATAAATTCTCAGATGTATTTGCAAATTTATTAAACTACATATCTTTCTGTATGCATTACTTTAAAGTAGTGTTAGTCCTATTAATTTTTAGTATTTATCTTGTATACCCCCAAAACCTTTCAGCTATTGAAAAAATAAACATTATCTTAGACAGTGATGCCCATGGACAAATTATTGAGGGTAAATTTCGAGAAATAAAAAAACAAAAAGCACACGATAAAAGCGCACTTAAATCTAAAAAAAACAAATTGCATATATTTCGTTTTAGACCCGAAATAACACAGCCTGGCTATTATCATATTTACGCATGGTGGCCAGCATCATCAAATCATTCTTCTAAGGCTGTATATAAGATTTATCACAGTGGCGGAGTAGCCACAATTAATGTGGATCAACGAATACAAGGCGGTCAATGGAATTCATTAGGGCAATTCTCATTAGGAATCACAAAATCAAATATTGTTGAAATTTCAAATCCTAACGGTGGAAATATTATTGCAGATGCAATTCGATTCGAATATATAGGCAACAACTTGCCTAACTTGCTAATTGAAACGAATACATTACCAATTGCCAATTTCGGAGAAGAATTTGAAGAACAGTTAACTGCTTCTGGTGGACTTGGACCGTATTTTTGGAATATAAATTCTGCACTACCGCAAGGTCTTATTTTTAACTCAAAAACAGGCATCCTTTCAGGAATTCCTGAAAAATCTGGGACATATAATTTAGTAGTTCAAGTATTCGATGCTTTTGGTATGTCTACAAGTGCAGACGTTAAGCTACATGTTCTAGACGATAACTGAACACTATAAATATTTTAGTGAGTTGTTAAAAAAATTAAGAAATTGATAATTCTATTAATGTAAATACGGGTATCAATTTGGGGTATAAAATAAAACAAATACTTATTTTTGCAGTATTAATAATTATCTTTTCTTCTGCAAAAGCAAATCCTGATTTAAGTAATCTTATTTCCATATTGGAAAATATGCCTGAAGGAAATTGGGAAAAAATAAATCTGAACCTATATTCTGATGTGTGGACTCCAAAAGACTTAAGACCTCTCAAGGGTTCTAAATCAATTCCCAAGCCTGAGAAAATAATTCAAGCATGGAGCTCTTTTGCTTAGGACACAAAACGTGGTGACTTAATTATATATGGTGGTGGACATGCAAATTACTCTGGTAACGATGTTTATCGATGGAGAGGGACTACTCAATTATGGGAACGTGCTTCATTACCGAGTGAAATTATTCAAGATGATTTAAGTAATTGGATGGCAATTGATGGAGTAGATGAAGCTCCTGCTCCTGCTTCTGCTCATACTTATGACAACAATATTTACTTACCCATAATTGATCGTTTTGTAACATTTGGTGGTGCGGCTTACAACAACGGAAGTAGTTTCAAACGACAAGTAGATTCTAATACTGACAGGCCAACTGGCCCATATTTTTTTGACCTATCTAGAGCAGATGGAGATAAAGTAGGTGGCACAACAGGATCTCACGTACAACGTGAAGGCCCTTTCCCAGAAATTATTGGGGGAAATATGTGGGAGAACCGCGACATATACGGAAACATTCCTGGAAATCCATCTTTACCAAAAAACTTTGTACATGGTAGTACGGCGTATACACAAGAAAATAATAAGGATGTTGTTTACGTTAGTGCACGTGAAGGTAGCGCTACTCTCGGACTTTATAAATATGTTGTCAATGACATAAATGACCCTCTTCAGGATACGATTGAAAAAGTGGGGCGATTTTTTGATGGAATTAAAAATCAAGGACCAGGGACATTTGATCCGATCCGTAATTTATTTCTAAAAGCTGGTAAACATGGATTGGGATATTGGGACTTGAATAACGCTGGACCGCAAAACAATGATGTTGTGTTTACACCTTCTGAACCAACCGGCGAACTGACCTTAATAGACTTAAGGGATTATGGTTTAGATTACGACCCTATAGCAGACCGTTTCGCAATTTGGGATGGATCAGGCACCGTTTGGATGCTACTGCCTCCTCCAACTGTTTCTCCTTTAGGCTGGAACTTACAAAAGCAGCCTACCCCCACATCATCAGTACCAGATGGATTTACAGGTACAGGTATTTTAGGAAAATGGAAATTTATTCCCAACCTAAATGCATTCATTGGTCTTCAAGGAAGGAAAGATGGAAACATATGGCTGTACAAGCCATTTGGCTGGCAAAACCCAAGCTTTGATGATGACACGGATGGCGATGGGTTACCTGATGATTATGAAATTAATAATGGATTAGATCCAAATGACCCAACAGATGCTGATGAAGACCTTGATTCTGACGGTATAAGCAATCTTGAAGAATTCCTAGGCGGAACAAACCCAACTACACCGGATGTAATACCACCGATTATTAATCCAGAAGGCGGCACTTTTAATGATGTTGTTAGTGTAACGTTAGCAACTACAACGCAAAATACTAATATTTATTACACATTGGATGGAACACCACCCGATAATTTGTCAACTTTATATGTTGGACCCTTTGATCTTACAATCGATACCCAAGTAAGAGCATTTGCAATTAGAAATGGATACACCGACAGTCAAGAAAGCTCAGCCAATTTTATAGTTTTACCGCCAAATCAAGCACCGGTTATTTCATCATTAACTGCTGTTCCTCAAGTTTTATTCGATACTCAAACCAGTCAACTAGAAATTATTGCATCTGATCCAGATGATTCTCCAGAAGCACTCACTTATCTCTGGTCTATTCAGACTGGCAGCGGCTCTTTTGATGATTCTACTCTTGCTAATCCAATATTCACACCATCGGATGTATCAAGCCCAATACAAACTACTATCTCTGTGATGGTGTCAGATGGGCAAGATACTATTGATCAACAAATTACTCTTACGGTTGAAAACACACCACCATTATTATATTCAAATAACTTTGAGAACATAAATAACTTAATCAACTGGACTATTTTTGATGAAGGCACCCTTCTTTCACCTTCACAATGGTCAGTAACGAATGGAGTTTTAGAACAAACAAGCAATATACGTAACCCTTCTGTAGTTGGAATTCCTGACTTGAAAGGCACTTATATCAAGTATGATGGTGGTAACAGCTGGATAAACTACAAAACTACATTTACAACTCGTTCAACCGACGATGATGACTTTGGAATAATGTTCAGAGCACAAGACAATAATAATTATTATCGTTTTTCATGGAATAGCGCTCAAGGATATCGACGATTAGTAAAAAATATCGATGGTGTTTTTACGACTCTCTATTCAGACAATGTTCCATTCACCGAAAATCAAGAATATACAATAGAAGCAATAGCTAATAATTCAACAATTGAAATACGTGTTAACAGAACATTAATTTTTTCAGGAACTGATACAGAACTCTCAAATGGAAGTATCGCATTTTATACATGGGCAAATGACGGAGCATTTTTTGACAATTTAACAGTCGAAGGCTTGTAATATCTCTGATGTGAAAATCTAGTTGTAATTTATAAAATATTTCAATAAAAGATTAAAATTCATGGGTTTGTATAATCACGTTTGAACATTTCTCGAAATGATCTTATTTTTATAGCTTAATCCAATAGAATTACGCGCCGATTTCAAGTAGAAAATAAAATTTTGCTGACATTGGCAATCACTAAATACTGTTCAATTTTACTTATAAGAAAACTCTAACAACCATCTTTGTAGTCAGTATGCTATTCAAGTGGAATGCTTTCTCCTTTCAATACCTCAGTAATAGTTGCAGAGTCTTTTACTTTAGCTGGATTAGTTATATCAGTTTGCATTGTAAATTCTCCATTAAATAACTCGGATTTATAAGCACTATCAATGCAACTTAAATTTACTTCGTCGCGCAATACCATAGTTTAAGAAGGATATAAACCGAAAATGACTAATACCAAGAAAAAGAACTAAACCATGATGTTTCTTATATTCGCTTTGAGTTAATAGCGGACATTTCTAAAAAAATTTTTAAAATACAAAGGCCCCACCCAAAAAGAAAATTATTTAATGCCTCGTCTCATTAGCATCCACAATATCACCGGACTCTGTGACGACCCCTAATTGAACTTTTTCATCTGCTTCTGGATCAGGTAAATCTAGTTCGGGATGCTCTTGATCAAGATCAGTTAATTCTGCCAGTGTGGGTAGTTCATTTAATGTTTTTAAATTGAAATAATCAAGAAATTGTTTCGTACTGCCATAGAGTGCTGGGCGACCTGGTACTTCTTTGTGCCCAACTACTTTTACCCATTCACGTTCAAGCAAAGTTTTAATAATGCTGCTGCTAACACTTACACCGCGCACCTCTTCAATTTCACCTCGCGTGATGGGTTGTCGATAAACTATTAAGGCTAAGGTCTCTAATAATGCACGTGTATAACGCGGGGGTTTTTCTTGCCATAAACGTGCCACCCAAGGTTGTACTTCGACAAGAGTTTGATAACGATAACCACTGGCAATTTTTTTAAGTTCAACTCCACGTCCTTCACAATCTTTTTGCAATTCTGTCAATGCATTTTTGATTTGATCACGTGTAGGTTTGTCATTATCCAATTGAAACAGTTGTAGCAAACGATCAATATTAAGTGCTGTGTCTGCCGCCATTAATGCAGCTTCAACAATATTCTTAACCTGCTTATCATCCATTGTATTTATTCCACCTCTTCATCAATTGGGCCCTTAACCGCCGGCTTAACATATATAGGCGCAAAGGGCTCTGATTGCACCAGCTCAATAACATGTTCCTTGATGAGTTCAAGCAATGCCAAAAAAGTCACAATAGCCCCACTACGCCCTTCTTCTGGTGTGAAGAAAGAACAGAATTCCATAAAGTCGTCAACATTGAGCATAGACAAAATTTTCGACATGCGTTCACGCACCGAAAGTGGTTCACGTTGAATATGATGGCTGGCAAACATTTGTGCACGTTGCATGACTTCTTGAAAAGCTAAAACGACATCCTTTACACCCACCTTAGGTTGCGGTCTTTCGAATTCATATTCTGATTGAATGACAGACACGCCATAAATATCTCGATACAACCTTGGAAGTTCATTAATATCCTCAGCTGCTTTCTTAAAGCGTTCATATTCTTGCAAGCGACGAATCAATTCTGCACGGGGATCATCTTCATCGTCTTCTTCTACTGGCCTTGGCAATAACATGCGTGATTTAATTTCAGCTAGCATGGCTGCCATCACTAAATATTCTGCTGCCAGTTCTAAGCGTAATTCTTTCATCAACTCAATGTATTCCATATATTGCTGGGTAATTTGCGCAATAGGCAAGGCGAGAATGTCTAAATTTTGGCGTTTAATTAAATACAGCAATAAATCGAGCGGACCCTCAAATGCATCCAGAAAAATTTCTAATGCATCAGGGGGAATGAACAGGTCCTCTGGTGGAACCGTCATGGGCTCACCTTTTACAACTGCAAAAGGTAATTCAGCTTGCAAGCTTTCTTGAGAAGAATTTTCTGTGTCTGTCACAAATACATCCTTACTTAATATGATAACCCGATTGCTTGTTTGACGTCATCTAATGTATCTCGGGCAACATCCCGTGCTTCTTCACAACCTTCATTGATTATACTGTGTACAGTTGCTGCATCATCTAAATATTCTTCTGCACGCTCGCGTATCGGTTGTAATTCTTTTTCTACTGCATCAATTACAGGCTGTTTACATTCCACGCATCCAATCCCTGCACTGCGACAGCCTTGTTGCACCCAAGTCCGCGTATCTTCTGAAGAATAAATCTTATGATATTGCCATACAGGGCATTTTTTGGGATCACCAGGATCTGTACGTTTTACACGTGCTGGATCTGTCGGCATGGTGCGAATCTTTTTCTCAACATTTTTTGAATCCTCACGTAAGGCAATCGTATTTTGATAGGACTTCGACATTTTTTGTCCGTCCAAACCCGGCATTTTTGCAGCCTTAGTTAATAGTATCTGTGGCTCTGGCAAAATGATTTTTCCCTCACCCTCTAAATAGCCAAACAAACGCTCTTTATCACCGATTGAAATATTTCGTTGCGATTCAAGTAATGCATAAGCTACTTCTAATGCTTCCATATCCCCTTTTTCTTGAAAATTTTTACGATGTTCACGATACAGCTTTGCATTTTTTTTACCCATTTTACTGATCGCTAATTTTGCCTTTTCCTCAAAGTCTGGTTCTTTGCCATACAAATAATTAAACCGTCTTGCAACTTCTCGTGTTAATTCAACATGGGCTACTTGATCTTCACCAACAGGCACATGTCCAGCTTTATAAACCAAAATATCGGCACTTTGTAACAAGGGATAACCCAAAAACCCATACGTGGCTAAATCTTTTTCTTTCAGTTTTTCCTGTTGATCTTTGTACGTAGGCACCCGCTCTAACCAACCCAGAGGTGTAACCATGGAAAGCAATAGATGCAATTCCGCATGCTCAGGAATATGGGATTGTACAAATAAGGTGGCTGCACTTGGACTAACACCTGCGGCTAACCAATCAATCACCATATCTGTAGCACTTTCAGCGATCACTCCAGTGTTGTCATACTCTGTCGTTAACGCATGCCAATCAGCCACAAAGAAAAAACATTCATGAGTGTGTTGTAACTCAATCCAGTTATGCAACACGCCATGCAGATGTCCAAGATGCAACTTTCCTGTAGGTCGCATGCCTGATAACACGCGATTATTCTGCGAAGGATTAGTGCTCATTTAAATCAGATTGGGATGCCAAAAATTTTGCCGATCATTGTGGATAAAAAATTTAAAGGCGGGTTTAACACCAAACTTAATACGCCCATTGCTAACAGACCAAAAATAATGAACATCCCAAAGGGTTCTACTCTCGCAAGTGCATAAGAAAATTGTGTCGGCGATAATCCAGACAAAATTCTACCACCATCTAAAGGTGGGATTGGTAGTAGATTTAACAACATTAATATTAAATTGATAATAATTCCGGCCTTGCCCATTAAAATTAGCGGGACTGCTATCCATTCTGACTGCCCTGCTATCATTAATCCTGATTTCATCACAGCAGCCCAAAATAGTGCCATGAGCAGATTCGCCAATGGGCCGGCAGCGGCCACCCATACCATATCGCGCTTGGGATTTTTTAAATTATTAAAATTTACCGGCACTGGTTTTGCCCAACCAAAACCAAACCCCGTTAATACAATTAGTACAACAGGAACTAAAATTGTACCTATGGGATCAATATGTCTCAGTGGATTTAAACTTAAACGACCTAACGACTCTGCAGTCCTATCTCCAAAATATTTAGCCACTCTTCCATGAGCTACCTCATGCAACGTTATTGCAAATAATACAGGTATAGCCCAAATACTAATCGTTTGAATTACATTCATAGGCAGTAGTTATTATACGCTGTGGTAAAATTAAACAAACTGCGTTAGCCAACTTACATCACCTTTGCCTGGACGCACTACTTTAGGTGATTCGGTTAAATCTATTACGGTGGTTGGATCAATTCCACAAAAGCCACCGTCTATAATTAAATCCACTTCGTGTTCTAATTTTTCACGCATAAATTCTGGATCTACAAGAGGCTCATGCTCGTCAGCTAAAATTAGTGTGCTACTCATTAAGGGTTGTCCAAGTTCTTCACATAATGCATGTGCAATGGGATGTTCAGGAACACGTAACCCTATCGTTTTACGTTTTGGTGTTTGCAAGCGACGCGGAACTTCATGACTGGCTTTTAACAAGAATGTATAGGGCCCAGGGGTACAGCGTTTTATAAGTCTAAACGATATATTATCGACGACTGCATAAGTAGAAAGTTCAGATAAATCTCTACACACCAATGTGAAATTATGTTTGTCATCTACTTTCCTTATGCGTCGAATTTTTTGCATCGCTTGTTTATCACCTATATGACAACCCAATGCATAACATGAATCGGTCGGATATACGATGAGTCCGCCCCTATCAATGATTTCGGCTGCCCGATGAATCAATCGCTTTTGTGGCGTGACCGGATGAATGACAAAATATTGGCTCATTGTGGACTGCTAAACTTCTATATTATTTGTTGTTATACTCTTTACACTTGAATTTAGGCAATTTATTGGAAATACACGGTTACAAATTTATCTAAATTATTTCCATTTTAGTACCGGTTATATTGACATAACCTGGAATTTTAAAAGTCATATTAGTCTCTAATTACCATGCACTACGCAATTATCAGTCAAGATGTTGCTAACAGTCTTGAAAAACGGTTATCTGTTCGCGAACAACATATTGCAAGGTTAACGGAACTTAAAAATGAGGGGCGACTCCTAATTGCAGGACCACATCCAGCTGTAGATAGCTCAGACCCGGGTGATGCTGGATTTACCGGTAGCCTGATTGTTGCTGAATTCGAATCACTGAAAGCCGCACAAATTTGGGCAGATGCAGATCCTTATATTTCCGCTGGAGTCTATGAGAACGTGATTGTAAAGCCTTTTAAATACGTCTTACCTTAAATTCAAAATTTACTATACCTAAGGAACAACCATGAACATGTATAACATTGCACTTATTGTGCCTGCCATTGCTTGCATTGGGCTTTTCTCTTCATGTAAACATGAAAGCACAGAAACCGAAACCATGGCTGAGGAAGTAAGTGAAATCATTACAGACACCAGTGGTCAGTATGCAAAAGTTAATAATGAAGTCATCACCAATGATGAGTTTAATAATTATGCGGCCGCAAAACGCGCCTCTCAGCCCGATGTAACATTTGCTGACGAAACAATTTTGGATGAATTGGTTACGACAGAATTACTACGTCAAGAGGCAATAAAAGATGGTATAAACAAGCGTCCAGAAATTATGGAACAAATTGAAAGACAAGAGACCAATTTATTAATTAATACATTAATGACTGAGAAATTTGGAAATACGACTTTTACCGACGAGGAAGTAAAAGCTGAATATGATCGATTAGTGCGTACTGCTGACACCAATGAATTTAAAGCCAGACATATACTGGTGCAAACCGAAGAAGAAGCGAAAGCAATCGTTGCCGAACTCAATGAAGGAGCAGACTTTGTAGAAGTTGCAAAAAACAAGTCTCAGGGACCTTCAGCACCGAACGGGGGTGATTTAGGCTGGTTTAGAGCAAGTTCAATGGTTCCCCCATTTGCCGAAGCAGTTAGCAATATGGAGAAAGGCAAAATTTCCGAGCCTGTAAAAACCCGTTTTGGCTGGCATGTAATTTTATTGGAAGACAAACGCAGCCAAGAACAACCGACCCTGGAAGACATGCAACAAGAAATTAACCGCAATCTTACACGCCTTAAGGTGGGTGAATATATTCAAGAGCTAATGTCGCAATCGACAATTGTACGCCCAGAAGATGCGGCCGCAGATACAGGTAGTTAATTCTTAAGGCTAAGAGTCCCTAATAAGCTCCATGAACTCGGCACGTGAACGCGAGTCTTCGCGAAATGCTCCTAGCATGGAGCTGGTGACGGTTTTACTGTTTTGTTTTTGCACCCCTCGCATCACCATACAGAAATGGCTCGCTTCTAGCACAACCGCCACCCCGTGAGCATCTAGCACTTCTTGCATTCCTTTGGCGATTTGAGTTGTGAGACGTTCCTGAACTTGTAAACGTCTGGCAAAAACATCCACTACCCGTGCAATTTTACTTAAACCAATAACCTTGCCTTTTGGCAAATACCCGACATGTGCACGACCAAAAAAAGGCAATATGTGATGCTCACATAAGGAATAAAACTCTACGTCTTTGACAATTACCATTTCCTCACAAGCTTCATCAAACAGGGCATCTCGCACTACCTGGTCCACCGTCAACTGATAGCCACTGGTTAAAAAATGCAAAGCTTTAGAAACCCGTTTAGGTGTATCTAATAGGCCTTCGCGATTAGGATTTTCACCGACCAACTTTAAAATTCTTTGAACATGGTCTTCGAGCTCGGTATCTCGATTTTTATCGCTGGCCATTGCGACGTCTTCTAAATAACGCCCCCCCGCTAATACTTCGAAGGCTTTCATGTTCATAAATTATCTTCCTGATAGCATGAATTTGAGTTCTACATGAATATCATATCAGTTTATATGCGCTGAGTTAAAACTGAATAACTTACAAGAAGCTAACTAAGATTTTCCTGCACATAACCCAACAAACAGTAGGTAAAGCGGCCATCGCCCGTAATAAATGTTTTTGGCATGCTGTTACGAGATTTACTTTGTATTTTTATTCCATCCCGCATTGGAGTCACTGAATATATATTCTGTATTTCAATTTGATCCTGCTTATTATTTTTTAAGTAATATAAGTTTTTATTGGTAACTATTAGTCGACCTGCATCTTCTCTATATGTTGATAATGTTTTATATCGCGATCTCAATAATGTCGAATCGAGAACTGTTTTAAAAATACTGTATGATTTCTCTTGAGAATATCGTCGCTCTTCTTCCAAACCTGCATTATTAAAAACCCAAGTAATTTTCTCATCCTCATCAAACTCAAGTTCGTCAAACTTTTCATCAAACGTTTTAGAGATTAAATTGTTATTTTGTATTTCTTGTATATACTTTATATGTTCAAGCCTCCCAAACAAAGAAGTTTCAACATCTTTTTGCTCAATACCTAACTTTTCTGCAATCTGTAATAAACAAGATGCCTGGTGCTCACTCGAATTGAATGATTTCGTTATATTTATAGCTTCTTCTTCCCAAATATGGATCAAAAGCTTGGTATAGTAATAAGGTGAAAATATTTCTTTTGGGCGGCACGCATATAATGCCTCAATAACTTCATCAATATCGGATGTATAAAAGGATGTTGAGACAATTTGCCTCAATGACTTTTTAGTGTCTTCGTAGATTTGATAACAGGATTTATGTAAGGAATAGAAAATTCCCGCTGACTTATTACAAACAATACATTTAGGCACTGATAAATATAATTATTCTTCTTCAAGTTCGTCATACAGCGCATCATCAGTACTGATTTCACCATCATTGACTAAAAATTCTCGTCGATCCAGGTATGCATCACGTAAAAATACATAACGATCATAATTTACATCTTCAAATTTTTCTTCGACTTCGAGCAATTCGGCTCGTAAATGCACAATATCTATTCCCCAAAAAATCCACCGTTCGTTATCCTTTATATCTATCCACGTTAATGGATGTGTAAAGATGTCTACAATACGACCAGGTCCATCTCGCATATTCGCAGGCCCCAAAAAAGGTAACACTATATAGGGTCCCGTACCTACACCCCATTTACCCAGCGTTTGCCCAAAGTCTTCATGATGTTTTTCTAACCCCATTTTACTGGCGACATCAATAAAACCAGCTAGCCCAATTGTAGAATTTATGACAAAACGCCCTAAATCAGATGCTGCATCCCCAAATTTAAACTGCAACGTGTTATTCAATGCTATAGGGATATCAAAAAGGTTTGCATAGAAATTGCTCACACCTGTCTCGACAAAATCAGGAGTAATATACCGATAACCTTTAGCGGTTGGCTTTAAAATAGCAGTATCTATCGCATTATTAAAACCATAAACACCGCGATTAAACCCTTCCCATGGATCTCTAGGATCATTAGTGAGTTCCGAAGTACTTGCACACCCTCCTAGCAATAGCCCCGCTAATACTAGGATAAATATAGTTCGAGCCATTTTTTGATCTTTATTTAAATTTTAATAGTGTTGTTTTAAAGCTATTTTGTTCTATTGTCTAGAAAATTTCGCTGCAATTCGCATGCGCAAGGCATTTAATTTTATAAAACCTTCCGCATCTTGTTGATTATAGGCGCCCGCATCATCTTCAAATGTCGCAATATTGGCATCAAACAAGCTATGTTTTTGAGATTTTCGTCCAACAACAGCCACACTTCCCTTAAATAATTTTAATCGCACACACCCTGTCACTTTTTCTTGTGTAGCATCAATTAATTCTTGTATGGCTAATCGTTCCGGGCTCCACCAATAACCATTATAAATAAGTTTGGCATAACGCGGCATTAAATCATCTTTTAAATGAGCGACCTCTCGATCCAAAGTAATCGACTCCATGGCTCGATGTGCTTTTAATAAAATCGTGCCACCTGGAGTTTCATAACATCCACGAGATTTCATTCCAACATACCGGTTTTCAACTATGTCTTGTCGACCGACTCCATGTTTGCCAGCAACAGTATTTAATTTTTTCAACAATTCAGCTGGTGATAGTTTTTCACCATTTACGGCACAGGCATCGCCTTGTGAAAATTCTATTTCAATATATTCTGCTTGATCAGCTGCCTTCTCAGGAGCACAAGTAAGTTTCCACATTTCTTCTTCTGGTTCACACCATGGGTCTTCCAATGGACCACCTTCATACGAAATATGCAATAAGTTAGCATCCATAGAATAAGGTGATTGTTTTCCACGCTTTTGTTCGATCGCAATATTATTTTGTTCAGCATAGGCGAGTAATTTTTCACGCGAATTTAAATCCCACTCTCTCCAAGGCGCAATAATTTTAATGTCTGGATTTAGCGCATACGCCCCTAATTCGAATCGCACTTGGTCATTTCCTTTACCCGTAGCGCCATGTGAAATTGTATCTGCACCTACTTCATTTGCGATTTCAACTAATCGCTTCGCAATCAATGGGCGCGCAATTGATGTGCCTAACAAATATTCTCCTTCATAAACGGTATTGGCACGAAACATCGGGTACACAAAATCTCTTACAAATTCTTCTGTAAGATCTTCAATATAGATTTGTTTCACCCCAAATGCTTGTGCTTTGGCTCTGGCAGGCTCAACTTCCTCACCTTGCCCAATATCTGCTGTGAAAGTAACTACTTCACATTGGTAAGTTTCTTCCAACCATTTAAGAATTACGGAAGTATCCAAACCACCCGAATAGGCAAGTACAACTTTTTTAACTGATGTCATAGTATGAAATTGTTTGCGTATAATAATCGCTAACCACTAAATTTTAAGCGCTGGATTATAGCTTGATTCTTAACATGAATTTAAAAATTTTCTGTGAGTGAAGAGCTTCTTCAAGACAGCCCATTTGACAAACGCTTTCGAGGCTTTTGTCCCGTGGTCGTTGATGTGGAAACCGGTGGATTCAATGCGGGCACAGATGCACTATTAGAAATAGCGGCAGTCTTGATTGGTTTTAATAGAAATCAAGAATTTTATTGCAAAGAAACTATATCTACTCATGTAAAACCATTTGAAGGGGCAAATTTAGAGCCCTCTTCACTTGAAGTTAATGGGATCAACCCCTATCACCCTCTACGCATAGCATTACCTGAGAAAGAAGCATTACAAAAAATATTCAAGCCTATTCGTACCCATGTGAAAGCAAATAAATGTACACGAGCAATCTTAGTAGGACACAACGCATTTTTTGATTTGGGATTTATCAATGCCGCAGCAGAACGAAGTAATATTAAAAGTAACCCGTTTCATCCTTTTAGTAGTTTCGATACAGTGACGCTAGGCGCAATGGCCTATGGACAAACCGTGTTATCCAGAATTGTAGAAGCAGCCGAATTAACTTGGGAAAATGATCAAGCACATTCCGCTGTTTATGATGCAGAAAAAACTGCAGAAGTATTTTGCAATATTATGAATAAGTGGAAATTTTAGAACGTTAGTTTTTACTATCAACGGCTTCTGTAACCATCTTTTGCAAATCACCTTTCTCATACATTTCTAGTGTAATATCGCAGCCCCCAACCAACTCACCATTAATGTAAAGTTGTGGAAAAGTTGGCCAATCAGCAAATCGAGGAAGGTTTTCAAAAATTTCCGGATCCATTAATACATTTACATAGGCAAACTCATGCCCACAAGCCTTCAATGCTTCAGCAGTTCTACTAGAGAAGCCACATTGCGGCATTTGTGGTGTACCTTTCATATATAATATGACAGGATTTGAATCTACTTGCTCTTTAATTCTTTCAAGAACATCCATTGGTATTTCCTAAAACTATTACTACAAAACTAACATTATTTTACTGTGGAATAGCCAGCTAGCAAGTATCCACATTGCGCTGTAACCATAATTCTAGTAGTGCCATATGCCACAATTTATTCCCTTTTAAAGGGGTTAGATAATGCTCTGGCTCTTTTAGCATTGCATTAATGTAATCAAGCTTAAACAGGCCGCGTGACGCACATTTTTCTGAGAATAAAATTGACTTCATGAATTCTGAAAACTCATCTCGCACATAAATTAGTGCCGGCACAGGAAAGGCCTGCTTTCTACGATGAATTACTGTATCAGGCAACAACCCTGCTGCTATTTTTTTAAGAATATATTTACCATCTTGCTTGAGTTTATATTCAGCGGGCATTTGCATTACTAACTCAACCAGCTCATGGTCTAAATAGGGCACACGTGCTTCTAAACCATGAGCCATCGTCATGTTATCCACTCGCTTAACTGGATCATCAACAATCAAAGTTGTTATATCCATGTGAAATACAGCATCGATAAATGTATTTGTTTTTGAGCCCTCTAGTAATTGATTTACTTTTTCTTTTGTAAAATCTTGTTCAATATATTCCTGATGCAACATTTTGCCCATTTCTGTGTGATCCCGATCAAAGTAATGCCTGGCAAAACTCTTTACAGAAAAATTTGGTTCTGCAAACATTTTTGGATACCAAGAATACCCACCAAATACTTCGTCTGCACCCTGGCCTGATTGCACAACAGAAATTTGCTGGCTGACTTGTTCTGCAAGTAAATAAAAACCAATGACATCTTGACCCACCATCGGCTCTGCCATTTGTTCCACAACCTCAGGTATTCGATTTAATACTTCGCTGTTGTGAATATAAAATTTATGATGGTCAGTATTAAATTGCTCAACTACTGCATCTGAAAAAACAAATTCATTTCCCAGTTCTTCAGGTTGATCTTCAAACCCCACCGAATAAGTTTTAACTGCCTCTGGATTTTTTTCTGCCAACAACCCAACCAGCAAACTGGAATCCAGACCACCAGATAACAGCACGCCTACTGGTACATCAGCGATGTTTAATCTTCTTTCAACTGCCATCATAAGAGAATCTCGGATTTCTGTTATCCAGTCTTGTTCAGACCTAGAAGTATCAATTTGATTGGCGCGTAATTCCCAAAACTTTTTCTGTTTTGTTTTTCCATTCGTACCAATTGTTAAACAATGGCCAGGAGTAAGCTTTTTAATTCCTTTTAAGATTGTATTTGGTGCTGGCACTACAGCATGTAAAGTGAAATGATAATGCAATCCTTCAATATCAAATTCGGTATTAACTTCTTTTGTAGC
This sequence comes from Gammaproteobacteria bacterium, assembly GCA_965203475.1. GTDB lineage: Bacteria > Pseudomonadota > Gammaproteobacteria > UBA4575 > UBA4575 > JABDMD01. The sequence goes on from OZ241890.1 coordinate 1,492,258, forward strand.
GAGTAATGCTTGGGAATTTGATGCAAAGCGAAAAAAATTTTTCTCATGCATAAAATATAACGGTTTAACCCCAAGGCGATCCCTTGCTAAAAATATTTCTTGGCTCGATTCATTCCAAATTGCAAATGAAAATATTCCAACAAACCGATTTACACACTCCTCGCCCCACTGTAGGTACGATTTTAGAATGATTTCGGTGTCTCCACTCGAAACAAACTGATGTCCAAGTTTTTGCAACTCAGAGCGCAATTGTGGATAGTTATAAATCGTTCCATTAAAAACAATACTAGTGTTTGATTGGGAATCTGTGATCGGCTGATTGCCTTTTTCGCTTAGATCAATAATGGACAACCTTCGATGGCCAAGGCCAACAGGACCTTTTACAAATCGCCCTTCATGGTCTGGTCCACGTCTTTGAAGTGGAGCCAACATGGCTTGTATTGTGTCAGGATCTACTCTATTCGCATCAAAGCGAATCTCTCCACAGATCCCACACATAATATTTTAGTTTGCTAAACCCCAGCCACCACCACCCGGCGTTTCTATACGCAATACATCACCATACTTTACCAAGCAATGTACTTTAGCAGGCAGTTCTTTATCATTTAAAAAATTTTTACCGAATTGACCACTATTTGCACCATGTAATCCCCAAGGCGTATGCTTCCTTCGTTCCGACAGAATTGTGAATCTTGCCGAATTCATAAATAAGAACTCACGAATTAAACCATCACCTCCTCTTCGAATACCATTACCTCCAGAATTTTTTCGAATAGCATAGCGCTGAATTCGAATTGGGTGTGTCATTTCTAACACTTCTGCTGGTGTATTTTGTGTGTTCGTCATATGGGATTGCACAGCACTTAATCCATCCTCATATTTCGAGGCACCCATGCCACCAGCAATCGTCTCGTAATATCCCCAAGCATTAGTACCGCTGTTTCCTAAAGCAAGATTATTCATTGTACCTTGACTGCAGGCTGGAATTTGATCTGGAATGGACTGGCTTAATGCACCCAATATTACATCTACAATTCTGGAACTGGTTTCTACATTACCTGCAGCAACTGCTGCTGGCCGTTTAGCATTTACTAAACTGCCTTCGGGAGCAATTATTTTTATTGGTAAAAAACTTCCTTTACAGGCAGGCGTTTGCTTCGGCATTAAACAACGAAACACATATAAAACGGCGGCAGCCGTAACTGAAAGTGGACAATTGATATTGCCCGACACTTGTTCACAGGTACCACTAAAATCAACCTCCACATAATCATTATCAATCTTTATACAAACTGTTATTGGTAATTCAAAATTTCCCTGTCCATCATCATCCATTACATCAGTAAAGGAATATCTACCATTTGGTATTTTAGAAATTACAGCCCGCGCAATACGTTCACCATACATATTTAAATGACACAAACTATTTAAATATTTTTTTATGGTAAAAGTAGCAATAATTTCTTGTAGTCGAGAAATACCAAGTTGATTGGCACTGTTTTGTGCAGTGATGTCTCCCAATATGTCTGCATGATTTCTTGCTTCAGAAAACATAGACGTGACTGTTTTTAAATGTAACTTATCCCCACTCCCAATCAATGTAGGTGTAATTACAATTCCCTCGTCTTCCAGCCGTGAAGAAATTGGCATGGAACCCGGTGCATCTGAACCAATATCAGCATGATGTGCGCGATTTGCCACAAAACCCAACAACTGTTGCTCAACAAATACAGGGCTGATTAACGTTACATCTGGTAAATGAGTGCCTCCCAAAAATGGATCATTTATGATCAACACATCACGCGCATGCCAAGAGATCTCTTTTACTAGTCTTTGCATGGCATAGGCCATACTACCGAGATGAACTGGAATATGTGCAGCTTGCGCACAAAGACCCCCCTCAGCATCAAATACGGCGCAAGAATAATCGAGGCGGTCACGAATATTTGGTGAAAATGCCGCCAATTGTAAATGCGCTCCCATCTCTTCACATACTGCATCCATTTTGCGGGAAAATATGCTTAATTCGATGGGATTCATGGACTTAGATTAACGCTTTATGTTTATAGAATGGGTTCTTATAATTGCACATAAGGAAGAACAAGCCAAAACGTCTATTTTTGGCAATAAGAAATAATAACAATTTAAAAAAGAGGAGTATTCATGAATCCACTCAATTCAATTCTCGGTACGATTATTGCCGGTGTCGTTGTAGCAATACTTATTGCGTTAGCTTTTGACCCTAATACTCTCAACAAATTATCGTTTGTAGTTTGGCTACATGTCTTTGCGGGAGTTATTTGGATCGGTTTGTTGTACTACTTTAATTTTGTGCAGGTACCAGCCATGAATGAGGCAGCTGGCGATAGTAATGGTCCAGGGCCTGCTGCCATTGGTAAATATGTAGCACCTCGCGCATTGGCCTGGTTTCGTTGGGGAGCACTTGCTACCTGGTTGACAGGTGCAGCAGCACTTGAATATGTAGGTGGATTTTCAAATCATTTTTTTGCTACAGAAGGTATAACTGTAATAGGTGTTGGTGCCTGGTTAGGCACGATAATGCTGCTAAACGTATGGGGATTAATTTGGCCCAATCAGAAAAAAGTATTAGGCATCAAACAAGCCAGTGATGACGAAAAAGCCAAAGCGAAAAAAATTGCTTTCATGGCATCAAGAACAAACACTTTACTTTCAATTCCAATGTTGGCGTGCATGGTTGCTTGGGGGCATGGCGGTCAAGCAGGCCTATTCTTTTAATCGCAGCTGAATAAATTTTAAGTTTAAACCCTGATGCTGAGAAATCAGTATCAGGGTTTTGCTTATTTTTTAAGCAACAGTATAATTCGCTATTCGGCGGCTAATTTAGCTGCCGTTTTTATTTGTAGTCCAAACTAATTTTTAATTATGAAAATTCATACGCCTACATTGATGAATACTTATGCACGTAAAAATGTGAGCTTTGTACGTGGTGATGGTGTATGGCTTTACACAAAAGATAATGAAAAATATCTGGATGCACTCTCTGGAATTGCGGTCTGTGGTTTAGGCCATGCACACCCCAAAATAGCTAGTGCTATTGCAGAACAAGCGAATTCTCTATTACATACTTCCAATATTTACAGAATTTCTACTCAGGAAAATTTAGGCAAAAAATTGTGTGAACTCTCTGGATTAGATACTGCATTCTTTTGTAACTCTGGCGCCGAGGCCAATGAAGCGGCAATAAAACTTTCCAGAATATATGGGAACCAGAAAAAAATTAAGCAGCCTTCCATTATCGTAATGGAAAACAGTTTTCATGGACGAACCATGGCAACACTTACTGCAACCGGCAATCGAAAAGCACATGATGGATTTGAACCTTTAGTTCATGGGTTTATCCGCGTCCCTTTTGACGATGTTGCCGCAGTTAACGAGATAATTTCAAATAACGATAATGTCGTCGCTATCTTAGTAGAACCAATTCAGGGCGAAGGTGGAATTATTGTTCCAGAAACTAATTATCTAACTGAATTACGTTTGCTGTGTGATCAACATAATCTTTTATTAATGTTAGATGAAGTACAAACTGGAAATGCGAGAACTGGAAAATGGTTTTGCTTTCAGCATGAAAATATTTTGCCCGATGTGGTCGCAATCGCAAAAGGCTTGGCTAATGGAGTACCCATTGGAGCCTGTCTCGCTAAAAAAGAAGTGGCAGATTTATTGGCTCCTGGTTCTCATGGCTCTACATTTGGTGGCAATCCTTTGGCATGTCGAGCAGGACTAGAAACTCTTGAAATTATCGAAAACGAAAATTTATTAGAACATGCTAATAAAATGGGTCAGTATCTGTTAGAACAATTACATACTCAACTCGAAAATTGCTCTATTGTAAAAGAGGTGCGAGGTAAAGGTTTAATGATAGGAATTGAGTTAAATACCTCTTGTACAGAATTAGTTGATTCATGCTTAGTAAATAAATTATTAATCAACGTCACTTCAAATACAGTTATCCGATTATTACCTCCATTAATCATTCAACAAACAGAAGTTGATATACTAATTAAGACACTCGTCAATTGCATTCAAGAGTTAGCAGCAACGGCTTAAACTACTATGAAGGTTCAACATTTTTTAACATTACTTGATTTTTCATCCGATGAATTACGAGAAATGCTTTCTCATGCCATTGACTTAAAGCATTTTGTTAAGCAAGGCAAACAATACTCACCTTTACAGAATAAGACATTGGCGATGGTTTTCGATAAATCATCAACACGAACACGAGTATCGTTTGAGACCGGTATGATTCAGCTGGGTGGCCAAGCATTATTTTTATCGCCACGTGATACACAACTTGGACGAGGTGAACCTATAGAAGATAGTGCGCGAGTATTATCACGTATGGTGGATGTTGTAATGATCCGCACCTTTAAACATGAGGATGTCAAAACCTTTGCTGACCATTCCTCGGTGCCCGTAATTAATGGACTTACAGATCTTTATCACCCCTGCCAACTTTTAGCGGATATGCAAACTTGGTTAGAACACAGAGGTGATATTAAAGGAGCAACAGTTGCCTGGGTGGGTGATGGAAATAATATGTGCCATTCCTATATTAATGCGGCACGTCAATTTGAATTTAATTTAAAAATTGCATGCCCTAGCAACTATAGACCACACAAAGATATTGTTTCGCAGGCTAATTCGAATGTAATTATTACCCATGAGCCTAGCGCTGCAGTCCAAGATGCTGATTTGGTAGTTACGGATGTATGGGCAAGTATGGGCCAGGAACAAGAACAGCAAGACCGCTTAAAAGCATTTAAAAACTTTCAAGTAAATGAAGCATTGATGAAATTAGCAAACAAAGATGCATTATTTATGCATTGCCTACCCGCTCACCGTGGTGAAGAGGTTACCGCAGGGGTAATTGATAGTTCACAAAGTGTAGTTTGGGATGAGGCGGAAAATAGATTACATGCTCAAAAAGCTTTACTGGAAACACTCATGACATAGCGTAAAAAAATATATGAAGATATTTATTTTATAATGTTGGCATTTGGATAAAATGCTAACCATGCAAACGCAAAGTGTACATTTTTGTCAATTTGTTTAAGCGATATGCCTTGAAAGGAACCGCTAGTTGACGTTCCAAATATATTCCATTCTGAACCTGATTCCACATCTACAATTCGTTGGCCTTCAAATTTAAATTCTAATATTTTCTTGCCGACTTCGCGGCTAAATGCTGCAGCCGTAAGCATAGATTTAGAATCTCTAAGTTGTTTCTGATCCATCGTAGACACCATGCTTGCCTGACTGATTATTAAAATAGGTTGGTCATTAAATTGTGTATTTATAAGCGGATTTTCAGTTAAATAAGAAAATGGATAAATCGTGGAAATATGTTCATCACCTAAGGCAAGCACTCTTTCTAATGGGGGAAGCCTGAAATCTATTTCACGCTTGAATAAAAATGGAATTCCTCCGAGCTTGTCATAACCTGGGTAGGGCGTTTTCCCATAATTTCTTCTATATCCCGTATTTTGAGATAACACCAAACCATGCGAGTAATTTTCTGAAAATTGTTTAAACGAAACAATTTGACTAGGAACTGTTTCTAAAAGTGTTCCGGTTAGTTCTCCAATAATGGCATCCCCGGTAAATTGTTGCCACCAAGATTCTGTTTGTCGATCATACATTATTAAATTACTGTCCCGCACTCTCCCTGTTGTACCAAAAGCTAAGCGCTGGCCTTGTACATCACTGCCAAACACAATTGCTGTATTACACAATGGGCAGTGTGTTACAAATATTCCTTGTCCATCTAACTCGTCATTTATTATTTCGTGATAAAGAAGTATGCGTAGTGGATAGGCTTTCACTTGCTCACCTAAGCTAACAACCACTACAGGTTCACGCTCATCTAAAAATTCTGCCGCTTGTTGTATAGAAATAAACGTAGGATTATCTATAGATTTAATACCATCACGAGGTGGGCCACCCGAATAAATTTCTTCCAATGGAACACTGTGTTTTGAAAAATCTGTTAGTGGAAACTCTTTAGCAGAAAGAACTTCTTCCGCCTGCAAATGAGTATTTAACAAGCAAAGTAATAATAAACTGAAAAGTCTCATGGCATATATTGCTTACTAAATTATAGGCTCTTATAGGACCAGAATTTATTACACAGCCTTACTGCGCTTGGTCAATACCAGAGAATAATACTCATTTTCAGGTTCAAAATGCGCCAGTTCCTGTAAGCCACTACAGTTCAATAAATGCTGTATAGACTTCCTAGTATATTTCCGACTAATTTCTGTAAGTATTTTTTCATCTTTATTTAAGGTAATTGACTTATTTAGCGCAGGAAAATCTATTTGTTGCTCTTGCTTAGACTGCAAATACATCTCAATTTGCTGAAGCTGCTCATTGTATAAAGCTACATGCGAAAAGTTTTCTAATTTAAAATTACTTTGCAAATGATGATTAAGCACATTCAAAACATTTAAATTAAATTTAGCAGTAATACCCTCTTTATCATTATATGCATGTTCTAAAACAGATTTATCTTTAACTCGATCCAGTCCTATTAAAAAATAGTCTTCATTTTGCATTTTATTCGATAATGCAGTTAATAATTGAATTGCTTCTTGTTCATCAAAATTGCCTATCGAGCTACCAATAAATAAAAATAAAGCAGGCGAGCTATAATTTGGAATAGACTGAATTGCAGGAAGATATTCTCCAGCAATAGATTGAACTTGTAGTTGCTTAAACTTTTGCAATAAACGCTCTGCAGCCTCGATTAAAACTTCTTTACAAACATCAATTGATATAAATGTGCTTTCAGAAGTTTGGCTAATAATTTCATTAAGCAAAATTTCTGTTTTAATTGACGCTCCTGCGCCCAATTCAATACAAGTTTGCGGATTAGTGGTAGAGATAATTTCTTGCGTATGCTTTTCTAACAATTCATATTCTGTACGTGTTGGATAATATTCTTTGGTTTCACAAATTTGTTTAAATAATTGTGAGCCATATTCATCATAAAAATACTTGGGGGGTAAACTTCTTGGTGGTTCTAATAAACCTTGGCGTACATCTTCCTCAATCGAAGTTAGTAATTCTTGGCTGGAGACTTCCGTTAATTGAAAGCGGTCTTTCGATACATGCAAATTCATAGATATCACTTTAAAATCAGAGTAGCATTGCTCTGCTTCACTGTCTAACCAACAAACTTTATACTTTTACGTAAGCTTAACTATTTACAGCAACAATGGAATTAGTTTCATCCATTCTAACGTCACTCAGTAATTTTATTTGGGGCCCTGTTATGTTGGCCCTTTTATTAGGTGTCGGTGTTTACTTAAGTCTAGGACTTAAATTTATGCCATGGCGCAAACTTGGTCATGGCTTTGCATTACTTTTATCTGGTAAAGTCGATAAAGAACATGGAGAAATTTCGCCCTTTCAGGCGTTAATGACCGCACTCTCAGCAACAATTGGCACCGGCAATATAGCCGGTGTTGCTACCGCAATTTTTTTGGGCGGACCCGGCGCCATTTTCTGGATGTGGATTACTGCATTATTTGGTATGGCCACGAAATATGGTGAAGCTGTATTAGCCGTTAAATACCGAGAAGTAGATTCACGCGGCAAACGAGTTGGCGGACCGATGTATTACATCAAAAATGGCTTGGGGGATAACTGGAAATGGTTAGGTTTCTTATTTGCATTATTTGGCACTGTTGCAGCTTTCGGCATTGGCAATATGGTGCAATCCAATTCAGTTGCTGACGCACTTAATTCTAACTTTAATATCGCCCCTTTAATTACAGGAATTGTTTTATCCATTCTTGTAGGTTTAGTCATTATTGGTGGCATTACTCGAATTGGAGATGTAGCGGGCAAGCTAGTCCCTCTTATGGCCATAGCCTACATTGCAGGTTCCTTAATCATTATTCTGGCTAATATTGGCAGTGTAGGGGAAGCATTTGCATTAATCTTTAATAGTGCATTTAGCGGCATAGCTGCAACCGGAGGTTTTGCAGGGGCTGCCGTTTGGGCTGCCATTCGTTTTGGTGTTGCACGTGGTGTTTTTTCAAATGAAGCCGGATTAGGTAGTGCACCGATTGCACATGCTGCCGCACAAACTGATAACCCGGTTCGACAAGGCATGATCGGCATGTTGGGTACATTCATCGATACCATTATTATCTGCACCATGACGGCATTGGTAATCATTTTAACTGGCGCATGGACCAGCGGTGAAACGGGCGCTTCTTTATCAACATTGGCTTATGGCGAAGGTATAAATTTTGGTAACTACATTGTTACCTTTGGTTTGGTTGTGTTTGCCTTTACAACGTTACTTGGATGGAGCTACTACGGAGAACGTTGTGCTGAATTTATTTTTGGTACCGGAATTATTATTCCGTACAGAATTGTTTGGGTCGTTGCTGTATTAACCGGTGCAATAATTAAGCTAGATTTTGTTTGGCTACTCGCTGATGTGATGAATGGGTTTATGGCGATACCTAATTTAATCGCACTTGCATTACTAAGTCCTGTGATATTTAAGGTTACAAAAGAATATTTAAACAAACAGTAAACGCTCGTTTCTTTTTAGTATGAAGCTACCCACACATAGCAAGGATGCACTTTTGACTATTCAGCAGTCAGTAACTCAGGCGTTGGTAGAAGATATTGGCGATGGTGATGTAACCGCAAATTCATTTCGTCAAAACAAACACATTCAGGCCTCTGTACTATGCCGCGAACCCGCCGTCCTTTGCGGACAAAGTTGGTTTGAGCAGGTATTTGAACAACTTAATTCCAATATTCAAATTACCTGGGATCTTGAAGATGGGGATTCAATTGAAAAAGATTCAACGGTATGCAGCTTAGCGGGCGATGCACAAGCGATATTAAGCGGTGAGCGAACAGCATTGAATTTTCTGCAAACACTGTCTGCCACTGCCACATTAACCAAGCAATTCGTGGATCGAATTGTAGGCACAGATGCCATTTTGTTAGACACCCGCAAAACCATACCAGGATTGCGTTATGCGCAAAAATATGCGGTGTTATGCGGTGGTGGTAACAATCATCGCATGGGTTTATATGATGCAATTCTTATAAAAGAAAATCACATTACTACTTCCGGTTCGATTAAGGATGCCGTGACCCATGCCAAACAAAAATATCCACAACTAAAACTTGAAGTAGAAGTCGAAAATCAAACACAACTCGAAGAAGCAATTGAAACAGAAGCCAGTGTAATTCTACTAGATAATTTTTCTTTGTCTGAATTAGAAAAAGCGGTTCAACTAAATCACAAAAAAAAGAAACTAGAGGCTTCTGGTAACATCAATATAAATAATATACGAGAAGTTGCCAAAAGTGGCATCGATTTTATTTCGATTGGCGCTATTACCAAAAATATTTACGCCATCGACTTTTCAATGCGGTTTGAATAATTTTCACACTAACGCTTGTTTAGCTTTTTCCCAATAGCGATCAAGTTCATTTAGCGTGCAGTCTTGTAACATTTTTCCTTGTTTAATCAATTCCGATTCTATGTATTGAAATCTTTTAGTAAATTTTTCATTACATTTTCGTAGAGCATTTTCAGGATTAATCCCAAGATGTCGGCAAAGATTGACCAAAGAAAATAATAAATCACCCAGCTCTTCTTCAATATTCGTATTTGAAGTTTCATCTCCATGTACTGTTTGTTTTAATTCAGTTAATTCTTCCTCTACTTTTTCTAAAACTTCTGCTGAAGTGTTCCAATCAAATCCAACATTCGCCACTCGCTTTTGAATTTTTTTCGCGCGCAGTAATTGCGGCAAGGCTTTTGGTACATCGTGCAATAAACTAGTACCTTTATATTTTTTAACACGTTCTTGTTCTTTAATTTGTTCCCAATTTGAAGTAGTACCTTCTTCCCCATTTTCAAATACATGAGGATGACGTCTTACAAGTTTTTCACAGATGACTTTTGCTACATCATCAAAATCAAATAGATCCAGCTCATTGGCCATTTGTGCGTAGTACACAATTTGTAACAACAAATCACCGAGTTCCTCTTTGAGTTGCACAAAATCTTGTTGATCAATAGCCTCGATAACTTCGTATACTTCCTCAATGGTGTGTGGTGCAATCGATTCAAATGTTTGTTGAATATCCCAAGGACAACCGCTTTCAGGATCTCGTAGAATTTGCATAATGGTCAGTAAGCGCAATACATTATCCATACTTGATTCTCAGTTAATTTTTATATAAATCAGATAGTTATCTTGGACTAACAAATTGCACAAAAGTATATTAGTAATCTCTAATGCTTATTGACTCAGCAATGCTTAAGACCGTAACTACATTCCAAACAAGTAATTATTGAATAGGTATTCAATACTCTTATTGGTAATAGATCCTTATATTTCAGTAGTTTCCAGTACCTTTTCAAACCACATTTTTTGTATAGTCTTGTGAATTTTGTCATACTATTATCATGATTTATCAATGATAATTAAATGACAACATCATTAAACAAAAAGCCCCAAGATTCAGCATTACTACAAGTACGAATCTCTCGTGACCTGAGAGATGAATTTATGCGACAGGTGAAGTCTGAGGATGATAGTGCCTCGCGATTAGTACGCCAATGGATTCGCCAATACGTAAAAGCTAATTCACAGGGGAATTTGTTTAAGTCGTGACACTCACCGTAAATCAACAAAAAACAGGTAGCAAATCGCCCACTGATAATGATTCCAATGGTTCGGGATCTATTTCTGAAATGACCGTAAAAGTCTCTTTAGTAAATGTTGGCAAAGATTTGTGGAATTATTTGTGTCGACATACACCGCCTCCACTAGCGATAACAAATTTAGCTAATGAAAAACAACTAACGGATTTACTACAGTTAGGAAATTTAGATAGCAAGGTTGTTGTTCTTGGCCATCATATGAAAGAACCTGTTCGAGTTGCCGGTTGGATTCATGATCATAATCCATCAATCAAAATTTTTATTCTACGCAAACCAACAGATATTGATGCATTAGATGAGTACATTAAAACAGCTCCATCAATCGCAAATGAAATCGATATCTGGTCCACAGCAAATATAAAAGCACTGCCTATTGCGCTAAAAAACGCAGTTATTCAATCTGAAGAAGAATTGAATAGCATTGTAGAATTTGAACCCCCTTCTATTGATGTAACTTTACAATCAGCACCTGACACTGTAATTAAAAATAAAATTCAAACTGTTTTAGAAGTTGCAAAGGTAGGCTTACTTAGCATTGATGAAGAAGACACCATTTTAGAACTTAATTCCACAGCTGCAGAAATGCTGGAATTAGATGAACTAGATTCTCTTGGAACCCCTCTATCGCTCGTTTTTGATCAAGCAGAAGTGATTAAAATTCATCACATAATTAATACATGCGATGAGATAGACGATGCATTCCCAAATCAAATTAAATTTGAAAGCTTACAAGAAGATGTTAAATATTTTCGCATGTCAGCTTTTAATGAAGAACGTGATGGAAATATTGTTGCAAATCTAATAATACAAGATATTACAGAAAGCACACTTTCTGAAAATAAATTAGCACAAGAAAAACAAAGAAACAGAATCACTTTAAAACTTCTAAAAGATGGTGTAATCACTACTGATTCTCAATGTAAAATTGAGTCTATGAATCCTGTAGCCGAAGGGCTAACAGGCTGGCCAAGCTATGAAGCAAAATCAAATCATCTGGATAATGTTTTCAAATTAATTGACAGTAATACAAGAGAAAGAATTACTGATTTAGGATGGAATTGTTTGGAATCAGGCAAAGCCATTGAAACTAAAAAAAATCTGATTCTATTAGACCGATTTAATAATGAACATGCAATTGAACTCTCAATTACACCAAGCAGCTCACTGAATATTGAAACCGGTGGACTGGTAATTATTTTCAAAGACGCATCCGAAACCAAACGTCTTACTCAGGAAATTACGCATCAAGCATCGCATGATGCATTAACGGGATTACTTAATCGTCAAGAGTTTGAATATCGTTTAGAAAATGCAATTGCAAGTGCGGCTACGCATGATGTGCAACATACATTGTGCTACTTGGATTTAAATCAGTTCAAAATCATAAATGCACAAGCAGGCCATACCGCAGGCGACATAATTCTCAAGCAAGCTGCGGAATTAATGACTTCTCATATGCGAAGTATTGATATTTTCGCCAGACTGGGTGGCGACGAATTTGCTTTACTACTGGTCAACACTTCAATTGATCATGCCAAAGTTATAGCAACTGAATTAATCGATGCAATTAGAACTGCCACTTTTAAATGGAATGATCAACATTTTGAGATTGGTCTAAGTATTGGATTAATTGCAATTGATAAAAACTCTAATGATCCTGCACAAATGTTAACGCGTGCAGAGCTTGCTTGTTTTACAGCAAAAGACCATGGGCGAAATAAATTACATATTTACCGAAAAGAAGATGACGAGCTAACAAGGCGTCATACTGAGATGATGCGTGCAGCTGGTGTAACTGGGGCTTTACAAGAAGATCGTTTTAAAATTTATTGTCAGCCGATCGTTGCTTTATCACCTAAAACTAAAGAATCCACTCACTATGAACTTTTAATTCGTTTAACCGACCCTAAGGGCGATTTGATTATGCCTGCTAGTTTCATCCCAGCTGCAGAACGTTATGGTCTCATGTCTAGCTTGGACCGATGGATGATTAAAACTTCTTTCCATAGTTATAACGATATTTTTGGAAAAGATTCTGGTGTACAAATCGCAATTAATCTCTCGGGAAACTCGCTAAACGACGACACATTGCTCGACTTTATTAAATCAGAAATCAATAACACACAAATAGATCCTGCTTCGGTTTGCTTTGAAATTACAGAAACCGCTGCAATTAGTAATTTGGATCAAGTGAGTCAATTAATTCTGGAACTAAAAAGAATTGGATGTAGATTTGCATTAGATGATTTTGGAAGCGGACTTTCTTCTTTTGCTTACTTAAAGAATTTACCTGTAGATTATTTAAAAATTGATGGTAGTTTTGTACACGACATGATTGATGACACCATTGACCACGCAATGGTTGAAGCAATCAATCAAGTCGGCCATATCATGGGCATAGGTACCATTGCAGAATGTGCCGAGAGTGATGAAGTAGTGGAAATGTTACGTCAGCTTGGTGTGGATTATGCTCAAGGATTTGCCATGGGCTCCCCGGTACCCATTGAAGGGCTTAAACAAGTTCACTGATTATGGCCTCTGCACCCTATGTAAAAAAAGAAACCGTAAGTGAATTAGATTCCTTACGCAACAAGTTAGAACTTTTAGTACATGATGCCCGCAGAAACGAAAAAACGCTGCGAAAATTCCAAAATCTTGAATTACGTTTGCTCAGTTGCAGCTCACTTGCAGAATTGATGCAACTCATTACACATAAAAGCAAATCTACTTTTGGATGGGATGTATTAACGATAACACTGCATGACGAAGATGATGACATCTACCGTTTGTTACAAGATATTGGCGAAGATTCTAATCGATATCCAGAATTAATTTTCTTTCAAGAAATTCTCTTTCTGAAAAAAATATTTGGGCGATTCAAAAAACCAACTTTGGGCGTATTTGATCTAAATAAACATGCCGATCTATTTTTGAATGACCGAAGATTTCCACGCAGTGTAGCCCTATTACCCTTATTTAGAGGAAATAAACTACTGGGAAGCTTAAATTTAGGTAGCTACCAAACCAGTCGATTTAACAAAACAGATGCCACAGATTTTCTTGAACATTTAGCTGCGGTATTAGCTACATGCCTGGATACAACCATTGCGCAAGAAAAGTTAAAACAAGCTGGATTGACTGATGCTTTGACCGGAGTCAATAACAGAAGATTTTTTGATCAACGCTTAACAGAAGAAATTTCACGTGCGCAACGTATGCGAACCTCAGTAAGTTGCCTATTTATTGACATTGATCATTTCAAAGTTATTAACGACAGCTTCGGTCATGAAACAGGTGACAAAGTTCTAAAAAGTGTTGCCGAAATTATTCGTGCGCAATTACGAAATATTGATGTAGTAGCCCGATATGGCGGTGAAGAATTTGCGGTAATTTTAGAACAATCGGGACAAGATTGGGCTATTGAGGTAGCTGATCGAATTTTACATAGCGTGAGTTCTACAATGTTTATTGAGCATGAAGAAGAGTTCATCATGACGGTTTCAATTGGTGTTTCTACACTGGAATCACCTGATAAAGTTCAAGACTCCCATACTCAGGGTCGGGAATTGTTAAGAAAAGCGGATAAAGCCTTATATCAAGCGAAACAAAGCGGACGCAATAAGGTTGTATTCAAATCGTAATCTCTAGCCCATAAAATATTTTAGTCATCTCATTTGTTTCTATATAGATGAGTCATTCAATTTGTCATTTGCGTAATATAATTTTCTTAATATGTATTCTATTTACTTATGCCTGCACACACGAACCAGCCCCATTTTTACCAGAAACAATACAAACAAAAAAAATCGATAGAGCAGTATTAAAAGATATTCCGGGCAAATCCAGACTGCAAGTGATCATTGCTTATAACAATAGTGCTTGCAGTCATACCGCTTTACGATTAGCCACTACCAATAAACCAGCTATATTCTGGGATCCAGGAGGCGGTTACGGTATGACGGGTCATGCCAGACCCACCACTAACATGCCCACTCTAACTACGAATAGAGATCAAGAAATAGAGGAAATGATTGATAAAAATAATCCTGATTCTGAACAAATTTTACGTGTACGAGATTTAGTTCTCGAAAAAGATACTCCATCATTGAATACGTACATGGACTTTCGTGTATCCCTCGATGACAAAATTGTAGAACTGTTTTTTTGGAACCTTACTCCAACAAAAGCAGACTATTTACATTCAATATTAATGAATGGCACTCAAAGTAATCACCCTAAAGGTGCATTCGATACCGATATTCCAGGTATGTTCTGTGGAAGTGCTGTTAGCGACTTTTTACATCGCTTTGCGGAAGATGTTGTTCCGTTATCTAGATCGTATTTTTTCCCGCATGATCTAGCAGCAGAACTTTACACAAAATCTCCTGATCAATTTATTATTTTTAATATTACGGAGAATACGTTTTACGACGTGAAACTTAATTAACTTATATTTTCTAGGCTTGAATAGACTCTGAAATGACAAGCATATCTACTTTTCAGAACTATTTGTGACAATAAGCACACCAGAATAATTCTAAATTTTATAGCCTATTTTATAAACATGCTTTGTGACGTTACATAGGCGTAGAAAAGGCAAACCTATTGAAAGATAGGGACGCAAAGTTTCCGATCTAAGAAATTCGATAATAATTAATCTCACGATTTTTAAGACAGCGGGACTGCCGGACACTATGAAGTAAAGCTTTATATGTATCCGTGAGTCTCATGTTTCGTTCGCATTGCAACCAGGAACATGAGACGAGAATGGTTACACATTTTGTAAACAAGCTTGCTGCATACTTAGTAGCACCAATTTTATTTTGCTTACTAAACAATGTAGCGTTTGCAACATCACAAGGTTCACTAGGATCTAGTAGTACCGCCACGATCGATATTTCTGTAACAGTAAATCAATCGATTAAGGTATTAAGAACAAATGATTTAATTTTTGAAAACACTTCAGCTAATGTTTCCCAACCACTTTGTGTTCAACACAATGGTTATACTGACGAAGCAGGTGTGCCTTATACCTTAATCGTAGATGACTTTAAACTATCTGAACAAACTACAAGCGCACCATTTAAAGTATATTTAGCAGATGATTCTAATTCCGAAAATTTAATCGAACTCCATTCTGGATTTACAATTCACAAACAAAATAATGTCCAAGCAAATTTAGAAAGCACTACAGAATGTTTAGCGTCAAATTTGCATTTACAAATGATTCCAATACAAGATTTTCAAGATCCAGCAAATATAAATGAAGTAATTGCTGAAATAGTACTTATGCTTTCACCCGAATAGTAAGATTTGTAATTAAAATGAATTATTAAATCTTGTAGCCATTTCATTATATAGCTACCTCTTAAGAGATATAAATCATAGGAACCTTGCAATAATTCCCGGTCTAGCCTTAGACACCTGTCTCGCCCTATGTATAATCAGGTGCTTCGATTTTAGCCAGCCAACAATACAAAAACTCAAGGCTGGCTGTTTAGCAATTTACACTAAAAACAAGGAATTATAGATGAGTACGACGAATGATGCCCTCGCGACATGGGTAGAAGAGGTTGCGGCACTGACGAAACCTGACAATATTGTTTGGTGCGATGGAAGTGATGCTGAATATGACCGCATGGTCGATATGATGTTAGATAATGGAACACTTTCAAAACTAAACGAGAAAACCCACCCTAATTGTTATCTTCACCGTTCTGATCCTTCCGATGTTGCACGTGTTGAACACTTAACATTTGTTTGTTCAAAAGAAGAAGAAGATGCAGGCCCAAACAATCACTGGATGGATCCAGTAGAGGCCCACAAGAAGTTAGATGATTTATTTGATGGTTGTATGCAAGGCCGTACCATGTATGTCATTCCTTATTGCATGGGGCCCATCGATTCACCTCTTTCACGTAATGGTGTAGAAATTACCGACAGTCCTTATGTAGTAGCCAATATGAAAATCATGGCTCGCATTGGAACAGAAGCTCAAAAAAGAATTGAAAGTGAAGGCACTTTTGTTAAAGGCGTACACTCAACTGGTGATTTAGATCCAGATAAACGATTTATTATGCATTTCCCTGAAGAACTCTTGATCAGAAGTATTGGTTCTGGTTATGGCGGTAATGCACTACTGGGTAAAAAGTGTCACGCACTACGTATTGCAAGCTGGCAAGCTCGAACTGAAGGATGGCTTGCAGAACACATGTTAATTATGGGTCTGGAAAGCCCTGAAGGCGAAACACACTATATTGCCTGTGCATTCCCATCTGCATGCGGAAAAACTAACCTTGCAATGTTAATTCCACCGGAACAATACAATGGTTGGAAAGTAACAACTGTGGGTGATGATATTTGTTGGTTACACCTGCGTGACGATGGTCGTTTATGGGCAATCAACCCAGAGTCTGGTTACTTTGGCGTTATTCCTGGTACTAATGAATGGTCCAACAAAAATGCATACGAATGCTTAAAGTCTGATGCAATCTTCACGAATGCGGGCTTAACCGCAGATAACCAGCCATGGTGGGAAGAAAAAGACGATGGCATGGTGCCTGTAACGGATTGGAAAGGTAATCCTTATGATCCTGAAGTAGGCCCAGCTGCACATCCAAACTCTCGCTTTACGGTATCAGCTAAAAATAACCCCGTTTATTCGCCTATGGCGGATAATCCAGATGGTGTACCGATTAGTGCAATTATATTTGGTGGCCGTCGAAAAGAATTAGCTCCACTGGTTTATGAAGCCAAAGACTGGGATCACGGAGTATTAGTAGGAGCTTCATGCGCTTCTGAAATGACAGCGGCTGCTATTGGTGGTGCAGGTCAAGTACGTCGCGACCCAATGGCGATGAAGCCATTCTGTGGTTATAACTTTGCTGACTACTTTGCACATTGGCTAACGTTTGGACCCAAATCAGACAAATTGCCAAAATTGTTCCATGTTAATTGGTTCCGTCGCGACAAAGACGGCAAATTTATGTGGCCAGGTTTTGGTGAAAACATGCGTGTGCTTGCCTGGATTGTTGCGCGAGTTGAAGGCAAAGTCGATGCCAGAGAAACACCCATTGGATTTTTGCCCAATGTAGACGACATCGACATTAAAGGTATCGATGTCAGCAAAGAAACCATGGAAGCACTTTTAGGTGTTAATGTTGGTCAATGGCAAGGTGAAGTACAAGCGATTAGTGAATACCTTGATGAATTTGGTGCTCGCACACCACAAACCCTAAAAGATGAGTTAGCAAAAATTACAACTGCATTACAACAAAGTAAAGCTGCTTAAATCTTTCTAGCTACTAAATTAAAAAAGCCCCTGAACCAGGGGCTTTTTTATGGGCAACTCGTAATGGGTCCCGATGAAAATCCGATAGAACCCGTATTGCCAGCATTCGTTCGACAGGCTAAACCATTATTAATTGTACCTTGAATACTGTTACCTGTGCCGTCCAATGTAGTATTGGTTAAATGAAATGCATCATCATTTCCACCGCCGTTACCTATATTGTTAACAGTCGAATTATTCAAAGTAAAACTACCACCCGAAGCACGCACGCCATCATTTGCGGTATTACTGATTAAAATATTATTTCCAGTAAATGTGGCATTATTTTGATGTTGAATGCCATTGTTGCCGGTATTCATGATTTCAACATTCGTTAAAGTACTGGTTGAGCTATTTTGGAAAATAGCGCCCTGTGCACCAGAGGTGTTAATTGTGAAATCAGAAATTATGGCATTTGCAGTTCCACTTACTCTAAGCCCTTGTGTGCCTGCATTTGAAATTAAAACATTGTCTACTTGAGCAGCAGTATTGCTTATTTGTATTCCTTCGAGACCAGTATTGGTAATCGTAGTGTTGTCTACATCTAAAGTTGAATTGTTGGCAAAAATTCCTTCGTTCGTAGTATTACTTAGCGTCGAATTTCTAATGGTCGCCGTTGTACCACTGTTCACTAAAATGCCTTGACTGGTTACATTATCAATTCGAACATTATCAACTGTTAAAGTTGAATTATTTACAGCCGATATACCATCATCTCCGCCACTCACATTTATATCTTGAATGATAGAATTCGTCAGAGTAAGCGTCGAGTTATTAACTTCGATCGCTTCTCGGTTCGTGCGAGTGATAAAAACATTATCTGCAATCAAGCTAGAATTATTACGTGCACGTATACCTTCAAAATTAGTATCTGATATGTTTACGTTATTTAGCTGAACCGTTCCATTTACAATTTCTACGCCTTCTCTGCCTGTATTTTGGATATTTGTATTAACCAAGCTTGCAGTAGACCCACCATTTATTAATAAACCTTCTCTACCGGCACTATTGATATTCAAATTGCTGAAAGCAACATCTGAATTGGTTTGTACTAATACCCCTTGTCGATTACCTGCTGTACTCACAACGGTAATGTCTGAAACGGTAACATTGGTCGAATTACGAATTCGCAGTGGCCTACCTCCCTGCAACTCCACCGCATTAATACTTACGTTGTTGTCATTATCGACAAACAACAAATCGCCATTACCTGCTCGATTAAAAGTGGGACGACTACCAGCTGGTGTAAATGGAATGGTTTCCCCACCCGCATTTAAATTTATGGTTGAACCACCGCCGGCAATGAACTGCCCCGGCAATGTATTAACCGTAGCATTGCCTACATCGATTACACCCTGGCTTCCATCGGCAACAATTAAACTATTTTGGCCGGCTGCCGTTACGGCCGCTGGTACATTGGTTGTATTGGCATCGATTGTATTTACAGTTGTAATGACCGCTCCCGTTGCAGGATTTATCACAGGCAGCAGTTCATCACTTTGTTTTTGAGTAACTATCACATCATCATCACGAACCACCGCTTCAACCATTCTTCGCTCCAATGCGGGTAAAATTGGAGACTTTGATGAAGTTTTCCCGAATGGAATTCTTAATTGAAGTAAGCCAAAAGTTTGGCTGCCCCGAACATCATCATCTGTGTATTCAACACCAAAAGTTAATCTTGAACCCTTCGATAATGATTGCATAAACGACAAGTCATGCAAACGTACTTCTAATCGCGCTTTTGGCCCACTGACTTCTTCAAAATCACTTTCATCATAATAGAAACCCCCTAAAAACAATCTTGTGTCTTCAAGAACTGGAAGTTTATATCCGACTTCGATGTCCGCTCCAGATAGTGCACGCTCTTCACCAAGACGGGCGCCTATTTGATTGCCATTAATTTCTATTTCATTTAAATCATCTACATCTTTGGTACCACCCTCAGGAAAGTATCCATTTACCCGAAAATCCCAAACCTCACTTAATAATTCAAAACCAACTGTACCTTGGGTAAAAGTGTTATCATTTTCAGTTTCCTTAACATCAAAATATCCATAGCCTCCAACAATCCAATTGTCCAATAATCTTCTTACGCCAACACCAAAATTCCCTTCACTATTATCATGATCATCAAACACTGCTCGAATATTTCCAAACAACAATAATTCGTGGTTTTGATAGAAAGGGATAAACATATCACCTTTTGCTAGTGATCGATCAGTACCCGGTTTACCAATAAACTCTACAAATCCTTTCCATTTTTTTTCGTCATTAGCATTCGCAATGCAGAACATTTGCAATGAAAAGAGAACGAAAATTACGGCAAAAAATCGAAGGGTCTTCATAATTCTAATAGAATACCGGTTTTAGGCTAAAATTATCTATAATGAGTTGGGCGTAATTCACATTTTTGATTTGTAAATTTGTAACTTATGTCATTTTGTCTGAAATTTTAACCACCACTAAAATTAATAAAATGTAGCAGTTTTATGTCGAGAAAAATTATTTCTGGAGGGCAAACTGGAGTCGATCGTGCAGCACTAGATGCGGCTCTAGATCATAATTTTCCCTGCGGTGGCTACTGTCCAAAAGGTCGCACTGCAGAAGATGGAATTATTGATAGCAAGTATCCGCTTACAGAACTGAAATCTTCGGACTATGCACAGCGTACTTTGGAAAATGTGCTGGCTGCTGACTCTACTTTAATTATATTTAATGCAAATTTATCAGGAGGAACAGCTCTTACCAATCATTATTGCAAAAAACACAAAAAGCCTAATTTACTAGTTGATGCAAATAAAGAAACTCTTAGCACCACTATAGATTTAATAGTAGAAAATCTAAAACGATATAACACTAAAATTTTGAATGTTGCGGGCCCGCGTGCCAGCAACTGGGCAGAAGGATATTCTTATACTTATGAATATGTTTCTGAATTAATCTTACGTACTACAAATAACTAGAATGTTATTCAAATATAGAAGATAAAAACACTTGCATACGTTTCCAAGAGTCTGCATCTGCTTCAGCATCATATTGTAATGCTGGTAAATCAAATTTTACTCGAAAGTTATCCGCTTCTGGATTAGTGAAGCTGTGTTTTATATCTGGGTAACCAATAAACTCATAATCAACATCTGCGACATCCATTTCTTGTTTGAATACATCCACTTGTTCCGGAGGTATCAATGGATCCGCATTTCCATGCAACACTAACACTTTTGCACTAACTGCATTCGCTTTCGCAGGAGATTTAGTGCTCAAACTGCCATGAAAACTCACCACGCCATCTAGGTCCGCACCTGTCCGCGCCATGTGCAATACCATTGTCCCACCAAAACAATAACCAATAGCCGCATTTTTTTCTGCATCTGTTTGCGCTTGATCATTTAACACCTTGCGAGCAGCATTAAAGCGTTTTTCAGCCAATGTCATATTACTTGTCACTTCTTGCATAAACTTTCCAGCATCTTTGGGATGCTCAGCGAGCTTTCCATCCCCATACATATCCACTGCCAATGCTACATAACCTAGTCCAGCTAACATTTCTGCTCGTTTTCGAGCATAGGCGTTATGCCCCCACCATTCATGCACCACCAATACACCAGGGCGTTTAACATCGACAGTTGAATCGTAGGCCAAGTAGCCTGTTAGCGTTACGCCATCTACTTGGTATGTTATTTCCTGCGTATGAATGTTGCTTGCCGCCCAAAGGGCACTAGAAAACATGTATAAAAACAACGTACAGAATATTAATTTTGTGCTTTGAGCCATATTTATAAAATCCTTATGCACTATTAACTAATTGCATGAAAATTCCCGGAATAAACCATTTTTAACAATATCCGGCGCGGAACGATCTAATTTCGCATCTTCTCGTAAAATAAATTTGGAAACTGCTTCAATGATTTGATTCTTTGTAGTTCCTTCTTCAATACAAAGACTTACTGTCCCACTAGATTCTTGGTCAAAAATTGCACCAATATAGCCAGCATATTCTGCAATTAAGGTTGTATCTGCTCCTTCTGCCTCACTTTGATAATGTTGCCATTCCTTAGCAGCCTGCACTAACTTCTCACTATTAAAAAAATGATACGTCACTGCATCAGCACTTGTAAGAACAAGGATGAGCAGAACTGAGCTTGTTATTTTTTTAATCATAACTCTAATATACTGAATATAATGTAATAATATTTGACTATTGTAAATAATTTATAAAACTCAATGGAAGTAAACTTTAAAAATAAATTTGGAAAAACATTATCCGGAATCATAGATGAAGTAGACGATCCAATCACTACGGCTGTTTTTTCACATTGTTTTACCTGCTCAAAAGATCACACAGCCAGTTATCGAATTTGCAAAGCATTGGCAAACAATGGTATTCAGGTACTCCGCTTTGATTTTACTGGTTTGGGCAAAAGCGAAGGCGATTTTTCAGAAACAGACTTTTCCTACAATATTGATGATATAACTTCTGCCATCAATTTTTTGCAGGAAAATTTTAGCGCCCCTAAACTGTTAATAGGCCATAGCTTAGGCGGAATAGCTGCTGTGGCCACGGCATGTCAACTTAAAAACATCGATGCTGTAGCGACCATTGCTTCCCCCAGCCGCCCTGTACATGTCCTAGATCACTTTGAACACCACATTCCAAAAATACTAAAAGAAGGCTCAGACAATATTATGATTTTTGATCGTACCTTCACACTAACAAAAACCTATATTGAGGATTTAAAAAGTTACGATGAGCAAAATTTTATTCGTAGATTAAATAAACCAATTTTAATTTTTCATTCGCCGTTAGATGATATTGTGTCCATCGATGAAGCGGCAAAAATTTTTATAGAAGCAAAGCATCCAAAGAGTTTTATTTCACTTGATGAGTCCCACCATTTAATTACTCATAAGAGGGATGCCAATTATATAGCGGAACATATTGCAAGCTGGGCGAAGCGCTATATACAGCCAAATTAATACAAATAGTTATTTTTCCCTACTATGTATAGGTGATTTAAATGTGTAGAACATGGGATAATGCGTCTCTTTAGAAAAACTGAATAACCAAATGATTAATCTACCTCCTGATCAAAATGAAGCATTCCGAATAGATGCCCTGAAACGCTACCGGGATTTGAATTATGCGAACTCTCCTGAATTTAAAAACATTACACAACTGGCTGCTGATATCTGCGAAGTTGGAATAGCTTTAGTTAGCTTTGTAGATGTTGAGGACGTAAAAATTCGTTTTACCTGTGGACTTGAAGGGGTCGATAGCGTTCCACGAGATATTTCATTTTGCCAGCATACGGTAAGCATTGGCGAAACCTTTATTGTGGAAGATACGTTAAAGGATGAGCGATTTAAAAATTCACCCTATGTGGTGGGTGGACCAAAATTTCGCTTTTATACCGGTATGCCAATAACTACAAATGATGGATATGTGATTGGCGCACTTTGTGTTCTAGATACTAGCCCAAAAAAATTAAACAACTTCCAATTAGACGCTTTAGATAAACTGAGCCTAATTATCAGCAAATCCCTAGAATCAAAACATACTGAATATGAAAAATTTAAAGAAGAATCTCGATATCGAACTATATACAACAATGCGCCGATTTGTATTCATGAAATCGACTTGCAAGGCAATTTTTCAAGCATGAACCCAAGCGGTTTAGCCTTATTAGGATTGGAACAAGAAGAAAAAGTTCGAGGTATAAAATATCTCTCGGTAGTATCCGATGAAGATTTTAATCGAATAAAATCATTACTCAACGATGCATTGAATGGAAATCAATCTACTTTTGAGTTCAAAGGTGCCTGTGGACAATATTATTCATCTTGTTTTATCCCGATATTTAACGATCAAAATGAAGTTATTAAACTAATGGGGATTTCTGAGATCATTACTAAAAGGAAAAAAGCTGAACTAGATCTCCGCGAAACTAATCTTGCTCTAACTCATTCATTGCCCGGCGTTGCGCGACTGAATCCTGATGGAAATTACACTCATGTAAATAATATGTATGCCAGATTATTAGGCTATACACCTGAAGAACTCGTTGGAAAATCTTGGAAAGTAACAGTAGATCCTGATCATATCGAAACCGGTATTCAAGGTTATCAACGCATGTTAAAAGAAGATAACGTTGAATTTGATATACAAGGAATTCATAAAGATGGCTCACCGATTTACAAACACGTTTTAATTTCAAAACGTGTAAATAGCAATGGAGATTTTATTGGTCATCTTTGCTGTATGAAAGATATAACAGATAAAGTTGAATCGGAAAGAAAACATAAAGAACTTCAAAACGAGTTAAATCATGTTGCGCGCTTGAGCAACATGAATCAAATGGCTACGGGTTTAGCGCATGAATTAAATCAGCCATTAAGTGCCATATCCAATTATAGTGATGCAGCTCAAACTCTATTGAATAACACACCAAAAAAAGATGAAAAGTTAGTCGAATTTTTGAAAGGCATATCTGCCCAAGCTCTGAGAGCGGGCGAAATTATACGACATTGTCGACAGTTTGCTGACAAAGCCAATAAAAAGGACATAGCCAATATTAATGAAATAGCAAGCGAAACTACGCGTTTTCTAAACTCTGATATCGTTGATAACAATGTGACATTAAGAACTTCCTTAGAGAAAGATTTACCATTAATTGAAGTTGATAAAGTGCAAATTCAACAAGTACTTGTTAATTTAATTCGAAACGGAATTGAAGCAATGTCAAACAATAATGGCACTAATCGTAATTTAACAGTATGCACAAAATTTAATAAGGAAAATGGAGCTGCTAAAAATATTCAAGTAACCATAAAAGATACTGGATCAGGAGTAGCAAATTGTAATTTTGATAAATTATTCGAACCATTTTTTACTACTAAAAAAGATGGAATGGGCATGGGTCTTTCCATTAGTCGCACTATAATTGAAACTCATGGAGGAAAGCTTTGGGCTACATGCGAAAATAATTGCAAAGAAATGTTATTACACTTTACGTTACCAGTTAATACAGATTAAGCCGATGTCCATCGAGGGTACAGTTCACATCGTTGACGATGATCCTGCAATACGTAGTTCTCTCACAGCCTCTCTTGAAGTAAGAGGATTAGAAGTTGAAACCTATGCTTCTGCTCAAGATTTCCTTCATAGTTATGAAGATAACAATATCGGCTGTCTAGTTTTAGATATACGTATGCCAGGCATCGATGGTTTAGATATGCAAAAGATTCTTATAGAAAAAAACTATTCTATTCCTATTATCTTTGTTACTGGACATGGCAATGTTCCGATGTCGGTTCAAGCATTGAAAAATGGTGCAGTAGATTTTCTAGAAAAGCCCTATCGCCAAGAAATTTTACTCGAGTGCATCGAACAAGCCCTAACAAAATCTAAGCAAGAAAGACAAAAACTGGCAAAAAATGAGCAAATTTTAGAAAGATTTTCTTTACTTACTCCTCGCGAAAAAGAAGTAATGGAACAACTCACGAAAAATACAGCAAATGCTTCAAATAAATCAATTGCTGAGAAGCTCGACATTAGTACCCGCACGGTTGAGGATCATCGAGCAAAAATTATGCTTAAAATGCAAGCAAAATCATTAATTGAGTTAGTCTCGATGACTGAAACTTGTTTTTCAAATGATTCTTAACAACCAGTCTTACTTTATTTAAACAACAGTTTTCTGTAACGAATTAATATTTATCCGTAGAACTACGGAGGTATAGCTACGGATTTACGCGCTCATCTTAGAAGGTAAATAATGTCAAATACTGCAAGTGGGGAATTTTATAATATGTCCTGTCCGTTTTTAAGGCGATAGGTTTGGGGACATCTCTAATTTTCGAATATAATAATTCGAAAATCTAGTGAATCACCGTGTAGTTTTTAATAAACGAGCAAGTGCTTTTGTAGCATTGGCATCTTCATCTTTGTGCCAATAACGCGCCGAGTTATATCCAATTTCCACACCCCAATGCATTTTAGGATCTTGAATAATGTATAAAATTGATTCCGCTTCTTCCTTAGCATTTTTTTCATTTATACCCTGGCGCATCAGATAGGATTGCCAAACAAACTTGATTTCTTCTTCCGCAATCTCCATCACTTCTACAAAATATGTAAGCGCCCCAAAACTATATAAGGTAATCATTTTTTCCTGTGAAGTTGAAAAATTACGTATTGGAGATTGTGATTTACTCTCAATCATAAATTTTTGGAGCAGATCTAGGGCTTTGGTGTAACCATCAAAATCAGGTTTTTGCTTACCAATTATGGTTTCTATAACTGACATAGAATTATATAGATTGATACTTGAATTGCGTTTTATTTTTAACGAAATCAATTGTTTGCAGACAAGAAGCAATCGTCAAGCTGGCAGGAATAATGTGTAGAAAAAAACCGACCAAGTACCTGCAGATGGCATGCATTTTTGCCACTTACAAGCAAAATCTTTGAATTAAACTTGAGAATATATATGAGAGAGAATTATTAGAAATTTGATTTAGGAGTTTATGTTTGTTCATTAAAAATTCATCTACCACGGATACATTGATAACCAAATCCCTCCCCAAATAATCAAAGCTAATCCAGAAATAAACCTTGTCCACTTTACTGGCAGTGGTGATAACTTTTCAAACAATACAAATAGAGTGATTAAAATTACCCACAACATGTTCATCACGCCCACAGAAAAAAGAATCGCCATTAACGCCCAGCAACAACCAACGCAAAATAGTCCATGCTTAAATCCCATGTTAAATGCACCCCAGTAACCATCTTTCCATGAAGCCAACACAAATCCTAAAGGCGTTCTGCAATTATTCAGACAGACATCTTTAAGTGGCGTCCACTGATATAAACCCGCAATTACAAGTATTCCTCCACTTAGTAAATAACTACGACTGTTCATCATTGGATTAAGTAAGCCTGATTCGTGTAAAGGCCATTGGATAAAACTAATCACCACACTAAATACAACCCATGCAAATAAATAACCAAGTAGAAAAATATAGGTGGGGACAAATAATTGTTGGTTTAATTTCTTTTGTTTATTTACCGTTGCAAACATTGTCACCATAGGGGTAACGGTTGGCGTCATCATGGCAATCATCATCACCATCCACATAATGACCAGCATTATAAAATCGTAAGCGGTCCATGCCCTGGCTCCTCCGCGCGGCGGCATCCACATTTCTACTATATGCATATTTTCCATTGCCCAGGCCATATAAAACATATAGGCCCACCCCACCGATGACACCAGAGCTAAGCCGAGAAAAATCAATAGTTTGTCGTTCGATCTTAGTTCCATCTAAAACTTATATTCCAATTTTGTTCCGGTTATAATATTCGTCAAATTCAAAAACAACAAACAGGTAGGATTATGGCAATAACCAATTGGAAAGTAGAAGGCAATTATTTTGAATCCTGTAACTGTGAGAATCTTTGCCCATGCATTTTATTAAAAGACCCTACTGAAGGATTTTGTGAAGCAATGGTTGGGTGGGAAATTGAGAAAGGACACTGTGAAGATGTTTCATTGGATGGAGTAAAGGTTGGCGTTTGGTTACATGCACCAGGTAATTTAACAGCAGGTGACTGGAAACTTGCACTCTATGTTGATGAATCGGCTAGTGAAGAACAGTTTAATGCTATTGCATCACTCTGGAGTGGAGAAGGTGGTGGTCATTTGGCGGTAATCGCAAGTCTTGTTGGTGAAGTCATGGGTGCCGAAAAAGCCAAGATCTCATTTGAATATACGGATACCAAAAAACATTTAATCATCGATGGATTGGGTGAAAATGAAATGGTTCCTGTAGAAGGGCAAGAAGGAAGAAATGTAATTATTTCGGATCCTCCCTTAGCGGTTGCCCCAGGTAACGACATTACTATGCACGAATCCAAAAATGCGCATTATGAAGGCCATGGATACACCTGGAAACAATCTGGAAAAGCAGGCTTAGCCTCGCCTTTCCAATACGGACCCGAATAATACTCTAATTAAATTTACTATTCTAAAAGAGCCCTGCTAATTGTAGGGCTCTTTTAATTTATTTATCTGAAAAATTTTTAAAATTTAAAAGTACTTAAATTTCACTGAATGACTTCGTCATACTTAATTTACGGGCAGTACCCGCCCGCAAGTGTGGTGGCTATGGTTGGACTTGAACCAACGACCCTAGCATATAGTCAGCTCATCGCGTAGGAGATTTTCCGTATCAAGATTAGAGCCTATATTAATTAATCAGATAAAACCTTCTATTTTCAGTTGGGGACAAATTCTTGAACGATACCAGCCAAGCAATCGAGCATAAAAATATTCATCTGCTTAATGATGATGAAACTCCTTTTGATTTTGTAATTGAATTACTTAGATCTATATTTTCAAAATCACAAAATGAAGCAGAAAAAATAGCCAAGGCAACAGATAGAACAGGTAAAGGCTTATGCGGCACATACCCATCTGAAGTTGCAGATGTGTTGTTAACACGTGCACGACAATATATTACAGATCAAAGCCAACCTCTTAAACTTGCATCTGAAAATGTTGTAAAAAATACTGCTGTTTTGAAATGCGGTTTCTGTGGGAAATTTAAGGATCAAGTTAAACATTTAATAAGTGGAAAGGATACTTATATATGTGATGCATGTGTTCTCACAAGCACTGAATTACTCCGAGAAAACCTAGCGGAAAAGAGATTTACATATGCATACGAGATGCTTAACTGGCATTTTGGAAATATCGCTGAAGAACAAATAATCACCTCAAGTCGTTTTTTTCCTGCAAGAGTAAGAGTGGATTTACAACTCTCTATTGACTCGTTGCTAAGTGATGGCGTAATTAAATTTATTGGCATTCATAATGATAGAGAATATGAACAGCTTACTATGGCTACCCTACTTAAGAAAGGCCGACAACCAAAAATGATTGGCCCCATTCAAAGAGAAGATGTAGATATTGGTGAGGATACTCCAGTTAAATGTTTAGCTAATGGACTTTGGATACTCAAAGAATCCGATGTTCCTTACGCTGTCTTAGTTACAAAGAACACTGATTACACACATCAGAAATCAGGTATCACAATAGAAGCTGCAGCGCCAGCAGGTGAAGAGGCATCTAAAATCACAGAAAAATTTTTCAAAACTTTAGAAAAAGCTGTTAATACCTCCAAATCATATAGAGGCAAAGTTCTATCTCTAGATATGGCAAGTATGTATTCAGGCATGTCGAACGGTATAACAGTTCACAAGCTCTCTCCTGTTTCCCAAGATGATGTCATTCTGCCAAAGACCACAAGAGATGCACTAGATCGAAATGTAATAAACTTTGCAAAACAAAGATCTGAATTAGTTTCTCGTGGACAATCAACAAAAAAAGGATTGCTATTTTATGGACCACCAGGAACAGGTAAAACTCATACAATTAAATATCTAGCTTCAAATTTATCAGATCACACAACACTATTAGTAACAGCAGAACAAGTTGGAATACTTGATGAATACTTCTCACTAGCCCGACTACTGCAACCATCTATTTTAGTTATTGAAGATGTAGATCTAATAGCAAAAGCCAGAGAGACAATAAACAGTCCGTGCGAAGAAGCATTACTAAATAAACTTCTGAATGAGATGGATGGTTTAAAAGAAGATGCAGAAGTATTTTTTGTACTAACTACTAATCGTCCTGATACATTAGAAGATGCATTAGCATCTAGGCCTGGAAGGATAGATCAAGCCATTGAATTTCCTTTGCCCGATGAAGCCGGCAGAGAAAAGCTTGTTAACCTATATAGTGCAGGCCTTAATCTAGATGAAAAACTGGTGAAAGTAGTCGTGAATAGAACTGAAAATGTAAGTGGTGCATTTATAAAAGAATTAATGAGGCGATCAACGCAATATAGTCTTGATCGTGGTGATGGTGATTCAGTCATTATTGAAGATATTGAAAGTGCGTTAGAAGAAATGCTCTTCTCTGGAGGAGTACTTAACACAAAACTTTTAGGTGGAGAAAACAAACAAGATCAAACTCATTGATGGACTTTTGCCTGACTTGTAGTGCTCCGTTGTGCTTTGTTTGAAAATTTTTAAAATTTAAAAGTACTTAAATTTCACTGAATGACTTCGTCATACTTAATTTACGGGCAGTACCCGCCCGCAAGTGTGGTGGCTATGGTTGGACTTGAACCAACGACCCCAGCATTATGAATGCTGTGCTCTAACCAACTGAGCTACATAGCCACTATTTCCTTGGACCGCGGACGATACGATACTGGTCTAAACGCTGTCAACAAACCTTAATCTTATATTCTAAAAACGTCAGCGAGGCAGCCAAGACAAGGCAAAAATTTCAGAATAAGCGGAGTTTACATATAAGTAAATGAGCATTATGAAAGAATTTTTAACGCAGTACTGGCAACACAGCTAGTTTTTAGACATTAAACCTAAAATGTACGACGTATATCCTTGTACCTCTAGCCTCTTATACATTAAACCTAAAATGCACAACGTCTCCTTCTCGCATTACGTAATCTTTGCCCTCTAAACGCCACTTCCCTTGGTCTTTGGCCCCGGCTTCACCACTGGCTTCAACATAGTCTTGGTAAGCTACAACTTCAGCACGGATAAAGCCTTTTTCAAAATCGGTATGAATTTTTCCAGCGGCTTGTGGCGCGGTAGAACCAGAGCGCACTGTCCACGCACGTGCTTCTTTAGGGCCTGCCGTAAAAAATGTTTGTAAACCTAATAATTCATACCCTGCACGAATTACTCGATTTAATCCTGGCTCGTTCAAACCTAACTCAGCTAAATATTCTTGTTGTTCTTCCTTATTTAATTGCGCAAGTTCAGCTTCTATCTTTGCACACACTGGTACCACTTGAATAGATTTAGACTTGGCTAATTCTTCGAGTTGTTGTAAATGAGGATTGTTTTCAAATCCATCTTCAGCAACATTTGCGATATAAAACGCTGGCTTGTGTGTAATTAAATGTAATTCTTTAATTAGATACTCTTGTTCTTTATCAATCACAAAACTATGGGCTAACTGTTCTTCTTCTAAATGTTTTTTTAATGCCTGAAATAT
Source organism: Gammaproteobacteria bacterium (assembly GCA_965203475.1). Classification (GTDB taxonomy): domain Bacteria; phylum Pseudomonadota; class Gammaproteobacteria; order UBA4575; family UBA4575; genus JABDMD01. The sequence continues at coordinate 1,523,447 of OZ241890.1, forward strand.
TTCTAATTGTGCTAGAGATTCTTTGTTACCAGATTTTGCGACACGTTCTACACGACTAATCGCTTTCTCAATCGTTTCTAAATCTGCAAGTATTAATTCAGTGGTGATAGTTTCTAAATCGGAAAGGGGATCAATTTTTCCATCTACATGAATAATATTTTCATCATCAAAACATCTCACCACATGGGCAATCGCATCTGTTTCACGAATATGGCCTAAAAACTGGTTGCCCAAGCCTTCACCCTTAGAAGCTCCTGCAACTAATCCAGCAATGTCTACAAATTCAATAGTGGTAGGAATTACTTCTTTGGATTGAGCAATTTTTGCCAAGGAGTCTAATCGTTCATCAGGCACAGGAACAATGCCTACATTAGGATCGATGGTACAAAACGGATAATTTTCGGCTGCAATTTCCGTGGCAGTTAATGCATTAAATAATGTTGATTTGCCTACATTAGGCAAACCCACGATGCCACATGTAAACCCCATAGACTAATTCTTGGTGTGCAAATTTTTCATTGCCGCTTCCATGTCTCCATGCAAACATTCTGGCAATGAAAATAGAGCATCATCCAGTGCACGTTCAATACTTTTTCGATCCACTGAACTTGTTTTTTTCAAAACATAGTTAACGACTTCATCCTTATGGCCTGGATGACCTACACCAATGCGTAAACGCCAGAAGTTTTGACTAAGATGAGAAAAAATACTGCGCAAGCCATTATGCCCCCCATGCCCTCCCGCCCACTTAATTTTTACATCGCCTACAGGCAAATCGATTTCATCATGGGCAACTAATATTTGCTCGGAAGGAATTTTGTAAAAATCAGCAAAGGGGCGTAAAGATTCACCACTGTCATTCATATAGGTCTGTGGTTTTAAAAGCCAAGTCTTTTCGCCCTGAAATGAAAAGTGTGCGACTTCTCCTTTAAATTTTGATTCTAATTTATAGACAGCATTTTCTTTTTTAGCGACTTCATCTACAAACCAAAACCCGGCATTATGCCGGGTTTGTAAATGTTTTTCGTCCGGGTTTCCAAGCCCTACAATTAGACGAATGCCTTTTTGATTCGACACTTATGAAATTTTAGAAATGATTTAAGAGTCGTCTCCTTCTGACTTCTCTTCACTATCTTCTTGGGATTCTTTATCTTCAGTCGTTTCTTCTTCTGCTGCTTCGTCTTCTTCACTTACAACAGGTTCTTCCTCTTCAACGGCACGTTTCACATGCACTGAAACTACAACATGGTCATGGCCTTCACCATGTGCAAGTTCTACAATAGTCACCCCTTCTGGAACTTTAACTTCACTTAAATGAATAGTTTCGTTTAGTTTGAGATCTGCAACATCGACTTCGATAAACTCAGGAAGGTCTTTGGGCAAACAGATAATTTCAAGTTCAACAAAGTTGTGACTGATTACACCACCTTCCATTTTTACACCGTGACAAATATCTTCATTAATAAAATGCAAAGGTACATGTACATTAATGGCAGTATCTTCACGAACACGTAATAAATCTACATGTAGCACAGTAGGCCTGTAAGGATGACGCTGTAAATCACGCAAAATTGTTTTTTGTTTTTTCTTGCCAACATTTACTGTCAAAATGTGAGAATAAAAAGCTTCTTGCTCAAGGTTGTGCATAAAGGAGTCATGATCTAATGTTACCGAGACAGGGTCTTCTCCCCCGCCATAAATCACAGCAGGAATTTTTCCTGATTTACGCAGTCGTCGGCTCGCACCTTTCCCAAGATCACTTCTTGGTTCTGCATCAAATGTAAAATCGAGACTCATTTTCTACTCCAGCTTCAATCTCAAAACGAGATTAATTAATCCATATATAGTGTACTGACAGATTCTTCTTGATTGATCCGTCGCATCGATTCTGCGATGAGACCTGATACTTCCAACTGGCGTATCCGAGTACATGCCTTGGCATCATCGCGGAGCGGAATTGTATCAGTTACTACCAATTCATCCAGCGTAGAGTTATTAAGATTTTCAATGGCCTTACCAGAAAGGACTGGATGGGTGGCATAGGCCCGCACACTGGAGGCTCCATGTTTTTTCAGCGCCGAGGCTGCCTGACACAGAGTGCCAGCTGTATCGACCAAATCATCAATGATATAGCAAGATTTTCCCTTTACCTCACCAATGATATGCATCACTTCAGCCTTATTCGCTTCAGGGCGTCTTTTATCAATGATGGCCAAATCAGCATCATCCAGACGTTTTGCTAAAGCTCGAGCCCGCACCACGCCTCCGACATCAGGAGACACCACAATAAGATTCGGGTCTTTGCGTTTATACACATCTCCTAATAACACGGGCGAGGCATACACATTATCCACCGGTATATCAAAAAACCCCTGAATTTGATCTGCATGCAAATCTACCGTTAGCACACGATCAGCACCAACACTGCTAATCAGATTAGCCACTACCTTGGCTGATATTGGAACTCGAATGGAGCGCACACGGCGGTCTTGTCGTGAATATCCAAAATATGGAATAACAGTGGTAATCCGCTCCGCCGAGGAACGTTTCAGCGCATCGACAATTATTAGTAACTCCATGATATTTTCGTTGGTCGGCATACACGTAGGTTGCACAACGAATACATCTTTACCCCGGACGTTTTCTTGAATTTCTACCTGCACCTCTCCATCACTAAATCGACTCATTAGAGCCTTACCCAATGGAATATTCAAATAGTCGACAATATCTTGGGCAAGCTTCGGATGTGCGTTTCCAGAAAACACCATCATGTTGCTGTCGGGAGGTAATGTCCTTTGACGAATCATAAAAGTTTATAGTGCCTTTAAATTTTAAAAAATCTTAATAAAATATTTAGTTTGGCTGGGCCGGCAGGATTCGAACCTGCGAATGCCGGGATCAAAACCCGGTGCCTTACCACTTGGCGACGGCCCAATTTTAATGCCTGTGAACTATACCTGATTCTCATCATTCAATGAAAAAATAGGCGAGCGATTCATGGATTTTGTCACATGAACAGTAAATTCTTTAGGACAATTTGCAGCCACATTTTCCGCTTCCGCTTGCGATGCAAACTTCCCGAATAGCGCACTCCCCGATCCAGTTAAATGAGGCTTTGTATACTCACTTAACCACTGAAACGCTTGTTCTATTTGTGGATGCTTACGCGCAATAGTTTCGAACACATTTTGTGTATGTAGATACCAATCGTTCAATTTAGAAAAGTCACGTATTTTCATGGGCGTGCAATTTCGTGTCAAATCAGGATTTGTAAACATGTGTGCAGTACTCATGCGTACGTTCGGAAATACAATTAGGTACCAATGCTCCAAAACATCCAGCGGTGATAGCACATCACCTTTACCTTCTACCCAGCATGTTTGACCCCGCACAAATACAGGAACATCTGCCCCTAGCTGAATGGCCAGTTCTATTAATTCTGTGTTGGATAGCCCACAGCCCCATAGGTGGTTAAGTGCCAATAGAGTAGTTGCTGCATTAGAACTCCCGCCCCCCAAACCGGCTCCCATCGGAATGATTTTAGCAAGTAAAATATGTGCACCTTGATCAGTATTGGTTGTATCTTGTAGTAATTTTGCAGCAAGTAACACCAAATTTTCTTGTTCATTAATATCAACTGCAGTCTCACATGAAATAGATTTTCCTTCATGCGTTTTAAAGACAAGCTCATCACAAAGATCTATAAACTGAATTACGGACTGTAGCTCGTGATAACCATCTTCGCGTTTTCCAAGAATATGCAAAAATAAATTAATCTTTGCAGGTGCCAGCCATGTGTTTACAGTAGATTCTGGATTGGGTGGATTCAATATTCTAATGTTACTGATATTTTATTCGGGCAATTCCCAGCGATGGATAATAATTTTTGCCTGCAATGTTGGATTGGATACTTTAATAAATGCCGGCAATGATGGTGCTCCATTATGATAGCGTTGATAATCAATCAGCCAACCCGCTTGATCTAGCTGTTTTAAGCGACCTTGCTCGTCCAGCTCTAAAGACGCATATACTAATTCAGGGTTAGGAATTCCTCGTAACCAATACCGCAATCCATTCACCGGAAGCGAATAACCTAATAAGCCCTGCATTAAACTTTCTGCATCTTGAGCTTCAAGCTGTTCGCCTTTTGAAGTATTGAGCTGAACTTGTTGGGCATCGCCATCAATTATCGCGACTTTTCTGCCAAGAGGATCTAATAATTCAATTTCAAAATCTTGTTGTTGTTGTTGCCAATGTACGCCTGCACGAAAACCTTCTTCATTCGATTTGCCAGCAACACGTCCTTTTAAGCTCCAAGTTATTAAATCTTCTAGTTGCTGGCGATGCACATCCCATGCATCTTCATTTGTAACAGTTGTACCCACTTCAACAGTAGGCTCTTGCACAGTTGCACAAGCAGACACGAACAAAAACAAAAATATGAATACGAGCTGCCGCATTAGCAGTTACTATAACTGATTTGTACGTAAACGAATTACTGTTGGAATTTTTCTTGAAGTTCTAAAAGATATTTATCGTCAGGATTTCGCTCTAACTCCTGTTTCATTAAGTTGCGCGCTTCTTCATACTCGCCTTTCGCCCATAATAACTCAACTAAATGGCCTGCAATTTCGGCATCACTTAATAATGTATAGGCTTTGCGCAAATAAGTTTCAGCCTCTTCATAATTTCCTAACCTAAAGTGCACCCAGCCCATACTATCGATCACAGCCGGATCATCAGGACGAAACTCCAGTGCTTTTTCTATATAACCCAACGCTTCTTCTAAACGGTAATTATGATCTGCTAATGTATAACCTAATGCATTTAAGGCGGATGCATTATTTGGATCCTCTGAAAGAATGGCCCGCAAATCTAATTCCAGTAAATCAATGCGATCGATTTCTTCTGCCATTAACGCGCGCGCATATAACAAATCACTATGCCCAGGAAACTCTTGCAAGCCTTCGCTATATAGATCCATTGCAGCTACATATAATTTTTCATCATGTAGCAATTGTCCTTCAATTAAGTACACCTCAATAATTTGTTCCGGCATACTTAGCTGGCCACGTAATTCCTTCAAATACCTTTGTGCTTTATCAATTCCTTCCAGATCAACATAGATAGAAGCAATTCGAGCTTGAGCATCTAAATAATACTGCCCTTGCTGTACTTGCTCCAATTCAGCAATAGCGCCTGTTAAGTTTCCTTGCTCTTCTTCAACCCTTCCCAAGTAATAACGCCCTTCATCTCTTCGGTGATTACGGTCAACCAAACGTTTGAATTGTACTTTTGCCTTATCGAATTCTTCTTGTTGCAAATGTAATAGTCCCAATCGATAAATGAGCTCACTATCGTTAGGATTTTCGGCTAATAAAATTTCGAATTCCGCAGTGGCTTCTTTATATTGCTCCGCAGTGATTAACATACGCGCATACGCCATACGCATTTCGCGATTTCCTGGCTGTTCTTCCACAACTACTTTCATTTCTTGCAATGCCTGATCAGTTTCGCCAAGATTCATTAACGCTTGTGCACGCATAGCTCTTGCTTCAACTAAGTCATCTTTGAATCCAATCGCAAGCTCTGCTTCATCAATTGTGCGTTGATAGTCTTGCGCCTGAAAAGCAACACTAGCCAAAGTTAAATGGCCATAAGGATTTTCGAAATTTTTATTGACTAATGTTTCGAGTAACTGAATGGATGCTTCAGAATCCGCCTCACGAACTAACACTGCACCAATGATACTGAATCCTTTTGCAGGAGAATCTTCGGCCGCCTGCATAATTTTTTCAAAATGCGGTACGGCGCCATCAACATCACCACTACGTAATTCCAGTACCCCTAAAATTTGGCTGATCTCTATATTTTCTCCTGCCAATTCTGACCATCTGGTGGCCGCTTCAATACCGGCTTCCCAATCTTTACTGAACATGGCAATGCGTGTGGCACGTTCTGCAATAGCAGGGTCACCTGAAAGATTCGCCGCATTCACATAATGCTCAAGTGCCTGATTCACATCGCCAAATTGACCCGAAAGTTCGCCGACCAGTACCTCATACATGAGATCGGATTGGGCATCATATTTTTCCGTCTTGGTTTGCCTAATTTCTAACGACCGATTGGGATCCCCCAAGCGCTCTGTGCCATCGTCCATTTGCAAAGAAGCGCAGCTCATCAGGCCAGAAATAGCCAATATAGGCCCTAAAAGGTATGGGATCCGTAGAAATGTGGCGTTAATCTTCAATTTACTGAGTTATGAGGGTTACTGAATTAAACTATACCTAATATTACTGTAGTTATCTGAGCAATTCACACGCATTTTGACAAAAAATACAGGAACTTAGACCTACAATCGTCAGAGAAATTCTCCAATTAGTGAAACCTATCTAATCATATTTTTGACAAATTACGTATAGCTCCCATGGCACTACTCACTCTTGGAATTAATCACACAACAGCGCCTGTTGAAGTCCGCGAGCGTGTGGCGATTAATGAACAAAATCTTGCCCACGCCTTAAAAAAATTAATCACCGTGCCCGAAGTAGATGAGGCCGCTATTATTTCTACCTGCAATCGTACAGAGCTTTATTGCGAAGTTGGACAGTCTGACAAAGGCAAAGGTGAAATTCTTAATTGGCTCACTTCTTTTCACAATTTAAATTCAAGTGATACAGAACCCTATATTTATGATCATTTAGATGAATCTGTTGTAAGACATATTTTTCGTGTGGCTTGTGGACTCGACTCCATGGTGCTAGGCGAACCACAAATTCTTGGACAAATTAAAACAGCCTATCAAGATGCTTCTGATGCTGGCACCTTGGGCAGAAATTTAAATCAACTTTTTCAAACAGCATTTAGTGTTGCAAAAAAAGTTCGCACCAATACCGCTATTGGTTCTAACCCAGTCTCTGTTGCTTCTGCTGCCGTATCTTTATCTAAAAAAATATTTGGAGACCTTAACAATCAATCTGCGTTACTTTTAGGTGCAGGAGAAACCATTGAACTAGCTGCAGAACATTTAAAAAGTTCAGACATAGGCAAAATAATCGTTGCCAATCGAAGTGTTGAACGTGCACAGAGAATTGCGGATCGTGTAGCAGGACACGGAGTAAGTTTAAACTTTGTCAATGAGGCATTACCTCAATCCGATATGGTAATTACTGCTACTGCAAGCACTTTGCCCATTATCGGCAAAGGATTAGTTGAACGTGCTTTAAAACTTCGAAAACATAAACCCATCTTTATGGTGGATCTTGCAGTACCAAGAGACATTGAGCCTGAAGTGGCCAATCTATCTGATATATATCTTTATACCATTGATGATTTACAAAATGTCATCGAGGGAAATTTACAATCTCGCCAAGAAGCCGCTGAACAAGCAGAAGAAATCATTAATCATGAAGTTGAACAATTTTCTCTATGGTTGCGAGGCCTAGGGGTCGTAGAAACCGTTCGTGCTTATCGCAGCAAAGCTGAGATTCAGCGTGATGCAGTATTGGAAAAAGCTCAAAAAATGCTAGAACAAGGCAAACCAATTGAAGATGTATTACAGTATTTAGCATTTACCTTAACTAATAAATTAACACATGACCCCACCGAAGCTTTAAATATCGCTGGTCAACAAGGTAAAAATGAGTTGATCGAAGCCGCCAGAATACTGTTAAATATCACTCCTAATGATTAATCAAAGCAGTTATTCAATTAATTTTTCCATGCTAAAGCATTCAAGCATAGTCTATTTATTTTTTCATTAGCTGAAAATAATTTCTTATTATTTATCGCACTCTTACTTTGAGTGTAATCATTCTATTTTTTACTGTTTTCAAAATGAAAGATTCAATTCTAAATAAATTAGAAAAAATTAAAGAGCGGCATGAGGAAATTGCAGCAGAACTTGCTGATCCTGGCGTAATCAATAATCAGAATGAATTTACCAAGCTATCCAAAGAGTATGCGCAGCTCGAACCTGTAGTGAATCGATACAATGCCTATCAACAAGCTATTGAAGATAAAAATGCAGCACAAGAGATGGCCGATGATAACGACGAAGAGCTTAAAACGTTAGCACTGGAAGAGTTAAAAGAAATAGAGACAAACTTAGGTACTCTTGAGCAAGAATTGCAAACATTACTGCTGCCTAAAGATCCGCATGACGAAAGCAATGTGTATTTAGAAATTCGTGCAGGCACGGGTGGAGATGAGGCTGCAATATTTGCAGGTGATTTATTTAGAATGTATTCACGATATGCTGAAAACAAAGGTTGGAAAGTAGAAATCATCAATCAGAACGAAGGTGACCATGGTGGTTATAAAGAAATCATTGCTAAAATTAATGGGAATGAAGTGTATTCAAATTTAAAATTTGAATCGGGCGCTCATCGTGTACAACGAGTCCCTGAAACAGAATCTCAAGGTCGAGTACATACCTCGGCGGCCACGGTTGCCATCATGCCAGAAGTTGATGAAATCGATGAAGTTGAAATTGATGCTTCTGATTTGCGCATCGATACTTTTCGCGCATCGGGTGCTGGCGGTCAGCATGTAAATAAAACAGATTCTGCGATTCGAATCACCCATATACCTTCGGGCATTGTCGTGGAATGCCAGGATGAACGTTCACAACATAAAAATCGTGCCCGTGCCATGTCACTATTGAGTGCACGCATGCTTGATCAAGAACGTCAAAAACAATTTGATGAACAAGCCGAAACTCGACGCAATTTAGTGGGTAGTGGTGATCGATCAGAACGCATTCGTACCTATAATTTTCCACAGGGTCGTGTAACAGACCACCGCATTAATTTAACCTTGTATAAGCTTGATGAAATGATGCAAGGCAATGTTGATCAAGTAGTTCAGCCTCTTCGCAACGAGCATCAAGCCGATTTATTAGCTTCCGTGAATGAATAAATGTACTTCAGTGCTATGACGCGACAAGATGCTATTGAACAAGCCAGCAAAAAACTTGAACAAATTAGTCAAACACCAAAACTAGATGCACAACTTCTGGTTTGCCATGTCAGTGACATTGAATTATCAAAATTATTTTCCCACCCAGAAGTAACACTTGGTCTATCTCAAATTTCTAAATTTGATTCTATTTTAGAACGCCGTATTGCAGGCGAACCTATAGCTTACATTACAGGTACAAAAGAATTCTGGTCACGAGAATTTGAAGTAAACGAACATGTACTAATTCCCAGACCGGAAACTGAGTTACTAGTGGAACAAGTATTAATTGAACTGCATGATGATAAAACTCTAAATATTCTAGAGTTAGGTACAGGTTCTGGCGCAATTGCAATAACCATTGCGAAAGAATGTCATCAGTGCAACGTTACTGCCACTGATACTTCTGATGCTGCACTCGAGCTAGCAAAAACTAATGCCAACAATCATGGTGTTGAAATTGAATTCATCAATAGCAACTGGTATGAAAAAATTAGTAATGAAAATTTTGATGTCATTGTATCGAACCCGCCATATGTAGCGGAAAACGATGAGCATTTAGATCTTTATGTGAAACAATATGAACCTGTAACCGCATTAATCAGTTCTGACGACGGGTTAAAAGACATTAAAATTATTATTCAAAATGCTCCTTTGCACTTAAATTCAAATGGATTTCTCTGTATTGAACATGGACATGATCAAGCTGCTGATGTATTTAAGTTTTTTAAAGAAAATAATTTTAGAGAAATTTATACGCATAAAGATCTTGCTAATCTAGACAGAGTGACTACAGGTTTTCTAATGAAGTAGTTATCAAAAAATAACGTATTGAAAATTAGTCAATCAATTCTTTTTTAGCTAAAAACTGATACCTTCATCAAATCAAAATACAACTCGTTATGTAAAAATTAAATAATTGGTTGGGCCTCGCAATATTTACGAGGCCTTTTTTGTTTTACCAAAAAAATAATGGAATTTGATCGAACATTACTCACAGACAATCATTTAATTGCTGTTGTCAATTGCATTGAGAGAAATGGTTATGCTGTTGATGATTTTGAGTTTTCAACACAACGAAACCATGGATATTCGGAAGGAAAATTAGACCCTAAAGCGATTGTTTATGTGTTTTGCATCAGCACCGGGATCGAAATGAATTATGTGCTGGGCGATGAGCAAGATTTCTCTATTGCATTTTGCGATGACTTAAAACAGGGTATATATGACACAAGAAAATAAACTATTCTCGATTTAATTCCTCATAACGTTTTCTGATTTTTTCTTTATCTATGTAACTTCTCACCACAGGCCATGTACTTATAAATGAAAAAAACCAAATCCCTAAGCCTAAACTCAAGCCAGCAAACACTGCTGCAACTAAATGTATTGGTGTTAGCTCTATCGGCTGATAGGCAATAATAAATAAAGCAACAATACTTAGCGCTGAGAATAATAATAATCCATTTGCGAGTCGATTTCGTTTCTCCATATACTTATTTTCGCCTTCAAATAAATTACAAAAATCTTTTAAAATTTTCTTTTCGTTTTTAAGCACACCTGACTTCCGATCAACAAGATCTGCATTAGGGGGTTTGTATAAGTTTTGAGAGTCGCTCACAGTAATCACACCAATGTTAGATGCTTTAATGTATGCAATTAAATAGGCATCAAGTCAGCTTTCGAGCCAAAACAGCCAATTCAGCTGATCAGCTAGATTACTGAAGCTTATCTTTAAGTAACTGATTTACCTGCTGTGGATTTGCTTTACCTTTGGAAAGTTTCATTACTTGACCAACAAAGAATCCAAATACCTTGTCTTTACCGGCTTTGTATTGTTCTACCTGGCCCGGGTTATCATTAATCACTTGTTCAACTAAAGACTCTATTGCATCCGTATCTGTAATTTGTTTTAAGCCTTTGGCTTCAATGATTTCATCTACATTTCCCTCGCCGGTCCACATTGCAGCAAATACTTCTTTGGCAATTTTTCCGGAAATGGTGTTATCTTCAATTCGATTCAGTAATTCGGCTAGCATGTTTGCTGATACTGGGCTGGAATCTATCTCCATTTCGTGTTGGTGTAGCGCAGCACTAACTTCACCGAGTATCCAGTTCGCTACAAGTTTTGCTTTGGCATTCGTCTGTTTAACCGTTTCCTCATAAAACAATGCTGTTTCTTTTTGCATAACTAAGTTTTCGGCATCGTAATCACTTAAATTATATTCTTGTTTAAAGCGTGAAATTTTATCTGCGGGTAATTCCGGAAGACTTTCTTTAATGGCCTTGAGCTGATCACTTGAAATAATTACAGGAAGTAAATCTGGATCTGGAAAATAGCGGTAATCATTGGCTTCTTCTTTAGTTCGCATGGATCGAGTTTCATCTTTATTGGCATCATATAAACGCGTTTCCTGAACAACCGTTCCGCCATCTTCGAGCACATCAATTTGTCGCTCAATTTCAAAATTGATGGCGCGCTCAACAAAACGAAAAGAATTTAAGTTTTTAGTTTCAGTTCTCGTACCAAATTCTTCTTCGCCTTTTGGTCGCACAGAAACATTGGCATCACAACGAAACGAACCCTCTTGCATGTTGCCATCGGATATTTCCAAATATCGAACAATTGAATGAATTTTTTTCATATAGGCTACCGCTTCTTCAGCAGTATGCATGTCAGGTTCAGAAACGATTTCTATTAAAGGCGTACCAGCACGATTTAAATCAATGCCAGTGAAATCTGGAAACTCTTCATGTAAAGACTTTCCGGCATCTTCTTCTAAGTGTGCACGTGTAATACCTATAGTTTTTCGTGCACCATCATTCAATACAATTTCTAACTTTCCATGTTCAACAATGGGTAATTCGTATTGACTAATTTGATATCCTTTAGGTAAATCGGGATAGAAATAATTTTTACGTGCAAACACAGAACGTTCAGCCACGGTTGCATTGACCGCTAATCCAAACATGGCGGCCATGTGCACGGCTTGTTGATTTAACACTGGCAACACGCCGGGCAAGCCAAGATCAACTGCACAGGCTTGTGTGTTGGGATCGGCACCAAAGGCTGTGGATGCTCCCGAGAAAATTTTGCTTTGAGTCGCCAACTGCACATGGATCTCAAGTCCTATAACGGCTTCCCAAGACATTACTCAAACCCCTTTGGACATTGTTGATGCCAGTCCGTGTCCAGTTGATATTGATGGGCAAAATTCAAAAGTGTTCCTTCACTAAAATAATTTCCAATCAGTTGCATGCCAACCGGCAATCCATCTTGCAGCCCACAAGGAACTGAAATCGCAGGTAAACCTGCTAAGTTTATTGAAATCGTATAAATGTCGGATAAATACATGGTGACTGGATCATTGGTTTTTTCGCCAATTTTAAAAGCAGGCTCGGGTGTAGTTGGGCCCAAAATAACATCGACCTGTTCAAAGGCCTTTTGAAAATCGTCACTAATTAATCGCCGGATCTGTTGCGCCTTTAAATAGTAGGCATCATAGTATCCAGCCGATAGTGCATAGGTCCCAATCATTATGCGGCGCTTCACTTCATCACCAAAGGCTTCACTGCGACTGCGGTCGTATAAATCACGTAAGTCTGCGGGCTCTTCACATCGATAGCCATAGCGCACGCCATCAAATCGTGCCAAATTCGAGGAACATTCAGCAGGCGCAATGACATAGTACGCCGGTATTGCTAATTCTGTATTCGGTAAATTGATTTGTTTAATTTCACATCCTTGTTGTTCAAACCAATCCATTGCACCTTGTACAATTTCTTTTACACCTTGACCTAACCCAGCACTGAAGTACTCATCTGGAATCCCAATAACTTTTCCTTTGATAGAATTATTCAAAGACTGTAAATAGTCTGGAATCGGTTCATCTAAACTGGTGGAGTCTTTTTCATCAAAACCGGCCATGGCTTGCAACATATAGGCACAATCCTCAGCTGATTTACCAAATGGCCCTCCCTGATCCAAACTTGATGCATAGGCAATCATGCCGTAACGAGAAACGCGTCCATAGGTAGGTTTTATTCCAGTAACACCACAAAGCGCTGCTGGTTGGCGAATGGAGCCGCCTGTATCGGTGCCTGTTGCAATAGGCACAATGCGTGCTGCAACGGCAGCGGCCGAACCACCAGACGAACCTCCTGGCACACAATCTTTATGCCATGGGTTTTTGACAGCACCATAAAAACTGGTTTCATTAGAAGAGCCCATGGCAAATTCATCCATATTGGTTCTACCAAGCACAACACATCCGGCTTCATTGAGTTTATGCACTACGGTTGAATCATAGGGAGCGTAAAAACTATCCAGCATTTTGGAACCACAAGTTGTTTTAACGCCATACATACAAAAAATATCTTTATGTGCAATCGGAATTCCCGTTAAAGGTCCGTGCTTATTCTCTTTTATTAATTCATCTGCATGATTCGCTTGTAAAATCGCACGTTCGCCAAGTTCTGTAATAAACGCATTCAAATCTTGATGCGCCTGCATGCGATCAACTAAGTATTTTGTAATCTCAACACTTGAGAATTCGCCTGATTGCAAACCTTTAGCGATTTGTGAAACAGAAAGTTCGTGCATAGAAAATTAAAAAACTAAATTGAGAAAATAATTTACTCAATCACTTTAGGCACAAGATACAAACCGTTCTCAGCTTTTGGCGCAATGGTCTGAAACTTATCGCGTTGATTTTCTTCTTTTACAATGTCTTCGCGTAAACGCTGTGTAACGTCTTGTGGATGCGCCATAGGTTGAATACTTTGTGTGTTCACTTTATTCATTTGTTCAACTAAAGAAATAATATTGGAAAGATCCAGCGCATACTGATCTAACTCCTCTTCTTTAATTTTTAAGCGTGCTAAATTTGCAATTTTTAACACTTCTTCTTTTGATAGCGACATCGTATTTTTGAGAATGATGGTTGATAACTTGGCGTAGTCGCAAGAAAGCTTACACCCAGGGTTTGTTTATGAACGGCACAAACTACCATACTTAATGCCTTGCCCAAAATTTTTGCCGCTGATAGAGTACGCAAACCCGCAAAATAATTACCATAAATTAGTACGTTATGTTCAAGCGTGTCCTCGGACTATTCTCCAACGATCTCTCCATTGACTTGGGCACAGCCAATACTCTGATTTATATGCGCGACAAGGGCATCGTTCTCAATGAGCCGTCCGTTGTTGCTATCCGCAATAATCCTGATGGAGGCCAACGTACCATTGAAGCCGTTGGAGCAGGTGCCAAAGGCATGCTGGGGCGTACACCCCACAATATTGATGCGATTCGACCTTTGAAAGACGGCGTAATTGCGGATTTCACATTTACCGAAAAAATGCTGCAACACTTTATACGTAAGGTGCACGAACATCGCATCTTCCGTCCCAGCCCTCGAGTGCTGGTGTGTGTACCCTGTGGTGCAACCCAGGTTGAACGCCGAGCCATTCGAGAATCGGCACTAGGTGCAGGGGCACGTAAAACCTATTTGATTGAAGAACCCATTGCTGCTGCCATTGGCGCCGGTCTTCCTATCGAAGAAGCCAGAGGTTCGATGGTGCTCGATATTGGCGGTGGTACATCTGAAGTTGCGGTGTTATCCCTAAACGGAATTGTGTACTCATCATCCGTACGCATCGGTGGTGATAAATTTGATGAAGCCATCATTAACTATATTCGCAGAAACTATGGGGTGTTGGTCGGTGAATCAACAGCAGAACGCATTAAACATGATATTGGAAGCGCCTATCCCGGCAAAGAAATGTTAGAAATGGAAGTTAAAGGTCGTAATCTTTCAGAAGGCGTACCGAAAAGCTTTTCTTTAAATAGCAATGAGATTTTAGAAGCTCTACAAGAGCCTCTATATGGAATTATTAGTGCTGTGAAAACGGCATTAGAACAAACACCGCCTGAATTAGGGGCCGATGTTGCAGAGCGCGGAATTGTGCTTACCGGTGGTGGTGCACTACTACGTGATTTGGATCGCTTAATTATGGAAGAAACGGGTATTCCGGTTGTGATTGCCGACGATCCCCTCACCTCGGTAGCACGTGGCGGTGGGCGTGTTCTAGAACTGCTAGAAGAAATGGGTAGCGAATTACTCAGCCGCGACACATAAAGTCTATATTAAAAAATCTACTCAAACGCTGACGCTCGATGGCGGATTCGTTATCATTAACCAACTAAGTTATGTGATGTTCACATTGGAGATGTTGCTATAAAACCGCTATTTGCAGTTGGCCCATCCGTAACAACAAAGTTAATAACACTGATCATCGTGTCAGTCGTCATGATGACGGTCGACCATCACTTTAATCATTTGCGTACCCTGCGCTCGACACTCAGCGTAGTCATGTATCCGCTTGAATACTTAGCTGGCCTCCCCTTTAAAATTTACGACTGGAGTGCAGAATCTTTTTCCGAACGTAATAAACTATTAAGCAACAATGCAAGCCTGCGCGCAGAACAAATTCGTCTTGAATTACAACTACAAAAACTTGCCACATTGGAGCAAGAAAACGAACGATTACGAAATTTACTTTCTTCAGCAAAATATTTTAAAGAAGAACGTTTACTCATCGCCGAATTATTATCAGTAGATTTAGATCCCTATCGTCAACGCATAGTTATTAACAAAGGTACACGTGATGGTGTTTTTGTCGGGCAACCCTTGTTGGGCGCAAAAGGTATTATTGGGCAAATTGATAAAGCCGGTCCTTTTAACTCGGTAGCCATTTTAATATCGGACCCGAATCATGCATTACTAGGTGTCGTCGCAAGAAGTGGCCAACGAAGCTTAATTGTAGGTACTGGAAATATTCAAAGTTTGGAGCTTCTGCATTTAACCAGTACCGCAGATATTAAAATTGGTGATTTAGTTATTACCTCAGGTTTAGATGAACGTTACCCATCGGACTATCCTGTGGCTGAAATCACCAGCATTCAACAAGTGTCGGGCGAACCCTTTGTAAAAGTAGAAGCCAAACCGCTGGTTGAACTCAATACGATTCGTGAAGTGTTATTAATTTGGCCGCATGGATTGGAAACCAATTTTACGGCTGAAAATAATTAAAAAAACCAAACCATGACATCACCCTCCAACTTTTTTGTCATCGTCGTCACCTTTATTGTGGCTGCAATTTTGATGTTGATGCCCTTACCAGAATGGGCACGTCCTTATCGACCTGAATGGCTAGCGCTTGCCATCATTTACTGGAGCATCGCTTTCCCTAAAAAAGTGGGTGTTGGAACAGCTTGGGTGGTGGGATTGTTTGTCGATGTGATTCAAGGTGCATTATTAGGACAACACGCGTTAGGTTTTGCTATTACAGCCTACATTGCCATTCGCTTTCATCAACGTATTCGCAATTACCCTTTACACCAACAATCTATGTTTGTCGGCATGATCTTATTACCCTACATGAGTGTTTCGTTATGGATTTTGGGCATACTGGGAGAAGACCCTAAATCCTGGTCGTATTGGGCACCCGTGGTGACCAGTGTAATCGTTTGGCCGTGGATATTTATCGTTTTACGCGCCGTACGACGATCAAGTGTGATGTATTAATTATTAGTAAATTAAAGTTAGAAAATCTTAAAGTCCGCTTACGTGCTTGAGCCTAGGGACAATGTGCATGGATACACAAGTGTCGCGGGAGACAGGAAGTCGGGAGCAACCGTGCGAATAAGAGCTACAACAGGGATGTTGTATCAGATTAAAATCAGTAATTCTTAAAACGTCCACTTACGGCCAATAGCGGACATTATTATTAATACTAAGTACCTGACCATACTCCCCATGTTTCACAAATTCCACCATACGGAGCAGCAATTTTAGATGCTTCATTTTGTATTTTGATTACTAATTCATATGTAATTAAATCGTTTATTTGAAATTGTATATAACCATCAAACTCTTTATCAGGTTCTATTACTTTGATTTCTTTGTACCTAGCAGTAAGTTTATTTAGTAACTCTGGATTGGGCGGCCAATGATTCAGATCAATATTAAAATCGATAATATGTTTGATATTAAAGTCCATTCCTCCTGCTTCTATTCGTCTTAACGCATCGCCAACTGCATCATTTGGGAATTGCATAAAGTTCCAACATATTTTTAATTGATTACGTGTCGTATATTAATGTCCGATTTGGGTCGTAATCTGCACTTCCTACTTCCGTGTAGGTCGTCCATGATGGAAATCTTATTCGCGCGGCGCTGCCGACATCCTGTCTTTCGCGACACTTGTGTGTTCTACACATCGCCCTTATGTTGGCCAGACGGATTGGTATATTCATCATTTAGTTTTTGGATAAAAACATTTGCACGATTTTTTATATCTAATAATTTTTCTCGTGCTGACCTGTTCCAACCGACGATAAATGGACGTGCTAATGATCGCCACCATCGAGTGTTGTGTAAAAACCCAGAACGTACATATTGATCCGTAATTCCTTCTTCTAACGTTGATGCCATCCATCTTGCAATAAATTTTCGCACAAAAAAGTGAATAGCAATTAACAAAATAGCCAAAAGCACAAATAGAAAAAGTAACCCATATTGATCACCGGCATTGTATTCCCCTGCAGTTCCATAGTGCTTCAGTAGATACACTACAAAAGCAATAAAAATTGGAATAAAAATTACCGCATCAACGACTAACACTCGCTTGGCCCAAATTCGCACAGCTTTTTGAATTTTAGGCACAAATGATTTTTCGATTTGATTCGCCGTATGCTCTAAAGAACCAACAATGCGATAAATTCGCTCTACACTCACTTCAGAAATACGTTGATAGATTTCTTGCAAATCTACATCTCGTTTGCGCTGATATCGTTCACGCAATGATGCATCTTCAATGGGAACCGCAGCATTTTCATTGTAAATTGAATAAAAACGCCCGCTGACAAGTCCTGCTTGTGCAATCGCACGCTGCCAGGCAGCCACCACGTCCTCTGCATTATCTTCCGATGCCGTTGTGTCTATTTGATTAAGAATAAACAACACTTTATTCGAATCATTGCGTCGCACTGTCCCCGCAACCAAATGATCTAATGTATCTCGCATTGCTCCAGGTTCTGGGTGTCTTGCATCAAATATCACTAACACCAAATCTGATAAATTTATAATGTGATCGGTAATACGTAAGATAGAGGTCCGTTGCGCATCGGCATCAAAACCTGGCGAATCGATAAAAATTTTGCCTTTAATTAAATCGGTGGGGCAGGTTTTTAATTGCAAGTAGGTGTCAATTCTTGAACCTTCCCCTTGGGCAACTTTTTCAATTTCTTGACTAATCTTATAAAAAGGAAATCGAGGATCTGCATCAAGCGCTAAACCAGGCAACACGCGCACTTTTTCATCACTGCTGAAACATATTACGGTAAATTTATCGTCAACCGCTTGATTGCCAGTTTTTTGCAAATCGGTTTGTACATAATGATTAATAAAAGTAGATTTGCCTGCCGAAAACGTACCCAACACTGAAATTAATGGCCACCAGGAAATGTCAGTAGTAAAGGATTGCTTATTAGACAAAATACCTAATTTGTAGGCAATTTTATCCAGTTCACAAAAGTGATCGACCACAGAGACAAGCAAGGGATTTTCGCTTGAAAGATGATCACGAAGACTTTTTATTCTAGTTTTTAAATTAGCATCAGGTCCAGCCAGCATTTTAAACCCACAAACTATATGAACTAAATGATACAAGCATCATTATAGACGTCTGACAGATAAATTCTGCAAACATTGTAATTTATTTAATAGACGTTGATTATTTTTGACGCATTTTTTGTAATTGCTTACTAAATTGCACACAGGGGTCTTGATTAGTATGACTAGGTGTAAAATATAAAACATCAAATGTGCTGCCTGATTCATCCATATAGTCTTGCGGCTCATTCAAATCGGGTTGCACCGAAATAAATGCAATCGATATATATGAATATTGCTTAAACTTATTCACTAACTGCATGGGAATTGCATAATCATTTCGTACATGGCCGCTTCCAGCAATTAACACCACAGGTTTCTTGTTCTCAACTAATGTTGAAGTTATTACAAAATCACGTTGTAACTGCGCGCGCGCCATAAATTGAACAAAATTCTTATTCGCATAGCCACAGTGCGAATCGACGATATTGGATTTTAATTTTGCAAAGTTAATTTTACTGATCCAATAATTTGTAAGCACTTCTTCTGGATTAAGTGGCCCTATTTTATTAGACCACTCATGCAGTGCTTTACTATCAATATTTCCAGCCATTAACTCTAAATTATGCTCTACAATTACTTCCAAAATTGGTGCATACAAATCCCAGGGCCAACGCTCATTTATCGCACTCGATTGCTGTTTTAATTTATCCACATCATTCCATGTTTGTGGCTGTCCTTCCCACGTCTGCTTCTCCAACATTTCCATTACCACTACAGGCTGCTTTTTGGATTGTGCAATCGTTTTTAATAAATTAGCTTGTAGTTGATGATGATCAGCATTGTTATGCACTTCACCTAATAAAATGTAGTCATATTGAATGATTTCTTTTTTTAATCTTTCAACTGATAACCACTGGTTTTTTCCTGTATCCCAAATTTTGCCGACTAAAGGATGATCTATATAGTAAGGAGACTTCCAATCTTGCGCCCAACCAGCACCGGGTATAAAAAAAATTACAATAAATAAAAATCGTATATGTTTACACATGCAAGAAAGCCTTAGAATAGAAGTATGGAATACATACAATCACAGGAAAATTTCGATTCATTTTGTAAAGATATCAGCAATTACACATGGTTGACGATTGATACCGAATTTATTCGCGAACGAACTTATTACCCCAAACTCTGTTTAATTCAAATAGCGACAGTAGACCATATTGCATGCATAGACCCTTTCTCAATAGAAAATTTAGAAGCATTAAAATTAATTCTATATTCATCCAACGTCACTAAAGTATTTCATGCCGCAAGCCAAGATTTAGAAGTATTTTATAATTTGTATGGCCAAGTTCCCGCACCCATATTTGATACTCAGATAGCAGCCAGTGCACTTGGGTATGGAGATCAAATCAGTTATGCGCAAGCCGTAAAAGAAATTTGTGATGTTACGCTAGATAAATCCTTATCTCGCACCAATTGGGATCGAAGACCTTTAAGCAGCGATGAAATTCATTATGCATTAGATGATGTGAAATACCTTGTCGAGGTATATCAGCAATTGAATACTCATTTGGATCAAATGAACCGTAGCTCCTGGGTACACGAAGAATCTATGAGAATCTGTTCTCATAAGCGCTACGAGATCATGCCTGACCAACAATGGAAAATTGTCAAAGGCGTTGGAAAATTAAACGCTCAACAACTAAATTTTCTAAGAGAGCTTGCAAAATGGCGCGAAGAGTACGCCATGCGTGAAAACAAACCCAGACGCTGGATTGTGCGGGATAAAGATTTATATTTGCTAGCGGTTGAACAACCTTCCACAATGGGGGAACTCACAAGTATCGAAGGACTAACTGAAGAGTCTTTTACCCATGCAAATCACTTACTCGAGAGCATTGAAAACGCTAATGCGATGCCAGAAGCACACTGGCCAAATGAAAATATAACGCAAGCCTTAACTCGTGATCAGCGAAAATTGTTGAAACTTGCTCAAGCAATTGTCCGTGAGCATGCAGAAAATTTAAATATATCTGCAAGTTTATTAGCTACACGAAGTTCGCTGGAAAAATTAGTGCGCGGGAATCGTAAATTAAATTTTTTACATGATTGGAGAAAAGAGATTATTGGAAATGACTTACTCAAATTAGTTGATACAGATTTACTTTAGCACCTTTGGATTATATTTTTATTCCGCTTTTCGATACTATTAGATTCATTATGACAACAGACGATATTCAAAAACTTATTGAAGCCGGCATTCCGGGGTCACAAGCGATGGTGACAGGCGCTGAAGGAAAATATGAAGCGACCGTGATTAGTGATGCATTTGATGGCCTAACCATGGTTAAAGAACACCAGTTAGTCTATGCCACGATTAAAGATCAAATTGCCAGTGGTGAATTGCATGCACTTAGTATCAAGGCGTTCACTGTTGAGGAATGGGAAGAAAAGCAAAATTCCTCAAACTAAATGCAATATTTAGAACCACTCTTAAAAACATCCGTTCAAAACATTCTTAGCCATTACGGCCTCAGCTTACAGCTTGTTAATATAGAGAACGAAATTCCGTATAGTTATTGGGGCACACCAGAGGCCGGACGCAAACAAAACACATTGTTTGCTCAAACAAAAACTCCTCTTCATTCCGTGCTACATGAGGCCTGTCACTATGTGTGTATGCCTGCACATCATCGAACTTGTAAAGCGATTGATGCAGCAGGTGGAGTAGAAGAAGAAAACGCTACTTGCTATTTGCAAGTGTTACTCGCCGAACATATCGATGGCTATTCGAGCCAACTAATCATGCAAGATATGGATCGCTGGGGATATAGCTTTAGACTTGGTAGCTGTAGCGCATGGTTTGACAAAGATGCTGAAGATGTACAAGCATGGCTGATGCAGCATAAAATTATTAATCACAACAACCAAATTACCTGGAACCTTAGAAATTAACCAAACATCTCATTTTTGTGCAGTTGTATATTGACATCCTGAACAATTCTTCTTAGCATTTATAGTGCTCATTGTCGCTGATTTAATTCAACAACTTGCAGAGCGACTCAGAAATACTGCTAAAGCGATGACCGTCCTAATGCTTCAGGGTCGTGTCAGCGTAAATTTAACATGAAGCTGGAGACGGTGTGATGATCTATAAATCTGATTTGCAGTTTTCTCTGCTAACCAATCAACAAATTTATTTCTGTGCTAAGCCAATAGTATCAGCTGCCATGGTACAACATTGCTCCAACGCAAACAGGGGGTACACATTATGAAAATAGAAACACTTGCCATACACAGTGGATATGAACCTGATCCAACCACAAAAGCGGTAGCCGTTCCTATATATCAAACAACTTCATACGCCTTTGATGACACTCAACACGGTGCCGATTTATTTGACTTAAAAGTTGAAGGTAATATTTACACGCGCATCATGAACCCAACAACGGCTGTTCTAGAACAACGTATTGCAGCTATGGAAGGTGGTGTAGGGTCACTGGCACTGTCTTCGGGTATGGCCGCAATTTCATATGCCATTTTTGCCATTGCAGAGCAAGGCGACAACATTGTTTCGGTCGCTACACTTTATGGTGGAACGTATAATTTATTTGCACACACACTACCGAAACTTGGTATCGAAGTTCGTTTTATAGATTACCGTGACATGGATGCCATGGCGGCTGCAATAGACGATAAAACAAAGGCAATAGTTTGTGAATCTTTAGGAAACCCCGCAGGTAATGTGATTGACCTTGAAAAAACAGTAGACGTTGCACACGCAAAAGGGGTTCCTGTAATTGTTGATAACACAGTACCTACCCCCTATTTATGCCGTCCATTTGAACATGGCGCAGATATTGTTGTGCATTCATTAACAAAGTACATGGGTGGACATGGAACCACTATTGGTGGGGTTGTGGTTGATTCGGGAAAATTCCCATGGGAAAAACACAAAAAACGTTTTCCGATGCTAAATGAACCAGATCCATCCTATCATGGTGTGGTTTATACCGAAGCGTTGGGAGCAGCGGCTTACATAGGCCGAGTACGAGTAGTACCACTACGCAATATGGGCTCGGCAATATCTCCATTCAATAGCTTTCTTGTATTACAAGGGATCGAGAGTTTACCGGTACGTATGGATCGTCATTGTGAAAATACTTTAGCTGTCGCTCAATACTTAGAAAAACATAAAAATATAACTTGGGTAAATTACGCAGGTTTGCCTACACATGAAGACCATGCCTTGGTACAAAAATATTTTAATGGCAAAGCTTCTGGAATTTTAAGTTTTGGAATAAAAGGCGGCATTGAGGCGGGGACTAAATTTATTGACGCACTACAACTTATAGTGAGACTGGTGAATATTGGTGATGCAAAATCGTTAGCATGCCATCCAGCTACCACTACACATCGACAGTTATCAAAAGAAGAGCAAGCTACAGCAGGTGTGAGTGAAGATTTAGTGCGACTATCCATCGGCATAGAACATATTGATGATATTTTAGAGGACATCGAACAAGCACTTGAAAAGTCTGCGGCTTAAACTCTTAAATTCAATTTAGTTTGTCGAGCTACCATCCTAGCTGGCCATTGAATAATGGTCATATAAATACCATTGCGGCTGCATCTTACGTTCGCAAACGATATGCACTAAGCGTAAGTAAAAACTTACACAGCAACAGTGAATCCATAATTTTAGAGCTTAGCGATAATGTACGCTTGCAAGGATTCCTATCGACAGGGCAAACTGACGAAAAACCTTTAGTTTTCTTGCTGCATGGTTGGTTGGGTTGCGCAGATTCTCTTTATCTCTTACCTTTAGCATCACTGCTGTACGCACAGAGCTTTACTGTTTTTCGATTAAATTTTCGGGATCACGGAAACACACAACATTTAAATAAAGAGCTGTTTCATTCTTGCAGACTTAAGGAGGTCTGCGAAGCTGTGCAATACATTCAGCAAGTCGTAAAGCATTCAGCATTGTATTTAATTGGCTTTTCTTTAGGAGGTAATTTTGCGCTACGAATTGGAGCAGATGCGGATGATTTTGGATTAAAGATCAAGAAAATTTATTCCATTAGTCCAGTCATGGATCCTGAACAAGCATTAAATGAAACCGAATCCATGCATAAGATTTATACCCGCTATTATTTACAACGTTGGAAGCAAATGCTCTACAAAAAGCATACACATTTCCCTGGAGCGTTAGATTTAAATAAAATAAATCATCAAACCTCACTAACAGGAATGACTGAACATTTACTGCTTCAATATACAGAATTTAATTGTCTAAAAGATTATTTACACGGGTATTCGATCATTGGGGATCGATTATCGAGTTTAAAAGTCCAGAGTGATGTTTATATAGCAAAAGATGACCCGGTCATTCCTTACCAAGACTACAAAAAGTTACATGCATCCAAACAGCTAGATATTCACATTAATGAAAACGGCGGACACTGCGGATTTTTGAATAGTCTATTCAATATAAATTGGGTTGATGAAAATATCATCCATTCGTTAAATCAATACACTTGAAAATTAGTTGAATCCTGCTAACAAGTGCCCTTGCTTGAAATAGCAGATAGATTTAGGCAGTGCTGCATCATAATTGTTGGAGTTGGCCAACAATCTATTAATTCATCAACTGCGCCACATTAACAACGCAGTTGATAGCAAAGAATCTACAAATTAATCCGTTAAAAAGTTATTCAATATATATTTCGCAACTTGTCGAGCACAATCTCCTTCACAGGTAGATGCTACTGGAGTAGGCATATAAAGTGTCAAATAATTTTCCAAAGTTGCTTGATCGCCGCATACTTCTTGATTTGGTGGCACTGGTACTGTGTTATTCGTACACATGTTCGGCCCTATTGGGAAGGCATAAATCAATGAGCCTTCACCTGCCGCACCATGACAGAATGCGCATTGCAAATCATATTCAGTTTTACCTAAGGCAAGTTCTGGGTCAGGATTTGCAGTAACCGTTACAGACTGCACCAGATTTGATCCCTCTATACCAATACAACTTAGAGTAAAGGTTGTACTTGCCTGAATATTAGCAATAACCTCACTATAACTTGCTTGTGCTACATCTTTCGCACCGGTCCATGCCGCATTAGCGGGCACCGAAGATGCTGTACAAGAAGCAAGATCCGTTGGGTTCCATGCCAAGGTAACCGAATCACCTTTAATAATAGTTGCATTTGCTGCATTGTTAACTGTAAAGGTTAATGATGGATTAGGAACAACTACCGTAACATTTACGCTAACATTTGTTGCTAAATTAATAGAGTTTACACAACTTAAGTTAAAGGTTGTATCGGCCAATAAATTATTAATAGTTTCCATACCAGATAATGCTTTCGCACCGGTCCAGCCACCTGAAGCAGTACAAGTTCCTACCGCGCCAGTTGAACTCCAAGTTAAAACTGTAGAATCGTTATACGGAACATTCATAACTGGATTAGCACTTAAATTTACAACAGGCGCACCTGGCGCTGCATCTACAGTCACATCAACTGAGGCGACTTCAGAATTAATACCGCCCTTAGTACATACTAAGCTGAAGGTATTCACACCTGACTGAGTTAAGTTATTTAATGCCATGTTACCTGTAGCCAATCTTTCCCCACTCCACTGACCATTAGCATTTGCACCACCTGCAGTACAGGTGTCACCATCCGAAGCCCAGGTTAAAGTAACCGTACCATCATAAGCAATTGGGTTAGCTGCATTGGATGCCGGTGCTGCCGTAAAAGTGGCTATAACAGGTTGAACATCATTGTCATTATTGGTGACTGAAACATCAGATGGATTTACACCACCATAGGTTCGATCTGTACTTACTGCAGCTGCTGTTACGATTGAATAAGCTACTGGCCCATCAACCATTGGAGCTGCTGCATCATCCACACCAGTAACCGTTACGGTTTGTGCATTCATGAAATTGTTTTGATCAATAACAATTGATGCAGGATTTACTATGCCCTCTGCAGTGTTATTACTGGACAGACCAATGGTAACTGGCGCAGTAGGTGCAGTTGCAATAGAAATATCAAATGTAGCAGTGTCGCCATCCTCACTGGTAACCAATCCAACAGTTGGATTCACAGTAATCGTTCCTTGACCCGCGACCTCATCATCTGTGTTCACCAATGAAACATCAGCTGGATCAATGGCTGCGTAATTTGGATCAGCACTTACTGCAGTTACAACTACATTATATGGAGTATCTAGTAAGGCATCTACGACAACATCATTTACTCCGGCAACCATAACAGTATAGGCCTGCGTCCAGTTACCTGCATTAAATGTATGTGAATCTGCTCCAACAATAGTTCCTTCGTTAACGTTATCACTCATTACGTTAATCGTTACATCATCGGTTGGGACAGAATTTAATCCTACAGTAAAGGTTGCCATTGCACCTGCTTCTGTGGTTTGCAGCCCTGAAGTCGGGTTAACGATAATGCCAGGAGCATTGTTAGCACCAGGTTTCACCTTACCTTGAACAAATCCTTCAATAATATATTGCGATACATCACTAGCACATTGACCAATACAAGTTGTAGGATCGTAGCCACCACCAGCAGATGGCATTAACAACTCGTTGTAATTGGTGAGTTGTGTATGGTCTACACAACTTAGGCAATCATTGGTGTTATCGACTGGCCCACCTGCGGATGTACCTTCACCAAATCTGCCGTGACAACTATCACAAGCATATACAGGATCAATATAGATTGAGCAACCAGCTGCAGCTTGCGCGGAAAGATTTGTAAAATTTGCGCAACTAAACGCATCGGTCATCTCCCCTGTACTTTCGCCGGAAGATTCACCGCCACAAGCGCTTAAACCAAATAAGATAACTGCCAATACGACAGCACATTGCAGAATGCCTTTCATTGTTCCAACTCCAATTGAAAAATGACTTGTAACTGCGTTTAAGTATTTATTTCCATTTCAATACTTAGCGCAGTAAATAATCTTTAGTCGCTGAATACCCTCTCAGATTCGTTAAAGAATAAAAGCCTTATAAAATCAAAATACTAGAGTCATATGATAATTAGGTAGGGACTAATTTGATAATGTAACTCGTACCATTGATCCGTTTTAAACGGCCGTTGGTCATGCTCAGGAAAGTGGAAAAATGTGAACTAGAAAAAATTCACCACGAGACAAAAACTTATCTTTAGAAATTTATCCAGTGGGTTTCGGTGAAACAGGAGAAAGGTGTTCACTGATACGGGTTGGCGTTTGCGATAGCTTCCATTCGAACAAAGCGGTATACGCCAAAATTGCTCGCACATACTCTCTTGTTTCTGTAAATGGAATTGTATCAACCCAAATATCGGCAGGTAACTCATTGTCTTCAGGTAACCATGCACGTACACGATGTGGTCCTGCATTATAGGCCGCAGACGCTAACGCACGATGACCATCAAATCTTTTTAACATACTACTTATATATGTACTTCCTAAATTAACATTATAGGAAGGTGAATACAGATCATACTTAGAAGGTACTTTTAAATTTAATTGTCGTGAAACTTCTTTGGCTGTTGCTGGCATGAGCTGCATAAGCCCTCTTGCTCCAACAGGAGAACGTGCCTGAGGATTAAAGGCACTTTCGCGACGAATAATTCCATACACAAATGCAGGTTCTAGTTTCTTTCGTGAGGAATACTTTTGCACAATGCCATCAAATGGCATGGGAAATCTTATGTCGAGATCATCATAATAATTTGCTTTGGCAATCGTTCGAATGGCGTAGTCATGCCATTGCCACTGATGGGCCAAGTATGCTGCGATTTGAAATTGTTTTTGTGAAAAGTGTTTTGACGCGTAGTTCCATTCCCTTCTTGCCGCACTTAATTGGTTAACAAACAATAATTCACGTGCACGAAGTATTGCCGGAATACTTTCAACTTCTTCAATTTCTTGTTGTGAGAAATAAACAGGTTTGTGATTGATGTTATATGGCAAATCCAGTTTGTCAGCAGCTAGAAAACCATAGTAGCTTCTGTCTTTAGCTATAGCGCGATAAATTTGTATGGCATCTGAGCTCAATCCTTTTTCAGTCATGGCGCGAGCTTTCCAGTATTGCCATTGCGGTTCTGATTTTTCTTCATCCTCTAGCATCGCTATGCCACGCAATACCAATTCCCAATCCTGCGTTCTAATTGCTGAACGCGCCCGCCACATTCCAGTAGATGCATCAACTACATCTTTAGGCAACTGATACATCCAAGTGGTAGCACGTTCATCATGCCGGTAGGCTGCGCGCAACGCCAAATCACGTTCTATTGCATCATGCAAATCAGAACCAAAGGCATAATTCTCTTGTATAGCAAGCCAAGTGTCGTGAGCTGCTGTGAGGTCTCTACGCGCAAGTCTCGATACACCGTGACGGACAATTTGTCGATTAATACGCACATCTTCAGCGACCGCGCCTGAGAGCAAATTCTTTTGTGGATTTGAATGAGTTGCAAACCATAACTTTGCATGGGCCTGATCTTCAGCTGGCAATTTTTTGGCTAGATACTTGGCCAAACTAATTTGTTTGGCTTGCATAGCTAATGCCATACGCTCCCAAATTAATTCTCGAGTCAAGTAGCCTTCAGCCTCAAACCATTTGAACAGAGGATCACATTGTTTTGGTTGCGATTTTCCAGATAGCCAAATTTCTCTAACATCATCTAAATAAGGCTCAATATCTTCCTGTTTAATTTTAGCGCGCAAAAAATAACACCGATACTGCAACGATTCATCGTCTTGGTAAAACTCGAGAAAACTTTCCCAATCACTTCTTTTTTGAAGTTGGTTTAACCAATTTAATCGTAGTCGAGTGGCAAGAGGCCCATCATCAAATGTGTTTATAAATGAACGTATTTCTTCATTATTAGATTTGGATATTCTTAGTATGAGTTTGTCATAAATTAAATATTGATATAGAGGATATGCTTCAAGTTGTGGGAGATATGATTGATATTTTGAGCGCTGACCTTTATGCAACGCCTTTCTCGCATTTTTAAAGTCTGTTCTTTGTTGAGACCAAAAATCATCAGCATTAGCGTGCACTGCGCTAATTGATAAATATGAAACTAAAAATACCGTTAGAGAGGCAAGAAAGAGTTTGCGCAACGCACAGATGCGTTGCGCAACAATAATACTAGTATGAAGAAGCCTCCGGTAATGGCTCAGATACAATATCCGCACTGTTTTTGTTATCAGATTCTTCTAAAACATTTCCTGTTGGGAGCTTTCCATCATGGATTTTCATGGTCCCATCAATCATTGCACCCTGCGCCACTGAAACACTGGTGCCACTAACATTTCCAAATATTCTAGCACTTCCTGTAATTTCTAGCTTGCCTCTGGCAAAAACATCGCCTTTCACAGTGCCTCCGATAATCACATCATCGGTGTGAATATTGCCTTCCCATACTGCCGTGGAAGCCAATTCAACCATGCCCTCAATTTCCCCATCACCCTTGACTTGACCACTGATGATAATAGATCCAGAACCTTGAATATTTCCAGAAATAGTGAAATCTTTGCCCAGTATAGTTGCCGGCGAAGAAACTTTATCTTTAAATTTACTAATACCCATATATGCCTCCGAGCATTTGCAGATATGTTTTTGAGTATACCGCAGGGATTAGTGAATACCGGAGAAGCGTGGCCGTCACCCGACTGAAGAGTAAAATTTAGCTATGAAGTGACATTTTTTAATACACCGAAAATGAAACTTACATAATTAATAGACGATGGAATCGATTAGCGAAATATTCATACAGCTTTCAAAAATGCCTTACTACACATTTGGCTGGATTGTATTGGCAGGCTTAGCAATAGTGCCAGCCATTGTAAGCGGCAACATGGTGTTACATTATTTAACGAAAATTAGCAGTAGCAAGTCATCAGAAAATAATATTGTAAAATTGTTCCTTGTGAACCTACTTATATTAATAATTTGCGTTTTAATTTTTGCCTATGCTTTTTATTTATATATCTGGACTTAGATTTATTTCCGAATCACTCTAAACACGTTAGTTTTATTTTGTTTTTCCTCGACTAAATTTCTTTCTTGTATGGTTGAATAATGACTAATTTCGATATCGGGTTGAATTTTCGATGCCACAATGGATGAATAGAAATCCGCTTGACCATACTTAGAGAGGAATTGATCGTATACTTGCATATCTATAGAAGTAGTTTTTTCTAGATCATCCAATATGACCAATAAACCATTAGGTTTAACCTGACTCCATGCCCAATCGAATAACTTTTCAAATCGTGAATTTGAGATGTTGGAGTCAGTAATAGAAACACAATTTTGCAAACACACAACATCCATTTGTTTTGAAGATTCGATCCTTCCACTAGTCTCAAATATGGTTTGATGCTTACCTTCTAGGTACGCAGAAAAATAGCTTTCGAAATTTTTCGCAATTGAACTCTGCTCATTTGATATATCAATACTAACGCCATACGTTACGTTAATGTAAGGACTGAGCAATAATTCGGTTAATAACATTCCATGATCAGCGCTGACACTTAATGCTTGAATTTCAGTTTTTGCACCTAATTTATCTTGAATAATTCTTTCAATTACCGCGCTCGCAAAATAATTATCCCAAACTTTTTGCGCATAACTTGAGTATATGGCTCTTAACTCTTCTTGCGCACCTGTATCTAATAATGTTTGCAAAGAAATGTTCGCTCTTTGTTGATAAAACCATTCAATACAGCTTGGAATTGGATCTGGCCACTTGCGACCAACACGCAATGACATGACACCGTCATTTTCTGCCGTAACATTACTGAATCCAGTCCAACGTTGACGACTTAAAAAAATATTTTCTAAAAAACTGCGTGACCAATAACCTTTTTCTTGTGCCTGTCCTTCTGGATAAACCGGTAAAATTACAGCCCCTCCAGGTTTTAATACTTTTAACAATTGCAATAAAAAAGAAGCTCCCCAGTTATTTGCAAATAAAGGAATACTGATCCCAATATAAATTCGATCTAGTAAATTGGGTAACGAAGGATAGAAAAAATTAGTAACTTGTGGATTCTCGTAATCAATTCCAAGATGCGATGAATTTGGTGTCATGCTTAGTATATTGTCATCTGGTCGAATTTGATTATTTTTATCTCGCTCGCCCGAAAAGTAATAATCTAAGTCTTCCGCAATAAATTCTTCTGACAAATGAAAAGCAACGTCTGCCATATATTATTTATATGAATTATTAAGGGGTGCGATTTTGCTTAAAGCAAAGTAGAGTTTCAAGCAGAAGAACTCTTCTACAATTGTATTAAATGTATTTAATTTTTTGCCTATAAATCAGCGAGGTTTAAGTGCGGTACCCCCACCTGAAGGTCGTTGTGGTGGTCTAATATGCGGTGGCTTTGGTCGGGGGTAAGGGAAATAGTATGGGTATGACACTCCATAGCCCACATCTTCTTGCACATAAATTACTTGTGGTGGTGGGGGCTGAGATGCAGCTCGTTGTTTCTCTTGTTCAAGTTTTAACTTTTCACGCGCTAATCGTTCTTCATTCATGCGCAACCACTGGTTAGTTATAGAATAATAATCTTCATCAAGATTTTGTGGAACAGTATATTCATCAAGAGTTTCGATTACTGATACATCCTCAGTTTTAGATTCTGGAGCTGAGTCTGAATAGTGGGTTACCCCTTCTTCATCTATCCACTTATGAATCTGTTCAGCATATATAGGGCTAGCGACCAAACTAGCAATGAATAACACCAATAGTGTGTGCTTTATTCCATACATGCGTACATACATTATATAATTAGAAATCGACTAATAAATATAGTCTTCAATCTTCGCATTGCCAACCACTTAAATCAGAAGGTGCGTCATGTGTCTCTAATTCGTCCCACACGATATACCCTGTATTTTGGTCATGTACGGCTTGTGCCGCCTCCTCGGCAGTAGGAAAAGTGAGTGTTGGCATACCATCCACCCATAGATCCCACATTCCTAGTGGTTCTTTTAGAATTTCAAATGTAGAAACATCCGTTTGTAACTTATACTTCATAGGTAAAGTATAACGTATTGATTTATTCCTGTGAGCACAGCGAACTTCTTTTTCCATGGATTATTTCCGGATTATATTGAAACAAAACAGGATCAATCGCGACAAATCTGCAAAGTGTTATTTGATGTTGATGTAGATGGTAAGTTTTATTCACATTTAATTGCCAACATTTGGCAAGTTGATGAAGTAGATGGTGTGCCTACATTTGAAGTTGAATTTGACATTCCATTTGAATGTGATGAATTTCCAAGAGCCGTTGTAAAGTATTATCAGCAAGTCATAGGCCCACAATCTAAAACTATCAGTCAAAGCGGTCCTAAAGGACCCATCCCCAATAAAAATGTTTACCGTGTGCAATGGCAAATCAGTTTACCCGCTATCAAAAAGCGCACAAATTAATTTTTACAATACATTATAGAAAACGCAGCTTTCATGAAAGCGCCGCATGCAAAAAAGCAACCTAAAAAAATTATCATGCATGAGCATGAACGAATTGACGATTATGCATGGCTAAAAGATGAGAATTGGCAAAATGTAATTAAAGATCCATCTCTACTTTCCGCAGATATTAGAGAATACTTGGAGCTGGAAAATAAGTATTTGGAAAATTCACTCCAAGATACAGAACAATTGCAAAAAGAATTATTCAATGAGCTACGCGCAAGAATAAAAGAAGATGATAGTACCGTACCTGAAAAAGATAATGAGTATTTTTATTACGTGCGTTATGAACAAGACCAGCAATATCCAATTTTTTGCCGATATCACAAAGATACACCCAAGCAGGAAAAAATTTTATTAGATGCCAATACAGTTGCAAAAGATTATGCATACTTTGATATTGGCGATACAGGCCACAGCCCTAATCACCGCTACTTTGCTTATAGCGCAGACACTAAAGGTTCGGAATTTTACACACTTTATATATTGGACCTAGCTAACAATGAACTGCTCGAGGATCAAATTCCGAATATACAAAGTGATTTTGTCTGGGCCCAGGATAATGAAACGATTTTTTACACCATGCTGGATAACAATCACCGCCCTGACCGTGTGTTGCGACACCGATTACACCAAAACATAAACCAAGATGATCAAGTATACAAAGAACTTGATCCAGGATTTTTTGTTGGACTCGATGTTACAGAATCGAACAACTACATATTAATTTCTGCACATGATCACGTGACTTCTGAAATTTATTTTGTAGACGCGCACCAGCCAGACATGCCACCAACTTTATTCTCTAAGCGAGAAGCCAATCTTGAATATGAAATTACGGATCATGGCGATTATTTTTATATCGTCACGAACAAAGATGGCGTAGAAGACTATAAACTAATGCGAACATCTTTACGTAAAACGGATCAGTCAAATTGGAATGATTTTTATGTACCCGAAGAAGGAACTTTATTAAGAGACACCCTCCTTTTTAAACATTTTCTAATTCGTTTCGAACACACAAATGGCTTACCAAGAATAAATGTCTCTAACTTATATGAACAAGCACTGGGGGACACGCATGCCATTGAATTTGATGAAGAAGCCTATGAATTACATGTAATGCCTGGTTATGAGTTTGATACGGAAATTTTACGTTTTTCATACACTTCAATGACTACACCAACACAAATTTTTGACTACAACATGTCGGGGCGAACTCGTGAACTTAAAAAGCAGCAACTAATACCTAGTGGGCATGATGTTCATCAATATGTAACACGAAGATTATTTGCAACCACAAAAGATAAACAACAAATTCCCATCTCTTTACTCTACAAAAAAACAACTGTACTGAATGGAAAAGCACCATTATTACTGTACGCCTATGGTGCATATGGAAACTCTATGCCTGCCAGCTTTTCAAGCAATCGGTTTTCATTAGTAAATCGAGGGTTTGTGTATGCTATTGCACATGTGCGCGGTGGTATGGAAAAAGGCTACAGCTGGTATCGAGACGGCAAGCTTCAACACAAAAAAAATACGTTTGAAGATTACATCGCATGTGCAGAACACTTAATTGAGCAAAACTATACTAACGCGGGCAAAATTACAGTTCATGGCGGTTCCGCTGGAGGTATGCTAGTGGGCGCAGTATTGAATATGAAACCTGAATTATTTCATGCTGCAATCGCAGATGTGCCATTTGTGGATGTGTTAAACACCATGAGTGATGACACCTTGCCATTAACACCCCCAGAATGGCCTGAATGGGGAAACCCCATTCAAAATAAACAGGATTATGAAAATATTCTTGGATACTCTCCTTACGAAAATGTACACGCACAAAATTACCCTCATCTGTTGGTTACTGCCGGCCTAACAGACCCACGTGTAACCTACTGGGAACCTGCTAAATGGGTAGCGAAGCTTCGAAATTTAAAAACAGATCAGAACATTTTACTGTTAAAAATGAATATGAAGGCTGGGCATGCTGGTGCATCAGGTCGATTTGATTATCTTAAAGAAATCGCTTTAATGTACGCATTTATAGTTAAAGCATTCAATAGTTATAAGTAAACCTGTATTGCAAACACATATGGATTTACACCATAATTCACACCTCAAATTTTTAGAACTATAAAATTCCCAGGACTGAGAGAATGGTAGAAGAAAATCTTATTCGCCGAGATTCTGATGAAGGCTACATTATTGCTTGGAAATTAAAATATGATTTTGAAACAGGCAAACTCAAAGATGACGCCATGACATATGGCGAAGCACGAAAAAAATGTGAAGAATTAAACGAACAAGAACCTGATAAAACGTATTGGCCCGAAAAAGTTAAATCAGGGCCAGAATGGCATTTGGTTTACGAGTAAATTTTTCTTACGGTGAAACTCTTTCTATTCTCCATTTATTAGAATTTGTTGTTACATAGCGCAATCGGTCATGTAGTCGATTGGGTCTTCCTTGCCAAAATTCTATAAGATTTGGAATAACACGATATCCACCCCAGTGTTTTGGGTAAGGAATTTCTTTTCCCTCATATTTTTGTTCTAAACGGTTGTACTCATTTTCTAATACTTGGTAGTTGTCAATTACAGAACTTTGCTGTGAAGCAATCGCACCTAACTGACTGCCACGTGGTCGCGTATGAAAATATTCTTCGGATTCTTTAGTCGATATTTTTTCTACCGTGCCTTGAATGCGTACCTGTCGATACAATTTGTCCCACCATATATTCAATGCAGCCGTTTTAGTTGCGTCTAAATCTTTAGCTTTATTGCTATGGTAATTAGTAAAAAAAACAAATCCGTTTTTATTAAATGCTTTTAGTAACACCATACGTGATGTAATTACGCCATCTTTATTATTAGTAGCAATACTCATAGCATTTGGCTCAATAAATTCAGCTTCACAAGCTTCATTGAACCAAAGTTCAAACTGCTCAAATGGATTATCTTTCACTTTACTTTTTTCTAACATCGTGGTTTGGTAATTTTTGCGAAGCTTCGATATATCATCAGACATGATGAGTACTATTGTAGTGGTTATTTATAGCAAATACCGGTTCCGCCTAGACCACAATAACCACTAGGATTTTTTGCTAAATATTGTTGGTGATAATCTTCAGCGTAATAAAATTCAGGCGCATCTAAAATTTCGGTAGTGATTGACCCTACTCCTTTTGCAGTCAATTTAGTTTGATATTGTTGTTTACTTTGAATGGCTTTGGCTTTTTGTTCTTCATCATATACATAAATTCCTGAACGATATTGCGTGCCCACATCATTCCCTTGCTGCATGCCTTGAGTCGGATTATGCGACTCCCAAAATTGTATTAATAATTCTTCATATTGAATGACAGCAGAATCAAACACCACACGCACCACCTCGTTATGCCCCGTGAGACCAGTACACACCTCTTCATAGGTGGGATTAGGAGTAAAACCCCCTGCATACCCAACAGCCGTGGAATAAACCTCTTTCATTTCCCAAAACTTTCGTTCTGCCCCCCAAAAACAACCCAAACCAAACATGGCAAAGCTATGGCCATCGGGGAAAGGCGGCACCAAAGAATTTTTGTTCACATAGTGCACTTTTGCCGTAGAAATTGGCGTATCACGACCCGGAAGCGCTTGCTCTGGTGTAGGCATCAGTGTTTTTTTAGTCGACAAAAACATTACATTTACAAGTGGTTCAAATTTTAGTTTATATTTTCAATAATCTGAAAGTACAGGAAATAAATTGGAATAATAGTTGTATGATTACGCTTTAGGGAATTTAACTAAGTTATTAGGTGTCTATATTATAAATCAATTATCCTAATATGGAGCTCGTTATGAAAATTAGAATATTCCTGATTGTAATGCTTTCGATTCTTCCAATCACCTATGTGGTGGCATTTACTGGTCCACCCAGTATTTATTACAGCCAATATTTCAATCGTGGCGATCAATTAAAAAAATCATACAAAGATGTGCATGGTGAAAGCTACGAAAACTACAGCAAACGCATCCGCGAAGAAGTTGAAAGAAAATCTATTCAAGAATCGGATAAAAAAATCAATATACAAGAAGACAACTAAATTCAAAATTTGTGAATACAAGGATAGTGAGCATAGAGACGATGTGCATGGATGCACAAGTGTCGTGGTAGACAGGAAGTCGGGAGCGACCATGCGAATATGAGTTCCATCAGGGATGATGCAACCGAATAAGAATATTAACTGGTTGCATCATCTAACTATTATTTTTAATGTGCATTGTTAGACTTTTGTTTTCTACAACGAATGACTGGCCGTGCCAACCAAATTGTAAGAATGAGGAAAATTCCCATTCATTATTATTAGAAAATAACTCAAGCATAGCCATTCTTTCACCAGAAATTTGTGTTGCTGACCAACAAAAGTAATCATCAAAGGCAATAATCATTCCATGTTTTAAACGCGGCAAAAGAAACTGAAGCACTTCTTTTGCACTCGAATAAAGATCGCAATCGATGTATGCAAGTGCAATATTTTTTGGCGCATCTTCATCCGTCAAATTTTGCAAGGTTTCTTCATAAAATCCTGGTATCACTTTATAGGCATCTCTTGGTATGCCTTGCGCAGCACAAAGTCTATGAAACGTTTCTAGGGGCGTAGATAATTTTTTCTCGACCCATTTTGGGTGTGAATCTTTTGACTCTGCAGGTGCCGGAAGTCCTTCAAATGAATCAAATGCCCATAATTTGGCAATGTGCTTATGCCGAGTGGCCTCACGGTAAGCCAGAGAAAATGTTTTTGCGCCATGACAACCAAACTCAGCATAATCTCCATCTATCCCATTAAACGAAAGCGCCCTAAAAGCATTGTAAAAAAATTCTTTTCGACCTTCTCGTTCTTTTACATGAATAAGAGGATCACGCCTGCTAGAATTTTTTAAAATACTTGACTCAATTCTTTTCAATAAATATTTAAGATTCATCCTGTATCAATTTGCTACGTTTTGTATTTATTAAGTATACAGTTAGTGAGCACAGGGATGTGCGAATATGAGTCGAATCATGGAGGATTCGAACCGGTTAAAGTTTTAATTTCCAATGTCCGCTATCGGCCAATAGCGGACATTTGTTAGATCCAAAGTAGCATAAATCTATGTATCAGCATTTAAGCCTGAAGTTGTCATCAATATAAAAAAAACAGTTCACATTGGCCTATACGCATCATGTTGACTCATTCAATTTCAATGTTATTTTACCTGGCCA
Organism: Gammaproteobacteria bacterium; assembly: GCA_965203475.1. Taxonomy (GTDB): domain Bacteria; phylum Pseudomonadota; class Gammaproteobacteria; order UBA4575; family UBA4575; genus JABDMD01. The sequence continues at coordinate 1,560,858 of OZ241890.1, forward strand.
TTCTTGCTCTAAGCGTTTTATTAGTTCAGGCATGAACTGCTCGTATGAATGCTTCGTGTGAAAAACAATACCTGCTTTAGGTCTGTAGTAATTATTGGTTGCTTTTAATGACATCGATCTAAAAAATAATGACCGCCAATGATACCAGTCCATAAATATCATGGGACTATCATCAATCAATTCCTGAGTTTCTTTAAAACTCTCATATTGTGCTTCTAGCGAGTCATGTTCGTAGGGATACCGTACGACATCATTTTTAAAAGTCTCGAACGAGATAGGTGCTTTCAATTTGCGACGCAGTTTCGTATGCCTATCAGAAGAGTCTCTTAATTGAAAATTCGTATCAGACGTAAATTCAGTCATAACTTGACGCAGTTGTTTGAATTGATCTGGTTCTATATCAATCCCTAACACACCATATTGCTGATAACTGAGTATATAGGCAAGATTGATGATAAATATCAATCCAACTATCGCGATTGGAGTTACTACTATATACCCTACCAGTTTACGTAATTTTTTTCTCATATCATGATGTGTTAAATGTCCACTTTAGGTCGTAAGCAGACATTCAGTAGAAAAAATTATTCTGTTCACATCATCCATGATGGAAATCTTATTCGCACGATCGATCCTGACTTCCTGTCTACCGCGACACTTGTGCATCCATGCACATCGTCCTTTTGCTCAGAATCAATATCGGACATTTTTAAATTATCAACTGATTGTACAAACTCGATTCCCGCTTAAAAAACCCTTCGGTATGGAATGAGTCTTCCAGTTTAAATAATTCATAATCAATATGATGACAAAGCTCATGCAATAAGGTGCGCATATATGTTTTAAATGCCACAACCTGTTTTCTTTTTGCCGTTAGCATCCACACAGAAATTTCGGGGGTCTTGATTTGTTTTGATACGCCTTCATACAGTCCATGTAATTCGCCGTAATTGTTGTGTGGCCGTGTTTTTAATACTTTAACTTTCACGGGAGGAATCTCTAATTGTTGGGTTAATTGAATAACTAACGTTTGGGTGGTGTTTTGTACAGCTTTTTTTTCAGCTGTTAATAAAGCTTCTTTAATATTTCGTACATAGGGTAGTAAAGATTCAGAATCATGAATTTTTACTTGAGCAATTTTATCGCTGGCACGATAGATTTTTTTAGCTTTAGATGAAAGTTTGGCGTAATAGGAATAAGGCATTTACTACATCATTAATTCTAATGATGCAAAGTGTACAAGCTCTATTTTGTTGAAACTAGATAAATTTGTCTATTCAAGAAATTTTATAAATCGTTTTGGCTCACATCAATTGCGGAACGAATATCGTGAGTGGCAATAGAGACAGAATAATTATCGAGGCGAACGAGTCCTTCATCGGTTACATAGGCGCCATAGCCTCGTAACATTCCAACCAGCACGAATTGACCATCTTCACAAGCGAGCAAACCTCCGCCTGATGAGCCGGAATCTATGCCTGCACTGGTATGAATGGCTTCGGCCTCTTTAAAGCTAAAGCGGCCTGTGGACGTATGTTGGCCTTCCGCTCGCGGGTACCCTACTGCCCATACCTCTTGGCTTTCATGCATTTCTTGATTGCTGAGTGGAATGGGATTGCGTCGATCCGTCCACACCGATAACAACGCCAAATCTGTTTCAGTATCCAACATGATGACTGATGCAACATACATTTTCTCATTTACAACAATTACCGTATCGGAAATATCTTCTAACGCGTGTGCAGCGGTGATAACTAAATTATCGGAAACAATTACACCACTGGCATGACTATTCTTCCCGCTAATGATGGGAATAATAGAATCTAACGTTTGGCTAGTGGGCCAACTACAACTTTCTTCTGCTGCACTACTTCCTGTACTACATAAAAGCAGAAGAAAAAAGATAAGGCGCTTCATCCTACGCTCCTTATATTATTAATTTCTACGTATAATCTTGATTCGATTATATTTTATATAGTAGATGAAAAAGATTTATAAAGTAGGCAACTGAGTCACGAGATCAGACTAAATGCATTAAATTATTTTCAAATGTTGATATTTGGTAGGATTTAATTAATAAGCGGTTGTCGAGATTGTGAATCAATACTCAGAACGAGTGTTAATTTGATCACTTTAAAATGTAAATTTCCAAGACTCCGCTTCTATGAATACACGCTTAACACGTATAAATTTTTGTTTTATTTCTTGGTCAATTTGTGCAATTACAGATTCCAATTGTTGTGTTTGAATCTCATCATTAAATTCAACACTTAAATTAACCAAAATATATTCGGGCCCCATATGCATGGTTAACACTTCGTTAACTTTTTCCACACCAGATGTTTTTGATACTAATTCTCGAATACCACTGACGACTTCTTCATTGGCACGCTCACCAATTAACAGCCCTTTCGTTTCATAGGCCAACAAGATGGCTATACTTGCTAGAATAATGCCAATACCGACAGAGGCAATTCCGTCATAGACATAATTCTCTGTGTATTGGCTTACCGCAATGCCTACCATGGCTACAATGAGGCCTAAAGTTGCTGCTAAATCTTCCAATAAGACAACAAATAAACCAGGGTCCTTGCCTGTGTGAATGGCTTTCATATAACTTTTATCGCCTTTGGCTTTGTTGAATTCTTTGATTGCAACATAAAAAACAAACCCTTCAATAACAAGCGCAATTCCCAACACAATATAGTTCACAATTGGATCTGTAATCACTGTTGGGTGAGCAATATGCACAACTCCTTTGTACATCGACAAACCTGCGCCCACTGCAAATATTAAAATTGCAACGACAAAACTCCAAAAATAAATTTCTTTGCCATGTCCAAACGGATAATTTTTATCCGCCGGTTTTTTTGCCTGCTTTAGCCCAAATAAAAGTAAAACTTGATTACCGGTATCAACCACGGAGTGAATCCCCTCCGAAAACATGGCCGAACTACCAGTAAAAAAAGATGCCGCAAATTTCATTACAGCAATAGCCGCATTACCGATCAGTGCTGCATAGATAACTTTTTTAGAAGAGCCTGCCATTAGAACTTATAAAGTTACGCTTAAACTTTATGATAAATCTCCGAACCGGTTTGTTTAAATTCCTGTGCTTTTTCTTGTAGTCCTTTTTCAATGGCCACTGGAATTTTTTCTATGCCTTGTTTTTCTGCATATTCACGTACATCTTGAGTAATTTTCATAGAACAAAAGTGTGGTCCACACATCGAACAAAAATGCGCTACTTTTGCTGAATCTTTCGGTAAAGTTTCATCATGCAAAGCGCGTGCGTGATCAGGATCTAAACTCAAATTGAACTGGTCCTCCCAGCGAAATTCAAAGCGTGCCTTTGAAAGTGCATTGTCTCGAATTTGTGCACCAGGATGACCTTTTGCTAAATCAGCTGCATGGGCTGCTATTTTGTAGGCAATCACGCCATCACGCACATCTTGTTTGTTAGGCAACCCAAGGTGCTCTTTAGGCGTGACATAACAAAGCATTGCGGTACCGTACCACCCAATATTGGCGGCACCAATGGCTGAAGTTATATGATCATAGCCAGGTGCAATATCTGTCACCAAAGGCCCTAAGGTATAAAAAGGCGCTTCAAAACAATCTTGCAATTCTTTTTCTACATTTTCTTTAATCATTTGCATGGGTATATGTCCCGGCCCCTCGATCATGACTTGCACATCATTTTCCCAGGCGATTTTTGTAAGCTCCCCAAGCGTTTCGAGTTCGGCAAATTGCGCAGCATCATTTGCATCAGCAATAGAACCTGGACGCAAACCATCTCCTAAGGAAAACGCAACATCATAAGCTTTCATAATGTCGCAAATGTCTTGAAAATGTGTGTAGAGAAAATTTTCTTCATGATGAGCCAAACACCACTTGGCCATAATCGAACCTCCACGTGACACAATCCCCGTGACTCGATTTGCAGTTAGAGGTACATACGCTAACCGTACTCCAGCATGAATGGTAAAATAATCCACGCCTTGTTCGGCTTGCTCAATTAAAGTGTCTTTAAAAATTTCCCAGCTTAACTCTTCGGCCTTGCCATTCACCTTCTCTAATGCTTGATAAATTGGAACTGTGCCAATAGGTACGGGTGAATTGCGAATTATCCATTCTCGGGTTTCATGAATATGCTTACCAGTGGATAAATCCATAACCGTATCCCCACCCCAGTGCACAGCCCAAACCATCTTTTCAACTTCTTCTTCTATCGATGAAGTTACGGCAGAATTACCTAAGTTAGTATTAATTTTTACTAAAAAATTCCTACCGATGATCATCGGTTCAGTTTCGGGATGATTGATATTGTTAGGAATAATAGCCCGACCACTTGCGACTTCTTGTCGCACAAATTCGGGGGTAATTTCATCTGGCAATGTTGCGCCAAACTGTTGGCCAGTATGTTGTATGAGTAACTTTTGATAACGAGAATCGTTTCGATGTTGTTGCAAACGCATATCTTCACGAATGGCAACATATTCCATTTCCGGCGTGATAATGCCTTTTTTTGCATAGTGCATTTGTGTGACATTACATCCCGTTTTTGCACATCGCGGATTGTGATAGTGGGCAAATCGTAAATGTGCAGTTTTAGGATCATTTTGTCGCGCAAGTCCATGGTCAGAAGAGGGCCCATCTAAGCGTTCTGTATCCTGACGTTCTTTAATCCAGCGGCTTCGTGGCCTGGATATCCCTTGCAATAAATTTATGGCTGCTTTGGCATCGGAGTACGGACCTGAAGTGTCGTAAATTGTAATGGGGGGATTTTCTTCACTTCCAAAACTGGTTGCTGTATTCGCACATTCCACTTCACGCATACCGACACGAACATCAGAGCGGGAACCTTTCACATAAATCTTATTTGAGCCGGTAAAAGGTTTTGTAATCTCTTTCGAGAGCTGTACAGTTTTACTTTGTATGGATTCGATAGTAGCACTCATAAATATAACCTAATGTTTTATCGAGCCAGGAGTGCATGCACATTAGAATATCTGCAGCTTCCCTACGCCAGCATGACCTGGATCAGGTACTTAGAGTAATTCTCAGCCCATGCAACAAACTAACTGTTTCTCGTTGGGCTCCCCTAGCCTCAGTGATGCCAATTTTAAATGATTAAACTTCATTTTGATATGAATGGCTTTATTTTTAATCACATTTTGTTTCATACAGTTGCTCCAGAACAGCTCTGCGCTTACTCTTTCCATTACAAAAAGTTATTTATCAGAATTTCATGTCTCTCAATGTTGCCATCATTGGACCCGGTCGAAGTCATCAGGGCACTGGTCCCTACATAGCGCGTACTTTTCATAAGCTTGGCCATAAAATCTGTGGAGTGGTGAGTCATTCCAACGAATCTGCTAGTCGTTGTGCAGCCACACTTAAAAATGATCTGAATATCGATACTACGCCCCATGCTAACTTTGAGGAGCTATTAGCAACTTCAAAAGTAGATATTGCAGTTATAAGTAGCCCGGCATCAACACATTTCCTCTATCTTGAAATTGCAATTGATGCGGGTTGTCATATTTTTTGTGAAAAACCTATGTGGTGGGATAGCGAAATTAAATCGATTGCAGAGTGCAGAGCAAAAACGATAGACATCGTTAACCGATGCAAAGCTAAAAATCGTATCTTACAGCTGAATACCCAATGGCCGTATACAGTCCCCACTTTTTATGAATTGTATCCAGACTGCAACGCAGAAATTAAATCTTTTTCTATGTGGCTAGCCCCCCAAAGTAGCCACTTAAATATGATAATTGATGCCGCACCACACTTATTGAGTATGCTTTATTCTCTGGTGGGCACCGGTAGAATTGAAGGTATTCAAATACACTCAAAGTCAGATACGAATTTTTCAATTAATTTTATTTACCAGCATGCATTTGGGGATGTAAGCGTTGAATTCTTTTTACAATCAAGCGATGCCATACCAAAATCAGCCGCCTATGCCATTAACGATATGCGAGTAGATAGGCATGTAGAACTAGATAAATACCTGATATCATTACGATCACCTGAAAAACAATTACCTGTAGTGGATCCTTTAGAGTCTTCAGTAAAGAACTTTTTAAGTTCAATACATGCAAACTGTTCATTAGATGAGTCTGCTTTAATCGATGGGATGACCCAGCTCGCACAAATTTATTTCTCGGTAAAAAACAACTAAAGCTATGGAAAAAATACATTCAGAAAACGGTGAAGTGTTAATTACACTATCGCCCTTAATTGACTTTACAAAACATAACTTTGATGATGAAGCTGTATCCACTTCTACACCACTTCATGTGAAGTCAATGGAACGTGAAGTCGTAAAACAAACTGAGCTATCGCCCATACATGATTTCATGGGCAAACTTCGCCAGCCTGAGGTACTTGAAAGCTTAAAAGAATATGTGCGTTGGCAAATTGAATGGCGACAAGGCTATGCATCAAATACACTTACGCTCGAAGAGGCATTAGAAAATGCACCCACTAAAGCACCCATTTCTATTAATTTAGATGTCACAACTGCTTGCAACTACCGCTGTGATCATTGTGTCGATATGGATATTCTGAATAAGAATATCAATTATGAACACGAGGCCTTAAAAGACTCTCTCACCAATCTAGCTAATAATGGTTTACGCTCGGTGATTATTATTGGTGGCGGTGAACCTACGGCTTATAAAGGATTTGAAGATGTAGTTCGTCATTTGAAAAGCATGGATATTCAAATCGGTGTTGTAACCAATGGCAGCATGATGAAAAAAATTGAAGCCGTTGCAGATGTACTTGATGAGAGAGATTGGGTACGACTCTCTTTGGATTCAGGCACCAATGACACTTTTCGCGCCATGCATAAACCAGGCAGCAAAAAAGTAACACTGGAATGGATTTGTGCGCACATCCCACCTATCAAAAAAATAAATCCTAAATTTAAAATTGGATTTAGCTTTATCATTGTTTGGAAAGATTGCGAAACCAATGACACCAAAATCATTGAGAACGTAGACGAAATTATACCTGCCGCAAAGCTTGCAAAAGCACATGAGTTTGATTATATCTCCTATAAACCTTTCCTGACGCGTGCTGAAATTAATAATGCTGAAGTAATCGGGATTGATAAAGAACGGAATTATGTTGCATCCATCATGGAAAAAATTCGCAACAATATCAATGATGCAAAAGAACTTGAAGATGAAAAGTTTGCAGCCATTGAAAGTACAAATTTAAGAGTTCTAGAAAATAGCACCTACATGAATTACAGCGAACAGCCGCATAACTGTCATATGCAATATTTTCGTCAAGTATTGAGTCCTTTAGGGGTTTTTAATTGTCCAGTATACCGACATGTTCCCCAAGCATTGCTTGGGGAAAAACATGGATATGCCACACTAAGCGACTATTCAACAACACAAAAAAATACGTTACGTTTGATTGAAGCCTTTGATGCATCCGATGAATGCAAAGACGTAACATGTTTGTACAATCATGCCAATTGGTTTATTGAAGATTTGATAAACAATCCAGAAAAATTAAACCAGCTAGATTCCAGCTTTGATCGTAGAGATTTTTTTCTTTAATGTATTTCATGTGCAAGCAATTGACTTGCACTATTAAATACTCGGTCCACTTCCAACTTGCGCAGACAATTGTAGTGCCCATAGGGGCATGTTTTTTTCCAACATGGACTACAATCCAGATGTAAATATTCGATACGTGATTTATTCGTAAGGGGTGGTGTATATTTCGGTGTGATGGCTCCATAAATGGCCACCACTGGACATTTTACTGCGGCTGCAATATGCATCAATCCTGAATCATTGGTTATTGCTACTCGGATAAGAGAAATAAGATCGACTACCTCTTCTAATGTTGTTTTTCCGCATAAGTTTTTTGCAACGTTATTTGAAGCCTTTGCTACTACCTCACCTATTTCAAAATCATTTTTAGATCCAAATATATAAACTTCATAACCCTGCTTACTAAACTTTAATGCAAGCTCTCCGAAATATTCTGCAGGCCAACATTTTGAAGGCCCAAACTCTGCGCCCGGCATCAATGCAACAGCGGGAGATGATTCACTTACTCCTAATTTAATTGCCGCCACATGTCTTTTTGTTTCGTCAATATTTAGTTCGGGAGTTAAAATTTTTAGAGGCAAATTTGCATCACGTTTATCTCTTCCTAGATTCACATATTTTTCTACAGCTTTATAGGTAACATCAGTATTCAGATCTCGCATATCATTAACTACCGCATATCGCATCTCTCCTCGGTAGGCTGTGCGTTGAGGAATTTTTGCAAAAACAGGAATCAGCGCAGACTTAAAAGACCGAGGTAATATGATGGCTTGCTCATATTTCCCACGCAAACTTTTCCCAACTGCATAACGTTGGCCCATTTGCAATTGTCCGTGCCTTAAATCAACTTCGATAATATTGTTAATTTCTGGCATCCGCGCCAACACTGGTGCAGACCATTTAGGGGCTAATACATCGATCACATGGTCAGAATTTTCTCGCTTGAGCGACTTGAACAAGCTCTGCACCATGACCATATCGCCGACCCAGGCGGGTCCTATTATGAGAATATTTTTAGCGCGCAAGTCGATTAAATAGGCAAATTTTAAGGTAGATTATTCAAACTAGCTCAAACATAGTACCGTATTGCAGGAACAATATGTAAATGACGGTATGCCCTATTGGCATGATATTGATATAGTTTAATCACTGAATGCTCTACAAGAAATAACTACCACAATGGATATTAAGCAAGCAAGATTCAATATGATAGAACAACAGATACGTCCCTGGGATGTGCTGGATATTGATGTTTTAAAAATTATTGAGGAAACACCACGTGAGTTTTTTGTCCCTGAACAGTACAAAAAACTTGCATTTTCAGATTTAGAAATCCCTCTTGAGTATGAACAAAATATGATGGCACCGAAAGTGGAAGCGCGCATGTTGCAGGCTCTACAAGTTACTTCGGATGACAGTGTGTTAGAAATAGGAACCGGTACTGGGTTTGTAACTGCTTGTCTTGCAAAACTTGGGAAAAACGTTGACAGCATAGAATATTTTGCTGAATTTTCTGAATCGGCTGAAACTAAACTGCAAGAAAAAGGTTATCACAACGTAAATCTCATTCAAGGAGATGCACTAGATTGTATCGAAAATAAAGTGTACGACGTGATCGCAGTTACAGCTTCAATGCCTGTGAGTGCTAATCAGTTTGAAAATTATTTAACGGAAAATGGAAGAATGTTTGTTGTTGTGGGCAAAGCTCCTGTAATGCAAGCACAATTAATTACACGAATTTCAGATGATGCGCTGAACTATACTTCGCTATTCGAAACTAATCTAACACCACTAATAGGAATTAATGAACCACAGGTTTTTCAATTGTAATGTTCAAAGAGTTTTATCCTCAAGAACTTAAACAGTATTTAGACCAAGCCGAAATAAAACCCCTACTGTTAGATGTTAGAGAACCTTGGGAATTTGAACGTTGTCATTTAGTTGATTCTAAGTTGGTGCCGATGAGAGAAATTCCGATGGCGATGCAACAACTTGATCCTGATCAGGAAATTGTAATAATTTGTCATCATGGAATCCGCAGCCGGGCTGTTGCTAACTATTTAGCGCATAATGATTTTACGAATGTGATCAACCTGGCGCTTGGCATTGATGGATGGGCCAAACAAGTGGATCCAAATATGCCAACCTATTGATCCGAAAGTATCGAAAATTTATGCATTCTAAGAGTACTCAATATTTTCTGATTGTATTTACACTATTTGTGATAATGCAAAAAGTTGTATATGCGGAAGATTATGGGCTGATAGATGTTTATTCAATGGCTATGCAATTTGATACGGACATTCAAATTGCAACATCAAGATATAACGCCGAGGCACAGGCTAAACCCATTGCACGTGCAAACATTCTTCCGCATGCAAGCATCAATGCAAACACAACAGATGTGCGCCAAGAAGTAGAAGGGACGACGTTCGGCATTCCAGGTAGAACTGTAAATTTCAATGACCATGGATATACTCTAAATATTACCCAGGCTCTATACCACCATGATTTTTATGTGCAGTTACGACAAGCCAAGAATTCTGTTGCACGTGCAAAAGTTGACTTAGACGCAGAACATCAAGAATTAATGCTGCGTACCGCTGATGCTTATTTCAATATGTTGGCGGCTCAAGACGATTTAAATTTTCGCCGTAAAGAAAAAGAGGCCATAGGGCGACAACTTGACCAAGCTAAAAAAAGATTTGAAGTGGGCTTGATTGCGATTACCGACGTGAAAGAAGCCCAAGCCTCTTATGATCTGGTTATTGCAAGTGAAATTGAAGCAATCAATGCGCTTGAACTCTCTAAAGATGCACTCGAAGTCATTATTGCGCAGCGTCTTGAAGAACTACGTCCTCTATCGGAACGTATGGAACTAATCAGCCCTGAACCCAATGATGTGAATGAGTGGATTTACAAAGCACGTGAACAAAATCTTGCATTACTTTCAAGCGAGTACACTACGACTATCGCACAACAAGAAATTGAACTTCAAAAATCTCAACATTTACCAACACTAGATATTGTTGCATCGCATAATGACACAGATACAGGCGGCTTAACCGGATCACGAGAATCAGAAGATACACGTATTGGTATTGAACTCAGCATTCCACTATTGGAAGGTGGCAGGACATACTATCGTACTAAAGAGGCGCGCTATAACGCTGAGCTTGCCCAACAGCAGCATGAGAAAGTAGACCGAGAAACCGTACAACTCACACGAGGCGCTTACTTAAATGTAATCGCAGGAATTAGTCGTGTAAAAGCATTGGCGCAAGCACTTGACTCCACCGAGGCAGCAGCGAAAGCTGCTGCGGCAGGCTTCCAAGTGGGCACACGAACATCTGTAGATGTGTTGATTTCTTTGCAGGAAACATTTCGCGCCAGACGCGATTATTCTAGAGCTCGTTATGATTATTTACTCAACATATTGCGCTTGAAACAAGCTGTCGGGACTCTTTCTGTTGATGATTTACTATTGATTGATGGTTGGCTAAATTAACTTGCATGTTAAAGACTGTTAATCGCCCTACATTTCAGTACAAAGTATTACTTTTCCTGGTTAGCCCATTGGCTTTAGGCTATCTAATTTATCGCGCGCTCAAAGACGGGGGATGGCGATATATCACACAACGGATCGGCATTAATATTCCCAAAATTGCAGACCAAACTATACATATTCATTGTGCATCAGTCGGTGAAGTTAATGCAGTAAAACCTATTATTCATGAGTTTAAAAAATTTTACCCCATGAAAAGTATTGTGGTTACTACCAATACCCCTACAAGCTCGGAGCTAGTTACTAATTTACCTTATAAAAGTATGCAGCACTGCTATTTACCCGTGGATTTAGCGTATGCTGTACACCAATTTTACAAATTCACGAATCCTTGTATTTCAATTATTGTTGAAACAGAAATTTGGCCTAACCTGTTTTACATCGCAAAGAAGAAAAACATTCCTCTCGTAATTATTAATGCGCGATTATCTAACAAAACACTGGATACGAATCAGCTAATTAAAAATGAATATCAACATGCTTTAAAAAATGTAGACCAAATATTTGCGAGATCAGAAATTGACCGTGAGCACTATATATCATTAGGCGCTATTGAAAATAATACTTCGATATTAGGAAACCTAAAGTACGCAATACATGCAATGCCAAATTCAAATTTACCATGCACAACAATTAAACGTCCTTTTTTTTTAGCCGCATCTACTCACGAAGATGAAGAGGTACAGTTATCTGAACATCTACAGTTATTAAAAAATAAAAATTTTCTTTTAGTCATTGCGCCACGCTATCCTGATCGCGCCAAAAGACTTGCACAAGTTTTTACAGAAAAAGGAATAGAAGTTGTTTTACGTAGTGATAATTCAACCATCAACGAGAATACAGATATATATATTGTTGATACCCTGGGTGAATTAGAAATGTACTTCAATGAAGCCGCTTTAGTCTTTATAGGGGGCTCCTTGATTGAACGGGGTGGCCATAATGTATTAGAACCCGCAAAATATGGTAAATGTATTTTGGTCGGCCCTTATACTGATAATTTTTCACTCGAAGTAAAAGAATTGTTAGCAGCCAGTGGAATAATCCAAGTTAATAATAATTATGATCTTGGCGTTCAGTTGATTAGCTTATTAGTTAACGATGTAAACAGAGAACAATTTGGAAAAAACGCGCGAGAATTTATAGAGGAAAAGAAAATAATATTACAAGACTATATGAATTCATTACGTACAATCATAGATACTAAACACTAAATTTTATATCCTTTTAGTAGTTCAACAAAATTTTGATTTTTATAATTTATTCTAGTTTGCATATTTTCAGGACTATTTTGGCTCAATTTTTCCAGTGATCGTTTAAGTCTATTTAAATTTCGATCACACCATTTACCGATGGAATTTTCTATCTTGGACTTATCGAAATCGATCAAAAAAATATTTTCAGTGCCATCGATCAGAATATTATGTGCATTTAAATCGGCATGGTTACACTTTTTTGTATGAAATCGTTTGATTATGTAGCCAATTTCCTGCCATTTGTCGTTACTTAGAGAGTGACCTTGTAGTACTCTACTTAATGGTTTTGAATGTGAAATTTTTTCAGTAACAATATCTGCAGTATAGCTAGTCTTGAATTTTTGAACATGTGCGGCAATGGGCCTTGGCACCGGCAAATTCATCCTGAACATGTCCGACAACATATTTAATTCTTGAATTGAACGTGTGCAGTATAAGCCTCGCCAAAAATAATGATCAGATGTAAATTTTGCTGCCCAGCCACCACGATAATAGTGGCGTAATATCAAATATTTGTTTTGAAATTTAAACTGATGAATCCCCTTTCTACCTGTACCTATCGATGCATCTCGTTTTATATATTCAAATGCTAGATCGCTACTCAACTCACGTGGATCAAAAAGTTGCAATGGAAATTCATCGACTAGTTCGTCATCGTAAGCAACGATATGATCACCATAAGATTTAAATTCGAACGAATTCATATACACTAGTTTGACATTATTTTTTACTGCAAGCATTTAATAGCATGACACAAGCACCAAGGTCTATTTGCATTTTACGCTTATCAGCTTTAGGTGATGTAACACATATGCTACCGGTAGTTAGAACCTTGCAAAAAACATGGCCTGAGACAGCGCTAACGTGGATTATAGGAAAAAGTGAAGCAAATTTGATACGTGATATTGAGGATATTGAATTTATAGAATTCGATAAAAAAAATTCGTTCAAAAACTACATTGCACTCTATCAAATTTTATCTAATAAAACCTTTGATGTTTTACTTAGTGCTCAGATTTCGCTCCGCGCAAACATAATTAGCTTGCTGATTCCTGCGCGAGTAAAATTAGGTTATGACAAATTAAGATCAAAGGATTTGCACTCCTTATTTATAAACGATCGGATTCATCAATCTCGGTCACAACATGTTTTAGATAGTTTCTTTTGTTTCATCGAACATTTAGGTATTCAAGAACGAACTTTAAGTTGGAATTATTCAATTACAGAAGCAGCTGTAGATTTTGCACATAAGCATGTAAATCCTGAAAAGTTCACTGTAATTATCAGTCCGTGCTCCAGCCACCCATTAAGAAACTGGTCCAGTGATAGGTATGCTCAAGTAGCCGATTTTGCAATCCAGCAGCTAAATGCGCAGGTATTAATTTGCGGAAGTCCTACACCTATTGAAACAAAAATGGGTGAAGAAATTCAATCTCACATGAGTGAAAGTGCAGTAAATTTAATTGGAAAAGATACCATTATTAAATTTCTAGCCTTACTAAATACAAGTGATGTATTAATTTCTCCGGACTCTGGGCCCGCCCATATGGCAGCTGGTGTAGGTACTCCAGTAATTGGCCTATACGCCGCTAGCAATTCACGGCGTAGTGGCCCATACAATAGTTTAATGTGGTGTGTAGATAAGTATGATGAAGCCGCAAAAAAATTTAAAAACAAATCTGCAAGTGAATTAAAATGGGGAACCAAGTTAGAATATCCCGGTGTTATGGACTTAATTTCAACCGAAGAAGTTATTCAAAAATTAAAAGCACTCTACAAAGAATTTAAACTATGAATAATATTAATGTACCAGTATCTCCTGGTGAGCTGTTAGATAAAATTACAATTTTGGAAATTAAAGCCGAGCAAATTCAAGATTCAGAAAAACTGAGCAATGTGCAAATTGAACTCGAGATTTTAAATAAAACTTGGAAAAATGCTTCTATAAAAAATAAAACTGTAGAGAACTTGAAACAAGAACTAAAAGAAAACAACCAAGCCTTATGGAATATTGAAGATAAAATCCGAATTAAAGAAGCAAATAAAGAATTTGATCAAGCATTTATCGATTTAGCTCGATCTGTGTATATACAAAACGATAAACGAGCTGCAACAAAAAAGAAAATTAACCTAGAACTTGGTTCTAAAATTGTGGAAGAAAAATCATACGCAGAATATTAATGTGAAACTAATGATTCACATTTCGATTCCGATTCCAAACTGAAAGTGCATACACCATCATAAACATTGCTAGAAACATTTCCTTTGTCTCTCCTGCTCTGATATCCAATACTTGAGGAATGTCGGTTCCGATTAATTCATATAATTTTTCATGCCAGCTAACTAACATCGAAAATAATGCTGCCGGCAAACACTCTATGGTGGGCCAAATCCAATCATAGATAGAATCTTTACTTGGAATATGGCCTTTATACTGCCGGTACAAAGGTACAAAAACTCCTCCAATTAATGCAGCTAAGGATAATAAGGTACGAGGAATTTGATCAAACAGTGGACTTGTATTATGCAAATTTGTTTCTTGTTGGTCATTAACCGAGCTCCATTGTTCAGGAGTAGCCCAACCAAAATAATGTTGTCCCCAACTTATTTCTTCTCCCGCATAGTAAATAGCACCAAGCAGAAAAATAACCATCCAAATATGAAATAACTTGAAGTTTGGCTTACTTTTATTAAGCAAAAACAGCAGTGCGGCAATAATAGCGGTAAACAAAAAAATAACAGTCACATTTTCTATTACACCAAACTCGCCATACATAATTTGATCAGAACTCAAATTTATTATTCTAGCAACATACGGAAAGCACACAAGCAGTACAGGAGCAATTAACCAAATCAATGTTGGTAATTTTTTCGTCATTTTAATTTCTTCCTTTCCATAGTCTTTGTTCGCCTCTTCGTTTCCAATTTTTTAAACTTCTATAGTCACGATATGATTTTTTTCTAATTCCTGTTTTTATGGCTAATCCCAATATTAGATTTGGAGGGTATAAATACTGCGGTATTAAGTTAAAATCATATAATTTCGGTTTCCAAATACCAGCATGATTGTTAATTTTTAAATTACCTGCACTGATATCTAAGTCATGAATATTGTTTTTTTCTGCATGTTTCACAATATGGTAACCTGCCTCAAGAATTTCCTGAGGTAAATTACCTAGCTCTATAATTAAATCTTCCAAAATAGTTCCTGGTACAAATTCTTGAATAATTGAATGTGTGTAAATACTGTCAGCAGTATATACACGAAATGGTTTGGCAATATATTCTTGTATTTGAGGAATGTTATATAAGGAAGTATTTCGATCAAACTCGTACTGAGCAATATCGAAATTGTATTTTTTTAGATATTTTTCAGAAGAATTTTTTTTATAGACTTTTACAATTACATCAGCATCACTCAATTTTGCTTTATACACAAACGCCCTTCTACCTTCTCCAATATACTCAATGACTTTAATGTCATCCGGCAAGGTCAACGATTTTTGCTTTGAAACTATGTTCTCCATAGCATTAAGTGATAATGAATGAAATAAATAGATAGAAACTTTATTATAACTTAAAATACATTTTATAAACTTTATTCATCAGTCCCGAGTCTCGCGCATTGAATTCTTTGTCGATATTTGTATGCATGTGAAATTACATAATCTTGTCTATGCGGATGGGGAACAAGGAAAATTCTCGATTGCTTTCGAAAATGGGCAAGAATTTAAAATTTTAGATTGGATCAAAAATCGTAATTTCGAGGATTATATGCATGAAAAATACAGGATGAAAAAGCATACGAGAAAACGAAATAAACTTTACACGTTCCAACATCCTGAAACTAATTCCGAAGTTATCCTCAAAGTATCCAAAGTTAATAAAGACTATAAGTTTCTAAGAAGACTGAATTTATTCTTCTCTACACTTAAGGAAGATTATAATTTACGTGCCTATAAGGGTGCAAAATTGCTCAACAGCATCGGAGTTGACTGCCCAACCCCAATTGCCTATTGGAATGAAAAAGGAAAATTTTTCACTAAAGAAAGTTATTATTTATATGAGAAAATTCTTTCAGAACATTCATTACATACTTTCACTCAACAACTTTTAGAATCTAACTCGAATAATAAAGATGAAATATTCAGGTATCTTGCAATAAAAGTGACTTCAATAGTAAGAAAGATCCATAGCGCAGGATTTCGGCAGGGTGATCCACACCCAGGAAATTTTTTAATTGATATCTCAAATTATAATATCGAACAACTATCAATATCTGACTTGGAATCATCACATATATCGATTATCGATCTAGACAAGTTTGAGATTGCATCTTCTTATGGAAATTCAATCAACATGTTTTATAACATTCGTTGCTTGAGACGTTGTACGATTTATGGTTTCGATCAATACGAGATGTTGAAACTTTATTTAAAAGAAAATTACAACGTATTTTGGAAAGGCATACTTTGGTTTTGGATTAAAGGTGGCTTCAATCCAGTCAGCTGGTTTAGAGCGCCAAAACGAGGACGTTAAAAGTAAGTTATTTTTGTTTATTTACTATCTTATCGATCATATTACTGGTAGAGCAATTTTCAATAAATTTTATTACCTCCACTCTACCGCCATTAGCTTGAACTGTGTCACTACCCGTTATTTCATCTACACTGTAGTCACCACCTTTTACTAAAACATCTGGTTTTGTGTCAGATATAAGTTGCTCTGGAGTATCCTGATCAAAAGAAACGATGTAGTCCACACTTTGTAAACCTTCAAGAACTTTTATTCGGTCTTCAAGAGAATTAATCGGACGACTCTTACCCTTGAGACGCGTAACTGATTTGTCTGAATTGACTGCCACAATTAGAACATCTCCAAAACTTTTCGCCCGTTCAAGGTATTGAACATGACCCGGATGCAAAATATCGAAACAGCCATTTGTAAAAACTATTATTTTATTTAGTTCACGAAATTCAGATATTTTACCTTTTAGTTGAGCTTGCTTAACAATTTTTTGCTCAGACGACACGGTATTATTTAGCTCATGTTCTATTTCCGATGTAGAAACAGTGGCCGCTCCTAATTTTCCAACGACGACACTTGCTGCTGCATTGGCGATATTAACTGCCTCAAGAAATGATGCGCCTGCTGCAAAAGATGCAGCCACTACTGATATAAATGTATCTCCTGCACCAGTAACATCGAATACTTCTTTCGTTCGAGCAGGAATATTTGTACATTGTCCATTCTTTTCTAACAACATTACGCCTTTATCACTACGAGTGATAATTAACGCTTGTAACTCTAAGCTTGATAATAAATTCTGACCTTTTTCTGTAATTTCACTTTCACTAGAACAGCTTCCAACAACGGCAAAAAATTCCGATTGATTAGGAGTAATGGCAGTAGCTCCACGATATTTAACAAAGTTATTACCTTTAGGATCAATAAAGACAGGTAAGCTGCTAGAAACTGAGCTTTCAATAATCTTTTCAATATCATCTAACGCACCTTTTCCATAATCTGATAATAAAATGACATCGAAAATTTCTAAAGAACTACATGCTTGACTCGTTAACTTTTCAATACATTGCTCGGAAAATTTATGATCGAAATCCAATCGAATCAGTTGTTGATTTCGACTCAATACGCGCAACTTATTAATTGTCTCCGCACTCTTGTCAGAAATACATTGCAATGAAATATTATCTTCTAGTAGTAATCCTTCTAATTGCTTGGCATACGAATCGTTCCCAACCAATCCAAGCAATGTACAATTACCTCCTAATGCGGTGATACTACGCGCAACATTGCCAGCTCCACCAGGTCTTTGTTCAGAATTATCAATTCCAACAACTGGCACTGGAGCTTCAGGAGAAATACGTTCGGTCTGACCCTGCCAATATCGATCTAGCATAACGTCACCAACAACCAATATGTTTATTTTGGAATAGTCAGGTAATTGCTTAGACATAATAGAATTCATAGGTATTGTGAAACACCTAAATTAGCACGAATACAATTGGACTGCTGAACTTCGCGCAAACGTATTAAATTTTCGGACTCTTTACTACGATCATTTAATTCATGCCATAAATGCAGGACAGCTACTGCATTCACCCCCTCTTTACGGTATATGCCATTTTTTATAAGCCGAATTGCCAAATCTGCATCTTCATGACCCCATCCCTGATAGTGTTCATCAAATCCATTAACTTCTAAAAAATCTTTTCGCCAAACCCCCAGATTACATGTTTTAACTCCATACCAATTTTTATTCTTGTATTTTCTTAAACTCTTTAACGGAAGCTTGATATAAGAAAAAATACCGTTTACTTCATTAGTCATGCGTAACTTAACTAACTCAAAAAAAGTTACATCAGATGTTTGAATATTTGAGGACAGCAATTTATTAGTATAGTTTCTTCTAAGCATTATGCGGCTTCCACGCACAAAATATCCAACTTCTGCTAATTTTTCATGATTGGAAATAAAATCAGGATAAGGCAAGCAGTCTCCGTCCAAAAATATTAGATAATCTCCTGAAGAATTAGCAACAGCTTTATTTCTAATTTGAGCTGCACGAAAACCACTATCCTCCTGCCACGTATAAGTAATAGGAAAGTTTAATGAATCTTGGAAAGCCTCAATTTCTGTTTTTGTATCAGCTGTAGATCCATCATCTGCAATTACAACATGAAAGTTGTTAGAATATTGTAAATTTAACGAGCGTAATACAGCAAGAATAGCATCCGGGCGATTATAGGTTGTGATAATTATAGAAATATTCATTAAATAATATTAATTCACTTCTATTAACAAGTAGCTGTAGCTATTTTTTTATTTTCGACCAATAAGAAAAGATTACTTATATAAACTAAATTAAGTATCAAAAATATTGATATTGAATTGTTAGTTAACCAGGTATTTGTCATTCCAAACAGCATGTAACATGCGATAACCGTTAATCCGGAAAGAGCATATAAACTAATTGTTATGTTGTTTTCTCTACTCATAAGGAATTTAAAATAAATGTAAATTGGTACCAAACATACAAATATAATTAATGCTGAAAAGCCTACAATCCCAGTTTCTGCAAGCAGCTGCACAAAAACATTATGTGGGGTAGATAGCAAAAAAGGATCAGCTAGACTTGAGTCATCTGCATCCAGAATTTTCTGCGCATCTATTGAATAATCTCTCAGCCCAGTGCCTAAAATTGGCGAGTTAAAAAATATCAACATTCCAATATATAACATCTGCAAACGTATAGCCCAGGAATCTGAAATTCCGTAATTCGCTTTAGGGTTATCAAAAAATGCTGCTATCTCGGAAAATCCAATATAAAATCTTTGAGCTATTGGTGAAGTTGGATATAAAAATATCAATATAGAAATTACGAATAGAAATACTATTAATAACATTCCTTTTTTATTGATTTGATTTCTAAAATAAAACAGCAGCAATAAAGCGAATGGAAAAACACATAGCATTGCTGCACGTGTTTGATTCAGAACTATTACATAAAGTACTAAACAAGTTAGTATTAGGCCCGAAATCAATATTTTTTTATCCTTAGACTTGAAAACCATTACAAGCCACATAAGCAAACACACCATCATTAACGTAACTCCAAATCGTGCTGGATTCCTTGCGCCATGTGGTCTTTCAATTCCAAGAATATGGAATTGATAAATGGCAACCAATGCCATAACCAGACAACCCAAAATCACTCCCCAAGTTAAGACCGGAGCAAGTTCTAACTTTTGCTTTCGAACATAAATATAAACCGGAATAAAAAGTAGAAATCTTAAATATTTTTCATAGGACCCAATACTTTCATGCACATCATCTGAGTTAATTAGACTCAAGCCTATGCAAATTACAAATAATAAAAATCCTATAAGTAATCTTTTCTCATAAAGAGATAACTTATACTCACCAAACCATACGCCGATTAAACCAAGTATTGATAATAAGTAAAAAGATGTAGTTGCTCCAGAATCTACAGTTACAGCAATTGCTGGTAAAAAGAATATCGTTAGAATAAATGGATAGCGATACCAAGTAGGCATATTAGATTTTATCTATCGAGAAATATGAATTATTCAATGCATCAAACAATCAGTGTGCAATACCTTAACCAACTATCATCGAATACATTTCTTCCATAGACATTGTCAAAGTACATACTTTGCAATTTTTCTGTAATTGGTCCTCTTTTACCTTCTCCAATTGGGCGATTGTCTAATTCTCTTATAGGAGTAACTTCAGCTGCAGTCCCTGTGAAAAAAGCCTCATCAGCAATATATACTTCATCACGAGTAATTCTTTTTTCAATTACAGGAATGTTCAACTCACACGCTAAACTTATTATCGTACGCCTGGTAATTCCATCCAACGCAGAAGTAAGTTCAGGTGTATAAAGAGCCCCATCATATACAACAAATATATTTTCGCCGCTGCCTTCAGCTACATAACCTTCGACATCTAACAATAATGCCTCATCATAACCATCACGAATGGCTTCCGTTAATGCCAACATAGAATTTACATAGTTGCCATTTAGTTTTGCTTTACACATTGAAACATTTACATGATGACGAGAAAGCGAAGATGTTTTTACTCGTATACCCATCTTCATGTTTTCTTCTCCAAGGTAAGAGCCCCATTCCCAGGCTGCAATGATGCAATGCACCTGGAGATTATCAGCTCGCAAACCCATGCCTTCCGACCCATAAAAACACATGGGGCGCATATAACCGTAATTCAAATTATTTTTGACTACAGTATCAAGCTGAGCTTGTATTAACTCTTCTTGAGAAAATGGAATTTGCATGCCTATGATCTTTGCGGAATTAAACAATCTTTTCGTGTGATCCTCTAGACGAAAAATTGCCGTGCCCTGGTCGGTTTGATAGGCGCGCACCCCTTCAAATATACCTGCGCCATAATGGAGGGTATGCGTTAATACATGCGTCTTGGCTTCCCGCCATGGCACGAATTCTCCGTCGTACCAAATGAAACCATCTCTATCAGACATAGACATTAAGCGTCACTCCTTAATTCAAAATATTCAAACAACAGCTATATATAACCAAATCAGTGTAACAAATTTGACCAGTGATTTTGTATCACCAATCTCTCGCTTTTAAATTGGTCTTGCGTAACATATTCAGGCTCTAACTGAAGATTGAGTTGATGAAGCTGCTTCCTAAATTTCAGATAAATTTCTTTGATCTCGTGTGCTGAATCTGTATCAATTATCTTAGTATTTGCACATGCTTCTAAAATTCGTACATTATCAGTGTAAATACATAATTCCTCATGCTTATTTGCGTACGCGAGCACAAGATACTGAACCATAAACTCAATATCAATAATGCCTCCCCGATCCTTTTTTAAATTAAATTTGTTTTCATCTTTTGAACCATGATGCACTAACATTTTATCCCGCATCTCCTTTACTGAAGTACGCACATCATTTAGTTCGCGCATTTGACACAAAATATTCTTACGCATTGCAAAAAATTGACTTACTAATGCTTGGTTTTTAGAAATAGGTCTAGCACGAATTAGTGCCTGATGTTCCCACAACCATGCATCCTTTGCTAAATACTTTTTATAGGCAGACAATGTAGTAACAACGGGACCTGATTCGCCATAAGGTCTTAAACGCATATCGATTTCAAAAACCTTCCCAGACCCTGTGGATGTTGTAAGCAAATGAATAGTACGTTGTACAAGCCGCATAAAAAACATTTCATTCGATATTTTTTTAGAAGGACTGGAACTGCTCCCTGCTGTCTCCTGATTACTGAGACTGTTATGCAAAAAAACAATGTCTAAATCTGATGCGTAACTTAATTCCAGACCCCCAAGTTTGCCGTATTCAACAATTAGTAATTCAGGAATAAATTTTCCATTGTCTTTAATACAAACAGGTTCGCCATATTGTGTAACTAAATCTTGATATGCACG
This sequence comes from Gammaproteobacteria bacterium, assembly GCA_965203475.1. Lineage (GTDB taxonomy): Bacteria > Pseudomonadota > Gammaproteobacteria > UBA4575 > UBA4575 > JABDMD01. The sequence continues at coordinate 1,583,249 of OZ241890.1, forward strand.
TTCAACAGCATTATCAAGACAAACTTCTGCCAACCAAGATAAATGATCACTAACTTTCATAATGGGCAGCTGTTCAATAATATCTGCTGCTGCAATTTGCAGCACTTGTGAATGTTTAAATTCACGTAAGCGCTCCATATAGGCTTCCAAATCTTCATTGGCGGATTGCACATTAATACCCAGCTGTCTTTTCATATCAGCAATATTTGGCAACGTATCACTTTCATCCAATCGCAGTAACTCGTCCAGCAAAATGGGATGTTGAGAAACATATTGTGCAAACCACGGACTTGATTGCATCAAAATAAATAGTTTTTTCAGATTTGCTTTGTTTTCAGCGAGTAAAGAAATATATGTGGAGCGTTGAGCAATCTTTAGTAAAATTTTTAGGAATCTTTCCAATACTAATTCTGGTTTTGACACACCTAATAATTGCTCTAACATAATCGGCATAAAGTCATTCAATCTTTGCTGAGCAAGCGGTATAAGCTGTTTAATTAGTGAACTCTCTGAAAATTTCTGTAATTGTTGATATATTTTTTCTGCATATTCACCAAAATTATTGCTTAATTTTTCTTTACATAACTGCTCGTCCTCAATTTGACTCCAAATCTTTTCAAACTCATTGTCACTAGTAACTTCCCCCGAAGTATCTGGTGCCAACAATAATGATTGGAATACTTTTGCAACTTTCTCCGTATGTAACAAATAGCGCTTATAAAATATCTCCCAATTTTCTACTTGCAGCATGTAAGCATAGTGAAGCTTCATATCCGAACTTATCGGCAATTGATGCGTCTGCTGATCATCATAATATTGCAAAGCGTTTTCTGCTTTTCTTAAAAATAAATATGCATTAATAAGATCGTCAATTTCAGCCATAGAAATAAGTTGTTTCTTTTTGAAAATTTCTAATGCTTTCAGGGTTGGTCTAACTCGCAGACTTTTATCTCGTCCTCCATAAATTAGCTGAAACATTTGTGTAATAAATTCGATTTCTCGGATTCCACCTGGCCCAATTTTGATATCGATAGATTTAATATTTTTCTTAGCTTTTTGATCAACTAAAGTTTTCATCTCTCGCAATGATTGCATAGCGCCATAATCTAAATAACGACGATAAATAAATGACGAGATTTCAACTAAAAACTTTTCACCAGATTGAATATCGCCCGCGGCTACTCGGGCCTTAAGCCAAGCGTACCTCTCCCAATCACGACCATGTGTTTGGAAATACTGCTCAATTGCAGAAAAACTAGGAAGCAATGCTCCAGAGTTTCCAAATGGCCTTAAGCGTGTATCAACTCTAAACGTGAATCCATGTTCTGTTTGCTCTGAAAGAACTTTTATTTCAAGCTGAACCAGTTTTAAATAAAACTCATTAACTATTACCAATTGTTCTTGAGTGAATGGCTTGTCATCACAATAAGCAAAAACTAAATCCACATCAGATGAAAAATTAAGTTCCGAACCACCTAACTTACCAAGTGCAAATACCACTATTTTTTGTGACAAAGATTTTTCAATCGAGCTCAAATGAGGCCTTGACTGTAACCATTCAAAACACCATTGCAGTGAATAGTTGATACAAGTGTCTGCAAAAGCAGATAATTCGGTTAATGTTTGTTGAGTAGTCGAATAATTTTGTAAATCACGCCAAGCGATTCTCGCAAATTGTTGTTGACGAGTATTACGAATTCTTTGTTGAAATTCCTCAACTGTAGTTGATTTTTTGCAGTCTGTCTGAATAAGCGCTTCATAAATTTGTTTGTCAAAATCTTTATGCAGTTCGTTCGATTTAATTAACTGCACTAGCCATGATTTATGTTTTGAGCAAACCCGTTTAATAAATGGACTGGCATGCCACACAGCTAGTAGTTCGGGCTTTCTTTCCTGAAGAACAGAGAATTCTTCTAATTCTGAATAGACTTGATCAAATTCAAGCTTCAGTGGTGCAATATCAACTTCGATTGGAATTTTAAGCATGTAGCTAAAATGGCATAAAAACTGGTGTTAAGCAGTAAATTTTGTTGATGGCTCGACAATATAGGTATACTAACTGTAAATGAGAATGGGTATCATTTACGTTCTGTAAGTGGATATGGATTATTAGGAGAACCCGAGTGCCAGACAAAATATTTGTAAAATCATGGAAACCGCTGCTACATAGCTTACTACTGTTACTGTTCGTAGTAGAGCCAACACAGTTATTTGCCGAAGAAGTTAATGTTTATTCCGCAAGAAAAGAAGACTTGATCAAACCATTATTAGATCAGTTTCAGCAACAAACTAATATTCAAGTCAATCTAATAACAGGCAAAGCTGATGCATTACTGCAACGTTTGGTTAGCGAAGATAAAAATAGTCCAGCTGACATTCTTATCACGACAGATGCCGGGCGCTTACATCGTGCGAAACAAGCGGATGTATTACAAAAAATTTCTTCATCGAAATTAACTTCAACAATTCCAGAACAATATCGTGACTCGGAAGGTTACTGGTATGGTTTAACAGTTCGAGCACGTCCGATTGTATACGCAATCGACCGTGTTGATGCAAAATTGCTTTCCACGTATGAATCTCTTACTAGTGAACAATGGAAACAAAAAATTTGTATCCGATCTTCTAATAATATATACAACCAATCATTGGTAGCATCACTTATTGCCCATCATGGAAAAAAACAAACATTGGAATGGGCGAAAAAAATCGTTACAAATTTTGGCCGACCTCCACAAGGCGGTGACCGTGATCAAGTTAAAGCCGTTGCTGCTGGTCAATGTGATATTGCAGTTATTAATACCTATTATTTAGGTAAAATGCTGACATCCAAAGATGAAGCAGAAAAAGCCGCTGCACAAAAAGTAAGAATTTTCTGGCCAAATCAAGAAGACCGAGGCACACATGTAAATATAAGTGGAGCCGCAATAACGGCTTCATCCAAAAACACTGATTCAGCGATTGCATTGCTAGAATTTTTAGTAAGCGATGAATCACAACAGTGGTATGCAGAAACAAATTTTGAATACCCTATTAAGCCCGGCATTCCTGCTAGCGAACTATTAAAAACTTGGGGCGAATTTAAAGCAGATACTTTGCGCTTGAATCAATTAGGAGAATTAAATCCACAAGCTGTAATGATTATGGATCAAGCGAAATGGAAGTAACCACCTATTATTTTTCTTATGCCTGCTGTAAATGACACTCTAGGCCCACAAAAACTAATAACCACAAGCTGGTTCGAAAATAACTTTGGTTGGATATTCTTCGCCCTAGTAATTGCACTTATATTATGTATACCTATTTTCACGATTTTATATTCAATTTTTTTGCCAGCTAGTGATGTATGGCAGCATTTAAAATCAACGGTACTTACCGACTATATTGTAAATTCATTTCTTTTAGTGATTGGGGTTAGTGTTGGTGCATTTTTAATTGGTGTTAGTACTGCATGGCTTTGCAGTGTGTGCAGCTTTCCTGGTCGAAAACTATTTTCATGGTTATTACTGCTACCCTTGGCATTTCCACCATACATCATTGCTTATACCTATACCGGCATGTTAGATGTTGCTGGCCCAATACAAAACTCACTAAGAACTATGTTTTCATGGAATTATGGCGACTATTGGTTCCCAGAAATTCGCTCCCTGGGAGGCGCCATTACAATGTTATCTTTAGTGTTATATCCCTACGTATACTTGCTATGCCGTACTGCATTTAGTGAGCAATCAACGAGCTTAAGAGAAGCCAGTCATACACTAGGTATTCGTATGATGCGCACTTTTTCTAGTGTGGCTTTGCCGCTCGCAAGACCTGCGGTTATTGCAGGCTTAACTCTGGTCATCATGGAAACCCTGGCAGACTACGGCACTGTTCAATATTTTGGAATTCCAACGTTTACTACTGGAATTTTTCGTACTTGGTTTGGTCTGGGTGATCGAATTGCAGCAACACAACTTGCAAGCATATTATTATTGTTTGTATTTGCAATCATCATGATTGAGCGTTACATCCGACAAAATGCAAAATATCAAAACTTATCACATAGTAGAACTAACTGGCGTTACCCACTTACTGGACCAAGAGCATTTATTGCAATCGTAATTTGTAGTATGCCTTTTTTGTTTGGATTTTTAATTCCTGCAATTCAACTCAGTGTTTGGGCTATAAATACCGCTCCTGAGATAATTGACAAAACGTTTATAGCTTTGGCCATGAATACCATAAAACTTGCCACCATTGTTGCTGTATTTGTTGTAGTCGGTGCTACTTTGCTTGCCAATGCAAAACGTGTAAGTGACTCATTGGTAATCCCTTACACAGTAAATATTAGTGCAATGGGTTATGCAGTACCTGGAATTATTATTGCTGTAGGTGTGCTTCTTCCGTTTGCCTGGTTTGATAATATGTTGGACTCATGGTTGACAGCAAACGTTGGAGTATCTAGCGGATTATTACTATCTGGCACCCTTGCTGCTCTTGTGTTTGCACATATTGTACGCTTCATGGCGATTGGGATTAACTCAGTTGATGCAAGCTTTGCTAAAATAAATAGGAGTATCGACGACGCAGCTCAACTATTAGGTCAAAAATCGCTGCATCGATTTATAAGAATACACTTGCCTCTTATAAGTACTGGCATCTTAACTGCAGCTCTATTGGTATTCGTAGAAGTCATAAAAGAACTTCCCGCAACGTTAGTATTACGTCCTTTTAACTTTAATACACTTGCGGTTCGCACCTACGAACTTGCATCGGATGAACGACTTGCAGATTCTTCTTGTAGTGCACTCCTAATTGTCGCAGTCGGAATATTGCCCATATTAGTAATCAATCATTCCATGGCTAATCGAGGTACAAAGAAATGACACTTCGATTAGATGTGCAAAATGTACATGCAGATGTGCAAAAGAAAAAAATTTTGCAAGATGTTTCACTACAATTAGAAGCAGGTCAGATTGCTTCAATACTTGGGCCCAGTGGATGTGGTAAAACTACTTTGCTCCGTGCAATTGCAGGTTTCAACAAAATCAATTCAGGCCAAATTTTTGTGCATGAAAAATTATTTAGTAAAAAAGGATTTAATTTAGCACCAGAACTCAGAAATATCGGAATGATGTTTCAAGACCTTGCTTTGTTTCCTCATTTATCGATAGAACAAAATATAAGGTTTGGGCTTAAGTCATTTTCTAAATTAGATCAAGATAATCGCATTCAACAAGTTTTAGCGCTAACTGAATTAAATAATTTTCAAAATAAATTCCCTCATGAAATGTCTGGTGGACAACAACAACGTGCTGCCTTAGCACGTGCATTAGCGCCTAATCCGGAAATTTTGTTATTAGATGAACCTTTTTCCAGCCTTGACCCAGATTTGCGAGAACAGGTGGCGACAGACGTTAGAAAGATTTTAAAACACGAAAATGTCACCGCGATCTTAGTCACTCATGACCAACATGAAGCTTTCGCAATGGCGGATGAAGTTGGCGTAATGGATGAGGGCAAAATTGAGCAGTGGGATACTGCATACAATATTTATCACAAGCCAAAAACTCGATTTGTAGCTGATTTTGTAGGCTTGGGTAGTATGGTTTCAGCAACGATTATTGATTCAAACACATTGGATACTGAGTTTGGGAGAATTTCTGGCTCCCTAAATCCAGCCCACGAAGTCGGTCAACAAGTAGACCTGTTAGTCCGGCCGGACGACATCCCTCATGATGACAGTAGTCCTATCACAGCATTAGTAGAAGAAAAACGATTTCGAGGTTCAGAATTTCTATACAAACTCCGTCTTCTAAGTGGCAACTTCGTCATGTGTTATGCCCCTAGCCACCATAATCATGCCATCGGTGAGCCCATTGGAATAAAATTAGATCTGGAACATTTGGTGGTATTTCCCAAATAATGTTGAATTGCTCATAGAAGCAAATATTTTGTGACTGAAATTAGACTTGACCTTAATTGCTGAAACCACAACAATAGTAAGGAAGATGCTAACTAGAGGAGTCAAGCATGAGAAGTAGGAAAGCTTTAGTCTATGTATTAATTCTATCGTTGGTGTTCTTACATGTTTCACCTGCAATTGCTGGCATTGTTGGAACCGATAGTGTGTTGGCTGAAAAAACCATTCAGCAAGATCGTGAAAATTTGCGCACATTAATGTCACGCGATGAAGTACGAACATTATTAGAAAATAATGGCCTAACAGTTGAAGAAGCACAGGCCCGCGTGGATTCATTAACGGATTCTGAAGTCAGACTCATGGCCAAAAAATACGATGAATTACCAGCTGCAGGTGATGCAGGTATTGTAATTCTGGTAATTATTTTGGTAGTCCTTATCCTTGAGCTTGCAGGCATTACAGATATCTTTACTGGAATTTGATACAAAACACATTTTATATAGATAAAGAAAATGCCCGCTGTATCGCGGGCATTTTTGTTTATGTGTTTTTGATTATGTTTTTATCGGGCTGTGCGGCACCACAAACCAAACAACTTGCGCTAGAACAACCAAACGATCTCCCCAAGCAAGCGTTAATTGAAAACGTTGAATTTTTTCCGCAACAAGAATTCCATTGCGGGCCCTCCACATTGGCAATGTCAATGAATTTTTACGAAAAAAATGTAACTCCCACAGAAATTGCAAAAGATGTATTCACGCCTGGTTTAAAAGGCAGTCTTCAAGTGGAAATGAAAGCAGCTGCGCGCGCGCAAAGCATGCTGGCCTATGAACTCACCCCAGGACTTGTGTACCTACTAGCTGAAGTTTCTGTTGGTCACCCTGTAATTATCTTACAAAACCGTTCTGTGGAATGGTTTCCAAAGTGGCATTACGCTTTGGTGATTGGCTACAACCTAAATCGACAAACCATTATTTTGCATAGTGGCAACAATTCTAATTACACCGTTTCAATGCGAACTTTTGAACATACGTGGAATCGCGCAAACAATTGGGCCTTAGTTGTTTTGCCTAGTAATACACTGCCGAATGACAGAAATTTAGATAATATTCTTCAAGCAGTAGTAGACCTGGAAGAAGTTGGACAAATTAATGCTGCTAATCAAACTTATCAAGCGATCGTAAAGCGATGGCCGGAAAGTTATGTAGCAACTATGGGGATAGCAAATACCTATTTGCGCATGAATCAACCAGATCAAGCCACAAAAAATTATATAAAAGCCGCACAGCTTAAACCGCATGAAGCAGATATTTACAATAATTTATCCTATAGCTTCCTAGCGCAATCTTGTTATTCCGCATCTTTAAATTCGATCCATTGTGCAACCACACTTGAGCCCAATAATCCGGTATATCAAGACTCCTTACGAGAAATTACCGCTTTGACAAATTCCAAAAAACAAGATGCCTCAAATTGCCCAATCTTTAAATGTACACAATAGACTGAAACATTTAGACAAGTACAACTAAACTATACAAAACAGAAATTATTTATCATGATGGTATTGTGAGCACTAAATCAAAAAACAATTCAACACGAAAATATTCATCCCTAGTGGTTGATGGTGTAGAACGTGCACCGAGTCGTGCCATGCTGCGCGCTGTGGGATTTAAAGATGGGGATTTCCAAAAAGCACAAATTGGCATTGCATCTACCTGGAGTATGGTTACTCCTTGCAATATGCACATCGATAAGCTGGCTGATGAAGCGGCCAAAGGTGCTAATCAAGCCGGTGCAAAAGCCGTAGTATTTAATACCATTACCATCTCAGATGGTATTTCCATGGGTACTGAGGGCATGAAATACTCGTTGGTTTCTCGCGAAGTTATCGCAGACTCCATTGAAACTGTTACTGGCTGTGAAGGATTTGATGGCTTAATCACTATTGGTGGCTGTGATAAAAACATGCCGGGCTGTTTGATTGCCATGGCACGACTTAATCGTCCCTCGGTTTTTGTGTATGGCGGCACCATCATGCCAGGCAACTTTAAAAATTCGAAAGTTGATGTAGTTTCAGTTTTTGAAGCGGTAGGGCAGCACGCTAAAAAACAGCTTTCTGATCATGACTTAAAAAAAGTTGAGTCCACTGCAATTCCAGGACCTGGATCCTGTGGTGGCATGTATACAGCAAACACAATGGCATCAGCAATTGAAGCATTAGGCATGAGTTTGCCAAACAGTTCTGCGCAAAACGCAATTTCAAAAGACAAACTGCAAGATTGTCTAGCGGCTGGTGCTGCTGTTATGAATCTGATTCATAAAAATATTTTGCCCAAAGATATTATGACTAAAAAAGCATTTCAAAATGCAATTACAGTCGTGACGGCACTTGGAGGTTCAACCAATGCAGTATTGCATTTGCTTGCGATGGCACATGCAATTGGCGTAAAACTTAAATTAGATGACTTCACTCGTGTTGGTAGAAAAGTTCCGGTGTTAGCTGATCTTCGCCCTAGTGGTAAATACATGATGTCTGAACTTATCGAAATCGGTGGTATACAACCGTTAATGAAACTTTTATTGGATAAAGGATTACTTCATGGTGACTGTTTAACGGTAACTGGAAAAACATTGGCGAAAAATTTAAAAAACGTTAAACCGTATCCGAAATCTCAAACCATCGTTCGAAATTTTAACAACCCAATTAAAAAAGAAGGACACCTTATTATCTTATATGGCAATCTAGCGCCTGAAGGTGCAGTGGCTAAAATTTCTGGAAAAGAAGGATTACATTTCACTGGCAAAGCCCGCGTGTTTGCCTCAGAAGAAAAAGCTTTGGAAAAAATTCTTGATGGTAGTGTTAAGAAAGGTGATGTCGTGGTCATACGCTATGAAGGACCAAAAGGTGGGCCCGGTATGCGGGAAATGTTATCGCCCACCTCGGCAATCATGGGCAAGGGTTTAGGCAAGGATGTTGCACTCATCACGGATGGGCGCTTTTCTGGCGGCAGCCATGGTTTTGTTGTCGGCCATATCACTCCTGAAGCAGCCATGGGTGGGCCTTTAGCCTTACTTAAAAATGGTGATGAAATAACAATCGATGCAGTGAAGCGTGAAATCAATGTAGCATTGAGTAAAAAAGAACTCGCCCTGCGTAAAAAGAACTGGAAAGTTCTAAAACCACGATATAAACGTGGTGTTTTAGCCAAATATGCTGCTCAAGTATCTTCGGCCTCACAAGGCGCTGTTACAGACTAATACCTACATAAACTTCGGTTAAATTGTCATGACTATCCTAAATAGTTTAGGATTGCTCGCTCGTTTCTAAAAAAATAGTTACATAAGAAACCCTAAGGAGCTGTCGATGGCGACATTATTATCCCCTGAAGAACTTGATGCCATTATGGAACGCAAAAACAAGATGCGTCGCGAGGCTTATGACCGACGTAATGCACAAGAAAATAAAGACGAAATCAGTGCGAGTGCATGTGAAAAATTTATGGCGTTACCAGAATACCAAAATGCAAATGTAGCTATGTGGTATATCGACTGTCGTTCTGAGACACGCACGAAACCAGAATTACTGGAAGAAGTTAAAAAAGGGGGAAAAAAAATAATTGTCCCTTACTGCACTGAAGATGAAAATGGTGAAAACAAACTTGGTTTATGGTGGATGGAAAGTTTAGAAGAAATGGTAGTAGGTAAATGGAATATTTTGGAACCACCAAAAGAAATGTGGGGCAATCCAGCCAAAGAAGTAGAACCTGAAGAACTAGACATCATCATGGTACCTGGTGTTGGCTTTGATAAAAAAGGTGGACGTATGGGAAATGGACAAGGTTACTATGATCGTCTTCTTGAAAAAGCACGCCCCGATTGTGCATTAGTTGCATTGTGTTATGAGTCTCAATTATTTGATGAAATTCTCGTTGCGCCTCACGATGTATACATGGACAAAGTAGTAACGGAAGATGCTGTTTATGACGGAATTGGACGGGAATAAATTCTATGGCTGCAAAAATTGATGATACGTATGCGGAAGCGTTTAGAAGTTTATATACAGAATTTTTAATCACAGCACGTGATCAAACCTGGTTGGACCATGCAGTAAATGCTTGTACAGGCAATGCGTCTAGTTCGATTTTATGCGACTGCGAGGCTGGCATGGATCGCTATGTAGGCCCTGGAGGTGATGAAAGTTTTAAAACTCCCGATGGCAGACCCGGTGCTATTGTGCAATTGCATGTACCTCGATTCCGTAAAGACCGTGTAAAAGCATTGGAGCGATCTGCACTGGTGCGCATCAGTCAAAATGTAATGACTTGCCCTACCGCATCTTGTTTTAATCTCATCGATTCAGAAGAGTACTATCACATGGGCCGCAAAGTAGCCTACTTTGGGAATGGCTATCAAAAACGTATTGAACGCTTCGGCAGAAAAATGTGGTGGATTCCAATTTTAGGTGGAGAGTTTATTTTAGATCGTAGACTTGGATATGCTGATGGCCTAATGGGTGGAAACTTGTGGTTCTTTGGAGACAGCGAAGATTCAGCATTACTAGCAGCGGAAAAAGGTGTTGAGGCGATACTTCCTATGTCAGGAGTGATTACAACATTCCCAGGTGGAATAGCAGGCAGTGGCTCAAAAGCAGGAAGTAACTATGATTTCACTATTGCCAGCACCTACGAAAAATTTTGCCCCCTATTACAAGACGACCCTACTGTGGAAGCGGGACTTCCAGAAGGCGTGAATTGTGTAATGGAAATTATTATGAATGGCCAAGGCATGCAACCCATTGTAGAGGCTACACAAGCTGCCATTAAAGCTTCGGTAGATACACCTGGATTAATTATGATTTCTGCGGGCAACTATGGTGGGCGATTGGGTAAATCATTTATTTATCTTGATCCATCTAAACAACCTGCAACCTAAATTTAAATTTAATACATTTACTCATACAAAGAGCCGCATATTAATGCGGCTCTTTTTGTTTAACACGAGCTACCTTGATTACACATTCTAAAGCATAATGTACCGATGACTGCTCAAATTAATAAAACTTCTGCTGGCGCTACCTTAATAGATGGAAATCTAGTTGCTGAAAAAATTCAAACTCAAATTGCACAAAAGCTAAAAAATCACACGGACAAAAAAATAACACTAGCCACGGTTTTAATTGGAAATGATCCTGCAAGTAATCTTTATGTAGGCATGAAGCAAAAATGTGCTGCTGCCGTTGGAATAAATTCCAAACACATAGAACTTCCTGAAACTGTTTCCATGCAGCAGGCAACGGATGAAATAACAGCGCTAGTAAATGACCCAACGGTGCACGGAATTTTAATTCAGCTACCACTGCCCGAACATTTAGACACTCATCAATTGATTGATTTATTACCAGCAGACAAAGATGTGGATGGTTTATGCAAAGAAAATTTGGGTAATTTGGTCCGCAATCAGACTGGTCTAGTTCCCTGCACACCTCAAGGCGTAATGCGTTTACTCGAAAACTATGGAATTGTTATTGCTGGAAAACGCGCAGTGGTTATTGGTCGTTCCACTTTAGTGGGGCTTCCCCAGGTTTTACTGCTAACTAGAAAAGGCGTAGATGCAACAGCAACATTGGCGCATTCCCGTACCCTAAACTTACAAGCTATTACTCGTACTGCCGATATTATTGTAGCAGCGGCTGGAATTGCAAAATTAATAAGAGCTGAACATATTAAGCCAGGGGCTACCGTAATCGATGTCGGTGTTACGAGAACCAAAAATGGCATTCAAGGTGATGTCGACTTTGAAAATGTGCAAAAAATTGCAGGTGCTATTACCCCAATGCCTGGTGGGACCGGCCCAATGACGGTTGCGTGTTTACTCGAAAATACAGTGCGTGCTGCCAAGTTACAAAATATAATTTAGCACGATTAACTATGATTTATTCCCTCATAATCTACCCATTAACCCTTAAATCCTAGGCATATTACATGTAATCTCTTGAGCCCACAGGTGTGCTTATGGCAATATGCACTGCTTTTCGTGCAACCGTGTTGCATGCAAAATTTAGCAGCTCCGGCAAATAGATAACAATAGAAAGGGCAATCGGAGCACATCATTTTTAACAATTAATTTATTTATAAGGGTTCACGATATGCCTGGACAAAATCTCTCATTTCCTGGAAGAAATTATTTATTCGCACCTGGTCCAACTCACATACCTCAGGCGATACAAAATGCCATGATCGTTCCACAGGAAGATCATCGTGCTCCAGACTTTCCTGAACTCGTAAAACCATTATTAAAAGATGTAAAAAAGATTTTCAAAACAACGAAAGGCACCTGCTTTTTATTTCCAGCAACCGGTACTGCTGGGTGGGAAGTTGCTTTAGCGAATACGATGTCGCCTGGCGACAAAATATTAACCACTCGTTTCGGGCAATTTAGCCACCTGTGGTATGACCTGTCTGTTCGTATTGGCTTAGAAGTTCAATTAGTGGAAACACCCTGGGGCGAAGGTGTTCCGGTCGAGAAATTTAAGAAAATTTTACAAGCAGACAAGAATCACGAAATTAAAGCGGTCGTATGTTGCCACAACGAAACGGCTACAGGTGTAACGAGTGACATCGCAGCCGTAGGTAAGATGCTGAAACAAATTAAACATCCAGCAATGTTAATGGTGGATGGTGTAAGTTCTATTGCAAGTATCGATTTTAGAATGGATCAATGGGGAGTTGATGTTGCAGTGAGTGGGTCACAAAAAGGATTTATGTTGCCTGCTGGTATGGCCATAATTGCTTTTAGTCCACGTGCATTACGAGCGCGTACCAAAGCAAAATGTGCACGTTGTTTCTTAGACATTCAAGATCACATCAATACAAACAAAGATGGGTTTTTTCCTTACACACCTTCTGTACCGATGTTGCGAGGTTTGCGCGCATCGATAGATTTAATGATGCAAGAAGGTTTAGAAAATATTTTCAAACGCCATTATCGTTTAGCGGAAGGTGTACGTAAAGCAGTGAAGGCATGGGGCTTAAAACCTTGTGCACGAGCTCCAAAATGGTACTCCGATACCGTAACAGCAATTATGGTACCTGAAAAAGTAAATGCTTCTGAAGTAATTCACATCGCCTATCATCGTTACAATATTTCATTAGGTGCAGGCTTGTCCAAAGTAGCAGGAAAAGTTTTTCGCATTGGTCATTTAGGTGATAACAATGAGGCGCGCATGATGGCAGTTTTAGGTTCTGTTGAAATGGCTATGAATGATGCTGGCATGAAAATTAAGCCAGGAAGTGGTGTAGCAGCAGCACAAGAGTACTACCGTAAGACCGCAAAGAAAATTAAAGCATTCGGTTCAGCAAAAGCACCTCGAGAAGCACGCGTTGCCACTAAGAAAAAAGCTAAACGGAAAAAGAAATAATTATTAATAAAAATTAAGGGTGACTAATTATGAGTTTCACACAATATAAACCTGCACATGCGCGATTACAGCGCTGTGAGTTAGCCGTTCCAGGATCTAATCCAAAAATGATAGAAAAGGCACTGACCTGTGCAGCGGATTATGTATTTTTGGATTTAGAAGATGCCGTTGCACCAGATGACAAAGAACAAGCACGTAAAAATGTAATTGAGGCACTAAACGATTTGGACTGGGCTGGTAATGGTAAAACTGTTTCTGTGCGGATTAATGGTTTAGATACGCATTACATGTATCGAGATGTAGTGGATGTTATGGAACAAGCCGGAAGTAAGTTACATACCATTTTGATTCCAAAAGTTGGAAAACCTGGTGATGTGTACATGGTCGATGCCATGGTTACCCAAATTCAGGAAGCTAAAGGCCAGTCTAATCATATTGGAATTGAAGCCTTAATAGAAACAGCATTAGGCATGGCCAATGTGGAAGACATTGCAACCTCAAGTCCACGAATGGAAGCTATGCACTTTGGTGTCGCCGATTACGCCGCAAGCAATCGTGCTCGCACTGTAAACATTGGTGGTCTGAATCCAGACTATCCAGGAGACCAATGGCATTTTGCGATTTCACGCATGACAGTCGCTTGCCGTGCTTATGGTCTACGCCCCATTGATGGGCCTTTTGGTGACTTCAATGATCCGGATGGGTATTTGCTTGCAGCACGACGTGGCGCAGCTTTGGGTGTAGAAGGAAAATGGGCCATTCATCCTAGTCAAATTGAGTTGGCCAATGAAGTGTTTACACCGCCCGAGGCTGAAATAACGAAAGCCAAGCGTATTCTTGAAGAATTAGACAAAGCAGCCAAGGAAGGAAAAGGTGCCGCTTCATTAGATGGAAGATTAATCGATGCGGCTTCTGCACGGATGGCTGAAAATGTAGTTCGTGCAGCCGATGCTATTGCCGCAAAATCGTAGGTAATAATAGTATTTGTACAACAATCAACGTCATAAGGCTGTCTAATTTTTAAACAGTCTTATGTATTTTTTGTTCATTTTCTGAACAATTATCCAACAAGAGAGTTTGTGGTAGTCCGATAGAATAGGCTATAAAGGTTGATTCGGTCTGATGCAACATTAGCCAAAATATTAAGAACTAATAATTTTCGGGAGGGAAATCAGTGGATATCCATGAGTATCAAGCAAAAGAAATTTTGTCTGAGTGTGGTGTAGGTATTGCCCCAGGTGGACTCGCCTACAGTCCAGAGCAGGCGGTCTATCGAGCAAAAGAAATTGGTGGCAGCAAATGGGCCATCAAAGCTCAAATACATTCTGGTGCACGTGGCAAAGCGGGTGGTATCAAGCTTTGCGCCAATGACGAAGAGATATGGAATGCGGCTGATGAGTTATTAGGCAAAAGATTAGTTACACACCAAACTGGCCCTTCCGGCAAGGTGGTATACAGACTCTATGTAGAACAAGCTACGGATATCGAAAAAGAGCTGTATCTGGCACTCATACTTGATCGAAATAAACAACGCATTGTATTTGTAACGTCTAGTGAGGGTGGAATGGATATTGAAGAAGTTGCTGCAACAAAACCAGAAGCAATCCATCGTTTAGAAGTTGAACCTGCGGTTGGATTACGCGACTTTCAAGCACGTGAACTTTCTTTTGCATTAGGTATTAAACCCGAGCTTACCAGCCAAGCGGTGCGTTGTATCCAAGGTGCATATCAAGCATTTGTTGATCATGATGCAACGATGGTTGAAATCAATCCCATGGTAATTACTAAAGATGATCGCGTGCTCGCACTAGATGCAAAAATGGGCTTTGATGACAATGCTCTATTCCGTCGCCCACATATTTCAGAGTTGCGTGATAAATCACAAGAAGATCCTCGTGAAACGGCTGCTTCCGATCGTGGCTTAAGTTATGTCGGTCTAGATGGAGATATCGGCTGCATGATTAATGGTGCGGGTCTTGCCATGGCTACGATGGACATGATCAAACATAAGGGCGGTGAACCAGCAAACTTCCTTGATATTGGTGGTGGTGCATCTCCTGATCGTGTAACCAAAGCATTCAAACTAGTACTGGATGATGAAAATGTTAAAGCGATGTTAGTGAATATTTTTGCAGGTATTAACCGCTGTGATTGGATTGCCGAAGGTGTGATTCATGCATTTGAAAAATTAGATGTAAAAGTTCCTGTTATTTGCCGTCTTTCTGGAACCAATGTTGAAAAAGGAATGCAAATGCTTGCTGATAGTGGTCAACCAATTATCACCGCAGACACACTTGCAGAAGCTGCAGAAAAAGTTGTAGCAGAACGCAATCGTGTAGTTGGCAGCTAAGGATAGGAGACAGACCATGACAATAATGATAGATGAAAATACAAAAATTTTAGTACAAGGATTTACTGGCAAGATCGGCACATTCCATGCAGAAGAAATGATGGAATACGGCACCAATGTGGTGGGAGGTGTTACACCAGGCAAAGGTGGGCAAACCCATATGGACTTACCAGTATTTAATACCATGAAAGATGCAGTGGCTGAAACAGGCGCGGTTGCCAGTATTGTTTTTGTTCCAGCATCATTTGCGGCTGACGGTGTAATGGAAGCGGCCGATGCAGGAATTCGGACATGCGTTTGTATTACGGATGGAATTCCTGCACAGGATATGATGCGTGTTAAACGCTACATGTTCCGGTACAAAAAAGAAGAGCGTATGCGTTTAACAGGACCGAATTGCGCCGGTAGTATCAGCCCAGGCAAATGTTTACTGGGCATTATGCCGGGGCACATTTATGAACAAGGCAATGTTGGTGTAGTCGCGCGTTCTGGAACACTTGGCTATGAAGCGGCCTCACAAATGAAAGCAGCTGGTATAGGAATTAGCACCAGTATCGGTATTGGAGGAGACCCGATTAATGGCAGCTCGCATAAAGATATTCTAGAACTGTTTGAAGCCGACCCAGAAACCAAAGCGGTAATGATGATTGGTGAAATTGGCGGACCACAAGAAGCAGAAGCTGCAGAATATTTCAAAAATCATATGTCCAAACCACTAGTAGCTTATATTGCAGGCTTAACCGCACCTAAGGGTCGTCGCATGGGACATGCCGGTGCAATTGTTTCTGGCAAGGGTGAAAGTGCTGCAGAAAAAGTTGAAATGCTGCAAGAGGCAGGTGTAGTAGTCGCACCTAACCCTTCTGAACTTGGCTCAACCATGGAAAAAGTCATGAAAGACTTATAAGCAGGAGAATATAATGAGTAAGCTAAAAGTTATTGTTTCAAGAGCTTGGCCTACTGAAGTTGAAGCCACGTTAAAAGAAAAGTATGACGTTACCTTGAATGAAAATGACGTCGCAATGACTAAAGATGAAATGAAGCAGGCACTGGGTGAATGTGATGCATTTTTACCAACGGTTACTGACCCTGTTGATGCAGAAGTGTTGAGTGCGGAACCTTTACGTTCAAAGTTTATTGGTAATTTTGGTGTCGGTTTCAACCATATTGACCTGGATGCAGCCAAAGCACGTGGTCTTACGGTTACGAACACACCAGAAGTACTCACCGATTGTACCGCTGATATTGCAATGACTTTAATGTTGACCGTGGCAAGACGCACAGGCGAAGGCGAACGTCACGTACGTTCTAAGTCTTGGACGGGTTGGCGCCCCACGCACATGCTAGCCACTAAAGTAACCGGCAAGACATTAGGTTTAATTGGCATGGGACGTATTGCACAAGCGATGGCACAACGCGCACATTTTGGTTTCGGTATGAAAATTATTTTCTCTGACCCCTACCCACCACCCGCTGAAGTTATTCAAAAATTCAATGCGACACAGTGTGACACAATTGATGAAGTATTAGCACAGTCTGATTTTGTATCCATACACTGCCCTGGCGGAAAAGACACTTATCATTTATTAGGCAAAGAAAACATCGCAAAAATGAAACCAAGTGCATTTTTAATAAATTCTGCACGTGGTGATGTCATCGATAACGATGCATTAATTGAGGCACTTACCAATGGCACCATTGCGGGTGCAGGACTCGATGTGTTTGAAGGTGAACCGAATCTGGATGAGCGTTTTATTCCTTTGGAAAATGCTGTGTTGTTGCCCCATCTTGGTAGCGCATCCACCGAAACCCGGGTCGCCATGGGTAATCGTGTGCTTGAGAATCTAGCCGCATTTGAAGCGGGAGAAACTCCTCGGGACAAGCTTGTTTAATCGATATTCACGTATTGAGAAGGCATTTCAATTAGATATTAGTCATTTTATGATGCAGTAGCCCAGTAGTGGGCTACATTGCTCTATGCAATCAATAAACCATAGCTATGAATGACACTTCGCCATTATCTTGGACGCAACTGACGCGAATAGCGACCGGCAATACCATTATTGATCCGGCCACAAGCTATGAAGACAAATTAGTTGACCTTCTGTATGAGCAGTTACTGAGCGTAATTCGACACCGCCAACCAGAGGTAGAAGCGGTATTAGAGGGTAGCACGGATATCCGAGATTGTGATATTTCACAAATCTTGTATGTGCTCGAAACCTATGGCATTTGGTTTCAGTTATTAAGCATTGCCGAACAAAATGCAATGGTTCAACAGCGACGCCAAATTGAAAAGGAATATGGTCGTGACCGTGTTCCCGGTACCTTTGCCTATACATTTTCTACAGCAGCACAAAAAGGTATTTCTGCCGAAGAAATTCAAAATGTTTTAAATTACAGTTACATTTGCCCTGTCATAACAGCTCACCCAACTGAAGCAAAGCGTGTAACCGTTTTAGAAGTCCATCGTCGTATTTATGTACTACTTAAACAATTAGAGTCACAACGTTGGACTCCCCGAGAACGTGATGAATTAATTGACGAATTACGAAGTGAAATTGATTTATTGTGGCTAACCGGTGAGATTCGACTCGAAAAACCAACCGTTGCGCAAGAAGTTACATGGGGAATGCATTTTTTTGTTGAATCTTTATTTGATGGTGCAGCTGAATTATACCAAGAATTAGAATACGCATTAGAACAAGCCTATCCACATTATGCATTTAATGTCCCTCCTTTGTTTCGGTTTGGCTCCTGGATTGGCGGTGACCGAGATGGTAATCCTAAAGTAAATACTCGGGTAACCGCGGCCGCTATCCATACCAATGCTAGAGCGAGTGTTAAAAAATATCGAAAATATATTTTCGATCTTGGAGCAAAACTCAGCGTTGCCAGTCACTCAGTAAAAATTTCTGATGAGTTCGCTCAAACATTAAAAAGTAAATTAAATATGTTGGGTGAAAAGGATTCGTTTTCAAAACGAAATCCAGGAGAAGTCTTCAGGCAGTATTTACGCTACATGTTACATCGAATCGATGAAACACAAAAACACATTAAAGAACCTAAAAACTCAAAATTTGCCTATCACACTGCAGCAGATCTATCAGATGATCTAAGAAGCTTGGAAAATGGATTGATTGATGCAAAGTGTGAACACCTTAGTAGAACCACAGTGCGCCCGCTGCGTCATATGGTCGATACATTCGGTTTTCGAACAGTTAGTTTAGATCTGCGAGAAAATACAACGGTTACTAATAGTGTGTTAGCGGAAATCTGGATAGCCTTACATCAAAAAACACACTTAGATGTTCCAGATTCTAAATCGGCTGAATGGAAACAGTGGATCTCTTATCAATTACTACAACCGTTACGTGTAGTACCTCGCTTGAATAATTTATCTGAACAATCTCAAGCCACATTAGCGATGTTGGAGCAAGTGAAATTATTCCAACGTAAGCTTGATCCAAGAACTTTTGGCGTATGTGTATTGAGCATGACACAAACGGCCACTGACGTGCTGGGCGTGTATTTATTAGCTAAGTACGTCGGCTTATTTACCGATACCGATGGCTTGGAAGCCTGCAGAATATTGGTGGTGCCGCTTTTAGAAACCATTGAAGACTTAGAAAACGGTCCCAATGTACTCGATGAATTGCTCGGCCATGCTTTTGTGCGCCGTACCATTCGCAAATTTGGTGGTGCACAAGAAGTGATGGTTGGATATTCAGACTCCAATAAAGATGGCGGCTTTCTAACCTCCAACTGGATCATTAGTAAAGCACAAAGTCAAATCCACGATGCGGGCCTAAAACATAATATCCCTGTTTCATTTTTTCATGGACGCGGTGGTTCAGTAAGCCGAGGTGGTGCACCTAGTGGTCGTGCCATTGCTGCACAACCGGCGGGCACTATTGATGGTCGAATGCGAGTTACCGAACAAGGTGAAGTCGTATCCTACAAATATGCCAATCGTGGGTTTGCAGAAGAACAAATGGAAATTCTAGCTGCTTCCGCACTCACCCATACGTTTATGTCCGGCAAAGATGCAGCCTATAAAACAAACGCTGAATTAGATGAAGTATTAGAAGCCTTGTCTGGCACAGCCTATGTGACTTATCGAAAATTGATTGAGCATCCAGGTCTGGTTGAGTTCTATCAACAAGCGAGCCCTGTTGAAGAACTCACACTAATGAAAATTGGTTCCCGGCCTGCGCGCAGATTTGGTGCTGCTACTTTAGAAGACCTACGTGCAATTCCATGGGTATTTGCCTGGACTCAAAATAGAATTATGGTTCCAGGCTGGTATGGCGTTGGCAGCAGTTTAGAACAATTGATAAAAATAAGAGGCGAACTTGGAAAAGAATTGCTGCAACAACTCTATGAAAAGCATTCATTATTTAGATTAATTTTAGATGGCGTTGAAAAAACTTTATTACTTGTTGATTTAGAAGTAGCTGAAAAATATTCAGAGCTTGTCACCAATAAAGAACATGGAAAAGATATTTATTCCGAAATTAAAAAAGAATATGAACTTACTTCAAAACTAATTCTGGAAGTAACTAAAGAAGAAAATTTATGTGATCGTTTTCCTAATTTTAAACGCCACTTTTTCCGCCGCTTAGAATTTTTAAATCAGGCAGGTATTGAGCAAGTGGAATTGGTGAAAAAATTCAGAAATCAAGATTTTGAAGATACTCAAATACAAGAAATTTTAGTACCGCTATTGTTATCCATTAACTGCGTTGCAGCAGGAATTGGAAGTACTGGTTAAAACTTATGAAAAAACTTTTATATCATTTTGATACAGACACAATTCCTAGTGTATTTGATTCTGTGGTCGCACATGATGGTGGTGCCGATCACGTGACTCAATTGAGCGGAATCAACGAAGATAATTGCGCGAGCTTAGTAGAAGGCGCAATTTATACACGTGCTCCAAAACATAAAAAGAATACTGCTATTTTTGTGGGAGGCAGTGATCTCATTGCCGGCCAAAAACTACTTCAAACCGTGCAAAAACAGTTTTACCAAAACTTTAGGGTGTCTGTGATGCTGGATAGTAATGGATGTAATACAACCGCTGCAGCAGGCGTTGCACTTCTTAATAAAGCGGCAAATTTACAAGATAAAATTGCGGTGGTGCTTGCAGGCACCGGTCCGGTTGGGCAACGAGCTGCAGTAATGCTGGCTAAAAGTGGTGTAAATGTCCGCCTTACTTCAAGACAACAATCTCGCTCACAAGAAGCATGCGATGAAATACAACAACATTTTGGTGTTTCTGTGACACCAATGCATGCGAGTGACGAAAAATCCATCATAACGGCGATGGAGGGCGCACATATTGCATTTGGTGCAGCAAAAGCGGGTATTCAATTACTAGGTGCTGATCAGTGGCAAAGTCATCCAACATTAGAATTAATGGTCGATGTCAGTACTTCTGAAATATTAGGTTTTGAGGGCATCGATATGATGGATAAAGATACGGAACGCCACGGTAAACGCGTATTTGGTGGTATTGGTATCGGTGCACTTAAACTTAAACTACATCGTGCTTGTATTGAAAAACTTTTTACATCAAATGACATAGTGTTAGATGCGGAAAGTATTTATGAAACAGCCCAACAGATGGCGTAATCAATTATGCCGAGCTCTCCTAAACTGCTTGAAATGATTGGGCAGTTAGTCGCAATACCATCCGTAAGTAGCATTCAACCTGAATTAGATATAAGCAATCAAGCGGTTATTGATCGTCTAGCAAATTGGTTAAATGATTTAGGTTTTAATGTAAAAAAAATTCCAACGTCTGAAGGTAAATCGAATTTAATTGCCTGGTTGGGCGAGGGTGAAGATGGAATTGTACTATCGGGCCATACCGATACGGTGAATTTTGACGAAACAGGCTGGAATACCGATCCATTTACAGCCACAGAAAAAAATAATCGCTTATACGGCTTAGGCACAGCTGATATGAAATCGTTTTTAGCCATCGCCATTGAAGCCGCCAAATTATTTACCCGCAAAAATTTAAAACAACGCATCACGATTGTGGCCACCGCAGACGAAGAATCCACTATGCAAGGTGCGCGTACCCTGGCGCAAGTTGAAAAAAAATTAGGTCGGTATTGCATTATTGGTGAACCCACCGGTTTAACACCAGTAACTCAACACAAAGGTGTGTTTATGGAAGCCATACTTATCAAGGGTCAAGCTGGACATTCCAGTGATCCCGCATTGGGTAATAATGCATTGGAAGGCATGCGGCTTGTATTAAATGAGCTGGAACAATTTAAGCAAGAGCTCGCTACCCATTATATCAACCATGATTTTATAGTTCCGATTCCAACATTAAACTTTGGTCATATTCATGGCGGTGACAACCCCAACCGCATTTGCGCCGAGTGTGAGTTACATATTGATGTACGACCTCTACCCGGCCAAAAAATTGATACCCTACGAGATGAAATTCATTCAAGAGTACAGCACGTGATACAACCGTTAGGATTAGGAGCGACATTTAATTCAATCTTCGAAGGGATTCCTGCGTTTAAGACAGATCATGACTCAGAAATTGTAAAACTCACACAAGCTTTAACAAACAAACCCCCCGTTACCGTCGCCTTTGCTACAGAAGGGCCTTACTACAATGCCATAGGCATGGAAACTGTAGTGTTAGGGCCCGGTTCGATTGACCAGGCTCATCAGCAAAATGAGTATTTAGAGCTTAATACTTTGCAGCCCACGGTAGACTTGCTGCAAAACGTAATTCAAGAAGTTTGCGTAAAATAATTTTAATTATGGTGTGAGTACAAGGAAGTACGAATAAGAGTTTCATCAAGGACGACCTACACGAAAGTAGGAAGTACAGAAAATGCAGGAGCAATTTTCTGCCGATGCAGCCGATTAAAGTTAGGCAATTCTAACGTCCACTTACGTGCCTGAGCGCAGGGAAGCGCGAATATGAGTCGAATCTTGGATGATTCAAGCAGATTAAATATTAAATCTTTAACGTCCGCTTTCGGCCAATAGCGGTCATTTTGAAGAATGCTTATGTTACTAAATAAGTATTTAAATTATTTATAACTTACATTTCTGATAACCATCCTTGAGCCATTTTTCAACGACTATTAGGTCACTTTCCCAATCATTTTTATATGAAAGTGCGACTTCAGTTTTTTGATTTAGCCCAACGGTACATAGCTCTTACATTACCTTCAAACCAAATATCGTATTGATAAAAATGCTTGTACTGAGACAGCTTTATTAATTCTACCGCTTCGTCTTCGCTGAGTCCGTTCT
The DNA here is from genome assembly GCA_965203475.1 of Gammaproteobacteria bacterium. GTDB lineage: Bacteria > Pseudomonadota > Gammaproteobacteria > UBA4575 > UBA4575 > JABDMD01. The sequence continues at coordinate 1,606,217 of OZ241890.1, forward strand.
TAACTGCTTTAGTGGCTTCTGCAAGAAGAGTTTCGTGGTATTCAACTTGTCTTTTAATTGAATCCATATCACCGGGAGGCCCGTGACAAAAAGTAATTTTGTCGACATCCAGCTCAAGTGTACGACGCTGCATCTCCATTAAGTCATCAAGATTGATTCCAGGAAATGTGGTCCAACCGACAACATCATTATTCGCATAGTCGCATACATACGCCATACGGAGTTCGGGAATTATTCCCACCAATATTGAAGAAGTATGCGCATCACCCATGTAGTGTAGCTCAAGCGTCCTGTCTCCGAACTTATAGACGCCACCTTCATTGGATACGGTTTCGGTGGGAAGATCGATGAAGGGAGTTTTATAATATTTGAAATAACGCAAAACACGTTCATGTGCGATGATTGGAATATCTTTACCGAATACATGACGTAGAACTCTTGCCCCTGCGATATGATCTGTATGTAAATGTGAGTAAATTATTGCGAGCAATGGTTTGCCTGGAGCTTCCTCCTTAATAACCTGAGCATAAATCTTAGCTGCCGTATCTGATAGTGGGTCAAAGGCAACTACTCCGTTTGATGTGACAATAAAATTGGTGAAGTAGGATTCTTCTTCATTCTTGAATTCAATGGTATAAGTACCATTGCCTGTATCTATCGTACGAACGTATTCAAAAGGATTGTAGGTGACCCCTCGATCATTAAACGGTAGTGTATTTTCTGCTAATAGTGTGCTTGTACACATCAACAGAATAAACAAATAAATATTTTTCATTCCTTATAGATCGGTGATACAGACATATCATTATAAGATTAATTGATTTGAATGAATGTCCGCTTTTGGTCGTTAGCGGTCATTAAACAGTTTATTTTAAAATTTTCCAACCTAACGTCTCCTTACGGCCAAAAGCGTCATTCAACCACCCACCCACGACCTGTTTGCTTAAAAATATTATTTGAAATTACATATTTTGGAATTGGCAAATCCTGAACACTACTACCTAAATTTTCACCTGAATAATTCCATTTAAATTCATTCTTCCACCATTCTACCAAGCTTTCATCAAAGCATTTTATTTGACCATTCTTTTTTAGTTTTCCATCAATTATTTCTGGTCCAAAATTTTGACATGGAACAAATGGTGTCAACCAACGTATGTCAGGCAACATATAATGTTTTTCTTTCTCATCAAAAGGAATCATGAAAGCCTTGAACGAATTAGCCCAGTCTTTAAGGATTAATATTTTAAAACCGTAAGGGTCATCAACTTCAATATAATCACCTGTATCTAGCCCCGAAATATCTACTTCAAATAGCGAAGATTTTGCAGCCTCAGATGGTTCAAGAGAGAAAATAAAAGGAGTGATGAAAAAAATTATCCCAATTACAGCAATAACTGATGTTGAATAAACAAGAATTTTACGCCCTGTCATTTAGATTAATTAGAATGTCCACTTTGGGTCGTTAACTGTCATTTAGAAGATATAATTATATCCGCCTTTCTTCTAGAAGTTCTTGGATAGCCTCTGGTAGATAACTTCTGAGTTTATCTGTAATTTTTTTTTCATTTTTTTGCCACAGCACACCAAGATAAATTACTGTTATTCCTATAATGGTCAGTGCAATAGGGAAAAGCCAGCTGTCTTTAAATACTTCATTTGCTAAATGGCCAAGATAAAGCGCACACCCTAATGCACCAAATACCACAAACACTTTTCTGACTAAGATTACTCCAAATCCTATTAAAATCAGGTTGGTACAGAAATAAAAAAACTTTGCGAGCTCACTATCAGAATCTTGAGAAGTTAGCCCTCCCCAAAAAGCCATTACTCCAAACAAATAAAGCCAAAACGCATAATCCAAGGACTTTCTGGATCGAATATCTACAAGGAATGCAAACAATGTCATTGCAAGTCCAAATCCCATTGTAATTTTCGCCCGTTCTTCGAAATTTACTATGTCTCCAGTAATTATCTCTGCAATATCCATAGACATATACCAGAGAGTTGCAGCAATAGGCATGAGTAAAAATGGATAACGGTACTTCCAAACAATCATTGCACCTACAGCAAGTGTGCCAACCTCCATGTAAATCCATAAAAGCTTAATAAAACGATGATACTCACGATATGGCGTATTTTCAGGCCACCAACCCATCCCTTGCTGAAATCCATATATCGCTAGTGGTGTCAGAGCAACTATAAATGCGGCACAAATTCCTGCGGGAATATGTAACTGCTTATCGCGAAAATAGTTTGTGAACTTAAATCCGACTCCTGCGTATAAAAGGGAAATGAAAAATATTCCCCATCCTCCAAACTCTTCCCATCCTAGGTTCATGAAAAGAGTCAATGCACCTATTGCTATTAATCCACCTAAATAATAGAGAACATGTGTGAAATCAAATTTTGGAGTTTTATTATCAATTGAATCGAGAAATTCAAACAAAGGCCCAACTTGTTTATTTTCTAACAGCCCTTTATCTGCCGCAATCATTAAATCAGCTTTTTTTATGCGCATTTGTCACCCCTGTTTGATTTTGTTGGGAGAATAGTAAGGCTTAAGAATTTATACAGCCAAGTTTGTGATATATGGACTTATTTCTGCGTTAAAGATCATATAGTTGAATGTCTGCTTTGGGTCGTTAGCGGACATTCTAGAAGAAAAATTTTACTTTATGGTGTGTGCCAAATGGGCGAGGTGTAAGCACGTCCCTGCTCAATCGATTCTGCATCTTTGCGATCATCCACTACAGCCACGTCATACATTCGCTCATGTAGTTTGCCTTTCATATTCATTCAATCTTTAATAATTTGCACCTGATCTAAATACGCACTTTTTCGGATCACTTAATGCGGAAACCATAAAGCTCGGCGCTTCTATATTCTTACCCGGTGTTTTTAAATCACCGTCCATAGGTACACCTTTAGTGAATGAATACTTACTGTTGTTTTTTTCGCCGAAAACGCTCAAATTGCAAATTGAAGATATTGCCTTGTGGCACGGCATCGTCATCTACTATTAAATCGCTTGACCGGTAGTTATTGTTACGCGTGGCAAGCTCCTTAGAAACAATTTCATCGCGACACGCGACAGGCTTTGTGGCTTGTCCTCGGTTATCTTCTTCGGTGCAAGGCCTTACACCTGGTAAAAATTTTGACTCATAAATGGTAACTGTTTCAGTTTCAAAAGACTGTTGTTGCTCAGCATTTATAGATTCAGGCGGAGGTGTATCTAAAACGATTTCAGGAGACACATCAGTTTCTTCAGCCATTAATAAACTTGGCCATACAAAAACCAACAGAAAAATAATATGTTTTTTTATACTCAAAACTTTTCTCTTTCCTTACTATATACCTATTTTAATAAAGTGTATTGTTTTTATAGTTCTACCCGTTCTCGTTTAGCAATTTCTGCATCAATTTGTGCAATTGCCTGTTTCAACTCATCGACGGAGTAGATGTTTTGAATAAGATACTTATTATGTTCAACTTTTTTATAAGAATCATCCAGTTCTTCTAAATACTTGCCCATGGTGGTATCAGGGTCTTTCATGTCCGCCACCATTTTTTTGTGAAAGTCTGGGTTTTCCTTAAATTTAAACATCATCGACATATAGACTGCCGAAAAACGAAAATCATAAGACTTATAATCGTCTAAAGAATGCACGTAGGTGCGCGCTTCTCGCATTTCCACGTTAAAGGTTTCGCTGTAGCCTAATAAATCTTCGCGAAACTCGCCTTTAATTTCATATTCATCAATCAGTATCGGTATAACATTCGCGATGTTTAAGCGTTTATCGTCGTGCTCCAATATTGTTTCTAGCAGCTTTTGTTTGGCTAGTTTTGGATCGTCACTGGCCTCCGTTATTATTCGTAAATCATGCTCGCGGATGGATTTTTCGTGTTGTAGTTGCTCCAAGTTTAATTCATCCATATTTTCTGGAGCTTTATACACCACGTTCACGCGATCCAAGATGGGGGATTTTTTGACTTCCCCTCCTGCAAAGCTCTGAATACTGCATAAAAGCAGTGAGATCGAAACAATGACGCTGATTACTTGTGGATTCCTTACCATTACTTATTCCCTATGTATACATTTCGACCTTATCTAAAGACATACTATTAAATATGAGAGTGCATAGCTTATTATAAGGTTCCATAGAAACCGAAGATAGCAAAAGATTTAGAACAATAATAATCAGGATTTCATAGGCTTAGCTTATGTTTATCTATCTTGCATTGGCAATTACATAATAGAGTTATACCCGTGTCTACGATTGAACCCTTTCAATTGGAAAGCTTGCGACAAGCTGCACCTTATATCTATGCGCATCAAGGTAAAACTTTTGTGCTGTATATCGGCGATGAAATACTTGCCAAACATAACTTACCTTCACTAATCCATGACTTAGCATTGATCCATACACTAGGCGTAAAACTTGTTTTAGTTTTGGGCTTACGTTGTTTTATAGACAAAAAACTAGGAAAAACCGCAAGCAAATTCCAAAATGATTGGCGTATTACGTCTGCAAAGAATATTGACCAAATAAAAGAAGTTGTCGGTAGTGTTATCGCAAATGTAGAAGCACTTTTTTCGGTAGGTTTAATCAACACTCCCATGTCTGGAATGAAACTCAATGTTGTCAGCGGAAATTTTGTGCGTGCAAAACCCGTAGGTATACGTAATGGAACCGATTACAAGTTTACTGGTGAGGTAAGAAGTATTGCAGCAGATGAAATTCAACATCAGCTAGACAACGATAATATCGTTTTGCTTACATCACTTGGTTATTCTAAAACCGGTGATGTTTTTAATTTATCCAGTGCGGAAGTTGCATTGTATACAGCTTGTGCATTACAAAGTGAGAAACTTATTTTCTTATTGCATAAGTTCAAACTGAATAACAGAAAAAAGCAATCCGATAACCATTACAACCTAAGCGAAGCCAAAGAAGTAATTAAAAAACTTCCTAAAAGCAAACAACATGAGGCACGTTATTTAAATCTGGCCATTCAAGCCTGTTTGGAAACTGTAAATCGTGTGCACATGGTAGATGCATCCAAGCCAGGCGCCCTATTAGAAGAGCTGTATTCTTTAGATGGAGTCGCAACCTTAATAACTGCGGAAACCTATGATGAAATTCGCCCTGCTACAATTGATGATATTGGTGGCATACTGGAATTAATTCAGCCGCTGATTGCAACAGGATCGGTGGTGGCACGATCTCGCGAACAATTGGAATTGGAAATCAATCGATATTTTGTCATCGAAAGAGATGGGATGGTATTAACCTGTGGCGCTCTGCATATTTTTGCAAAAGAAAAGGCCGCTGAAATTGCCTGCCTTGCTGTGCATCCAGACTATCAGTCCAATGGAAGAGGCCGCAAAATGTTAAACCACTTAGAAAAACAAGCATCTAGGGAAGAATTAAATACATTATTCTTGCTTACTACGCAAACAGCACACTGGTTTCGAGAACATGGATTTAAAACGACTAAATTAGAATCACTACCGATGAAAAAACAAGCACTTTATAACTACCAGCGCAACGCAAAAGCTTATAGTAAAATTATTGACTAAATAGCATGCATACGAAGCAAGGTGTCTTCACACAACACCTATTAATAAAAAAGTACTAATTCAGCAATGAATTAGTTATAACAAGGAGAGAAAAAACATGAAGATCGATTCAACTATTTTAATCAGTCTAGGGATCTTAGTTGGCGTTGTACTTACGCAATTCGTTCAACCTTTTAATACTGCCTTACTTGCTGCCGCCGCATTAATTGCTGCCGCCATTTTATTTACATTGATTAAATATTTCGTCACTAGAGCACCAAACAAACCTAAACGAAATAGAAAATTAACTTCTGGGAAAATTCAAGGTACTGTGAAATGGTTTAATTACAAAAAAGGATTTGGGTTTATCCAGCAACCCAATGGAGATGACGTATTTGTGCATCATCGCTCTATTGTAGGCAAAGGCCGTAAATCACTGCGCGAAGGCCAAAAAGTGATGATGGACATTGTCGAGGGAAACAAAGGCTTACAAGCCGAAAATGTAAGTCCATTATAATGCGCAGTAGTAATTCTATTTTTCTAAATCCAGTGTTATGGCTAGTATTGTCATTGACACTGGGTTTAGCTCCATACTTACCTGAGCCGCATATTTGGGAAAAATTAAAATGGGTTTTTAGTGGCGCTCAAGGCATGCGCCCTATAGACTGGTTTGATTTATTCATGCACGGCACACCCTGGGTTCTATTAATTTTCTCAATTTTTAAAAAGTTTAGTGCAAGTAAATAATTTCAGACTATACAATCCTGTTTTTTGACCATACATCAATATATAGGCCTTATTATTTAACACCCTGAGATAAGCTAGCGGCTGATCTGATCTGGAGACCGGCCTAATGAAAAACATAGCTTTTTCTCTAATCCTGCTTTTTATCTGCCCCACATTATTAGCAGAAAATATTACTGCTGCTCATATTAATGAGCTCATGACAGATATGGATAAAATGATCGCCAGTCAAGACGTCGCGGGTATTGGAAAATGGTTAAGTGATGATATTGAGATCACCATGCATACTTCTGTGTTTGGAAAATTGCAAACAGCCAAAGCTAATAAACAACAATATTTAGAATTGCTTACCAACGGTTGGGCCATGGCCGAGGACTATCACTATCAAAAAGAAAATGTAGAGATACATTATTTAGAAGGCGGCAAAAGCGCAAACATTACAGCCACCGTCTATGAATCGATGACAATCAATGGTACTCCGGTTAAAGATCGCACTACTGAATCTATGATTGTCGAACTCATAAATGGCAAAGTATTAATCACCAAAATGACAGGTGAAACGGTAATGTAATTGTTGGCCTATTCGGGCCAATTGGGATCACTTGCTTTTATTTGTTCAACCAAGTCTGGTAAAGATTGCTGTACTGAAACAGTAAAAGATTCTCCAAAATAGTTTTGTAAACGTTTATGTATGGTTTCTTCATCAAGCTCGAAACATTCCACTAAACTTTCACCAATGCGTCTATTTCCTGGCTGAAATTTTGGATCGGGCTGTACAATATTAAATAAAAACTGAATTTCGCGAGTATATTGGTTGGAGCGAATAGTACGTTTTTCCTTCTCAATTTCTGCCTCCATTGGATCATCCATAGGAAAAATCTTGATAATGACCCACCCAATCACAGCTGTGCTCACAGCAGCAATGAATAGTAGTAAATAAATTGAGCCAACAGGGTTGGCTTCAAAGAAAAATAGCAGACCAATCGTAATTGCAATAAATAAAGCCGAATAGACTAGGACGGGATGCATAGTGTTTGTTATATTTTATGGACTAATAATTATATTCCAACTCTCACTATGCTTCTAACCAATGCATTAAGAATCGGTGCAAGTTTATTAATTCTCGCTGTGGTGTATCACTATGCATCTTTTGGGGTGGTATTAATCAAATCAATTGTGGTTGCACACATTCTTTTTATTTTAAGCTTTTTCAGCGATAAACATGCGCAGAGAATTGCTGTAGTAACGTTAGGACTTGCAATCGTAGTGCCTATAGGGGCATGGCGCTCATACCAGGAAGGTACCACACAAATAGCATTTTTTATTTTCAATGTGATTATCTTTTTGTATGCTGCCTATGCAGCATTACAAACACTTCAAAGTTCCAAGCAAGAATAAGTTTCAGCAATGCCCAAGTATCGTACCAGCCTCCCCCAACTGAATGGCGGTATATTTTTGTTAGATGGCGGAATTGAAACCACAATGCTATTTTTGGAAGAACTTGAATTACCACTATTTGCTGCCTTTCATTTACTCGATCAACCTGAGGCCGAAGTAGCATTAAATAAATATTTTCACAATCACTGCAAAATCGCACAATCTCATCAAGTAGGTTTTATCTTTGAAACGATCACCTGGCGCGCAAGTTCAGACTGGGCGCAACAGCTAGGATATTCAAAACAGGCGTTGGCGGAAAAAATTCATCAATCTGTCGAAATGTTTGCACCTTTTCGCCAACAATATGAAAACGATAAAACCAAAATGATCATTAGCGGTTGTATCGGTCCACGCGGTGATGGCTATGTTCCTGATACTTTAATGTCTGTTGCAGAAGCCGAAGATTATCATGCAGAGCAAATTTCTACGTTTAGTAAAACAGATGCCGATATGGTAAGCGCATTAACCATGAACTATGTCGATGAAGCCATTGGAATAACAAAAGCTGCGGTTGAAGCAAACATTCCAATGGTAGTGTCATTTACTGTAGAAACAGATGGCAATCTTATTGGCGGAGAATCCTTACAAAGCGCAATTGAAGCCGTAGAAGAAGCGACAAACCAAGGGCCAGCCTATTATATGATTAATTGTGCACATCCCACACATTTTCAACATGTATTCCGTGATGAACCTTGGGTGCAACGTATTCAGGGCTTGCGGGCCAACGCCTCTACTAAAAGTCATGCTGAGCTTGATGAGTCTGAAGTACTCGATGAGGGAAATCCATATGAATTAGGAGCACAGTATCGAGAGCTGATGAAGATACTTCCAAATTTAAATGTGCTGGGTGGATGCTGTGGTACAGATCATCGTCATATTCAAGCCATTGCAGATGCCTGTATATAAACTAGTATCTTTATCACCTAAACATTAATCACATTAAGAAACATGGCGAGTGATCCACGTCTTACTCAATTAGTTGAGTGGATTCAACAAACACTTGGAGCATCAGTACCATCGCTAGAACCCGTTTCAGGTGATGCAAGTTTTAGACGTTATTTTCGTTACACATCTGACAAGCATCGCTTTATTGCAGTCGACGCGCCACCCGAAAAAGAAAATAACGACGCTTTTATAAACGTCACTCACTTGCTTGAAGCTGAAGGCCTTATGGTTCCGCATATAGAATATTTTTCGCCTGACTTTGGTTTTTTCTTGCTATCAGATTTTGGTGATAATTTATTATTGGACAAACTAGATGAAACGAATGCAAATACATTTTATCAAAGCGCTTTACAAAATTTGTTAGTCCTGCAACAAACACCTGCCACTAGCTTGCCTGATTACGATAAAACATTACTTTTACAAGAAATGGAATTATTTCGTGAATGGTATTTACAAAAATATTTAGCACTTGAATTGTCGACACAAGAGCGTGAGCTTTTAAGTCAAATTTTTACAGTGTTGACTGAAAGTGCCCTACAACAACCAAAAGTTTTTGTACATCGTGATTATCATGCTCGCAATTTAATGCTCATGGAGAACGACATGATGGGTATTATTGATTATCAAGATGCTGTACTTGGCCCCATCACCTATGATTTAGTATCACTACTACGTGATTGTTATATCGCCTGGGACCCAACACAGGTGGAATCTTGGGCGTTAGGTTTTTACCAGCAACTAGTCAAACAAAATATGATTGAAAATATCGAGGAAAATAGATTTATTAAATGGTTTGACTTAATGGGCATTCAAAGACACCTGAAAGCGATCGGCATTTTTTCGCGACTCAATATTCGCGATGGAAAACCAAACTATCTTCAAGACATACCTCGAACGATGAGTTATGTAACGAATATTTCAGCAAAATACCCAGAAACTCGTCCTTTAACTGAATTCATTTGTTTGAAAGCGAATCTATAATTCTATGAAATGCATGTTGCTAGCCGCTGGACGGGGTGAACGCTTACGACCACGCACAGATGAAACACCTAAACCCTTAATTGAAGTGGCTGGAACGCCGCTAATTGAATATCACCTGCATCGACTGAAGAAAGCTGGCATAGAAGATATTGTTATTAATATTTCGCACCTGGGGCAAATAATTCAACAGCATCTTGGAAATGGAAATTCTTTCGGCGTGCACATTGAATATTCAGATGAAGGAGAGCAAGCTTTAGAAACTGCCGGCGGCATTATTCATGCGATGCCCTTGCTTGGTGATGATCATTTTTTAGTTCTCAACAGTGATATTTGGTGTGATCATGATTTATCGTTTGCCACATTATCATCAGACAAACATGCTCACCTTGTATTAGTAGACAATCCTGATCACAATGCAAATGGTGATTTTTCTTACGAAAATGAAAAAATTAGTAATAACGGGAATAATTTCTTAACATTTAGTGGAATTGGAATTTACCATCCAAACTTTTTTGAAAACCAACCAACAGAAAAGCTAGCCCTAGCACCTTTAATACGAGATGCAGTTGATAACAAGTTGGTAAGTGCTGAATATTTTTCGGGGAACTGGTTTGATATTGGCACCGAGCAAAGACTAAAACAAGCAGAAAAGTTTTTAGAAAAAAATAAAGCCTAACTACACACCAACAAACTCATACCACAATTTTCCTACAATCTCGTGAAGGGCTAAGCGCATTCTACCCAGAGCCTCAACTGTTGGAATGTATTCTTTATAATCCTGCATATTCATATTACGTTTGAAATAAATAGTAGGTGCTGGCGTGGGTTGAAAACCAAATTGCTCAAAACACCACATAGAACGTGGCATGTGGTAGGCATGTGTGACTAATAAAAATTTATTGATTGAATTTCTTTTTAAAATTCTAGTTGCATATTCTGCGTTTTCGTAGGTGTTTTTACTTTCTGTCTCCAGCCATTGTGCGTCAACACCGAAATCGATTTTCAAAACTTTTTGCATGATTGCCGCTTCTGATTTTTGTTCTTTGTTTACACTGCCGCCGACTAACATCACAGGTAAGTTATAAATTTTGGAAAGTCTTGAAGCATAGCGTAGACGTTCTAGCGTATTGTGTTTAACGGTATCTAAACTATCGTATTCTCTTGCAATGGGTGTTCTGCCACCCGATAGCACCACAATAGCTTGTGTTCCTTCAGGAACTTCTTTAAGTGCTTTGTATTGATACTGCAGCGTATCTATAAGTTGATAAGAAAAATGCGGGCTGCTCGCTAAGTACAAAAAGACTACCCCCAGTAATACAAATACAAATCCTGTTTTGCGTAAGCGTACCAACCAAAACAACAATCCTAAGACAATGATAATGATCAGCCCGGAAGGTGGTAACACTAAATCCGCGATGAGTCGAAGTGTTTCAGGAGACATAAATTAAGAATAGCGCAAAGTTTGTTTGGCTTGAACATCGGCATGATAGGAAGATCGCACCAGTGGACCACTGGCGACATGTTCAAATCCCATATCCATTCCTAACTGAAATAGGTCTGTAAATTCTTCAGGTGTGAGGAAACGGTGAACCGGTAAATGATGCACACTGGGTTGTAAATATTGGCCCAGCGTTAACATATCCACATGATGTTTTCTTAAATCCTGCATCACATGTTTCACTTCATCAATTTCTTCTCCTAATCCAAGCATTAAACCAGATTTAGTCGCAACACTTGGAAACATTTGCTTATGTTGTGCTAATAGATTTAAAGAATGTTGATAATCTGCACCCGGGCGTACATGCGGATATAAACGTGGCACGGTTTCAAGGTTGTGATTGAATACATCTGCGGTTGCTGCACCTAAATTATGTAATGCTTTATCTAAACGCCCTCTAAAGTCAGGCACTAAAATTTCAATCTTAGTATCTTCACATTGTTCACGAATACTTTTAATACATGCAACAAAATGACTTGCGCCACCATCTTTTAAATCATCTCTGTCTACAGAAGTAATCACTACATACTTTAAATTGAGTTGCTTGATTGTGTGCGCAAGGTGCTCAGGTTCTTTTTCATCCAAAGGGCGCGGCCTGCCATGGGCTACGTCACAAAAAGAGCAACGACGTGTGCAAACATCGCCCATCACCATGAAGGTAGCGGTTCCATTACCAAAACATTCCGTTAAATTTGGACACGAAGCCTCTTCACAAACCGTGTGTAGTTGCTGCTCACGCAATAAAGACTTAATCCTTCTAACTTCTTCGGTAACCGGTGCCCTTACCCGTATCCAACTTGGTTTTTGCATTGGCTTTGCAGAATGGAGTAACTCAACAGGTACTTTGGTAACTTTTTCGTTACCACGTTGCTTAACGCCGAGTTTTTTATTGTGAGAATTATGTGCCAATGGTATTTATCCCATTCAAATCATATTCTAAACTTTCGCAAAGATGTTTAGTAAGTTGTTTTTGAATCTGTAAAAAATCAACATTATTAACGAAATCTTTCATTTGTGTAACTTCTAAATTTTCAAACCCGCAAGGATTAATTTGAGAAAATGGATGCAAATCCATATCCACATTTAATGCTAAACCATGATAACTACAACCTCTACTCACCCGCAAACCTAGTGACGCTATTTTTGCACCATTTACATAAACACCATGAGCATCTGCATTCGCTTGAGCAAAAATGTCGTATTGCTCAAGCAAATCAACAATGGATTGTTCAATTTTTTGTACCAGTTGTTTTACCCCTAAAGATTTTCGACGCAAGTCAATGAGCAAATAAATTATAATTTGGCCAGGCCCATGATAAGTCACTTGCCCACCACGATCTGTCTGCACAATAGGAATGCTAGGCGCTGTAAGAATGTGTTTATTGTCAGCATTTGCGCCTAGTGTAAATACAGCGTGATGTTGCAAACACCAAAATTCATCTGCAGTTGAAGGAGTTCGGTCTTTCGTAAACCGTCGCATCTTCTCATAGGTAATATTATAGTCTTCTACAGAGCAATCGCGGACAAGAAGTTCGTACATGAAGTTGTTACAGCGCCATTATGACCCAATCAGATGCTGTCAAATCTAAATAAATTCCATCCAAGTGTTCCTGACTTTGCGCATTTACATTTGCAGTAATACTACAGTAGTTTTTATTTTTACTTTCCACTTCACTAAATTGTGTAGTATCAAAATCATCTAAATGTTTTCGCATAATTTCAATTACAGCTTGATGAAAGCCATGATGATTCTTTCCCATAATTTTGATTGGAAATTGGCAGGGAAACTTTAATAAAGACTCTTCTTCTGCCATGGGTTTCGATTATCTAAGCTATTGAAGTTTTCGTTCTTGATACAAAGCGTAGGTTTTTTTCCATAACTCTCCAGGCGCTCCATTGCCTACTACTTGATTATCAATTTTGGTTGCGGCTAACACTTCTTTAATAGAACTGGTAATCCAAATTTCATCTGCAGTGTATAACCAATCTTTAGGTATCGACTGCTCAACATATTGGATACGTAAATCCTCTAACAGTTCCAATACAAAATCACGTGTGATTCCCGGCAAGATTAAATTGTCTTTTGGATGGGTATAAACCACACCTTCCTTGACAACAAATAAGTTACTCGCTGCTCCCTCTAATGCAAAACCATCACGCACCATAATGGCTTCTGCAGCCAAAGCTTGCAGCGCATCTTGTTTAGCTAAAATATTGGCCAATAAACTGATGACTTTTATATCACAACGCTGCCAACGCAAATCTTCCGCTGTAGTAAGTGCTATCCCCTGTTCAAATACATGTGTGGGAGTAACTGGCAATGGATTGGCCATTGCAAACACGGTAGGTTCAGATGATTCAGGAAACACATGATCACGCGGTGCCACACCACGAGTTACCTGTATATAGATGGCAAGGTTATCTTGACTCGATTGTTGAATTAATTCTTCAACAATAGACTGCCATTCCGACATCGAATATGGATTTTGTATTCGTATTTCACGAATACTTCGTTCCAGTCGATTTAAATGCTGCTGTAAATAGAATGTTTTATTTTCATAAACAGGCAATAATTCATAAATTCCATCGCCAAATATAAACCCACGATCTAAAGGCGAGATTTTACAATCTTCTAAGGCAAGATACTTACCATTTAAAAAAGCACACACATTCGTCATGCTGGCATTTTAAAAGAATAATTTAACAAAGAAATCTACAATTCGGCGCCACCAGCTTCCCAGAGGATTAGACTCTAAAGCAATAAGTGGACGATCCAGTAATTGCTGGTCATTAAAAGCTACTTTCACCACGCCTACTGGATCTCCTTCATCAATTGGCGCAAGAATTTCTGAACTAATATCCATATTTGCTTTTAAGTTTTGATACTGCCCTCTGGGGATGGTCACGTACAAATCTTCATCCAGCCCAAGTGATATGATTTTTTCTTTTCCATTCCACATTCGTTGTTCGCGCAATACTTCACCGGCTTTATATAATCGGTGCGATTCGTAGTACCTAAATCCATAATTGAGTAATGACTGACTATGTACTGTACGTGCTTTATCACTCTCGGTGCCCATCACGACTGAAATTAATCGCATATCGTTGCGTGACGATGAGGAAGCTAAGCAATAACCGGCCGCTTCGGTATAGCCTGTTTTAATGCCGTCTACTGCACTATCACGCCATAACAAACGATTGCGGTTGTACTGTTTAATGTCGTTGTAGGTAAATTCTTTTTGGGCATAGAGTTTATATTCTTCAGGAAATTCTCGAATCATTGCACGCGACAACACAGCAACATCATAGGCAGTAGTGTAATGCTCCGGATCCGGCAAGCCTGTGGCATTCACAAAATTTGTATCATTTAACTCAAGACGCTGTGCTTCTGCATTCATTACATCGGCAAAGGCTTCTTCTGTTCCCGCCACGTGTTCAGCCAAAGCGATGCTTGCATCGTTACCAGACTGGATGATTAAACCTAACATCAAATCATGTAATTGGATTTTATTTCCTACTTCAACAAACATCCGCGAACCAATACTTCTCCAAGCCCGCTCACTAATTAACACCATATCTTCGTTACTTATATCACCTGCCGCCAACGCTTTATAAATGACATAGGCCGTCATTATTTTTGTAAGGCTTGCAGGATCCACCCGTAAATTTGGATTGTGTTCAGCAAGCACCGAACCGCTTCCAAAATCCATTAATACATAGCTGGAAGCTTCAAATTGTGGAGCTGCGGGTGTAGGTGGTGCTTCCGCAGATACCGGTCCAGCCAAGAAGAAACATATAAATACGAAAATTTTTTTAAATTCCATGTGTTTACTCATACTTACATTTTTGATTCAAATTCTATTCAATGACAACTCGATGTTCTTGCATACCCATATCAATTAGTTTAACTACCATGGCATCTGCAGACTCGACTGTTTCCATTGGGCCTATGCGCACACGATGTAATTGTTTTTCATTCAAGGTTACAGATGAAATTGTAACTTCACCTAACTCTAATTGATTTAATTGATTTTTAAGTTGATTAGCATTTTCTCGATTGCTAAATGCGCCTACTTGTATAAACACTTGTGGTGGTTCTGTTATTGGAATATCGATTAACTCTACTGAATTTTCATCTCCTGGAATCTCTTCCATGTCTGCCACAGCAACTTGAGTAGCGGAAGAATCCGAAGCATTTACAGTTCGATAATTCATAGGATTTAAAGCACGCACTTCTACTAATCCAGTACCCTCTCGAACTATATCGAGCTTACGTGCTGCCGAATAGGATAAATCAATTATTCTATTATCATGAAAGGGCCCACGATCATTTACACGTACAATAATTCTTTTTCCATTTTTCAAATTGGTGACTTCCACATAGGTTGGCAAAGGTAACTCTTTATGTGCAGCGGTCATGGCATACATATCATAAGTTTCACCACTTGATGTACGGCGCCCATGAAATTTTTTTCCGTACCAGGAAGCAATTCCACGTTCGTTGAACCCATGACTACTCGGTAAAGTGTAATAACGTTTTCCAAACACAACATAAGAGGCAGGATTACCATATTTGCTGCGCGGCTCCACTCTAGGCATTGGATCAGGTGGCAAATCGATCGGTGGCGCGGTTACTATTGTGGTTGAGGGTTCTGGTTTTTTATGCAATGAACAGGCGCCCATGCTCAGCATAAAAATTATCATCACCCAACATAATGAATGGTAGGTGAATAGTTTAAAATTAGTGTTGTGCAACGTAGTCTTGAATATCGTGTTTAATTTGTTGGCTTAGTTGATACACCGCCATAGCATACATGGAACTGTGGTTATAACGCGTAATGACATAAAAATTATGAAATCCAATCCAATATTCATTGGAAGTATTGTTATTAAATTCCAGTAATGCCACTTTCTGATGGTCTTCGAATTCTGTAGCAGCTTCTACATCATATTGTGCCAATTCTGAAAACCTAGCCTTAGGCCTCATGCCTTTATCCAGTAATTCTTGATAACGATTTCCAGTGATATTCGCAGGAATTGAAATAGGTTGGCTCTCTTTCCAACCATTTTTGACAAAGTAATTGGCAATGCTACCAATAACATCTTCATTACTTCCCCATAAATCTCGTTTACCGTTGTCGTCAAAATCTACTGCATATTGGCGATAACTACTCGATATAAACTGACTTTTACCCATTGCACCCGCATAGGAACCTTTTACTGTAATCGGATCAATATCTTCTTCTAAGGTTAGTAATAAAAAATGTTCTAATTCACTACGGAAAAAATTCTGTCGTGGAGGATAATCGAATCCCAAAGTGACAAGAGAATCAAGAACACGATACTTACCTTTATATTTTCCGTAAAATGTTTCAACACCGACAATAGAAACAATAATTTCTGGAGGTACGCCATATTCTCGTTCTGCTGCCGCTAATATTTGTGCATTTTCAGACCAAAATTTTAATCCTGCCTGAATTCGTTTATCGGTTATAAAAATTTTCCGATACTCTTGCCAGTTTTTTTTCTTTTCTGCAGGACGTTGAATAGCCTCTAATACATCTGTTTGTTTTTGAACACCGCTCATTAGTTCAGACAACAAAGGTTTCGGGTAGGAATGCTGCGTAGAAAACTCATCAATAAATTTTTGCACATCGCTACGCTCAATATAGCTAGAAGCAAGTCCAGCAGACCAATTGAAGATATAAAGCAATAAAACGATAAATAATTTTTGCACCTTATTACCTTGAAATAAATTTACGATGTGAATGTATAGACATTAAGATTCCAAATGCAGCAAGTAGTGTTACCGCAGAAGTTCCTCCATAACTAATTAAGGGTAACGGCACTCCCACTACAGGCAACAAACCACTCACCATGCCAATGTTTACCACAAAATAGGCGAAGAACGATAAACTTAAACTACCTGCAAGCAATCTAGAATAAGTATCCTGTGCATCAGCAGCAATACTCAAACCTCGAATTACGATAAAGCCATACAACAGCAGTAACAGACACACACCTAAAAATCCAAATTCTTCACTAAATACGGCAAACACAAAATCGGTAGAGCGTTCAGGAATAAAATCTAACTGCGATTGTGTTCCATTTAACCAGCCTTTCCCATAAACGCCGCCAGAACCAATTGCAATTTTAGACTGAATAATATGATAACCGGTTCCCAATGGATCATTTTCCGGGTTAAACAAAGTTAAAATTCTTTGTCGTTGATAATCATGCAAGTAGAACCAAAATACCGGCAAACTTGCCAAGCCTAAGCCGCCAAAGATCACAATTAACTTCCATTTGATACCCGCTAAAAATATTACAAATACCCCCGAGGCAACTAGGAGGAGGGCAGTACCCAAATCGGGTTGTTTTAAGATCAAGCCTGTCGGCACCAAGATTATTACGATGGCCACCACAATTTGTATAAAGGTAGGAGGTAAAGGTTTGTCGCGAAAATACCAGGCGAGCATCATCGGCAAAAATACCTTCATCAACTCGGAAGGTTGAAATCGAATGACACCAAGATCTAACCACCGTTGTGCGCCTTTACCACTATAACCAAAAAACATAACGATGACTAACAGCAATAAGCCACCCGCAAACAACCAAGGCGACCAACTTGATAATGTTTTGCTCGGAATTTGTGCCATCACGATTAACGCTGCGAAACCAATAGCAAAACGAATACTCTGACGCGTTATTGCAGCCATTTCTTCACTGGTGGCACTGTACAGTACAGCTAAGCCCAATCCTGACAATAGAATTAATGCACCAAATAATGCCGGATCAAGATTTAGAAATTTTTTTTCATCTTTAATTGGCGAAGTCACCAATGAATTTTTAATCGAATAACTACTAGTACTCATTTTTAGAAATTACTCTGTGTTTTGCGCAAGCAACTCTTCTTTACTTAATAAATAATGGTCCATCACTTCGCGCGCGACAGGTGCAGCAGAACTACTACCACTACCACCGTTTTCTACGATTACTGCAATGGCAATTTTTGGATCCTCCACCGGTGCGAATGCAATAAACAAACCATGGTCACGTAATTTTTCGGCCACATTTTCTTCTTCATACTCTTCGTCTTCTGCTAAACCAAATACCTGAGCAGTTCCAGTTTTACCTGCAATTTTATATTTTGCATCACGTCCAATTCGAATTGCTGTTCCATTTGGTTTATGCACCACATCTACCATGGCACTAATTATCTGCTCCCAAAAAACTTCATTTGAGACTTCTATACTGCTCATAACCCATGCCGGAGCTAATTCTTCGATAACATCAGGCTTGCGTGTGGCGCGTAAAAATCTTGGTCGAACTCCTTGTCCTTTCATTGCAATAGCACTGGTTGCCACAGCAAGCTGTAAAGGGGTCGCTAACATATAACCTTGTCCAATTCCTGCAATTACGGTTTCACCGGGATACCAGGGTTGACCATACACTGCTTTTTTCCATTTCGAAGAAGGCATCAAACCTTTTGCTTCGCCCCAGGTATCTAATTCAGTTCTAGCACCTAAATTAAACTCGCCAAGAAATTCTGACATGCGATCAATACCTAAATCATTAGCAAGTGTATAAAAGTAAACATCGCAGGATTGAATAATGGCTTTATACATATCAACCTTACCATGTCCACCTTTTTTCCAGTCTCGATATTTTCTTTCGTGGCCCGGTAATTTGTAATAGGGACCGGCATACATTGTTTTACCAGCCCATGTCACGCCATAATGCAAGCCCGCCAACGCCACCATGGGTTTAATCGTCGAACCGGGAGGATATTGTCCTGTAAGCGCACGATTAAATAAGGGGCGATCAATATCATCACGTAATAGTTGATATTGTTGACGGCTAATTCCGTTTACAAATAAATTAGGATCGAAGGTTGGTGTACTGACAAACACTAACACTTCACCTGTTACCGGATCCATTGCCACAACAGATCCATTGCGATCGCCCAAACTTTTTTGTGCGACTTGTTGTAATTTTGCATCCAAGGATAAAACAATATCCGTACCGGGTTTGGGTGGAACTTTTTCTAACGTTCGTAACTTTCTACCTTGTGCATTAATTTCTACATGTTGATAGCCCACTTCTCCATGCAAAATATCTTCATAATATTTTTCAATACCTAATTTCCCGATATGTGAGGTCCCGCTATAGCGTTGTTTATCTAACGTTTGCACTTCTTGTACATTGATTCGGCCTACATAACCCAACGCATGAGAACTTATTCCTGCTTGCGGATAAAATCGGTTAGAACGAGCCGTAATTTCTACCCCAGGAAAACGGTGACGGTTCACTGCAAATTTTGCAACTTCGTGTTCATTTATATTTATTTTTAATGGAATCGACTCAAACGACTGCTTACGTTTTAAATCTTCATAAAACTTTTTTAAATGATGTTCTTCAAGCTCAATGAATTGTCCAAGTTCTGCCACAACAATATCTACATCCTTCACTTGCACCGGCGTAATCTCGATTTGATAACTGGGACGATTGTCTGCCAGTAAATTCATATTACGATCAAAAATTAATCCACGTAGGGGAGGCACAGGTAACACACGTACACGGTTTTCTTGAGAGAGTGTGGAGTAGTGTTCGTTACTGACAATTTGCAAATGAAATAATCGCCAGCCCAAAATTAATAAACTTGCAATAACAACAAATACTGCAAAAAATACACGCGCTCGGAAATTACGCATCTCCAGATGAGGATTTTTTAAGGTATCGCGGGCAGCCAATTTAACGTACAGGTATTAATTTGTTTAAGTGGTGAAGAAATAGACTCACGTACATTTTGTAATGTATTTTACCCCATTGATTTCTGCTTGTATTAGATTATTCGATAAGACTCAGCATTTATTCCCGATATAATCCGCCCACCAATTGGCATTAGAATCGGGCTAGTTTAATAATAATTCACAGTTATCACCCAGCAATTTTATTGGGTTGATCGCGTAGGGAGAGACATTAATGAGTATTCATCACGTACCGGTATCACTAGGAGTATTGGGGCTCGTAGCAGCATTTATCATTTACCAAATGGTGCTGCGCTATTCTCAAGGTTCTGGCAAAGTCGTTGAGATTTCAGACGCTATCCATACCGGGGCCATGACCTTTATGCGCCGCGAATATTCCATACTCTTTATTTTTGCAGCATTTGTTACTGCAGCCATCTGGTTCTCTGATCTTGGGATAAAAACTGCCATTGCTTTTGTAATTGGCGCACTTTGCTCTTCTGCAGCGGGATACATTGGAATGTATACCGCGACACGTGCCAATGTGCGCACCACCGTGGCGGCACACGAGAAAGGTGCTGGAGCTGCATTAAATGTGGCTTTTTTTGGCGGCTCCATTATGGGGCTCACCGTGGCAGCGATGGGCTTACTTGGACTCGGCGCACTGTATTTAATGTATGGACGTGATCCCGCTACCGCTCATGTGATTCATGGGTTCGGCATGGGTGCTTCCACCGTTGCTCTGTTTTCACGCGTAGGCGGGGGAATTTATACAAAAAGTGCTGATGTAGGTGCTGACTTAGTCGGCAAAGTAGAAGCCGGGATTCCAGAAGATGACCCACGTAACCCAGGTGTGATTGCCGATAACGTTGGTGACAATGTGGGCGATGTCGCTGGTATGGGTTCAGATATTTTCGAATCGTATTGTGGTTCCATCATAGCCACCATTGCGATTGCAGCCACACTAAGTCCTGCCGTGCTTGAACTATTAGGTGCCAAAGAAAAACTCATGTTCTTGCCCTTAGGATTAGCCTCTACCGGAATCATATGCTCATTGCTCGGGATACTTTTAGTAAAATTAGTTTCTGGAAAGTCGCCTGCAACAGCTTTGCGTATTGGAACCTTTGCTGCTGCTATCATATTTATTGTTGCCGCCTACTTCGTCATTCAATCACTTGGCATCAGTCATGGTGTTTGGATTGCAGTGTTGGCTGGCGCAGTTGGCGGGATTATTATCGGATTAGTTACGGAATATTACACAGGTGGCAGTCCGGTTCGAAAAATTGCCAGCGGTGGTGAAACGGGTCCGGCCACCGTCATGATTGCAGGTCTTGCAACAGGAATGCAGTCCGTTGTGGTTCCTATTTTGAGTTTGGCGGCCATTATTTTCTTCGCCAATCAAAACGCCGATTTATATGGTGTAGGTATTGCTGCGGTCGGCATGTTAGCAACGGTAGGCATTACCATGGCCATCGATGCTTATGGCCCTGTAGCGGACAACGCCGGTGGTATTGCTGAAATGGCAGAACTCGGTGAAGACGTTCGTAAAATTACGGATGAACTGGATGAAGTTGGCAACACTACTGCGGCGATAGGAAAAGGTTTTGCCATTGGTGCTGCTGCACTTGCTGCACTTGCCATTATCACTGCTTTCTTAGCTGAAGTAAGTCATGGCAAAGAAAGCATTGTTTTAGATTTGAGTGATCCCAAAGTTTTAATTGGATTATTCATTGGCGGCGTGTTCCCTTTCATTGTGGCATCACTCACCATGACTGCAGTAGGTGATGCCGCGTTTGACATGATTAAAGAAATTCGTCGTCAATTTAAAGAGATTCCAGGTTTACTCGAAGGTAAAGCCGAACCCGATACCGTGCGTTGTGTCGATATTGCAACCACCGCTGCCTTAAAACGCATGGTGCCTCCTGGATTACTTGCAGTGATTGCACCGGTAGTTGTTGGTTTTGGTTTTGGTGCGGAAACATTGGGTGGAATGTTAGGTGGGGCTTTACTCGGATGTGTACTACTTGCACTCATGATGGCGAATGCCGGCGGTGCTTGGGATAACGCAAAGAAATATATTGAAAAAGGCAACCTGGGTGGTAAAGGTTCCGATGTTCATAAAGCTGCCGTTGTGGGCGACACTGTCGGCGATCCCTTCAAAGATACTTCTGGCCCTTCCATGAATATATTAATTAATGTAATGGCGATTGTGAGTTTGGTGATTGCGCCATTGCTTTAGCTTTTAGAAAAACCCGCTCTCCCCTGAGAGCGGGTTTATACTCCTCCTGTCTATTTTTAGTTAAAATTTTTAATGTTCTATTTAGTCTTCACATAAGTGGATAATCGTATTTACCTCATCAATATCCACCACACTAAAGACACAGGATGGGCCTGTTCCAGATTTATCTGGTTTACAGGTGAGCTCAATAAACCCATCTTCCAACAACTTTTCATTTGATTGGAAATACCATCTTGATGCAGAAAGAGTATGTGCGGTTAAGCCATTCTCTTTTGCAAAGTCTTCTACAAATTGATTTGCATCTTTTTCGATTTCATCTGCGGGGTGAAATAAAAAATGCTCCGTCATTGCTTTATACATCAGGCCAGAACAGATATTTTTTACGGTATCAGTCTGCATAGCTGCCTCCTAATCCAGAACAATTATGTAGCTAAATTATACACCTGATGCATTCCACACTTAATTTAAAAAGACTGATAATTCGCATACACAAAATTAATTTCATACGCATAGAAACGATGCGCAAGAAGTGAGTACATGGGCGCACGGATAAGACTTCCATCAGGGATGATGTCACCAATTAGTATTCTTCTTTGTTTAATGGATCTTTAACTTTTGTACGCACAATGGCTTGGTTCACTTGACCCTGGAAACAAACCAAAGATTTACTTTCATAAGCAGTATACTCATAGCCCAGGCCCTGTTCTAAGCACCTTTATTTGCATGATTCTTCTTTGTTACCCATCAGATTCTGAAACGTAAATGTAAAAGTAACTAACACGGTTAGAAATAGAAGGATCATTTTATATACGGCTCAAATTTGCATTTCTATTACAAACTTAATGCCCACTTTGGGTCGTAGGTAGTTACTTTAGATTTGTAATCTATTGAATCCAACCAATTACGAATATTTTACGACGAAAATTTTCTCATAATATTTGTAGCTGCTATATATTCTGTTTACGGGTTAGATTGTTTTTTTGCTTGTATATTTTGCATTCCAATCCAAAACAGAAGGAAGCTAGTTATCAACACAGTTACAGTAATTTGAAGCAGTTTTGTGTACTTATGTGGGCTTCCAAGCCAATCGGTGTAACCTGAAGATTCGAAAAAATATAGACTAGCCCCTACAATCGCGACTATAAAGGATAAAAGTAGACTCCAGGCCGGAATATCAACTCGTTTGGCAAAAATAGAAAAAAATACGACTGGTGCTAAGAACAAAGATGCTGTACCACTCACTGCAACAGCACTAAATAAATCCTGGTTGCCGGAGAATACTAGTAACAAACCTAGCAACATAAATATCGACATAACAATACGACCATTTCTAACGTTAATTGTCAGGAGCTTCATGTCGACAACAATTAACTTAGACGAACTTGATAACGTGCTATCAAGAGTAGACATTGCAGAAATTACCAAAGTAGTACTCAACAATATCATTGGCCATTCACCTAGGATTCGAGCAAGTGTTTGGTTCATTGTTTCGCCTTCTAATGCATGCGCTCCCGCCAATACTCCAAGTATTCCAAAAGAAATAATACAAATCACACTAATCCAAGCGGCATGTAAAAAGCTTTTTCGCGTTACATCGCGATTAGATAAAAATCCACGGTCCATCATTACAGGATCATGCATTGGGTAGCTCCAAATTTGTAGCAAGGCAACTATCATTAAGATTGGTCCTGGCTCGGCTACTTCAAATTTTACAAAATTAAAGTCAGAAAATGTAAATTGCCCGCTCCCTAACGCAGAACTTAACAATAATATCAGTACAATAATAAAAACTCCCATTTGAAAAACATCTGTTTTTAATGAAGCATGCAATCCTCCTAACATAGAATACGATAAAACACCTAATGAGAATAAAAGAATTGCGATTACATATGAACTAGAACCAACTGCGCCAAAAATTAAACCAATTACGAGCAAATTTGCAAACACTTCACTAATCAGTCGAATTGAAATTAAAAAGTTATAACAAGCAGTTCCTGTATTCCCAAATCGCTCTTGTAGAAACGCTTGAATGCTAGAAAATCCCATATCAAAGCGTAAACGATCAATTATCATTCCACCGGTTAAAAATGATAAGTAATAGACCGCGTAAGCCAAGGTCCCCCAAACCCCATAAAAGTAACCAAGAATCGCAGCATTCATAAGTGATCTAGCAAATATCCAAGTGGTTACTTGGGATAAAACAAGAGTCACTAATCCAGGTGAATTGCCATCTGGAGAATAGCCCGAATAAAAAGTAGTGTCAGTTTTTGCTTTAGGTGAAAAATAAATTGATAGTAGTGTGAGTACACCAATTATGAATGGGAGTGCATACTCCATTGCA
Source organism: Gammaproteobacteria bacterium (assembly GCA_965203475.1). GTDB lineage: Bacteria > Pseudomonadota > Gammaproteobacteria > UBA4575 > UBA4575 > JABDMD01. The sequence continues at coordinate 1,630,715 of OZ241890.1, forward strand.
ATATTCCAAAAACAAGAATTAAGTGACTAAGTTTATCACCTATCTAAGCTACATTCTTTTATCTATTGTAAAAAGCATACTCTACCCAAACTTCAGCTCGTTCTTCTTTGGACCAGATACGCATATCAGCTTGCCTATCAAAATTACTATCTTTGGTTGTAGAAATTGAACCGCCCGATTCATCAATTACGTCATAGTACATGTATCTATTTTGCCATTCTGATCCTTATCGAATGCCGTGATAGTAGACATATTGGATTCCCTATCTAATTAGTGTGATTACATCATCTCAGATCAATCGCAGACATTTTAGAATGTCCACATTGGGCGAAAGCGGACATTCTAAGAGATTAAATCTGATACAACATGCTTGTTGTACCGCATATTCACGCGGTCGCTCCCAACCTCCTGTCTACCACGACACTTGTGCATCCATGCATATCACTCTTGTGTTCATGATTTTGATCTATATGAGATATTCGAATGCTTTAATTTCATGTAAGATAAAATCGTCTTAGAATTAAATTTGAAACGGAGGAGCTATGATTGAAATAATTCAGTGGACCTTTATTGTGATGTTCATAGGACTGGCTATATTTTTTTGGGCTTTAGCGGCTCGCATAAAAAAAGAAAAGAATAAGTAATAACACATAGTAATTAGTCTGGTTCGAATCATTTATGATTTGACTTATATTTGAACGATTGCCCGAGCATCTTTTCTCACGTACCACTAGTGCATCCATGCACATTGCTTGTTTGCTCGCATTCTTGTGCTCACTTGAACTCTTTATTCGCATCATTCAGCCAATCATCTAGTTCAGCATACAAATGAAAACTTGGCCACGCTGAATCTTTTTCTTTATTCCAAGTTAAATGCACCCACGCAAATTTATATGGAAGTTTTTCTACTTGAAAGAAATAATCATCTGAATTTGTTTTTCGCCCTAGCGCACAGATTGGAATTTTATACAACGTATGTTGTTTACACATTTCACGATTTAATTCTCTAGTAATTTTAGGAATTTCATCATAGTGAAGCGCTTGCCATTCAGCAGGCCAATCAATTTCTGACGGATCAGTTATAGATTTTGGAATTTTAATTCCACGATACTTGACCAGGCTAACTAGCTTATTTTTGAATTTCATTAAACTTCTAACCACTGTCTGCTTTGAGTTAAGCGATCATTATTCGTTAATCGCTATATTCATCATGTCTTCGAACCCACTCCATCGAGAAAGAAAGCTTATCCTCATCTCGTCCTTTTGGAACTAAGTCTAAGTAATGATAGGTAGTGATAAACATATCGAGACCACGGGCATAGCTTGAATAGGTGTGAAAAAGATTTCCATCAGCATCTTTAAAAAATACGCTAACACCTGGAGCTTCTGTGCTAGGGAAACTCGTTATTTCATAATTGTAATAGGCTTCATTGTTTTCAATTTCATCTTGCGTGAATGAAACAGAATAATCTTTATTAAAATCGTTTTGATATGAAGACAGCCATAAAAAGCTCCAGCCCATACGTTTTTTATACTGTTCTAACAATGTAATCGGGGCGTTAGAAATGGCCGCCATTGAAACATCGCGTTGATTCAGATGAACAATGGCAGCATTGAAATGATCAGTTAGAAACGAACAACTAGGACAACCCGCTTCCCAATTAGGCCCATACATAAAGTGATAAACAATAAGTTGGCTGCGCCCATCAAATAATTCAGACAAACTTTTAGACCCATTGGGCCCTTCAAAAAAATATTCCTTGTTGACTTTTTCCCAGGGCAACTTCCGACGCTGCTGACTTAATGCATCACGTTGTTTTGTAAATTCTTTTTCTTTAGCTAGAAATAGCTTTCGAGCCTCAACCCATGCATTGTGAGACACAATTTTATTCTTCATCTAAACCTCCCCAGATCAATTGTACAATTTTTACTTATCACACAATACTTTGTTTGAATATTTGAAATTTTGCATAGGTATATTCACGCAAATCATTCCCAATCATATAAAAACAGGGTAGCACTACTAAAATTAATATCGTCGCAAAAATCAAACCAAACCCTAAACTTACTGCCATAGGTGACAGAAAGGCGGTTTGGCCACTGGCAAAAAAGATTAATGGCGAAATACCTAAAAATGTAGTAACCGTAGTTAAAAGAATTGGACGAATTCTTACTCGACCCGCATCCACAAGAGCATCAAAACAACTAGCGCCATCGGCGATGCGTTTCTTGGCAAAATCAATCAGTATTAATGAATCATTGACCACTATTCCGGTTAAAGCAAGAAACCCAATCATGGATAAAAATTGCAGGTTATAACCAAACAACATATGTCCAAAAATTACGCCTACAATTGCAAATGGAATCGCAAACATAATGACAAAAGGATCGAGTAACGATCGAAACAATGCAGCTAATATAAAAAATATAATAGCAAGCGCAATGATCAGCATATTCCATATATCATTAAACGAGTCTTGTGCTTCTTTTTTCTCACCTAAAAATAATAATGAATAGCCAAAATGCTCTTCGCTTAGATTTTTAAATTCTTGATCTAACAATTCAGTCACCTCTATAGGCGTAATAACATCTTTATCCACTTCAGCAGTAATTAAAGACAAACGCTGTGAATTACGCCGTTGAATTACACCTAAGCCACGGCCCAATTCAATATCCGCCACTTCGCCCAAATACACCGTACCACTATCATTTAAGGTAATTGGAAGTCGGGTGAGTCCTGCACCATCTTTGCGAATTGAATCTGGATAAATGACCCGCACCGGATAACGATTAGATTTCCAGTTCACCTGCATGACTTCTAACCCTAAATAGCCGGTTCGAACTGCATCGGCAATTTGGGTTTGGGTAAGTCCCAACTCTCGTCCACGCGCATTAATAGTGTATTGATATTCTAATTTTCCAGGCTCCAAATCCTGTCTTACATCTTTAACCCCCGGTATACGTCTTAAAAAAGTTACTACTTCACCCGATAATTCCAGTAGTGTATTGGTATCTTCTCCAACCACGCCCACTTCAATATCAGACCCTGCGGGCCCACCTTGTGGACGTAAAATTGAAAAGCGCTGAATGCCTGGAATATTTGAAACACTTGCACGTACGTCATCTAAAATTTCTTCTGTATTCCGTTCTCGTACTCCTGTATTGGCGAATCGTAAATTCACTACCGGGCTTACAAATTTTTCCACTAAGCCTTTGGGCTTAGGTTTTTTAAGATCGACTACAAATTGAATATAGTTACTACCTAATTTCAAACGATTGAAGTCAATCAAAATCACTCCGACATTGGTAAGTAACGTGTCCAATTCATTTTCTTGAAATGCTTCGTCCATACGCTGTTCAACTTGCATTGCTAATTCGGTTGTGTCTTCAATACTGTAGGTATTAGGAGCCTCTATATTGACAAGAAATTGTCCAATCTCTACATCACCGAATTGGTTATACGGTAAACGTGTTTGCGCATAGGTAAGCACTACGCTCAAAGCACCAATAGTGACGGCGGAAATGAAATAACGATTGCGTAGCGCATATTTCACCGTCGCGACATATTTATCTAATAATCCATTCCAATTTATGCGACTCACTTTTTTTCGTTTATCAACACGCAAAATTTCAGCCGAATGCGAAGGCAACACAATAAAAGCTTCTAACAATGAGCCAAACAAGGCGGCAGTAACCACTACAGGTATCACTTGTATAAATAAACCTAAGGTACCTGAAACCCCAAACATGGGTAAGAACGCGGCTACTGTGGTACAAGTAGATGCCATTACCGGCCAAAATACTTCTCCCGCACCTCTTCTAGCAGCTGGTATAGCAGACATACCCTCTTCCATATGCCGGTAAGTGTTTTCAGTAACAATAATGGCATCGTCAACAATCATTCCTAACGCGATTAAAAATGCAAACATGGAAACCATATTTATGGTGTAACCCAAGTAGTAAATAATGATGACAGCCACCAAAAAAGAAACAGGAATACCTAAAGCAGTAATCAGCGCGACTCTGAAATTTAAAAATAGATACAGCGACAATAAAACCAGAAACAATCCTACTGCACCTGAAGACTTTAATGTTTCTAAACGGGTCTTTACATAAATTGATAAATCACTAAATAGGCCCAATTTTATATTAGCGGGTAACTCTTGTTGCAATTGAGTAGCAAGTTCACGCACCTGTTTGGAAACTTCTATGGTGGACGCCTTTGCGGTTTTAGTGACTGTGAGATTTACTGAAGGCTTTTTATTAAAACGCCCAAGTGTTTGTGTTTCTTCCAAGCGAAGTTTTATTTCAGCGACTTCACCTAAAATAAGTTGACCACCCTCTGCATCACTTCGTAATACAATTTTTTTCGTGGCTTCTATATTGGGAGCTGCCCCTTTGCCTCGCAACAAAATGTCGCCTTCAGAAGCTTTTAATGAACCTCCCGGTAGATCGCGAAGATTGTTTCGTAGTGCTGAAGTAATTGTAGCTAAAGACACATTACGTGCCGACATTACATAGGGATTCACCTCTATCCACAATTCCCAATCTCGTTCGCCTGCCATACTTACACTGGCAATTCCATCCAGTTGTTGTAAACGCGTTTTAATATCTTTTGCTGTTTCCACCAGCGTGCCAAGCGACGCATCTCCATACACACTTAAACTGATGACAGGGAAACGAGTTTTTAAACGTGTGATATCGGGCCGCTCCGCTTCATCCGGTAGATCGGTAATAGCATCCACCGTGGATCGCAGGTCCTGCACAAATTCATCAACGTCGGTATCCGGTTTTAGTTTAATAACAATTTTAGAAAAACCCTCATTGCTTTCTGAGGTGACAACGTCTATATCGGGAAGTGAATCCAGCTCTTCTTCAATAGTAACGGTGACTTGAGATTCAACTTCTTCGGGTGGCGCTCCTTCAAATTCGGTATTGATGCGAACTTTATCGATCTCTACTACTGGAAACATTTCCTGCGGCATACTGCGCCATGAGATCACGCCCAACACTATGATCAGTACCAAAAATAAATTAACCACTAATGGGTTTTTTATTGAGAAATTTATGATACCCATACTGAATCCATCAAAAGTTTACTTACAAAGTGATTGGATCAAGCTTTATTTTTACACCTTGCTGAGATTTCTCATGTACGGGCAACACATCCATGCTAGGCCAAAGACCATTTACGATGGCATTAGAGTATCCACCAGCAAGTCCATTTTTACGCATTGACTGCTCTGTGCAACTGAAGTCATATACTAGCCGATGCCAGCTGACTTGCACGGAATTTTCATTTGGAGATAACAACATATACCAACCATCTGGTGTGCCATCATTTGCAGGCATACCGATTACACCAGCATTTAACCAATATTTATTATCAATTTTTTTCCCGAATGGCAGACCGCTATGCCCTGCAATAATAATTTCTGCAGCACTTAACTCAATTTCTTTGCGAAATTCTTCTGAAGGTGAAGAATAAAAAACAAACTTGTTAATAGTACTTACACTACCATGCACAACTCTGAAATTTTTCCCATTCAATTTAAATTCCAGTGCGCTTGGTAAATTACGCATCCATTCTTTACAGTTTGCACTTACCCTGGGCAATGAGTAGTTATACCAATCAACTGACAATGCAGCACAAGCTGAACCTTCCTCAAATCCACATCCACAATCTGGTGCCTCTTGCCCCAGAGATTCTTCACAATTTCCCATGACAACGGGGATTCCCCAATCTATTAATAATTGGGCAGTAGATTCCGGTTCTGCACAATAAGCCACTACATCCCCTGTACAAATTACATGCTCATTATTAATCCCCAATGCATGTGCTTTCTCATATACAGCTTTGGTTGCTGCCAGATTGCTGTAAGGACCTCCAAAAATCAAAACTGATTCATGCAAATTGCCTAGCTGCGTGACAAATTTATCCATCGTGGTATTTATTTAATTTTTGAAAAATTATCAAGAATCAACAATGACGCGCTGGCCATCTTTCAGACCAGCTACATCTCGTGCCACAATTTTTGTTCCTGCTTTTAGTCCAGAAGAAATAATATACTGACTACCAACACGATTACTGATGTTGACACTTTGTTTGTGCAGTATTCCTTCTTCATACAAATAAATAAAACTCTCTCCAGCATTGGTGGCGACCGATGAAACAGGAATTGTGATTACATCCTCTTGTTGTCCCAATGGAAGATCAGCATTAGCCAACATACCGGATTGAACTTCATCTCCTGGTAAACGAATTCTGATAGCATGTGTATTGGTGGATAGCTTGGGATCTGGTTGTAATGCAATTAATTTTCCTGGGATAGTTTTATCGCCTACCAGAACATTTATTTCCTGATCTAACGTCAAGGCAGCCACAACCTCTCCTCGTACATCCAATTGCAAATCTAATGTACTAGTATCAACAATTTTTGCCACTATCTCAGTGGCCGTAACATAATCTCCAACATCGATATTAATTTCGTTTACAAAACCTGAAAACGGTGCAATTAATGTTGCTCGTTGAAAATTTCGTTGTGCTACATCTCGCTCTGATTCTTTTAATGACAGTCTAGCTTTCGAGGTTGCCACTTTATACTGCAACTCCGACACTTGAGAGTCCAAAGACAGCATCTGTTGGCGTGCAGCATCCAGTTGAGAGGCTGAAATTAAAGAATCACTTTTCAATTTTTCAAAGCGTTCAACTTCGGATTCTTGTAATTTGAGATTTTGCTTTGCCAGTGTAAGCATACGTTGGTCTCGCTGGATACCGGCAAGTTCAATATCGTATTGAGATTGTGCTTGGGTATACTGGTCCTGTAAGTCTTGCGCATCTAACTTTAGTAATTCATACCCTCTTTCCACAAAAATTCCCGGCTCTACTAAACGCTCTTGTACTCTTCCCTGCACTTCAAATTTTAGCTGCGCTGTCTTTGCCGGTTGCAGTCGCCCTGTCAGAGATTCAGTGGGCAAAATATCTTGTCTCTGCACTTCTAATATCACGACTTTTAGAGATGGCAAATCTTCCAGCTTGGCTTCTGGTCCTTTATGCGTCCATAACAAGGCAAAGACCGCCAGGATTGCAGCGATCATGGCAGCGACACTGCCAGCAAATTGGCCGGAAGCGGGCTTGCTGTTATCTGCCGTAGATTTGTCAAAACTTTCTGTCAATGCCTGGCCTCAAAACTGGTAAAATATAAGCGTATGAAATTTAATCAATTTGTGAAGAATAATAAAACGACTCGTTCTGTCACTCTACCCATAAACCATGTTGATTAGACTCTCTATTAAGCTAGGTGTATCCATATTTGGGCTAATTTGTCTGTATTTGCTCACTTTTTCAGCTGTGTATGCTGGGGAATCCCCTTATAAACTATGTGCAAATCAGCCGGTAACCAATGCCGAATCAGAAACACAAGAATTAGACCCGGAAGCGCCCGCAGAGTTTACTGCAGACCGAGCCAAGCGAAATGAACAGGGAATTGCCACCCTGGAAGGTAATGTACAAATGAACCGTGGTCCTCAATCGGTTACGGCTGACCGGGTAACGTATGATGAAGAAAATAAAATTATTCATGCCACCGGTAATGTTCATGCAGAAGACAATGAGCTGGTAATTGAAAGTAGCGAAGCCGAACTACATTTAAATTCGGATTATGCCCAATCAGAAAATGCCACCTATCAATATAAGCCAGTACATGCACGTGGCGAGGCTGAAAAAATTGAACGCACTTCCAAAGATTTTGTTCGCTTAGAAAATCTTACCTATACCACCTGTGATGTAGATGATCAATCCTGGGAAATGTCAGCCAATGAAGTCACTTTGGATAATGAAAGTGGTGCCGGTATTGGTAAGAACGTTGTTGTTAAATTTAAAAGTGTTCCGATTTTTTACACACCTTGGATTCGATTCCCAGTGGATGATCAGCGCAAAACCGGCTTCCTGGTACCAAAGGTTGGTAATACAAGTGATTCCGGATTTGAGTTAGAAACTCCATGGTATTGGAATATTGCACCAAATCGGGATGCCATTATTGCACCACGACTACTAGCTGACCGAGGTCTACAATTAAAATCAAACTTGCGGTATTTAAATGAAACTAGTTTTGGTCAATTAGGCGGTGAGTATTTAGATGATAATGAATTTGATGATGATCGTTACCTAATTACCTTTGAGCATAAAAAGTTTTTTTCAAATCGAATTGATGTAGACCTTTTATATAACAAGACTTCGGATGAAAATTATTTTGAAGACTTGGGTGACGCTTTGGGCTTAACCAGTACTCAAAATATTGAACGAAGAGCAGACTTTAACTATCGTGGTGACAACTGGAATTTTTTAACGCGTGCGCAACAATTTCAAGTAGTGGATGATAGTCTTCTAGACGAGGATGAGCCTTTTAAAATACTACCTCAAATTCAACTGGATGGAACTTATTTCAACTTACCGGGTGGTTTAAATTTGTTTTCCATGAATCAATGGACTAGTTTTGAACATGACGACCAAATTGATGGCAATCGATTGCATTTTGGAATTGAACTAGAACGACCCATTGAAAGAACTGCCTATTTCATTCGCCCAGGTATCAGTTTTAGACACACGGAATATGATTTAAATCGTGATGATGGGGAAGACGACGGGCCTTCTCGCAGTATACCAAGTGCACATTTAGATGCTGGTTTAATTTTCGAACGGGATTTAGAAAATTCAAATCTTATGCAAACTTTTGAGCCACGAGTATATTACTTGCATACTCCTTTTGAAGACCAAGACGATATTCCAATTTTTGATACCGCAGAATATGAATTTGGCTTTGACCAATTATTTAGAGATAACCGTTTTAGTGGTTTTGATCGCATTGAAGATGCAGATCGTTTAAGTGTTGGACTAACGACTAGAATCTTAGATGTGGAAGACGGCAATGAAAAACTTCGCGCAAGCATTGGGCGAATATTTTATTTTCGTGATCGCAACGTAACCTTGCCGGATGGAAGTATAGAGAACGAGGAGTCTTCTGAAATTGCAGCCGAATTGAAAATAGGACTCACAGAACGCTGGGATGCCATCTCTACAGTGCTGTATGACACTCATGATGACCACACAGAAAGAACTTCACAGCGTTTACAATATCGCAGTCCAAATAATTTAATTTTTAATGTGGGTTATAGCTATCGCAGACGCGACATAGAACCCATTGATCCTTTCACCAATGAACGAGAAAGCCTAGAACAGTCTGATATTTCCATAGTGTGGCCAATTACTGATAAATGGCGTGCCGTAAGTCGTTGGAATTATGATTTAAATGAAAAACGCAACCTGGAATTACTGGGTGGCATTGAATATGACACATGCTGCTGGAAGTTTCGAGTCGCTGCCAGACGCTTTAACCAAAACACTGACCAAGATCACAACGATAGTATTCAGTTTCAACTAGTACTTAAAGGCTTAGGCCAAGTTGGCTCTCCCATTGGGGACTTATTGGAACGTGGTATACGTGGTTATGATGATCAGGATGATGAATACCTATACTAACTTGCAAAAAAGAAGCATTTTATTATTAGCAGCAACCCTTAGTTTGCTGTTAGTAATATCTGTTAGCCATGCAAAACTATTAGATACCATTGTGGCCGTGGTGGAAGATGATGTCATTATGGCGAGTGAGTTGCGACTACGCATATCAATTTTAATGAAACAATTTGCCAAGAACCGCTCAGCCCTTCCTCCTGAAGATATTCTTACACAACAAGTTTTAGATCGGATGATAGACGAGCGTGTGCAACTGCATCGTGCCCAGCGCCGTGGTATTCAAGTAGATGACTTAGCCTTGGACCAAGCCATGCGTAACTTAGCAAAACGTAACAACATGTCCTTGGAACAGTTTCGTGACGAGATGGTCAACCAAGAACTGGATTACGTTAACTTCCGCGAACAAGTACGCAATGAAATGATATTAGGTCAACTACGAAGACGTGTAGTTGACAGTCGAATTGAAGTTACAGATGCCGAAATCGAAAAACTTATGGAAGAGGCGCACGATAATTTATTAAAAAAAGAATATGAGTATCATTTAGCCCACATTCTCATTGCGGTACCCGAAAACCCTAAACCTGGACAAATTGAAAGAGCCAAAAATAGAGCCGCTTTGGTTTACGATCGTGCTACAAAAGGAAGCAATTTTGAAAAGTTAGCGATAGCAGCGTCCGATGCACAAGATGCCTTACAAGGCGGAGATTTGGGCTGGCGCAGTAAACTACAAATTTCTGAAATATTTTTAAGACAGGTAGATCTAATGCAGCCCGGCGAAATCAGCAAAGTTGATCAATCTCCTGCAGGTTATCATATCTTTAAAATGATTGATCGCAGAGAAGTCACTGACATGATGGTTACACAAGTGTTGTCGCGTCATATTTTGATTAATACTAACGCTGTTGTCACTGACCAAGTGGCTGTACGAAAATTAAATGAATTGAAAAGCAGAATTGAACATGGGGAAGATTTTGGTGAGCTTGCAAAAGTTCATTCGGAAGACACAGCAAGTGCTGTGGATGGTGGAAACCTTGGCTGGTCCGTTACCAGTAACTATGTTCCAGAATTTAAAGAAACATTGGAAAATCTTTCTATAAACGAAGTCAGTGAACCAGTTAAAACACGATTTGGCTGGCATATTGTGCAGCTTCAAGACCGTCGCGACCATGATAGTACTGAAGAAGCCATGCGTGCTTCTGCACGCGAACAAATTATGCAACGCAAAATTGAAGAACAGACAGAACTTTGGATTCGAGAAATTCGTGATGAAAGTTATATAGAAAATCGCTTACAAACTTCAGTAGAAAACTAGAGTTTGTTGACTAAACCTGCCCCCATAACTCTATGCAAGCTTCACAACGAATCGTAATTACGCCTGGCGAACCCGCAGGAATTGGGCCGGAACTTGTTTTACGTCTTGCGCAAATGAATTTATCCTATGAGATTGTTGCGGTTGCAAACACCCAATTAATGGAAAGCGTTGCAGAGCAATTAAACATTGCCACTAAATTTGCACTGTTTGAGAAAACGTCCGAATTGCAAAAACATGTGCCTGGGCAACTTAAAATTCTGGATGTGGACTTGCCTAATACAGCTGCGGCTGGAAAGCTAGATGTAGAAAATAGCCAGTATGTCATCAACACCCTTAACATAGCGATTGATTTAGTCAGCAATAACTTCTGTCATGCACTCACCACAGGACCTGTACAAAAAAGTATCATCAATGATGCTGGAATTTCTTTCTCTGGTCACACCGAATTCATTGCACAACAAACAAGTGGAATTCCAGTGATGTTGTTATGCAAGGAACATTCACCAAGCCCTTTACGCGTTGCTTTAGTAACAACTCATATTCCATTAAAAGATGTTTCCACACATATTACTGCTGAAAGAATTGAACAAGTAATTGAAATTTTGCATCGCAATTTGAATCATCGATTCGAAATAGAAAATCCATGCATAGGCGTATGCGGTTTAAATCCACATGCTGGAGAAGATGGACATTTAGGTGCGGAAGAAACAGAAATAATTTCTCCTACTTTAGAAAGACTACGCTCAAACGGGATAAAACTCATTGGACCTCTATCGGCAGATACCGCATTTACTCCACAAAGTTTGGCACAAGTAGATGCCGTGTTAACCATGTTTCACGATCAGGGATTGCCGGTAATTAAACATCAGGGTTTTGGCAGCATCGTGAATGTTACACTTGGACTACCTATCATACGAACTTCTGTAGATCACGGTACGGCTTTGGATATCGCAGGAAAAGGTATTGCAGATGTCAGTAGCTTGTTTGCTGCTAGTCAATTAGCTGCTAACCTTGCGCGCAAAACTGAAACAGAATTTAAATTTGCATGTAACGGATAATAGATTATGGCTACACTAACACCATCAGCACTAGAAGCATGGGAAAAACACGAACCAAAAATGGTGCTTACAACATGTGATAACAATAAAGTGCCTAACTCCATTTGGATATTATGTGCCAAGCTGGTAAATGATAAGCAATTTGTGATTGCTAACAATGCCATGCATAAAACACTGGAAAATATCAAGAATGGCAGCAAAGGAGTGTTACTTTATATCGCCCCAGAACGAGAATCTTATCAAGTCAAAGGCTCACTGGAATATTTTACAAACGGACCAATTTATGATGATATGAAACGCTGGTTGGATCCTAAATTTCCCGGTAAGGGCGCACTGGTATTAACAATAGAAGATGTTTATTACGGTGCTGATAAAATTGTATAAGAAAAAATGCAAAACAATTCCATTTATTTCATTTTATTAGTTGTTTTTACTAATGCATTAAATGCTGCAGGCCTGGAAGAACGTACAATTACTATTCGCAGTAATGAGCGTTTTGATTTAGTAAAAGAAGGAAGCGTACAGTTTAAATTTCAGCCACTGTCAGATGAAGCACGTGCATTGGATATTTCTAAAGGTGCCTCCGCACTTGGTGTAGCCTATTTAGGGCAGGTAACACTTAAAGAAAATATAACTCCATTAGATGCCCTACGCGCCATTGCAGATCAAATTAGTACAAGCTTAGGAATAAGCTTTGGTGTGGTTGCGGACTCAAATTCATCATTGGCATTAAAAAAAGATGAAATGTTATTGCTTTATCATCCACAAGTCACATTAAATTTAATGCTAATTAAACCGGATGCCGAGAATCCGTATGAAATGATTTGCTCTTATGTTGTAAGAGAATCGGAAGCACAACCCTCTACTCAATAAACATTCCGTTTGCTCCAGTTCATGTGACAAACCAACTACGCAAAAGATTTGGTCAGCATCTATTAATTGATCAATCTGTTATTGTACAACTTGTACAAGCGATTAATGTAAAACCTAATCAAATTGTTTGTGAAATTGGTCCTGGCCTAGGCGCATTAACGATTCCTATCTTAAATGAGAGTCAAGCATTACATGCGGTTGAAATTGATCAGAATTTATCAGCAGCCTTGATTGAAAAATGCAAAGAGGTTGGAGAATTATATTTATATCAAACAGATATTTTAAAATTTGACTTAAAAACCATCTCTAATAAAAACCAATCGATAAGACTCATTGGAAACTTGCCGTATAACATTTCCACGCCATTATTATTTCATCTGTTAACTTTTTCTTCGCAAATTAAAGATATGCACTTTATGATGCAAAAAGAAGTTATAGACCGAATAGTTGCAACCACGAATAGCTCAAGTTATGGCCGTCTAAGCATCATGGTACAGAGCTACTTTGATGTTCAAAAACTTTTTGATATTAATCCTGAATGCTTTAACCCTCCACCAAAAGTCATGTCAAGTTTTTTGCGATTAACCCCTTCAACTAAATTTCAAGCAACGATTAAAGATAGAAAAACATTCGGCAAAGTTGTACAAACAGCTTTTCAACAAAGAAGAAAGACCATTAAAAACAGTTTATCTACAATTACAACAGAGGAAGAATTACATAAGGCAGATATTGAAGCGTCACTACGAGCTCAAGAAATTTCTATAGCGCAATATATAACTTTGTCAAATATTATCACTCAGCAAGTAAGCCATTCGAAATAAATATCGCAACTTATTGAATTATTAGTAAGTTATATGGTCATAAATTAATTAGTACAGCAAAGGTTAAGTTTTAAGCATCACGTACCATAGATATCAATTTGTTAGACGGGTCTGAGTTTTTAGGCCATTAAAATGTATAATATAGCCCATGGAACAAACCAATAAGAACACTATTGACGTCAGTGTAGATACTTCCTATATCGAATCACAGTCAGACGAAGACGAAAGCCGATTTGTATTTGCCTATACCGTGACGATACATAATGCGGGAGAAGTACCAGCAAAATTGGTAACTCGACATTGGATCATTACAGACTCAAATGGCAAAACCCAGGAAGTGAAAGGTGAAGGTGTAGTAGGAGAACAACCGTACCTTCGCCCTGGAGAAGCGTTTCAATATACTAGCGGCACCATGCTGGAAACTCCGGTAGGCACTATGCATGGCACCTATCAAATGGTGGCGGACGATGGAACAGAATTTGACGCCCCAATTCATCCGTTCACATTAGCAGCGCCCCGCGTACTTCATTAAAAACTTGTAATTTTTAATTTTATATTGGCTTAGTGCAGCCAATATAAATTATATTTGCTATGTTCCCATTGCCAGTCAAATTCACGATAAATACTAAAACAAGTATATGGCCGTTTACATAATTGGTGATGTGCAAGGTTGCTTTGATGAACTGAAAGAACTTGTTAAGTTTATTTCATTTAAACCTAAAAAAGATCAATTGTGGTTTGTGGGTGATCTAGTAAATAGAGGACCACAATCCATTGAAACATTGCGCTGGGTTAAATCACTTGGCACATCTGCTTGCATCGTACTAGGAAACCATGATCTGCATTTATTGGCTGCTTATGTAGGCGCCAAAGAAATTCGCACTACCAGTAGCTTATATTCTGTATTGCAAGCAAAAGATATTGATGAACTTATCACTTGGTTACGATACCAATCATTGATGCAGTATAACAAAAAGTTAAATTTTGCCATGGTGCATGCCGGTCTTGCACCGCAGTGGAGCATTAAAAATGCTTTACGCTATGCAAAGGAAGTAGAAACGGTTTTAAAATCCAAAAAGTATGCAGATTTTTTATACAACATGTATGGCGATAACCCTAATCGATGGGATGGACGTTTAAAAGGATGGGCTCGTCTTCGTACTATTACAAATTATTTTACCCGTCTGCGCTATTGCACAAATAAAGGTGAAATGAGTTTTTCTGAAAAAGGTCCGCCTGGAACTCAACGCTCAAGAATGAAACCTTGGTTTGAAATTAAATCTCGAAAAAGCGCAGATACAACAGTTGCATTTGGACATTGGTCAACTTTAGGATTTGTCAATGAACAAAATGTAATTGGTACAGATACAGGATGTTTGTGGGGTGGTTGTTTGACTGCTGTAGAAATGGATCTGGAGCAAATCACTATTCATCAGCTTGATTGTAAAGCGAAGCGATCTATTACTAACGAAAATTAACAGCCTCCTTATGTGATTCTTTCATATTGAATGTATTCAAGATCGTAATTATTTTTATCATCTTTTGTACGAAACTCTCGTTCAATTTCTTTCCATTCCGCTTTATTCCATTCTGGAAAATACACATCCCCCTCAAGATTTGCTTGCACAACTGTTATATATAAACGTTTTGTAATAGTTAAAGCATTCCGATATATATCCGCACCTCCAATAACAAAGCCCTGATTTTTTACCAGTCTCGCAACATGACCCCAATTATTGGCTACTTCACAACCTGCTGCCGAATATTCTTTGTTACGAGTAAGTACGATATGTAATCGTCCTGGCAATATTTTAGGTAAAGATTCAAAAGTTTTGCGCCCCATAATGATGGGGTGACCCATGGTAATATTTTTAAAACGTTTTAAATCAGCAGGCAAGTGCCAGGGAATTTGATTATCTTTGCCAATTAATCCCTGTGGTGTCATGGCGACAATGATTGCAAGTTCCATCAGTACTTAGACCGCAACTGGTGCTGGAATATGTTCGTGGCATTGATAATTTTGCAATTCAAAATCTTCAAACGTAAAGTCAAATATAGACTTCACTTCAGGATTAATTTTTATTGTAGGTAGTGCATGTGGTGTACGCTTTAATTGAAGTTGAGCTTGTTCAATATGATTTTTATACAAATGCACATCCCCAAAGGTATGTACAAAATCACCGGTTTCATATCCGCTAACTTGTGCCACCATCTGCAGTAGTAAAGCATAAGAAGCAATATTAAATGGGACACCTAAAAAAACATCGGCACTACGCTGATAAAGCTGACAGGAAAGTTTATTTTGTGAAACATAGAATTGAAAAAAGGCATGGCAAGGCGGTAAAGCCATATAATCAATCTCCCCTACATTCCATGCACTTACAATATGTCGGCGAGACATGGGGTTGTGTTTTAAATCATCCATAAGTTGGCTGATTTGATCGATAGCTCTTCCATCAACACAATTCCAGCTGCGCCACTGCGAACCATAGACAGGTCCAAGCTCTCCATTTTCATCGGCCCACTCATCCCAAATGGAAACACCATTATTCTTTAAATATTCAATATTTGTTTCGCCACGCAGAAACCATAACAACTCATGCAGGATTGATTTGAGATGCAATTTTTTTGTTGTAAGCATCGGAAACCCTGCCTGCATATCAAATCGCATTTGATAACCAAATACTGAAAGCGTACCGGTACCGGTACGATCATCTTTTTCCGCACCCTGTTCTAAAATGTGGCTTAATAAATTTAAATACTGCTGCATGTTTTATTTTTCACTATATCCAAACTTGTTATACGCTAGCCAAATCGTACCAACCCCAACTAATAACATCGGTATGGTTAAAAGTTGCCCCATGGTTAACCAATTAAATGCTACAAAACTTAAATGTGCATCAGGTTCACGCACAAATTCAACCACAAAGCGAAATATTCCATATAACAACACAAATAAACCTGCGACGGCTCCAGTTGGCCTAGGCTTTTGTGCAAAAAACCACAACACCAGAAACATTACCAAGCCTTCTAAAAAGGCCTGATATAACTGGGAAGGATGTCTTGCTAAATCATCTGCATGTGGAAACACCATAGCCCAGGGCACATCACTGGGTCGGCCCCATAATTCTCCATTAATAAAATTTCCAATTCTTCCTAAACCAAGTCCAATTGGCACCATCGGTGCCACATAATCGCAAAGACGCAAAAAACCATAGCCCTTAACTTTTTGGTAAATCCATAAAACGATGATGACACCCAGCAGTCCGCCATGAAAACTCATACCACCTTCCCAAATTTTAAACAGATAAAGGGGGTTTTCTAAAAAATAACTAAAGTTATAAAACAAAACGGAGCCAATGCGTCCGCCTAGAATTACACCAATCATCCCATAAAAAAGTAAGTCTCCCACCTCATCAGGCTTGACTACGGTATGTTCCTTTTTGGCATGAATACGGCCCACCCACCAAAACCCTAAAAAGCCAATGGCATACATCAGGCCATACCACCTCAACTTTAATGGACCAAGCGATAAAAATACTGGATCAATTTCTGGAAATTTCAACATGGCCGCCTCATCTATTCCATCATAGCATTTGCATAGGCTTACAACTTCATCAAAGATAAGCTTAAGCAAGATGGATAAAAATTAATCACACCATGAATAAGCCTAAAAATTTTTTAACGGACCAAACCAGTCCATATTTATTACAGCATGCTGACAACCCCGTGCAATGGTACCCTTGGGGTGAGCTTGCACTTACCCGTGCAAAAGATGAAAACAAACCCATTCTTCTATCCATTGGTTACTCTGCCTGCCATTGGTGTCATGTAATGGCGCACGAATCTTTTGAAGATGATGCAACCGCCGCCATTATGAATGAGTTATTTATTAACATAAAAATTGACCGTGAAGAACGACCCGACATCGACAAAATTTATCAAACCGCACAATATTTATTAACCCAACGAACAGGTGGTTGGCCACTCACCATGTTTTTAACCCCGGAAGATCAACTTCCCTTTTTTGGTGGAACTTATTTCCCGAATGAAGCACGACACGGTTTGCCTGCCTTTAAAGATTTATTACGACATATTTCTGATTTTTATCAAAATCGTCGTGATGAAATCACCACGCAAAATGCGTCCATGCAAAATGCATTACAGCAAATATATGCACCTACATTTTCAGAATTCAACCTCTCCGAGCAAATTCTTGATGACTGTACACAACAATTAGTGCAAACATTTGATGCTCAATATGGTGGCTTTGGTAACGCGCCTAAATTTCCACATACAAGCAATCTCGAACGCCTGTTACGCTATTATTCGAATTCAAAACGCTCGCAATCAGATAACCCCCGTGCCTTACATGTGGCGTTATTCAGTTTAGAAAAAATGGCGGCCGGTGGAATTTATGATCATATTGGTGGAGGGTTCAGTCGTTACTCAGTAGATCAGTTTTGGATGATTCCACATTTTGAAAAAATGCTGTATGACAATGGTCCTTTGCTTGCCTTATATGCACAGGCATTCACATTAACCTACTCAGAACAATTCAAACAAACCTGCGAAGGAATTGCATCTTGGTTAATGCGTGAAATGCAATCACCTGAAGGTGGTTATTACTCCACATTAGATGCTGACTCGGAAGGTGAAGAAGGCAAATTCTATGTGTGGACCAAAGAAGAAATAGAAAACACTTTAAGCAAGGAAGAGTTTGAAGTTTTAACACCAATTTACGGGATAGATCGCGAGCCTAATTTTGAAGGGAAATATCACTTTCATATGTTTGTAAACCCAAATGAATTGAGTCACTCTGAATCAATCAATTCAGAACAAATTATTTCTTTATTACATTCTGCCAAACAAAAATTATTTGCTTTGCGTGAACAACGCATTCGCCCCGGGCGTGATGAAAAAATTCTCACCAGCTGGAATGCATTAATGATTCGTGGAATGTGTATAGCGGGTCGTGTTTTGCATCAGCCAGAATACATTCGGTCAGCAGAACAAGCCTTGCAATTTATCTATAGCACACTCTGGAAAAACGGACGTTTGCTAGCCACCTATAAAGATGGCAAAGCACATTTAGACGCATATTTAGATGACTACGCATTTTTACTCGATGCAATACTTGAATTGCTGCAAGCGAAATGGAATACAAAATATCTTACTTGGGCACAGGAATTGGCCGAGGTATTGCTATATCAGTTCGAAGACTGTGAGCATGGGGGTTTTTATTTTACCGCTAATGACCACGAAAAATTAATTCAACGACCTAAAACACTCACAGATGACTCCACTCCATCGGGCAATGGAATTGCAGCACTTGCTCTTGCACGATTAGGTTATCTTTTAGGCGAGACAAAATATATTGATGCCGCAGATCGAGTTTTAGAATTTGCGACACAAGCCATATCACAGTCACCCTATGGCCATACAAGTTTGCTGAATGTGTACGAAGAAAAACTCAACATGCCACAAATTGTTATCCTGCGAGGTAGCATAGAAGCACTTCAAGATTGGCAGAAGCTTTCAACACAAAGATTTGCTCCACAGCGTTTAGTATTTGCCATTTCACAAGACATTACTGATCTTCCACCTGCTTTGGCTGAAAAAAAATTTACCGCATCAACCAGCAATGCAGTAACGGCCTATATCTGTCAAGGCATGCAGTGCGGTTTGCCCATTGAAGATTTCATGGAATATGAACAAACCATGCTTTCAAGCAGTGTTCAACCTTTAACACATTAAGTGTTATGGGGGTTGCTAGAGGAATTTTCCGACTATTTCATTTAGTCGGACACTTATTTGTAGGTCTGTATTTGTCCTATACAAAATTACATGGCACGCAAAGCCATGATTTAACCGAGGCACAACATAAAATCATTTTGACTTGGCTACATCGCACTGCAGAAATCATCGGCATTGATATTCAAGTTCGCGGTACCGAATCACCACCTCCAACTTTTGTGGTCGCCAATCATATTTCATGGTTGGATATTTTAATCATCTCATCTGTGTTACCGGTTTCGTTTTTATCGAAAGCAGAGGTTCGCAACTGGCCCATTGTTGGAACGTTGTCCGCTAAAGCGGGAACATTGTTTATTCACCGCGGTTCGAAATACGGCGCCAAAGAAGCGATAGAACTTATGAAAACAAAATTAAAAGCGGGACACAGTGTAGCTTCATTTCCGGAAGCAAAAACTACCGATGGAACCTCGGTACATATGTTTCACCCACGCCTATTTGCCGCCGCTATTGAAACTAATAGGCCTGTGCAACCGGTAGCCATCCGTTATCCACTCAATGGGGAAGTAAATACACTTGTCCCTTATGTAGAAGAACCAAATTTGGTCGTGCACGCTTTTCGCATCATGTGTGCAAAAAAGACCTTGGCAGAAGTGAACTTATGCCAACCCATTAACAGTGAAGGGTTGATGCGTAAGCAGCTATCACAAACAGCTAGGGCTGCAATCCTGGAAGTTGTGGAGTCCTAACTATTAAAATTAATTTAGTGCTTGCAGTGCAGCTTCATAATCTGGTTCATGTGCAATCTCATTCACCAACTCAGTATGCACTACAGAATTATCTTGGTCCAAAACCACTACTGCGCGTGCTGTAATACCGGCAAGAGGTCCATCAACAATTTGTATTCCATAATCGTTGGAAAAATCTTTGGAGCGCATTTCTGATAGTGTAATTATATTTTCTAATTCTTCGACCCCACAGAAGCGAGACATTGCAAACGGCAAATCAGCGGCAATAATTAAAACTACTGAATCTTCATGTTCTTTTGCATAATCATTAAGCTTTTTAGTTGATGTAGCGCATACAGGCGTATCCAAACTGGGTACAATACTCAATAATTTTTTCTTACCTGGAAACGAAGATAAAGAAACATTTTCTAGATCCTTGTTGACGAGTGTGAAGTCAGGGGCAACACTACCAATTTCTGGCAGACTGCCATTGGTGTGAATTTCATTTCCTTGTAAAGTAATTTTTGCCATTGTAATTTTCTCTTATTATTTTGTTTTAATTCACAGTTATTGTATTAAACAGCAACTTGCGAATCATATTGGCTTGCATTGAGCAAACTGTCAATTGCCGATTTATCAACAATTTGAATGGTGCATAACCAGCCATTGTCATAGGGACTTGCATTAACGATTTCTGGAGAATCATCTAAATCTTCATTAATTTCAACTACTTTGCAAGCCACTGGCGCATAAATTTCACTTGCGGTTTTAACTGACTCCAACACAGCACAGGCTTGACTAGCCTCAAATTCAGCGCCCTCTTCAGGCAACTCTACAAATACAATATCGCCTAATTCACTTTGCGCATAGTCTGTAATTCCAATGCGTGCGGAACTATCATCTAACATTAGTAACCAAATATGTTGCTCAGAATATATTCGATCATCAGGACTAGTACTCAAAATAATTTCCTAATAAAAATTTTGTTTCTAAATTAATTAAGAATTTATCATAAATATAAATTACTATTGACTGCAATGAACAAGACATTAATCAGCTGCATAATTATTTTACTTTGCGCATGCTCTAAGCAAAGTGGAGAAATTACATTACACGAGGCATGGATTCGAGAAGCCCCTCCCAACGCTTCAGCGATGGCAGGCTATTTACGTATTGAAAACTCAAGCTCACAAGATCAGATTCTTACCTTTGTTAAAAGCCAAGATTTTAATTCTGTCGAAATTCATCGCACAATATTTGAAAATGGAATAGCAAAAATGCGAAGGCAAGAGCAACTAATGATTCCTGCTAACGGCACACTGGAACTAAAACCTGGTGATTACCATTTAATGTTGATGTCACCACAATCCCACTATCAAGATAATGACGAAGTTATAGTTACGCTTTGTATAAAAAATGGTGACGTCATCGATGAATACGATGTAAGCATGCTAGTAAAAAAAATCTAGTAATCCTTTAACCATATATTTTTTCGGGTTATAGCCTGGTTATTTATCCCGAAATAGCGCACTCGAATTTCCTTTGTTTCGATATCATTACTTATTAAGAATAAATCATTTAGATCACTCCACGATCGAAACCAAAACTTATTTCATACGGTATTCGTTTTGAACGATATTTCACAAGCATTTTCAAAAGCTATTCAACTGATTACTACGCTCAATTCAGATTTAATTGAGATTGTGGGCCTTTCTCTGCAAGTAAGTTTAACGGCTGTATTTATTGCGAGTGTTATTGGCTTACCATTGGGTGCCGCCTTAGCTTTATATAAATTTCCTGGTCGTGGTCTCATCGTAGCACTACTCAATGCCTTTATGGGTTTACCGCCAGTAGTCGTAGGATTAGTCGTGTACTTAATGCTATCTCGTTCAGGCCCTTTTGGTGTTTTAGGATTACTGTTTACCCCTACGGCAATGATTATTGCTCAAGTGTGCTTGATCACACCCATAATTGCTGCCTTGAGTCGACAAACTATTTTAGATGCTAATTATGAATATTACGATCAGCTACGTGCTCTTGGCGCTAAAGCTTCTAACATGATGTCCACGCTTCTGTGGGAAACCAAATATAGTTTATTAACCTGTGTCTTTGCGGGCTTTGGTAGAGCCATTGCAGAGGTCGGTGCAGTGTTAATTGTGGGTGGAAATATTAATCACAACACTCGGGTGATGACGACCGCCATTGCGCTGGAAACCCGCAAAGGAGACATCGAACTTGCATTAGCGTTGGGTATTATCTTAATCACAATATCTTTAATAGTTACCTCAATTGTAATGAGTGTGCGTCATGCCGCTTATGAATATCACAACTAAGCCCAATGAATAATATTCTTCCATTACAAATCGAGCGCCTGGATGTTACCCGCAAAGGCATACTTTTATTAAGCAGCATAGATATTACGCTTGAGACTAAAGGTGTAACCGTTATTTTAGGACCAAATGGTGCCGGTAAAAGTTTGTTACTACAGGTCGCACATGGCTTGGTTGCACCCAATGAAGGTTTCATCAAGTGGAATCAACAAATTCCTACTCCACAACAAGCATGGCGCACCTATGTATTTCAAAAGCCTATTCTGTTACGACGCAGCGTTAGAGCAAATATCGAGTATGTTTTAAATTTGCATGGAATAAAAAAATCTAAACAAAAACAACGTATAGAAGAAGCGCTTGAATATACAGGTCTAACACAGCTAGCTGAAAGGAACGCACGCGTGTTATCAGGAGGCGAACAGCAACGCTTAAGTATTGCCCGAGCCTGGGTGTTACACCCCAAGGTAATTTTATTTGATGAGCCTACAGCCGAATTGGACCCCAGTGGTTCGGCTACAATCGAAGAATTAATTAAGACAATTGCACAACAAAATACTAAAATCATTATGACTACACATGATTTAGGGCAAGCACGCCGACTAGCCAATGATATTTTGTTTTTACATCAAGGTAAGTTAATTGAATACTCAGCTGTTGAAAACTTTTTTATACAGCCACAAACAAAACATGCACAAGATTTTATAGAAGGAAAGTTATTAAATGGATCTTAAAAGAATTAGTGTAAACGTAATAATTTTTTTAATTATATTCAGCAGCTCGCTAACCGCTGATGAAAAAGAGTTTATTACCTTATCATCTACTACTTCAACGGATAACTCTGGTTTACTGAATTACTTAGTTCCAAAGTTTACGCAGAAAACTAATATTGAGGTTAGAGTCATAGCAGTAGGCACAGGGCGTGCACTTGATTTGGCAAAACGAGGTGATGCAGACCTTGTATTAGTACACCACAAAGGCTCAGAAAAAAACTTTGTGGATCAAGGTTTTGGAATAGAGCGCCGTGATGTTATGTACAATGACTATGTAATTGTTGGACCCAAACAAGATCCCGCAAATATACATTCTTTAAAGCGATCTATCATCGCATTCAAAAATATATTTGGAAGTAAACATCCTTTTATTTCACGCGGTGATGATAGTGGTACTCATAAAAAGGAACTTGAGTTGTGGCAACAAGCCGATCTTAACCCACAACCCTATAGTGGTGAGTGGTATCGAGAGGCCGGTGCAGGCATGGGTGCAACTCTTAACATTGCCAATGGTATGAATGCGTATACCTTGACAGATCGAGGCACTTGGATTTCGTTTAAGAATCGAGATGATTTAACCCTATTACTTGAAAATGATCCTCCTTTGTTTAATCAATATGGAATTATCTTGGTCAATCCAAAATATCATGAACATATCAAATATAAACAAGCTAAATTATTTTCAGATTGGTTGACTTCACCTCAAGGCCAACAAGCCATTGCTGAATATAAAGTCAAAGGCCAACAATTGTTTTTCCCCAATGCGCAACAAGAAATTGCTTCTTCCAACACTCCATAATTTTGTAAAGGAAATTCGATGAAATATTCAACACTTCTACTATGTGTACTGTTCTCTACTGGAGTTTTGGCAGAAAAAACCATGGATGAGAAATATATAGAAAACTATGTGCAGCAAATTAAGCCCTTATTAAAAGAAAAACTCACGCGAGAAACCTCTGTTGAGACGGTAGCCGATGCTGATATGCAAATTACAAACGTAGCTACTAGAATGGCGGAATGCCAACTGCTAGTGCTAAATGATTACCCGTTAAAATATCAAGAAGCCGCTATTGTCCCGGTAGCCAACGGAAAACATGTTAGGCAAGTAACAGATGATGTTAATGCAATGATGCTTAAAGATATTGAAGCCGGTGAGATCACCACTCAAGAACTGGATGCATTAGTCGAAAGCTCTACTGAAAAATACAAAGCTTGTTTGAATTAGCTTTCAAAAATATGGCCTTGATTGCAAAGCGGTGAGCACAGGACGTGCGAATATGAATTGCAACAAGGATATTGCATCGGATTAAAGTTCTTATTATGTCCACTAACGGCTGCCATGGATGGTGGAAGTGCAGAAATTGCAAGAACAAATTTCTGCCGACCCAAAACGGACATTGAATACACAAATTCGGAGTAATTTATGATTACAGATCTTGTTATCACCTTTAGCATATTAATCTCCATACTTAATTAGATATGCGCCACATTAATTAATTACTCCTGATCTATATCAGAAACACCAATAGATACTATTTGATATTCTGATATCGGCGCATAGATTAAATTCCATATTAAGTTATTAATTAGTTAATGTAAGGTTATTTGATGCGCTTTATATATAAACCAAAATTAATCACTCGGGGGGAATATGCAAATAGAAAACATAAAGGATATCCGTGCAGGTTTAATTGAAAAAGCCAAAGCAGATAAATTTTTAGACCATGAAGTTGGCGATATAGAGCAACAAGCAAATAAATTTGTGGAAGGATTTGCCCAAGAAAATGGACTCACTGCGCATACACTTTCTGCATTTAGGTGGTATTTCCAATCGGAAGATCGCTTATTGGAAGATGGATTTATAGAACTTCGGTGTAAAACCAATTTCTTAACGCATGAAGGTTCTTGCACATTTGAGATTGTTGATATAGAAGATATCGATAAAGTAAGACATTTATCCAAAGTATAATTTGACTGTAAAAATCTAGAATAGTATTAATTGATAGAATATGGTGGATCCATTGGTTCCTTGATGCCCGTATTTATTGCTTCGCACGGAGAAATAAATGCTCTTTTCACCAATACTCCAGACATTCTATTTGTTAGTACTGGAGACTTAGTTGATAAAAATATTTGATCAATTTCGTATTCTATTGGTCGATTCGCTAGTTATGTACAAGTGGTTTGAATGACCGCTTTTGGCCATAAGCAGATATAATTGGAAACGTATCAGGTTGGAATCAACAATTTACAAACTAAAATGTCTGCTAACGCCCGCCATAAAATGCGAAAACAAAAATACCCTGTCGACGAAATGGCTCGCGGTAAGCCCTATGATGAAATTACAAATTTACGCCCTGGATTGAAAGTGGCGATAGAGGCGTTTTTATTTAAAGTTCAAACACCCAAGATGTAGAGAATTAATTTGGCTAACCCACAGGTCGATAACCGAATTTTTGGCCGCCAATACTAATTTCATACATTAGGCCACCTTTCGCTACAGTAAACACAGCCATACCTTTATAGTAAGTTCCGTAGTTGGTGGCTGTAGTTTTATCGCCACTGGCACCGGCAGAACTTCCCGCGGTACTGGCAGCAGCTGATGCACCCGCCGTAATGGCTACCGCACTGGCTTCGGCGCCAAATTCAAAACTACCATTGGTAAAATCTTCAAACGCAGCCTTATGTTCAAAAAATACAATTTGGCTATAGGCTTGTCCACCGAGCTGAAATCCAACCGTTAACTGCCCCATTTCCGAATTACCAACATGCGTATCGTTGACATAGACTTGTCCTCTACCATAGGCACCACCTACCCCAAAGCCAGCTTTTCCTATGGTCGGGAATACTGCATACCCATAACTATTACTAAAAAATTGTTTGCTCTCAACAGCATTTCTAAACACTTCAATCGTTTCTTGATATTTATCTTTATTAGCTATTGCAGTCGTTGTTAAAAGCAAAAGCATGGAAACTAAAATATAGCTAAATTTGTATTGCATAATGTTGGTCTCTAACTTGAAATGAAATTTGAAGGAACAATAAGTAGGAAATTATAGTAATTATTCAATTACTACGCACTACAATTACGCACTGAAATTTGTAACAAATATAAAAATAAATTTACTCTCAAATAATTAGGCTCAATAGTAAGAACATGTAGCTTAAAATAGTTACTAAATGTCTTAAAAATTCGCATGTTATATAAAATTGCTCGATTAATAGTTCTATTCATGCTTGTAAGTAGTTCTGTTCTGGTAAGTAAATCATACGCTAGCGACTCTTTACTAATTCGAGAACCATGGAAAGGGGACTTGGAGCAGATGCTGGAACGAGGAGTCATCCGGCTGTTAACGGTCCATAACCCAATGTTGTATTTTCTGGATGGCCCAATACAACGCGGTGTCACATACGAATTAGCAAAACAATTCGAAGAAACAATAAATACAAAATATAAAACCAGATGGGACAATCGTGTATCTGTCGTAATTGTTGCAGTACGTAGAGACCAACTAATTCCTGCATTAATTAGTGGGTTCGGTGATATTGCTGCTGCCAATCTAACTGTAACGCCCGAACGACAAAAATTGGTGGACTTTAGTGACGTTTATTTAGATAGAGTTGAAGAACAAGTCATTACAAATTCGAAGGTCATTGAACTATCAACACTAGAAGATTTAGCAGGGATAACTTTACACGTTAGAGGCTCCAGCAGTTATTACAATAGCCTTAAAAAAATTAATAATAAATCAATCCAAATCAAATTAGCCAACGAGCTGCTTGAAGACTACGACTTATTAGAAATGGTGAATGCGAATTTAATTTCGGCAACAGTGGTTGATAGCCACAAAGCAGCCTTTTGGGTCGAAGTGCTTCCTAATATTAAAATCAACAAAAATATTCCCATCAATCAAGGTGGAAAAATTGCTTGGGCCTTTCGAAAAAACAGCCCTACTCTTCAACAAGAGATTAATGAGTTTGTGTCTAAACATAAAAAAGGGACTTTACTAGGAAATATTATTGGAAAGCGTTATTTGCAAAACAATAAATGGGCAAAAAATGCCCTAACACAAAAGGAGAGAAAGAAATTTGAAAGCTTAGTAAGCCTATTTAAAACCTATGGGGACCAATATAACTTTGATTCTTTATTAATTGCCGCTCAGGGCTACCAAGAATCACAGCTTGATCATAGTAAACGCAGCCCATCTGGGGCAATTGGTGTTATGCAGGTTCTCCCAACTACGGCTGCCGATAAAAATGTAAATATCAAAAACATCGAAGTGTTGGAAAACAACATTCATGCGGGGACTAAATATTTATCTTTTATCCGTGAGCGATATTTTTCAGACGCAGCAATGGATGACTTCAATCAAACACTCTTTAGTTTTGCAGCCTATAACGCAGGTCCTGCAAAAATTACAAAACTTAGAAAAGAAGCGGAACAATTAAACTTAGATCCAAATGTCTGGTTTCAAAATGTAGAAGTGGTTGCCGCACAACGCATTGGCCGCGAAACGGTGCAATATGTCCGAAATATTTTTAAATATTATGTGGCTTACAAAACTATATTTCGAAAGATCGACAAGAAACAAAAAATAAAACAAGAAGCATCCAATTAATTACATTTAAATGCTTAATGTTTTATCGGGCAAATTCAGGACGATCTTGATTCAAACCCATGGCATGGGTCATGAAAAACCTCTTAATGGGTTGAATACGATCCGCCATATGGAGTGCTGTGTTGCGCACAGAAACTACGGGTTTTTGGGTTGCACCAAAGGTTGTTACAAATGCATCCATTGCGCGTTGCATAAGTAATGTTTCACCAATGCGTGCACGCTCATATTTCCGTAATACTTTATAGCTTCCGATATCTCGTTTTGTTGTAGCTATTACATTGGATAACACCGCTGCATCCGTAAATCCTAAATTTGCGCCTTGCCCGGCTAATGGATGCAGTGCATGAGCCGCATCGCCAATTAATGCGATACGCGGCTGCACCATACAATCGGCCTGACCCGAAATTAAGGGAAATCCTGCACACTTGGATCGCAATTCTATGTTGCCAAGTTGTCGATCACTGGCTTCGGTTAGCGCATCGGCAAATTCGTATTCATTTAATCTCATCAGGTCATCAGCATAATCATCACTGACGGACCAAACGATCGAACACTCGCCATTATTTAATGGCAAAAGTGCTAATGGGCCTGTGGGTAGGAATCGTTGCCAGGCTGTTTTTTCATGAGGCAGTTCAGTATGCACACGCGCCACCAAGCCTACTTGTTGGTAACTTTTTTCTTGATAAGCAATGCCGGCAAGACTTCGAATGATGGATTTAGCACCGTCTGCACCTATTATCAATTTTGCTTGTATTCTCTCCTGGTTATCGAAAATCATTTCAATATGATCTGCAGATACTTCTACTGCATGAATCGATTTTTTTAAATACCACGCAACATTCTTTTGAGTCTGCAAAGCATCAAACAAACTAGATTGAATGACGATGTTTTCAACGATATGCCCCAAATGACTACGCTGAATTTCAACTGCATCAAAATTGATTTTTGCATGGCCTAATTCTTCCCACACAACCATCGCTGTGTACGGAGACACTCTTTTTTGTTGCATAAGATGCCAGGCACTACAAAATTCAAATATAGCTTGCGAGCCGGGGCTCACGGCCGTTACACGTGCCTCATAGTCTTGTTCGTTATTAAATGTTGGCACTTCATAACGATCCACAACCGCAACCGATTTACCTTGTTTAGCTAGCAAACAGGCCATGCTAAGTCCCACCATACCGGCCCCTGTAATAACTACATCAACTGTTAAGTGCTCAGATGTCATGAGATAGAGATACTCCTAACCGCGTCAATAGAAAAGTGCTTAGATGTCACGGGATAGAGATGTTCCTACTTACAACAAAAGTTAATTGCTGATTCGTCATGCTTGAATGGCTTCCCCACGCAACAAACTTGCATTAGAGCCCGAAGCACCTAAATTCTGATTCACGATTTGTTCTTCTAACACTGGAATTGCTCCAAGCAAAGCTAATCCCAAGCCCCGCGATTTAGACAGCAGTGGATAATCTGCATTAAAAATAAAATTTAAACGATCTGTAAACTGAATCGTTTTATGTATATCAGGTTGACGCTTTGCCTCATAGCGCTGCAAAGTATCTTCAACATCATCTAAAGAATTGGTTCCTGCAAATAAAGATTCATGTAATTCTGCAATATCACGTAATGCTAAATTTAAACCTTGGCCAGCAATTGGATGTAAGGTTTGTGCTGCATTACCGATAAATACAACACGTTGATGTACTCGTTTATCACTTATCAATAAAGACAAAGGATAACTGAAGCGAGAACTCAGTTTCGAAAAATGCCCCAGGCGATACCCAAAGGCTTGTTGTAAGGTATGCAAAAAGTCTTCATCCGATAATTGAAGATGTTGTTGCGCAATGTGCGATGGATTCATCCATATATATCCGCAGCTGTTTCCTACACGAGGCAATAGTGCCAAAGGGCCCTGCTTAGTAAATCGTTCATAAGCTGTGTTTGCATGACCTTTGTCGGTCTCAATACTGCCCACGATTGCAGTTTGCCCGTAGTCTTTTTCTTCAGCTTCTATATTTAACTTGTTTCGAACAAAGGACCGAGCACCATCGGCTGACACTAATAATTTACAATGGATAACACCACTGTTGGTATTGATTGTGATCGAATCATTCGTTGATTGTATGTCTTCAACACTACAAGGTTGTATACGTTGAATATTTTGAGACTCATTAACACATTGATTTAAAATTGTGATTAATAGTTCTGCTGGTATCAGATAACCAAAACTTTCTACACCGTAACGATTACTATCCAGCCTTGTTGCTCCAAATTGGCCTTGATCTGAAATATGAATTTTTTTAATTGCAGTAGCATGATCAGCAAGCTCCTGCCAAACACCAATGGCTTGAAATAATTTTTTAGAAGATAAGGCCAGCGCGATACTTCTTCCATCCGTAAGCGAAGAATCTGCTAAATCACCATTTAATTTTGCAGGTGCTTGCGCATCAATAATGGCAACACGGTAGCTAGAATTCGATAACACACAGGCCAAACTGCTTCCTACCAAGCCAGCCCCGACAATAGCGATATCATAATTTAGTGGGGCCATAACAAATTACGAGATTAAAATTACTTAGTGAACTGAAGCAGACATTAAGGCTTCTATTTCCTCAGGGTCTTTTGTGAGTTTTTCGGTTAACACCTGGTTTCCATCCTTAGTCACTAACACATCATCTTCGATGCGAATTCCAATATTCCAAAAACGTTTTGGAACTCCACGTGCTTTTCGTATGTATAAACCCGGCTCTACGGTAAGCGCCATTCCAGGTTCTAATAAACGCCATTCTTCATCAAAGCGATAATCCCCCACATCATGCACATCCAAACCCAGCCAGTGTCCAGTGCGGTGCATATAAAATTGCCGATACTCTTCATCTTTAATTAATTTTGCGGGCTTGCCTTTCAAAAGTCCGATACTCACTAAGCCTTTTGTTAATACACGCACAGCTTCTTTATGCGGATCGTTCCAATGATTTCCGGGCTTGACTTTTTTTATCGCCGCCGATTGTGCTTCTAACACAATTTCATATACCTCGCGCTGCACTTTTGAGAAACGACCGTTAACAGGAAATGTTCTTGTAATATCACTGGCATAGCCTTGATACTCAGCACCCGCATCAATTAATAACAAATCACCATCTTGTAGTTCTTGGTTGTTTTCAATGTAATGCAAAATACAACCATTTTCGCCACCTCCCACTATGCTGGGATAGGCTGGAACACAACCCGACTTTCGAAACTCATATAGCAGTTCAGCTTCTACTTCATATTCAAACATACCTGGCTTACAAGTTTGCATGGCACGTTTATGGCCCGCGATGGCAGCCTTTGCAGCTTGACGCATTAACGTTATTTCACCGCGAGATTTATACAACCGCATATCATGCAAAAAATAATCTAAGGACAGCAGTTCATGTGGAATATGTTTTGAACTTCGCGCAGAACCTCGCGATTGATTTACCCAATTGATAACTTTGCGATCAAAATTCACATCGCGACCCATGGGATAAAAAAAACGTTCGCGATCGGATAATAGCTTAGGTAAAAATTCATCTAACTTTTCAAATGAATACGCCTTATCTACCAAAAAATTTTTTTCAGCGCCTTCTTGACCTGCTCGCCTGCCATCCCAAATTTCCTGTTCCTCATTGTGGTCTCGACAAAACAAAATGTATTGCCCTTCACTATGTCCCGGCAAAATTAACGCTAAGGCATCGGGCTCATTAAATCCTGTTAGGTAAAGAAAATCACTGTCCTGTCGAAACACAAAATCAACATCACGATTGCGTGACATCATTTTTGCCGATGGCACGATGGCCGCACCATCACTACCCACCATGCGCATCAGTGTTTTTCTGCGTTTTTGAAGCTCTTTTTGATTAACGGTATACAAAGTTTTTTATTGGATTGTCACAGGGCGATTCATTGGCTGTAATTCTTCATTGATAAGTAATACACCCATACGGACATACTCAATAATATCCAGATAAGCGACCTCATTGAGTTCATCATCCTCTTCATCCTCTTCAGATACTTGTAATATTTTTACAATATCTTGTAGCACCTCATAGGAATCCTCTGGCAAACCAGACACATCTTTAATCCCACCTAATGCAAGCCCGAACAAAAACCCATCACACCATTTTTTTAAGGCCTGTACGCGCTCACGCAAATTTAAATCATCCTCTGGCACCAACAATTTAAAATTTAATAACGTATCGTTTAGCTCCTGCCGCGTGTGATCATATAAAGAGCGTAAAATATTTTGATGCTCAACTGAAATTTGAGCACTAGGCAATGGAGGTGAACATATTTCATCCAACCAGCGTTTATATTGTAGGGAATTGTTCACAATTAATAACGCACATAACATGCCGTGACTATCCTCGGGTGCGTAGGGAGAGTTCACACAATTTAAGGCATTTTCTATGGATTTATATTCTAGATTCATAATATTGCATTTTAGCACTGCTGCTATTAATGACCCTATCTCTTAAGATTTTGTACTTACTACACCCATAAAATCCATATTACTTCTGTTGTTAAATTCTTTATAAATACAGTTGACGATACCGGTTGTTCGGCCTAACATTTTGCGATGGATAAATCTGAACAGGGCAAGCTCACTGAACAAGAGCTAAAGGGACTAGAAATTCGTGTCAATGAGCTCATCCGGGCCTGCGAAGAACTAAAAAAAGAAAACCAACTACTCAAGCAACAACAAACATCGTATACGAATGAGCGGGCAAGTTTAATTGATAAGAATGAACAAGCACGCAAACGTGTTGAAGCAATGATCACACGACTTAAATCCATGGAAGTTACTGTATGAGTAGCGACCAGCCCGTTACCTTAAATATCCTCGATAAAGAATATAGAATTGCGTGCCCTTCGGGCCAAGAAGAGTCATTACAGGCTTCCGCCCACCTTTTAAATGCCCGTATTCAGGAAATTCGTGATAGCGGTAAAGCTATTGGACCGGATCGTGTAGCCGTCATGGCAGCTTTAAATTTAGCCAACGACTTTATCTCTCAAAAGACAGACCATGAGCGTCATAGTAAAAGCATGTACAACCGTGTACGTAGCTTGCAGGACCGAATCGATACCGCTTTAAAAGAATCCCAGCAACTCGAACTATAAAATTTTTCTCCAATTCCCGTATTCATATAGAGAAGAATACTCAACTGGGTAGTCTCTTCAGTTCGTCTAGAATTCCCCAGTGTAACTTTAAAAATCTGTTACAGTTAATCTAGTCGGATACCTCTGTGTTACAGGTGAGCTTCCGGGTATATCCCTTGAGCCTATTTTTTAATACCGGGAGCAATGCTGTAAAAATGTTGATGTGCATGTCCGTACTGCGGAACGCCTAATTCATTTTCAGTGCCCCCACTTGAACCCCTGGTTCAAGGACAACGGTTGCCACGGTATGCTCGGAGTGTATCCGCACTTATATAATTCATAAGAAAAATAAACTTCAGGAGAAGAAGGATGCAGTATTGGTTAATGAAAAGTGAACCAAACGAGTACAGCATAGATGACTTAAAAAGAGATAAAGTCGAACACTGGGACGGTGTGCGAAATTACCAAGCTCGTAACATGATGCATAAAGAAATGAAAAAAGGCGATCTGGCCTTTATGTATCATTCAAATTGCGATGAAATTGGAATTGTTGGAATAATGACGATTGCACGTGAAGGTTATGTTGATCACACAGCGTTTGATAAAAAAGATAAACACTATGACCCGAAAAGTGATCCCGAAAATCCAAGATGGTTTATGGTGGATGTACGCTATAAACGTAAGTTAAAACGCACAATTACACTCGCAGAACTAAAAAAATATAAAAAATTAGCAGAAATGCAACTGTTAAAACGGGGAAATCGACTTTCTATCATGCCAATAAGTAAAAAACATTGGAATTTTATTCTTTCTCTGGAATAAGCTTTTTTACTCAAAAAATAATTACTTTTTTATAAATAAATTCATTTAATTTGTTTGTTTAAGGTAAATTTTGAAGTTTCTAATTGTAAGTTTTAGTAAAAATTAACTAATTTCTATGATTTTAAGCATCATTTCTTGTTGTTATGTTAAATATACACCTATTTATTACAAATTTTTCTCACATCATTCGGATTAAAAATTTAAAACATAAAAATTTTTAAAACAAATTTAAGTTTTAAAAACTTCATAACGTAAAAACAATTAATGATGGAAAGTTATAAAAACATTACAAAAAAACTAGTATTTATGTTTTAAATGTATATACTTTGGCGCGTCTATAACTCAACGTTTATGTTTGGAGGGAGTATTGATGGCCGTCAAACGTAAAGCTACCACCAAAAGGAAAGCTAAACGTCGCACTACTAAGCGTAAAGCGACAAAACGTAAATCTACCGCTAAGCGTAAAGCAGTTAAGCGCAAGGTCAAACGTAAAGTAAAACGTAAGGTCAAGCGTAAAAAAGCCGCTAAGCGCAAGGTAAAACGTAAAGTAAAACGCAAGGTTAAGCGAAGAGCAAAAGCTAAGCGTAAAACCAAACGCAAAGTAAAACGTAAGGTAAAACGCAAAGTTAAGCGAAGAGCAAAAGCTAAGCGTAAAACCAAACGCAAAGTAAAACGTAAGGTAAAACGCAAAGTTAAGCGAAGAGCAAAAGCTAAGCGTAAAACCAAGCGTAAAGTCAAACGCAAGACCAAGCGCACCAAACGCAAAGTGAAGCGTAAGGTGAAGCGTGCCGTTAGACGCGCAGTACGACGTAAAAAGCGCTAGGACTAACCATCCAAAGCAAAAAAAGGGCTCTACCAAGAGCCCTTTTTTATGCGCGACTCAGTATGGTTGCGCTTAAATTTTGACTACTTTAGCCTAGAAATAGCTTATAAATGGGGTTATAGGTTTCTTCCCAATAGTGGTAACCGAGCTCTTCAAGAAATGAATCAAATGTAGTGCGCTGCGAAGATGGAACTTGAATGCCGACCAATACACGCCCATATGCAGCACCATGATTTCGATAATGAAACAAACTGATGTTCCATTCCTGGCCTATCGTTTCTAAAAACCTCAATAAAGCACCTGGACGTTCCGGGAACTCAAAGCGGAATAAAATTTCATCATCTAGCTCAGGGCAATGGCCACCTACCATATGTCGCAAATGCAGGATGGCCATTTCATTATCAGAAATATCCAGTGCTGCATAGCCATGTGAATTCATCAAATCAAGCAAATGAGATTTTTCTTGATCTGCATTTTCAACCTTAATGCCTACAAATATATGTGCATCTGTAGTATCCGCATATCTGTAATTGAATTCTGTAATACCTCGAGAACCAAGCAGACGACAAAACTTTAAAAAACTACCGGGAATTTCCGGAATGGTTACCGCAAATAAGCATTCTCGTCGTTCTCCAAGTTCGGCACGTTCAGCCACATGACGCAAGCGATCAAAATTAATATTGGCGCCACAGTTTATGCCAACTAAAGTTTGCTTCTTGACCTCTTCTCTGGCGATATACTGCTTGATGCCTGACAAAGATAATGCCCCCGCCGGTTCAACCAAGGTGCGGGTTTCATCAAAAATATCTTTAATGCCTGCGCATATTTCATCCGTGGTAACTAATAAAACTTCGTCGATTAAATCTTTGGCAATTTCAAACGTGATTTCACCAATTTGTCTAACCGCAACACCATCCGCAAAAATCCCTACCTGTTCCAATTCAACTCTTGAGTTGGCTTGCAAAGCCGCATGCATGGTTGGTGCATCCTGCGGTTCTACTCCAATTACTTTTATGTCCGGTTGATAATGTTTGAGATAGGCTGCCATTCCTGCAATCAATCCACCACCACCAATTGGAATGAATATAGCATCAATTTTTTCAGTATGTTGACGCAGTATTTCCATAGCAACAGTTCCCTGTCCTGCAATGACATCGATGTCATCATACGGATGCACATAGGTTAGATTTTGTTCTTTTGCCAACTGCAAGGAATGCTCATGGGCTTCGTCATAGGTGTCCCCAAACAACACTGCCTCACCACCAAGGCGGGTTACCGACTCTACTTTTATACTGGGAGTTGTTTGCGGCATAACGATGGTCGCAGGTATATTAAGTTTATTCCCAGCTAAGGCGACACCCTGTGCATGATTTCCTGCAGAGGCTGCAATTACACCATGTTGTTTTTCTTGCTCCGTCAAATGGGCGATTTTGTTATAGGCACCTCGTAGTTTAAATGAGAACACACTTTGCTGATCTTCTCTTTTTAGCAAAATTTTGTTTTCTAGACACGCAGAGATCACGCCTACGTGTTCAAGTGGTGATTCAATCGCCACATCATAGACTTTGCTGTTTTCTATTTTTTTAACAAGTTCGGGTTTCATGAATAGATACTTAGAATCGTAGCAGTGCATGATAAGTCATGCTTTTTTTAATTACTGCAGGTATTATCTAGGGAAAACTAAACCTTTCATACCTTCTCAGGCCAAAATGTCTACGGAAAACAAAAAAAAGATTGCGGCTGAGGCCGCTATTGATTACATCCAGCTTAACGACGTGGTAGGTGTAGGCACGGGTTCTACAGCCAATATTTTTATTGATACCTTAGCCAATATTAAATCCAAAATTGATGGAGCAGTAGCAAGTTCTGAGGCTACAGCCGAGCGGCTACGTAAACACGGAATACAAGTACTCGATTTAAACAGTGTTTCCTCCCTTCCAATCTATGTAGATGGTGCTGATGAAGCAACGACCCATAAACATCTAATTAAAGGTGGTGGAGGCGCATTAACTCGTGAAAAAATTGTTTCAGCCGTGAGTGAAAAGTTTATCTGCATTGCAGACGACTCTAAGCTCGTAAATGTGTTAGGTGCATTTCCTCTACCCGTTGAAGTGATCCCCATGGCACGAAGCTATGTGGCAAGACAGTTGGTCAAGCAGGGCGGTGTTCCTGAACTACGTGAAGACTATGTAACTGACAATGGAAACCTGATATTGGATGTGCATAATTTAGAAATTATGAACCCCGTTGAAATGGAGCGTGATATTAACAACATTGCAGGTGTCGTTACCGTCGGTATTTTTGCGCTGCGACCGGCTGATGTGCTTATTTTGGGAAAGGAAAACAGTACTGAGATTATCTAAAGTAAAAATTGGAGAAGACGAATGCGTAGGTGTTTAAAGTTTTTTATATGCTTAATTTTAAGTTGCATCGTTACCAGTGCATTTGCTCGTTCGCCATCTCTCCCCGGTGCACAGGTGTATATCATTAGCCCAGTGCATGGCGAAGTGGTAACGAGTCCAGTACTGATTCGATTTGGCTTACGCGCAATGGGTGTTGCGCCTGCAGGCATTGATATTAAAGGCACGGGTCACCATCATTTATTACTCAATGTCACACAATTACCCGAACTTGATAAACCCATTCCAGCCGATGAACAGCATATTCATTACGGCAAGGGACAAACCGAAACATTCCTTGAATTGCCGCCGGGATCGCATAATTTGCAATTACTGTTTGGCGATTATTTACATATTCCACATGATCCGGTGGTTAAATCAAAACCCATTACTATTCATGTGACAGAATAATAATCATTTAACACAACTACATTGGATTCATTTCGAAAACGATTAATCAATGGCGAACAATTAATTGGCACACTGGTTTCATTACCTAGCCCAGAAGTTGTTGAGTTATTAGCAAAATGTGGCTTTGATTGGCTGTTTATAGATGCTGAACATGGCGCATTTGATACCCTACAAATGCAGCACATGTTACAAGCTGCTGCAAATTATTCACCTTGTTTAATTAGAGTCGCCAGTCACGAGATCGTTGCCATCAAAAAAGCCCTGGATATAGGTGCAGCAGGAATCATCGTTCCGCAAATTAATACTGTGCAAGAAGCCACAGCTGCCGTTAGTGCAGCTAAATATCCAGCGCAAGGTCACCGTGGAATTGGATTGGCACGTGCGCATGAATATGGGTTATCGTTTGCAACCCATATAGAAACGGCAAATCAAGAGACTTGTATTGTAATTCAAGCAGAAACCCGTGGTGCGATTGAAAATATAGATGCAATTGCTGCTATTGAGGGAGTCGATGCAATTCTTATTGGTCCTTATGACTTATCCGCAAATCTCGGTCATACCGGGCATGTTAGCCATCCTGAAGTCGTAGGTGCAATTGAAAAAGTAGAACAGGCCTGTATACAAAATCAAAAACAACTCGGATATTTTGGTGTAAATGCGGAAGCTGTGCGTCCTTATATGGATCGAGGCTTTACTTTAATCACAGTAGGTGTCGACAGCATGATGCTACTCAGTGAAGCGCAATCTATTTTGAATGATCTCAAATAAACAATGTCACGAACTCTGCTAGTCACAATTGGTGAGCATAAAATCAAGCTCAAAACACGCGACACTCCTACCGCACAATTAATTCTTGAAAAAACTCCTTTTGAGTCTAGCGCTCAAACGTGGGGAGAAGAAGTGTATTTTTCTACACCTGTTTCAAATGTAGATCTAGAGCCTGATGCTAAAGATGTAGTAGCTCTTGGAGAAATTGCATACTGGGTGGAAGGTGATTGTATTGCCATTGGTTTTGGACCCACCCCTATCTCCCATGCCAATGAAATTCGCCTGGCCACCAAAACCAATATTTGGGCTGATACTGAGGATGACTTATTACAACTGATTAACGTTCGCAATGGCGAAAATATCCGAGTTGAAACAATTTAAAACATTCCTGCAATTCGATATAACAATAAGCCTGTCAAAATTCCAGCGATATCCGCAACGAAATCGGCCAAGCTAAAACTTCGATAGGGCACGAAGTATTGAATTACTTCGATGGAAATTCCAAACACTGCCAATAGTAATAAGACACTTAGGTAAGGTTTGGGTATCACATAAGCCGAACATAACAGAATTGCTAAAGCCAAAAATGCACTGAAGTGTAAAATTTTGTCAGATAGATTCACGGATAGCATGTTTGAGCCAGGAATCATCGACAAAATTAATACTACAGCGAGGGCAAACCAGAACAGTGGTTTTGCGAAAGGTATTTTTAACATTAATTTGAATTCATGCGTTACTCTTACAGGCTTTTGTAGCCTAAGAATCCATAGTACCAGGCTGTAGAGTACTATATAAACCAAGCATGCGTTCTACTAATACATTTGGATGCCAGGTTTTGCCTTTGTACTTAATTTTTAAAGTTATACTACACAGGTATTTAAAACAACTTATAGAAGCCAGATAACAATTGAAGATATTTTCTATTGTAGCAATGGTGATTGCTATTAGCGTTGCGATTTTTCTTTACGTAGTACCTTCTCATATTGAGAAATCTCGAAATCAAATAAGTTCACTACAACTAGAATTTGAGGTTCCCTCTCATATAAAGTCATTACATGAATCCCTACTAATAGCTGATTTGCATGCAGACTCTTTACTGTGGGACCGTGACCTGAGTAAAAAAGCTAACTATGGGCATGCTGATATCCCACGTCTTATCGAAGGCAATGTTGCTCTACAAGTATTTTCCGTAGTTACCAAATCACCAAAAAACTTAAATATTCATCAAAATGCTGACGACTCAGACAACATTACATGGCTTTCTATTGCTCAAGCTTGGCCTCCGAAGACTTGGTTCCGTCTGCATGCACGCGCGCAGTATCAAGCTGAAAAATTAAATCAGATTGCAAAATTGCAATCGGATACATTTTTCCTAATCACGAACCAACAAGATTTAAAAAGGTATTTAAAGCTCCGCGCAAAGAATCAGAAAATAATAGCAGGCGTACTAAGCCTGGAAGGAGCACATGTACTTGAAGGAAAATTAGAACACCTAGAACAGCTCTATGCCTCCGGTTTCCGCATGCTAGGCTTGAGCCACTTTTTTGATAATAAAGTTGGCGGTTCTGCTCATGGGCTGAAGAAAGCAGGACTTACAGGGTTTGGCAAGCAAGTACTGGCACGTGCGAATCAATTAAATTTGATTATTGATCTTGCCCATGCGTCTCCAATGCTTGTGCAGGATGTAATTCAATTTTACTCAGGTCCTATTTTGGTATCGCATACAGGCGTACAAAAAACCTGTCCATCACCTCGAAATTTAAGTGATAAGCAGATCAAACAAATTGCGCAAAAAAATGGGTTAATAGGAATAGGGTTTTGGCCTGGCGCCACTTGCTCCCAAGACATTCAAGGCATTGTGCGTGCTATTCAGCATGTCACAAAACTGGTAGGCATTGAATATGTGGCTTTAGGTTCCGATTTTGATGGAAATGTAACTGTACCTTTTACGGCAGAGCATATGCAGCAATTAACCCATGCATTATTTGTCTCAGCTTATTCAGAAAAACAAATCCGAAAAATTATGGGAGAAAATATTATAAATTTTTTATTAGCTAATTTGCCAAAAAATTATTAATTGTTTTCAGGCTTAATATCTTTTACTGAAGTGTAATTTTTATCTTTATATCGTAAATATACAATTTCTGTTGCAACATCAGAAAATAAGCGTTTTGGTTGTTCTTTGCAGTAGGTAATTACAAGATCTGTAAGCACATAGATATCTTCTCCCCAGGTAATATCATATACGTCACTGGAAGTGAAATTTATCCCAGACATAAATCCGGACAACCAAACAGCGCCCAATTCCTTGTAGGAACTTTCTTCCGCCTTTTCAATAAACTCAGCACAGGACATATTACCCATACCAATGGTTTCCCAATAACCGCCTCCATAGACTTCAGCTAAACTGATCTTGGAACTGCTAAGAATTAGTATTAAAAATAAAATACTAAAACGATTTGAGATGCGCATGACACTACACTAATTTGCTTGGGCTTTTAATTCTGTAGAGCTTGCCGAACCCATGATAGAAAATTTTCTTTCATCAGCAGGCCACTCGCCTACTAATACATACCCACTTAAACTTATCACTCGCCCGTTTTCTATTTGTAGTAAAAATTCAGCACCGGCCAACGTTTTTGGATGTTCAGAAAATAGCGTTGCTCTAGTTTCATCAAAATTCTCACTTACAAGAGGAACGCTCGCAGGTAAATTAAAATACGTCGTAAACCCAACTTCTGTATATTCGCGTGACTTAATCGTTGAACATTGAAGTTGGTGTTGCAAATGTTTTACATCCAGCTCATCACCGGAAACCAACTGTTGCAAAACATTATGTTCCAGCTCAGTAAGCAAGTTGTGATTTAGCGAAAGACCCATTCTGATAGATTTATTATTCTTATGCCCCTCATAGTATTGGGTTGTTGTGGTAATTTCCACAACAACGTTGTATAGACATATATTGCCTATCTTCGACGGGTATTCAAGGAAGTAGTTACGAAAACTACAACCATATAGAAACCAAGCTTATCGCTTAGAGTATTGTTCTTTCTTTCTAGCCTTACGTAATCCGACTTTTTTGCGCTCAACTTCGCGCGCATCTCGTGTAAGAAACCCATTTTTGCGCAAGGGAGTACGAAGTTCATCACTATAGTTGAGCAATGCGCGAGAAATGCCTAGCTGAATTGCTCCCGCCTGCCCGTTCAAGCCGCCACCTTTAACTTTTATATCAATATCAAATGAATTTTTATGCTCCGTGACATCAAGAGGTTGACGTATGATCATGCGTGAAGTTTCTCGACCAAAGTAGCGGTCTAAAGAACGCATGTTGATAGTAATGTTGCCGGAACCTGGGCGTAAATAAACGCGAGCTGTTGAACTTTTCCTGCGTCCGGTACCGTAATATTGATCTTGAGGCATTTTTATAAATTCTAACTTGTTTTAAAATTCTAATTCTTGAGGCTGTTGTGCTGTATGTTTGTGATCTGGGCCCGCATAGACCCGTAATTTTCTAAACATGGCCCGACCTAATGGGTTCTTAGGTAGCATACCTTTTACCGCTTTTTCGATTACACGCTCAGGATGCTTCGATAACATCTCTCCTAAGTTTATAGATTTGAGATTACCCACATAACCCGTGTGTTGATGGTACATCTTGCCTTCCAATTTATTACCCGTAACCCTCACTTTTTCAGCATTGATTACCACAATACAGTCTCCTGTATCCACATGAGGTGTGTAGATTGGTTTATGCTTTCCTTTTAGTCGTTTCGCAATTTCACTGGCCAAGCGGCCCAAGGTCTTATCGGTTGCATCGATAAGATACCAATCACGCTGTACTTCTGCGGATTTTGCACTAACGGTGGTCATGAATAGGTTGTCACAAATGTGTATCTGAAAGGCGCGAAATAGTATCGAACTCCGCATGGGCTTACAAGATGACAATACCTTCACTTTCACTTTTAGGGCAAAAAAAAGCGCAATGTTTGCACATTGCGCTTTCAAACTTTGTCTACCAGAAGTAGATGGAGGAGTTCTGAGCGTTATCTAAACCATCAGAATATTCGTATTTTCTAATATAATTTATTAATTGTCAACTAATATTGTTTATAAAATACGAAAAAATGCCATTAAATTCTGCTAAATGTATCTATTTTGACATAGTAGTGATTCATATTTTGAGTCGCTCCACCACTTCCCCCTGGCCTAGGTGTTTTTCAATAATTTCATCTAGATCCTGGGTGTCTTTATAGGTGTACCAAACCCCTTCTGGATACACGACGGCCACCGGGCCTTCATCACAACGATCCAAACATCCTGCTTGATTGACCCGCACCCCTCCTTGCCCTGCAATACCTAACTCCTTGGTTCTTTTTTTTGCATAGTCACGTAATTCAGCTGCGCCATGATTTTGGCAACAGGCACTATCTTCACGCTGGTTTACACACATAAAAAGATGGCGTTTGTAATAGGTCATTTTACCTTACCTGTTTTGAACTACAGACATAGACTTAAAGTATAGTACCAAGAGCATTTAACGCAGGTCTAATATAGAGTTTTATCGATACAAGTAAACACGCACTTAAGTAAATGACAAAAAATATGCTCGCTAAAACAGACCAAATGCTAAAACTTGTTCAAGACATTGATCAGTGTGTTATGTGTGGCTTATGTCTTCCACATTGTCCTACTTATACAGTAACAAAAAATGAGGCTGAATCGCCGCGGGGGCGCATCGCACTTGTACGTGCACTCTACGAAAACAAAATTAATGCTACCCCAAAAACGGTGGCACATCTCGATCACTGCTTAGGGTGCAATTCCTGTGAAACGGCTTGCCCGGCAAATGTTAACTACGAAGAAATTATAGATTTGGGGCGTACGTTAATTGCTGAAAAACATTCACTCGCATACAAAATTAAACTGAAATTAGTAACTACAATAATAACGAATCCATTTATTTCTTATTTCGTGAATAAGATAATTCGAATTTTAAAGATTGTAAAACTAGAACTCCTATTTAATAGATTTTATCTGTTCAGAATATTTCCTACGTGGGAAAAAATGGTTTTTCCTGAAATTGAAGAACCAATTTCTCCCAAATTTCGTATTTTATTATTTGATGCTTGTGCCAGTTCCTTCGTAGATGATTCCACTATAAATGCGGCTAACTATCTGCTAAGAAAATTAGGATGCAAGGTTATACAAATACCTTCATCGATCTGTTGTGGTGCGCTACATCAACATACAGGTAAATCAAATAAAGCGGATAATTTCAGGCATCAACTAGCCGATCTAGTAAAAGAGTATGACTTTGATTACTTGGTATCGATGGCCACCGGATGTGGCGCACAACTAAAGCAACAAAAAGCCTTTGAAGGCAAGCATTTAGATATCAATGATTTAATGCTTCAGTTATTAGAGAAAGAATCGCTGGAATTTCAACCTTTGTCGGAAGAAGTATTTATACATCAGCCCTGCACAAGCTCTTTTTCTAGCATCGATAACAGTACTGTTAAAAAATTACTGCAGATAATTCCTAAAGCTACCTTCAAAGAATTTGATGATACATTATCTTGCTGTGGCGCCGGTGGAATTAATGTAGTGATGCAACAGACAATGGCCGAAACATTAATTCAACCCAAATTAAATGCCCTAAAAGCCTCAAATTCGCATTATTTAGTGACAAGTAATATTGGCTGTGCTTTACATTTCCAACAACAAATTAAACAACAAAAATTACCCATTACAGTTTGTCATCCCATCAACTTGCTCGCTCAACAACTGCTATAATCTACAATATGAGAAATTTTAG
Source organism: Gammaproteobacteria bacterium (assembly GCA_965203475.1). Taxonomy (GTDB): domain Bacteria; phylum Pseudomonadota; class Gammaproteobacteria; order UBA4575; family UBA4575; genus JABDMD01. The sequence continues at coordinate 1,674,671 of OZ241890.1, forward strand.
TGTCATCGATCAGGTGCTATCGCAAATGGATCGAGCTTTGTATGCAATGTTTGCAAAACCCAAATCTTTTTCAACTGAAGAATTTACGACTACGACAAACATCAGTGAGGACGATAAAAAACGCTCTGCACGTCTTATGCGCGTAAACCATGCTGGCGAAATGGCAGCACAGGGCCTGTATCGCGGCCACATGCTTACGGCACGCGATGCTGCTATTAAACAACAATTAAGTGACGCTGCTGCAGAAGAACAAACCCATTTAAGTTGGTGCAATCAACGCCTTGAAGAATTAAATGACCAACCCAGTGTGTTCGATCCTGCTTGGTATCTTGGATCATTTGCCATTGGTGCTACAGTAGGTTTGCTCGGAGATAAATGGACATTGGGATTTATTTCTGAAACAGAAAAACAAGTAGTAAAACATCTTGATAAACATCTGGAACGTTTGCCAGACAATGATCATGCCAGCAGGGAAATCCTATTAAAAATGCGAGATGATGAAGCTCATCACGATCGAAATGCGCAAAATGCTGGTGCCGAAGAATTACCAGCTCCTGCAAAATTGGCAATGCATGCAGTTTCTAAAATTATGACAAAAACTTCTTACTGGATTTAATCGATTGAACCCATGCCATAAAAAATTTCACTCATTTCATTTTTAAGCTGATGTTCAATTTGTATACGCTCTTCTGACTTAAATTCCTCAACACCTCGACCAAAAAGATAATCATCCAGCGCAAAATTTTTAATTAGCATTTTAGTGTGAAAGATATTTTCTTGATCAACATTCGTATCAATCATTTCATATTGAGATTTTGTTTTATCAGACAAGTAGTCTTGAATGGATGTGATGTCATGATCAATGTAGTGTTTCTTTCCATCGACATCTCTAGTAAACCCTCGTACTCGATAATCCAACACAACAATATCTTCATTAAAACTATCAATTAAATAGTTCAACGCTTTTAGAGGTGACACCCGGCCACAGGTAGATACATCAATATCTACTCTAAAGGTACTGATTCCATTATCAGGATGCCATTCAGGATAGGTGTGTGCGGTAATATGGCTTTTATCCAAATGTGCGACTGTAGATTTTTTTAATAGATCAAGACTTTCCACAAATTCAAATTCATCATCTGAAATTAAAATTTCAGTTAAGTCTGGCTCTTCTGAAATCATACAGGTAACACTGGCACCTCTTGGTTCGTAGTTATGGCTTGAAATATTCAGAATACTGGCCCCGATGCGTTGGGTAACTTCAGTGAGAACTTGTTGTAATCGACTTGCACTATAGGTTTCATCCACATAGGCCAAATATTCCTGCTGATGCGCCGTAGTGTGGGCATAGCAAATATCATAAAAATTGAAACTTAAAGTTTTGGTTAGATTATTAAAACCATGTAATTGAATTTTTGCCATGGCTAAGTAAATTCCTTTTCACAATTAAGCAGTTTCATAATCAAAAGTAATATTAACCGAATCTTTAAGCATCATCGTAACCGAACAATACTTTTCCATTGAGAGTTCCACTGCTCGTTTAACTAATTTTTCTTTAAGATCACTACCACTGACAATGAAATGTAAATGGATATCTGTGAAAACAGCTGGAATGGCATCGGCACGCTTGGCTTGAATACTCACTTCACAACGGTTAATGGATTGGCGAGATTTCTCTAATATTTCCACCACATCATAAGCACTACAACCACCCAATCCGACCAAAATCATCTCCATGGGACGACCTGCCAAGTTTCGTCCACCATGCTCTGGCGGACCATCCATGGTTACAGAATGACCACTTCCTGTTTGGGCTTCAAACGTTCGTTGCTCTAACCATTTAACTTGTACTTGCATTTCTACCGTTCAGCTATTTTTTAAGTCGACATCAATGAGTTACTTGCTTAGACTTAAGCCCAATTTCTGAGCTCGAGGTTCAAACTTGAATAATCTGAACGTTAAGGTACCAGCTGAAAACTCAGTTGTGGAGCGTTTCTTGGCACATTGTCATACCAAGCGCTATGCATCTGGTAATCGCATAATCCACGCGGGTGATCCTTCGAATACACTTTATTACATCACTTCTGGTTCGGTTCGGGTAATGCTAGAAGATGAGACCGGACATGAAATGGTATTGGCCTATCTCAACAAAGGAGACTTCTTTGGTGAGATGGGATTATTTGAAGAAGATGATCGTAGTGCATTAGTCATTGCGCGTGAGCAATGCGATGTCGCTGAAATTCAATATTCAAAATTTCGTGAATTAATTCATAGTGATCCTGAAATCCTCATGCTGCTTGCCGGACAACTCGTAAAACGCCTACGTGCTACCAGTCGAAAAGTGATCGACTTAGCTTATCTTGATGTCACGGGACGAGTTGCCCATACTTTGATTGATTTAGCCAAACAACCAGATGCCATGACCCATCCGGAAGGCATGCAAATACGAATTACTCGTCAAGAAATTGCTAAAATTGTTGGCTGCTCTCGCGAAATGGCAGGCCGAGTTCTTAAGGAACTACAAGAACAAGGACTGATTTCCGCTCACGGCAAAACCATTGTCGTATTTGGCGCCAGATAAATTTCCCTAGAATTTTAATACCTAATTAAGCTTTCTCCGTTGGAGGCGCAATGTTATATTATAACATTGAGAAATTACTTTGATTCAATATTATGTGGGAAAAGCATAGTCATCAACAGTGTAAAAAACAGGCCTTACAGCGAGCCGAAGAAATATGTGCACAGCAGAAAAGTAAGCTCACACCCATTCGAAAAAAAGTGTTAGCGATTATATGGGGAAGTCATAAACCAATTAAAGCGTATGATATTCTGGCTCAACTGAGTACTGGTAACACTGTTGAGAAACCACCGACGGTATATCGAGCATTACAATTCTTGTTGGACAACCATCTTATTCATCGTATTGAGAGTCAGAATGCCTATATTGGATGCAACATGAATCATTCCGATTTAGAAAGTAAATTTTTTATCTGTGATACCTGTAACGAGGTCGAAGAAGTGAACTCGCCGAATATAATTAAAGCGTTACATACTATTAGTAAAAAACAAGGATTTACCCCAAGCTTGGTAAATGTAGAAATACATGGCACATGCGCACAGTGCGCAAAATTATAAAAAAATGTCTCGTACTCTCTTTGATCGCTTTGCGATCGCCTTATCTGGTTTATGCGCAATTCATTGCGTTGCTATTCCTTTGTTAGCAGGTGTAATTCCAGTGTTAAATATGGCCGTAGGACATGGAAATCATGTGCATGACTTCTGGTTTCACCAATTCATTTTGTTGTTTATTTTTCCAATAAGTGTAATTGCGTTGGTAACCGGCTTTAGATGTCATCGTCAATTTAGGCCACTTGTCATAGCAAGTATTGGCCTTATGCTATTACTGGCAATGGCTCTACTTGCTGAACCACTAATGCACAATCAAATTATTAAGCCATCCGATGAAACTACCATTACAATTTTAGGTGGTATCATTCATGCCGTCGGACATATCGCAAATATCCTGGCCACAAGGAAATCGCATACGAAATGCGCTACAAGCTGATTACATACTGCGCGAGTGTGTAATCAATAACTTGCATCTGTAAATTAAAATCCTTTTTTAAACACAATTTTTTGCCACTCATCGGGATATTACTCTCGTTGACCATTATTCAGCGTAGCGTATACAACCTCACAATTTTGGTTAACTCTATGGGCAAGTTGGACACTATTTTCAAAAAAGTAATCAAAACTCGTTCTGTAATCAGCTCAAACGAAAAAGACCTAACAGAATCTGATATTCAGGAAATTGTACGAGATTGCCGGGAAGAAATTCAGAAATCTGTCGATACAGGCATAATGCCTTCGCCTAAAACATTTGAGCAAATAGCAATACTTTCTAGAAAAGAAAGACACTACGAAAATGAAATCGCAATCTGTGAAATGTATATTGGGATCGCTAAACAATATGCTGTCGAAAAAAATTACACTCGAGAACAGATTTCTCAACAACTGATGCCTATTTGTGCTCCGCTATACAAACGGATGCACAATGCAAAAACAATGTTATCCAGACTTCCTAGCGGCGCTGAACATGAACTAGAAGAATAGTTCTTTTAATTTTGCTCCAGGGTCTTCGGCCACCATAAAAGCCTCACCTACCAAAAAAGAATTTACTCCTTTTTCGGTCATCATGGAAATATCTTGTTTACTATGAATTCCACTTTCGGTCACCACATGACAACTATCGGGCACCTTATCTAGCAACTGAAATGTAGTATCCAATGTGGTTTCAAATGTATTTAAATTCCGATTATTTATTCCGAGCAATGTAGGCTCAAGCGCAAGTGCGCGATCCACTTCAGCCTCGTTATGCACTTCAACTAACACATCAAGACGTAATTCTTTGGCCAAACTATTTAGTTCAGCCATTTGATCATCTTCGAGCGCAGCAACTATCAACAATAAACAATCGGCATCCACAGCACGTGTTTCATACACTTGGTAGGTATCAATAATAAAGTCTTTGCGTAGCATGGGAAGAAAACATGATTTACGCGCTAACTCGAGAATTGCACATGAGCCTTTAAAAAATTCACTATCGGTTAATATGGAAACACAAGTAGCACCATTCATTTGATAACTTGCTGCAATCTGCATGGGGTTAAAATTCTCCCGCAAAATACCCTTACTAGGCGAAGCGCGTTTAATTTCAGCAATTACTCCAGGACGTTTTGCAAGTTGCACACTACGTAATGCATTTTCAAATCCGCGAGGACTGGGTGCATCTTTAGCCCATTCTTGCATTTTCTCTAGTGGAACTCGTAGTTTGCGTTCTACGAGTTCTTCTTTTTTATGGGCAATTATTTTTGTAAGAACTTCAGGTTGGTCAGTCATTTTTTATATATTGTTTGTAAATTCAATATATTCTTGAAATTTATTTTTGGCCGCACCTGAAGCTAGAATATCATTTGCTAGTTTTATTCCGTCATCCAACGTTGCCGCTTTACCACTGGCATAGATTGCAGCACCCGCATTTAGTTTTACAATATCAAGCGCAGCACCCGATTGGTTATCAAAAACAGCTTGCGCCATTTGTAAACTTTGTTGCACATCAGACACCACCACATCTGAAAGATTTTGTTTTTCAATTCCGAATTGTGTCGGTGAAAGTTTGTAAGTGATAATTTCACCCTGACGTAACTCTGCAATATGTGTATCACATGCAATGCTAATCTCGTCTAAACCATCTTCAGCATGCACGACTAACACATGCTGACTGCCTAATGATTGTAAAACATGGGCTAATGGTTCTACCCAATCTTTGCTGAAAACCCCAAGCACTTGATTAGGTGCATTGGCTGGATTAGTGAGGGGGCCCAACAAATTGAACATGGTGCGTACCCCCAGTTCTTTACGTGGCCCAATCGCATGCTTCATCGCACTATGATGCGCAGGAGCAAATAAAAAGCCAATTCCAACAGCATTGATACATTGTGCAACTTGGTCAGGTGTAAGTTCCAAATTCACACCCGCAGCTTCTAATAAATCTGCACTGCCACTGTTGCTAGATACAGAACGATTACCATGCTTGGCGACTCGGCCTCCTGCGGCTGCAACCACAAATGCGGAAGCTGTAGAAATATTAAAAGTGCCTTTTGCATCACCTCCTGTACCGCAAGTATCCACTAAATTTGTAGACTCCACTTTTACCTTAGAAGAGAGCTCTCGCATCACTGAAGCTGCGGCCGTTAGCTCTTCTACCGCCTCACCTTTCATACGCAAGGCCACTAAAAATCCTGCCACTTGTACAGGTGTCGTTTCTCCAGTCATTACAGCCCGCATCACTGATGTCATTTGCTCGGTATTGAGATTTTTTCCTTCAATCGTTACTTGTATGGCTTGTTGAATGTTCATGGTTTATTTTGATTAATAAAATTAGTAAGCAAATGATGGCCAAAATCTGTAAGTATAGATTCAGGATGAAACTGCACGCCTTCTATTGCGAACTCTTTATGTCGTACTCCCATAATTTCATCAAGCTCACCAACATCATTAGTGGTCCATGCCGTGACTTCTAGGCATTCCGGTAAAGAATCTTTTTCGATGACTAATGAGTGATAACGTGTTGCAATAAATGGGACATCACATTTCTCAAAAACATGTGTATTGTGATGATAAATTTTAGACGTTTTACCATGCATCACTTGATTTGCTTTCACAATTTTGCCGCCAAATGCTTGTCCGATACTTTGATGGCCAAGACAAACCCCTAAAATTGGAACAATACCACCGAGCTCCTTAATAATATCCACCGAAACTCCTGCCTCATTCGGTGTACAGGGTCCTGGTGAAATTACAATATGATCGGGCTGCAAAACTTTTATCTCAGACACTTTTATCTGATCATTACGCACCACTTTTACTTCTTCGCCAATTTCACCCAGATATTGCACTAGGTTGTACGTGAAAGAATCATAGTTGTCGATCATTAAAATCATAGTGTATTTATTCTATATGCTGCGCCATGTTTGCGGCTTTTTTCATTGCACTAGCCTTATTATTAGTTTCAATCCATTCATTATCTGGCACGGAGTCATACACAATGCCAGCACCAGCCTGAATATATAGTTTTTCATCTTTGATCACGGCGGTACGAATTGCAATTGCCGTATCCATATTGCCGTCCCAAGAAATATAGCCTACCGCCCCCGAATAAACACCACGCTTAACCGGTTCAAACTCGTTAATGATTTCCATGGCTCTAATTTTAGGTGCACCACTGACCGTGCCCGCTGGAAAGGTTGCCTTAATTACATCGATGGCATCAAAGGATTTATTTAACGATCCTATTACGTTTGAAACAATATGCATCACATGAGAGTAGCGTTCGATAATCATTTTATCGGTTAACTTAACTGATCCTGTCTGCGCTACACGCCCTACATCATTACGCCCCAAATCAATCAGCATTAAATGTTCAGCAAGTTCTTTTGGATCTGCAAGCAAATCTTTTTCGAGCTCTACATCTTGTTGTTCATCTTTGCCACGCGGGCGTGTTCCTGCAATGGGCCGCACCGTAATTTCACCTTCTTCTAGGCGAACTAATATTTCTGGTGATGAACCCACAATATAAAAATCGCCCATATTCATGTAATACATATAGGGCGAAGGATTTAAACTACGCAAACTTCTGTATAAATTTATAGGTGGGGAGGTAAACCTTGTGTGTTGTCTTTGTGACAATACAACTTGCATGATATCCCCTGCTCGAATGTATTCTCGCGCATGTTCAACCGCTGCCTTAAAATCTTGCTCATGAAACTCGGTAACAAAATGTATCTCAGCATTTTCATTTTTATTTTGTAAATTTGGTTTTGGTTGACGCAATAGATGAACGAGTTCATTTAAGCGCTGCTCACCTTTAATGTGGGCATCTTCTTGCTTGGGATCTACATGAACGATTAAATATATTTTGCCACTTAAATTATCAAATACGACTAATTCCTTAGATACCATTAAAAATATATCAGGTGTTTGTAATGCATCTGGTTTAACAGCATCAGGCATAAGCCTGGGCTCAATATAGTGAACCGTTTCGTATCCAAAATATCCAACAACACCTCCTGTAAATCGTGGAAGCTGTGGTATATCGGGTACTTTGAATTGACGTAGAAACGTTTGCACCCACGATAATGGATCGTTCGTTTGAATGGTCTCTACACTATTTTTTTGCTGCACATGTTCAATCTTGTTCCCATACACTTTTATCTGCTCTATACAAGATAGACCGATGAACGAATAACGGCCCCATCGCTCGCCGCCTTGTACTGACTCAAATAAGTAGGTAAAGGGTTGATGTGCAAGTTTTAAATACGCACTCAAAGGCGTATCTAAATCTGCTAGCACTTCTCGCACCAAGGGTATACAACTGTATCCTTGGGTTTTTAATGCATTAAATTTGCTAGGGTCCATATCATCTCCGTAGTGGCGTGAAAAGAAAAAGAGTTACTAAGTCAGGGTTGAACTAGCAACACCAACAAAAAAACTCTGATATTTCTTTTCTTACAGAGATGTACATTGAATATTAGGCCTTATGCTTAGAAATTAAATTGGCTACTTCTTCGATGGAGCTGATTATATAGTCTGCGCCCAATGCATCAACACCTTTCCCTTGATGATAGCCATAGTCCACGCAAATAGAGGCTACATCAGCCGCTTGAGCCGCCTGGATATCACTTGCCGAATCACCTACCAATACGGTCTGTGAGGGCTGTAGGCCTTGCAGCTCCATTATGTACTGTAGTGGCATAGGGTCTGGTTTTTTCTTCGGCAAATCATCGCCGCAAACGATATGCTGAAAATAATGGTCTATTTGCATAGTCCGAAGTAATGGCGGAGTAAAACGTCGAGGCTTGTTGGTAATAATCGCCATTTTAATTGTTAACTGCTCAAGCGTATTTAACCCTTCCAATACACCCGGGAAAATAATGCTTGCATCATTTAAATGCTGTTCGTAATAGTCAAAAAACAAATCTCTGGCTTGATGAAACAGTTCTTCATCGGGTTCGCCATCCATGGTGCCTGTCAAAGCACGTTTAATAAGTCGCGCGGCTCCATTTCCGATCCAATCTCGAACTTGTGATATTTCATACGTAGGTAAATCTAATTTTTTTAATACTTCATTTATGCTAATGGCAATATCAGGCACGCTGTCAATTAAGGTACCATCTAAATCAAAAATCACACTGCGCGTGTGCGCAAAACAAATCTCATCCATGAATTAAAAATTAAGAAGTAGTTTGATATGCGTTCGCTAACTGCTCACGCATTTTAGAAATAGTGCCAAAATAATCTTTGGTATTAAAAATGGCTGATCCTGCAACAAATGTATCCGCACCTGCCGCTTTAATTTTCGCAATATTATCAATCTTTACCCCACCATCAATTTCAAGACGAATAGGCAATCCTGATTGATCAATAATTTTGCGTGCAGTTTTTAATTTATTCAGTATGGCTGGAATAAATTTTTGGCCACCAAATCCTGGGTTCACTGACATCAGCAAAATCATGTCTAATTTATCCATCACATGATTAAGTTGATCCAATGGTGTCGCAGGATTAAAGACTAATCCAGCTTTACATCCCTGATCACGAATTAGCTGCAAGCTACGATCGATATGCTCAGACGCTTCTGGATGAAAAGTAATATAGCTAGCGCCTGCCGCTGCAAAATCTGATATTAAACGATCCACTGGTTTTACCATTAAGTGCACATCGATCGGGGCTCGAATTCCATAATCACGTAACGACTTACAAATGACCGGCCCAAAGGTTAGATTTGGCACATAGTGATTATCCATCACATCAAAGTGAACGATATCGGCACCCGCATCCAGTACCGCATCTACCTCTTCACCCAAACGAGCAAAATCGGCAGATAATATAGACGGCGCTATCCAATCTTCAACCATGATATGCGTACACTCCCGATAATGTCTTACAACAATAATTCTTACTAATTTCTAGGCACTTTAACGTATCAGCATGTAATTTGCAGCATTCTTAGAGTAAACTTTATCTGCAATATTTCGCCAGTAGGCATCTTAAACAAACTACAACAATAATTTTGAGAGCTACATCAAAATGGACCTTCAATCTTTATATTTTCCTACCGCCATGGCGGGACACCTAATCGCAGCTGTAGTGTGGGTAGGTGGAATGTTTTTTGCTTATATGTGTTTACGACCGGCTGCGGCCAAACTTTTAGAAGCGCCCCAACGATTAAAGCTATGGCGCCGAGTATTAACCAGTTTTTTCTTTTGGGTTTGGCTTTGCGTAATTGCTCTTCCTGCAACTGGATATTGGATGATCTTCGTACATTATGGTGGTATGGCAAGAGTGAGTTGGCATGTTCACATCATGCAAGTCATCGGTGTAATCATGATATTAATTTTCTTGCATGTGTTCTTTGCGCCCTACTTAAAATTATTAAAGGCCGTAAAACAGGAAAATTATTCTCTAGCCGGTGAACAACTAGCAAAAATTAGAAAGTTCGTAGGGATAAATCTGCTGCTTGGAATTGCTGTATTGATTGTTGCGGGCGGAGCACGTTACATCGCAATATAAATTCCACCCGCAATGTACTGAATTTTCACTTTCAAATTACTTGCATCCTAAGGACGCGTAATAAGCTGCTAGATCAGCTAAATCTTCATCAGAAAGATTTGCCACCATTGGCGCCATTTGTGCATTTTTTCTTTCGCCTGATTTAAATGCTTTTAGTTGCATGAGCAAATACTCTTCTTTTTGCCCGGCAAGGTTGGGCCATACACTGGTGGGGCTAATTCCGTCTGCACCATGACATGCTAAACATGTTGTTGACTTGGCTTTTCCGGCTTCTGGATCTCCAGCATGCACATTAATTGAAAACAATAGTGCAATCAAAATTAGTAAAGGCCTTCTTATATGTTGCATTGTAAACTCCTATTTAACTAATGATGAAAATTGAAAATTAGATTCGTGCGATCTTAAAAATTTTTTGTAGAAATTGAATCTTTACATTCTCTACATATACCAGTGTACTTAATTGCAATGACTGAAAAAAGTAACTGGAGTGGAAATAAGTTAAGCAAAATTTTATATGCAAATAAATAGATTCATCAGCCAAAATTTAGCTCCATAGTTTCCAGTCAAACTCAGATTTTCAATGTTGCTCCCTGCCACTTCGCATGAACCTGGTAATTTATATAATTCGATGAATATTTTGAGGATTCCTAAGGTTGCAAGAACCGCTCCCAGCGGGCCATTGAATCAGTGCGTTTTGTCATTTTTTGTTGGAATTTCAGTCAATTAGCCCTTTTAATCAGGCGCATATAAATAATGAGTACAATATCAGAAAGGACCTGACTCCCATGAAATTCAACCTAGACGTAATTCTAAATAAAAGGCTCTGGACGAACCTCTTATTTGTTCTGTTATTTGCTGTCATTACACCGTTATCACCCGTTTCAGCAAGCATGGTATTGAGTGAAGCGATTTTGCATTTTGAGCCTGGAAAACCTTTACGCAAAGACATTGAAGTTGAAAATGTTGGAGATGAAATACTATATGTTCAAGTAATCCCAACCATTGTTAAAAACCCTGGCACTGAAAACGAAGCTCGTGAAGAAATTAAAGATCCAAGAAAAGCAGGGCTTTTGGTGAGCCCAAACAAACTTGTTGTACCTCCTAAAGGAAGAAAACTGGTACGTTTTGTAGTACTCAATCAACCGACAGAATCGGATGCTGTATATCGCGTAACATTTAAACCAATCAGCAATGCAATTCTTCCGGAAGAAAATCAAGTTGGAGTAAAAATTGTAATTGCCTATCAAGTGTTAGTATTGGTACAACCTCCAAAACCAGAACCAGACTTAGTCGTTAAACGCGAAGGCAATATATTAAACTTTAAAAATAATGGAAATACCAATGTATTGCTACGAGAAGGAAAGCAATGCCCATCTGAAACATCAACAGACGAAGAATGTGAAATATTAAGAGGAAATCGTCTTTACGCCGGTAATGAATGGTCGGTTGATCTACCTCTAGATCAACCGGTTGAATATTATTTAAGCGTAGGCACAAAAAATTCTATCGAGAAGTATTAGTTTTTCTAGTTGTTCGGCGAATGAAAACTTCTCGCTCGAGAATTCTTGCTTGGTTAGCACGTTTAAAAATAATTGCAATAAATTTCTTGATTCTTTTTGCGTCAAGCATATTTCTAATTACTTCGGTACAAGCAGAAGATGACAACGAATCTTCTGGCTTTATTACGAAACCCGGCCCTCCTCCTGGATTTGAAGAACTTGCCGGCCCCCAAACAACAGCAATTGATATTTTTTATGGTGAGAAATTCTTAGGCAGTGTATTAGCCACCTATACACCTGAAACGATAGAATTCGAGTCAGCAGAACAAGTTGTTTCACTTATTCCTCGAGTAAGTAACACTGCAGAAGTTGAAGCAGCACTAAGAGGACCACTAACGACAAACACACATAGAATATGCTTGAGTGAAGTACAACGAGATTGCGGTTATCTTGAACCCGCCGTTGCCGGAGTAATATTTGATGAAAGCTACTTTCGCTTACATATATTTATTAATGCGCTCTATCTTGAAGATAATGTAATCGTCAGAAGTAAATATCTAGCACCTTCGACTACAGAATTCTCCACAGTCAATTTAATTTCGAGCACCGTAAGCGGAAGCGATAATGAAAATTCATATACCTTTGGTGCAAATCATATCGCAGCGCATAAACAATCACGTTTACAGCTGGAGTGGGACTATAGTGATACACGTAGCTTCTCAGTTGAAAATCTCTCAGCGCAACACGATGAACAAAATTGGGCCGCTGAAGCAGGTATATTCGATTCCACTACCAATAATTCAAACTTTATCAGTGAAGTACAATTACTAGGAGGTCGAATATTTTCATCTACGAATACACGCACTGATTTGGAGACATCGCAAAGCACCGAAATATTTCTGTTTTTTTCAACTCCAAGCCTGGTAGAAATTTTCAAAGACGAAAAATTAGTAACCGCATTTGAATATGAAGCAGGAAATCAGCAAATAGATACGAGTTATCTTCCGGGCGGATCATACCCAATTACTTTACGCATCACGGATGCTAGAGGTTCAGTACGAGAAGAAACGTATTTCTTTGTTAAATCTGCACTCTTGCCCCCCAAAGACCAGCCATTATATTTTGCCGAATTTGGTCAAATTGGAACAAGGATAAGAGAAGATACATTTCCTGAATATTCTGATGAGTTCTTAGGAAAACTTGGTATAGCTTATAGAATTCTTGATAATTTTGGTGTAGACGTAGAAGTATTATATGGAGCCGAAGAAGGAATTTTACAGGGTGGAGCCATTTACTTAGGCAATAATTACAATTTGTTTGCAGGCCTCATGCAAAGCAGTGAAAGTAAATGGGGGGTCAATCTTAGAGGACAATACACACGACAAAAATTAAACCTTGCATTTGATTATCGAGAAGTTAAGAACGACGAAAATTTTTCACTCGACAATGAAGTCCAACTAATCCCAAACAGTTTTACACAAAGCAGCATTTCGGCTAGTACCGTCGTTGCAAACGGTTCACTCTCAATTCGTGGCAAATACAATAAGCGCATAAATCAAGAAGGTGTTGAATCAATCGGAATTGAGTATCGAAAGCCGATATTTGAAATAAATCGTTATCGATTTGACCTCACCACCAGCGCATTCAACGAAGATGATAGTTATTCGGGATGGATTGGTTTCGCCATTAACCGCTTTTCTGGAAATAATTTTATTTCCAGTGATATGCGTTATACGTATGAGGACAATGGTGACTCCACCGAACAGGGGGCAGAATTTAACGGCGCTATTACGCATACCAATATTAGCCCAACCCTGGGAAATTATAGTATTGGTTTATTTGCCAATGATAATAACGAGCGTTCGTCGATTGGCACACGGGGGCGCAGTCATTCTAGTTTGGGGCGAAGTGACTTTTCTTACGAATTTGTCGATGATAAATCCTCTGGCAATTTTTCACGTTACTTTGGTAATGCCAGTTTTAGTGCATTTAGTAGTGGAAAAAAATTTGCTTGGGGAGGTAATCGTACCGCCGATGCTGGCGTTATTGTTGATTTAGAAAGTGAAGCGAGTGATACACCTTTTGAGATATTTGTAAATCGACAACCACAAGGCTTTGCCAAATCAGGTAAAGCTAATGTTATTGGCCTCCAAGGCTATGGTGAATATGAAGTACAAATTAAGCCTCGTGGTAATGAGATTGTTCATTATGACGATATAATTCGTACTGTAACCTTATATCCAGGAAATGTTGAAACCTTAAACTGGAAGGTAAGCCCAGTAACAGTTTTAATTTCTAATGCCGTATTGAGTGATGGCACGCCTGTGGCGAATGCAAAATTTGAAAATACCATTAGCTTTGCCAGCACAGATAATAATGGTTGGTTTCAAATTGAAATTGCCAGCCGTGATCCATTAATTCTTTCCAAACAAGGTAAACCAATCTGTCAAATCGATTTGCCTCCTTTTGAATCAGAGCAAGGGATTGCAGTGATCGATGAACTAAGCTGTGTTCCTATTCAGGACTCACTAGAATCGAGATATTAGTAACATAAGCACCGGCAGGTGCGGCCACAATATTTACTTCTGGAATAATTAATGAAAGATTTGCAGTGGGCCTTCGGCATGGTGCCCTTCTACGCAATCTTCTACCTCGTTGCCCGGTAAGTTCTACACCTGGCTCCAGCTCGGTGCGCCCAGCAAGTCGTGGGCGATCATTAAAAAAAATTCGATACCCGATCGTATCTGATCCACTTACTAAAACAAACTCATCCCCCAGGCTATCCCCACTTACGGTTACACTATATGGGCCTCGAGGCCTTAAAGCGATGCAGATATTTTGATCGGCGGTGATATCTCCTGAACCCAAAGACCATTTCCCAAGCTTAAATGGAACCAAATCAGTGACAATAATCAATGCATGCGCATTGATACATGCGAAAAAAATTACCAACAAAAATAAGCTTAAATAGTATTTTTTAAAATGGAGTTTATATTTCACGCTAATTATCGGCTTGCGTGTAAAAGCCTAGACTATTGAGGGATGACTAATAATGTCAAGGTGCCTTGATAAAAACCGCCAGCTGCAGCCGATAAACGAGAGGCGGGTATTTCAATTTCTAAATTAGCATTCGGCGGTGTTAAAAAAAATCCACAGGGAAAATTATTAAATCCACCAAAAATTAAGTTGAAGAAAAAACTAAAAGCTGAGCCTGTTTGCCCGAATACTGTAGTTCCTGGTAAGAGCTGAATTTGACCGGTTGTATTCGGTGCATCATTCCAAAATACATCGTAATACAATAGATCAGTACCATTGGTTATGGTAAATGCCGATGGATTGATAGGATCTCCATCGCCTGAGGCCTCAATACCGTAAGGTGTACCCGTACTGGTTTTACCGATACAAATATTCTGATCATTCGCTAAATCAGGATCACCTATACTCCAGGTACCAAAACTTACCGTTTGATTACCAAAAATTCTTATCAAGTCTCCAGAGGTAACAATAATATCGACTGTACCTGTGGAGGCAAAGAAATCTGGTGCGCCCTGTGTTGTGGCTGTATAAACATTGGTAGAACTAGCAGTAAATAGCAGTAATGCTAAACCTAACCGAATGATCGATTTATATAAATTTTCAAAAAACATGGGTTGTATTTAATGCTCAAATTGTTCATAACAAAAAAGTGCTGCCAGGTTTTGGCTGACAGCACTTTCTCTAAACTATAAATACAACTTAAATTGGAGATACTTCGATGGATAATTCATCAAAGTATGTACCAGCAGGTACTTCTGCTAAACCGTTAAATCCAGATACTCCAAACTCTAAGATATTAACTGTGATGGTGGCATTGTTTGCTGTACCACCGGCACAGGTATCATCAGTTTGGTTCGCATTGGTAAAGGGTGTCAAAGTATTATAGACGAGTGTTGAAGAAGTCGAACCATCGTCAAAGTCGACAGTATATTCAACATAGATTCCAGTAGTACCAACATCTTCTAATAGAAACTCACTGTTGCCAGCGCCTTGCCCACTAAATGCACGGATCTGGTAGGTTGGACTTCCGTTACGATAAACACATGCCGGAGTACTATCAGTTACATCGCCACCAGGTGTATACGTATTACCTGTCATTGCCACCAAGTTGGTTATTCGCACTAAATCGCCAACTTGTACATCAATATCGACTGTACCAGTAGAGTTTGCACCTAAGGCACCGGGAGCTGTAACTGCCATTGAGTTACCGGTAAAAGCGAGTAAACCCGCTAACGCTATTCCTTTAGTTAAACTTTTAATTTCCATTGTCTCGTTCCTATTTATAGTTAACAGTTGTCCCAAAACTTGGGGATTCAAAAATTGTGTTCCGCATTATTCACCATATAAAACGCCTACAAACACAGATCAATGACGGAAAGTATATCGATAGAAGAATTTTTAAATCGCCGGTTCCGATAAAAGATTCCCCTTTAGTTACAATCGGTTAGAGAACTTGTTAAAGTGTTGAGCCTGGTCTGAATGTGACAATTTAGGGCAAAATTTCGAGGTTCATTGGTCGACGAAAGCACCAATTTTACGTATCAATGAAACATCCAAATTTTTTAAGCAGTCACTTAAATATTTAATGCTTTGCAAATAATGTGGCTCCATACAAACAAATTTTCAGTACAATTTTCTTGTTAATCCTCGCTTATTTAAACCACTGAGACGCAAACAAATTCTATGCTGAATTACATATGGTTTAGTTTTTTTATCCTGGCCTTCTTGAGTTGTATTTACCAACTCCTGGTTTATGACAACAGTGCGATTTTTGCGCAGGTGGTTCAAACCACTTTTGATATGGCAAGTTTGAGCGTTGAAATTGCCTTAGGATTGATTGGAATTCTTTGTTTATGGTTAGGCTTTTTCACTATTGCAGAACGTGCTGGATTTATAGAACTACTTACAAAAGCCTTTCGTCCATTGTTCAAGCATCTCATGCCGGAAGTACCCAGTAATCATCCAGCCATTGGTTCTGTCACCATGAATATGGCCGCTAATATGTTGGGACTTGATAATGCGGCAACCCCTTTGGGTTTACGTGCCATGCAAGATTTGCAAGAACTAAACTCAAACAAAAATACAGCAAGTAATGCACAAATTTTATTTTTAGTGCTCAACACTTCGTCTGTAACTTTACTCCCGGTCACTATTTTTTTATTTCGTGCTCAACAAGGATCAACAGATCCTACAGCTGTATTCATTCCTATAATATTAGCCACCTGTGTGTCCACAATTGCAGGTTTATTACTTGTAGCTTCTATCCAAAAATTAAACTTATTTAATAAAACAGTTTTACTTTATTTTCTCGCCTTTTCCGGACTCATTACATGTTTGCTTGCATTTTTATTGACTGATAGTTCCGACTCATTGTCTGAACGATCTAGTTTTTTAGGAAATTTACTTTTACTGCTGATAATAGTCTCTTTTTTAACCATGGGTTTTTTACGCAAGGTAAATGTATATGAAGCTTTTATTGAGGGCGCCAAACAGGGGTTTGATGTTGCGCTTAAAATAATTCCATACCTAGTAGCCATGTTAGTAGCAATCGGGGTATTACGCGCCAGTAAAGTGTTAGATGCTTTGTTAGTGAGCATTGAAAAAATTGTTGCCTCACTAGGTTTCAATACAGACTTTGTTGCAGCCTTACCTACGGCGCTAATGCGTCCTTTTTCTGGTAGTGGCTCAAGAGCCATGATGCTGGAAACCATGAATACCTATGGCGTGGATTCTTTTGCTGCAACAATAGCGTCTATCGTGCAAGGCAGCACCGAAACTACATTTTATGTGCTAGCGATCTATTTTGGCAGCGTAGGCATTAATCGCGTACGTCATGCCATCGGTTGTGGACTGTTTGCAGATTTCGCGGGAATTACTGCTGCAATTTTATTGGGCTATTGGTTTTTTGCTTAGTATTTATTATCAGGATAAATGCCCGCTTACGTGCCTGAGCGCAAGGACGATGTGCATGGACGCACAAGTGTCGCGGGAGACAGGAAGTCGGGAGCGACCGTGCGAATATGAGTTCCATCAAGGATGATGCAACCGGTTTTAAAGCTTGTGGAAATTTTAAAACGTCAGCTTTCGTGCCTGAGCATAGGGATGTGCGAATATGAGGCGAATCGTGGACGACTTACACGGAAGTGGGAAGTGCAGAAAATGCAGGAGCAATTTTCTGCCGATTCGAGCAGATTAATTTTTGATTTTCTAATGTCTACTATCGGCCAATAGCGGACATTTAGGTTTGCAATTCTTTTAGATGCTCATGAGCTTGGAAGTACTCTTTCCAGGTACTTTCAAAAACGTCTTTGGTAATTAATTCGCCCTTAAAATCTTTAAACTCCATATTATTGTCACACCAGAATCCATAATCTCTAGTAGTTGGACCAGCTAGAACAGGATTTTCATCGGCATCTAAACCAATTTCACGCCAAGGATTTTCATCCACAAACTCAATTAGCCATGTATTTACCAAATGCATTTTATTTTTATAATTTGGATTTGCTTCTGGAATGAAAAAAAATATACACCTAATGAATTTTTCAATAAAAGTTGGCTTTTCCTCTGTCCAGTCTGTAGCCATTTTAGTTTTAAAATATGAGTATTTCACTGAATTAGGACTTTATAGGATGTCCGCTTTGGGTCGTTAGGTGCCATCATGCTTTAATTGCAGTGCTTATTTTAATTAAATAAATCCCACCTAATGGCCAGAATAAAATAAGGCATCTCCAAAACCATATCCTGTCTTGATTCTTTCTGGTTACTTCAACAGCGTACAAGCATGGAATCAAAACTAAGACTAAAGCCAGAATTAACCAAGTCAAAATATTCATTTTATCCATGAAAGCTAAGCTTAAAACTAAATAGACAGGCGGACCTATAAGCCCCAATAAACCAAATAAAAATTGCTTATTCAAAGTCTATTTCGAATGTCCGCTTTAGGTCGTTAGCAGACATTTTAGTAGAAAAGATTATTCTGTTCACATCATCCATGATGTGTCTTATATTCGTACTTCCTTGTACTCACGCTTTGGGCCGATAACGGACATTTTGCTCTTGTATGCGTGTAATTCCAACCTGTTGCTCCCCATTTTATGTCTCCTTACGGTCAGAAGCGGTCATTAAACCCAATCATGAGCTATATGCATCCCGCCATAAAACATAAATAGAAAACCATAAGATAATGTAAGAACATGTAGAATATTTATATACCACCATTTGCGATAAATCCAAATGGAATAAATAATCGATAATAGTCCGATAACTCCTAGCCCCACATGTGTCCATACAATCCATCCTGAATAACCAAAATACGTGTATTTACTAGCTATTGCTGCAAACGGCAAACTGATCGATAAAATTAGGCCATGAGAGCTCGCAAATAATCTTTTATATAACTTCATAGCTCTTCCCACATAAAGATAAAAAAACGAAATAGAAAATAACACTACATACCCAAGCTCAGCATTAGTATCTAGAAACTTTAACCATGAATTAAACATTTGCAATTTGTTTAATTAAAATTTGAATGTGGTTTTATTTGAAATGTCCGCTTTGGGTCGTTTGCGGACATTTTAGTAGAAATATTTATTCTGTTCACATCATCCATGATGTGTCTCATATTCGTACTTCCTTGTACTCACGCTTTGGGTTGATACCGGACATTATAAGAATATTAATCTGTTGCATCATCCCTGATGGAAATCTTATTCGCAGGGTCGCTCCCGACTTCCTGTCTCCCGCGACACTTGTGCGTCCATGCACATCGTCCTTGTGCTCGGGATCGTACGCAGACACTTTAAAAGAAAAGAATAATCTGTTCGAATCGGCAGAAAATCGCTCCTGCATTTTCTGCACTTCCCACTTCCATGTAGGTCGTCCATGATTCGACTCATATTCGTACGGTCGCTACCGACATCCTGTCTACCGCGACACTTGTGCATCCATGCACTCATTCTTTGAGCAATTTTGCAATCGCTTTTTCTATTCTTTTTGCGTTGCGATCACCTGCATGGGTTTCACCTACATAGGCATCTCTGATATTTCCTTCTTTATCGACAATGTAATAGGAAGGCCAATATTTATTTCCCAAGGATTTCCAATAGGCAAAATTATTATCCATCATAATGGGATGATGCAGCATAAACTTATCTGCATGCTTTACTACATTTGCGCGCTCTTTCTCATGATCAAATTCAGGGGTATGAATACCAATTATTAAAAAGTCCTGATCCGTAAACTTTTGTTCCAAACTGTTCAACCAGGGAAAGGAGCGATAACAATTCCAGCAACCATAGCTCCAAATATCGATCAATAAAACTTTTCCACGTACGTCTGACAACATTAAAGGTTCCGAATTGATCCAAGCGTGTGGATCAATTTGCGTGAACTCGGGTAACTTGTCTGGTGGATTGATTCTGGCTGCATGTACCACAATACTAATCGATATTATTAACAGGGCTAGGGCAAAATAACTATTTTTTTGCATAAGTTTTTTCTGTATAAAATTATTCATGATCGATCTCTATTAACACTCTTCCCTGAAGTTCATTGTTAATAATTTCTTCAAACACTGTCGGTAATTCTTGTAATTTGACTGTCTTATTTAAAATTTTCACAAAATGTTGTGGTTTTAAATCATCACCTAATCGTTTCCAAATATGTTTGCGTAAATCTTGTGGGCAATTAGCTGAACTAACACCTAATAAATTTACTCCTCGAATGATAAAAGGCATGGTAGATAAATTAAATTTTATGCCACCTGCAATTCCCACACTTACAACATTTCCCCATGACTTAGTAGACCGTACCAATGCGCTTAACATTTCACCCCCTACATTATCTATGGCACCTGCCCAGCGGGTTTTCCCCAAAATATGATTCCCTGAATCTATTTTCCCGCGGCCAACGACTTTCGATGCGCCCAACCCAGTAAGATAATCACGCGCATCCTCTGTTCCCGTTACGGCAATCACTTCATAGCCAAGCTTATTTAAAATATCTACTGCAAAACTCCCCACACCACCACTGGCACCCGTGACCACAATAGGCCCATCGTTAGGGTGCTGACCATTTTGTTCCATTAAATGGATACTTAAGGCCGCAGTAAATCCAGCCGTGCCGATAATCATGCTCTGACTTAAACTTAAGCCTTCTGGTAATCTCACTACCCACTCAGCCGGTACGCGCGCAAATTCCGCATACCCACCATCGTGGGTTTCACTTAAACCACTGCCATTCACGATGACTTTGTAGCCTTGCATGATGTCGCTGTCAGTAGATTCGACAACTTCTCCGGCTAAATCAATGCCGCCCACCAATGGTGAATTTCTTAAAATTTGCGCACGCCCTGTACCCGCGAGAGCATCTTTATAATTAACACTTGAATAGTGAACATGAATTACCACATCACCATCGGAAAGATCTCGAAGCGTTAACTCCTCTAAGCCCGCCTTTGTTTCAGTATCTCCTGCATGAATTCTAAATGCGGAAAAAGTCTTCATTAACCTGCAACCAAAAGCGTGGAAAATATTTCCTGTGCTGTTGACAAACTTTCGGCTGCCGATTTAGCTAACACATTATAATGACCCATCTTTCTACCAACCCGTGCCTCACGTTTGCCATATAAATGTAATTTTACATTTTCTGATTCAAGAATTTTACACCAATCTGGCGTCCCACCGTGCCAGAGATCGCCTAATACATTCACCATCGTCACCGCTGAGTGGGCTTGTGAATTTCCAAGCGGTAGACCACAAATGGCACGTACTTGCTGTTCAAATTGTGAGGTATAACATGCATCGAGTGTGTAATGGCCACTATTGTGCGTGCGTGGTGCCATTTCATTGAAATATAAGTGATCATTTTGATCAACAAAGTATTCAACGGCTAGTATGCCGAAGTAATTCAGTTTCTCTGCTATTTTTTGTGTATTCGCTTTGGCTAATTCTTGAAGATCTGTATTTATATTAGCGGGCACAGTGCTAGTAAATAAAATTCCGTCTCGGTGCACATTTTCTGCAACCGGAAAAAAACTAATCACATTTTCTGTAGAACGTGCAATGACAACTGAAATTTCACTCTTTAAATTTATTCTTTGCTCTAAAATACATTCGACTTGGTTTAAATTTTTCCATGCTTGTATCGCTTCATCCGCTGTTTTTACGACTACTTGCCCTTTTCCATCGTATCCCAAGGTTGTAGTTTTTAAGATTTGTTCTTCGGTAATTTTTTCAAATGCATTTTGTATATCCTGCTCACAATTTACTTGATGAAATTCTGCACATGAAATATTTAGCGATTGTGCAAAGTTTTTCTCTTTTAACCTGCTTTGCGCAGTCTCAACAGCTTTTGAATTTGGACAAACTAATGCAGTTGCTTCTAAGTACTTCAGCACATCGGCCGGGACATTTTCAAATTCTGTAGTTATTACTGAGCATTCCTGTGCCATTGCATCAAGCACACGTTTATCATCATAGTTAGCCTGTAAATGAAGCTGTGCAACCTCGCCCGCAGGACTCGTGGCATTTGGGTCTAATACATTAACCCGATATCCCATAGAAGTTGCAGCATGCACGAACATGCGGCCTAACTGGCCACCGCCCAACATGCCAAGCGTTGCGCCTGGTAAAATCATTTTGCTTTTATAGCGTAGTTTTTAAAACTTTCTCGCGTTGCATTTCGCGAAATTTATCTAACATTTTTTTCAAATCTTCATCATTATTCGCTAACATTGCAACTGCAAACAACGCAGCATTTGCTGCACCCGCTTTTCCAATTGCAAATGTCGCAACTGGAACTCCTTTTGGCATTTGCACAATAGAGTAGAGTGAATCTTGTCCAGATAAATGTTTACTGGGTACTGGAACACCTAACACAGGTACGGTGGAATTAGCGGCAACCATTCCGGGCAAATGAGCTGCTCCTCCGGCTCCAGCAATAATGCATTGAATTCCACGAGAGGCAGCTGATTCTGAAAACTCAGCCATTAACTTAGGAGTGCGATGTGCCGAGACTACACGCTTTTCATACGATATATTAAACTGATCGAGAATATTTGCTGCAGCCTGCATAACTGGCCAGTCACTATCACTACCCATTATTAGACTAACTTTCGGATCAGCCATATTCTTAACCCCTAGGATTTAGGAAGAAAAACGCGCATTTTCCCTGAGACGGGGATATAAAACCAGCAATTTAACGTAAATATTCGATAAAAACCGATATATGTTATTTGAATCCAACATACCATCACTTAAAAAAGTTTATCAGGGGAAGGTACGGGATATTTATGAAATCGACGATCAACATTGGTTGATTGTAACCAGTGATCGGCTTTCCGCCTTTGATGTTATATTGCCCGATCCAATCCCTAAAAAAGGCGAAGTCCTTACTAGGGTATCTAACTTTTGGTTTGATTACTTTGCAGACCAGGTCGCTAATCATTTAAGTAGCATTAAACTTAAAGATATTATCCAGGACACTAGCGAATTAAAACGTTTGCAAAATCGAAGTGTCATTGTAAATAAACTAAAGGCCCTTCCTTTTGAGGCCATTGTGCGTGGGTATGTAATTGGTTCCGGCTGGAAAGATTACCAAAACACAGGTTCAATCTGTGGTGTTCGATTACCAGAAAATTTACAACAAGCAGAACAATTACCTTCTCCAATTTTTACACCTTCTACCAAAGCGGCGGTAGGTAGTCATGATATCAATGTAACTTTTGATGAAATTATAAATTTAGTCGGAAAAGAGACTGCCGAAAACGTGCGCGATATCAGTTTAAGGATCTATACACAAGCTGCAGACTATGCGTCTCAACATGGAATTATTATTGCAGATACTAAATTTGAATTTGGTTTGGATGAACATAGAAATATTGTATTGATTGATGAAGCATTAACACCCGACTCATCTCGTTTTTGGCCACAAGATTCTTATGTGGTTGGAGAAAGTCCAAAAAGTTTTGACAAACAGTATGTGCGTGATTATTTAGAAACGTTGGATTGGAATAAAAAAGCACCTGGGCCAAAGCTTCCTCAGGAAATTATCAATAATACGAGCGCAAAATATATAGAGGCCTGTGAAAAACTTACAGGAATTAAATTGTAAAAAATTAAACTCATTTAAGTTGCCGAAATAGATACTCCGGATCAAAATAGCCAAGTACCTGTTTAATTTTTCCATTTTCAACCGTAATAAAATCACAACCAATTAAGGTTATTTTATTGCCTGTTGGCTGAATATCTCCCACCGGACCTTGATGGGTTCCAAACAACAACCACGGTGCGGCAATCATTCCATTGCTTGCAGGAGTTGTCGAAACTAATTCAAGTTTTAAATCTGGAAACGCTGTAAACAAACTATTGGCATAGTCTATATAATTTTGTCCCGATAAATTTGTCCCACCAACTGGATCGCTATAGGTACCATCCGGTGTGAATGTATTTAATATTGCATTAGTATCATGGGCATCCCATGCATCAAAATATTCTTTTACGATTTCGATTTCTGCACTCATACATCACCTATTCAATAAATTACTTTATCAATTTAATTATAAAGGCTTACGTATTGCTATCCTTCCATAATATTGGCTTCAATAATATTTTCTGCATAATTTTGATAAACACCTTGGATTTGTTTTGCCATAGAATCTGGAAAAACATGAAACTCCCCATTTTTAAGTGCATCAATAATCGCATCGGCAACTATTGCAGGTGATTCAGCCATATCGCCAAGTCCCGCATTGTTGGCCATATCAGTTGCAATGGGACCCGGGTGTACACTCATGATCAACGTTCCTTGCTCGCCCAAGGTGTCTTTTAATCCTTGAGTGATAGAATAAGCGGCCGCTTTAGAAGCTGAATACGTTGTAAAGGGCAGAAAATTCTTCATTGAAGCAACCGAATTTAATTGTATAAAAGCACCGCCCCCATTGTTTTTCAACACTGATGCAAACGCCTGTGCCATTCTAATTAAGCCACCGACATTTATTTCAATTTCATAATTAAGTGCATTTATCGCGCCACTATCAAGCGGCATTGCGTTTTTTAAAACGCCCGCATTGTTGACAACTATTTCTACATCTGTTGCATTTTCTGCCGCTGCACTGATCGTTTCCGGTTTCGCTAAATCGATTTGTATCGCCTCTACACAGTCACCATATTTTTCTATTAAAGGATCTGCGGTTGAAATTGTGCGAACACCTGCATAGACTTTTTTTGCACCCTTATCTAAAAAAGACTCAAGGATTGTCTTCCCTATACCGCGGTTAGCACCAGTAGCCAGTGCAATTTTATTTTCAATATCTATATTCATGTCACACCTCTAAATGTATAAAACCAAATTGATTAAATTTATTTTTAAAAGTAATAGGCTAAATCTACTTGTAAATAATCGTCCCGATGAAATTGGCGTAGTGGATCATCTCTTGAAACATTACTGAAGGTTTGCAACTCGCTCTCAAGTCGCCAACTATCACTAAATCTCCGTTGTAACTCCACACGAAAACTTCGACTACTAAAATCAAAGTCATATAAACCACCAGCCAGTATTTCGGTATCTTGCGCATCATTAAACACATAACGAATACCTAAAAAAATGTCGTCTTGAAACGTTGTGGGTGCATCCTGTTTTCGATCATCAAAGTGATATTCCATTAACACTCCGATATCAGCGGCACTTTCCATTACGCCATAAAATGTGTATTCAAACCCACCTACTGCAGCAGAAAAATCACGGCCTTTTTTGCTCTGCACGATAGATTCCAGTTTCCATGTCCAATTTCCTATAATTGTTTGTAGATCTAAGCCAGTTTGATCAATCAAACCATAAAAAGGAATCAGCTCTAAACCATCTGCAACACTAAAGCGTGGTTGTAATTCTGGCACTCGTGATGTGCCACTAAAATGTGACAAGCCTAAATCGACTGGACCTAATTGTGCGCTCAGTCGTATTGCCCAATCCACATGATATTCTTCTGCGCCTGATTCATATTCTTCTTCATCCGTATCAACAACAATCCCTGTACGTAATCTTCCCTTGCGCCCCGGAAACGTACGCTCACGAAATCCTGGTAAAACATAAAATTGCAAAGCACCCCAATTTTGTAACCAAGTGGTTTCCAACATAGGTTGTCCAAGTTTATCTTCGGTATCAATATTTTCCACCAAATCCGTTTGGTTAATGATATCAACCAAATGTTGTGATTCCGTAACACCCCAAAATACCTTGCCTACTCCAACCCGAAATTCCCAATCACCAAGCACATGCAAGTAACTTGCTTCACGAATATCAAAATGGGTTCGTTCAGGGTCTGTAGAATCGAGTCTTAGAAAAGGTGAAAATGTAACGGCCTGAAAACCGTTATTCCAATCTTTATAATATTCAGGCTCAAAGGCTAAAGAAACATCTCCGTCTCGTTGATCGGGAAATTGTGCGTCTTGCCAAAACCCTCGGCCTTGTACAGAAACATAACCCGACCAAATTCCCGCATTTTCTTCGTCCTCTGCAATTGCATTTGAAAAGAAGGTTTCAAAGAGAAAGAAAGAAAAGATGAGCCAAGTTATTAGAACACTTTTTTTTGTCATTCTTTAATTTTTAACGTAACCGAGGTAATGCATTCGGATTAAAGTCTCGCTCATTAACATCAGTTTTAAATTTATAGTTAGCCCATTTTAGTGTGGTTGACTTACCTGTTTGATGGTTCTCCATAAACATTTCGTCTGGGCGCCAGTAGTAGTCAATGTATTCTTGGTAACCAGAAAAAGTTAATGTTTTGAGTAACGCATTTTTGCGATCGTAGTACTCTACTTTTACGATTCGATATTCAGCTTGATCCATCCATACAATTTGACGTGTGTAACCAGAATATTCATATTCGGGGTAACGCTCCACCACATAACAAGTCCATTCGCCGCAGGCCTCGTCTTTTAAATATTTATAGGAATATTTTTCAACTTCTTGTGAGCCTAAATCTTCAAAGGCAAATTCACTGCCAACAAAAGGGCCTGATTTGTTACGAGAATTAATACGCTTTACACGCTTCACTGCTGGCAAATAAATCCATTGATCATCTGGCTCTAAACCATGGCTATAGGTTAGTACAGCCGTTTTTTTAATATCGGCTGGACGGTCAAATATAGTTAAGGCTTTATCCCCATCTCCTTCTATTTCAAAGGTGCGTTGGCGCATATAACGCGTACTTTCTTGTCCTTGGCGATTGCGCAGCACCATAACCAAATCTGCCTTCTGTGTTTCAAACCCTGAATCGCGTTTGTCTGCCGCGACTGCAATATTTAACCCTTTCTCCTCAGGGGTTTCCGCACTAATTAATGTACTAACTAGCAGCAGCGGTATCAGGAACCAACTTTGTTTCATCACGACCCTCCTCTAGAGCAATTAATAGTGGTGGTAAAAATAAGAAATCAATAATTAGAGCAATAACAATCGTCAATGCGGTTAGCAATCCCATGCCAGAATTTAATTCGAAGGCTGAAACCGACAGCACTAAAAAGCCTGCCGCTAATACAAATGTAGTGATCACTAATGCAGCGCCCACATTGGAAAATGCATAGCGCACGGCATCAATGGCATTCGCGTTATTTTCACGTTTAGCACGCAAATATTTGCTCATAAAATGCACCGTATCATCGACAACAATGCCCAACGTCATACCTCCAACCACGGAAAGTGCTAACCCTACTTCACTTACAAATACAGCCCAAATCCCAAAGGCGACACCAACCGGTGTGAGATTAGGGATTAAGCTAATTATGCCTAGCTTTAATGAGCGCAAAGCAAAGATAAGTATCAGTGAAATAATAGCCAAGGCTGCAAGTGTGCCGGTAATCATGCTCCCGATATTACGCATGGCTAAATGGGTAAACATAATGGCAGGGCTTGACACCACAGTGCTGTATACAGAAGCGTTTTGTGCTAACCAATCGCGAACCCTTTGTTCAAATACAAGCATTTCTGTAGTACTTAAAGTTTGTACTGCTGTTGTAATTCGAATTGAGGACTTATCGACATTGATTTGATCATTGAGATCTAAGCCATAGGGCAAAGACAGTTCATATAACAATAAATACTGTGCAGCCAAATCTCTACTATCAGGCAGGCTGTAAAAATTCTCTTTATCTTCATTCATGTTTTTATTAAGACGCTTAAACGTGTCGGAAATGGTATTTACATGCATGATCTCTGGTTGTTCGCGCAACCAGTTAGTAAACTGTCCTGTGGTCTCTAAAAATTCTGGCTCACTAATCCCACCAGAGGAACCAGACTCTAATGACACCGTTAAGGTGTATAGCCCGGTAATTTTTTCTGCTACATAATCGGTATGTCTTCTAAATTCAATAGATTCATCGAAGTAGTTAACGAATTTGTCATTGATCTCGTTGCGTGGAATAAGGGCAATCAAAGTGACTATTACTAATCCCATGCCCACCAATAATGCACGGCGATTTCCTATAACAAATTCTGCCAAATTTTCCATTACATAGGTTTTTCTATCGGTTTTTTGTGCCACATTAAATGGGAGAATTGCGGTAAGGGCAGGTAAGAAAAACACAGAAAGTAAAAAAGCAAATGTCACGCCCATCGCAGTGATATTTCCAAGATCACGAAACGGAGGAACATCACTAAAATTCAAACTTAAAAACCCGACCACAGTAGTTAATGAGGTTAAAAATATTGGGTGAAAATTAACGCGCAAAGATTCTTGTATGGCAGAAAACTTATTCATCCCTTTCCGCATAGCATTAAGAAATGTTGTAAAAAAGTGTACACAATCCGCAACAGCTAGCGTTAAAATCATGGTTGGTGCAGACGCAGAAGGTGGTGTTAGTTTATAACCCAACCAACCTGCCGCACCCATGCCCATCATGATTGAAAAAATGATGACAAGAACAGTTGAAAAAGTGCCGGTAATACTACCTGTGAAAAATAGAAGCCCAATAATCACAGCTAAAAAAGCAACCGGTATCAAATTTTTCATGTCATTGATACTGGCTTCTGGAAATGCATTGTTCATCATGACGATGCCTGTGGTATAGGTATCTATGTCCGGATGATTTGCTTCGAAATTTTTTACAATCTCTCTAACTTTAGCTACTACCTCCGGACCTTCGGTTGTTTCATTTTTACCCGGAAGCTCAATCGTAATGTTTACACCAACTGCCGAAGCAGAAGGTGATACTAATCTGCCAACTAATAACGGTTCGTTTAACGCTACATCTTTAATATATTCGAGATCTTGCGCTGTTAAGTTTTGCTCATCATCAACAAGATCAATTACAACTAAATCATCCACTTCAGCATAGGTATGTTGAAAATTTGTAATCGAATCGACTCGAATGGAGTAAGGAATTTGCCAAGATTCTTCGGTAAGCTCTTTTAATGCAGCAAGAAATTCTTTTTCAAATACATTGCCACTTACTGGCTCCAGCATGATGTACACGTTGTCATTTTTAGTGTAGGTATTTTGTAATGTCTCAAATTCTAGTAATTGAGGATTATCTTCACTAAAAAAATAACGATAATCATTGGTAAAAACTAAATTTTTACCCCCAGCAGCAAATGCAAAAACAACTAGCAAAGACACAACAACGATTAAATAGCGCCATCGAAGAATAAAATCAGAATAGTGTGCGGGCATTGTTTTCTCCTAGGCTCTTAAGCTATCTAGATAGTCCATAATGCTTTTCCCGCATTGAAATAGGACTGTTTTACTTTGTGCGTTTTTAGCTAAACCAATACATCCTTCAAGACTGGCAACAATCATGGTTGCAACACTTTCAATATCAATATTTTGTTTGACTATACCTAGCTGTTGACCACGCAAAAATGCTTGCTTAATACCCTCTCTCCAATTTTTATAAATATTTTCTACACGTGAACGAAAGCCATCATCAACAGGTGCCATTTCCTGTGCAAGATTATTCAAAGGACACCCACATTCAATATCAGTTTCCGAAATTTCTTCGCCAGCTTGCATAATAATTTCTTTCAACGCTGTTAAAGGATCATCCGCTTTTAACAATGGATCAACCCAACGTTGTTGTACTTGATCAGCAATAATTTCATCCACTACGGCATACCCAAGTTCCAGTTTATTTGAGAAGTAGTGATACAAAGCGCCTTTAGTTACATTGGTGGAAGCTAAAATTTTATTGAGACTTGCCGCTTGAAAACCCAGCGCATGAATTTCTTCATAGGCCGCAAGTAAAATTTTTAAACGTGTCTCTTGCTCTTGATAATCGATTGCGGTTTGCATAATTCTTCGTTCTAATAATTACGATTTAATGAATGGCATTTACATACCAGACGGTATGTTATACATACCGTCTGGTATGTTTGTCAACAGTATTTTTAACTAATTGTTTTATATTAATTTATTTCAATAAGATTTAAATATGAAAGGATTGTTTATCACCGGAACCGATACTGATGTCGGTAAAACCTATGTGGGCACCCAACTCGTCTCCCTACTTCACCAACGAGGAATTTCGGTTCAACCCAGAAAACCCATCGAGTCTGGATGCACCAACCAAGATGGTGAATTAATTCCAGCAGATGCCACTCACTACTTTAATGCAGTTGAACAAAAAATTTCGTTACAAGAAATTTGTCCTTATCGATTTGAACCTGCTATATCACCACAACGTGCAGCACGGTTAGTAAACCAATTACTTTATGTCGATGATGTTTATAAAAAATGCATAGTGAATATAAATGAAAATGATTTTTTATTTGTCGAAGGTGCCGGCGGATTTTATTCGCCGCTGTTTGAAGATGGATTAAATGCAGATTTAGTTAAAGCACTACAACTTCCTGTGCTGCTGGTGGCCAATGATAAATTGGGCTGCATCAATCACATTTTGTTAACTATTGAAGCCATTCAACAACAAAATTTGAACCTCAGTGTAGTTGTGATGAACCGAATTGATCCATTACATGATGAAGCAATGGATAATGTTGAAGATTTAAAAAGTTTAGTTGAAGTGCCAGTTTTTGCTATTGATAGAAATGAGAAACTAACAATCGATTCTGAAATTATTAAATATATTTTGAAATAAGTGTATGGTGAGCACATGGATGTGCGAATAAGAGTTGCAACAGGGATGTTGCATCAGATTAAAGTTCTTTGATCTCAATAATGTTTGCTTACGGCCAATAGCGGACATTTAAATTATTACGCATTTTTTAATATTTTGATGGACTTATTTAGTGGGAATACTAACCCAAGTCCGATTAAAACAAATAACGCTTTGTCTGCATAAACAGTTATTGGAATAGGTTCATTTGATAAAAGTAACGCAATTAATCCGCTTGCGCCTGAAAGAATAAAGAACGTAGCCCAAATCGCCACAAGTGGCTTAATAGGCCCTTTTTTTAATATAAGAGATATTAAAATTAATAATTTTAAAATTACCCCACCAAATATAAATAACAAACCTCCACCGCGAGGCATTAATTCAGGCTGTGAAAACATTACTGAAATAGAATATGCATCTAAAAGCAAAATTAAAATCAAAACAATCCACAGAAACTTTTGATATTTAGATGATAGAAATTCAAATTTCATAATATCACCCTATTTCTTTGGTTAATGCCGCCATTCGGCCAATAGTGGTCATGTTAAAATTTAATTTTCAGCCTTAGGCCCAACAAAAAAACTTGCAATATAAGTAGCCCAAACTCCAATGGGCGAGAATAAGAAAGCTAAACCTCCCCATGCAATTCCGCTCCGTCCCAATTTCCCCATGTATCGACCTAATATGAAGAAATAGAAGAAGAAAGATATTAGTCCAATGGCAAGAAATGCATATACGACAAAAATTAATGCATATATCCATCCGCTAACTGCGTTTTGCTCCATTCCTACATAGCTTGTATTAATTATCGCGCTAATAATAAAGAAAAGTATTAGTGAAATATGAGCAACCCAAAATGATAAATGCACATATCTCATACTTACCTGCACAGAGCTATTTCCTAAGTTTGCATTTGGTGCTTCATATGGATTTATAGAGTCAGTCATATACTTGCTATGCCAGATCAACAAATGTCCGCTTTGGGTCGTTAGCAGACATTTTGAAGCAGTGTTTTAAGATTTCCAACCTAGATTTTCCCTCAGAGGTTTAATTTATATCCGCTTTCGGCCATAAGTGGACATTTGACCATCGCAATAATCACTGAAGATGCCATTCGCTCTCGCTGTTAAATCATTAGAAAGATGATGTAAAAAACTGCATCTAAATTGATTTACATTTGTAATAAAATCCAGTGATTTCAGTTCTAGTATTTTATAGTTATTAAACCTTAAATTTAACTTTATGGGAGCTTTAGTATGGCCGTTTGTAATGTATGCGGTGATGAAACGGAGACACTTCAAGATATTGCTGAGCAATATGTGCTCGACCTTATCAAGAAAGATCATCCTGAATGGGTTGAATCTAGTGGCGCTTGTTCCAAATGTGTGGAGTATTATAAAAGTTTAAGCAAAGTAGTTATCGTTGATAATAAGACTATTGATGAATAAACCCCGATTTTCATAAATAGGCAAATACCCCTTCGACCCGAGGGCAGACATCTTAAAAATCTAATTTTAAATCCCCAACCTGTTTTTCATTTAAATCTATCTGACTCTAATCTGTTCGCATCATCCATGATGCGACTCTTATTCGTTCATCCCTGTACTCACATATTATATCCTTTCTCTTCGTGCTGCGTGATGTCTAAACCTTCAGTTTCAAGTTGTTCTTCAACACGTAATCCGACTATTAGCTTCACAACTTGTAAGATGATAAACGTCGCAACTACAGTCCAAATTAACACAGCAATGACTCCCGTAATTTGCACGCCAAGTTGAGAACCAATGGTCATACCATCTGCAAGACCGGCGCCACCCAAATGTTCTGCAACAAAAACGCCTGCCAATATCGTACCTAACATTCCGCCCACGCCGTGTACCGGGAAAACATCCAGAGAATCATCAATTTTCAATACACGTTTTAGGAAATTAGTCGCGATAAAACAGACGATGCCTGCCGATGCACCAATGATTAAGGCACCCATGGGTCCAACAAAACCCGATGCTGGCGTAATCGTACCTAGACCTGCCACCATACCGGTAACAATTCCAAGCACACTGGGCTTACCGTATTTAATCCATTCTGCACACATCCAAACGAGCGATGCAGTTGCCGCACTGATATGAGTCACTAACATGGCCATACCGGCATCGCTACTGGCAGCAACCGCACTACCGGCATTAAAACCAAACCAACCAACCCAAAGCATGCCTGCACCCGTCACGGACATGGTTAAATTATGTGGCGGCATGGCAGTGGTTGGAAAACCTTTGCGTTGTCCTAAAACAATGGCCGCAATAATGGCGCCCGCACCTGCTGTTAAGTGCACAACTAAACCACCAGCAAAATCAAGTACGCCTTTTTCAGCAAGCCAGCCACCGCCCCATACCCAGTGACAGACAGGTAAATACACAATGGCCAACCACAACATAGAGAACCAAAGCATAGAGGAAAATTTCATACGCTCAGCAAAACCACCCACTACTAAAGCCGGTGTGATAATGGCAAAGGTCATTTGAAACATAACAAATACTGTTTCTGGAATGGTGCCACTCATAGATTCTCGGGTGACTTCACCCAGAAACAAATTACTAAACCCACCCATTAAACTATTTAGGCTGCCACCATCACTGAAGGCCACACTGTAACCGAACACCAACCAAATGATTGATGCAGCACAAGTAATGGTGAAACATTGCATGAGTACTGACAAAACATTTTTACTACGTACTAAGCCAGCATAAAACAATGACAAACCTGGAATGGTCATGAACAAAACCAGTGCTGTGGATGTCAGTAACCACGCAGTATCACCTGTATCTAATTCATCCGATGCCAAGCCTAAACATGGAAACGCAAATATCAGCAAAGCTAGCAATGATAGATAATAATTGCTCTTCTTCATATTATTATTCCTTGTTATTGTTATAGAGCATCCGCGCCTGTTTCACCGGTACGGATACGTATAGCTTGCTCAACACTCGTGATAAAAATTTTTCCATCGCCAATTTTTCCTGTGTTTGCTGTTTTCGTTATCGCCTCAACTACCGATTCCACACGATCTTCCTCCACACCGATTTCGAGTTTAACTTTGGGTAGAAAGTCCACCACATATTCTGCGCCTCGATACAATTCGGTATGTCCTTTTTGGCGACCAAACCCTTTTACTTCACTCACGGTAAGACCTTGTATTCCTATATCAGACAAAGCCTCACGAACATCATCAAGCTTAAACGGCTTGATTATGGCTGTGATCATCTTCATGACATCACTCCTTCACTTGAATTTTTAAACTAGAAGATTATTTATAATTATATTTTGTAGGGCCTTAAGCGAGCCCATACTCACAAGGACTATAATTAATTTGCTGTACGAATGCACGACAAGCAAATGCTATACGTTAAAACTTTTTAATGATAAGAATTGCACTGCACTATTCGAGTGCAATTTAGATGAGTTGTATATTATTTAAACAACTCGTTGATGAATGTACACAGAGACTTTGACTCTCTGTGTACATTAAGAGATTTTAATTAAGCCGCCTCTTTTTCCATGGCATCACTATATTTACCTAACGCTGCCGAACCATTACATCTTGCACGCCACAACAAGGCTTGTTGTGCCTTACCCACATTAGCCGTGTCTCCACACCAGGCTTGCATCGCTGTTTGTTGTAATGCACGTCCATAAGAGAACGTTAACGCCCAAGGTAAATTCATTCCCAAGGAGTTCATAGCATTTAAATGTGCACTGGCTTCTTCATCACTTTGTCCACCCGATAAAAATGCAATTCCAGGTACGGCTGCAGGTACAGAGGCTAACAAACAACGGACGGTTTGTTCGGCTACGGTTTTTACATCTGCACGATTACTAGCCGAAGCGCCTGATATCACCATACTGGGTTTTAACACCATACCTTCAAGTATTACGCCTTGATTTTTTAGCTGCTGAAATACGATGCGTTGAGTAAGTTCAGTTACCTCATAGCTGCGTTCAATGGAGTGATCACCATCCATTAATACTTCAGGTTCAACAATAGGCACGATTCCGGCTTCTTGGCTAAGCAATGCATAGCGTGCAAGTCCGTGCGCATTTGCTTCAATACAAGCCCAGCTTGGGATATGGTCGCCAATGGTAATAACAGCACGCCACTTCGAAAAACGTGCACCTAATTCATAATATTCGGCAAATCTTTCGCGTAAGCCATCTAAACCTTCCGTCATTTTTTCACCATCATGGCCTGCAAGATTTTTGGCGCCGACATCTACTTTAATTCCAGGAATAATTCCATTCTTACTTAAGTATTCTACAAATGGAGTTCCATCTAAGGTTTTTTGCCGAATGGTTTCATCAAACAAAATAGCGCCACTAATAAAGTCAGATAATCCGGGCGCCGTCACTAACATATCACGATAGGCTTGACGCATTTCATCTGTGGTGGGAATACCTAACTTTTCAAAACGCTTGTTACATGTTGGATGACTTTCATCCATGGCTAAAATTCCGCGACCGGGCGCAACCATGGCACGGGCAATTTTGTTTAGTTCTTCTATATTCATAATGTCACTCCTGGGATCCCATTACGTTAATTATTGTATGGAGATTTGTGTATTAATTTTAACAGCTATTCTGGATCAATTAAGTGTCCTACTCGAACAATTTTCAATGCATTAGTACCACCATCGACGCCCATAAGATCACCTTTGGTAATAATGACCAAATCATTTTCTTGTACCACTCTACATTTCAATAGCACATCAATTGATTCTTTATTTACCGCAGCATGTGTACGCCTCATCAATTCCATCTTTGCCGGATAAACACCTTTATAAAGTGTAACTCTACGGAGTGTTTTTTCATGTCGGGTAAGCGCATAAATAGGAATCGCTGAATTCACCCGCGACATCCACAGTGCGGTGGAACCCGATTCTGTTAACGCAGCAATTGCGGTTACATCGAGATGGTTCGCCGTATACATGGCCGACATTGCGATAGCTTCATCAACGCGATCAAAAATTGTTGTTTCGCGAGCACGAGAAATGGTTTTTAATGCACGGCGCTCCGATGCGAGGCAGGTTCTATTCATCGCTTTCACAGCTTCTACCGGATACTTACCAATGGCTGTTTCACCTGACAACATCACGGCATCGGTATCATCTAATACGGCATTTGCCACATCTGATACTTCGGCACGTGTAGGAATTGGGCTGTACGTCATCGATTCCATCATTTGTGTTGCTGTGATTGCGATGCGGCTTTTAGCATGTGCAAGATCAATTAGTTTTTTCTGTACACCTGGCACTTCTGCATCACCAATCTCAACCCCTAAATCACCGCGACCAATCATAATTGCATCACATTCATCTAATATTTCATCAATTGATTCGAGTGCTTCTACCCGCTCAATTTTTGCAATGATGCCCGCCTTGCCGCCTGCATTGACAAATAATTTTTTTGCATCTCTTATATCTTTAGCGCTTCGAGGAAATGAAATTGCTAAATAATCTACGTCCAGATTCACTGCGTTTTGAATATCTTCACGGTCTTTATCCGTTAATGCAGGTGCTGACAAACCACCGCCTTGACGATTAATTCCTTTATTACTACTCAGCTCGCCACCCATAATAACTTCGCAGTTGATTTTGCCATCAACAACTTCAAAAACTTTTAATACGATGCGTCCATCATCAATCAATAAAGTATCATCTGCGGCAACATCATTAGCTAAGCCTTTATAATCAGTACCTACTCTTTCTTCATCGCCGTCCTCAAGAGGAATTGTAGTATCAATACAAAATATTTCGCCTATATTTAAATGAATTGATTTATTTTTAAATAAACCAATTCGTATTTTGGCGCCTTGCAAATCACCTAAAATTCCTATTTCATAATTCTTCTCATTGCTTAGTTTGCGCAAGGTTTTAATTCGCCATTTATTTTCTTCCATAGTCCCATGGGAGAAATTAATACGAACTACATCAACTCCGGCATCCATTAAGCGTCCCATTACCAATTCACTGTCTGTGGCGGGCCCCAAGGTGGCAATAATTTTGGTATGACGAAGAACAGCTTTAATCGATCTTTGACGAATTTCTGTAATTAAACTCATTACGCCTGTGCTCGCTGTTCTAAAATTTCAACAGCGGGCAAGTCTCTTCCTTCTAAATATTCTAAAAAAGCTCCACCACCCGTGGAGATGTATGAAATATCCTCCTCCAAATCAAACTTGTCTACAGCGGCTAATGTGTCTCCGCCGCCTGCTATGGAAAAAGCATTACTTTTGGCAATGGCTTCGGCTACTACTTTTGTCCCATTTGCAAAGGCATCAAATTCAAACACGCCTATCGGACCATTCCAAACAATCGTGCCCGCAGAATGCATAATAGTGGCTAGCTTTTGAGCCGAATCTGGCCCAATATCTAAGATCAAATCGTTTTCTTCTACATCATCTACGAACTTTACAGTGGCGGTTGCCGTTTCTGAAAATTCAGTGGCACACACCACATCAGTTGGAATTGGGATTTGTATGTTACCTGCAGCCGCTTTCTCAATTAACGCTTTTGCAGTATCCACCAAATCCTCTTCATACAGTGATTTCCCAATGGGCTTACCAGTTGCAGCGAGGAATGTATTTACAATACCTCCGCCAACAACCAGCTGATCCACTTTTTCAAGTAGTGATTCTAACACTGTTAATTTCGTAGATACTTTGGATCCCCCTACAATGGCCACCATTGGTTTTTCTGGTTTGCTAAGTGCCCGCTCTAAAGAGTCCAATTCTTTTTTTAGCAAGGGACCGGCACAAGCAACCGGCGCAAACTTGGCAACACCATGCGTAGAAGCCTGTGCACGATGTGCTGTACCAAAGGCATCCATTACAAATACATCACACAAGCTTGCCATTTTTCTCGCAAGCTCGTCGTCGTTAGCTTTTTCTCCAACTTGAAATCGAACATTGTCACATAAGACAATTTCATTTTTATGATGTTCAATTCCAGACACCCAATCTCGCTCAAGACGCACCTTCAATCCACATTCTTCATTTAAATAATTAGCAATCGGCAATAATGATTGTGTTTCATCAAACTGCCCTTCGGTGGGTCGGCCTCGATGTGAAAGCACTATCACTTTGGCACCATGTTTCTGCGCATAAGATAAAGTAGGCAAAGCAGCAAGAATACGCTTCGCGCTGGTTACCACTTCATCTTTTATCGGTACATTGAGGTCCTCTCGAATCAGTACTCTTTTCTGATCGAGATCAAGATCAGTCATGCTTAAAACAGACATGACTATTTAAATTTCCATCAAGTATTTAATTTATTCAAATACGATTAGCTGGCCGACATGAAAGCAATGGTGGTATCTATCATGCGGTTCGAAAAGCCCCATTCATTGTCATACCAAGAACATGCTTTTACTGTACGCGAGCCCATCACTTTCGTAAGCGATGCATCAAAATTGGATGAATGTGAGTCGTGGTTAAAGTCTATGGAAACAAGAGGACCATCCACATAATCCAAAACATGTCCATCGGCGGCTTCTTTCATGACTGCGTTAACTTCTTCTACTGTAGTATCGCGAGATGCTTTAAATGTTAGATCTACAATGGAAACATTGATTGTAGGGACACGTATAGCAAATCCATCGAGCTTGCCATTCAATTCTGGAAGCACTAAGCCAACAGCTGATGCAGCACCGGTTTTGGTCGGAATCATTGACATCGTGCCTGAACGTGCACGTCTTAAATCACTGTGATACACATCCGTAAGCACTTGGTCATTGGTATAGGAATGAATCGTAGTCATCACTCCATTTTCTACACCAATTTTATCGTGCAAAGGTTTCACCATAGGCGCTAAACAATTCGTAGTGCACGATGCATTGGAAATAACAGCGTCACTGGCTTTTAAAACGTCATGATTTACGCCATAAACTATCGTTGCATCAACATCATTGCCACCAGGTGCAGAAATTATTACTTTTTTTGCGCCAGCAGTCAGATGTGCAGAAGCTTTTTCTTTGCTGGCAAAAAAACCTGTACTTTCATGGACTACATCAATACCTAGTTCTCCCCAGGGCAATTTACTTGGATCACGTTCTGAGCAGACTCGAATACGATCACCGTTAATTACAATGTGGTCACCATCCACTTCAATGGTACCGTTAAACTTTCCATGTGCAGTGTCATATTGTGTAAGGTGTGCATTGGTATTTGCATCACCCAAATCATTAATGGCTACAACTTGTACTTCATTATTACGTCCTGATTCATAAATCGCGCGCATAATATTTCTACCGATTCGACCGTATCCATTAATTGCAATTTTTATAGCCATTACTTACTCCGTACAATTTCAAATAATATAAAATTAGTTAAGCATCTCTAATGCTTTTTTAACGATATTTTCTTCACTAAATCCAAAATGTTTTAACACTTCTCCACCCGGAGCAGATGCTCCAAAGGTATCTATCCCAATGGTTGACCCTTGCATACCTACATATTTATACCAGTAGGCTGTAACTCCTGCTTCAATTGCAAGGCGATTCGTAACACCACTGGGCAAAACCGATTCTTTATACGCTTTATCCTGCATGTCAAATACATTTGCACTAGGCATGGATACAGCACGAACTTGTTTCCCTTTCTCATTAAGCGCCTTGGTCGCTTCCACTGCAATAGAAGTTTCTGATCCTGTCGCGATTAAAATGAGTTCAGGTGCGCCTTTACAATCGGCGATGATATAAGCGCCCTTTGCAATATCTTGTACTTGTTGCTCATTTCTTTCCAGAAATGGCAAATTCTGACGTGAAAACACAAGACAACTTGGGCCGTTTGATCTTTCAATGGCATGCTTCCATGCCACAGCGGATTCAACCGTATCCGCGGGTCTCCATACTGTCATGTTTGGAATCATGCGTAATGTGGCGAGTTGTTCCACTGCCTGGTGTGTCGGCCCGTCTTCACCCAAACCAACGGAATCGTGTGTGTACACAAAAATATTTCGCACGCCCATTAAAGCGGCCATGCGTAAAGCATTGCGCGCATATTCTGAAAATACTAAAAAGGTTGCACTATAAGGTAACAATCCACCGTGCAATGCAATTCCAGTATTAATTGCAGACATTCCAAACTCACGAACACCATAGCGAAGATAATTTCCGCTAGCATCGTTTGCTGAAATATCTTTCGACCCAGACCACCAGGTATTGTTAGAAGGTGTTAAGTCGGCAGACCCACCTACTATTTCTGGAAGCATGGGAGCAAAGCCATTTAATGCAAATTCAGAGGCTTTTCTCGTAGCAACTGTTTTCTTTTCATCAACCGCTTGCTGAATTACATTAATTGCATCACTTTCCCAACTAGTAGGAAGTTCATTATTCATTCTGCGTATGAACTCGTTTGCTAGATCTGGAAATTGTTTTTTATAGCTAGCAAATGTTGAGTTCCATTTTTCTTCACTTGCTTGGCCTTTGCTATTCGCATTCCAGTCACTGTAAATGCTATCTGGAATTTCAAATGGCTCATGTTGCCAACTAAGCTGTTTACGTGCTTCTTGAATTTCTTCTTCGCCCAATGGCGCACCATGAGTAGAAGCAGTGCCTTGTTTGTTCGGTGCACCCCAACCAATGATGGTTTTACAACAAATTAATGTTGGTTTTTTTGTTTCGTTTTGTGCTGCCTCAATAGAAGATTTAATTTGTGAAACATCATGCCCATCTATATCTTCTACCACATGCCAACCGTAAGAACGAAAACGCATGGGGGTATCATCAGTAAACCAAGCATCGGTTTCTCCATCGATAGAAATCCCATTGTCATCATAAAATACAATTAATTTTCCAAGTCCAAGTGTGCCTGCGAGCGAACAGGCTTCATGCGAAATTCCTTCCATCAAACATCCATCACCTACAAATACATAGGTGTAATGATTCACAATATCAAATGCATCTCGATTAAAGTCTGCCGCTAACATTTTTTCTGCAATCGCCATACCGATGGCATTACTAATACCTTGACCTAATGGTCCGGTAGTAGTTTCCACACCTGGTGTATCTCCATACTCTGGATGACCTGGAGTTTTGGAATGTAGTTGACGGAAATTTTTTATTTCATCGATCGATAAGTCATAACCGGTTAAGTGCAACAAGGAATACAAGAGCATAGATCCATGGCCATTGGAAACGACAAAGCGATCGCGATCCGCCCAATTCGGGTTGGCAGGATTATGCTTGAGAAAGTCATTCCACAACACTTCTGCAATATCCGCCATGCCCATAGGCATGCCTGGATGCCCAGAGTTGGCTTGCTGGACTGCATCCATGCTCAATGCTCGAATCGCATTGGCAAGTTCTCGTCGATTATCCATGAATCGTTATACTTATATATATGTAGAAGCCTGAGCCAATTGGTTTTATTTATTCTTATATATAGCCAGTTACCTATCTAAATCGAAATGGATAGGGAAAATCCTAATTATCCCTGAATTTCAGGGGTCGCTATTGTGAAATAGTTGCCTGGTAAGAGCAACAACACCTTAGAGGTGGAATCCACAGATTCCTAGTCATTTTGCTCACAGCCAGGTATTGATAATACTAGTAGTCGCTAGGGTCAGAAGAGAATTGCACGGGAACGGTTACTGTGATGCTATCGGATACCGCAATATCAATATTTATCGAAATTGGATCGGTTGTATTAGGGGCGGTGTTACAACTGGAATTAATAGATGAAGGTGTACAGGTCCAGGCAGCCGTCATGGTCACTCCGTTGGGTAAATCATCTGCAATCGTAGCACCGGTAACCGGTGATGGGCCGTTATTGGTAACCGTTATTTCATAGCTCGCCGTACCTCCAGGGGTATAAATAAGAGAGGAATCTGTTTTTGTAATTTGCAGATCTGAAATTAAGTCTAGAGTTAAGACTAGGGTTGGCTCTGGGTTGGTATAGCGACGTATTAAAATGTTGCGTAAGCGTGATATGTCCTGTGCTGTCATAATGGCGGCAAAGCCTCGGCCTTCGTTGTCGCCCCCTGCAGCATCCGTTCCATTTACATGTAAGTTCGCATTATCGGGGAAACCTATTGCTGCCCAGTTGGCAGTATTATCTTCATCCCAAAAAGAAAGGTTAGTAGGGTTTACCAACCAGGAGGCCAACCCTTGTCTGCGCCATTGGTTCGCCGTAATGTCACCAGGGTTAGCACCATTGACAGCAATAGTACCTCGTTGATTTTTCATAATATCTCCATCATGCGTATAACCTGTAGCATTACATCCAGGATATTCTCCACGGTTACTCGCATAATAATGATCTGAGGACTCTGTTCCTCCAACTCCTGATGCGATAATCCCTCTAGTTAACACCCCGGTAGTATGATTTGTTGGGTAACAACCGGTGTGAAAAAATTCAGCTTCTATATAAACATCACGCTCATCCACAGAGCGACGATACCCGCTAGTAAAATTATCTCCTGTATCATAGGTGTAATAGCCTGCAACATTATAAGCGAGAGAATTATCCCAACCGGTGCCATGCCAAGGATCTATACGGCCACGAACATAGCTAGCACTTCTGTTTACACTGGCATCATCAAACCATAAATAAACATTAGTCGTACTAACTGCTGTTGGTGTCCCAGCAGTGGGATTGCCATAATATAAATAATAATTGTCATCACTACTGGAAGCGGCAATATTTGCAGCTAACGCAAATCGAATGTCTGTTGTAGCGCTGTTGCAGTTAATCACGTGCCGTTCTAATTCTTGATAACTTACACCGTTAAAAAATAGTATGCGCAAATCATCACAACTATTTTGCATTTGCCCATTCGCTATTAAAGTTGCCGTATCAAATACAGGGATACGCGCGGTGTAATCTTGATAACCCTTGTCAGGAGAATTTGCCCCTGTTGTAACATCGATATTGAATCGATACAGATAATTTGTATCCCACCACAATAAAGTTGCAGCATAAGAACTTGCAGTTGTTACAAGCATAAGTACAAGCGCTAAAATTCTTAGCATCAAATCAACTAATTAGTAATCGTTGGGATCAGAAGAAAACTGAACCGGAACATCTATGGTGATGGTATCGCCGTTAGCAATATTAATGTCGATAGAAATTGGGTTGGTGGTACTCGGCGCCGTTATACAACTTGAGTTTCCGGAAGAGGGCGTGCACACCCAATTCGATGTAATCGTTACTCCATTAGGTAAGTCATCAGCAATCGTAGCACCGGTGATAGTGGCAGGTCCTGCATTCGTGACCACAATTTGATAGGTAGCCGTTCCACCGGGGGTATAAATAGCTGAACTATCACTTTTCGTAATCTGTAGATCAGTTGAACAGTCAATTGCGATTTGAGTTGGGTCATCATCATTCGATACATTATCCGCATCCGAATCTCCACCCACA
The DNA here is from genome assembly GCA_965203475.1 of Gammaproteobacteria bacterium. GTDB lineage: Bacteria > Pseudomonadota > Gammaproteobacteria > UBA4575 > UBA4575 > JABDMD01. The sequence continues at coordinate 1,717,846 of OZ241890.1, forward strand.
TCAACTGGTCCATCAGTCACTTCGGTTATAGTATTCAAACCATCGCCGTTAGGGTCCATAAAAATTGTGCCTTGATTAGAGATGGTTCCACCCGTACCACAAACGTTATCATTCACACGTACACGATACACGAGCGTTACACTAGTACTTCGGTTAATCCCGCCATCCCACTCCATCGTGCCCGCATTATGTATCAGTGTTCCAGAAGAAGCAGACACAACAGAATCAAAAGTAACATTAGTATCCAATGCATCTTCAAATTCATTGGCGGCATTATTCGCTTGATCAAAATCATCGAGTTCATTCGTTAATGTCACGGTATACGTAAGCAAATCTCCTGGTACTACGGTACCGCCATTATCATCTGCAACCGCTTTGGTTCCCGTTATAAAGTCCAAGGCACCAAAACCATTATTGTCATAAACAAACCATGTAACCGCTTCGGGGATTCCGGTACGTTCACTATCGCTTACCTGATCTTCATCGACATGCACATTCATTCTTCCTGCAACAGCACCTCCTCCGGTACAAAATCGAACCTCGGAACCATTACCGCCATTCATTGTGTTGATGTTGCTAATGATGTTTTCATTGGTTATCCCAGTTGGGCCTCGTGCAAAACAGCCATCTGAATGTCGATCGACATCTTCTCCAGTACGTCCTGCATCATATGCAAACCCAGCATTGGTACCTGCACTGGCTTCAATTGCAATCCAGCCAATATCTTCCGCCGCATGCGTTGCATTCACTTCCATACCTTCTAGCACTAAACTGAAATCATTGTCAGCAGGACTTGGTAATGGAGGTAAACCAGTATCTGCATCGTTTGTTGCGGTCGTGGTTATAAAACTAGAATCATTGAAGGAGTTGATGGTATGAAAAATACTTACATCCGTTGTTGCATACGTGTGCGTTAGAGTAACGGGATTTAATGCACCGGATGTGCCTCCAATAGTACCCCATGCACGCACTACATTGGTGTTTTCAATATCGGCCTCTACTTCTTGGCCATCAGGAAATTCCCACGCACCTTCTTCCATCACCCAATAATTCACATCTTCATTTGCCCAACCGCCAGCAGGAGGACAAGGCCCAGCTGGAGGAGCAATGCTGCCGGCATTTTCACATGGGCTTTGCATACCAATTTGAAAACTAGTCGAAGTCACATTACGTACGCGCGGCACTAAAGTTAGGTCATTGTTATGTGTGATGGGGCCTGCCACCACAACCGGATTCACATACGTTTTTGTCATATTAACGGTAACCCAGGTGCCGCCATCAATGGTGTCTGTTAGCGTAACCTGTCCGGTTTCAAAAAACCCACCTGCATAAGTAAGATTAAATTGATGCAAACACATCAACACTAAATACAATAAAATCCATGTAGCTCGTTTAGACATTGTTGACTAGTACTTACCGGTTACATCAAAGAACCAACCATTGGACTCATAATCGTTATCGGTTAGGTCATCACTAAAGTCAGTAAAGTTATACCCAGCACCTACTTTCAAGTTGTTTCCAATATGACGATACACGCCAAGTAAGACACCTTGCTTGCTATCGTCTTGTTCTTCCGTCTCTAACCAACGATATTCAAATAAGGCATCCCATTTCTTCAGCATGTGATATCGCGCACGTGCCACAGCAAGATGCGCACCGGTTTCAAACCAAGGGCCGGCGCCACGTGTTAATCGTATATCGCCTGTCCTGTAGGCAAGCTTGGCACCAAGTTCCCACTTCTGAGTGAAATCATAAATACCTTCAATCGATACAATATGACTGCGTTGATCACCGAAGGATGTATCCTGGCCTGTAGTCGCCAAGTCATACAAAAAGGTGTACTTGCCAAGAATATTTAAACGATCATTAAATGCAGGTCGATAAGCAAATCCTAAATCGAGTTCAACATACTTCCCTTCATCGCTCTTGTTCGCTTCGCTATGCGTGGTCGATAAATCAAGCTTGCCTAACCAACGTAAACTCTCACTTTGTTGCCATTCAATAATGTTAGTAGTCAACCATTGTGTGGCATCTACGTTTGAGACTTCATTGTCATCAACGCGATATTCAAGCACCGAAGAATATCGTAAGTCGTCACTTCTATAACTTGCGCCAATCGTTGCGGCTCGACGATCAATATCTCCTGCATCTTGATCAACATCATTGGTTTGAATGGATGCAGATAATCTCCATTGATCGGATAAATCAAAATCTAATCCATAGGTACGACCGATGCTTTGTTCTTCCTCACCTTCACCAAACTGACTTTCTGAATACATGGATAATCCATTTCCATATCGTTTGCGTGTGCCGAAAGTAAACATGCTCTCACCACTATCGGTACGGTCCGGATCCGCTGCATATCCTCCATACAGTTCCAAGCCATTTGCTGTGGTGTAGTTGGTACCTACTTGATTGACTGCACCACTACCAAAACCTGCATCTAAACTAATATTTAGATTTGGTGTGACGTCATACTCAAATCCTGCAACTACGGCATCACCTCGATCACCTGTGGCGACTTCACCTTTCAGAGCCAAGGTATCGCTGACTTGTTTTTCAATGCCCACAGTAACCAAATCGTTATCTTCGTAATCGCCTTTATCATCAATAACCGTTTGACCACTTACAAACACCGATGTTTGTTCATTCAAATTGTAACGTACAGCTGCTCCACCTAAGGTAGCTTCACTATCTAAACCAAATCCAGAATCGTCTTCATCATCTTCGTGTCTTATTTCGGCACCAATATTTAATTTATTGGTAATGTCATAATTTCCGATTACACTAAAGGTTGTAAATTCATTTTGAGTTTTCTTATCTAATTGTGTTGCACGTGCGCCTAACTCTAAATGTTCTGTTGCTTGCCACAGCGCTTCAAAACCTGTGTCCGTTGTTTCAATTCCATCATCCAATCGTGCAGTAGAAGAGAATCCTGCATCACGATCTTTCCACCATGCAGTGATATAGCCTTCCTGATCATTTGAAATCTCAGCAAAATTAACGCGTGCTTCTACGCCCACCGCATCACCATCAACACTTGGTGCATTCGTGTTTAAAGTATTAAAACTAATACCGCCATTGGTTGAAGCAAAACTATTGCTTGCCTGTGAAGAATCAGACTCTGCATATTCAAGTTTTACATAAGTTCCCTTGCCGGCGCGCAAGGTTACATCGGCACCGTGTAACTCATAATCAGTACCTTCCCGCTCTTCATTGACATAAGTACCGCCCACAGCAACATATTCACCCAACCAGGCTTTACCTCGGCCACCAGTTGTTATGTCGTCAGCAGAAAATGCATCGGGTCGATACTCGTAATCGACCAATAAAAATACATCATCTCCCTCAAGCGGAGTCGTTTTAATAATGGCAGGACCACTGCCCAGTTGAACCTGCGTTAGTGGACGCGTAAGGATGATTCTCCCTTGAATATAATCAATGTCGTAATCACGACCATGTTCAAGAGTAATATTTTCTACAACTTGTTCAGTATCTCTGCGTCGAACTTCAACCCAAATCTTCTCTGAACCCTGAACTACATCTGTGTCACGTAAGTAATATAGTGAACCACCAGTAGCCGTAAACTCATTATGTGCCGCTGCCGTTTGTGCTTCACTGGCAAATGCATGAATCTCATGTTTGTGCTCACCAAAACTGGTGGTATCAACATTTCGGTGTTCAAGTTTGGCGCCATATAAGCTTCTATTGTATTGAGCAAACTCAGTACCCGTTAGATCGGTATTGTAGTTACCCCACAGAGCTCGACTCTTATCCCAATCTACACGAACATAGAACGCGCCTTGACTATCGGTATCATCGATAGTTGTGGAATCATCCCCATATACAGCATAGGTTTGATCTGGGTCTAGTCGGCGGAATACTTCCGTTGGATCTTCTTCCTCTAAACGATCATGTAATTTATGTAATTCATCTTCGGTAGTATCCAATTGTGCGGTGACTAAATACTTACCTTTTACTTTTCCTTTTAAGTAGAATGCTACTCGTCCATCGACAAACACTTCTTCATCAAAATGATCATCTTCGCCTAAGGGTTCAACAGAACCTGATACATCATTTTCACCTACGGTGAGATTCGCAATACCCACCATAAACATGTATTTGCCACTAACATCTACTTCTAATTCACGATCAAAATCAAGATTTGCGCCATCACTGACATTAACCACAATCTTATGTTTACCAACTGGCAAGTGTTGCTCTACAACAAACTTACCTTCTTCATCTAATACGACCGTTTCTCCATTAATGGTAAGCGCATAACCTTCACCCACATTGATACCGTTTACACGTACTCGAGAACCACTAATTGGAATGGTTTGACGTATTAGGCTGGACTCACCGTAAATCGAATTAGCTACTTCGGTTTGATCTTCTTGTTCTCTCGCGAATCGCAACTCAAGATTATTTAAATTTTCTTCAGTCACAGCCAGAGATTGCGGTGCCGTTTCATCCATACGACCTTCTTGATCATAGGCTTTTAATACATACGTTAAGCTTTGCCCAATTTCGAAATATTTTATGTCTACGGAATTTGGATCCCACTCGATGGTTTCGGCAAGATTAATAACTTTACCCGACAAAATATCGATCGGAGTAACTAGATCGCGATCATTTGCACTGTAAATTTCTATCTCCCAGCGATCGATAAATGCTGCGTAGTTACTGTAAATTTGGAATGATACCGGTTGCTTAATTTTGTTCTTTTCTAACACCACACTTCCAAGAGCCGCAACATTCAGTCTTGGATCGATTATGGCAGGATCTTCCACTGCCCAGATGGCGCCACCATTTGGTAATGCCACCTTACGATGTACAGCTGCATTTGCAACCGGAACATAATCAACATCGATAACTTTCTTAACGACTTTTTCATCGTAAAGAACTTGTACTTCTACTCTACGATTTCTAGCCATTCCGGACGGTGTTACATTCGATGCAACTTGCATATCGGGTCCTTTACCCTCTACTACAATTTCATCTTCATCAAGTTTTAATACGGACTGAATTTGCCCTGCAACATCTTCGGCGCGCGCCATTGATAATCCATAATTATCTTCATACAGGGCTTTTAACTGATCCGATAATAATGCAGGATCTGAATGCCCAACAATCCTTACACGCACATTTTCCTTATCTTCAAGTTCGTTAATAACTTCTTGCAGTCTCTTCAATTGTGCTTCGGTAATTTGCGCCTCACCTGAGCCGTAGTGTATTGGGTTAATCACATCATTTATTTCATGAGTTTCAACCACTTCTTGTTCACGCTCTACGCGTTTCGAAACACCATAACCAGTTTTCACTGTTGGAACGTTCTGTGGCGGTAGTCTCACACCAAAATTAAACTTACTCATTAAACCTTGTGTAATACGTAACACTCTGGGGTTCTCTGTAGTGAATTCACTGTCGTCAGGTAAAGTGGCTGGATCTACTTTTATAATAAAGTTTCGACCGCGTTCCCAACGCCCGCCATCAATGTCGGCTAAGTGATATCTTCCATATTGATCCGTTTCAACAATCAAGCCTTCCACTGTGGCTAAACGCACACCCGGAATACCAATTTCATGTATACCGTGGTTGGTAATCGTAATTACAAGTTCATCGCCTTGCCGTTCTGTTGTTACAACCAGATCTTGTGCAGTCAATCCTTTAGCTTTTTTACCTACATGCTCTTCTACTAATTCACCATTGTTATCTACTTTAATTACGGTGCCTTCAGCCGTTACAACATGGAAACTATTGTCGCCTTCAAAATTAATTGGCATACGCACTTCAATAGAATGATCTTCAAGCGCATCTAATTCACTAGTGCGGCCTGTTATAATTCCAATTGCATGACTGTCCCAACCAAAATACTCGCTCTTAATCTTCACTTTGGTTGCATGTGCACTGTCTTGCCAACCATCACTATCACGGTCGTTAAATACTTTTCCGATAATGGTCGTCTTTTGTAAAATAGGATCTTGAGTAACCACTACAGTGGCACTTGCAGTATTGGTAACACCTACACCAATATTGCTAAAGCCTTGAACAGTATTTGTATATTCACCTTCAACCACACCTGATGTTACGCGTAAATAGTAACGAACCATCACACGTTCATTCCCTGCAAGATCAATGTCATTAAAGGTTATTGGATCACCACCACTTACAACAACGGTTTCAACAATGTCATCTGCAGTATCGAATTCACCATCCAAGCCTGGTCGTAACAACTGCGCAGAATCATCTACATAAGAGAATCCACCTGGAATATTGTCGACTAAATCTAAATCAGCAAATGCAACGCCGGCTGTGTTTTCTGCAATTACTGAGTATTGAACTAAATCACCAATGACCACTTCCGTAGGTGCAGCAGTCTTTGTTAACAAGATCTGGCTGTTTAAAGCTAAACAATTACTGAGTGGAATATTGTTATTAAAGATAAAGCTAGGATCTGCGCCATTATAATTTATTGTAGTGAAATATGGATTTGCCGCTGCCGTAAAGTCAGCAAGCACACCTGATGATGCAAACTCACCTGAACCAATTACTAACGGATCCGGTACAGCAGCAGTGACTAATGTTCCTGAATCAGCAGGAACCGGGCTTAGTGTGGCCCCCGGTGGTGGTGTAATTGTAATTACATAATCACCCAAGGTTCCATCGGTGATAAAGCGATAGAAACCAGAAGATCCATTATCAAATAAGGTAACTACACCTGGACCCGTTACTGTAACCGAACCACCTGGAATAATGTTGCCATTATCAGTGCAATAGAAATAACCTGTGGGGTCAAAGTCTTGGTGATTTAAAATTCCATCACCATCACGATCGGCAGCTGTACCTTCTAAACCATCAGAAGCTCCATCACCATCGCTATCGATATCATCGTTAGAAATAGTTGCTTGTGCTTGTGAATCATTAATTGATGCATTGACTGCATTACTCAAATCAACTAAGAAGTTTTCATTTGGTTCAATTACCGTGTCGCCATTTACGACAACAGTAATATTAGTTGATGGTGTACCAATAGCAATGTTTCCAACACCTGCAACGACCGGTGCATAGTCATTATCAGCTACGGTAGCCGTATCATCTAATGTGTCGTAGTTAAATGTAATATTGTTGGCTGCATTCCCACCACCATCAATACTTACGGTAAAGATAAAGTTTGTTGCACCAGCATCACCCTCTGCAATGCTTACATCACTGATACTAATGACATCCCCGTCATCATTGGTAATGGTTCCAATTCCTTGCAAATCATTTCCAGGATCTGCAGCAACAACAATATTCGAAATATTTAATAAGTTAACAAAGAAGGTTTCATTTGGTTCAACATTTACATCACCGTTAACTGTGATTGCAACATTTTGTGTTTCGCCACTAGTTCCTACAAAATTAAGTGTGGTTGGACCTGCTGCGACATAATCACTATCCGCAACCGTGGCCGTATTGTCTGCGGTTTGATAATCAACACTTACACCACCGGAAACATTACCAGTCAACGTAACGGTAAAGTTTGCAGCTACAGTTCCTGCATTTCCTTCTACTACATTGACATCATCAATGGTAAAGAAAGCACTATCGTCATTGGTAATCGTGCCTAAGCCTTGCCCATCATTAATCGTTGCATTAACCGGTGCACTTACATTCAAAAAGAATGTTTCATCAACTTCAACGACCGTATCCCCGTTAACATTTACAGTGACTGTAGTAGAAGGTGTGCCCGCAGTAATGGTTCCTGCACCTGCAACAACTGGAACATAATCATTATCTACTGCGGTGGCCGTGTTATCGGCTGTAGAGAAATTAAAATCAATATTACTAGCCGCATTACCACCACCATCTACACTGATGGTAAATTGGTACGCGGTAAGTCCGGCATTACCTTCAACCAGTGTTACATCATTAATACTAATGACATCACCGTCATCATTATTAATGGTTCCAACGCCTTGACCATCATTAATACTTGCATTAACCGGTGCACTTAAATTAACTAAGAAGGTTTCATTAGGTTCTACCGTAGTATCACCATTCACATTGACAGTGATCGTGGTAGAAGATGTGCCTGCAGTAATGGTTCCTGCACCACCTATAACTTGAACATAATCATTATCAGCAAGTGTTGCAGTGCCATCTGCGGTTTCAAATACGAAATCAATATCAGATAGTGCATTACCGCCACCATCTACACTGACAGTAAATTGGTATGCAGTAAGCCCGGCATTACCTTCTAGCAAAGTAACATCATTGATACTAATAAATGAATCATTATCATTGATGGTACCTGTTGCAATATCTGTATCGTCGATTAATGCATTACTTGACGTTAAAGTAACGGTAAATGTTTCTGCTACTTCAATAACGGCATCATCTAATGTCGCTACTGTAAATTGTTGTGTCTCACCTGCGTTACCCACAAAATTTAAAGTAACCGGTGTATTATCGTAATCTTCTGGTGCAACGAGTGGTGGTGCTCCACCGGTTGCTGTCACATCGGTAAAGTTTACATCTACAGAAAATGCTACACCCACTGCGTTATCCAATGTAACAGTAAACAATAAGCCTACGCCTTCCGTAACAGTTACATCTTCTATAGTCACTGATGCTGCATCGTCATTGGTAATCGTGCCTAAGCCTTGGTTGTCCGCGAACACCGCCGACCCGCTGTTGCCCGCGTTTAAGCTTAAGTCGACAGTAAAGGTTTCATCCGCTTCCGGGGTGGTGTCACCATTCACACTCACGGTGATCTGTTGCGTCAAGGTCGCAGTACCCGCTAGGAAGGTTAAGGTGCCGGCGTTCGTCGTGTAGTCACCCGGTTGTACTGCGGTGCCATCGGTGGTGGTGAAGTCGATGAGGATGTCATCATCCGGATCACTCGCATCTAAACTCACGGTGAAGATGAAGTCGGTGGTGCCGGCATTGCCTTCGGCGAGCGTCACATCATCGATACTGATGTTGGCGTTGTCGTCATTGGTAATCGTGCCTAAGCCTTGGTTGTCCGCGAACACCGCCGACCCGCTGTTGCCCGCGTTTAAGCTTAAGTCGACAGTAAAGGTTTCATCCGCTTCCGGGGTGGTGTCACCATTCACACTCACGGTGATCTGTTGCGTCAAGGTCGCAGTACCCGCTAGGAAGGTTAAGGTGCCGGCGTTCGTCGTGTAGTCACCCGGTTGTACTGCGGTGCCATCGGTGGTGGTGAAGTCGATGAGGATGTCATCATCCGGATCACTCGCATCTAAACTCACGGTGAAGATGAAGTCGGTGGTGCCGGCATTGCCTTCGGCGAGCGTCACATCATCGATACTGATGTTGGCGTTGTCGTCATTGGTAATCGTGCCTAAGCCTTGGTTGTCCGCGAACACCGCCGACCCGCTGTTGCCCGCGTTTAAGCTTAAGTCGACAGTAAAGGTTTCATCCGCTTCCGGGGTGGTGTCACCATTCACACTCACGGTGATCTGTTGCGTCAAGGTCGCAGTACCCGCTAGGAAGGTTAAGGTGCCGGCGTTCGTCGTGTAGTCACCCGGTTGTACTGCGGTGCCATCGGTGGTGGTGAAGTCGATGAGGATGTCATCATCCGGATCACTCGCATCTAAACTCACGGTGAAGATGAAGTCGGTGGTGCCGGCATTGCCTTCGGCGAGCGTCACATCATCTCGCCGAAGGCAATGCCGGCACCACCGACTTCATCTTCACCGTGAGTTTAGATGCGAGTGATCCGGATGATGACATCCTCATCGACTTCACCACCACCGATGGCACCGCAGTACAACCGGGTGACTACACGACGAACGCCGGCACCTTAACCTTCCTAGCGGGTACTGCGACCTTGACGCAACAGATCACCGTGAGTGTGAATGGTGACACCACCCCGGAAGCGGATGAAACCTTTACTGTCGACTTAAGCTTAAACGCGGGCAACAGCGGGTCGGCGGTGTTCGCGGACAACCAAGGCTTAGGCACGATTACCAATGACGACAACGCCAACATCAGTATCGATGATGTGACGCTCGCCGAAGGCAATGCCGGCACCACCGACTTCATCTTCACCGTGAGTTTAGATGCGAGTGATCCGGATGATGACATCCTCATCGACTTCACCACCACCGATGGCACCGCAGTACAACCGGGTGACTACACGACGAACGCCGGCACCTTAACCTTCCTAGCGGGTACTGCGACCTTGACGCAACAGATCACCGTGAGTGTGAATGGTGACACCACCCCGGAAGCGGATGAAACCTTTACTGTCGACTTAAGCTTAAACGCGGGCAACAGCGGGTCGGCGGTGTTCGCGGACAACCAAGGCTTAGGCACGATTACCAATGACGACAACGCCAACATCAGTATCGATGATGTGACGCTCGCCGAAGGCAATGCCGGCACCACCGACTTCATCTTCACCGTGAGTTTAGATGCGAGTGATCCGGATGATGACATCCTCATCGACTTCACCACCACCGATGGCACCGCAGTACAACCGGGTGACTACACGACGAACGCCGGCACCTTAACCTTCCTAGCGGGTACTGCGACCTTGACGCAACAGATCACCGTGAGTGTGAATGGTGACACCACCCCGGAAGCGGATGAAACCTTTACTGTCGACTTAAGCTTAAACGCGGGCAACAGCGGGTCGGCGGTGTTCGCGGACAACCAAGGCTTAGGCACGATTACCAATGACGACAACGCCAACATCAGTATCGATGATGTGACGCTCGCCGAAGGCAATGCCGGCACCACCGACTTCATCTTCACCGTGAGTTTAGATGCGAGTGATCCGGATGATGACATCCTCATCGACTTCACCACCACCGATGGCACCGCAGTACAACCGGGTGACTACACGACGAACGCCGGCACCTTAACCTTCCTAGCGGGTACTGCGACCTTGACGCAACAGATCACCGTGAGTGTGAATGGTGACACCACCCCGGAAGCGGATGAAACCTTTACTGTCGACTTAAGCTTAAACGCGGGCAACAGCGGGTCGGCGGTGTTCGCGGACAACCAAGGCTTAGGCACGATTACCAATGACGACAACGCCAACATCAGTATCGATGATGTGACGCTCGCCGAAGGCAATGCCGGCACCACCGACTTCATCTTCACCGTGAGTTTAGATGCGAGTGATCCGGATGATGACATCCTCATCGACTTCACCACCACCGATGGCACCGCAGTACAACCGGGTGACTACACGACGAACGCCGGCACCTTAACCTTCCTAGCGGGTACTGCGACCTTGACGCAACAGATCACCGTGAGTGTGAATGGTGACACCACCCCGGAAGCGGATGAAACCTTTACTGTCGACTTAAGCTTAAACGCGGGCAACAGCGGGTCGGCGGTGTTCGCGGACAACCAAGGCTTAGGCACGATTACCAATGACGACAACGCCAACATCAGTATCGATGATGTGACGCTCGCCGAAGGCAATGCCGGCACCACCGACTTCATCTTCACCGTGAGTTTAGATGCGAGTGATCCGGATGATGACATCCTCATCGACTTCACCACCACCGATGGCACCGCAGTACAACCGGGTGACTACACGACGAACGCCGGCACCTTAACCTTCCTAGCGGGTACTGCGACCTTGACGCAACAGATCACCGTGAGTGTGAATGGTGACACCACCCCGGAAGCGGATGAAACCTTTACTGTCGACTTAAGCTTAAACGCGGGCAACAGCGGGTCGGCGGTGTTCGCGGACAACCAAGGCTTAGGCACGATTACCAATGACGACAACGCCAACATCAGTATCGATGATGTGACGCTCGCCGAAGGCAATGCCGGCACCACCGACTTCATCTTCACCGTGAGTTTAGATGCGAGTGATCCGGATGATGACATCCTCATCGACTTCACCACCACCGATGGCACCGCAGTACAACCGGGTGACTACACGACGAACGCCGGCACCTTAACCTTCCTAGCGGGTACTGCGACCTTGACGCAACAGATCACCGTGAGTGTGAATGGTGACACCACCCCGGAAGCGGATGAAACCTTTACTGTCGACTTAAGCTTAAACGCGGGCAACAGCGGGTCGGCGGTGTTCGCGGACAACCAAGGCTTAGGCACGATTACCAATGACGACAACGCCAACATCAGTATCGATGATGTGACGCTCGCCGAAGGCAATGCCGGCACCACCGACTTCATCTTCACCGTGAGTTTAGATGCGAGTGATCCGGATGATGACATCCTCATCGACTTCACCACCACCGATGGCACCGCAGTACAACCGGGTGACTACACGACGAACGCCGGCACCTTAACCTTCCTAGCGGGTACTGCGACCTTGACGCAACAGATCACCGTGAGTGTGAATGGTGACACCACCCCGGAAGCGGATGAAACCTTTACTGTCGACTTAAGCTTAAACGCGGGCAACAGCGGGTCGGCGGTGTTCGCGGACAACCAAGGCTTAGGCACGATTACCAATGACGACAACGCCAACATCAGTATCGATGATGTGACGCTCGCCGAAGGCAATGCCGGCACCACCGACTTCATCTTCACCGTGAGTTTAGATGCGAGTGATCCGGATGATGACATCCTCATCGACTTCACCACCACCGATGGCACCGCAGTACAACCGGGTGACTACACGACGAACGCCGGCACCTTAACCTTCCTAGCGGGTACTGCGACCTTGACGCAACAGATCACCGTGAGTGTGAATGGTGACACCACCCCGGAAGCGGATGAAACCTTTACTGTCGACTTAAGCTTAAACGCGGGCAACAGCGGGTCGGCGGTGTTCGCGGACAACCAAGGCTTAGGCACGATTACCAATGACGACAACGCCAACATCAGTATCGATGATGTGACGCTCGCCGAAGGCAATGCCGGCACCACCGACTTCATCTTCACCGTGAGTTTAGATGCGAGTGATCCGGATGATGACATCCTCATCGACTTCACCACCACCGATGGCACCGCAGTACAACCGGGTGACTACACGACGAACGCCGGCACCTTAACCTTCCTAGCGGGTACTGCGACCTTGACGCAACAGATCACCGTGAGTGTGAATGGTGACACCACCCCGGAAGCGGATGAAACCTTTACTGTCGACTTAAGCTTAAACGCGGGCAACAGCGGGTCGGCGGTGTTCGCGGACAACCAAGGCTTAGGCACGATTACCAATGACGACAACGCCAACATCAGTATCGATGATGTGACGCTCGCCGAAGGCAATGCCGGCACCACCGACTTCATCTTCACCGTGAGTTTAGATGCGAGTGATCCGGATGATGACATCCTCATCGACTTCACCACCACCGATGGCACCGCAGTACAACCGGGTGACTACACGACGAACGCCGGCACCTTAACCTTCCTAGCGGGTACTGCGACCTTGACGCAACAGATCACCGTGAGTGTGAATGGTGACACCACCCCGGAAGCGGATGAAACCTTTACTGTCGACTTAAGCTTAAACGCGGGCAACAGCGGGTCGGCGGTGTTCGCGGACAACCAAGGCTTAGGCACGATTACCAATGACGACAACGCCAACATCAGTATCGATGATGTGACGCTCGCCGAAGGCAATGCCGGCACCACCGACTTCATCTTCACCGTGAGTTTAGATGCGAGTGATCCGGATGATGACATCCTCATCGACTTCACCACCACCGATGGCACCGCAGTACAACCGGGTGACTACACGACGAACGCCGGCACCTTAACCTTCCTAGCGGGTACTGCGACCTTGACGCAACAGATCACCGTGAGTGTGAATGGTGACACCACCCCGGAAGCGGATGAAACCTTTACTGTCGACTTAAGCTTAAACGCGGGCAACAGCGGGTCGGCGGTGTTCGCGGACAACCAAGGCTTAGGCACGATTACCAATGACGACAACGCCAACATCAGTATCGATGATGTGACGCTCGCCGAAGGCAATGCCGGCACCACCGACTTCATCTTCACCGTGAGTTTAGATGCGAGTGATCCGGATGATGACATCCTCATCGACTTCACCACCACCGATGGCACCGCAGTACAACCGGGTGACTACACGACGAACGCCGGCACCTTAACCTTCCTAGCGGGTACTGCGACCTTGACGCAACAGATCACCGTGAGTGTGAATGGTGACACCACCCCGGAAGCGGATGAAACCTTTACTGTCGACTTAAGCTTAAACGCGGGCAACAGCGGGTCGGCGGTGTTCGCGGACAACCAAGGCTTAGGCACGATTACCAATGACGACAACGCCAACATCAGTATCGATGATGTGACGCTCGCCGAAGGCAATGCCGGCACCACCGACTTCATCTTCACCGTGAGTTTAGATGCGAGTGATCCGGATGATGACATCCTCATCGACTTCACCACCACCGATGGCACCGCAGTACAACCGGGTGACTACACGACGAACGCCGGCACCTTAACCTTCCTAGCGGGTACTGCGACCTTGACGCAACAGATCACCGTGAGTGTGAATGGTGACACCACCCCGGAAGCGGATGAAACCTTTACTGTCGACTTAAGCTTAAACGCGGGCAACAGCGGGTCGGCGGTGTTCGCGGACAACCAAGGCTTAGGCACGATTACCAATGACGACAACGCCAACATCAGTATCGATGATGTGACGCTCGCCGAAGGCAATGCCGGCACCACCGACTTCATCTTCACCGTGAGTTTAGATGCGAGTGATCCGGATGATGACATCCTCATCGACTTCACCACCACCGATGGCACCGCAGTACAACCGGGTGACTACACGACGAACGCCGGCACCTTAACCTTCCTAGCGGGTACTGCGACCTTGACGCAACAGATCACCGTGAGTGTGAATGGTGACACCACCCCGGAAGCGGATGAAACCTTTACTGTCGACTTAAGCTTAAACGCGGGCAACAGCGGGTCGGCGGTGTTCGCGGACAACCAAGGCTTAGGCACGATTACCAATGACGACAACGCCAACATCAGTATCGATGATGTGACGCTCGCCGAAGGCAATGCCGGCACCACCGACTTCATCTTCACCGTGAGTTTAGATGCGAGTGATCCGGATGATGACATCCTCATCGACTTCACCACCACCGATGGCACCGCAGTACAACCGGGTGACTACACGACGAACGCCGGCACCTTAACCTTCCTAGCGGGTACTGCGACCTTGACGCAACAGATCACCGTGAGTGTGAATGGTGACACCACCCCGGAAGCGGATGAAACCTTTACTGTCGACTTAAGCTTAAACGCGGGCAACAGCGGGTCGGCGGTGTTCGCGGACAACCAAGGCTTAGGCACGATTACCAATGACGACAACGCCAACATCAGTATCGATGATGTGACGCTCGCCGAAGGCAATGCCGGCACCACCGACTTCATCTTCACCGTGAGTTTAGATGCGAGTGATCCGGATGATGACATCCTCATCGACTTCACCACCACCGATGGCACCGCAGTACAACCGGGTGACTACACGACGAACGCCGGCACCTTAACCTTCCTAGCGGGTACTGCGACCTTGACGCAACAGATCACCGTGAGTGTGAATGGTGACACCACCCCGGAAGCGGATGAAACCTTTACTGTCGACTTAAGCTTAAACGCGGGCAACAGCGGGTCGGCGGTGTTCGCGGACAACCAAGGCTTAGGCACGATTACCAATGACGACAACGCCAACATCAGTATCGATGATGTGACGCTCGCCGAAGGCAATGCCGGCACCACCGACTTCATCTTCACCGTGAGTTTAGATGCGAGTGATCCGGATGATGACATCCTCATCGACTTCACCACCACCGATGGCACCGCAGTACAACCGGGTGACTACACGACGAACGCCGGCACCTTAACCTTCCTAGCGGGTACTGCGACCTTGACGCAACAGATCACCGTGAGTGTGAATGGTGACACCACCCCGGAAGCGGATGAAACCTTTACTGTCGACTTAAGCTTAAACGCGGGCAACAGCGGGTCGGCGGTGTTCGCGGACAACCAAGGCTTAGGCACGATTACCAATGACGACAACGCCAACATCAGTATCGATGATGTGACGCTCGCCGAAGGCAATGCCGGCACCACCGACTTCATCTTCACCGTGAGTTTAGATGCGAGTGATCCGGATGATGACATCCTCATCGACTTCACCACCACCGATGGCACCGCAGTACAACCGGGTGACTACACGACGAACGCCGGCACCTTAACCTTCCTAGCGGGTACTGCGACCTTGACGCAACAGATCACCGTGAGTGTGAATGGTGACACCACCCCGGAAGCGGATGAAACCTTTACTGTCGACTTAAGCTTAAACGCGGGCAACAGCGGGTCGGCGGTGTTCGCGGACAACCAAGGCTTAGGCACGATTACCAATGACGACAACGCCAACATCAGTATCGATGATGTGACGCTCGCCGAAGGCAATGCCGGCACCACCGACTTCATCTTCACCGTGAGTTTAGATGCGAGTGATCCGGATGATGACATCCTCATCGACTTCACCACCACCGATGGCACCGCAGTACAACCGGGTGACTACACGACGAACGCCGGCACCTTAACCTTCCTAGCGGGTACTGCGACCTTGACGCAACAGATCACCGTGAGTGTGAATGGTGACACCACCCCGGAAGCGGATGAAACCTTTACTGTCGACTTAAGCTTAAACGCGGGCAACAGCGGGTCGGCGGTGTTCGCGGACAACCAAGGCTTAGGCACGATTACCAATGACGACAACGCCAACATCAGTATCGATGATGTGACGCTCGCCGAAGGCAATGCCGGCACCACCGACTTCATCTTCACCGTGAGTTTAGATGCGAGTGATCCGGATGATGACATCCTCATCGACTTCACCACCACCGATGGCACCGCAGTACAACCGGGTGACTACACGACGAACGCCGGCACCTTAACCTTCCTAGCGGGTACTGCGACCTTGACGCAACAGATCACCGTGAGTGTGAATGGTGACACCACCCCGGAAGCGGATGAAACCTTTACTGTCGACTTAAGCTTAAACGCGGGCAACAGCGGGTCGGCGGTGTTCGCGGACAACCAAGGCTTAGGCACGATTACCAATGACGACAACGCCAACATCAGTATCGATGATGTGACGCTCGCCGAAGGCAATGCCGGCACCACCGACTTCATCTTCACCGTGAGTTTAGATGCGAGTGATCCGGATGATGACATCCTCATCGACTTCACCACCACCGATGGCACCGCAGTACAACCGGGTGACTACACGACGAACGCCGGCACCTTAACCTTCCTAGCGGGTACTGCGACCTTGACGCAACAGATCACCGTGAGTGTGAATGGTGACACCACCCCGGAAGCGGATGAAACCTTTACTGTCGACTTAAGCTTAAACGCGGGCAACAGCGGGTCGGCGGTGTTCGCGGACAACCAAGGCTTAGGCACGATTACCAATGACGACAACGCCAACATCAGTATCGATGATGTGACGCTCGCCGAAGGCAATGCCGGCACCACCGACTTCATCTTCACCGTGAGTTTAGATGCGAGTGATCCGGATGATGACATCCTCATCGACTTCACCACCACCGATGGCACCGCAGTACAACCGGGTGACTACACGACGAACGCCGGCACCTTAACCTTCCTAGCGGGTACTGCGACCTTGACGCAACAGATCACCGTGAGTGTGAATGGTGACACCACCCCGGAAGCGGATGAAACCTTTACTGTCGACTTAAGCTTAAACGCGGGCAACAGCGGGTCGGCGGTGTTCGCGGACAACCAAGGCTTAGGCACGATTACCAATGACGACAACGCCAACATCAGTATCGATGATGTGACGCTCGCCGAAGGCAATGCCGGCACCACCGACTTCATCTTCACCGTGAGTTTAGATGCGAGTGATCCGGATGATGACATCCTCATCGACTTCACCACCACCGATGGCACCGCAGTACAACCGGGTGACTACACGACGAACGCCGGCACCTTAACCTTCCTAGCGGGTACTGCGACCTTGACGCAACAGATCACCGTGAGTGTGAATGGTGACACCACCCCGGAAGCGGATGAAACCTTTACTGTCGACTTAAGCTTAAACGCGGGCAACAGCGGGTCGGCGGTGTTCGCGGACAACCAAGGCTTAGGCACGATTACCAATGACGACAACGCCAACATCAGTATCGATGATGTGACGCGATACTGATGTTGGCGTTGTCGTCATTTAAAATTGTATAAGTGTGCGTGCTTTGTGTACTGTTATCTTGGTCGGCATCGTTAATAGACAGACCAGCAGATGGATTTGCGAGCGTTAACTCTATGGTCTCGTTTGCTTCAGGATCGGTATCGGCCGTAATTGACAAATTAATTGCAATCGCAGTAGGTGCTAAATAATTGCCCACCGGAATTGTAACAGTTGCTGTGTTGGTAAAATCCGTGCCCGCCGTAGCTGTGCCCCCAGTAACCGTTACATCAACACTTGCTGCAGCTGTAACATTTCCGAGTACAAGTAAAGTTGGAAGATTCCCGCCAGAATCTTCGAGATCACTTGCGGCTGAAGTACTTAATTCAACGAGTAGACTTAGGGTATTGCTATCGGTTGCATTATCATTTGTGTTATCTGTATCGGTAACACCAGCTGGTACGGAGATAGTAGCGGTGTTATTTAATGGGTTGGAAAAAACTGCTTCAGCAGTAGCAGGATGAAATAAAACAAAAACTAAAAATGCATAGGCAACTACTGATACGTATTTGCGCATCTTTTGAAATACTAATTTTTGCAGTGCACTAAACAGAGTTATTTCCTATAACTTTTGCGAGTAAATCCATTTCACGATTGAATAAGTGTTTGCTGGCAATAATCACTTTTCAATGGCGTATAGGTACTCAATGCACTTAGCAGAGAACTAAGCTACAGAATTAATTCCTCAGCAAAGACAGTAGCTCAAATTGAGCTAAGACGACAGCTGTAATTTACTGAATTTTAAAACAAATACTTACACGCAACCCATCTAGATGGTGTGACCCTATACATAGATTTTAGAGGTTTAGAGCTAAAAAACTAAGGGTATACAGGACAGATTCCGACTTAACTGAGGTATTATTCGATCAAAGGTGAGTGGTATGGACTATGATATGTAGTTGATTTTAAAGAATAAATGGGAATTTATACCGAATAACACTTTAATCCTATTGAACATTAAATTTTTATATAGTTTTCAATAAGTTATAAATATTCACGAATACACGGATTTGCAATTAAATTAAACTTATTCAGACTTCCACTTAATATTGCAACCCATACTGGGCTTTTGATCTGGATTCACAGGCTGGTTTTTGAGCATTGCTTCCAGTGCTGAGCGAATATTTTGTCCTGTCACAGGAATATCATTTCCAGGTCTTGAATCATCCAACTGTCCACGGTAGACGCACTTCAGACCCTTATCGAAAATATAGAATTCGGGTGTACATGCAGCCTGATAAGCTTTTGCTACTTCTTGCGATTCATCATATAAGTAGGGAAACACATAACCTTGCGAAACCGCTAGCTGTTTCATTTTATCTGGTGAATCATCTGGGTAGTGTTCAACATCATTAGAGCTGATCGCAGCCATCGAAATTTGTTCTCCGTGAAAATCTTGGCCTAGCAGAGTAAGTTGATCCTGAATATGTTTAACAAATGGACAGTGATTGCAAATGAACATGATTACGGTAGCAATTTCTCCTTTAATCGCTTGCAATGAAATTGAATTACCTGAGACCGTATCCGGCAAACTAAATTCAGGGGCAATTGTACCCAGTGGGATCATTTGTGAAGCAGTTTCTACCATAGTTATTAACTTTATGTATTTAACAATTTTAATGCGTACAATACCGCACTTTGTAATTACAATCACATAATTTAAGTTAAGCTAAATACTCTAGCCGATTTGCACTAAGGAATTACTGATGCCAACCACCCGTGTTTTCACTTCCGAATCTGTATCTGAAGGTCATCCGGACAAGATGTGTGATCAAATTTCTGATTCAATTTTAGATACCATACTAAAACAAGATACAAATGCTCGTGTGGCTTGTGAGACTTTGGTTAAAACAGGAATGGTAGTTTTAGCTGGAGAGATTACAACTACTGCACAAATTGAATACGAACAAGTTGTACGTAATGTCGTAAACGAAATTGGTTACGACAATTCTGATGTTGGATTTGACGGCCATAATTGTGCGGTAATTAATGCTTTAGGCAAACAATCTCCAGACATAGCACAGGGTGTAGATCGTGCATCTAAAGAAGATCAAGGTGCCGGTGATCAAGGCATGATGTTTGGTTACGCTTCCAATGAAACCGATGTATTAATGCCTGCGCCGATTACTTACGCACATCGATTGGTACAAAAACAATCTAAAGTTCGAAGAGCCGGTGAATTATCTTGGCTACGTCCAGATGCTAAAAGTCAAATTACCTTTGTATATGAAGATGGCAAGCCAACTTGTATCAATGCAGTTGTGCTTTCTACACAGCATGACCCTGATGTAACTCAAAAAGATTTACATGAAGCAGTCATGGAGCACATTATTAAACCTACCTTACCTGAAAAATGGTTAACCAATGAAACCAAGTATCACATTAACCCTACAGGGAAATTCGAAATTGGTGGCCCGGTTGGTGACTGTGGCTTAACTGGACGAAAAATAATTGTGGATACTTACGGTGGTATGGCACGCCATGGAGGTGGAGCATTTTCAGGAAAAGATCCATCTAAAGTGGACCGTTCTGCAGCCTATGCTGGACGCTATGTAGCAAAAAATGTAGTTGCAGCTGGTTTAGCTGATCGTTGTGAAATCCAAATCTCATATGCAATCGGCATTGCACAACCCACTTCTGTTTCAATTGATACATTTGGAACAGGATCGATAGAAGATTCTAAAATAGAAAAAATAGTGCAAAGTGTTTTTGATCTTCGCCCCTATGGGATAGTTACCATGCTGGATTTATTGCACCCTATCTATCAATCCACTGCATCTTATGGACATTTTGGTCGCGATGAAGATAGTTTTCATTGGGAACGAACTGATAAAATAGATGAATTAAAAAATCTTGCATCGTAATGTAAGAATTATTTGCTGAAGGAGCATTGCATCAATGAGTATACAGCCCGCCAAAACTATGGAACCAGATTTTAAAGTTGCAGATATTAAGTTAGCCGACTGGGGGCGCAAGGAAATCGCCATTGCGGAAACCGAAATGCCAGGCCTAATGGCGTTACGCGAAAAATATGGCAATGAAAAACCCTTACGTGGCGCCAGGGTTGTTGGTTGTTTACATATGACAATTCAAACAGCAGTTCTCATTGAAACCTTAATAGAGCTAGGCGCAGAAATTCGCTGGTCATCTTGTAATATTTTTTCTACGCAAGATCATGCGGCTGCAGCTATTGCGGTACGTGGCATTCCAGTATTTGCCTGGAAAGGTGAAACAGAAGATGAATATGAATGGTGCATCGAACAAACCATTCATGGACCTGATGGATGGACACCGAACATGATTTTGGATGATGGTGGTGATCTAACTAAAGTGATGCACGAAAAGTTTCCAGAATTACTAAAAGATGTTAAAGGCTTGTCGGAAGAAACAACAACGGGTGTACATCGATTACATGAGATGCAAAAAACAGGCGAACTCAAAGTACCCGCTTTCAATGTTAATGACTCAGTCACTAAATCCAAGTTTGATAATTTATATGGCTGTCGTGAATCTTTAGTAGACGGAATTAAACGTGCAACAGACGTAATGGTGGCCGGGAAAACGGCAGTGGTGTTTGGCTTTGGAGATGTGGGTAAAGGCAGTGCGCAATCTTTACGTAGTCTAGGCGCCAATGTATTAGTCACGGAAATTGATCCAATTTGTGCACTACAAGCTTCAATGGCAGGGTATCGTGTGGTTCGAGTTGAGGATGTTGTTTCAGAAGTAGATATCTTCGTCACCGCAACAGGTAACTACAACGTGATTACACATGAACATTTGCAAGCAATGAAAGATCAAGCCATTGTTTGCAATATTGGTCACTTTGACAATGAAATTGATGTTGCAAGTTTAAAGCAGTATCAATGGGAGAATATTAAGCCTCAAGTCGATCATATAATTTTTCCTGATGGTAAAAGAATAATCTTGTTAGCTGAAGGACGCTTGGTAAATCTAGGGTGTGCAACCGGTCACCCAAGTTTCGTTATGTCAAACTCATTTACAAACCAAGTGTTGGCGCAAATGGAATTATGGAAAAACTCTGCAAATTATGAAAATAAAGTTTATGTGCTGCCTAAAACATTGGATGAAGAAGTCGCAAGACTGCATTTAGACAAAATTGGCGCCAAACTTACCCTGCTTTCTAAGGAGCAAGCTGATTATATTGGTGTAGATGTTGATGGACCATTTAAACCTGATTATTATCGGTATTAATTTAATGTTTAGTTGATAGTATTCTTTGCGTACCAAATGCGAAGAATTCGGCTTTACATTCCCCAAGAACTCAACCTACAAACTGAACTTTTTATAGAAGATGAGCAACGTCATCATCTGGTGAATGTGCTGCGTGCCAACAAACATTCCAAGTTAATTTTATTTAATGGGAATGGCTTCGACTATGCCTGTGAAATTCAAGAATTTACTAAAAAACAGGTGCATGTAAAAATAATTAGCCAAACCAAAATAGTTAATGAATCAAAAATTAAAACAATGCTTTTGCTTGGAATCTCTAAAAATATTCACATGGACTATGCCATACAAAAGGCAGTTGAGGCAGGCGTATCAGAAATTCAACCAATCGCCACCCAACATACGGTTGCAAAGGTATCAAGTAACGATAAAAAATTGCATCATTGGAATAGAATTGTTGTTAATGCGTGCGAACAATGCGGAAGAGCCCAAATTCCAGTATTGCACTCTTACATAGATATTTCGTCACTTGAAAAATTGCATGAAAAAGAATGCGGTTTACTATTTGATGCAGAATCTGATACATCTATTAAAAATGCAGAATTTCAGAATGAACAGCTGATTAAACTACTGGTTGGACCTGAAGGCGGATTTAGTAGTAGTGAGGTAAATGATTGTGAAGCTTTAGGTTATCAAAAAGTACACTTGGGTTCACATGTACTGCGCACGGAAACTGCAGCATTACTCGCAGTGCATAGCGTACAATTACTCTGGGGCTAAATTATGCAAAATTAATTATTCTGCACGAGATACGAGCATGGATTCCAAAATTTCGAAATTGGGTATTCCTAGTTCTTTACTACCAATTTTCACATAGTGCGAAATAACTTCGGAATGTTTGCTAAGCATCCCTTCATGAGGTTGTAATGCTCGACTATCTAGAATAAGTGGTCGTGGCATAGATTGAACTTCAATTGCATAATTTGGAAAGCATTCGGCATGATCCAGCACGTGGCAAATTACAGCGCGTTGATGCGTGGATCTAGCGTTACGTTGTTGGTTACTGAGTTGTTCAAATGAAATTAAAGGCAACGCAATATCCTGCCAGGTAATGTCGCCTATCAGCCAATCATCATCTCCTTCATAGTTTGTCACATAAGGTTTGTAGACAACTTCTTTTACCAAACTCTTAGGTAACAAAATATCAAATCCATACAATGGCAAAAGCACGCAACTGAGCGTTGAGTAATTATTGTTGTCTATGGATGGGTTTGCGAGTGACATTTTTAGTGTAACACCGTTTTAATGTTTTCTAATAACTCAGCTTCGTTGTAAGGTTTTCCTAAGTACTTTTGAACACCAATATCTAACGCTCGTTGTCTGTGCTTTTCCCCTGTTCGAGATGTAATCATAATAATCGGAATTTCTTGTAAGCGAGCATTGTTTTTCACATGTGTCGCTAACTCGTAACCATCCATGCGAGGCATTTCTATATCTAAAAGAATTAACGTAGGTGTAAACTCTTGAAGTTTTTGCATCGCATCTACACCATCTTTAGCAGTTACTACGGCATAGTCATTTCGTTCTAAGAATCTGGTTGTAACCTTGCGAATAGTTATTGAATCATCCACCACCAGTATGGTTGACAATACTCCACTAGCGCTTTTCTCAGCTGACTGTGCAACAGACTTGAGATGCTCAAATGAATCTAGTCGAATTAAGCCCTGCATATCTAAAATTAGTACTACTTCTCCATCACCCAAGATGGTAGCACCAGAAACAGCAGGTAATCTGCTTAACTGAGAGGCTAATGGTTTAATCACAATTTCACGATTACCTAAAGTACTTTCTACATGTATCGCTAAACGCGAGTCACCTGAACGTACAAGTAAAACTGGGAACATTTTATCTGCGCCATCTAATTGCGGACTGCATACACCCAGCAAGCTTCCTAAATGATTTAATCGATATTCTTTATCCGCATAGTGATAGCTTGCACTTTTTTCTGCATATTTTTGTTTTAACTCGTGCGCTGATAATCGAACTACACCTTCAACGTTTACCAATGGCACTGCAAAAATATCATTTCCACATCGAACCAATAATGCCTGCGTGATGGCTAATGTAATCGGGATTCGAATAATAAACGTTGTGCCTTGACCTAAAGCAGAATCGATTTGCAGTGAGCCACCTAATTGTTTTAATTCACTTGCAACGACGTCCATTCCCACACCACGTCCTGAGACTTGTGAAACGGTGCCAGCAGTACTAAATCCTGGCGTTAAAATTAAATTGATAAGTTCATGGTCTGGAAGTTCTTTATCTTCACTGATCAAACCTAATTCCAATCCTTTCTGTTTGACTTTACTGGGTTCAATTCCAGCGCCATCATCGGTCACTTTGATTATGATCTCTGCACCTTCTCTTTTAACTTGAATAGAAACTTCACCTTCTTTGGCTTTATTGACATGAACTCGTTGCCCTTGTTCTTCAATGCCATGAGAAATCGCATTTCGCAGCAAATGCTCAAGCGGCGCAACGATTCGATTTAAGATAGAACTATCAATTTCAGTATCTGCACCGATAACTTTTAAATTCGCTTCTTTATTTAACTCTCGGGAAGTTTGTCTGATAATTCTTTGCATTCGTGGTACAAGCTGATTAAACGGAACCATACGGGTGCGCATTAATCCTTCTTGTAAATCTGCACTGGTACGGCGCTGTTGGGCGAGCAACATATCTGATTCTCGCACTTGTTCGGAAAGAATCTCTTTGATACTCAATAAGTCATTCACACTCTCTGCCAAAGATCTTGATAATTGCTGAATATTTGAATAACGATCAAGCTCAAGTGGATCAAAATCTTCTAAATCTGGCGATTCATGCGCATGCTGAGAAAGAATTTGTGTTTCAGTTTCAATCTCAAGGCTACGTAGCTGATCTCGCAATCGATCAACCACTTGTTCTAATTCTTTAATATTAACTGTATATTTATTTCCAACCTGTTCTAGACGTCCCTGAAAAATATTCACCTCACCAGCATTGTTCACTAGATTATCTAAAATATCAGATTGCAAACGTACTGATTGTTGTGCAGGTATATTTGCTTGTGACTTAGCAGGTTCATCCTTACCCACTACAGTTCGTAAAACCGGAATTTTTACGACTTCTTTTTCTGTTTTTTCAGTTTCTTGAATTTCCGTTAAAACTTTTAATTCTTGCTGGGTTAAAGATTGTTCTTGAATACCTGTTGGCTCAACTTCAGTAATAATTCCTCGTAACGCATCCAATTCTGCAAGTAACTTTGTTGCAGGGTGAACTGGTTGGTGTGCCTGTGCATCGTCAACCATATCATTTAACGTATCCAAACAACGTTGAATTACAGAAAATGTATTTTCATTGGCTTCAATATCTCCACCTGAAGTGGCAATGACAATCGATTCAACCGCATGGCTGAAATCGCCAATATTGGAGTATGCGGCCATACGTGCACTACCTTTTAAGGTGTGTAGCTGCCTTTGAAACTCTGCAATTGCATCCTGATCTTTTTTATTTGATATCCACTTTTCTAAACATTCATTACAAGTCATTAAGAGGTCACTAGCTTCTTCTAAGAAAATTTCTACTAACTCAGCATCCTTGTCTTCGTATAAATCAATGTTTTCAGGAACTGCAAAAATAGCACTTTCAAGAACTGTTTTTTCTGCGGCATCTTCCGCGTCAATTTTATGTTCTGAATCCTGCTCTGAAACTTCCTCTTTTAATACAGGAATTTCAACAGCTTTGAATTGATTAATCTTTTCAAGTAATTCGTTATCCAATTTAGCTTTACGTGCATCATCACGATATTCGGTTACTACCGTTCTAAATATTTGCACCGCACTTTCAAAAGCTTCGAACTTCTCAGCTTCAATCTTCTGTCCTTGTACATTACACTCGATAAAATATTGCTCTAAAGCGGCTGCTAACTTTCCAATCGCATCAACATGTGCAGTTCGTGATGCTCCAAATAATGTATGTAGTGCCTGAATTAGGTCATCATTTACTTTTAATCTTTTAGTATCACAACTTTTTTCAACCGCAGCTTCAAGAGTCTCAATATGTTGGGTGGCCTCAGACAGGTATATTTCATGTAACTCTGAATCAAATTCATCATCCTCTTCGGAGTCATCAGTAATACTTTCTTGCTCAGCAGTCTTTTTACTATTTTGTTCTTTTCGATTTTTTATATAGTTTTGTGCAACACTATATAGGCTAGATAAATCGGCTTCTGGGTGCCGTTGCGTTTTTAATTGTGTAAGTAGTTGTTCAAGTAAATTTGCAGAATTATCAATAAGCTCAAATAATTCTTCCGTGGCTTCAAATACATTATCAATAACTTTGTTTAGAATATTTTCAATTTGCCAAGAGAATTCACCAAAAATTTCAGCGCTAATTAATCGACCACTTCCTTTTAAGGTATGGAAAGATCTACGCACAATGGTTAATGCATCTTTGTTATTAACGTCTTCTCTCCAAATGGATAAATTCAATGAAATTTTTTCAAGTTCTTCTGTTGCTTCTTCAAGAAAGATTTCCATTATTTCTTGATCAACAGCCTCTCTTAAGGCCATAAGCTGTTTTTGTTCGTCGTCATCATTTACTGTGATAGTAAAATTGATTGGAAGAATTTCGCTCGGTAATTCTTCTATAGAAGACTCTTCTACAAATACTGAGTCATCAACTGGCGGAACAAAAGCCTTATCACTTTCAACCAGACTATTCACTTCTTCATTTACACTTTCTTGAATTTCGTCAAGATTAATTGAGGTATGTGTATCCTTTGTGTTTTCTTCAACCTGCTTATTTAAATCTAGATTTTTAATATCAGTATTCAGCTCTTGCTCAATATCTTCTAATTCAATTGAACTGGCCTCATCGGCATCGACTTCAATCACACCCACTTCTTGACCCGCAATTTCGAGCGCTTCTCGATCTTCTTTCTTAATACCTTCTGCTAAGGTATTTAGTTCTTCTTCTGCCTCACTAATACTGGTGGATTCGAGTTCAGCAATTTCTTGTGACAGTTCGTATTCATCGAGCTCTGCACCCATTTCGGGAGTGAATAATGCGGTTGCATCTGCATCTTCTGTGATTTCTAACTCGGGCTCAAACATTGCGGTGGCTTCAGCTGAACTTGGTTCTGGCGCAGTAACCTCCTGCTTTTGTTCAACCGGAGGAATTTCAACTTCAGGTTCACTTACTTGAATTTCTTCTGGGGCTTGAATTTTCTCGACAGACTCAGGCTTCACCTCTTCAGAAGATGGAGACCCTTCTTCAAACAAACCCATATCTAACGGCTGATTTAGTGCTGTCGCACTGAAATCCTCCAGCTCCATTTCTTCTTCAGATAATGCCGGAGCGTCCGGTGGGGTTTCTTCAGAACTATTTGATTCAGTTATTTCAAATTTTTTTTTTGCGGAATTTTCAGTTTCAAAATCTATAGTAGAACAATCTACAAGTTTTGATACATTATCTATGCCATATTTTAAAATTTCATTTGGACTTTCTTCTTCAGATATTACAGCTTCTACATAGCATTCTATACTGGTAATGGTATCAGCAAATGCATCGAGCTTTTCTGGTTGAGAACTTAACTCTTCCGTTACTTGATTTCCGATTAAGTAGGCCTGCAAACTCTCAAGAATTTTTACAACATCTCCTAAATTTAGCACAGAAAGTGCGCCTGTAATTCTTCTAAAATGCTCCTGAATTTCTACTAATTTTTCTGTATCTTCAGGGGTCGAAAGCAATATAGAAATTTTGTTTTTAGCTTCTTCTATTTCATCTAAAGCTTCAGAAAGTGTTTGTATCTGAACTTTTCTTAGTTGATTTGCTTTTTCAATTTTATCTTCATCTGTTTCATCATCACCAACTAGTTGCACAACTGGTTTATTAACAAGTCGATAATTAACAAAATTGTCTACAATAGTTTCAGCTTTAATTAAAGTCTCTGCTACTTGAACAAAATTACTATCTGCATGCTCGAGCTCTTCAGCAGATAGTCCTTTAAGCATTACTACATCACGCATAACTTCTTCGCGTGGTTCATCTAGACCTAGCATACTTAGGGTATCTGCAATTTTTTGCAGTTCTTCTGCCACACCGTTTACACTTTCAGGGGAGCGATTCTTACTATGCACATACAATTCGATTGAATCTTTCACATTGGCCATATCTTCGTTCAACGCCTGTGATACAGCGGACAATACATCCATATTAGGTCCAGCAATTCCTTCCCGCATATTTTCCAACACAGTTTGATCAGGAATCAATTCATCTAAACTGTAAGCATTCTTAACTTTGGTAACAATACGACCTTTCGGTTTAGAGATGCCAACGTAATACAATAAATTTTTAATTAAACTATTTGGAATCTTGCTTGAAAAATTTGCATCGTCCATTTCAATGAACTTTTTAATTTGCTGATCGACTTGCCCCAGCAAAGAAGCAAGACCAGTGCTTCTTTCTAATGAATGTATGGCAATTGCTTGAACAACTGCGCTGGTGATCCACCATAAACGACGACCCGCAATATCTTTTGTGCACTGATGTAAACGAATTGCAACTTTGCACATTTTTCTGGCTGCATCGTCTAATTCCTTATTTTGTATTAGATTTACAAGACCTAGCTGATAACCATAGCGAATTTTTTTAGCAAACTCTTGCGGCTGCATACCAATTTGAATTGGCACGTTTGGTACATCGATATCATCGAAATTGGGGAAAAACAGAAAGTGTTCAGATAACAACGGTGCTTCACGCACACCTCTTAAATCGTTCAACAATGGTAATAAGACAACTGGAACATCTTTATGGCCTGCTTGAACATATTCAAGATAATCCGACATTTGAATTATGCCACGGGACAAACACTCTAGAGCACTTTCAGCTTGTGAAATGGAATCATCAAGCAAACCTTTTACCACTTCTCCCATTTCACGAGCTAACACGGCAGCACCATTTATTTGCACTAACTGTAGCGTTCGCTCAACTTGAACTAGCGCTTGAGAAACTTCTTTGAGGATTTCTAAATCAGACTCATCTTCTGCATAGGCTTGCAGACGCTCTCGAGCATGATCAATAATACTGTCAACCTCGAGTTTAACTTTTTTTACAGCAGCTTTTTCTAAAGCCCGATTTCGCATTTCCATTATTTGATGAGTTTGTTAGATCGAGTTATGTGACTCAAATAAATTTTTAAGATGCTTTTTTGTTTTCAATAATTGTATCTTCAATAGTTGAAGGCAGTTTGAAACCTGCAACTGATCGTTTTAATTCTTGACCAAGATTTTTAAGTTTGCTCACCCAGCTTGCTGTATTACTTGCACTCTCAGATGCTTGCATTGTGATTTCTTGAATAACATTCATGGTGTCTGATACTTTGTTAGCAGACATGGTTTGTTTTTCAGTGGCATCAGTAATGTTTTGAATTAATGCGGCTAAGTTGTCGGATACAGATTCAATTTCTGATAACGCTTCACCGGCATTCTCTGCTAGCCGTGCACCACTCACCACGTTGGTAGTACTTTGCTCCATAGAAATTACAGCTTCGTTAGTATCGCTTTGAATGGTTTTAACCAATGCTTCAATTTGTTTGGTCGCCGTACTCGCACGTTCAGCAAGCCGTTGCACTTCATCAGCTACCACTGCAAAACCTCGTCCGGCTTCACCGGCAGTAGATGCTTGAATTGCAGCATTCAATGCAAGAATGTTTGTTTGATCAGCAATTTCATCAATTAGTCCAACAATATCTCCGATTTCTTGCGAGCTCTCACCCAAACGCTTAATTCGTTTTGATGTTTCCTGAATTTGTTCGCGAATCGTTCCCATACCATCGATAGTACGACTCACTGCTTGCGCACCTTTATGTGCAATGTTTACTGACTGTTGCGCAACTTCGGCAGAACTCTTAGCGTGTCCCGCTACCTGTTCAATAGATTTGGCCATTTCAGAAACAGAAGAAGTCACATTTGCAATTTCTCTAGTTTGTTTTTCACTAGAGGTTGTTAATTTTTGGGTTGAGTCATGAGTTACATCTGCAGCTGATGCAACTTGCTTGGATGTTTTGTTAATCGTGTTTACAAGATTACGTAAAGCGTCAATAGAATAATTTACCGAATCAGCAATAGCTCCGGTAATATCTTCTGTAACAGTGGTGTGCACCGTTAAATCGCCTTCTGCAAGGTTTGTCATTTCATCTAGCAGTAATAAAATGGCTTGTTGGTTTCTACGATTTTGCTCGTCCACTGCAGTTAACTGTTGACTGACCTTACTACCCCATTTATTCGCAAAGAAAAGAAGTAATGAAACTAATCCCATTCCAACCGCAAACATCACAATTGAAAACATTTGATTAGATGTAGAAAAACCAAATTGTTTTCCTAAATCGAATGCAAATACTGCCAATACGCACATGATCATAATTGACAGCACTGATAATAACGTTAGAGTGGACTTGCTAGCTGAGCTGTCTTTATCGGCTCGTGCAATTGATTTGGGTAAGGCCATATTTATACTTTTCCTGAAAAATAAAATTCCATCCGTGTAATTATTTTGGGATTCTGTGGCACTCCCCAACAATGGCTAGAAACCACAAAATACGCACCAAAAATCAATAATTTCGAGTCACTAATGATACGGGTGAACAGGCCAAATCACGGTATTGCTGTGTCGTGAAAACACTTCTCTTTATCGGCTCAAATGGAGCCTTTTGGAACACAGTCGGCATTTATGCCAGATAGGAAGACTAATCTTTGCTATAGCCGGCAGAATAACTATCAGCCAATAATTAACACAAATTAATTTAAGGAAACGCTGTTTAGACTGGCTTTATCAAACGGTTAAATTTTTCGTCCTGCAACAAACTTTGAATGGACAATTCCGCAAACCATTCATCTCCTAAAGAATAAAACGCTGATATATGATCAACAAATTCAGGATTGAATGTTTCTGGAACTTGGTCAGTTCCTTCTTCGATATTAAATGACTTCATACCAATGATGGATTCGATGATTAGCCCGTAAAAATTCGAATCGTTTTTTACTAGCAATGCACGATTTTGGCGCATTTCATCTTTTGAAACGGTTCCGAAAATAAATTGGCTCATATCAAGCAAAGTGATTAAGTTGCCACGAATGTTTGCAATTCCCCGAAGCCAGTTTGGAGAACGTGGCACATCGGAATAATTGGTAATGGTTATTACTTCGTGAACTTCAGCAATGGGAATAATGTATTGATGAGATCCTAATTTGAAAGCTAATCCATGCGAAAAACTTGCATCTGTTTCTTGCTGAATTAAGCCCCCCTGAATTTCAACACACTTTCGATCAACAGCCATCAAATATTCAAATGGTGTTAACTCCTGACTAGCAGACATGTTGGGATTTGTAACGCTGCAGTTAAGCAGCTAGAAATGATTTAATTGAGTTTACAAGCATATCTGAATCAACTGGTTTTACTAAATAGCCTTTGGCACCTTGTCTGGTAGCCCAAACTTTGTCGGTCTGTTGGCTTTTAGTAGAAACCATCACTACTGGAATGTTTGAAGTCTCCGGAGTAGTAGTAATTTTTCGTGTTGCCTGAAAACCATTCATACCCGGCATAACAATGTCCATTAAAATTAAATCTGGATGAATTGTTTTTGCAGCTTCAACGCCTTGTTCACCGCTATCCGCAGTCGATACTTCATAGCCTGTTTTCTTCAAGGTTTTAGAAATAAAGTGACGCTCAGTAGCCGAATCGTCAACAACGAGAATGTGAGCCATGGTTATTGCTTATGCTCGTTAATAACACCGAGCAAATCATCCTTGGTAAAAGGTTTGGTTATATATTTTTCAGAACCTACAATTTTTCCTCTTGCTTTATCAAATATACTGTCTTTACTAGACAACATTACAACCGGTGTAGATTTAAATGATCGATTATTCTTAATTAGTGCACAGGTCTGATAGCCATCTAATCGTGGCATCATAATGTCAATAAAAATTAGATTGGGTCGATGTTCTGCAATCATCGCGAGCGCTTCAAATCCATCATTAGCTGTGATCACTTCACAACCTTCTTTGGTTAATAATGATTCAGCAGACTTTCGTATCGTCTTACTGTCATCAATAACCATAATTTTCAGCGCGCCATTTGCAGCACCATTTACACTGGATTCATCAAGCGCTAAACCGCTGTCTTGCATAGTGAGTTCCTAGATCCTTTGTTTGTAAAGCAATTGATTATTCGTTCGTTTTGCTACACCCTAATATTCAGGTTTTGGCTGCAGGTGCAACAAGCGTCATGTAACCATGCCAGCTATAGATATTAGGACAACCTGCTTCCGATATATGTGGTGTAATCCCAGACAAGGTAGACTGAAATGAGCATTAAATTAGCCGTAATTATGGACCCCATTGAGGGTATAAACATAAGTAAAGACAGTACTTTTGCTATGCTATTAGAGGCTCAAAATCGCGGCTATGAAATTCATTATTTGCAGCTTTCCGACATGTTTTTACAAGCTGACAAAATCATGGCTCAAACAAGCATACTTTCAGTACGAGACGACTCAAATCTGTGGTTCGAGAGCCATGATGATGCTGTACGGAATCTCCGTGAAATGGATGTTTTATTAATGCGCAAGGATCCGCCATTTAATATGCAATATATTTATGCCACCTACATATTAGAGCAACTGCATAAACAAGGAACCCTGGTCGTCAATTACCCTGCCAGCTTGCGAAATGCGAACGAGAAATTATTTGCACAACAGTTTCCACAATGCACGCCCCCTTCTATCGTGACCCAAAATGAAAATTACCTTAATGATTTTATCGATCAGCAAAAAGATATAGTCGTGAAGCCATTAGATGGGATGGCAGGAGACTCTATTTTTAGAATTCAACAAAAAGATTCAAATCGAAATGTAATATTGGAAACTATTACCCAGCTTGGTAAACGCACCGTAATTGCTCAAAAATTTATCCCCGAATACACACAAGGTGACAAAAGAATTTTGGTTATCAATGGCACACCAATACCCTATGCCTTAGTACGAATTCCATCCTCAGGTGAATTACGCGCAAATCTTGCTAAAGGCGGTAGCGCTGAAGGAGCAGAACTGAGTGAACGTGATCTTTGGATTTGTGAACAGATTCAGTCAACACTAATCGACATGCAACTTGATTTTGTAGGCATTGATGTGATTGGAGATTATTTGACAGAAATTAATATCACAAGCCCAACTGGAATACGCGAACTCGATAAAATGTTTAACTTAAATATATGTGCCACATTATTTGATGGAATCGAATCTAAACTTGCTTAAAAATACTTCAGACTTTATTAATTCATTAAAGGTCTAAGCCAACAGATAATATATAAGTTGACCCCATGGCATTTGCTTTATATCAAAGTACAATCATTCACGTTTATGACTAATCGCGAGATTTTCTATATATGGCTGCAGTAGCCAATTCGGTACAAGTTACTGCATCGGATCGACTCGGATTCAGTATTTTTATTGCTGCAATTCTGCATGCCATGATTATTTTAGGTTTAGGGTTTGGTGTGCATCTTGGACGTGAAGCAAATTTACCTTCTATGCTTGAAGTCACGATGGTGTTAACTAAAACTCACGCAACACCCGATGATGCCAAACATATTGCAAGCGAAAATCAACTCGCAAGTGGAAGTTCAGATTTAGAAAATCAACCATCGGCACCCTTTACAGGAGCACAATTAATTGAAACCAATGGAATTGCGCCGATAGAAATGAGTCCAAGCAAGCCCGAAGCTAAAGTTGAACAACAAAAGCAGGACGTAGCATTGATTCAACAATTTTCTGACATAAAAACTGTCGATCAAGAACTAAAACAAGAACAGGAAAAAACTACTTCTAAAAGTTCTAATGCACAAATCTCTGAACAACAAATGGAATTAGCAAAACTAGTAGCAGAACTTCGCACAGAAGAAGAAGAATATGCTAAACGCCCAAGAATTAATTATATAGACACCATCAGCGCTAAAACTGCTACAGAGGCGGCCTATGTTCGCGAGTGGGTAGATAAAGTAGAACGTGTTGGAAACTTGAATTACCCTGAAGAAATTAAGAAATCTAAATTAAGCGGAACTTTAATCTTAAGTGTGCTGATTAACCATGATGGAAATGTGGTACAGATGGAAATTCAATCTTCAGCAGGTAAATCATTACTTGACGAATCTGCAAAACGCATTGTTTATATGGCAACGCCCTTTAAAACATTTCCAAAAGAAATGTATGATAAATATGATCAATTAATGATTACTCGAACCTGGCTATTTGGAAAAAATAATAAATTAGTTACAGAATAAAAAAACTCACACACATGGCAGAGAATTTGACCAAACAATTATTAATTGCAATGCCATCATTGCAAGATTTTAATTTTGCTCGCACGGTTACTTTAATTTGTGAACACAACCAGTTTGGCGCCATGGGCATTGTTATCAATCAGCCAACTACTATGCTTGTGAGTGAATTACTTGACCAGTTGAACGTTAATGAAAATGATGCAGAACCTTCACAATGTCCTGTATATGCGGGTGGACCTGTACAAATGGACCGCGGATTTGTATTACACGACTCTGATCAACAATGGGAATCAACGCATATTATTGATAACGATTTAAAGCTTACCACTTCAGAAGATATTTTAATTGACATTGCAAAGGGTAAAGGACCAAAAAAATCAATAGTAGCACTTGGCTACGCAGGTTGGGGCGCAGGACAACTCGAACAAGAACTTGCAGACAACGCATGGTTAACGGTGCCCTACACTTCTGAAATTGTTTTCGACAAACCGGTTGAAGAACGCTGGAAAACTGCAGCAAATAAACTCGGAATTGATTTACATCTCATCTCCAATCAAGCCGGACATGCCTAAAAAAGGGCATTCCAACCTATTAACCAATAATATTCTGTCATTCCTGCCAACAATGGATATGGCACAATTACACCCATGTCTAGTGTAATTGCTTTCGATTATGGCGAGCGCAGAATAGGCATTGCAGTTGGTACATTGGAGGTGGGTATAGCAACTCCTCTTACAACAATAAATGTTACCGCCACCGGCATTCCATGGGATGAGATCAGCGCAGTTATTCAGGAATGGCAACCTCAAAAATTAGTTCTTGGTTTTGTGCAACATCAAACTCAGCACAACAACCTTCTCCAAAAACAAATTAAAAAATTCTCACATGAATTAATAAAGCGTTTTAAGCGACCTATCGAATGGGTAGATGAAGCCTATACTTCGGAAAGTGCATATAAAATGCTTAAAGAAATTCGAAGCAAAGGTGAGCGAAAAAAAATAAATAGACAAGACATTGATAAAGCAGCAGCTGCTATTATTTTAGAATCCTGGTTCGAAATGCAGGCAGACCAATCACAATGAAAAATTTAAACACAGAAAAATTGCTCGCACATTTGTCGAAAGAGTTGTCTGAACACATGAGTAAGAGTGGAATTAGCCACCCATATCTCATCGGAATACGCACAGGTGGAGTTTGGGTAGCCGAACAATTAAAACAAAAACTTAATCATTCGGATGAGCTTGGAATTTTAGATATCACTTTTTATCGAGATGACTTTAGCCGCGCTGGCATTCAACCAACCGTTAAACCTTCGCAGATGCCGCAAGATGTAAATGATCGACACATTATCTTAGTAGACGACGTATTACATACGGGCAGAACAGTGCGTGCCGCATTAAATGAAATTTTTGATTATGGTAGGCCGGCTTCAGTGAGCCTTGCCATTCTAGTGCAACGCAATGGGCGAGAGCTCCCTGTGCAAGCAGATGCTGTAGGAGCCGCAATTAGTTTAGATGCAAAGCAACATGTAAAGCTGACTGGACCAGATCCTCTACTGTTAGAAATAGTGAAGTAAACACACGTGCGACACTTTTTACAAATAGAGGGACTTAGTAAAAAAGAACTTAC
The DNA here is from genome assembly GCA_965203475.1 of Gammaproteobacteria bacterium. GTDB lineage: Bacteria > Pseudomonadota > Gammaproteobacteria > UBA4575 > UBA4575 > JABDMD01. Next base: position 1,754,246 of record OZ241890.1, read on the forward strand.
ACATATTCTTGATACTGCCGAATCATTTACCAGTGTAGATGAACAAACTGCTAAAAAAGTACCTCTGTTGCGTGGCAAAACCATTGCTAATTTATTTTTTGAGCCCAGCACTCGTACTCGCACCACATTTGAACTAGCAGCAAAACGTTTATCTGCTGATGTATTGAATATCAATATTGCAATTTCTGCTACCACTAAGGGCGAAAGTTTATTAGACACATTATTTAATTTAGAAGCGATGAACACCGATATGTTCATCGTTCGCCATCAAGAAAGCGGGGCCGCAGAATTTATATCAAAACATGTTTCACCAAATGTAAGCATAATCAATGCAGGCGATGGACGACACGCACATCCTACACAAGCGATGTTGGATGTTTTTACCATCCGCAAACATAAAAAGGATTTTTCAAAATTAAAAGTAGCCATTATTGGTGACATTTTGCATTCACGGGTCGCGCGCTCACAAATACAAGCATTGAATACATTAGGCACTAGAGAAGTTCGCGTGATTGCTCCACGCACCTTGTTACCTGCCAATGTTGAGCAACTTGGTGTAAAAGTATTTCAAAATTGTAAAGAAGGCTTACAAAATGTAGACGTCATTATCATGTTGCGTTTACAAAAAGAACGTATGCAAGGTGCATTTTTACCAAGCGAACACGAATATTTTCAACTTTATGGTTTAACACCAGAACGATTAATGCTAGCTAATTCGGACGCCATCGTAATGCATCCCGGGCCTATTAATCGTGGAGTAGAAATTAGCTCTGAAGTGGCCGACGGCTCACAGTCTGTAATTTTACAACAGGTACATTACGGCATCGCAGTACGTATGGCGATTTTATCCATAGCGATGAGTCCAGATACATAAAAGATTGTTATGAAAATTGAAATAGTCAACGGCCATTTAATTGATCCAAAAAATGATATTGATCAAATTGTCGATGTATACATCGCAGACGGAAAAGTCGCTGCGCTAGACAAAGCACCACAAGATTGGCACGCTGAACAGACGATAAATGCAGAAAGTAAATTTGTGTTACCTGGATTAGTCGAACTCTCTGCAAGTCTTCGTGAACCCGGGCAAGAACACAAAGCCACTATACAATCTGAAACACAAGCAGCAGCAGCGGCTGGAATTACCAGTCTTGCCTGCCTGCCGACAACAGATCCTATTGTTGATTCACCAGCACAAGTTGAATTAATTCAACAGCTGTCACAGAGCAGTGGTTTATGCAAAGTATATGTAATTGGTGCGCTCACTAAAGGACTTAATGGTGAAAATTTAAGTGAAATGGCCGCATTAAAAGCGGCTGGTTGTGTTGGTGTAAGCAATGTCATGCAACCAATAAAAAATTCTTTAGTGCTGCGTCGTGCAATGGAGTATGCCTCTAGCCAAGATTTAACGGTATTTAGTTATCCTCTGGACTACTCACTTGCAAACAATGGTTGCGTACATGAAGGCATAACCTCTACACAATTAGGATTACCTGGCATTCCTGCGGCTGCAGAAACAGCCGCCTTAGCATTTCAAATAGCATTAATTGAAGAACTTAATGTACGCACACATTTTTGTCGCATTTCAACATCACGCGCCGTGAAGATGATTGCACGTGCGCGTTACGATCAACTACCCATTTCTGCAGACACCAGCATTTTGCATTTATTTTTAACCGACCAGAAAATTCGAAACTTTGATGGCTTGTGTCATAACGTACCCCCGTTTCGTACAGCCGAAGATCGAGACGGATTACGCCAAGGTTTAACCGAAGGCGCATTGTCAGCTGTCTGTGCCGATCATCAACCCCATGAAATTGAAGCAAAGCTGGCGCCTTTTCAATCCACAGAACCAGGAAGCTCAACGCTGGAAATATTATTTCCACTAATACTTGAATTGGTGGAACAAGATGTTGTAGACATGAAAGAAGCGGTGCGGGCAATAACACAAATTCCTGCAGAAATTTTAGGTATTAATGCAGGAAATGTGTCCGTGGGCTCCAATGCAGATATATGTATTGTAGATCCTGTACATATGTGGACGTTAAATAGCGAGTCGCTACATAGCAGTGGCAAGAACATTCCTCTTTTAGGTGATGAACTTCGAGGTCGTGTTACTCATACAATACTCAACGGAAACATAATTTATCAACACAAATAAATATCTTCTGGATCATCTGTCCTGAAAACCAACCGCAATACAATTTTTGAAGAAAGTGCAAAGGTCGTTTCGCATCATGAGCTCCCTGCACAACAATTTATTATTACTTTGCATGCGCCTAAATGTGCAGACCATGCGAAAGCGGGTAACTTTGTTCATCTTCAATGCAGTGATCAACTCGCACTACGCCGACCTTTCTCCATTATGCAAACCAATAAAGAAAAAGGTCAGATTGAAATTCTGTATAAAATTGTGGGTGATGGCAGCAAAGAACTTGCACATCGCAGGGCAGGTGAAAGCATTCAATGCCTGGGCCCGATAGGAAATGCTTTTAAACTAAGCGATAACACTACACATCCTTTGTTATTGGGTGGCGGTGTAGGCATTCCGCCGATGATATTTTTGGCTGATGAATTTCGTCAGGACACAAGAATTTCACCCTTTGTCATTATGGGCTCAGAAATTCCGTTTCCATTTACCAGCAAACCTTCGAAAATTGTTGTACCAAACATCCCCAATGATGTCATTGCATCTATGCCGTTATTGGATGACTGGGGCATTGCATCACGACTTACCAGTAAACAAAACTTCCCCGGTTGTTTTGACGGCTTTGTACATGAGCTTGCAGAGATTTGGTTTAGTAGTTTGGATGATAAAACAAAACAAGGTGTCGAAATTTTTGCTTGCGGTCCCACTTTAATGCTTGAAGCCGTTGCAAATTTTGCTAAGCGCCATCAAATTCCTTGCCAATTATCGTTAGAAGAATATATGGCCTGTGCCGTAGGGGGTTGTGCCGGCTGTGTAGTGCCTTATAAAGAAAATGAAACCGTCTCCGCCATGAAACGTGTCTGCGTCGACGGCCCAATCTTCAATTCACTCAATATTTTTTAGCCAATCTTAATAATGCCCGCTTTCGGGCAGTTAATGATCACATGGACGACCTACATGGAAGTGGGAAGTGCAGAAAATGCAGGAGCAATTTTCTGCCGATTCGAACAAGTTAATTTTTTCTTTTAAAATGTCTACTAACGACTCTGAACACAAGGACGATGTGCATGGACGCACAAGTGTCGCGGGAGACAGGAAGTCGGGAGCGACCGTGCGAATATGAGTCGAATCTTGGATGATTCGAACAGATTAATCTTTTCTTTTACAATGTCTGCTAACGACCCAAAGCGGACATTTAACTAAGCACTACAAGTTGTAAATAATGAGATTCTTTACATTAATAATTGTGGTAATAAGTTTAGTAAATTGTGCATCAAATGAGTATTACGATTACAAAAAACATCCAGAGTTTGGTCAGCCATTTACTATAAAGAAGTTAACTGAAAGCAAGTATGAAATAGAATTTCGAGGAACGCCACTTACTAGTATTGAAGAGGCAATAGAGGAATGGGATTACCGAGCCACCGGTATTTGTCAAGGCAAATATAAGTCGATAGCTGTTGAAAACCCTAAATTAGCTGATACCAAACTTGTTAAATCAAATCCGCGTGATCCAGGTGTGATTTTAGAATGTAGTGATCTGCAAATACCAGATCCACTTAGAATTCAAAAGGAGGTATCAGAAAAAGAAAAACTTGGGTGTATTATTTATATGGCTTTATCTGATAAAGGTCCTGAAACAGAAAAAGGCACTTACCCAATTGTTAAAGGCGAAATTGAGTGTCTGAAATAAGTGATAATTACTAAATCAAAAATTGTCCGCTATTGGCCGTAAGCGGACATTAGGAATGTAAGATTTTAATCTGTTGCATCATCCCTGATGGAAATCTTATTCGTACCTCCATGTACTCAGGCACGTAAACAGACATTAGAAAATGAGTAATTTTAATTATGAATAATGAACAAAAAGAAAAATTATTAGATGCGATTAAGAAAGCTAGCACAATGTGGAAATCCGCGTTTAATTCAGGAAACGCAATTGGTTGTGCTGAACAATATGAAAAAAATGCAGTTATGCATGCAAGGCCGTTTGGCACATTTACTGGAACTACCGAAATTCAAAGTTTTTGGCAAAAATTAATTGATGAGGGCTACTCAGATGTGGAGTACATCAACCCAAAAATTGAAGTTATTAACGAAACAAGCGCTGTTTTAAAATCGGGTTGGAAAATGAATAAGGCGAGTGGCGTTATACATAAAGAGTTGTGGGTGTTACAAGATAATGGAGCTGCGAAATTACGCGAAGATGATTTTGAAGCCAAAGCCTAACTAAAATATTAGTGGCCACTATATACGAGGGTGGTCATATACTTTGGAAATATAAGACTGCGAAAATTCGCAAATAAAAAGTGTTATTGATCCCCAAACACTGATTTTAATCGATCAAAATATCCTGAATCTTTTCCTTCCCCATCTTCATCATCTAGCACAGTATTTCCACTAGCATTTTCTATGTTTTCTTCGTCGTTTGATGCATTTAGATCGACAATTTCATGATCTTCAAAACCTACATGACTATCTAACAAATCATTGTCTTCCGTTGATTCCTCCAAACCATCTGAAATGGTAGGAGGTGACTTGGATCCGTTAGCTTCGTTCAACTCTGATGGCATGGTGAGGGCATCACTAGATTCACTAACACTTTTAACACCACCACCAAAGTTGATTTGCCATTCGAGGTTACCACGAGAGTCTGCATTACCAAGTGCATCATCCAATGAAATTTTTTCACTCTTGTATAAGTCATACAGCGATTGGTCAAAGGTTTGCATGCCTGCTGCTGCACCTTTTTCCATAATCGGTTTAATTTCACCAATTTCACCACGCTTAACCAAATCAGAAATATATGGTGTATTGATCATTACTTCTACCGCGGGAACTCGGCCACCTTCTACATTTGGTATCAAGCGTTGTGAAACAATTCCACGTAAGTTTAATGACAAGTCCATTAAAATTTGTGCACGACCTTCGGGAGGAAAGAAGTTAATAATTCGATCTAATGCTTGGTTAGAATTAACCGCATGCAAAGTGGTTAAACATAAATGACCGGTATCGGCATAGGTGATAGCCGCTTCCATGGTTTCCTTATCACGCACCTCACCAATCATTATTAGATCGGGCGCTTCACGCATCGCTTCACGCAGTGCGTTTTCATAAGACAATGTATCGAGTCCTACTTCACGTTGACCGATAATGGACTTCTTATGACTGAACGCATATTCGATAGGATCTTCAATAGTAAGAATGTGTCCCGTTTGTTGGTTGTTACGATATTCAATCATTGAAGCTAGTGAAGTAGATTTACCAGAACCGGTAGAACCTACCACCAGTACCAAGCCATTTTTTTGTGATACTAATTTTTTAAGAATTTGCGGAAGACCTAAATCTTCTAACTCAGGAATATCGCCTTTAATAAAACGTATTACCATGGAAACTTCTCCACGTTGGTAATACAGATTGACACGAAAACGTCCCGCACCTGCTATCGAAATACCCAAGTTCATTTCCTTGGTCATTTCAAATTCACGCACCTGTTGATCGTCCATTATGCTGTAGGCAATTTTCTTAACTACACCAGGCTCAAGAACATTACGGCTCACACGACGCGTAACACCTTCCACTTTAGTGCACACCGGTGCACCTGTTGTAAAAAACAGGTCGGAAGCATTTTGCTCCACCATTAATTTTAAATAAGGATCTATATTCATTTCATGTTTACAGTTTTAACCGGTGTGATCATGCCGGGACTATCATCTGTTTCTTCCACCATTAATTCATCTGCACCTTCCAGCAAATCAGCATCTTTGGCATCTTTACCATCCAACTTCAGACGTAAACGTAAATCGTTAACGGAATCCGCATTTCGTAAGCCGTCTTCCATGGTGATTTCGCCTGCTTCGATTAACTGGAACAAATGTTGGTCGAAGGTTTGCATACCAAGCTCATTTGATTTTGCAATAAGCTCTTTCATTTGGTGCACTTCACCTTTGAAAATTAAATCGGCCATTAATGGTGAGTTGAGCATAATTTCAACAGCAGGTACTCGACCGTCGGTATCTTTACGTGGTAACAATCGCTGTGAGATAACCGCTTTTAAGTTTAATGACAGGTCCATTAATAATTGGTCACGTCTATCATCCGGGAAGAAGTTGATAATACGATCCAGTGCTTGGTTCGTACTGTTAGCGTGCAAAGTAGAAAGACATAAGTGACCGGTTTCAGCAAACGCAATCGCGTATTCCATAGTTTGTCGATCACGAATCTCACCGATTAGAATCACATCCGGCGCTTGTCGTAAGGTATTCTTTAGTGCGATACCGTAGTCTTCTGTATCTACACCCACTTCACGTTGCGTCACAATACAGTTCTTATGTTTGTGCACAAATTCAATAGGGTCCTCGATGGTCACAATATGTCCAAAACTGTTTTCATTGCGATAACCCACCATTGCAGCCAAGGAGGTTGACTTACCACTGCCGGTACCACCAACAAATATCACCATGCCGCGTTTTGTCATTGAAATGTTTTTCAATACAGGCGGCAAATATAAGGCTTCAAATTTTGGAATCTCAGAATTAATTACACGCAACACCATGCCGGGTGAACCACGTTGTGCAAAAGCATTAACACGAAAACGAGATACGTTCGGTAAACTGATTGCAAAGTTACATTCTTGCGTTTCTTCAAATTCACGCGATTGTTTATCGTTCATAATGGAACGCACTAACACTTGAGTGTGACTTGCAGTAAGTGGTTGGTTGGTAACGGGGACCATTTTTCCATCAATTTTCATGGATGGCGGCGCACCTACAGTTACGAATAAGTCTGAACCACCTTTTGTAAGGAGGTTTCTAAGAAGATCATGCATAAAGCTTATCGCTTTATCTCTATCCATGGCTTAATTCCTTAAAATAAAAAGTTTCTCTTCTATCCCTAATTAAAATTCGTCTTTGTTCGCAGCTTTACGACGTGCTTCTTCACGAGAGATTTGTCCTTTTTGTGCAATCTCTTTTAAGTTTTGATCGAGAGTTTGCATACCCACGTTATTACCGGTCTGAATTGCGGAATACATTTGCGCAACTTTGTCTTCGCGAATTAAGTTACGAATCGCGGGTGTACCAATCATAATTTCATGCGCTGCAATTCGACCGCCACCAATTTTTCGGCAAAGGGTTTGTGAAATTACTGCGCGCAGTGATTCCGATAACATGGAACGAACCATGTCTTTTTCTGCTCCAGGGAATACATCCACAATACGGTCAATGGTTTTAGAGGCAGAACTAGTATGCAAAGTACCTAATACTAAGTGACCCGTTTCTGCAGCGGTTAGTGCTAAGCGAATAGTTTCTAAATCACGTAACTCGCCCACTAATATGGTGTCAGGATCTTCACGCAATGCTGAACGCAATGCTTCATTAAAACCTAAAGTGTCTCGGTGCACTTCTCGTTGGTTAATTAAACTCTTTTTACTTTCGTGAACAAATTCGATGGGATCTTCAATGGTTAAAATATGACTGTATTCGTTTTCATTTTTATGGTCCAACATGGCTGCTAAAGTAGTCGATTTACCAGAACCGGTTGGACCCGTGACTAAAACAATGCCACGTGGATAACTTGCAATTTCTGCAAATATTTTTGGACAGGCTAATTCTTCTAAAGTAAGAATTTTGCTTGGAATGGTTCTGAAAACTGCACCTGCGCCACGATTTTGAATAAAGGCATTAACACGAAAACGTGCTAATCCTGGAATTTCAAACGAAAAATCAGTTTCTAAAAATTCTTCATAGTCTTTGCGTTGTTTGTCATTCATGATGTCATACACCATTTCATGAACTTGACGATGCTCCATGGAAGGAACATTGATACGTCGAACATCGCCATCTACGCGAATCATTGGTGGAACCCCTGCTGAGAGGTGTAGATCAGATGCGCCGTTCTTTACACTGAACGCAAGTAACTGAGAAATATCCACGAATACTCCTTTATAAAGCTCGATTAACCAAGCGTGGTATACCTAAAAGTCCCTTTAAATAACCCATCTTGTCTCAGTTAGTTACCACCGAAAATATGGGTCAGGTACTGATATGGCTAGTGTTATGTGCCGATCTAGTGCTGTGGCAGTATTCGCGACAAGGCGATTCATTCCTACGACTAGCTGCTAGCTGGTACCATCCCTAAGCCAAATATCAACCATCATTCTTGAAGTTACTAATTATTCATGGATTTCAACCTCATATCTCGGCTTGAAAGTGTGAAAGTGGAAATACGGCAGATAGAAGAAAAGTACTCCCGTACACCAGGTTGTGTGAAACTGCTGGCGGTAAGCAAAACCAAACCAATCGAGGACATTTTGCAAGCCTATGAGGGAGGGCAAACTCGATTTGGCGAGAGCTATGTGCAAGAAGCAGTTGGGAAAATAACTGCATTGCGAGATAAAGAAATCGAGTGGCACTTTATTGGCCCCATTCAAAAAAATAAAACTAAGCAAATTGCTGAAAATTTTTCCTGGGTGCACAGCATTGATCGAGAAATTATTGCGCAAAGATTAAATGAGCAACGACCACAATCACTTCCTGCATTACAGGCTTGTATTCAAGTAAATATTGATGATGAAAAAACGAAATCAGGTGTTGCATTACATGAGGTCGAATCACTTGCACATTCATTTAATCAATATTCGAATCTCAAGCTTTGTGGGCTGATGGCTATTCCCCAAATTTCAGATGACATTCAACAACAACGCCAAAAGTTTACAAAACTTAAACAAGTGCTTGTGCAGTTGAATCAATTAGGGTTCAATCTCGATACATTATCGATGGGTATGAGTGGAGATTTAGAAGCAGCAATAGCAGAAGGGGCAACTATTGTGCGTGTAGGCACTGCAATATTTGGAGAACGCGAAGCTAAATAAATTGTTATATGAGCCAGGTAATCAATAATATGAATATTGCTTTCATTGGTGGCGGTAATATGGGACAAGCTTTAGTTGGAGGGCTATTGGACAGCGGTTGGAATGCTGCCAACATCAGCATTATCGACACCGATAACAATGTGTGCGAACAAATTAAATCTAAATTTCCCAATGTTCATGTATATACCCGCACCGAAGCTGCACTTAATATTGCCGATATCATAGTATTGGCGGTTAAGCCCCAAGTGATGCAACGTGTTTGCGAATCGATTGCAGAGCAATGTCAATCGAAACGCGTACTTATCATTTCTATTGCTGCTGGCGTTTTGACAAAAAATATTGATCGATGGCTAGGTGGAGAATTACCCATTGTACGCTGTATGCCTAATACACCTGCATTAGTGCAAGCAGGTACTACTGGTTTATTTGCCAACAGTGAAGTGTCAGAAGAACAACATGCAATGGCTGCAGAAATTATTAATAGTGTTGGATCCAGTTTATGGGTAGAGGACGAAACGCAACTAGATGCGGTGACTGCAATTTCTGGAAGTGGGCCGGCTTATTTTTTCTATTTAATAGAAGCGATGTTAGAAGCGGCAGATTCACTTGGGCTATCCGAAACACAAGCGCGACAATTAACGATAGATACCGCAGCTGGGGCCGCCAAATTACTAGAAGGGAGCGGAAAGCATCCAAAAGAATTGCGCACTGCAGTTACTTCCAAAGGTGGAACAACAGAGGCCGCAATTAATACCCTGCAGCAAGGTGATGTTAATGAAATTATTAAAACAGCGATTCGAAATGCTGCCAAAAAATCCAAAGAACTTTCAAAAAGCTAATTCAAAGAATTAATTATGAACCCACTGCTTAGTGTATTTGATTTTTTAATTCAAACACTGTTCACACTTTACATTTATGTAGTGATGATACGCGTGATATTAGGTCTCGCGCATGCCGATTTTTATAATCCATTTTCGCAATTTATTTTAACGATAACGAATCCTGTTTTACGTCCTTTGCGAAAATTTATACCCAGTGTGGGCCGAATTGATACCGCTGCGATCGTATTAATTTTTATTTTAAAGTTTTTAGAGCTTTTTATACGAAACTATCTAATTAATGGAAGTGTAGTCATTGCACCATTAATAGTGCCAACAATTTTTGCACTTATTAATATGGTGCTTAACTTATTTATATTCGCAATAATCGTGCTTGTAATTATTAGTTGGATTGCTCCACATATGCAATCTATGCAAAACCCATTGGTTTCCATCTTGCGTTCTGTGACAGACCCTTTGATGCGACCTGCACGAAAATATATACCTCGGGTTGGAATTTTTGATCTCTCACCCCTAGTGGTTCTTATTGTTTTACTGAGTATTCAACGGTTTTTACACGCAATGTAGTTCATAATCATTGCGGGCATGTCACGCACTGATTACACTTCATAGTTTAAGTTACTTATAAAAGTATAACGGTGCCTGAATCATTTCCTGCAGATTCTGTTGGACTCGTGGAGAGTCAATCAATTACGTTTAATACAGCACTGCCGCTAGACTGTGGACGAGTTTTAACTGAATTTACCCTGGCATTTGAAACCTATGGAACACTGAATGCAGATAAATCTAACGCCGTTTTAGTTTGCCATGCATTATCTGGCGACCAACATGCGGCCGGTTTTAATAGTGCTGATGACAAAAAACCCGGCTGGTGGGATAACTGCATAGGCCCAGGCAAACCATTTGATACCAATCGTTTTTTTATTGTGTGCCCCAACAATTTAGGTGGCTGCAAAGGCAGTAGTGGACCCAACACCAACAACCCAAAATCCGGTAAACCCTATGGCCCAGATTTTCCTTTAGTAACGGTTCATGACTGGGCAGTAAGCCAAGCGTATTTGGCTGATGAACTTGGAATCAATCAATGGGCTGCTGTAATTGGTGGCAGTCTTGGAGGCATGCAAGTAATGCAATGGGCGATAGACTTTCCTGATCGGCTACGTCATGCATTGGTAATTGCAGCTGCACCCAAACTTACGGCTCAAAACATTGCTTTCAATGAAGTAGCACGTCAAGCCATCTTCTCGGATCCGGAATTTCATCAAGGACGTTATTACGAACACAACACCATTCCACGACAAGGCTTAATGTTAGCGCGCATGCTTGGACATATAACTTATTTATCCGACGATGCTATGCGTGAGAAGTTTGGACGCGATTTACGCGAAGGGAAATTAAATTTTGGTTTTGATGTAGAGTTTCAGGTTGAGAGTTATTTGCGTTATCAAGGTAAATCTTTTGTTGATCGTTTCGATGCAAACACCTACTTACTCATGACAAAAGTATTGGATTATTTTGATCCGGCAATAAATTATGATCACGACCTAGCCAAAGCATTCACAAAAACACAAGCCAATTTCTTGGTGGTGTCATTTACAGGTGATTGGCGCTTTTCGCCTGCTCGGTCACGAGAAATTGTACAAGCCTTAATTGCTGCAGAAAAAGAAGTAAGCTATGTAGAAATTCAAGCTGAGCTTGGTCATGACGCTTTTTTAACTGTGATTCCGGAATATCACAACAACCTTCATGCGTACATGGATACTATTGCTTTATGACTTCAGAATTACGACCTGACTTAGAAATTATTTGTGACTGGATTAAACCAGACACAAGAATTTTAGACTTAGGATGTGGCGATGGTACATTGCTTAACCATCTTAAAAATACGCAAAACGTGAACGGTTACGGTTTAGAAATTGACGACGAAAATATTTTGCAGTGTATTGTTAAAGGTGTACAAGTTTTACAAACTAACCTTGATGAAGGTATCACAGAGTTTTTTGGTGAAAATACCTTTGACTACGTGGTGATGACTCAAACGTTACAAGCAATTCAATATCCAAATAAGTTATTGGAGCAAATGATGCGTGTTGGAAAAGAGGGCATAGTCACTTTTCCAAATATGGCTGTTTGGAAAAGTCGTGCACAACTCGCTTTGGGTGGACATATGCCAGTAACGCGAACCCTACCCAACGCATGGTATGACACACCAAATATACATCTTTGTTCTATTAGTGATTTTGAAAATTTGTGCAAAAAACTAGATATAAAAATTTTACAAAGAACAACGGTAGACCACGCACATCGACATAGTTTAGGTAGCAAATTTATGCCAAATCTTCTTGGCGAAATTGCACTGTATCGTTTTTGTAAAGATTGATCTAGCGCAAAAAATGCCTATTTTTATAGAAAAAAGATGACATTTTAGTTTTTTTTTGGCTACAATGACGCACACAAAAATGTGGTACTTCAGTATTGCATTTTTATTATTCATGAATGCTAACAACCGTTGTACTTAACATAACTGTGTCATTGTACTCGTTAAGTGCAAAAAATTTAACTAGAGGGATTTTTAATGGCCGCTACAAAGAAACCACCTACAAAGTCTGAAATTCTAAATCATATTGCAGGCGAAACTGATTTAACCCGTAAACAAGTATCTGCTGTATTCGAATCATTAGAAGGTTTAATTGCAAAAGAATTAAAACCTCGTGGCGCTGGAATTTTTAATGTGCCTGGATTAATGAAAATAAAAGTAGTGAAGAAACCTGCACGTAAAGCACGTAAAGGTATCAATCCATTCACAGGTGAAGAAATGATGTTCAAAGCAAAACCTGCTAGCAAAGGTGTAAAAGTGTTGCCACTTAAAGGCTTAAAAACTATGGTGTAGCTTTATTCACTGAATGAATAAAAAAGGGCGCTTATGCGCCCTTTTTTATGGCCTAAATCTTATGGTTATTCTGTAACTTTTAATTTTGTTTGTATAAAAACACTGTGCGGTAAATATAAAAGATCTGCGATCTTTCGTATTTGATATTCTTCATATTTATCTAATTTATTATCGGCGTATGCTACTTTCCATAAATCTTCAAGTAAATTGGTTTTTTCTTCAACAGAACATGAATCATTAATTATCGTAATAAATGGATGTATTGATACATGAGTTTCTTGCTCAGTGCGAGCCAACTCAATTAAATTATTAACTTCTTCTTTTGAAAAATTAAAACGACTTTGCATAGAACTTGCCATACTTTGAAGCTCTTCATCTTGAATATCAAAATCTGCACGGCTTACTTCCATTAACAAAGCTGCTGAAGCAAGATGCAATACATGCTGTTCATCAATTTCATCTTCTTTCTTTGTAATTTTTTCTTTTACGAAATCTTTAATTGACTTAAACATTGCTAATTTTGAATACTGTAATTTCGATAAGAACCATTCTCAAAACAATCAAAATAATCATCGGTTAGCGGATGCGTAATTGGTTCCGGATTGGCATCTAGTTGTAAATGTCTTTCCGCAACATATGTTGTCATTAACTGCCCATCTACCAATACGTGATACCAAGGCTGATCTTTTGGGGGCCGCGATTTTGCCACTTTTTCATACCATTCTTCAGTACCTTCATATTCAGCATCGACATCAAAAATTACACCTCGATAGTTGAATTTTTTATGCAAGATAACTTGTCCAATCGAAAATTGTGCCTGGTGCATAGAAAACTCCTGGAATATAAGTCTGAAACAGAAAATACAGGATTTATGCAAAATTATCGATGGCTTCAGAATTAGAATCTGTTAGTCTGTAATTGTACATTTTATACACAATATAATGCGATCACTTTACAGCACATTCAGACCATGCCTAACAGAAGCAAAGAACAACGAATTTTAATTGTAATGCGCAAAGTGCTGGCGCAAATTATTAAGGATACAACCCCAGGCCCTGGCATGCGTCATCCATTAAAAGAACAAACTATTAAAGATATTCGTGACTGTTTTAGTCTGATTGCTGCACGTGAACGCGAGTTATTTGAAAAAACAGGCCTAGAAAATAAAGATAGGCCATATTTTGTAGATGAAAAAAAAACCTCTACTGTTATTAAATTCACACCCCCCAAAAAGGACTCCAAAAAAGAACCAGAAGATTAAGTTGAAGTTATAAATTTAAATACAATTAATTGAGCTGTAACTTCTGTTTAACATGTTTCCAAGCGGGTTTATAATATGCATATCATTTCACTATTTGTAACTTTAAATGGAACTGCTAGCAGATATAAAAGTTAAGCTTGAACCTGGTGTAGAAATTACTGCTGAAAATAAATGTGGCTATTGCACTAACTCCTACTGTTGCACCTATGTAACCGAAGAATTAGAAACGCCTACTAACAAAACTGACTATGAACATATGCTGTGGCAGGTCTCGCACGAAGGTGTTTCTGTATATAAAGATGAAGAAGGATGGTGGGTATCCTTTGCTGCGCGCTGTTCGCATTTACAAAGTGATGGCGCATGCGGAATTTACGATGTAAGACCGCAAATTTGTCGTGACCATACGAATGATTATTGTGAATTTGATTCTCCTGCCGAAGAAGACTTTGATTTATATTTTCCAGATTACGACTCTTTACTTAAATATTGCAAAAAACGCTTCAAACGCTGGAAGCGAGGATAAATATTTCATTCACAAGGCATAATTTCTGCGAAATTCGATATGGCTGAATAATGCAATGTATCTTGTTGTGGTTTTAGACTATCCGGCTGCTTAATTGTTAGCAAATAATTAATACCAAATTCTTCTGCTGCTGCGAGTACGGATAAATTGTCATCAATAAATAATGTTTTAGACGGATTAAATGGATTTGATTCCTTTAATTTATTCCAAAACAATGTTTTTTCTTTTGGGTAACCGAAGTCGTGAGAAGAAATTATAGTATCGAAATAATCTTCTAAATTTAAATATTTCAGTTTAATTTGAACACTATCGTGATGCGCATTGGTTACTAAACTAATTTTTTTATCAAGCTTTTTAAGCTGTAACAAAAAGTATTTTACATTTGGAAAGATTTTTACTCGATGAACAATCTCTTGTTTCAAAGAAGTGATATCTAAATCTAGCTGCTTCGTCCAATAATCAAGACAATACCATTCCAAGGTGCCTTTTTTATTGTCGTATTGTGATCGTAATTGATGTTTTGCTTGATCGAATTCAATATTATATTTTTCACTATATCGAAGAGGCACATGCTCATGCCAAAAGTAATTATCAAAATTTAAATCAAGCAGCGTACCATCCATATCCAAAAAGACATCTTCTACATGCTCCCACTCCATAGATATTTTCATAAATTGTAGCTACTTTGATAATATTTCGCGATATGATACTAGATGCAAAACAACAAAAGGATTTAATAAAACCTGTTTGTGATATTGCTTTTCATGCCGGTGAAGAAATTGTAAAAATCTATCAAGAAGGCTTTGAGATTGTAGAAAAAAAAGATCATTCGCCTTTAACCACTGCTGACTTGGCCTCTCATAATACAATTACTTCTCGTTTACGCGCGATCACCCCTAATATTCCTATTTTATCGGAAGAGTCTAGTTCCGTACCGTACAGTAAACGAGCTAGTTGGGATTGTTATTGGTTAATTGATCCATTAGATGGTACACGGGAATTTATAAAAAGGAATGATGAATTCACTGTAAACATTGCGTTAGTTTGTAAGCAAATTGCAACACTGGGTGTGGTATATGTTCCAGTGACTAAAACGTTTTACTTTGGGGCAGCCGATTGTGGCGTTTTCAAACAATTAAATGATCAAAATCCTCAAACCATTTCAACCAGAACTTCGACTCCAAACAATTCACCGACTATCTGTGGCAGTCGTTCACATACTGGAAAATCACTGCAAAAGCTAATGGATAAACTTGGTGAGCATCATCTAGTGAGTATGGGCAGCTCCATTAAAATGTGCTTAGTAGCAGAAGGTGTAGCCGATATCTATCCTAGATTTGGTCCAACTTCGGAATGGGATACAGCAGCTGCACATGCAATTTTAAATGAAGCTGGAGGAGAGATAGTCGATTTATCAATGCAACCGCTTCGGTATAACACCAAAGACTCGCTTTTGAATCCATCATTTATTGCACTCGGCAATAATAATAATGATTGGAGAAAATTTTTGTTAGAGCTGTAAGCTTATTTCTGAAAATCAGGCAAATTACCATTCAAAAACCAGTTGCTGATCTCTTCATCAAACCACCAGTCTTGGACATCTCGAATTTTTTTAATGGTATTTTGAGTTTCATAATAATATGAAATATCTACAGTAATCGCAGCATTTTTACCATCGTCTGTAAACACAATGGATTTGGTTATATAATCCGTTACACGCAAGTCTTTATACGCATCTTCATTAAATGCTAGTTTAACTTCGTTATCCTCTTTGTAGCGAATCATATGGTACGCTTCTTCATACTCTCTCCATCTAAGTAATCTTCCATATAAGTTAGTTTGTTGATCAAACTTATTCATGTTCACTTGTTCTTGAGTATGCTCACAGCCAAAATTCAACATAACAGTGCTTAGTAGTATTAAATAAAGCCAAACTTTTAATAAATTGATTATTTGCATGACGCTATGTATCCCAGCCTTGTAAAACAATTTTTCCAATTGTATGTCGTCCTTCAATTTCAGCATGCGCCTCTTTTAAATTTTTTGCATTGATAGGCTCAAGAATTTTATTGATAGTTGTTTTAATCGTTCCCGCATCTATTAAAGTTGAAATTTGATTTAATAAGTGATGTTGTTGTTGCATATCTTCTGTTTCATACATGGAGCGTGTAAACATAAATTCCCAAATAAAACTCGCGCTTTTACTTTTAAGTGCACCCAAATCTACATCACCAGCTGTTTCTACTATGGAACATATCTTCCCCTGAGGTGCCACAACTGTGGCCATCGACTGCCAATGTTCATCTGTATCATTGAAACATAAGATATAGTCGAAAGTTTCTATTCCCAGTTTGTGTATCTGTTCTGGAATATCCAAATAATGATTAATAATTTGATCTGCCCCTAGCTCCTTACACCATTGACGAGACTCGGGTCTTGATGCACTCGCCGTAACATGAACTTTAGCTAATTGCTTTGCGAGCTGTGTGGCAATAGAGCCCACGCCTCCTGCCCCTCCCAAGATTAATAAGCGTTTATCTTGGTCCGCTCCCTCTTGACTAATGTCTAAACGATCAAATATGGCTTCCCATGCGGTAATACTGGTCAAAGGTAAGGCGGCCGCTTCGGCAAAATTTAATGAAGTGGGTTTTTTGCCCACTATGCGCTCGTCTACCACATGTAATTCACTATTACAGCCGGGACGCACGAAACTTCCTGCATAAAATACTTCATCGCCAACCTTAAATAATGAAACTTCCGGCCCCACCGCTTGCACAATACCTGCACAGTCCCAGCCTAAAACACGCGGAGTCTCTTCTACCTTGTCCTGAGGCGAACGGATTTTTATATCGACTGGATTGACCGAAATTGCTTTAACTTCGACCAGAAGTTCTGTTTCGCTTGGTGTCGGGTTTTCTATTTCGACATCCAGCAATGATTCTGCTTGATTAATAGGAAGGTACTTATATAAACCAACAGCCCTCAATGTTTCTCTCCGGTAATTTGTTTTCTAGTGTACATAAAGTATAACCGAACTCTTCCATTTAATTATTAATATAGTATGAATCATAGTAGCTGAACGATAAAATATAATTTTTCCGAAACCAATATGGATCAGTATGAGTCAAATTGCTTGTCGAGAATGTGATTTACTCTTAGATGTCCCCGAAATTGATGAAGGTCAACGGGCATATTGTCCACGATGTAACCATCTTCTACTACGCAATCCTAAAAATGGACTTGAATACTCTTTAGCCTTTTCGATCGCAGGATTAGCATTTCTATTTCTTGCCAATATTTTTCCATTTTTGGCCTTTAAATCTAGAGGCTACGAACAAGTAATGACGCTCATGCATAGTTCACTTGAACTATATAAAGGTGGCAGCGAATTTTTAGCGGCTTTAGTACTGGTATTTATTATTGTTGCGCCAGCTATATTGCTAGCCAGTTTAATTTGGATACTTTACCCATTAGTGTATAAATTCAAACAAGCACCGCGCGCATTCTGGTTAGGCCGATTAATTTTTGCAGCATCCCCCTGGAGTATGGCAGAAATTTTCTTAATCGGAATTTTAGTTAGTCTTGTTAAAATCGCTACACTGGCAACAGTAATTCTTGGAATATCGTTTTGGGCTTACATTGCATTCACGGTGTGTTTAACTTTGGCTCTATCCAATCTCGATAAGCATCAGTTTTGGGACACGCTAGAGCAAGCCAATGCGTGAGTTGATTAACATGCAAACTGCTTCACAACAAGGCTTAGCCAATTGTCAAATTTGCGGCAAATTATCCGATGCCAAATTAATTCACTGTCCGCGTTGTGAATCAAATTTATACCTTAGAAAACCTGACTCAATTCACCGCGTACTTGCCTATTTAGTGACAGCATGCATTTTATATATACCTGCTAATGTATTACCCGTTACTAAGACTTTACAACTAGGAACTCACACAGAAAGTACAATTATAGGTGGAGTACTGCAGTTGTGGGAACACGGGTCTTATCCTGTCGCCATTATAATTTTTGTTGCCAGTATTATAATTCCTATCCTTAAAATTTTAATAATGTTTTGGTTATGTTGGTGTGTAAGTGCTAATCAATTACATCGACCCAAAGAAAGAACCTTGATTTATCGCATTACTGAATTTACTGGGCGCTGGTCGATGATAGATGTGTTCGTTGTTGCTATCCTAGTTGCGCTCATTCAACTTGGGGGAATTCTAACCATTAAGCCGGGCTTAGGCATATTAGCATTTGCAGCAGTCGTGATGGTCACTATGTTTGCCGCCTTTGCCTTTGATCCAAGATTAATTTGGGACAGGGTTCCACAAAATACATCCGCTAATGAATGAAACACCACAAGCAACAATAAGTAATCGTCGCAAATTACCGGCGATTTGGATTATTCCTTTAATAGCGTTCGTGTTAGGCATTTGGATGGTTTTAAATTTTTATTTAACTCGCGGACCTCAAATCACCATTACATTTTCCACAGCTGAAGGTATTGAAGCTGATAAAACAAAAATAAAAGCATTAAATATTGATGTAGGAGTTGTAGAAGGCGTTAAATTAAATCCAGATTTGGAAAGTGTATTGGTCACTGCCAGAATTGATCGCGATGCAGCATCCTTATTGCGAAAAGATTCGAGCTTCTGGGTAGTACGACCACGTATAGGAACTTCTGGGGTTACAGGATTAAGCACGCTGCTATCAGGGGCCTATATCGAGCTTTCACCAGGTGTTGAAAAAGATGGAAAACGTAAATTTATGGGCCTAGATGAAGCCCCTATCACACCCATGACGACGCCGGGTTTACATATAACCTTGTTAAGTGATGAAGCTGGTTCCGTAAGTATTGCAAATCCTGTTCTTTACCACGGTTATCGTGTAGGGAGAGTTGAATCTACTAATTTTGATACTGAGTCCAAACAATTACAAATTGGTATCTTTGTAGAAGAACCCTATGACAGTTTGGTTACTAGCAATTCTCGTTTTTGGAATAGCAGTGGAATTGAAATTAGTGCAACAGCAACTGGAATTTCTGTAAACACGGGTTCTTTGGAATCCGTTTTGCTCGGTGGTATTTCATTTGAT
This sequence comes from Gammaproteobacteria bacterium, assembly GCA_965203475.1. Taxonomy (GTDB): domain Bacteria; phylum Pseudomonadota; class Gammaproteobacteria; order UBA4575; family UBA4575; genus JABDMD01. Next base: position 1,773,874 of record OZ241890.1, read on the forward strand.
GTACCAGAAAATTTGTTTCATGGCCTACCCGTTGAAAATCATACTAAATTTAAACTGTATAAAAACGCTGCCAGCATTAGCGAAAATCCCTATGAACATTTCATAGAATATTTATTGCTATTCGATACTTCGGTGCGCGGATTAATAGAAGGCGCACCTGTGTTATACCGCGGTTTGCGCGTGGGCACTGTGGTTGGTGCATCTTTTAATTACTTACATATTGACATGGCAAGAATGCAAGGGCGTGTGGCCGGCATTCCTGTGTTAATCCGGCTTGAGCCTGGTAGATGGTTAGGAGAAGACACTGCTGAAGCCAAAGCTAAAGCCATATCAGATATTAAAAAAAGTGTCGACGCTGGATTACGCGCCACTATCAAAACGGGAAATTTAATCACTGGCGCACAAGTTGTCTCATTTGATTTTTATGAAGACGTTGAACCTCAAACTATTGGCAAAGCGGGAAATTACACTACGATACCAACCATTCCATCAAGTTTGGAAGACATACAAATTAAAATTGCAAATTTATTAGAAAAATTAAACAAACTTCCTTTGCAAACTGTTTTAGTAGATGCAGATAAAACACTACAACAGGTTTCTACAACTTTTGAAACTGTAAATCAGTCTGCAAAAGATTTAAATGAAATTCTGCAAAGTACTGAAACGCATGCAATACCTGAATCCTTAAACGCCACGTTGCAAGAGTTGCAAAAAACATTGCGAGGTATTTCACCAGACTCTGGTCTGTATCAAGATTTAAACAAAAGCATTGTGCAACTTGAAGCGACCTTGCGGAATGTTGAGCAGCTAACTTATACCATCGACACAAAACCTAACTCTTTAATCTTCTCGAAACCTAAAACAGAAGACTTACAACCACAGGCGCAAAACTAATTATGCATAATTCTTCATTCATAAAATTATTTTGCATTTTATTTTTATGTATTTTGCTACTTGCATGTAGCACTACTACGCCACCAGAAACACAATTCTATGTATTAACTCCTTCAGTTTCTGCGATAAACAACAGTAACCTTGATACGAACCCAAAACTTGTGATTGAACCAATCCAACTTGCAAATTTTCTCGATCAACCAGGGATAGTTCTACAAACAGATACTCATCAAATTCAATCTGCCCATTATCATCGCTGGGCTGAGCCATTAAAAAGAAATCTACATCGCTATATTTCAAAAAATATAGATACTCAGCTTGCAGGGGTTATTATTGAAAGTGAATTGGCCAAAAAAGATGAAAATTCTTTACAACGACTTGATATAAGCATAGATGCCTTTAACGGAACCGTAGATGGAAAAGCAATATTAAGTGGATTTTGGACATTGCAAAATCAACAAGCTGACACAGTTACCAAACAACCCTTTTCTTACTCCACAGAGTTGAAGAAGGCTGGTTACCCTGAATTGGTGAACAAGTTAGCTAATTTACTTGATCAGTTTTGCGCAGATTTAGTGTTGGTATTGAATTAACTAAAAAGTTTAACTTTTATTTTTTCCAACTCGCTTGTGCAAATACATCATCTACAGAAGTCTTTGCTACATGGTTTGTGTAGTTGGACATCACTTTAACCGCAACACCCAAAATCACCTCTAGTATATTCTGTTTGTTATATCCTGCATCTAAGAAATTTTTTACATCTGCTTCTTGAAGCCAACCACGAGTAACTACAACTTGTTTTGCAAATTGATGCAAAGCTTCTAGTTTTTGATCCTCAATAGCATTGCCCTCTCGTATGGCGTTAATTACATCTTCTGGAATTTTTGCCTTCTGTGAAGCCACTGTATGTGCGGCCATACAATAACCACATTCGTTTTCATAACTTGCTGTCAATAAAATAATTTGTTGTTCCGTTGCGCTGAGTGAAGAACTGGAAAATATATTAGATAAAGTCATATATCCTTCGAGTAGCGCTGGTGATTCAGCCATTGTGGCTAATAAATTTGGCACAAAACCAAATTTACTATTAGCAGCTTCCAGTAACTTCTTAGATTTATCTGGAGCATTATCAATTGAATAGGTGGTATACATCGTGACAAAATTTCCTGTAATTAAAATTTTTAATGAATTTTTTTAATGATTAATTTTACTTGATTTGATAAATATCTTTTATCCATCCCTGCATGAGACAACGTTTGTAATCCACTCAGGTTACAAACTAAAGATCGAGCCAGATCAGCAGCACTAATTTTACTTGAAAGCTTTTTTTCTTTTTGAGATTGTTTGATGGCTTTTAAAAACACTTTTTCAATTCTGGAATAACTTTTTTTTACCGCCTCAGAAAGTTCTAGATCACGCTGCCCGAATTCATTTGCAGAATTTACTAACAAACAGCCCGCTTTATTTTCTTGATTCGGAATACTTTTAAAAAAATTTTCAATAATGGAGATTCCAGAAGTACCCGGTTGTAATCCCTGCAGAAATCCATCAACTCTCATATCGGTATAATGTGTTAAACAGTCAATAAATAATTTCTTCTTACTGCCAAAGGCTTGATAGAAGCTGCTTTTCGATAATCCCATTTGATCGATCAACTCTTGTACAGAAGTGACATGATACCCCTGCTGCCAAAATTTATGCAGGGCAACTTCCAGCACTTCTTTACGATCAAATTCCTTGGGTCTACCTATGGTCATGTTTCTATCGTAGTAATGATAAATGATTTGGACCAATTAGTCCAAATTTAAATTGGATAAATTTTGATTCAAATACAAGTAGGTAAATTTTGTTGCAATGCTCATGAACAGAGCATGAATACAGATGAGCCTTAAGGGTTAGGTGTATTCTTAATAGTATAAAGATCAAATTTTGTTCATAAAGAACACTTTTTATCAGATAAATTAATTAAATATAAATTTGGAAAGTAGATTCACAGATAAGAATATATTTCGTACCAGCAAGCCGTTATAATAATTTTATAAGGCTCTTAATTTTTACTTATCCCTAAATATATACATATAAATCTTGATAAGTAACATTCAGCCCCTAAATTTTTTACTAAAACCTATACCTTAGAATTATAAAATCTGCGGCCCAATCTGTACTAAAATTAGCGCAGGGAGAAGTGCGAGCTGCGAAGAGAATTTCATCATCGATAACGCACGAAAGTACACAATAATATTCAATCTGAAACTACAGCTATGAATGCAACATTAACTGCGGCTCGAAGTCAGGTCAGCGATTTCGTTGAAATTTGTAAACCCAGGATTACCCTGCTTGTACTGGTAACTACTTTTGCTGGTATGTGGTTAGCAGGTAGTAATTATTTGTCTTTTGATCTCGTGTTCCTAACCTTATTGGGTACAGGTCTTGCTTCAGCATCCAGTGGTGCGCTTAATAATTATGTTGATCGTGACGTTGATAAATTAATGGCACGTACTCGTACCCGTGCCTTACCCTCTTCCAGACTACATCCACAACAAGCCTTATGGCTGGGAGTAATGTTAAGTATTTGGTCCTTTGCAATACTTTTCTATTTAATAAACCCCCTCACTGCATTTTTAGCTACGGCCACCACATTTTCTTATGTGGTGATTTACACCATTTGGTTAAAAAGAACTTCTGCACTATGCACTGAAATTGGTGGAATCGCTGGTGCCATGCCACCTGTAATCGGTTGGGCGGCTGTTACCAATGAAATTGGTTGGCCTGCCTTGGTAATGTTTTTAATCATGTTCATTTGGCAGCCCCCACATTTCTGGGCACTGGCCTTATTAAGGGCAGACGAGTACCGCCGAGCAAATTTGAAAATGTTACCTGTAGTCAGTGGTAACCGTGCTACAAAAATTCGTATGCTGGCCTATACTATTGCTTTATTACCGACCAGCTTTTTAATGTATTGGTTGGATCTCACAGGCCCAATTTATTTAACGGCTGCACTAATTTTAGGAATTGCCTATTTAGTATTAACGATAAATTTTGCACGTAAGCCAATCACGCATAAAAGTACCCGCAAACTATTCGGCTTCTCGATACTGTATTTATTGGGCTTGTTTACATTTATTTTTATTGATTGTCAGTGCAGTGTTGGAGTAATTTGATTTATGTTAGTAGAACAAGTCAAAGGATTTACAAAATTACAACACCTTATAAATAAGGAGACTCACTAATGACGGTAGCCATTATCGTAATTCTTTTGGTCATTGGATCTATAATTTTCCACTTTATGAGTCCGTGGTATTTCACCGAATTGGCCTCCAACTGGAGCATGATGGATACCACCGTAACCATTACCTTTATAGTTTGTGGCATTGTCTTTGTGTTGGCTAACTTATTTATGGCGTATTGCATAATCAAGTTTCGAAATAAAAGCAGCGATCAAAGAGCACATTACGAACCAGAAAATAAAAAGCTGGAAGGCTGGCTTACTATCATTACAACTATTGGGGTTGTCGCCATGTTGGCTCCCGGATTAGTAGTATGGGGCCAGTTTGTATCTCCACCTGATGATGCTGATATCGTTGAAGCCATCGGACAACAATGGCAATGGACATTTCGATTACCAGGCAAAGATGGGCGTCTGGGTACAGTAGATACAAAGCAAATCAGCATCGAAAATCCTTTTGGCATGAATGATGACGACCCCTACGGGCAAGATGATGTTCTCATTGCTGGCAATGAATTACATATTCCTATAGATCGACCAGTTAAATTTAATTTACGTTCTAAAGATGTGTTACACAATTTCACAGTGCCGCAATTTCGCGTAAAAATGGATTTAGTCCCGGGGATGATTACTTGGCAATGGCTTACTCCTACTAGAACAGGAAGTTTTGATATTTTATGTGAAGAACTCTGTGGCATAGCCCATCACAGCATGCGTGGCAGAGTTGTTGTTGAAGAGCTAGATGAATACTACGCGTGGTTGGATCAACAACCCACCTATGCCGAGTTAAAAGCGCAGCCTGCAGGTGATGCTGCGGCCGGTAAAGCCCTGTATCAAGCATGCGCTGCTTGTCATGGTTTACAAGGCGAAGGTAACCAGGCTCTGAACTCTCCTAAACTTAGTGGGCAGGAGAATTGGTATTTGAAACGGCAACTCACTTATTTCAAACATGGGATAAGGGGCTCTGATCCAAACGATACGTTCGGCTTACAAATGGCCCCCATGGCTGCCACCCTAGTCGATGAAGCAGCGATTAATAATGTTGCTGCTTATATTCAAACCTTACCTGATACCCCTGCCGAGCATACGATTACTGGAGATATTGAAAATGGTAAGGACTTATACATTACTTGTAGTAAATGTCATGGAAAACAGGCTGAAGGTCGCTGGTCTGTGAATGCTCCACGTATTGCGGGCATGAGTGACTGGTATGTGTTAACACAGTTGAAAAACTTTAAACAGGGTATACGAGGCGCCCATCCTGGAGATGCGACCGGCAGACAAATGGAATCTATGGTGCTCAGTTTAAACGAAGATAAAATGAAAGATGTAATTGCTTACATCAACAGTTTACAGTGAAGTTAATTTATAGAAATTAAATAGTTAGAAACGAGGAGATTGTAATGGCACACGTTGCACTGGCCGACAAAGGACAAGAGCTTGCCCATCCAAAGACATGGATAGGCATGTATGTCTGGAGCCAAGACCATAAAGTCATTGGCATACAATATATCATCACTGCAACTGCAGTAGGATTAGTCGCATTGGTATTATCTGGCATGATGCGTTTACAACTTGGTTTTCCTGGCGCATTCGATCTAGTTCAACCCAGTGAATATTATACTGCGGTCACCATGCACGGCATGATCATGGTTGTATTTATGCTTACAGCATTTTTTCTAGGTGGGTTTGGCAATTTGTTAATCCCTTTAATGTGTGGTGCACGTGACATGGCTTTCCCATATATGAATATGCTCAGTTTTTGGGTGTACTTACTTTCTGTGATCGTATTATGCGCAAGCTTTTTTGTTCCCGAAGGAGCCACTGGTGCTGGTTGGACGCTATATCCTCCTCAAGCAATCACTGAAGGATCCGCGGGCGCTGGGTGGGGAATTATTTTGATGCTTGTCTCCTTGGCATTATTTATTGTCGCATTCACCATGGGAGGCTTAAATTATATTACTACTGCTTTTCAAGCACGTACCCGTGGTATGACTTTGATGCGTATGCCGCTTTCGGTATGGGGCATTATCATGGCGACCATCTTAGGTTTATTAGCATTCCCAGCTTTATTGGTGGCAGCCATTATGATGTTGTTAGATGCCATTATCGGAACAAGCTTCTTTATGCCTGCTATTTCAAATCTTGGTGAACAAACAGCTACTGAGGGCGGTAGCCCAATTTTATTCCAGCATTTATTTTGGTTCTTTGGTCATCCAGAAGTCTATATTGTAGCCTTACCAATGTTTGGAATTGCTTCTGATTTAATCAGTACGCATGCACGTAAAAATATATTTGGCTACAGAATGATGGTATGGGCCTTGGTTGCCATTGGAGGTCTCAGCTTTATCGTATGGGCTCATCACATGTATGTAAGTGGCATGAATCCGTACTTTGGATTTTTCTTTGCTACCACTACGTTAATTATTGCGGTTCCCACTGCTATTAAAGTTTACAACTGGGTACTTACTCTATGGCGCGGCAATATTCATTTGAATGTACCTATGTTATTTGCCATTGGATTTATCTTTACCTTTATTCACGGCGGTATTACAGGATTGTTTCTTGGAAATGTTGCCGTAGATGTACCCTTGTCAGATACCTATTTTGTAATTGGCCATTTCCATATGGTCATGGGTGTATCACCGTTCTTAATTGTGTTTGGTGGTATATATCATTGGTTTCCAAAATTTAGTGGCCGAATGTTAAATGACACCATGGGCAAAATACACTTTTGGTTAACCTTCCTAGGAACTTATGCTGTTTACCTGCCCATGCATTACATTGGTATTCTAGGTGTTCCTCGTCGTTATTATGCTTACGGAACAACTGAATTTTTACCAGATTCAGTGCAGGCGGTGAATGTAAGCATTACTATTGCCGCTTTAATTGTTGGCACAGCACAACTTCTATTCATTGTTAATATCGTCTGGAGTATCTTTAGAGGTAAGAAAGCGGATAGTAACCCGTGGCGTGCTACCACCCTTGAGTGGCAAACACCAGATACTCCACCGAAACATGGTAATTGGGGGCCTGAGTTACCTGTAGTGTATCGTTGGGCGTATTCTTACAGCGTTCCAGGAGCAAAAGAAGATTTTATTCCACAAACAGAAGAGCCGAGTGAAAATACTCGAGGGGAAGAGGAAGTTTAAGCCATGACAGCTACACTCATTTTCCTCGCTGTCATTATGGGTGGCATTGTGTTCTGGCTGATTCGCCAGACCATTAATGTACAGCCCTGGGCAGAAGAAGGCCCTATAGGCAAACACCATGCAGGAGGTCCTTTTTCGATACCGCCTGCGAAAATTGGTTTGATTGCATTCCTTGCCGTTGCGAGTTCCTTATTCTCTCTGTTTATCAGTGCCTATTTCCAACGCATGGAGTATGGCGACTGGACACCTTTAGCTGACCCAGCACTGTTATGGATCAATACAGGCTTTTTGATATTGGGGAGTGTGTTTTTCCAGCGTGCACGAAATGCTGTTATTCGTAGCCAAGTAACTACAACAAAAACAAATCTAATTATCGCGGGCTTATTTACCTTTGCATTTATCGCAGGTCAAATTTGGGTGTGGCAAGGGCTACAAGATGCTGGATTTTATCTTACTAACAATCCTGCCAATTCTTTTTTCTATGTACTAACGGCAATACACATACTTCATATTCTTGGAGGATTATGGGTATGGAGCACATCCATTTTTAAATTACAAAGTAACGTTGAAATCCATAAAGTTCGAACCAGTGTTGAACTATGTACAATTTACTGGCACTTCTTACTTTTAGTTTGGTTAGTACTCTTCGCATTGTTGTTATCAACGTAAATTAATCAAAAGGTCCAAAAAGGAATATAAACACATGTCTCAAAGTTCTGGTGAAGTAGCAAATACCACTGCTGTTAATGATTTAGTAACAGATTGGTCAGATGAAAAAGAGGTGTTTAGAGTCCACTGGGGCAAAGCCATGATGTGGATTTTCTTACTGAGTGACACTTTTATTTTTACATCTTTCCTAGTCGGGTATATGAAGGTACGCACAAGCTCAACTATTCCTTGGCCCAATTCGAGTGAAATATTTGCCTTAAGTTTTGGTGGCGACCCTATTCCCCTTATTCTTATTGCGATCATGACCTTTGTGCTCATTACCAGTAGCGGCACCATGGCACTGGCAGTAAATTACGGCTATCGCAAAGATCGCGGCAAAACAGCTGCGCTTTTAATTGTAACCGCACTACTAGGCTTAACCTTTGTCGGCATGCAAGCTTTTGAGTGGACTAAATTAATTGTAGATGAAGGTGTAAGACCTTGGGGTAACCCCTTTGGCGCACCTCAGTTTGGTGCTTGCTTCTTTATGATTACAGGATTCCACGGAGGCCACGTGTCGGGAGGGGTGATCTATCTAACCTACGTCGCGATTGGAGTATTAAATGGGCGATATGAAGAAAAAGGCTACGATATCGTAGAAATTTGTGGTCTTTACTGGCACTTCGTTGATTTAGTTTGGGTATTTATTTTCGCATTCTTTTATCTTTGGTGAGGTTTAACCATGGCAGCAGAAGAAGGACAACAGCATCCTCTAAGTATTTATCTCTGGATTTGGATTCTACTATTTGTATTAAGTACGTTTTCCTACCTAGTAGATTATTATCAATTACAAGGGCTTTGGCGATGGAATTTAGTATTAATCTTTATGATGCTAAAAGCAGGTTTCATTGTAGCGATCTTTATGCATATGGCATGGGAAAGAGTCACACTCATAACAGCCATACTGGTGCCTCCTGTAGTCTTATTAGTATTAGTTGCATTGATGTCAATTGAAGGCAGATACACGCATATTTCACGTGCTGTGTTTTTTGGATTAGACGAGGCTCCCGTTGTAGAACATCACGGACATGGAAAAGCTGCACATTAATTTACATTCGTACATCACACTACAATAACTGAACTATACAATTTGCGCTCTACGTAATCTTTTACTAATACTTCTCCTAAGCAATTTATTAGCACCAAATGCTTTTGCTCATGGAGGAGTATTTTTAGAAGATGATGTATGCCTAATTCAAATCGGTTTTTTCCAAGCCCATTTCAAAATTTATCAGCCCCTCGTGCGTCAACATGAGGAATTTTGTGAGGATATTCCTGTCGTATCAGAGAGCGTGTTTATTATGGAGTTTCTACACGATGGTCTTAGAGAAATGCCGGTAGACTTTCGAATCATTAAGGACACACAAAATTTAGGCAGGTTTGCAAAACTAGAAGACATACAAAAAATTGAGGACATCGAGAAACCTACGGTGCATTATCAAGCTCCGCAACTAGGGCGTGATGGACTACTGATGGCATTGCACACCTTTAGTGAACAAGGAGACTATATCGGCATTGTCACGGCCAAAAACCCAAGCAATGAAAAAAAATATATTGCTGTGTTTCCTTTCCAAGTGGGCATTTCAAACCTTGGGTATTTCCCGTTGTTTATTGGAATTGCGATATTTGTACAATTAAATTATTGGCTAATGAGCAGTGGTTATTCAAAAATTCGCCATTATTTAAAACATGAAATTTAAGCTTACGTCCATAATAATATTTATGCTCCTGGTAGTTACACTTCCACAAGTTTTACTTGCTGAAGTGGCTAATCTGCGGAGTAAAACATCAGATAATGGGCATTTTATTATCGAATACACAAGTAAATTAAAACCCATAAAAATCAACACCATGCATGCATGGATTCTCCATGTAAAAGATAAAAATAATACACCTGTGACTGATGCAAAAATTACAGTAGAGGGTGGCATGCCAGAGCACAACCATGGCCTCCCAACACAACCACAAGTGACCAAGAATCTTGGAAACGGTGATTATTTACTGGAAGGACTTCGATTTCATATGGGCGGATGGTGGACAGTTTCAATGAACATCGAGCATGCAGAACTCAACGATACCGTAACCTTTGATTTGAATTTGTAATTATTTACATGGGCCAAAAGCTCCAAAGCCTATTCGTTATTGCATTTATTGTTATCGCAACAGTCGTTTTATTTTGGGGCCACAAACTAAATACTTATCTACTTGATTGGTCTGAACAAGAGTTAGCCATTATTGAGTCTCTGTGGATTGAGTCCTTACCCCCCAAACCATTGCAACCTAGCAATGGTGTTGCCGACAATGTTTCAGCTGCAAAATTTGGTCATCTGCTATTCTTCGATACACGTTTTAGTGGCAATGGTGCAGTTTCTTGCGCAAGCTGTCATCAGCCAGAAAAATTTTTCACTGACGGATTGCAATTTGCCCAGGGCGTACAAATTGGCATTCGTCATACCATGGGTTTACCAGGCCTTGCGTATAGTCCCTGGTTTTTCTGGGATGGACGCAAAGATAGTCTCTGGTCTCAAGCGCTCTCACCATTGGAAAATACATTAGAGCATGCGAGTTCGCGCATAAAAGTTGCAAAGTTAATATCAAAGGATAAGCAGTATCGCACGTTGTATGAACATCTATTTGGACCCCTACCCGATATTTCAAATGAAAAAAGATTTCCGAGTACAGCTGATGCAATTGCACAAAATAAAGAATGGCAGTTGATGACGCATGATGACCAAAATACCATTACTACAATTTTTGTGAATATTGCAAAATCACTAGCTGCCTATCAAAGATTATTAGTTCATGGCCCCTCTCGTTTCGATATGTTTGTAGAAGAGTTACAAACTGTTAATCGTGGAGATCAACCATACGCTCTTACTCTTGATGAACAAAACGGCTTACGACTCTTCATAGGTAAAGCACAATGTATTAATTGTCATAATGGACCATTGTTTACAAATCATGAATTTCATAACACTGGTTTGTTATCAGCGAAAGGAATGCTGCCCAGTCAAGGACGTGTTGCAGGTGTACGAATGACGACTGAAGATTTTTTTAATTGTTTAGGTAAGTATAGCGATGCAACGGAGGATGAATGCTTCGAACTTCGTTTCGCAAAATTTGGTGACGAATTAATGGGCAGCCATAAAGTGCCTTCATTAAGAAACGCGGCTGATACTGCGCCCTATATGCATGCGGGGCAAATCGGTTCTTTAGAAGAAGTAATTGCGCACTACAATCAAGCCCCCTTGGCAATGATTGGGCACAATGAAACAAAGCCTTTAAATTTGAATAAATTTGAACAACTACAATTATTAAAATTTTTAGCGAGCCTATCTGGACCTCTACAAACCGAACAAAAATGGCTTACACAACCCGAATTAGCATTTTACCCCTGATCGTGAATTTCACAGGGACTACGTAGCTCTTCTGGTACCTCGGGTGGACAGATTCCACATTGTTCATTTCCTGGAACGGCGAAATCAATTTTTTTCGGATAAGGCAAATCTAGAGTTTCCATTATTTTTACGAACTCTTGTTTGGTTTTTTGATTACCTAACCTTGGATTTCGGTTTTTTTCCTGCGCAATACTACTCACAAATCTTCCCTCGTAGTCATGTGCTGGATATACCAATGTTTCATCCGCGAGACTAAATAATTTTTGCTGGATACTGTCATACAAGGTTGCAGCATCGCCTGACTGAAAATCAGTTCGTCCACAAGCTTCAATCAATAAAGCATCTCCCGTGAATACCATTTGCTGTACTGCATTTTCAATTAGATATGCATAATGATGATCCGTATGCCCTGGGGTAAACAAAGGATGTAGTTCAATGTTGCCAATGTTAAATACATGGCCTTCTTCAATGTTAATGTCACTACAGGGTAAGTCGGCTTGTTTTGGGCAAACAATTTTACAACCTGTCTTGGCTTTTAGTTTATTTGCGCTGGTTAAGTGGTCTGCGTGTATATGAGTATCAATGGTGTAACTAAGGGTTAAATCAAATTTTTGTAAAACTTGTAAATCACGCTCAACCGTTTCTAATACAGGGTCAATCAAGGCAGAAACACCTGTATCTGTGCAGGCCAGTAAATAGGTATAGGTAGACGAACTATCCTCAAACAGTTGCTGAAAAATCATTTGATTTTTATTTATGTGCGATTTCTTTTTCAGTAAACAAATAGTCTTTTAATTCTTTATCAAACATAGGATCCTGCCTGCGTATCCATTCCAGCACCATTGCCGCATGTTCTTTCTCTTCATCACGGTTATGCGCAAGTATCGCTTTTAAATCATCATCTTTACAGGCATCTACACGTTGGTTATACCAATCAACCGCCTCCAGTTCTTCCATTAATGAAGTGATTGCGCGGTGCATATCTCGCGTTTCATCTGAAATCTCGTTAATGGGTTCATGATAACCTTCATTTGACATAGTGAACTCCTTATTATTCATTACTAAGAACTATCTAAGATTTTATAATTATCAAGATACCAATAAAACATTTTTAAAACATACATACAATAATATAAACGCATGAATTATGAAGTAATTGATGCCCATATCTATCCCGATGGGCAACTCGATGTATTATCGAAAATTGAAGTGAGCAGATTGCTTGATAGCAGTCAATCCAAATTATTTAAGCTGTTTAGAAACTCATCTCTGGCCGTTCTTAATTGTGGGAATCCTCTGGATGATGGACGCGAATTGTTGGAGCGTTACAAATCGTTTGATATTTCATTATTACAAGAAGAAAAAGGCATTAGTTTGAAACTATGCAATGCTCCTGCTAATGCATTTGTCGATGGACAAATTATCAAAGGTATTGGTGAACATCTTTTTGCTGTATTGAGAGACTTAATTTATGTCAATAATGAAATTCATGCCAATCCTAATTTAGATTTGGGCAGCTCTGAGGGAATCACAGACGCCATATTCCATATTTTACGAAATGCGGATGTGTTACATCCAAACGTTGATCCAAATTTAGTAGTGTGTTGGGGTGGCCATTCGATTGGTCGAGAAGAATATGATTACTCAAAAGAAGTCGGGTATGAACTTGGACTGCGTGGCATTGACATCTGTACTGGATGTGGTCCCGGTGCTATGAAAGGCCCCATGAAAGGAGCAGCGGTGGGACATGCCAAGCAACGTATTAAAAATTCTCGATATTTAGGTTTAACCGAACCAGGAATTATTGCAGCAGAGCCGCCCAACCCTATTGTAAATAATTTGGTCATTTTGCCCGATATTGAAAAACGACTGGAAGCTTTTATGCGAATCGGTCATGCCATGATTGTGTTCCCGGGGGGCGTAGGTACTGCAGAAGAAATTATTTTCACACTTGGCGTGTTATTGGACCAAACCAACAAGGATCTACCTTTTCCCTTAATTTTTACGGGCCCTGAAACGGCAAGAAAGTATTTTGATGAAATCGATAAGTTTATAGGAAGTACATTAGGCAAAGCAGCCCAGCAATGCTACTCCATCATAATCAATGAACCATTAACCGTAGCAATACAAACACAAAATGCAATTACTGAGGTTAAAAATTATCGGGAAAAGAAAAATGATTCATTTTATTTTAATTGGTCTTTACAAACGGATTTAATACATCAACAGCCCTTTCATCCCACACATGAGAATATGCAATCTCTAGAACTTTGCACGGATATGAACTCTTCTTTGCTTGCTAAAAATTTGCGCAACGTACTTTCTGGAATCGTGTCTGGAAATGTGAAAGAAGAAGGAATCATCGCGGTTGAGCAACGAGGCCCATTTACAATTCGAGGAGAAGCAAATATTGTCAAGCCATTAGATAAGCTCTTGAAATCATTTGCAACCATGCAGCGCATGAAAATGCCAGGACAAGAGTATGTTCCTTGTTATACACTTGAGTTTGCCAAATAATTTTTTAAATAAACAATGACACCACAACAAATCCAACTAGTAAAAGATTCATGGGCACAAGTGTTGCCCATAAAAGAAGCTGCAGCCGACATGTTTTATACTCGTTTATTTGATACCTATCCTGAAGTACAGCCTTACTTTAAAGGCAACATGAAAGAACAAGGGAAAAAATTAATGGGAATGATTTCCACTGCAGTAAATGGCTTAGATAACTTTGAAGCTTTACTTGAGCCCGTAAAAGACTTAGGCCAACGTCATGTGAAGTACGGTGTAAAAAAAGAAGACTATGACAAAGTAGCAGAAGCCTTACTATGGACCTTAGAACAAGGATTGAAGGATAACTTTACATCTGAAGTTAAAGAAGCATGGTCGGTAACCTATACTGAAATTGCAAATGTAATGATACAAGGTGCCGAATACGAATAAGCGTTTTCACAATCTTCTTCCTAAAGATGGAAAAGTTTATTTCTTTCCTAATTTCATTCTCAATCAAGAACAACTGTTCTTTTCTATACAAAATTCCATTGTATGGAAACACGAACCTATCAAACTGTTTGGCAAAACCATACCACAGCCGCGTTTAACCGCTTGGATGGGTGATCAAGGTAAAGCCTATACTTATTCTGGAATTACTATGTATCCATCCCCCTGGACTGATGAATTGTTGACAATAAAAAACGATATAGAACAATTCAGCCAAGCAAACTTCAATAGTGCCTTACTAAATTATTATCGAGATGGCTCAGATAGTGTGGGCTGGCATCAGGACAATGAAAAGCAATTAGGGAAAAATCCTACCATTGGGTCGGTAAGCCTTGGAACTCCTCGCATTTTTCGCATGCAACATGTTAAAGATAAACAAAGCAAACTATCTATTCATTTGACACCTGGTAGTGTTTTACTCATGCAAGGAAAAACTCAGCACTATTGGAGACATTGTGTGCCAAAACAAAAAAACTGCGCCCAAGCTCGAATTAATATCACTTTTCGAAAAGTGAATTAAATTTTTCCCTCCAATCCCATTTGGTAGTACTTATGTGTAATATCTTTTTGGTTTTCCAGTAACCAATCAATATTAGGTTCATGATGCATGGCTTTGTGAATTGCATTGGCCATTGCTTTGCGATGTATATCGAATAAAATTTTATGATCTAAATCATCTGCTTTGGACACTATAGGGTTTAACCAAACCGATACGATGATTCCAATATCATTGACTTTATCTTTGGGAATATCACCTGCACGCACCGCATCTAAAACTCCGTTTGCAATAGCACCTTGCACTGTGCCCATTAAAATATTGGTGTAGCGTTCATCCTTTACGGTTACCTTACTTACCATGAGTGTTGCAGGGCGAACTTGAATATCGGTATTCATAATTGCTAAAACTCGCGAGTGCCCTTTCACTTGATCCCCTAACAATGTGGCAAAAGCTGTACCTACTGGGCCATCCAATTCTCCAATGACCACTTCCGGTTCCGCAGCGGTGCCCGGCGGTCCACCCGCAACTAAGGACTCCCCTACACGCATAACGATTCTTTCAGACATGCTGTTCTCCTGTTGTAATAATGCTTATGTATTAGAAATTATAGAAAAAATATTCACGACATGAATGAAGATATTCGGAATACGCATCGAACTATTCAGCACATTTCACCCAACTATGGAATTCCAGGAACTGCAATATTCCACTACGCCAAGAATGTCTTCAGATCGATAAAGAATTGAGACAAAAATTATAAAAGGCTGAGATGAGCAATCAATGGATTATGATCTGATGAATCAACCATGATGGTATCCGCATTTTTAATTGTAAAACCCCGCACAAAAATATAATCTAAACTATAACCAAATGTTTTTTTGCGATGATCTGACTTAAACGAAACTGAATGTAAATTTAAATCCGCAATTAATTCTTCAACCACATTAAGCCGCTTTTCTCGCCAAGTATTAAAATCACCTGAAGCAATAATTGGGCCATTATGCGCAGATAATATTTCTCGCAACTGATTAATTTGTTTTTCAAATTGTTTTGTGCCCAGACTAAAATTGATTGCGTGAATATTTGCAACAACTAATGTTTGGTCCGAATTTGCAATACCATATTTTGTAATATTGGTAGCTTTATTCGTTCTTAACCAAGGTTCTTTGGTTTGCAGACTGCAATGTATTAATGGTGCACTGTCACTAAATGTCATGACTCCAGTAATTTTGTCTGAGGATTGATACCCATCTGCAAATGACCAATATTTATTTATGCCAAAGGTATTGGTGAAATTAGAATTTAATACCGCTTCTTGAATTAGCACTAAATTTTTATCTTGAGCAAACAACTCAAGATCATTTATCCAAGATTTATCTTGTCCTTTTTTAATATTCCAGCTTAATAATTGAATATTGGCTGGATCAAGTTCATTATCTACATTATTTTCTTGCAATATAAGCTGATTCCTACAATCTGAAACATTATCGAGGACCTGGAATTTATGGGAAGCCAATATTGGGATCATAGATTCATCTGGCACGGTTTGATGACTCGTACAACTACTTATCAAACACAAAGAAAGACCCAAGAATACGTTACGGAGATTATTATTTTTCATAGGATTATTGTAGACAGAGCTACACCTTATTTGTTCAATTACTGACTTTATTGGACAAAATTTAAGGTTATATGGGCCTATCTGAAGTAAGTATTAGATGTATAACTCAATTTTTATGATCTATTTTATTATGTCCTTGGCCGCTTTTGATAGGTGCGATTTTGTGGAATAACACCACGCACCCCTCCTCTTGGATCTTCTACATCGCCTTTATAGCGTGGAATTAAATGAATATGAGTGTGAGGTACCGACTGCCCAGCGGCTTCACTTACATTAATTCCAATATTGTATGAATCTGGTTGATGCTCTTTCTCAATTAATCGCTTAGCAATATGCACTGACTCCCATAACTCAGAAATTTCTTCCTGCGTACAATCGAAATAGTTTGGTACATGTCGATTTGGGACGATCAGCATATGTCCAGGTGAAGCGGGATACCGATCTTGACTAATAAAGGTAAATTCACCTTGATGAACCAAGTCATATTTTTTACAAAATATACAATTTGAAGACATATTCTTGTTTTTATGAGATTTGATTATTTTATTAGAAATAAATCACAAGTATATAAGTACTAAAAACCATGTAAGTACATAGCAATAAATTTAATTTGGGAGCAAATAAATTATTAAAAGAATAGCAAGCAAAACTGCTATTTTAAAAACAGTCGATTTTTAAACATATTGCATTACCTACGGCGGCACACAATGGAGTACGACTCGTCCCAAAACCATAGGCCACCGTACTTTCGTAACACGTCACGCGTCACGTCAAGATACTGGCGACTACCTAAGACTTGATCGAGGCGCGCGTCTTCAATTTGGCCAACATAAACAGCAGCATTCCAAGCGGCGAACAAGGTGGACGTTCCGATCGACTCATCCACCTCAGAAGGCAAGGTGTGCATGTCATAGCGAAACAGTGCGTTCTCGTCTGACTGTTCGTCGAAGATAAAAGCATGGGCTTTATCTCCAAGCGCCTCCTTAGTCGCGTTTAATATCTGTTGGCGATCGTGTATGAAAAGATTCTCATTTGGCCAAATCCCTTCTATGATTTCCTGGCCGGGATCTTTCCCGTATGAGTGCACACCGATAAGGCGCCCACCAGGTGCCAGACTCTTTGCTAACGGAGCAACGACTTTCGATGCTTTAAATTCAAGGGACGCACGCAGACGATAGGGTTGCGATGCGATCACGAGGTCAAAGTTTGCGCATTGATCCGTACGGTAAGGAATGATTGAATTTAAATTGAATTTTTGATCCTCGCGATAGAGTATCAGGGCCGTAGGCAGCACATATCTTAGATTACCTGTGGTCTTGCTGACAGTTACGCGCCAGTGCTCGGCCAGGAATGGCGCAAGTGCAGTGATCTGTGACTCAAAATCTCTGGAAGTCGTCCCTTTTAAACCTACTTCATGCCAAGTGAGTGATGCGACACCAGTGCCGGCACTCGGCATCAGCCATGGTGCTTCCTTGTAATAAAGGTTCGTTAGTACCAATACAGTATTGGGGTGTTCGAAAAATCTGTCAGACATCTTATCCAAAGTAAGCCGCACATCCTCGAGGCTGCTTTCCTTAGCTACAAAGTAAAATGGAAGTGTTGGATAGTACTGGTGCATCCAACGCATGACCCGGGCGAGTACGGTACCATCCCCAACACCGGCATCGAAAACCCTCACCGCTGGCGGTGTGGGTTGAATGTTGGGTAGCTCCTGCGCTATTCGATCAGCCACCGCCGACTTCTCGGCACAGGTATTTACAAATAGAAGATACTTTTGCCGGTTGTCGTAGAAACGAAAGCTGCGGTCCTGCGTCTGGGCCGATGCGTGCTCCTTACTGTCTACCACAGGATCGCTGATTGCTTGCTTACTCACTATGGCCTCTCCTTTCCTACGTGTTTGCACACTTTTAGGCTCATTCGGAATCAAACGGCACTAATAATATTCAATTAGTCAATTGAACAATTTCTCTCTGAAGGTGTCAAGCGACACACCACAGGGGTAGGGCCTCGCAAAACGCCATTGAATGTCACAGGTCTGTCTGAACGTTTGTTTGAGACATAAAAATCCTCGATTGCAGCTTCGTTGTTGTTGCCATGGGTATTCAGGCTATTGAGCTGTTATCGACAAGCTTACCCCATCTCACGGACGGGACGTTCACGGCAGCATAATGTGGTCTAGATTGTCGTGCTTCGCCAACTACCTGTTCCGTACCCGATTCCTTTCAGAATGCAAGACGTCGATTACTCTTATCGTGGGTCCCTCCCCTCGAAAATGGGGCGGCCACGAGCAGCTATACCGAGTGTCTTGTGGTATGGCGGGAACGTGCCACGTTTCGAGCTCATGTAAAACGCCGGCATCTTTAGCAATGCGATACTTGACACTGTGCACACACTCTCGGTTTCCAAACTCACAAATGTTTTCCGTAGTACCCCCACAGGCACCATTCGCAAGTCCCTTTGGACAGGTCTCGGGACAAATGTATTGCGTCGCTGCTAGCCGGCACATACCACAGGTTTCGCAGCCGATAAGGGGCGACTTAATCGCGTATTCGACGTTTTTGAGCATACGGTCGGCTGTACTATGTCGTTTGACAGATCTCATCAGCGGACCCAATAACCGCGCACCAAGTCCCTTGTCAAAAAGAAAGCCATGCACACCACTCATGGCCTTGTATTTGACTCGTTCGTAAAGGCTTGCACGGCTAAGGTGTGGACTCTTTAAATACCACGGGTCATGAGCAGGTGTCGGATTTGCCCGCCCTCCTTCTGCGAAGGTCAGCACTTCATCCCAGGCTTTCTTCCACGTGAGATGGTTCGGATACTGTTCGGACAACTCCTGAACTAACACTTGTAAGGCAGCTATCTTTTCCAGCGAGTGCAAACCCGTGATCTGCACCCCTGCATACCCGAGGTACTGCACCCCAAGTATCTGCAGAGCGAGGCGACGCAGCACCCTAGCCGCGCCCTGGTCCTCGAACATTCGTTCCTCCTCTTCAAGCAGCGCAAAAAATGAGTCGGTCACGGTAAGTCCGGGAAGCTGATGGGACCGGATGTAGCGCGCACGCTGCGCCGACATGGGCAAGACGTTGGCCATGAGTGGTAAACGATAACCACGTGTCTCAATCCATTGCAGCGCTTCTTCATACTTGGGCATATCAAAACCAATTTGAGTAATTATGCAATCAGCACCCGCGCCTACTTTTTTGCCGAGCTTTAAGTACTGCGCCATGGCGTCTTCTTCGCGGTATTTAAAAGGGTTGAGCACGGCAGCGATGAATAAATCTGGATCCAACTGCTTTGCGAGCTGGATGGCAGGGACCGACTCGAGATAGTGCGGGCGCTGGCCATTTGGCTCTTCCTTCAATCGGTCACCAGTCAGCATCAGCACGTTTTTCAGACCATTCTCATGTAGTCGGGAAAGAAATTCATGTAAGTGCTGAACTTCTCGTCCCTTGCCTGAAAAATGCACCAGCGGCTGCTTGTTGCTCACGCCCAAAAGATGCGAGGCCGCTGCCACTGGATCGGGATCACGCTCAGAAACCACCCGATCAGTCACCGCAAAGCCGGCTAGCAGTGGGTTTTCCGAGATAGCGCCAGCGATGCTGCCCAACCTGTGCAACTCATTGTGTAGATCTTTATCCCGCGAGGGAATGAACTCAATGGTCCAGAAGAAGCGTCCAATGTGTAGCCCTTCCCGGATCGCATTTGACGCCGATTGAAACGGTTGCTGAGATAGAGGTTTCTTCAAAATAACTTCGGTCTCTCGCGATTCGTGCGTGACTTCAATGCGCACCTTAATGTGAGATTTCTCCGCTTGAGTTGCAGCTTCGCCCGCGGACACGGTAATTCAATTGGCTAGGTCCGCATGACAATGTTACGATCTATTTAAACTCGACAATTGTGTAGGACGCAACTCATTTTTCTTTTACCCCGCTGAGCAATATTCATACTATCTATGCTCGTGGCCATCTCTTGACGGTGGTCGATTACTCACATCCTGAAATGAAGGTGATGCCGAAGTGTAGTGGTCTACTAAGGCTGGACAGATCCGCGAAAAAATATTCAATTGACTTATTGAATAAAGCTATGGCAGTATTGATTTATCGAATATAGACTGAGCAGTGCGTACGATTGCAGGTGTGGTACGCGCATGCGGTGGATTAAATCAAGACACCCAGCTGAGAAAGGAGGTAGAGAACCCCATGTTCAATGTAACTCAGGTCGGAAGTTGGCCGCGATCAGAGAAGCTTTTGAGCGCGCTTACAGATCGGCGCAACGGCGAGATGACACGCGCACAATTCGACCGCGTGGCCGATGATGAGGTGAGGCGCTGCGTCGAGGCACAGATTGAGGCTGGCGTCGATGTGGTCGTCGATGGCGAGCAACGTCGTGACAGTTTTGTATCCTTTGTCACCGAGAAGGTCGAGGGCACCAAGCTGATGTCGTTGGAGGAAACGGCCACCGACAAGAAGGCTTTTCAGAAAATGCTTGAGGACGCCGACGTCCAGCCGGATAGCATTAGGAATCCGGTGTGCGTGGGCAAGCTCTCGCGTCGCGATCCCTTAGCGGTGGATGAATTCAAGTTCGTCCGCAGCCTAACGGATCATCCCGTCAAGACCGCCTTGCCGGGCCCTTATCTTTTGATCCGTACCATGTGGGGACCAAAATTTTCGAAAAAGTTCTACAAGGATCCGACCGACATGGCCGATGATGTGGTGGGTATTCTGAGAGATGAGCTTATAGAGCTGCGGGATGAAGGATGCGACTTTGTCCAGTTCGACGAACCAGTGTTGACCGAGGTGGTTCACTCAGGCAAAGAGAAACAGGAAGGAGAATCGTTTAGTCGTACCTTCATGTGAGGCAGCTTAGCAACCCGCCGTGATGCGGGTTCAGAACTCAAATTCGCCGAAGATCTGATCAACCGGATTGTCGAAGGCGTGGACGGGATACGCACCGGCATACACATCTGCCGGGGCAACTGGAGCAAAAAAGACTCGGTGCATCTTGCGGGTGATTACGAACCGCTGGTACCAACGCTTTCGCAGTTACATGTTCAACAGCATGTGTTGGAGTTTGCCACACCCAGGGCGGGGGATTTCAGCGTTGTTGGAAAGAGCCTCAATAACCGGGAGATTGGCTTGGGCGTTGTCAATCCCAAGGGTGAAAAAGTTGAGAGTGTCGACTATATTATCGACAAGGCGGAGGAAGCGCTCAAGTATTACAAGCCCGAGAATGTCTTCCTCAATCCGGACTGTGGCTTTGGCACCTTTTCGGGCTGTGCGCTGACCACCCATGAGGCGGCCGCCACTAAGACAAAACGTATTGTGGAGGCGGCCGAAGTGTTGCGCGAACGCTACGCGGGAGGAGCTCAAGCAGAGACTGGTTAAGCGACAATAAAATTGATCTCCACTACAACGAAAAAGGATGTGGAAGTGGACGATCATAGTAGCATTGAAGAAACAGATCCTTGTGGTGTTTTTCTCCGATAGCAGCGTCGTATCTTTTTGGAATTTAGCTGCGCTCACGAAGCCTTGACACTAAAGCGTATATTCATTGATTCCATCCGTGCGAGTCAAACGAAAGCCACTTGATTTCATATGTCTTCTGTTGCAAGTGCGGACTTTCTGCGGAGTAAACGATGGTGATTTCTATCACTGCCAGTGTGAGCTAACGAAGGAATTATGATCAAAGTACACGTCGATGTCGTGGGCAGCCTATTGCGCCCACCCGAACTGATTCAAGCCCTGCAGTTACGCAGCAAAGGAAAAATCTCACGACCGGAATTCAAGCGCATTGAGGATGCTGCAGTGGATGCCGCGTTGCAACTCCAAGAAGAAGCTGGGCTTGAAGTGGTCACTGACGGCGAAATGCGCCGACTTTCGTTCCAAAGTCAAGTTTGCGAAGCGTATAGTGGCTATAGTGAATGGGACATCAACGCATTCCTCTGGGGCGATTGGCAAAGCGATGAGCTTGGTGGAGAAGTCGATCGAGCGGCCTCCAATTGCAGTGCTTGAACCACTTCGGCGGCGACGCTCACTTGCTACCGAGGAATTTTCCTATGCGCGCGCAAGAACAAAGCGCACTGTAAAGGTCACCATTCCCAGTCCTAGTTTGTTTGCGAATTTTTGGGACCCTGAGCGCTCGATCGGAGCATATCGGAATGCCGAAGAATACTTAGGTGCCGTGGCCGAGCTGCTGCGAGAAGATGTGGACGAACTGGTCAACCTGGGATGCACCTACATCCAGATTGACGCACCACATTACACGTTGCTGGTTGACCCGAAGTTTCGAGAATTTTACGCGCAACGCGGAAAACCCGCGGACCAGTGGCTGGACTTCGGTATGGAACTCGACAACCTCGTGATCGGTGACCGTCCCGGGTAAGCTTCGCCTTTCACTTGTGTCGGGGGAATCAGGGCAGTCGATGGCTGGTTGCGGGAGGATACGACCAAATTGCATCCCAGATTTTCAAGGGAATTAAGGCGCATCGACTCATGCTCGAGTATGACGACGAGCGTTCGGGTTCGTTTGAGGCCTTAGCCGAAGTACCCGATGATAAGATGGCGGTGTTGGGCCTAGTTACCACCAAATCGTCGCGGTGTGAAAGTGTCGATACGTTACGGACGAGGATTCTCGAAGCATCCAAGTACTGCCCGCTGGAACGTCTTGCCATCTCGCCACAGTGCGGATTTGCCACTTCTATTGAAGGTAATGAACTAGAAATTGATGACCAATACGCGAAACTTCGTACACTATCGGAAACAGCCTCCGAAGTTTGGGGTTAAGGGTTATTAAAAGATACAGGTACTGCACGGTTTTAATCACCCATGTTCGGGTGCATTGTGGAACCGCAGAATCACTCAGAAGCACCTGAACGATTGGAAGAGCGCATTGCAAACTGTACGAACGCGTGGCGCGAGGAGATTCAAGCTTTTTTGCAGGCACACCAGCGGATTACCGTAGCTCAGTTCCGAGACCGGGTTGGCATCAGCTGTAACTTAGCTGTTCACGTATTGGAACATTTCGACCAGGAAGGTGTAACTAAACGTATAGGCGATTCCAGAGAGACCAGGTTGCAGCCCACACAGCAACGAACAATGGCCTAGTACGTGCCAATATATGCACACCTGCACATTGACAACTGTTTTTTAGAGTTTAATATTCAATAGATAGATTGAATAAGAGAACGAATTTAATGGAGACATACCTCCTTCTACACGAGCCCTGGGTTCGACTCGGCACATTCAGCCTGATTTTCATTGTGATGGCAATGTGGGAAGTCTTCGCGCCCAGACGAGTATCTGCTCATTCGCGGCGCCTTCGTTGGCCCGCTAATCTCGGTATCGTAGCCTTAAATGCTATGCTACTTCGGTTCTTGTTGCCTGTGGCGACGATTGCCTTTGCCGTTGTCGCACAAGATCGTGACTGGGGCTTACTTAACCAATTCTCTATTTTCCCTTTGGCGGCACTTATTTTGGGAGTCGTTGTGCTTGACTTGGTTATATACTTTCAGCACATACTGTTCCATGCAGTACCCGCTTTGTGGCGGCTGCATCGAATGCATCATGCGGATCTCGACATTGACGTGACGACCGGTGGACGCTTCCATCCTATCGAAATTCTGATCTCCGGCGGCATAAAACTCGCTGCCATTGCAGTATTTGGACCCTCGCCCGTTGCAGTGTTACTTTTCGAGATAATTCTCAACGCGACATCGATATTTAATCACAGTAACGTACGCATCCCGATAAAGATCGATGCTGTGCTACGACTATTTGTGGTCACTCCAGACATGCATCGCGTTCATCATTCTGTGTTGCCATACGAAACGAACAGTAATTTTGGTTTCAACTTGCCTTGGTGGGATCGATTGTTCGGGACGTACCGTGCCCAGCCATCTGGCGGTCACGAGCATATGGAAATTGGCATCGAAATTTTCCGAGATCCTAGAGAACTACGGCTAGACCGGTTACTGCTCCAACCTTTTCGCGGTAACGCCCGCGCAGGCGGCTATCCAGTGGGCAGCCGCCGGAAGGCGAGTGAATGATCACACCATGAATTCGTGTGATAAAGTTTTCCAATTCGGATCGGCTCTGTTCATCGTTTGCGAGACTATTCTCGTATTCTTATTAGGACTGGTTCACACGAATGCAAAGACACAACAGACTTGGAGAGGGAGACTGTCTGGTGGCATCCGCGGACTTCAAATCCGTAGAGAGGTAGTATACCTATCTCTGGTGGGTTCGACACCCACCCCCTCCGCCACACTCCATACTGACGGCTAGAATTAATGAAGGACCCAGAGAAGATCAATGCTTCGTTGCCGCCAATATTGCGTAGCAAATTTTCGGCCGCGCGTTCGGAATTTACGCCCGAAAACCTTTTAAGAGAGGCCCGTCGCCAGAAGGCGATTACGGTAGATAACATTCCGCAAGTCTGTATTCTTGACCCCGACGGCGACATTGTGAGGCACCTGATCGCATCCAAAAATGCCAGCCGCCACCCTGGATGGGCTTGTTACCACACGGACCTATATGCATTCACCTACAAGGGCGTGAACTTTGGTATTGTTGGCTGCGCGGTCGGGGCGCCGTTTGCCGTACTTGTGGCAGAAGAACTGTTTGCCTGTGGATGCCAACTGCTCATCAGCATGACATCAGCAGGTCAAATTCTCTCGATTAAGTCACCACCCTATTTCATCATCATCGATCGCGCCCTGCGTGACGAGGGCACGAGCTACCACTATCTCGATGCGGAGGATTACAGCACGCTCGATAGTGATTTGCTTAAACTGTGCAAAGAAGCCCTTGTCAGCGCAGGCAATTCCGTGTTGGTTGGCACAACGTGGACAACGGATGCACCATTTCGCGAAACCACAGAGGCCATCACGGCCGCTAAAAATGCAGGTGTACTTGCTGTCGAAATGGAAGCCGCTGCACTTTACGCCTTCGCTCAAGCTCGCAAGAAGCCCGTGCTCTGCATTGCGCATGTAACTAATCAATTAGCTCGTATTGAGGGAGATTTTGAAAAAGGCGTATCCGATGGCGCGGAAGATTCTCTCAAACTGATCGCAACACTTGTGCGCGTGTACCAAGGAACGGAATGATCACCAAAGGGATAGCGCTAGATGTAAGGTGTATTATCCGCTACCATTTATGTTTAATGGGTCAATTGTTTACTTGAATGCTATGACTCGAGATACCTCCTCTCAAACCGATAAGCAATGCGCCGTGTATCAGTCACTGGCCGCGGTGGCACAAGCGCTTGCTAGTCCGAACCGCTTGCTGTTGCTTGAACATCTCGCTCAGGGAGAGCGAAGCGTTGAGCCATTGGCGGACATCACAGGCTTGAGGTTTGCGAACGCTTCACAGCACCTGCAAGCACTTCGCCAAGCAGGACTTGTAGTGGTTCGTAAAGAGGGTCCGCGGGTTATTTATTCGATCGCAGGTCCCGAAGTGGTGCAATTATTAACGGCGCTGCAGCACGCGGCAGAAACGCAAGTTGCGGAAGTGGAGCGCGTAGTGCGAGATTTTCTTGGGGATCGTTACAACCTTGAACCAATCAGTGCCGAGAATTTGCTCGAACGCATTAATAAAGGCCTTGTTACCGTTCTCGATGTGCGCCCTGCTGGAGAATACCAAGCGGGTCATTTGCCTGGGGCCATTAATATCCCTTACGACCAGCTCAAACGCGGACTGACCAAGCTGCCCAAACGACGTGAGGTGGTCGCGTACTGTCGCGGCCCTTATTGCGTGATGTCTTTCGACGCGGTGCTAAAGCTTCGCAAGGGTGGTTGGAAAGCACGGCGTTTGGAACGCGGCTTTCCCGAGTGGAAGGCTAACGGACTGCCGGTTGAAGTGAGTCCGGCACCAAGCTAGGCCAGACTCAATTCGAAACGCTCGTTACCCGAGACAATTTCTTAGTCTTATGCTGCGGGTTTCAAAATTTCCTGTGACAGCGACTCTGTAAAATCCCAAGCGCGATCTATAGACTCATAATGCGTCGTTCGTGCAGGCTTCCATTGCTTGACATATTCTAACTCCATAAAAGGTTGCAATTCGGGATCGTCGTAAGACATCTCAAGAAAAAGCTCTGTCATGCAATCGATCAGTTCTCTTGGCACCGAGTCGGGCGACTCGAGATAAGTCAAATTACAATGGTCATATTTTGGCGTGTGATCTAATACTCGCATGTCACTAGCGGCAAAGGTTCCGTCATTGCTGAATCCTTGGTAGTTGGCTTCTGCCAAACCGGCCGCATCCGCCTCGCCTTCCACAACGGCTTTAGCCGCAGCCACTTCGCCGTCCATTATCCAAGGACGATAGCCGAAATTTGACGACCCGCATACCAGGAGTTTGTAGTCCCTCGCGGGTTCCAAGCCTGCTTCCTTTAGTGCCAATACCGGAAGCATTGTCGATTCGACTGAATTGGGGTTACCCACGGCAATGGTTGCACCCTTCAGATCAGCTAGATTTTGGTATTTACTGTCGGAGCGAACCGCGAGCACGCTGGCAACATCGAAATCAGCGTCGCGCATAACCAGCGCTTCTGCCTTTCTGCCCTCCGCTTCAGCCGTTCGCTGGCTACGGATCCATCCACCCGGATCGTTCCACGCAGTATCAATATGACCAAGTAAAAGTTCTGAAATCTGGCGATCATAGGTGTTATACAGGATGTATTCGAATGGAAGCCCCTTCTTATTAAACCATGCCTTGAAGCCGTCCCAGATCGTCACCGCGCCAGGGCCAAAGTTGGCAGCCCCCATTAGGATCGTGTCTCTTTTCATCGTGTAGCCTCCTTATTTATTATTCTTTATCTCTATAATATTTTTTAACTTACATTAGGCTGCAATGCTCGAGTCTCAATACATGTTGAACGAATCGAGCATCGTCGATTTTCCTTACATTATGATAGCGCTCCGGATTCGGAAACAACAGAAGCTACAGGATTGAATTTTAGAGAATTCCGGATACTTATGGGAAGATCAAGGAAGGGATACCATGATGTCAATGCCAGGATAAAGATTAAGTACAATTAATCACAATAAATTTAATCTACACCTTATATATATAAGTGCCTGTTGATGGTACTCGAGGAGAAAGAAGACCACCCGCTAGCAGACAGAGGGTATGTATTCAGACAATCAGTCAAATTTAGTAAATACACATTAATTAGTTAGTGATTGTCTGTAGATAGGTTTGTACTTTTCCACCAGATTTCCACTAATTTGGTATTACTGGAACCCGTATGTGAGTAGGCGTATCACCACCGAAACAAATTTTCTGCATTGCACTAATCGGCTTAGTTTCATATGGAATGGGATTGCCAGTATTTGGGTTTCTATCAAATCTCGGAAAACTACTACTTGTGATGTGAACTCTAATCTGATGTCCTTTTTTGAAAACATAACTTGTAGGCCATAGTTTTATTTCAATCTTATTCGCACTATCACAACCTTGATCTCCTAACTTGTATTCCGATCTGTTAATACCATCAGTGACATTGTAAGAATCACTATTTTCAAATACGTCCGTAATTCTCACGACAAAATCTGTATTACTTACATTTGTGTGCACAAAAAGAACTGCAGCTATTGGACCTGTAATCTCCATGTCTGCATCAAGCACTTCACTTGTATAAACAAGCACATCCTTTCTTACTTCTATATCGTTTTGTAACTCGATTCCAGCTCGCGGGCCTAAAACCACTCCACCTTTTGATGGTACCGGATCATTTGGATCATATTCGTAATAATCAGAGCCAAAATTCTCAGAATTATCCCAATTTAATTTACCTGATAACGAAGTTCCTGCATTTCCATCGCTGTAAATATATAAATTTTTATAATTTGTCCTTGCTAGTGGCCATTCGTTTTCATATCTCCATTCATTCTTACCAAGTACAAATAATTTTATTTTTCCCGAATCAATCTGTTCATTATTTTTATTTAATAATTGTTTATCAAACCAATTTAATCCTTCTTTAATACTTGTTTTTCTATACGTTGGTACTTTCCTTGCCTGTGGTATTTTTACTTCTCTTGCATGTGACCATGGGCCAATGATTATTTCTGATTGTTTAAATTGTATGAAATCATTGAGTTGAGATGGTAAAAATGGGTCGAACCAACCAGCAAGCATTTGAACAGGTGCATTAATAGATTTGGCTCTATCTATACCATCAATATTTATCCAGTACTTATTTTTAGAATTGTTTAGTACCCAATCGTTAAAAAACTGAATATCTCTATCAGCTCGCTCATCTGCGTTTATTAAAGGGAATCCCCAAAATCCTTTTTCCATATCCTTTATTTTTGGTTCGATGTCTTTCTTGCCACTGCTTTGAAGTGACCATCTAAGTGCACTCTCGAGAGAAAAAGCACCGCCTGGGTAAAACATGTCATAGAAGCTAGTACTCACAATATGTAAATGGTATGCGCTAATTTTCGGATTAGTTTGGTCAGAGATAGCTAACTGCGTGTATCCAAAGGCAGACCCTCCCCACATCCCTAATTGACCATTGAACCAGGGCTGTTTGTTCAGCCATTGCAAGGTTTCGATACCATCTTTTCTTTCGTTAATTAAAGGATAGTAATCACCTTGAGATTTATAACGTCCACGTGTTCCTTGGATAACAACATTGTAACCGCGAGTAGCCCAATATCTTGCAACTGCATCTGACTTTAAACGGTTAGGAAAAGTATTAGTAAAAGGTATTCTTACTAGAATTGTAGGTACTGGTTTATTAACAATTGGCCTGTAAACATCGGAAACAAGAATAATATTATCTGATGTAATTAAACTATTATCTTCATGTTTAATTACTTTATATTCTCTCGATCGGACTCCTTCATTAGGTAGCAAGAATTGCTGTGTGATAGTTTGACAACCACATAAAAGAAGGATTAACAAAAACGCGAGATATTTAGCTAGTTTCATCGTGGTTTCTTTCGCTTAACACCGAGCAATCTCGCGAAACCCCATTTCCTAAAACCAAGCATCATTGCAACACCATTTCGCTTGTTTGCTGGAATTTTTAAATCATCACTGATTAGCTGATCAAAATATCTTGTAACCTCATCAAGTTTGTCATGCATTTTATGAATTGCTCCATCGGTAAGCATCCCACCAACAAAGTGAAGTTTCTCATCAGTACCTGAAAATTTTGTTTTCAGAAATTCAGTTAAAATTTCTTGATTGAAAAACTTTTGAACAGGTCCATCATCTGACCATTTAAAATTTCGAGCGGTCAGAACTCGAATACGGTTAAATGGTAATAATTCAATAAGACCAATTTTTTCTAGCTTTATAAAATGCTTGTTGAGCTCAGCTTCAGAGAAATCAAACGTATCCTTAATTTCATGTTCCTTCCAATGATTAAGAACAAGATAGGTTACTAATAACAACCTATGATCATTCACAAATTCTTTTTCTTGTTGCAATGTAAGCTGTGTTACTAAAGGTTGTTGCTGCTCTGATTCCAAAACAACTTCTTTGATGTCTATTCCAAGCCAATTGCACAAAGTTTCTAACCGATTTATTGATAAGTCGGCCCTTGAGAACAAGCGCTTAACACTAGCTTCACTTAAATCAAGAACCTCTGCGGCTTCAGCATAGGTTCTCCCTTTCCTGCGCATGATTTTTTTCAAGGCGATGTGTATAGATTTACTCTGCATAAGCCTAAAAGTATCAAATAATAATACATTAGTATCATATATTACTAATAATTATATATATGTTGCATTATATAATACTTTAAGAGATTCTAACACCAATTCGTACCAATTATTGGCTATCAATCAATACCTAGGGGAGGATTATTTTGAGCCAAACACAGCTGTTCATAACTTTAATTTCGATCATTTGTCTTTCTCCACTTTGATTAAAAATCTTGAGGAGGAGTATTGGCCTTATGAATTCAGTAAAAGAATTTAATGTCTGTCAGGGAACGTACGGAGCTGTTCTTTGGATCCTGCTGGGCCTATTTTGTTTTCGAGTTGTAGCGCAATTAATTCAATCCTATTTTTCTATTGAATTATTACCAGCTTTTGATGCTTGGCATAGTGGAGCATTGCCATATCACTATTTAGTAATCACTCAGGTATTAATCATTTTTTTATATGGCTACATATCCGTTCGTTTTACTAACAGGAGCGTAGTTCCAAATAGAAAACTTGGAAATATATTTTTTTATACAGGATTAATTTATGCAATTGTTATGCTTGCGAGATTATTTATCGGACTATTTGTAAGTTCTTCCGCGTGGTTTCATGCATATTTACCAATATTTTTTCATTTTGTGCTCGCAGCCTTTTTAATTGTTGTCGGTATGTTTCATCTGAAATTTTATAAATCTTATGAGAGACAACTTAATTCATAATTTATTCCCATGGGTTGTATATCCATTTGGAATTGGAATAGGAATTTATTTGCATTTGGTTATGCTGTCGTGGAGTGTTGATCTTCAAATCAGCACTTATGTCCCCGTATTCTTTGCGGCTGGAATAATCACATTGCTTGAGCTTTATTTACCACACTTAAAACAATGGACACCTAATCTGAAGGATGTAAAAAATGATGCAATGTACATGTTAGTTGTACAAACGATACTACCAAAAGTATTAGCATTTTTTACTGCATTAATACTATTACGCTATGCAAATGAAAGTGGTTTATCTATTTTAAATATTTGGCCACATCACTTACCTGTCTGGGTACAGACAATATTGATGGTATTAGTTGCTGATTTTTTTCGTTATTGGCTTCATGTTGCTTCTCATAAAAATAGCTTCTTATGGAGATTTCATGCAGTTCACCATTCCCCTAAAAAATTGTATTGGATAAACACAGGAAGATTTCATCCAATAGAAGAAGTTGCTCAGTTTTTATTTGATGCATTACCTTTCATTCTATTAGGTGTCAGTGAATATGTTCTAGCATTTTATTTCGTATTCTATGCCATAAATGGGTTCTTTCAGCATTCAAATATCAAACTAAAATTTGGTGTGTTGAATTATTTAATTAGTACAGCAGAACTACATCGTTGGCATCATTCTCGTGTTGAGAAAGAGTCTAATTCTAACTATGGAAATAACACAATTATCTGGGATCTAATCTTTGGTACTAGATACCTACCTAATGATAGAAGCATTGAAAAGATAGGGCTAATCAATTCCAAATACCCAGCAACATTTATCGATCAACTTAAAACTCCGTTTGTTGGTGGATTAGATAAAAAGAATCTTCCATTACCAAGTCTAAGCCAATTAGTTGTAAACGGCTTAATCAAGCTTCAAATGAAAATTACCAAATATACAATTTGGAAGCCTATGATGAATGCAGCAAAAAATCCTATGCATGCACAATTTAGTTTTCTAAAACAACTAATTAAGGAAAATGCAAAAACTACATTTGGTGAAGAACATCAATTTAAAGAGATTAACTCATATGAAGATTATTGTCGGCTTGTACCTATTCAAACCTATGAGTCTTTAAGTCCATATTTTATAAAGCAAGATAACTCAAAAGAATATTCTATAAACAATGACCAACCTATCATGTATGCGGTTACAAGCGGGACTACTGGAGCATCAAAATATATTCCGATATTAGATAAAACAATGAAACAAAATAAAAAACATCAGAAACTTTTTACTTATATTCAATATAGAGACAATCCTGGAACATTTAGCGGCAAAATGCTCGGAATAGTAAGCCCTGCAATTGAAGGATATACAAAAGCGGGGACTCCATTTGGCTCTGTATCAGGTGTTCTGTATAAAAATATGCCATCGATTATGAGATCCAAATATGTGCTTCCATTTGAAATATTCTCTATTGAAGACTATGAGCTTAAATATAAGTTAATTCTAAGAATTGCTCTTAATTACAAAGACATCACATACCTAGTAACTGCAAATCCGTCAACTTTATTAATGCTAGCCAACATGCTTAACGAAAATATTTCAGAATTCGTAAATGAAATTGAGCAAGGTGGTTTTCGGGGATACGAAACATTACCAAAAGGCCTTCAAAGATTTATCTCGGGAGAGTTGACACAAAATTTGGAACGTGCAAATGAATTGCGTCAACTAATTTTGAATAAAAAAGAATTAACTTTTGCAGAAGTATGGCCACAATTACAAACTGTTGTTACATGGACTGGTGGTAGTTGCGGAATCGCATTAGATGCAGTCAAGAAAAAATTACCAGCCAAGACAAAAGTAATTGAGCTAGGTTATATGGCTACTGAAGTGAGAGGAACAATAACAATTGATGCAGAAAATAATCTTGGTTTTCCTACAATTCAGGATAATTTCTTTGAATTTGTAGAAAAAGATGATTGGGAAAATGACAAACATAATTTTCTCACAATCGACCAGCTATCTAAAAATAAAGAGTACTATATTTTTATCACGACAAACTCTGGGCTCTATCGATATTTTATAAATGACATCGTTAGAGTAACTGGGAAAATAGAAAATACTCCTACACTACAATTTATACAGAAAGGAAAAGGCGTAACTAGTATTACAGGTGAAAAATTATATGAATGCCAAGTTATCGAAGCGATGAAATTAACAGAGAAAGAGTTAAATTTCACAAATATTTTCTACATTATGCTGGCAAACAAAAAGTGCTCAAACTATGAATTATTTATTGAGACATCTGATGATTTTGTGACCCCATTAGAAACAATAAGAGACTATGTTGAGTCTTACCTTTGCAAATTGAATATTGAATATGAAAACAAACTTGCAAGCGGGAGGCTAAAACCATTGTCTTTACATCTTGTTCAGGGCGGAACAAGAGAAATATTTAAAAAATATTTCATCGAAAAAGGTCAAAAAGAAAGTCAATTTAAAATTGTAGCTCTTCAATATAAAGACGAATTGGAGTTTGATTTTGAAAATCACATTCTATGGTTATTTGAAAAAGCGAGTTAACTACAATCATGTTGATTAATAATACTATATTAAAAAAAATAGATATTCCTTTTACAGTTTCTTTCGAACACTCCTCTGCAGAACGGTCACAAACTGAAAGTGTTCTTGTAGAAATGAAATCTGATAGTGGAATAAGTGGTTATGGAGAATCATGCCCAAGAGAATATGTAACATTTGAAAATCTAAATAGTGTAAATATATTTGTTAATGAGAACATAAACTCTTTTGAGAATAGTGTAAATGATGTAAGTAGCCTCAATAATTGGATGGCTAACAATATTGAAAATATTGATACCAATCCTGCTGCAATGTGTGCCATTGAAATGGCGTTTTTAGATTTGCTTGCAAAGCATAAAAATGTGTCAATTGAAAATTTAATTGAGATCCCTGAGCTAGATGGTCGGTTTAAATACACGGCCGTAATAGGAGATAGTAGTCCAGAAATATTCCAGGAAATTCTTCAAAAATATATTGAAATAGGTTTTGATGACTACAAGATTAAACTCTCTGGTAATTTAGAAAAAGACCAAAAGAAATGTCATATATTAAATAGTAATTCTAAATTTCCTATACGATTGAGATTCGATGCGAATAATTTATGGGATGACCATAAAACTGCAGTTAACTATTTATCAAAATTAGATATAGATTATTTTGCAATTGAAGAACCGCTTACTCCAAATGACTATGTAGGTCTGTCCAAAGTCTCAAATGAGCTAGACAAAAAAATAATCTTAGATGAAAGCTTTTTGAGAGTTAACCAATTTGAAAGTCTTATAGACAATCCTGAAGCATGGATAATAAATCTGCGCATATCAAAAATGGGAGGTTTATTAAGATCAAAGAAAATTGTTGAGGTTGCAAAAACTCACGGGATCAAATTAATAATCGGTGCTCAAGTAGGTGAGACAAGCCTTCTTACAAGAGCAGCTCTAACTATTGCAAATTATGCAAGAGATATTCTTATTGCCCAAGAAGGCGCATTTGGAAGTCTTTTATTAAAACAAGATATTTTTGAACCGCCAATTATGTTTGGTAAACACGGAATATTGGAAACAGACAATATGCCTATAAATAAATACGGTTTTGGTTTTAATAAAATTAATTCTGAGTTTCTTAATCCATTAGTGAAATAATGCAGATGCACTCTATAGATAGTTAATTA
Source organism: Gammaproteobacteria bacterium (assembly GCA_965203475.1). Taxonomy (GTDB): domain Bacteria; phylum Pseudomonadota; class Gammaproteobacteria; order UBA4575; family UBA4575; genus JABDMD01. The sequence goes on from OZ241890.1 coordinate 1,808,482, forward strand.
AATTTGAACCATTTTTTGGAATACGTTCAGCCATACTTCAGTTCTGAAAACCGCTCAAAAACCTCCTCGCAGCGACATTTTTCATAACTCAATAAATTTTGACAGCGACATAAGAAAATAAAATGGTGGAAGATTGGTGGAAAATTAAAATTATTGAGCCATCTAAACTTATTAATTTTTATAACTTACTGATTTAATGGTGGCCAGGGGCGGAATCGAACCACCGACACGAGGATTTTCAGTACGTCAGGTAAACTCTGAATCCCTGGTAATTCAACAACTTAGGCCGGTCGCCCGTTGCTATATTGCACAACAAAGCATAACAATGCAGAGCTAATTCACGCAAATTTCACGTCAATTTTAAATATGAAAAGGATAGAAAACTTCAATTTATAACTTTGTAAAATGCATAAAAAGAAATTTCGGTATTTTTAATAATCTATGAAGTGAAGGCTCAGCATTAATGCTCTCGGAATTAGGTATTGGTTCTTTAATCCAATTTAATGAATAGCCGCTAAACAATATAGGGTTAATGTAATTCGAGAGCTGCATATGTCTAAAAGGAAATTCTTTACCTCCTATTTCTTCAGTCCAATATTCACTCCCAAAATAATTTTCAATTGAATAATACTCATTTTTTTTATCTTCACACATTACCCAATGTGAATTTCTACTTAAAAAACATGGATGTCTAATGGAAGCCAAAAATACACAACTTTTAGCGCTAACCCTACTGATTTCTTGTACAACTTTTTCGTAGTTTTCGAAATCCATCAAACTCATTGCACATAAAATAATATCAAATATGCCTTGTTCAAATATATAAAGATTTTCAGCATTACAATGGTGAAATCTAGGCATATTATTAAAATTATTTAGATTTTTAATTTGAGCATTTTTTATAGCAGATTGAGATACGTCAACACCATCTACTACACCGCCTTTTTCTGCGAGCATTATGCTATATTCGCCATTACCACATCCTAAATCTAATATCCTTCTTCCTGATACATCTCCTAATGCTCTTATGGTTTCGGGAAATAAAATATGCTCTCTATACGGATCATTTTTGGCATGTCTACACCAAACCGGATACACATCTTCCCACTGTTTAGCACTCATCTTTACAAAGAAACCCGAATTCTAGGGTTCACACAAATTTTGTTTGATATTACAAGCGCGTCAAGATCCATGGTAAATGTATCATTTACAGCATCTAAAGGAGTTTCGACGATCGGGGAACCTGCTGAATTAAATGAAGTATTAATCACTAAAGGTATTTTTGTAATTTTATAAAACTCTTCTATTAGGTCATAGAACAATGGATTTATCTTCTGAGTAACTTTTTGTACTCTTGATCCACCATCAATATGTACAACGGCTGGAATAATTTTTTCTTTTTTCTTTTTTACTAGAAACACACCAGACATAGATTCTGATAGATATGACTCATTATTAAAATAATAATCTTCAAAATACATATCAAGAATGGACGGTGCCAAAGGCCTAAATAATTCTCTGCCTTTAACATTATTAACTTTATTAAGCATATTGAAATCTCTAGGGTCTGCCAAAATAGATCGATTGCCTAAAGCGCGTGGGCCATACTCACTTTTCCCTTGGAACCAACCGATTATTAATCCTTTGTCAATTAAATATGCTGTAACTTTGCTAATGTTTTTAAATTCTCTAATTTCCCAATTATGCTTCTTCAATTTATTTACAGCTTTATTGATTTCAATGTCAGAGTACTCTTTCCCCAAATAAAGATAATTTTTAAAATTAATTCTTGTTTGATTAGGGTTACGATCATGGTCACAAGATTTAATATAACCTAATATTGCATTTCCTAATGCTTGCCCTTCATCACCAGGAGAAGGAGGGCAAAATACTTTAACATTTAATTTTCTTTCTATTTTCTGATTTAGTAGTGAATTTAATGCAACACCTCCACCAATGCATATATTTTCTATACCTGTTGTAGACACCAAGTGCTTAATTTTTGTTAAAACGGAGTTTTCTAATTGTTTTTGTATAAAACGCGAAAGGTTTATAAGATCACGATTTTCAAAATTGAATTTTTCAACTGGTTTAGGAATACTAACACCAGATTTATAAAAAAAATCAAATACATCATTTAATGACTGTCGATTACTTATATTAGATTTTATGGAGCCATCTATATCTGAATCCCATAGATTTAGATTTTTAAATTCATCATTATCGTTACCATAAGAACTCAATCCCATCAATTTCCCTGCATTTGTATATGACCCAAAGCCAATATAACGTGTAAATCTCGAGTATGCTTTTCCCCACCCAAAATCTTTAGGCTTATTAAAATCTCTATCTATTAACTCCATACAATTGGATTTAGCCCAGTAATAACTGTTTCTTTCAAAACAAAGTTTATTCTGCAAACCTTCCTTGCTTTTTATTGGATGTAATATACTTCCCTCATTATCAGCCACCACAATGATTGCTTCATTAAAGTTAGATAAAAAGTAGCTCATATAAGCATGTGATGAATGATGTGAATTAACAAAATAAATACGGCTTAAATCACTTAAGCCTAGGTCTTGCGCAATAGTTTCTACTAATTTGCAATCTGGAATTATAGGCATTGAATAGAAACTTACATAAAACCTATCAATGTCATTAACGCTAATTTTTAAGTACTGAAGTAATAATTTTGTGGACTTAAGAAATCCCCCGATGTGCTTTTCTCTTGCTATTCTCTCCTCTGAAATTGCGCCTAATATTCTTCCATCTTTTATAATTGCTGATCCGCCACTATTAATAAATTTTCCATTAACATCATACGAATAGTTTATGCCACAAATTAACATATGATTAATTAGCAGACTTTAGTCTGTTATCAGCTAACTGTTCCCAGTGGACTTGACGAGAAATGGAATAGCCTTCTGGCTCAACAGAAATAAAGGCTATTGTATTTATTCCGTAATTAAAAGATATTTTCTTATTAGTTTTATAAATAAATTCACCAATTGAACTCAATTTATATTTTTTTAGTGGCTTATTTTTTATATTTTCAACCACTAAAATACAGTTCACTATTTTGTTTGGTCTATCAGATATTAATTTTACTGTGTCGTTATTTATTATTTTAAATTGAGAGCATGTTAAACTTGAAGTGTAATCTTTTATAATACCGCACGCTGGACAAGAAACTATTATTCTTTCATCTTCTTCAACAAATTCATTACTTTTGTATGTAACTGTAATTGCATTGCAATAACAGCAGTGCATATTTTTATCAAAAATAGTGGAAAAAGAAATATTTTTATCAATCCATATTTTGGAAGGAGTTGTGCCAATACATGTTAATAAATCAAGAAATTTAAGCCTATTCTCTTCAAGCTTAAGATCTTGATTTAAAATAAAATCAGTTTTATCTAATTTTAAATTACTAATCTTATCCGATACGATTTTTTTATAGAGATTACTTGCAAATTGTTTTTTAAACGAAATGTTTTTAGACACTCTAGATACTTTATTTTTTGTATATATATTTTCATATCTATTCATATCTTTAGTAGGGGCAAAACAAACTTCTGGATCTCCAATAATAGCTAATCTTATCCTTTTATTTTTCATGACCGGCTCATATTTATATTTATTTATTGTTTCACCCAAAGAAAGCCCATGAGAAACCATATGTTGAAGTTCTTCAATTTCATTTGGTTTAAAAAACCCAATTCCCCAAGCAACAATTGCGGAACCGATTTGACCATTTTGAACTAATTGTGCGAGAAAAGAAGTGTTTGGATCTAACTTTGATTCAGACAATATTAAGGAAAAGCAGCATAAGGAGATAAGCACATTGGCTTTGACATCATTTATCGATATAAAATAACGATTATTTCTAATATTACTAACATTATCATTTAATCGATAACACCAATTATTATAGACACAAGAGAGTTTTTCAAAATTCTTTAAATCAGAATTAATAGGGCAAATCACCGAACTGCCTATACCAATATCTAGTCCGTCAGAGTGCCCTAACAGAGTAAGAATCTCAAAGTTCGAAGAAATAGAAGTTTTTAAAGTTGAAGTATCGGCTTTGCCACCAATTACAAGGGAATTATTACCTAACTTAAAAGACGAAATATCAGCAAATGATGAAATATGACTAGAGTTAACAACTTTTTTCTCGTTGCTTAACTCATGGATAATTCTTGAAATAAAAGCTTCTAAATTTGCAGAATTTGTAAAAGGAATAATTCCTATTGATTTTTTTTGATCGCACTCATATAGACTATGTAGTAAATGTGAAGAAATTTCCTTCCAGGGTATTATAACTATTGAAAGGTCAGATATTTTAATAAGATCATCTATTGAGTTAGCTACATAATAATTTCGTCCTGTTACCTTTGCATAATAGATTCCTAGTTCAGAAAATTGGTCACCATAAATACCAACTGAACCAGATAAATTCATTTGTCAAGGCCATCAGATCTTACCAATATGGCGTTGGATTATCTTCACCTGCTAATTTAAGAATATGTTTGCTGATTCTAGCGAGTTCAAATCTTGTTTTTTGCAACTCATGATCAATATCGTTTCTCTTTCTAAGGAAATCGGTTTCTTTTTCTTTAAGCTCATCATACATTTTTAGATGTTCTTTATAGTGTTCTTCATTGTCACCCATAATGTATTACTCCCCAGGTTATTGTGTACATTCAGGATTATAATAATAAACCTTAATATTATACACAGTGATAATGAGCTTTAAATTAAATGGTAGTTTAAATATATCAAGTAACATCTTAATTTAACTATTATTTTTATAATTATTCTGATCTAAATTTACTTGAATTCGATTGGACTTTGTAAGTATTGTCAATATAATTGAATTACTGATATGAATTGCTACTAATTAGGGGGATTAAAAAAGATGAGCTACTCAAACACTGGAAAATTAAATCCAAATGAATTTGATGAAGTTTTTAATTTACCTACCTGGAGCACAACATTCACAAATGTTGATTTACTAAAATATAACCAAAATGTATGCCAATCAAAGTACATTAAAAAAGAAGCAAAAATTCGTTTAATTACGAGAAGTGGCTTTGAACAAAAATATATATATACGAGCCAAATCGCCTCTATGTAAAAATCTGGAATTTTAAAATTTAGGTTGTGTGCACAGCTAATAGCACACAAGCTGAGGTATTCTATTGGGTATAAAAGTTGTAACCACTGAAAAAAGTTTCAACCTTCAAGCTGCTGAAGATGAAACTTTATTAGAGTTATTTCGAAGAAATAATATTCCGATTCAGTCTTGTCTTGTTCTAGATAAAAACAACAAAATGGTCTCGTTGTCTTCAAAAGTAAAAGACAATGAAGACATCATTTGTCATTCATTGAGAAATCCGGACTTTAACTGTATTAAACCCGAATATGGATTTATACCAGTTAGCGATCCCATAACAGAGTTAATTCGTCCATCTCAGTCACCTGAATCACTAATTCTAAAACAATTTAATAGACAGGAAGCACTAGAATATATTTTTGAATCATTTTGTGCAGTAGTGAAAACATATATTTCATCAATCCCAAAAAAGCACCCTATTATACAAGTTGCTTTAAGCTCAGGAGGTGACGGTAGAGTAGTTGCAGAATGTCTCAATTTATATCAAAAACGTTTTGGTGATTGTGAATTCAAATGCGTAATCATGTCCATAGCATTTGAAGATGAGGAAGAGCATATTTCTAATGGGATTAAAATTGCAGAAAAATTTAATTTAAATTATGAAACTTATAGCTCTGATGAAGTGAGTAAGAAATTAAATTATGCTGAAAATATAAACATCATATCTGAGAATTACAAAATTGATTTCCCACAAGATGAACCAGAAGTGCTCGGAACATATTGGGTACAAGAATTAAACATTATTCTTGCAAATGAAAATGATATCGATTCAATTATTTTTGGGTTCAATCAAGAGGACGTTATAGCAGACCGTATTTACCAGATGATGACTTGCAAACTCTTACCAAGCTTTCCAATCAGAAAATTAGGGGACATAACTTTACTTGCCCCACTTTCCCAAATACCAAAAAAAATGATAGATTCAATGGATGTAAACAACTCTATTAGAAACTACTCAATTAGGCTTCCCTCTGTAAGTTATTTACGTTCTAGCCTTTATTTTATCGCATATCATATTTGTGAGCAGTACCCAGCAATTGCAGATATTTTATCAGGTTCAAAGTTAGATGGAGAACACCAAGATCAAATTTTCGACTGGCTCAATAACAAAAAATAGTTTAAAAGATTAATACTAATTTATTTTAATTTAAGGTTATAAAATTGTTAGATATAAAGTTTGTAAGAGAAAATCCAAAAATCGTTAAAGAAATATGCGAGAACAGAGGATTAAAGCTCGATATTGATAAATTGCTCTCAATTGACTCTCAACGCGTAAAACTCCAAATGGAAGTTGAGGATTTAAGGCATCAAAGTAATAAAAATTCTAGTTTAATAAAAACTGCTTCTGAAAATGATAAGAATACTCTTATAAAACAAGGATCAATTTTAAAAAAACAAATTAAAGAATTAGAAGAAAAACTCTCTAATACTAATAAATTATTTCAAGAACTCTATAAAAATCTGCCAAACCAATATGCAGATGACACACCTCTGGGAGGAACAGAAGACGATAACATTGAACTTGAGGTATTTGGTAATAATCCTCAATATAAAGCTGATTCACTAGACCATATCAATATTGGAGAAAGCTTAGGCCTCGATTTTGCCTCAGGAACAAAAGTTGCGGGCTCTGGATTCCCATTACTAAAAGGTCAAATTGCGATGCTAGAGGACGCAATACTTCGTTTTACGATTGATAGCGCGATTAATAGTGGGTTTACTAGATTAAACGTGCCTGTACTTGCGAAAACAAATATTTTAGAAGGTCTTGGGTTCAATCCTCGTAGAGAAGATGAAGGAACAGAAATATTTTCAACAGTACACGACAATTTATGCTTAGCCGGTACAGCTGAAATACCTTTAGTCGGTCAATATACCGATACAATTATAGAGGAAAGATTGCTACCTGTTAAAATTGTGGCACAAACTCCTTGCTTTCGTCGCGAAGGTGCATACGGTAGAAGAGATGCTGGTCTTTACAGAAATAAAATGTTCAATAAAGTTGAATTAGTTATTATTTCTAAACAAGAAGAATCAGAGCATTTATTAGAAGAAATAAAAGAATTCGAGATAAATATTTTCAAACAACTCGGAATTTATTTCAGAGTAGTAAGAATTTGTGCAGGAGATCTTGGGGCACCTGCGTATAAAAAATATGATCTTGAAGGCTGGATGATAGGTAGAGGTGCAGATGGTGAACCAGGCTGGGGCGAGTTAACTAGCTGTAGTAATTGTACGGATTATCAATCTAGAAGACTTAAAATAAGGTATAAAGACAGTCAAGGTAAAAACAAAATAGCTCATACTTTAAACGGAACAGGAATAACAACAAGAGCGTTAATACCTATATTAGAGCAAAATCAGCAATCCGATGGAACAGTGAACATTCCTGATGTACTTCAAAAATATTTAGGAGGGCTTAAAAATTTTGCACTATCTTAGGCATTTTTAACGTTTACACAACAACATAGGAAGGATATGCATAAATTTACTTCATTAGCATTTAAAAAGATAAAAATGATCAGACCAAGAGCTCTAATCTTTTTTTATTGAATTATTCTCATCATTATGGCTATACCCGTATCCACGACTTTTCTTTTTCTTTCTATTTTTTCGTTTCCCTACTCTGGCCTTCCATTCTAATTTTTTAGCATCGCCTTCTTCGCTCTTACCAGACTCAGATCTAATACTGGCATTTTGATTAAACTTCGACGATATCTGGCTACTTCCTTTGTTAGCCTTTCTACGAGTATTCCCTATATTAGCCGCATCAGAGAACTCCTGACGTGCTTGTTTAGCTTTCTGAGAAGCAATTAACCTCTGACGCTTCAGCTTGCGCTCTAACGATCTCAGTTCACATTTTTCTACTGCTTTTAAAAATTTCTTTTCTCTTTCTATGTCCTTTTTCTCATATGAATGCCTAAGAGCAAGCGCCTTATTCTCGTGCTCATGCTTCTCATTTGGATCAAGGTGTAGTTTATTTTGAATTGATCCCAAAACAGATCGCAAAGCAGGAGTCTTTTCTATGAATCTTGCCACTGCATTTCTTGCTTTATGCAGCCAGTTTTTGCGCTCAGTTATCTGCGCCTGATGTAAAGATAGTCTCTCGCTTGCCTGTTTTGTTAATAAGCCCTGTTCCTTAGAAATAAGTTTTGCTTTACGCAAAGCTTGTTCTTCTTTTAATAGCTGGCGCAGCTTATTTTCTACTTCAACTTGTATCTCAGAATCTTGCTTATTAGAATTCTCTTTATTGAGGAGTTGCTTTTGTTCTTTTGCCTGGTTAACCGATGGTAAATTCTCAATTTTTATTGTGCTTAATTTTGCTTTGATTTCTTTTGCGCGATGACCCTTGATATAACGCGTTAAACTAAACACATCGCCAGCTTCATCCACGAGAACATAATTTCTTCTATCACCGCGCGCGATGGTATAACCAGAATCTTGTAAAGCACTTATAAACGCTTTTGCATTATCAGAACTTTCATATGCAGCCGTAATCTGCATCGCACGTTCTTTTGCACTAATACCGCTCTTTTGATGATTAGCATTTTCAGATAATGAAGGCTCAATATTCTGCTGCTTGAGCTGCGCGCGTTTTTCATTATCTTTTTGCTCCCAAGCTTTCAATCCCTCTGGCAGCTCAAGATCAAATTTATTTGCTAGCTTTACAGAAAGACTCATAAGTTTTGAGTGGTCAAAACTCATAGGAATTGCACGCATCTTATTTACATCAATACGTGACCAAACAACGTGAGCATGTTTACGCCCTTCTTTAATATGAAAAACAACGGAACGAGGTTGATCTTTGAGACCCAATGTTTTTTCAATCTCGTCAATTGCATCAAAGTATTGAGAACGCGATAGCGGAGATGATGGATTGATAGATAAAGAGTATAAGGGCTGCTTGCATTTCGTGCCTGAAGCAATCGCTTCAAATTCAGCAAATGCACCTAATAAATCAGATGCCACACAGCCTCTTATTTGTGCAATTTCAACTTCCTCATTATCAAACCCATTTGATAAATGGACGGCAAGCTCAGAGCCGTGAGCGCGCTGCGAACTTTTTAATATCATGGCAACCTTCCTAGCGCTTCCAAAAGTGCTGCACGCATATCCGCAAGATCACGATGTATCGCTTCAATTAGTAGCTCATTTTCGTAGCAATCATCGTTATTAATTGCATCATCTATTCCTTGTTTTATGCGCCCAAGCTCACCCAATAATTTTGCTAAATCTCGCTTTTTAACAGGCGGGACTTTAGATGCTCTTAGTGGTGGCTGCTCTAGCAATGCAAAACGAATTAGAGAAGCAATCGAAACACCTGCTTTATCAGCCATCTCACGCACGAGATTGGCTTCCTCAGATGTAAATCTTGAGGAAAGTGTTTTATTTCTAATTCTGTTTTCGCTTCCGTGTTTTGCCATGATTTTAAAAATCCCATGCGCTCCATGACGCCTTCATGGTACTGATTAAACGAGCACGCGTTTATCCAAGGTTCGGTTTTTAAGGTGGAAGTGACACTTCCAAGTCCTTAAACAGCTATTGCTTAGATGGAAAGATTATTGTGTGAATTCCCATATGTAATGAGCACGGTCTGGTCACAGATGGGTAAGCAATAGCATACGCCGAAAGTTCGGCGTAAAAGGCGCGCTTAGCGCCTAACAAGCCAGGGATGAAACGGGGGCGGCACATGAGCCCCCTTTCCAAGATGAGCGCGGTGCACGTCAGGGCAAATGAAGCACGTCAGTGCGGAGTGTCCGCGCACATCTTGTATAAGCTCCAAACCCCTATTTTCAGGATAGCGTTAAAATCATTAACACTTTATTAATGAATGGCAGAATGCCGAATATAACTGCGGCTTACAAAGCCGATCAACCATGTCAAAAAAAAAAGCAGAGCGAACTATGGTTCCGCCCTCCAAACTTGGTAGTTCTATTTAAACAAGTAAAATTTTTTTGTCAATCTTCTAAAACAGGCACAAGCTTTACTAAAAAACCTTGTCCTGGATTATGGTGCATTAACTCTTCGTTAACACATATACACGATCCGTATAAAACCGAATTAACCTCACCTTCTTTTCGCTCTGAATTAAATAAAATATAAAACCTAGGAAAGAAACTAATGCAGTGTCTAAGTGACATAATGCACTGATCTTTAATAGAGCTAAAAGCAATCATACCTTCATAGAATTCTGAGCCTGGCAATTCCATTTGTTCAACATCAGTTATGATGTTGGTGAGTGTTGGATTTACCACCTGCTCATCTACTTTTAAAAAAGGTGTTCCTTCTAGGATCTCTGTTGTAATAATGGAATACGGAATTGCGTAGGTATCTGTAAATAATTCTTCTTCTGGAACCGGAAAATCTGGAAGTGCAAATGGCTCGCTTTCTCCGTCTTTATTAATATAGCGTGGCTCTCCTTTAAGATAGACACGGTAACGAGGCGCAAAACTGCTTGCAGTTAATTCATGGTATGCGCCGCGCTGCTCAGAAATATTATCCTGAGCAAAGAATGCAGCAACCGCCTCTCCCATCACTTCGTATGGTGGAGGCGGTGCTTCAATATCAAGGAATTTTTGATAACGCAAGACTGCACGATCTTCAGTCCTAATTAATTTTCCAGCCTTATTTCTTTTCGCTGCGAGAAATCGTTGCAACGTAGATTGAGAAAAAGAACTTTCTGCCACTCCAGCAAGATTTAGAGCAGCAAGCATTCGCTGATAAAGCTCTGGCGCGCCAATTCTATGAATTTTTTGATAACGAATTAGCGCGCAGCGAATCTGCTCACGCTGACCATCATCAAGAGTGCGTGTTTTTGCCATATGACCAGTTCGTGCTCAAGACCAAAAGACAGTAAGCGCTGATTATAACCGCCATAACGAACTTACAGGGCATTTGCCCTTTTATGGAGATCTTATGGTTTTAGGAATTATTGTAGTTTTTATTGTTTTTCTGCTGCTTAGCTGGCGCGCTAGCAGCAAAAACAAATCAACAACATTTGGATCAGCCACCTGGGCGGATATTTGGACAATATTTAATCATGATCTCTTTGCCAAAAAAGGCATAGAGGTCGGGCAAATTGAAGGCCGACTACCTGTCTATTACCAGGATACACACGCAATCAGCATAGGCGCATCTGGGAGCGGTAAAGGTGTAAATGCAATATTGCCAAATTTATTACAAACAACGCGCGCCTTCGTTATTGATCCGGGCGGCGAAAATACCGCCATAGCAGCCAAGTCTTTTAGAAAAAGAAATCTTCGATTTGGCTGTATCAATATTTTTGGAATGTTCGGTGAAGCGCCTTACGAACTTCCCGCTCATGGCTTCAATCCACTGGACTATCTCGAAGATTCCAGTTCGAGCTTTGCCGCTGACGCATTGGTTATTGCAGAAATGCTAACGCCTAGAGCTGGAAATGAGGGAGGTAGCGCAGCTTATTTTAAAGATGCCGCGCAACGTATAAAGCGTGCTTTGATCATTCATATCAAAACATTCGAAAGTATAGAGAATCAAAATCTTTCTACGCTTTATCGTTATATCAGCTGTAATGCGAAGGAATGGCAAAAGCTTCTTGATGATATGAAAGCCAATCCCGCTTGTGGCGGATTAGTATCACAAGAAGCAAACATTTTAGAGCGTATAGAGGCTCAAGCTAGCGAAGAATTTTCTGCAATCATGTCGACAATTCAGCAAGATTTAAGCTGGCTTGCTGATCCACTTATCGCAGACAAAATGAGCCGTTCTGATGTTGATTTTAAATCATTAAAGAACGGCACTAAAAAGCAAGGCGGCATAATTTCTGTTGTTCTGCCACTTGAGTACATGGAAAGTCACGCAGCCATACCAAGACTAGCTCTAGCATGTGCCATGTTAGAGATGCAATGCAAGCCTTACGCGAATGAAAAAGTTCTCTTCATAATTGATGAAACGTCATCATTAGGAAAACTATTACGATTTCCGAACTGGCTTGCCACCATGCGTAAGTATGGCGCAGTGATTTGGAGTGTCTGGCAAAGCGTTGCTCAGGTTGAAGATCTTTATCATAAAAACTGGCAAACCATAATTGGCAATTGCGGCTTGATACAAATCTTGGGTGTTGGTGATCCAAAAACTGGTAAATATATTGAAGAGTTGCTTGGCAAATGCACTGTAAATACTTTATCAGTAAATGGACAAGGACAACGAAGCACCTCTCAAGCTTCGAGATCTTTAAAGTTTGCAGATGAGTTAAGACGATTTCCTGATGATAGACAAATTGTCTTTATCGGAAACTTAGATCCAATTCGGCTTTATAAAACGCCATATTGGAAAAACCCATCTCTTGAAGGACTGTACTACGACAATCCTTATTTAGGAGGTAAAAGCCAAAATCCAGGATCATTAGATGAGATAAAAACTATTCTAGGAAAAGTTTACTACATTCTAATTTGGTGGCTGGCACCTTCTGTTCCCGCAAGTTTTATCTACACAGCATTAATCGCATTTTTATGCTGGCATTACTGGGAGGTCATTCCATGGCTGCTATCTTTTTCATTCTAGTCGTATGGATTGGTTTTAGCTTTCTAGCTGCCGAACTACTTCCAATCATATTCGAAAGCATTGGAATACTACTAGAGCTTATTTTAAGAAGCATATTTATTACGCTTACCTATATTTTTAAATTTATAGTGTTTGCTTTATCAAAGCTTTTTATATTTCTTAGAATTGTTTTTAAGCATCTGAAAAGGCTTCTAACACTTACATGGTTTTTCGTATCTGAGTTTTTAAATGAAAGTTCCGATCATGACGACAAGGTCGATGATCAGAATATTAAAGACTTTGATAATGGTCTTTCATATGAAAAGGCTTTGGCATTGCTTGGACTAAAACAAAGTTTTAGCCAACAAGACTTTAAGCTGGCATACCGCACTGCAATCAGTAAAGCCCATCCAGATAGAGGTGGTAGCCACGAAAAAGCTCAGGCAATCAACCAAGCCCGCGACCTAATCAAGAAAAAACAAGGCTGGAAATAGTGTGTGACCAGCTTGTGCTCAAGAGTAATTTAAACAACCCATTTATTCTATAAATCATAGATTAAATAAGGATATGTATATGAAATTACCCATTATATATAAGAGTACGAAAGGCAGACTTTCAAAAAGCTTATATAAAGCCAAGAAGCGATTAAAAGAGCATGAAAAAAAGATTGCTGGAAAAACTAGAATTGGCTTCATTATTGATGCAACCGGCTCAAGAGCATCAACCTGGCTAGAAGCACAAAAAATACAAGCTAGAATGTTTAAATCATTACAGGGCAACGAAGGTTTAACGCTAAGACTTATACATTTTGGAGGAAACCGCGTTAAAGATCATGGCTGGCTAGATAGTACTACCAAAATCGCTGCTCTCATGAATGAAGTGAAATGTAAAACAGGATTAACCAAATATATCAACTCGATAAATTATTTCTTACATGATTTAGAACATCAAAATGCCAGATCAATCATTTTAGTAGGAGATCATTTTGAAGAAGATCAAGAAAATTTATTTGAGCTGGCAAGAAAGCTAGCTTCTAAAGATATAAAAGTTTTTTGCTTCCTTGATTCAGATGATGAGAAAGCAGAACAAACCTTTAGATTTTTATCTGAAACTACTGCGGGAAAGTTTGCAAGATTTGGTGAAGATTTACCTTTATCAGATTTATGCGAAGCGGTAGCACTTCTCTCAAGTGATACACCTGACTCGGTAAAGAAAATAAAAAACGAAAATGTTAAACGCTTATTGCTAAAACACCCAGATAATAAGGAGCACAAATGACAACGATAGTACTTCAAATTGATAAAGAAACAGAAAAATACGCACGAGAAATGGCAACAATTCTTGGAATGCCATTTTTAGAATCTTATTTACAAATGTTAATAAGAATTGAAGTTAACAAAAGAGTAGACGATCTTCCTTCTCATTTGTTAGAAGATTCCGCTGAGAGTGAATTTGAAAAACAAGAGCATGAAATCAACATACTAAGAAAAAAGTTAATAGATGCGATAACCGAAATTAACTTGTTAAAAGAACATATTGAATACTTAAAAGGTGATGAAGACGATGGCATACCATTTTAAAAAGGATTTAGCATGCAAGATACTTACGAAAAATTTTTAGTTCTTCTTCAAGATGAAGAAAAGATTAAACAAGCCTTACATCAAATTGACGATAATAAGATAGAACGAATTAAAGATATTGTTGTTGAGATTGAAAAAGAACGTGAAGATAAACGCCGAGCGGAGGCCATAATCGAGATGAAAAGATTAGCCAAAGAGAACGGATTAGTCATTACGACAAAGAAAAAGCCGCCCCGAAAATCAGGGCGGCGATGATTGAAAAAACGGATCGCTTTAAGCGCTTTGCGATGATGTTTCATTTTCAGCTTTTGGCTCTAAAAGCACTAAATTTAGCGAAGGAATATTTATCCCATTGCGGCCATCTTGAGTTTTAAACTTAAAAGCGCCGCCTAGACTATTCCAAAAATCATCCTTATCTACGCGATGAGTAACGTTATAAACTTTAAAATCAATATTTTTCATTTTGGTCTCCTTTTACATTGTTTTGTTTCAAAGTGAGAAAGGACTAAAGACAGGGGGCATTAGCTGAAAAGCACCTTTAGGGAAACGAGCAACACGGAAGCAAAGCGAATGGAGCGGGCAACTCGTTGCTTTTACTGCGCGCCCTGTCTAGAACGCATTCATCACGGCAAACCAAACAAAAAAGGCAGGCATAATATTAAAAATTAATATTTATTTTAAGCTTTTATGCTTTTCTTTTAAGCCATTTACCCAATCTGAAAGAAGAGTTACATCATCTAGTAATACATTAGGTTCAGGTAAAGTTATATTTCGTTGCCGTGAACCATCGTGTGCATCTACATAATCACAGCATTTACTATAATTTTCACTCCAAGCTTCACAAAAAGCAGCATCTAGTGCACTTATATTTTTTAAGTTTTTTGGATTAATATAATCACGATGTCTCATCACAGTATGTGATAATCCAACTTCTTCTAAAGCGCGTTCCCATGAACTCCGTAATTTACTATAAAAATTTCGCGCTTTATTTTTATATTCTTCATCAGTTAAATCGTTTCTATCTCTTCCTAATTTACGCGCTTCTTTTTCTAAAGCATCTATCCGAGCTTTAATTTTCATTCCATCCCAAGGAAGAGATTCATTAACAAAACCTACAGATTCAGGTTTTCGGTCTAGATGTTTGGATTCAAATGGAACACCATTACGTTGCGCATAATCATCCAGATCATTAAGAAAAACTAAATCATGCGTAAATACTACCACTTGTCTATTAGCAGCTTCTTTAACTAAACGCTCTGCAACCACACTACGCCATTTATGATCTAAGGAACTAACAGGGTCATCAAAAACTAGAGCAGATTGGTGATTAGCCGTTGCTTGTTCTGCCATAAAAGAAGCGATGGCAACACAAGTTTGCTCGCCTTCACTTAGAACTGTAGAAACATCGCGACCTGGATCGGATAAAAAAGAAACCTTATATTCTGGTGAACCATAACTTCCACCCGATCTATTGATCTCTACCCTGACCCTATTTCCTACAAATCCTATAATTTCATTTAAAAAGCTATCGCGTAAATGAGGTGTTACAACATCATCAGCAATTGAATTTCCCAAAAGCGTAATTGAGCGTGTGTTTGTTTCTGAAATCTTTTGATCTAATTCACTAACTTTTTTTAATCTAGATATTTCATCTTCTAGTGTATTAATATGCGCTTGAAGCGTTTTTCTATCTTCTAATTCTTTTTTTTCAGTTTCTAGCTGTGTGCGTTTTGTTGCATCTTCGGCTGCACGTAATTCAGTAGCCTTGTTTTGATAGCTTTCAGATAGAGTATTTAAATTAGCGGCGATACTATCAGTTAAAGGAAACAATTCTTCTTCGGAATTACCATCTAGATTTCTTTTAATCGAAGCTAGTCTTGTTCTAGCTGAAGCATAAGCTGTCATACATTGTTTAGCCATATCAGGGTGATTAACACGAAGCTGCTTTATTGTATTCCAAGAAGCACCAAGCTTTACTGAAGTAGGAATAGAGCGATTAGCTATGTCAAAATTGTTTTTGGCCGCAGTAGCGCGATTTTGTAAGTCACTTTTTACAAATTCATCAAATTTTTTTATGTTTTGCGAGCCTGTTTCTCCTAAGGGCTGCTGACACAATAAACACAAATCATCCGGTTCTGATGCTGGAAATTCACGGTCAGTATATGCATACTGATCAGAATATTTTCTTGCTGATGACCAAAGCTCTTTCCATATATTTCCACCAATTCCGTCTAGCATACCTTCAGTAAACGTAGATGAAGCACTTAATTCTGCAGCTTCTTTTAATTCTTTTGCTTCAGTATCAAGTCTAAGTAACTCATCAATTTCAGAATCAGCTAACTTTGATTGGAGAGATTCAATTGCGCGATTAAGGGAGCCAATATTAGATGCAAAATTTTCTTGTTCACGTGCTGCTTTCGTTACGTCTTTAGATAATGATTGTGTTAAGTGATTAAGCCTTATTTCCTCTTCTTTTGATAATTCAGATAGTAATTTGAATACATTTATATCGCTATCTTTGTTTATGTTTTGTATCTTACGCCCTACTTCGGTTTGATTTGACCAGGGGGCGTTTTGAAATATGGCATTTTTACTGCGATCTAAAGAACGTTTCTCATTTGTTAATTTGGTTTCAAGTGCTTTAGAAACATCTGCAAGTTTATCGGGTATGTCCAAGCCAAAAGGCCTATAAGCTACGTCATTTTTATCTTTTATATGAGCAGAAGCACAGTCCTTATCAAATACTGAAATATTGGTTAACTCAGGATGTGTTGTATCACTATTTTCCCATAAAAATTCATTGTCAGTTACTTGGCCGCTACTAAATTTTAGTAAGGCTGTTAATTCTGAAGTGTCATCTTTACTAAATACATTAGGTAGAACTGGTGCTTTATATCTAGCGCGACAAGAACTTCTCAGTATTCTTGTATAGCCGGATTTTCCAGCTCCATTATCACCATATACAACAGTAATTCCTGCAGGTGCGAATTCTAGCTTTTGATTTTCAGCTAGATTGTTAACACCTTTAACCTCAGATATTGATTCAAGACATACTGAATCACTTGAATTGTTTTCTGGTGGCAAATGCTCTTCTAACAAAGGGCTAGATCTTGTTAGTTGTTCTTCGCCACTTAGCAAAATTAGATCATATAGCTCATTTATATCGCTATCACTCAGCTGCGTTTTTTGAAACACGCGACGTAAAGCGTCACGCTGCCATAAGGGGCGTGACTGAGACCACTCAAAAATTTTACGAATAACTGAGCCACTATTACTGTCCCCATGCGACATAATAACCCCTCTTCAACTCACAGTAACCTGACCATTCATTAGCATTGGCAGGAGCCAGTCTCTGAACTTAATTAAATTATGATTTTCGTTAGAATTTATTGCGATCTCTTCGAAAATTTTTTCTACTTTCGATTCAAAGGATGCGATGACGCTCCGCTCAGGGAGCACATTTTTATATTCAGCATCAATCATGGTAATTCCGCGCAACATTTCACATTAAGCCTTGCGTTAAGTTACTACGTGAAGAGACTAATAAATGTTTATAAACAGCTTCTGTTTTCTCATCAACTTCTTCTAGTGAGAAGCTCTCAGGCAAACCTGTTTTTTCATCCCATAAAAAATCTTTGATTTTTACCTTAATTTCATCTCGAGTACTTTGTTTCGCAGCAAAATTCTGTATTCGCTGGAGTTCAATGCTAAGTGTTTTGTATAGCTCTTCAGCAACTTTCTTAATTTTATCAATCTCTAGTTTTGTTAAATCTGGCTTCAATAACAGATCAAACAACGCTAAAGACTCTTCTGATAATCCTTCTTTTACGGCGCGTTGCTCCTCTTCGCTCAGCTCATCAACAAGATTGAGCAATGCTTCAAACGTTTGCTCAATAGTGACTCTATCTTTTTCATTATTGTACTCATCAACAATTTTTTCATAATGTTTTTGAAAATCTGTCCGGGTAGGATTCTGCATCATCATCCTAAGAAGTTTTTTCTCAATGGCTTCTTTTAGACTTTGCACAGTTGTATTTTTTCTTGGAAATTGCTCAAACTCTTTACGAAGACGCTCAAAATCAATCTTGCTAATATCGTATAGCTTGCCGGGCTCCTTTACACCAGTCGAGGGCTCAATACTTTCTTCAATAACCTCGTGAAGCTCTCGCATAATTTCGGAGATATCAGCCTTCTCAACATCTTCTTGCAAACTTTTATATATGATATTGATTGCGTCATATGCTTGGCGGAAGTTGTTAATTCCATTGATTGTGAGGCATGCTTTGAACTTCTTAAATACTTCACGGCAGATAATCTCAAATCGTTTTCGTGTCTCGTCGTTTTGATTAACGATTTCCTTCGCATCGATAATGGCTTTATTTCTTTCAAACCCTGATTTTTCGATGATCTCTTCTAATCTGAATTTTTCAGCATTTAAAAATGCTCGAACAACTTCTATTGCTTCTTCAAGGTCAGCTAGCAATTCTTCTTCTGGTTTAACTGGATCAATTTCTGGTGGCAGGTCACCCTCTTCGCCTTCAATACCAGTGTGTCCCGCAAAAGTTGCAAGCGCTTTACGTAAATTCTTTAAAATGCCACAGTAATCAACAATCAAACCATTATTTTTACCTTCAGACACACGATTAGCGCGCGCGATGGCTTGCATCAATGTATGAGCTTTTAAAGGTTTATCTAAATAAAGTGTGGACAGTGTTGGCACATCAAAACCCGTGAGCCACATAGCACAAACAATTGCTACACGAAAAGGATGCTCTTCTTTTTTAAACGCGCTTTCAATATCAATGCGTTTTCCATCACTTGTTTCAAACCCTTCTTTGATTAGTCTTCGGTGCGGTAATATATCCAAGTCCCACTTTCTAAACTTATCGACCTCTCCTTGCTCCTCGCTCACCACAACAGCCATGATGGTTTCGCGCATCCAGTCTAGCTTTCGTTCCATCTCCATCACTGATTGTTCATCAGTAAGCGTGTTTATATGCTTCTCAACTTCTAATATTTTCTCTTTCCATTTTTGGAGAACAATTTCTTGCATGCGAACACATGTAATTTTGTCCACACACACCAGCATAGCTTTGCCGTTTTCCCAACCTGTGCTGTAGTGATTAACAAAGTCATTCGCTATTTGCTCTAAACGGTTTTGCGCAGTAATGATGTGATAGTCACGTTTTAACTCTCGTTCCAAACGTTCTGCAACATCTTGATCTTCAATTTCAATTTCTTCTAATTTTGCTGCGATTTTTTCATTAAGATCATTTGTGGCAATACCTAGTTTTTCCCCTCTTGCATCGTAGTAAAGTGGTACTGTTGCGTTATCCTCTACCGCTCTTTGGAAGCCATATTTTGATATATATTCTCCAAATACGCGGCGAGTAATTTCATCATCTTTAAATAGTGGTGTTCCAGTAAAGCCAATATAGCTGGCTTTAGGTAATGCGTTACGTAAATTTAATGATAAGCGACCATATTGTGTACGATGTGCTTCATCTGTAATAACAATAATATCGTTCCGATCTGAATAAGGATTATTTGGATCTACATCTTTATTAAATTTTTGAACCAAAGTGAAAACATAGGCTTTATGTTGATTTAATAGCTGTTCTAAATGCTCTCCTGAACCGGCGCGACATGGGTCTTGATCGTTATCAACAAGACCGCACCCTGCAAATGTGTTGTAAATTTGTTTATCTAAATCTTCGCGGTCAGTACAAATTAAAAATGTAAAATTGCCACCAAGCTGGCGGTGAATTTTACGTGTAAAAAATACCATGGAATAAGATTTTCCTGATCCCTGCGTATGCCAAAACACGCCAAGCTTTCCTTTTCGCTCTTCACGATTTTTAACAGCTTCAATAGCGCGGTTTACACCAAGGTACTGGTGATTACGTGCAATAATTTTGACAAGCTTACCCTTGCTTTCATCAAAAGCGATGAAGTTTTCAAATAAATCGAGAAAGTTGCTCTTGTTGCAAATACCCTTTAGCAAAGTTTCCATATCAACAACACCAGAATCTTCTTCAGCAAGTCTTTTCCATTCAGCAAAGTGTCCAAACTTACTAGAGATTGAGCCGACCTTAGCATCGACACCATTTCCTAAAATAACGAAACCATTGTAATGAAAAAGATGTGGAACTGTATCTTTATAATCAGACAAGTTCTTCTCATAAGCATGACGTATATCTTTATGAATCGTCTTACACTCAATAAATAATAGAGGCAGTCCATTTACAAATCCAACGATGTCAGCACGGCGACGATAAATATCACCGCGCACCCAAAGCTCACGTACACAAAGAAAATGATTATTTTCAGGATTCTCAAAATCAAAAACCCTAAGACGTTTTTTCTCTAGCTCACTTTTGTCATTTCTAAACTGAACTAGAACACCATTTTTTATCAGTTCGTACTGCTCATGGTTAATTTGAAGGGTATTTTCTGTGACAGGTGCTTCGGTGATTTGACGCAATGCGTCTTGATAGGCCTCACCAGGTAAGCCGGGATTAAATTTAACCAGTGCTTCGCCTAAATAACGAACAAGTATTACTTCTTTATCTGATTTCCTACCTAAAGTACTTTCTTTTCCAAAAGTTTCATTGTTATATGCATAAACACTTTCCCAACCAAGCTGCTCTTCTAGATAATCAGCGGTCGTTGTCTGAACCAATGTATCTTCATTGAGCGGAGCCATCATACGGCAATCTCCCCGTTCATGAGTTTGGGAAGGAGAATATCTCTTGCTTCTGTTAGTTTTGCTATTTCCAAAGACAATACTTTGATTTGATTAAATATTGGATTAGCGAAATCAATAAGCTGATCCATAAGAATCTTAGTAGGCATTACCATGCTGTAGTTCTTAACAATATCTTGACTAATATTGTTTTGAGCTGCACCTTTCGAACGCCCGATCAAACCAAATTTATTTTCTGAAAGAAACAAGTAAGCATAAATATAGTGTGAGAGTTCAGAATTGGAAATCAAAGCACAACAAGCTTGATTGGAAGTACTTTCCTTTGCCAATATTCCAAGCTGGCCAATTGTCGCACCATACATCG
Organism: Gammaproteobacteria bacterium; assembly: GCA_965203475.1. Lineage (GTDB taxonomy): Bacteria > Pseudomonadota > Gammaproteobacteria > UBA4575 > UBA4575 > JABDMD01. The sequence goes on from OZ241890.1 coordinate 1,829,832, forward strand.
CAACAAGCACTGTGTTTTCAGGGAATAACTTAGCAGATGACTTTTTGATAGCATCTTTTGTTATCTTTTCTGATGTTTCAAAAATAAAGCTGTTTGTAAGCTCCTGAGTTTTGACCCAATTAATATTTCCAGTGTAATACTCAAGAACTTTTCGACTTGGCGTACCCCCTGAGGAGGTTTTATAAAAATCCGACACCACTCCAGATATCCACCCCTCCGGCACACCACCAATGATTTTGACATGTTCATGGCCGGGGAAGCGCAAACGCACAAACCATTCTTTGTAAAGCTGCCGTGCCGACTCCTCCAGCAACTCAATCCGGCGTTTGTTGTTTTCTATAAGTTCATCGTACTTGGAAAGAGTATTAGCAATATTCTTTTGGACTGGGTATTCGGGTACAGGAAATTTTAAGGATAGTAATTTACTTTGGCTAAGATTGTCTTGCGCAGCACCCTGAGTAAATTTTTTATATCTCTTCTTTAACATCGCGTCAAAAAGATACTTGACAAATCGTGCATCAGCTTTTTCCCTTTCTGGTATAAATCCTATTACACTGTCAGGAAAACATGCTTTAATTTTTAATATGGATGTTTCAGCAATATTCGCTGCAATAGTTATGCACAGTGTTCCTTCAGGCCAAAGCTTACTTTGAGCCAATCCGGCTTCACTGTATGTTTGCTCATAATTAGTTAGGTATAATCCAGCATGTTTAACATCACCTGTTTGTACAAACGGATAATCACCTCCGTATAGATGTGCTGCGTCACGCGGTCTGTGTCGAGAACGTCCACGTGATACAGCACCCAATTCGTCAAGACTTCTCTCCCTCCAACTCATATACCCAACTCTTCAAAATTCTTTTGGATTTGAGTGGCTAAAACTGTGGCTTCTTCATTCAAACCTTTAATCTCAATATGTATATCGCGTAGCGTTTCTTCAAAATCGAAGTCTTCGTCTTCTTCCTCAGGAGCAACACCGACATAACGCCCTGGTGTTAAGCTCCAGTCATTTGCTTCAATCTCTTCAATATCTACCAGCTTGACTAAACCTTCCACGTCACAAAGCTCTGCATGAGGAAAACGCTCTTGCAACCAATGCGTTTGTTTGAAGAAGTAACGGATTTGCTTTAGTTGTTCTACGGCTGCTTTGCGCAACTCATCTAATTCTTTTATAGGTTTGTTCAAGCCCTTTTCATTACTTTCCCTAGCTTGCTTTTCAACAAACTTGTATAGCTGATCGATTTGCTTGATTAAATCCCTACTAGTTTCTGCCAAGGATTCAATCTCTTTTGCAAAAACCTTAAACCCTGCATTATCTTTGGATGTTTTCTCCCAAGATATATTTTCAGTATTGATACTGGTTTCAAAAGATTTGATGTCTTTGGCTAAAAGCTCAAATGCGCTTTTGGTTTCATCATCTACTTCAGCCAACTTACTCGTTAAATTCTCCAAGCTTGCTATAAACTCATCCATTGGTTTTTTACTAGCATTGGCTTCAATGAGCACGCGATCAAGATAGCTTTCAACCAATTCCACAAAACGATCGTTCTCGCCTCTATAAAGCCAGACAATTGAAGTTAAGTTGGCAAGTTGCTCAGGCGAGAAGTCGTAAATCTTCCGCGTGACTTTGCGATAAACATTGCGGGCATCCAACATCAACACTTTGTTTTTCATGTGCTCCGGCTTGTTCTTATTTAAAAACCAAAGTTCACAGGGTACTGAGCGGGTATAAAAGAAATTAGAACGGATAGCGACCATCGCTCCAACGTGACCAGTCTCGACTAACTTCCTACGTACTTCTGCTTCTTGCCCTCCAGCACTAGAAGCTTGTGAAGACATAACAAAACCAGCTCTACCCTCTTCATTTAAATAACTATAGAAATAAGAAATCCAGAGATAGTTTCCATTTGAGACAGCACCTTTGTTGTTTACACCTGGCAACCCAAAAGGCAACCGCGGATCGTTCTTAATTTTTTCCGCATCAACATCATCAACATTAAAAGGAGGATTAGCCATTACGAAGTTAGCATTTCCTAAGAAATCGTGTGGGTCTTCGTAAAAAGTAATGGCTTTTTGTATTTTTCCTTCAAGTCCATGCACTGCCAAATTCATTTTTGCAAGACGAATTGTTGTTGGATTTTTTTCTGCGCCATAAAATGTTGCAACGTCCTGCGGACTCTTATGCATCTCTTCAATAAAATGTGCACTTTGAACAAACATACCGCCCGAACCACATGCAGGATCTATTACTGAACCATGATCTGGCTCGATAATATTTACGATCATTTGTACTAGTGATACAGGCGTAAAGAACTCACCGTTATCGTGCGCTTTTAGGTCAGCAAATTTCGTTAAAAAGTATTCATAGATACGACCAAAGACATCACCTGTAGCCTTCTTCAGGGCTGGATCGTTGAAAGTGCGAAGGAGATTACCTAGCACATCATTGTCTAGTTCTTGGTATTCGCTTTTAGGCAATACGCCCTTTAATGTTTCGTAGTCAGTTTCTATTGCCTCCATAGCATCGATAATTGCTTGTGCCCTGTCTTCACTGTCTGCCAATTTGACTAAATATTCGAATTGGGCTTGAGGTTGCAAAAAAATCGCCGCCTTACTTGAAAAGTCTTCTTTCGTGAGTGGCCTTGTCACGCCACCTCGTGACGGAAGTGAAGATTCTATTTCAGGCTTTATTGCTAGATAACGACTGTAGGCGTGACGAAGGAATATCAAGCCCATTACAGGCATAAAATATTCGTTACTTGCATAGTTACTATTGGCACGTAAGTTGTCAGCGCTGCCCCACAAACGCCGCTCAATAGCTTCAATATCGTCAAACTGTGTCATTATTAAATAATTGCTCTTATTGTTATTTTTATTGCTCGGTCATATTTTAATCACCATGCAACATTTTAAAGAATAGGGGAAAACGGTTTAATCAACAACAATTAAACCTTTATACTTCAGGTAGTTATTTATAAATTAAAGTGTTTAGTAATAAATGCCCCAGGTAATTGTACATGTCCAATTCCAGCATTTCCGCATATATCAAACCAAGTGATGCTAAACCCTGGTCATTATGTAAGCGCCGTGCTTGGTTAGAAAACCAACCTGACTCAGACATTGCACCTATCGAAGATCCCTTTGAACAGCTAGTTATTGAACTGGGTTTACAACATGAGCAGAACGTTCTCGAATCTATTTCCAGAACTAAAGAAGTTGAAACAGCTAAATCTGAAAAACATACACAAGAACTTATTCAAAATAATGCTGAAGTCATTTACCAACCACAGCTTCTAGATAAAGAAAATGGATTTATTGGTACACCTGACTTTTTAATCAAACATGATTCTGGCCGTTACCAACCTGCTGACGCAAAACTCTCTTTGAGCGAGACCAAAAAAGAAATCCAGGTTCAGCTTGGCTTATATCGAAAAATGCTAAACACCGACCTTCCTGCAATTGTGTTTTTAGGTGATGGCACGGAAGCACTGATTGGTGATGAGGTTAATTCAGTTACAGAAAAATTTGTAATTGAAATGCGTGAACTGTTATCTATCAATACTGAGCCTGAAGCACGTTACAGCCATAGTAAGTGCAAAGCCTGTCCATTTTATTTGCATTGCAAACCTAAATTTGAACAAAAAGAAGAACTCTCTCTTTTATATGGTGTGCAAGGCAGAGCTGCGGCAGGTTTAGAAAAAGTAAGAATTGAAACCATTACACAATTGGCTAATAACTCATCAGATAATATCCCTGATGTTCCGTATTTAAAGGGCGAGGAGAAAAAACAGCGCGCAGTACTACAGGCCAAATCACATTTAACCAGCAAAGTGTTTCAGCATAATCCAGTTTCTTTGCCTGAAGGAGACTGGATTCATTTTGATATAGAAGATAACCCTCTTACAGAAAGTGGCAACAAGCATGTTTATCTATGGGGATTCTTACCGCCTAATTATGACAATGATAATTTTGAATATGTCTGGACAGATAATTCTGATAAGGACGAACAAGGATGGATAAACTTTTTAAATAAAATTGAAGAATATAGAAATGAATACTCTTCGCTAATTCTTGCTCACTATTCAAACTATGAATACACAACAATTAAAAGTTATGCAAAACGATATGATATGGAAGACCATGAGACCGTTATGTACCTGTTAGGTGATGATTCACCGTTATTTGATTTACAAAAGCCTATTCTTGATAGCCTTGTTTTACCTCTTCAAGGTTACGGTCTAAAGAATATATGTAAACATAAAGACCTTGTGAACTTTCAATGGGAAGATGATAGTTCTGGCTCACAATGGTCTGTCGTTCAATTTAACAGGTTTCTTAGTGAGACTAGCCAAGATGAGAAAGAACGTTTCAAGAACGAAATTCTTGGCTACAACCGAGATGACGTTATCGCAACAAGACGACTTGAAGAATGGCTCAGAAAAAACTTTTCTTAAACACAGCCCCTAAAATCTTTAATTTATTTTTGCCACAAATTTGCCACAAGTTTAATTGTGGCAAAACGGAGAATGGCAGATTTCTGCGGGTTACAAAAGACTGTAGATTTGTGGCGAAAACTATCAAAAATTAGATTTTCTTTACGTATTAATCAGCTAAGTGATTGTAATTGTTGTGGTGACCGCTGAGGGATTCGAACCCTCGACCTACTGATTAAAAGACAATATTAAAACCCTTAGTGACAGCCACTTACAGAGGATTTGCCACAGAATTGCCACAAATATTTTTGCCTATTCTAGATATCAGTCCGATTTTCTCTTCTGCACTTGTATCAGCTCGCTCAATGATGTGTCCATAAATATTAAGCGTAGTTGTAATATTAGTATGACCCATTAAATTTTGAATTCGTTTTAAATTTACTTTTTGCTCAATAAGCATTGAAGCAAAAAAATGCCTTAAATCGTAAGGTGTATATTTAGGCTTACAGGTTACTTTACCATTAACTTCTATCTCTTTAGTTAATCCAGCTTCTATACAAGCAACATTGAACCCACGATTGCGCCAGTTATTAATACATTGCCATTTACCTGATTTTGTAGGAAATACTAAATCATATTCATTTGGACATGCGAGTTTAGTTGCATAGTGAGTAACAATATCACTTGTCTCTGGACTTATATCAATCCACCGCCATCCCGCTGGCGTTTTAGTGACTGATATTTTATGTCCGCTACGCTCAATCGCACGATCAACTTTGACTTCATTCTTATTTAAATTAAATGTAGGTAATGCAAGATATTCGCCTGGACGCATGCCTGTATCACCTGCTAAATACAACATCGGCCGATATCTTTCCCAGGATTTAGCGATTTGTGCATTCTTAGAATTTGCTAACCTATCTGCTGCGGCTAGTAACTGCTGAAACTCTTCAAGGCTTGGAGGCGTTACTGGTTGAGCATATCGTGAATTAGAACTAATGGTAATTCCCTTGGCTACATTAGCTGAAACATATCCACGTAGCGCCATTTCACCGAGTACGGTTTGAAAACAACTAAGCGTGCGTCTAGCAACAAATCTCGATGGGCAATTCTCTAGCAGCCATGAACGAAACTTTACAATGTCTGGTGATGTTAACTCTTGTATTGATTTATCCCATGAATACGAACGAATAAACTTTGCGACATACTCATAATTTTTGAGTGTATAAGATGTAACGGGTTCGTTACCATCAGTGCCTTCTTTCTCACATATGACAAGCCATTTATTTACTGCCTCTTCGACAGATTTTACTTCTACTGAATTTAATGGATTACTTGTTAATGCTTTTGAATTGTCTCTAAAAGCTAAGGCTTCTTTTCGCGTATCAAAGCTTTTATACGCATATCCTGTTTTCGTATTTTTATTCGGGTAGCGTACTTGATACGTGGTACCTTTCATGCCAACCCTTTTTCTTATATCTGACATTACGAATCATCTTGCTACAACACTCAAATTCGTCAATTACTAATTGAGCTTATTAAAATGTTTTGCACTATTTTCTGCATCAATTTGCGCTTGCATGTATATCTTCACTAAAGTGCCTTTTTCTATTTTTAATTTACCCTCAATAGGGTCAACAAAAAATGGAAGTTTGCGCTTTCCTTTTGCATCAGGCTCAGCCGCTCTTTTGATTTGTCTTTCTGATAGCTCTACACCCATTTCAAATAACACTTCTCTCGCTTTATCTAAGCCAATATAAGTTGGTGGTTTCATGCAATTGCTCCTTAAATTACTTCTCACACAGCTTATTTATTCGTAATCAAGACACGCAGGGCGATAATGTGTTGAATCAAACCTTTTAAGGTGAGACCCATTTGATCGCTTAATATTTAGCGGGCTTCCATATTCATCTGAAGGTGTAAGCAGTAACTTACCGCCCTTATAGAACTTGACGCCGTATTTTTCCTTCATGATTTCTAAATCATCAATAAGTGCATCTATAAGTTCACGTTCAGAAATCGTTCCTAAATTATCGTAATTAACTACCAAACGATGTTTGGTTCTTCTATGTGTCATAACTAAACAATTATTTTAATACTTACTCAACGATACGTTGCGTATTGCAACTCTTATTACTATCGTAGTTAAACTTTCTTAATAAACAGTTAACCAACCTCCTGTAACCCTTTCACACTGCGACTTACAGAAATTCTTTGTCATTTACTCCTTCTTATAAATAACCCGGCCAAGCCATGCCTTTTCTTATCCGGTGATTGTGTTGATGGGGTTTTAAGAAAAGGCACTGATTGGCAGCGCCTTAGTAAATAAGGAGTAATTTAATGACTAAGATTTTCACAGCCGCAGCGCTTCATAACATGAGATTAAGTGAGCTTCGTGCTCTGCACGCCGAGCTGCAAAGAGAACTTAATCGTAGCGATAAAAATTCATCGCACCGCTCTCAAACGCTCGCTAGCCTTGAGCAAGTTAGTCAGGCTATCGCAAGCAGCTATAGAAATAGCAGCCCAAGCCCATAAAAATCACATATTTACCTGCCCCGCAGCTAAATCTGCGGGGTTTTTTTATGTTCATTCCATACGTGACCAGCCCGTGCTCAAGCCATTTTTGGCCTCATATCCGATCATTTCCTCATGAATAAGGACGGCAACAAGGCATTGGCAAACTTGCATTTACTACCACGATTTATCCGGTTCCGTGATGCTCCAGGGTATTTAGGTATGGATCGTAATAAATTTAATGAACTTGTTCGCCCATCTTTAACCGAGATTCCTCTGGGATCTCAGGCAATCGCATTTGATCGGCTTGAATTGGATGACTGGGCGAGTCAATATATCAAGCGCAACGGGCGTCCCGGCCGATCTTCAAAAGGAGATTCAATATGGGACGCAAAAGAACACCAGGTCTTATCCAAAGGGGCAAGATCTGGTACATCGACAAACGCATCGGCGGGCGGCGAATTTTCAAAAGCACTGGCACAGATAACTTCAAAGAAGCAGAAATCTTCTTAGCCCGTGTTATGGAACAAACCCGTAAAGCTCAGCTTTATGGAGTTCGCCCAAGCAGAAGCTTTGAAAGTGCAGCCGCAAAATTTGTGTTAGAAAATCAGCACAAAAGAAGTCTTGATAGCGACATCGGAAGATTAAAGCAGCTCATGCCTTATATCGGAGATACCGCTATCGAAAAACTTCATCGCGGTTCATTAGAACCTTGGATTACTCATAAGAGGAAGCAAGGTACTAGTGTAGGAACCATTAATCATGGTCTTAAGATTGTAAGGCGAATTTTGAATTTGGCATCAAGCGAATGGGTTGATGAGCATGGACTAACCTGGTTAGCACAAGCTCCTAAGATAAAGCTCCTTCCTGATACAAATAAAAGAAAGCCTTATCCTCTTAGCTGGGAAGAACAGGCAAGACTGTTTCAAAACTTGCCACGGCATCTTGCGAACATGGCTTTATTTGCCGTGAACACTGGATGCAGAGATGGTGAAGTTTGCAAACTTAAGTGGGAGTGGGAAGTAAAAGTTCCACAAATTAATACCTCTGTATTTATTATCCCAGGAGAGTTTGTAAAAAATGGTGATGAGAGATTAGTTGTTTTAAATAAAGCAGCTAAATCTGTGATTGAGGAAGTAAGAGGTCAGCATAATAAATATGTGTTTACTTATAAAAGTAAACCTATTTTAAGAATGATGAACAGTGCTTGGCTAAGAGCAAGACAACAAGCAAATTTGAGACCAGTAAGGGTTCATGATCTCAAACATACTTTTGGTAGACGACTGCGAGCTGCCGGAGTAAGTTTTGAAGATCGACAAGATTTGCTAGGTCATCGCTCAGCCAGAGTGACAACTCATTACTCAGCCGCAGAGTTAACATCGTTAATTGAAGCAGCTAACTTAGCTTGTGAAAGAGATGGAACAAACAAGCCAGAGCTTGTTGTTCTAAAGAGATTAAGAGCGAGTTAAAAAAACAGTTACGTCAAATTTCACGTCAGTTAAAAATTAACTAAGAGTGAAGTTTGCTAAGTATCTGTTTTAATGGTGGCCAGGGGCAGAATCGAACTGCCGACACGAGGATTTTCAGTCCACTGCTCTACCAACTGAGCTACCTGGCCAAAATTGAGGGATTAACTCGAAGCGCGCTATTAAACGAGCCTATATATAAGGAGTCAATACTATAATGAAAGAAATGCGCTATTGCGCATTAGGATCTACAAATTCTTTGGGTTTTTCAGAACCTTCGCCAAAGAAAAACTTTTCCATTTCTTCTTCTAAAAATTTTCGGGCTTTGGGGTCTACCGGAGTCAAGCGATATTCATTCATCAACATCGTTTGATGGCTGACCCACAGTTGCCAACCTTCTTGAGATACATTGTCATAAATTTTTTGGCCTAACTCACCTGGATAGGGCAGATACTCCAGACCTTCTGCTTCTTTACTGAGTTTCACACATTGCACCATGCGCGTCATGGGATTGTTCCTTTTTAAATAGTTGTTCAAGCGACTTTTTTACGGGAGCCGCTAAACCAATTTTTTGCTGATTCAATTTATACCAAAGCCCAAGATCATCTTCCATTACACTATTGGGTGCATCAATCACGCTGATCAAGTATGGGTACATCGTGAGATGAAAATGGGAAAAGGTATGTGTAATGAGAGGAAGCTTGGTCAGTGAATGGTTTGAATAATGGGCTCCCCAAGTTTTAAGCTCCTTTAGGTTTGAAAATTCGGGATAGCTATACAGGCCACCCCAAATTCCAGTAGGTGGCCGCTTTTCCAACCACACCGAATGATTTTCTTTTTTTACAATAGCGACATAAATTTTTCGTTCGGGAAGTTTCCGTGAAGGTTTTGCCGAAGGAAGTTCATGCTGCAATTGGTGCAAATGAGCACGACAACTTTTCTGTATCGGGCACTGCTCACACAGTGGATTTGTACGTGTACAAATAGTGGCACCCAAATCCATCATGGCTTGCGTATAGTTTGCAACTCGTTTTTGCGGCACTAATGATTCGGCGTGCTTCCACAATAATTGTTGCACTTGATGGTTCCCTGGCCATCGCGAAATAGCAAAATAGCGTGCCAACACTCGCTTAACATTACCATCCAAGATGGCATGAGATTGATTAAAACTTAGCGCCAAAATGGCGGCTGCTGTAGAACGCCCTATACCAGGCAATTGCATGGCATCTTCTAAGTGCGTTGGGAAGTTTCCTTCAAACTGTTCGCAAAGAACTCGTGCAGCCTTATGTAAATTACGTGCACGTGCGTAATACCCTAAGCCGGTCCAATGATGCAACACTTCATCAACCGAGGCATTGGAAAGCGTCATTACATCGGGAAAACGCTGAATAAAACTTTCAAAATAGGGAATCACGGTTTCCACACGAGTTTGCTGCAACATAATTTCCGAAATCCAAATGTAATATGGGTTTTGGTTGCGTTGCCATGGCAAGTCTTTACGACCATATTGATCGTACCATGTTAACACTCGATTGCTGAACGTTTTATTCACGGGCTTTTTGTTGTAATAGCACGATGCTTTCTTCTACCCGCTGCTTAAATTTTTTGGTTAATACATAGGAACGTATGATCGGTGGAATCCAAAACTTAGGCTGCATGTTTGCATTAAAATCAACCACGGTGGTTGAACCTTGCTCTTTTAATTCCCAAACAGAAGTTCCTGATTTTAAATCACTTAATAAGGGAATAATTTCTGACTCCAATTTTGTATCGCCATATTGAGTGGTGTCTTCTACCCGCGTAATGTCTTTACAGAAAAATAGTATGCAATCGGAAACCACAGTACGAACACGCCATTGATGTTCACCAGTAGTAGATTCAATACTGCTTTCAGTAATGGCAGGATTGAGTTCTTGAATATTGTCAAAATCGGTGAAGATTTGCATGATGCGCTGTGGTGTAGCTTCAACTTCAAAACTCGCCTGTAAATAGTAGGTATGATCTTTATAACGAACATCCGCTTCTGCGGCATGCACCTGTGCCAATGAGTTTGCGAGCAGCAACAACAAAATAAGTACTTTGGTCATGTGTAGGTTAGAAAATTTTAAGTTTATCGAGTAACTCTTTCCCTACCCCTTCGCCCAGACTTTTATCAATTTCCTCCGCTAAATCTTCTTTTAATTTTTCTTTTTCTTCTTCAATCTCTTCGGATGCGGTGCATTGGAGTAAAGCTTTCGAATCTACACCATAGCGAGGAGATTCAAAGGGTCCTTTCACAGTAATGGGTACGCCACATTTTCCGGGTTCTTCTGATAATCGTATTGAAATTTTATAGTCGGCAACGGACTGACCAATATCAACATTACCGGCGCCATCGGCATGAATCAACGGTGTGTTCAACACCAGATCGTTATTATTCGCAACGCCTTTTGAAATGTTGTACGTACCAAATAATTTATCAAACACCAGTTCTTCACCACTGGGTTTTGGCGACCTTCCTTTTAACAATGCCGCGGCTTGTTCTACATTGGCCGCCAACTTTGCATCACGTAATGCGCCATTCGCTGCATTGAGCACTACTTTTCCCGCCAGCGCACGTTTTAATTCGGCAACACTATTGCCGGTCGTTTTTACATCCAACGCCACATTGCTAACGCCACGAATATAGGCATTTTCGTCACCCATAAAGTCAATACTTAAGGGCTCAATTTGTACATTAGAAATATCGGTGCCCAACCCATAACGAGGTATTTTCCCACGCACATCGACATTGGCTTGCCCTTTCATAGTACCCTCATACAAATTCATCGACATCGGCGACACTTGCAGTAAACCCTCTTTTGCTTTGAGTGTGGCTTTTAAATTGGTCATGGTCATACCCGAAATGATCAGAGTGCCAACCGAAATGTCTCCATTAACATGTAAATCACGCAAGGTTTGTGTGGGGAGTTCGATGGGTTCATTGTCGCTAGTAGCAGAACGTTGTGCATTTTCTTCTTGTTTTTCTTCTGCACTGGATGTGGGTAGTAATTTATCCAGATCGAGTTTTTTCGATGCTAAAGAAAATTTGACCTGTGGTTTTTCAAATGACGTAACGGAGGCATTACCAGTAAGCTCCGTATCCAACATCGAAACTACCAAAGAAGATAAACCTAAAGTTTCTTTTTCGAGATTCGCTTCGATGTTCGTTTTTAATTGCGCATCCAGTTTTCCTTCAGGGAATGCATCTCCTGTTCCAGCAATATCAATCGTTGCATTCTTCAGCGCATATTCTTGGCTAACAAAATTTCCACTCACGTCCGCGCGTAACTGCAAATCCATGGCACCATTGGGAAAGGATTCACCCGTAGAATGTAACACCACTTCCATTCCTTCTAATTGTAAGGTTTGGGCAGCGATGTCAAAAATGGCTGTAGTTACCAGTTGAAAAGAGGCGTCTAATACCGGTGCCGCACTATTCATGTTGAAATCTAAATTGACGTCGGTTGGTTTTCCTTCGGCAATTTCACCGAGAACTAAATTAAACGGCTCAACACGAATTTTAGTTCCAGCCTGGTCATCTTGCCACAATACATTGGCCTCCGTGATCTCGATTCCGTTTACGACCAATTCAAAATCGCTTGCAGCACTGCTGTCTTCAGTGGCTGAAGCATCCGTGCCGGTAGTTTCAGAAATGAGGTCATCCCAGTTGGTCACGCCCTTGGCATTGGTTTGCAAATTGGCATTTACACCATGCAATTTTATTTTAGACGCATGAATCTTTTTCTTTAATAACGGTAAAAACTCTACATGTACATCTACTTCTTCTACACTTACCATCGGTGCATCATCAAAGCCGGGTGCATTCCCGAATTGTGTTTGTCCCAGGGTTAAGCCCAATCGTGGAAACAGGCTATGACCAATGTCGCCTTGAATATCGAGTGTACGTCCCGTCGCTTCTTGTGCTTTTTCAACAATGAGCTCTTTGTAAGCATTTAAATCCAGGGTATAAAGAAAAAAACTGGCGGCGCCAATACCCAGCACCAGCAATGCAAAGATGCCTATAAAAAGGTATTTAATAACTTTCATGCCCCGGCTCCTGAATTCAGTAGGAAATTATTGTATTGATGAACAGTTTGACTCTTTCAGAAAAGAATCGTTTCGCATGCATTTTGTCAACTATGGTATAAGACCATGCGTTCGCTCAGCTTCTTTCCCAGTCCCCACTTTTACCACCACTTTTGCGTAACAATGCAATGTCTTGCATTTTCATGCCACGATCCACCGCTTTGCACATATCATAAATCGTTAACAGTGCCACTTGCACGGCCGTTAAGGCTTCCATTTCCACACCGGTTTTCCCCACGGTCTCGGCGGTAGCCATGCAATACACTGCCGGTGGCTGTTGTTCAACACTAAATTCCACTTCGACAGAGGTAAGCGCTAAGGGATGACATAACGGCACCAGCTCGGCCGTTTTTTTGGCCCCCATAATGCCGGCAATGCGTGCAATACCCAATACATCGCCTTTTTTATGCCCGCCTTCTTGAATAAGCTTCAGTGTTTCCGATTGCAAATGAATACGCCCATCGGCCACGGCAATACGATGGCTTTCCGGTTTTTGCCCGATATCCACCATGTGGGCCTCGCCTTGTGGATTGAAATGGGTCAATTTGCTCATGTACAGTAATGATCAATTGTTGTTATGAATCAAATAGTATCACTTCGTGCCAGATTGTAGAGTGCCCATTGACTACTATAATGAAAGTATGACTGTACACGTCAAATATTTTGCCAGCCTGCGCGAAACCATGGGTCGCGCACAAGATGAAATTACATTGGATAATGATTCCTCGACGGTCGAAGACATTTGGAATCAAGCCACTCAGAATTTATCGCGTCCGGATAATATCTTAGTCGCAGTGAATCATGAATATAGCTCTCTTTCCCAAGAAATTCACGACGGGGACGAAGTTGCTTTCTTCCCCCCTGTGACAGGTGGTTGAGTGAGTACAAGGACGATGTGCATGGATGCACAAGTGTCGCGGTAGACAGGATGTCGGTAGCGACCGTACGAATAGGATTTCCATCAGGGATGATGCAACCGATTAATCTATTCTATATAGAATGACAGGTAACGATCTAAATTGGAAATTAGTAAAAGTTAATACTGGATTATAATTTAATTTTCAAATCTATAAGCATGTATCGATGAAAGATAACTGCTGCCAATACAACTTTGATAGCTCAACATTAAATCAGAAACAACGCCTCGTTTTAAAAATCGTCCTTATTATTAACGCTGCCACTTTTCTTATGATGGTCATCGCAGCTAAGTTCAGTGGCTCTTCATCTTTATTGTCTGGTGCATTAGACAACTTCGGTGATGCATTAACCTATGCTTTAAGTTTGAGCGTGATTGGAGCCGCTACATTTGTTAAAGCTCGTGTCGCAATGTTTAAGGGTTTGCTAATTCTCTGCTCTGCATTAATGGTTGCATATGTGATTATCATGCGATTGCTTCATCCCGAAACACCCATCTATGAAGCCATGGGGCTTGCAGCCATTTTGAATTTAGCGGCTAATTTAATTTGTCTTTGGTTGTTAACCCCATATCGGAATAAAGATGTAAACATGTCATCAGCTTGGGAGTGTTCGCGCAATGATGTTGCAGAAGGACTAGCTGTTATTGTGGCTGCATTGGCCGTGTGGATTTTTAATTCCGGCTGGCCAGATGTCGTCATTGCAATTGGACTACTAATTATGTTTTCACGTTCTGCAATTCGAGTAATTCAAAATGCGTGGCAAGATTTACACTTAATAACAGACAAAACTAAAATAGATGCTTAGTGTACTAATTAATTTTTAATAGTTTTAAAAACTAATGTAGTTATTGAATTAAATATACTCATTTCTTTGTTCTGGACATTCGCACATTTGTTGATGTTGGCATAAGCGATAATTCCAAATATGGGCAATTGCAATAATCATTGCACCAACAGCTGTAAAGACTTTTTCTAATTCCTCGCCTAACAAGTCATGGCCAAAAAAAGCAACAGTACACAAAATGAATAAGCCTAGACCGCCGATCAATAATATTTGATAACGCTTATGATTTTTGCAACCCATCGTTAATGCATAGGTAGAAATGGGTACGACTGCAACTACCATCCAAATGTGAAAAATTTCATCTTCTAAAGGTATTGCTACTAATGAAGGTAGTAAAACAGCAATCAGAGGCAAAACCAAACAATGAATCGTACACAGCAAAGATAAACTAATCGCAGCTTTATCAGTTATTGATTGTAAATTAACCATTTAAATCTATGTTGAAGAATAGCTTAGTCGGGCCTGGAGACATTTCCAGTTCGTTTGTATTGAATAAGTGCGGCAATACTTGATTTGCTACAGTATGGTAGTTGTGTAACGTTATAATATAACATATCATATGTAATGATATAACATAATAATTACTCATCTACTTATCATGAAAAAACCTACCTTTTATGCATTTTTGCTAATGCTTGCTGTTAGCTTGAATTTGTACGCAGAAGAACAAACTGCTAACAACTCTGTTAATTTACCAGGTATTACCGTTGAATCAGACGTATTCGAAAACAGACCGCCCGAGGATTTTGCTCAGTCTATTAAAGTCCTCCAAGGAGAAGAGTTAGAGCGTAAAAAATCAAGCACCATTGGAGAAACCGTTAGCGATGAGTTGGGCGTTTCTTCAACCTATTTTGCACCTGGAGCAAGTCGCCCCATTATTCGTGGTTTGGGCAGTAACCGTGTGCGTGTTTTAGAAAATGGCATTGACTCATTAGATGTATCAAGCTTGAGTGAAGATCATGCCGTATCCATAGAACCTTATTTTGCGGAGCAAATTGAAATTCTTCGCGGACCTTCAACTCTACGATATGGACCTGGTGCCATCGGTGGAGTGGTTAATATTATTAATAATCGTCTTCCACAAGACTTAAGTGCAGGTCTGTTTGAATTTAACGGTGTAGTGGAACATGCAACCGTCTCAGATGGAACAACAGCCGCTGCTGAAATGAATGGTGCATATAATTCTTTTGCCTGGCATTTAGATGGCCTAACAAGAGACACAAATGATTACGATATCGATGGATTTGCTAACGAAGAAGAGAGAGAAAATAGAGGGACGTTAAAAAATAGTGATGTAGAAACCGATAATTATGGAGCTGGGGCAAGTTTTATTAGTGAAGAAGTTGGCATGATTGGCTTTGCTTACAGTAATTATGATACTGACTATGGTGTCCCAGGCGCAGAAGAAGGGGATATTAGAATCGATCTTGAGCAAGATCGTTATGACGCACAGGCCGAATTATTTAATCCATTCGGAGGCATTGAAAAAATTTCTTTGCGAGCAACCTACAATGATTATGAGCATGATGAAGTTGAAGAAGACGGAGAAGTTGCGACTACCTTTGACAATGAAGAACTTGAGACAAGGCTTGAGCTAACACATATGATTAGCGACAGTTGGGAAAATGCATACGGTATTCAATATAACGATCGAGAATTTTCTGCTGTTGGTGAAGAAGCGTTTATTCAACCGTTAGATGAAGAACGGTATGGAGTATTTGCAATCAGTCATTATCATGGTGAGTTGTGGGATTTTGAAGGTGGTCTTCGGTTTGATCATGATGAGTTTGAACCTGATAATGGTGATGACGAGGACTTTAGTGTTTATTCTCTCTCATTAGGCGTTCAGAGAAAACTTGTTAATGATATGCAAGTTAACTTATTTCTTGCTCGTACCGAGCGTGCACCGCAAGAAGTTGCTTTATATGCGGATGGGCCGCATTTGGCCACACTTACCTTTGAAATCGGCTCTACCGATATCGATGAAGAAACATCCTACAATTTTGAGGTGGGTGTTGAACAGAACAAATCGAATTACACATGGGGAATTAATGCTTATTACAATCGCATTGATGATTATATTTATCTAGCAAGTGTTGATTCAAATGGTGATGGCATTGCAGATCGTGTAGATGAAGATGGGAATTTAGACCCAGCTGGCGAGCTACTATTAGGTATCTTTGAAAATGAAGATGCAGAATTTTATGGAATCGAAGCTGAATTCATTACGCAACTAATTAATAATGACAAGGTTGATGTTACTGGTCGAATTTTTGGTGATTACATTCGCGCAGAGTTTGATGATAGTGATGCTGGGGACGTGCCAAGGATTCCACCTGGACGTATTGGGTTAGGGGTTGAGAGTGTAATGAATTCTTGGATTGGAAATATCGATTTAATCTTTGTTGCAGATTCAAATAATGAGGCTGATCTCGAAACTGATACTGATGGATACACGATGTTAAATGCGAGTCTCACCAAAACCTTTTACGCGGGAGATTCCTTTATTGACTTATTTGTGAAAGGAGAAAACTTGTTAGATGAGGATGCACGTCAACACTCATCTTTTACAAAAGACCGTGTGGTATTACCCGGACAGGGCTTTGTATTTGGCGCTTCTTTGAAATTTAGATAAGCAAGTGTAAAACGCCGATACCAAAAACCATTATTGAATCAACAAAAATAATCCACGTGCTTCGCGTTGAATATTCAATAACAGTGCTCGTGGACTTTTCTTGATTGCGGCTTTCATTTCTTGAATCGTTTTTACGCGTTGTTTATTCACACTAATAATAATATCGCCTTTTTGTAACCCGGCCGCTTCTGCTTTTCCACTGACACTCGAAACTTCAATACCATAAGTGGTACCACGAGTCGTATCTTCCGACACTTCACGTAATTCTGCTCCCGATAATTTTTGACTTAAAGTGTCACCTCGCACACTCTTGATGACACGATCTTCAATGGTGGCGGTAAGAAAGCGTGACTTTCCATTACGTAAAACATCAAGATCGACATGCGAACCAATGCGAAGCAATCCTATGATGTTGCGCACTTGTGCTGAATTTTCGACTTCGCGACCGTTCACCGCAATAATGACATCACCCACTTCAATTCCCGCTTTATCGGCCGGTGAATCTTCTTCTATCCTTGCCACCACAACTCCTTTGGTGCGCGTTATACCAAATGCCTCGGCCAGTTCTGGTGTGAGATCTTGTGCCGTAAATCCTAAGCGTCCCCGTTTGACCTCACCGTGTTCGATGAGTTGATCCACCAAATGTTTCACCATGTTGACGGGAATCGCAAAGCCAATGCCAATGTTTCCACTGCGCCCATAAATCGCCGTGTTGATCCCCACCAATTCACCTTTTAAATTCACCAAGGCACCGCCTGAATTTCCCGGATTAATAGACGCATCGGTTTGAATAAAATCTTCATATGACTCAATGCCTAACCCACTTCTTCCCAAGGCGCTGACAATTCCTGACGTTACGGTTTGCCCCAAACCAAAGGGATTGCCAATTGCCACTACAAAATCACCTTGGCGTAGTTCATCAGAATTACTCAATGGAATTTGCGATAAATTTTTTGCTTCGATTTGAATTACCGCAATATCAGCACCAGGATCTTTACCAATCACTTCGGCATTAAAGCGTTGTCCATCTTCCAGTGTTACCACGATGTCATGGGCTTTATCGATGACATGAGAATTCGTCACAATAAATCCATTACCTGCATCAATGATGACACCGGAACCAAGTCCCGTGGTACGTCGTTCGCGTTTTAATTCCGGCACATCAAAAAAACGTCGAAAGAACGGATCATCAAAAAATGGATCGCGAACAGTGACCTTGCCCGTAGTAGAAATATTCACTACGGATGGTGTGGTATGTTCCAACATCGGCGCCAATGAAGGTAACGCTTGGCCATCGACACTGGCGGGAAGCCCTGCATGCACATTAGAAAAAATGCCTGCACACATGCCAATAAAAATTGCCCATAAAATTTTTTGCATCGTAACGAATACTGCGTTGAATGGTTTTAGTGTAATCGAGCCTGGATTATACGGATTTCAACAACAGGTTTAATCCGTCTTGCGTGGATCAAATGGAAAACGCTTGGCCATATCCTGATAATACTGTTGTTTTTCATCCTCGGACATAGGCGGCAATACAATGTGAAGTGATACAATTTGATCACCAGCTACACTTCGCTTGTTTTTATTCGGTAAGCCACGATTCTTCAGACGAAGTTTTTTCCCAGATTGGGAACCCGCCGGAATATTCATTTCCACTCGACCGCCTAAAGTCGGTACTTCCACTTTTGCACCTAGTGCCGCTTCCCACGGACTAATGAGGAAATCCAACAAGATGTTTTTTTCTTCCAGCTTATATTGTGAATGTGGGGACACTTGTACTTCTAAATAAAGATCACCTCGGCGACCTCCATAAACACTTTCACTTCCCTGACCACTTAAACGAATGCGTTGACCAGTAGTGATGCCTTTAGGAATTTTAACTTCTAACTTTCGAGTAATACCATTTCCTAAGCGAATGGTTTTTTTCGCACCGTGATACGCTTCTTCCAAAGTGATAGAAATGGTTGCATGTTGATCCGCACCCTGTGCTGCTTGCCCAGCATGAGAGGTATGTGCTTGATGAAAATCATGAGCACCAAATCCACTGCTACCGCCTTGAGTAAAGCCACCACCAAACAATGACTCAAAAAAATCACTAAACCCTGATCCAGAAAATTCCGTGCCACCAAACCCTGCGCTGCTAGATGCATGTCCTGAAAAACCCGCATGTGAAAATATATCTTCCCACCCGGGCGGAGGTGTAAAGTTTTGTCCGGCCTTCCAGTTTGCACCAAGCTGATTATAGGCTTGACGTTTTTCTGGATCTTTTAAAACTTCATACGCTTCACTGACCTCTTTAAATTTTTCTTCTGCATTCTTTTCTTTGCTTACATCTGGATGATATTTACGTGCAAGACGGCGGTAGGCTGTTTTAATTTCAGCCTCTTTCGAATCGCGCTCTACGCCGAGAATTTTGTAATAGTCTTTGTATTCCATATCAACCGATTTAATTTATTAGTTGCCGATAGTAAAGCGCCGCGATAAACGCGGCGCCAAAACATCCTTGTAAGTACAGCTTAACCTTCCACTGAAATTTTCTTTGGTAAAGCTTTTTCTTTTTTAGGAATTTTAAGTTTTAAAACTCCATGCTCTGTTTTTGCAGAAATATTTTCTGCATCGGCTGTATCTGGAAGTGTGAAGCGCCGATAAAAACTTCCATATACACGTTCTGTTTTGGTATATCCTTCACCTTCATCCTTGCTTTCTTCTTTACGCTCACCTTTAATAGTAAGCACACCATCTTCCAAAGATACGTCAATATGTTTGGGTTCTACTCCTGGAATATCCGCCGAAACTTTATAGGCATTTTTACCTTCTTTGATATCTACTGACGGCACCCAGTCGGTAGCTGTATCGCCAAGAGCTGCATAATTAGAATTAAAAACTCGATCTAGTTCTCCACGAAACTCACGAAAGGAGTCCCACGGATCACGATATACTTTTGTAAGCATCTTAAACCTCCTTACAACAAATAAATAACTTCGCTGTAATAGGAAATATGGGCTAATTTTGCCTTTTCAAGGGTTGGATTTAATAAATTTTTGTACCTTATTTAGGTGGCTTCAAACTGTGCTGCCGCACGGTTTTTTTGCACCGCCTCAGGATTGAATAATTGACCATTCATGGCTAAATACACACCCGCCGGCATGTGTTGAGCAGCAGCGACGGCATACGCGATATTAAAAACCGCATCTGTATTGCGAAATCTTGCTGGCTGCATGGCTCCGGTTAACACAATGGTTTTATCTTGTATGGCTTGTAAGCGCTGCGCTGTATTAATCATGGTATCCGTACCATGTGTAATTAAAATATTTTGACAAGGTTCTTGCTGTACTTTTTTAAATATTTGCTCACGATCTTCTTCGGTAATTTCCAGGCTATCTTTTTTAAGAATCGATTCAACTTCAAATGGAAATTCGGCTAGGCCTTCTCGCAATATTCCCTGCACGACTGGTTCCCCAATTTGATATTCACTTAAAGCATCAAAATATACTTTATCGATTGTTCCGCCGGTACAAAAAATTTTTACTCTGTGTTTTTCCAGTTGTGTTTCCTTAGACATGCTTAATTTCCTTATTCAATATTTTGTACTTGCTCGCGCATTTGTTCGATCAATACTTTTAAATCAACTGATGCTTGTGTTGTTTCAATGTCAGCTGATTTAGAGCCGAGGGTGTTTGCTTCTCGATGAAACTCCTGCATGAGAAAATCCAACCTTCTTCCTACAGCATCTTTTCGTTTGAAGATATTATTCATTTCTTTTAAATGACTTTCCATACGATCCAATTCTTCAGCTACATCTAATTTTTGTGTCAAATACACTAGTTCTTGTTCAAACCGATTTTGATCCACTTCTGTCGATAATTCTTGTAATCTTTGTTGTAACTTTTCTCTAATTGAAGTTAAAACTTCTGGCAAACGAGCATGCACTTTTTTAACAATAACACCGATCTCTTTACATCGTTGTTGCAAGCCTTCTTGCAAACGCTGTCCTTCTGTTGCACGCATTTCAAATAACTGTTGAGTCGCTTCTTTAAATAATTGAACACAGTGTTCATTAAAGGTTTGCATATCAGTTTCAGCAGTGCGTACCACGCCCGGCCACGCTAGCACATCAACGGCACTGGCTGCCGCTGGTTCATAGTTATGAGAAGTAATCTTATGGTTCACTTGTTTTATTTGATCCAACAGACTTTCTAGCAACGGTTCGTTCACCTCTAATGCTGCGGATTGCGTGTCGGAAAGTTGGTATCGCAAAGAGCAATCTATTTTCCCGCGGGTGAATGTGTTTTGTAAATGCTTTCGAAGTTCGGGCTCTAGCCTTCTAACTTCTTCTGGTAATCGAAAGTTAATTTCTAAATAACGATGATTGACAGAACGGACTTCCCAACTAAGATTGCCATACTCACTGGCAAATTCTGCTCGTGCAAAGCCTGTCATACTATTAAACATTAATTCTAGGTCCTTTTTACGTGGTTAATTCGGATTACAGTCACTACCGATATAAAGTTTTGCGTATAATGCGCGACTCTTTGCAAATCCACCAGAGTATTTTATGAATTCTACTATTAATGACCGCCCCAGCGGACGTACACCAGATCAACTTCGCAATATTACTTTTACGCGTAGTTACACGAAACATGCAGAAGGGTCTGTACTGGTGGAATTTGGTGATACAAAAGTTCTCTGCACTGCAAGTGTCGCGGATCAAGTACCGAAATTTTTGAAGGGGCAAGGACAGGGATGGATTACTGCTGAATATGGAATGTTGCCACGCTCTACGGGTAGTCGCATATTACGAGAAGCTTCACGCGGAAAACAAGGAGGACGTACACTGGAAATACAACGTTTGATTGGCCGCTCCTTGAGAGCCGCAGTAGATCTTGGGCAATTGGGTGAAATCTCCATCACAGTGGATTGCGATGTAATTCAAGCGGACGGTGGTACGCGAACTGCTTCGATCTCGGGTGGCTTTGTGGCTTTGCATGATGCAATCACTTGTTTACTACAAGTCGGTTCAATTACAAAAAATCCTATTAAAAATTTTATCGCAGCCGTGTCCGTTGGCATTTATAACAACACTCCGGTATTAGATTTAGATTATGCGGAAGACTGCGAAGCCGAAACCGATATGAATATTGTGATGAACGAGCAAGATGCATATATCGAAATACAAGGTACTGCAGAGCAAGACACATTTTCAGAAAGTGAATTATCATCGTTATTGAGTCTTGGCAAAACAGGAATCCAAGAAATTATTCAACAACAAAAAGTGTGCTTGAGTTTGTAAATGCAAAATGACCGATAAAATTGTTTTAGCTAGTGACAACGTTAGCAAGTTAAAAGAAATTCAAGCGGTGCTGGATTCGCAACGTTACCAATTGATTCGGCAATCAGCATTCGATGTGCCGGATGTTGCTGAAACGGGAACCACGTTTGTTGAAAATGCCATCATTAAAGCTCGTCACGCGGCACAGCATACAGATTTGCCAGCGCTGGCGGATGATTCAGGTATTGAGGTGGATGCTTTACAAGGTGCGCCTGGGGTATACAGCGCACGCTATGCTGGTAAGCATGGAGCAGACCAAGATAACAATTCAAAACTATTGAAAGAACTTCGACACGTTCCAGAAGACCAACGCACAGCACGATTTCAATGTGTAATTGTGTATATGCGCCATTCCAAAGACCCCATGCCGCTTATTTGCGAAGGTACGTGGGAAGGCTCTATATTAAATGAAACTCGTGGCGACAATGGTTTTGGGTATGATCCATTATTCTACGTCCCCTCCCATCAATGTTCTTCTGCAGAGCTTGATCCTGCCGAAAAAAATCGTATAAGTCATCGTGCACAGGCGTTACAAAAATTAATTCAAGCGCTATCCTGATGAGCGAAATTCCTTTATCGCTTTATATACACATTCCTTGGTGTATTAAAAAGTGCCCTTATTGTGATTTTAATTCTCATGAAGTGCGCAAGGACTTACCGCAAAAAGATTATATCGATACATTAGTTTTCGATTTTAAAAATTCAATCAAAAAAATAAGTAACCGAGAGCTTAGTAGTATATTTATCGGCGGTGGTACCCCTAGTTTAATGGATTCCGAAAACATTCAGCATTTATTAGACGAAATAAGAAACCATATAAAATTCACGACTGACATTGAAATCACCTTAGAAGCAAATCCAGGCACAATTGATCAAAAAAATTTTGACGGATACTGTAAAGCAGGTGTAAATCGATTGTCCATAGGTGTGCAAAGCTTTTCTGACGAGCACTTACAAAAGTTAGGTCGCATACATAGTGCAACGGCTGCTATTAATGCAATTAGTAAAGCAAAAAATGCAGGATTTGAAAATATTAATATTGATTTAATGTTCGGCTTACCGAATCAATCATTACAACAGGCGTATGATGATTTGCAACAAGCCATACAATTACATCCTACGCATATTTCCTACTACCAATTAACCATAGAGCCGAATACACGTTTTTATCAACACCCTCCGCCTTTGCCCACGGATGAAATTAATTGGGAGATTCAACAGCAGGGTTATGCACTGTTAGCAATGCATGGTTATCAACAATATGAAGTCTCGGCCTATGCAAAACCTGGATTCGCCTGCATACATAATTTGAATTATTGGCAGTTTGGAGATTATCTCGGCATTGGTGCTGGCGCGCATCAAAAATTGACATGCAATGGAAAAATTTATCGAAGTGAAAAACCACGTCACCCACAACAGTATATGAAGTCAATTTTGCATAAGTCTTTAGCCTCAACCAGTAACACACTAAAAAAAGAAGATGTGGTATTTGAATATTTACTTAACTCATTGCGTTTGAAACAAGGATTTGAATTACAACAATTTGAAAACCATACTGGAGTTTCACAATCCGAACTGGAAGAATGCCTGGCGCCCTTTCGAGACAAACGGTGGATCCTACAAAATCATGACAAGGTTTATTGCAGTGCTCGAGGTTATCAATTTTTAAATGAGATGTTGGTGGAATTATTGCCTGAGTAGAATTATTTTCACTATTGAGCCTTACCCCTGCATGTCGAGCTTCTTACACGTTGCCCAGATTCATTGCCCTTATTGTGGCGAACTTCTGGAACTCATCGTAGATACGAGTGGCGGAAATCAAGATTATATTGAAGATTGCCACGTTTGCTGCTCACCCATTGAGCTATCGCTCAGTACGAATGCCAACGGCGATTTAATTCAGCTCAAATGCGCCCGAGATGGTGATTAAGTCGATAAAAATGACCGAATATTTTGTGTTTTGCTTCTGGGTTATACACAAGTGACCAGTGCCAGACACATTGAGGTATAAATTTTGCTTAGTATTTGAGCAATTTTATTAAGGTCTGATAATTCTACTAAAAATCAAGCACTTAAATTCTTGTATATTTTTTGGGCGATTTAACAAAAGTGTAAAATTTCTCGAGTTTTGTCGATAGTGTTAAAAATTACTCACAGTTTTATCCACAGAATTTGTGGATAAGTTGTAATTCCCTACAATGACAGATACTTAAGACCAACAGATTAGAAAACTGTTAAACATGTGCGTTTAGAATGAGTTTACATGTGTGCTACTTGAGTTGTGCCAGCAGCTTAAGTATGATCCGCGAGCCCTAGGTAAAATCAATATTATGAAAGCTGATATTCACCCAAAATATGATGAAGTACAGGTCACTTGTAGTTGTGGCAATAGCTTTATGACACGCTCCACCTATGGTGCTGATTCAATGAATATTGATGTGTGCTCTCGATGCCATCCATTTTTTACGGGTAAACAAAAGATTTTAGATTCTGCCGGGCAAGTGGATAAGTTTAGAAAACGCTACGGCGGCAAATAACGCACTTACCAATGCGAGTGGCTCTCGCATTCCTCCAACTATTCTTTCTCTCGGCTATTACACTAGCAGCCGATGATAGCTGTGGCCCTAATCAGAGTTTATCTACTCACACCGTTGCCTATGTTTATGACGGCGACACCGTGCGACTTGCTGATGGAAAAAAGGTGCGTTTCATAGGAATTAATACTCCAGAACTTTTTCCTGAGGAACAACCCGTTGCACAAGAGGCAAGTATTTCCTTGGATTCATTGTTAAAAAAACACGACTATCGAATCCATTTACAATTAGGCACAAAAACACATGATCGCTATGGAAGACAATTAGCCCATGTGTTTCTTCCCGATGGCACCAATGTCACTGCATGGCTGTTACGTCGAGGTTTAGGTGTTTGGATTGCAGTAGGTGAAAACACAGCATATTTATCTTGCTATCAGGTGGCTGAAATTTCTGCACGAAACCAGCAACTGATGCTTTGGCACCCATCCAGGCAAACTATTACCCCCGCCACTGCATTATCCCCTAAAAACCGTGGGTTTTATATAATCTCGGGCTCTTTACAACGCGCCTTTTCCACGGATAAAGCCCTATGGCTTGAATTACAATCAGGTATACGATTACGCCTTAAAAGACAATACGTAGGAAACTTATCTGTGCAGTCTTACGTCAAACACATAGGGAATCGTTTAGAGACACGAGGGTGGATGTATACAAGCTACGGTAAGTTAATAATGAACATTGATCACCCAAGTCTTATACAATTTAATTTCAAGTAAAATAACGATTGAATCAGTTCTGAGGACAACAACAATGGGCAAACAAATTCTAATTTCGATCTTACTTCTCACTGGAAGCATATTTTATTCAGGCTGTGCTACCAATCCTGTAACCGGCAAACAAGATTTAGTATTTATGTCTGAAGAAGATGAAATTAGTATAGGTCGATCAGAACATCAAAAAATCATGCAAATTTATCGTCCTTATGATGACCCGAAACTTCAGCACTATGTAGAAAGACTCGTCAATGAACTTGGACAAAAAAGTCATCGCAGTGATTTGGTCTATCATATAACAGTTTTAGACAGCCCAGAAATCAATGCATTTGCTTTGCCAGGCGGGTATTTGTACATCACACGCGGCATCATGGCCTATATGAATTCGGAAGCAGAATTGGCAGGTGTGCTTGGCCACGAAATTGGTCATGTCACGGCACGCCATGGCGTTAGACAACACTCTGTGGGAACCATAGCCGGTATTCTAGGTGCAGGAGTTGGAATTTTGACGGGTAGCGGTACGGCAGCACAGGCTGCAAACATGAGTAGTACCGCACTGGTCCGTGGCTATGGTCGAGGACACGAGCTAGAAGCCGACCGACTAGGTGCCGAATATCTTGCCCGTGTGGGTTACGACCCAGAAGAAATGATTAATGTGGTCGGTATATTAAAAGATCAAGAAGAATTTGATAAACAACTGGCAGCAGAAGAAGGTCGTGAGCCCCGTGCTTACCATGGTGCGTTTTCAACTCACCCTGGAAACGATCAACGTTTAGAAGAAGTAATACGTGCAGCTAATCAATATAAAACGGCGGCCACCAAAGAAGCCAATCGTGAAGGCTTTTTAAAACTAATGAATGGTGTAGTTGTGGGTCCATCTCAAAAAGATGGAGTGCTGCGCAAAAACAAATTTTATCACAGCGATTTAGATTTGTTCATCGAATTCCCAGTAAGCTGGCGTGTGCATAATTTACCGGATCGCCTGATTGCTATTCCTAAAGATGATGAAGCCATGATGCAAATCACTCTGGGTCATTTGAACAAACAACAAACACCTGAAGAATATGTAAAAGAAAAGGCAAAAGACATAGAAAATGGCGAAGCAATTTCTACTGCGAATTTCAAAGGGTACACAGGTCATTCCACCATACGAGCTAGAGAGGGTAATTTGCCGGGTCGTGTTGCAGCATTATTTGAAGGAGAACGTGTTTATGAAATTGTTGTGATTGGTAAAGATCAGGAAAAATTAAATAAATACGATGCCGTTGGACTTAAAACCATTAAAAGCATGCGAAACTTAAAAGGCGGGGAATCGAAACTTGCTCAACCAAAATACCTTAAACTTGTGCGCGCAAAGAAAAACGATACTTTTGCATCGCTTGCAAAACAATCGGATATTGAACACCATCCCGAAGAACAATTACGTTTATTAAATGGAATGTATCCAACAGGAGAACCGATCCCAGGACAATTAATCAAAACCGTTCATTAATCGGTTAAGTTTTATACTGAAATTCTTTCTGATGAAATTATAGTGACTCTTTAGTAGAGTCATTCTTTTAATTTCATCATTCTTTGTGTCTAACAACGTCTATCTAATCGATTCCAGTATTTATGTGTTTCGCGCATGGTTTACGGTTCCTGACCATGTAGTAAATAAGCAGAAGGAACCGGTAAATGCTGTGTATGGTTTTGCCGATTTTGTTTATCAATTTTTAAACCAAGCAAACCCTACCTATGTTGGCTTTGCGTTTGATGAAAGCTTGAGCACCTCTTTTCGCAACGAGTTATACCCCGAATACAAAGCAAATCGTGAACCCGCTCCAGAAGAATTAAAAAAGCAATTTAAGTATTGTCGTGAATTCATTGATGCCTTAGGCATGTGCGAAATAGGCAGCCCGCACTATGAAGCGGATGATTTGATCGGTACTTTGGCCAAACACATGCGAGAACGTGGTCATAACATTACCATTCTCACTTCAGATAAAGATTTGGCCCAATTGATTTATGAGAATGACATTCTCTGGGATTTTGCTAAGGGTAAACGCAATGCAATCCCACAAATTAAAAAACATTTTGGTGTATATCCAAACCAAATTGCAGATCAACTTGCGATAGCAGGTGATAAAGTAGATAACATTCCTGGTGCGCCGGGCATTGGCATGGCAACCGCAGCCAAGCTATTAAATAAATTTACTAGCTTGGATCAGCTATTAGAAAATTCTTCTAAAATTAGCGATATGAAAATACGCGGGGCTAAACGAATTCAAAGCCTCATCGAAGATCATAAAGAACAGCTCATTCTTTATAAAAAATTAACGGAAATACATTGTGAAGCGAAATTATCGGAACCTATTCAGTTGGAACGTAATAAACCGGATTTCAGTATGTTGAATGAGTTATTTGAAAAACTGGATTTTGGTGAATTCAGAAAAGAAAAATGGATGCGATTATTGCAGGCCTAAATGGCAAAGATAGTACTGTTTAACAAACCTTTCGGTGTGCTCAGCCAGTTTATCGACTCTGAAAGTCGAGATACCCTCAAAAATTATATTCAAATTCCTAAGGTTTACCCTGCAGGCCGTTTAGACAAAGACAGTGAAGGTTTATTACTTCTCACTGACGATGGGAAACTACAACAACAAATTTCGGACCCAAAATTTAAATTAACTAAACATTACTGGGCGCAAGTTGAAGGCAAAGTAAGTAATCACGTATTAGTTGCATTGCGCAACGGAGTTCAATTAAAAGATGGAGTCACACAGTCCGCGCTCGTTACGATAATTCAAGAACCTAAAAATCTGTGGCTACGCAATCCGCCTATTCGAGAACGAAAATCAATTCCAACACAGTGGTTAGAAGTAGGTATTCAAGAAGGCCGTAATCGTCAAGTGCGTCGTATGACAGCAGCCGTAAACCACCCTACATTACGCTTAATTCGATACAAAATAGGTGATTGGGAATTAGGCTCCATATTGCCTGGTGAATATTCAGTGATTGATGTATGAAACTCGATTCAATTGAATTAGAAAAAAGTGTTAATCGACATTTCGCTGAACACATCACGATAAATAATATCGTGCCGATCCGTGGTGGCGACATTTGTAGTGCTTATAAAGTAGAAACCAAACAGCAAAAATATTTTTTAAAAATTCACCAACCCTCTATGCTGAATATGCTGCAGTGTGAAGCAAACAACTTAAACAAAATTGCAGAAACAAACTCTATTAAAACACCTGCAGTAGTTGCCTGTGATCAAACGGCCACTTTTAGTTTTTTAATGCTTGAATATTTAGAACTGGGTGCTTCAGGCTCACATGAATCATTGGGTGTGGCATTAGCGAACTTACATCACCATCAATCAAATACTTTTGGTTGGGATCAAGGCAACTTCATTGGCACCACTTCTCAGCCAAATTCTAATTCCAATGATTGGGTAGCATTTTGGAAAAATATGCGCCTAAACCATCAACTGCAATTGGCGCGTGCAAATTCAGCACAGCATTTGTTAGTCGACAAATGCCAACAACTCATTGAAGAGCTTCCTGCGCTATTTATTAACTACACACCAAAACCGAGTTTATTGCATGGCGACTTATGGTCAGGAAATTTTTCTTTTTTAACAGATGGAACACCAGTTATTTATGACCCAGCCAGTTATTTTGGTGATCACGAAACAGACATTGCCATGACAGAATTATTTGGCGGCTTCAACCAAGACTTTTACAGTGCCTATCAAGAACATTTTCCGGTGGATGCTGGTTATCGCGTGCGAAAAAACCTATACAATCTTTACCATATTTTAAACCATTTCAATTTATTTGGCGGAAGCTATGCACATCAAGCCCAAAATTTGTGCGAAAAAATTTTATCAGAAATTAAATGAGTACAAGGACGATGTGCATGGATGCACAAGTGTCGCGGATGGTCTCACATTTAATGAAACTAAGTATCAAAATGTAGAATTTGAGTTGCCCTGGATACCGGGAGCGACTGTGAGTACAGGGAAGTACGAATATGCGCCGAATCATGGACGACCTACATGGAAGTGGGAAGTGTAGAAAATGCAGGAGCAATTTTCTGCCGATGCAACCGATTAAATTTAGTTGGACTTAATACGTCTGCTTTTGCCAATAGCGGTCATGGTAAATTGTGGATGAATATCTACTGACTCGGCTCAAGAATAACGATACGTTCTGCTGAGCAAGTACCACGTGGCCCGCTAGGCTCATCAGGATTGTACGTGATGCCTATGAGCCGCACACGATCACGGCCTTTAAGCTTGCGAGCATAATTACTATTCCGGTCTTTAATTCTTGCGAATTCAACACAAATTGTATTCCAATCGTCACGACCCTCTGCTCGTACTAGGAGCCTTCCTTGCATAGCTTGTAGATATATTCCTTCAACATCAGGCATTGATGACAGTCTAGCTTGTGTTTTTTGTGGAGAAGATGATGTTAGAGTTTTTTTATTTTCTGATGGCTTAGTATTTTTAGGTGTGGAATCAGTTTTGCACGCTGCACATTGTCTCCAATATCCTTGGGCTCGACGCATACTGGTCGCTTTATTAGTAATACGTTTACCTGCACTATCACATGTTGAATAACATGCTTCTGCTTGTTTTTTTATGATTGGTGTGGCGGCATTTTCAGTCTTAGCTTTCCATTCATTGGTTGCTTTGTTTAAATCTTCAATAATACCTTCAATGGTATCAGGCGCTTGGGTAATAGAGGATGCAGGTTTTTTCGTTCCAAGCACTTTATTTTTTGCCAAGGAGTAGGATTCATTACACCCCTGAACACCTGCATCAGATAATATTTCAGGATGTTTTTCTACTGCATGACCGTATCTTTCACATGCGGCTAAACAATTGCTGGCTTGGCCATGTATGAGATTTCCTGCATCTACCCAAGCTCTACACTGTTTACCTTTTTCACGAAGTTCTACACCAGTATCTGCATGCAGCTCCTGAGTTAAAGATAAATTAAGAAATAGAACAGTTGATACTAATGCAGTTGATACAACTATTTTTTTAATTGATATTGACATGAATATTCCCAATTCTTGTTATTCATTAATAATGCTTATTAAATTAATATTAATGTCCGCTTTGGGTCGTTAGGGGACATTTTAGAAGTTTGTGAGATGTAGTCCAACCTAATGTCTCCTATTTTGTCTGCTTTGGGCCAATAGCAGTCATTAAAATCTTCTCAAGAACTATTAGATGAGGATTTGAAAATGGCCAATAGTGTTAGTAAAAATAACACAATTGCTGATATATCTATTTTTAAAACTTCTCCCTCCTTGTGACTAGAGAACGCGAAGCGTATAGGCATCTCGAAGCCTATTGAGCTGTAGTAACTAACGAACTGAAATACAAATAATAATGCTGCAAAAACTAATGCTAGGGTACTGTTTTTAAGGATACCTATCCCAATTAAAATTGGAATCAGATAAAGAGCTAACAGAAAAAATATGTTATTTACATGAAATCCAGGTTTAGTTGAGAAGTAAGCTAAAATTGCATACAAGCCTATTCCGTTCAGAATACAAATCCATGCAATTATTTTTTTAATTATTCTCATTTTCTAAATATTAAAGTCCGCTTTGGGTTGTAAGCGGACATTTTAAAAGTTTAAACCTGATACAACATCCTTGTTGTAACTCATATTCGCACTTCCTTGTACTCACGCTTTGGGTCGTTTGTGGACATTTTAGTAGAAAAGATTATTCTGTTCACATCATCCATGATGTGTCTCATATTCGCACATCCTGTGCTCAGGGTCGTTAGCAGACATTATAAAAGTTTAAATCTGATACAACATCCTTGTTGTAACTCATATTCGCACGGTCACTCCCGACATCCTGTCTTACGCGACACTCGTGCATCCATGCACATCGTCCATGTGCTCAGGGTCGGCAGAAATTTGCTCTTGCAATTTCTGCACTTCCACCGCCCATGGTGGTCGTTAGTGGACATCTAACTTTCCGCACCCTCATTAATTGCGCATTCTTTTGACATCTGTTTTTCTTGTGCAGACAAACTTTCCCAACCATGGATGTTACGTTGAATAATTTTAAATAGTGCATTGATATGAGAGGGTTCAGCATTTAGCGCAGGAATATAATTAAAGGCTTCGCCGCCATGTTCTAAAAACACTCTACGATTCTCCATATTAATTTCTTCCAACGTTTCAATACAGTCTGCAGAAAACCCCGGGCAAAAAACATCTATGGTTTTTACACCTTCATTGGGTAGTAGTTCCATGGTTTTAATGGTGTAGGGTTGCAACCATTCAGCTCTTCCAAATCTTGATTGAAAAGTGAGTTTCCATTCATCTTCATTTAATCTTAATTTTTCCGCAACGAGTCTAGCGGTTTGATGACATTCACAATGATAAGGGTCACCTAATTCTAAATTTCGTTTAGGCAAGCCGTGAAATGAGAAAATTAGTTTTTGACTTTTTGTATGATTTTTCCAATGTTGTTGAATTTGTTCTGCGCAGGCAGAAATATAACCCTCATCTGATGCATAGCCATTGATCATTCTAATTTCTGGCATCCAACGTTGCAGCATCAACTCATTTGCAAGTGCATCAAAAGTCGACGCCGTGGTGCTGGCAGAATATTGAGGGTATAAAGGAAAGACTAAAATCTTTCGAATATTTTTTTGCTTAAATTTCTCTAACACTGAAGCAATCGAAGGCTGACCATAGCGCATCGCTAACTCAACAATGATGGATTGCTCGCTCTTTTTACTTAATACTGCTTGTAGTGCATCCCGTTGTTGATTGCCAATGACAAGTAAAGGTGAACCTTCATCGGTCCAAATTTTTTTATAATCTTCGGCTTTAATCTTCGGTCGTGTTCTTAACACAATGCAATGTAATATGAACCACCAAATCGGGCGTGGAATCTCGACTACCCTTGGATCCCATAAAAATTCTGCCAAATATTTACGTATAGCACCTGTTGTAGGTGCAGCGGGTGTGCCTAAGTTAGTGATCAGTATGCCGATATGTTCATCCCTACCGTGTTCAAAATTTTGTGTGTTTTGGAATTTTGGCATTTGAATTAATAATACGATTACATACGTCTTATGCAGACATGCAAGTAAAGCAGTCTACACAATACATTGCAAAACTAACTGATTGATTGCTAGGCGAGTTTACTTAAACGGCTATGCAAGGGACTGGTGCGGGGGAAATGTGCTAGTAAAAATTTCATTTGATCAGCTAATACTCGACGCCCTTGCAAATATATGTATTCAGCATGTGTGGGAATAAAGGGTATCGCCAATAATTGCATATGGGCCTGTTCTGGTGTTTGCCCTGCTTTGTGGTTATTACAACGTTTGCATGCAGTAACCACATTATTCCACTCATCTGATCCTCCCTGGCTAAGGGGGCGCACGTGATCCCGAGACAAATCACGGCGATCAAATCGGTCTCCGCAATACAAACATAAATTGGCATCGCGTTTGAATAAGGTACGATTATTTAAGGGCGGGGTATAACTTTCATGTAAAGATTTATTATTACCATGAGTAGCAATAATAGAATTCACTTCGATCTTACTACGCAGACCACTGCGCGCATTCACTCCTCCGCGAATAACGTAGAGTTTTTCGCCACAGGCATAGGCGACTTGTTCACCATGATAAAGCCGTGCGGCATCCTGATAATTTACCCATTCCATAGGCATTCCAGATACATCCGTACGTAATACTTGTAGGCTTAAATCAATCACCTGTTATTCCTTCTTACCACTCCGAGCTCTACGCATTTAGCTAAAATTCCAAGGTACAGACTGTATAGCTAAACCGCGATGCAATGCAATTAAGAATTTGACCACACAAATGCTGCAGAATTCTTAAATAGTAGAAATTTCTAAAAAAATAGAGAAATCAGATTAAAGCTTGGGCGGCAGAATTCGACTAGAATTTTACAGCGGTGACTAACTAGTAGTTTCGATTATGCTGTTTATGTTTCCACTTTTTACGCATTTTTTTGCGCTCTTCTGGAGACATGTTTTGCCAGCGCTCACGAATTTTTGCTCTTTGTTCGGGAGGTAAATCTTTAAACCATTTGTAGCGCTCACGGATTTTTCTGCGCTGTTCTGGGGTTAAATCTTGAAATTTATTAAAACGTTCACGAATTTTTTGTTTCTGTGCATCATCAAGATTTTGCCATTTATGCATACGTTTTCTTGCTTTTTCCTGTTGTTCTGGAGTCATCGAAGACCAACGCTTTGCCCCTTTAGCAAACCTTTTTTGCTTTTGAGGAGGCAATTCAGACCAACTTGATTCCAGATTTTTTAAGACTTGTTGTTGCTCAGGGCTTAATTGATTCCACGGTATAGGTTCTTGCGCAAAACCAGTTGCACAGTAAGCAATTAAACAAATGAAAAATACGAACTTACTCATCATTTATCGCTTGTTCAAATTCTTCATCCATCGTGGACCAAAATACCTCGTGCCAATCATCATCTTCATTTTCTGTTTCAAACGATCCTAGTATTTCTAAAAAATCTTCATCAATATCCTCAGTTGTTTCCTCTGCAGCGAATACATTCTGCAAGCTAATAAGAAAACACAAAAGCGATACATAATTAACTCGTCGCATCTTCTTCTACGAGCCAAGCATAAAATTCCAAATCTTCATACATCTCAAGTGTGTCTTGTGAGGCGATGAGCTCCAACGCTTCGATTGGTTCATTTTGCATCGGCGAACGGAACTGGGTGTAAAAAATTGCAACAGCCATTACAAGCGAAAAACTTGTAGCTAAAATGGCTTTTCCCCAATGTTGAAAAATGAATGGCTTATGCTTAGACAAAGCATGCTCTCTTGCTGCAAACAATTTTTGCCTGGTTTCAGCATCGAGTCGTTCAACAGATGCATCTAATGCATCCACAACTTTATTTTGAATTTCTTGGTCTTTCATAGTTAAAATTTTTTATACAGTAATTTTTACCTGGCTTTGCAATTGTTCTCGTAAGAAATGTATCGCTCGAGAATAATGAGTTTTAACACTGCCTTGCGAGCATTCCATCACCTTTGCTGTTTCTGCAACATCCAGACCT
This sequence comes from Gammaproteobacteria bacterium, assembly GCA_965203475.1. Lineage (GTDB taxonomy): Bacteria > Pseudomonadota > Gammaproteobacteria > UBA4575 > UBA4575 > JABDMD01. The sequence continues at coordinate 1,864,472 of OZ241890.1, forward strand.
TGCCAAGCGCGCAATAAAAATGCTTGGCGTTGACGTGGCGATAGCAATTTCAATAAATGATCAACTTGTTCCACAGAGTCTTCCAAATCAACAATCTCGTCCGGCGTAAGCTTATCTCCTGCAAATTGCTGCATAGGATCATGATCCTCTTCATCGTTTGAAAACCAAACTCGCCAGCGACTTTGAGTGGTGTTTCTACGATGAAAGTCCATAATTCGATTATTCAATATACGATAAAATAATGGTGTCCATTGGTCTTCGGGCTTATTGGCATATTTACTCACTAATTGCATCATTGAATCCTGTACGATATCCAACGCATCCTCACGATTTCGGGTGGATAGTTCAGCCATTCGAAATGCCTTACGTTCGATACTGATAAAGAACTCTTCGAGTTGCTGAGTGTGTATTGTCGCCAATGTGCCCTCACTTAATCAGCCGCTCTGATCATCCTTTAATCGAATCACTAATGTATCCAGCCTTACTCGCTTACTCAATATTGCTGCCATGAATAGGTTCACAGGCACACTTTCATAGCCACACAAAACGTATGAGTAACGCTCATACTTCTATAACGCCCAAGACTCAATTCTGTTGACAGAAAAATAAGGGGGAAATGATACATATTTCACAAATTTGATGTAGTTTATTCACAATGTTAACTAAATAGACCATATTTCCTGTTGTTTGCTGCAAATACATGTGTGTGATTTATAACCCATTGAACTAATTAAAAAACTCTTACCCTCAATTGGAAAATAAGAATTTGAACTGACACATTATTAAATCTATTCAGCTGTCAGCGCACCTTTATCCACAAGTTTATCCACAGCAATGTGTGCATATGAGCTGCCTAGCCATATCCACTGCATTCGCGATGTTAAGACATTTATACATCCGCTCCTGAAAATTGTTACTTTTACCCTATGTCTTCCCTGCAAATTCTAAACATTGCCCTGCCTATTCCACTTTATAGACAGTTTGATTATTTGCCTCCCAAGCAAATGGGAGATGTAAAGTTAAAAATAGGGATGCGAGTACGCGTTAATTTTAGAACACGCACGATGGTAGGAATCATTATAGGAAAGTCCAAGAGCACAACTGTTCCTATACATAAATTAAAGCCAGTTACAGAAATTCTAGATAAAAAGCCAATAATCCCCCTAGAACTTTTTCAGTTACTACGCTGGACTGCTAACTATTACCAACAACCTCTCGGAGAAGTATTATTTTCTGCCTTACCTTCAATGCTGCGAAAAGGAAAACCAATTGTTATACCTAGGAAAGAGGTTTATAAAATTTACAAATCTGATATTGATAAAACTCTATTTAATCATGCGCCAAAACAAAAAAAGATTTTCAATTTACTTTTATCTCATTCACAAGGCTTAAATATAAAACAGGTATCAGAAAAAATTCCTAACCCACAATCTTCCTTGCAGGCTTTGTCGAGCAAAAAATTAATCAAAAAGGTTTTTATAGAAGAAAATATCGCAGAAAAAAATGTAACTGAAAAAATATTTTTGAATTCTGAACAAAGCTCAGTATCCAAAAAAATTAAAAAAAATAGCAATAGTTTTTCTGTGCATTTATTGGCTGGGGTTACAGGTAGTGGAAAGACAGAAGTTTATCTTTCATTAGCACAAAAGTTATTAAAGAAAAATAAACAAATTTTATTTTTGGTGCCTGAAATTGGTCTAACACCAGAATATGTGCATAGAATCAAGAAAAGACTCGGTGTGCATGTTGATTTAATGCATTCTGGTTTAAACGAGACTGAGCGTGTACACACATGGCAATCAGCCAAAATAGGCAGCTCAACAATTATTGTTGGCACGCGTTCTGCTGTATTTTTGCCATTTAAAGACTTAGGCCTTATTGTTGTAGATGAAGAGCATGACCAATCGTTTAAACAACAGGAAGGCGTTTTATACCACGCTCGTGACCTTGCGATTTACAGGGCGAAACAACTTGATATTCCTATTATTCTTGGCAGTGCAACACCCTCATTTGAGAGTTTAGTAAACGTCGACAAAAAGAAATTTAAAAAATATCAAATAAAATTTCGCGCAAAAAAATCATCTATTCCAAAAATTAACTTAGTGGATTTACGTTCACAAAAACTCATAGACGGATTATCGCATGAGCTACTCCACTCCATGGAAGATGAGCTAGATAAGAATAATCAAGTATTATTGTTTTTAAATAGACGTGGATATGCACCACTATTGATGTGTCCATCATGCTCATGGGTTTCAGAATGTAGTCGATGTGATGCACGGATGACATATTACAAAACACAGCAAACACTTAAATGTCATTATTGTCAAAAAAAACAGCCTGCCCCAAAATTTTGTCCCAACTGTTCCTCAGAAGCATTAATTAACATAGGTGAGGGTACACAGAAAATTGAATCACGTTTAAAAAATTATTTTTCTACATATTCGATTATAAGGATAGATAGAGATAGCACTCGAAGAAAGAATGAATTAGAAAATAAACTAGAGCAGATAAAAAATGGACAGCATCAAATCATCATTGGCACTCAAATGTTATCCAAAGGACACGATTTTCCAAATGTAACATTGGTAGGAATTCTCAATATTGATCAAGGTCTATTTAGTACTGATTTTCGTGCTACCGAAAAATTAGCTCAATTGCTTGTACAAGTATCAGGGCGAGCAGGACGTGCAAAAAAAACCGGAAAAGTTTTTTTACAAACGTATCAACCTGCACATCCCTTGCTGAGTTGTTTGTTATCTAATGGTTATAATGAATTCGCTAAACAAGCATTAAAATCTAGAAAGAGTTGCGATTTTCCACCCTACACTTCCATGTTGCTGGTGCGTGCGCAGGCGAATCAGCAACAACAGACACAAAAATTCCTCACTCAGGTGAAGAGAATGCTCGATATCCCTAACCAAAAACTCAAATTATTTGGCCCAATTCCGGCTCTGATGGCAAAGAAAGCAGGAATGTATCAAAGCCAATTACTGGTAATAGCACAAAATAAAAAAATACTTCAAAAAAGCACCAGTGGTTTTGCTGAGAAGATTCAACAATCACCACTAGCAAAACGAGTACGCTGGGAGATTGAAATTGATCCGCTTGAAATTGCCTAAAATTATTAACGCAGCTTTTGCATAATTGCGTACAATGCAACGCCTTCAGTAAGTAGCCAGAATTCTCATGCAAGATCACATCGAACAACTATTATCTTCTGCAATTTCAAGTATGGATAATATTGCATCGATTTCTGATATTAAAATTCAAGTCACTAGAACGAAAGATAAAGCCCATGGTGATTTTGCTAGTAATATTGCGATGCAGCTGGCAAAACAAGCAAAAACAAATCCAAAACTATTGGCTAAACATATTCTTGCTCATATTCCCGCAGACCCCAGCATAGAAAAAATTGAAATAGCAGGCCCAGGATTTTTAAATTTTTATTTACGTGAAGGACAACAAAATGAAGTCTTGAACGATATTCTTCAAGCTGGAGATACGTATGGATATAGTCAAGAATATGCAGGAACCAGCATCCAAATCGAATTTGTTTCAGCAAATCCAACTGGTCCTTTACATGTTGGACATGGCCGCGGTGCAGCTTATGGGGCTGCGCTGGCAAATTTACTTGCAGCCGTCGGTTACGAGGTTTACAGAGAATACTATGTGAATGATGCGGGCAGGCAAATTGACATCCTCACTGTTTCTGTTTGGCTTAGGTATTTGGAGTTATGTGGCCAGGAATTTGAATTTCCGGCTAATGCATATCAAGGAGATTATGTATGGGATATTGCTGCATCACTGCATCGTGAATATGAAAATAAATTTTGCAATCCAACAAATGAATGGATGCCAAAGCTACCTCCTGATGAAGCACAGGGTGGAGACAAAGAAATTTATATCGATGCAATTATCTCTCAAAGCAAAACACTTTTAGGCGCTGACTATGAATTATTTGCGAACCGTGCATTAAGTGTGATTACACAAGACATAAAAGATGATTTAGAAAATTTTAGTGTTTACTTTGAAAATTGGTATTCAGAAAAGTCACTGGTAAGCACTGAAAAAATAAATAATGCTCTTCAAACACTCATTCAAAATGGCCATACCTATGAAAAAGAAGGCGCAATTTGGTTTCGGAGTACAGAATTTGGCGATGAAAAAGATCGGGTATTAGTACGTGAGAATGGACAAAGCACATACTTTGCATCTGACATTGCGTACCATCAAGATAAATATTCCCGAGGCTTCAATAAGTATATTAATGTATGGGGTGCAGACCATCATGGTTACATTGCACGTGTTAAAGCAGCAATTACAGCTTTAGGGGAAAATTCTGAAAAATTGCAAATTTTACTAGTGCAGTTTGCAAATTTATATGAAGGCGGCGAAAAGCTTGCTATGTCCACCCGTTCCGGTGAATTTGTCACCTTACGTCAACTACGCAAACAAGTTGGAAAAGACGCGGCTCGATTTTTTTATGTAATGCGAAAATGTGAGCAACATTTAGATTTTGACTTAGATCTGGCAATTTCCCAATCTCAAGACAATCCAGTCTACTATGTGCAATATGCACATGCGAGAATTTGCAGCATCTTTGAACAAGGAAAAGAAATGATTTCAATGGAAGAAATCAAAAACGCAAGTGCTGATGCTTTAACTTCTGAGCAAGAAAAAGATTTGATTAAATTATTAATACAGCTTCCAGAAAAGATATCTATCGCAGCAAAACAATTAGCGCCACATACTGTTATAAATTATTTGCGAGATCTTGCAAATGCATTACATACTTTCTATAACGCAAATCAAGTTTTGGTAGATGACCCTCTTCTCAGAAACTCAAGATTAAAGTTAATTCTAGCTACACAAATTGTTCTACAAAATGGTTTAAAGCTGCTTGACGTTAGTGCGCCTGAAAAAATGTAATAGAATATAAAATTATGACACGCAGAAAATCCCGTTCCTCCAGAAAATCTCCAAGTATATTACCGGCTTGGATCTGGCTCACGCTTGGCATTCTCATTGGTTTGGGGATCGCTTTGATAACTCGCATGGATGGAACCAGTACTTTACGAAATGATGAAATCGCGGCTACCCAACAACAAGTTCCTGCAGAACCTAATACAAAAAGAAAATTTGATTTTTATACATTGTTGCCTGAATTAGAAATTGTCATACCTCAAGATGAAACCAGGCCTCCTAAAGTCAATGTCCCGAACAAAACTTCAGATTACAAAGGTGGTTATTTACTGCAAGCAGGCTCGTTTAATAAATATAACGAAGCGGATACCTTAAAAGCGCGCTTGGCGTTAATTGGTGTTGAAGCATATATTCAAACAGTCGAGGTAAATAAAACGAAATGGCATCGTGTGCAAATAGGCCCTTCAACAGACCGCCAAAAACTTGAGGTACTGCGTAAACGTTTAAAAGAAAACCAAATCGACACCATTTTGTTGCAAGCAAAAAGTTAACAAATTATCTACTTTTTAACTCGCTGTTGAATAACAACGTGCTCAATAGATTATTTATAGTAAATAGAATTTCCATAACGCTACAAACAATCGTAAGTTATCCAGTAAGCGACATATACATGTCTTCAATATCCGATGTAAACGTTTTGAGTAATTGTGGACGTTTTGTTTTTAATGTTGGTGTTAACAATCCATTTTCGATGGTCCAAGGCTCTAAATACGCCGTTGCTTTTCGGATCTGGGCATAGCCAGGAAATTCTTTTAAACAAGTTGCAAGTCTTTTTAGAATTAATTTATTCAACTCATTTGATCTCAAGCTTGAATCATCTTTTATATCCAGTTCTAGTCTTGTCGCTACATCACGCCATGCAGATTCATTTAACACGACAAGTGCTGCCAAAAATGGTTTTCCTTCGCCTATCACCATCGCTTGATCAAATAGTTCATCTACACAAATAGCAGACTCTATATCTTGTGGAGGCACTTTTTCGGCACTTGCCAAAACGATAATATCTTTAATGCGCCCTGTGATAAACAAATAACCTTGTTCATTTATGCTTGCCAAATCACCCGTGTGCAACCATCCTTCTTCATCTATGACTTCTTGGGTTGCTTTTTGATTATTAAAATATCCCAGCATTACCGAGTCACTTCTGGTGCATAACTCACCTTGTTCAGTAATTTTTACTTCCACTCCAGGCAATGCTCTACCAATACTAAATGGATCATTTTTCTCTTGACGTCCTACACTAATCGTTGGGCTTGCCTCCGTCATACCATATCCTTGGTAAATAGGAACTCCTAAGCTAATAAAAAATTTAGTGATCTGATTGCTAAGTGCTGCGCCCCCGGCAATCGCGTATCGCAATCGACCTCCTAACCTCTGAGAAATTTTATCGGCTACAAGTTTTTTAAATATTGGCCAGGTTAATAAACTCCAATGCCATTTCGATTTTCCTGTTGTGTATGAATAATGTTGCCAACCAACTTTTTGCGCCCAAGACAATATATTTTGTTTTAACTTTGATTGCTGTTGTAAGGAAACCTGTACTTTGGAATAAATCATTTCATAAATTCTGGGCACAGAAATAAGAATCGTAGGACAAACTATTTGCAAATCATCCGCCAACTGTTGCACTGAACGTGCATAACTCACTTTGCAACCGCACATCATTGGTAAATAACAACCACCTGTACGTTCCAACATATGCGAAAGAGGTAAAAAGGATAAAAAAATATCCTGCGGATAAAACTCTCCGCAGTGTAAAGCAGAACTTGCATTACAGAGAATATTTTTATGGCTCAACATGACACCTTTTGGCTTTCCAGTGGTGCCAGAGGTATAAACGATAGTGGCTAACTCTTCGCTCGCAATATCTGTCGATGAAAGAGCATTTGTTGTATCTTGTCCCTTATTAGTCCAATCCTCTAAGGACATTAATTTTGTATCGTTAGACTTTAATTTTAAATTATCAAGGCATAGCACACGAATTAAATTAGATTGAATATTTTCATTTTGTGCTAATTCGTGCCACTGGCGCTGGTTTTGTACAAGTAAAATTTTTATGGCTGCATCTTGAATGATGTAAGCAACATTTTCTGCTCGATCATTTGTATAAAGTGGAACTGTAACCAAACCAGCAGATAATGCTGCTAAATCAAACATTACCCACTGCGGACAGTTTTTCAGCATGATGGCTACACGTTCGCCTTTACTGATAGCCTCTTGGCTAAAAGCTGCCTGCGTTTGGCGTACTTGCTGGTGAAATTTCTCCCAGCTTAACTCGCACCACCCGTTATCATCGTCAAAATAACCATAGGCACATGCATGAGCTGAACGATTCACTCTTTCTTGCAACAACCCTGGCAAAGTATTGGCTTTATTTGGGTCGATATAGTCGGTAGTTGGCATGATTTCGATGTAATAAATTTTATTTAGCGTATATATAAATAATGAAAAGAATTAAATAATTATGCTTTATAGGGTTGATTTACACCAATCACACCCTTATATATAAAGAATACGCATAAATGCGGACTCAATTATGTCTGAAACTTTATCCGAATTTGCAGTGCCTTTAAAAGGGATACCTGAAACTTCAGTAATTCAATCAAATCTTCCCATTTTTTCAGCTGAGGAAAAAGCTGAAAAAATTAAAAACATTAAGCGTTTACTCAAACGTGAAAATGCTGTGTTAGTTGCACACTATTACACAAACGAAGATTTACAAATGATTGCCGAAGAAACAGGAGGCTTTGTTTCAGACTCACTGGAAATGGCTCGCTTTGGTAATCGACATCCTGCTACTACATTAATTGTTGCAGGTGTGAAATTTATGGGTGAGACCTCAAAAATTCTTAATCCAGAAAAACGTGTACTGATGCCAACGCTAGAAGCAACATGTTCACTTGACCTCGGTTGTCCCGCTAAAGAGTTTAGTGAATTTTGTGATCAACACCCCGAATGTGAAGTGGTAGTGTATGCAAACACGAGTGCTGAAGTTAAAGCTCGTGCCGATTGGGTTGTTACTTCCAGTATAGGTGTAAAAGTAGTTTCACACTTAATGGACCAAGGCAAAAAAATACTTTGGGCACCTGACAAACATCTTGGTCACTATATTCAAAAAGTGACGGGGGCGGATATGGTGTTGTGGCAGGGCGCATGCATCGTGCATGAAGAATTTAAAGCACGCGCCTTAGGTGACTTAATGGAACAACATCCAGATGCTGGAATTTTAGTACATCCAGAATCTCCAGATGCCGTGATTGAAGTAGCGGATGTAGTGGGATCTACTACCGCCCTAATTAAAGCTGCTAAAGAGCTTCCGCATCAAAAGTTTATTGTGGCTACTGACAACCGTATTTTTTACAAAATGAGACAAGAAGCTCCCGGCAAAGACTTCATAGAAGCGCCTACAGAAGGCGAAGGAGCTACTTGTAAAAGTTGTGCACACTGTCCGTGGATGGCCATGAATGGTTTGCATAATTTAGAGTCGGTACTACAGGAAGAACTAGCATCCGGTAAAAATGAGATTTTTGTGGATGAGGAGGTCCGCAAAAAAGCCTATCGGTCTACCAGCCGAATGCTCGAATTCGTAGCCCAGTAATTCTACTGATAAAGCCCTGAATTTAGACAAAAATCTCTGGTTCGTCGCCTGGAGCAACCATTTAGGCGCTCGCCTATCAACTTTTTAATTAAATTCACTCAAAATCAAGGATTAAAGGCTGTAATAGCTAGGATGTTTAGGCCTGATATTCGAATATGACTGCACAAACCAATATAGAAATAACAACTCCTCTCACGCTGCCTCAGTTTATCAAGCTGATGCAAACGCTGCCGCCTGCGCGCATTTCGGAACTCCCTATAGAACAGTTACCGAACAACATTCCGGCGGATATTAGCGAGAAAATTCCTATGGCTTCTCGAAGCGCAGTCGATGATCTCATCATGGCAGCAAATTCATTTCATTTGAAACGCCGTATGCGTGATCAAGAGTCTTATGGCAACCAAGTGGTTGGCGCCCTAGACAAAGCAAAATCAACTACAGGAACTGCAAACCTGAGAGTATTTAAAAATAAAATTTTGCTATTGGTTGAAACACTGCAATCCTCTCAAAAAGGAACCAAAAAAGTCAGCAACGATCTTTTCGTTAAACATATCGAAGCAATAAATAATTTGCTTATTGATGTTCGAAGCGAAACCATGAGCTTACATGAGAGCTTGAATATCCTAGAGGATACTACTGCAGCAAATGAAGATGACCAGAAGCGCTTCGATTCATCAATTGAATTATTACGCAAACAAACAACTTCAGTAAATCAGATTTTAGCTGAATATTATATTTTACGATTAAAAGTTTTAGCACGTGCTATACATCAAAAACGTAAGCTTATCGAGACTAGGGAAGAAACGATTAAAGAAAAACAAATACTGCTTGATGATTATCAAGAGGATTTGAAAAATTCTCAAAATCTTTGGAAGCGCACCATGAAGCGCAAACAAACCAAAGACGAAACGAAAGAAGCACAACAAAAAATTTATGATTTGGTTAATGAAATTAAGGCTAGTGAAGTAGTAATCGCAGAGAGTGATTTAATCTTATGGTTAGATGCCATTGTAGAAGCCACATTGAATGAAGATTCAAAACAAAGAGTAATTAAGTCTTTACGCCAGGCAAGAATTTCACTTTACTATTTGTTAAATAAGTTTTGCGCATCACAAGAAGCTTCTGCGATTCAAATCGCAAAAAATCCATTTATCCAAGTTGATCCAGAGAAAGCCATTAAGTTTGTGTTAATGTCTGAACAGTTTATTTTGAATTATTTCACCAAAAAGAAAAATACGGCTACTGCTTGGCTAAGCGGTGCAGCAGAAAATAAAATTGCAGAGCTAGATCAATTACAAAAAGATATATTGTCTGAACTTAAAAAAGCGAGCAAATCATTTTTTAAAATTTAGAGTGATGTCCTAACTCTTGCTTTTAGTTTAATAAGCTTAATTCTTGATTCTGTAACGCTTCTTGGCGTTGCTTTTCGTGTTGTAAAGCAATAATGGATAGTACAGCTGTTGCAATTATCGAAATTGCCAGTGAAATACACAAAGAAATGATCCAAACTTTGGTTTTGCGTCTGCGCAAAATCCAATAAAAAATCCAGCTAAATAAGAAAAAAACTAAAAATCCAAAACAGTAGCGTGCTACAAATATAGCATCTCTTGCTCCTTCAACATTATTTACAAGCTCAGTGTACAAATGCCAGCCAATAACCGCTAATACCAAAGATAAAATAATATGCAGAACAAACCGTGGTTTCATGAGTTATTTTAGGCAGGTAAATTATTTTGTGGGGGCATTTGTAAATAATAGCCCTGACTTTGTAAACTTTGTACAACTTGCTTTGCATCCACCATAGCAAGCTTTCGATCTTCTGTAAGTTCAAATTCTAAAGCAAACTGTGGCTTTCCAAATAACTTTAGCAAGGAGTCAGGAACATTATTAAATTTATCTTTTTGATCAAGATAAATATAGGTATCAAGTTTCTTTGTACTTTTATAAACAAAACATTTCATTTTGCCTATAAAAGCCTAGACAATTGATAATGTCAATTTAATTTTCTGTAGGTATGGTTGCAGTATCCGGAATTGTTGAAACTTCTGGCTCAAGCTCTACTTCTGGTTCAGGCTCAACTTCTAGCTCAGGCTCAGGTTTTGTTTCGTGCACAACTTCTGGATTCAGAATTGCTTCCGTCATCTCTTCTTCTTGAACTACTTCAGGATCTTGAATCTTAACTTCAGGAGGTGGTGCTGCCGCACTTGGATCAACTAATTTTGATACAGATTTAATTTTGTCATATTTATATTCAAATGATACTTGCCCACCACCGAGAACTTCTTCAACCGATATAGATTCTTCCGAATTTGCAATTAGACGCCCTCTTTTAATCACACCATCAACAAATACTACTTCAACATTTGAACCAATTGCAGATCCTACATTCTCGGCATTTAGTGGTACTTTTCGAATCTTTGGTCTGGCCTGACCCGAAATTGTTTTATCATCTTTAGGTGCCAAGGCTTCAATTTCTTTAGAAGAAAATCGATCTTTGTCAGTACTTAAGATTGGATCATAGCTTTCGCCATCGTCCAGTTCGATTTGTGAGGCTAAAGCTTCGTTCGGTAGCGGCTCATCATCGGGTACCGCAGTGGGAAGATTTTTAACAATTTCTTGCTCGCCAATAAATGGAAGATGTTTGGCGCCACCACCATAGACACCGATTCCAATCAAGACAACCCCAACTAACGACATAGCAAAACCATTGCGTGCACTATCTCGTCTCCATTTGACAAAACAATATACTGGGATCAGTGGGGGTACTAGTAATAGAAGTAAGCCCCAAAATGTACTTTCATTAAATGCATCGAGCAGTACCATGATCATGCCTACTAGTAATAGCAGTAAGGCGAGAATAATAATGATCTGTGCAAACATGAATAATCCCTAGTTCAATCCTAATTAAGATAATTTGTAGACTGTAAAATACTTTCCAACTCTTGCAGTAATTCTTCCTTTTTGAGTCCGGGCAGCTCTGCCAGCTGATCAGACCATATTTGACGCATATTTGTCATTTCTATATGCACATACGATAATGTCTCTTTTATATTGTCGCCAGGTTCCTCCTCTAAAATTTGATAACTTCCATCGGGATTTAGTACCACATTAACCGCATTTGTATCCCCAAACAGATTATGCATATCACCGAGTATTTCTTGATAGGCGCCGACTAAAAAAATACCCAGAATATAGCCTTGGTCACCATTAATATCATGAAGAGACAAATAGGGCTTAATTGAATTATTTTCTATATAAGATTCAATTTGACCATCGGAATCACATGTCAAATCACAAATACGAGCTTTATTACTCGGGTACTTATGCAGTCTATGCAAAGGAACAATGGGAAAGATTTGATCCAGACCCCAAACATCTGGAATAGATTGGAACAATGAAAAATTACAAAAATACTTATAAGTTGTTTTATCAAACAAAGCTTCAATTTCTATATTGGCCTCATCCGCAATACTTAATAATTTTCCGTAGCTTGTGTTAACAAGTTCTTCAGTGTGCGCTATTTCTTTTAGTGAGACTTCTCCATGCATAAATTCATTCTGAATATTATTCGCTAAGAACTTAACTTGATTAAATAAATCATAAATTTTTTCACTACTACACAAATTAGCTGAGTGGTTTTTTAACTTCTCGTTAAGATCAATCAAGCTCGAAATATTTTTATTTCCATCGTGCTGATTAACGTCATCGCAAGTGTAAAAATTTTTAAAAGGCGATTCGATATCGATTACATTAGTCAACAAAACAGCATGATGTGCAACCATTGCACGACCGTTTTCACTAACAATAATTGGTGATTGTATATGATGCTTTATACAAATTTGATTAACTGTATTTATTACTACTTCTGCATATTCTTCAACTGAATAGTCCATCGAAAAGTATGAGCCTGCACTCGAGCCTTCATAATCAACTGCCAAACCACCCCCAATATTCAAATAATTTAAATTAATATTTGCTTGGCTAATTTGCACAAAGAATTGCATCGCTTCTTGCACACCTAAATGTATACCTTGCAGGGACGGAATTTGAGAACCCATGTGAAAATGCAACATACATACCCAATCACTCACTTTGTGTTTAGTTAACAAATTTAAAAGTTGGATAACTTCCCGGGCAGTTAACCCAAATTTTGCATATTCACCTCCACTATTTTGCCAATTGCCCTTTGCAATTGACGACAAACGAACACGCAAGCCTAATCTAGGTTGCACACTTAATTGATCTGCTTGATTTAGCACATATTCGAATTCCTGCAGACTCTCTAGCACAACAACAATTTCGTATCCGAGTAACTGGCCAATTAAAGCCAAGCGCACGTAACTCTCATCCTTATACCCATTACATATAATCATCTTCTCTGGGGCTTGACTCATACACGCCAATAGCTCGGCTTTACTACCTACCTCAAATGCCACCGGCCAATCGGACTGATTGTGAAAATGGCGAAGAATGCACGCCTGTTGATTCACTTTTACTGGGTATGCAGATAGATATGAATTTGAATAGCAGCTTGTTTTTATCGCTTTGGCAAAAGCTGTATACAAATTATCCAGGGACTGCTGCAAAATTTGTGGGAAACGAACTAATGTTGGTAATTTTATAGAACTCTCACGAAGCTTTTGACTTAATTTGTGTAAATCAAGCTCTTGCCCAGATATATTTGCTACTACATGACCTAAATCATTTACATCAAATTGGCCATTACTCCACTGCTGGATGCGATAATGTTGTCTAGCTGCATCTATTGACCATGAACTACTTAAACCCATAAACGAGAACTATCCAAAAAAATTAGCTGGCTCTACTTAAATTATAATAATAATGCTGAATGAAAATAAAAAATGGTTTACTGAAGAATGTATCGAATGCGGTAGTGCATATTCGCTTGAGATTAATGAAAAACTACACGAAGAACAAACTCAATTTCAAAAAATTGAAATTTACTCTACCAAAAGCTCCGGAAATTTATTGGTAATAGATGGTTATATAATGCTATCTGAAAGGGATAACTTCATCTATCATGAAATGTTGGCTCATCCCATAATTTACTGCCACCCCAATCCAAAAAATGTTGTCATTGTAGGCGGAGGTGACTGCGGCACTCTGCAAGAAGTTGCGAAGCACAAAAAAATTTCATCGATTGTCCAAGTAGAAATTGATCAACGCGTTACTGAACTTTCAGAAGAATATTTTCCTCAACTATGTTCAGCAAACAATGACTCAAGAGTTGAATTAATTTTTGAAGATGCGATTGAATGGTTTCAAAAAGCTGAAATAAACTCAATTGACATCATTATTGTGGATAGCACTGATCCAATAGGTCCCGCGAAAGGTTTATTTTCTACGCCTTTTTATAAGAACTGTTTCCAGGCACTCAAGCAAGATGGGTTGTTAGTGCAACAAAGCGAGTCTCCATTAATACATTTAGAAAGCATCATTGAACCTATGCATCAATGCATGAATCAAGCGGGGTTTTCACACACCCAGCTAATCTATTTCCCGCTACCCAGCTACCCTACAGGCTGGTGGAGTGCCACACTCGCAAGCCAAAACAAGATATCACATAGTAATTTGATAGATACTAAGGAAATTGCTACCCGTTACTACAATCCAGAAATACATAATGCGTGTTTTGCTACTCCACAATTTTTAATTAACAAATAGCACATGCACCCTTTTAAGGGCGCATGTGTTGTGATATGTGTAATTCTACTTTGTATTTCAAAGTAATATTTACGGGGGAACATCTACTTAAGCACAAATTCAGGATAGGCCTCCATTCCACATTCAGAAATATCAACACCATCATATTCATCTTCATCACTAACCCGAATTCCGATGATCATCTTAATAATTATCCAAGCAATTAGACTAACTACAAATACCCAAATGAAAATTGTGGCTGCTCCAATTAATTGGCCACTAAAACTAGCTCCACCATCTTCAGTCAAAGGATTTGTAATAGGTACTAACAACAATCCTAGCAAACCCACAACACCATGAACTGAAATTGCACCAACAGGATCATCAATTTTCAATTTATCGAACATCAGAATACTGAATACGACTAAAATACCTCCCGAACCTCCAAACAAAGTAGCTTGCAACGCAGTTGGCGTAGAAGGTTCCGCAGTAATTGCTACTAACCCTGCAAGCGCTCCATTTAATGCCATGGTGAGATCAGCCTTACCAAACATTAGTCGAGCTGTAATGAGTGCTACAATTAAACCACCTGCTGCTGCTGCATTTGTATTCATAAATACTACAGCGACTGAATTCGCGCTTTCTACGCTAGCAGTTGCTAAAACTGAACCTCCATTGAATCCAAACCAACCAAGCCATAACACAAAGGTACCTAAAGTAGCTAAAGGCAAATTTGCGCCTGGTATTGCTTGCACAGAATTATCTGGTGCATATTTCCCTTTGCGAGCCCCAAGCAACATCACGCCCGCTAAAGCAGCAGCAGCTCCAGCCATATGTACAATTCCTGATCCAGCAAAATCAGAAAACCCTAAATCCGCTAAAGTATATATCCCAAATACGGATTCACTTCCCCATGTCCAACTTCCTTCCATGGGGTAGATGAATCCGGTCATGACTACAGCAAACAATAAAAAGGCCCAAAGTTTCATGCGTTCTGCAACTGCACCAGATACGATAGACATTGCTGTTGCCACAAATACAACTTGGAAGAAAAAATCTGCGGACGGAGCATAAGTAGCAGGTTCCGATTCACCCGACACACCATCTCCTACGATTCCATCTAAAAACCACGTAAACTCATCCCCGCCATACATAATGGAATACCCACAAACCATATACATGGTGCACGCAACAGCATACAAAGAAACATTTTTCGTTAAAATCTCAGTTGTATTTTTCGCGCGTACAAGACCAGCTTCCAGCATGGAAAAGCCTGCAGCCATCCACATTACCAATGCACCACACACCAAAAAATAAAAAGTGTCCATGGCGTATTGCAATTCAAAAATTTGATTTTCCACAATTCTCTCCTAAACAATTAAATTTGTTTTCCTCTCATAGTGCTTCTGCACCGGTTTCACCGGTTCGAATTCGTATTGCCTGTTCAATTGAAGTTACAAAAATTTTGCCGTCACCAATTTTTCCAGTATTAGCGGCTTTACTTATTGCTTCAATTACAGAATCTAACAACCCACTATCAATCGCGACCTCTAATTTAACTTTGGGCAGAAAATCAATTACGTATTCAGCCCCACGATATAATTCGGTATGCCCTTTCTGCCTTCCAAAGCCTTTAACTTCAGTTGCCGTAACACCGGTTACTCCAATTTCAGACAAAGCTTCACGAACATCATCAAGCTTAAAGGGCTTAATTATTGCTGTAACAAGCTTCATGGTTTTACTCCTATTTAAACACTTAAATTTCCAAACACCGTGTTCTACAAACACCAAACACGGTGTTTATTATTTTGTTTCTATTTGCCCCACTTCATGATGTCGAATGATCGATGGATACCTACATAAGGTTGTGTTTCATCATCATCACCATCAGGTGCTAGCCCTAGCGGATCATTGTCGTAGTCGGTATGTACAATAGCGGCGGTAACATCAAAGCCTGCTACTTCAAACCCATATCCCGCTTCGATATACTCACCTAACGAATCTTCTGCATCATCACCAAACATTCCGTAGGTCACATAAACTCTTTTCCAACCACCGGTAATGGCTAAGAAATCATACTCATCACCTTCAACACCTCCATCATCACCAATGAAGTCACCGTTATACTCTCCAGTTGAATATTCGATATCAAAATTGAAATCATCATTTGACCAACCTGTATAAAAATTCACTTCGTTATATTCCGAATCAAAATTATCAGAATACTGATAACTGGTGCCACCAATTCCTAGATAAAATCCATTTAAAAATTCGTGAATGTAGCCAGCATAAATGTCATATTCATTTCCTTGACCCACATCTCCTATCCAGGTGCCTAAGTAAAAACCGCCAACTTCTAAGTCAAGTCCACCATTTCCAGACGAATCATTTTGGGGAACACCACGAAATATGTATTCTGATAAAATTCCTGCGTTGCCTGAAAGCGTTGCCTCTACGGCAAATGCATGACTAGTGAACACTGCGATACTGCTTACCAAAAAGCCCGTCATCGCCAAGTGCTGTAATTTTATATTCATTGATAATCCTCCCTATACATAGGTGTTGTTTATAATTCGCTGTTTCTCTTTGCAGATGCCATGCCAACTTTTAAGAATATTTTTTTATTTTTAATATCAATAACTTATAAAATTTAATACATATTTCTGCATCGATGCACTTCTACCATGCATTGTGAATACACTTGGGTGCACGGCATTAGTGCATGAATTAATAATGTTTTCAGTTACACTAAATGCTGATTTTTGGGAGAGATGAAATATGAAATTTGATACAGAAAAACTGGATCAAGCCATTAATGAAATTGTGCAAAAAATTTCGGCTGTTGTTCCTGATGATTTAGTCAACGCTAAACAAAGTTTGGAAAAGAATGCGCGAGTAGCGATTGAAAGTGTCTTTCAACGTATGGATTTAGTAACTCGTGAAGAATTTGATGTTCAAGTAAACATGTTGCAAAAAAGTCAACAACAAGTAAAAGAACTTGAACAACGCATCAATGAACTAGAGCAAAAATTTTTAAATTAAAATTCACTTGGGGATTTCAAAATGACTCTAGCAACGATTTATTCCCGAGCACAAACTGGAATGGATGCACCGCTAGTTACTGTTGAAGTTCATTTGTCCAACGGATTACCTGGCCTATCTATCGTTGGATTACCTGAAGCAGCCGTAAAAGAAAGTAAAGATCGTGTACGTGCTGCACTATTAAATTCAGGTTTTCAATTTCCCACGCGAAGAATTACTGTGAATCTGGCGCCTGCTGATTTACCCAAAGAAGGAGGAAGATTTGATTTACCGATTGCATTAGGAATTCTTGGAGCATCTGAACAACTCAACCAAGACCACTTACATGAGTATGAGTTTGTTGGTGAGTTAAGTCTTAGTGGAGAATTGCGACCCATACATGGAGTGTTACCTGCCGCTGTAGCCAGTCATAAACAAAACCGCGCCATTGTGGTGCCGATTGATAATGGCGGCGAAGCTTTGTTAGCCAAACAAACAACCGTACTAGCGAGCAGCACTTTGCTTGAAATTTGCGCTCATTTAATAGGACAAGAAATGCTAGTTCCACATTCACAGGAACTTGATATTAATTCAACAATGAGCTCTGTAGATCTAGGCGAGGTACGTGGACAACCGCGGGCTAAACGTGCACTGGAAGTTGCGGCTGCAGGCGGACATAACATGTTAATGGTGGGATCCCCGGGTAGCGGTAAAACCATGTTAGCCAGTAGACTGCCTGGGATATTGCCACCACTGACTGAAACCGAAGCCATAGAATCTGCCACTATCTATTCAATAAGCCATGGAGGGTTTAATCATCAACACTGGGGCAAACGACCATTTCGTGCACCACACCACACAGCATCGGGTGTGGCTTTGGTGGGTGGAGGCTCCTATCCCATGCCGGGTGAAATTTCACTGGCACATCACGGTGTATTGTTTCTGGATGAGCTTACAGAATTTGATCGACGCGTATTAGAAGTGTTACGTGAACCTTTAGAAACCGGAACTATCGCCATCTCGCGTGCTGCGCGACAGGTAGAGTTTCCGGCTCGCTTTCAATTAGTGGCTGCTATGAACCCCTGTCCCCAGGGTTGTGATATTGACGCCAATGGAAATTGTGCATGTACGCCAGAACAGATTCGACGCTATCGTACACGTATCTCTGCACCTTTATTGGATCGTATCGATATTCATATAGATGTACCGCGTGTACCTAAAGAAATGATTCGAGAACAAGGAAATAATAACGCAGACACAAGTCATGATGTGCAACAACGTGTATGTGTAGCGCGTACATTGCAAATGCAGCGACAACAAACTCCTAATGCCTACATGTCAAACAAAGAGATTGAATCGTTTTGTAGATTAAATTTAGAAAGTGAACAGCTAATTGATAAAGCTTTTGATCAACTAGGTTTATCTGCACGTGGGTATCACCGCACATTGAAACTTGCACGCACTATTGCCGATCTTGATGCTGCAGAAAATATACAAGCGCAACACATCAGTGAAGCGATTAGCTATCGCTACTATGATCGTTTGTTAAATTGAAGTGTGAAGTAGAAGATTACTGTACCGACGCAACCATATAGTCAACGAGTTTCTTAATATCATCATCTGATAAATCCACACGCCCACCCTTAGGAGGCATCCCACCAATTCCATTGATAGCGTTGGTATACATGGTTTCAATGCCCTTAGCGAGTCTTGGTTCCCACGCAACTTTATCTCCGAGCTTAGGGGCGCTGAGCACACCGGTTGCATGGCAAGCATTACAGGCTTGATACATCTCTTCAACAGAAGCGCCAGCATTTTGTTCGGCGGCACTAGCATCGCCTGAAGAAGATTCGGCTTCTGCTACCATGGTCGCTTCACCATTGACGGTAACACTACCGACCGGTTCAATGCGTTCTGAAATATTACCTTGAATCAATGGATCTACAGTATATTCAGGCTCACCAATGAGCACGTTAGCAAGCGCTAAAACACCTATAGTTGAAGCCACTAATACAACGATTATAATCATCAATGTCGATGCAAATTTAGTCGTACTCACAAAAACTCCTAATGATAATTCCTAGTTGAGAAGTATCTCTGCCAAATTCGCTGGGAATTATAGTGAATGATGAATACTAAACCCAATAGCTCTAACGCAGTGGTTATAGAGAATTTTTTGCCGTTCATCCAACTACTCACAGTATCAATATTCGCATGAACTTCCCGTCTGCACCGGATCCACATGCGATTTCAGTACTGATTCTTACGATCATCGCATTAATTTTATTTACCCGGGACCGCATTCCCCTTGAAACATCAAGTTTGCTGGTGATTGCAATACTAGCCGTGGGGTTTGAATTATTTCCTTATGAGTACCGAGGAAAAAATCTACAGTCCATTGAGTTGTTCTCTGGTTTTGGGCATGAGGCATTGATTGCGGTGTGTGCACTTATGATCGCAGGTCAAGCCTTGGTACGTACGGGTGCGCTTGAGCCAATCGGTCGATCCTTAGCCAAACTTTGGCGTAAAAATCCTTCCCTGTCTTTGCTGCTTACATTACTCATTGGAGGAGCCTTAAGTGCCTTTATTAATAACACTCCAGTCGTCGTTTTATTGCTACCTATACTAGTGAGTGTTTCTTTGCGTACTCAACGATCACCTTCTGACGTACTAATGCCCATGGGCTTTGCAACTTTGGTAGGAGGCATGTGTACCACCATTGGAACTTCTACAAATTTATTAGTGGTGTCTGTTGCATCCGATTTAGGAGTAGCAAAGTTTTCTATGTTTGACTTTATTCTCCCGGCGAGTATTGCATCTGTTATCGGAGTAATTTACTTGTGGCTGATTGCACCCAGAATCGTGGCCAAGCGTGAAATTCCTTTAAGCGATTCTTCGCCAAGAGTATTTTTAGCTCAATTACATATCCCAGAAAATAGTTCCAGTGTAGGTAAAACACATGCTGAGCTCGTTGAATTAACGCACGGCGCAATGAATGTTGAGCGCATTCAACGCGGAGAAAATACCTATCTATCGTTACTTCCTGATGTAGAAATTAAAGCAGGTGATCGATTATTTGTTAGAGATACACCTAAAGAATTAAAAGAATATGAAGAAGTACTGCAGGCTACTTTATATTCAAACAATGAGCCCGTAGGTGAGCAAGAATTAGTTTCAACGTCTCAACAACAACTAGCAGAAATTGTTGTCTCTCAAGGATCTGCCTTAGAAAACACGACTTTATCTCGTATAGGTTTTAGAACTCGCTTTGAGCTAATTCCGCTAGCATTACATCGAGCCGGAAAAGCGATAGAGAATCTTTATTCTAGTGTGCGCGAAGTGTGGTTGCGAACGGGAGATATATTATTAGTACAAGGAAAGTCAGAAACTATTGCAAATCTAAAAAAAAGTGGTGATCTGCTGATCTTAGACTCTACTGAAAACTTGCCGCACACTTCAAAAGCCCCTTTAGCACTTTGGATCATGATTGCTATTGTTGGAACGGCCGCTATTGGTTTACTACCGATTGCCATCAGTGCAGTTTGTGGCGTTTTATTGTTAATCATTACCGGCTGTTTAAATTGGCGTGAAGCCACGCAAGCGTTGAGTGCTCCCATAATTTTAATTGTAGTTGCAAGCCTTGCTATGGGAGCGGCACTAGTTAAAACCGGAGGGACAGATTATCTCGCAAGTTTATATTTATACTTTACAGCTGGCGCAAAAGCACCCGTGGTGTTAAGCGGTTTAATATTACTTATGGCTTTACTCACTAACATTGTTTCGAATAATGCAGCAGCGGTCATTGGCACACCGGTAGCCGTAAGTATTGCAGATCAATTGGGTCTGCCAGCAGCTCCATTTATTTTAGCAGTACTATTTGGCGCGAATATGAGTTACATCACACCCATGGCATATAAAACGAATTTACTGGTAATGAATGCGGGCGGGTATAAGTTTATGGATTTTGTCAAAGTAGGTACGCCATTAACGATCATCATGTGGGCCAGCTATTCTTGGTTGCTGCCGCTTATCTATAAGCTATAAGCGGCTATACGTTAAATACAAAATTTAGCTAACTTTTCAAATATTCTGGAGTCATACATGAACACTACACGGATGGTAGATATGAATCAGTTGAAATTTTTAATTATTGTAATTAGCAGTATGGTGTTTATCGTTGCATGCTCGCATACACCAAATAAACCTCCTGTTACACAAAACACTAAAAAAGTTTCAACGATCACAAAAATTGCTAATTCTCAAGGTGAACAAATTGCAGGAATTGCGCAATCCATGTTGGGCAAACCCTACAAATATGGCGGCAAATCACCTAACGGATTTGATTGCAGTGGGCTAGTGTATTACAGCCATAGTAAACTCGGTATCTCAACACCGCGTACCTCCTCACAGCAACACAAACACTCCACACCGGTTGCTTTATCTCAATTGCAAACAGGAGACTTAGTGTTTTTCACATTAAATTCTAAAAATATTTCACACGTAGGAATTTATGTTGGAGATAATCAATTTATTCATGCGCCAAAATCAGGCAAAAGAGTTTCTGTGAGTTACTTGAATGACCCTTACTGGAAAACACGCGTGGTCGGTGGTGGGCGTTTTTACTAGCTTCTAAAACATGAACTAGGTCTGATTTTCCCTATTTGTAGACCCCAATAATCCTCAACTACTAACCATTTATCTACATTGATCCAAGCTAAATTCTTAAATCGATTATTATAAGTATTACCTTACACACGGACGTTAAGGGGATATTGTGGACAAGGAAGTTAGACAAAAAGTCTCGCCCATTTTTGAGAAATTACGCAAGCCCGACCCATCGGTAAAAACCCGTAAAACTGATCGTTTGAATGTCGAGCAAATGCTGCTTGAGCATGAAGAAAACGAAATTGAACATTTAAGAAGAATTACCGAGTAACGACAGCTACAAGTTCTCTAATAGTTAATTAGCTTCTTGCTTAGCTAAAATTTCGATCAATTCTAAAACTTTTTCATAACCACCAGCACTACTGGCATTGGTACGATATTTACCATTGACGATTACGGCAGGCACAGAAGTTGCGCCATATTGTCGAGATAGCTGATCTGCCCGTTTGATTTTAGTTTCGACATAAAACGAGTCATAGGCTTTTTTAAATTCTTCAGCATCTACCCCGTGTTGGGATAAAAAACGCGACATGGATTCAACATCGCGTAAACGTCTTCCTTGGGCATGAATAGCTTCGAAAATAATTGGATGAACGCGTTCTATTTCACCCATGGTCTCTAATGCATAATATGCCCGTGCATGCGGCACCCAACTTCGATTCAACACGGCTGGCATTGGTGTAAACAAAATGTTTTCGGCTTTGTTTGGTTTCCAAACTTTTAAATATTTTTCAAATTCATAACAGTGGGGACATCCGTACCAAAATAATTCCACCACTTCTACTTGACCTTCTTCTACATCGGTAGCCACTGTTGGAGAAAGTCGGTGAAAATGTTGTCCTTCAACAAACTGTGTAGATGGCGGTTTGCTTTCTTCTGCACACGCCGTAACAAAACTAATTGCGGTAAATAGAATTACACAAAAGATATATTTTACTTTTACTACTTGAGTAGAGTAATTTTTTAATAAGTTCATAATTCTAGTTATTAGGAATAATTAAGCATAAGACCAAAGGTAAAAATAAAAGTTCTAATGCTAATTTTTTAGCTAGCACATCAGTGGCTTAATGCAAGCCTGCAATATATTCAGAAACGGCATCAATTTCGATATCCGTCATATAACTGGTAATTTGTTTCATCATATTCAAATTATCATCGGGCTGATAGCGCGCACCAGAACGATAGGCTCTTAATTGTGCGGCTGTGTAGACTGCATGTTGGCCATCAAGACGTGGAAATTTTGCGGGCGCATTACCTGCACCATCTGGGCCATGGCATGACATACATGCAGGTACGCCAGTAGCAGGGTTCCCGCCGCGGTAAATTCTTTCACCAATGGTATAAAACTTTTCACCTTCAAATTCTTTATCTGGATCTGCAGAGCCGCCAGTTTGTTCTTGTGCCGCATAATAAGCCGCCAAATCTAAAATATCTTGCTCACTTAAATTGGACGTTTGAGGATTCATTAACGTGTTTACACGAATTTTATCTCTAAATAATCGTAGCTGATCGATAAGATATTTTTCGCCTTGTCCTGCAATTTTGGGCCAAGCCGGATTTACACTATTTCCATCTACGCCATGACAAGCAACACAGGGTTCAGATTTCTTTTTACCTGCATCTGCATTTCCTTCAGCAAATACTTTTCCTGAGAATAGACCAATAAGTGCAGTCGTTAGTAGTAATGACCAAAAGACCTTATTCATGCTTATGTAACCTTGTTTTTTATCTGTAGTTATTTATTTCGAATATCATCAGAGCTAGGGTTTAAACGGCAGCTTGGTATACCACAATCCCCGCATAGCCGCAAAATACGCCCCTTCTCCTAAACGGGACATCATGGACTCAATTTTCAAGTACAGTATCGCCGTAGGCGCTAATATCTTACTATCACAGACTTTCGCTGACAGCCATACCAAGGCAACAATTGTACACATTGTTTGTATCCCCAATGAGTATTCCTTTTACTAAAGCACAATTCTTGCGCAGCGCTTCATCGGCTGGAGATTTTCCAATTGATGCCGGCGCTGAAATTGCATTTTGTGGTCGATCCAATGCAGGGAAATCAAGTGCTATAAATGCACTTTGTAATCAAAATAATTTAGCTCGCACCAGCAAGACGCCGGGACGTACTCAATTAATTAATTTTTTTACACTGGATGGTGATACTCGTTTGGTTGACTTGCCCGGCTATGGTTATGCTAAAGCGCCCGTAAACGTACAGCGACATTGGCATGAGTTAATGGAGACCTACTTGGTCAATCGGCAAGTGTTGTACGGGCTCGTTTTGCTTATGGATATACGCCACCCACTCACTGAAATTGATTGGAAAATGATTCATTGGAGTCAACATTACCAATTACCTTTATATGTATTGCTGACCAAGGCCGATAAAGTAAAACGTGGAAAAATGATGCAAACTGTAACCAAAGTTGCTGCACAACTTGAACAAGAGATGCCGGAAACCGCAATTCAGGTGTTTTCCGCTACCAAAAAAATGGGCGTTTCCCAGGCTCAAAATCACCTAGCAAATTGGCTGGAATCGGCTCTTACTGAAAAAACGCCCCGGTAACGATTACCGGGGCCAAGCTTAAGGACTCGGTTGGGGACCCCGAGCCGTTAAATGCCCGCTAAGGGAGGGAAGCGGGAGCGCATTATCTGCGCTTATTCCTTAGAGGATAAAAATAAGAAAAAGTTCGCCTTATATTTCAAGACGATAGAAAAGTTTAGATGCTGTTTGACGAATTTGTGGACAATGCTAAATTAAAACGGATATTCAAAACCGCGTTTTGATCGAAATGCCGTAACCGTCTTCGTCCTCATCAGGAATGATGCGATCGTAGCGATCTTCAGCTCGTATCTGATCTAAATTGTCCCCTTGATACAATTGAAAGGAAAATTTTTTCTGTATAGGAGAATTGGTTTCTAAATCAAGAATGGTATTGCTACGCATATTAATATCAAGATTTTGGCTGTTTTTAATAATGGCATTGGGCGACCAGATAAAGGGAAAACTGGTCTCTGAAGTTTCGAAGCCCTCATACTCTAGATCCAATGCCATCGCCACCTGTGCTACAGATGAAGCTGATGTTACTAGCGCGAGAAATAAAGTTACTTTTATGACATTCCTTATCATGCAAAAGTCCTTGAGCATTGTTCACTCTTAATAAAGAGTGTTCTTTAACTTCAGGCAATATATAAGAGTAAAAAGAGTAATTGCTACGACGCGAGATAAAATGTAGGTCGTAAAAGATAAGTGGGAAATGCTTACAGTACCCAATTTCCTTGAGTGATCAACATTGTTTCATTGTAATGTTTGTAACGTACTAATTTTGGATGAGTTGCAATTAGTATCTATACATAATCAATAAGTTAATGTGCCTCATCCCAATTGTCACCAATAGCAACATCCACCACTAGCGGAACCGATAGTTCTGCAGCTCCCTGCATGTCTAGAATTACGCGTTGTTGTACCGCTTGCAAATCCTTCTCATTTACTTCAAATACTAATTCATCATGCACCTGCATAATCATCTTGCAATCATGTTGCTGCGTTTGCAGCCAAGCATCAATTTGAATCATAGCGCGTTTAATAATATCAGCTGCTGTACCTTGCATTGGGGCATTAATGGCAGTGCGCTCTGCGTATTGTCGTCGTTGCACATTTTTATTATTTATATCGGGCAAATAAAGTCTTCGACCAAACAGTGTCTCAACATATCCTTGCGAGCGGGCTTGCTCACGTATGTTATCCATGTATTTTTTTACGCCTGGATAACGTTGAAAATATAAGCTGACATATTTTTGTGCCTCGGTGCGGGTAGTTCCAAGTTGTCGTGCCAATCCAAAAGCTGACATGCCATAAATTAAGCCAAAATTAATTGCTTTGGCTGCTCGGCGTTGCTCTGCTGCAACCTCGCTCAACTTCAAACTAAACACTTCTGCTGCTGTGGCACGATGAATATCTTCGCCATCTGCAAACGCTTCACAAAGTCGCTCATCATTGGATAAATGCGCCATGATGCGCAATTCAATTTGCGAATAATCGGCTGCTAAGATTTTACACTCTGGTGCTGCAATGAATGCTTTACGTATACGGCGTCCTTCTTCATTACGAATGGGTATGTTTTGTAAATTTGGATCAGTAGACGACAGTCTTCCAGTAACGGCAACCGCTTGATGATACGAAGTGTGCACTCGATTGGTTTTAGCATTGATTAGCATGGGTAATTTATCCACATAGGTAGATTTTAATTTGCTCAGCATACGGTGTTCTAACAATAATTTTGGTAGTTCATAATCGTTAGCTAATTCTTGCAAAACATCCTCTGCTGTAGAGGGTTGACCTTTCGGTGTCTTACGCCGCACAGGTAAGCCCTGTTTCTCAAATAGAATTTCCTGAATCTGTTTAGGAGAACCTAAATTAAATTTCTCGCCTGCAACGTCAAAGGCTTGTTTTTCTACGTCGGTTATTCGTTTTGAAAGTTGCTTACTTTGTTGTTGTAGTTGTTTGGCATCGAGCAATACTCCATTTCTTTCTATATTTGAAAGAACCGTTAACATCGGTAATTCAATCGTTGTATAAAGCTCTTTTTGTTTTGATTTATTCTTCTGCTGCAATTCAGACCAAAAAATATTGTGCAAACGCAGCACCATGTCGGCATCTTCAGCTGCATAGTCCGTAGCCGTTTCAAGATCTACTTGATCAAAAGTAATTTGGTTGCTACCTTTTCCTGCAACATCTTCAAAATGAATATTGGTATGGTCTAGATGCTTTTCACATAGGGTGTCTAGATCATGTCGACTAGCTACTGAATTACATACATAGGACTGCAACATTGTGTCGTGTTGAATTTCATTCAAATGGACATCATGATTTAGTAGTACGCTTCGATCATATTTTAAATTATGGCCTATAAGTTTGGACGGATTCGCATTAAACACAGGTTCCAGTTGTTGTAAAATTTCTTCACGATGTAATTGCTTTGGCGCATCAGGATAGTCATGCACAAAAGGTACATATGCTGCCTCACCAGGTTTATCCGAGAAAGAAATTCCCACCACGTTAGCCTGAATATAATCTAAACTG
Organism: Gammaproteobacteria bacterium; assembly: GCA_965203475.1. Taxonomy (GTDB): domain Bacteria; phylum Pseudomonadota; class Gammaproteobacteria; order UBA4575; family UBA4575; genus JABDMD01. The sequence goes on from OZ241890.1 coordinate 1,891,495, forward strand.
TCTGTTTCGGTATCAAATGCGACAAGCTTTGCTTTTACTAAACGTTTTAACCAACGCTGAAAATCTTTTTTAGTAAGAATCAATTCATATTTGCCTTTCCCTGTGACAGGCTTGTCTTTTGTTTGTACTTCATCGTCAATTTCAGACTCATCAACATCTAGTGTTTTCAACCAAGACTTAAACTCAAGTGCTTTATATAATTTGTATAGCTGTTTTGAATCTGGCGACTGCACTCGCAAGTCATCAATCGATTGCTCAAGTGTTACATCACATTTAATGGTCGTTAACTCCGAAGATAGTGGTAGTTGATCGATATGATCACGTAATTTTTCCCCCACCTTACCTTTAATTTGTTCTGCATTTTTTACCACACCATCTAGCGTTTTATATTCGTTTAACCATTTAGCCGCCGTTTTGGGTCCAACACTGGGCACACCTGGAATGTTGTCTGACTTGTCTCCCATCAATGCCAGATAATCAATAATTTGATCCGGAGTTACACCAAATTTTTCTTTCACGCCCACCTCATCCATGCTGGTATTACTCATCGTGTTTACCAACATGACATCCTTATTTACGAGTTGCGCCATATCCTTATCCCCTGTTGACACTAAAACCTTATGTCCTTTTTCCACTGCAAGTTTGGCAAGTGTGCCAATTACATCATCTGCTTCCACACCTGGTTCCGAGATTAAAGGCAAGCCTAAGGCTTGCACTAACTCATGTAAGGGCTCTATCTGTGTTTGTAAATCCTCAGGCATCGAAGGACGATTAGCTTTGTATTCCTTGTATAAATCATGTCGAAATGTTTTACCTTTGGCGTCAAACACAACAGCCATATGTGTAGGATTTTCATCAGCCTGTAATTTCTTAATCATATTAATCACGCCATACACAGCGCCTGTTGGTTGGCCTGCTGATGTGCTGAGATGTTGCAGGTTCGGCACATGATAGGCTCGATACAAATAGGATGAGCCATCGACTAAAACCAAAGGCGTTGAATTTTTTTTAGGCATTTATTTGCACAAGAGTTGTATATCGCTAGTGATCAAACTGAAGGGGCGCTATTATGTCGCCACATTTTAATCGATCGACGCATTGAAAATTACCACTACATTAGCCCGGTATCTTTTGATTGAAAAATAGTAATACCCATAAACAAGTATGTCAGTCTATACAATTATCGAGCAAGCCGAGCTTGAAGATTTTCTCAAGAATTATTCTGTTGGGAAATTAATTCATTTTGCTGGAATTAATGCTGGCATTGAAAATACAAACTATTTCGTAACTACAGAAAACGGTGAATTTGTACTCACTATTTTTGAAGAAATCGGTTTTGATACCTTACCTTTTTACTTATCTTTAATGGCACATTTGTCAGATCATGGCATGCCTACTGCGCATCCCATTGCGGATCTATATGACGATTATCTTCGCGTCTTAAAAAATAAACCGGCCGCTATTGTACGCAGACTTGAAGGTAGCAATGAATTAAATCCAAATCCGGTGCATTGTGAAGCGATCGGACACGCACTCGCACAAATACACAAACTTGGTCAGCATTTTACCGATTCTTTAGCAAACCCTCGTGGCGTGGAATGGTCTGAAGAAACGGCGAATCAAGTCATGTCCAAACTTACTGCCGAAGATCAAGCCTTATTAAGAAATGAAATTGAATACCGCAAGAACATTCCTAATAAACCGCTACCACAAGGGGTAATTCACGCAGACCTATTTCGTGATAACGCAATGTTTAAAGATAATGCACTGACTGGAATTATTGATTTTTACTATGCATGTAACGATCACCTGCTGTATGACTTAGCCGTTACGATAAATGATTGGTGTAGCCAGAAAAATGGCGAATTAAACATGGCATTGTACGAATCGTTGATTAATGCATATCGATCTGTAAGAGCATTTGAAATGTATGAGCAAGAAACGTGGCAGTACATGTTACGTGCAGCCGCTTTGCGGTTTTGGCTGTCACGATTGCGCGACAAGATTTTTCCAAAAGATGGAGAAATTACACACGTGAAAGATCCCAATGTTTTTAAAAACATCTTATTGGCAAGAATAAACCATGCGCCTACATTACATATGTAGTCTCTGAAATATATATTTTGTATCAATCTTTAGAAAAAATATGTAATCGTATCGATACGTTAAATGAACGTGTGGGCCAATTTACTTCATGGCTAGTACTAGCTATGGTGTGCGTGACATTTGCGGTGGTTGTAATGCGTTATGGCTTTGATTTTGGTCGCATTGCAATGCAAGAATCCATTACTTATTTGCATGCATTTGTGTTTATGTTGGCAGGCGCTTATACCTTAAAACATAACGAACATGTTCGGGTAGATATATTTTATCAGAGCATGGATTCGAAAAATAAAGCGAGGGTAGATTTTTTTGGAAGTATTTTTTTATTGCTTCCAATTTCAATTTTTATTCTCTGGATTAGTTTTGATTATGTAAGTAGTTCATGGAAATTACTTGAACAATCACGTGAGGCTGGAGGATTACCATTTGTTTATATTTTAAAAACAGTAATCCCAGCAATGGCAATACTTTTACTTCTACAAGCGTTATCTATGTGCGGTAGGGCTTGGTTACGTTTACACAAGTAAAAAAGCTATGGAGGTTGTCGCATTTATACTTTTCTTGGTCGTAATCTTAGTTTTATTGTTTGGCTATCCTGTGGCTTTTACACTGGGTGGGGTGTCTTTGTTGTTTGCATTTGCGGGAATTGTTACAGGCACATTTGATCAAGCATTATTGCACGCATTTCCTAGCCGCTTGTTCGGCATTATGACGAATGAAACGCTGATCGCAGTGCCCCTGTTTGTATTTATGGGCGTCATGATGGAACGCTCAAAGATCGCAGATGAATTGTTGGACACCATGGCCTCTTTATTCGGCGCTTTACGTGGTGGCCTTGGAATTTCTGTGGTGCTGGTTGGAATGCTACTCGCCGCCAGTACTGGAATTGTCGGTGCCACAGTAGTCACATTGGGTTTGTTGTCACTTCCCACCATGTTAAAAAAAGGCTACCAAGCTGAAATTTCAACCGGGGTAGTTTGTGCTTCTGGCACTCTAGGACAAATCATTCCACCATCCATCATCTTAGTGTTATTAGGTGATGTGCTCTCATCAGCTTATCAACAATCTCAGCTAAGCCAAGGCGTCTATTCTCCTGAAACGGTATCGGTGGGTGATTTATTTATTGGTGCAATTATTCCAGGCTTACTGTTAGTGGCGCTATATCTTTTGTATATCATTTTTGTTGCTTATAGCAAACCCGATACCATGCCGGTGGTGCAGCAAACTACCGAGGTTGATTTTGGCAAATTAGTGAATCGAATTTTTCGTGCACTGCTACCTCCAGTATTTTTAATAATTGCCGTGTTGGGTTCCATCATTGCTGGAGTGGCTACTCCTACAGAAGCAGCATCCGTAGGTGCAATAGGTGCATTGTTATTAGCTTTAATCAATCGCCGGCTTGATCTTCACTGCCTGCGTGATGTGATGCGTAGATCAGTACGTGTTACTTGCATGGTGTTTATGATTTTTATAGGCGCTTCAATTTTCTCACTCGTGTTTAGAGGTTATGGTGGTGATGATGCTGTACACGAATTTTTAACACAACTTCCTGGTGGTGTATTTGCAGCCGTATTTATTGTAATGCTACTAATGTTTTTGCTTGGATTTATTTTAGATTTTATTGAAATTACTTTTGTAGTCGTACCAATAGTTGGACCAGTGCTGTTAAGTTTAGGAGTAGATCCAGTCTGGCTAGGAATAATGATTGCAATAAACTTACAAACTTCTTTTTTAACACCGCCATTTGGTTTTGCTTTATTTTATTTGCGAGGTGTCGCCCCACAACAAATTCAAACCAAACAAATTTATCGCGGAGTTGCACCTTTTATTGTGATTCAGGTGTTCGCATTGGCTCTAATTGCTTATTTTCCAGAACTGGCAACCTGGCTGCCGGCAGAAGTGTATACAAAATAAAAAGGCGTTACAGAGAACGCCTTTTTTCTTAAACAATATTGTTTTTAAAAATTATTCGTACGGCGAGAAGGTTGGTACCAACTGAAAGTACGCTACTATGGTCATTACTGCATACGCAATACCAAACAGAAACATGATGCTTCGATTGAGTGTCGTGGCCCCTTTACCAGCTTCACGCATCGGAATTGAAGTAATCCACAGCGCGATGATTAAATTAACAAGAAAGAATAATTGTGTTGTGTATTCTTTGGCATCCCACATGGTCCGCCATTTGACGTAAAATTCTTCCACTATTCTGCCTCCATTTCTGGACTTTTTTTATGGTTATTCTTAACTTTAATATGCCAGTTGTATGCTATCCAGCACGTAAGTTCAAGTAGGCTCGCTCAGAAATATCCAGCCAGGCCCTAGATTTCTTGAAAAATTCACGGTAAGAATCAAATATTCTGCGTGCCAATGGGTCACTATAGCCAAGTTCAGCCGTGGCTTCTTCTGAAAGTTTAGCTAATTTTTGTATCACTTCATTCGGTAATTCACGTACATCTACGTTGTGCTCATTCACCAAGGTTTCGAGTGCATCGTTATTGCGAGCGACGTATTCCAACAACATATCTTGATTAGCCACACGACAGGCATTCATCACAATACTCTGCAAATCTTCCGGTAACTCATCAAATGCTGTTTTGTTGATAAAGCATTCTAAAGTCGTACCTGGTTCATGCCAGCCTGGATAATAGTAATACTTGGCTATTTTATGAAAACCAAACGCCAAATCATTGTAGGGCCCCACCCACTCCGTGGCATCGATCGCACCCGATTGTAATGACGTAAATAACTCGCCCCCGGGTAAATTCACCGGTGTACCTCCTGCGCGTTTTAAAACTTCTCCCGCTAACCCGGGAATGCGCATTTTTAAACCTTTTAAATCATCCAGCGTATTTATTTCTTTATTAAACCAACCCGCCATTTGTACTCCAGTATTTCCCGAAGCCGCAGGTACTAAACCAAATTGACTATACGCATCTTTCCATAACCCCATGCCTCCACCATGGTACAACCAACTATTCATTTCTAAAGCCGTCATACCAAAGGGTGTGGTGGAAAAAAACTGTAATGCAGGATATTTGCCTTTCCAGTAATAAGCTGAGCCATGACCCATCTGTGCAGAACCATTAGCGACTGCATCAAAAATTTCAAAAGCAGGAACCAACTCACCTGCACCATATACTTTTACATGAATACGTCCATTGGACATGGTGTTAATTTGCTCTGCTAAAAATTCAGCACCGGTACCCAAGCCTGGAAAATTTTTAGGCCAGGTCGTAACCATTTTCCATTCCCAGGTTTGTGAATTACCACTAGTGACTTCAGAGGTTTCAGAATTAGTTTCTTTTTGACATGCCGCCAATCCACCTAAAGCTGCACTTGCACCGGCATACTGTAAAAATTTTCTTCGTTTCATAATTGAGATTCTTGTAATTACTTTTTTATGCGATCACTTGTAAGTTTGCATAGGCGATTACTAACCATTTACTCCCTGCTTGCTCAAAGTGCACTTGCACGCGCGCACTGCTACCTTTGCCCTCACAATCTAATACTATACCCTCTCCAAATTTTGCATGGGATACTCGACTGCCAATTTTTATCCCAATCTCTTCTTCGAAAGTGCTGGTCTCTTTTAAAGAACGCTTCGGTTGTGTAACCATGGCACGCGGTCGTACTTCAGCAATCAATTCCGCAGGTATTTCACTGATAAACCTTGATGGAGGATTATAACTATCTGACCCATATTGCCGGCGGGATTCTGCATAGGTAATGACGAGTTGTTGACGCGCACGTGTGATACCTACATAACAAAGTCGACGCTCTTCTTCTAAACGTCCCGGCTCCTCCATCGACATGCTGGAAGGAAATAGTCCTTCCTCTAACCCCACAATAAACACTAGAGGAAACTCTAACCCTTTGGCTGCATGCAGTGTCATCAATTGCACGCAGTCATCCCATTGAGCGCCTTGGCCTTCTCCAGCTTCCAATGCCGCATGGGTTAAAAAAGCATCTAGAGGCTGCATTTCTGCATACAGTTCGTTATCTAGTTGAAAACCCCGTGCCGCAACCACTAATTCTTCTAAGTTCTCAACCCGTGACTTGGCTTTTTCGCTGTTATCACGTCCATGATAGTTCACAAGCCCAGAAGCGTGTATAACATGATCGACCTGTTCGGCTAAACCTAAGGTATCAATGTCCTGGGTTAATTTTTGCATCAACTGTAAAAACGTTTGTACAGCATTGCCGGCTCTTGCCGTTAACATATTCGCCTGCAAAATTTTCTCTGATGCTTGCCATAAAGTAATGGAATGTTGTTTGGCAAAATCACGAATCAAAGCAACAGTTCTTTGCCCAATACCTCGAGTTGGAACATTGATAATGCGCTCAAACGATGGATCATCATCTAAATTTTTAGCTAAGCGCAAATAGGCCAGCGCATCTTTTATTTCTGCGCGTTCGAAGAATCGTAAACCTCCGTACACGCGATATGGAATACTTTGTGCAATAAATACTTCTTCAAACACGCGTGACTGTGCATTGGAACGATACAAAACGGCAACTTCTTCACGCTTACCATTACAAGTTTCTATCCAATGTTTTATTTTATCTGCAACAAAACGCGCTTCATCTTGCTCATTAAAGGATGCATATAAATAAATAGGTTCGCCATCATCGCCATCGGTCCATAACTTTTTACCCATGCGGCCTTGGTTGTTTCCAATTAAAGAATTGGCGGCTGATAAAATGGTATTGGTCGATCGATAATTTTGTTCAAGCCTAAATATTTCTACACTTTTAAAATCTTTTTCAAAGCTATAAATATTTTCAATACGCGCACCTCGCCAACCATAAATCGATTGATCATCATCCCCTACCGCAAAGATTGGGTTATTTTGTCCAGCCAAAATTTTTAACCATTGATATTGAATGCTATTAGTGTCTTGAAATTCATCCACCAAAATATGTCTAAATTTGGTTTGATAATGAGTCAGTAGTTCTGAGTTTTGTTGTAGTAATTCTAGAGAACGTAATAACAACTCAGCAAAATCAACTAGTCCGGTTTGCTCGCATGTTTCTTGGTAGGCTGTATAAATTCGTATTAGTTGTCGCTCGGTGATGTCACCATGGTCTTGTAAATCTTTTGGCCGTATACCTTCTTCTTTTTTAGCATTGATATACCAACGTGCATGTTTTGGTGGCCATTTAGTATCATCTAAACCTAAACCTTGAATAATACGTTTCACTAAGCGTAATTGATCATCGCTATCAAGAATTTGAAAATTTTGCTTAAGCTTGGCTTCTTGCCAGTGACTGCGTAGTAGACGATGCGAAATACCATGAAAAGTACCAATCCACATGCCACCCAATTGAGAATTCAACAAACTCTCCACCCGTGCCCGCATTTCAGAAGCAGCCTTATTAGTAAAGGTGACCGCTAAAATACTAAACGGCGAAATCCCCTCCACATCACAGAGCCATGCCATGCGGTGCACCAATACCCTTGTTTTACCGCTGCCAGCACCAGCAATGACCAATGCCGGATACATGTCTGAAGTGACCGCTTCACGCTGAGCATCGTTTAGGGGATCAAGTATTGACGTTACGTCCATCTTGGTTAAGCTAGAAATACCACATCGATAACAGTACACCAGCCAATGATATCAACACGACAGCAATTAAGTTTCGGTTGGATTGTTTAATTTCTTTACGAATAGCTTCCAGTTCTTGACTGTGCATTTCTAACCGGGTGTTGCCTTGCTCAATGGTTTTAAGCGTTGAATACACTAGATCCGGAATTTCTGGTAAGCGTTCAGCTACTCTTGGTAATTGTTTTTGAAGGCCTGTTACCAATGCACGAACACCAACCTGTTCGCTCATCCAGCGATCTAAAAAGGGTTTGGCGGTTTTCCACAAATCTAAATCAGGATCTAGTTGCCGACCTAGGCCTTCAATATTTAAAAGTGTTTTTTGTAATAACACCAATTGCGGTTGTACTTCCATATTAAAGCGTCTTGCCGTTTGGAACAGTCGTAGTAATAAATTACCAAAGGAAATTTGGCTTAATGGACGTTGGAAAATCGGTTCACATACGGTTCGAATAGCCGATTCAAATTGATCCACGCGTGTATCAGATGGAACCCAACCAGATTCCAAATGAAGTTCTGCTACGCGATGGTAATCACGATTTAAAAATGCAAGTAAGTTTTCAGCTAAGTAACGTTGATCAGAAGGTGACAAAGTACCCATAATGCCAAAATCAACGCCTACATATTTTGGATCTTCTGGATTTTCATACGAAACAAAAATATTTCCAGGATGCATATCGGCATGAAAAAAATTGTGGCTGAACACTTGCGTAAAAAAGATATGACTGCCGCGATCCGATAATTTTTTAAGATTAACACCATGTTTTCGCAATGCGTCAATATCATTTACCGGAATTCCATGAATACGCTCCTGCACCATGACATTGCGCGTACACAATTCAAAATATACTTCAGGTACATACAAATCACTTGAGTTTTCAAAATTTCGACGCAATTGGCTGGCATTGGAAGCTTCACGCATTAAATCCAATTCATCTATAATGATTTGTTCATATTCTTGGACCACTTCTTTGGGGCGCAAGCGTCGTCCATCCTCCCAATAGCGATGTGCAATGGCAGCCAAGGCATGCATCAGTTCTAAATCTTTTCGCACCTGTTTTTCCACACCAGGCCGTAACACTTTTACTACAACTTCCGTTCCATCATGCAGCTTGGCAGTATGCACCTGAGCAATGGAAGCTGAAGCTAGAGGTTCTACACTAAATTCAGCAAAGGCTTGAGATACAGGCTGTTTTAAGGATTTTTCAATCAGTTGCTGTGCAATTTCACCAGAGAACGGGGGAACCTGGTCTTGCAGTTTCGTGAGCTCATCAGCGATATCTTCTGAGAGCAAATCACGCCTTGTGGATAACGCCTGACCAAACTTAACAAAAATTGGACCTAAGTCTTCAAGTGCACCTCGAATTCTTGCGCCATCAGAGATTTCAAGTTTTCGAAACCAATGCCAGGGTAGTAAGAACAATAAAAAACGGATGGGCCTGAAGAAAGGTACTTCAAGTAGCACTTCTTCTAAGCCATGGCGAAACAACACCACATTAATGTGAAAAATTCTAAAGATGAGCCGAAGATAGCGCATTAGTTATTCTGCGCCTGTACCACACGTTCAATTCGTGCCTCTAATCGTTCTACATCGGCACCCAAGTTATCAACATCATTAACGAATTTATTAATTTCAACTCGTGTAGGCACAATGCGAGATTCTTCCTGTAAATATTCGCTAACATCTAAACGAAAATTCTCTGTAGAACGTTTTCGATACTTATGAAACCGTTTTGCAAAAATACCTAATTGATAAGCGATAGGATCACCTACATATTTCGAAGCTATTTCTTCCCAATCAATTTCAACTTCTTTAACAATATTCTGCAGCTCATTGGCAAATTCGGTATCGCCCTCAATTTTTATCGAATCTGTTTGTAGTAGTGATTGAAAATTAGCACCTAAGCCTAATCGAAGTAAACTTACGATGTTGCTTTGGATGGTAGTAGTAATATTTTCTGCTTCAATTTGCTCCGTAACTTCTTCCACAACTAATGTTGAATCTTTAGGCGTTATTAAAAAATCTTGTTTTATATCGGTAAGTTTTAATAATAATGTTTGATCGTTAAATTGGTTTAGCTGAGTTGCAATTTCTGGATCTGCCGCAAAATATTTATTTATGGCTTTGTTAATTACATCTAACAACATGATGAATACTATGCTGAAAGTTTATGGGCACGGTGAATGCAAACTATTCCACCACTCATGTTTAAATAATCGCATTGCTCAAAACCTACATCTTCTAACATGTTTTGCAATGTTTGTTGATCAGGGTGTTTGCGAATGGATTCGGCTAGATACTGATAACTAGAAGCATCTTTTGCAATGAGCTCACCCATTTTTGGTAATACATTAAATGAGTAGGTATCGTATATTTTATGTAACCAAGCCTGTGGTTTTGAAAATTCTAAAATGAGTATCTGTCCACCCGGTTTAACCGTTTTATAAATACAACGTAATGCGTTTTCTTTATTGGTAAAATTTCGAAGACCAAATGCAAGTGTGACTCGATCAAAACAATTTTCAGGGAATGGCAAATCCTCCGCCATCGCCTGTACAAATTTAACTTGTTTAAATAAACCTCGATCAATGAGACGTGCTCGCCCTTCTTCTAACATGGCCCCATTAGAATCGCACATGGTAATTAAACCTTGTTCATTCAATTTAGGCGCCAAAAGTGCTGTGATATCACCGGTGCCGGCAGCTAAGTCTAAAATTTGAAAATGTGGTCGAATATTTGCAATGTGCACAAAATAACGTTTCCAAATGCGATGCATACCGAATGACATGACATCGTTCATCAAATCATAGTTTTGAGCAACCGAGTCAAACACCGCCCCGACTTTTTCAGTTTTTTCATTCGGGCTGACATCTTCATAGCCAAAATGTGTGGTTTTTTCAGGCATTTACGATCGATGGAATTATTCTTCTAATGCCTACAGTTTAAACAAAATATCAGGGCATGGGCATTAGAATTTATGCTGCTAGGATTAGTTGATATTTGCTAGAGTTAATTGCATTGAAACCGGTTGTGGGCATTGGACATTATCAATATGGAATCATTTATCAACATGAATCTACCCTCATTTTTGATGTTGATATTTTTCATCGGTGTCGTGATTTCTATTTGGAAGGCACTAGACCCGATTCGACAACAAAACCGAAGGCCAAAATATTTTTTAATCACACTAGTTTGTTTTATAGGATTTTTATTTGTTAGTTATTGGGATAAAACTTAAAAATTATGACCAAAGTCAAAGTTCTAGGAAAGGATGACTTTAAATCCTTAAACGAGTTGTTAAGATTATATGAAGACGTCTTTGAAATGAAAGACTTTGTTATGCCTAGTGATAACTATCTTCAATCATTACTAGTAAAGGAAGGGCTTACTTTTTTAGTTGCGATAATTGATGAAAAAATTGTGGGTGGACTAACGGCACATGACTTGCCTTCAACTTATTTTGAAGCTAATGAAGTGTATGTTTACGATTTGGCGGTTGCAAAAAAACACCAATACCAGGGCATTGGGAAATTACTTTTAACTGAGCTTAAAAAGATATGTCATCAAAAAGGTGAGCGTGAATTCTTTTTACAGGCTGATATCAATGATTCACATGCCATTGACTTTTACCGCTCAACCGGTGGAATTCCGGAAGAAGTAATTCACTTTTCGTATAATACTACTAAGTAGAATAAATTAGGTTGGTACCAATAAACTACAAACATAAATTGTCGGCTTGCGACCCTGAGCGCATGGATGCGCGAATAAGAGTTCCATCAAGGATGATGCAGCAGATTAATATTCTTATAATGCCTGCTAACGACCCAAAGCGGACATTATAAATTCAAATCAATTTCCTCTAAGAATGCTAAAAAAGATTGAACGATCTAATGCTGACAAAATTTTAAGACGATTTGCTAATCGAATTAAACCAATAGGATTTATCAGGACGAAAACAACATTCTTTGTTCGAGATACTGATTTAGTTGCAGAATTTATTCATGTGCATAAATATACTTTTGGACCATACTTCCGCATACATACATGTATAAGAGTTCTAAATGATGCGAGAGACTTTATTGCCTTAACTGGCCCAATTGAGAGTGAATTTAAAACAAAGACATATAAATTTGAATTTGATGAATCAAAAGAGTCTGTGGAAAATTGTGCTGAGGAAATGGCTAATTTTGTAGAAAATGAATCTGTTCCTTGGTTTAAACGTTGGGAAAATACGAAGTTATTGCTTGATGATGACTCTCCATTAAATGATCAAGATAAACAGTATTTAACTGATGCGATGCAAGGAAATGTAATAAAAAAATACGTAGAGCAATCAAGAGCATTACTGAAACTTCAATGATCGCTATTGGCTGAAAGGAGACTTAATTGAGGTTTAAAGAGGTTGGATTCAAAAATTTACAAACTTAAAACGTCAGCTTTCGATCCTGAGCGCATGGATGCGCGAATAAGAGTTCCATCAAGGATGATGCAGCAGATTAATATTCTTATAATGCCTGCTAACGACCCAAAGCGGACATTTTGAATGTTAGACATCTTTTCAAAACCTGTAATCGCATTAATTTTAGTCGCAATAATTTTCATTTTGCTTTTTGGTAAGTATTGGCGAGTACCTATTGATCATGCGCATTGGAATAAAAATACGAAGCGCGCTACTTACCTCACAATTTTAATAATTCTAACAGGTGTGTTTTTAACTGATATAGATGCAATAAGATCATCAATTTACTGTATTGGAGCATTGTCACTATTACTTTATCCATGGTTTAGATGGGATACACCAAGAAGGTATTTTCATGAACTTGCGCCAATAGAATATAATTTAGTATTTGGTTGGGCTGGGATAATAATTTGTTTATCTTGGGTTATTTTTCGGCTCTACACTGATAATTTTTAGCAAGTATTTCTAGTACAAGAATGGCCACTTCTGGCCGAAAGTCGACGTTTTAAATTCTTCGAACTTTAACCGGTTGCATCGTCCCTGATGGAACTCTTATTCGCATATCCCTATGCTCACTATTGGCCGAAAGCAGACATTAGGAATGTAAGCTGTCTACTAATTCTGACTGGGCTCATAGCCCGCTTCTTTCAAACGCTCTTGATATTTTTTCCAATTTGCTTCTTGATTAATGCCTAAATCATACAAATGATCCCAGGAAAAAATGCCGGAATCATGATTATCATCAAAGACTAATTGCACGGCGTAGTTCCCCACAGGATTAATGGCGGTGATATTTACATCTTCCTTGCCTACTTGTAGTACTTCTTGTCCAGGGCCATGGCCTTGTACTTCGGCCGAAGGAGAATGAGTGCGTAAATATTCACAAGACAACTCAAAGTGCTGACCATCATCAAATTCAATTTCAAGAAATCTTGATTTTTGGTGTAGTTCAATTTTTGTAGGAACAGCTTTTGCCAATGAAGTAATCCTTTATAGTATATATTTTGAAAGATCTTGGTCTTTAACCAATTCACCAATATTGTCATCTACGTAATTTGCATCCACCATCACTTTGCTGCCACTTTCATCTGGTGCTGCATAAGAAATATTTTCTAACAAGCGCTCCATTACGGTGTGCAAACGTCGTGCACCAATGTTCTCTGTAGATTCATTTACATCATGTGCAATTTGCGCCACTTTTCGCACTCCATCTTCCGCAAATGAAAGCGCAACACCTTCCGTTTCCATTAAGGCCGAATATTGTTCGGTTAGTGAAGCATCCGGTTCTGTCAAAATGCGTACAAAATCATCCGCACTTAAAGCTTTAAGTTCTACCCGAATCGGCAATCGCCCTTGAAGCTCTGGAATTAAATCGGAAGGTTTGGATACATGAAAGGCACCCGAAGCAATAAATAAAATATGATCGGTTTTCACCATGCCATACTTAGTGTTAATGGTGCAGCCTTCAACCAGCGGTAATAAATCACGCTGTACGCCTTCACGTGATACATCCGCACCACTGGTTTCACCGCGTTTTGCGACTTTATCGATTTCATCTAAAAACACGATGCCGTTTTGTTCTACATTATCAAGAGCGGTGGCTTTTAATTCTTCTTCGTTAATTAGCTTATGTGCTTCTTCATCGATTAAAGCTTTCATCGCATCTTCAATACGCATTTTGCGCGTTTTCTTGCGACCGGGATTCATGTTTTGAAACATGCCCTGTAATTGACTGGCCATATCTTCCATACCAGGGGGCGTCATAATTTCAATTCCGACTGGAGCCGCAGAAAGCTCAATTTCTATTTCAGTATCGTTTAAATCCCCTTCACGTAACTTTTTACGAAACTTTTGACGAGTCTCACTGGCAAACTCAGGTTTGTCTTCGCTTAAAGGATCTACACGTGGTGGAACTAAAATATCTAAAATTCGCTCTTCGGCGGCTTCTTCCGCACGAAAACGCACTTTTTCCATTTCGATTTCACGCGTCATCTTTACCGAACGATCGACTAAGTCTCGAATAATAGAATCAACTTCTTTACCGACATAACCCACTTCTGTGAATTTTGTCGCTTCAACTTTTATAAATGGCGCATTGGCAAGACGCGCAAGACGACGCGCAATTTCTGTTTTTCCTACGCCGGTAGGGCCCATCATTAAAATATTTTTCGGCGTTACTTCTGCACGTAATTCTTCAGGCAATTGTTGGCGCCGCCAACGATTTCGCAACGCAATCGCTACCGCACGCTTGGCCTCATCTTGTCCTACGATGTGTTTGTCCAACTCTTGGACAATTTCTCTTGGGGTCATGTTTGACATAGAGTCGTTACAGCTCTTCGATAGAAATATTTGTATTGGTGTAAATACAAATGTTAGCCGCAATGTTGAGAGATTTTTCTACAATTTCGTTTGCACTTAACTCTGTGTTATCCAGCATGGCACGTGCGGCTGCTTGGGCAAAAGGTCCGCCCGAACCGATTGCCACTAACGAGTCTTCTGGCTCAATTACATCACCATTTCCAGAAATAATAAGTGATGTATCTTCATCCGCTACCGCAAGTAAGGCTTCTAGTCTTCTCAACATGCGATCAGTGCGCCAATCTTTCGCCAATTCCACCGCAGCACGCGTCAGTTGGCCATTATGCTGTTCCAGTTTGGTTTCAAAACGTTCAAATAAAGTAAACGCATCGGCTGTGCCTCCAGCAAATCCGGCAATCACTTTGTCTTGGTACAGGCGACGAATTTTTCGTGCATTACCTTTCATAATGGTATTACCCAACGAAACCTGACCATCGCCGCCGAGCGCTACCTTACCATTGCGTCTTACAGACACAATGGTAGTGCCTTTGAATTGTTCCATGGATAAAATTGAATTGTTTATTTAGACATCCTTATTGTACATGAGGATGCCCTTACACTTTTTCAAGTGCAACGAAAAAAGTTTTAGATTCCTTGGAGAAAAGTGAGGTTTATGCTTCGTTATTGTCTTCAGAATTTTCGTCTATGGACAAATGCTCATCTATTTTGTCACTTGACGATGCATCATGTTTTCTAGCACGTGGATGCGCACGATCATACACCTGGGCCAAATGTTGAAAATCGAGATGGGTATAGATTTGTGTGGTACTGATGTCAGCGTGCCCCAGCATTTCTTGCACCGCACGCAAATCTCCACTGGATTCCAGTAAATGACTGGCAAAAGAATGGCGCAACATATGCGGATGTACATGTTTATCTAGCCCCTGTTCTCTTCCCATTTGTGCCATGCGTTGTTGCACGGCACGGGGTGATAATCGATTTCCGCGATTATTTACAAATACAGCCTGTTCATTTTCGGCCACGATGGTCGGTCTTGCATCTAACCATCTGCGCAATGCCTTGCATGCCGTAGTACCAATCGGTAGATAACGAGTTTTGCTACCTTTACCTGTAACCTGCACTTGGGCATTAGTCAGATCGACAGTATCCACATTCAAGTTAACAAGTTCTGCTAAACGCAGGCCTGATGAATACATCAACTCCATCATAGCGTGATCACGCAGCTTTAATGGGCTTTGTGGACCTTCGGTGAGCAAGCGATTTACTTCATCCACATCCAGCAGATGCGGAAGTTTTTTCTCAGCACTGGGAGCACGAACATCAGCCACGGGATTATGTTCCACTAAATGCTCACGCATTAAGAAATTGTAAAAACCTCGAATGGCGCTTAAAGCGCGTTGCAAACTACGTGCCGATACTCCACGACGTCGGCGTGAGCCTGCAAAGTTTCGCACATGCAAACTATCAACTTCACAACAATCAGTTACGTTGATAGCGTTAATAAATTCAATAAATTGCTGAATATCGCGCTGATAATTTTCAATCGTAGCGAAGGAATATCTACGTTCGTCTTTTAAATAACGTAAATAATTTTGAAGGAGTTCTTCTGTTGTTGCCGGACTGGTAACTATCGCCATAGGCAATTCATTTCTACAAAAGTTATTACTACTTTAACACTTTTTAGAAATTTTTTATTTTTAGAAGTGTTTTAAAAGATAAAAGTATTGTAATTACGTATTAAGTGGCAAATTGTTGTAGTTTTGCACTAATAATTTCGCCCAAGTTTCCTAAAAACATTGTTCCCATTCCGCTTTGGAAACGTGCAGCATCTGTACTGCCTAAAAATAATACGCCAAATCTTTCTTCGCGCTTTAACGCAACCGCTGCAGCCGACCGAATTGGTTTTTTATCGTTATCAATGATGAAAGCACTATCAATTTGGCGTTTGGTCAAAAAAGCAACGCCACGACGTCGGCTGGAGAATAAGTCTTGCACTAATTTTGATTTCTGTAATTCTGCACTCATTTTTTTACAATTAGCCATCTTTGTGGTGGGCATAGTGCCAAATAACTGCATATTCACCAGCGTACCTGGAAAATCTTTGCGCAAAAGCTCTTGTACATTGTTTAGTGTGTCATCAAACCCAACAATAGAAACGATGCCTAGGGTTAATGCGTGCAATCGACGGTTAACTTTTTCATTATCCTTGGCAACCGTGATGAGTTGATGCAGTTTGTGCTCAATTTCTTTATTCTTTTCCCGAAGCATTTCCACTTGACGCTCAACCAAAGAAACAGCTTCACCCGTTTCGTGTGGTATAGCGAGTGTTTCAATCAGCTCACTATGGTGGGTAAAGAAGTCACTATGCGTACGCAAATATCTTGCAACATCTTCACGCGTTAGTTTGGGAACAGAAACGGCAACATTACTATTGGAAGAAATTTCTGTTTTCGTCTTGGTTTGTGTGGTCATAGAGTTAGGCTCCCCTCAAAACTTAATTCTGCTGGGCCGGTCATGTATACCGGTACAGCGGATTCGGAACATTCAATGTGTAAATTTCCGCCAGGTAACTGCACAGTAACTTTCTCCTCTAATAAGCTCTGTGTCTGGCCAACGGCAACTGCAGCACAAGCGCCTGTGCCACATGCGCTAGTTTCACCCACGCCACGCTCGAAAACGCGTAAAGCAATATGCGCACGATCAAGGATCTGCATAAAACCGACGTTGGCTTTATTAGGAAACATAGAATGTGTTTCGATTAAGGGGCCTAATGTTGAAACCGGTGCTTGATCAATATCTTCGACTTGTAAAACTGCATGTGGATTGCCCATGGAAACCGCACCAATCTCTATTTTCTGGCCTTCAACTTCGAGCATATAGCTCGTAGCTTGATGGGCGACAGAAAATGGGATTTGTTGTGGTTCGAAGACAGCTGGGCCCATGTCCACAGTAACCAAGCCATCATCGCGAAGATTAATATGATATACACCACTAATTGTTTTGATATTTATTGATGATTTATCGCTGAGTCCATTTTGTGAAATGAATTTACCAATACAACGTGCTCCATTTCCACATTGCTCAACTTCCTCACCATTGCTGTTGTAGATTTGATAATTAAAATCAATATCATTTTCTTGTGATGATTTTATGACTAAAATTTGATCGCATCCTACACCTAATCTTCGATCTGCAATCCAACGTAATTGTTCAGTTGAAAGCTGAACATTTTGATTAACAGAATCAAAGATAACGAAATCATTACCTAATCCGTGCATTTTTGCAAATCGAAATTGCATAACAGTAATTTGTTTGTGGAATGACTTTACGTGAAGTTTAAATCTTTAGTTTAAGAATATTGTTTAATTCATTAAACGCACATACTCTTTGTATATGCATCTGTCCATCACAGTAAAAATATTTTCTCGAACTGCAATGTCTGCACTAGCCTGGTCAATTACTCCTTCTTGTAGCCATATTGCTGGTGCATTTATAGCGATGCATTGTTGTGTGATTACAGGAATAAATTTAGGTGCACGAAAAACATCTACCACATCCACTGCAAAGGGTATATCAAGTATAGAGGCATAGGCTTTTTCCCCCAATACTTCTTTAACAGCGGGACGTACAGGGATGATTTCATAACCAAAGTCTTGCATGGCTTTCGCAACTCGATGACTGGGTCGGTTAGATTTTGGGGATAAGCCAATGACTGCTATCTTTTTAACTCGATTGTATAACGCCGTGATATCCTCATCACTTGGCGGTGTGTAATGTATTTCAGATACAGTGTTCATGACAATAATTACTGATGACCGTAAATTAGCATATGCCGATCACTGATTTGTTCAATTTTAAGTCGATTAAGGCCTGCTTGGGACAATTGATCTGCAACTTCTTCCAATGTAAAAGCAGCCAATAAGGAATTGTAAAAATCCCGTTGTAAAATTTCGGGCTCATTTGAGGCGTAATGATTCACCATTTCTTGTGCCTGTTGTTGTGAAGTGGGTCTAAATAAATCAGCAATAAAGATCGCGGTAGATTCTGACGCGAATTTATCAATACAGTTCCATAAATCTCCTGGTTCATGCAAATGATGTAGCAGGCTATTTGAAATAATTGCCTGATAAGGTGCATTCAATGCATTACAGTCTTTTAATGTACAACAATGCAGGGTGATGACCGATTGCAAATCATACTGCTTAATTTGCAACTGAGCTTGCTTTAACATTTCAGGTGCGGCATCCACTGCATCAATTTGGCTGTGTGAAAACAATTTAGCAAATCGAATCGAAATATCAGCAGTGCCACAACCTAAATCTACTATCGTACTCGGCTGTACATCTGGAAATACTCTGGAAAAATGTTGCACGATTTCACTATGTGCTGCTTCGAAATCAGCATTGGCATAGGCCTGAACCTGTAGTGGATCATTCATTAACTCGGGTTCAGGCTGGCGTTGCATGAGGTTAGGGAATAATTTCGTTTTCCATCAATTGATCGAATGTATCGCGTTTGCGAATCAGATAAGACTGATCTCCATCCACTAATATTTCTGCAGCGCGCAAACGAGAATTGTAATTACTCGACATCACAGCGCCATAGGCACCTACTGCATATACGGCTAGCAGACTGCCTTCTTGGACCCGAAGCGAACGTAATTGACCCAAAAAGTCACCTGTTTCACACACCGGCCCCACCACATCATAGAGATTGGAGTCGATTGGTACTTGCTCCACTTCTCGGATTTCGTGATGTGCAGAATAAAGTGATGGACGAATTAAATCATTCATGCCCGCATCAACTAATGCAAAATTTTTGTCTTGTGTAGTTTTTAAATGTTCCACTTTTGTTAATAAAACACCCGCTTCACCGACAATAGAGCGACCGGGTTCTAAAATGAGTTGCAGATTTCTATTCTGCATAAAGGGCTCAAGCACAGCCGCATACTCTGATTCTGTAGGAACTTGATCATTCTCAGAATATTGAATGCCCAAGCCACCGCCAATATCGATATGTTGAATCTGTATGCCCTGTCCTTGCAGTTTATCCACCAATTCAAAAATTTTTTCAAAACAACTTTCAAACGGAGACAAATCTAACAATTGCGAACCAATATGGCAGTCCACTCCTATGGCATTTAAATGCGAGCATTGTTCAATGTGTTGATACAACGCTATGGCCTGCTCAATATCGACACCAAATTTATTTTCTTTCAATCCAGTAGATATATACGGGTGTGTCGTTGCATCCACATCTGGATTTACACGCAAAGATACATTGGTCTGCTGATCCATTTCTTTAGTGATTGCATCGATACGCAAAAGCTCGGCTTCGGATTCAATATTGAAACAATGGATGCCCATCACCAGTGCGCGCCGAATTTCATCACCGCGCTTGGCTACACCTGAGAACACGACTTTTTTCACATCACCACCGGCACGAATTACGCGCTCTAATTCACCAATGGAAACAATGTCAAATCCAGCGCCTAAATTGGCCAACATGTTTAGAATGGCGAGATTAGAATTAGCTTTCACCGCATAACAAATTTGAGTTGGCCATTTGTTAAATGCTTGGGCTAAATTATTATAGTTGTGTTCAATAAGGCCTTTTGAATATACATAACAAGGTGTGCCGTAAGCATTTGCCAGCTTCAACAAATTTACATCTTCTGCATACAACAGATCGTTACGATATTGAAATGGATTCATCGTGCTTACATATAACCCAGCTTAGTGCAAAGGTGTTTAGCGCTTAAGATTGGGATTGATCTTTGGATTTTTGTTTAGGATCATCTTCCGGTAAAAATAGGTCACCGGTTTGGCCACAGGAAGCCATAGCGCTAGTACATAGCACTACAAAAACGAAACTAAAAACATGCATGCGTGTAACCATAAGCTAATATTGTATAGAGTTCGCGAACAATAAACTATTCAAAACCTGATGCTGGAATTCATTCAAATCGAGACACATGAAAACCCAGATTGTGCTGTCATTTGGCTACATGGATTAGGCGCCAATGGTAATGATTTTGTTCCCATCATTCCTGAGCTAAATTTACCAAATGATTTTCGTGCCCGATTTATATTTCCTCATGCGCCGATACAGCCAGTGTCTTTAAATAATGGTATGCACATGCCTGCCTGGTATGACTTGTATGGCCTAGATATGGATAGTAAAGAAGATCGAGTTGGGCTAGAGAAAGTTACGGTCGAGATCGACCAACTCATTGAGCACCAAATAGAGTCTGGCATTGAATCTAAGCGAATCGTACTGGCAGGATTTTCACAAGGAGGTGCACTTACATTGTATGCAGGACTAAGCTATGCAGGCCGTCATGAAAAACCACTAGCAGGACTGCTTGCTTTATCTTGCTATCTACCCCTGCACCACGAGCTCAAAAGCTATGCCGCGCATAGTGAGAAATCCTTATCCATTCATTTAGCCCATGGAACTTTTGATGATGTAGTGCCCATTGAGTTTTCCAAAATTGCTTACCAGTGTTTACAGCAAATGGATTTTGCCATTGAATGGAAAGAGTATCCCTGTGCACATACCGTTTGTGCAGAGCAACTAAATGATATTCAAAAATGGTTAATCGCTTGTTTGAAATACTAAGCTTTAAAGTTTTTTAAACGCTCTACAGCCAATTTAAGTTGTTTGGCGACTTGTTTCGGTGAGGTACCCCCATAGGTGTTTTTAGAAGCAACGGAGCCCTGCGGTGATAGCACATCATATACATCATCGTTAATAGAAGGGCTAAATTTTTGTAATTCATCCAATCTTAATTCATCAAGTTTTTTATTTTGTGCAATGGCATATTGCACAGTCTTGCCAACCACTTCATGTGCATCTCTGAAAGATACTTTCTTTTGCACAAGATAATCCGCTAAATCAGTAGCCGTGGCATAACCTAGCTGGGCCGCTGCTAATAATTTTTCTTGATTCACTTGTATATGAGGAATCATATTGGCAAATGCCAACACGCAATCATGCGTGGTATCAATGCTGTCAAACAATGGCTCCTTATCTTCCTGGTTATCCTTGTTATAGGCCAGAGGCTGACTTTTCATTAAGGTCAACAGTGCCATTAAGTTCGCATACACACGTGCAGTTTTCCCACGCACCAATTCGGGCACGTCGGGATTTTTTTTCTGCGGCATAATGGATGAGCCCGTACAGAATCGATCAGGTAACTCAATAAAATTAAATTGTGCAGAAGTCCAAAACACCATTTCTTCTGCCATGCGCGACAGGTGAGAAAATAATATTGCTGCAAAAGCACAAAACTCAATCGCAAAATCTCGATCACTCACTGCATCTAAACTGTTATGGCAAAGCTCAGTAAAACCAAGTTCTTTTGCAACAAAATCTCTATCTAAATCAAAACTACTGCCTGCCAGCGCAGCAGCACCCAATGGCGAAATATTTGTACTGTTTCTACATTGTTGTAAACGTGTTCGGTCACGATGAATCATCTCAAACCAAGCCAACATGTGATGACCAAAGGTTATCACTTGCGCGGTTTGCAAATGTGTAAACCCCGGCATGATGGTATTTACTTCTTTATTCGCAAGCCCAAGAATAGCTTTTTGCAAGGTTTCAAGTTGCGAGTCTAAAGCGTCAATTGCTTCACGCAAATACAAACGCACATCTGTAATGACCTGATCATTACGCGATCTTCCGGTATGTATTCGTTTACCAAGATCCCCTACAATTTCGGTTAATCTCGCTTCAATATTCATATGCACATCTTCTAAAGCCGCATCCCAATTGAACTCTCCATTTTCGATTTCCAATTCAATTTGATTAAGAGCTTTTAATAAGGCTTCACTATCATTACTATTAAGCACACCAATACGCGCAAGCATTTGAGCATGCACTTTAGAACCTTGTATATCTTGCTTATAAAGGCGTTTATCGAAACCAACAGAGGCATTAAATTGTTCTACGAACTCATCTGTTGCTTCCGTAAACCGGCCACCCCATAACTTTGAGCTTTTATCTTTCATTACTCGAGTACTTAACAACAAAGTAGCAGTATAACACCAGCCTCGAATTAGACGACGTATAAGCACTGCATACATGGCGGACCTTAAAGAAGAAAACAACACAAAAAACTCTGAAGCAGAAATTGCGGAACGAACTTTTCTGCCAGATTTTTGTAACTCGCGAGTTATATTTCTGGTAATTCTGATTGCGCAATTACTAGCATGGATATTAACGCTGGCCGGAGGTACAAGTCGCAGTGACTTTTGGGTGTATCTTGCTCTTGTCTCACTCTTTATAACCTGGATTGCCTTGGGTAATATTTTGGTTTTATGTGTGAGTCGCCGCTTTTTACAAAAAGCACATCCAATCGTAACCTCACTCAGTTATTACGTGTTGAGCTTAAGTGTCACATTCATTGTGTCGGTAGTCGCCATTTGGTTCACTCCTTCGGAAAATATTCAGTCCGCATTATTACCAAGTTTATTAAGTAGTGACTTCTTAATAAGAAATATGGCCATTAGTGCCATCGTATCTGCCGTGGCATTGCGTTACTTTTATATACAGCACCAATGGAAATCAAATATACAGGTGGAGGCCAAGTCCAGAATTCAGGCACTTCAAGCAAGAATACGTCCGCATTTTCTATTTAATAGTATGAATACGATTGCAAGCCTTACGCATACTCGCCCCGAGTTGGCTGAAAAAGCGGTGGAAGATTTAGCCGACTTATTTCGCGCCTCATTAGGGCACCAAGATAAAGTCACCTTGGAAGAAGAACTAAATTTCACCAAACGTTATATCAATATGGAGAAGCTGCGTTTGGGTAAACGACTTAAAGTTGAATTAAAAATAGAAGAAGGTATAAGCTTCAAGACTCAGGTACCAGCCCTTATATTGCAACCGATAGTGGAAAACGCTATTTACCATGGAGTAGAGCCTTTAACACAAGGCGGCACCGTAAATATTGACATAACATCCTCAGAACATGACTTATACCTTACTATTAGTAACCCGGTAGGTGATATAAATATTGACCAAAAACGTCCGGGCAATAAAATGGCGCAAGACAATATTAAACAACGGTTACAATTAGCGTATGGTGACTTCAGTAAAATGGAAATACGCCATGCACAGGGTTTTTACACGGTTTCATTTAACATTCCTATTGAGGCAGATGTATGAAAGTATTGATCGTAGATGACGAAGCTCCGGCACGTGATCGTCTAGCACATATGCTCACCAGCATAGATGACGTACAAGCGGCGGGCGAAGCAAGCAATGGTATTGAGGCTGTAGAAATGGTGCAGTCTGCAAGACCAGATGTAGTACTCATGGATATTCGTATGCCGGGCATGGATGGTTTGGAAGCAGCCAGACATCTAACAGAAATGGACGAGCCTCCTGCCATTATTTTCACAACTGCCTACAGTGAACATGCATTAGAAGCCTTTGATACTTCAGCCGTAGGTTATTTAGTAAAACCTGTACGTCAGGAAAAACTAGAGACATCTATTGCTCGCGCAAAAAAATTAACCAAGGCGCAAATTGCTACTCTTAATCAAGAAACCAACACACAAGGTCGTAGTCATATTTGTGCTCGCATTCGTGGAAATCTTGAATTAATTCCCGTCGATGAAATTTTATATTTCCAAGCCGACCAAAAATACATCACGGTCCGCCATCTTGGTGGAGAAGTATTGATTGAAGACGCATTGAAAAATCTTGAAAACGAATTTGAAGGCAAATTAATTCGAATTCACCGCAATGCATTGGTTAGCACCAGTTTTGTAAGCGGCATGGAAAAAAATCAGGATGGTCGTTTTGTTGTGACTTTCCGGGAAATTGAAGATCGTCTGGAAATTAGCAGAAGGCATGTTGCGGAAGTACGTAAGTTCTTAAAATCTCGATAACGAATTCTGATTTATAGAGATATGTCGTTAAAGTCGGATTCAGAATGCTCATGTATGCGTTTATACACTCCGCTTCTTCATCGTCCTTTGCCTAATCTCGCAGATAAATCAGTATTCGTTTAGTTTCACCATCAATCATAAAATGTCTTTCCTTATTTTTAGATAAGGAAATTTAAACCGATTGTGCATATAAAAATAGCAACACGAAAAAGTGCGCTTGCCCTATGGCAAGCTGAGGAAGTTGCGCACTTACTATGTGCTGCACATAACGATGTTTCAACTGAATTGGTGAAAATGACCACTACCGGTGATCAACTTTTAAAAGAGTCACTCGCTACCCAAGGGGGGAAAGGTTTATTTGTTAAAGAGCTAGAACGCGGCCTCATGGACCACAGTGCCGACATCGCCGTACATTCGATGAAAGATGTACCGATCGAGCTACCCAGAGGCTTACACGTACCTGTTATTTTAGAGCGAGAAAATCCGTGCGATGCTTTTGTGTCAAATGATTATGCTTCACTGGATGAACTTCCTGAAAATGCCATTATAGGAACTGCAAGTTCACGGCGCGCATGTCAATTGAAAGCTTGTTACCCGAAACTAGAGATTAAATTATTACGTGGCAATGTAAACACACGTTTAGCGAAACTGGATGCTGGCGAATATGACGCCATCATTCTTGCGGTAGCCGGATTAAAGCGCTTAGGATTCTCTGATCGCATACGCTCTACAATAAGTACCGAAGATTCACTGCCTGCAATTGGGCAGGGTGCAATCGGTATTGAATGTCGTGCGGATGACAGCAGTGTACAAACCCTCATTGAGCCACTTAATCATGTTGATACCAACATTTGTGTTACCGCTGAACGTGCCGTAAGTCAAAGCTTACAAGGTGGGTGTCAGTTGCCCATTGCCGGATTTGCCGAACTGGGTACGTCTGATATGCGTTTGCGTGCTTTAGTGGGAATGCCTGATGGTAGTAAAATTTGTCGTAGCGAACTACAGGGATCAACGTCAAATCCCATTGAATTGGGACAACAAGTCGCTGAAGACTTACGCAAACAAGGTGCGGAAGAAATTCTAGCGGCCTTACAATAATCATACTGTCATCCCGTCGCCTGTAAATTTCTGGCACAATTATTTTTTTTGGCCTAATTTGAATTGCTCATGTTGTTTGCAGATAAGAATATTGTTGTGACTCGTCCACTGGCGCAGGCACAAAATTTATTTTTACGCTTAGAAAATGATGGGGCAAAGGTAATTCATTTTCCCTGCATTGAAATTTCTGCATCAAGCGAGCAGGCAAAAATTCAATCTGTTTTTCAAAGCTTAGAAAAATATAGCTTGGTTATATTTATTAGTAGTAATGCAGCTTATTATGCACAAGAACTTATTAAACAATTTAAACAGAATTTTTCTAATTGTAATATTGCAGCCATAGGGCCAGCTACTACAAAAATGCTAGAAGACTTTGGGTATGAAGTCGCCATTGTTCCATCTGCAAAGTTTTCAAGTGAAGCTTTGTTAGAACTTGAGGCACTGCAAAATGTAAAAGATAAAAACATTTTAATTGTACGTGGTATGGGTGGGCGCGAGACGTTGCGACAGATTTTGGAAACAAGAGGAGCTAATGTCGAATATGCAGAGGTGTATCAACGTGAAAAACCTTCCAATCGCAGCCCAGTCAATTTAAGTGACTTATCTGTAAACGAAACGGCTGTACTACTAAACAGTGTAGACACAGCACAAAATCTGTGGACACTTTGCACAACAAATGAACAAAAGTGGTTAGCAGATGTAAAATATGTTGCAGGTAATCAGCGTATTGCAGATGCAGCGATTAAAATTGGGTTCGCAAATAACTTTATAATATCGGAAAATCCAAATGATGAATCAATGCTAACGGCATTAAAAAAATGGGTGCAAACAATTGAACGATAAAACTACAGACAATCCCCCCCAGGTATCGAATTCGAATTCATCAAGTGGCTCAGGAAAATTTTTTATTGGCTTGCTTGCTTTATTAGCTTTGGTTATTTCAGCAGCTGGAATCGCTGGAGGATACTATGGATGGCAACAATTAAACAGACGTATAGATCAGGCGGCGGTAGATCGACAAGCCATTTCACATGAAGTCTCTACGATTGATGAAAATGCAAAATTACAAAGTTTTAAAACTCAATTAGAAAAAAATATGACACAACTTGGGCAACAGGTTGAGGGTCTTTCGGTAAAATTGCAACAGCAAGCTGATTTACAATCCGAACTCACAGCTTCTGCAGAGGAAACCCTAGCTTATGTAAATCGCAGTCAATTAGAATGGGGTTTAAAAGAAGTCGAACATGTATTACGCATGGCGAATCACCGCCTCCATATTGAAGGCGACATTCAAGGCAGCATTGCAGCCCTTAATGCAGCCGATCAACGCTTGTTTGAACTGAATGATCCCAGATTATTACCGGTAAGAGCTTCTGTTTCAGAGCAGATCGGCAAACTTAAAAACTTTCCCCATCCAGACTGGGCGGGCATCAGCCTACAAATTGATAATGTAATTTCCGGTCTTAAAGACAAAGTGATTGATGATGCTAAACAACAACAGCAAGAAAATACTGAGGAACAAACGCAAACAGAAACGCAGAACGAGCCAGAATCAAGGTGGGATATATTTGTAAATAATATTAAAGACACCATCAATAATTCTGTCACGGTCACTCGTGAAGAACAAAATCTTAAAGTTTTTATTAGCCAACAAGAAAAACAACAAGCGTATGAGTTTTTACGCACCAAATTATTAGGTGCTAAATATGCTGTAACTAGTCACGATAATGAAAGTTATCACCGAGAACTAGAAGCTGCTCTTGCCTGGTTGGAGAATAC
Source organism: Gammaproteobacteria bacterium (assembly GCA_965203475.1). Classification (GTDB taxonomy): domain Bacteria; phylum Pseudomonadota; class Gammaproteobacteria; order UBA4575; family UBA4575; genus JABDMD01. The sequence goes on from OZ241890.1 coordinate 1,918,765, forward strand.
AAATTCACTAAAAAATCCTGCAAGCCTAAGGCCAGAAATTGAAGCTCTAAATTCCTATGATTTAGAGCCAGAGCTACCAAATATTACGGATGCAAACACAGCCTTACAGGAAGTAATTGAGAACATCGAAAATAACTAGAAATGATGCGCGCCTTATTAATTTTTTTATTTTTTCTTATTCTATTCGCTGCCGTCGTTTTATTGGTACTGCAAGCGCCTGGCTTTGCTAGTTTCACTTACGGAAGTACTACAATTGAACTTCCGTTAGTTAAATTTGCGATTGCATTATTTATTTTATTTACTCTGATTTATTTTGCAATTCGTTTGCTTGGAGTAATTTTTAATGCACCTAAACGCATTCAAAGATCCATCGCTAAAAGAAAAGTTGCCAAAGCACATGAAGAAACATGTGGTGGTCTTACTAAATTCATTGCTGGTGATTGGAGTAAATCTGAGAAATTATTATTGCGGGGCGTTGAGGATGGTGGCTCAGTTGCGATTAATTATATTTGGGCTGCACGCGCTGCTCACCAAAAAGGATTGTTTGATGAACGCGATCAGCATTTGGAGTCTGCAAAAAAGAGCAGTCCCGATGCACAAGAAGCCATAGCAACACTACAAGCAGAGTTATATCTTGATCAAGATATGCCTGAACAAGCCTTAGCAAGTATTAGTAAACAACGGGATAAAATTAAAAATAATTCTAAAGTTGCCTGCTTATATGCTGAGTCGTATACAAAACTTGAGGATTGGAAAAACCTTGCGGCAATTTTATCGGATATCAAAAAATGCAAAGATATTAATCCTGCCATGCTAAGCACCTTTGAACATAGCGCCGTGGCCGGCTTATTAAAATCATCTCAAAGCGAGATAGAAAATATTGGACGAAAATACCAAGACACCATACAAGTCAATGCAGAATTAAGTAAATTATATGCAGAAGCATTAAGGCGAACTGGCAAACATGAAACTGCGGCAAACTTTATTAAGAGTGAACTCTCAAAAAATTGGGATTCAGCTTTAGTGTATGAGTATGGATTATTAGAGCATGAAGATGCGAGCCAGGTATTAAACAAAGCTGAAGACTGGGCAAATGAGCATGATAATGATGCAATTCTTTTTTTAACCTTAGGACGGCTATGTAAAGATGCAAAACTTTGGGGCAAGGCAAAATCTTATTTCGAATCTAGTATTGCTCGAAAGCCCAGCGCTGAAACCTATGCAGAGCTAGCAGCATTACACGAGCATCTAGATGAAATTGAAGAGGCAAATGAATGTAGAAAAGAAGGTCTAAAATTAGCAACAAAAATTGGTTAAACTCAAACCATCTATATATTATTCGCTTCTTCACACAAATTTTTAGTAAGAACTTTATTATATGCGTGGTCTGATTTCAGTCGTTTTACTTTTTATACTATGGCTATTGTTGTCTGGACACTATGATTCGCTCTTGCTGTCACTAGGAATTACAAGTTGTATATTTATTACTTGGCTGTCCTTAAAACTGACTCTTTTTAAAGAAGACTACTCAACATTTAAATTTAGTCTTAATCTGCCTAGGTTCTTGCCCTGGTTTTTTATTCAAGTAATTAAATCAAACATTGATGTAAGCTGGCGGATATTACATCCAAAACTTCCTGTCGATCCTGTGATTACATCTATATCCGTTACTGAGCATAACGATATTGGTCGTGCAGTATATGCAAACTGTATTACGCTCACTCCAGGCACATATACCTTAGAAATGGATAAAGAACATATAGAAGTTCACTCGCTAAACAGCAATTCTGGTGAAGAACTACAAAAAGGTGCTATTAGTAAACGGATTCTGGCACTGGAAGGTAATTCTAATAAATCAACCTCAGAGCAAACGTAAATAATCCCATGTTCATCACTGCAGCTCTTGCAATTATTGTGGTCATGTTAATTGTACTGCTACGTGCAGCATTAGGACCAACCATATTTGATCGAATTTTAGCAATTAATACGTTTGGCACCACAGCCGTTTTATTAATAGCTCTATTTGGTTTCTTAACCGATCGTCCAGACTTTATGGATATCGCACTGCTGTATGCACTTATTAACTTTATTGCAACTATCGCAGTATTAAAAATTTTTCAACACGACAGCCTGGGTAAAAAAATTGATGATTAGTTTAGATACGGTACTACCTTATGTTGGCTGGACTCTGCTCATGTTAGGAAGTTTCTTTTGTATCGTGGGTTCAATCGGCTTAATTCGTTTAAAAGATTTTTACACACGAGTACATGCTGCTAGTGTTATTGATAGCCTAGGTGCTATTTTGATCTTGCTAGGACTAATCACACAAACCCAAGATATTTTAATTTCAATTAAGTTATTTTTAATTCTTCTTTTTATGATGATCACCGGACCCACTGCTGTACATGCACTTGCACGTGCAGCTGTTTTAAGTGACAAAGAAGCTGCTCCGAAAGAAAATGAATATTGAAGTTGCTATTGATATTTCACTACTCACATTGCTTGTAGTAACTGCAATTTTATTAATGCGGCTTACAAATCTATTAGCTGTTGTGTTGTTAAGTGCAATTTACAGTTTATTGGCCGCCGTATTGTTCGTTACATTAGACGCCGTTGATGTAGCATTCACAGAAGCTGCTGTGGGCGCAGGGATCACTACAATTTTTATGCTAGGCGCATTAGCCATTACGGGACGAGAACAAAGCAGTAACCGACATGGAAAATTACTGCCTATTCTAGTGATTCTAATCACAGCTGGTGCCTTAATATATGGTACTTTTGATATGCCTTCGGTTGGTGACCCAGAAGCCCCCATACACAATTATGTGGCACCACGTTATATCCATGAAAGTAGTCAAGAAATTGGGGTACCAAATATCGTGACCTCTGTATTAGCAAGCTATAGAGGGTTTGATACCTTAGGGGAAGTTGCTGTTGTCTTCACTGCTGCAGTTGGCGTGTTGTTATTACTAGGCAAAACACGAAGAGACAATAAAAATAATGAGTAAAAAACAAAACTTAATTCTTCGCGAAGTCAGCAATATTCTCATTCCTGCAATTATGCTGTTTGCTTTATACGTGCAGTTTCATGGGGACTATGGGCCTGGCGGTGGTTTTCAGGCCGGAGCAATTTTTGCTGCAGCAATATTTCTGTTCGCTTTGGTTTATGGGCGAGACCGAGTACAAAAAGTTTTACCCATGAGCATTGTCAGAGTTTTCGTTGCTGTTGGGTTAATTTTATATGTAGGTGTTGGCTACGCAACCATGTTGCTAGGTGAAAATTATTTAGACTACAACGCATTATTAACTAATCCATTACACGCACAACATTTAGGTATATTTTTAATCGAATTGGGAGTGGGCATTACTGTAGCTGCAGTAATGATAGCCATATTTTACGCGTTGGATGAATTTGCAGAAAAAGAATGATTTCTGAATTCTACAATTATTGGGTGGTAATCATATTAATGATGATTGGATTCTATATCGTGATTTCAGATTCCAACCTCATTAAAAAGTTAATTGGTTTGTCTATTTTTCAATCCTCAGTATTCATTTTATTTATTTCCATGAGCAAGGTCGAAGGAGGTACAGCTCCGATATTAGTAGAAGGAGTTACTAGCTATTCAAACCCGCTACCACATGTTTTAATTTTAACAGCAATTGTAGTAGGCGTTGCTACAATTGCGGTTGGGTTGGCACTCGTTGTACGCATTCAGCGTGCATACGGAAGTATCGATGATGATCTTGTACACAAACAAGATGAGGAGCAGGACGAAGTTTAGTGCTCTCACATCAGCTACCGATCTTACAAGTAGTGATTCCGCTATTAGCGGCACCCTTATGCTTTTTACTCTCTAACGGCAGAATCGCCTGGCTTTTTACTACACTGGTAAGTGTAATTACATTTGTAGTCTCTATATTATTAGTTGTACAGATTCACAACGTTGGCATTCTTTCTTATGCGCTAGGAGGCTGGCCTCCACCATGGGGCATTGCATATCACATTGACCACCTAAGTGCTTATGTATTAATTATTGTATCTTTTATCGCCTGTCTCACACTTTTTGCAGGTAGAGAAAGCATTGAAAACGAAATTCCTTCAGAAAAATTAGGAATTTTTTATTCTGCATTTTTACTATGCATCACAGGTCTGCTTGGAATTGTTGCCACCGGTGACGCATTTAATATTTTTGTTTTTCTAGAAATTAGTTCTTTATCATCTTATGCCTTAATCGCTATGGGACAAGACCGAAGAAGTCTAACTGCTTCATATCAATATTTAATCATGGGCACTATAGGTGCCACCATGATTTTAATCGGTATTGGTTTGTTATATATGCTTACTGGTACTCTAAATATTTTGGATTTACAGTCTAAAGTTCCTGCGTTAATTGAATCTCGAACCTTACACGCCGCATTTGCCTTTTTTACAGTCGGCATTTCATTAAAAATGGCTTTATTCCCACTGCATTTATGGTTACCCAATGCCTACGCATTTGCCCCTTCCATGGTTACTGTATTTTTATCCGCCACCGCGACCAAAGTTTCCTTATATGTATTGTTTAGATTCTTTTTTGGATTATTTTCAGATGAAATTTCTTTTGGCCACTTTTTCCTAGATAAAATTTTATTACCACTTTCAGTAATCGCAATTTTAACAGCATCGTTTGTTGCAATTTTCCAAGACAATATTAAACGCATGTTTGCCTATTCCAGTGTTGCACAAATTGGTTATATGACTTTGGGCATTGGACTAGGCACTAGCAGTGGCAGTGCTGCTGGATTATTGCATTTATTCAACCATGCCATTATCAAAGGTGGAATTTTCATGGCCATCGCCTGCGTGGTTTTAAAAGTAAAATCCGCTCAATTAGAAGATTTCACAGGACTAGGCCGTAAAATGCCATGGACCATGGCGGCAATTGTAATGTTAGGACTAGGCCTAATTGGTGTGCCGTTTACAGCAGGCTTTATCAGCAAATGGTATTTGCTATTAGCAACCATTGAGCAGCGTCATTGGATTGCGGCTTTCGTGGTTGTAGGGGGTTCGCTGTTGGCGATTTTATATGTTTGGAAAATAATTGAGTTTGCCTATTTAAAAACACCCGAACATGAATTCAAAGGTGCGCCCGAAGAAAACATTGAAGCTCCTGTTCAAATTTTAATTCCGTTGTGGATTTTAGTAACGGCAAGTATCTACTTTGGGCTTGAAACTTCTTTTAGCTATGGGTTTGCCAACACAGCAATTACAAATTTATTTAATTAAATGACAACGCAGCTTCTTCAACACTACGAATTCGCGATTTTAATTCCTATAGTGGCGGGATTATTGATTTTGTTGTTAGACAATGCCCCTACGTTACGTGAAGCTATCTCCATTATTGCTGGCATTTGTTTGTTTACTTTTGTTTTACTTTTAGTATTCAATAACGAAACGTTTGAAACTCAAACTCTGTTTCCAATTACGTCAGAACTTACGATTGCATTTCACTTAGAACCTTTAGGTGAAGTTTTTGCGCTGCTGGCCTCCGGACTGTGGATTGTCACTACGATTTATTCCATCGGTTACATGCGAGGCAATAATGAGAAAAATCAAACACGATTTTATTTATTTTTTGCATTGTCAATTGCATCCACCATGGGAATTGCACTTGCCGCAAACTTGATTACGCTATTTATTTTTTACGAAGCATTAACCTTATGCACATTCCCATTAGTTACCCACAAACAAAATGCTGATGCAAAGTCCGGTGGGCGTGTGTATTTAGGTATTCTGCTCAGCACTTCCATACTGTTCTTTTTAACTGCAATTGTGATCACCTGGATTCAAGCTGGCAATTTAGATTTTATTCCCGGCGGCATACTCGACGGTAACATTACTCAATTCGGTGCCATATTGCTGTTTACCTTGTTTATGTTTGGCGTAGGTAAAGCGGCTTTAATGCCGTTTCATCGTTGGCTTCCTGCCGCAATGGTGGCGCCTACACCAGTAAGTGCGTTATTACATGCGGTAGCCGTGGTTAAAGCAGGTGTTTTTTCAGTATTAAAAATTTCGGTGTATGTCTTTGGAATCGATTTTATGGCGGAGCAGAATGCTTCACAGTGGATTTTATGGATTGCCGTTGCCACTATGTTAATAGCTTCCATCATTGCGCTTAGTAAAGATAACTTTAAATCAAGGCTTGCCTATTCCACGATTAGTCAACTCTCGTATATTGTTATTGGAGCCGCCCTTGCTAGTCCCATTGCAGCCCTTGGTGCGGCATTACATATCGTCACCCATGCCTTTGGAAAAATTACCCTGTTTTTTTGTGCGGGTGCGGTATATACCGCAACAAAATTCACACAGGTAAGTCAATTGGATGGATTGGGTCGGCGTATGCCGTTCACCTTCTCGGCATATTTAGTTGGCGCCATCAGTATCATTGGGTTACCACCGCTGGTTGGAAGCTGGAGTAAATGGTTTTTAGTCGAGGGAAGCATAAGTACAGAACATTATATTGTGTTGCTTGCTTTTGGAATCAGCACACTCCTTAATTGTGCTTATTTGTTGCCGATTGCATTGCGTGCATTTTTCTACCCCCCTAAAACGGACATGGATAGCTGGGATCCCAATATTAGAGAAGCACCCATCGCCTGTGTAATTCCTTTATGTTTTACTGCATTTTGTACCTTGCTGTTATTCTTTTACATTGAACCAATTTATGATTTTTTACAGCCAATCTTTGTACCATAACAAATTATGAATGACGAAAAAAAATATTGGTTAGATAAACCTAAAAATATAAACCTAATTGTTTATACCTTGTACATTGTATGCGCAGCTTTGTTAGTTGCTGATTTTATCTACCACAAACACAGCTATTTTAATTTTGAAAACTGGTTTGGGTTTTATGCCTGGTTTGGTTTCCTTGCCTACACTTTCATTGTGATGAGCGCCAAAATGTTACGCAAACTCATTAAACGTAACGAAGACTATTATGACTAGCCTGTTATTACATCCCGCATTAGTTTTAATTGCAGGCGGCTTTCTACTACCACTTATTCCAGCATGGTTTAGGAAATTTTATTTATTATTGTTGCCTATTTTAGGTCTTGCATCGTTACTCAACATAGAGTTTGGAAACTATGGAAACTGGCAATTATTTTCATACCAACTATCACTGATCAGATTAGACTCTTTAAGTTTTGTATTTGCTTTAATTTTTCATTTAGCTCTAATCATTGTTGCTCTGTACTCATGGCAAGAAGAAGATCGCTTACAACTTGCTAGTATTTTTGTGTATGCCGGTGGCGCGATCGGTGCAGTACTGTCCGGCGATTTAATTACTTTATTTGTATTTTGGGAAATCACGGCCATTTCCTCCGCCTTATTAATTTGGGCCAATAAAACTAAGAAAGCTATGCGAGCCGGACAACGCTATTTCATTATTCATGTCACCTCCGGATTATTTTTATTAGCCGGTTGCATACTTCAGGCACAGACAACAGGTTCTATTGAATTTAATCACATTGGTATTGATTCTCTGGCCGGCTGGTTAATCTTGATTGCGTTCGGCATCAAGTGTGCGTTTCCGTTTTTGCACAACTGGCTACAAGACGCCTATCCAGAAGCCAGCGTGATTGGAACGGTTGCATTATCTGTGTACACCACAAAACTTGCGGTATATGCACTGGCTCGTGGTTATGCCGGTACTGAATTACTGATTTGGGTGGGTGCCATCATGACGGCATTCCCTATCTTCTTTGCAGTGATTGAAAATAATTTACGACGTGTGTTGTCCTATAGTTTGAACAATCAATTGGGTTTCATGGTGGTGGGTGTAGGCATCGGAACCGAGTTAGCACTAAATGGTACGGCAGCCCATGCTTTTTCACATATTTTATATAAAGCATTGTTGTTTATGTGTATGGGAGCTGTGTTGCATCGTGTCGGCACCATGAAAGCATCTGAACTTGGTGGTTTATATAAATCTATGCCATGGACCGCGGGCTTTTGCATCATCGGTTCTTTATCCATCTCGGCCTTTCCACTCTTCAGTGGATTCATCTCCAAAGCCATGGTGTTAAGTGCTGCGGCAGGCGAAGGTTATTGGTTGATTTGGTTGATCTTATTGTTTGCATCCGCCGGTGTGCTAGATCATTCAGGAATTAAAATTCCTTTCTTTACATTTTTTGCACACGACAGTGGTAAACGTTGTGATGAAGCACCCTTTAACATGCTATTGGCGATGGGGACCACAGCTGCATTGTGTATCGGTATAGGCATAAACCCGGGAATTCTTTATAAAATTTTACCCTACGCGGTGGACTATGCTCCATACACAGCTACTCATGTCATCACGCAACTCCAATTATTAATGTTTTCAGCATTAGCCTTTGCTGTTTTGTATCGCAGCAAACTTTATCCGCCAGAAATTCCGTCTGTAAATCTGGATTTTGATTGGTTATATCGTAAACCCGGTGCGTATGTGATGCGACAATTTGCTTACTTGATTACTCAAAGTGAAAAAATGCTGATTAGCACTTTGAAAAAATTTACCTTCATTACCAGTTCACGATTGCAGAAACATCATGGCCCTCAAGGTGTATTGGCAAAAACCTGGCCGACGGGAAGCATGGTGTTATGGGTAGCGTTTTTACTGGGTGCATATTTAATTTTTTATTATCTATACTGACAAACTACATTCTTTAATGAATGGTTTGTTGAGCACTTTGTTCAGTATCTTTGGTTTGCTCAATACCCGTATGTAATTCTGGGGAAGCATGGTGCAATATCATGCGCCAGCCTTGATTTGTATTCGCATATACATTGGTAGCAATAATCTCCGATTGTAATTCGCCATTGATAGATATCGCCTCAATCACATGGTGGATTGCAAAATCTCCCGCTTCCATGATTTTTATCTGTTTAATCTCAAATTGAATACCGGTTTCGTGCTCAAATATTTGTAACCAGCTTTTGCGTATACGTTCACGAGTGTCTAATCGCGGTCCGCCAGGGTGAATACAAAAGATTTCTTGATCCTGTGCCCACACATCCATCATCTTATGGATATCCGCACTCTGAAAGGCAATGTAAAATGCCTCTTCTGCAGAGGAAGAGGATGAAAACGGTTCCGACTCTTTCATAATGATGTTAAATGGTAGCCTGGTAAGTATATGAGCTTAACTGAAGTACAACTCTGTAACCATGATGAAGTACCTGATCCTGGGAGTAAAGGCTTTATTGTCACAGTGAATGAACAAGAGGTACGTTTGTTTATTGTAAAAAGTAAGCACAATGTCTATGCCTACATAAATTCCTGTCCCCATACGCTGGGGCCTCTAGACTGGATGCCGGATAATTTTCTCGATGAAGATAAAAAATACATTATGTGCGCTAATCATGGCGCAATGTTTCAAATTGAAGATGGCTTTTGCATTTATGGCCCCTGTAAAAGCCAAAGCCTAAAGCAATTAGAATGCATTATTAAAGACAACAAAATTGTTGTATTGATTTAATCTCAATGCTGCATCGCTTTAATACATTTTTCCCGCTATGGGCGATCTTGTTGTCTATTGTTGCTTTTTATTATCCACATTTTTTTATTCCTTATAAGCCCACCATTATCTACTTACTTGCACTGGTAATGTTTGGCATGGGGATTACATTACAACCAAAAGATTTTTTAAAACTTACACATCTAAAAACAGTAATCATTGTTGGATTATTACTGCAATTTACCGTTATGCCTGCATTGGCATGGCTCATTAGCAAATCATTTAATCTGACGCTACCGTTACTTACCGGCATGGTGTTAGTGGGCGCATGCCCTGGAGGTACAGCTTCTAATGTCATTTGTTATTTAGCACGTGGAAATGTAGCTTTGTCCATTGCCCTTACAACGTTTTCAACATTACTCGCCGTAATTGCCACACCTTTATTAACCTGGCTATATATTGGACAAAAATTAGATGTGCCTGTAACCAATATGATGCTAAGTGTTTTTAAAGTAGTGATTCTTCCTGTTGCAGCAGGTGTACTTATAAACTATTTTTTTGCCAAAAAAGTAATGCCTATTATTCGAATATTTCCCAGCATTTCCGTAATTGCGATCTGTATCATCATCGCCATAATTGTGGCTCTATCGCACAATACTCTACAAACGCTAGCCGTTGTAATTATTGCCGCAGTAATGCTGCACAATATTCTGGGTTTACTGCTTGGCTATGGCATCAGCTATGTCTTGGGCTATGATGCGCAAATCCAAAAAACACTTGCAATTGAAGTGGGCATGCAAAATTCGGGCTTAGCAGTGGCGTTGGCGAATGATTTTTTTAAACCAGTGGCCGCACTCCCTGGCGCCGTTTTCTCAATATGGCATAATCTGTCAGGATCATTATTATCGGCTTATTGGTCAAACAAAACGAATAACATAGAGAGTACATCCCATGACTGTTAATACTTCTATTTCACTCATTGCCGCCATTGTTAGTTGGGCATTAGCTGTTTTTTTAGTAATGACCCTATTGTCAGGCACTTTCGATACGCGTAGCTGTCAGACTACTTGTGTGAGTTACATATTCTGGTCGTCTTTTGCTATTGCCATTGTCGGTCTTTTGTTTAGTTTGGGAAGTATTTCAGTGGGACAAGGCAGTGTGATTAAAACACTTTCGATGCTGGCCTTGATTGGTTTGTGTGGTATTTACATTACAACAATGCTAATCGGCACTTTCGGAATTTAGAAAATCTAAAATCGTCTACATTGAGCAATTCGATTATTATCGGATTCGCGTGTTTTTAAATTCAATTGAAGTTACTTGGTCACCAGCAAGTGCGAGTTTACAAATGTACTTATTCATTGATCCGCCATGTAAAGTAATCATCTGCTGATTTTCAACATTTGCTTTAGATACTGTCGTACGCAAATTATATTGCTTTGCATTCGCTAGGACCTTATTTGAAGAATCTCCCGTTTGCATTTGCTTACATGCTTGCTCAATCCTATCCGGTTCTAATATCCATGAATCGACTAAAATGCTGCCAATAAATACAACTATGAAACCTATTATAACTTTCCATAATATGCTGGGTTGTTTCAACGTTTACATCCTTCCGGTTTATATACTCTTTCAGTCGATGCTGGAAACTTTGCAAGAAAATCTCCCGTTCTACTTGGTCTTTTAGTTAATTCGCCACCACAATTTGCACACCGATTGTTAAGAATTGTCTTTGCACATGTTGTACACCAAGTACACTCCATTGAACAGATTAAGGCTTCTGTTGAATCTGGTGGCAAGTCTTTATCACAACATTCGCAATTTGGTTTTAATAGAAGCATCTTTATTCTCCTTTTATTGATAGATGAATTTGCATTTCAAATAAAATTAATTAGCCTATCTATTAATTGAGATTTATAGCATACCATGTATACTGTACCGATCGGTACAATCATAATGGAGAATAACAATGTCTGAAAGACCCCCTTTCCCACCTTTTAGTGAAGAAGATGCAATCCAAAAAGTACGCATGGCCGAAAATGCCTGGAATTTACAAGACCCTGAGAAAATTGCTATGGCCTATACCGAAGATAGCCGTTGGCGAAATCGGGCAGAATTTTTTAATGGCCGAGAAGAAATCATCGCCTTTTTAAAACGCAAGTGGGCGAGAGAACTTGATTATCGATTGATTAAAGAATTATGGACGTATAACGGAAACCGGATTGCGGTGCGTTTTCAATATGAATATCACGATGACTCGGGCAACTGGTTTCGAGCTCACGGAAATGAAAATTGGGAATTTGATGAACGTGGACTGATGCGAAGAAGAGAAGCCAGCATTAATGATGTTCCGATTCAAGAGAGTGATCGTAAATTTTTATGGGAACAAGGAGCACGACCTGATGATTTTCCTGGATTGACTGACTTAGGACTGTAATCAATGCCTGCACAAATTTCTGCACGCAGTGAAATAATTCCAAAGCTTGGAGAAATTTTTAGAGAGTATGGATATGCTGGTACTTCATTGTCAGAAATAACGACTAAAACCAATCTTGGTAAAAGCAGTTTGTATCACTTTTTCCCAAATGGAAAAGCTGAAATGGCCGAGGCTGTATTAGATGAAATTGATACATGGTTTACACAAAATATATTTACGCCATTACGTAAATCTAAAGATACTAGTACAAGTATTCAAGTCATGTTTAAAGCAGTGGATGAGTATTTTCAATCAGGAAATCGTATTTGTTTAATTGGTGCATTTGCTTTAGATAATACTCGTGACCAATTCTTACAAATTGTGAGTTCATATTTTAAAGAATGGATAACTGCATTAGCGGTAGCACTTAAACGCGCTGGTTATAGTTCGCTTGAGGCTAAAGCACTGGCCGAAGAAATTGTCATAGGTATTCAAGGTGCGTTAGTGCTGGCAAGATCTCAAAATGACCCAAAAACCTTTACACGTGCTTTAAAAAGATTAAAAAATCGATTGATATAAACAATCATGTCTACCTTTGCAGTGAAAGAGAGTAAAGATTTACAGTCTTTAGAAAAGCAATTATTCAATCACATTCTGTATAGTGCAATTCGTACGGAACAGCACTTGCAAATTTTTATGCAGCACCATGTATTTGCGGTGTGGGATTTTATGTCTCTCATTAAAGCGGTACAAAATTTGATTGCACCTACCTCTATCCCATGGGTGCCATCCAAGAATCCGCAGTTTGTTAACTTTATCAATCAACTCGTTATAGAAGAGGAATCTGATGCCTCTTATCCCACTGCTGACAATGTTCCGAAAAGTCATTTTGAGCGCTACCTTGATGCAATGGATGAGATTGGTGCAAACACCTATATTATTTCACGGTTTATTAACACACTGCGTAATCATGGGCTAGAAACAGCGCTTGAAATTCCAAATATCCCCACAGCTTCAAGAGAATTTATGAACTTTACTTTTGAAATAATCAATAGCCAGCAACCACACCTAATTATTGCAGTACTTGCATTGGGGAGAGAGAATTTGGTACCTCAATTATTTAGAAGTCTACAAAGAAATTTTTTAGTCGATAAAAATAAAACACCAAATTTGTATACGTATTTAGATCATCATATACAACTCGATGAACAGCAGCATGGACCCATAGCAACAAAACTGTTAGCCGAAGTTTGTGCAGAATCATCCATTAAACATACTGAAGCGATCGAGGTCGCTGAAAAAGCGCTTGTAGCTAGACTAAACTTCTGGGACGGCATCCAACAAGCAATTAAATAACTTAGTGTGAATATGGACGAAGTGCATGGTTGTGAGCATAGGGAAAAGCGAATATGAGTCGAATCATGAATGATTCGAACAGATTAATCTTTTCTTTATCGAATGTCCGCTAACGATCCAAAGCGGACATTCGTATTCTATACAACAAATTAATATATTTTTAATTAATCAAATGTTGATATGAGAACAAATGATTCGTAGTCGTTAATGGTGCATGACATGCTCGACACTCATTTAAATCTTTCTCAGCCAAAGAACCATCAGGTTTGAAAGCTGCAAAATCCCAATCTTCATTTTTTAAACCATCAGGTAAATTATCGCTGAACCCTTTTTCTCGTTGCATTACAGCAATCAATACAAATTTATCTCTGACTCTTCGATTTAAATTACTAGTTATAATTTTGCCTTCTTTATCTTTTTTAGCTTTATATACTTCAGCTACCAAAACAGAACCATATGGTAGTTTTCCATCTTCACCAGGACCTTGCATAGCTATGTCATTCGCAAATATACGGATAGTCTGATCAGGATTCATCAAACGGTCATTACTTACATAGTTAGTAAACGTAGATCTATAATCCACCGGTAGTTGAATATTGTTGTTCCCACTAATTGCCAATGAAATTGTAAATGTATAAAAAATTGCAATATAACTAAGTAATCTAATCATCACTCTTCTCCTTTTCTTTCAGTATGGCAGCGACACCTGCACAGTCAGTGGGAACAACCGTCTTAGTGCCAAAATTCATAACAGAATAAGTCTATTAAAATATGTATAATATATACTTTATATATTATACATATTTTTTGATATACTCTAAATGACCATTAAAAACATATACATAGCGATTATTGTCTTATGGGCACTCCCAAGAAAATTGTCGACCTTTTAAATCGAAAGGCTTGGACGGTTAATGAGATTGCAAAAGAGCTTTCCATTTCGAGGAATGCTGCTCATCTTCAAATAAGTAAACTTGAAGCGATGGGTATCGTTGAAAAAAATACACAGCGCCCCCCAAAAGGCGCTGGAAAACCAGCACATGAATTCCGCACCGTTGCAGGATATGAAGACGCTTTTTCAACAGCGTATAGGCCGTTAATCGATGTGTTAATTCAAACAATGGCAAATAATTTAAGCACCAATGAGCGTTTAAATTTATTCGAGAAAACTGGTCGAGCGTTAGCTAAAAATGCGGGTTTGCAACCAAGTCATGATGTGCTTAAAGATATTCAAAATGCGATAATTAAAGTAAATAGCCTTGGCGCAATGGCAGAATTAAATTGCGAAAATGATGAAAACTATATTAGTTGTCATAGTTGTCCTGTAGCAACATTAGTACATAAAGAACCATTAACGTGTGATTTGGTAGCTTCTTTTTTTTCTGAAGCAACAGGTAATAAAGTCACTGTAAAATGCAATCGCGATAAAACTGTTGTTTGTGGATTCCTTGTTGGAAAATCATGAAAATTTAATTTCAGAATTGTTAACAAATGACCGATAGTGGAAATTAAGATCATCTAACTTTAATCTGATACAATATCCTTGTTGTAACTCTTATTCGCGCGGTCGCTCCCGACTTCCTGTCTCCCGCGACACTTGTGCGTCCATGCACATCGTCCTGTGCTCAGGTCGAAAGCAGACATTTTAAAAGAAAAGAATAAACTGCTCGAATCGGCAGAAAATTGTTCCTGCATTTTCTGCACTTCCCACTTCCATGTAGGTCGTCCATGATTCGACTCATATTCGCTTAACCCTTACCCTCATACCTGCCCAAACTCTATAGATTTTCCTAACCATCGTTCAATAATTGCATCTACTCGTTGTAGATCATCGTTAAGTAAAGACTTTGCAGTTTGTTGCACTAAGGGAATTAAATCTTGATCACGCATAATGTTGGCAATGCGCAATTGCAACATGCCGGTTTGGCGTGTACCTAACACTTCTCCAGGCCCACGAATTTCTAAATCCACCCGTGCAATCTTGAAACCATCATTCGTGTTACGCATGGTGTCGATACGTAGTTTGGCATTTTCGGTAAGTGGTGGATCAAACACTAATACACACGAACTTTCTTCACTGCCTCGCCCTACGCGACCCCGCAATTGGTGCAACTGTGCCAACCCCAAACGTTCAGCATTTTCGATAATCATTAAACTCGCATTTGGAACATCTACGCCTACTTCAATTACCGTCGTTGCCACTAACAAATCAATTTTTCGGTTCGAAAACTGCTGCATTACAGCATCTTTTTCTTTACCTTTCATACGGCCATGTACCAGGCCCACTTTCACACCACGTAATAACTGGCTTAATTCACGATAAACATCTTCTGCTGCCTGACATTGCATCGCTTCTGACTCTTCTACCAAGGTGCACACCCAATAGGCCTGTTGTCCATTTCGACAAGCTTTGGCTACACGCTCTACTACTTCATTTCTGCGTTCCATAGGAATGGCAATGGTTGTAATGGGTTTGCGCCCGGGAGGCAATTCATCCACCACAGAATAATCAAGATCCGCATAGGCTGTCATGGCCAAGGTTCTTGGAATAGGTGTTGCCGTCATAATAAGTTGGTGCGGGTGAAATTCATTTTGAATACCTTTTTCACGTAAGGCTAAACGTTGATGCACACCAAAACGATGTTGTTCATCGATTACCACTAAAGCTAAATTCTTAAATTCGACACCTTGTTGAAACAAAGCATGGGTGCCAACGATAGCATTCGCGGTGCCAGTTGCAATGAGCGCTTTCATTTCATTACTTTTGCTTGCCGTAAGCTTGCCGGACAACCAGGCTAGACGAATACCATAGGGTTCTAACCAATTCGAAAAATTCCGCAAATGTTGTTCGGCTAAAATTTCAGTAGGTGCCATGACAACAGCCTGATAACCGGCTTCAATCACTTGCATACAAGCGGCAATGGCAATTAACGTTTTCCCGCTACCTACATCACCTTGCACCAGTCGCAACATGGGATATTCATTTTCTAAATCTTCAAAAATCGTTTGAATTACTCTTTTCTGTGCACCCGTTAAGTCAAATGCCAAATCATTACCAAGTTGATTAAATAATTTTCCTTCGACTTGTACCTCTACTGCTTGATGTTTTTGTGCTTGCAACCGAAGTTTGGATAAACTTAATTGTTGAGCTAATAATTCTTCAAAGGCTAAACGACGCTGCATGGCATGTTTGCCTTCCGCCAACGCTTCGGTATCAGCTTCAGGAGGTGGGCGATGAACAAACTTGAGCGCATCTTTAATAGACACGCGTTGCCCATCAATCTCGGGCGGCATGGGAAGCAAATCCAACTCAGGTATGTTCTCACTGTCTACCCACTTCAATGCTTGGGAAGTCAAACGTCGTAAGCTGAGTTGATGCAATCCTTCAGTTGTGGCGTAAATAGGTGTGAGGTGATCTTCAACTTTGGGAACAGCATCTTTATCTTGTATTTCATATTCAGGATGCACCATTTCAGGCCCTTTAATACCTTGGCGAATTTCACCAAAACATCGAATGGAAACACCACGTGCCAGACTTTCACGCTGACTATTATTAAAGTAAAAAAAACGTAACAACACACGGCCGGTTCCATCTTCCACACTTACCAATAGCATACGACGTTTTCGGTATACCACCTCACTATGTTCCACAGTGCCTATCACTACACATTCATCACCAGGACGTAATGCCGCAACGGAACGTATACGTGTGCGATCCTGATAGCGAATTGGTAAATGAAAAAGCAAATCCTGCAAGGTGAAAATCTGCAGGCGTTGCAAACGCTCAGCAACTTTCGGCCCAACACCTTTTAAGGTTTCAACCGAGGGAAAAGCTTTATTTTGCAAAGAAACAGTAGGAACCACTTTGTTTGCGTGGTGTTCTTTAATTGATGTAGTGGGTAGGCTTATGGTTAAAGCTCCATAATGGCGTCCATTTCCACGCCGACATCTTTGGGCAACGATGCAACACCTATTGCTGCACGCGCTGGATATGGTTGGATAAAATATTCCGCCATAATTTCATTCACTGTTGGGAAATGCGTTAAGTCTGTTAAAAATATATTGAGTTTTGCAATGTCATTTAGTGTTCCGCCCGCCGCTTGCGCAACTGCTTGCAAATTTCTAAACACTTGATGAATTTGTGTACCCATATCTCCTGCTACAACTTCCATAGAAGCAGGGTCTAAAGGAATTTGTCCTGACATATATACCGTTGTGCCAACTTTTACCGCCTGTGAATAGGTGCCAATGGCTTGTGGTGCGTTATCCGTTACAATAATTTCCCTCGACATATAACACTCCTGGTCAATTTTCAATTAAATTCTTTTTACTTTATATATCTTTGGCATGTTCCGTATTGCTCGCATAATACGTGCCAGATGCACACGATCCTTAACTGTTAATACAACTGTGATGGTTGTGGTCGCTCCATATTTTTCATCAAATACAATGTTTTCAATATTTGATTTTTCATCTGAAATTTTTGCCGCTACCTGTGCTAGCACGCCTCGTTCATTTTCTGTAGTAATGGTAATTTCAGCGGTAAATTCTCCTGCTGAATCACTGGCCCAATACACCTGAATCCATTTGTCTTTACTTTTAGCTTTACTGTTTCTACATTTATTTTTATGTACAACTAATCCTTTTCCGCTGGTCATAACACCGACCACAGAATCTCCCGGTATTGGGTGACAGCATTTGGCAAAACTCACCACCATGCCTTCTGTACCACGAATAGCGAGTGGTTTTTTAGAATCAGTTTTGCGTCGCAACTTGATCCAACGTCCACGCAATGAGACCAAATGTTTGGCTACAAATGGAGCCATTCGATTTCCCAAACCAATTTCTCGGTAAAGATCTTGTTCAGAATCGACATTCAATTCTTTTAATAATTTCGACATTTCACGACCACTTATATCGGTGACATCTTTTCCATAGGCACTTAGTGCTTGAGTTAATAAACGTTCACCGAGCCCGCAGGCTTCATTTTTTTGTAAATTCTTTAAATAGCTTCGAATATTGGAACGCGCTTTTGCAGTAACAATAAAACTTAACCAGGCAGGATTTGGGCGGCCACTTGGAGATGTAACAATTTCTACAGATTGCCCATTGCTCAGCACGGTACTCAAAGGTTCTAAACGTCGATTGATTTTAGCCGCCACACAGTGATTTCCAATATCCGTGTGTACAGCATAGGCAAAGTCCACTGCAGTTGCGTTAATAGGCAGCTCCATAATATCGCCCATGGGGGTGAACACATAAATTTCATCTCGATATAAATCAACTTTTACACTTTCTAAAAATTCTAAAGAACTACCTGAACGATGTTGCATTTCTGAAACAGTATTCAACCACTCACGAGTTCTAGCATGTGATGCAGAATGTTCATCGTCACCTTCTTTATACATCCAGTGTGCTGCAATTCCTGACTGTGCCACCTTATCCATTTCTTCTGAACGTATTTGCACTTCAATTGGAATGCCCTTTGGGCCAAACAAAATAGTATGCAATGATTGATAAGCATTTTTCTTTGGAATTGCAATGTAGTCTTTAAACTTACCTGGAACTGGTTTATATAAATTATGAATAACACCAATAACTCGATAACAAGTATCTACATCCTGCACTACGATTCTGAATGCAAAAACATCAAACACTTCTGAAAACTGCAGATGTTTTTCTTTCATTTTTCTGTAAATGCTGTAAATATTTTTCTCTCGACCGTGAATTCGGCTAACAATATTAGCTTGCTCCATGCGCTCACAAATATTTTTTTCAACTTCTTCTAACAATGCATTCCGATTGATATTCGTTCGCTTGATGGCATCTTTTAGAATTTCGTAACGTCTAGGCCATAAAGTCTTAAAAGAAAGTTCTTCAAGTTCAATGCGCAAATCGTGCATGCCAAGCCGCAAAGCTATGGGTGCATAGATATCAAGCGTTTCTCGTACAATGCGTTTACGCTTTTTCTCCGGCATTACGCTTATAGTGCGCATATTGTGTAAACGATCTGCCAGTTTGATAATAATGACGCGCACATCTTTAAACATGGCGAGCATCATTTTGCGGAAGTTTTCGGCCTGAGCTTCAAGTTTTGAATCAAACTCAAGATTCGTAAGTTTGCTTACGCCATCTACAAGCTCTGCAACCTCATCGCCAAATTCCGTGAGTATCTGATCTTTTGCTGTTGCAGTATCTTCAATGACATCGTGCAGAATTGCAGCCGTAATGGTTTGTGCATCCATGCGCATTTCGGCCAATACTTTGGCCACTGCTAAAGGATGATAGATATAAGGTTCGCCCGTTAAACGTGTCTGCCCTTCATGAGCGCTGGCACTGAATAAGTAGGCGCGATAAACCGTTTTAACTTGGTCGGGTTTTAAATAGACTTCAAGTAGTGCACAAAGGTCACTAATTAAAAACCGCGAGGGTTGATTCGTGGCTAAATGTGAACTCGAAATTTCTGCAACATTCGCCATATCTACATAGCGATTACAACACCGAGCTACTCATCCTCTGGTGAAGGATCGCTATCACGTTCTGGATCAGACAATAAATCAAACGAAGACTGTGGTGATTCTGAGTCAGATGATTCTAATGTATCAGGTGCATCCACTGTATTCGAAGGAGTTTCACTTTCAAAACTTGTAAAGGGATTGGTTGTATCTGCATCCGGTGTTTCGGGCCCAGGTTCACTCGTGGGTGATGATTCAAATGGCATGGGTTCTGTCTGCTCTACATCAGTTGCCGGTGCGCTAGGCGTACTACTTTGAGCTTCCAGCTCCAAACTGCTTACAAAAGGCGCCGCTGTTTCAGGAGCCGATGGTGTAGGTGTTGGTGGTGTGATTTCTGTATTTGATTCGGATGTGGTTTGACTGAGCTCTCGACTGATTTCAGCCTGTAATGCTGCTGCCAAATCATCTTCACTAAACTCTAATTCTTCTTCCTCGGGTTCTGCGGCGGCGGCTTTCAGCATTTCTTCATTAACCAGTCCCTGCTCAATCTCGCGAAGTGCAACTACGGTAGATTTGTCATTTTCCCACTCTACTAAAGGCTCAGTTCCCAGTGCTAATTGACGGGCACGCTTGCTGGCAAGCAACACCAGCTTGAATCGATTTTCTACATGATCTAAACAATCTTCTACAGTAACTCGGGCCATGGGTTCTCCATTCCAAAAGGTAAAAATTAAAAGCTCAGTTCTCCGATTCTAGCGAAAATAGCTGCCTGCATCTAGCTCTGTCCGACCAGCTCTGCAGCTAATTTTTGCAGCTTTCCCTTACTGGGAGACTGGTAACGATCAGGATTCGCAAATAACTGACGAAGCTGTTGTAACGCCAGATCGAAATCATCATTTAAAACCACATGATCGAATTCATCAAAGTGACTAATTTCATTTTCTGCATCACGCATTCTACGGGCAATAATTTGTTCGCTGTCTTGCCCACGATCATGCAATCTTTTTTCTAGCTCGGCTTTGGATGGTGGCAATATAAATACCGACACGGTATCAGATAGCCGTTCACGAACCTGTGTTGCACCCTGCCAGTCTATTTCAAGAATTACATCGATACCCTGTTGTAACTGCTGTTCAACCACTTCTTGAGAGGTGCCATAAAAGTTATCGAAAACTTCAGCCGATTCTAAAAACTTATTCTGTTGCAACATATCTTGAAACTCACTCACAGATACAAAATAATAATCTTTACCATGAGTTTCACCTGGGCGCATCTCGCGTGTAGTGTGAGAGATAGACACCTGCACATTTGGCACAGTTTCTGCCAATGCTTTGAGCAAGCTGGTCTTGCCAGCTCCAGACGGAGCACTGACTATAAATAGTCTACCTTTTTTCATTTCAAAGACACTCTAGGTGCACTAACTATAAATAATCTATCTTTATTCATTTATTGATAAATTTCGGCACAAGTAATTAAACTGTAACAAATAAAAAAAAGCCTTGCAGTGCAAGGCTTTTATAATTTTCTAAAAGTTTGAAGTTTAGCTACTCGTCAAAGGTACTAGAGCAATTTCAACTCGACGGTTTAAACTTCTTCCTGCTTCAGTTTCATTACTGGATACTGGATAGTTTTCACCATAACCATAGGTGGCTAAGCGCAATGGTTGAATGTCTCTACTTTTAAAATATTTTGCAACGGCACCTGCACGTCGTTCAGATAGTTCTTGATTATAACTTTCTGCACCTGTGCTATCCGTATGTCCCATTACTTCAACTAACGTTTTATCAAACTCGTCTATCACTAGTGTTACAGAATCCAACACCGCAAAAAATTCGCCATTAATATCGGCACTGTCAACCGCAAAAGTTACATTGCCTGGCATATTTAAAATTATGTTTTCACCATCACGTGTAACACTTACGCCCGTACCTTCTAATTTTTGTCGCAACTTGGCTTCTTGCACATCCATGTAATAACCCACAGAACCTCCCGCAAGTGCTCCTACTCCTGCACCAATTAATGCATGTTTGCGACGTTCACGGCTATCATCTCCAGTGATAAGACCAACTACCGCACCTGTTGCAGCCCCTGCACCGGCACCGATTGTAGCCTTACTAATTTGTTTTTCCCCTGTATATGGATTGATTGTTGTACAGGCAGAAACTGTAAAACTTAAAAATAATAGTACTGCGATATTTATTTTATGTAACATTTTCATAATTACCTCCATATAAACGCTTTGCTCTCTAAGACCGAGAAAACTACTTCGTCTAATTACTTTGACTTTAAGTGTGTGGGTATGTTCATAAAGATTATGGCGCAGTTAGTCGTAAATTTATGCCGCTGAAGAATCCATATATCGGTATATTCGCTCCATATATCTAGTGTCGTAATAATGTGGTTTCGCTTATCAGTAGTTGCAGTCAAAATCATATATATAAGAAGAGTGCCTTTTTACATAATACACAAAAAGAGTGGGAAATCATTGGCTTACACAATTTGACTATACAAAATATGCATCAAAATACAATCGATCAAGTTTCATCATGGCTGCCTAAACTCGAGGCCAGCAAAGTTGATTTAACTTCTGCAAATGATGAATTCGAACAAGCCTTTGATAAAAGTATCGAGCAAATTCATAGCTGGGCTGCAACTATTTTACAAAAAAATAATTTGCCTTCTTCAGTAAATGAAGCAAAAGCTCTACTTAAAAAATATGAGCCAGATAGTGAAGAAGGTAGTGCTCTTCGCTGTATTGTCGAACTAGATGCCATGCAAGTTTCCGTAAATATTGGTGATGCCAGCACTGCCGCCATTACGAGCATGAAACTGCTGGAAGCTATTTGGCAACATGCTATTACTAAAAAAGATGAGCCAATAGAGAAAAAAGCACCACCGAAAAAAGCCAAAACTACGAAGAAAAAGAAGACAAATGTTCAAGGGTCATCAATTATTGATGCACATGATCAAATTAGAAAATACCAAGAAACCATTAACGAATTAAAAGATAAATATCCGCACTGTAATGTAAATGCATTACGATTATTGGTTGCAACACGCTTAAATGTACCTAAGCAACTACTGGATGAATTAGGCATTTCACCGGAATAGTTTAATGGATTCTCAAAACGACCTTTTAAGCGCTTCTCTTGAATCTATCGATTCAACTAAACGTGTTGGAAAGTATCAAAAGTTTATTACAGATTTTCGTAGAGAATGTGAAGTTTCTCTTGATAATGCACAAGAGTGGATAAAAGCTGAGCTTCCAATTGTTACTAAACATATAGATCTAGCGCAACTAAAAGACGAATTAAAAGCCAAAAAAACTACGGGCAGGCGTAAGCATTTGCTTTCTGCTTTGATTTATGAACAGGCAGCACGAAATGCAGTACAAACCAATCAAGCCTCATTAGCAGCTATTGCTGCTATGCATATGATGCACCAAGTGTGGCAAGCAAAAATTGAAGTATATGAAGCACAAACTGGTTCTTTCAAAATTCAAGATACCAATCTTGCCGAAGCTAAACCTGTCGAAGAAGAGCCAAAGAATAAGGAAATATTGACTTCTTTAATTGCAAAAAGTGAAAAACGAATTCGCGACTCACAAATCATTCAAACAAAATCTGCTCCTAAAAAATCAAAGCCGAAACCTGCAGAAAATAAATCCAACCACAAAAAAGCAACTGAGAAAAAAGAAACGCCAGCCAAGCAAAAGATTAATACATCAAGCAGTAATTCGAAAGATCTGTGGGCTGAAACCAAAGAAAGCACAAAACGAACACCTATCGCAAGTAAAAAGAAAAAACAAACTAAAAAAACTAAAAGCGTACTTTCTAAAGTTCGCTCTAAAATTGCATTTAAAAATGGTCAGGAAAAAAATCCTAACCAAACAGGAATGCGCGATAAGCAAGAGGTTAATGATGCGATTGAAAATGACAGTTTATTAGATAATCCAAATAATTCGGCAATTATAGTAAACACTGGATTTGCTGAAGATTTAGAAAAGCTTCATGAACCAGAGAAAAGCCACATGGCACAGGATCCAAACGATACAGGAATTACTGTACAAAAAATTTCTAAGAATCTTGAACATAAATCGCATAGCCCAGGCAGTAATACCATCATAATGAAATTATCATCCGGGGGGTCAAGCCGTAAAAAGAATGAAAATCTCTCGATACCGGAACAGTGCCAGGAAGCAGTGAATTTATTTTGTAAACAATTCCCTGGTTACGACATTGTTGCAATACGCAACTTAGCAGCAGAAAAAGTGGGTGTCTCTCCTCAATACATTGAGAATCTCAATATCATTCCAGAGCAATAATTTAATTTTTTTAATTGGCGGGACTGTTCGCATAGTGGAATAAATTGTCCCAAACATCATCCACAATTCGTTTTGCTGTTTCTACTGTTGAAGCTTGAAATTTGCCATCACTATTTTTTTGCACAATTGCAGTGTCATCATCTTCAGCAGTAGCTGTCAAACTCTGTAGCTTTTCTAAAGCAGAATCTACGTTAATATCTAAGTCCATTGACAAATTATCCAATAACCATGCATTCAATTTGATCCTAATTTCTTCTTTGCTTAAAGGTTTATTTTCTTGATTAAGCAAATAATAAATCAATAGCATTTCTTTGCTCTCTTCTTCTTCTGCAGAATCTACAATTGCATTCAACACGCCTTGCGAGATATCAAGACTTTTGAAAAATAAAACATCTGACACTTTTTTTAAAAACTGTAGGCGTTTATTTTTATATTTAATATACTGCCTGGCAGCAAACCCACCCAATGCTACACAGGCTGACAATACTGTAATGAGTACCGGATACACTGCTTTTGGGTTATTTATATCAACGTTAAATTCACCACCCAAATCTAAACCGAAAATTACAAATGCCAATGCCCCTACTAATACCGTAATGGCAGGCAATACTTTAATTAACATAGGGATTGCAGCACCGACTGCTGGCACTAACAACATGAGTTTATCCTTAAAATTCATGCTGATTTTTACATTAGGAAACAACAGTTCTAAATCAAAATGTGGAATATCTTTATAAAGATATAAATATGTTTTGCCAGGCTTAAAATTTAACTCTTCATCATCAGTTCCTTTCTCGTCAAAATAACTTTGCGGTTTAATTTGCAGTAGCAAAGCTACATTGTCATAACTTTCAAATTGTATTTCTTTTTCTCTAAAATACTTTAACTTGATAGTAACTTGCTTTTCACTATTCCCACGATAAAAACACAGGATGCGTTCATAGTCTTCAAGTTCGACATCTGTATTTACCTCCACCAACGAAGACTGGTTTAGTGCTTCTTTAATGTCTTGATCTGTTAATTCTTTATAGTTTGCATTTAGAAGAATATTTCGAAATGTGTCTGCAAGAATTGAGGCTTGTTGATCTTTTTCAGATTGATTTAGTTTTGGATAAACTTCGGTATCTTGATTAGGACTAAAATAGGCATAGGCCTGTTTCATCAATTCGAGATTTTTTTGCGTTTTAAAATGAATATAGGCATTCAAAATTTCGGCAAAGGACTGAAATTGGTGTTGCTCTTTTTGTTCCAAGAGCTCGCTGCATTTACTTACTAACACATGTCGACTGCAGGAAATATGTTGCATGACTCTCTTAGCAAGGATTCACTACTACAGACCAAAGACGTTTGGCTAGTCTTCCAAACGTTTAGAAACTTTATAAGGTTACACAGGCTTGCCTTTTAAGACTCGATATACAATAAGCAGCAATAAAGCACCACCGACGGCTATAATTAAGCCTATAAGATTAAAGCCAGTTACCGTGCCAAAACCCAGCAAGGTACTGATATAACCGCCGACAAAAGCTCCTGCGATACCAAGTAAGATAGTAATGATAACTCCACCCGGATCTTTACCCGGCATAATGAGTTTCGCAATCACGCCCACAATACCACCCATAACAATCCAGGATAGAATTCCCATTACAATCTCCTAACTAATTTAAATATTTTAATTATTCAGCTTTAGTTTCGTTTTCCATTTCAGTATCGCCACCTTCAGCAAAAACTTCTTCAATCGGTGGTAACGAATCCCAGTCTGGTAATGGCTCGACCGTAGGACCACTTCCATCACCCTTTACCATATTTTCTGCAGCGTCTGCAGCATCTTCTGCCATTTCCATAGTGGCATCTGCAGCATCTTCTGCCATTTCACCTGCTTTTTCCATTGCGTTTTCTGCTGCATCCGTTGCACTGTCCATCATTTCTTCTGCATCGTCCTTACTGCATGCAAAGAAAAATACAGATATAAAAAGAAGAATAAATAAATTACGCATTTGAACTCGCTCCTAAATTTTATGACTTATTAAAATGATTTAAGTGAACTTAAAAACTGTATTTTAGTTATGGTTATATTTTCAGTATCAAATACTGAACTAACCATAATTCATTATTTCCAGGGAATAAAGCGCTTATCAAGAGTTTCTTTACTGTTCGACCCAATTCAAAGCAGTCAAAATATTGATTTAGCTAAGATAATAGAACGAATTGTAGGATTACAGTGAAATTATTCTTTTATTTGTATGCTGGTATGACGAATGTCTTTTCCTGCTACTGTGTAAATTATGTACTCGCAAATATTTTTGGCGTGATCTCCAATTCGCTCCAATGATCTCGCACACCACATGACACGTAAGGATCGTTTAATAGCTCTAGGGTCTTCCATCATATGTGTAATTAATTGTCGTACCAATGCGTCATACTCATTATTAATTTCTTTATCGCCCTGTGCGACGGCAAGTGCACTATCAGCATCCATACGTGCAAATGCATTTAAACAATCATGCACCATTTTGCGAACACTTTCGCCTAAATGCTTCAATTCTAGAAAATAGGTAGGGGTACGCTCCACACTCGCAAGTTTTACGGCATGTGCACCAATTTTTTCTGCCTCATCACCAATGCGTTCTAGGTCTGTAATAGTCTTAATTATTGTAACGACCAAGCGTAAATCACTTGCAGCGGGTTGACGTCGCGCAATAATTTGCGTGCATTCCTCATCAATCGAAACTTCCATTGCATTGATTTGGTAATCACTCGTAGCCACTTCTTCTGCCAAACTACTATCAGAACGGGTAAGCGCAAGCAAAGCATTATCAACTTGTTTTTCAACCAAACCCCCCATGTTTAACACTTTACTGCGTAATGATTCTAAATCTTCATCAAATTGATGGGATATGTGTTGCCCAATATCTTGATAAACCATGGTTACCTCAAATTAAAATTTTATGCCTTTTTGTTACCCGTAACGACCTGTAATGTAATCTTCTGTCTGTTTTTCAGATGGGTTTGTAAAGAGTTTATCTGTGGAGTCGAATTCAATTAATTCGCCCAGATATAAAAATGCAGTAAAGTCTGATACGCGAGCAGCTTGTTGCATATTATGTGTAACAATCACCACTGTATAATTTTTCTTTAGCTCAATAATGAGCTCTTCAATTTTTAGTGTCGAAATTGGGTCCAGTGCAGATGCTGGTTCGTCTAATAAAATAACTTCGGGTTGAATGGCAATGGCTCTTGCAATTACTAGCCTTTGTTGTTGTCCTCCTGATAAACCAAATGCATTATCTTGTAAACGATCTTTAACTTCTTCCCATAACGCTGCACCTTTTAAGGCCCATTCAACACGCTCATCTAAAACTCGTTTTTTATTTACTCCTTGCAGCCGTAATCCATAAGCAACATTTTCATAAACGGTTTTCGGAAAAGGGTTTGGTTTTTGAAACACCATTCCAACTTTACGACGTAGCTCGGCAACATTTACAGACTTTTTATTTATATCTTCACCATGCAAAAGCATTTGACCTTCTAGGCTCACAGTATCGATAAGATCATTCATGCGATTCATACAGCGCAATAATGTTGACTTACCACAACCACTGGGACCAATAAATGCAGTAACACGTTTTTCAGGAATGACTAATTCGATTCCTTTTAATGCCTGTGCAGTTCCATAGTAAAGACCAAAATCCTTACATTCAAAACAAGGAGTTTCATTCTCAATTTTTTGTCCCTCATTACTGAGTAACACATCTTGAGAAATTTTCGGTGTCGCCATGGTCATTATTCCTTAACTCCGATACAGCTTTACATGTTTAGTAAAATAGTACAATTATGTCGCTATTAGTTTTGCTCTAAATCTTTATATTTTTCGCGTAAATGATTTCTAGTATAGATTGCTGCTAGATTTAAAATTACGATTACAATTACTAGAATCAGTGCAGTGGCATACACTAGCGGTCGAGCGGCCTCCACATTTGGACTTTGAAAACCAACATCGTATATGTGAAAACCTAAATGCATAAACTTTCGTTCCAGATGAATAAATGGAGCATTTCCATCTAAAGGTAAAGAGGGTGCCAACTTCACCACGCCTACTAACATAAGTGGTGCTACTTCTCCTGCTGCGCGTGCAATGGCCAATATTAGTCCTGTCATAATGGCAGGGCTGGTCATCGGCAAAATAGTGCGCCACAATGTTTCGGCATTGGTTGCCCCCAACGCTAAAGACCCTTCTCTTATTGATCTGGGTATTCGCGATAAGCCTTCTTCAGTAGCAACAATGACTACAGGAACTGTAAGTAATGCCAAGGTAAGAGAAGCCCATAGCAATCCGCCTGATCCAAAAGTAGGTGCTGGCAATGCTTCTGGGTAAAACAATTCATCAATACTGCCGCCAACCACATAAACAAAAAATCCCAAGCCGAATACGCCATACACAATGGAAGGAACACCCGCTAAATTATTTACAGATATGCGGACCAGTCGTGTGAAGAAACCCTGTTTGGCATACTCACGTAAGTAAATTGCAGCAACAACTCCAAACGGCATCACAACAATTGACATTATCAACACTGTTAATACTGTTCCAAAGATCGCAGGGAAAATTCCTCCCTCTGTATTTGCTTCACGCGGGTCTTCAGTGATAAAGCCCCAAAATGTCTTAATATAAAAAAGAATTTTTTCGCCAACACTCATTGAGTTTGGACGATAAGCTTTCACAACATCTGCAAGTTTAATTTCGACTTCACTGCCATTCATTATGTTGGCAGTAAGGCTATCTCTAGATATTTCAGAATATAGTAAGTTTAACTCTTGTTTTAATTCGCCATATTCTGCATCCAATTCTGCCTGTTTCTTTTTTATTGCAATATATTTAGTTTCGTCAGTTATATTTTCTAGCTCTAACTTACGTTTCGCTAAACGTAATTTTTCGATGTTGTAATTAATGCGTCCAATTTCTACTTTTTCAATATGTTCAATTCTTTCTCTTAATTCAGATACTCTAAGAAGTCTTGCATCCAAATCCTGCCATCTTGTATTTGCATCTAAATTTAAGACTTGGTTTTTTTCTTTAATTGATTGTAAATGTCCGTAAAAATTTCCCCACTGTGTACGCTCTAAAACTAAAATATTTTCAGGTTTTGAAACACTTAATTCATTTGGTTTTACAATTAACATGAAATCTATGCCAAGTGACTTGCGGTTTCCAACTTTAATTAAACTTCGTTCTATAAATTCTTCTTCACTATTAACTTTAATGCCGGATTCAAGAATTCGCTGCAGTGGAACTTTCTCAGTTTCTACTCGCTCACCTACTATTTGAACGAATTCGTTGCCATTATCATATTCAATTTCATAAACCGTCTTCGGCCAGAAATGCCCTAAACCTCGTACCGCAATTAACACAAGCAAACCGATAACCATAATCATGCTTATCGAAACAGCACCTGCGTTTAACCAAATCCAGGGAATGCCGGATTTATAAAACGGATCTTTATGAATTTTTTTATCTGTAGACACGATATTTAAAAATTAAAGTTGGCTATATTTTTCACGTAAGCTTTGTCTCACTATTTCTGCGATAGTGTTAAAGAAAAATGTGAAAATAAATAAAACTAAAGATGCCAAAAACAACACTCTATAATGTGTACTATCCACTTCAGACTCGGGTAACTCCACAGCAACATTCGCCGATAAGGTTCGCATACCTTCAAAAATACTAAAGTCCATTACAGGTGTATTACCGGTCGCCATTAATACAATCATAGTTTCCCCTACGGCTCGACCGAGTCCGATCATAGTGGCCGAAAATATGCCAGGACTCGCCGAAGGCAGTACCACTCGTACCAATGTCTGCCAAGGTGTAGCGCCTAAGGCTAGTGAACCCGAGCTTAAATGTTTGGGCACACTAAATACGGCATCTTCAGAGATGGAGAATATGATAGGGATCACCGCAAAACCCATGGTGATGCCAATAATTAAAGCGTTTCGCTGATCATAACCGATACCCATGCTATCGGTTAACCAAAGGCGAACATTGCCATCAAATAGAACTTGTTCCAGCCAAGGGCTTAATAACAAACTAATCCAAGCAAAAAATAATACTACGGGAATGAGCAATGCCGCTTGCCATCCATCCGTTACTCTACTGGTTAGTTCTTCCGGAATTCTCCACCAAACATAACTTGCAGCAAAAACACCTAGGGGAACCAGCAACAAAACGGTAAACACCCCAGGTAAATTTAATTCTACATAGGGGGCTAACCATAAGCCTGCTAAAAATCCTAAAATTACAGTTGGCAGTGCTGCCATAATTTCAATGGTGGGTTTCACCACGCTGCGCATTTTTGGCGCCATGAAATAAGCGGTGAATATGGCGCCACAAATGGCTAACGGCATAGCAAACAACATGGCATAGAAAGCCGCTTTAAAGGTGCCAAAGGTTAATGGCGTAAGACTGAATTTGGGTTCGAAATCACTTGAAGCAGAAGAAGATTGCCATATGTAATCTGGCTCCTCATAACTCTCATACCAAACTTTGCCCCAAATGGAACTCCAAGAGGCTTCAGGATGTTCGCTATCTAATTTTAATACATGGATATCACCAGCATCGTCTTCGATTATTAATTTATCACTGCGTGGAGCAATACCTAAATTCTTGAGAGCTCCATTTGTAATATTTTGCGTAAGCAGATGTCTTGATGCTGTAGTGTGAAATATTGATACGTTACCTTCAATATCAGTTACCAAAAATCCTTTGCGAAGTTGCTCACTGGTAATGCTAGTAATTTTTGAATTACCACTTTTAAAAATTCTGATAGGTGTTAAATGATAACTACCATCATCACTTCGTACTAAAAATAATTGATGAATATTTCCTTTATCATCTCCCAACAAAAGTGAAATTCCACCTAATAAAAATTCAAATTCAGTTGGAACATGCCCTTCATCTAGAACAACTACATCTTCAATATGTGTGGGCTCTTCCTTAGAACGTATATCAAACAATGAAATCGATCCTTTGTCATTAAGCAGATATAACCATTCCCGCTCGGGAGATAGTAATGCATTTTTGGGAATTCCAGAATATGGAAGTATTACTTGACTGGTTTGTTCAAGTGTAAACTCATCTTCGTCCAGAAATGAAGATTGTTTTTCAAAGTTTACTAATCTCGTGTGATTTTCTGTGGTAACAAAAAACGTAATACCTTCTTCATTATCACCTATAGCCAAACCAAGCAGACTTTGCTCTCCAATTTCAAGATCAATCGGTGCATTTCCATAGGGAAATGTCACTTTAGGAACAATCGTTCTTTTATTATCTTTATATGTCGAGGTGTACTCATGTTGAAAAATTAAAACCTTCCCTGTATTTAAACCTAAACCAATTCTATTTTGTTCTAAACTTATGAGAGTCCAGCTAGATACATTTTCTTTATCATGTAATAAATTTTCATTCGTGATAATTTCTCCGTTATCTATATCAAAAAAGCTTACAACGCCATTGCCATCCAAACGCATCGCAATTTCGGCTTGTTCTTCAATTGAATAAATAAGTGTTTCGGCATTCTCTGCTGTTTTTAAACGATAGCTAGTAATATCATGCAAACTTGCACCTTTAAACAAAGGGAATACAACAGCAAATAAAAACAAAAAAATTAGGATGATGGATGCAATAACCGCGATTCCGCCTGCACCTACAAATTGTCGCGCAAGAAAATCCTTAATGGAGCGTCTACGCCATAATGCTTGATTAAATACTAGTGGTTCAGGAACAACTACTTTAGAAGATTCTGAACTTTCTGACATTTTTATTGTTAATTATTGTATGCCGAATTTATAAATATACATGGTACACAGTTTTCGCAAAAAAAGCCCTGCTACAGCAGGGCTTTAAGAGTTAGTAGCATGCATGTACGTCTACAAGCCTGCATGTAGTGTTATTTTTATTATAAATCGTATGGCATGTAATTACTGGTTTGCACTTACTTGCATAGCTGTTTGATCAATATCTATGGAAGCCAACGCTTTTGCCGCGACTTTCGATGGTAATGGTATATATCCATCTTTAACCACAACTTCCTGTCCCTGTGTCGATAACACCATTCGAATGAATTCGCTTTCTAGAGGAGAGAGTGGTTTTCCAGGTGCTTTATTTACATACACATATAAAAAACGAGCTAGAGGATAGTCGCCTGAAATTGCATTTTCACGTGTGGCATCAATTTTTTCTTTATCTGCAGTTTTAGAAAGAGCTACGGCTTTAACACCCGATGTTTTATAACCAATTCCAGAATATCCTATTCCATTCAATGAAGATGTAACCGATTGCACTACTGATGCAGAGCCCGGTTGCTCGTTTACTGTAGATTTAAAATCACCTTTACATAGAGCCTTTTTCTTAAAATATCCATAGGTGCCAGATACTGAATTTCGGCCAAATAGCTGTATATCGCGTTTTGCCCAGTTACCTTCCAACCCTAGATCACCCCAGGTATTCACATCAGAATTTCCTCCGCACTTTCGAGTGTTGGAAAAAATAGCGTCTACTTGTTCGATAGACATTCCTTCAATTGGATTATCTTTGTGGACATATACCGCAAGCGCATCAATGGCTACTGGAATTGCAGTAGGCTTGTAGCCAAATTTTTTCTCAAAGGATGCAAGCTCTTTGTCTTTCATTTTGCGGCTCATGGGACCAAGATTTGAAGTGCCTTCTGTTAAAGCAGGTGGCGCAGTAGAAGAACCTGCAGCTTGAATTTGAATGTTCACATTCGGATAAAAGCGTTTGTACTCTTCAGCCCATAAAGTCATCAAATTTGCCAGAGTATCCGAACCCACACTGGATAAGTTTCCAGACACGCCACTAGTAGCAGCATAGTCCCCTAACTCTGCATCAACTTTTAATTCAGCAGTGACCGATGTAGTCACAAAAAATAATGATGCAAAGAAAATTAGATAAATTTTATTAAAAAACAATTTCATGAAATTTAACTCCTAAATGATTGCTAATTACAATTTACAAGGCCACTATCGATTATGCGTATTACAAGCATATGGGTAAATTATTACAATTTTGTGACAATATAAACTATTGATTTTCAAGGTTTTCACCATTGATTATCAATCGCGAAGGTGGGAACTGACAGGTAAATGTAGATCCCTCTCCCTGTTCACTGGCTATACTTAAAGTACCTTCATGACGGTTTACAACATGTTTCACAATTGACAAACCCAACCCGGTACCACCTTTTTCACGTGATCTCCCTACATCTACTCGATAAAAACGTTCTGTCAATCGGTCTATATGTTCTGGCGCAATTCCGTTTCCATCATCTTCAACAATAAGTTCAGCATAATTCTCACTAGTTAATTTCCAACATATTGTGATACTGGTTCCGGGTTCTGTATGTTTAATTGCATTGTTAACCAGATTGGAAATGACACTATGAATTTCCTGTAAATTACCTTCCAGCATTGCATCTGTTTCTATTTGTTCTTTTATTATGTGATTTGTAAATTGAGTAGCATGTGTTGCCTCACTTACGACTTCTGCAATTAACGATACAACTGGTATTGAATCAGTTTCTTGGGCAATGGTTGCTCGTGATTCAAGACGTGACAGGGTTAATAAGTCCTCTACCAGCTGCTTCATGCGCTGCGCTTGAAAAACTGAGGATTGAATTGCTGAAATACAGTTCTGCGGTAAATCTTGTTGTGTTTCTAAGGTTTCCAAATAACCCAAAATTACAGTCAGAGGTGTGCGCAATTCATGTGATGCATTAGAAATAAAGCTACGCCTCATTTCATAAATTCGCGCAGTTTGAGTCATATCCTGGGCAATCAGCACTAATTTATCATCTCCAAATGAAATTATTCGCAAACTAAGTTCAGGTTCATTTGCAGTCACACCACGAATTTCTAGTGGCTCGTCAAATTTTGCTGATGAAAAATAATCAATAAACGATGGGTTACGAATTAATTGTGTAATACGATTATGAGCATCTACATTCGTATCAATTTGAAGCAAATAATGCGCAGCTTCATTTGCAGTAATAATTTCACCAGCGGAAGTCATGATGACAACTGCATCTGGAATAGCAGATATCATGGCATTAAATTGGCTAATTAATTCTTCTAAATTATTTTGAGTATGTAGATTATTTTTTTGTAAATCCACAATTCCTGTTACATGATGATCTGCAATACCTAAAAACTCTGGTGCTTCTTCTATAACTGCTCCAGAATCAAGCCACCTTTTTAAAATGTCTAGCTGTGCCGCGGTCCATAATCCGTAGATGATAAGTCCAAGTATAAAAAAAAGTGGTAGGTAGCCTGTTAGAAGACCAATAAATACCGCAGGGATGAAAACGATTAGGATTCGATTAAGTTCAGATAACCATGCACTAAATGACATCACATATTCGCTGAAAAACGATAGCCGTAACCACGTACTGTTTGAATCATCTGATCACATTTAAATGGTTTTAAAATTTTCCTCAAACGCACAATATGCACATCAACCGTGCGTTCTTCCACGTACATGTTACGGCCCCATACATAATCTAACAACTGTGTGCGGGTGTATACTCGATCCGCATGTGTCATAAAAAATTCAAGTAACCGAAATTCGGTTGGGCCCATACTTATCGACTGCTCATTTATGGAGACTCGGTGAGCATTTATGTCCAGCAGAATTGGACCAATTTTTACTTCATTTTCCAACACTCCGGTACCACGGCGCAAAACCGAGCGAATTCGTGCCGACAGCTCCTTTATCGAAAATGGTTTTGTAATGTAGTCATCCGCCCCAGAATCCAAACCATCAATTTTGTCTCGCTCCTCCACCCGCGCCGTTAGCATGATGATAGGTATTTCTTGCATCGTTTCATTACGTTTCCACCGACGTAATAATTCCAAACCACTTACATCCGGCAACATCCAGTCCAGCAAAATTAAATCGGGAATGTGATTTGCAATAGTAGATTCTGCACTCGCTCCATCTTCAGCTTCATCGGTGGTATAGCCTTCCTGGCCAAGCGCATAAGACACCATTTCTCGAATGGACAGCTCATCTTCAACCAAAAGTATTCTTTTATTGCTCATTATCGAAGTCTTTGGAAAGTGGGTATCTTGAACAACAAATTGATTATGCATAATTGTAAACCTGTAAGTGGATTAACTACATTATTTTCTGCAAATATTACAAAACTATTAAATTACATTGCATTTGCAAGAATTGAGTAAAATTTGGCGACAAAACTCAACTTCAAACAAACATCTCTTCCCAAATCCACTTGTTGTCCAATTCAAAACTTATTTTACTCCCATTGCTTTGTAACAAATTTGTAATAATTTGTTCATACAGATTTCACAGATATTCCCCAAGATTACACGCTTCTTAATTAATTTTTAGTAAATTTTGGGAGGGCCCTGTGAGGCGTAGAATATTTTTAGTTGGTGTTATAAGTTTAATTACATTTTTTGGGATGTGCTCAGCTATCCACGCAGGTGCTGTAACATCAAAAGAAGAATTAGTGATATCCACTACTGGGGGAGGCCTTAAAGTTAAATCGGATAATGGCAATAGCTTTTCATTGCGTGGATTTATTCAATATGATTTTGACTATTATGATGGGGCATATAATGCCGGTGTCACAGATCCTGGCGACTCCGGAAGTGAATCTGAATGGCGTAGAACTCGGATAACCGCCAAAGGCACACGTGGAAAAGATTGGGCTTATGATTTTACGATAGATGTCGACGATGATGCTGCGGAAGCATCAATTGACAGTGCGTCTATACGTTATACAGGATTTAATAATCTACAATTAATACTTGGAAGATTAAAAGTACCTGTCAGTCTTGAACAACTGACCAGTGATAAATGGGTAACAACAATAGAACGATCTGCAATCTATAGTTTTGGTAATTTTTTACGCGGTAAACCTGATTTTCAAGTTGGAGTACATGGAATGTGGGACAATTTATCGGCACAACTTCATTTAATTGATGAAGGCGAAGAAGATAACGATGAAAGCGATACTTATAGTGTTGCCGCGCGAGTTGCAAATAGATTCCTATTTGGGAATCAAGAAGAAAAGACACATTTTGCACATTTAGGTGCTTCCTATGCTGTGCGTGATTTCGGGAATGAAGGAACTGACCAGAATTTCCGAAGTCGATTTACTGTGCATACGATTGGTGCTCGACCAACAGCTGGAAATGATGTGCTTGTTGAAGATGCAGACCAATTTGGTTTAGAGGGCGCCTACACGTATGGGCCAATCTCATTACAAGGTGAATACCTTATGGCTGACTTTGATGCAGCAGATGATGATCTTGACCCAGATACTATTGAAGCTGATGTAGAATCAGAAGGGTATTATGTATTAGGTTCTTACTTTTTAACTGGAGAGTCACGCGGTTACAAAACTAGTAACAGTAAGTTTGACAAACCAAAACCAAAACGCAGCATCGGTGCATGGGAAGTATTTGCAAAATATGAAGATGGCGAAGTTGATATCGATGACAACCCAAATGGAGATGGTAAGTACGATATAACAACGTTAGGGCTAAACTGGTATCCGAATACGAATGTACGTTTTTCTCTAAATTATTTAATGTTTGATTCAGATAACCTCCAGTTCGGTGGAGGTGGTGACGGGTTTGACAACCCAACACTTGATTCATTAGGTGAAGAAGATGGCGATGCCATATCCTTTCGCGCGCAATATGCGTTTTAAATATCAATAAAATTATAAAAAAGCCACTCTAAGAGTGGCTTTTTTATTGCACTTCAACTTGAAAAACTTGCTCTAGCAGTTTTTGATTTTCATGAAAAACATAAAATTGATATTCACCAGGTACCAACTCATAATTCTGTACAAATTCAAACGCCATCGTATGCTCATAATCTAACTTGGAGTCTTCCTGAAGAATTTCAATTTTATCGATGTATTCTCCCGTTTTCGGGTCGATCATAGTAGGTACAAGATAAATTAAATGAAGTGTTGGCTTTTCTTTAAAGTTACCCCGTGAAAGCCAATAACGAATGCCAAATTTAGTACCCAGCTTTGCTTCAATGAGTGTTGTTTTTTCAAGCGGCCCATCGGACGTAATGGTTTTATCGCCTTCTTCAAAATCTTTAGAGCCTTGAGTAAAAATACCGTATTCAAAATTATAAATTATTCTTTTTTCATTTGCATAAACAAATGACACTAAAAAGAGTAAAACAAAAAATGTAGAATATATTTTCATTGTTAGTGACTCAGCTCTAAAACAATCTTAACATAAAGAATTACATTTTCGTTTATACATACATAAAACCTAAAATGGCAAACACATCTCATAAAGGTTTAAAGCGTATTTATAATGCGTTTTTTTATTCCATGTCTGGACTCTATTTAACATGGAAAAATGAAGAAGCTTTCAGACAAGAAGTTTTATTGGCCATTGTTCTTATTCCAACCGCATTTTGGCTGGGTGAAAATATAACTCAAATAGTACTATTAGTATTACCTGTATTTATTGTATTAATTACTGAACTTTTCAATACGGCTGTGGAAGCTGCAATTGATCGCATCAGTGATGAACAACATGAATTGTCAAAACGCGCCAAAGATATTGGTTCGGCTGCCGTATTTGTCAGCCTTACTATTTTAGTTATTGTTTGGAGCTTAGTTTTATATGAAAACTATTTTTAGTATTAAATAATACTATATTGCAGGCTTGTATAAGCAAGTGATGCGCCGATTAAAGCACCGATAACAACATCACTAATATAGTGTAGCCCTAATATAAATCTAGAAAGTGCGACTAACATCGCGAATGGAGCAGCAACCCAAAACAATCCTGGATAGTAGAAAACCAAAAGAATACTAAAACTCACTGCATGCAAAGTATGCCCCGATGGAAAACTGTAATGATCTAATACACGAGAATCACAAACGATTATTTCATGAGAAATAAATGGACGTTCACGAACCAGACGCTCTTTTAAAATTTTGTAAATCACAACTCCAATTACACCCGTAATTAACATATGCAATGCTGGCACAATGGCGGTTTGCCCATAATAAATAACAGTGGCAGCTATTAAGCTATACCAAAACACGCCATCACCAAGTCGACTGATCAATTTAAAAAATCGATTTAACGATCGGTAATTATTTGCGCGGTTGAAATATGCGCATATGGGTAATTCGATCTGTTCAATACGCTCAAACCAATCCGCTGTCTTAGAGTTGTATTCCACTGATACTGTCCCAACATTGTCCTTTGAGGATCAAACAATATGGTCAAAATATGAACAGTTCGTGATAGGGAGGTTACAGTAATATTAAATTTTTTCCTTTTATAAACAAAAAGATATCGTTTATCTTTTAACTAATTTTTAATAAATATTGCATAAGTTTGTAACAATTTGCTCACAGACTATATGGAATAGGGAAATACCAGTTTGAGCGATATTACATCTATCCATCCAAATTCCGTACGCAGCATATGGATATCTGATACGCACCTTGGATTTCGTGGGTGTGAGGCCGAGTTGTTACTGAATTTCTTACATTCTGTACAAAGTGAAAATCTATTTCTAGTTGGCGATATCATTGACTGTTGGAGTCTGAAGAGAAATTTTTATTGGCCCCAAGCCCATAACAATGTGTTACGCACGATCTTAGGTAAAGCCAAACACGGCACCAAAGTAATTTATATCCCCGGCAATCACGACGAACTGTTTAGAGAACATTGTGGAAATGTTTTTGGCAATGTAGGAATTCACCGCGAATACATTCACACCACGGCTAATGGAAAACGCTTACTGCTTCTACATGGAGATGAATTTGACAGTATTGTTAAACACAGCCGTTTTTTAGCTAGTCTTGGTAGCCATGCCTATGACCTGTTATTACGCATTAATGTTTATGTGCATTTCTTTCGTAAGCTTTTTAATTTCCCCTATTGGTCACTTGCAGCACATTTAAAACATAAAGTTAAAAACGCAGTTAATTACATTAGTAGCTTTGAAAATGCAGTTACTAGTGTTGCGGCTGATCGCAAATTAGATGGTGTAGTCTGTGGCCACATTCACCATGCACAAATCACTGAAATTAATGGGGTACTGTATTGTAACGATGGTGATTGGGTAGAAAGTTGCACGGCATTGATTGAAACACATGATGGCGAGCTACATTTAATTAAGTGGACAGAAAAACAAGAAGACTCAGATAACATACCAGATACTTTTGAAGACAGAATTACAAAACGCGCTGCATGAAAATTGCCATCGTTACCGACGCCTGGGAACCACAGGTTAATGGCGTTGTTACAACCCTACGCACAACTCAAGAAACTTTAAATAAATTAGGTAATTCTGTAGAAGTATTTACGCCTAATTGTTTTAAGTCAGTATCCTGTCCTACCTATCCGGAAATTCGACTGGCACTAAACCCAAAAAGCAAACTCAAGTCTTCTTTGCAGTCCTTCAAACCGGATGCCATACACATCGCAACAGAAGGTCCCATGGGATTAGCAGCACGCTCAATTTGCAAAAAATATAACTGGCCGTTTACAACTTCATATCACACACAATTTCCAGAATATATAAAAGAGCGTTTCCCGATTCCTTTAAAGACATCTTATGCTTTTTTTCGTTGGTTTCATGGATTAGCACAGCGCACCATGGTCGGCACACAACGTCAGGAAAACTTGTTAGTTTCACGTGGATTTAAAAATTTAGTGCGTTGGCCACGAGGTGTAAATACAGAAGTATTTACACCTTATGATAAAAACTTTCTAAATGACCCAAGACCTATTTGGGCCTATGTAGGACGTGTTGCCGTTGAAAAAAACATTGAAGCTTATTTAGACTTAGATTTACCAGGAACCAAATATGTAATTGGAAACGGCCCAGCCTATGATGAACTTAGCAATAAATATAAAAAAATAAAATTTGTTGGTTACAAGTTTGATGAAGAATTAGCGCGCTATATTTCTGCTTCCGATGTTTTTGTATTCCCAAGCAAAACCGACACCTTTGGAATCGTGATGCTAGAAGCCATGGCATGTGGAGTTCCTGTTGCTGCTTTTCCAGTTACAGGCCCGATTGATGTAGTAAGAAATGGTGTGACAGGCTGTTTAAATGATGACTTAAAACAAGCTGCACTCAATGCACTGGAACTAGATCCTAAGAATTGCTTACAGCAAGCCCATGAATTTACTTGGGAGAAAGCATCACAAATATTTAAATCCCATCTAAGCCCAATTTCTAGTTAGTCCTGTGAAAAAATTGATGAAATATCATCAATTTACCATCCATTCGCTACCACCGGACTGATACCTATTTAGCTAACTTATTGTTTAAACTATAATAATCCCGTACCCATAACCACTAAATATAAGTATGGATGAGCGTAATTTCAGTCTTGCTGATTATTATATCAATCGTGAACTCAGTTTATTGAAGTTCAATCAACGCGTTTTAGAACAAGCACGTGATCGTTCTACACCGTTACTAGAACGTCTTAAGTTTTTATGTATTTCTTGTACTAATCTTGATGAATTTTTTGAAATTCGTGTTGGTGGGGTAAAACAACATATTGAGCTGAATATTGGTCATATTACGGCTGACAAAACCAGTCCGCGCGAATTATTAAAACAAATCCATGAAGATGCATCTGTATTAGTGGCCGAACAGTATCGCGTGTTTAACGAAGAATTACGACCAGAACTTGAACAACAAAATATTCACTTTATTGCACGTGAAGACTGGAATATTGAACAAAGTACATGGTTACGCCGATATTTCTTAGATGAAGTTGAACCCGTTTTAAGTCCTTTAGGGTTAGATCCGGCGCATCCGTTTCCTCGTATCATCAATAAGTCTTTAAATTTTATTTTACAACTTGAAGGCTTAGATGCTTACGGTCGTGAGGGAGAATTTGCAGTAGTACAAGCCCCCAGATCTTTAACTCGTCTAATTCGCTTACCGGATGAATTAAATAATCAAGCAGGTGAAAGTTATGTATTTCTTTCTTCAGTAATGCATGCATTTGTTAATGAACTTTTTGAAGGTTTACAAATTCAAGGTTGCTATCAATTCCGTGTAACCAGAAACAGTGATTTGTTTTTAGATGATGAAGAAATAGATGACTTAATGCATGCCTTGGAAGGCGAGCTTGCATCTAGAAAATACGGCGACTCTGTCCGACTAGAAGTGGCAGACAATTGCCCTGAAGAGCTTATTAATTACTTATTGCAACAATTTTCTTTACAAGAAGTTGATCTATATAAAGTAAATGGGCCTGTAAATTTAAATCGACTTATTCAAACATATGATTTAGTAGATCGCCCTGATTTAAAATATCCTTCGTTTACTTCTGGCCTGCCACAAAACTATAGCGTTGGTGCAGATATATTTAATTTAATTCAACAGGGTGACATTTTATTACATCATCCTTATCAATCATTTGCACCTGTTA
This sequence comes from Gammaproteobacteria bacterium, assembly GCA_965203475.1. Classification (GTDB taxonomy): domain Bacteria; phylum Pseudomonadota; class Gammaproteobacteria; order UBA4575; family UBA4575; genus JABDMD01. Next base: position 1,960,285 of record OZ241890.1, read on the forward strand.
TAGATTTTGTAAAACAAGCTGCAGCTGATCCAAAAGTACTCGCGATTAAACAAACACTTTACAGAACTGGACCTACTTCACCGATTGTCGATAACTTGGTTGAAGCTGCGCAGACTGGAAAAGAAGTTACCGTTGTAATTGAATTGATGGCGAGATTTGATGAAGCCGCCAATATCTCCCTTGCAACTCGCTTACAAAAAGCAGGAGCGCATGTGGTCTACGGTATTGTTGGGAAAAAAACCCATGGCAAAATGATTTTAGTAGTGAGGCGCGAAGGCAATCAAATTAAGCGTTATGCTCACTTAGGTACCGGTAACTACCATGAAAAAACGACACGTCTTTATACAGACTATGGCATGTTTACCTGTGATTCTAAATTAACTTCAGATGCACATGAGCTGTTTTTGAGTCTTACAAGTTTTACCAAAGCTCCAACTTTAAAAACTGTATTACAGGCACCATTTACATTATATAAATCGATGGTTGAGCTAATTGAAAAGGAAATTGCTTTAGCTCAACAAGGAAAACCGTCACGGATAATTGTCAAAGTAAATGCATTGGTTGAGCCACAGATCATTACTGCTTTATATCGAGCTTCTTCTGCAGGCGTAAAAATTCAGTTGATAGTGCGCGGTACTTGTTGTTTACGTCCGGGAATATTAGGAATATCTGATAATATTGAAGTGCGCTCCATCGTTGGACGATTTCTAGAGCATACTCGTGTTTGTTATTTTCATAACGATGGAGATCCAAAAATATATTGTTCAAGTGCGGATTGGATGGATCGTAATTTCTTCCGGCGTGTTGAGGTGTGTTGGCCGATTGAAGATTTGAAACTACGACGACGTATTATTAGTGAATTGGAAATGTATCTAAAAGATAACCGACAAGCTTGGATATTACAATCGGATGGTAATTATACCTCACCTTCACATGTATCCAACAATGCCTACAGTGCGCAAGAAGCACTACTTAATCAGCATGGTCACGTGAAATATTAACTTTTATATTGGTTAACGCTTTTAAGTAGTTTTGTTCTTGGTCCAATTCAGCATTTGTTAATGGGTGTTTCTGTAACCAACCTGGATCAAGATAAATTTCCAACACATCCTTTTTATTCTTAATTCTTATTAAAGGCATATTCTTAGCAATACGGTCTCGATTAATTAATATTGCTAATCGCAACATAATAACCATAAGTGTCGCTTGCTCCGTCCATTGGCTGGGTAACTGTTCGATGAGTTCTAAATTTAATTTTCGTCTATGGTTACCTACCAAGCAGGCTAAAAGTCTTTGCTCATTCCAGGAAAAACCAGGCAAATCTGCATTGTTTAGTAAATATGCGCCATGTTGATGATAATGTGAATGAGAAATGTCTAAACCAATTTCATGTAAGTCAGATGCCCAAATTAAAAACTGATACGCAAGTTCATCATCAATCTTGTAAACAGAATTAAACTTTTCTAATAAATGTAATACATAATTTTTAATTCTTGTCGCATGCTTAAAATCAACATGAAAACGGCGCATTAAGGAATAAACAGTTCTATCACGTGTATCTTGATGATGAATCCGTCCTGCCAAATCATATAACAACCCTTCGCGTAACCCACCTTCTGCTGTAACCATTTTTTTTATATTGAGTTCATCGAAAATTGCCTTGAGCACAACCAAGCCACCTGAAAATACCGGTCTTCGCTCTTTCGATAAAGAATTAAACTGGATTTTATCTACATGGCCTGCATCTTGTAATTCGCTAATTAACGTGTTAATTCCTTTTTGTTTTATACCACGCTGACTTAATTCAAGTTCACGCACCAGTGTATTGATTGCACGAATGGTGCCTGCTGTCCCCACCACATAATTCCACCCTAATTCTTTAACTGAAGACACAATGGGTTGTAATTGTAATTTTGCAGCGACTAGTGCATTTTTAAATTTTTTCTTAGACAAATCTCCATTAGGAAAAAATTTTGTGCTAATACTTACGCAACCCATTTGCACACTTTCCATCAACATAGGTTTGCCTTGCTCACCAATAATTAATTCCGTGCTCCCACCACCGATATCAACAACTAGCCATTTTCCATCGGGCCCGGTGATTGAATGTATCGTTCCCTGATAAATTAATCGTGCTTCCTCAATACCAGAGATGATTTGAATCGGATGGCCTAAGGCTTCTTCGGCTTTGCGTATAAATTCAGCTCGATTCTTAGCGCGACGAAAAGTATTAGTGCCGACAGCACGTACCGAATCGGCGTGCATATCTTGAATGCGCTGCCCAAATCGTTGCAAACATTCAATGGCTCGTTGTTGTGATTCTTCTGTTAAATTTCCTGATTCATCCAAGCCAGCGCCCAGGCGCACCATTTCTCGAATTCTATCAATGACTTTTAGCTGGCCATGATGATCATGTGCTACCACCATATGAAAACTATTTGAACCTAAATCAACGGCCGCGATTACAGAGGAGGTCTCGGGTTCTAGATTATCCGAGTGCAGACTAAAAGAAGGTTCTGGCATTGCCATGCTAGCTTAGAGATACGCCCTGTTTAGCAAATAGTGAAGTGATTTATTTCGGTGGTAATAATGCTCGTCCATTTCCGTAATCAACGATTACACCATCTTTGGTTATCTCTTCAACTAACGGGCCATTATTTGCAATTCGTTCACCTTGCTTATATTTATCCATATTAATTAGTACAAAGCGTCTTTGCGGATTATCATCAAATACATGCACATTGATCTCATATTGATTTAAAGCCAAACGCGATGATTCTGGTAAATCTTTTAATTTAGGAACTAAACTTTGTGTACGTGAAGGTTGCTGGGCACCTTGATCAATCAACAATTTTGGCGCTTGTGTAAGCACCTTATCGGATCCATTAATATCTAATTCGGTAGCTGAAAAGGATACATTACCACTAGATGATTTTTTAGTATGTGTTACAGGTTTATTTGTCGTGTGTTTTGCTTCATAAATTAATGGACGATCCATTTCTGGTGTAACTTGTTTGCTCGCTTCCATTACCAATGGGCGTTCTGGAGAACTCATCTGTGTAGGTATTCCTTGTTGATCAATTACTACCTTGTTTTGTGCAACAGATGAACTGACGGGTGCAGGTACCTCTGCTACTTTAGGAATCTGTGTAGGGACAACTTCTTGCACATTTTTTTCTCGTACTGGGGATAGTTCACCTGTTGATTGTACAATTGCAATTTCACTTTGTTCAGCTTGCGGCCATAAAAAAAACGTAAGTACTAAAGCATTTACAAGCAACCCAACCCCAACTAAAAGCGCAGTATTATTGGGCTTGGTTTTTCTTTGTTTAACTGGAGTAACAAAATTTAAATCAGGTTGACTTTCAAGTTGACGCTCATGTTCGGCACGCGTTAATGCGTCGAGAATCATTGACATGATGTATACCTATAGATATTTTTGTTTGCTAACTTGATTGGCGCCATAACACTGGGGTGGAGTGATCATTTACTGCAGTATTAATTTCTATCATGGTCTCTCGACCCACCACTCCATCAACGTCTAAGCCTCGAACTCGCTGAAATTCCATTACACGCCATTTTAGATTGGAATCAAATTCGAGTTTAACTTTTTCATTGGCTAAAACAGACTTACCTTCAATTTGGTCCAATTGCTGACGCAGCCAACCAACATCTGCACTAATTAACCCTTCTCTCAACACATTCGATCCTGCAGGTGGCGGCCTCCATAATAATAAGTAGTTTCCATACCAAAAGGGGTCAATTTCATCTGTGGTAGCCGAAACGATAATTCCACCCACACTTAAATTGACCTGTTTGCCCTGCATACTAAGGACAACTACCTGTTTTCTTTTACCAGAGGCATTGATAATTTCCAAAACTGCGGGTCGGTTATAACGGCGTATATTATTCCAACCTGCTTTACCAAAAATACAATTGAGATTAGCCGATGTTGCGCGTTTACAAGCTGTATCTCCTGTTAAATCTGCATACCGCACATCCCAATAACTAAATAGAGCAGTAAACGCAGAATGATTGTCGGCAATAACCGCCGAACTATTAACAAGATCTAAAAACTTTTCTTGATACGGAACTGTACTTTTATAACTGGATGGCGCAATAACCGTTGCCACTTGCTGTTTGGCTACAGGTTTTTCAACCACAGGAGTAGAATCTACCTGTGTGATTGCTTCAGAAGCCAAGGTTTTATTTACACTGGACTCTTCAATGGTAATTTCATTTACTGTAGTTTCATTTTCTGCAACTGCATAGCTGTCTGGTGAAGTGTTGGGTAAAAACCCCCAACTGGCTAAAAGTAGGGCTGCAGTACCTGCAGCAATAGCACCTCCCGCAACCCACTGTGTAGGTTGTAAACGTTCCGTTGGTTGTAAAACTTCATTGGCCGCTTTACGCACTATATTTCGATCAATTCGATGAACATTATCTGCATACGCACCCATCATCGCTCGTTCACAAATATTATTAATCAAGCGTGGCACGCCTCCTGACAATCGATGCACCATATTTAACGCTGACTTACTAAACAACTCTCCTCGCATACCAACAATTTGTAATCGATGACGAACATAGGCAACAGTCTCTTCATTTGATAACGGTGTCAAATGAAACCGTGCAGTAATTCTTTGAGAAAGTTGACGTAATTCAGGTCGTGCAAGAATAGCCTGTAGTTCCGGCTGCCCAATTAAAATAATTTGTAAAAGTTTTTGTGTTGAAACTTCTAGGTTCGTTAACAGTCGTATCTGTTCTAAAACATCCGCACTTAAATTTTGCGCTTCATCAATTACCAGAACAGTTCGTTTCCCTTGTGAATGTTTTTTTAATAAATATAAATTTAGTCGGTCGACTAAATACTTAATACTGTTAGATGTCTTGCGGTACGGAATTTTTAACTCATCGCACATTGAGGCGATAAGTTCTTTTGCGGTTTGACGAGGATTTAAAATTAATGCGACATTCACATGCTCTGGCATTTGTTCTAGCACACTTCGACATAGCATGGTTTTTCCAGTGCCTACCTCACCTGTAAGTAAAATAAATCCTCCGGCTTCATCGGCCCCATAGAGGAGATGCGCTAATCCATCGCGATGGCGTTGGGTAAGATATAAAAAGCGTGTGTCCGGAGTAATCTGGAATGGTTTATCCGAAATTCCGAAAAATTCTAAATACATACGATGATTAGTTTTTCGTTGCTACAGATGATGAATCGAGACATCGTTAATAAGGTACTGTATAGACAGCATTTTGCCAAAAAAGTAGGGATTTAGCCGCAATAATTTTTTGCAACAGGGATACGTCACCTGTAATTTCACACCAGTTATCGGTTTAGGAATATTTTCTGAATGAATGCCGTGCGTCATATGATCAATCTCGAACGAGCCACAGGCATCCATGCTAAGCTGGTTATTCGATAACCTTATCTTTTATATAGAAAATTCTGTTAGCACAAATTAAATACATTTAGAAATACAGTGAGTACTTCTGACTTCAAATCCGATCTTAAATTACCTCCTCGGCCCAAAGAACCCGAACCTTATGAATGTTGTGAACGGGGGTGTGATCCCTGTGTATATGACTACTACGCCAAAGCTCTTAAGCGCTGGGAAGCACGGGTAGAAAAAATTAAAAAGACTGCTTCTAAATGCAGCAGCCTACCCCAAAAGGATAGGGAATAATCTAAATTTCTTGTGAGGTAAAAACGTTCTTATAGCTCTAACCAATATAGTTATATACTATACGGCACACAAAATATAACTATAACAAAATTCCAACCAAATACTTCTTGCTACTTTACCCAGTAAGGCAGGCATATCACCAATGTTGGATGAGTGCTGCGGATTGGAATTGCAAAAATTTTAATCTAAGAAAATTTTCAAGAGGCAATCAAATATGAAGATTGGTGTCCCAAATGAAATTCATGAGAATGAATGTCGTGTTGCAATGACTCCTGATACTGCCGCGCGTTTACAAAAGTTAGGCTATGAATGTGCAATTGAAGCGGGTGCAGGAGCTAGTGCAAATTTTTCCGATAATGCTTATGGAGATGCCGGTGTAAATGTAGTTTCTGGCACCAAACAACTTTGGTCAGATTCAGACATTATTCTTAAAGTTCGTGCACCTGAACATAATGCAAGTCTTGGTTTGCATGAATCAGAATTGTTACGTGAAGGTGGAACGTTAATTAGTTTTATTTGGCCTGCACAAAACGAAGGCTTGATGGATCAACTAAAAGCACGCAAGGCTACGGTATTGGCCATGGACTCTGTACCACGAATTTCGCGAGCGCAAAAACTTGATGCCTTATCGTCTATGGCAAACATTGCTGGTTATCGTGCAGTGATTGAAGCATCAAATCATTTTGGTCGCTTTTTTACAGGACAAGTTACCGCAGCTGGAAAAGTACCCCCAGCGAAAGTCATGGTAATTGGTGCCGGTGTTGCGGGTCTTGCAGCTGTAGGTACAGCAAACGGATTAGGTGCCATTGTTCGCGCATTTGATACTCGACCCGAAGTAAAAGAACAAGTTGAAAGTATGGGTGCACAGTTTTTAGAACTGGATTTTGAAGAAGATGAGGAAGGCGGTACTGCGGGCGGTTACGCCAAAGTAATGAGTAAAGAATTTATTGATGCTGAAATGGCATTGTTTAGAGAACAAGCCAAGGAAGTAGACATCATCATTACTACCGCTTTGATCCCTGGAAAACCTGCACCAAAATTAATTCTTGCCGACATGGTGGAATTAATGAAAGAAGGCAGCGTGATTGTCGATTTAGCTGCCGAACAAGGCGGTAACTGTGAACTTACTGAACCAGGAGAAGTTGCGGTTAAACATGGTGTTACATTAATTGGATATATGGATTTACCCAGTCGTTTGCCGACTCAAGCAAGCCAACTCTATGGTTCCAACTTATGTCATTTATTAAATGACATGACTCCTGAAAAAGACGGGAACATGGTGGTAGATATGGAAGATGATGTGGTGCGAGGAACTACAGTCATCAATCAAGGTGAAATTACTTGGCCACCTCCTCCGTTGGCCGTATCTGCAGCTCCAGCACAAGCTAAACCAGCCGAAGCTCCTGTTGCAGAAGAACCAAAAAAGAAAACTGGTTTAGGTTTTACAATCACCTTAGCAGTTGCTGCTTTAATTTTGTGGTGGATAGGTAGATCGGCTCCTGCTGAATTCATGCAACACTTTACGGTGTTTGTATTGTCATGTTTTATCGGTTACTGGGTAGTTTGGAATGTAACCCCTGCATTACACACACCACTGATGAGTGTAACCAATGCAATTAGTAGCGTAATTATTATTGGTGCACTGTTACAGATTGGTAGTAGCGTACCGGTAATTTTAGGAATGGCTGCATTTTCAATTTTTATTGCATCGATAAATATTGGTGGCGGATTTACAGTAACGCAACGTATGTTGCAAATGTTCCGCAAAGAAGAATAAGAAGGAAGAAAGAAAATGATAATGAACCCACAAATGTTAGGCGCAGCATACTTAGCAGCTGGCGCTCTTTTTATTCTTAGCTTAAATGGATTGAGTCATCAAGAATCTGCACGCCGCGGAAATCTCTGCGGTATCATAGGAATGATTATTGCTGTAGGTGCAACAATTTTAAGTGGTAGTGTCGGAAATTTTCATATCATGTTTCCGTGCATGATCATTGGTGGAATTATTGGTGCTACGGTTGCGTTAAAAGTCGAAATGACACAAATGCCAGAACTGGTGGCCGGCTTTCACAGTTTGGTGGGACTTGCGGCTGTGTTGGTTGGCTTTTCCAGCTATATGGATCCCAATTCACACTTTGTTGGTACAGAAAAAGTAATTCATGAAGTCGAAGTCTACTTAGGTGTTTTCATCGGCATCATTACCTTTACTGGCTCAATCATAGCGTTTGGAAAATTGAGTGCAATCATTGGTGGCAAACCACTAATGTTGCCAGGTCGGCACTGGCTCAATTTAATCATGTTACTAATATGTATTTATTTTGGTTATGAATTTTTGAATGCTGAAAATCATGCCACTGGCGTATGGCCATTGGTATACATGACAGTGGTTGCCGGCATTATTGGAATACATTTGATCATGGCTATCGGTGGAGCTGATATGCCGGTTGTGGTTTCCATGTTAAACAGTTATTCAGGATGGGCTGCTGCTGCCACTGGTTTCATGTTAGGTAATACGGCACTGATTGTGGTTGGATCATTAGTAGGTTCCAGCGGTGCCATTTTGAGTTACATCATGTGTCGCGCTATGAATCGAAAATTCCTTGCGGTAATTTTAGGAGGCTTTGGTACAGGTGGCGGAGCTGCGGCAGAAGCGGAAGAAGGAGAGGTTACGGCTACTTCTGCGGAAGAAGTTGCAAGTATGTTAAAAGATGCCAGCGAGGTAATCATTGTTCCTGGATATGGTATGGCGGTTGCTCAAGCACAGTACACGGTTAGTGATATCACTAAGAAATTACGTGCCAAGGGTGTCAATGTGCGATTCGGTATTCACCCGGTTGCAGGCCGCTTACCAGGTCACATGAATGTGTTACTAGCTGAATCCAAAGTCCCTTATGACATCGTGCTAGAAATGGACGAACTCAATGATGACTTCCCCGATACCGATGTATCACTGGTTATCGGTGCGAACGATATTGTTAACCCTTCGACACAAACTGATCCAAACAGTCCTATTGCGGGCATGCCAGTACTTGAAGTATGGAAAGCGAAAACCTGTGTGGTTTTAAAACGTAGCATGGCAACAGGTTATGCGGGAGTAGATAACCCACTATTCATCAAAGACAACACTGAGATGCTATTCGGCGATGCCAAAGATAGTATGGATGCAGTACTTCAGCACTTAGATTAAGTTCAAACCACAATCAATAAGTTACAGCCTGTCTTTTGGAGCAAGTAAACAATTACCTGCTCCATTAGTCGTTTTTTACGACACGTTCACATTGTTTTAATCCCTATGTAGCTGTGCGCTAACAATTCTTTAACAATACTTATCTATCTTTTGATTCTAGGAAAGAATAAGTAGATGGAACCATGGCAATTATTTATAGATTAGAGAATCAGCGCGTGGCCTTTCATTGGGATAGAGATAATGATATTTGGACTGCCAAAAAGTGACGATGTGAAAGGTTTAAACTTGTAAGCAAGCAGTTTCAACTCAATGCTGTATCAGCTTAAAAAACAACACCCAGAATTTGCAAATTCCATTCGTATATTTTCCCTGATTCGGTTTAAGAACTTCAACAAGCTTCATAGTATAATTAATTGGTCGGAGTGAGAGGATTTGAACCTCCGACCCCTACGTCCCGAACGTAGTGCTCTACCAAGCTGAGCTACACTCCGAAATTATGCTGTACGAGAAATTGAGAACTCGGTTAGATCAACTAACGCGTTTCGAAATTCATTTGAAGGTACCACTTCAATTGCTTTTTTAGCAAGCTGTGCCTGTTGCTGTGCCACCTGTTCTGTATACGCGATCGCACCTGTTGCATGAATGGCTTCTATCACTTCTTCCATGTGATCTGCTCCACCATGAAGAATAGCATTGCGAATTATTTCTGCTGTGGAACCGTTACTATTCTTTAGTGCGTATATTAATGGCAAAGTTGGTTTTCCTTCTGCCAAATCGTCTCCTAAATTTTTACCCATTTCTTCACTCGAGGCTTGATAATCCAACACATCATCTTTGAGCTGAAAAGCAGTGCCAATATGCATACCGTAGGCTGCACACCCCTGTTCAATTACTGCTTCCTGTTTGGCTAACACGGCGCCCAATTTACACGCTGCTTCAAATAGTTTTGCAGTTTTCGATTGGATCACTAGCATGTAACTTTCTTCTGTAGTTTCGGGGTCGTTACAATTTAATAGCTGCATTACTTCGCCTTCAGCAATTGTGTTAGAGGCGGAAGCTAAAATTTCCATCACACGCATCTCACCAACATCAACCATCATTTCAAAGGAACGCGAAAATACAAAGTCCCCTACTAAAACAGTTGTTTCATTTCCCCAAATCGAATTGGCAGTTTCATTTCCGCGTCGCATTTCTGATTCATCGACCACATCATCATGTAATAGTGTGGCGGTATGAATGAACTCAATTATGGCAGCTACCAAGGGATGCTTATCCCCGGTATAACCACAGGCTTTGGCACATAGTAGTGCCAACAGCGGGCGTAAGCGTTTTCCACCACTATTTATAATGTAATTCGCCATCTCGTTAATGAGCATGACGTCCGAATGCAAGTAGTTGCGGATGACAGAATTGACCTGCTCCATGTCCTCACGCATCAGACTTTGTACAGCTTTGAAATCCATATCGCCTACTTTGACATATATAATGTGTTGCTTATGCTTATTTTTATCGGTTTGGGTCTATTTTAAGTCATATTCGATTGACCCACCCTAGCCCTCTCGCTAGAATTGCGCCTCTTTTTTAACCCCACCATATGGAGAAAATCGGTGTACGCAGTGATCGCCACAGGCGGTAAACAATATCGAGTCCAAAAAGGAGACCTGCTAAAGGTTGAAAAATTGGATGTTGAACCAGGCAAAAAAGTTAATTTTGACCAGGTATTGCTAGTAGCTGATGGTGATGACGTGGAAGTTGGTACACCTTATATTAAAGGTGGTAAGGTCACGGCCGAGGTACAGCAACAAGCGCGCGCCAAGAAGATAGACATCATTAAATTCAAACGTCGTAAGCACCATATGAAACGCATGGGTCATCGCCAATACTATACACAGGTAAAAATTACCGAAATTAAAAAATAGATTACATATTATTAAGGAATACAAATGGCACATAAAAAAGCAGGTGGTAGTACACGCAACGGACGCGATTCGGAATCAAAACGTTTAGGCGTGAAACGTTTTGGTGGGGAACAGGTTCAAGCCGGTAACATTATAGTGCGCCAACGGGGAACACAATTTCATCCAGGCGAAAATGTAGGCTGTGGCAAAGACCATACTTTATTTGCAAAATCGGATGGACTGGTTGTGTTTGAAACAAAAGGCCCTAAAAACCGAAAATTTGTGCGCATAGAAGCGGTGCAATAAGCGTAATTAAATTAATCTTATAAGCCCCGCTTGGACGGGGCTTTTTTTTGCCTATAATTTTTTTATTAATGAAATATGAAATTTGTAGACGAAACAACCATACAGGTACAGGCTGGCAATGGAGGAAACGGTTGCTTAAGCTTTCGACGTGAACGTTATATACCTCTTGGCGGACCTGATGGTGGTGATGGTGGTGATGGTGGAAGTGTTTATTTGGTAGCAGATGAAAATATAAATACGCTAGCTGATTTTCGTCAAACACGAATATTCAAAGCTCAGCGCGGTCAAGATGGTATGGGCAAAGACCGTTTTGGTAAAAAAGGTGAAGATAAATTAATAAAAGTTCCGGTTGGGACCATAATAAAAGATGCGGATACCGATGAAATCATCGGTGACTTAACGAAACATGAAGAAAAACTACTCGTTGCAAAAGGCGGTGCACATGGTCTCGGTAATGCGAGATTTAAAAGTTCTACTAATCGCGCACCACGCAAAACAAAACCTGGTGAACCAGGGGATGTGCGCGAACTACACATGGAACTTAAACTACTAGCCGATGTTGGACTACTAGGATTACCTAATGTTGGAAAATCATCACTGATACGTGTGCTGTCTTCTGCCACGCCAAAAGTGGCCGATTATCCATTTACGACGCTGTATCCGAGTTTGGGTGTTGTGTATGTTGCCCCTCATAAAAGTTTTGTAATAGCCGATATTCCCGGTTTAATCGAAGGGGCCGCAGAAGGGGCAGGCTTAGGTGTTCAGTTTCTAAAACATTTATCACGAACACGTTTATTATTACATATGCTCGAAATTTCCAGTGCAGACATTGTCAATGACTATACTTCTATCGTTCGTGAATTGCAGAAACATAGTGAAGAATTAGCAAATAAAGAACGATGGTTGGTATTTAATAAATCTGATTTAATTGTAGAAAATGAAATTGAACAAACAATAAATGAACTTATAAATATAGTTCGATGGGAAGGCCCAGTGTTCACTGTTTCCACTATAAGCAAAACTGGGCTGGATGAACTGAGCCAAAGCATTTATAAACATTTGAACAAACTGTCATGAACAATCATTGGAAACAAGTTAGTAACGCCAAACGTTGGGTAGTAAAAGTAGGTAGCTCTTTAGTAACTAGTGACAAGGGTGGCTTAAATACAAGTGCGATATCAAGCTTAGCGGTACAACTTGCCACACTCGTAAAGCAGGAGAAAGAAGTTATTCTTGTTTCTTCCGGCGCCATAGCCGAAGGTATGAACCGTTTGCAGTGGACACAACGACCACATGCCGTATTTGAATTACAGGCTGCCGCCGCAGTTGGCCAAATGGGTTTAATACAAGCCTATGAGTCAGAATTACAAAAACATAGTTTGCACAGTGCACAAGTTTTGCTGACGCATGATGATTTGCAAAACAGAAAACGTTATTTGAATGCGAGAACAACGTTAAGAAAACTTTTAGAGCTAAAAGTAATTCCCGTAGTAAATGAAAACGATACAGTTTCTACAGATGAAATAAAATTTGGTGACAATGACACGCTTGCAGCTTTAGTAAGCAATTTAGTTGAAGCAAATGTATTAGTGATACTAACAGACCAGGAAGGAATATATGAACAGCCACCTGCTGAAAATTCTATTAATACATTAGTTCAAGAAGTTTCAGCACATGATTCTATGTTAGATAAAGTTGCAGGCCCTAGTGATAATGATCGTGCACAAGGCGGCATGGTCACCAAAGTTGCGGCCGCAAGAATTGCAGCACGTGCAGGTGCTGCAACCATCGTTGCTTCAGGAAAAGTGGACGATATATTAGTGCAACTTTCAAAAGGAGAGCAAAATGGATCTTTGCTATTAGCCGATGATGAACCTTTGGCTGCGCGCAAACAGTGGATTGCCAATCAACTTTATACTTCAGGTCAACTGGTTTTAGATGATGGCGCTTGCAAAGTAATTTGCGAAGGCGGGAAAAGTTTATTATCCATCGGGGTAAAAAGTGTGCAAGGCGAATTTGAACGAGGTGAAGTCGTACGTTGTGAAAATTGTAATGGTAATGAAATTGCTCGCGGTCTGGTGAACTATTCTTCTAATGAAGCTCAACTGTTATGTGGAAAGGCCAGCAGTGAAATTGAAAATATTCTGGGTTATGTTGATGAGCCTGAACTCATCCACCGTGATAACTTAGTCGTATTAATGTAAGAAAGTAAGCTTAAGCCTGCATGGCTTTAATGCGAGCATTTAATCGGCTTTTGTGACGAGCTGCTTTATTGGCATGAATTAATCTTTTACTAACTGCAGAATCAATTACCGGTACCGCTTTTTTATAGGCTTCCTCTGCCTCACTTTTATTGCCAGCTTCGATGAACTTCACTACCGCTTTAATATTGGTACGAAAATTCGAGCGTTGGGCAGCATTGTGCTGACGATTTTTAACCGCCTGACGAGCACGTTTTCGAGCAGATGCAATATTGGCCAAGTTTTTTTCCTACTATTTATTCTGGAGTTCTTCCTTTGCGGTCGCGTACTATGGTAGTAAGAGCTCAAAATGTCAATCTATACAACAGCATAATCAAACGACCTAGTAGCTAATGGCGGAGCACCGAGCCCTCTTCAAATCCACCGCGGTTATCAGTGGTATGACCTTTGTTTCCAGGATATTTGGCTATATCCGGGATGCCGTAATTTTCATCTTTTTAGGCGCCAGCGGCAGTACAGATGCCTTTTTTGTGGCCTTCCGGATCCCCAATTTTTTACGTCGATTGTTTGCAGAAGGTGCCTTTTCTCAAGCCTTTGTACCTGTGCTGTCCGAATATAAGGAGAAACATAGTGAACAGGAGCTGAAATTCCTAGTAAATCATGTCAGTGGGGTGCTGGGCTTGTTACTTCTTATTATTAGTATCATCGGAGTACTTATTGCGCCCATACTTATATATATATTTGCCCCTGGCTTTGTGGATGAATCGGAACGTTTCGATTTGGCAGCAGAAATGCTGCGCATTACCTTCCCTTATATATTATTTATTTCCTTAACCGCATTATCGGGCAGCATATTAAATACCTTCCATAAATTTGCGGTACCTGCATTCACCCCTACCTTTTTAAATTTATCGCTCATTGCTGCGACCCTATGGTTGGCACCAACGTTTGAAGAGCCTGTTATTGCACTTGCTTGGGGTGTATTGATTGCAGGCATTGTACAACTGCTCTTCCAAATTCCTTTTTTAAATAAACTTGGATTGTTGCCACGGTTTTCTTTACATGGAGCTTCTAAAGGTGTGCGTAAAATTGGCCGCTTAATGTTGCCCGCAATATTTGGTTCATCGGTGGTACAAATAAATCTTTTAATCAATACGCTAATTGCTTCCTTTTTAGTCGCAGGCAGCATCAGTTGGTTGTACATTTCTGATCGTTTTGTTGAGTTACCTTTAGCAATTTTTGGTGTAGCAACCGCTACCATCATTTTGCCACGCTTATCCAAACAGTTTGTCAACAATTCTTTGGAAGGATTCAATCTTACATTAGATTGGGCATTGCGAATTTCAATATTTATTGCAGTGCCCGCCATGTTGGGTTTAATTCTACTAGCCAAACCCATACTTACATCATTAATTCAATATCGAGAATTCACAGAATTTGATACCGCTATGGCATCGCTGAGTTTGATGACCTACGCATTAGGATTACCGGCATTTATCCTAGTAAAAGTATTAGCGCCTGGATTTTATTCACGACAAGATACGAAAACACCCGTAAAAATTGGTGTCATTGCAATGCTATGCAATATCGTACTCAATCTTGCGTTTCTATGGGTGTGGATAAACTGGGATCTACATGGTCCGCATGCGGCACTGGCACTTGCAACATCGATCGCAGCCTATATTCAAACCTATCTACTCTATAGAACGTTAAAAAAATCTACTTCTATTACTTTTAAAACAGGGTGGCTTAAATACTCTTTACAAATCATTTCCGCGACTGCCGTCATGGCACTAATGCTATGGTGGGTATTACCTGATTCATCTCAATGGTTAGCGTGGCAAAGTTTTCAACGCATCGGCATACTTTTGGGCTTTATGTTGCTAGGTGCTGTACTGTATATTGGCGCGCTGGCGTTATTTGGCGTGAGAATGAAAAATTTTGTTTTACAAAATAGTGACTAAACCTACATGCTACTGATTCGCGATATTGATTTACATGTTGAAAACTCTGATGGTGTAGTTGCCACGATCGGAAATTTTGATGGTGTGCATCTTGGACATCAATCGATATTAAATAAAGTTAAAAATCATGCCAAAGATTTTCATTTGCCTGCAGCGGTGATTACTTTTGAGCCCTCAGCAAAAGAATTTTTTAATCCCGACCAGGCGCCCGCACGATTAACAAATTTTCGTGAAAAATTTTCACTACTAAAAAATTTTAACCTCCATCAATTAATATGCTTACATTTTAATGCTGCGCTAGCGAATATGGAGGCAGATGAATTTATTGAGAAAATTTTAGTAAAAGGATTATCTATAAAACATTTAATTGTTGGTGATAATTTTCGGTTTGGGAAAAAACGTTTAGGTGATTATTCATTGCTGCTTTCAGCAGGAGAAAAATTTGGTTTTACTGTTGAAAATACCGATAGCTTTGAAGTTGATAAGGAACGCGTCAGCAGTACCGCCGTACGAAACGCACTTGCACAAGGAAATTTATCTATTGCGGAAAAACTTCTTGGCCGTAGTTACAGCATGTCTGGTCGTGTCATTCATGGAGACAAACAAGGACGAACGATAAATTTCCCAACAGCTAATATTCCTATTAAAAGACTACATTCACCTGTACAGGGTGTTTTTGCCGTGAAAATTAAACTCGATGACATGGAACTACTAGGCGTTGCAAATGTTGGAAATCGCCCAACCGTAGATGGCAAAGAGATGCTAATTGAAGTACATATATTTGAGTTTTCTAAAGACGTTTACGGAAAAAACGTTGAGGTAATATTTTGCAAAAAACTACGTGAAGAGAAAAAATTCGATTCATTTGAAATTATGAGACAACAAATCGAAAAAGATGCTGAACAAGCAAAGGAATATTTCTCAGTAGCTGCATAAAAACATGACTGACTATAAAGATACACTTAATTTGCCAAAAACATCATTTCCTATGAAAGGAAATTTGGCGCAGCGTGAGCCCGAAATGCTAAAAAAATGGGACACGTTAAATGTGTATGAAAAAATCAGAGAAACAAGAAAAAATGCAGAACCTTTTATACTGCATGATGGGCCTCCCTATGCCAATGGCGACATCCATATTGGTCACGCGGTCAATAAAATTCTGAAAGACATTATTATAAAAAGCAAAACGTTGGCGGGATTTGATGCGCCCTATGTTCCAGGCTGGGATTGCCATGGCCTGCCCATTGAACATCAAGTCGAGAAAAAAATTGGCAAAGCCGGTGCTAAAAAAACCCATAAAGAATTTAGAGATGCTTGCCGAGAATATGTCAATAAGCAAGTAGACAAACAGCGACAAGATTTCAAACGCTTAGGCGTATTTGGCGAATGGGAGAATCCCTACTTAACCATGAACTATGCATTTGAAGCAGACATTGTTCGAGCGCTTGGAAAAATTTTTGCACAGGGCCACATCGTTCGCGGCTTTAAACCTGTTTATTGGAGTGTCGTGGGCGCTTCTGCATTAGCCGAAGCGGAAGTGGAGTATCAAGACAAAACTTCCTTTGCTATTGATGTACGTTTTAAAGTTGTAGATCGAGAAATATTTCTTAATAAATTTAATAACAATTTATTAAATAACTTAGATGACTTATCTGTAGTTATTTGGACCACAACCCCCTGGACCTTGCCAGCTAATCAAGCTGTCTCTCTACATCCTGATTTAGACTATTCATTAGTTGAGTGTGAGATAAATAATGAACTTGAGTGGCTGCTTCTAGCTGATGCACAGGTTAAATCCTGTATGGAAAGATATGGAGTAACTAACTTTACAATTCTTTCTAAATGCAAAGGGGCAGATTTAGAAAATATCCAACTTCAACATCCTTTTTACGGAAAAAAAGTACCGATTATTTTAGGTAATCACGTTACTACTGAAACCGGAACCGGAGCAGTACATACTGCACCTGACCATGGAATTGATGACTTTGTGGTGGGGAAAAAATATGACATCGGTACCTTAAACCTTGTCGATGATCATGGCGTGTTCAACGCACAAACTGAGTTATTTGCCGGTGAACATGTGTATAAAGTGGATGAAAAAATTATCGAAACGTTAAAACAAAATAATAAACTGTTACATCAATCCACCCTTGAACACAGTTTTCCACATTGTTGGCGTACCAAAACTCCTCTCATTTATAGAGCCACTCCGCAATGGTTTATTAGCATGCAAGCTAATGAATTATTACAACAGGCCAAGCAAGAAGTACAACAGGTGGAATGGATTCCAAATTGGGGCAAAGCACGTATTGAGGGCATGCTAGCCAGCAGCCCCGATTGGTGCATCTCCAGACAACGCACGTGGGGTGTACCAATTCCATTTTTTGTTGATAAAAACACTGAAGCTCCACACCCAAAAACGGCTGAGTTTATTGAAATCATTGCACAAAAAATTGAGCAACATGGATTTGATAGTTGGTATGAGATCGATGCAAAAGAAATTTTAGGTGATGAGGTAGATCAATATAAGAAAGTAACCGATACCTTGGATGTTTGGTTTGATTCAGGCGTCACGCATTTTGCCGTAGCCGAAAAACGCTTAGGACTTAGTATAGAGCATGATAAAAAAGTAAATTTGTACCTAGAAGGTTCAGACCAACACCGTGGCTGGTTTCAGTCTTCATTAAAAACATCTGTGGCCATGCATAACAAAGCCCCCTATGAACAGGTGCTTACCCATGGCTTCACCGTAGATGCGGATGGTAAAAAAATGTCCAAATCCTTGGGTAATGTGGTCGCTCCACAAAAAATTTGCAACAGTCTAGGTGCAGATGTACTACGTTTATGGGTTGCAGCGACAGATTATAGTGGTGAGTTAAATGTCTCGGATGAAATCTTAAGCCGCACTTCAGATGCTTATCGTAGAATACGCAATACCGTACGTTATCTACTTTCAAATCTAAATGGTTTTAATCTCGAAACAGATATCGTTGCAGCAAATAATATGGTCGCTCTTGATTACTGGATTGTATGCAAAACCAATTCTTTACAAAAACAAATTATCGATCTGTATAAAAGTTACCAGTTTCATAAAATCTATAATTTAATTCACAACTTTTGTGTGCTTGAACTAGGAAGTGACTATTTGGATATTATTAAAGATCGCCAATACACTACACAAGAAAATAGTCAGGCGCGAAAATCAGCGCAAACCGCAATGTATCACATGGCAGAAGCACTATTACGTTGGATTGCGCCCATTTTAAGTTTTACCGCCGAAGAAGCCTGGGCACATATGCCAGGTATGCGTGATGAAACCATTTTTACACAATACTTTTATAACTTAGATGATTTTGATCGTTATGGTGAAATCGAAGATACCGACTGGGAAGGCATTTTAGAAACTAAAGAAAAAATTTCTAAAGAACTTGAAGTGTTACGTAACAATAAAGAAATTGGCTCATCACTTGATGCCGAAGTGAAAATTTGGAATGCCCCAAAATATTTAGAAAAAATACAAAATGATGAATTGAGGTTTGTATTCATTACTTCCTATGCAGAGTTACAAAACGGAAGCACACCTTCAGATTCATCAAAAAAAGTGTCAAATGCAGATGGTGAAGAATATTATTTAGAAGTCCTAAAATCAAAGCATCCAAAGTGTACCCGTTGTTGGCACCATCGTGAAGATGTAGGCACAGACAATAGTCATCCTGAAATTTGTGGGCGTTGTATCACTAATTTACCGGATGGTCCCGGAGAAGCACGTAGCTATGCTTAAATGGTTATGGTTAACCGTGCTGGTTATTATTTTAGATCAAGCCAGCAAACAGGCCGCACTGTTAAATCTAGCGCGCTTTGAGATTTACGAATTCTTACCCTTTTTTAATTTCTATTTAACCTTTAACGAAGGTGCTGCCTTTAGTTTATTGAGTACTGCTGGCGGTTGGCAGCGCTGGTTTTTCACAGCATTAGCCATAGGTGTGAGTGTTTTTATTTTCTTCTGGTTAAAAAAACTGAATGCAAAAGAAAAGCTATTGGCAATAAGTTTAGCTTTAATTTTAGGTGGTGCCATTGGAAACGTAATCGACCGTATTATTTATGGTCATGTGATCGATTTTATCGACTGGTTTTATTATTCCAACACAGACTGCTTACCATTTTTTTTCAGGCTCGGTGGACAAGCTTGTCACTGGCCTACATTCAATATTGCGGACTCCGCTATTTTTCTAGGTGCCATCTTAATGATTATCCAAGCTATTTTTAGCAAAGGTAGCCCAGAATAATGGAAGTGATGCTTGCCAATCCCCGTGGTTTTTGCGCAGGGGTTGATCGTGCTATAGAAATTGTAGAACGCGCCTTAAAGTTATTTGGCGCGCCCATCTATGTGCGTCATGAAGTTGTGCATAACAAATTCGTGGTGGAAGATTTAAAGCAAAAAGGTGCGGTGTTTGTCGATGAATTAGTTGAGGTGCCGGATGGTGCTACGGTAATTTTTAGTGCACATGGAGTTTCCAAAGCTGTACAACAAGAAGCTGCGAATCGAGATGTACAGGTGTTTGATGCGACTTGCCCACTGGTAACCAAAGTGCATTTGGAAGTCGTACGCTATAGCCAAGATGGTTTAGATACAGTTTTGATTGGGCACAAAGGTCATCCAGAAGTGGAAGGCACGATGGGACAGTATGATGATCAACAAGGTGGTTCCATTCACTTGGTTGAAAATGTAGATGATGTAAATCAATTACAAGTTAAAGACCCCAGCAAAACTGCATTTGTCACACAAACTACGTTATCCGTAGACGATACCAGTGATGTTATCGATGCACTGCGCAAACGATTTCCTAACATTACTGGTCCAAAAAAAGATGACATCTGTTATGCCACCCAAAATCGACAAGATGCCGTTAAAAATTTGGTTGAAAAATGTGATTTATTATTAGTGATCGGCTCAAAAAGCAGCTCCAACTCGAATCGCTTACGCGAAATTGCAGACAAGAATGGAATCGAAGCACATTTAATTGATGGCGCAGAATATATTGAAGAACACTGGCTAGATCAAAAACAAACCATAGGGGTTACGGCAGGTGCTTCTGCGCCAGAAGTGTTGGTGCAACAAGTGATTGCACATTTAAGGAATAAACAAAAAGCAATAGTAGTGGAAGATCAAGGAAAACCGGAACATGTGGTATTCCCTCTACCAAAGATTTTTAGAACAAACTAAACCTATTATTTACCACTTACCACTATTCGGTGGGCATTTGGCACCACGAGAATCATAGGAAAGATTTCCATCACCTGCTTGACTGCCCTGTGGTTCCGCAAGTATTTCAATACAACTATTGATGGGTTGCGGTGTTGCTGTATTACAGGTATTTACACCACAGGCTCTGGCTGAAATTTTGTAATAGTTTTCAGGGGAATCTGCTTTACCATTACCGTCAACCCCGTAAGTTAAGTTTGATAAAGAAGTGGTATAGGTGTTGTTGTTGGTATAAAACTTTTCCTGGCGTGACATGGCCTCTAGTAATGCCGCATGCCCATCGGAACGACGCGTTTTTGTCATTTGATCGGTATACGCCGGATACGCTACACCTGCCAAAATGGCTACCACCGCCACCACGATCATTAACTCGATTAAAGTAATTCCTTTACTATTGTGTATCCCTATGTTCATGATAACCCCAGTGTTAAAATATTAATCCACTTCTACAAAACCATCTGGCAATACCCAAATTTCAGCAATGACTTGGGTCTTTGCATTCCGATCTACAAAATTAAAACCTACTCCCATGTTTTCTTTTATAGAACGCAAAGAAGCAAACTGCACTTGCAAGGTATGGACGGGCGCACCAGTAGTTACTTCATATCCCGTTGCATCTATGATCAAACGTCCTTTTTCATCTACGCCATGCACAAATCCAGTTGCATCGAAACTATTAGGATAGTAGTTGGGTAAATATTCATTCGCCATAACGCCCGTTGTGCATAACAAAAGAATAAGCCAAATTGATCTCGTTACTTTCTTCATACTTAATACTCCAAATCATTTCCTAATGAAGAATAATTTCTCGCCAGGAATTACGTCCCAACTTAGAACTTTCTTCGGTGTTCGTTCCCATGATACGTGCACTCTTATCACTGAGTTGTGTCACACGATAATGTCCAATAAAGGCCGCATCAGAAGGTGTAGCTCCATCAAACTGAATACCACTTACAATATTGGCAGGGCTTGCCACATTATTAACGTTATCGTCTGAATCAAATTCACCGTCTGCATTGATATCAAACACAATTTCTATACCCGAACCGCCAGTGATCGGGTTAATTGCAAGCTCGAAACCACCTGCACCGGTATTACATGGGTTTGAGCCTTTTGGAATTACCGTATTCACAAACAAGAAATCGCCACGAAGTTGTAAGTTACGCACCGCTCGCTCACCAGGATGTTCAACACCCGTGGTACTTCCGGCTGGTGGCACATCTAAATCAATATACCAACCCATAGTTCTTGGTGAACTTGTGTCGTCATAATCAACTGTATTGTTCGATAACGTCCGAACTGTAAAGCCATGTTCTTGATTGGCAATATTGGTAAATTCTTGCTCGACTAATTCATTATCAGCATCGGACATAACAACTGAGGTTGTAGTGCCCCTATCCCAAACTCCATAAATGGATTGAATATCGGTGCTGGTCGCATCTTCATCGGTCATCCAACTACCGGTAGCAAAGAGTACCAAGTAGTCGGAGGTTGGGTGACTTACCACAATCGGTTTGGTGGTAATCGGTTGTACCTTGCCATTTGAACTACGATTGGTTGGATTAGTATCGTAACGTGCTTGAAATAGAACTCTTCGACTGGATGAATTTGCCCATGTCGTTTCAGAACTACTGCTTATATCGAAGACGTGTAAATTGCCAAGTAGATCACCGGCATATACCCGATCCACGGTGCCATTACCATCGACATCGATTCCGCGAATTCCGCCGATTCCATTAGGTGTTGCAACACCGGTTTCAGCAGCAAATTCGGCTTTACCAATTTCGGTATTGATTTCAACGTAATCGGTTGTACTCCAAACACCATCTACGCCTTCTTCAATAAACAACACAAACAATTTTGCATCACCATCGGCACTGGTGCTGTTATAACCGTTACCAAAGATAGCAACCCACTCATGCTCGCCATCTGCATCGGTATCAGCATTACTCATGGCAATTAAGGGCTGACTAAATGAAAAACCTAAGTCGACATCATCCGCATCGGTAAATTCCCACAACACTTGATTGGCTGCATTGGCTTCACTGGTAAAGTTAGAAGGGTTTGTAATGTCTAAGGCATAGTAACCACGTCCACCATTCCCTAATCCACCGACTAACACCGAATGCCAAGCACCACCCATGTAGATGTCATTAATGCTAGGGGTAAGGTCAACATAAAATTGATGGGTATATCCGGGATTGGTTAAATCGGATAAATTTTCAAAAACAATATTGGGAACGTAGGCAAATAGTTCTCTGCCGGTAGTGGCATTAAAGCCGTGTAACATGCCATCGTTCGCACCGACATAAACAACTTCCTGTCGGTTCGCGTTATCCGATTGAAATTTACTATATAGTTTGTTTGGATCATCCGGTGCAACACCCGGGAATGCGCTGGTAATTCGTCCAGTAAAAGGTGGTTCACCTACAAACACGGGCGTGGAATGCACAATGTCGCCCAGCTTAGATTCTGAACGGATACGAAACTCTCCGTCATCAAACACTAAACCTTCATTGGCCGAGTGACCACGTAAATAATTTAAACGCTCATCACCGACATTACTTACATTGGCAGGGACGGGTAGATCGAGCAAATTCATTTGCGTACCGGCTGTGGTACGAGGACCGGTAATGGTGCTCGCGCCCGTCCATTGAAACGCTACGCCTTGACTGGAACTGCCATTGTCATCATAGGTGATGATGACACGCGAATCACTATTCGTGCCGGTGATAATGTCTAATTCATCCGATGCACTCCATTCATAAATATCGTCACCATTGGTATCGACATTAAGCGTTCCATCCGCATTAATTCTCTGTGCAACCAAATCACCACTATTGGCGTTGTTATTAAAGAAGGCTCGGTATACCACCGAGTTACTTTGTAAGGTTTGACTGTTAAACGCCACCGCAGAAGCGGCACCCGCACCTACACCAATGAGTTCAAATATTTCATTTAAATCATTTTCAAGTTTTATCGGGTTATTCGCACCACGATGTAACCCACGGCCATTAAAAGCGGCATGAATTACATCATCAATTTTTTCAGGATCACCTGCAGCAGGGTCGGTCCAAGGTCCTGCAATCGTTAAATCTGTTAGTAGCGAATCAAAGTCATCTGGAGAGACGGCACCCGTACCCGGCACACCAAAACTAATGGTGTGGGTTTTCATGTGTTGATGCATTTTGTCGTCAATACGAAAAGGTGGGGTTTGATCGTGCCCATCTACATCAACTTGATTGGCTGGAACTTCGTTGTTCAAAGCGTTTGTGTTAAGTACACAACCTGCACCTGTACAAAACAAATCATTTTCGTAGTAATGCATAGCGACATCAGCCAAGGTGTCACTAGGATCTAAAATTGGATCTATTGATGATTGTCCAAATACTGGACTATCCCAATCTGAGCCTGGACTATCGTTATCAGCATTATTGATTTCTGATGCAAAAGTGGTATGCGAGGTTGGATTACTCGATGAATCAATCGGATTTCCTGTGTATTGGCCATCGGTCATTAAAATACTGTGATTCGCTTGACACGCACCTTGGGGTGCGGCCAGTACCGGACAATTTGCTGCACCCGGGCTTGAGTTTGCAGTACCAAATAAATTTTCATCTCGGCATGACAAATAGCGTCCCGATTCGTGCAATATTTGACGAAGCCGTGTTCCTACACCACCCAATGGTGCTGATTTTTGGATATTAGTCAAAAGTGTATTTTTATTGCTGAGTCCACTCGGATCGGACGGATTTACGGTAAGCGCTTCAGTGGCTACATTGTTATGGTTACCGATAGTTGCATAACCAATACGTGCAGCGGTGGCATTATTGACCGCATTACTTAAACCCGCTTTTGCCGCTAAATCACGTTTACGATAATAGGAAAACCAGTTAGCAAAGTTTTGAATCTCTTCATTATAAGTACAGGTCACGGTGCCATTGCCATTATCAGTGGCACAGTCGAATCTACCGAATCCGGTAGACGTATTTAATTTCGGTCGCGTAAAACTGGAAGGACAAATTGCATTGGTAGTACAGCCGGAGGAACGTATTTCAATTAACTGATGGGGCTCATCCGCATCAACTATTCCATCACTATCAGTATCACCACTGGTATCCGCAAGACCATCACTATTTGTATCGGTTCCCCAGAGGTAGTACAAGGCTGGATAATAGTCGGTAACAGTAAAAGTAGGGTTTGGGCCTAACACAGCTTCACATTCGGTTGCATCACATTGGGATGGATACGTTGTAACTGTGGTTAAATCATAGCCATTGGCGCTGGGATCGTAAGGATCAAACAGTGCATTGGTTTCTAACATTGGCCCATAGGCTTGAGGCACATTGTTATTGCCTGGCCAAGGTCTGTAGGTCACTAGTGGGTTGTAATAAATAAAGTTGTAGTCTGAATTCCAGGCACGCCACACACCAAGATTCGTGGTATCCACACCTTGGCTTTTCAAATATTCTTCAGTAGGGATAACTCGGTTGTTAGATCGATTTACGGCAGGAGCCTGCTTACCCGATGCAACACCATTATCATGGTGGGTATATCGAAACTCTCGACTACCTATTGTTATATTTCCGCGATTCTCAGGAGAAATCATCATCGAGTCCATACTTCCGGAGTCGTCGTGCAGTAGCATCACGTTGGGTTCTACACCGGAAGAGACTTCCAATACGTTGTTTGCAAGATTTAAGGGCCCTGCAAATGTTTGACCACTAATAAAAACAGCTAACAATATTGGCAATGCTATGCCTAACTGTTTAGCTAGTTGTGTATATAGCTTTGTAAATTTGCTCATTTTTCCAACTCCAATTAATCCTTTAGTATTCATTTGCTAAATCCTTTAGCGTTACTTTCTACAATTGCTTACCGTAGGTACTTTGTAAAATAACGACGGTGTCATCGTTACCACCGGTTCCTCTGGAGGTAACACGAAACATATTAATTTCACCTGCACCTATGCCTTGGCCATAATTGTCTAAATTCAATTTATCGCCATCTTGTGAAAACGTTGCATAGTGCTGAATGACATAACGGGGTGAAGTATTCACACCATAGGTGCTTCCAAAAATACTATGATCAAATGCTTCATTGGTATTGGCTGTTACCGAACTATCCCAATCTACAACTTTCCAAATTTCTTCCAAGGTATCGTCATACATGCCATCACTACCATCGCCATCAAATGTACCTAAGGTCACTACGTTGTCTTCAACATAGGTTTCACCACCCATCATCGCCGCTTCTGCCGCTTCAAATGCTGTGTGTTTATCTTTGGTGTTACTCACCATTCTTTCTTCAAAGGTTGTAATACGCATACCGGTTAAACCAATGATGGTCATAATCAACAAAATTAATAAACCAACGACCATCACTACGCCTTTCTGAGATTTGTTTGAATTGTTCATGTTGTCTATAACCCTAGTCCTCTATTTCGAAGTTCTACTGTTGTCGTAAACGAATAACGAATGCGACGATCACCCGCATGTGTAATGGTGGTAGCCGTATCAGCAATCGGTGTACCCGCTACAATATAAGTATTGGTGTCATTTACATCATTAATTGGATCGGGTGATTGCACCAACAAGCCTAAGCGAACACTTACAACTTCCAACCAATCGGTTACGTTATTAGCCGTCAAGTATTGATCCGGTTGACTATCATTATCGGTATCTTGCCCGTACAGAATTTGCATGTTCTCAACACCGCGTAACACTTCTTCGGTTTGAAAACCCGCCACACCACCAGCAACATTTAAATTACGTCGATATAACGATCGTCCATCGGCATTGCTGCTCACACCGATGAAGTAGCCAATGGTATTAAACTTCACCAGTTGTGCATCGCCACTAAAGGTTTTATTGGCAAAACAAGTTGCACTACAAGAGCATTCTCCGGTACCACCCAGGTTTGCGCTGCAGTTTCCAGGCGAAATCGAACCGGTCGTGGTATGTTGAATACGACTGGTTGTGGTGTTTACACCCGTAACTTGAAACAACGTAGTACTGGTATCGTCACACAGTAACGCTAACTCACCTGCCGTGATGGTATACAGGTTATCTAATTCCATTTCTTGCGTGCCACCATTGTGCCAACCAATGTTATAAGTCTCGTTACCGCCACCACCGGAAACGATAATGGCATCGGTACCTGCTACACGTGCACCCGCACCGGTTCCGGTTGCAGGAAAACCTGCAGGGAACGTGCTAACGCCGCCTTCATAACCAATGATTGAACTGTTAAAAAAATCAAAAAACACATCCGTGCTATCAACGGTGTTGCTAGTGTTCTCAGCCTTTAAGCAAGGAATAAACCCTGCCATGCGAACATCTTGTGACAATATACTCATGCCAAATCGCGCACTTTCTTGTACATGTGAAAGATTCTCGGTTAACCGATAACTGCTCTTGGTAGTGACATACACTTGAGAAATGCCTGCGGTGAGCAATAAACCCAAAACCATGGCAATTAATAATTCAATCACCGTAAGTCCAGATTGTTTGTGGATTAAAATATGCATTTCAATTTCACCGGAACCTTACAACTCTGCGCTTACTTGGAATGTGGTAGTAGTGCCATCACGGTCTAACCAACTAACACTCACCGTATGGATGTTTCCGTTTTGTGCAATTGCACCATCACCATTCGGTAACTGACCTGTTAATGACAAAGTAGTTGAACATACAGAATCGGTATCCCAGTTTCCTAATTGACATTTCCATTGATTCACATCAAAGGTAGCCATGTTGGCTGAACTACAACTATTGGTTTCACAATCAGCAGTACCATTTGGATCAGTGCCTATTGCAACTACATATTGCCCAGCTTGTGCGGCCGCACTATTGGCGCGCATACGATCGATAATGTCATACGCAAGAAAAGTAGCCTGCGTGCGCATATAAGCACTTTGGTTATTGCGCATACTCAGAGTTTGCAAAGCGGCTAAACCGACCAAGCCGATTGAAACAATCACCAAAGTAATTAACACTTCAATTAATGAAGCGCCACTTTGTTTCTGTAAATTTTTAACTGAAAGTTTCATAAGTAAATTATTAAGTACAACTCGTAATATCATTTCCAGAATCATCTTCTGGTATCTTGTCGTTATCCGTATCTCTTGCTAATCGTGCTCTTCCTGCTCTAGTAATAAATACTGCACGCGATTTTGTTAAATCGTTGTACTTGCACAACACAAAGCGTCCTGCATTGGCATTCGCAAGGCCACCAGTGGGCAAATAGGTAATTTCAGATGCAAAGCTTGCATCTCCACGCAAGGTCATACTCCCATCTAAACCTTGAAATACTTTTAACAGCTGCTCACCAGTATCGAGACTTAAATTTGCATTGTTATCAACAAATACAATCCAACCTTCTTCATAACCGGTTCCACTACAATTAGTAGCATTATCACTTCTGCAAAGTGTGATTCGTTGACTACGTCGAATAGATTCACTGCGCGCGTATTGCAGTGTAGCGATCAGTTCATTGATGTTTGAACTCAGTTGGTTGCGTTCAATGGTGCTAGTAAAACTTGGTGCAGCCAAAGCAAGCAGTATCGCAGCCAGTACGACACCGATCATAAGTTCTATTGCAGTAAAACCTTGCTCTCTCATAGCAAATAATCCTAATTTCCAACGTTGGCTCAGAAAGCTGAACCTCTCTCTATACTGTTGTTATACCTGGATATTTTCATGATTATTAAGAGAGAGTTGTAACTCGCTTTGAATGTCCGACGGGAGGAAAATTGATGTTCAAAAATGTGACGCGCGTTTTTTGCTAAAAAATAACGCATCAAATTTTGGCGATAAGCGGCTATTCGAACGGTTAACAAACAGAATGAATGTGCAAAAATACAGAATTGAAAAATTTTTTAGATAATTTGTAACCCACCCAAAAACAATTACTTATAACAAAGGCCTGTAACAACCCGTTTGCAGGTTATAACCCGCAATTACATTGGAAAACTTTTCTAAAACAGAGAAACGTAAAAATTTAAATGCGTTATACCTTACCAACACGCTTCGACATCTGCTCTCACAGAAGCTGTGGCGCTATCCGAACACTTGGTGCCATTTGCAATACACTTTACTCCCGTTGAGTTGTAACTCAGTACTCCACAATCAGAATCATGTATGGCTTGGCTGCCACCAGGTGTTGCCGTAATCGTAAATGCTGTTGCTGAAATTGAACTTACATAACCATAGTGGGTTCCAGACCCATCAAAGGGAATAGTTGAAGTGTAACGACCGGTTTCGGTAAAGAATCGTTCTTCGAATTGTGCAAGCTCCATTATTTTCTGCATAGACTCAGTGCGATTCGATTTTGCTACATGCCCTTGATAGGAAGGGTAGGCAATCGATGCTAGGATGCCTACCACCGCAACCGCAATCATTAATTCAATGAGCGAAAATCCAGACTGAAGTTGTTTCATATATATGTTCCTTTACTGCAACTGACGCCAAGATTGTCTACCAACAAAACTCGAACCCGTGCTTTCTTGAATGGTATTGATTTGGCCTCCAGTTCCAGAAGTCAATTTAAATTCATAGTCTGCACCGGCTGCTGAAATAATGGCCGGCACACCCAGTGTTGGAGGAATATATATTCCTGACACTGGCAAACTATCTCCATTGAAATTTGCAAAGTCGTTAGCATCGATTAATCCATCTCCATTTACATCGAATACGGATTGCCCCAGTCTTGATCCGGAAAGAGCATCAATCTCCATCAAAGCACCTGTACCACCACCTGTACATGGGTTTGCCGAAGGTGTGA
The DNA here is from genome assembly GCA_965203475.1 of Gammaproteobacteria bacterium. Taxonomy (GTDB): domain Bacteria; phylum Pseudomonadota; class Gammaproteobacteria; order UBA4575; family UBA4575; genus JABDMD01. The sequence goes on from OZ241890.1 coordinate 1,989,581, forward strand.
AGGTGGTGAAAATTGCCCGTCCAAAGCGTGTCAGCGGTTTAACGATTACGCGCTCACCCGTTACTTCTGGATCAGTATCGGCATCGGCATCATCGGGCAATACTAGATCCATATACCAACCTTCTTGACTGGCATAGTTCACGGTATTTTCGGAAGTAATTCGAATCGTGGCAATTACTTCATCATCGCCAGGATCTGTGTTTCCTTTATCATCGATAACATCGACTTCGGCCAGAATTTCTTGTTTGACTAAAGCAGTGCGTCCTGCAGTCGCTTTTGTTCCATTGTCATTAATACTGTAAAAAGTATTAATATCGGGACTGGCTGGAATAATGTTGTCACCAATTTCAATGTACTTACCAGTGCCAAACAACACGTTGAAACCACCTTTTGGATTGTTAACCACAGATGGCCGGCTAGTGATCATTTGAGTATTACCATTAGCATCTTCTGCTTTATAAAGTGGTGCTGGTGTACCGCTGGTGTCATAAGCAACATCCCAACTCGATACATTGCCGGTTACATCAAACTTCCACATGTTGCCGTGTAAGTCACCAGCATATACGGTGTCTACAATACGGTCAGCATCTTCGTCTAACAAAAATGGTTCAGCTAAGCCATTCGGTGATGAACTACTACCGACACCTGTATCAATCACTTTGATAATGGAACCATCTTCGGCATCTAAGATAAATAGTTGTGCCTTGTGACTGGTACTGTTGTAGCCATTACCAAACACCATCCCAAATTTTCCATTATGTAAGCGAACCAATTGAGGCTCACTTAAAATGAATCCCATCTCATCGCTACCGTTAGAGGTATCAGAATCCGTTTTGAACTCCCACATTACATCGGAGGTACCAAAGTTTTTCGGATCCGATACATCGAGTGCATAAAGGCCTTTCCCACCTGCGCCTAGGGCACCCACCAACATGGTTTTCCAGCTACTATTAATATACACATCACTAACATGCGGTGTCGCATTCACAAAATATTCATGTTGATAATCTGGCTCGGTTAAGTTTTCCAACTTAGAATGCAAGTGGCTTGGTATATAAGCAAAAATTTCCTTGCCCGCACTGGTTGGTGAGGTATCTTGTGTATCTTGGAACGCATGCAGCATCCCATCGTTTGCGCCGACATAGACGATGTTAAAGAACTCACCATTGGCGCCTTTAAATTTACTGATCTTACTCGTCACATAACTTGCATAACTGCTACCTTCACTGCCTGGTAAAATGTCATACACAAAATTTTCTGTGCTTGCAGAAACCGGTGAAGAATCAACAATGTCGCCAAGTACTGTAGACCGTGTTCTGAATATTCCATTCGCTTGACCAATTTCTTTGGTTTGATCACCACGAATGTAATTTACGATATCCGCATTACTGGCTCCACCTATAGTAGTAGTAATATCGGCATAGGGTTCAATTTCAGCAAGATGTAAGAAACGTTTGTCGGCGTCGATAGTCAGTTCTTGTCCAGCTTTTTGCACACGAATGTATCGACCCTGTATTCCTACAGCTGTCGTAATTAAATTTGTCGTAGCCGAAATTTCTGGGATAACTTCGATTGCATTGATTCTTGGATTACCACCGGAAACTTCATTGATATCGATATCTAGAATGCTTTCGACAGCGGTGTATTTGAAAATTTTAGTAACAGCCGTATCTTGTCCGTAAACAGAACCAATTTCAAAATCATCTAAAACAAGATTGTCATCAAATTCAACATCGACCGCAAAATCTGCACCAGTTGTATCATCTGAGAAATGCAAAATAACGAAATAATCAATTCCTGTGTTGGATATTGGAATATCAAATCGAACCTCATTATTTTTTCCGCGTAATGTTTGATAAATAACCGCATCGGTTGTATCGCCCAATAATGCACCGCTATCAGCTCCACTAATGACGTCTGAATTGGTTCGGTTATTTCCTGTATCGATATAACTAGAGTCGCCTTCCCATACGCGACCCCGTGTATCGGTATAGTTAGAGCTAGAACCCGCATTAATGCGTGTAGGAGTACCGGTTAATTGTGCAACAAAATCAGCATTGGCCAGTGCAGTGGATAAGTCATCACCTGAAAATGGTGTATCCGCCACCATCAAAATGGCATTACTTAAACGTTTTTGATGGCCACCATCCGAACGATTATAAATATCGATGTAGTTAAGATCATAGTTGGCCCCCATATCTACATCTAACCAATCATAGTAATCGGCATCAGTAGTTGTATTAGGCCATCCACCACATGTGTGATTGACTGAACCTGCGGGAAAACTACCGTTAGTATTACCATCCACCACTTTGGATGCGTAACCTGTGGATTCCCACTCATTACATTCACTAATTGCAGTTGCTGTCATGCCCGTAACTTTTGATGTAGTAGTAACTGTGCTACTACCCGAGCCACCTAAGGTTACATTCGAATCTGTAAATTCTTTTGCTGTGGGTGTGCCATTTACATCCACGGTGGTATAAATTTTTCGTGCCGTATGGGCTGGTATCTCTGCACTCGCTTGCCATACCGTATTGCCAACGGTGCCATCCGGATTTAATGAAAACGCTTTTAGTTCACCACTCCAGTCGGTACTGGCAAAGCTGCCTTGATAAATACGAGAGTTGGTACGCAATACCGTACTGTTAATGGCAACCGATGAACCAGAAGCTTCGGTGACTTTACTAATTTCATCAAATGACTCTTGCAGTTTAGATACCATCTTGGCAGGTTCAGTGGCCAATACATAGTTATCGGGTGCACCATCATTGTCCGCATCCCATTCAGCGGCTTGCGGTGTGTCATCATTATTTTCATCATTAAACCCGCCATATTTCCCCGTCAACCACAGTGGATTTACATTTCCTAGTATGGGATTATTTTTAAATTCTTGCGAATCAATCATGAAGGTCGTTACCGTTTGATCACCAGGGAGATGCGAATCTGCTCGCAAGTCAGTAGTGTTCGCATAGTAGGCAAGACCCGCCACATAGTAGCTATTACCTCGCGAATCGCCATTGGTAGGCGTTAGATTTGCGCCTGATCCTGGTGCTAATAATTTCCCTAGTTCATTCGTGCCTAATTTCGTTGTTAATTCACCACCCGTTTCGGTATCTTCTAAACTTCCAACCGTATCCGTAAGTTCCGTAGCATTAATTTCATCATCGGCATTACTTGGTTCGCCTGTATCGTATGTATGAGATATGTTTCTTTCTAATGCATCTTCTGTGCTTGTACCTTCAAAATATGTGCCTGGTACGGATTTGTCATTCCAGGGAAAGGCATCGTTAATGGCCACCATAAAATTTTTCTGACATTCATATTGGATCGGATCATCCCAGTTGGTAATGATTGGAAACCCACCATTATTACTCGTATTGAGTCCATCATAGGTTTCAAGGGTAGGGCCTAAATTTTTAAAATAACGAATCGCCTCATAAAATAACTCACTCACCGGGTCGAAAACTTTGTAGCCATTTGCCTTAACCGCAAATTTATTTACATAGTTAATTACTCCACTGTTGTTGCTAGATGCATTATGTGGATTATCAATAAAGATTCCATCTTCTCCATATTCTTTTAATGAGTTTGTTTCTCCCGTACCAGTTTCTGGTCCTACGAATTTCATATTGTTACGCAATACACCGCCTTGACGGCTATTGGAACCATCTGTGGTGTAGGCCATTACACCGAAACGCATTTTGTCATCGTTACGTTGAATCAATCCTTCCGGCTTATAGTAATTACTTGAGCCATCGGTGCGCGCAACACAGTTTTCCTCCAAACCTACACTACTGTTACATACCTCAACTTTTAATTGATACGTCGTGGTTCCACTACTGGTTTGAAAATCAAATGCTGAATCAGTACGTCTGTTGATATGTGCCCATACACCGGTATAAGGAGTAACGGTGGAAGGTGCAACATTATTGGCGGCATCTAAAACCTTGTCATGAAAAAACGAAGAATTTCCAAGCGTTCGCTCAATTACAGTGCGAGAAGTTGTATCTTCAACTCGTCTGCCACCAGTTAAGGTCAACATGTAAATATCGATTGCGGTCATACCCGCCCAGTTTAAGAAGTTTCCACTCCAGCGACCGGTTTGCCCATCATCACAGGTATGATCAGAGCTTGCAGCATCTGTTGGCACATACACATTACTTGAGTATTGATAGCATTTGTTTGGATCGAAATAACCGATATATTCATGAGATTCAAAGTAACAAATACCTCGATTGTCCGAGCGACGTCCGCCACATCCCGGTATAGAACCCGCGGCATCATTGTAGGCTGCACCACCCATAGGCGTTTCAACCGACATATTCAATAATACGTTAGCCCCTGCACCCGTTTTTAAAAATAATGGGTCATCAGCTAAGTCAATTGCTGAATACGCAGTACCGCTAAAAAGTAATGCACTTAAAAAGAAAATTTTTACACTTGCACTGAATTTTTTAACAATGAATTCAGAATGTTTTCGATAAATCATCATGTTGCATTTCCTTTGCATATCGTTCCTGTGATTTTCTTAATAAAACACTGCGCATGTTTATAAGCGTTTATATGTTGATTGAATCATAGTTACAGAATTGCTATTAAGCCCGGTTGCTTTAGATGTAACTCGGTAAATTGTTAACATACAACCTGGCTTTACAGGTAATTCCAATAAACAGTCGTTATCCCGTGGAGCTTCACCAAAATCTTCGATAATAAAATTTGGTGGTGATTCCGTATTTGCAATTGCTGTGCCATCCACCCATTCATTATCAGCAATGGAGTCCCAAACTGGGAAGGTAGCCACTGCGCCTGCTACACCGGCTACATCGCCATGTTCAGAACGGGGGAACAAACCATTAGTGCCATCGAATGTCGTGGTGTCTAATAATGTAGATGCTTGAATTTCAGCTTCACGTAATCCTGCTTCGGCTGCTTGGAAAGATAAATGCTTGTTTCGAATGTTACCGGACATTTTTTCTTCCATAACGGTTGAGCTCACCGCGTTTAATGCAACTAGCGTTGTAATGGTCAACAGCATTAAACAAACAATGAGTGCAGCACCTTTTTGCTTGTGAATTACATTTGTAAATGGAGTATTCATAAAACTATCCCTGTTTGTTACGGCAAACGATTGCGAATGGAAACGGTTGTGGTATAGGCCATACGCAGTCGTCGATCTGCGCCAGGTCCACTGTTTACTGTATTGCCATTAAATACGATTGATCTGGGTTCAGTAGTAACCTGCTCTATACTGCGTAGTAATAAATTAATTCTTACGCTAATTACATTACTCCAATCTGTAACATTATTAGCGGTTACATAGACATCGGCATATTCATCACCACCGGTATCTTCACCATACAGAAGCTGCATGTCTTCAATTCCATCTGCAAGCTCAAACACGGTAAAATCATCTTCATCAATATCGGTATCAGCATCTGGATTCCAAGCAGATTTAAATAGTGCGGGTTGAGCACTGTTAGGGCTGGTACCAATAAAATAGGAATTTGATTGCCATTTAAAGAGCAGTGAATCTGCCCCATAAGCTTTACTTAAGTCATCTGTTGTATTAGGTCCAGTCCCCCCACCATCTGAATGACTTACAGTTTGTTTGCCACTAGCAATTGCCATTTCAGCATCATTACTCACTTGGTAAACATCTGCAGCGGTACAATCTGTTACCATGACCACTTGATTTTGTTCAAAGTCACAGCCATTAGGCGAAGTAACTTCTAAATTAACATTGCTTGGTGCCATAGTTCCTGCCACATGGGCACCACAATTTGCAGCACGTTGAATATTTAATACATCAGTGCCTTGAACAACTGTTGTGTCTGGATTGTCAGCATCATTAAGATTAATACCTGCGTCAATTGCAGGCAGCCAACCAGTATTATTATTGTTATAACCACGAATACTATCGGTACCATCAATTGTAAATGGGATTGGAGCTTCAGCGATTATATTTACCGTGAAATTATCAGTGCGACTGGTACAACCGTTATAGCCTGCCATACGAATATCTTTCACCATGTTCTCAACAATAAATCTTCCATTCTCTTGCAAACGTGAAAGTTCATTTTCTAAACGATAGGTGGACTTATTACTGGCAAAAATTTGAATCGCTACACCCGATAACAGTAGTCCCAAAACCATTGCAATCATAAGCTCTACCAATGACAGACCTGCCTGCTGCTTAAACTTTTCTTTATAATTTCTCATGTGTTTATATTTCTGATGTAAAACTAAATTGTTGAACGGTTGCTGAAGAATCTTGTGCAGTACCACCTTCTCGCTCAACATTCCATTGCACGACTACGGTACATGAACCTGCGTTATCACAATTGATAGAGCCATCACCACTAGGCAATAAATTTGATAAACTGGTTAACCAATCATTAACATCGGCAGCCGCTAATGTAGTGCCACCAAGACTACCGCCCGAAATATCGATGTCATAAGATTCTGCAATCGCTTGGGTACGATTTGCACGTAAGCGATCTACAATGTCATACGCAAGAAAAGTTGCTTGTGATTTTTGGTAAGCACCATGGTTCGCTTTCAGTGACACGCCTTGTAATGCCGCCAAGCCTAATAACCCTACCGATAACACTAAAAGCGAGATTAAAATTTCCATTAAGGAAACTCCACGCTGATATTTACTTTTATATTTTTGTAATTTCATTTTCATTTTACGAACAGTTGTTATCCACCATATTGGCTTTACCGGATAAGCCGATGGTTATTTGACGAATATAAGCTTTACCGGTTGGGCAGTTTGTTGGAGTTAGGGTTAAGGTAATATTATTGTCTGAATCGATAGTCCCATCAGACTGATATGTAACATCATCTTCGCTGACAATAACAGTTGCATTACCTAGTTCGTCAAATTGACGTAATACATTGCCACCGGAAGTAACTGTTAAGCCAGCTGACCATATCCAATTACTTCCTGAAGCAGCTGAGGATACGGGTGTAATTTCAACATTTGCGTTTTGATTAATGGTTTCATTACGCGCATAGTTTAAAGCACTAATAATTGTATTCGCCTGAGTAATCACTCGGTTTTGTCGATAAATATCGGCAAAAGATGGAATCGCAATAGAGGCCAAAATTGCAAGCATAGCAATTGTGATCATTCCTTCAACAAGGGTAAAACCCTTACTATGTTTTTTACCTGTTACGTTCATTTCTTTTGCTGTTAAAAATTAACTGATGTGCTAAACACATCTCTTCTCCACAACGTTGAACAAACTTTACCTATAAAAATCATGAATTTGCGAGAGCACCCTGTAACTCGCTTTGATTCACCGACGGGAGGGAAGAAGGTTTTTATTTTTTATGACGAGCGCAGTCTTGAAAAAAATAACGCATCATGATTCGCCGATAAATGGCAAATAGAAATTATTTTTTAAAAATATTTAAACAAAAATTAATTTAATTTCTAAATAAAAATTAAAAAAATTACCGTAACAAAAAAACTCATTGCATCGTCATGAGTTAGTAAATTTATAATAATTTGCGCGTTATAGGCGGTGTAATATCACCGATTGATTGGAGTTAACGTTGGTAAATGTAATGCTAGCAGATACTAAATCTCTACCACTTTGTCGATGGACAGCGTGCGCCACGTGAGTCGACCCAAATATTTCCATCGGCCACTTGATTGCCCTGTGCTGTTGCAAACACTTCAACACAATTTGCTATCGGTTGTAATGCACCCGTCGTATCACATTCATTGGGTCGGCATTGCTGCAAGGTGAGTTGATAATAGCCTTCGGCAGTAAGCGCCGCCGTATTTAAAGCTGTAAGCGAAGTGGTGTAGGTATTATTGGTGGCATAAAAACGTTCTTGCCTATGAATTACATCGATTAACGCCGACTGCGCTTCACTACGCCGTGTTTTTTGCATTTGGCTTTGATAGCTGGGATAGGCAATGGATGCAATGATGGCGACTACAGCGATGGCAATCATTAATTCAATTAACGTTATTCCATGTGTTCGTTGAACATTGTTGAAGTTATTTACCATTTATTAACAGGCGTCTTTTGATTTAAGGAATTATAGGTTAAATCCCCATCGGCAGCTTGTGCGCCCTGTCCCACTGCTGTGAGTTCTACACATTCCGCAATAGGGTCTCCTGAAGGACATGCACCTGCCGTAATGATATAAGCACCCTCATCAGAAGCCACGGCACCGCCCCCCGCATCAGTAAAATTTAATTCAGCTACTAGACTCGCAGTATAACGACTGTTGTTGGAGTAAAACTTTTGCTGCGCCTGCATAACTTGCATTAACTTGGCTTGCCCATCGGAGCGTTTGGTTGCACGCATTTGGGATTGGTATAGCGGATAACCCACTGTTGCAAGAATTGCAACAATGGCAATAACAATCATTAACTCAATGAGAGTAATACCCTTAGACTGGGGTTTGCCTAAGTACTTCATCGTTGTAAAAAATTAAGGGCGAACGACGGTTCCGCTGGGTAACTGCCAAATTTTAATTATTTTTAATTGGCCGTTAACGATCTTAGTTGAAAAACCAATTTCGTCCCCTGGGTTGATGGATTCAATCGTTCCAAATTGAGAGCTTAATGTAGAAACTTTTACATTTTGGTCATAATCAAAATGTACCAGACCAAAAATTAGTTGTTTATTATCTGTATCAATTGCTGTCACTAATCCTGAACGATCAAAATAAGAAGGGTAGTAGTCAGGATAAATCGTAGAACTATCATTTTCTGCATGTACGATTGAAATACTAACAATCAGGCTAGTTAATAACAGTAAAAATTTTACATGCTGCTTAACCATAATTAATACTCAATTTGTTTCCAGGAATGTCTGCCAAGCAAAGGTTCAATAGAAGCACTACTGGTGTCTTGTTCTGCAATACGAATTAGTTTCGAACCTCCATCCAGCGTTCCACCACCCACATAGTTATCCAATACAATGGTATCGCCTAATCCTGTGTCAGACTTTACGCCAGTAATAATATTGATTTGCGAGATGGTGCCCCCCTTGAAATCGGAAGCGTTAATCACGGCATCATTATTAATATCAAAAATAGGTGATATTCCTGAACCACCGGTCTCAGGATTCAGTGCAGAGACAAAACCGCCATCCGGTGAGGTACAAAATTGGCCATTCTGCGGTATTACTGTATTAAAAAATAAAATATTTTCTTGTAACACAATTCCTCGCACCGCACGCTCGCCCGGGAACTCAGGCGAATCTCCCGGATCGCCTCCCGGCGGCGGGGTATCAAAATCAACAAACCATCCACGAACCTGTTCAGAACCTGTATCATCCCAGTCCACTACATTGTTGGTAGAGGTTCGCACAATGCCGAGTACGTCGATAGAAGAACTCAATGTTTGCTCAATCAACTGATCCGAGGTGCTAGGATTCTTAAATTCGATTGGAAAACTTCCACCAATGCCAACATCGGAAAAAGTAAAAGAGTTATCCCACAATCCATAAATCGATTGAATTTCGGTACTGGTTGCATCTTGGTTAGTGAAGTAGCTGCCCGTAGCAACTATCACAATATACCCCTGTGCACTAGGATGAAGAATTACTTCTGGTCGAGTGGTTATCGGTTGGATTTCATCACGAGTCGCGGTTCCATATTTTGCCGTAAAGATGATTTCTATATTAGAAGCGTTGTCCCAATCATCTTCATCATCACTGCTAATGTTTACCACATAAACATTGCCGTGTAGGTCTCCTGCATATAAACGGTCCAAGGTACCGTTTCCATCTTCATCCACGCCGCGAATATCAGAGATGCCATTGCGAATACCATTAACATTTTCGGCAATTCCTTGTTGGGTGTTTATTTTAATTACATCACTAGAATCCCAACCATCTACCCCTTGTTCTATGAACACTATATATATGTAGGCATCGCCACTGCTGCTGGTGCTGTTATACCCATTGCCAAAAATGGCTACCCACTTTTGATCGCCACTGCTGGAAACATTGCTCATCCCAATTACAGGTTCACTGTACGTAAATCCTAAATCACTTACGCCATCTAAGCTTCCATCTAATAAATCGTCATCTGTTTCGGTAAATTCCCACAGTACTTGATCAACTGCAGAAGCTTCGGCGTCAAATTGTGTGGGGTCGGTAATATTTAGTGCGTAATAGCCCTTGCCTCCTGCACCTAATCCTCCAATTAAAATTGTATTCCAGGAACGCGATGTCCCACCCGCAGGGTCAATAAAAGCATCATTCACACGTGGTCTAGCATCCACAAAAAATCGATGTGCATAATCCGGGCTAGTAAACTCACCCAATTCGTCTAATAAAATATCGGGTACGTATGCGAATTTTTCCACGCCATCCGCCGCACGAAACGCATGTAACATGCTAGCACCAACATAAACGAGTCGCTCACGATTTTGGTTACTATCGGCATCCCTAAAAAAATCATAGCTATCAGCGCCATCCGGCCAGGCTCCACCAAAGCGCTGAGTAAAAAATGGAGCGCCGACAAATACTATGCCTGAATTCACCAGGTCACTTATCTTACCGCCTAATCCTACTTCCGAACCTAGGTCCACACGCGTACGCATATCTCCAACATTAAAATCATTTCCTTCATCATCACGACTACCGCGCAAAAAATCTACGCGTATAGGAACAATATCTGAAACAGGCGAAACATTTGCCGGTGCAGGAACCTGTAATCTTGTGGTTTGACTTGCCAATAATCCATTTGCACTCAGATTAAACTCGCGGCCTCCTGCGGTATTGGTAGGGTCGTTGGTAATCATTACACGTGAGCTTGGAGCACGTGTTTCAAGTGGTGGTGCCGCACGCCAATTAAAGATTGGATCATTCGAACCGTCCTCTTCAAAACTGCCATCCAACAAAACATTTTGTGAAACTAGATCTCCACTATTCGCCGCAATATTTGAAAACGTTCTAAATACCACGGTATCTTCAGTAATAGCTTGCGTACTAAAGGCTAAAGTCGCATTGGGAATCGTTGCGGTACTGGATGATCGAAAAACTGATTGAAGTTGTTGGCGTAAATCCGAACTACCAAAGGCTTGTAAGAAACGGCCTCGACCATTATAGGCAGCGTGCAACATACCATCGACAAACTCTGCGCCATTGGGGCTTACTATATTATGATTGGTCCAAGTAAATGATGCTGTGGGATCGGTAGGTTCTGTGATACCTGTACCTTGCAAACCAAGAGAAATGATATTGGTTCTCATGTTTTGACCTAAGTTATCATCCAAACGCAAAGCAGGCGTGCTTGGAAAACTTAAGATATCATTTAGCGTTACCGGCACATTATTTATGATTGTAATTTCTGGATGTAAATCGCGCTCATTAAAGTTCATTGCAATATCAGCCAATGTGTTTGCATTGCCATCGGCAAATGCACCGCCGTCAAATAAGGTGTTGTCATCACTATCGTCATCCGTAATCCCAGAAATAGATGTAAACGTATCTTGAAAACTTCCCGTTATCATGATGACTTCGTTTCTTTGACAGGTACCCGCAGGTATCCCGAGAACTGGACACGCGGCATCACCAGGATTAGAGGTGCTACTGCTACCGAAAATATCATTCGCTTCACATTCAAAATAGAGTCCAGCTTTTTCTAAACTGGCGCGTACTTCTGAACCGCTTGCTAATTGCGAATTATAAACCGCACTTAATAATGCTTGTTTGTTGCCTTGCGAAGGCAGTTGATTCATATCTGCCACGGGTGCACCAGGAGTTGCAACAGAATTAAAGGCGGCTAAACCCACGCGCGAACCGGCTGTATTGGTGATAAGTTCACTTAGTATGGCTTTGGCTTCATATTCACGACTACGGTTATAAACAAACCAGTTCGCAAAATTTTGTTGTACTGCAGGTGACTGGTCTTTAATTAAAAATTCTGTTTGTTCTCCATCATCAAAGTTGCCATCACCATTACTATCTGTCCACAAATAATATTTAAATCCGATATTGTCGGTAATTCGATTACCTGCTAGATCTAATCCTGATTTTTGGGTTAATAAATTGATAGTGAATTGCGGATTAATTGGGTCATCAACCGCTGCTGTAATATCGGCTGGTGGAAAAGGTTCGGTATCCCCGTCACTATCAAAATCAAATTCACCGGCCCAGGGTTGATAATTTTTATTTGGATTAAAATAAAAGGGGTTAAATTGAAAATTGCGAAAACGCCAAGCATCATCATCGGCCACATAACAGTTGGCACTTTCGGCAGGCAAGGCAATAAACACATTGCTTGGAAAAGCTACAGCATATCCATAGCCTCCAAAAGCACTGGCAATTAAAATACAGTTATCATCAGCAGCCCCTACCTCAGGTGTACGTTGTGTGATTGCAGCAAAACCACCACCTGTACCATCTGGATTGGTGTTATTAAACAAGCCCATATTCACGGCATCTTGGGTGAGTACCTCAAAATCCATGGGATTGGAGTTATCCAATAACAACAACACATTGGGAGGCGCTGTCGGTGCAATTTCTAACGGGTTGTCAGCAATATCTTGATCTATTGCAAGTGCAGCATTTGCAACACTAAACAGTGCTGTATAACAAATTACACAAACGTAATTATAAAAATTTGTTTCGCGAATTTTTACCATTGCGCACCATAAATAGATTGTAAATACACAATGGTGTCATCACTGCCGCCAGTACCTCGTGCAGTAACACGAAATAATTGCACTGCATTACCAATGGATGATGCACTTGCTTCACTATAATTTTCATCTCGAAAACTTCTTTCTGCACCTGGCGGTGCTGTTTCCGAAATATATTGAATAACAAATTTAGGTGACGTTGTAACATTGGCTGGACTGTAACTGGTAGCAGTTATGGCTTGCGTGTCCCAATCGATATCATGATGAATCGTGTCGGTGTCATTCTCAAATAAGCCATCATTACCATTGGTTCGAAAATTAGTAATCGACAATGCACCAGATTGCAATAAGTTTTCAGCCGCAACCAATGCAGCTTCCGCAGCTTCAAAGGCTAGAATTTCATCTTTGGTGTTTCCTGACATGCGTTCTTCCAACGTAGTGCTTTGCATACTGGTAACCGCAACTAGAGATAACACCACTAATACGATAAGCCCGGTAAACAACACTACGCCTTGTTGGTGTAACAGTGATTGCAAATGATTCATCGGTTACGCACCGCCACTGTTGTGTTAATGACCTTGCGGACTCTTTTATCACCCGCATGGGAAGGAGTGCTGCTATCTGAAATTAAGGTACCGGCTAAATTGTAAGTACGCGTATCGAATTCTTCTGAAATTTGTTCGCCAGTGGTCATGAGTAAACCAATCTGAACCGAAACCACTTCTGACCATTGAGCTGCCGTTAACGCATCAGCCGTGACATATTGATTGGCGACGCCGTCTGCATCCGTATCATGTCCATAACTGATTTGCATGGTCTCCACACCATGTAACAACTCTTCGGACCACAAAACTGCTGTTTCAACAGGTCCTACTAGATCAGCAACTAAATAATCTCTATATAAAGAGCGCACACCTGGAGGACTGTCGCTTTCACGTATGTAATAAATTACCGGTTCATACTTAACAATCTGCGCATCACTGCCATAGGTATGGGCTTGATTACTACCGGCATCGCCACAAGCCACCGTGTTAGTAGAACCTAAGCCGGAGACACAATTGCCAGGTGAAATATTAGTGGCTGTTTCACTATAAAATACTCGATCTGTATCAGGTGAACTCGTATTGATATCGGATAACTGAAACATACTGGCTTGAAATGAATCGCATACAATTGCCACTTCGCCTTCATCAATATCCGAGTCACTAAAATTACTTTGCAAGGTAATACTGCGTGCGCCTAAGTCATGGGCTAATACACTGGCTTCAAAATCACCACCTTTAAAAATAGCAATGGCATCTGCACCGGCTACACGGTCTCCCGGACTAGTTCCAGTAGTTGGTAATTCTGTTGGAAAGCTACTTGCACCACCTTCAAAGCCCAGCAAACCCGTGTTAAAAAAACTTTGCCACCATGTCGTCCCACCTCCAGAAATAATATTGGATAGGTTGGGTTGATAACGACATGGCATGTAGCCAGACATACGAATATCTTTGGTAATCAAATCCAAACTAAAGCGCATGTTTTCTTGCGTACGCGATAAGTTTTCCGTAATGCGATAGGTTTGTTTGGTAGTGGAATACACGGCCAGCACACCACCCATCAAAAACAGACTCAGCAGTAACGCAATCATCAATTCAATGACCGTTAAACCTAATTGATTTTTAAATCGATTCATTTTATTAACACTTACAATTGAGCCACGATTTGTAGGCTTTGCGGAGGAGTGGTAAGTAAATTTAAATCTTCACGATTTGCACTATCTAACCATTGCACGGTCACGGTTACTTCATTATTAATAGCATCAATACTAATGCTGCCATCACCTGCTGGCAGTAATGGCGTTACATTGAATGGAGCTGAGGTACAAACAGCATCACTTGCAAAATTGCCTAGCTCGCATTTCCATAAGTTCAATTCAAATTCTGCAAGTTGGTTTGTGGTGCAGTTGTTGGAAAAACAATCTTGGCTGGCACCTGGCCCATCACCGATATTGATGTCATAGCCTCCAGCTAATGCTTCATCTCGGTTGGCGCGAATTTTGTCAATTAAACTGTAGGCCAAGTATGTCGCTTGAGTACGCATTCCTGAATCTTGATTACTCTTTAAACTAAACAATTGCATGCCGGCAATACCCAACAAACCAATGGATAACACTGCCAGGGCTACCAACACCTCCATTAAAGTGAAACCGTTAGTTTTAAATTTCATAAATTGCAATCCGTCATTTCTGTGCCACCAGAATCTTCCACTTTTCCATTGGGCCCAATTGCGGTGAGTCGTACACGACCATTATTGACGACTAGCACACGAGCTTTGGTGGGGTCATTATCTTTACAAACAATAAAACTGCCATCATTTTTACTTCTGCCTTTTGCATCATAACGAATGCGATTACCAGTACTACCATCTCCCGATAGTTCCATACCTTGTTTTAAAGCAGCATGGGTCCATAGGGTTTCATCACTTCCGTTATCAAAATCTCCATCCCGATCAAAATCGATATAAATCATCCAACCTTCTTCATAACCCGCTCCGCCAGAAGTATTACAGTTGAGTGGAGTCACGGTGGTATCACTTCGGCATATTACAATGTCTTGCTTGCGTTTAACCGCTTCACTGCGTGCGTAGTTGAGAGTGGAAATAAAATCATTCACTTGAACGGCCAAGCCATTGCGCTCCATAATGTTTTTAAAACTGGGTACACCTAGCACCAACAACACAGCACCCACTGCAATGGCCAGCATCAATTCAATCAATGTAAAAGCTGATTCGTGTTTTTGCATCATGATAAATTCTTGATGCGAACACACAACGTGAGATTAACCAGGTCTACGAGAGACCTGTCCTTGTCTATTCTCAGTGCACATGAATTTGCATGTGCATTCCTTCCTGAAATTCTCGCCGCGATGCTTCGCGATCTTTTCTTAAAGCGCCAGTAATACCACTGCTTAACGCTTTGTCTGTATATATTGTATTAGGTTCAAGCGATAAATGCTTGTTTGATTATTAAGCGAAAAGAAAAATTCTATGTTGTTGGTGATTCGTGAGTTTTTCCAATAGTGTAACCATTGCCCTAGTTTGCCCATGAATTTAATGCTGTTGAATCATTAAATTCCTTTGAGAAAAAAAGGAAATAGAATAATTAATATTTGCTTACACAAATAAAAAACCCACGACATCTCTGCCGTGGGTCTTAAAAAGCCTGCTTCCCTGTAGGCTTATGCCTACTAATAGTAGTAAGGGACTCCGTTACAGATCGTGAACCTTTTCACGCTATGGGTGCTGTAAACAACCACATGTCAGGACATAGCTACCAGCAGTCCTTAAACGAAATTTTTATGAATTTTTTCTTAATTTGATCGAACGAGTCCGGCTTCAATCTCATTACGCTTTTCTTGCCCTTTTAAACAGGCAATTAATTCTAATGCAAAGTCCATCGCGGTACCGGGCCCGCGTGAGGTAATGACATTGCCATCTTGCTGAATAGCCGCACCTGTAATTTGAGTTGAGTCTAGGTTTAGCCCTTCTAACACGCCCGGATAGGCCGTTGCTTTTTTATCATTCAGCAAGCCGGCAGAGGCAAACACTTTGGGTGCTGCACAAATTGCACCGACGTGTTTATTATTTTCAATGGTACGATGCAAAATTTGATGAATGCGTTCATCTTCATTTAAGTGGTCTGCCCCTGGAAGTCCGCCAGGCAGAACTACCATATCAAAATCATCATTTTGTACTTTATCCAAGGTGGTGTCGGCAATTAGTTTTGTACCACGTGATGCGGTAATCGGATTTTCATCAAGACTCGCAGTGGTGACGTTTATTTCTGCGCGTCTTAGTAGGTCGATGATGGTAACTGCTTCGAGTTCTTCACATCCTTGGGCGAGAGGTACGAGTACGTTGGCCATGGATTTTCACTTGCTATTTGTATCAATTCACTAACAGAAACAAATTGTATCTCGTCATGAGCAAGTTTGGAAAGTTCTTGTTCTAAAGTTATAAGCGTTGATTTGTTTGGGTGTCCTATTGCCAAGGCATAGCCTTTCGTTTTAGCCACTTCAATGAGTCGTTTTACTTGTTTTCGAATATGAGCTTTATCGTTAGCCTCTGTATCTAAAAATACATCGCGCTTGAGTGTTGGTATGTGATACTGATATGCCACATCGGCAGCGATTGTTTGCGCAGAAGTTTTGCTATCAATGAAAAATAAATTTTCATCACGATTGGCGATGGTTTGCATTAACCAGTCCATGTATTTTTCATTACTGGTCAATAAACTACCCATATGATTATTGATTCCACTGGCATAGGGAACAGCATCTATACTCGTGTTCACCGTAGTTTCAAATACCTGTTTTGGCATGTTTGCAGTTAAGGCGCCTATGCCAAGCGATTGGGTATCTATTGCCTGCATCGGCAAATGCACCATTACTTCCTTACCATGCTTGCGTGCTAGTTGAGCTAACTCGATAGAGTAGGGTCTTGCAGGTAATATTGAACAGGTTAAGGGCCAACGAAAATTTATGACTCGTTCACCATCTTGATAGTTATTCCCAATATCATCGATGATGATTGCAACTGCAGGAGGTTGTGCGGCTACCCATTGAGCACAACACATTCCGCTGATAATAATCAGCAGAATGAAATTAGCGATATAGAAATTAAATCTAGTTGCTGGCTTGTCTGCGTATTGATAAATCTTTAAGAACCCTTAGTGCTTCGTCCAATGCATAATCAGTTGTATCTTCTTCTGTAGCTTTTGGAATGGTTACTACTCTTTCTGGTTCTCGTTTAGGGGTATTCTCTTTATCATCGTTATCAAGATGGCCATCTAAATCCGCTTCGGACAATGCGCCAAGAACATTGTTTTCGCCTTGGTCCTCCACCCGCAAAAGAATATCAGGAACAATACCTTCATTCTGAATGGAACGACCTAAAGGTGTGAAATAACGTGCCGTTGTCAATTTTAGTGCAGTGCTATCTTTTAAAGGTAGTATGGTTTGAACTGAACCTTTTCCAAATGAAGTAGTACCAACTACAGTGGCACGATTATGATCCTGCATTGCACCTGCAACAATCTCGGAAGCTGAAGCAGAGCCCTGATTAATTAGCACAACTAGAGGTGCACCTTTTAATTTATCTCCAGTGCTAGCATTGTATTTAAGCTCTGAATCTTCTACTCGACCTTCTGTGTACACAATAAGTTGCTTGTCTTTTAAAAAGACATCCGATACACCCACTGCACCTGTAAGTACGCCGCCAGGATTATTACGCAAATCCAATATTAATCCGGTTAGATTACCTTCATTTTTTCGTTGTAAACTATCTAGGGCATCTAACATGTTACGAGTTGTTTTAGCTTGAAAATTAGAAATACGCACATAACCGTATCCTGGTTCTAAAATTCTGCTGCGCACACTTCTAACTTTAATAACATCTCTTACTATAGTTGTCGTAATTGGCGCTTCTTCGCCTTCACGCACGATAGTAAGTTGAATCTTCGAACCCTTTTTCCCACGCATAAGTTTTACGGCTTCTTCTAAGGTTAGCCCTTTTACTGATTTATCATCTAACTTGATAATTAAATCACCGGCTTTAACGCCTGCGCGTTCGGCTGGAGTATCGTCGATAGGAGCAATGACTTTTACAAACCCATTTTCCATACCAACCTCAATGCCCAGTCCACCAAACTCACCAGAGGTGCCAATTTGTAATTCGCGAAATTGTTCTTCATCTAAATATGATGAATGAGGATCAAGACCAGACAACATTCCACGAATAGCATTCTTCAATAAAGTGCTGTCATCAACATCGGTTACATAATCTTGTTTAATACGGGCATATACATCGGTGAAAGTTCTTAAATCTTCAAGTGGCAAGCTCGCAACCTCAGTTTTCTCCGCCCACACGGTATGTGCCAATGATAGGCTCAGACCCAAAATTAGCCCAGACAGCAGGCCAACATTAAGTGGGTGCTTAAATTTCATTACCAATCTCCTAGATTTTGGACGTTTCACTTATATATAGGCTCCATTATGAGAGGAAAATTGAGATACGCAATATATAGATGCTCATACTTGTTATATGTTCACAGTATTTTGCAAAGTTCTCCTATTTTGGCAGCATACGTGAATCTACAACACTTGTAATATCAAGGGCTTACTTCGGAGCAGATAACCGACTACTGGTGGGTTCCCAAGAATAATATTAAGGATTCTGAGTTACTGTACGTGCCGCAGCAGGTTTTGAACACCACTGAGCTGGATTGACCGCCTTACCCTGTTTGCGTATTTCAAAATATAGGCCGGCTTGTGTATTTCCACCGCTCGTTCCCACGGTAGCAATTTTGTCTCCAGCTTCAACCCATTCTCCCACTTGTTTAAATAAGCTTTGGTTGTGGCCATACAAACTCATATATCCATCACCATGATCCACAATAATTAACAAACCCAGTCCACGCATCCACTCGGCAAATGCAACTCTTCCATGGAAAATACTGCGCACATTATTCCCCTCATTACTAGGAATAAAAACGCCTTGCCAATTTAAATTACTACGCGCTGTATTTCGTTTTTGGCCAAACTTGTTTTTAGGCTTACCCACCACGGGCCAAAATAATTTTCCCTTCGACTTTCGAAACCGATGTTGCTCATCAATGACCGCAATATTAGCCAATGTTTCGCGTAGTTCTTTTAATAATTTTTTAAGTTCTATTTCGTCTGCTTCTAAACTGGATAATTTTTTCTGTTCCGAAGACAAACTAGAATTTAAGGAACTAACAATTTGTTTGCGTTTTTGCTGTGCTTGTTCAGCTGCTTGTCTTTCTTCTACAAGCTTATTCGTGATTCGTTCTGCGACATTTTTTTCATTTTCAATGTTAGATTGAATTTTTACTGTTTTTTGTAAAATTTCTTTTATTTGATCCATTTCTTGCAATCTTGCTTGATGTAAATAATCGTAATAAGTAAGGTTGCGTCCAACTTTTTCTGGCTGTTCCTGATTAAGCAATAATTTTAACTTCCCCTGACTCCCATACAAATACTCGGATCTTAATTGTGTATATAAGAGATTTTGGTGCTTGTTTAATTGCTTATCTAGTTTTTCTTTTTGTTGATTGAGTTGTTCAATTTTTTGATTAGATACATTCAGAACTTTCTTTGATTCAGAAATTTGTCGACCAAGTTGACCAATTAATTGTTCCGATTCACGTAATTGTTTCTCTAGAGCACCCAATTCACCTCTTTGTTTTTCAAGCGACTGTTGACTTTTTTGAATTTGCGACTGAACTTTTGCCAGTTTTTTTTCCGCTTCTTGTTGAGAGGTAGATGCCAATCCCACTTCTACATTCATCAATAAAAGCATTACAAGTATAAGTTTTAAGCTTACTTTTGGTATGGATAAAGGGTTTAAATTCATCTGATTTCGATGATAACTATATGTTTTTAAAGCTTTATTAATGTATTAGACATTTATAATATTAGTCTTTACTATGTTAGCATAAGCAAATATACAATGAACAAGGATTTAGTCGTGAGCATAACCGCTGAAGAACTTATAACCCGAGCTGAAGATATTGAACAGGCGTCGCGTTCTCTCAAAGCGATGTCACACCCATTACGTTTGAAAATTTTATGCGTGCTTGGTGAAAATGAAGTGAGTGTGCAAGATATCGTTGATAATGTAGGCACCTCTCAAAGCAATATTTCACAACACTTAGCGATTCTTCGCGATAAAGGAATTCTTGCATCACGCAAAGATGCAAATCGGGTGTTTTATCGTGTAGGCGACGAACGAACTTTACGTTTGATTAGTATGATGCAACAAGTTTTCTGCTCTACCCACGCCTAATCGAACACAAAAGTCATAAATCTATTTTTTCAGTTGTTAATTCCTGGTATGGAAGAGTTTCTAGATTTTGCTAACCGGCACTATTTACTTTTTTTAACTCTATTTGCAATTCTTGCATTAATCATAGTTACTGAATTTAGAAGATTTGCACAGGGATATAAAGATATTAGTCCAGCCGAAGCTGTTCAACTCATCAATAAAGAAAATGCGTTGGTATTAGATGTTCGTGAAGCAAATGAGCGGGGGCAAGGCAATATTATAGATGCTAAGCATATCGCTTTGAGTAATCTTTCCGAACGTATTTCTAGTTTGTCTGAAGATAAAGATCGGCCTATTCTTGTTTTCTGTAAAATGGGGAATCGATCATCACAGGCATGTAAGCTATTATTGAAAAATAGTTATACAAAGGTATTTGGATTAAAAGGTGGAATTACTGCTTGGATTAATGAACAAATGCCAGTAACAAAAAAATAATTTAAATTATCGTGTCGCAACCAGAAATAATAATTTATACAGGACATCGATGCGCTTACTGTGCAGCTGCAAAGCGCCTGCTAGATAATAAAAATGTTACCTACCGTGAAATTAATATACACGATGAGCCCGATGAAATGGAAACCATGCTGCAACGTACCCAACGTCAGACTGTCCCGCAAATTTTTATAGGAGAAACATATGTGGGTGGTTTTGATGATTTGGCCGCGCTAAATAGCGAAGGTAAATTAGACGAACTGCTTAATGTATAGTTATCATTAGCAAACTGTATGTGAAAGATAACTAACATGGCTGACAAATCAACACAAAAATTTGAAATACAGAAAATCTATATAAAAGACTTATCTTTCGAAACCTCAAACTCCCCTAAAATCTTCACTGAGAAATGGAACCCTAAAACAGATGTGCACATTCAAACTGAAAATACAAGTTTGGATAACAATATGTACGAAGTGTGTATTACCGTAACAGTGACCGCTTTACAGAATGAAAAAACAGCGTTTTTAGCCGAAGTAAAACAGGGTGGAATTTTTTTAGTAGAGAACTTTCAACAAGATCAACACGGGCAGTTGTTAGGCAGTTATTGTCCAAATATTTTATTTCCTTTTGCACGCGAAGTTGTTGCTGAATTGATATCCAAGGGTGGCTTTCCTCAACTACTTCTAAATCCTGTTAATTTTGATGCTTTATATCAGCAGCAGCAAAAAGCCTTGAAAGAACAAAAGTCTAATCCAAACCAAATTAAACACTAATTATGGCTAACACTGCAGTACTTGGTGCAGGTTCATGGGGTACAGCATTGGCCATTCAACTTGCTCGAAATCAGCATCATGTATCAATCTGGGACTGTGATGAAGATTTAATTACAAATTTGCAAAAAGACAAACGTAACTCGCAGTATCTTCCAGAACATCCAATGCCAAATAATATTATTGCTAAGCATGACTTAGCGTCTACATTAAATAATGCAGAATTCATACTATCGGTAGTGCCTAGTTACGCGACACGCACAGTTTGTGAAAAATTATTGAAGCAAAATATGCCACAAAATTTTGCATGGGCCACCAAAGGCTTTGAAAAGAAAACCAACTTTATGATGCATCAAGTGGTTGAAGATGTGCTAGGCAACGATATTAAAGTTGCCGTACTCTCGGGTCCTTCCTTTGCAAAAGAAGTTGCTAGTAATTTACCTACTGCTGTAACCCTAGCCTCCAACGATCAACCATTCGCTACACAACTTGCACAGTATTTTCATAGTGATAATTTTCGAGTGTATACAAACAATGACATTGTAGGTGTTGAAATTGGCGGAACTGTTAAAAATGTCTTAGCGATTGCTGCTGGTATCATTGATGGGCTAGATTTTGGAGCCAACGCAAGAGCTGCATTAATTACCCGCGGTCTTGCTGAGATGATGCGCTTTGGTCAAACGCTCGGCGCCAACCCAACCACACTTATGGGCTTAGCCGGCATGGGGGATTTAGTGTTAACTTGCACAGACAATCAATCCCGAAATCGAAGTCTTGGTTTAGCCTTGGCGAAGGGAGAAACGGCACTACAATATATGAGTCGTGTGGGGCAAGCTGTGGAGGGCTTTCATGCGGCACAAGTAGTACATGAAATGACTCAACTACATAAAGTTGAGATGCCAATTTGTGAAAAAGTTTGGCAAGTATTAAATAGTGATATGGATTTAAAATCAGCGATTGCAGAATTATTAGGTCGTGATATGAAGGCTGAAAATATTTAACTAAAATTATTTTGACGCCAAGCTTCATATAAAATAATCCCAACTGCATTAGCGAGATTAATACTCCGTGAAGATTCTTTCATTGGAATACGCACAATATGCTCGCGATCGTATTGTTCCAGAATGAAATTAGGTAAACCTCTTGTTTCGGGACCAAAAATAAATGTATCGCCCGGCTGATAGCTTGGAATATGATAATCTGTACGCCCTTTTGTAGAACATGCAAATATTTGTTGTGGGTTAAGTGTATGCAACATATCCTGATAACCTAGATGCTCTGTCACAGTCGTAAATTCTTGGTAGTCGAGGCCTGCTCTGCGCAATTTTTTTTCATCCAAATCAAAACCCAATGGATGTATTAAATGTAAATCACAACCCATATTCGCACACAAACGGATTATGTTTCCTGTATTCGGAGGAATTTCAGGTTCAAACAAAACTACTTGAAACATACATGTATGAGTACTGATAAAAAATTAAAACTACAATTTTGCGAGATGAAGTTTAACTCGCCTTTAGTATTGTTGTCGGGTTGTGTCGGTTTTGGTGAAGAATATACAAGAATTGATGGGTTCTCGAATCAAGATGTAGGGGCGGTTTGTTTAAAAGGCACCACACTAGAGCCACGACTCGGCAATACACCACATCGTCTGGCTGAAACTCCAGACGGCATGTTGAACGCTATTGGTTTACAAAATCCAGGTGCTGATGCAGTAATTAACGAAATTTTACCAGACCTGGATTTTTCAGAGACACGCTTTATTGCAAATGTATCCGGCTCCACAATAGAAGAATATGTTGCCGTCACACGTAAGTTTGATGACTCTTCTATTGATGCAATCGAAATCAATATTTCATGCCCCAATGTTAAAGAAGGGGGTGTGGCATTTGGTAATGATCCCGAAATGTCTGCACGCGTAGTTGCAGCCTGCAGAGAAGTAACACAAAAACCTTTGATTACAAAACTTTCTCCTAACCAAACGGATATTAAGCTCAATGCTACGCGTTGCATTGAAGCGGGCAGTGATGCCTTTGCTGTAATTAATACGGTAATGGGAATGGCAATTGATATTGCTAGCAAAACACCAGTGATTCATAACAATCAAGGAGGCTTATCTGGACCTGCTATCAAACCCATAGCGCTACTGAAAGTGCACGAGGTGTTTCAAGTATGCAAACCTCACAATATCCCAATTATTGGGCAAGGCGGCATCGTGAATGCTAATGATGCATTGGAATTTTTAATTGCAGGTGCTTCAACCGTTGGCATAGGTACTGGACTTTTTTACGACCCACTATGTTGCAAAAAAATAAACCAGGGAATTGTTGATTATTTAGAAAACAATAATCACACACATGTAAACGAAATTATTGGAAGTTTACAGATTCACACAGATGCTTCGGGTTGCGTCTAATCAAGCTGCACTACATGCACTGGGCTGGTTGGATAAACCTCTTCTCTGGTTTGAAAATGTGTAGGGAAAACATCAAGTACCTATAAAATGGTGTCAGGAAAACGACTTGTGGAAAAGCGCCCACACATGGTGAGTTACATTACGGTTTTATATATACATCCACAAAGAAAGATTTTTCTAATGATACAGAACGCATACCGACAACAGTATCATTCGCTAAATTTTCTGCATACTCCATTGCTTCATCATAAACATCTGAAGTATTTTCAATAGCGCCCTGAAAATTACGTTTAAGCTTCCAGCCTTTGCTTTCTAACATCCCTGTATCCATATCTTCAAGCGATTCAACTTTCTTCCCCATAGCTGCCCCTTGTATAAATTTTGTGTAATTGACTCATACGCAAAAACTAGAGTTGCAATAGTAACCTAATATTCACATTGCTGAAATACTAGTATAAAAAATATAAATTAATTTGGCTTGATGCTGGTAAGTGATCCTCTACGTCGCTCACACAAAAATCCTTTCGACACGTTACTTGCCAGCTAATTTGAATAAATACTGTTAGTTTTACATCTCTTTCCCTAACAGTATTTATCTCTAAGTCCCGAACATAAATAGACGGAGCTTTTTTACGCAAAATGGCTTTAAACCAAATAATTTATGATTGAAACAGTCTGAGTTCTTGAATTTTTCGACTCAATGTATTTCGACCCCAACCTAAAAGCTTAGCCGCTTCTTGGCGTTTGCCTCCTGCTTTACGCATCGCGGCCTTAATCATGACTTCTTCAAACAAAGGTAATGCTTGACTCAAAATATCTGTCCTACCTTTCGACAGTTCTCGATCAGCCCATTCTGTTAACATACTTTTCCAATCTGCATGTTCTTCAACGGTCATTGCTTCATTTAACATTTCTGCGGGTAGATCTTGCATGCGAATTTCATTACTTGAAGCCATTACGGTTAAATACCGACACACATTTTCTAGCTGACGCACATTACCAGGCCAACGTAATGCGCTTAGATATTCAAGGACTTCTTCATTTACTTTTTTTGTTTCTGTATTTAATTCTTGAGCCGAAGTTTTCATAAAGTGTCGTAATAAAATTGGTATATCTTCTTTACGCTCATGTAAGGTTGGCAAATGTATGCGTATGACATTTAGACGGTGAAATAAATCTTCACGAAACTCACCTTTACGAACTCGGGCTTCTAAATTTTGATGTGTAGCCGCAATTATTCGAACATCTGTTTGAATCGGCTCATGACCACCTACACGATAATACTGTTCATCGGACAACACGCGAAGTAAGCGCGTTTGTAAGTCTGCAGGCATATCCCCAATTTCATCAAGAAACAATGTTCCTCCCTGTGCCTGCTCAAACCGTCCTTTGCGTTGTGCTTGTGCACCAGTAAACGAACCTTTTTCATGTCCAAACAATTCAGACTCTAAAAGTTCACGAGGAATAGCCGCCATATTTAGCGCAATAAAGGGACCTTTGGCGCGTGAGCTGTTTTCATGCAAGGCATTTGCTACAAGCTCTTTTCCTGTGCCCGATGCGCCGTTAATCAACACCGTGACATTTGAATTCGAAAGCCTACCAATGGCACGGAACACGTCCTGCATCGCCGGTGATTCACCCATAATATTGGGAGTTTCTTCCGTCACTGTTTCATGAGGCACATCGGTAAGCCCTTCATTGGCAACCATACAAGCGCGCTTGGTCAACTCAATGGCTTCATCCACGTCAAACGGTTTTGGAAGATATTCAAATGCACCTTTTTGGTAGGCACCTACTGCGCTTTGTAAATCAGAATGTGCCGTCATTATGATAATCGGCATTGTTGGATAATCTTTTTTAATTCGTGTTAAAAACTCAAATCCATCGATACCAGGCATTCGCACATCGGTAAGAATTGCAGATGGAGTTTCTTGCTCTAATTCATGGATTGCTAAATTTGCAGATTCAAATGTTTCCACAGGAATTTCAGCTTTTTGAAATGCGCGCTCTAATACCCATCGCATCGCTTGATCATCATCAATCACCCAAACTTTAGAAGTAATCATTTCTATATTTCTTTGTTAGTTAAAATTTATTCGCTTCTTCAATTGGCAAAAATATATGAAACCGTGTATCACCAGGCACGGATTCGAATTCAATGATGCCGCCATGTAAATTAATTAAGTTTTGAGAAATAGGTAACCCTAAACCTGTACCTTCTTCATGGCCCGATACCATTGGGAAAAATATTTGGTGTTTTAGTTCATCCGCAACACCAGAGCCATCATCATTAACACTAATTTTTATGACGAGTCGATGCAGTTTTTCACCAATGGTAAATTGCCGCTCAACTCTAGTACGTAGAGTAATGTTTCCTGTATCACCAACCGCATTTATAGCATTTCGCAAAATATTTAGAATGGCTTGTACTAATAAGTCCGGATCGGCAAAAAATTCTGGAATGCTGGGATCATAATCAGGTGCAATGTTAATTTCGTTCGACATTTCAGCCATCGCAAGATGGCGAATATGTTCTAAAACATCATGTATATTGAGTTGTGTCTTGTTTGGATGCACTTTTGGACCAAACATTCGGTCTACAAGTTTTCGCAAACGATCGGCTTCGCTAATTATTACATCAGTGTACTCATGCAGGTCCTCCTGTTCTAACTCTCCTGCTAATAATTGGGCTGCACCTCGCAATCCACCCAGTGGATTTTTAATTTCATGTGCAAGACCTCGCAACATATTTTGTGTTGCTTGAGTCTCAGAAAGTAAAAGTTCATCTTGACTAATACGTAGCATACGGTCTATTTGTGTAAGCTCCAGCATGCAAACTTTTTGCTTTTCATCAGACAACATGGGAGTAATTAAACAATCCAAAGTGATTTCATTGCCTCCGATACGTTTAATACTAACTTCATGTTCTGAAAATGGATGACCTGTTTGCACGGATTTTTGAATATGTGGAATCAAGGCTCCATCCGTATCTTGAAAAAAATCAGTTAACGCATGATTTAGAGCATGTCGCACACCGGTCCCTAAAAGCTCTTCGGCGGAAGGATTTAGATATTGAATGAGTAGCTCTTCATCGACCAGCATCACGGCCAAGGTTAAGCTATCAACAATTTTTTTATGTTCAATGGCATACATATGCGCAGGGATTTCACCAAATAGGTTGTTAGGCGTGGTTGTCATCACTTATGTTATTGCAAAATTCGATCCAGCCGATGCTTAGCAATTGTTTACTACGAATCAGTAACTTAGCTAAGCAATACTGAATTTATTGCACAATTATAGTGCATAATAATATTTTACGCATGAAACAATGCCTCAAAATAGGGCTATTTGGGGTACTTTGAAAGGTCAGGACTGTAATCTAGGTTGATTACACTTAATTCGCTGGAGCAGGGACAGGAGGCGGGATGTTGTTCCCCTGTAAAGAAGAATAGCGATGCAATGTGAATTCCACAGGGGCCGCCGACATTATCGTCTTACCATTTGCAGTCACAATTTTGGCATTGATGATGTGCGTACCTCGATCCACATTTTTTAGTAAAACACTGCCTTGAGTGCCTCGGTACACTTCTTTGCTACCTAAAGACACTACATATTTATGCCCATTCCTAGATCGCAATGCCGGCACTGATTGAAAGGCAATTGCAACATCTCCGATATTGCTACGAATATTTTCTTGCGTACTAGGCGAAGTAATTGCTAAAGAATCATATTTCGTTTTATCTTCTTTAGGCGCCGTTGTAGTGGAACTTGATGTAGACGTGCTGGGTGTTTTTAATTCTTGGGCTTCAATTAAAGTTGGCAATTCTTCCTTAATAACCATTTCCGGATTTTTACAACCGGCCGGATTATCGGAATATATTTTTTTACCGTCTTCGCCTACACAAGCAAATATACGCTCTGCATTTGCCGCTGACATGCCTAGTACGGTTACTAAAACAAAGATCCAAGTTATTGTGAGATTTAAACGCATGATCAGCACCTTTATAAAGCTCAATACTCCACACAAATTATAAGGGTATGGTACCTCTATTCTTTGATTAGACCCAAGAAACGGGGTGCAGGTTGCAAAAAAAACGCCCCAAATGGGGCGTTTGTGATGTAATACTCAAGCCTCAGTTTAACAACTATAGTACATCTCGAATTCAATGGGATGAGTAGATTGACGGAATTCCGTCACTTCATCCATCTTCAATTCAATATAAGCATCGATACAGTCATCGGAAAATACTCCGCCTGTCTTGAGGAAATCACGGTCATTGTCCAATGCTTCCAACGCTTGATCGAGTGAAGAACAAACGGTTGGAATATTGGCTTCTTCTTCCGGCGGTAAATCGTATAGGTCTTTATCATTAGGAGGACCTGGATCGATTTGATTTTGGACACCATCCAGACCGGCCATCATCATTGCGGCAAATGTTAGATAAGGATTGCCCGCGGCATCACCAAATCGAACCTCGATACGACGTGCTTTAGGATTACTCTCATATGGAATTCGAATCGACGCAGAACGATTGCGTGCCGAATAGGCCAACATAACGGGTGCTTCGAAACCAGGCACCAATCGCTTATAACTATTTGTGCTACCGTTTGCAAAGGCATTAATAGCGCGTGCATGTTTTATGATTCCACCAATGTAGTACATCGCGGTTTGTGAAAGATTCCCATACAAATCGCCAGCAAATAAATTTTCACCATCTTTCACTAACGATTGGTGAACATGCATACCACTACCGTTATCACCCACAATTGGTTTCGGCATAAAAGTGGCGGTCTTTCCATAGTTATGCGCCACATTCAGTACCACATATTTTAAAATTTGGTTCCAGTCAGCTCGTGTGGTCAGTGTGTTAAACTTTGTTCCAATTTCGCATTGTCCAGCCGTACCGACTTCATGGTGATGCACTTCTACAGAAACCCCCATTTCTTCCAGCACTTGGCACATGGCAGATCGTAAATCTTGTAATGAATCCACCGGAGGTACTGGGAAATAGCCGCCTTTGACGCCAGGTCGATGGCCAATGTTGCCTTCTTCAAATTCTTTATTGGAGTTCCAGGCAGATTCATCGGAATCAATTTGGAAATAGGCGCCACTCATATCATTACTCCATTTCACATCATCAAACACAAAAAACTCAGGTTCAGGTCCAAAGTACGCTATATCGGCAACACCACTAGATTTTAAATAGGCTTCTGCGCGCTTTGCGACCGAACGTGGGTCACGACCGTAGCCTTCCATCGTGGAGGGCTCTAATATATCGCAACGCAAGTTTATGGTAGGGTCGCTGAAAAATGGATCGAGAACCGCGGTACTCGCATCCGGCATTAAAATCATGTCGGACTCATTAATGCCTTTCCATCCTGCAATGGATGAGCCGTCAAACATTTTGCCTCTCTCAAATATATCTTCCTCAACCACCGAGGCTGGTACAGAGACATGTTGCTCTTTACCTTTGGTATCTGTGAAACGAAAGTCAACAAATTTGACGTCGTTTTCACTCATCATTTTCATTA
This sequence comes from Gammaproteobacteria bacterium, assembly GCA_965203475.1. Classification (GTDB taxonomy): domain Bacteria; phylum Pseudomonadota; class Gammaproteobacteria; order UBA4575; family UBA4575; genus JABDMD01. The sequence goes on from OZ241890.1 coordinate 2,019,246, forward strand.
CATCACTCGCAGACATGGGTTACTCCTTAGTTACGACTCGAATGTTATTCTTATGATGGTGATTAATTGCTAATCACATTCATAGCTATGGTCTTTCTTAGCACATACTATGCCAGTGCCTTAGCCTGCACTCTAATGAGGCCAGGACGGCATTATACGCAGCTTTTACTTGATAGGTAGCTATCCACGTGAGATTGACTGCATCAATATAGGGCACGTAAGCACAAAATTAGTGCGGCTGTAACAAACACCAATCGTTAAATTTGATCGTATAAAAAATAATCATTTGCATTGAATATGGCCTTTCTCTTCAGAGGTAAAAATCAGTATCGAAAGACAGACTCTCACAGGCCGCTAGCAGCTGCCATAAATTGTCAGCAAGGGCCGAAACATGGAGACAAAATTGGTCCACAAGCATAGATTTTGGTACCCCTCGGATGAACTAAAAATTTTTAATCTACAGCCTGTCAGTAAGTTACAAAATCATGCTCTATGCCTGAAGTAGTGGCACAGGCCTTGCTCTATTACTACTAGTGAAAGTAAATGCAAGCAGACATTATCGACTGCTGATTTAACTAAGGAGGTCCCCATGGAAGGGAGCACAGAAATGTTTACTACAATTTATGTGATTTGGATTGTAGCGAGTTTATCGGCATTAGCTTGGGCATATCGCAATAGCGTTAAACGTAAATTGGGTTTAGGGAAATAACGCCCATTTGATTTTCGATTAGTTACACAAGGAAGCGTAATTAATTGAGTTAAAAATTGTAGAGTGCGGTGAACACTGTTCACTTTCAAGGAAACTCGCAGACAAGGATTGTCAACTCTACAACTTTTTAGGAACTACGCTGAGGTAAAGGATGACCTTAGCGTGCAGGGAAGCATAAGTAGCTCAACTTTATATGGAGAGCTAGTTCTAAACGTCTTAGGGAAGAGTGCTGCGCGACAAGGACGTCATCTGCAGCCCCCTTAAGACCCCCCACAAAACACATTTATCACTCGGTTTTGCTGGTCGCAAGACGGGTGCATCGTTATACTCACGCTGCAGTATTTCTCAGCAAACACATGCCAAAAACCCAAGCATTAAACACCCATATCAGCTTCCAAGAACTCATTCAAAAACTACAACAGTTCTGGGCACAGCAAGGATGCGTGATTGAGCAGCCCTATGATTTGGAAATGGGTGCTGCCACTTTTCACCCTAGTACATTTTTACGCGCGATTGGCCCTGAACCTTGGCGTAGTGCATTTGCACAACCCTGTCGTCGCCCTACCGATGGGCGCTATGGTGATAACCCAAATCGGCTGCAACGTTATTTTCAGTTTCAGGTGCTGTTAAAACCTGCACCCGATAATATTCAAAATCTTTATTTGGAATCGTTAACTTCACTCAATATCGACCCCTTAGTACATGACATTCGTTTTGTGGAAGATAATTGGGAATCACCCACTCTAGGGGCCTGGGGCTTGGGTTGGGAAGTGTGGTTAGACGGAATGGAAGTTTCTCAGTTTACATATTTTCAACAAATTGGTGGTTTGGATTGTAATCCTGTAAGTGGTGAACTTACGTACGGATTAGAACGCATTGCCATGTATTTACAAAATGTTGACAGTGTTTACGATCTTGAATGGGTTAATTCCAGTGACAAAATCGTTCGCTATGGCGATGTGTATCACCAAAATGAAAAAGAACAATCGGCCTATAATTTTGAACATGCGAATACAGAAGCTTTATTTAGTTATTTTGATAACAGTGAAAAAGAATGTAATCAACTTATTGAAAACCAATTGGCTATTCCTGCCTACGATTATGTTTTGAAATGTTCACACAGTTTTAATTTGCTGGATGCAAGACAAGTTATTTCAGTAACCGAACGTCAGCAATATATTCTACGTATTCGAAAACTAGCGCAAGCGGTAGCCAATGCTTATTTTGAAAGTCGCGAAGCACTGAGATTCCCATTAAAGTAAAGCATGGACGACAAAAAAGATTTTTTGTTAGAACTTGGTACAGAAGATCTGCCAGCCAGACTAGTCAGCTCTTTATCGGATGAATTTGCAAAATTAATTTGCGCACAATTACAAAGTAAAGGTCTAGCATTTGATGATTACCAACGCTTTTCTACCCCGCGCCGGCTTTGTGTCATCGCCCCAAACTTGGATTGCAAACAAGCTGATCAAATAATCGAGCGTAAAGGTCCTGCTGTTGCAAATGCATTTGACGATAAAGGCGCACCCACAAAAGCTGCAATTGGATTTGCCCAATCCTGTGGTGTAGAAGTCAATCAGTTGGAATCAGAAAAAGATTCTAAAAAACCTAAATTAGTTTATCGTGAAAAACGCAAAGGGAAAGAAACTGACTCATTACTGCCAGAAATTATTAATCAGTCTGTTACTAAATTAACCATTCCAAAACGCATGCGCTGGAATGATAGCGGAAGTGAATTTATTCGGCCAATACGCTGGGTCTTAGCGATTTTCGGTACAAGTATTTTGGACTTCGAAGTATCCGGCCTAAAAGCTGGCAATGTTACATATGGTCACCGCTTTCACAGTAATGAACCAATTGTGGTGAAACATGCTTCAGCCTATAAAGAATTATTAAAAGTTAAAGGGCATGTCATCGCTGATAGCAATGAACGAAAACAAAATATACTGGATCAAATTAATAAATTGACCAATCAAGCAAAAGCCACAGCGACCTTTAATGATGAATTGTTAGATGAAATTACAAACTTAGTGGAATGGCCTGTCGCGATATTAGGTGAATTTGATAAAAAGTTTCTACAAGTGCATCAAGCTGTTTTGATCAGCACCATGCAAGATAATCAGAAGTATATTCCATTGCTAAGTGCTACCGGCGAACTACTTTCAAAATTTATTATCATCAGCAATATTGAAAGTAAATCTCCGAATGTAGTTAAGCAGGGCAATGAAAAAGTTATTGTGCCACGCTTTGAAGATGCCATGTTTTTTTGGCAACGTGATAAACAAAAAACATTAGAACAACGTTATACACAGTTAAAGACGGTGGTTTTTGAAAAACAACTGGGTAGTTTGCATGACAAAAGCGAACGTTTAATTAAACTTTCGACAGGGATAAGTCATGTTGCAAATGCAGACCAAAAAGATTGTCAGCGTGCAGCAAGATTAAGCAAGTGTGACTTATTAACTGAAATGGTGGGAGAGTTTCCCAAACTTCAAGGTGTGGTTGGAAATACATTGGCGAAACATGATGGTGAAAATGAAAATGTTTGTATCGCGCTAGAACAACAATATTTACCTCGCTATGCCGGTGATGACTTACCCACAAATCCTGTGGGTCAAAGTTTAGCGTTGGCTGATCGAATTGATACTTTGGTAGGTATTTTTGCAATTGGTAAAAAGCCGACTGGATTAAAAGATCCCTATGGGTTGCGACGTGCAGCACTTGCCGTATTGCGAATTTTAATTGAAACGCCTCTTAATATGGACTTGTACAATAGCCTGAAACAGGCTGCTGCACAGTTTGATAAAAAAATTAAGTCTGATTTAGTTGTAGATGAAGTGTTTGATTACATTCTGGAGCGTTTGCGTAGTTATTTTGCTGAACGTAATTTTGCTCCTGATATCGTTGATTCGGTATTGGCTAATCGACCCACTTCTCCCAGCGATATTGCAGCCCGAATAAAAGCGATTGCAAATTTTAGAAATCTGCCCGATGCAGATAGCCTTGCAGCTGCCAACAAACGGATACGTAATATTCTCAAAAAGATTGACCATACTGATATTAGCGAAGTCGATAAAAATTTATTTAAAGAGGATGCAGAAAATGTATTGCATTCATCACTGAATAAGCTAAGTAATGAAGTTGAAGAATTATTTAATCAATTTGAATATGAAAAAGCATTAAACAAACTTGCATATCTTAGACAACCGGTCGATCAATTTTTTGACGATGTCATGGTAATGGATGAAGATGAGACATTAAAAACCAATCGAATTGCATTACTATATAAAATTGATTCATTATTTATGAAAGTGGCCGATTTTTCACGATTACAATCATAATGAAAACAAAATGAGTAGCGAAAATAAATTATCGGTAGTTGTGTTAGATCGAGATGGTGTAATCAACGAAGACTCGGATGAATTTATAAAATCACCAGAAGAATGGTTGCCCATCGAAGGAAGTTTGGAGGCCATTGCAAAGCTCAATCATGCAAAAGTAAAAGTGTTTGTGGCATCCAACCAATCAGGTATTGAGCGCGAGCTGCTTAACTACCATGATTTGCATTTAATTCATCAAAAAATGATTGGGGACTTGACCCAACATGGTGGTCATTTAGACGGCATTTTTATTTGTCCTTATCTGGAAGCAGAATGCCGCAAACCCAACACTGGCATGTTGGTAGAAATAGAAAATCGTGCCAATGTATCGTTAGCAAAAGCCCCCTTTATTGGTGATTCCTTACGTGATGTACAGGCTGCCATGAAACACGGTGCACAGCCGGTCTTGGTTTGTACAGGTAATGGCTCTGTCACCGCCAAAAGTGAACAGCTACCTAGAAATATTCCGATCTATGCCGATCTCGCTGAAGCGGTAGATGCTCTTTTAAGTTTAAATTAATTTAAATTACATGTTTCAAACGCTACGGTCGTTGCTGTATCTCTTGGGCATGGCGGTACTCACGTTTTTCTTTGGCATTCTTAGTTTATTAACTGTGTTTGTTCCTTACAAAGCGCGCTACTACATTATTACGCGTTGGTCCAAAACGAATTTGGTTTGGTTACAGCTAACTTGCGGTCTTGGTTATGAGGTTATAGGAAAAGAAAATCTTCCTGATTATCCGTGCATTGTAATGTCGAACCATCAATCGGCCTGGGAAACCATGGCCATCGGCGTTATCTTTCCTCCGTTAATTTGGGTAATTAAACGTGAGCTTTTATTCATTCCCGTGTTTGGTTGGGGCATGGCGTTAACCCATCCCATTGCATTGAATCGAAAAGCCGGTCGCAATGCGGTCGATCAGTTGGTAGAAAAAGGGAAAGATCGATTAAACAAGGGCTATAGCATTTTGATTTTTCCAGAAGGCACACGCACCCCACCCGGTGATCGACGCAAATTTAAAATTGGGGGTGCATTGTTAGCCGAACAAAGTGGTGTACCAATCATCCCTGTCGTGCATAACTCTGGAAAATTTTGGGCACGCAGACAATTGGTTAAAAAACCCGGTATTGTCACCTTGATAATTGGAGAACCAATTCAAACAAAAAATAAAAAAGCTTCGGCTATAAATGAAGAAGTGTATGTATGGATTTCTGTAAAAAGAGATGAGTTGGAGAGATAAATTGTGAATGCAAGGATGTACAAGTGTTGCAGCTGGTTTCGCATTTAATGAAACTAAGTATCAGAATGTAGAATTTGAGTTGCCCTGGAAGTCGGGAACGACCGCACGAATAAGAGTCGAATCATGGCTGATTCAAGCCAGCTAAAATTATACTCACTAATGTCTGCTATCGGCAATTAGTGGTCATTCACACTATTAAAATACTCATCGAATTTAGACTATACAAACATTAACTGATTTGAATCAGGAACATTCTTAGAAAACTCTGATAATTTGCTCACCATGCACAACGCTACAATACAAATATTTCTTCAACTGCGGTTTAACTTTTAAAATTCTCAATTTGAGCAAAATAAACTCAAAGGAATTTTTATAATGTGTGTATGGAAATATATTCAACTTACAATCCTATTCTTTGTTTTTAGCGTACATCCTTCCTTTGCTTATGACAAAGGCACTTGGTTTACCAGAATTGGGCCGGCACTTATTGAGCCAAATGATAGGAGTAATGATGTAGATGGAATACCTAATTCCGGGGTACGCGTTGATAATAATGTCACCTTAGGTTTTACTGTTGGTTACATGATTACATCCACATTTTCAATTGAATTATTGGGCGTTACACCGTCAAAACATGATCTCCATGGCGAGGATGTAATAGGTTCGCTCGGAAAAATTGCAGATGTAGATGTATTCCCACCAACTTTATCTTTGCAATATCACTTTTCTGGTACAGACCGTATTTACCCATATATTGGAGCAGGTATCAATTACACTCATTTTCCTGATGAAAGTGTATCGTCATCACTTGAAAATGCGCTTGGAGGAAGTACTCGCTTAGATGTCGATGACTCCTGGGGTTTGGCTGCACAAGTGGGTGTCGATTTTTCAATTAATGATGACTGGTTTTTAAACACAGGAATTTGGTATATCGATCTTGATGCTGATGCCACGCTAACTACAAATGGTGTTGATCGTGATGTTGATATTGAAATTGATCCTTGGGTATTTTTTACTGGTATAGGCAGAAGATTTTGAGCTGATACGAAATAATATCAATTATTATTGAATGTCCGCTTTGGGTCGTTAGTAGATATTTTAGTTTTATAAATTATTGATTCTGAAACGCCGTCTCCCTAGTCATGTTTTCTTTTAATCAATTGTAAACAATAATAATTTTTACTATTTACTGATCTAGCACTGTTAATTATTATACATCTCCGATATATTCTATAGATAATACCAACCAGCAGAACTATTATTATGGATTCAACTTTATATGAACAAATTGGCGGTAAAGAAACTGTCGAAAAAGCAACACATATTTTATATGCAAATATATTACGCGATGACCGTATTAACAACTTTTTTGAAAGCGTAGATATTGAAAAGCAAAAACGCAAAATGAATGCATTTTTGACTTACATATTTGGCGGTCCATCTCTATATCTTGGCAAAGATATGCGTCGTGCACATAAAAATGCGGTTAAAAACGGTCTAGATGATGAACATGTTGATGCAATGATGGAATGTGTTCATACAACGCTTCAAGAATTAAATATTAGTAAAGACAATACAATCAAAATTGTCAATGTAATTGAAAAACACCGTGGTGATGTTCTTAATAAATAATACTTAATATAATTTATTAAGATTGAAATTATGTCTACTTTGAGTCGTTGTCGGTCATTTTAAAAGAAAAGACTAATTTGCTCGAATCGGCAGAAAATTGCTCCTGCATTTTCTACACTTCCCACTTCCATGTAAGTCGTCCATGATTCGATTCATATTCGCACGACCGCTCCCGACTTCCAGGGCAACTCAAATTCTACATTCTGATACTTAGTTTCATTAAATGCGAGACCACTCGTGACACTTGCACATCCCTGCACATCGTCCTTGTATTAAGGGCTCGGGTTTGGCTGTTGTTGATGAATGTTCTCAATCTCTTGTAACACTTCATCACTTAATTTCACATCAATACTTTCAATATTTTCCTGCAACTGCTCCATGGTAGTAGCACCGATAATGTTAGAAGTTAAAAAAGATCTTAAATTGATAAAAGCCAAGGCCATTTGCGTAGGCGAAAGATTATGGGTTTTGGCTAGTTTCACATAGGCTTGTGTTGCCGTTTCCGCTTCATTATTAGTATAGCGATCAAATCGATCAAACAAGGTTAACCGTGCATTAGCAGGTCTTTTGCCACCTAAGTACTTCCCCGTCAGTACTCCAAACCCCAATGGAGAATAAGCAAGCAAACCAATGTTTTCACGATGCGATACTTCGGCTAAGCCAATTTCATAGGTACGGTTTAATAAGCTGTACGGATTTTGCACAGATACAACATGCGGCCAATTATTTTGTGTAGCAAGTTTTTGATATTGCATTACACCCCAGGGCGTTTCATTACTGATCCCTATTGTTCGAATTTTTCCTTGCTCAACCAATTGAGCCAAACACTCATAGGCGTCTTTTATTTGTGCCGAATCTTGTTCATGTTGATACCCCAGCCTGCCAAAATAATTCGTATTTCTTGCCGGCCAATGTACTTGATATAAATCAATGCAGTCAATTTGTAAGCGTTTTAAACTTTCTTCAAGTGCCGCTTGGATATGTTCCGGAGTAAGTTTGGGACCATCACGTAAATACGGCATCATGCCAGGGCCCGATACTTTCGAGGCAAGAATTACCTCATTACGTTTTCCAGACTTGCGTAACCAAGTGCCAATATAGCTTTCGGTTAAGCCTTGTGTTTCCTCTTTAGGAGGCACGGGATACATTTCAGCAGCATCAATAAAATTAACACCTTTCGATAAGGCATAGTCGAGTTGTTGATGAGCATCCTTTTCGATGTTTTGTTCACCAAAAGTCATGGTGCCTAAACAAATTTTGCTTACCTTAATTCCAGAATTTCCAAGCTCGCAATATTCCATAACACAACCTACATAAATAAAGTAAGCACACCAGTGTAGCCATACAGACGATTGTGAAATATTTCGCCGTTTGCAAAAAATCCTACCAAAGGGAAATCACCCAACTCTTCTTGAATCATTTTTAGTTCTTCCGAATTTTCTCCAAACTGATAACGTCCTCGCCCTAAACACGTGTAATATACACCGCCTCTGGGTGGATTCTTCATGCGTGATTTCAGCATGCTTAGCATACGCAACATATCTTCACGTGCACTGTTACCATCGCGCCGGCAAAACATAAACTTACTGCCTTCATAAATGTAATCACCAACCGCGATTATTTTTTCATTTTCATCATAGCCAATGATATTTCGAACTAAATAATCGCCAGTATCAGAAAACGCGATAGGCAGTCCTGCAAAGATGTACCCGGAAATTTTATGTAAATCTTTTGCTAATACTTCACCGATATCTTCACGTAATACATCCAGTGCGGGTCGATGATCTAGCTCAATTAATAAATTTCGATCGGCACTGGTAATAACATGTTTTATATCTAACGGTGTGCAGCCTTGCGTATGACCAACAATAGTTTCCACCTCAGGCGAAAAAAATATTCCTGACACACTGCCACTCATCAAGTCGCTTGCAATTTGATGGTTTTGAAAATTGGATGAAGTAAGTCCTCCTACTAAATAGGCAGACGGAACAGTTTCCGAAATTTTTTCAATAATGTTTGGGGTTGCAGGATTACTCGGATCACCATGTATAATTCCTACATGTGGCAATTCTTCTTTACAGTAACTGGAAACTTGTTCCAGCAATAGTTCTTCATCAGCATTATTTTGTCCTACCATGACAAACTTATCTTTATCGATGTCCGCCAACATTATGACAAGTGCCGCTTCGTCATAATATTCTTCGCCTGTTGCACACAAGGCCATCCCGATGGTTCCTACCCAATGTGTAATGCCAGTATCTTGTTTTAATCTGCCTAAAATATTTTCCAAGTCATCATGCAATGAATCATGCGCATAAATAAACCCAAGTTGGTATTTACCGCGCACATCTCCCAGCTGTCGCAAACATTCCGTGGTTAACTCGCGTGAATTTAAGCCTGTAGCGGTTGCGAGTTGGAAATTATCGGTCATAAAAATTAGAGAAACATTCGTGTATATTTATAAAATTTGTAGTCCCAGCCCTAAAAGAAACGGTTACGACAACAATTAGATAATAAGATGACATCAAAACACAGCCCTTTGGAATAATTATAACTTCGGGTTGGCGCTTTAACTTTACCGTTTTCTATTCATAAAACGAAATTTTCCAAGTTTAGTGTGTTCTGAAAATCTCTATAACTCTATATATATGTTGCGATTAGGGCTAAGGCTTCATAATGCGTGTTAAAATACTCAACTAACAGCATGTTTCTCGATAGCCTGCTGGTCAGCCTGTTTTAATGTATTGCGTTTATGGTGTTTCGCCGATTATTACGGTTTTGAATGCATTTAGGAGTATCGATTGATCACAGCAAAACAATACACTCGAGAATTCTTCAGTCGATTTGTTCCATACCTTAATTGGTTCGGTGAATTAAAAAATCCAGATACGCTGTGGAAAGATTTTGTTGCGGGCTTGACCGTCGCCTTAGTACTTATTCCACAATCGATGGCCTATGCACAACTTGCAGGCTTACCCGCTTACTACGGTTTGTATGCCTCATTTTTACCGGTAATTGTGGCATCACTATTTGGTTCATCACGACAATTACAAACCGGTCCCGTAGCCGTAGTTTCATTAATGACGGCTGCGGCTTTAGAGCCTTTAGCCTCCGCAAATCCTGAAGGTTATTTAGTTTATGCCGCGGTCTTAGCCATCATTGTTGGTTTATTTCAGATGTCGCTGGGCTTATTACGCCTAGGCGTACTCGTTGAATTTTTATCACACCCCGTAATTATTGGGTTTACGAATGCCGCTGCCATCATTATTGGCGCATCACAATTATCAAAAATGTTTGGAGTAACTGCAGAAACCGGAAGTCAGTTTTATATCACGATATGGAATGTACTGGTGGAAGCTTCACAACATACTCACTTCCCAACTTTAGTCATGGGCATTATCGCTCTGGCCATAATTTTTGGGTTAAAAAAGTACGCGCCCAAAGTCCCAGGAGTACTCACGGCAGTGATCATTACCAGCTTTATTTCTTTTTTCATAGGGTTTGAAAATATGGGCGGCAAAGTGGTTGGCATAGTGCCCGCAGGTTTACCGAAACTTGGTATCCCTCAAGTTGATATGTCGGTAGCCATTGATTTAATTGGTAAAGCTATTGTGATTGCTGTTGTGGGTTACATGGAAGCCATCTCTATTGCCAAAGCCATTGCAGTACAAACCCGACAACGAATTGATGCGAATCAAGGTTTAGTGGGACAAGGGCTAGCGAATATTGCTTCAGGAATTTCTGGGGCGTATCCCGTTGCCGGTTCATTTTCACGTTCAGCAGTAAATATGTCTGCCGGGGCCATTACCGGCTTTGCTGCCATCATTACCGGCTTAATTGTTGCAGGATCTTTGATTCTTTTGTACTTCAACCAATACTTATATCACTTACCTCAAGCCACATTAGCTGCCATTATAATTTCGGCGGTTATTAACTTAATTCGCATTAAACAAATTAAATATGCGTTTCGTGTACATCCACATGATGGGTTTATTGCCATCCTTACATTTATTTTAACCTTAATCCTTGCGCCACATTTAGAACAAAGTATTTTTGTCGGCGTGGTGTTATCACTTGGTTTGTTCATGTATCGAAATATGCACCCTCATATATCAGTCCTATCCCGAAATGCCGATGGCAATTTAAGAGATGCACAAGCCAACATTCTCAAAACCTGTCCAAAAATTTCAGTATTGCGTTTTGAAGGGCCTTTGTTTTTTGCCAGTGCGATGTATTTTGAAGCCAAAGTATTAGAACGCGTAGCCGCTAAACCAGATTTAAAATTTATTATTATTGATGCCGAAGCAATTACGGATATTGATGCAACCGGCGAAGATATGTTGCACCAATTGTCCCGTCGCTTAGTAGCGCTTGACATTGAGTTAGTTTTTGCGCGCACGAAGCGCCAAGTAATGGATGTGTTTGTACGTACTAATTTTGCAGGACCTGATTGGTTAGATCATTTTTATCGTTATGACGAGCGCGCAATAGAGTTTGCTTGGGAAAACATACATGATTGTCAAGAAGAAATTTGCCCCTTGTCAAAAGAGCATGATTGCCCCGCAAGACGCTTGCATCAAAAATCTAAATAGATGCATCTCTTAACTAACTTTTCTATACACTCGATCAAATACAGTATGTCCTAGCTTCATACCACGTCTTTCAAATTTTGTTTGTGGGCGTTGTTTAATGATGTCAGAAATTTGTATCTCTTCAAATAAATTTAAATTTTTAATTGCTTCTTGTATGTGCTCTGCATAGGGTTGCCAATCGGTTGCAATGTGTAACTCGCCATTATTGTTTATCTTATCAAACACCAGTTGTAAAAATTTTTGCTGAATTAATCTTCGTTTATGATGGCGTTTTTTAGGCCATGGATCAGGAAACCAAATTAAAATCGAAGCTAGACTTGTTGAAGCGATATTATTTTTTAACACTTCAACTGCGTCATGATTAATTACTCGAATATTATTTAACTTGGCATCGTTTATTTTTCTAAGCATAGAGCCAATACCAGGCCTATACACTTCGACACCAATAAAATTTAGCTGCGGATGTTGTTCAGCAGTATTAATTAAGGCTTCACCATTGCCAAACCCAATATCTAAAACAACAGGATGTTTATTTGTGAATAATTCTTGGTAGTTAACGATATCTTGCTTAACATCAACTCCATACACGGGCCAATAATGTTTAATGGCGGCCTGTTGGCCTTTTGTGAATCGTCCTTCTCGGCGGACAAAACTTCGAATTACAGAGTTCGTGTTTTGCAACTAAATATGGAAATTACAAAAAACTGCCGTCAATTGGAGATGAAGCAGAAGCATAACGACGTTTTGGCATACGCCCCGCTAAATAGGCTTCGTGTCCTGCAACTACCGCTTTTTTCATAGCGGAAGCCATCAACACAGGATCTTTTGCTTCCGCAATCGCTGTATTCATCAATACGCCATCGCATCCTAATTCCATCGCAACGGATGCATCAGAAGCCGTACCGACTCCAGCATCTACTAAAATTGGAATCTTGGCATTTTCAACAATGGTACGAATGTTATATGGATTTCGTATACCCAAGCCTGAACCAATAGGCGCTGCCAATGGCATTACAGCAACACATCCCATTTGTTCTAATTCTTTAGCCACAATAGGATCGTCACTGGTATACACCATTACGTCAAAACCATCTTTAATTAATATTTCAGCTGCTTTCATGGTTTCGACTATATTGGGGTAAAGCGTTTTTTGATCTCCCAGCACTTCCAACTTAGTAAGCGTATGTCCGTCTAATAATTCACGCGCTAATTTGCAGGTGCGTATTGCATCTTCAGCGCTATAACAACCTGCTGTGTTTGGCAAAATGGTGAATTCCTCCGGTGGTATAACCTTCAGCAGATTTGGCTGATCTTTTGCTTGACCAATATTGGTTCTTCGAATGGCGACAGTTACCACTTCTGCTCCACTGGCGACAATCGCAGCTCGTGTTTGTTGTAGGTCTTTATATTTACCAGTACCAACTAATAATCTCGATTGATAGGACTTGCCAGCAATTACTAATTGCATTCTATTTAATGAATTTTCAGAAGCTGGAATCACGCTTACTGTCATGCTATTACAAATATGTTAATTTTCGTTATCTGAAACACTATTCATTATATTCTCTAATGCGTAACAATTGGATATCTAATTTCGTAAATTTGTTGGTTTTATTTTTACTTCCTTTTTATATCGCATTTCATGCATTGATCCTCCCTGTCGAAGTAAGTGTTGCTGGAATCACAGATTCTGGATTCGTTTCAATAGTTACTTTGTCATTCATTGCCAGCGCTTTTATAGTGATACTAACACTTGTATTTAATACACATCTTACAACTTCTAAGATAACAGCATGTGCAGGAGCTTATAGTGTATTGATATATTTTATGCGAGAGGCTGATTTCCATCGTCTGTTTACAATTGAACATGTGACTCGAGGAAAATTTTACTTAATGGAAACTGTGCCTTTTTGGCAAAAATTAATTGCCGCCATAGTTTTTATTGTCTTTGCGGTGGCAATTTTATTTTTACTTATAAAATATTCTCGATTAGCTTGGGTTAGTTTTAAAAAATTTAACCCTTGGTCGGTTGCGCTATTTTTTTGGTTTTTTGTTCTTTCTATTTCACAGCTATGTGACCGAACAGATTTAAATAAAACTCACTTAGGTAGAATAATTGAGGAATGTTGTGAGTGCTGGGCCGCAATATTTATGTTTTTATTTATTATTCAAATGGTTCCACAGCTAAATTTACGTGAGAATATAAAAAGGAATTTTATTCTAAATAATTAATTTTAATTAAATCTACCCACCGCCGATAGCATGAATGATTTCCACACGATCTCCTGCAAATAGTTGCCGTTCAGACAAACGACTGCGTGGAATAATTTCCTGATTAATTTCTACTGCAAGTTTTTGCTCAGCGACTCCAAGCTGTTGCAACAATTGTTGCACATTAAGACCTGTAGCGATGGTTTTAGATTCGCCATTAACCAGTATTTGCATATCAAGTCGATTTCGATGCCTGTAAAAATGTAATAATACTCGTTCGATTGCTTAGTTGATATAAAACAAATTTTTCTACCTCGATAAAAATATGATCTCAACCACTCCTTCAAGCTTTGATGTCATTGTAGTCGGTGGCGGCATTATTGGCATGCTTACGGCCCGAAACCTGCAACTTCAAGGCATGAAGGTGGCCATCATGGAAAAAGGTGAACTTGGAAATGAAGCAAGTTGGGCGGCCGCAGGCATATTATCTCCATTAAATCCATGGAAATTAAATTCGACATCCCAAGCTCTGGTATCCGAAGGACAACAAATGTTTCCACGATTGGCAAATGAATTACATCAAGAAACGAATATTGATTCGGAGTTTTATGTATCAGGAATGCTGGTGTTGGAGACACAAGAAAAGGATTCGGCACTCGTTTGGGCAAAAAAAAATAATACAGAAATAAAATATGTTGCGGATGAAAAACTTTATGCCCTTGAACCCGGTTTATCATGCTATTACCAAGATGCTTTATATTTTCCAAAGGTTGGACAAATACGTTCGCCAAAACTGATGCAGGCATTAAAAGCCTCGCTACAATATCATCAAGTGAAAATTTATGAACATACATTGGTTAAAAAATTAGCCATTGCATCCGATAAAATTCAAGAAGTCATAGCGGAGGACTTATCTTTATACGCAGATCGAGTAGTATTGTGTAATGGCGCGTGGGCCGCAAACTTGTTACCTACATTTAGCCAAACAGCAATGGATATTGAGCCGGTACGAGGGCAAATGTTGCTATACAAACCCAATGAAAAATTAATCTCTCGAATGATTTTAAAAGAACATTCCTATCTAGTACCAAGACAAGATGGACATATTTTATGTGGTAGCACCATGGAGCATGTTGGATTTAACAATCAAACAACAACACAAGCCGCAAAATATTTACATGATTTTGCCTGCGAACTCATTCCTGAGCTTCACCAAAATTCACCTTTAAAACAATGGTCAGGTTTGAGGCCCGGTACCCAACAACATTCTCCGTATGTTTGTGAACATCCTGAAATTTCAGGCCTGTATCTAAATACTGGGCATTTTCGTTATGGTATCGTGATGAGTATCGCTTCTGCTCGGATAATGTCTGATCTTGTTGTTACGCATATAACTTCGTCACAGACGCCTGAATTTGCCTAATTGATAATAACAAAAGTATGAAAAACAATAGGTTATCAGTACAAATAGACTTTGTCTAAATTATCTCTATAATTTAGCCTATGGAAAATCAATTTCCAAAATCTCGCGCCGATGTGGCGCTGATGCTACGAGAATCTGGCATTACACCTACGCATCAACGCATCAAAATTGGTGAGGTGTTATTTACCCGTGCCCAACATCTTTCAGCAGAACAGGTGTTAGCAGCTGTAAATCAGGACGACGACGAAGTTTCTAAAGCGACGGTATACAACACGTTAGGATTATTCGCATCCCACGGATTAGTGCGTGAAGTAATTGTCGATCCTGCAAAAGTTTTTTATGACTCAAACTTAGATAAACACCATCATCTTTATTATTCCGATAGTGGTGAACTTGAAGATGTCGACAAAGAAAAAGTCGTAATTTCCAAGTTGCCAGATGTACCCAATGATATTCAGATAGAAGAAGTGGATGTCATTATTCGGGTACATCGCAATTAATTTCGCAATTACAACCTCTCCTTAAAACGCTATTATTCCGCCCAGTGCCGGAGTAGCTCAGCTGGTAGAGCAACTCATTCGTAATGAGTAGGTCGGGTGTTCGAATCACCTCTCCGGCACCAGCTTTCGCTCGATAAAAGTTATTTCTGAAATTTATAGGCTTAAGATGACCCTTGCATGTGGGTACACACACAAATTTAATTATCGAGAAGTGTATTTACTCTTCTTTTTCTACAGCGGGAGTAATGGCAATTAAGTTGTATACCTCTTTTACACCTTCGATACCTTTTGCAATAGCACCTGCAGAATCTTTGATAGACTGGCTATCTACAAAACCAGCCAATAGGACATGACCAAATTTAACTTCAGTTTTTATATCATTTGCTGCGCCAATTCCTTCTACACTGGCCAACCTTGTCTTCAGCTTTGTAGAAATTGATGTATCACTTGTAATATCGCCTGCACTACGATCTCCATCCAAAATAACTAAAGCATCCAATACTTCTTTAACGCCTTCAACTTGTTTTGCGGTAGTTATGGTTGCTGTTTTTTCAGCTTGATCATCTACAAATCCAGAGATTTGTACGATACCTCTTGAGACTTCAACATCAAGATTGCCGATTTGAACTTCTTTGTTGGTTACTAATGCAGAATTTACTTTGGCATGAAGTTTAATATTATCGTAAGTCGTTCCTAAGTCCGCTTGCGCAGTTACACTCACTAAAGTAAAGGCTGTAGCTGTAATTAATGCTTTTATAAACTGAGACATGAAAGATCTCCTGTTCAATTTTGATAGTTACATATTAAATATTGCTTCTAGTGACTTCATCCGTAACCATACAGAACCACACGGAGATTTAGTAATTACTGAGTTTTTAAGTAAAAAATTACCCTCATTTTAATTGCGCAATTTCACATTTATGCAATAAAACTGCATGTTTTTCTTCAGCTGTGTAGCGTAGCACCTTATTGCTGGTAATTAATTATTAGTATAAAAATGTAATTACTTGTTTTTGTATGAATTTGTGAAAGCTGATTTAAAAAAATATAAAGGATATACGATTTTATTCCATGCGGATGCTGTGGAAAGTGGCGGCTATGCGCCGTGTGCAACACTATTTAAGGTCGGCGAAGAAGCACACAAACTAAAACCTACGAGAATCTTTGAGGATCGAGATCAAGCGTTGTCTTTTGCTTTAGGGCTTGCCGAAGAAGCGGTTGACTTCAAATTAAAAGAAAAAAAACTCGATCTTGATGTATTAGCTAACGGTAATTGAATAAAAATTCAACATGTGCAACCGTTTATCCAGATAATTAGTCCGTTTACTAATTCTATATAAGCATAGGCTTAAATACTTTTTACTCTTGCTAGCATCCAGTGAGTCAGGAACCAATATGGCCGTAATCAAAGAAAGAAGGTCAAATAACGACCGTAGACAAGCCGCACCCGTTCAATTTTTTCCTATATTGGACAAGCAAGGTAATTTTATCGAACACGATCGGCGCTCTGGTGTGGATCGAAGAGTAGATTCCAGTACGACTTTACAATTTATAAAGTCCACCGAGTTATTGGAAAAATTTGCCGAGCTACAAAACTCTGATTAGCCTGTTACAGACAGGTGTCCCGTTTTTACAAAAATTACACAGCCATCACGTGTAAAAGGCGTGTGTGTACTGTTCGGTGGATTGCGTAACCAAGTACCGACCGGGTATTCCCCGAATTCATCTTCAAACGTCCCTTCCAGTACAAAAATTTCTTCGCCCCCGATATGAATGTGTGATTGAAATTTTGTATTCGGTTCCCACTTTACTAATGCCGTATGCTCATTATTGAATTCATGTAATGGCATTACTTGTAATCCTGGTACTAAGCCAGGTAACCATTTTTGTTCATTAGTTTGGTTAGCAATATAGGCGGTATCTCCGGTTTGAAATTGCTGCAACTTTACGAATATAGTGCAACCTTTCTCACAAAGAGGTGCATGACTAGAACCAGGAGGATTGCGCAGATAGGTTCCTGCTGAATATTCCCCATGGTTATCTGAAAATGTGCCTTCCAAAACAAATATTTCTTCGCCATTAGCATGTCTGTGCGTAGGAAATAAACTATTAGGCAAATAACGAACAATGGTGGTAACCGGCTCTGGGTCTCCTGCTAAGCGCTCTAGCCTGCGACGCAACACTCCTTCTGCTTCGGATGATTCCCACTGCATATTCTCTGTTTCCACAACTACTCGTAGACTATAGTCTGCATTGAGCGTTTGTATATATTGCATGGTCTACAGTTACTAAATTTGTATGAAAATAACTTTTAATAAATACGGACTATTAATTTTACTAGTAATTACTTTGGTATTACTTTTAGTCGGTTTATTTGCACCCATCATAACATTCAAAAAGTTTATATTTATTCAAAATACATTTTCTATTATATCGGCATGTGTAAATTTATTACGTGAAAATCAATATTTTTTATTCATTGTAATTTCACTGTTTAGTATTGTGCTACCGATTGTAAAATTAGCATTATTATTCAAACTAGTATTATCTAATTTCATCACTAGTCAGTTATCAAGAAAATCATTAATAGCTATACATCAATTAGGGCGCTGGTCAATGTTAGACGTCTTCGTAATTGCAATCTTAGCTGTAGTCGTAAAGCTTGGTGCAATTGCTGATGTTGAAAAACACATAGGCCTTTATGCTTACGCCGGCGCAGCAGTATTGATGATGCTCATCACTCAAAAAGTAATTGATTATGTCGAGGCCAAAGAAGCTAGTTAGCCATTCTAAAGGGTTGTAATATCAAACGATCTAGCCACAATTTACGTGGATTACGAAAGTTCTCGATCCCTATTTTCATATCTATGTGTCCTGCCTTCGGTTGACTACGATAGGTTCTAAATAAATAGCCCCACCAAGGCATGTTGAACCCAAAATTACTATCCGTTTCTTTGTTTAATATTGAATGGTGTATCTAATGCATATGATGTAGTCGCTATAAAATGGGGCATAGTGAAACATTACATGCTGAAGATATACTACAAGACCCAATAACAGTATGGCCAAAATAAAAACAAGCCAATGCGGCATTGTGGCTACATTAAACAAACCGAATTGGTTTTGCTCTGCAATTACTGCCGTACTTACGGCTGCGAACGGTAATAGAACACGCAGGACAACAACATTAATGAGGGTGACTGACTAAATTATTTACCCAGCGCGTTAGTTTTGAATAATGTAGGCCCGTCTGGGTGAAAGAACTTCCCAAATTGCAAATATTATAAAAAACCAGCAGAAATATTGATAATCGCAATAATGTTCCTTGGTTCTGCAATGATTCAATCACAAGTTATCACTTCTTTTAATTAAGAGAACTTAATGTTAAGCAGGAAAATTCGCCGTAATTTTATTGGATTGATTACAAACGGTTCACTACTACAGGAAGGGTTGGCCATCCGTGGCGCGAGTCATCCTTGCTATTAGTAAGACATTATTCACCGTGCAAAGTTCAAAATATCGTACTTAACAGCAATAACTTTGCTGCTTATTTCCTAGTAATTTTAATAAAGTATTTTTTACTCTACATTACGAAATTTCTTACACCTGCGCTGGGCGGCGTCTATTAAGACACGAATACTAGGGTTTTACCGTGCATAATCTAAATTTCAGAGCTAAAACCTGTTTAACTAGGTCAAAACTATGGCCTTTTTTGTCAAATTTTTGTCAATTTTCAAGTATAGTATTTCAAAAAAATTATGATAAAAATTGAGGAGTTATCTTAGACAGGTTCATTATGTTGATGTTTCGAGTAATTTTGATAAGTGCAATTAGCGTAGCATTTCTTAGCTTACAGGGCTGCAGTTCTTCCTCATCTGGAGTAGGTCTCCCGAGTGCGAATTCAGAAGAAACTGAACAATCTTCTAGCCAGGAACAAAGTTCACAATCCTCATCTAGCTCTTCTGGTTCTGAAAATAAACAAGCAAGCCAGGGACAAAAATCACAAGAGGAATCCAGCAGTGATTCTCAATCGAAAAGTAGTGAAGGCGCACAAACGGATGAAGAAAAAGTCGCAGTGTTGGATAAACAGTTAGAAGAAGAGTTAAAAGCCTATGATCAAGAAATGCATGATGAAATGGAAGAAGCAGAAGGCAAACGACAAGAACATGAAACAGAGCAAGCAGCGTTGGAAAGACTGGAAGAAGAAGGCTTAGAGGAAGAAGAACTCGGCAGAGGGGTAAGCAAAGTCTTTGAGGAAGAAGAACTCGAAGGAGGCTCTGGTGATGAGGGTGAAGAACAACTTGCTAAAGCAGAAGCAAACCAAGGTAATGCAAATGGTGAGAAGGATAATGCCGCATCTACCAGTTCGTCAGGTGATCAAGGAGCAGGCTTACAAGGTACAACTCCAAGTGATATTCCTAGCGGTGATGATGACGATGTCGTAGCACGACAATTACGTGAAGCTGCAGAGAACGAAAAGGATCCTGAACTACGTGAAAAACTTTGGGAAGAATATAAAAAATATAAAAATCAACAAGCGGAAAATAGCGCAGCACCGCCCTCATCAACAAATCAACAATGATCAATCTTAAATATAGAACTTACACGTCACAAATTTTTCATTTTCTAGTTTGTTTTTTAATAGTAACTGGATGTTCCACGACTGCAGTTAAAGTTGACGAAGTTGAGGAAATCGATACTGAAACGTCGCAACTACAAGAAAGTAGTTTATTGGATGTTGGGATTTTACTGTTTGAAAAAGGCGAAGTAACGGATAAAGAAAAAGAAGAAGAAGGTGTGCACGAAGATATTCGCGCAGCTGAAGCGCGCTATATGGCATACCATCTAAAAGAAACTATGGAGCGCTCTAATGGGTGGGGTGCTATTCGAGTTCTACCTGAAAAATCATATGTCGTAGATGTTTTGGTTGAAGGTAAAATTATTGACTCTAACGGCGAAGAATTAATTTTATTCACCCATGTAAGTGATAGTACGGGTGCCTTGTGGTTTGAAAAAACGTATAAAACTCTAGCGGATGAAGAATCGTATCGCTTTGCAAGACCTGGCCGGGATGTGTATCAATATGTGTATAACCGCATCGCAAATGATATTCGTAAACACCGAAAAGAATTAACAAGTGACCAACTTGTTACAATTCGTAACACTTCAGAATTGCGCTACGCTGCAAACATTTCACCTGAACCGTATAGCCATTACATCAATATCAGTCCTAGCGGCCATACTTCTATTGCACGTCTGCCTGCAACGGATGACCCTATGCTCAACCGTGTACGCAAAGTAAGAGATCGTGAATTTTTATTTATCGACACAATTAACGAGCATTATTCAAATTTTTATGCAGAGATGTGGGGGCCCTATGAAAACTGGCGTAAATTCTACAGAATTGAAGCGGCTCAAAAACGTGCGATTGAACGGCGCGCCAACCGAACCAAGGTAGTGGCAGCGTTGATAATGATTGCTGGTTTAATGCGTGGTCCAGGTTTATTAACGACGGGTGCCTTGCTGTATAAGAATGGACATGACATCAGTAAAGAGGCTGAAATTCATGATGTAGCCATTCGAGAGCTTGGTGATTCATTGCAGGCTGAAGTCAGTCCTATGGTGGTCGAAGTCCAGGGGCAAACAGTGGAACTCACAGGATCAATTGAAGAACAATATCAAAAATGGCGCGAGCTATTACGAGAAATCTATATTAACGAAACTGGATTTGCTTTCGAAGATAGCGCAACGGATAGCGCACAACTTTAGTTCCGTCGACTCTTTCGCATATATAATTATGCGTTAATCTTCTAACCTCAATAGTCTTGTGCATGATGAGTTATGTCAGACGAAAAATTTTCCAAAATAGAAGCCATTGATTTTGAGACACTGCAAGACACTACGCAGAAAAGTCACAAAACAACTACTGCGAAAAAATTTCCTCTTACTTGGATAATTTTTTTATTTTTAATTATTAGTATGGCAGCAGTATTTATTTACTTGCCAAACTACGTAGAAAAAAAACAAGAACTTGCCGAACAAAAGGAAAAACAATCCTCTTCCATAACAGCACCAAAAGTTGAGCCTTTACCAAAAGAGTTTGCTACAGAGCATGACACAGAACAAATATTATCAACAGAAAAACTTGCTGTACTTAAAGCAGAGGCAGAACAATTATTACTGGAGATTATTCAAAAACAGGAAACTCTGGAACAACATGCTGTATCTCAATGGGCCGAAAATGAATTTTTAAATGCATTATCTATAGGCGAAAAAGGGGACGAAGAATTCAGACAGCAAAACTACACGTCTGCGATTGAGCATTATTCGAAAGCCGTAGCAGAGTTAAATATATTAGAAAAACGCATAGCGCCTACTTTAGAAAATTATGTGCAGAAAGGTGAATTCGCTTTATCTGAAGCAGACAAAGAACTAGCTATTTATAATTTTGAGCTTGCACTTAAAATTGACAAACATAACCAACGTGCAATCAGTGGAATTAAACGTGCGGCTACAATTGAAGAACTGTTTAAATTACTTAAAAAAGGCGGCAACCTTGAAGCAGGTAATCGATTAAACGACGCACAAGATACGTATCAAGAAGCAATGGAGTTAGACCCATTGTCAGAACAAGCAAAAATTGCTTTTGAGCGTGTATCACAACGATTGCAAAACATTGAATTCAGTAACTTATTAGCATCAGGAGATAAATTACTAAAAACAAGACAATATGCAGATGCTAAACATGCCTATCGTTCTGCATTAAAAATAAATCCGCAGTCAAAAGAAGCCAAACAAGGAATCATTAACGTTGATCAAGCCATACGAAAAGATAAGGTAATGGCATTATTTGCGGAAGCAAAAATATTTGAAAACAATGAAGATTGGTTGAATGCATCTACTAGCTACCAACAGATATTAAACTTAAATCCAGCTTCTGCTAGCGCACATGAAGGGAAACTTCGCTGCGAAAAACATGCAGAAATTCTGACGCAATTAAATAGTCATATTGAAAATTATTTGCGTTTAAGTAATGAAAATGTCGCTGCTGAAGCCAATCAACTGCTAGTTGCAGCAAAAACACTCTCAGACCCAGGCAACAAGATACTTTCAAGCTCTGTAAAAGTTAGGCACTTACTTGAACATGTAAAACAACCGATAGAATTGGTGCTTACATCAAATAATGAGACTGAAGTTGCCATTTACAAAGTTGGAAAATTAGGAAAATTTCAGCAGCGCGATATAGAGTTAAAACCAGGAAAATACACATTTGTAGGGTCACGTACTGGCTATCGCGATGTTCGCAAAGTACTTATTGTGTCTGCAGAAATGACTACACGTACGGTGGAAGTGAGTTGTGAGGAACCTATTTAAGATTTCTGCATCAAAAAGATTGGAATATTAACAATGATCAATCAAGTATCAATCATTGATGCAAAGGGTCCAAGATTTTTTACCCATGCAGATTTTCCTCTTTCCGTAGGCACTAGCCCTAGTGCGGATATTTATATTTCCAGTAAAAGCTCTATATCAACTGCGGCCATTCTCATTATTATCGTAAATCGTGCCTACATAGAAGCCAATAAAAAAAATGTTTCCATCCGAGTTAATGATGAAATCATCAGTGGACAAAAACAATTACAACACGATGATATTTTAGAGATAGAAGATTCAACATTTCATTGTGAACATATCGGCGATACTCTCTCTATCTCCATATACGATGATCAGGCACATCTAGCCTCGAATGAGGAAGAAGCTATTGAACATGGGCAAGTTATTGAACCCATTGAAGTCCCACAAGCTAAAAAACCGGAGCGTTCGGGTAAAGTTCTTTCTCGAATGCTTTCAATTTTTAGCTTATTGCTATTTGGAGGGATTGCGTTAGCGCTTGCTTATATATTCACTGCTAAAAGTTTACTCATTGAAATTGAACCAGCAGCCGATCGAATTGAATTAAGTGGTGATATCTTACCCATTAAGATTAGAGGCCGTTACTTAGTACAACCGGGTGTATATGCATTAGAAGCAAGTAAAACTGGATATTACCCGCTTGAACAAAAAATAAGGGTTAGCAAGCATCAATCACAGACCGTAACGTATACGCTGCAAAAAAAGCCTGGTTATTTACATGTAACCAGCACTGCAAAGTCTGATGTATTAATCGTTATCGATGATAAAGAAATAGGTCTGACACCTATTGAAAATTTTGAGCTTGGTGCCGGAACCTATTCTCTCGAAGCTTCCGCAAACCGCTATCAACCTTATTCTACGCAAGTCGTTATTGAGGGTAAGGAAAAACATCAACAACTTGAAATTGATTTGATTCAAGACTGGGCAAAGGTGTCTATTGAATCAACTCCAACAGGTGCAGATGTATGGATTGACGGAGAAAAATTAGGCGTTACTCCCTATATTACTGATCTACAGACAGGCGAATACCATCTTGAACTATTACATACAGACTATATCCCTTACGAAAAAGACTTTGTGGTTGTTGCAAATGAAGATTTAACCTTGCCGATTGCAGAGCTCTATTCCAGCCCTAGTCATTTACTTGTTACAAGCACACCAGCAAAAGCAATAGTTTCAATTGCAGGTGAAAATAAAGGTGTCACACCAGTAACGTTACGCCTAAATCCTAACACTGAGCACACAATTACACTTTCAAAACCTGGATTTAAACCATCACAACAAAATGTGACTTTAAAAGTAGGCGAACAACAAAATCTTTCTACAAAATTAGAAGCGATATTAGGTACTTTAATATTAAATGTTGAACCTGAAGATTCTGAGGTTTTTATCAATGGAAAATTTGTTGGCAATGGAAGCTTAAAGCTTTCCTTACCGAGCACTTCACAGCGTGTTGAAATTCGAAAATCTGGATTTGAAGTGTATGAAAAAATGATTAGCCCTTCTTCTATCGAACCTAAAGTTATGAATGTACATTTAAAACGAATTACCAATGCATCAAAAGTCGTTCAAACCAATACGATTCGCACAAGCCAAGGACAAGAGTTAAGACTTATTTATGGTGGACGCTTTTCTATGGGCTCTTCGCGGCGCGAACAGGGTCGAAGAAGTAATGAAACGTTACATTTTGTAGAGCTACAAAAACCTTTCTATATAAGTGCTACCGAAGTTAGTAATACACAGTTCGCCGAATTTATGGCCGAACATAGCTCTGGAGAATTTAAAGGGTATGATCTATCTAGCCCAAATTTGCCGGTTTCCAATATTGGCTGGAATGATGCGGCGCGCTTTTGTAACTGGTTAAGCGAAAAAGAAGGTTTAGATAAAGTGTATCGCGAACAAAATGGAATAATGGTAGCAGTTGATCCAATACCACCTGGTTACCGCCTGCCTACGGAAAGTGAATGGGAATGGGTAGCTCGCGTGCAAACGAATGATGCAATATTAAAATATAGTTGGGGAAACGATTTCCCACCTACTGAAGTCGCTGGGAATTTTGCTGATCAATCCGCTACAGGAATTTTGGATGAAGTGATTACGGACTACCATGATGGATTTGTCGTGACAGCGCCTGTCGGCAGCTTTCGAGAAAACCGTTTCGGAATATTTAATTTGGGTGGCAATGTAGCGGAATGGTGTCATGACTATTACAGTGTATATCCAAGTTTAAGCGACGAAGTGTTCATTGACCCTGTTGGGCCAAGTAATGGCAGTAAACACATAATACGTGGTGCTTCTTGGATGAAAGGTGATTTAAGTACAACCCGTCTCAGTTATCGTGAAGCAGGTAGTAGAAAACGCATTGATGTTGGCTTTCGTATCGCGAAGTACATAGACTAAACCATTATGAAAAAAATTATTGCCGCAGTATATATTAGCTTAATGCTGATGAGTGCCAGCTATGCTGAAGAAAAAAAACAGCAAACAGAAACTGAGGCTTCAAACAAAGAAGAAACAACAAATAGTCAAAAAGCTAACAAACGAAATCAAGTTGATACACTTGAAGAGTTTGTACCTAGTGAAGAAGTTTCTGCAGATAAACCCGTAGCATTTCCAGCAGATATTTAATAAACAATGAAAAATTATCTACCGTTTGAATTAACGTACCAAGTATTTAGCCTACTAATTATTATTATCATTGTGCATTTAGCCTATGTGACCATGATACGCCCCAACGCAGAAGCAGAGCTTGAACAACAGGCAGAGCGTATAAATCTAGATAAAGATTACATTCCAAAACGTTCTGTCTATATTTTAATTCGAGATTACGAACAAGAAACCTGTTTTATATTAATGTTTTGGGCATTAGTTATTATGGCTTATAAAGCCACGAACTTATTTCGTGAGCGCGCATTACTCGATAAAGATTTGTTACATGCAAAAGATGGTATTAAATTCTTACCACAAGATGCACATGAATTATCCCGACAAATTCAATCGTTACCGGAAGATCAGCAAAACTTTTTACTACCACGCGCCTTACAAGTAGCGTTACATCGGTTCAGTTCTACCAAGAATATTCAAGACGTTTCAACAGCGACAAATATTGTATGTGAGTCAGAATCAGAACGTCTTGATTCTGAATTATCCATTATTCGTTACATCACCTGGGCCATCCCATCAGTGGGATTTTTAGGCACAGTGCGCGGAATAGGAGACGCCTTAGGCCAAGCACATAAAGCAGTCGAAGGTGATATTGCGGGAGTTACCGAAAGCTTAGGGGTTGCTTTTAATTCTACATTGATCGCTTTGTGCATAAGCATTATTTTAATGTTTATTGTGCATCAACTGCAATTGATACAAGAAAGATTTATTCTAGATACTCAAAATTACTGTAATAAAAATCTAATCCGTCACTTACAAGTGCAATAAGGATGTTAAGTGATGAGCTGCCCAGTAATTTACTTCTATGATTGTGGAGTTCTTGCAGGTATCGATAATACTATTGTGGTGAATAGCCCGAGTTATGCGCTCATTGAGCCCAAGGGGAACATAACGGTGGGTGAAGAAGCTAAACAACAAGCGTACTTACGACCTCGCGAAATTAGTACTCATTTTTGGAATCAACTTTCCGAGCAAAGCATGACTAAAATCAGTATCAGTCATGCTGAACTGGCTTTACATCATTTAAAACATATATGGCAACAAGCTGAGTTCGCTAGTAATGAAGCAATTTTGATTACTCCTTCCAGTATGCGCAAACAAGATCTCGGCTTATTACTTGGGGTTTGTAAAAAACTCGATATATCGGTAACCGGTTTAGTGTCTGGAGCAGTGCTTGCATCACATCTGATGTCATCAGAAATACAAGCTGCATACATTGATCTTCAACAACAACAAGTATGTATAACAGAATTCCAATACAAGGACACTACAGTCTCGGTTCAATCACCATTTACAATTTTACCTTACGGTTTTGACCATATTAAAGAAAATTGTGCCCATACAATTGCACAAAAATTTATTAAAGATACTCGGTATGACCCTCTACATAATGCAAATGATGAGCAACAGTTTTATGACAAACTTTCTTTATGGTTGGAGCATTTAAAACATAAACAAACGATTGAATGCAGTTTAAGCTCAAATAACAAGACTTTTACAATTGAACTAGATCAACAAGACTTAAGCAGTACTAATAAAAATATTTTCGATGAAATTGCTGTCAGGCTTATGGGACATTTTCAAAATAAAGAACAGCTTGTAATTTACTGCTCTCCTACATGTGAGTTTGCATATTACTTAATAGATTTTTTGAAACAACTTCCTGGTTGTGCTGTGCAGCAAGTTATTCATCTTGACATTATTGATAGTGCCTTATTGTACAGTGAACAAATTCAATCTTCTGAAGACAATGTTCAATACATTACATCACTAAATAAAAAAGAAAGTAATGCTATTTCGGACTTAGACTTTAGCTCTGGAAGTTTTACAAGTTTATGCAATCTGCCTACGCATATATTAATCAACCAAACTGCCTATTTGTTGAAAGACGAACTTTTTATCACCGAGGATGAAAATAAAAAACAGTTGAATGTTGTTTCATCCAACAATATTCATGCGCTTTGTAGAATCACTGTAAACAACATGAAAGTTGAAATTGAAAATATTAACGGAGCATCGATCAGATTAAATGATGATCCACTACAAACAACTACTACTGCGCATCTTGGTGATCAACTTACGATGCAGAACCACAAAGCTAAGTTGCAGTTTATCCGTGTCAAGGAAGTATGAAACGCAGAAATATTAATCCTTTTAATTTGGCATTTTTAGATGTCATGTTTTGTGGCTTTGGTGCGGTAATTTTATTTTTCATGATCATTAACGCCAACACGTATGAAAGAAGAGAAAAAACTACGACAGTTGTACAAGCCGAGGTTGACCAAATCGATCAAGAGATTCTGGATGCACAAAAATTTTTAGTGGAGCTTAAGAACTCTATTCAAAATATTGAAAACGAAATAGTGGAAACAGAAGGTCTATCTCGTCAAGTCATAGAACAAATTCAAGAATCAAAAGTTCAGTTAGCGCAACGAGATAAAGATACCTTAGCCCGACAGCAGGACATCAATGCTTTACAAATCGACATTCAATCCTTGGAAGAAGAGCGCAAAAGATTGGAGGGGGGTGCCAAAGAAATAGACGCCCAAGGTCAACGCATGCGTCAATTTGTGGGTCAGGGTCAGCGACAGTACTTGACCGGATTGAAAATGGGTGGGGAACGTATTTTAATTTTGGTGGATCGATCGGCCAGTATGTTAGCAGATAATATTGCAAATATTTTGCGCTTCAGAAATCTTCCCAACAATGAAAAAGTGTATGCTGAAAAATGGCAGCAGGTGTTGTATACCGTTGATTGGATAAGCACACGAATTCCACCTTCCAGTCAATTTCAAATTTACGCCTTTAATGAAAGTAGCCGGCCCACCTTCGAAGTAAAGGGAAGCGAATGGCTGGACGGAAGCAATGTAGAACACTTAAATAATGCGGTTGATAATTTTTATAAAACAACGCCCGAAAAAGGCACCAGCCTATACAACGCTTTTGAAAGTGTAGACCAATTGACGCCACCTCCAGACAATATTTATTTGCTCACCGATGGCTTGCCTACACAGGGGGCCTCAAAACCTTTTTCACAAAACACAAGCGCAAAGCAACGCAAAAAATATTACCGAAAAGCGTTAGAAAAATTACCCAGCGGAATTCCGGTCAATATAATTTTATTTCATATGGAAGGTGATCCAGATGCACCGAGTGAATTTTGGAAACTAGCACAAAGAACGAATGGATCTTTTTTTAGTCCTTCACGAGATTGGCCCTAATTGATGAGAAAGCGTAGAAATATTGAAGTTTTTAGTTTGTCTTTTCTAGACTGTGTTTGTTGTGGATTTGGTGCACTTATTTTATTACTCGTGTTATCCAAAACAGCTGAACCTATTATCTTTGAAGAATATAGTAAAGATCTAGACAAAATTGCAATTGAATTGCAAGAAGAATTGAAAGATTTGCAAGGTGATAGCCATCAATTAAATAGAGACTTAGTCAGCAAAAAGCAACAACTTGCACAAGAACAAGAAAAGATTGCACGTTTACAAAAAGATTTATCTACTATTCAGGGAAAGTATTCAAGCTCTGATGATGATTCCGAAGTAATGAATAAAATTGAAGGGCAATTAGCTGCTGCAAAACAAGACTTAACGGAAGAAATGAAACGATTACAACAACAGTTAAATCGTCCGCGCGCTGAACTAGACGATACAGTTGGCGGCATTCCAGTGGATAGTGAATACATTATATTTATTATCGATACCTCAGGTAGTATGCAAAATCATGGTTGGGGCATGGTGCAACAAAAGTTAACCGAAGTTTTAAATGTGTACCCGAAAGTGAAAGGCATACAAGTGTTAAATGATATGGGTGAATACATGTTTAGCCAGTATGCGGGTAAGTGGATACCTGATACGCCTGGGCGTCGAGAAGTAATTTTAAAACGACTTCAGAGTTGGAAACCGTTTAGCAATAGTAGTCCGGTTGAAGGTATCACAGCAGCGATACGAACCTTTTATTCTAAAAATAAAAAGATCAGCTTGTATGTTTTTGGTGATGAGTTCACCGGGCCGTCTATTCAAGCCGTGATCCGTCAAGTCGATTTTATGAATAAAAAAGACAACTCGGGTCAACGACGCGTACGCATTCACGCTGTAGGATTTCCTATTCAATTTAGTCGTTCCGAAAAACAACAACTAACAGGAATCCGCTTTGCAACCTTAATGCGCGCCCTATGTGAACGAAATGGTGGCACATTTGTAGGCCTGAACAGCCACTAAATCCGCTATTTAAAGCGGCTCTAGCTGGCGCAAGCTGTATAGTTGGCGCATACTGTATCGAACTAATTGAATTAGCATATATTTAAGGGGTTGCATGACCTAATTAGCATTTTTCTAATGCTATGAAGACTTAACACTTTGTCGATAAAAATCTACCGTTCATTGCCGTCAAATGGGCCTACATAATTAAGGAGTACAAAATGTCTGGTGTTGTTAAAAACCTTAGCTCTACTTATGGTTTAGAAATGCTCTCATGGGATAGAGTTATAGGTTTAGTTTTAATTGTTTTGTGTCTTTGTCTAAGTGCTTGTGGTGAAAAAGAAACCACAACAGAGGTTGAAGAAGAAACAGTCGTGCCTGATGTTGAGGTAGAAGGTGTTTCTAAAGCAGACATTACAACAGAACTTAAAACGCAAAAAGAAAAGTGGTTGTCGCATAAGATTTCAAATTATCAAATTGAAATGCAAAAACTCTGCTTTTGTCCACCTGAAGTAGTGCGCATGATGATTTTTGAAATTAATGAAAATGAAATTAAAACTGCCAGATATGTAGACACAGGAGATACTGTCGCACCAGAAAATTACAATCAAGACAACACCATAGAAGGACTGTTTGCTGTGGTTGAACAGGCCATGACTAATGATCCTGCAGAAATTTCGATAACCTATGACGAGGAATACGGATTTATAAAATCGGTAACGATTGATTTTCATGAAAAAACATTAGATGACGAAGTATCGTTCATCACATCTAACATGAGGCATAGCCCATGAAAGGATAAGTAATGCGAATTGGAGTTGGAACCCTTGCAATACTGTGGCTAGCACTGTCAGTAAGTGCTAACGCTGCTTCTGATCTTGACGCACTTTATCTCAATATCGACGGAATCGATTATGAGGTGGGCTTAGAAAAAAGTGCGTTGTCTGAAAATGTACAAATCATTTCAAATCAACAAACCGAAGAGTTTGATGTAGATATCGATTTGTATCGAGGCACCTTGTTAGATGTACCTAACAGTTGGATAGCCGTTTCTTATTACGATGAATCGTGGAGTGGGCTCGCCTCTGTGCATGACAAGCTTTATGAAATTGACGGAGCCAATTTTGGCAAACAGATGACCATCAATGGTGAAGTAGATATCACTTCGATGATTAGTACAGACCTGGCTTTAACCGGTGACTTTGACATATCTAAAATGTGTGCCACACCGCACATACATGAAGACAGTGTAATGAATTCTCCATTAGCACAGACGGGAGCAGCACAAAATACACAAGTAAACGGTGCATTAGCCGTGGGCGGTATTGGTAGTGTTGCCAATGTTGTATTGGCATTAGATCATTTTTACATAGCAAGTTATGGCAATGGCTCTGTTGCGCGTGCTATGCAAATTCTAAACAACGTCGACACTATGTATCGAAATAGTTTGGGCATTGCAATCAACAACATTGCAATTCAAACCTACAATGCAGCTGCACAGCTTCCACTTAACCAACCCGATACTTTAAATGCCCAAGTTCTATTAAACGAAGTATTTAATTTCCAAGCCGGTTTATTTGGCAACAATGATCGTACCTTGGGCGCATTTTTAACAACACGTGATATAGAAGTACCGGGTGTAGGCAACGGTGTTGCAGGCATCGCACCAATTGATGCTGTATGTGTGACATCCGGTGGATTAAATTTAGCAGTCAGTGTGAATGAAGATTTAGGGGGTTTAGGAATAACATCGGTGATACTTGCACACGAGATGGGACATAACTTTGGCTCTTGTCATGATGGCGATGCAGCTGATCCTTTTTGCCCTATCAGCTCTGCAGCCTGTGCAGCCAATGGTCCGTTTATTATGGCGCCATTTGTTAATCCAGCCGCTACCATGTTTTCACAATGTTCTATCGATAATATTAATGGCCACCTCGTTGGGAAAACCTGTTTGAAAGAAGCCATCGATGTTGGTTTAGCGCGTGCCGGTGTGGCCCCACCTGACAATCTGATGGAACAGCAAACCATTAACCGTGACCTAACAGTAATGAATAATGGTATGGCGAATCTAGCTAATGTCCAAATTGATGGTGACATCGACAATACAATGATTGCGCGTTTTGTTAACGTGAGCGTGAATGGACAAGCCTGTACTATTTTAGGGGCTGGTCAAAATTACGTATGTACTATTGTTAATCTTGCTGCGAATAGTCAACAAACCATTACGGAAACGATTCAAGCGGTAGGTTTAGGTACGTTTAACTTTAGTGCAACCTTTAATAACCCATTAGCTGCACAACGAGTAGACATCGATGCTGCCAATCAAACCGTCACTGATGCAAGAACCGTTAATCAACCTGTCGCAGTGCCCAACGCGCCAAGTGGTTTAGTGGCCACTTCACAAACCAATGGCAACATTGCTTTGGCCTGGGCGGATAACAGTCTTAACGAACAAAGTTTTCAAGTACAGCGCTCGGATGATGGTATTAATTTTGCAGCAATTGCAAATCTTGCCGCCAATACAACTTCACACACGGATGACAATGCAAATTTACAAGTAGGTACTACGTACACTTACCAAGTGTTTGCAGTTAACGCTGTTGGCAATGCAGCTTCAAACCAAGCATCTGCCCTTGCATTAGAACCCACAGTACCTGTTACTGCAGCTTCTAGTGACAGTGGGGGTGGCGGAGGTGGCGGCGCGCTCTATTTATTGCCGCTAACAATGTTATTGTTACGAACTGCTGCAAAAAAATAATTAAATTTAAGTGGTTGCGTATTGAAAAGTTTAGCGTAGTAGCTAATGGCTTCTTCAATATTTCGTGCATTTAATGCTAATTGTAGTCTCATGTTACTTACTCCATATTTGCTGATTGAGTTAGTAATAAAGACGTTCCAAAAAGAAAAAAGATGCAAAAATTTGTTAATTGAAGAATATCCGTTTTGAGTCGACAGAAATTTGTTTCTGCAATTTTTACACCTTCACCATCCATGATAGTCGTACCGGACATTTTAAAAGTAAAGATTATTCTGTTCGAATCATCCATGATTCGACTTATATTCGAATAGAGTATATTTAGAATTAGGCGGCTTTAATTTTCGTCTGACCTTGTAAGATATAGCTCACAGCCTGATCTGCAGAAAGCACCGGGCAAACAATTCTATTGATTCTATTCATTGTTGGTATGTCGTCCGCCTGATCCTGACATGAACATGCATCGCCAATCACAATTGGCATGTATCCTTCATCTCTAGCTGCACGGGAGTTTCCTTCAATGCACCAATCTAAATGAATACCACAAAGCACAATTGTTTTAATTCCTGCCCGCTCTAGCATTAATTTCAGTGGAGTACCCACAAACGAGCTTTGGTGAGCATATTCAAAAAACTCAGTATCTTCCGGTTGTGAAATCTCTTTGAGTTCATCGGCCAGCTCTGCGTCCCATTTCTTATATTCATCTGTTCTATTTATTGAATCGAACGCTTTGCTCCAACTTCCATATTGTACTCGATCAAGTTCTGTCATGGGATAGTCTTCACGAAACACATCGTAACCAATCCAAAAGAATTTCATGTTGGCTTCGCGACAGGCTTTAGCAACTTTTATTGTATTTTCTAATGTGCCACGTTCCCACTGTTTCTCATTTCCTTGGGCACCATCTGGTTTATAAAGACTGTTGCATTGGCTTATTGAAATAAATGCAGCGGGTTGAGCTAAAATATTAACAAAATCCAAATCTTTCCATTGCTCTGGTAATTCAGGAACGTTTGAGGCCATGGTTATTCTCCTGTCAATTTAAATTTAGTCTATTGATATTATAGGAAGATTATTTACTGAGGTAATTAATTTAATATTAACTTGAAATTAATTGGATCTATTATATTTATAAAATTTTTCCCCTTTTTATGTACTTATTTTGACCAATAGATATTTATCTATTCCCAACTGCCATTAAACGCAATATAAGGGCCGCTGTTAGAATCACCCAACCAAAAGGATAAGGAATTACACCAAAGAAATAGGCCAACACGGTGGTAAGTAAAAGCGCAACTAGAATGGCTGCAATCCAATCAAATTTATATAAATTCACTTAACGAGTGAAACTATTTAGTTTAAATCTAATTGGAATTATAGACTCTTAGGAGAGTGTGGAAGCAAGGGTAACAGCGGTCAAACTTAGAGAATGAGAGAGTTGTTGGAGAGAGGTTCACTATCTGGCAATCCCGCTGTCTTAGAATCCTTGCTTCCGTAGACCGGTAATTTTGCGTCCCCATCTTTCGATGGGTTTGCCGTTTTCAGTAGTACTAAAACTCTGAACTAATCACTCAATGAAATCAGTGTATTTGAGTTAACCTTGAATTAGGTTGATGAAAATCACATTTTGTCTTTACTTGATTACCGTTCATCCCGAATCAATTTTTAAAAACTTACAGAACAACAGTTAGTTAATCATTGCTAAAACACGAGTGGTAGAAAATGCCCGATCGCTGAAATTTAGAAATTAGTTAATGAATTGTATCCAAAAACTCCAGTATCTCTTGTGCCGATGCGCGACCTCGATGCGAGTCACTAACGTTTGCATATTGAATGTAGCCTTTGTGATCAATAACAAAAGCCGCTGGGTAGGCCGTTTCTTTAGGAGCATCCCACCGAAGACCCAGTTGATTAACAATTTTATAGCCACTATCAATCACAAATATAAAATTACTGGGTAAATCGACTTCTTTTTCCAAGGGTGCGGTAAATTCTTTTGCGCGTTTGTCTAAATCTTTTACTTCGCCCGGATAAATAAACACCACTGGTGTATTTCTTTGTGCTTCAAAATCTTCAGCCTTTGCAATATAACCGGCTACCTGTGTAGAACACACAGGACATTGATAACTAGGAAAACCTCGTAGCATGATCATAACCACTGTGCCCTTTTCAATGAGTTTGGATAGTTGAAAATCAGCACCATTCATGGTGGTACCTGTAATCTCAGGCATTTGATCACCTTCTTTTGGGCCCACGGCAATTTTTTCTGCCTGAGCAAAACCAAATGAGAATAGTAATATAAATAAAATTTTAACTTGTATTTTCATTGTTTAATAATCTCTTTACTTAATTCTTACGACTAACGTATATAGAAATAGTTTAACTTATTTCCCCATCATTTTTTTAAGCGTTCGATCTTTCTTTACAAAATGATGGTACAAGGCGGCCAACACATGGCCTGCAATCAGTAATAAAACGATGAGTTCTCCTCCCAATTCTTTATGAATAAAATCAACCGGCTCTTCAAACCCCTTAAAGGTCATGCCCAAAGTATTTGAAACTAAACTTGTAAATAATTGAGTATTTTCAAATTTGAGAATATCAAATAAAAAGAAATACTCGGTATTTACTCCAGTACCGATATAACCCGTGACAGGCATGATAATCATCATCGCATACAGACAGAAATGTCCAAAACTTTGTAAGACATGGGATAGCTTGCTTCCTGGCTCATGCTTAGGTGAGGTATTGATAAGTTTCCAAATTATTCTAAGTACAACAATAACAGCAATGGTAATTCCTACGGATAAGTGTAATTGCAGGGCAATCCAATTTTCAGGAGTATCTTTTTCTGTAAACCAGTGTCGATACTTAACCGTGATATAAGAAAATAAAAACAATAGCGCTACAATCCAATGTAGCGATCTTGCAATTGTTCCATAGGCAAATTCTGTATTTCTTAATGCCATTTTGAGTTCAGTCGTGTTTATCTACCGTTCATAGAGGCGATTTAAACCTCAATTTCATATTGAACTCAACAAGGTTTTTCGCGCATTTGTAAGAAACAAAATTCAGAGGATGCTAATTTAGAATCAAAACGTACTTTCAGTCATATAGACTATTAAATTACTTGCATTGATATTTTTTTATCATTGCTTGAATTGCAGTCTCAAACGCTGGGATGGAAGCACTGTTGCTTCCTCCTTGTTCTTCTACATAAAACATAAAAGTTTTTGCCAACTCTGTCGTTCTTATTGGATAAGAAAAGCATAACTTTAATTCTTATACTTTGCATCCGCAGCATATCGACTATGGCAGCAATGAACCCTCCGCACACACCTGCCAATAGCTCATCGGCTGCGGCGGGCTCATGTTGATATTCTACATACTCCACACACATGCCATACATGGAGCGTGTTGAATATGAAAATTCTGTAGCCATTGCAAACGGCATCGAACATAAAAAATTAGAGCAAATATTTGAAGTAGATGTTTTTTCATTTTCATTATTATTAATTTTATTTAGGAAGCTTAACTAGCAAAGTTTGTGAATACAAAAAAGCCTCAATGAATTTTGAGACTTTTAACTATTAGTTGTAGGGGAGCACTAATAACTTGGGCTGTTATATAACTTCGGGTTAGCGAGCGAGAGTGTACCTTAAAATTTTCATTGTTCCATGATAAATATCTGTGAGCGGGTTACTACTCACCAGCAAAATAAATATTACGTTAGGTGTTTTAAATTTATATGTCGGCTTTGCGAATTTTTTATGAACTAAAAATTTTATTCTACAGTAACCGACTTTGCTAAATTACGAGGTTGATCAACATCCGTATTTTTTAGAATGGCCACATGGTAGGCGAGAATCTGTAAAGGAACGGTGAAGATAATAGGTGCCACAGCATTTTCGGGCGCATCGACTTCCAACACAATAGTGTCAGGTTCAGAAACAAACCCAGAGCTCACATCGGCAAATACATGTAACACTCCGCCTCGCGCACGCACTTCTTCTAGATTGGATTTAAGTTTTTCTAACAACTCATCATTGGGAGCTACAGTAATTACAGGGATCTTGTCATCCACCAACGCGATAGGGCCATGCTTTAATTCACCTGCAGGATAGGCTTCAGCATGAATATAGGAAATTTCCTTTAATTTTAATGCTCCTTCCATGGCTACAGGGTGGTGAATACCACGACCTAAAAATAAAGCATGTTCTTTATCCCCATAGTGTTTTGCAAGTTTTTTGATGGTGGAATCTAACTCTAAAACAGTATTAATTCGAGTAGGTAGATTCGTTAACTGCTCCACTAAAATTTTCTCCAACTCATCATGCATGCCGTGACGTCTACCCGCTGTAATCACTAACATCAATAATGCTACTAATTGAGTAGTAAATGCTTTTGTTGATGCCACCCCAATTTCAGGGCCAGCATGAGTCATTAACACTAAATCCGATTCACGCACCAAAGAACTTTCAGGAACATTACAAATAACTAAAGAACCTACATAGTTTTCATTTTTAGCCTGCTGCAATGCAGCAAGTGTGTCGGCAGTTTCACCAGATTGTGAAATCGTGACAAATAAAGTGCCAGCTTGTACTACATGTTTGCGATAACGAAACTCACTAGCTACATCGACATGACAGAGAATGTCGGCTAATTCCTCAAACCAAAACTTAGCAATTAAACCTGCGTGGTAACTGGTGCCACAGGCAATAATTTGAATCACTTTAGTTTGATCAAGAATTTGTTTGGCTTGAGGCCCAAGAATTTGTTCCGCCACTCGGCCATTAATTAAACGTCCTTCTAAAGTATCGGAAATGGCTTGCGGTTGCTCGTAGATTTCTTTGAGCATGAAATGGGGATAACCGCCTTTCTCTGCCGCATCCGCTGAGAGTTTGCTGGTTTTCGTTGCACGTTCAACGTGAGAGCCTTGGTCATCAAATATTTTTACATCATCACGTGTAATTTGTGCGATATCGCCATTTTCAAGAAATATAAATTCGTTGGTTTCTTTTAATAAAGCCTGCACATCGGATGCAATAAAATTTTCTTGTTCGCCAATTCCGATGACGAGCGGGCTGCCATGACGCGCTGCAATTAATGTTTGAGGATCGTTCTTATCAATAACGCCAAGTGCATAGGCACCTTTTAAATCTTGTAAGGTATTTTTAACGGCTTCAAACAAACTTAATTCTTGATCGAGATAGAAAACAATTTGATGTGCTATCACTTCTGTGTCGGTATCAGAAGTAAATGTAAATCCATGTTGTTTTTGTTGCGCTCGTAATTCTTCAAAGTTTTCAATGATGCCATTGTGCACAATGGCTACACGGTTATTACAAATATGTGGATGCGCATTGTTTTCAGCGGGCATCCCATGTGTGGCCCAACGTGTATGGGCAATGCCAAGTTTGCCCTGTAATGCGGATTCATCTAAGGCATTACTTAACTCATTAACCTTTCCAGTACGTCTTACTCGCTCTAAAGAACCATTAGTTAAAACCGCGATACCGGCTGAATCATAACCCCGATATTCCAGCCGTCGCAGCCCTTCTAATAGCATGGGAGAAACGTCGCGATTTGCAATGGCTCCAACAATTCCGCACATAGCTGTGTATATTCCTCGGTACTACTTATTTTTCTTTGGTCGTTGCCAGTTATCTAAGGTGACTTGTTTGGCTCTTGCCAGGGTTAGTTTATCTTTCGGTGTATCTTTGGTAATGGTAGACCCTGCTCCAATGGTTGCGCCATCACCTATGGTAACCGGTGCGATAAATTGCGTATCCGACCCAATAAATACGTTATCACCGATAACGGTTCGATGTTTGTTAGCTCCATCATAATTACAAGTAATGGAACCAGCTCCAACATTTACATTTTCACCAAGTTCACTGTCGCCAATATAACTTAAGTGATTAATCTTGCTACCCGTATTAATCTTCGATTTTTTAACTTCAACAAAATTACCCACTTTTACTTGATTAGCTAATTCAGTATCCGGACGTATTCTTGCAAATGGTCCAATTTCACAGTTGGCTCCAATTATTGAATTTTCAATGTGGCAATTAGGATGAATGTTTGTTCCGGCTGCAATGGTTGTATTAATCAATATAACATTCGAACCAATGCTTACTTGTTCCCCGATTTGATTAGTGCCCTCAAAAATTACGTTGGCATCTATAGTTACATCCTTTTCAATTTGTAATTCGCCACGCACATCGACTCTGGCAGGATCAATTAAAGTTGCCCCTTGTTGCATTAATTTGTTCGCAATACGTAGTTGGTACAATCGTTCTACACTAGCTAATTGTTGTTTGTTATTAATGCCTAACACTTCATTTTGGTCATCACAAACAGATGCGGCAATATTATTATCGTTCGCTGCAAGTTCAATACAGTCCGTTAAGTAATACTCTTGTTGTGCATTTTGATTGGTAATTTTTGATAAACACTCTTTTAATAACTTTGCACGTGTTGCAAGAATTCCTGTGTTGATTTCTTTTATGTTTAGGGTTGTTTGATCAGCATCTTTTTGTTCGACGATTTTTGTTACTTGGTTTTTATCGTCTCTAATAACTCGGCCATATCCTGATGGATTATCTAGATTGGCAGTCAGTAGTACTAAATGGTGATTGTCTAATTGTTTGATTAACGAGTGTAAAGTTTCTTCTGTTAACAAAGGAACATCGCCATACAAAATTAAAACTTCTTGATTATCATTTATGTTTGGCAATGCTTGTTGCACTGCATGGCCTGTACCCAATTGTTCCTGTTGCATACACCATGCAATCTTGCTACCTGTAATTGCTTGCCGAACTTGATTAGCCCCATGTCCAATGACTATATGAATTTTTTCTGGTGAGCATTTTTTTGCATTCGCAATTACATGTGCCAACATGGGTTGGCCTGCCACACAGTGCAAAACTTTTGGCAAGTCACTGTGCATACGCTTTCCTTGGCCCGCAGCAAGAATGATGATTTCGAGTCCCATGAATATCGCGAGATATGCTTAAAAGAAGTTAGTTTGTATTAGATTATTGTGTAACAACACAGGTGCACAAGATAGCGCTTACAAGAATTAATTAAAACTAGTTAAATGCCTAACGGGTAACGCAGGCCGGTGAGAGGATATGAGCTAAGTATAAGTAAATTAAGCTATTTACGCATTTTACGCATACGTTCAATCATGCGTAGCTGCTCAGCTGCTCGTGCTAGTTCGGCTTGCGCTTTGGCGGCATCAAAATCACCCTGCTGATCTTTCAAAGCCTCTTCAGCACGCTGTTTGGCCTCTTGCGCTTTCGCCTCATCTAAATCTTCGGCACGTATCGCTGTATCCGAAAGTACTGTAACCACATGTGGTTGGACTTCAAGAATGCCTCCCGATACATATAAATATTGATCTTCTTCGCCTTCAATTTCGATTTTTAATTCACCAGGACGTAGTGGTGTAACCATTGGTGTATGTCTTGGATAGATTCCAACATCACCCATTTGTGCAGGTGCAAATACAGCTGAGATGGTACCCGAGAAAAGTTCTTTCTCAGCACTTACCACATCAAGATGCATGGTCATCGCCATGAATTAGAGTTCCTCTGCCTTCTTCACAACATCATCAATACCGCCTTGCATATAGAATGCTTGTTCCGGCAAGTGATCATATTCACCATCTACAATGGCTTTAAAACTTGAAATGGTATCTTGTAATGAAACCAATGCGCCTGGAGTTCCAGTAAACACTTCTGCAACCGAGAATGGTTGTGATAAGAAACGTTGTATTTTACGAGCTCGTGCAACCACTTGTTTATCTTCTTCTGATAGTTCATCCATACCCAAAATTGCAATAATATCTTTTAGTTCCTTATAGCGTTGCAACGTGTTTTGTACAGCACGCGCCGTGTCGTAATGTTCTTGACCAATCACTAATGGATCTAATTGTCGACTGGTTGAATCGAGTGGATCTACCGCTGGATAAATACCAAGCTCAGCGACTTGTCGTGAAAGCACCACGGTTGCATCCAAGTGTGCAAAGGTTGTTGCCGGTGATGGATCGGTTAAGTCATCCGCCGGAACGTATACCGCTTGAATTGAGGTAATGGATCCTGTGCTGGTGGATGTAATGCGTTCTTGTAATGCACCCATTTCTTCTGCAAGAGTAGGTTGATAACCCACCGCAGATGGCATACGTCCAAGTAATGCCGATACTTCGGTTCCTGCTAAGGTATATCG
Source organism: Gammaproteobacteria bacterium (assembly GCA_965203475.1). Lineage (GTDB taxonomy): Bacteria > Pseudomonadota > Gammaproteobacteria > UBA4575 > UBA4575 > JABDMD01. The sequence goes on from OZ241890.1 coordinate 2,060,206, forward strand.
GTAAATATTATCGATAAAGAGCAACATGTCTCGACCTTCATCTCGAAAATGTTCGGCCATCGTTAACCCGGTTAAACCTACACGTAGACGATTGCCCGGCGGTTCATTCATTTGACCGTAAACCATTCCTACTTTATCCAGTACGCCCGCTTCTTTCATTTCATAGTAGAAGTCGTTTCCTTCACGTGTACGCTCGCCCACACCCGCGAACACCGAAAGACCGGAGTGTTTCTTTGCGATGTTGTTAATAAGCTCCATCATGGTTACCGTTTTACCAACACCTGCACCACCAAACAGACCAATCTTGCCACCCTTAGCAAATGGACAAAGCAAATCGATTACCTTAATGCCGGTTTCTAATAACTCATTACCGCCTGCTTGTTCTTCAAACGTTGGTGGCGCTCTGTGAATAGGCATTTTAGTTTCAGCGCCGATATCTCCCGCATTATCTACGGGCTCGCCTAATACATTCATCACACGTCCCAATGTTTTTTCACCCACTGGAACTGAAATTGGCGCCTTTGTGTTGGTAACGCCTAATCCGCGTTGTAAACCATCCGATGCACCCATAGCAATGGTACGCACAATGCCATCACCGAGTTGTTGTTGTACTTCAAGCGTGAGATTTTTTTCGTCAACAATTAATGCGTCATACACATTAGGGACATCGTCACGTGCAAATTCGACGTCTACTACTGCGCCGATGATTTCAACAATTTGGCCCGCATTCATGATATTTCCTCTTTAACAAATATTTTTTTAAATTAATTTAAACCGCAGCCGCACCGCCTACGATTTCTGAAATCTCTTGTGTAATAGCTGCTTGTCGTGCTTTGTTATACGCAAGTTGTAGTTCTGATATAAGTTCGCCTGCATTATCAGATGCACTTTTCATAGCAATCATTCTTGCCGCCATTTCACAGGCAACATTTTCAACCACACTTTGATAAACAATGGATTCTGCATAACGAGTTAGCAATCCATCTAACACCGCTTTTGCATCAGGTTCATAAATGTAATCCCAGTGATGCTTTAATTCTTCATTATCTTCTGGCTCTAATGGCAACAGGTTTGAAACTTTAGGTTTTTGCGTCATGGTGTTTACAAATTCATTCTCGACTAAAAATAATCGATCAATTGCACTATCCGTATAGGCATCCAACATGATTTTAACCGTGCCTATTAGCTCATTTAAATGTATTTCATCTCCAAGGTGAGAAACTTGTGCAAGAATATTCCCAGAAAACTTTTTGAAAAACTGCGTTCCCTTTGCGCCAATTAAACACAAATCAATTTCTACATTCTTTTCTTGCCAAACCTGCATATCTTTTAATGCGGTTTTAAACACATTTACGTTTAAGCCACCACACAATCCACGGTCACTTGAAATAATAATGTAGCCCACCCGTTTTACTTCATCGCGTTCAATTAAAAATGGATGATGGTACTCGGTATTTGCATTCGCAAGGTGACCAATAACGTTTAACATTTTTTGCGAATAGGGCCGTGTGGCATTCATGCGGTCTTGTGCTTTACGCATCTTACTTGCTGCCACCATTTCCATGGCTTTGGTGATCTTTTGAGTATTTTTAATACTCGCGATCTGCGTACGTATTTCTTTTTCGTTTGCCATACTTATTTATTTAAAGTATTACCATGTGCCTTTAGATTTGAAATCTTCAATCGCTTTGGCTAATCCGGCTTCAACCTCGTCAGTGTAATCGCCCGAATTATTGATAGTGTCCAGTAAATCTTTGTGTTGTGATCGCATGAAGTCATGCATAGCTTGTTCAAAATCAACTACTTTATCTACTTCGACATCGTCGATATAACCATGGTCCACAGCAAATAATGAAACCGCCATTTCAGCAATGGTTAATGGTGAGTATTGAAGTTGTTTCATTAATTCCATTACGCGTTCGCCACGTTCTAGCTGCTTACGAGTTTGCTCGTCTAAATCGGATGCAAACTGAGAGAACGCCGCTAGCTCGCGATACTGTGCAAGCGCCAAACGAACACCACCACCAAGCTTTTTAATGACTTTGGTTTGCGCCGCACCACCTACACGAGATACTGACAGACCAGCATTAATCGCAGGTCGGAAACCTGAGTTAAACAAATCACTTTCTAAGAAAATTTGTCCGTCCGTAATGGAAATTACGTTGGTAGGCACGAAAGCCGATACGTCACCAGCTTGCGTTTCAATAATTGGAAGTGCCGTTAATGATCCCGTTTGGCCTTTCACTTCGCCGTTGGTAAACGCTTCAACATAGTCTGCATTCACACGTGATGCACGCTCTAATAATCTTGAATGCAGATAAAACACATCACCTGGGTAGGCTTCACGACCTGGAGGTCGTCTCAACAAAAGAGAAACTTGTCGATAGGCCCAGGCTTGTTTGGTTAAATCGTCATAAATAATTAATGCATCTTCACCACGGTCACGAAAGTATTCGCCCATGGAACAACCGGAGTACGGCGCAATGTATTGCATGGCTGCAGACTCAGATGCGCTGGCGGAAACAATGATGGTGTGTTCCATCGCGCCATGCTCCTCGAGCTTGCGCACCACGTTGGCAACCGATGAATTCTTTTGTCCAATTGCAACGTAGATACATTTAATGCCAGTACCTTTCTGATTAATAATGGCATCAATCGCCACCGCAGTTTTACCGGTTTGACGATCACCAATAATTAATTCACGTTGTCCACGCCCAATCGGCACCATAGAGTCAATTGATTTCAAACCCGTTTGCACAGGCTGGCTTACCGATTGTCTTTCAATTACACCGGGAGCAATTTTCTCAATGGGTGAACTGTTGGATGCACTGATTGGGCCCTTGCCATCAATCGGCTCGCCCAAAGAATTTACTACTCGACCCAACATCTCTGGCCCGACAGGCACTTCCAGAATTCGACCTGTACATGAAACTTTATCGCCTTCCACAATGTGTTTGTAATCGCCTAGTACTACCGCACCCACAGAATCACGTTCAAGGTTTAACGCCATGCCAAAGGTATTTTGTGGGAATTCCAACATTTCACCTGCCATCACATCAGCCAATCCGTGGATGCGTACAATTCCATCTGTAACACCTACCACAGTGCCTTCCGTGCGTGCCTCTGCAACTGCATCAAAATTTTCAATGCGCTTTTGTATAAGTTCGCTTATTTCAGTTGGGTTAAGTTGCATGATTCAATTCCTCGTGTTTACCCTTTCTTTATATATAATTTAATTAACCGGTTAAGGTAGTTGAAAGCTTATTAATGCGTCCTCGAACAGAGCCGTCAATGACTAAATCTCCAGCCCTTATAACAGCTCCACCAATTAATGTTTCATCTACACTGGATGTAAGCCGCACTTCTTTTCCAAGACGTTGTTTTAATGAAGCTGCAATTTTATTTAATTGTTCATCGCTTACTTCATCGGCAGAAATAACTTCTGCATCAATGGTTCCTTCGGCTTGTGCACGATAGTGCTCATACAGCGCCGCAATTTCTGGCAACAAACTAATTCGATCATTTTCAGATAGTAGCTTGATAAAGTTTTGGCCTTTGTCATTTAATTTTTCTGCACATACGGAAATAAATAACTCTGCCGATTGCTTTTGTGACAAGGTAGGACTATCTAATAAGCTACGCATGGTGGGATCATGCGCAACTGCCGCTATGAATGACAACATATTCGTCCACTCTTCTTGCGACTCATTTGCTTGTGCAATCTCAAATGCTGCTCGTGCGTAGGGTCTGGCGGCTGTTGTAAGTTCTGACATGGATTAGTACTAATTAAATTTGAGCTGCCAAATCATCTAAAATTTCTTTATGCGAATTAGCATCAATTTCTTTTTTCAAAATGCGTTCAGCCCCTAAAACAGCAATGCCCGAAACTTGCGTTCGTAACTGTTCTTTGGCTCGGTTTACTTCTTTTTCAACCTCGGCATGGGCTGCTTCTTTTATTCGATTGCCTTCTTCAACAGCAGAAGACTTTGCATCCTCAACAATTTCACTGGCTCGTTTTTGAGCCTGTGACAAAATATCAGAAGCTTGCTGTTTTGCTTCCGCCATTTGTTTTTCGGCATTTTCTTGCGCAAGTTCTTGCTGCTTAAAGCCGCGTTCAGCCTCTGCAAGGCCGTCTGCGATTTTTTTCTTGCGTTCATCTAGGGCCGCCATCATTGGTGGCCATACAAATTTCATGCAAAACCAAACAAAAACAATAAATGCTATTGTTTGGCCAATAAGAGTGAGATTAATACTCATACTGAACCTTTGTTAAATAAAAATTGTTTGGTTTAACCAAATCCTGGCACTACAGCAAACAACACATACAAGCCAATTGCGATTGCAATTACAGGTAGTGCATCCACCAAACCCATTACAATAAAGAACTGGGTTCTTAACATGGGTATAAGTTCAGGTTGACGCGCAGCGCCTTCCAAAAAACGACCGCCCAATACACCGATACCTACCGCTGCTCCCGCAGCACCGATACCGAGCATAAGTGCGCCTGCGATATATAAAAAAGCTTGTGCTTCCATTTTATTCTCCTGTTATCAATTGCATGAAATAGTTCAGTTATCAATGATGTTGATGTGCCATGTCGAGATACACAATCGTCAACACCATAAAAATAAATGCTTGCAGTAAAATAATTAAAATATGAAATATGGCCCAACCTAACTGCAATAAACCGCCAACGGTTCCCCAAATAATCCCGCCACTGTATAAGAGAGCGATCAATATAAATATCATCTCACCGGCATATAAATTTCCAAATAAACGCAATGCCAGAGATACCGGTTTAGAAATTAAAGAAATTCCTTCAAGTAACAAATTCGCAGGCATTCCCCACTTACCGAACGGTTGCAACGCGAGCTCGCCCAAGAATCCACCAACACCTTTAATTTTCACGCTGTAGTAAAGCATTAATGCAAAAATTGCGAAGGCCATACCAAAGGTAATATTCGGATCTGTGGTTGGTACAACTTTGAAGTACACATGATGTGGATCCACGCCAAAAACGGAATGACCTATGATTCCGGCAAGATGTGGTAACCAATCTACTGGAACCAAATCCATAAGGTTCATTAAGAATACCCAAAAGAAAACCGTTAACGATAATGGAGCTACTAAATCATTTTTTGCACTAAAAGAACCGCGCACGTTGTCATTAACAAAATCTACTACCCACTCAACAAAATTTTGTAGACCCTGTGGAACGCCTGTTGTCATTTTTCTGGCAGCTCTATGAAAAACTAGTAGAAATCCAGCGCCTAATAAGATTGACCAAAGCATACTGTCTACATGGATGGCCCAAAAACCCATTTCCGTTGCTTCTTGTGCAGTGTGTGCAAAGCCCCAATGGCCATCAGGGTGCTTGCCAAAGGTCCAGTTCGTTAAGTGGTGCTGAATGTATTCAGAAGATGTTATTTCGCCGGCCATTTAGTGTGTTTGCTTAATAATTCTATTACTTGAATTCGGTGTTACTAGTGGTACCAACCACATACATGAGTGCACGATGAGGTAGGTAATGATTAATGCTAATGGATGAACGTCCTTATATTTTATAAATACAATTGCAAATAAAATAAATGCAATTCCAAGCTTAATAAATTCTGCTAAATAAATAGTTCCTAGTAATAAATGAGGCTGCGCTGTCCTATGTTTTGTAAATACCTGTCGAGCAAAATATACATTAGGCAATGCACAGATTAGCCCACCTAAAAATGCAGACACCGCCCAATCTTTTCTAATTACAAATAAAATTCCCGCTATTAAAAATGTAATCAGCCACTGCGCAATAAGCATGCGATTAATTTGCGATGGGATAGTAAGTTTTTGAACCAATTTATTTAGTCGAATCCAGCTGGTTCAATCCATCAAGATTACTACACATTTGTTGTTTTTATTATTGCTTTAACTCTTGAGTGCCTGACAAAATTATCAGCTTAAACAGAGGCAGAGAGTATAGGATTTAGTCTCTAAAATCTCAATAGAATAGTGTTTGTGTTTACCGGTATAAACCTGACAAATAGCTATTCTGGTTTAGGTAATATTTTATCTACAATTCCCTCAAACTCATCAAGGTTGGAATAGCGAATTTGTAATCGGCCCGCGCCTTTTTGGTTGTGCTGAATGAACACAGCTGAGCCTAAATGGGTAGAAAGTATTTGTTGTAAACGCAAAATATCAGGATCTTGATTGGCGGATGATGGCTTGGATTTAGCAGGTTTTTGTTGCAGCTGTTTCACCAAACCTTCTGCCTCTCGTACGGAAAGTTGTCGTTGCACGATGGTATTGGCGGTTTGTTGCTGTTGGTTGTCCGGTAAGGCTAACAAAGCACGGGCATGCCCCATTTCCAACTGCCCTTGATTGAGCATTTGTTTCACTGGTTCGGCCAATGCCAACAAACGCAAACTATTGCTCACCGCAGCACGCGAACGCCCTACCACTTCGCCTACCTCTTGGTGGGTAAGTCCGAACTCTTCAATTAAATTTGTAAAGGCTTGTGCCTCTTCTAATGGACTTAATTCTTCACGTTGTAAGTTTTCAATCAGTGCAATGGCGGCGGCTTCTTGGTCGCTTACGGTTTTGATTACGGCTGGAATTTCGTGTAAGCCTGCTTGTTGCGCTGCTCTCCAGCGTCGCTCTCCGGCAATTAATTGATAATCCTCGGCTACCTTGCGCACAACGATTGGTTGGACTACGCCTTGCTTGCGTATCGATTCTGCCAATGATTCCAAGGCCTCTGGTTTCATGGTTTGTCGAGGCTGGTAAGGGCTTTGATGAATTAAGTCGATGGGTAAATGTTGTAGGGATTTGCTTGTGTTGGTAGCCACAACTTCCGTTTCGGTGGCACTTAACAAAACATCTACACCGAGAATACCTAATCCACGTTTTTTAGTTGACATATCTCTACTACGTTTACTTCGTTATTGCATGGTTTGTGCCGCACTGGGAGTTTCATTGCGCCGCAGCATTTCGCCGGCCAAGGCTAAATATGCCAAGGCACCGCGGGATCGCTTATCGTATAACAATACCGGTAATCCATGGCTTGGGGCTTCAGCCAAAGTTACATTGCGGGGAATGATCGTGCGATAAACACTATCTCCAAAATGTGAGGTCAGCTGCGCTGAAACATCGTTCGCCAAATTATTGCGTGGATCAAACATGGTGCGCAGCAAGCCTTCGATTTTTAATTCTGGATTGGCAGACATGCGAATTCGTTCTATCGTTTGTGTGAGCGCAGATAAACCTTCTAATGCATAGTATTCGCACTGTGTGGGAATAATTACACTATCCGCAGCCACCAGCCCGTTTACCGTCAGCATGTTTAAAGAAGGTGGGCAATCTATAAATATATAGTCATACAGCTGATTTACTTCTTGCAACGCCTTGCGCAATTTAAATTCACGCCCCTGCATGTCTAACAAATTTACTTCGGCTACTGTTAGTTGCTCATTGCCCGGTAATAAATCAAATCCACCCTTACTGCCGTATACGATGCATTCGCTGACTTGTGCTTGGCCCAATAAAATTTTTGCTGTGGTATTTTCTACCGTGCGTTTATCCACTCCAGAACCCATAGTGGCATTACCTTGTGGATCTAAATCAACCAATAAAACATTTCTTTTGGTGGCCGCCATCGAGGCCGCAATGTTTACACTGGTGGTCGTTTTACCAACTCCACCTTTTTGATTGGTTATAGAGATCGTTTTCGCCATATTTTAACTTAATTCTGATGTCATCAATTTTGTTTATCTACCAAGGCAAGATGACGACTGCTTTGCAAGCCCGGAATTTCAACAGTTTTCATTTCAGCTAAAATGTAACCAGCAGGTAAATTCGAAAGTTCCGATTCTTTGCCCAGCATTATAATGATACGCCCAGAAGATAGCAGATGGTTACAAGTCTGAATAATTTTTTCTCTATGCATAGTGGCACGACTGATTACACAATCGAACAATGGCTCAGGCATGTAGTTTTCTATTCTTTCATGTACCACCTGGACATTTTTTAAGCCAAGCTCAATAGCAGTTTGTTGTATAAATACAGTTTTTTTCACATGAGCGTCCAGTAATACAAACTGTTTATCTTCGCTACACACGGCCAAGGGGATGCCTGGCAAACCGGCACCACTACCAACATCGATAACTCGATTACCATGGATATGTTGTAATACGGTAAGACTATCTAAAATGTGTTTTTGGATGATTAATTCGGTTTCAACAATGGTTGTGAGATTAAACTTTTCGTTCCACTTTTGAAGCAAATCGATAAATTTTGCTAGTTGTATTAGTTGTTTTTCTTGAACTTGAATACCAAGTTGTTCTACACCGCTTTGTAATAGCTGTGTTGAATTCATTTTGAAATTTTAAAGATTAAGCACTTTGCTTAATGGAAGAATCTGTTTCTTTACGCTGAGCCGTTTTTAAATAGACTAACAATAATGAAATTGCTGATGGTGTAATGCCAGATATTCTAGACGCTTGGCCTATGGTTTGTGGCTGAATTTCGGATAATTTTTGTTTTGCTTCATTCGATAAACCAGAAATTGATGCATAGTTGATATCCTTTGGAAGTTTTACATTTTCTTGTTGCGCTAAACGTTCCACTTGTTTTTGTTGACGTTGTATATAACCCGCGTATTTGGCTTGTATCTCGATTTGTTCACTCACATCATTTGGAATTTTTTCAAGACTTAAATTGGTGATGTTTTTAATTGTTTGCAAATTAATTTCAGGTCTTCGCAATAGATCATACACACTGTATTCGTGCTTTAGTTGCGCACCTAACACTTGTTTGCAAACATCATCCTCGATCTTGTCGGGTTGAATAAATGTGTCTTTAAACGTTTGAGAATATTTTTCAACTAATTCACGTTTTTGTGTAAATACTTTCCATTGAACATCGGATAAACAACCAAGTTCATGGGCTGCTTCACTTAAACGCAGATCTGCATTGTCCTGGCGAAGCATCAGTCTAAATTCAGCCCGGCTAGTAAACATACGGTAAGGCTCAAGCGTACCCCGGGTAACCAAATCGTCGATCATAACGCCTATGTATGCCTCGTCGCGACGTGGGACCCAAGCTGGTTTTTCCTGAATACGGCATGCTGCATTGATGCCTGCTACTAACCCTTGGGCGGCGGCTTCTTCATAGCCGGTGGTGCCATTAATTTGCCCAGCAAAAAATAGTCCCTCAATGTTTTTGGTCTCCAAACTGGGATGTAAATCTCTTGGATCAAAAAAATCATACTCAATAGCATAACCGGGCCGAGTAATGTGGGCATGTTTAAATCCGTTAATGGAATGTACAAATTTTTGCTGTATTTCATACGGCAAACTGGTGGAAATTCCGTTTGGATACACTTCGTGTGTATGTAACCCCTCAGGCTCAATGAACACTTGATGCTGATCGCGCTCTGCAAAACGCGTAACTTTATCTTCTATGGATGGACAATAACGCGGGCCCGTACTATCAATATTACCGTTATACATCGGTGATTGATGCAAATGTTCCGCGATAATTTCATGTGTCGTTTGGTTGGTATAGGTGATATGACAATTTACTTGCTCAGGATGTAAATCTGCACAGCCCATGAATGAAAATACTGGGGTGGGGGTATCCCCTGCTTGAGTTTCGGTTTGAGTATAATCAATGCTGCGCCCATCAATACGCGGCGGCGTTCCGGTTTTTAATCTTCCGACTCGAAACGGCATTTCGCGTAAGCGTTGCGCCAACGTAATGGCGGGAGGATCTCCTGCGCGACCGGCAGCGTAGTTAACATCACCAACATGGATTTTCCCACCTAAAAATGTGCCCGTGGTTAGAATCACAGCGGGTGCAAAAAACTGTAATCCGCTTTGTGTCTGCACACCGCTAATTTTTTCATTCTGAACGATTAAATCATCAACGGCTTGTTGAAATAGTTGTAAGTTTTCTTGATTTTCAATCCGTGCTCGAATTGCAGACTTATATAAGGTGCGATCAGCCTGGGCACGCGTCGCGCGCACAGCCGGTCCTTTGCGTGCGTTTAACATTCGAAACTGAATTCCACCATGATCGGCCGCTAATGCCATAGCTCCACCCATCGCATCAATTTCTTTTACTAAATGACTCTTACCAATGCCACCAATGGCAGGATTGCAACTCATCTGACCAATGGTTTCGATATTGTGTGTAATGAGTAAGGTATTACAGCCCATGCGTGCGGCCGCCAAAGCGGCTTCGGTGCCGGCATGGCCGCCGCCAATTACGATGACTGCATAATGTTTTGCTGTTACTGACATAGAAAAATTGTATCAATTTTGTACGCCTGGTGTACAAATGTCGGAAGGGCTAAGTAGTTTACTTGCCTATACAAAACTCACTGAATATTTTTCCTAACAAATCATCCGCGCTAAACTCGCCTGTTATTTCGGCCAAAGCCTGTTGGGCAGAGCGTAGATGTTCAGCTAATAATTCTAGTTCAACATTTTCATTAATACACCGTTTAGCTTCCGATAAATGTGTAAGGGTTTGCTGCAAAGCGACGATATGCCTTTGTCGCGCCGAAAACGGGGTTTCATTTTGTTGGTGTGTGTTCAAACGGGTATTTAATAGATGTACTAGTTCTGTCAGTCCCTCCCCGGTCTTTACTGAAAGATACACATGATTATTTTCGGCTTTTGCAACAGTGCGGCTTAAATCGATTTTGTTATTTAAATATATAATTTTTGCAGCATCAATTTCTTGCTTAATAAAACTTGGAAGTTCTATTGTTGAGTCTGAGTCTTCTTGCATCCAAAGAATTAGGTCAGCCTGTGTTAACACCTGTTGCGCGCGTTGGATACCCTCTTGTTCAACAATGTCTTGGGTATCACGCAGCCCTGCAGTATCGATCAAACGAATCGGCGCTCCATCTAAATGAATATCTGCACCAAGAGGGTCGCGTGTAGTACCCGGAATTTCGGTAACGATAGCCGTTTCATTTTGTGTAAGAGCATTTAGTAAGCTTGATTTACCCGCATTCGGCTTTCCTGCAATCGCAATGGTAGCTCCGATTTGTAAGCGCTCCCCTTGTTTTGCCTGCACTAATAAGTTTTGTAAATTGGTTTCTAATGCTTCTAGTTTGGCTTGTATTTGCAGAATATTCTTTGGATCAATTTCTTCTTCAGGAAAATCTAAATGTGCTTCTGCGTGTGTGCGAAGCTGAATAAGTTTAGAATGAATATTTTCGATATGAGATGAAAATGTGCCTTGTAAGGATCGCGTTGCACTGCGTAGTGCTTGTTCTGAGGTGCTATTGATAACATCAGCAACGGCTTCAGCTTGCATTAGATCAATTTTATCGTTTAAAAACGCACGCAAAGTGAATTCGCCAGGTTCTGCAAGTCTGGCGCCATGCGTACATAAGGTTTTAAGAATTAAGTCTGTAATGACAGGATTGCCATGGCAATAAAACTCGGCCATGTCTTCGCCTGTATAGGAGGCTGGGGATTGATATAAAATCACCACACCACGATCGATCAGTTCACCGCTATCATCTTTTAGTTTGCAATAACTTGCTTGCCGTGGCATTAGTGTTTGTTGCGTGATTTTTTTAACAATCTGTTCACAATCCTTGCCGGATAAACGAACAATTGCCAATGCACTACGCCCGGGCGGGGTGGCGACCGCACAAATTGCAGCTAGTTGAGAAATTTTATTGGGCATGTAGTCGCCCTATTAGCTTGTTACGTACAGGTACCTAATAATCCGCTTTTTCAATCTGTCTGGTGATTACGTACTGCTGCGCGATAGAAAGAATATTATTTACCAGCCAATATAACACGAGGCCCGCCGGGAAAAAGGCCATAAAAATTGTCATCATTATGGGCATCATGGCAAATATTTTCGCTTGCATAGGATCAGGGGGGGCAGGATTGAGTTTAAATTGCACATACATGCTAATGCCCATTAACAAAGGTAAAACAAAAATTGGGTCGCGCACGGATAAATCTTGAATCCATAACATAAAAGGTGCTTGGCGTAATTCCACACTTTCTATCAACACCCAATACAAGGCTAGAAATACTGGCATTTGAATCAGTATCGGCAAACAGCCTTTTGCAGGATTCACTTTTTCTTTTTTATATAACTCCCAAGTGGCTTGCCCTAATTTTTGTTTGTCATCCCCATAACGTTCTTGTAATGCTTTAATTCGCGGTTGAAGTTTTCGCATACGCGCCATCGACTTATAACTGGTTTCTGACAACTTATAAAAAATAAGTTTGACCACTACGGTTACTAAAATGATGGCAACCCCCCAATTGCCTACCAGTTTATGAAACCATTCCAGCAGCCAAAACAATGGCTTTGATAAAATGGAAAACATTCCGTAATCAACACTTAAGTCCAAGCCTTTGGCAAGTTCTTCCATACGATGCTGCAGCTTTGGCCCGGCAAATAATCTTCGCGAAAATTCTTCTCTTGTGTTTGGTTGTATTGCTTTAGCTGAGGACAGCATGCCGATTAGATATTGTTCTTCATTACTTGATTTAACTTTTTTACTGAAAAAATAATTTTCTTCCTCTTCATTGTCAGGCACCCAGGAAGAAACAAAATAATGTTGCAATATCGCAATCCAGCCGCCACTCACTTTCATGCTTAATGGTTCATCATCAATATCATCAAATGAGTGTTTATGATAAGTGCCATCAAAATAGGCAGTCCCCGTATAGGTAGGTAGGCGTAACCAACTTCTGTTTTCTGCTATGGAGCTGTGACGCAATTGTTGATACTGGCGACCTACCCAGGTTTCCGTACTTTGATTGTGTACTCGGTGTTTAACATCAAACACAAATTCACCGCGATAAAAGGTGAAAATCTTTTCTACACGAATATTGTTATCGCCTTGCCATAATAGTTTTACTTCAAGCTGGTCCTGTCCATCATGTAATACATATTCGGTTTTTACCGTTTGGTAAATATCATGATGTGTAGGAGCAATTTTTGCAGTGGTTACAACACCGTTGACTTTGTCGTGTCGCAAACCGGACTGTGCAATATAAGTTTTAGCATCGCTTTGCAGTAAGCGGAAAGCTTGTTCTTTATTTTTTAGAGATACTGGATAGGTAGGTAGATCTACCTGCCGAATATCGCCGCCCCGAGTATCAATGATGACGTCTAAGACATCGGTGCGAACATGGATACGTTTACTTTTTTCGTTAACGGCACGTGGTTTGTTTGTTTGATTGTTGTTACTGGTCGTTTTGCTATCTAGAACTTCAGGTACATCTTCGTTGTTTTCTTGGGGTATGTCGGTCTGTTCCTGTGCTATCAATTCTTCTTGTTGTGCTACAGGCTGTGGTGCTTGTTCTTGTTGCCAAGTAAGCCAGATTAAATATAAAACAAAAGCTAATGCTATATACAAAAAGAAACGCGAATTATCCACAACACTCGCCTTTGTTTGTCTTATCTGGCACAGGATCAATTCCGCCCGCATGTAATGGATGACAACAAGAAATTCTTCTTAAAGAAAGCCAAGTGCCCTTACACCATCCATGCCTTTGCACGGCCTCTATCGCATAGCTTGAACAACTAGGATAAAAGCGACAATTGTTACCCAACCATGGACTAAGTAAAATTTGGTACATACGAATTAACGTGATGATGAATTTACAAACGAATTGATTAAAAGTTTTTTTCATGCGGTAGCGACTTCATTCCATAGTGTATTTAGTTGTTCCCTAAAATTATTTCGAGACACATCATCAATTGGTTTGCTGAGCAAAACTATGTAATCGTTAGCGGGTATCTTGCTTTTATTTAGTCGAAAGCTCTCTCGAATTATTCTTTTGATCAAGTTCCGATCTACCGCCCGCTTTGCTTTGCGTTTTGCAACGATTATTCCTAAACGCGGATAATCACATTCATTTTTTCTAAATAACATGGTAAAGGTTTCACTACGAAACTTTTTTGCCTTGTTAAAGACTGATTTAAATTGATTAGGTGAATGCAGTCTTTCTTTATGACTGTATGATTCGTTTTCTTCAGGCAAAAATTACGGGCTTAGTCGAGCTCGGCCTCTTGCACGACGAGCATTGATCACTGCGCGACCACCTTTGGTTTTCATTCTTGCACGAAATCCGTGGGTGCGTGCACGTTTAAGATTGCTTGGCTGAAATGTGCGTTTCACTGTTTAATCCAAATTGTTTACGGCTTTTAAGAGCTTAGGATATTTACCTAATAAGGTGCGCAAAAATAATCGCGCTACTGACATTTGTCAACGGCTATTGTGCTGCATTAAATAGTGGATAACATTCCTATTACTGGATAGACTGGCTAGTCCTACATCCATAATAACGAATCAAACTAACTATAAGTCGCGGGAGAGAATGCGTGTCGAGCACTGTTTGGGATTCTTGTGTACATCAACTTGAAGCAGAATTAAGCGAACAACAAATTAACACCTGGATTAGGCCTCTACATGCCGTTGAACGTGACGGAAAATTAAAATTACTTGCTCCAAACCGATTTGTTTTGGATTGGGTGCAACATCATTTTTTAGCTCGTATAGACGAGTTAGTAGCAACTAACCAAACCCTCTCGCTCAAGCGAGTTGAAATAGAAATTGGCAGTAGTGATCAGCCTAGTTTTCTAACTTCGGTTACACCTTCCTCTGTCAATAAAGCAATCCCCCAGAAAAGGGTTGCAGAATTTAGTCATAACCTGAATACCAGCTTTACCTTCGATACTTTTGTAGAAGGCAAATCGAATCAATTACCCAAAGCCGCCGCTCTACAGGTCGCGGGGCATCCCGGGGCAGCATATAACCCCTTGCTCATTTATGGTGGGGTTGGGTTAGGCAAAACCCATTTACTCCACGCAATTGGCAATCAAATGCTAGTGCAAAATCCAGCGGCCAAGATTCTTTATTTGCATTCTGAGCGCTTTGTTGCGGATATGGTAAAGGCCTTACAACACAACGCGATTAGTGAATTTAAGCGGTTTTATCGTTCTGTAGATGCGTTATTGATCGATGATATTCAGTTTTTTGCTGGCAAAGAACGTTCGCAAGAAGAATTTTTTCACACCTTTAACACGCTGCTAGAAGGACAGCGACAGGTCATACTTACCTGTGATCGATACCCTAAAGAAGTCGAAGGATTAGAAGAACGCCTCAAATCACGCTTTGGATGGGGCCTAACCCAATCCATAGAGCCGCCTGAACTCGAGACACGGGTCGCCATTATGCAACGTAAAGCAGAATTACTGCAGGTCGAGCTTCCAAGTGACGTAGCCTTTTTCATCGGCAAACGAATTCGCTCCAATATTCGAGAATTAGAAGGCGCATTGCGGCGCGTTATTGCAAATGCTCAATTTACCGGCTCGGCCATAACATTGGACTTCGCTAAAGACGCTTTGCACGATCTGCTAGCTTTACAGGACAAGTTAGTCACCATTGATAATATTCAAAAAACGGTAGCAGAGTATTACAAGATTCGTGTTTCCGATCTTTTATCAGCGCGTCGTAGTCGGTCCATCACACGACCTAGACAAATTGCGATGTCGTTAGCAAAAGAACTCACTAACCACAGTCTGCCGGAAATTGGAGATGCCTTTGGTGGGCGTGACCATACGACTGTACTTCATGCTTGCCGAAAAATCGCTAGCTTGCGCGAGAGCGATAATCGAATGAATGATGATTACGTAAATCTATTGCGTAGTTTAAGTAGCTGAGTTTGGACTAAGTTAATAGCTTGTGGATAAAAGGTGATATAGTTTGTATACATTAGATACGAGCAAGTTATCCCTTGATATGCCTGTGTTCTACGTTAAATGTAACCTTTTTTACACTTGATATTTAAAACACAAGCTATTATTTCTTAAAGGAAAAATTAACTTATCCACATTTAATTTCTGCTTCTATAACAATAACTATTTATATATTTATGCAGTTATCAATAGCGCGTGAAAACTTACTAAAACCTCTACAACAAATTATCGGTGCTGTTGAAAGGAGGCAAACCATGCCTGCGCTCAGCAATATTTTGTTGCGCGGAAATGAAAATCAGCTCTCTATTACTGCTACGGATTTAGAAGTTGAGTTAATCGCGAGCATGGAAATCGAATTGGAAGAGGACGGCGCAACCACTATCCCAGCTCGCAAACTCTTAGACATCTGTCGGTCCTTACCGGAACAATCTCAAATTTCAGTTACTACGAGCAATGAAAAAGTAAAAGTAACTTCAGGGCGTAGTCGCTTTTCATTAGCAACATTACCAGCTGAAGACTTTCCAACCATAGAAGATTTAGATTTGGATCAAAGCATTACCATTACAGAAGCCGATCTTCGAACACTCATTGAAAAGACAGCATTTGCGATGGCCCAGCAGGATGTCCGTTACTACCTTAATGGAATGCTGTTGGAAGCGGATGCGACACAAATTAAAAGTGTAGCCACCGATGGCCATCGTTTAGCGCTATCACAGAAAGAGCATCAAGCAGATCTCGAAACCTCTCGGCAAATAATTTTGCCCAGAAAAGGGGTACAGGAGCTACAGCGATTGTTAAGCACTGAAGATAATACGGTGAGTGTTGGGCTAGGAAAAAACCATATCCGTGTGAATATGGATGGCTTACAGTTCACGTCAAAGCTTATTGATGGTCGTTTTCCAGAATACCAACGTGTGTTACCAGAAGAAGAAGGTAATCGGGCAATAATTAATAAAGATTCTCTAAAACAAGCACTTACCAGGGCTTCCATTTTGTCAAATGAGAAATATAAGGGTATTCGCTTAATCCTGGATAACGATTTATTGGTCATTCAGGCCCATAATCCAGAGCACGAGGAAGCCGAGGATGAAATTGAAATGGAATATTCTGGTGAACGACTAGAGGTTGGGTTTAATGTTGTTTATTTATTGGATGTTTTAAATGTGCTGGAAGCTGATAGTATCGAAATACTAATCAAAGATTCTAACAGTAGCGCTCTTATTTTAGCCCCCAATAATCGTAATTCTCGCTATGTTGTAATGCCGATGCGCTTGTAGCCGGCCGCGCCAGCTAAATAGTACCATTGCCCCTACAGACTTTACTGGTTCAAAATCTGCGGATTATTGAATCTTTGACGCTAGAATTAGCGGAAGAAGTCAATCTCTTTTATGGTGAAAATGGTGCGGGTAAAACTAGTATTTTAGAAGCGATTGATTTTTTAAGCCGTGGTCGCAGTTTTCGAAGCCGCACACTAGCACCCATTATTCGAAATGGCGCTGAACAGATAACGGTAAGTGGGATTTGTAATGAAGGTAACCAGTCCATACGGTTAGGGATTCAGAAATCTCCTCAAGGCTCTCGGCTTCATATAAACCAAAAAAAAATCTCATCCATTGCAGAACATGCCCGACATCTGCCGGTATTAAGTATGCATCCCGATAGCCACCAGCTTATCCAAGGACCGGCTAAAAACCGACGTAATTTTCTCGATTGGTCCACGTTTCACGTGAAACAGGAATTTCTTGGACAATGGCGTGAATATAACCAGTGTTTACGCCAGAGAAATCAAGTGCTAAAACAAGAAAAATTGCACGAACTTCCCGCTTGGAATGCAAAGTTGGCGTTATTAGGAGAACAGGTTAATTCCGCGAGATGTAGTATTTTTGAAGAAATTAACCTGTATTTCGCAACTTTTGCCGGCAAATTGTTGCCAGAAGCCGAAATCAGTTTAGATTATGAGCAAGGATGGGATAAGGATTGTGCTCTACTCGAAGCGTTGCAAAAAAGTGAAGGTAAGGAACGGCAGAAAAAAACCACCCAGAAGGGACCGCATCGTGCTGAGCTGAATATTTTTTATAATTTCCAACCTGCAGCTACCACTTCTTCTCGGGGCCAGCAAAAATTGTTGGCGGCTAGCTTGTTGTTGGCGCAAATTGCTCATTTACAGCAGCACTTGTCGAGAAAGTGTGTGGTGTTATTGGATGACATACAAGCCGAGCTTGATGAGAGCCATGCGGCAGCTCTGTTTCAGGCTCTACAAGAGCTTCGATGCCAAGCCTTTCTGACCGCAATTGAACCAAATAGCGCCCTTATTCAAGGCTGGAAACAGCACCAAATGTTTCACGTGGAACGAGGAAAATGCACCCCTAAAACCTGAACGCTGCTATAATTAGCACTACAAAATCTCTTGGAATTCCTATGTCTTATGATTCTACGAATATCAAGGTCTTAAAGGGCCTTGAAGCGGTTCGCAAACGTCCGGGTATGTATATCGGGGATACGGATGATGGTACCGGTTTACATCATATGGTGTTTGAGGTTGTGGATAACTCAATTGATGAAACCCTGGCCGGACATTGCTCCGAAATACAGATCACGATCCACACGGATGGATCAGTAAGTGTGGTCGATGATGGCCGCGGTATACCCGTAGACACCCATGAAGAAGAGAATCGTTCTGCGGCTGAAGTCATCATGACCGTACTGCATGCGGGCGGCAAATTTGATGATAATTCATATAAAGTCTCCGGCGGCCTACACGGGGTCGGTGTCTCTGTCGTCAATGCATTGTCTTCAGAACTGATAGTAACCATCTATCGTGGTGGACATTCTTACAAACAAGAATACAGCCTAGGCGAGCCCCAATACCCACTGAAAAAACTCTCTAAAACAGATAAGACAGGCACTACTATACGCTTTACACCAAGCCCAGAGATCTTCAGTGACACGGAATTTCATTACGACGTACTGGCTAAACGACTACGTGAACTCTCCTTTCTCAATTCCGGTGTTTGTATTGCTTTGAAAGATGAACGATCCGGAAAAAGTGATAAATTTCAATATGATGGCGGTATTCGCGCGTTTGTTGAACACCTCAATAAAAAGAAAACACCACTGCATGAAACCGTCATTTACGTCGATACCGAACGTCAAGACATGGGCATTGAGGTAGCACTACAGTGGAATGACTCCTATCAGGAAAATATTTTCTGCTTCACCAACAATATTCCACAGCGAGATGGCGGCACACATTTGGCAGGACTTCGCGGTGCCCTTACCCGATCGTTAAATCAGTATATGGAGAAACAGGGGATTACCAAAAAATACAAAATTACCATGACCGGCGATGACGTGCGTGAAGGGCTAACGGCGGTGCTGTCAGTAAAGGTTCCAGACCCAAAATTTTCTTCACAAACTAAAGACAAACTGGTTTCTTCCGAAGTTAAAGGTGTGGTGGATTCAACTTTATCGGAATGCATACAAGATTTTTTAATGGAAAATCCGGCCGAAGCAAAATCAATAGTTGGAAAAATTGTAGAAGCGGCCCGTGCGCGTGAAGCTGCACGTAAAGCGCGCGAAATGACTCGTCGCAAAGGCGCATTAGATGTAGCTGGTTTGCCTGGGAAATTGGCGGACTGTCAAGAAAAAGACCCGGCACTATGTGAATTATTTTTGGTCGAGGGCGATTCTGCTGGAGGTTCTGCCAAACAAGCGCGTGATCGACATACACAAGCGGTGTTGCCGCTTAAAGGCAAAATACTAAATGTGGAAAAAGCACGCTTTGACAAAATGTTATCTTCAGCTGAAGTGGGCACACTGATCACCGCTTTAGGCTGTGGCATTGGCAAAGAAGAGTTTGATCCAGACAAATTGCGTTATCACCGCATTATCATCATGACGGATGCAGATGTAGACGGCTCACATATCCGAACTTTGTTATTGACGTTTTTTTATCGGCAAATGCCAGAGTTGATTGAACGCGGACACATTTACATTGGACAGCCTCCGCTCTACAAAATTAAAAAAGGCAAACAAGAAACGTACATTAAAGACGATGCCGAGCTAAATGCACATTTGTTACAGCAAGCGTTAGAAGGCGCAAAACTGCATGTAAACGCTAAAGCGCCGGCTATATCCGATAGCGCATTAGAAGAACTAAGTAAAAGTCATGCCATCGCCATGTCGACGATCCATCGACTGGGCCGCATTCATGAAACGGAAGTGTTAGTAGAGATGATGCGTAAACCCGCACCGATAGTTGACTCTCTTGATAGCAAAACAGCACAGAACAAAGTAAGTAAATGGTTTACAAAATTATCTGAATCCTTAAATCAACTACAAGCTGCAGGTACGCAGTTCACTTCGAATGAAAATTGGGAGTCTGAACCAAAACAAATTGCGATGGTGAAATGGGTGCATGGTTTAGCAAAGGATGACATCTATACCGAAGATTTTTTCACTTCAGCCGATTTTGTCCTGTTGCGTGATCATGCAACCCAACTAGAAGGTTTGTTAGAAAAGGGCGCTTACATTCAACGTGGCGAACGCAAACTGGAATCGCAAGATTTTGTTGAAATCATGGATTGGTTATTAGAAGAAGCGAAACGCGGACAATCTATTCAACGGTATAAAGGCTTGGGCGAAATGAACCCTGGGCAGCTTTGGGAAACCACCATGGATCCTGATACCCGAAGGTTAATGCAAGTGAATATAGAAGATGCCGTAGCAGCTGACGAAGTATTTACAACATTAATGGGCGATCAAGTCGAACCAAGACGAGATTTCATTGAACAAAATGCCCTTGCTGCATTGAATATTGATGTATAAACATCTGTTTAATCGTTGTTTCCGAATAGTTAGTCTTCAAACTGCTTGAAAAGTAATTGATTCATCCCAATATTGTTTTCATGCAAGGGGTTTGTATTCAGTCAATAGGAGTTATCTATGGAACTCACTAGCATAATTATTCTTGCGATAATTGTGGTTCTTATCGCTTATACCATTGTCATCTACAACAATTTGGTTTCACTGAAACATGCTGTAAGTAAAGCATGGTCTAATATTGATGTCTTACTGAAACAACGGCACGAAGAAATTCCAAAGCTTGTGGAAGTTTGTAAACAATATATGGGTTTTGAACAAGAAACGTTAACCAAAGTTATGGAGGCAAGAAGCCGAGTATCAAACGCACAACAGCAAGGTGACATCGGTGCTTTGGGTGCAGCCGAAGGCATGTTACGTATGGGCTTGGGCAATTTATTCGCTGTCGCAGAAGATTATCCAGAATTAAAAGCTAACGAAACCTTCCAGCACTTACAACAAAGAATTTCAGGATTGGAAAATTCAATTGCAGATCGCCGTGAATACTATAACGAAAGCGTAAATCGAAATAATGTACGCATAGAACAATTTCCTGACATCATTGTTGCAAGACTTTTGGCATTTAAAGATTTTGATTTACTCGAATTCAGTGAATCAGAAACTCAAGATGTCGATGTAAAAGCATTGTTTACATAAGCGTTCTAGTATTTATCAGCTATTCATATGCTGAGTTTTGAACAGTTCAGTCAAGATGAATGGCTGATGTTGGCTGTGTTAGTTGCCGTTGGACTGACATCACTTTTCTTTTCTATACGAAAATTTCATTTAGCGCGATTAATTGAGGATATGCCCACCTCTAAAATTCGTTCTGCAGCACAGGGTTATGTCGAGTTGTATGGCATTGCCAAATGGTTGGATGGCCCGCAAATCATTGCACCATTAAGTGGGCAGGCCTGTGTTTGGTATTCCTATATCATAGAAGAAAGAAATCAGTTTGGGAAAAGTGAGTGGAGACATGTGGCCTCCGAAGTGAGCGATCATTTATTTTTACTACAAGACGAAACAGGTTCATGTGTTATTGATCCGGAAGGCGCCGATGTAACACCAAGCGCAAGCGAAACTTGGTATGGAACGCGAGCCGTGCATACTTTTAATAACTCCACTATAAACTTCGTAACGGACGCATTAAGCCACACCATTGGGCAGATCGGTGCAAGATACCGCTATACTGAAAAACGCTTACATATCGAAAATGAGTTATACGCCATTGGTGAATTTAAATCGATTGGCACAGATTTTCGCGCTAGCCTTAATGATCTAAGCAAAGACTTTCTATCCAAATTGAAACGCGATAAAACACGTTTAGCTGTATATGACACGAATAAAGATGGCGAGGTTGATGCGCAGGAATGGCAGCAGGCAAGGGCGGATGCGAAGCAATTTGCAGTAGAAGAGCAGCTAAAAAATCCTCTGCCGGCATCAACGAATCTGTTAACCAAACCAGAAAGTAAAAGATATAAACCTTTCATCTTATCCGCCAATAGCGAGACGCATCTATCCAGGAAGCAAAAACTGTTTTCCTATCTATTGGCCGTGGTTTTCATACTTTGCATCGGGATCATATTTTCTAAATTAACGGGGAAATTTTAATATCTTTTTGGCTAATCGAAAGATAAGGCATAATGTTTTATCGTGAGCAAACTACAGAAAATTTTAGTTTTTATATTCATTGTGTGTATTGTCAGTTCTTTGTCCGCACAAAGAGAAGTATATGTAACCGATTCATTGCACTTGCGAATCTATACTGACGCTAATGCAAATAGCGATGTTGTTGAAGTTCTTAAAAGTGGCGACACGGCTTTAGTGCTAGAAGAAAAAGGCGCCTTTGCTTTAATAGAAACATTGGAAGGAAATGTTGGTTGGGCAAAGTCGGCATTTTTAGTTAATGAGCCGCCAGAAAAATTGTTGTATCAATCCGCAAATGAACGCAATGAATTACTGTTACATGAGATTGAAGAGTTAAAAGAGCAAATTGCCCAAACTGGTAGTCACACAGATACACAACAAGTAGAAGAATTACAACAACAGTTGATTACACTTAAACAAGAGAATATTTCCTTACAAAAGAAAATAAGTGAGCTTGAAAATTCTCAATCACAAGCGCCTTCCACAGCTATTGAGCCAAATGAACCTGAGCGGTTTGAAAATTTAAATCAATTCTTAACCAATAAATATTTACTAGTGGCAGCTGTTATCTTATTTCTAATTTTTATAACTGGATTCTTTTTAGGCAAAAAACGTGCTGCATGGCGATCACGAAAACGATTACACGGGTACGAGTTTGATTAAATGATAATCGCATCCTGGAATGTAAATTCTTTACGTGTGCGTTTACCGCAGGTGTTGGATTGGTTGCAAGATAACCCTGTCGATGTATTGGCCTTACAAGAAACCAAATTACAAGATGCAGATTTCCCGGTACAGGAAATTAATGAAGCCGGATATGAAGCACGGTATTCCGGCCAAAAAACCTATAACGGAGTAGCCGTTTTATCCAAACAGCTTGGTGAAGATGTTGTGACAGACATTCCTGGATTGGAAGATCCCCAGCGTCGTATCTTAGCCACTACCGTAGATGGTGTGCGCGTGCTTAATTTGTATGTGGTTAATGGCAAAGAAGTTGGATCCGATAAATTTGCATATAAACTCCATTGGCTTGAAAAGGTCACGTCGTTCATTAAACAAGATCTACAAACCTATCCAAGTTATGTAATTTTAGGAGACTTCAATATTGCCCCTGAAGATCAAGATGTCCATGATCCGGAAGCGTGGTATGAAAAAATTCTCTGTAGTAGCCAGGAGCGCAGTGCACTCAATGCCATTCTCAATTTAGGATTTGTAGATAGTTTTCGTTTGTTCGAGCAGGAAGAAAAAAGTTTTAGTTGGTGGGATTACCGGGCCGGAGGATTTCAACGCAACCATGGCTTACGCATCGATCTTATTCTGGCCAGTAGTGTTTTGGAGGCAAATTGTAGCTATAGCGTGATTGATAAAGCTCCCCGGTCCAATGAACGACCATCCGATCACACGCCTGTAATAGCAGAATTTGTGTAATAAATGTTACTAACACGTAGTTAAATGTCACGATCTCCTTAAATTGTATAGTTATGCCTACGTAAAATTCGACTACTTAAGCCCCCATTCACGTTTCCTATTCAGTCCAGCTGGTTTACACAGGCACCACTATCAGCACATTTTGTACGTCGAAATCATTAACCACATACAAATCTAAATCCACACCCATAGGCACTTGTAGAATTTCTTAAACTATCATCGCTTCAGGTAGCACGATATAGTTACGTCACTTTGCGTATTCAGTTGCGTAACATACATCAGAAAACCAAATTGGAGGAGTGATCATGCGTAGTGTGATGGTGATTAATTCTAAGGGTGGTTCTGGCAAAACTACGGTTGCAACCAATTTAGCTTCCTACTTTGCTTCGCTGAATAAAAAAGTTGTGCTCATGGACTACGATCCACAAGGCAGTAGCATGGCTTGGTTAAAGGCACGTTCGGCCGCTAGAAATCCCATTCAAGGAATAGCAGCGCATAAAAAGAACTCAAAGCGCCCGAGCCGCAACACTGATTTTGTCATCATTGACGCACCTGCCGGGCTACACGGTGGGGCACTAAGCAGAATGGTAGCAAAGGCCCAAACTATTTTGGTACCGGTACTACCTTCTCCCATTGATATGCGCGCGGCTAAGGATTTTATAGCAGAAATAAAAAAAACAGCTCCTATACAACGCAAAAAAGCAAAAATTGCTCTATTGGCAAATCGTTCGCGTGACTACACCAATATTTATTGGGAATTAGATGATTTTCTCAGTCGCCAACGTATGCCCTTTTTAACCATGCTACGTGATAGTCAGCATTATATTCGAGCTGCTGAGCGTGGATTGGGGATCTTTGAAATGGCGCCTGCCGCCACCGATTTAGACCGAGAGATGTGGCAGCCTATCCTGAAGTGGGTGAAAAGCAAGCGCAGTCAGCCTTAAGATATAATCTTGCTTGTTATGCCGGTCATGGGAGCGCTGGTCTTTGAAAGAATTTTTTGCCAAATGGATTTTAAAATTATGTGTAGCTCTGGTTTGGATGTGTGTTGCATTTAGTGCAGGGGCGAACATGGCAGCTACAAACGAAGAAATTGTTAAAGCTGATTTTGTTGTCGTTAAAAAAGCAGAACGTAAACTGTATCTATATCGAGGGGAAGAAGTATTAAAAGCGTATAATATTTCTTTAGGAAAACAACCTTTTGGGCATAAAGAAAAAGAAGGCGACTCTCGCACGCCGGAAGGACTGTACATGTTAGATTGGCGGAATCCCAACAGTAAATTTTTTCGTTCTATTCATATTTCATACCCGAATAATGCAGACCATCGAGATGCGCGTGAGCGTGGCGACTCTCCTGGCGGTGCCATTATGATTCATGGCCAGCCTTCTAGTTGGGAAGAAAAATCAAAATTATTATTTCACGGCGATGATTGGACGGAGGGCTGTATTGCTGTTCAAGACCATGAAATGGTTGAGATTTGGAATATTGTGGAAGACGGCACTCCGATTGAAATTATTCCTTAACTGATTTTCTCCAAAGATAAAGTGCCAAGGCCACTGCTGGCAAACCTAAGCAACCCGCATAGATAAAAAAGTTTACGTAGCCAAAATTATCTACAAACTTTCCAGAAAATCCACCAATAAATTTTGGTAGTAATAACATTAAAGAACTAAACAATGCATATTGAGTGGCTGTATAGGCACGGTTAGTAAGACTGGATAAGTATGCAATAAATGTAGTGCCTGCAATCCCTCCTGTTAAATTGTCGGCAGAAATTACAAGCGCAAGCAAATAAATATTTGGTTCAAGCACAGCGAGCCAGGCAAATATTAAATTAGTGAGTATGACTAATATGGCGGAAACGATAAGCATAATCATCACGCCAAATCGCATGACTAATACGCCGCCTAGAAGTGCGCCAATTATGGTGATGATAAAACCGAAAATTTTTGAAACAAAAGCCACCTGGTGTTCGCTATAGCCCATGTCGTAGTAAAAAGGATTTGCCATTACACCCATAGCGATATCACTCATGCGAAAAATTCCAATAAAGCCGAGAATTATTAGTGCGGCTGCGACACCGTTACGCGTAAAAAAATCAGTGAAAGGACATATGATGGCACCAATAATCCATGCGATTACCATACGAAATTGGTGAGGTAAGTTTTGTGAGCCTTCTAAAAATCGTATTACACGTTCTTCTTGCTTCCATGTTTGTTCGCTAATGTTTCGTTCTGGTTCAGAAATTAAAAGCGTTGTAATCACGCCTACTAGCATAGCAATACCCATAGACATGTAAGCAGTGCTCCATGAGTAACTGCCCGCAATAAAAAATGCGCCACCTCCCGCTAACAGCATTCCCAATCGATAACCTAATTGATAAGTACCGGCCATAGCACCTTGCTTATTTACCGGCACAGCTTCAATACGCCAGGCATCGATACTGATGTCCTGAGTTGCTGAAGAAAATGCGACAAGTAGTGCAAAAAATACTAGCCCTGTGAGCTCTAAGACAGGATTGCTTAGAGCCATCATGAACAGTCCCACGATAACTCCGAGCTGTGCCAATAACATCCAACTACGCCGTTGCCCTAATAACTTTGTTGCCAATGGAATGGGTACGCGGTCGACTAAAGGTGCCCACACAAATTTCAAGCCATATAACAAAGCAACCCAAGAAATATAACCAATCGTAGTGCGATCGATTCCCTCTTTCCTTAACCAGTATGACAGCGTTCCAAATACCAAAAGCAAAGGTAGCCCGGCGGAAAACCCTAAAAACAACATCGCTAAAACTTTGCGATCTTTATAAACGCTAAGTGCTTCGAGCCACGTAGCTTTAGAAGGTTGTTCGTTCAAAGGGATAAAGCGTAATCAATAATTAAAGGCGCGTGATCAGAAAATCTTTGTTTTTTGTATATTCTTTCTTTCGTAGCTTTATGTTTTAGTTTTGGCGTCGCAATTTGATAATCAATTCTCCAACCTACATTTTTATCCCAGGCCTGCCCACGATTAGACCACCAGGTGTATTGGTCTTCGGTTGGATTGAGTTCTCTAAATACATCTATATATCCTTCATCATTAAACAATGTATCTAACCATGCACGTTCTTCGGGTAAAAAGCCTGAATTTTTTTGATTGCCTTGCCAGTTTTTCAAATCAATTTTTTTATGCGCAATATTCCAGTCACCACAAATAATAAATTCATTTTTGCGTTTTTTTATTTTTTTTAGATGTTGCATGAAACTATCCATGAATCTAAATTTTGCCAGTTGCCTTTCATCACTCGATGAACCAGAAGGTGCATACAGCGAAACGATCGTAATATTTTGAAACTGAAATTCTATATAACGGCCCTCGTTATCAAATTCTTTGTCTCCGTAACCACACACAATTTTTTGCGGTTTCTGTTTGCTAAATAATGCAACGCCGCTGTAGCCTTTTTTTTCTGCATCAAAATAACTGCAGTGGTAGTTGTTGGGAAAATAAATAGGATCCGGTTCCAGCTGATGAATTTGCGCTTTGGTTTCTTGTATACAAACCACATCGGCTTTTTGTTTATTCAACCATGCGAAGAATCCTTTGCGTGCGGCAGCACGAATGCCATTGGTGTTGATAGTAATAATTCGCATCGTTGTAAAGGTCTAGTACACTACATACATGTCAACAAACTTAGAATTTATCGAATTTGCGGTAGAACAGGGTGCGTTGCAGTTTGGGGAATTCACTCTAAAGTCGGGTCGTGTAAGTCCGTATTTTTTTAATGCTGGCCTGTTTCAAGATGGGCATGCATTAGCAGTATTAAGTAAATTTTATGCACAAGCAATTATTCAAGCGAAAATAGAATTTGATGTGTTATTTGGGCCCGCATATAAGGGAATACCATTGGTGGCGACAGTAGCGATGAATTTGGCTACAGAATATAATAAAAATGTCGGATATGCGTTTAATCGAAAGGAAGTAAAATCGTATGGAGATGGAGGTAAACTTGTGGGTGCTCCATTACAAGGAAGAGTTTTGATCGTGGATGATGTCATCACGGCAGGCACCGCCATTCGAGAAGCCGTGAAAATTATTAAAGATCATCATGCTCAAGCGGTAGGCGTGGTAAATGCTTTTGATCGACAGGAAAGAGGTTTGCAGAATAATTTGTCAGCAGTACAGCAGGTAGAACAGGAATTTAAGCTTCAGGTAATCGCCATTGCCAATGCAAAAGAACTCATTGGCTATGCAGAATCCAAGCAGTTGTATTCAAAATATCTTGGGAAATTAAAAGCTTATCTAGAGCAATACCAAGCTAAAACCATATAAATTTTACGGTTATTTCAATTGGAGAGATGAATGTGCATGGATTTGCGATTAAATATCCCTCGAACCACTTAAATTTTGAGTATGTGAAGGTAGAATTACAGAGCTTACTAGTAAGAAGAACACATGTTCAAAGAAACGTCTCTAATTCAAAATCTTCTATTAGCAGCGCTATTAATGGCTGCCTGCTCTATAGCCCAAGCCGAATTTTATCGCTGGGTCGATGATGATGGCACTATCCATTACAGTGACAGCCTACCGCCCAACAAAGCACAGCGCGAACAAGATAAGCTGAATGCGCATGGCCGCATTACAGAGAGTATTCCAGCACCGAAAACGCTAGGTGAATTGGAAGAAGAGCGACGTATCGCGAAATTAAAAGAGCAAGAACTCCGCGCCAAGGAAAAAGAAGAACATCGTGACCGCGTATTATTAGCGATGTACCTTAGCGTAGAAGACATTGAGTCTGTGCGTGATGAGCGCTTGTCCACTGTGCAATCTGCAATTGAAATTACTAATTTACGAAAACGAAAATTTATTGAAAAACTAGAAGACATTGATAGATCCGAACAAAAATTCAAAACCAACGGCCAAAAATTGCCGCCCGCTATAGTTAAAAGCCGCAAACACTATCAAGAACAGTTATCTCACGTAAGGGAAATTTTACACATTAAAGAAAAAGAAAAGCTTGCCATCAAGCAGCGTTTTTCTGGCGACATTAATCGTTATTTGCAACTGACCCAACCTGACTTAGCTTCGCAATAAAGTCCCGACTCCTTTATCGGTAAAGATTTCCAACAACACGGCGTGTTGTACACGGCCATCAATAATATGTGCTGTTTTTACACCCGAAGAAATTGCATCCCAAGCACAATTTACTTTCGGCAGCATGCCATCTTTAATCACGCCGCTGTCGATTAATTCCTGAATTTCATTACTATGTAATCCAGTGATAACTTTATCTTCTTTTTTAACTCCCTGTGTGTTGGTTAAAAGAATTAATTTTTCTGCGCCTAGCACAGTGGCAATCTTCCCAGCGACTAAATCGGCATTGATATTTAATGCTTCATCATCTTCCCCCATGCCTATTGGCGCAATGACAGGGATAAATTGTTCTTCCTTTAAATGATTCAAGATAGACGGATTAACACCAACCACTTCACCGACATGACCCATGTCGATTATTTCTGGCGCTTTTAATTCTGGAGCATCACGTGTAACCACTAAACGTTTGGCGTGAATCAGCCCACCGTCTTTTCCTGTAATCCCAATGGCGCGACCTCCGTGTTTATTTATTAATTGAACAATTTCCTTATTAATCAAACCCCCCAATACCATTTCAACCACGTCCATGGTTTCACTATCGGTGACACGCATGCCATCCACAAATTTACTTTCTTTGCCAAGTTTTTCTAGCAATTCACCAATTTGAGGTCCGCCACCGTGCACGATGACAGGATTAATGCCAACATGTTTGAGTAATACGATGTCACGCGCAAAACTGCTTTTTAAATCTTCGTCAACCATCGCATTACCACCGTATTTAATAACAATTGTTTTGCCGGCAAATTTTTGAATGTAAGGCAAGGCCTCAATCAAAACTTTAGCAATGTTTTCTGCGTTTTTAGGGTTCATGGTATTAATTAAAATGGTATCTGTATTGCAGCGTCCACTTTTAGCATTTGTTCTTTAAAAGCGGCTTGAATTTTTTGCATTTCATATTCCGATTCTGCTTCAAAGCGAATGACAAGTGATGGCATGGTATTTGATGCACGAACCAAACCCCAGCCTTGATCATAGTCTGCCCGTATCCCATCTATAGTTGTAATTTCTGCGCCGGGCAATTCTACTTGCTCAGAAAAATTTTGCATGAATTTATGTTGTGCACCGTCTTCTTGAAAATGCACATTAATTTCTGGTGTGCTCACTGCGTTAGGCAGAGATGCAAATAATTCACTGGCGGCTAAATTTTGATTTGAGATTATTTCTAACAGTCTTACCGCGCTGTATAAGGCATCATCAAATCCATACCAACGCTCTTTAAAGAATATATGCCCACTCATTTCTCCCGCCAGTAGGGCACCGGTTTCAATCATTTTATCTTTGATAAATGAGTGACCCGTTTTCCACATAATAGCTTGACCACCCGCAGTCTCAATTACCTTGCGTAAATTTCGAGAACACTTCACATCAAATATGATTTTTGCACCTGCACTTCTTGAGAGCACATCACGAGCGTATAGCATCATTTGTCGATCTGCCCACAGCACTTCACCTTCATTACCGACTACACCAACTCGGTCACCATCGCCATCAAAGGCAAGTCCTAGATCGAGTTGTTTTTGTTTCACGCAATTAATTAAGTCTTGTAAATTTTTTAGCTCACTAGGATTTGGATGATGATTAGGAAAAGTTCCATCGACATCACAATACAAACCACTTACTTCACACCCCAAGCGCTTAAATAGCTCAATTGCAGCAGGACCAGCGACACCATTGCCACAGTCGATTGCAATTTTTAAGGGTTTGTTAAGTACGACATCATCACAAATTCTTGTTATATATTTTTCTAATAAATCTTGAGAATTTATCTGACCTTGACCGGAAGAAAAGTTTCCATTTGAAATACATTGGTAAATGTTTTGAATATCTTCACCATGTAATGTTTTGCCATCCATGATCATTTTAAGGCCGTTGTATTCTGGTGGATTGTGACTTCCTGTCACCATTACCCCGGCACCTGTGTTAAGTTCGTGAGTGGCGTAGTACAGCACTGGCGTTGGTACTTCCCCGATATCTATTACATGACAGCCTGATTTTTGTAGACCTTCTGCCAGCGCAGCGACAAGTTGTTTGCTCGAAAGTCGGCCATCTCTGCCCACCGCTACAGAACGACTGTTTGGATATAAACTTCCTAAAGCTTGGCCTATTAAAGCAACGGTTTCAGGTGTAAGTGCATTGGCAACTACACCACGAATGTCATAGGCACGAAATATGTGCGGATCAACATTAGAGCTTGCCATCTTAAAAATTAAAATGAAATATAATTGATAAGTAGAATTTACAAAGTTCCTGTATGGCCAAAACCGCCTTCACCGCGATCACTTTGTGTAAATTCTTCTACGATATGAAATTCAGTTTGCACAATCGGCAGAATTACTAGCTGTGCAATTCGATCTCCGATGTTCACTTCAAAATTGTCATGCCCACGGTTCCATAGCGACACCATTAATGGGCCTTGGTAGTCAGAGTCGATCAGACCAACCAAATTTCCCAACACAATCCCGTGTTTATGCCCTAATCCGGAGCGTGGCAAGATGGTCGCTGCAAGACCTGGGTCTTGTATATACATAGAAATACCCGTGGGTATTAATACAGATTCACCCGGTTTAACAACAGTTTTTTCATCGATGCAAGCGCGCAAATCCATGCCAGCAGAGCCTGAGGTAGCATAGGTGGGCAATGGAATTTCGTTGCCGATGCGGTTATCGAGGATTTTGATTTCGGTCTTTTGCGTTTTTAAGGAGCGTGACATTGCTGCGTTTAAATGTATTGGCGTAACGGTTTGCGATTAAGCTAATTAGTTTTCTTGCAATTTTAGATTTTTTATCATGCTCAAGTGTGCAATGTCCACCATTCCAAAATATTTCTAAGGCATTTTCATCACTGTCAAAACCAATTTCGGGGTTAGATACATCATTCCCTGCAATCATATCCAGTCGTTTTAGTTCTAATTTTTGTTGGGCCAATTTTTTAAGCTCTCGCGTTTC
The DNA here is from genome assembly GCA_965203475.1 of Gammaproteobacteria bacterium. Taxonomy (GTDB): domain Bacteria; phylum Pseudomonadota; class Gammaproteobacteria; order UBA4575; family UBA4575; genus JABDMD01. The sequence goes on from OZ241890.1 coordinate 2,091,958, forward strand.
TGCCGCAAATCCAACTACAAAGGGCTTGTCTTCCAATTTTGCAACTTCCGCGACAATGTCAGGATTTCGTACCAATGAAATAGAAATATCTTCATGCAATTTTTTAATTTTTTCAGGCTGCTTATCTATGGGTCGATAATCCGCTACCGCTGCACAGCTGATAAATATTTGTTGCTCGTCGATGATTTGTTGAACAGCTTCATACATTTCTTGTGCAGTATTCACAGAAGTGCATTCAATATCTTCGGATACTTCTAATGCCACCGGTCCTGAGATTAAATTCACTTTTGCGCCAGCATCACGCGCCGCTTCGGCTAAGGCATAACCCATGCGACCTGAACTTCGATTACTAATATATCGAATAGGATCAATCGGTTCATGAGTAGGCCCTGCCGTAATTAATACCTGCACTCCGGAAAGCTCTCCAGTGTTAAACAAATTACTTAATGAAAGTAGCAATTGATGTGGCTCAAACATGCGGCCCTCACCGACATCTCCACAGGCTTGTTTGCCAGCCGCTGGACCAAAAAATAATACACCGCGTTTTTTCAACACTTCATAATTTTCTTGTGTGGCCGCATTGGCCCACATGGCTTGATTCATTGCGGGCGCAATCGCAATTGGAGCCTGTGTTGCAAGACATACACTGCTGAGTAAATTATCTGCACCTCCATGGGTTAGTTTCGCAATAGTGTTAGCGCTCGCGGGCGCAATGAGTATGGCATCCGCCCAACGTGCCAATGTAATGTGATCCATACCATGTTCTGATTCAGGGCTCTCAAACTCATCACTTGTAACAGGATGCCCAGAGAGCGCTTGGAAAGTCAGCGGAGTAATGAATTCCTTGGCTGATTTAGTCATTATCACGCGCACTTGCGCTCCCGCCTGAGTAAGTTCGCGCACTAAATCCGCACTTTTATAAGCGGCAATACTGCCCGTGATACCGAGCAAAACATTTTTATTGGCTAAAGACATACTTTAAGTCTATCAAATAAACTCTAGATAGTGTTTTAATTAACCTAAAGGTTCCAACCGTTAGTCAATAATCGTAAGAAATACTTATATATTAAATTATGGCGATATCTGATTGGCCAGTGTCTGAACGTCCACGTGAAAGGCTGTTATCCCAGGGCCCGCAGGTTTTATCCGATGCAGAGCTGTTGGCGATTTTTTTACGCACAGGTGTAAAGGGAAAGTCAGCGGTTGATCTTGCGCGTCAATTACTCGACGAATTTGGTAGTTTGCGAAATCTGTTAAGTGCCGATGTACAAAGTTTTTGTCAAGCTAAGGGATTGGGCGAAGCAAAATTTGTGCAACTACAAGCTTCTATGGAAATGGCACGACGTTACTTACAAGAATCTTTATCTCGTGAAGGGCCTTTATCCAATCCGCAAGATGCAAAAGAGTTTTTGTTAATGCGCATGCGCGATTATACAAAAGAAGTTTTCGCTTGTTTGTTTTTGGATTCAAAAAATAAAGTAATTATATTTGAAGAAATTTTTGTGGGCTCATTAAATTCTACAGAAGTACATCCACGTGAAATCGTCAAACGTGTACTAAAACATAATGCACATGCAGTAATATTTGCCCACAATCATCCTTCAGGTGATGTGGCGCCAAGTCAAAGCGATATCGAAATTACAAAAAATTTACAAGACGCATTAGCACTTGTAAACGTCAAAGTTTTTGACCATTTTGTAGTTGGAGACTCAGTACAATCCTTAGCCGAACTTGGTCATCTTTAACAGTTATAAAAAGCCTCAGCTAAAACCAAGGCTTTTATTATTAACGTTAGATTACTTTTTAAGACTGTCCCTAATTTCGCGTAATAAAACAATATCTTCAGCAGGTGCTGCAGGTTTTTCTTCTTCTTTTCTTTTCATATTATTTAAGGCCTTAATGATTAAGAAAATAACAAACGCTATAATTAAAAAATTAATAAACGCTTGTATAAACGCGCCGTAACCAAATACCGAAGCCCCTGCATCTTTGGCGGCTGCTAACGTTGCATAATTACCTTCACCTAAATTAATAAAGTGGTTGGTAAAATCTACACCTCCGGTGAATAGCCCAATGATTGGCATTAATAAATCATCCACCAAGGAACCCACTACAGCAGATACAGCAGCGCCGATAATAATTCCAGTCGCCATATCCATCATGTTTCCTTTTATTGCAAATTCTTTAAATTCGCTGATCATGCCCATAACATCCCTCCTAACTTTTGTTGTCGTTACGCAAATGTAGGAAAACTGTAAATAGAGGTCGTTGCAAATGCAACTAAAGGTTTCAATCAGGCTATTGAGTAACCTTGACTAGATTTTCAACTAGTTGATCTACATGCTGTGCTTCATGTGCTGCTGAAAATGTTACTCGCAGGCGCGCTTGATTCTTCGGTACAGTGGGCGGGCGAATTGCAGATACCAAAATCCCCTGTTCAAGCAATTTTTTACTAGTTTTAATAGCCTGTTGGGCCTTGCCCAGCACGATCGGTTGAATGGGTGTCTGTGACGCTGAAAGTGTGATGCCCTCTTGCTTGCAGGATTGACGAAATTGCGTGACTAAACTTGTTAGTTTTTCTCTTCGCCAAGACTCTGTTTGCAAAAGTTTCAGACTGGTGCGTGTGGCCTCGGCCACTGCGGGCGGTGTTGCAGTGGTATACATATAAGTACGTGACTGTTGAATTAACCATTCAATAATCTCTTGTTTGGCGACTACAAAGGCGCCAAATGTTCCCAGCGCTTTGCCCAAGGTACCCATTAATAAGGTTTCTCGATTTAAACAGTTTTCTGTAGTGCCTTTACCATCTTCTCCCAATACACCAATTCCATGGGCATCATCAATCAGCAAGGCACTATTATTTAATTTTGCGATTTTTTGTAATTCTTGAAAGGGAGCAATCGTTCCGTCCATGCTAAACACCCCATCCGACACGATAAGAGAATGTTTTTGGTTAGTGTTTTTAAGCTTCGATTCAAGATCTTGTGTGTGTACATGTTTATAACGTTTAATTTTTGCCCTCGAAAGAATTCCCGCATCAATTAAAGATGCATGGTTGAGTCGATCTTCAAAAACTATACTATTCCTGTTTGCAAGTACACTTATGATTCCTAGATTGGCCATGTAGCCAGTAGAAAATAATAACGCTTTTTCACAACCAAAAAATTCGGCAAGTTCTTCTTCCAAAGCATGATGACTTGCATGATAACCAGTTATTAAATGCGAAGCGCCACTTCCTACACCAAATTTTTTTGCAGACGCAACAAAGCTTTCTAACACTGTAGGGTGATTTGCTAATCCTAAATAATCATTACTGCAAAAAGATAAAACTTTTTTTCCATTAATTACGGGATCGATTTGTTGCGCTGTAGAGTTTATATTGCGCGTGCGAAATAAGTGCTCTTGTTTAAGCGTATCTAGCGCATCTGCTAGATTTTTCATGAATAATATTTAATTCGTAGTTATGGGTTGTGGTTCATTAATACTATCGGCTTGTATGCCAAGTCGATTAAATAAGGCTTGGTCTTTATTGGTTGCAGGATTATCAGCGGTTAATAAAGTTTCACCATAAAAAATTGAATTAGCGCCTGCAAAAAAACATAAAGCCTGAGTTTGATCATTCATATCATCACGACCAGCTGATAATCGCACATAGGACATTGGCATTAATATTCGTGCGACCGCAATCGTGCGTATAAATTCAAAAGCATCTAGTTTTTCAATGCCGTGCAAGGGCGTGCCCTTAATTTGAATTAACATATTGATGGGTACAGATTCTGGGTGTTCAGGCAAGCAGGCAAGCTGATGTAATAGACCAGCACGGTCAACACGTGACTCACCCATGCCTAAAATTCCACCACAACATACATTAATATCCGCATTTCGCACATGCTGTAACGTTTGCATGCGATCGTCATACGTGCGTGTCGTAATAATGTTGCCGTAAAATTCTGGAGAGGTATCTAAATTATGATTGTAGTAATCCAATCCAGCCTGTTTTAAGCGCTGTGCTTGTTCGGCGGTGAGCATACCGAGTGTGACACAGGTTTCGAGCCCCAGTTGTTTCACTTCCTGAATCATCTCGATTACATAATCGATATGTTTATCCGTGGGGCTGCGCCAAGCAGCCCCCATGCAAAATCGACTGGCGCCATTTTGTTTAGCCACTAATGCATTTTCTTTGACTTCTTCGAGGGGCAATAAGCGCTCACGTTCTATATTAGTGTCGTAATGACCACTTTGTGGGCAATAAGCACAGTCTTCTGAGCAGGCGCCGGTTTTAATAGATAATAAGGTACTTACTTGGACCTTGTTAGGGTCATGATGCTCACGAAAAATACAATGAGCGTGATGCAGAAGATCATTAAAGGGAAGTTCAAACAGCTTTATTATTTCTGTCTTCTTCCAATCATGCCGAACACTGTTATATTGCATAAATAAGGAGTCGTATCATTTAGAAAGAATAGCAAGTCTATGCGATTGCGCTAGGCTGTCAACTGGGGATGCAAGTAACTACCTATTTACATAAGTTTTTATCAATACTCTACCCGAGTATCTGCTTACACTGTGGCGATCAAGGTGAGGCAGATTTCGAGCTATGCGCACGTTGCAAACATACATTACCTTGGATTCGCTATGCCTGCCTACAATGTGGGCTGCCATTAACCACGCACAATGCTTCAAGTTGTGGCGCGTGCAGCAATAGAACATTGTACTTCGAAAAAACCATAACCCCTTTTTTATATGATGATTTTATAAAAGAAGCCATACATCAATTTAAATTCAACAGTAAATTACATTATGGAAAGCTACTAGCGAATTTATTTACTGAATATATACAACAACGAAAAATACAACTACCTGATGTATTAGTACCTGTGCCTTTATATAAAAAAAGAATACGTGAACGAGGATTTAATCAAGCCTTAGAAATTGCACGTATTGTTAATAAAAGCATAGGTGTGGATATTCGTTATCGAGACATTAAACGTATACGCGATACAAAAACACAAATGGAATTACCAGCCAAACAAAGACAAAGCAATGTAAAAAATGCTTTTGAAATCATAAATTCAAAATATTCATTCAAGAATATGCGTGTCGCGGTACTAGATGATGTAATGACAACAGGCAATACTGTCAATGAGGTGGCGAAATGCTTAAAAACAGCAGGCGCTAAACAAGTAGATGCATGGTGTATTGCACGTGTAATAGCGAAATCGCAGTAGTGAAATGAATGGTACTGACCTGATGCTCACATAGATACATAACAGGAGCCAGATATGAACGATAAAACTCTTTATGAACGCCTAGGTGGTTACGAAGGAGTAATCGCTTTTGTTGAGGACTTATTACCACGCTTAGAATCTGATCCACAGTTGGGGCGGTTTTGGCAACATCGAGGTGATGATGGTGTAGCAAGAGAAAAACAATTACTCATTGATTATTTATGTGCGAATGCTGGCGGGCCTATGTACTACACTGGACGCGATATGAAAACTTCGCATGTTGGTATGAAAATAAGTGAAAGTGATTGGTCAATATTCATGGGCCATGCAGGAGAGACAATGAAAGCTTTAAAAGTTTCTGACCAAGAATGTAATGAAATTGCGGAGTTTGTCACGAGTTTGAAATCAGATATTGTTGAAGTTTAATGTCTGCTCCGATCCTGAGCACAGGACGTGCGAATAAGAGTTACAACAGAGATGTTGTATCAAATTTAAACTTTTATAATGTCCGTTAACGACCCAAAGCGGACATAACATCAATTTACGAGTTAGACTTTCTGATGAACAATCAAGTGCAGCGATTAATATTAATTTTAGTTGTCCTAACTTTACAATCGTGTGCAAATCAAGGGATCTACTCGAGTCAGTACCTGAAAAAGGATAATGAGCCAAATGAATTTACTTCTGATGTGATAGGTGTCGAATTGACACTACCCAGAGGAACAGAATGGGAATTGGCACACGATAAAGCGAGTAGTGACGAATATATTAAGGAATGGATTCCCAAAGGCGAAAGTATAAATACTTATTCCTGGATTATAGTTGAACAGAAACTGCATTTTGGTCACTCAGATACTGCACTAACAACGCATTTGACATTATTTGATGTTGCAAGAAAGGCATGTGTAGATGTGTTAGTTTTTGGTCCAGATCAGATTGATGTTAATGGGCATAAAACTACAGCAGGCCGTGCGATATGTTCAAATCAAAGAGGAAAAAGTTACGGCACACTAATGGATCAAAGGATAATTGCTAGTGGTAACTATGCTTTTATTATTACTAGCGAATTAAGGACACCTCCAAGTAATAAAGCTGGTGTTATTAAGTTTGAAAATCAGTATGACTCAGCATTACTTTCGAGAAGGCAAGACGTATCCTCTAAATTTATTAGACAAAATTTGAAGGTATGTTTTAAATCTACGGGGACATGTGAATGACCGCTAACGGCCGAATGCAGACATAATTTGAGGGATAACAGGTTAGAATCAAGTAATTACAAACTTAAAATGTCTGTTAACAATCCAAAGCGGACATTCTAATTATTAACTACTAATACCAAATGGAAGCATTTGCTGAAATAAATTGTGCAAATATTAAAGATTGGGATTCATTCCACGATGAGTTTCAATCCGCAATGGGCTTTTTTGAAGGATATGGGAGAAACTTAAATGCGTGGATTGATTGTATGGGTGATATGTATACCAATGGAGAATACGAGAGCCTAACTAAGTTTAATTTAAATGATGGTGACAGATTCACGTTAGTACTTAGAAATTCAGAAATGTTTGCAAAAAATTATCCTGGCATACTCCAGGCATTTTCAGAATGCGCAGCATCTGTAAATACAGGAGAAAATAAGACACATTTTTATGTCGAATTTAAGTAAATCTAGTAATTATTTAATGACCGCTTTTGACCGAAAGATGACATGATTGAGGATGAATCAGGTTGGAATCAATGAACTACAAACTTAAAATGTCCGCTTCTGTCCGAAAGCGGACGTTTTAAATTAACCGAACTTTAATCTGTTGCATCGTCCCTGATGGAAATCTTATTCGCATATCCCTATGCTCACTATTGGCCGAAATCGGGCATTATAAAAAGATAGAATCTGTTCGAATCATCCAAGATTCGACTCATATTCGCGCATCCATGCGCTCAGGCACGAAAGCGGACGTTTTATATTCTTCTAACTTTAACCGGCTGCATCGTCCTAGCTCTCACTTGTGTTTAACTTGGCCAATCCAATTCAAACGGAAAAGGTCGGTCTTCTATATTAAAGGTTAAATAGAGAATAATCTGATTGGTGTATGTAGCCAATGACTTGCCAAAATCTTGTAGTTTCTGGTTCGTGTCACCAGAAAACAGTACCCAAACAAATTGTACGACCACAACTGCGCCTACAACAATTCTAGAAATATAATAGAGAAAGGTGATAACCAGCATAAACACCAAACGAAGCCAAATTGATTTGGATTTCAAGTTATGGGTTAATGAAGATTTTTCAGAAGAGGAAGAGGTATTTTCATTCATGACCAATCCTTACCATAAACTAGTCAGTAGATAAAACTAAATATAGGGATAAAAAAATAGAATTCAAGCAGGAATTATTCACAATGCTTTTGTTTTTAAATAATAGTCCAGTGCAATTCCGATAAAAATAATCAGACCATAATATTGGTTGTTTAAGAATGCATTAATACAGCGATCAGCTAAGCGATGTTTTAATAAGATATGCTGATAAATAAAAAATCCAATACTAATTAAAATAAACAGATAATACACCCAACCCATATCAGCTTGGACCCCAACTAACACTAAACAAACCACAACGAACGCTTGTAGTATCGCGATTACAAATTTATCCATTTCACCAAACAAAATAGCGGTGGATTTCACACCAATTCTTACATCATCTTCTCGGTCGGCCATGGCATACATGGTGTCATAGGCGGTGGTCCATAATACGGCTGAAGTAAAAAGTAGCCAGGCCAGTGGGGGTGGATAGGTGTTGGTGACAGCGGTAAAGGCCATGGGAATGGACCAGGCAAAGGCTATGCCTAAGTGCACTTGTGGTAAGAAATGCAAGCGTTTCATAAAAGGATAACTGGCAGCCAACAAGACACCGCCGATAGCAAAATATAATGTCAGTCGATTTAAAACAAAAACTACTAATAAAAATGCAATAAGAATAAGTACTGTAAAAACCAGTAATGCATCTTTCGGTTGCAGTGCGCCACTGGCAAGTGGTCGTTGTCGGGTTCTGGCGACATGGGGATCAATGTCACGGTCAGCATAATCATTAATCGCACAACCGGCTGAACGCATTACGATCACACCTAAAATAAATACAACTAAAATTAATATGTCAGGCATTCCTTCTGCTGCAAACCAAAGCGCCCACAAGGTAGGCCACAACAAAAGAAAAATTCCAACAGGCTTGTCGAGGCGAACTAGTTTTGCGTATAAAAACAGTTTGTCCACGCGCTTATAAGGTTGCAGGTTTGCTGTTGGGGCGGAAATAATGGTAAGCCATGCCCGTATCCGGGCGTTTGTTGCGCCACAAATAAAAAGCTTCTGCCGCTTGTTCTAATAACATACCAAAGCCATCTACCACGATGTTTGCATTATTATTTTTTGCCCATCGCATAAACGGTGTAGCAGAGTTACTATAAAAAAGATCATAACAACAGGTGTGTGCTTGAATAATTTCTGTAGGCAAATCAAGCTTATCACTTTGTAATGCAGCAGAAGTCGCATGTAGAACTAAATCAAATCCCTGTTTCGGAATTTCATGTAGACCACAATATTCAATTTCACCAAAAGCTTTAAAGTGTTCTGCAATGGCTTTAGCATTACTAACGGTTCGATTTGCAAGCACCAGAGTTGCAGGTTTTTCATCCAGTAATGGCTCGACAATTCCTTGTGTGGCACCACCTGCACCAATGATTAAAATTTTTTTACTTTCTAACTGTAAACACTGTGATTTTTTTAAATCACGCAACAGTCCTATACCATCCGTATTAGCACCCAGATAGTTTCCATTTTCTTTTCTTAAAATGGTATTTACTGCACCAGCATGTTCCGCATAATCAGTGCATTCATTTACAAACTGAAAGGCGTTTACTTTGAATGGAACAGTGATGTTTAAACCTTTTCCACCGTTTTCAAAAAATTCATTAACAAAACTTTCAAATTCACCAACCTCTACTTGAATTTTTTCATAAGTAATATGTTCGCCGGTTTGATCGGCAAACAGCAAATGAATATCGGGAGATTTGCTATGCGCAATCGGGTTCCCAATCACCGCATAACGGTCGATGGAGACTTCATCCGAGGTTTGATTCATGTCTGTGCAATCACTCAAAACCAATTGAGTAAAGAATATTATTCAGCCAGCCAATTAGCCACTTCTTTTGCATAATAGGTAAGTATGGCATCGGCGCCTGCTCGTTTAATGCAAAGCAAAGCTTCCAGTACACATTCTTTTTCGTCTAACCAACCATTCAATGCGGCTGCTTTTAGCATGCTGTATTCCCCACTTACTTGGTACACAAAGGTCGGCATTTTAAATTCATCTTTTACACGGCGCACGATGTCTAAGTAAGGTATGCCCGGTTTCACCATGACCATGTCGGCACCTTCATGGATATCTAGCGTGACTTCATCTAAGACTTCATCGGAGTTGGCAGGGTCCATTTGATAGGTGTATTTATTACCACTGCCCAAATTACCGGCCGAACCTACGGCATCTCGAAAGGGACCATAAAAATTAGAGGCATATTTGGCTGAATACGCAAGAATGCGTGTATTCGTATGCTCATTATTTTCAAGTGCTGTGCGTATTGCGCCTACGCGCCCATCCATCATATCTGAAGGGGCCACAATATCGGCACCCGCTGCAGCATGTGACAGCGCCTGTTTTACTAATACTTCTACAGTTTCATCGTTTACGACATAGCCGTCATCATCTAACAAACCATCTTGGCCATGCGAAGTATAAGGGTCAAGTGCTACATCACTGATTACACCTAGCTCGGGAGTTACGTTTTTTACTGCAGAAATTGCTTGTTGGGCCAATCCTTGTGGATTAAAAGCTTCTTCAGCTTGTAACGATTTTTTTTCTGCATCAATGACTGGAAAAATTGCAATGGCAGGAATTCCCAGCGCATGTATTTGTTTGGCTTCCTGTTCCAATACATCAATACTTACACGTTCAATGCCTGGCATAGAGTCAACACTTTCGCGTTGGTTATTTCCTTCTTTAACAAACAGCGGATAAATGAGATCACTCACATGCAAACGATGTTCACGTATGAGTTCACGCGAGAAGACATCCTTGCGCATTCTGCGTTTACGGGCATTAGGAAAGCGGTTAGACATGGTGATTTATGATAACAAAACCTACCGGCTCACTCTGTATGTTAGCTTCAAAGGGTTGCTTAATACAGACAAAAATTATGTATCGGCTAACCAATCTTTTACAGGCAAGAAATCTGTATATAGTTTTTCTTCATCACTGCTCGATTCGGGTTGCCATGCATATTGCCATCTCACGTGTGGCGGTAAAGACATTAAAATTGATTCGGTACGCCCACCTGACTGCAATCCAAATAAGGTGCCGCGATCGTATACCAAATTGAATTCTACATAGCGCCCACGACGGTATAACTGAAACTGCCGTTGTTGCTCATTGAATTCATGATCTTTACGACGTTCAACGATGGGCAAATAAGCTTTTAAATAATAATTGCCAACACTTTTAAGCAAGCTAAAACTCTTTTCAAAGCCGCCTTCATTGTAGTCATCAAAAAACAGTCCACCAATTCCGCGTGCTTCTTTACGATGTTTAATGTAAAAATATTCATCACACCATTTTTTAAACTTTTCGTATAAGCCATTATCAATTTCATCACAAGCTTGTTTTGCTGTTTTATGCCAAAACACAGCGTCTTCTTTGAATCCATAATAAGGCGTTAAATCAAAGCCGCCACCTACCCACCACACTGGAACTTCATTTTCTTTTTCCGCAATGAAGAAGCGAACATTGCAATGTGAAGTGGGCACATAAGGATTTAATGGATGCATAACACATGAAACCCCCATGGCTTGAAAATTTCGTCCTGCTAATTCAGGACGTTGTGTGGTAGCGGAAGGTGGTAACTGATCTCCAAACACATGTGAAAATCCTACGCCCGCTTGTTCAAACACAGAACCATTTTGCAAAATGCGTGTGCATCCACCACCACCTTCTGCACGTTTCCAGTTATCTTCTTTAAATACAGCACTACCATCCAGTTGTTCTAACTGTTTGCAAGTACGTTCTTGCAAATCACGTAAGTAATGTAATACTGATTCGATTTCTGTTTTCATGGGCTATCAATTGCGTAATACTTTTCCAGTTTGTAAATCACAAATGCGACTCGGTATTCCAGTGCCATTACTGCCTATGATTGCATAGTCTAAGTGTGGGCCAAACCAATCTCGTAGCTGTTGCTCATTTAATGCAGTTGGGTAATCTGAAATATTGGCACTACTGGATACGATGGCACCCATAGAGGCGCAAATATTTCTAACATCAGGATGCTGTGTCAGACGTATTGCTAACGAATCATGCTGACCCGTAATCCATCTCAGAACATCAGCTTTAGCAGGGATTAACCAAGTAGTGGGTTGATTTGATTGTTCAGTAATTTTCGACAATTGTTCGTTGCTTAGTGAAAGTGAATATGTTTGAACGGTATCAGTATCGGCACAAAGAAGAATTAACCCTTTTTCAGCGGAACGATTTTTTAACCATAATAATTTTTTTATTGCAGTTTCATTATTGGGATCGCAGCCCAAACCTAAAATAGTATCCGTGGAGTAAGCAATTACACCTCCATGTTGCAACACATGAATGGCTTGGGAGATTTGTTTTGCAGACACAAATCGATGGACTAGGTAGATTTTTTAGCTGCTTTCTTTTTGGTCGCAGCTTTTTTCTTTTTAGTAGTCGTTTTTTTAGTTGCAGCTTTTTTCTTTTGCCCTTTGCGCCAGCTTTTCTTTTCAGGTGCCTCAGCAATCATTTTTTCACATTCTTCTAAGGTTAATACGGCGGGTTCCTGGTCTTTAGGCACTTTTACATTTTTATTACCATCCGTTACATAGGGACCATATCGACCATTTAATATTTGTATTCCTTGCTCTTCAAAATTTTTAATAATTTTATTTGCATCGGCAATTTTCTTTTCTGCAATTACTTCCAGTGCACGCTCTAAGGTGATGGTGTAGGGATCGTCTTCTTTAATCGAAACATATTTGGAGCCATATTTCACATAGGGACCAAAGCGACCAATGCTGGTAGATACCGGTTCACCTTCATCTGTTTCTCCTAATTTGCGCGGTAGCTTAAATAATTCCATGGCTTGTTCAAATGTAATTTCTGCCATTTTTTGTCCTGGCAACAAGCCCGCAAATTTTGGTTTTTCTTCATCGTCACGTGTACCAATCTGCACAAAGGGCCCATAACGCCCCATACGCACGGAGACTGGTTTCCCTGATTTTGGATCGGTGCCTAATTCTCTAGCTTGTACGGCTTCTTCTCGTGTAACTGATTTGTCTTTGTCTTCAACTAAGGCACTAAATGGTTTCCAAAACGCATGTAATACTGGCACCCATTCTTTTTCACCACGAGAAATTTCGTCTAAGTCATCTTCAAGTCGCGCGGTAAAGTCATAATCCACATATTGTGTGAAATGCTTTGTTAAAAAATCATTTACCAGTCTCCCCATTTCAGTAGGCGTGAAGCGACGATTTTCAACTTCTGCATAATCACGATACTGTAATGTAGAAATTATGCTGGCATAGGTAGAAGGTCGGCCAATGCCAAATTCTTCTAAAGTTTTTACTAAACTAGCTTCCGTGTAGCGTGGAGGAGGCTCGGTAAAATGCTGTTCGGCACGAATTTCTGTAAGCGAAACTTTTTCACCAATATCAAAGTTTGGCAGCATTCGATCATCACCATTATCTTTTTTATCGTCTTGCCCCTCCTGGTACACCTGTATAAATCCAGGATTTTTAATCGATGAGCCTGTTGCACGGAATACATTACCTTCACCACAGGAAAATTCCACGGCAACCATATTTAAAGTAGCATGGATCATCTGGCTGGCTACGGCACGCTTCCAAATCAAGCTATACAATTTATATTGATCGGAATTTAAATGGCTCTTGACTTCTTCGGGAGTACGCATAAAAGAAGTCGGTCGAACCGCTTCGTGGGCCTCCTGTGCATTTTTTGATTTGGTTTTAAATACCCGCACAGAATCAGGAAGGTTTTCTTTGCCATATCGTTGCGTAATAAATTCACGTAATTCATCGATTGCTTCCTGCGCTAAGGTCACGGAATCGGTGCGCATATAGGTGATTAAGCCAATAGGGCCGTCCCCAAGATCAATTCCTTCATACAGTTGTTGTGCCACCCGCATCGTTTTTTGCGCGGAAAAACGAAGTTTTCGAACAGACTCCTGTTGCATAGTTGAAGTAATAAAGGGTGCTGCGGGATTTCGATTTCTTTCTTTTTTATCTATGTTGCTAACAGTTAATTTACCGTCCGCGTTCTTTTCAAGTAGCGCCTTGGCGTCTAGCGCATCTTTTTCATTATTAATATCAAACTGATTAAGCTTGTTCTCTTTATATATGTGTAATTTTGAGATGAATTCTTGTTTCTGTTTTTCACAATCGGCTTCTACGGTCCAGTATTCTTGCGGAATAAACTTTTCTATTTCGTCTTCACGTTCACATAGCAAGCGTAATGCCGGGCTTTGTACTCTGCCAGCCGATAACCCACGCTTTATTTTTTTCCACAGTAATGGTGACAAATTAAAGCCCACCAAATAATCCATGGCACGCCGTGCTTGTTGGGCGTTGATTAAGTCATCGGAAAGAATTCTTGGATTATCGATGGCTTCATTCACGGCGCGTTTTGTGATCTCGTGAAATACAACGCGGAAGACTTCTTTATCATCTAATAGTCCACGGTCTTTAAGTAATTCATATAAATGCCAGGAAATGGCTTCGCCTTCACGATCAGGGTCTGTGGCAAGATATAAGGCGTTTGATTTTTTTAATGCTCTAGAAATTTCCGATACATGCTTTTCATTTTTTTCAATGATTTCATATTTCATATCAAAATCGTTTTCTGGATCAACCGCACCTTCCTTTGGAACCAAATCACGTACATGCCCATAGGAAGCTAATACACCAAAATCTTTTCCAAGATATTTTTCTATGGTTTTTGCTTTCGCAGGAGATTCAACAATGACTAAATTTTTACTCATTCCTGTAATTTTATTTCTACACAACTTCCTGGCGGCGAACTATTACGCATTTAGGAGTGATTTGTAAATATTTTTAATGTGATTAATTTCGACTAGACACGCACATATACACTATTACCATTGTGTAGGACTTGGCCATTCAGTTCTAAAATCAAAAGGATAGAAGATACAACTTCGACGCTTAAACCGCATTTGTTGACCAAACTATCGATAGATATAGGCTCATACCCCATGCTTTCCAATACCATTTGATGTTGGGGGTCGTTGTTTGTTGGTGATTCATAGTTATGTGTGATGGGAGGTTCTTTTCTGAGTTCATCTAAAGAAATACAGGGTTTTAGCTCTTCCAATACATCTTCAACTGTTTCCACTAATTTTGCGCCATTTTTAAGTAAAGCATGTGTACCTTTACTTAATGGACTATTAATCGAACCGGGTATCGCGAATACCTCTCTGTACTGATCCATTGCAAGCCTTGCAGTAATTAATGAACCACTTTTTATGGATGCCTCAATCACTAATACCCCAAGACTTAGTCCACTGATGATGCGATTCCTTTTTGGAAAGTGGCCTGGTTTGGGGAGTGTGCCGATGGGGAATTCTGATATTAGCAGTCCTTGTTGACTAATTTGTTCGGCTAATTTTCGATGTGATGCAGGATATACGTGATCTAAACCACATGCCGCGATTGCAATTGTAGAGCCTATGCTTGCCTGTAGCGCCCCCTGGTGTGCAGCACCATCAATGCCGCTTGCCAAGCCACTCGTAATGACGAGACCTGCTTGCGCCAGTTTTTCAGCAAACGTTTTGGCAATTTGTTTTCCTTGGGCACTTGCATTACGACTTCCAACAATGGCTAATTGCGGGTCTGATAATAAATCGGCCACATGTTTTTTCTTGCCATGCACATATAAAAGTATGGGCGGATCTGGAATTTGTGTAAGTAATTTTGGATAGTGTGGGTCTTGCATGGTAATGAGGTGATGGTCTTCATGCTCTAACCAGCGTAAGTCTTGCTCTATG
The DNA here is from genome assembly GCA_965203475.1 of Gammaproteobacteria bacterium. GTDB lineage: Bacteria > Pseudomonadota > Gammaproteobacteria > UBA4575 > UBA4575 > JABDMD01. The sequence goes on from OZ241890.1 coordinate 2,107,310, forward strand.
CTAGAGGGCTCTGCCGCAATAATTCCTTCGACAACCGTCTTGGGAATACCAACACTTTCAAGTTGTGGACGCTTGGCGTTTAAAATTTTTTCAGGGCTGGGGAATTCGTTGAGTAATTTACCTGCAGTCGCAGGACCTAATTGCTTAACATGATTGAGCACCAACCACTCTTCAAGCTGTGACATCGATTCACTATTAGAATTATTTTAGGTCATTGTAACGATTGCTAACCCGGAATACACCCGGATTAGGACCGAACAATTTAGGCAGAAATGTTAAGGAGTGACGACAGTATCGCCAAGTTGAATGGTATCGTTAGTTTCCATGACTAAGGCATAACTTACTTTTTCAAAAGTTCGAAATACCATCGCAATTCCAGTTTTTTCTTCTGGCAGTTCTACATCAACCAGTGTATTAGGATTTTCAAATGGATCACCAATAACGCGCCCAGCTTGATTAACGGCTAGCACATGTCCTTTTTCTATGCCATCGCGATCACCTAAACTGATCGTCACTACTTGTAGTGAGCCTACGTGGCTAATGGCATCAAATAACCCAATGACGTATCCTTGCGTACCTTCGGCAGGCGCATGCGGTACAAATTCTGTATCTTGTTCACTGAAGTTAATCGGCAGTAGGCGATCACCACGCAAAGCTTCGCGTTTGGTTTGAAGTAAATCAAAAGTAACCGGATCGCCAGTACGCACAACTTCACCATCACCCACTAGAATGGCCTCATAACCCAACAATTCATTGGATTCAGGATGATGATATTCCTCGCCCTGTCGGAACACAGTGTAGCGACCTACAGGTTCTTCTTGGAATCCTCGTACATAAACACGATCACCACTACCATAAACAAGACGCTCTTCTTGTGAACCTAATATATAAGGTGAAGTATTTAAAATCTCATCACTCAGCACACGGGGTCGAATGATAAATTGCTGAATCGCTTGGATCGGAACATGAAATGCATCCGCGTCAATATCTTCCGTACGCACTTTTGGTGATAGTCGTTCTGCTCCGACAAATTGTGGACCACCATCGACTCTTGGACCACCGCCCACAGTTATATAGGGCTTGCCACCGACGTAAAATACATTAATCACATCTCCCGGATAAATAAGATGTGGGTTATTAATCTGTGGATTTAAATACCAAATTTCTGGCCAATACCATGGCTCAACTAAAAAGCGATTCGATAAGTCCCATAGGGTATCCCCTTCTTGAACCACATATTGTTCGGGGGCTGCAGCTTGTAATTCAACATTATTTTGTTCTGGTGGAACCGGCAGATCTTCTACGCGTGGGGCAGCACTTTCTGCCACGGCTTGTGATTCACTAGTGGAAACCTCAACCTCAGGTTCACTCACTTCCACACCAGAATTATCGGAAGACAGGGTAGAGGAGCAGGCTGTAAATCCAAATGCTAAAAATAAAGCTATGGCTGCTAAGAATAATGTATTGAAATGTATGAATTTACTCGTCATAACGATCCTTATCCGCTTTACTAATCAATAATTTGTTAAACTAAAGCCTGTATTGTCCCCTATGAATGCTCGGGATATTTTATTCTCACAAGGTTAAAAGACAATACTCGAGTAAGTTTACAACAATTTACGTAACTCAATGGCATTATTAGAAATATTACACTTTCCTGATCCCAGATTGCGAAAAAAAGCGAGCCCAATCGATGAGGTGAATGATCAGGTCCGACAGACGGTGAAGGATATGTTTGAGACCATGTATGCTGCGCCAGGCATAGGATTGGCGGCTACACAGGTGAATATTCAGAAGCAAATCATCGTGATTGATGTGTCGGAGGATAAAAATTCACCAATTTGCTTAATTAACCCAGAAATTATAAGTCAGGCCGGCGAAGAAGAAATGCAGGAAGGCTGTTTATCGGTGCCCGGCATTTTTGAAACCGTACAACGCGCAGAAACCATCGAAGTACAAGCATTGAATGAAAATGGAGATTCGGTAACGCATCAGGTGGAGGGCTTACTTGCGGTTTGTATTCAGCATGAAATGGATCATTTGGATGGAAAGTTATTTGTAGATTATCTATCTCCATTAAAACGTCAACGCATACAAAAGAAATTACTGAAACAGCAAAAACATGAGCAAAGTTCTCAAGATGCTGTTCCGAATTCCGCGAGTGTAATTTAGTTTTACACATTTAATTTGTCGGCGCCTAACTTTTAACTTTCTAGGCATGACTCAAGGTCTAAAAATTATCTTCGCTGGAACTCCAGAGTTTGCAGCATCTACTTTACAGGCTTTAGTCAAAAGCCCACATCAAGTGCTTGCCGTATTTACACAACCAGATCGACCGGCTGGACGTGGCAGAAAGCCAAGCTGTAGTGCTGTTAAACACGTTGCGAATCAACATCAGCTTTCAGTATTGCAACCAGAAAAAATGGATGATCAAGCTATTCAACAAATTCAATCTTTACAAGCGGATGTGATGGTTGTGAGTGCTTATGGTTTGCTGTTACCAAAACAAGTGATTGATCTTCCAAGGTTAGGATGCATCAATATTCATGCCTCCTTACTTCCGGCATGGCGTGGTGCAGCACCGATTCAACGCGCTATCATTAATGGCGACAAAGAAACGGGAATTACCATTATGCAAATGGTGGAAGCGTTAGATGCTGGCCCCATTTTATACCAAATGCCATGCCTAATTCGTGAACACGACACAAGTGCCAGTTTGCATGATCGATTAGCTGAAATTTCCGCGAATGAAATCGATGAGGTATTGTCCAAACTACAAAATAAACAATTGAAAGAAACGCCTCAGAACAATAAGCAGGCCACATATGCTAAGAAATTATCTAAATCAGAAGCCAATATAAACTGGCAAGAGCCAGCTATTTTGATCGAGCGGAAAATACGCGCCTTTAATTCTTGGCCAGTAGCCTATACCTATCTTGATGATAAACGCTTGCGAATTTGGAAAGCGACAGTTAAAGAAGATATTTGTACCGGGCAAGTTGGTGAAATTCAAGCTGCTAGTAAAGATGGGATTGAAGTTGTAACCGGCGATGGTTTGTTATGTTTGCAATCATTGCAACTTCCCGGAGGCAAAGTGATCAGTGCGGAGGATTTCATAAATGCCTATCAGGTGAAGGGCAAAGTGTTAACTACTGAGCGGACTCAATCTGTTATAAGCGCATGAATAAAGTTTTCAAAACTACACTTTGCATTACATTATTTCTGGTTTTTTCTTTTCCAGTTTTTGGTAAATCTATCGCAATCAATTATTTTAATATTGCTGAAATTGAAAACGAATTGCGTCTCGATGCTGAAATCAGATATCGATTAAACCAAGAAGTACGCGATGCACTTACCAATGGAATTGAACTATTATTTCAAGTTGAAATACAAATAAAATCTGAACGTAATTGGGTGTGGAATAAAACAATTTCAAGTACAACCTATACCAGCACTTTAAATTACCATGCATTAAGTAAACAATATGTGTGGGAAAACGTAGAAATGGGTGTCAGCGATAATTTTCCGGACTTGGAATCTGCGCTTATTCATCAAGGGCGTATTTCAGCCATGTATATTGCAGAAACGAGTAATTTTAAAGCTTCAGAAAAACATATCGTGTTAATGCGTTCGCGTTTATTAACCGATACGTTACCTCTGCCATTAAAGATGAGAAGTTACTTTTCTCCAAAATGGCGTATGGATAGCGGGTGGTACGAATGGCGTCTGTAGAAAAACAATCATTTATTCGCATTTGGCCCATATTATTATTGTTTGCCTTGCTAATGGGCTCGCTATTTTTAATGGCGGATGCCACACGAAGTGAAACCAGTTTTAAAGATTTACATTATTGGTTATTTCCTTTCAATGTATTACTGCTCGCCATCTTTCTAATTCTTATTGTAATTAATATTTATAAGCTCGCAGCACAGGTTTTAAAACGTCAACCAGGTTCACGTTTAACGTTACGTTTACTATTAATGTTTGTACTACTCGCGATCGTTCCCGTAGGAATTGTGTATTCATTTTCAATTTGGCTAATACAAGAAGGTGTCGATAGTTGGTTTGATACTGATCTAGAAAAATCATTACAGGATTCTGTTGATCTGAGCCGCTCTTCACTCGACTTACACATGCGAAATCTACGCAAGCAAACACAACCGATGGTGGAGAAACTTGCACGTTCCAATCAAATCGATGCTCCACTAGTGATAAACGATTTACTGAGCCAAAGTGGTGCCGCAGAAATTGTGTTGTTTGACCGTAGTAGTCGAATTATTGCCTCTGGTGGAGAAGTTGGTGCTTCCGTATTGCCGCGTTTACCAGGGGAAACCGTTATGCAGCTTGTGGCACAAGGAGAAACTTACGTTGGATTGGATCCTATTAAGGACAGTGGTCTGCATGTACGTTTAGTTTTTCCGATTCAATCGGATAGTACAGTTTCTCAAGAACGTATGGTGCAAGTGTTGTACCCCATATCAGACCGTATTAGTGATCTTGCTTTAAATGTACAGCAAGGCTTTGGTAAATATAATGAGCTTGTTTATTTGCGCACACCATTAAAACAAAATTTTTCTTTGATTCTTACCCTAGTATTGTTACTTGGAGTGTTATTTGCTGTATGGGCTTCATTTTATTCTGCCCGCAGATTGGCTGCACCGATTAAAGATTTAGCTCAAGGTACCAAGGCGGTTGCTGCTGGTCAGTACCATAAAAAAATACCCGTTGAACAAAAAGATGATATGGGAATGCTGGTTGAGTCTTTTAATCAAATGACAGAGCGGTTATCACTGGCCCGAGACAAAGCAAAACTAAGTCAGCGTTTAATCGATGGACAACGACTTTATTTGCAAACCATTTTAGAAAACCTTTCGTCTGGAGTTATCAGTCTGGATAAAAATTTAATCGTTAAGACAGCAAATGCATCCGCTTCGCAAATTTTAAACTCTAACATCAATGAGTTTATTGGGTCTGATATTGGGCAATTATCCATGGCACACGAAAATCTTAAAAGTTTTTGTGATCAAATTGTACCGTTATTGCAAAGTGATGAAAAAGAATGGCAAACCGAAATTAAATTATTAGGAGAAGATAGTGGTAAGACCTTAATGTGCCGAGGTGTTACCTTGCCGCAAGAAGATAAACCAGAGGGAGGATATGCGCTTGTATTTGATGACATCAGTGAACTAATTCGTGCACAAAGAGATTCCGCCTGGGGTGAAGTGGCTCGAAGATTAGCGCATGAAATTAAAAATCCATTAACACCTATCCAACTATCGGCAGAGCGTTTACACGGTAAAATTTTACCAGAACTAAATGAGCATGAAGCCAGTATACTGGAGCGTGCAACCAGCACCATCGTGCAACAGGTGGAGTCGATGAAAACCATGGTGAATGATTTTGCCGAGTTTGCACGTGCTCCTGAAATAGAAAAACTACCACTGGACCTCAACCGCCTCATTTCAGAAGTAATCGAACTTTATAAGAACAACACTTATAACATCGAAGTGCAGGCTTCACTGGATGAAATTCCTCCAATGATCAAAGGAGACAGTATTCGCTTACGTCAGCTACTACATAACGTAATTAAAAATGCATTAGAAGCTATGCAAGAACAATCTGGAAGTAAGATACAAATCACAACGCGTTGTTTTGAAATTAGTAGTGTAGCTTTTGTTAGTTTAGTGATTTTAGACGATGGACCTGGAATTCCTCTAGTTATATTGGATCGTTTATTTGAACCCTATGTGACCACAAAAAGCAAGGGAAATGGATTAGGATTGGCCATTGTGAAAAAAATTGTGGAAGAACATGGTGGCACCATTCAAGCAGAAAATGCGGCACCGATGGGAGGCGCACGAATTAAAATCCGTTTTCCTATCAGTTCAATGCTGACTTCCAATGTACGCATACGTTCTCAAGGAGATGCTGCATGAGTGTACAGAATATTCTTGTAGTAGATGACGAGCCAGACATTCGTGATTTGGTTCAGGAAATTCTTATGGACGAAGGGTATGAGGTGAAAGTTGCCGAAGATACGACAGCAGCGCGCCAGCATGCACATCAACAACAACCTGATTTAGTGTTATTAGATATTTGGATGCCAGGGGAAGATGGTATTAGTTTGCTAAAAGATTGGTCTAACAGTGGCGGCATACAATGCCCAGTTGTAATGATGTCAGGACATGGAACTGTAGAGACCGCTGTTGAAGCCACACGTTTAGGTGCTTTTGATTTTATTGAAAAACCACTTACAACTGCAAAATTAATCGTAAGTGTTAAGCGTGCTTTAGAAGCCAATGAAATTAAGGCTCAGAAGAAAGAATTAACATTAATTAAAGAAGAACCGATTGGAGCTAGCAAAATCATGAATGATTTGCGAGACCAAGCAAAGAAACTTGCGAAACTGGATACATTATTGCTAATTACTGGTGAGTCTGGTGTAGGCAAGAAAACGTTTGCATCTTATATTCATGCATTAAGTGATAAACAAGACAATCGATTTGTAATGTTATCGGAAGAAAGTTTTAATGATCAGAAAGCGATTAAAGAATTATTTGGCAGCGAAAAAAATGAGGTAATAACGCCAGGTGTATTAGAATTGGCAAAAGGTGGAACTATTTATATTAATGATGTTGCAAAAATCAATAAAGCTGGACAAAAAATATTATTACACCTTTTGCAAACTAAACAGTTTAATCGGGTTAACGGCTCTGATAATCAACAATTACTCGCACGAGTCATCGTTGCAACTCAAGCTGATTTAAAGTTCGAAGTTCAATCGAAACACTTCAGTGAAGAATTATATTTCTTATTAAATGTAGTGCCTGTTCGCATCCCTTCACTTAGCGAACATTTAGAAGATGTGCCCGATTTAATACGTTACTACATAGATTTTTATTGTTCACAAGAAAATTATCCCTATCGAAATTTTACAATAGCGGCACAAAATTCTTTATTACATTATCCTTGGCCAGGGAATATTCGTGAGTTACGAAATTTAGTGCAAAGACTTTTAATTCTAAGCGCATCGGATGAAATCTCTAGTGAGGAAGTGGAACTGGCCCTAAATGAATCTGGTACACCGGTTGAAAATCATTGGCATGAAGATTTATACAAGCTCCCCTTACGGGAAGCGCGTGAGTCATTTGAACGAGGTTATTTATTGCACCAGCTGAAGCAGGTGAATGGCAATATCAGCAAACTGGCCGATTTGGTTGGTTTAGAGCGTACCCACCTTTATCGCAAACTTCGTACACTTGGGATCAATACTAAGGATTCATAAGCCACATATCGAAAATTACTTGCAACCGCCTAGTGATTTCACCTATGCTGCGCCGCCTGCCTAAGCAATCTTGATGCTTTATAAGGAAAGTCTATGAAAATCATAATCTTAGGTGCAGGTCAGGTAGGCGGGTCTTTGGCCCTAAGCCTGGCTAATGAAGATAATGACATTACCCTGGTCGATATGGATGCAACCGTGTTGCAAGATATACAGGATCGGGCCGATTTGCGTACCGTAGTGGGAGAGGCTTCTCATCCGTCGGTACTAGCACGTGCTGGTGCCAAGGATGCAGATATGGTGATCGCACTTACCAATAGTGATGAAACCAATATGGTAGCGTGCCAAGTAGCCTATACCTTATTTCATACACCCACCAAAATTGCACGTATACGTGCCGTAGAATACTTAAGCTATTCCGATTTGTTTGTGCAAGAAGCTTTACCGGTAGATGTTTTGATTAGCCCCGAGCATTTGATTTCGCAATACATACAACAATTAATTAAACATCCTGGTTCATTACAAGTATTAGATTTTGCAGATAACAAAATTAAATTGTTAGTTATGCGTGCAGAAGAAGGAAGCTCCTTAGTTGGCAGACGTTTGCGAGATATTTGGGAGTTGATGCCTGAAACAGAAGCAAAAGTTGTTGCACTTTATCGAAACAATATTTCGATTGGGGTTGCAAGCGAAACTATAATTCAGCCAAATGACGAAATATTTTTTCTTGCATCATCCAATAATGCAATAGAGTTAACACGACAACTGCGCGGCACCAACAAGCCTTATAAGCGTATTTTACTGGCTGGTGGTGGCAACATTGGATTTCATCTTGCCAAGTCACTCGAAAATAATTATCAAGTAAAAATTATTGAACGCTACCCAGAGCGTACGCAATTTCTATCCGAATCATTAGATAAGGCTATTGTATTACAAGGAGATGCTGCGGATCAGGATATGCTAGTTGAAGAAAATATAGAAAATATGGATGTGTTTTGTGCATTAACAAATGACGATGAAGCCAATATTTTATCTGCCATGCTTGCGAAACGTTTGGGCGCAAATACCGTAATGTCGTTAATTAACCGTCCAAGTTATGTAGACCTTGTCGAAAGTGGCACCATCGATATCGCGATTTCCCCGCAACAGGTTACTTTAGGTACCTTGCTAGCACATGTGCGAAAAGGCGATATTGTGGCAGTGCATTCTTTACGCCGTGGTGCGGCTGAAGCCATCGAAGCGGTAGCACATGGAGATGATAAAACGTCAAAAGTGGTTGGCCGCAAGATCGAAGAAATAGAACTTCCTAAAGGTGCAACCATTGGCGCAATCGCTCGAGGCGATGAGGTCATAATTGCGGAAGCAGATGTCGTTATTGAATCCGAAGACCATGTCATTATTTTTCTCGCTGACAAAACAGGCGTAAAAGAAACGGAACGTTTGTTCCAAGTCAGCGCAACTTTCATTTAACACAATTTCTTTTTGTAGTTTTTTTAATTTCCAAATACCAGTCAACTTAGAATGCAAAGACAAGTTATACAGCGGGTCTTAGGAATTTTACTTGCATGGTTTAGCGTAACCATGTTGCTGCCAATTATTGTCGGCATGTTATACAAAGAAAATTCCGCTATGCCGTTTATATCTGCATTTGTAATTACCGTTATTACAGGTTTGTTATTGTGGTATCCAGTTCGCAGCTATCAAGAAGAAATGCGATTAAGAGATGGATTTTTAATTGTCGTTTTATTTTGGTCAGTATTGGGCACGTTTGGCGCACTACCCTTTATATTTAGCCAGCCACTTTCTCTTAGTATTACGGATGCTGTATTTGAATCGATATCTGGATTAACAACCACTGGCGCAACTGTAATTACTAATTTAGATGATTTACCAAAGTCGATTTTATTTTATCGACAGTTATTACAATGGTTGGGAGGGATGGGAATCATTGTATTGGCTGTCGCGATTTTACCTATGTTAGGTGTAGGAGGTATGCAACTTTATCGAGCTGAAACACCTGGACCTATTAAAGACACTAAGCTTACGCCGCGAATAAAGGAAACTGCAAAAGCACTTTGGTATATCTATCTCTCTCTTACGGTTGCATGCACTTTAGGCTACTGGTTTGCTGGCATGGATGCATTTGATGCCATTGGACATAGTTTTTCTACAGTCGCAATTGGAGGATTTTCAACTCACAATGAAAGCATCGGTTATTTTAGAAGTGCGCCTATTGAAACGGTTTCGATCATTTTTATGATTTTGTCAGGTGCAAATTTCGGCTTGCATTTTATTACATGGAAATCCCAAAGCTTGCGTCACTACATTCAAGATGCAGAATTTAAAACCTATTTGTTTGTAATTTTTGCAGTCACTTTAATTACGACTGTATTTTTGAGAAATGCTGAGGTCTATTTGAGCTGGGACGATGCGTTCGCAAAAGCAGTTTTCCATGCTGTTTCGATTGGAACGACCACCGGGTTTACAACTTCGCATTATCATTTCTGGCCCAGCTTTTTACCGGTAATGCTAATCTTTGCTAGCTTTATTGGCGGATGTATGGGATCTACAGGTGGAGGCATGAAAGTGATTCGCGTGCTGTTACTCGTCAAACAAGGATCAAGGGAAATGCTGCGTCTTATTCATCCCAGTGCAAAAATTACGGTAAAACTTGGTTCCAAAGCGGTAGATAGTCGCGTAATTGAAGCCGTGTGGGGATTTTTCTCCGCTTACATTGGTGTGTTTGTCGTGATGTTACTTTTACTAATGGCAACTGGTTTGGACCAAGTGACTGCTTTTTCTGCGGTTGCCGCAACGCTGAATAACTTAGGCCCGGGTCTGGGCGAAGTCGGTGCAAACTACACCGCGATTAATGACTTTAGCAAATGGATTTTATGCTTAGGCATGTTGTTAGGGCGGTTAGAGATTTTTACGCTTCTGGTAATTTTGACACCAGCATTTTGGAAACGATAACTTGAGTTAAATGAAAACAATAGATGTTAAAAAGAAGTGGAATCAAATTTACTCAAGTGGTGACTTATTAAATAGTCCACCCGCGAATGTTTTAACCCAATTTTCATTTTTGTTGCCCAAGAAAGGTTATGCGCTGGATATTGCCTCGGGTTTGGGCACAAATTCTATTTTTTTAGCACAACATGGGTTGCATGTTGAAGCATGGGACATCTCTGAACAAGCTCAGCAAAAATTACAACAAAAACTTGAAACAAATGCTGAATTTTCGCAGCTTTCATTAAATTCTATAGTGCGGGATGTGCAGGCAAATCCTCCTGCACAATGTTCATTTGATGTAATTTGTGTGTGTTACTTTTTAGAACGCAGTATAAGCCGACACATTATTCAAGCACTTAAGCCAAACGGGCTTTTGTTTTACGAAACATTTATACATGAAAAAGTCACAGATTCAGGTCCAAGTACTCCAGAGTTTAGATTAGGTGAAAATGAGTTATTGTCTCTTTTTTCAGAATTACATATTTTGCAATATCAGGAGTATGGAACTGTGGGTGATGTAAAACAAGGTACGCGAAATATTGCAAGTTTAGTGGCGCAAAAAAGATAGTAAAAATTTTAAAACACCTCATGGCATTGTTAGATTTTTATCCTGCTATACAACCTCATCATGAATTTCAGTTAAAGGTATCCGAGCTTCATACACTGTGGATTGAAGAGTGTGGAAATCCACAGGGTATTCCCGTGGTATTTTTACATGGAGGGCCAGGTGCAGCATGCGAAAAATTTCACAGACAATTTTTCGATCCAGCTCTTTATAGAATCATTTTGTTCGATCAGCGTGGTTGTGGGCGCTCAACACCTCATGCAGAATTGCGTGAAAACACAACTCAATTATTAATAGAAGATATTGAAACAATTCGTAAACACTTAAATATAGAACAGTGGTTGGTGTTTGGTGGTTCTTGGGGTTCCACCTTAGCTTTGGCTTATGCTCAATCATATCCGAGTACTGTCAGAGGATTAATTCTTAGAGGTATTTTTTTATGTCGACCAAGAGACATACACTGGTTTTATCAAGAAGGAGCAAGTTATATCTACCCTGATTTATGGCAGCAATACATAAGTATTATTCCAGAAGAAGAACGAAAAAATATGGTGGCTGCGTATTACAAACAGTTAACTTCTGAAGACGAATCTGTACAGCAACGAGCGGCACAAGCCTGGTCTGTGTGGGAGGGTAGCACTTCAAATTTAGTTCAACGATCGTCTGTAGTGGATCATTTTGCCAATTCGAAAGTGGCGCTAAGTTTAGCTCGTATTGAATGTCATTACTTTATGCACGATTCTTTTTTGCAGCCGAACCAACTTTTAAACAACATGGAAATTTTAAAAGATATTCCTGGGGTAATTGTACATGGAAGGTATGATGTAGTGTGCCCTATTGAACAGGCGTATTTATTACACCAGGTATGGCCAAATTCCGAATTTATAATTGCACCTACATCCGGTCATTCGGCAACAGAAGATGAAATAGTGGATGCACTAATTCAAGCGACAAATAAGTTCAGTAAGTTACTGAGTAATTAACATGATCGCATTGCTACAGCGGGTACAGATGGCAAGTGTTGAAGTACAGAAAGAAACCATTGCCAGTGTAAACTATGGAATGTTGGTATTTTTAGCCGTGCAAAAAAATGATAATAAGGCGAGTGCACAACGCATGTGTGAGAAATTACTGACCTATCGAATATTTTCGGATCATGAACAAAAAATGAATAAAAATATTCAGGACATACAGGGTGGAATTTTATTAGTGCCTCAATTCACATTAGCTGCGGATACTCATCGAGGACTGAGGCCTAGTTTTTCAAACGCGGCTGCTCCTGCTAAAGGTGAAATACTATTTGATCATTTATTAAACAAATTATCTGAAAATTATGCTAAGGTTAAAGCCGGAATGTTTGGTGCTGACATGCAAGTCCAATTAATAAATGATGGCCCGGTAACATTTTGGCTTGAAGTAAAGGCAGAATAATTAATTACTTAGTCCCCTAGATAACCCGTAACTACTACACCTACACCTACGACTGTGACTGCTCGTATTGCTAGTGTTGAACGCAACACCAACGAAACTAAAATCTCAATTAATTTAAATATTGATGGATCGGGGCAGTCCACCTTGAATACTGGTTTACCTTTCTTTGAACACATGTTGGATCAAGTGGCGCGCCACGGAATGTTGGATCTTGAAATTGATGCAAAAGGCGATCTTGAAATTGACGCACACCATACTGTCGAAGATGTAGGCATCACACTTGGACAGGCATTTGCAAAAGCTTTAAATGATAAAAAAGGTATTCGACGTTATGGACATGCCTATGTGCCATTAGATGAAGCTTTATCACGTGCGGTAATTGATTTTTCTGGAAGACCAGGATTGGAATTTCGCGCACAGTTCCCACGTGCACGCGTTGGTGACTTTGATGTGGACTTAACGCATGAGTTTTTTCAAGGTTTTGTTAATCATGCAAATGTTACTTTGCACATTGATAATATTGTGGGCGCAAATTCACATCATATTGCTGAAACAATTTTTAAAGCATTTGGCCGTGCAATTCGTATGGCAATTGAAGCAGACTCAAGAATGAGTGGAATCGTTCCTTCAACTAAAGGCAGTTTGTAAATTCTAAATTTCTAAAATAATAATGAGTTCAATTGCAATCGTGGATTATGGAATGGGCAATCTATACTCGGTGGCGAAAGCTGTTGAGTATGTTGCATCATCCGGTGATCAAGTTTTTATTACCTCAAATGCTGACGAGCTCGTCAGTAGTGATAAAGTAATTTTCCCCGGGCAAGGTGCTGCGCGAGATTGCATGAGCGCATTAAATAAATACGAATTAACAATAGCTATTCATGAAACTGCTAAAGAGAAACCTTTTTTGGGAATTTGTATGGGAATGCAAGTATTGATGAAAAACAGTGAAGAAAACGAAGGTACGCAATGTTTAAATATATATGATGGTTCCGTCGAATATTTTGGTAAATATATTTCTAATAACAATACTAAGCAAAGTTACAAAATCCCGCACATGGGTTGGAATGCAATTTCTCAACAACAATCGCACCCATTATGGAAAGACATTCCAGACGCAAGTTACTTCTATTTTGTACATAGTTATTTCGTGAATTGTAATAACCGTAATCTTATTGCAGGCGCTACAGAATATGGTGTGCAATTTACTTCAGTAATTGCAAACGAGAATGTATTTGCTATGCAATGTCATCCCGAAAAAAGTGCCAGTGTAGGGTTACAGCTTTTAAAAAATTTTGTACATTGGGATGGAAGTAGTTAAATATAATCAAAACATGATTGTAATACCTGCAATTGATTTAAAAGATGGAAAATGTGTGCGCCTACGACAAGGCGCTATGGATGATGTAACCGTTTTTTCGGAAGACCCTGTAGCAGTTGCAGAACAATGGATTGAGCAAGGTGCACGCCGTATTCACATTGTTGATTTAGATGGAGCCTCTGCCGGCATTCCTAGAAATGCTGATTTAATACATACCATTGCTGATAACCATCCAGACATTCCTATTCAAGTCGGGGGCGGTATACGAGATGAAGATACGGTGCAGGCGTATCTTGATGCAGGTGTACAGTATGTCATTATCGGTACAAAAGCTGTGAGCGCACCCCATTTTGTAAATGATCTATGTCTAGAATTTCCAGGCCACATCATCATAGGGCTTGATGCAAAAGACGGGAAAGTAGCTATTGATGGTTGGTCTAAACTTTCGCATCACGATGTTATTGATATGGCACAACATTTTGAAGCGGATGGTGTTGCCGCTATTATTTTTACGGACATTAGCCGGGATGGTATGTTAGATGGATTGAATGTGGAGGCCACTGCCGAACTCTCAAGCAATATTCATATCCCAGTCATTGCTTCCGGCGGAGTTACAGATGAGAAAGATATTAAAAAATTATGCGAATGTGATGAAGAAGGGATCATCGGTGTAATTGTTGGTCGTGCTTTGTATGAAGGCACTATTGATTTGCAACATGCGCAAAATCTTGCAGACACTTATCCATCTTAAATTTAAAATTTTCTTAACTCTTTAACTTTGTGTACCACAAAGTAACTAATATCTAAATTTCCGATGCCGCTTGCGAAAAGAATTATTCCTTGTCTTGATGTGGATGTCGGGCGTGTTGTTAAAGGCGTTAAATTTGTTGATATACGTGATGCTGGAGATCCTGTTGAGGTGGCAAAACGATATGACAGCGAAGGTGCGGATGAAATAACATTTTTAGATATTACTGCTAGTTTTGACAATCGTAATACAATGGTGAATGTTGTAGAAAAAGTGGCTGAACAAGTGTTTATTCCGCTGACAGTAGGGGGTGGTATAAGAAAAGTTGAAGATATACGCACCATGCTAAATGCAGGTGCGGATAAAGTAGGTATAAATACGGCAGCAGTATTTAATCCGGAATTTGTACGCGAAGCCAGTGAAAAAGTTGGTTCACAATGTATTGTTGTAGCAATCGATGCCAAACAAATTAGCCAAGCAAATGAACCTTTACAGTGGGAAATTTTTACGCATGGTGGACGCAAGCCCACTGGACTGGATGCCCTGGAATGGGCAGTTAAAATGCAAAACTATGGCGCTGGGGAAATTTTACTGACCAGTATGGATCGAGATGGAACCAAAATTGGTTTTGATTTAGAGCTTACCCGAGCCATCAGTGAGTCCGTTGGTATTCCCGTTATAGCCTCCGGGGGTGTCGGCACATTGGAACATTTGGCTGAGGGGGTAACAATGGGTAAGGCAGACGCTGTACTGGCGGCAAGTATATTTCATTTTGGTGAATACTCTATCCAACAAGCCAAGGAATATATGTCTGCAAAAGGTATTATGATGCGGCTCTAAGCGACGCAAAGAGTTAAAATGCTAAAAAATGAATGACGATACCTTGCAGAATTTATCTAATATTTTAGAGCAACGAAAACATGCGAATTCAGACGAGTCTTATGTGGCCAGTTTATATGAAGCAGGGCTGAAAAAGATTTTAGGAAAAATTAATGAAGAGGCAAAGGAGGCAATCGAGGCTGCATCAGAAGATGATACCCAGCATTTAATACATGAGGTGGCTGATTTGTGGTTTCATTGTATGGTACTGCTGGCGCATAAAAATTTAGACTATACCGATGTATTACGTGAACTAGATAATAGATTTGGCATTTCTGGTTTAAAAGAGAAAGCACAACGTAAACGGTAAATAGTAAATATGCACATTATTAAAGGAGTGTAGATTATGGGAATTAGTCCTTGGCAATTACTCATCGTATTACTCATTGTGGTGTTAATTTTTGGCACAAAAAAATTAAGATCGATGGGCGGCGATGTCGGTAGTGCTGTTAAAAATTTCAAAAAGTCGATGAAAGACGAAAGCGAAGATTCAGACGACGAACCATCTGATGACACTTCACCAAAAGAATAGTAATTAATGTTTGATTTTGGTTTTTGGGAACTTGCCATTGTAATGGTAATAGTTCTCTTAGTGGTTGGACCAGAACGATTACCCACTCTTGCTGGCCAACTAGGAAAATGGGTTGGTAAAGTAAAACGTGTAATGGAAAGTGTACGCTCAGATATTGAATCTCAAATAAAAGCTGCAGAACTTAAAGATATTCTAGAAAAACAACAAAGTGAAATTGGCGAGCTTAAAGAGATGTTAAAAGATACGAAGAAAGAAATAGAAGAAGAGAGTGATAGAAGTCTAATTGAAGCCGTAGAAAAACACATACAGTCCACAAAAGATTCACGAACCGATCAACAAGAGTTGACGTTTAATTCTAAAACTGAAAAGCAAGATGCCGACTGAAGATTCTTCAGAATCAAATTTAAAACAAGAAACCTTTCTTTCACATTTACGTGAATTACGCACACGGTTGTTATGGGTCGTAGGGCTTGTTATGGCCGTTTTCTTTTGTTTATTTCCATTTGCCAATACGCTATATGGATATTTGGCGGGCCCTCTAATGGCGCATCTCCCAGAAGGTAGCTCAATGGTTGCCATTGATGTCGCATCTCCCTTTCTAACTCCTTTTAAACTTGTATTTTTACTAAGTATTGTTTTAGCGATCCCAGTTATTCTTTATCACGCATGGGCATTTATTGCCCCTGGTTTATACGGCCATGAAAAACGTTTCGTTTTTCCTATCCTAATATCAAGCTCAATACTTTTTTATGTCGGAATGGCGTTTGCTTATTTTGTGGTATTTCCGCTCATGTTTGGATTTTTTACCAAAGTGGCTCCACAAGGTGTGACGGTAATGACCGATATTGGAAGATATTTAGATTTTGTAATGAAAATTTTTATTGCATTTGGTGTAGCGTTTGAAGTTCCAATTGTGACACTGGTAATGGTAAAACTGGGCATGACTACGCCACAAAAGTTGGCGGATAAAAGACCCTATGTCATTGTTGCGGCATTTGTGATTGGTATGTTGCTTACACCACCCGATGTAATATCACAGGTTTTGCTGGCCATTCCAGTATGGATATTATTTGAATTAGGTTTGGTGTTAGCACGTTTAATGGTAAATAATAGGGCCTCTACAAAAAGCAAATCAGAGAAGGAATCATCTAAAAAAGAACCACGATTTCAACCACTTACAGATGAAGAACAGGAAATGGAACTGGATGAAAAGGAACTTTTAGACGATACAGAGCCCTCTATAGATAACGCCGATAGTAAAACGCTTTAGTACATTTATATTTTTTCATGCCAGAAGATAAATTAAATCTGCGCAATAGGGCCATGTTGTTAATCCTAGATGGGTTTGGTGTGAATCCAAGTAAAACTAATAACGCAATTTTGCACGCGGATACCCCACATTTAGATCGTTATTTTTCTAAATATCCGCATACAATTTTAGAAGCCTCAGGTGAAGCTGTAGGGCTTCCTCCAGGGCAAATGGGAAATTCTGAAGTGGGCCACATGACTATTGGTTGTGGCACCATCATTCGGCAAGACTTAATACGCATTAATGATGCAATTGCGGATGGAAGTTTTTTTGAGATGTCTCCCTTGTTGCGTGCACTTGATAATGCAAAGAAAAAAGAAGGGCATATACATTTAATTGGTCTTGTATCTGATGGAGGTGTACATTCGCATATTGATCATTTAATCGCATTAATAAATCTATCCAATGAAGTACAGGTAAAACCATATGTACATATGATATCGGATGGTCGTGATTGTCCACCCAAAAATGCTGCAAAGTATATTCAACAATTATCCCCACCGCTGACGGAAGCAAAAGGCGCAATCATTACCGTAATGGGGCGCTACTATGCGATGGATCGAGATCGAAGATGGGAGCGCACAAGAAAGGGCTGGGAGGCATTAGTAAAAGCAAAAGGAGAAAAAGCCAAAAACCCAATGGATGCCATTGAACAGGCTTATGCGCGTGGAGAAACCGATGAATTTATTTTACCCACTGTAATCGATGGCACGGTGCCTATGACCGGTGAATCCGAAGTCTTATTTTTTAATTTTAGAAATGATCGACCTCTTCAGTTGAGTAAAGCATTAGCAAAAGAAAATTTTACAGCTTTTGACCGTGGCGAAAATTATGAGCTGATTAAACTTACTAAGATGACAAAATATAGTAAAGAATTTTTGGGGCCCGTAATTTTTCCACCACGTAAACCAGAATCTAATCTTGCCGAAGTTGTGAGTGAACAAGGGCTATATCAATTTCATTGTGCTGAAACAGAAAAGTATCCACATGTCACATATTTTTTAAACGGTGGACAGGAAGAAGCATATGAAGGCGAGGATCGAAAAATGGTTCCATCGCCTAAAGTGGCAACCTACGATTTACAACCGGAAATGAGCGCTGAAGAAGTTGCAGACGAGGTTATTAAAGCCATCAATAATGATGCCTATGCTTTAATTGTTACGAATTTTGCCAATGGTGACATGGTAGGACATACTGCGAAACAGGATGCCATCATAAAAGCCATAGAAGCATTAGATTTACATGTGGGACGCGTGCTCGATGCGGCGGTTGAGAAAGGAATTTCAGTTGTACTTACTTCGGATCATGGGAATTGCGATGAGACGGTAGATCCAATCACGAATGAACCACATACCCAACACACAACCTATCCAGTTCCTTGCTTAGTAATAGATAAAGAATTTAAAAATTTAATAAATGGTCAAGGCTTAAGTGCAGTTGCACCCACTATTCTTGAACTGATGGGAATAGATAAACCACCAGCGATGACCAGCAGTTCTTTGTTGTTGGATGCAAGTGATTGATTCATAGGGTATTATTTCATTCGCCGCATATTTCTTGATCAAAATTCACCCGACTTTCTGCGTGCTTGTCACATCGACATATGCTGCAGATCCGTAGAGGGTGCACTATACTATTCATACACTGGCACAGTGTTTGTGGAACTGAGGAGTTCAAGTTTCACATTATAGAGTGTGTAAAAAATTAGAATAAATCACTTAATGTCGGAGGAAACAACAACATGAGAGTAGTCTTATTGGTCATAGGCTTATCTTTGTTTGGTCTCGTGAATGCAAATTCTTTGTTAGGGTTACCAGAAGTTCCTGTCCCTGAGAATAACCCTCAATCGGAAGCAAAAATCGCATTAGGGGAACGTCTATTTGAGGATAAACGCTTTAGTTCAACAGGCGATGTGAGTTGCGGTACTTGCCATGCACCTGACAAAGCATTTACAGATGGGCCTTTAAGCGTTTCAGAAGGAATTAACAAACTTACGGGAACAAGAAATGCACCGACCGTAGTTAATGCTGCATTTAATAAAACCCAATTTTGGGATGGACGCTCACCAGACCTAGAAGATCAAGCATTACATCCATTTCTAAACCCAGTTGAAATGGCATTACCTGATCATGATGCCTTATTAAAAATTGTTAGAAACGATAAAGACTATGTAAAAGCATTTAAAAGTATTTTTAATGTAAGCGCAGAAAACATTACGATGAAAGAGGTTACCAAAGCGATTGCTGCTTTTGAACGCATCCAGGTTTCTGGCAACTCCCCATTTGATCGTTGGCATTTTGGTGGCGAAAAAGATGCTATGAGTGAAGCAGCCATTCGCGGCTTTGATGTATTCATAAAACAAGGGCGTTGTGTTTCATGCCATACCATTGAGCAAGATCATGCCGTGTTTACAGATCATAAGTTTCACAATATTGGTATTGGGATTAATAATATTCAAACTAAAGTGCCAAAACTTGCAAGTGCATTTTTGGTAGCGAAAGTTAATGGTGCTGATGTTGATGTAACTGTGCTAACGGATGCTGATACATCTCATTTAGGTAGATTTGCAGTATCTGATGACTTAAGTGACATGGGCGGTTTTAAAACTCCTACACTTCGCAATATCGCGGTAACACCGCCTTATATGCACGATGGAAGTTTGGAGACCTTAAAAGAAGTTGTAGAACACTACAATAATGGTGGTGTTACAAATGAAGGTGATGAAGTGAACGCATTTATTGCAGGTGGGATTCGTCCTCTTAATTTAAGCGATGAACAAATTGATGATTTGGTTGCATTTATGGAAGCGCTGACAAGCCCTGAACATAAAAATGCAAAGACTAAGAAATAATTTCGGAGGCACTTATGAATAATGACAGACGAAAATTTATTAAAGCGGCCAGCACCGGAGTTATCGCTGGCATGATGCCTATGAGCATTGTGAAATTAGCAGGCGCAAAATCGTCAGAAGATTTTACTTTTGCCTACATTTCCGATTCGCATATTCAACATATAAAAGGCAACAAATTTGTGCGCAATTGGGATCGTGGTTTGATACGAGCTGTAGCAGAAACCAATTTATTGGAACCCAAGCCCGATTTTGTAATATTTGGCGGAGATTTGGCGCAACTAGCTACCAAGCCCGAACTGGATCATGGTGCAGAAATGTTGTCAGCATTGAACTATAAAACCTATATGGTCATGGGTGAGCATGATTATTATCTTGATAATGGTGAGTATTGGAGTGAGCTGTTTGGTCCACAACACTACAGCTTTGATCATAAAGGTGTGCACTTTGTTGTACTTAACAGCATTCTGACGCATGACGAATGGATGAATCGCTACGAGACGGGTGAACAACGCATGGCCGAAATGGCAGGTTTAGATAATCCAAACGGTTCGCCATTCATGGTGGGGCAAAAACAAATCGATTGGTTGAAGCAAGACTTAAGCAACGTTAGCAAAGATACACCATTGGTAGTTCTTTCTCACTCACCGTTGCAGAAAATTTTCAAAAATTGGAATTTCTGGACGGATGATGCTGAAGATGTACAAGCTCTACTCAAACCATATGACAAAGTAAATGTGATCTACGGACATGTGCATCAAATACAATACAACCAGATCGGCAACATTGCATTCAGTTCAGTAATGGCCACCGCATGGCCATGGCCGTATCCAAGAAGTTACACACAAGCCGAAAGTCACATGCCCGTGCTTACCGTGCCCATGAATCGCGCCGATCCATTTGACGAACGCGATGCAACTGGGTGGGAGTTTGTGAATGTACACACTGGGCGCATAGACCTGCATTACAACTTATATAGTAATGAGAATCGTGTACTAGCCTTCAACAAAGAAAAAGGACATCCGGAAGATGTATCTTTTCAAGATCCAAGTAAGCGAATCTTACCTCAAACTCATTACTGAACTTAGGAGTTAATAATAAAATGAAAAAAATAAGTATCTTGGTTGTTGGCACTATAGCGATATATGTTACTTCTATGCTTGTAACTGCCGATGAGTTCACTCAAGAAGACACGGATCGCTGGTTGGCTCAATATGAAAAAGTTGCTGCTGAAGGACGTTCACATTTCACGGATCCAAAATTGGGAACCAATGGAGTGGTATGTGCACAATGCCATCCAAATGCAGCAAATATTCATCCTGAAACCTACCCTAAATTTCAAAAACAATTAGGCCACGTTGCACAACTTTGGGAAATGATTAATTGGTGTATTCGAAATCCACTAGAAGGCGAAGAGCTTGCGGCTGGGGACCCTAAGATGACCGCTATTCTTGCCTATGTGCACAAAGAACGACGTGGTGTAAAGTTAGAACCAGGTAAACATTAGATCAATCTGGTAGTTGAATTTCAAACCGGTATCGGTTTTCTATCGGTACCTGAAGACCCTTTAAATGGTTCCCGCATAATGGTTTGAACAAAATGTAATGTTTTGTTGAACTAAAATTGTCGTTATTACCCTTGTGTATATGTCGTATTTCTTGTTGGAAAAAACTTCTACAATTCATTTCAAGAAATAAATAAAAAGTGTGTTGAATATTTAGCATATAAAAAATGTGCTTAAGCTTTATAAACTAATCCCAGTTGTCATTTCTGTTGTAGTGACGATAGGTTGTAGTAATCACATTCATTTGCAAGAGGAGACGGTACCGGTTCCGCTAGTGCCCACACTACCTACTGTGATGGCGATTTACTTCGATGAAAGTATGCAAAATGTAACAGCAGAAGTAAGGGTGCCAAAGTTTGGCGATTTGACGGTATATCTTGATGCTGCCCAGACTGCGGGGTTCGATAAAGTATTTAATCAATTATTTGTCGATACCAAGATGGTTGATAGCCCAAATTCAATTCCGATGGGATATGACGCATTAATAATCGTGGAAATGGATTCATTTACAATTTATGAAAGAGAATATACAGGTATACCCTATTTATTTTTAGTCGAAGTTGAATATGACATTAAGGTAGAAACTGACAAAAATATTTTACTGCACCATTGGAAAATCAAAGGTGAAGGCCAATCTTACGATGCAGAAGCCAATCCTGCCCCCCTTATAAAAGAAGCGAGCGAAGTTGCAATACGTGATGCACTAGCCGATCTTATCTTCAGTTTTATTGAGGCCAGTAAAAATAATTATATACTGCAAGCCCGCTCTCAAAAAAATTAGTCGGCTATGTTACATAAACATCAAAAATTACAACGAGTATTTACATTTATACCTGTACTTTTAATACATGCTGGCTGTGTATCAACTAATGTTGAAGGAACTATGTTGACTCAAAAAAATACAATAGAACAAGGTAAAGTTACAGTGTTATCACAGAGTATTGCAGCGGGAAATGAAACAGAGAAAAAATTTACCAAATGCGTCATAAAGAAAATAAAAGCAATGTTGCCTCAGGATTCTTATCTAGATAATCAAGAATTTATTAATGCAATGTATCCTTGGTTTGAGCCAGAACGCTTTCCAAGTGACATTGTTCAATTAAGAAGTATTTTGGAAAAACCGTTAATTACTGAAAAAATTAATTCATTACATGTTCGATATATGGTGTTACTTACCGGAAATACAGTAGATGTGAATAAAAAAGAATGTGGTGCATGTAGTGTTGCGCCACTGCTGGTTGGTATGCCTGGTTTAGCCACCTTTGATAAACAAGCAAGCTATGTTATTGAGATCTGGGATTTAAAAAAACAAGAAGCAATTGTTGATTTAAATGTTGGTGGAACGAGTACAATCTATATGCCGATACTACCCATCGTGGCCCTACCGATACCAATGGGAGGGGACATACAAGAAGCTTCTTGCAAAGAATTAGGAAAGCAAATGCAAAAGTTTTTTACTGATGCTTAATTTAGCCACCACAAATCTGAGTGATCTGATCGGTAGTAAATCCTTTATCAATATAAAATGTGACATCCTCTTTACTACAAGAGTTTGCAGCGGCCGTTGAAGCAGGTTGATTTTTTTGATAATCAATTCCACCTTGATCTTCTGCTTTTTTAAGCGAGATCATAGCCTCTTTCAAAGCATCCACTTCACTTTGTAAAGCATCAATTTTTTGTTTTTCTTTATCCTTGGCTTCTTGTCGTTCACGGGCACCGCGATGACCACCAGCTTTATGCTCATTTAAAAAATACTCAGAGTTGAGTAATTTAGGATTAGTAACTCTTTTATATTGTTCTGCAGGAGAATAGGCTTCCCCTTCTCGTTTCACTGTACTGTTGATATCGACCGGAGATTTTTTCTCTTTTTCAGCTTCTATTTCTTCAACATCCGCCTCCGCAATGAGTTGGTCTTCATCACCATCCCCGAAAAAAGGCATGGAAGAACAACTAGCGAATAAAACTAGACTTAAAATTGAAGCTGTATATGTTATGAAATTTCGATTAGTCATGAGGCTGTGAATTACCGTTTATTTGTTTAAAAACTGTACCATATCGTGCATTTGGCAACAATGATGAACCCTGACTCCAAAAAAAACCCCCGAACAAGTCGGGGGTTTTCTATACTGATTTAATCAGTAATTTAGAAGGCCCAGACGAATTCCATGGCTAAACGCACAGCTTCTTCGTCTTCTTCTTGACCGGCATAAGCTTCAATCAGTTCTTCAACCCCATCACCGGGGAAGAACACAGAAGCCTGAGTTTTAACCGTTGTATTTGGAGTTAAACCCCAGTCCAACTGGTTGGACCACTCCCAGCCAATTTCTTCTTCATCAACTTCTACATAACCAGTCGCAGATACACCACCAACACCAGGCGTAAATCCAGCTACAGATGAGTTACGAGCTACATAAAAGTCTTCGTTCCATCGCATATAGCGGAGACGTGATTTGAATTTTACATGTGGCTTGAGTTGCATGGTTGCAACCGCAGAAATTTCAGCATAACCGGGATTATCACCACGGCCAGCACCACCTGAGAAGCCGCCGTCAAAGTTGGCAATACCACCTACTTTAACCGGGGTACCATTACCTAATCCTTCTGGCAAGTGAGAGAATACTGGAAGACCTAGCATGAAGTTGCCATCCCCTACAAAGGTGTTTTCACCACCCCAGGAGGAGAAGCGTTGGTCACACATGACACAGATGAAGCCTTCCAAGTCATCATCGTCACCATCATCATCACCTGAGGTGTAAATACCATCAAGGCGAAGATTGAGCTTGTCGGTAACTTGAAGTGCTGCATAGGCAGAGAATGCATAAGCATTAACATCAAACGAATCATCCACTGCTGTTACACCATCAACAAAGTTAACAAGTGTTGCACCATTGTTAATGTCAGCTTCACCAGTATTGTAGTAAGCGCCTAAATGGGTACTTAAATTGCCCCATGAGGCATTCCAGTAGGCACCAAAGTGATGCACATCAAAGTCTGATTTTTCTACAAAGCCAGAAGCGGCAATATTGTTATTTAAGAATGCATTTAGATCTGCAACGACTTCGTTCGCAGACTTATCATAGGCATACATCAAACGTAAATTACCATTGCCCAGTGCAAGATCAGCAAAGCCCATAACTGCTTCACGGTCATCATTGTCTGTAGCGCCACAAGCAAGACCTGCTCCAGCGGTTTGACCTCCGCCAAAGCCACCAAAGTCACCGGCACATTCACCAGCGGCTGCTTGGAATGCATTTTCACCGGGACGGGACAACTTGTTTCGTTCATTGAATACATGGTAGCCAATGTTAAACCACATTTTATCGTTGGGTTTACCCACTAGCCATAAGGCTGCGGTGTCATCACCAAACATTAAGGCCGCACCACCGACAGTGTCCACATCCACAAATTCAAAACCAGCATGTAAGCGTAAGGTGTCAGTAAGCAGCATAGAACCATTCAAACGTTCGATACCGAAGTCACTGGTTCCTGCACCTACTTTACCGCCAGAGTCACCTGAAGCTACATCCAGCAAGTTGTCATAAGCGGCATGTGCGTGAAAACTGGCTCGACCATCATTGGATAACCAGTTGAAGAACATATTGAACTCATTACGAATATAGTCACCGCCTAACAAGCCGCCTTCCGCAAAGTGAATACGGCCCCAGTCAGCACCAATGTTATCATCTGGAACTGTACGGGCACCACCTTGATCGACGATCGCCTCTCTCAGGCCAAAGTCCCAGTCATGCTCATAGGTAGGGATGAAGCGGTTGACCATACCTAAACTAAATTGTCCGGTTGCATTACGTATGACAAAGCTGCCTGGCCCTAATAAGCCACCACAACAGCCATATCCACCATCTTTCAGAATGTCATATTCTTTTGCGAATACACCACTGGATAGTGAAAGCGCGCAAACAGCCAGGACAAATCCTAGTAGTTTACTTTTCATTGAAGATACTCCTCTTCATATTTGTTATAAGAAAAAAGAAAAATACTCGAGTAATTTTCCTAACGAAGATGACTCAAACATTAGTCAGGCTTTCGGTGTAAACCTTAAGCGCTTCCCTCCCTCTGTAAGATTCATCTCGACTTGAAAAGAAAAAATCAGCATCCCTGCTAACTTTTCCATTTCAAGATAAATACAACAAGCGTTGTATTTGTGCGACAGATTGCCCTGTCAGTGGTATCAAGTCAAGCAAATATTGTTGTTATTATACAACTACCATCAACATTGATAAGTTGTTGTATTAATTAATTAAATCCTTTTGCGACTCAATAATGTTTGATAGCAAAAGTTTATCTAGAAGGGTAACTATCCAGTGAGTATTGTTGTATTTATACAACATTAGGCGATAAATTTTTTTAAATCATTGATTTTTATGAATAAACTTTAATTAGCGAGTGCATCAATTGCTTGAAAAACATCCCCACGCTGAAGGTAGGTAGTTATAAACCATTACCTAAATATTGAGCAAAACGAACTTTGTCGGATGTCTAATTGACTTGATACCTCTGTGATCAGCGGATTTGATTAAAATAATGCATGCTAGACAAAAGCATATGCACAGTTAGTTTCATGACCGTAAATTTATTACTCGCACTTTTTGTCCTGATCGCCGGGGCAGCAATCTTAATTTGGAATTGAGCATTAACTCGATTTTTGAATAAGGTTTAATGGGGTCGTCGAGTTAATTTTTCGATGGGCGTAAAGGTTAAGTGAGTCTCATCTTGATAAGGCCGAATAAAATCAAGTGCTATGATAATTTCTCCGTCTTGTTCAATAGCTTTTAGCTGTTTCAAATCTGGCAAGGCGGTCGCGATATAGGCACAGCTTGCTGCTGCCAACGTATCTTCCTCATTCATTATAGCTGAGACTAAATTAGCAGCTACAAATTCGATTCTTTGTTCTTTGGTTGGATTAGCTAGAAATTGATTGTTTAACGTAATTCCCTGGTCTAGTTTATCATTCATTAAATCGAGAGATTCACCTTGTTTTTTAGATAGTATTTTATTTCTATCGTATTCCAAGATAGCAGAGCCATTCAATGAAACCGTTAACAAATCTTTACTCAACATACAAACAATGAATTTAAGAGATGACTAGTTAAATGGCTCGTAATAGGGGAACGATTTATTCTCTTGAGGATTTGTAGTTTTTTTATGACTTAATTTGCGAATGCTTTCTTTAATGGCTTGATCGTGCGGATATATTTCTAAGGCTTTGCTGTAAAAATATTTTGCACGTTTTAAATCATTGCTATTTTCGTAATGTTTCCCCCAGCTCACATATCTTGCATGTATATCATCAACACCTTTAATTGCATCAGCATTATTTGGATCCATAGATAAAATCGTATGATAGGTTTCGTATGCGTTATCCCCGCTAGGTGAGGTTAATTTTTTATTATCAAATTGTAATTTTGCTATGTTGAGTAACACTTGAAAATCGTTGGACAAGTTTTCTGACTTTTTTTCAATGACGGTTTCCTCAACTTGCACGTGAGCATCTAGTTCATTTTCTTTCACTTGATTTTCAATAGCCACATGGGTCTTGGATTCTTCATTTAAATTTGTTTGTACATTTGGCGGGATAATATTTAATGATGTCTGCTCTGTACTATTGATTGGCTCAAGATCAGTAGCAGATATGTCTTCAGCAGCAATGTCGATACTCAATTTTTGAGATACATTTTTTTCTAAAGAAATTTCTACTGCATGAATCGATGTAGATTTTTTATTAATCGGAGAAAAATGAACTAAACTAACAAATATAATGAGTCCAGTTGTAAGGGCAATGAATAAAGGTTTTTTGCCAGGAAAGGTATCAATTTTTTTTACATTAAATTTGGGTATCTCATCACTCACTATTTCAAAAACTGGCTTGTTACTATTGTTTGCTGATTCGGCTAGTGTAGTAATAGTAGGTATCTTTGTTATTTCAGCTGCTTCATTTTCATTTATAGTCTCTTTTTCGGCGATGATTTCAGATTCATTTTCTGTATCATCTTCATAGGCTAAGGGAGGGTAAGCGTGTTTTAAATCTATTTCATATTTTATAGAGTGTTGCTCTAACAAGTCTAAGATGTGGCAAGCATTTTCTTCCGTAAACTCCTCTAACTGTTCAGTGGCAGCAACGAATGAACACCATTCTAATAAAACA
The DNA here is from genome assembly GCA_965203475.1 of Gammaproteobacteria bacterium. Lineage (GTDB taxonomy): Bacteria > Pseudomonadota > Gammaproteobacteria > UBA4575 > UBA4575 > JABDMD01. Next base: position 2,134,961 of record OZ241890.1, read on the forward strand.
TCTAATTTATTTAAGTCGTTTCCAATAAAATCAATTATTATCCCTAGTGATTCCTCATCAAATGTAATACGTTTAATATTAGATTCAATTTGATAACTTTTATTTGCAATAAATTCTAAAATTGTATCTTCAGTTAGTTTATCAATAGAAATAGTTACGAGCTCATTTTCTAAAAACGTTACACTTGATATTAATTCATCTTTAAATTCAGTAGATCCCGTTAAAATTAATTTAATATCACTATTGTTATCTACTAATTCTTTTGAAGCACTAACAATTGTATTGAGCTGCTGAATTTTTAACGCGTCTGCATTGTCAAGTAAAACAGTTATTTTTTCGTTAAGACTTGCGGAGCCTTTTATGTGGTCTATGATGTAATTTATATCTAGCGAACTGTTTTGTTTATTTTTATGTGTCGATAATTTTCTATTAGTAGAATGATTTAAAGATAGTTTATTACACCGCATAAAAATTAAACGTGAATTTGCAGCGATCTCTACCCCGATATTTTTTACTAGTCTATTTTTATAATCACAATGTTCACTTGTAATCAAAATAAACTTTGAATCATCCGAAATTATTTTATAAATGGTATCGAGCACCTTGCGGTTGTAACTATCTGGTGACAGGGAAGAGTCATGCTCTTTTGCAAGGCTGAAGGCGCTGGCACTCATTATTTTAATTTTAAAAAAGTGTAGATAATGTAAATAATATAGGATTGTTTACATTTCCGAGGCGCTATTTAGTTAAAAATAACGAATTGTGAAAAGAATCACGTAAATTAGAACTTTAACCCTGATCCTTAAAGGGTTAATGGCATTAAAGTAATCGTTTGTTTTAGTGAGATACGATTACTTTTTTAGCTGGATCCATATAAAAATCTCGGACGCAGGTTTTACGTGTTTGTGAGTAAATGGTATCGTTACTTACAAATTGATAGGTGCCGTAAATTTTACTAATTAAATCCAACACAATTTTTTGTTCGTCATAACTATTATTTTGTTCTAAATAGTATCCAGTGAGTTGAACTTCATCTAATCCAATATCACGGTTCATGGCGATAACTCTGGCTGCATTGGCTTTCCAAGTACAAAATCGGACAATTTCAGGATGTTCTCCAGCAATTGCTGCTGTGCCCAAAATTGATGACAGCAGAACGGAAAAGATCAAAAAATGACTTAGGCGTAACATAGGCGTACTCCCTGTAAATTGTGTCCTTACTACATAGGTTGCATATATCAGACCAGTTACCCAAAACCGCAGTATTTATCATAAATGTATATTTTTACGGTACTAATTTAGAGATAGGCTGTGATTTTCGATACACTGCCAATCATTAAAACATGACGAGTTTTGAACGAAATTAAACAGTAATGGGCACTTGTTGGAACAAAATTAAGTCAGCCATACATCGTTAATAGCTAAATACACAGTTAGATTAACCACTTAATAATTATCTAAGGAGTCAATGTGAGTAATAAATCTCAACTAGGATTTTCAACACGTTCAATACATGCCGGTGCAACACCGGATCCAAGTACTGGTGCAAGAGGAACACCTATTCACCAATCTACGGCATTTGTATTTAACGATGCTGATCATGCAGCCGCATTATTTGGATTAGAAGAAGTAGGATTCATTTATTCACGGCTCACAAATCCTACGGTAAGTGTGTTTCAAGATCGAGTTGCTAGTTTAGAAGGTGGAGTTGCAGCAACGTGCACAGCATCAGGTCATTCTGCTCAGCTTTTAGCATTATTTGCGCTTATGAGTAGTGGAGATGAATTTGTTGCTTCTAATAAGTTATATGGTGGTTCGATCACACAGTTTGGTCATAGTTTTAGAAAGTTTGGTTGGAACGTTACTTTCGTAGATCCTCTTGATCCGGAAAACTTTCGCAAAGCAATTAATGACAAAACCAAAGCTGTATTTACTGAAAGTTTAGCCAATCCAGGTGGAGTGGTATGTGATATCGAAGCCATTGCTGCAATCGCACATGATGCTGGCATCCCATGTATTGTCGATAACACACTTCCATCCCCAGTCTTATGTAGACCAATAGAATTTGGAGCTGACATTGTGGTGCACTCTACAACTAAATTTATTTCTGGGCATGGCAATGCTATGGGAGGAGTAGTAGTTGATAGTGGTAAATTTGATTGGTCCCAAAATGATAAGTATCCAGATTTAGTAAATAGTTGCAGTGCCTATCATGGGCTAAAGTTCCAAGAGACATTTGGTGAACTCGCCTATACTTTTTACTGTATTGCGGTAGGCTTGCGTGATTTGGGCCCGAGCATGTCTCCAATGAATGCCTACTTATCACTTACAGGAGCAGAAACACTGCCTCTGCGTATGCAAAAACATGCAGACAATGCGCTAGAAGTTGCAAAGTGGTTACAAACTCATCCAAATGTTACTTGGGTTTCTTATGCAGGGTTACCTGAAAATGAGTTTTATTCACTGCATCAAAAATATTGTCCGAAAGGTGCCGGATCAGTTTTTACTTTTGGAGTGAGCGGTGGCTACGATATGGGTTTAGGTGTTGTAAGTAATGCAAAACTACTTTCACATCTTGCCAATATTGGAGATACACGCTCCTTAATTATTCATCCTTCATCTACTACGCATCGACAGTTAACTGAAAAACAGCAAATTTCTGCAGGTGCGGGGCCTGATGTAGTTAGACTTTCCATTGGCTTAGAAGATGCTGAAGACATTATTGCAGATTTGGATCAGGCATTAGCTGCATCAAACTGATCTAAGCACTTATGGTCTGTTCAGGAAGGATGGGCTGTAAAATATTCCGGATAAATGGGCCTCAACCCTTTTCGTTCACTTGTATAGTTTTGTACTGAATTCAATATTCAGTTGGAGTTGGAGTACATTTTTCATGCACTGTAAGTGATAGGATTTTTATCCGTAGACCTTAGTGATTTTGGTCTGAAAATTAAATCCACTCAGTGCGTTACATATTTAATTCATCTCCCTAAAACCTGAAAATTCTTATCTAACAAGAGTCATCCAGATGGCTGAATATTGGAAGGCAAAACTAAATCTTTAAATAAAATTTATATTAGAAGCTCATTCAACATTATCGAATTGACTTCCATGTACAAAGAGGTGTGACATGAATTTTCGTTTTCTAAATTTCATTACAATTTCATTTTTAATTTTTATTCCGTTTACAGTTTCTGCAATCTCTGTTGGCGATAATGTTCCTTCGTTTAAAGCGCGCACCATTGATGGAAGTAAAAATGTTGCACTAGAAGATTATCGAGGCAAAGTTGTGTTAGTCGATTTTTGGGCATCGTGGTGTCCACCCTGTCTTAAATCGTTACCAAAATATAATGAGCTTCGTCGTCAAATTGGCACAGCAAATTTTGAAATAGTTGCGATTAATGTTGATGAAAATACGGAAGATGCAAAAAAGTTTTTAGAAAAACATCCTGTAAGTTACCCCATTGCTAAAGATCCTAAAGGAGTGTTGCCTGGAGTATTTGGTGTGAAGGCAATGCCAACTTCTTATCTGGTGGATAAAAATGGGGTTGTTCAATATGTGCATGCTGCATTTAAGGAAGGCGATATTGAAAAACTAAGAATCAAAATCGAACAGTTAATCGCTCAATAAATTTTCCATGCAAAATTTATTTCAAAAGTTAACCATCCTAGGTATTACGGCTCTAGTTGTACTGACATTTTCTGCTTGCACCACGGTTAAACCATGGGAGCGTGGAATTCTTGCCAAAAAAGAAATGGCATGGGAACCAGATGCTCTTGCCGGGCAACTTCAAGAACATGTGTATTTTAGTAAAGAAGGGTCCTCTGGCGGCTATGGAGCTGGTGGTGGCGGTTGTGGTTGTAACTAGGTAAAAAAATTCAAAAAATTTAAATGAAAAATAAATCAAGCGGAATTAGCCCGACATTAGCAGCTTTAACCTCAGCAGCGATGACACTCCCTGGTATTAGTTCAAGTGTAAAAGCGGCGGTGGCAGAAAATCAGCCTTCACTTTCATTTCAATACACACGTTATGACGAAGATTCCATTCCAAGTGGTGATGCCGACCCAAATGTTGGTGATCGTGGCCGCTATGAAATTGATGTCGCACAAATAGAATTTTTGTATCCACTGAATGAGAAATGGCAGCTTAATGGTGGATTTACCTATGACGATATGAGTGGTTCTTCACCTTGGTATGTACGTCCTACAGATACAATTAATGCGACAGGAGATCCACTGGTGGTAATGAGTGGTGCTACTATTGATGACACACGTTATGATTTTTCTTTTGGCGCCGAATATTTTGGAGACAATTACACGGTTGCACCTTCCGTAGGATTTTCAACGGAAGAGGATTATGAAGCCATTAGTGGGAGCCTTGAAGTTGAATATGAATTTCCGAATAAAGCGACTTCGGTAAGAGGCGGTATTGCAGTTTCCTTTGACGAAATTGATCCTACTCAGGAAGAAGGCACGATACGCGTCGACAACGAAGATAAAGAGAATTACTCCATCTTTGGTGGGGTTACTCAAGTCATTAATAAATATACTGTGTTGCAAGCGACACTTGGCGTTTCTTATTTTGATGGCTTTTTATCAGATCCTTATAAACAAGCCTGGGTCGCGGGTGCCGTGCTACCAGACAGTCGACCCGACGAGCGAACGCAATATACTTTTTCTACACGATTACGCCGGTATTCCGAATTACTTGAAGCCGCATTTCATGTTGATTATCGATTTTTTTATGATGATTGGGATGTACGCTCGCATACATTAGACTTAGGCTTATACAAACAGACTCTTACAGGATGGGGATTTGATGCCTCCATCCGATATTATTCACAAACTCAAGCTGATTTTTATGAGCCGTTTTATCGCACAGTACGCAGCGATGGTGAGTATTCTAGTGATTATCGGCTTTCACCCTATGGTTCCATCGCTTTTCGATTAGGAATTTCTGAAACCATCGGGAATTGGACAATTAGAACCTCGGCTGAACGTTATATCAGTGATAAATCTTATTCCATACAAACAGTTGATGTTGAGAATCCATCATTACTAGATTACACATTGTTTAGTTTTGGCATTGATTATAAATTTTAATTTGTAGTCTAGTTGCGGTTCACTTTATTACTTCCATGTAACCGTGTTTTAAATTTAGTACACTGTTTTCTTTTTATATATTCCAATTTTGGAACTGCATACCTTTCCCTTCAAAGCAATGGGCTCGCCATGCGAGTTCCGCCTTTATGCAGAAGAAAAAAAATTTGCGAGTCATGTCGCTGATCGGGCGATTGCAGAGTTACAACGCCTAGAAAAAAAATATTCGCGTTATCGTGATGACAGTGTTACCACGAAAATTAATCAATACGCGGGTGATAAAAATGGAATTGAACTAGATGAAGAAACATCACTTCTATTAAATTATGCCCAAGTAGGGTTTGAGCAAAGTGATGGCTTGTTCGATATTAGTTCTGGAATTTTACGGAAAGCGTGGAATTTTCGATCGAACCAATTACCTTCTCAGGAAGAAATTGACAAACTTTTACCCTTAATTGGTTGGGATAAGCTTAGTTGGAATAAGCCAATTTTGTGTTTGCCGCAAAAAGGCATGGAAGTAGATTTTGGTGGTTACGTAAAAGAATATGCGGCTGATGTAGCAGTAAATGTGTGCCGTCAAGAAGGGATTCAACATGGATTGGTTAATTTGGGGGGTGATATTTGCATTGTTGGCCCACATCCAAATGGTAATGCATGGAAAATTGGTGTTCGACATCCGCGCAACCCCGAAATTCCTATGTCTTTTGTATTTTTAGAGCAAGGAGGACTGGCGAGTAGCGGCGACTATGAACGTTTTATGATGGTTGGTGGAAAACGCTATGCCCATATATTGAATCCAAAAACTGGTTGGCCGGTGCAAAGCCTGGCATGTACAAGTGTGTATGCTGATCAGTGTGTCGTTGCTGGGACTTCTTCTACAATTGCGATGTTAAAAGGTGAACAGGATGGTATTAAATGGTTGGATGAGTTGGGCTTACCTTATATAGGTATGAATCAGAACTTAGAAATTTTTGGTACATTAAAATTTGTGGAAGAGTAAGAATTCAAATTCAATAGACACAAATAGTCAGTAATTATTTGGTTGCGACATAATGTGAATCTCATCACAATTTGCCTAGATATAACCTATAAAAATCATAGAAATACAAACAGTTATTGACCTAGTACTACCACATTCTTTAAAAAAGAGTTACTATTTAAGTGCCACATTGTTCCAACTCCAGTGGCATTTGTGGAAGCCTTGTGGATGGATCCATGGGGCTTTCATTACTACTGCTACTATTAAAACTTCTCCTTCAAAAATTCTTCTATTTGTAATTCATTCTCTTCTGCATCTTGTTCGCCTAATTTAATTAAATGACTCAAGTAGCCAGGTTGAAACATTAATAAAGAAAGTGAATCTGGGCTTTTTGTATCACGTGTGCCAAACCCACGTGTGAAATAACGAAAGGGTTGTGGCAATTGAATTTCATATTGACTGGCAAGCTTACCTAAATCTTCACTGGGTCGAAGAATTAATAAGTTGATTTGTCTGAAACGATCACGTGTATGTTCAGAAATCTCTTCATACATTTCATTTATTCGATTCATATTGGCAGCATCGTAATCCAGTAAATCTAAAAAGATTGAGTCTAATAAAATACCTATGATTTGCGCAGCAGGCACATATCCTTCAATTACGTTTTCATCCGGTGTTACTTGGCCACCTCGGAAACGGGTGGAGATTGCAAGAATTTTTGAAGCACCTAAATGCATGGCGGGAGAAAGGGGTGCAATTGAGCGAATTCCACCATCACCATGCCAACCATCGTCTAAACGAATCGCAGGAAAAACAATTGGCAAAGCAGTTGATGCCATTATATGTTCAATCGTTATTAGGGTGTTTTCACTTCTTCGCCGAGGACGTGCCCAATGTTCTTCAACCTGCCCCTGCACCCAAGTGATGGCTTTACCGGTTCCATAGTTAGTACTGGTAATACCTAACACTTGTAATAAGCCGCTATCAATATTTTGCTGAATGTCTGAAATTGGATCTGAAGCTTTTGAGCTTAGTTTCGTTTCTAAATACTTCCGAAGAGGTGCACTATCTAATAAGCTTCGTGATCTGGGAGCTACTTCACTGCCCCCTAAAATAAAACTTAATCCCCAACGCATAAAATTTTTGAAAAAATATCCGCTGTCTGTGCGAAATACTTTATCGGTACTTAATTCCAACCATAAAGTCGATAGTTCTTGCACAGCATCACTGAAAGTTCCTTGGTAAGCTGCAAGATGAACCGCATTTACCGCACCTGCAGAAACACCTGTAATAATAGGGGGCCTAAAGGTTTTGTGTTTTTTGCAGATAAAATTTAGTACACCAACTTGGTAGGCGGCACGCGCACCACCACCTGTCATTGCTAGTCCAAGACCATCATTAATTATGTTGGGCATCTTGTTTTATAATTGTAGTAGGCCTATAAAGATAAAAAGTAATAGTAGGTACGCGATTATACAGACCATAAATAGAGCTAATTATATTTCAGACATGTAAGAAAAAATACAATATGGAGTTCTTATTCAATATTTCTAAAAAATGAATCTTAATTAAAAAAAATTAAAACTAGTTACTATATGAACGATACAGATCCACAAGAAACGCAAGAATGGCTAAATGCATTGCAGGCATTAGTACGGCATGGAGGCCCAGAGCGCGCGCATTTTATTATTGAAGAACTCATCCATAGTGCAAGAATATCTGGAATCAATCTTCCGTTTCGAAATACTACGGCATATGTAAATACCATTCCCGTGGATCAAGAAGAACGACTCCCCGGTGATCCGCTCATGGAACATCGTGTGCGTTCACTGGAACGCTGGAACGCTTTAGCGACAGTGGTGCGCGCCAACAAAAAGTTTCCTGAACTTGGCGGGCATATATCGACCTATGCATCTGCGGCCACGTTGATAAGTATTGGTTTTAATCATTTTTTTCGTCCCACTACTGAATCGTTTGCAGGGGATTTAGTTTATTTTCAAGGCCATGCGGCACCTGGTGTGTATGCTCGCGCCTATTTGGAGGGCCGAATTTCAGAACAACAACTACAGCATTATCGAAGGGAGGTTGAAGGCAAAGGTTTATCCTCTTATCCACACCCCTGGTTGATGCCAAACTTTTGGCAGTTTCCAACCGTCTCTATGGGTTTGGCACCTATTATGGGGATCTATCAAGCGCGTTTTATGGAGTATTTACATGATCGGGGCATTATCGACAAATCTGATCGAAAAGTCTGGGTATTCACTGGTGATGGCGAGATGGATGAACCGGAATCGCTGGGTGCCATTACGTTAGCAGCTCGAGAAGAATTGGATAATTTAATTTTCGTCATTAATTGTAATTTACAACGCTTAGATGGCCCTGTGCGTGGCAATGGAAAGATTATTCAGGAACTTGAAGGCAGTTTTCGAGGTGCAGGTTGGAATGTAATTAAAGTGTTATGGGGGGAAAACTGGGACCCACTATTAGCACGTGACAAAGATGGAATTTTACGAAAACGTATGGAAGAAGCATTAGATGGAGATTATCAAAACTATCGTGCTAAAGGCGGTACCTATGTGCGCGAACATTTTTTTGGGAAGTATCCAGAACTTGAAAAACTGATTGAAAATATGACCGACGATGACATTTGGCGTTTAAACCGTGGTGGTCATGACCAACAAAAAGTATATGCAGCCTATGCTGCTGCAGTTAAACATAAAGGACAACCTACAGTAATTTTAGTTAAAACTGTAAAAGGATATGGATTAGGCAAAAGTGGTGAAAGCATGAATATCGCACATCAATTAAAAAAACCTGCAAAAGAATCTTTAATTGCCTTTCGTGATCGTTATGGCATTCCATTTAAAGATGATGAATTAGAAGATGTGCCATTTTATAAACCTCTAGAGAGCAGCGCAGAAATGCGCTACCTGAAGAAGCTTCGCAGTAAACTTGTTGGTGAAATTCCAAAACGCACACATGCTACGCAATCTTTAAAGATTCCATCCATCGAAATTTTTAAAGATTTACTGTCAGGGAGTGATGGTCGTGAAAATTCCACTACCATGGCCTTTGTTCGAATTTTGTTGGCCTTAACACGTGATAAGTCTATTGCCGATTATGTAGTACCCATTGTGCCGGATGAAGCAAGAACGTTTGGTATGGAGGGCTTGTTTCGAAGCATGGGAATTTATGCGCATAAAGGGCAACTGTATGATCCCGTAGATGCTGACCAGGTAATGTATTACCGTGAGGATCAAGCTGGTCAGATATTAGAAGAGGGCATTAACGAAGCCGGTGCAATGTCTTCTTGGATTGCAGCGGCCACCTCTTATACAGGGCACCACAGTCCCATGATTCCATTTTATATTTTTTATTCCATGTTTGGTTTTCAGCGAGTAGGAGATTTGGCCTGGGCTGCCGGAGATAGTCGCGCACGTGGCTTTTTAATTGGCGGTACTGCGGGCCGTACTACTCTAGCTGGAGAGGGTTTGCAACATCAGGATGGCCATAGTCATGTACTCGCTTCTACTATCCCAAATTGTCGCGCCTATGATCCATGTTTTGCCTATGAGTTAGCGGTAATTGTGCATCATGGATTAAAAGACATGTTTGTAAAAAAACTAGACTACTTTTATTACATCACAGTAATGAATGAAAACTATGCACAACCTGCATTACCCAAGGGAAGTGAAGATGGAATTATCCAGGGCATGTATTGTTTGAGCAAATCAAAGACAGATGAAGCCCATGTTCAATTGCTAGGCAGTGGTGCAATTTTACGAGAAGTTTTACAGGCAGCTGAATTACTAAAAAACGACTTTTCTATAACCTCAGATGTTTGGAGTGTTACTAGTTTTAATGAACTACGGCGTAATGGAATGGAAGTACAACGTTGGAATATGCTGCATCCGGAAAAAGATCAAAGAATTTCTTATGTAGAACAAAATTTAAGCAACAAGAAAGGCCCTGTTATTGCCGCTACTGACTATATGAAAATATATGCAGACCAGATTCGACCTTATATTCATTCAAGATATGTTGTATTAGGCACGGATGGATTTGGTCGAAGTGATACTAGAGAAAAGTTGCGTTACTTTTTTGAAGTAAACGCACAGTACATTGCAATAACTGCACTACATGCTTTAGTTGAAGATAAATTACTGGATAAAAAGATATTACAGACAGCGATAGAGAAGTATGCAATTGATCCTGAAAAACTAGATCCAGTTACTGTTTAACTGTTTTCATGCCTGATTTAAAACCAATAAAAATCACTGATATTGAAGAATTTGATTCTGTGGACGTCGTTGAAATTCTGGTGAATGTTGGCGATGAAATTTCACAAGATCAAGCAATTATCACCCTTGAAAGCGAAAAGGCGATGATGGATTTTCCTTCTAAATATGCAGGTGTAGTACATGAAATTAGTGTGCAAGAAGGCGGTTCCGTCAAAGAAGGTGATACATTATTAACACTAAGTGTTGTATCAGATAAAACAGTAAATAAAAAAGATAAAGAAGAAGCCTCTGACAAAGAATCAATTAATAAGCTTGGATCTCCGCTCAGCGAGGAAAAAAAGGTAACACATACACCCAAAGCAACTTCTGAACCGAGCCAAGCCTATGCAAGCCCAAGCGTACATAAATATGCCAGAGAGTTAGGCGTTACGCTTGAAAATGTACAAGGTAGTGGAAATAACAGTAGAGTTTTACATGACGATGTACAAACACATGTACGTGAAAATCTTTATGAAAATAAATCTGCAATAAATAGTAAGCCTTTGGATTTTTCTGCATTTGGAGAAACAGAAGTAGTTCCGCAGACAAAAATTCAAAAAGTCACCGAAAAAAATATGCAAAATGCTTGGCGAAGCATTCCCCATGTCACGCATTTTGATCAGGCGGATGTTACAAAACTCGAATTACATAGAAAAAAACTAGCTGAGAAATTAAAAGAAAAACAAATTAAACTTACACCATTAGCTTTTATTGTAAAAGCATTAGTAAACGCTTTAAAAGCGTACCCACAATTTAATGCATCCTTGGATATAGCCACTCAATCTATAATTTATAAAAAGTATTACAATATTGGAATTGCGGTAGATACGCCGCATGGCTTGTTAGTGCCTGTTATTCACAATGCGGATACAAAAACAGTTGAACAAATTGCTGGGGAGTTAATGCAACTGAGTAGCTTAGCAAGAGACCGCAAATTATCAGTAAAACAAATGTCAGGTGCTTGCATGTCTATTTCTAGTTTGGGTGTGCTCGGGGGGCAAGCATTTACACCTATTATTAACCCGCCTGAAGTAGCTATTCTTGGCGTGTCCAAAATGATGATAAAGGAAAAGAGTAATACTACAGAACAGAAGCTATTGCCGCTTTCCTTGTCCTATGATCACAGAGTTATTAATGGTGCGGATGCAGCAAAATTTTGTTCGCATCTCATCTCAGTATTGGAGGATATTTGGAAACTGATATTGTAGAACACCTATAAATATTCTAAATAATAAATAATTGCGCCTAAGGCGATTAATACAATTTCTGTAATACTTATCGCAATAATTAAAAATGTAATTCTTCTCGCAGAAGGTTTTATCGGCAACCAAATTTTAGTTTTATAAAATCTCCATGGGCTAAACCAAGACCATCGTTGCCATTGGAAAATAAAGGATTGAATGTCTTCTGCCCATTTCGTTAAGCTTTTGTCAACCTCTACAAGCCGTGGGCTGACTTCATTTTGTGGAAGCCTTTTATATTGTTCCTCGATGATTAGTTTTGATCCTTCTGGTATCGGATGAATTGAAATGGTTGTGTTTGACTTAATACCATTTTCGTATACAAGTCGAATTTCATGATCAATTTTTTCTACATGAATTGCGGTGTGAATCGTAAATGCAGGTTTTTGACTTAAATTCGTTGCCGTAAAAAAATAATCTTGTGGCCCTAGCTGTTCCCAGCTTTCAAAAACTAAATAAGGGTTGATACGAAATAATCGCTCTATGTCATTACAAAAGTCTAATAGTTGCGATGCAAGTAGTGGAGTTTTAAATTCTACCCAGGCTTTGTCTTCAGTGCCTGGCTCATTAAGCATTCGGAAAGGGAATTTGCAATACAGGTGATTTAATTTGTTTTGTGATTTTCGTGGAAAACATTTTTGATCTGAGTCCCGAAATTGTTTTGGGTCGTGATGAACCTAAAATAATTACATCAAATGTAGATTTATTGCTGGTAGTAGCTAAACATTGTTGTGGATTGCCAATATAAATCGATGCACTATAGGAAGCCTGCAGATCCTCAACATTTGTTTTAACACGATTTATAGTATTTTGAACTTCTTTAGACAACTCATACTCTAGGTAATTGCCAAATCTCTGTTGAGTAATATCGTTATTTAACCAGTCATCTCCCATCATATTTTTCCAAAATTCTGGTATTACGTATAAATGGGTTACATGAACATTTTTAGAACACATTCCATAAGTAGCTTGTTCGGCAGCTTGGGCGCCTTGTGTGCCGTGACTGGCTAATAGTATTTTTATTATAGATTTCAATTTTAGTACACGAGATACACAAAAAATGCGATTAATAACGCTATTATTAATGCCATTAAATCTTCTCTACGATCACTACTGAAAATTGATAATGTACTTCCACGATCAAATTTTTGTTCTTGCATGATATTTTCCGTATTAAAAGTTAAATTGTTTCCGATATGAATAAAACAACTACCACTAAAGACAACACAGCTTTTACAAGTCCTACAATGCCACCGATTATGGCCGGCTGACCACCAGCTTGTCGCATGGCAGAAACCGTAATTTGCATCCCAAGTCCGACTAAACCAAAAGCAAATAGCCAAGTAATCCAATCACGAAATGCTTTAATTTTTTTGGCTGTATGCCGTACAGCCTTATGTGCTTTTTTTAGAATTTGATTAGCATTTTTCGTGAGTATATTCGCATTAACTAAGCCTCTTAAAGTGTCATCGTCTTCAATACTCATGACTTTGCCATTTGCGATTAATTTTTGTAGTGCTTGATTGCGTTCTATATGCTGAATTTTGAAAGCTTCATTACTTAGTAGTTCACGTTCCTCTGAAGTGAGAAGATTTTCAGTTTTGAATCCAGTTTTTTCTGTATTTCCAAAGTATTTACCTTTGTAGTGATTCGCGGGCGCGAAGATTCCAGTTGTTGATAAAGCAAATAACAAAATGAATCCGAGTACAAATATTGGAAATTTTTCAAACATCACTCTTCCAACATTTATATCTGCCACGGCACTTTCTTCGCGTTTTACATACCAAATGGCAAGCCATAAAACGATAATAGGTAATACGAGTACACGAGTTATATTAAAAATTTCCGCAACTTTAAGTGTTTCTATTCCATCCGGTTGATAAGCAAGTGCGGCACCTGCAACTTGAGCCGAATTTAAAATACCTGTGCCTGCCCACGCGCCAAATTGCACATGTGAAAGATTGAGCAAATGCCCAACGATTGGAAATACAAACATGCAGCCAACGCCCCATAGTAAAATAGTGCCAATTGTGTACGCGATTTCGACGGACTTTGCTTGTACTACTGGTGCGGCAGCAACGGTTGCAGAGACGCCACATACGCCCATTCCAGCCGAAAGCACCCCGCCCATAGAATTTGGCACTTTCATTCGGGCTCCAATCCACAACACTAAGCCAACAGAGCCCAAGACAAAAAAGCCAATCATAATGATGGATAAACCACCCAGGTTTCTTAGTTCTGCAGCACTGTATAAGGTGCCCAGTAAGATTACACCAGTCTTAAGCCCCAAGCGTGAAAGCCGAACCCCATTTTCTGCCCAGCTCGGTACACGAAATACATTGACGATAATAATCCCAGCTAAAATTCCCAACACGACATAATTTAATCCAAGAATAGTGTGTAAATGTTTCCCGGTGTTCCCAATTTTGCCGAAAGATTCGCTAAGTACAGCAATTTCGGGCGCCACAAACCAGCGTACAAGCATGGCAATTAACAAAATAAACATTGCCCCAGCCACGGTTGATAAGTAATAGTCAAATTCCCCTTCTTTGTGTTTGCCAAACCATTGCCAAAAACCTAATACAACGGAAACAATTCCAAAATAAAGTGGCAGATAAAGAAGTTCGTTAGAATACTTATACTTAGCCCCACCTAAATGTTCGATATAAGGAGAAATAAAGTCGGTCTTTGCTACAAGCCATATGGCAAGCATAATTAAACCGATTATGAATAGTACGGGTGATTTTTTTGTATAAATCATGGTCTAAAATACTAACCTATGTTCCAAGATAGTGAAATCGATCAAGATGATATTCCTATCCATCGAGATACTTTAAGTACACCATTTCAACATGTACTGCAAAAACGTCTTGACCGTCGTAGTTTTATAAAAGCCACAGCAGTTACAAGTGGCTGGCTCATGTTTGGAGAAGCCGCTTGGACAACCGACACTAAGACAGAATTAACTTTTAAAGAAGTATCGCATGGGCTTGATGAAGATTTACATATTGCAGATCACTATACATATCAAGTGTTATTACGTTGGGGAGACTCTATATTTTTAGACGCTCCTGATTTTAATCCACACCAACAATCTGAAAAATCTCAGCTCAGGCAATTTGGATATAACAATGATTTTCTAGAATTTTTACCTATCACTTTTAATATAGAAAATTCCAAACACGGATTATTAGTCGTCAATCACGAATATGTGAATAGTCGTTTAATGCATCCTAATTCTCCCAATCCATTTGATTTGTCCAAGCAACAACTGGCTACAGAAATGGCTGCGCATGGATTGAGTATTATCGAAGTGAAACAAAAGAAGCAAGTTTGGGAGGTGGTGCGCTCCTCTAAATTCAATCGACGCATTACTCCACGTACAAGAACGATGTTTTCCGGACCAGCAATAGGCAGTGATCGTGTCAAAGCAAAGTTTTCAGCTGATGGAAAAATATGTCTGGGCACGTTTGCAAATTGTGCTGGTAGCGTAACACCGTGGGGTACGATTTTAACTGCAGAAGAAAATATACAAGCATATTTTATGGGAGATGCATTAAACACCAAGGAGGGGAAAAGTTATAGAAGATTTGGATTATTAGGCGACAAAACATCATTATCAGCATGGGCCAAATTAGATTCAAAATGGAATATTAACGAACACCCACAGGCAGGCTTGCATGCAGGTTGGATAGTTGAAATAAATCCCTACGATGCGAATTTTGTTCCAATAAAAAGAACAGCGTTAGGTCGATGCAAGCACGAAGGATGTGGAATTCACATAAACAAGGATCAACGCATTGTTATATATATGGGAGATGATCAAGCTTTTGAATATATTTATCGATTTGTTAGTAAACGAAAATATCAACCAAAAGATTTACAATACAATTTGTCTTTACTGGATGAAGGGGAGTTATCTGTCGCTGAATTTAAAGAAGATGGAAAATTAATTTGGCACCCACTGGTGTGGGGACAAGACCCACACACTGGAGACAATGGGTTTAGTAACCAAGCGGATGTTGTAATTGATATGCGCTATGCGGCAGATTTGGTAAATGCGACGCCTATGGATAGGCCCGAAGAAATTAAAGTAAACCCTGTAAGTACACATGTATTTGCAGTAATGACAGGAAATATTAAACGTGATCCCTTACATTTAAATGCCGCAAATTCACGACCACTCAATCGCCATGGGCATATTCTTGAACTGATTGCGCCTGATCAAGACCATACTGCGGCAGAATTCACTTGGGAAGTTTTTGTGTTAGCAGGAAACCCGAAACGATTATTAGATCAGGCTAAATATCATCCCAAACTATCTAAGCACGGTTGGTTTTCAAATCCAGATAATTGCACATTTGATGGAGATGGAAGATTGTGGGTCGCTTCCGATGGGTTTTATCGACATGGAAGTGCGGATGGAATTTGGGTTGCAGAAGTACAAGGCACTAACAAAGCATTGTTTAAACAATTTTTGCGAGCTCCCCATGCAGCGGAAATTTGCAGTCCATGTTTCACTCCAAATCGAAGAACCATGTTTTGTTCTGTACAACATCCAGGAGGCGATTCCACTTTTAGCAAACCCTCAACGCGTTGGCCAGATTTTGATAAAAATATCCCACCTCGTCCTTCTGTAATAGCAATTAAAAACAATGATGGAGATGTGATTGGTACTTAATTTGCCGGCATCCATTGAATGGAGTGAATTAGGGCAGCGAGTTTTTGGTCCATTTTTAAAATTGTATTTTTCCAGATTGATTCATCGTCAATACAAGATTCTTCTGCCTTATCTTGGCCATGTTCTCGTATGATGATTCCCGATTGAGTTCTATACACTGTAAAAATTGTTTCTGGCGTCATTTTTTCATAGGCTGAACTTCCGTAAACTGTGTCAATAGGTGGAAACTTATTGTCATATTGTTCAGCAAGTTGACTTAAATCAATAGTTGATGACTGTTTCAACTCATGTGCACTATGTGCTTGAGTATTTTCATCCTCGATATCTATGTAACGCCCTGATAAACGATCGACTCGATACATTGCATCTACACCGAATAGTGTTGTCCAAGATTTCCATTTTAAAAATTGTGCATCAATACGCCATTCATCGCCATAGAGCCGATAAATTTTTTCTTCACACTGTTCCCCTAAGCGCAATAAGGCATCAAATTCTTGTTGTTGGACAGGGATAAATCGTAATTGAACAATTGGTTTTTCATCTGTCAGCCTTTGGTAGGTGTATACATTTCCTAACACCAAAAATGACAAAATGATTAACGCTATTATTGTAAATTTAAATACCGTGCGCGAAATAAAACGAAACATTTATCAATAATGATTAAGAGGTAAAAATACGTTTAGGAACTGTTGAACATATATTCAAATGTGAACCCTATCACGTTTTTAATACTGAAATTTCCCGTTTATCTAGTTGAATAATCCGACGAGAACTATAGCCATATAATTTTTGTAGTAAATAGTAGTACTACCCATATTTCGAACTACTGGGAGAAAGATATGTGGGGACGAAAAAAAGCAAATAAAGTTGACTCGTCGATACAAAAATCTGTGTTGTTAGATCGCAGAAGTGAAAAAGTTGATCGACGATCCTTTGGACCGCCTACAAAGTTTCCTTTTATTGATACAAAAGGGAAGGTTATAAAAGTTGATCGTCGTGCTGTGCCTGACCGTCGCATTAATAACATTGAAGTGAAAGAAGATCATCTTTCATTTGATATGTCTCGTTTCGATAAATCTCAAAAATAAAAAATATCATAGTAGGCCCAGTAGGACTTGAGCCTAGGACCAAAGGATCATCCTCTTTGCCGTGTACTAACGGCCAATAGTGGACATTAAGAATTTTAAGAAATATTAGCCATATAGAAAATGGCATTAAGTGGAAACATTGTTATGACACTTCATCCCAATGTTCAACCGCTTCCCCACGTACATCGATTTCGTACCTAAAGGTATGTCGGGTTCCATCAAGTACAAACTTTTTAATTCTATTGTCTTCGTAAATCATTTCTCTTCTAGACGAAGATAGTGGGTCAGCACCAGGATGAAATATTCTAAATGCATCTGTATTTTTATGTTGTTTCATGATTGCATCAGACTTTAGTTTCCATGAGAGTAATTTTGCGGCTTTATCCCAGTTATCGCCTTGTACAGAGGGAAGCCGATCATAAAATTCATACCAAATTACAAATAGTAGTATGAATAACGCAGTGAGCATTACAATTGCCACAATTGATCTATCTCTTTTACAATTAGTGCATGAGATCCAACAATCAGTAATACCAATACAGCAATAAATGCTAGGAAGCGTAATACATTTTTTTCTTTTTGAATATTTTGTGTAACACAATTATCACATAACGGAACCGCAAGAGTGCCAATTGGTCTATAAATATTCTTAGTGTCGGTCATGGTTCCACATACAGATACTTCTTTCCCGTACCATCCATATTCTTGTGTATATACAGATTTTGTAGGGGCGTTACATTGTTCACATTTGCTCATATGTCCGTTTCGGGTCGTTATCAGACATTATTAAGTTTGTAGTTCATTGATTCCAACTTAATGAAATGTGTCCCAATCGGTCATTCAGCTAATTTTGTTTCACTATAGGTTTTACGAAAAGTAACCATTGAAGAACGAATAAAACCATACTTCTGATAGAATTTATGAGCGCCAGCATTATCTGAATCAGTAAGTAAAGTGATACGTTTGCAGCCTTTATGCATAGCAATTTCTAAGCAGTAATCAATCAACTTAGAACCAACTCCTTGCCCACGTGAATCTGGTAAAACTACCATATCTTCAAGGATTGCAACTTGCCCCCCTAGTGCAGTTGAAATTGTATATAAAAGATTAGCCATACCAATTACCGTGCTCGATTGACGTGCAACAATTATTTCGCCTACTTCAGGATTAGATATAATTTTCGATAACCCTTCGCTTTGAATTTCACGATTAGGTTTAAATTCAATTTCTTGTGAAAATAGTGATTCTAATAAAACACATAGTTGAGGAATGTCTTCAATCGTAGCTAAAGCTATGTTCACAATTTAATATTAGCAAATAGCCGCGTTGGATTGCCTGTAATTATTTATGTTGTGTAGCAGCATAATTTAGTACGGAACAAATATTCTGTATTTGCTTCAATACATATTAATCCATTGAGAATAGAAAAATATTCTTTTCAACTGTTTGCATCTTAAAAGTGAAGCTATTTGCTTTTTTTATCACGAGCATGCAAAGCCAATGAGCGAAAATCTAAATGGGGAAATATTTAACAATCTAGAGTCATTTCACGTTCCCACGTAGACAAATGAGATGTGTAATTCTGCCAATCAAGCATTTTAAGCTTAACAAATGAATCGATTAATTCGTCCCCCAGTCCTTCTCTAATTATTTTGTTTTTCTCAAGCAAACGCAATGCATCTAATAGATTTTCTGGTAATTGTTTTGCTCCTTTTACTTTGTGTCCTTCTTCATACATATCGATATGCAATGGTTTACCTGGATCGCGTTTATTTTGAATTCCATCCATACCAGCTGCAATAACTCCAGCTTGCAATAAATATGGGTTTGCAGCGCCGTCCATTAACCGCAACTCAAATCTTCCTTGATCTGGTACACGTATCATGTGTGTGCGGTTATTGCCTGAATATGTAATTGAACTTGGAGACCATGTTGCACCTGAAGTTGTACGTGGTGCACTTATTCGTTTATAACTATTAACAGTAGGATTGAATATTGCACATAGTGACTGCGCATTATGCATAATGCCGCCTAAGAAGTGGTAAGCGACTTTCGACAAACCTAGTTCATCACTTTTATTTAAAAATAAATTCTTTTTGCCTGCCTTATCCCACAGCGAAATATGTGCGTGGCAGCCGTTTCCTGTTAAATGAGAAAATGGCTTAGGCATAAACGTTGCGCGAAGCCCTTGACTTTCTGCTAATGCTTTTGTCATATATTTAAAAAATACATGACGATCGGCAGTAATCATTGCATCATCAAAGTCCCAGTTCATTTCGAATTGTCCGTTTGCATCCTCATGATCATTTTGGTACGGGTTCCAACCTAGCTCGATCATTGAGTCGCATATTTCTTTTATTAATGGATATCGACGCATAACGGCTTGTTGGTCATAACATGGTTTGCTTTGAAGATCTGCAGTATCTGCTAATGCTGTCCCTTCTTGATTAATGATAAAAAATTCGCACTCCACACCCGTTTTAACACGGTAACCGCTTTTACGTGCTCTTTCTAATTGTCGTTTTAATGCTACACGTGGTGATGCCTCAACCTCTTTTCCATCCATCCATAAATCGCATGCAAGCCAACCAATTTCTGGATTCCATGGTAATTGAATTAAGCTATCAGTGTCAGGGACACCAAATAAGTCTGGATGCGCTGGTGTCATATCCAACCACGCAGCAAATCCTGCAAATCCTGCCCCGTCTTTTTGCATGTCGCTGATAGCTCTTGTTGGCACCAATTTTGCGCGCAGCACTCCAAATAAATCTACGAAACTGACCAAAAAATATTTAATGCCTTTTTCTTTCGCAATTTTAGTTAGATCAGTAGCCATTACATTCCACCTTTATTTTTTAAATTAAATTATTTAATAGTTATTAGTACCTGGTATCCAATCAGTGCCAGCTAATGGAACTTTTGCCATTGCCGCTGCTTCAACCGTTAACGCAACTAAATCTTCTGGTTCTAAATTATGTAAGTGCGATTTACCGCAAGCTCTCGCGAGTGTTTGTGCCTCAAGCACCATTGTTTGTAGAAGATTTTTGATTCTACGGCCTCCCAGTTCTGGATCTAAATTCTTAGATAATTCTGGATCTTGAGTAGAGATCCCTGCTGGGCAGCGACCTTCGTGATAGGCATCATAAAAACCTGATGTGGTCCCCATCTTCCTATATTCATCTTCATATTTAGGACTGTTACAACCTAATGCATACAACGCTGCCATACCAATTGATACGGCGTCTGCTCCCAATGCTAAGCACTTTGCGACATCTGCCCCATTTCGAATTCCTCCTGAAACGATAAGCTGCACCTTTCGATGCATTTCCATTTCCTGTAATGCTTCCACTGCAATGCGTACAGCAGGTAAGGTAGGAATTCCGACATGTTCAATAAATACATCTTGAGTTGCAGCTGTACCGCCCTGCATTCCGTCAACAACAATTGCATCTGCACCAGCTTTTACGGCTAACTGAACATCATATTTAGTTCTAGTAGCTCCTACTTTTATATATACTGGTTTTTCATAATCCGTAATTTCTCTTAATTCTTGAATTTTAATTTCTAAATCATCTGGCCCAGTCCAGTCAGGGTGTCTACATGCACTTCTTTGATCAACGCCTTTTGGTAGTGTTCTCATTTGTGCTACACGGTCACTAATTTTTTGCCCTAATAACATTCCACCACCGCCTGGCTTTGCGCCTTGTCCGCAAACAACTTCAATTGCATCAGCTTTTCGCAAATCATCTGGATTCATTCCGTATCTTGAGGGCAACAATTGGTACACTAATGTTTTTGAAGATTTTCGTTCTTCTGGAGTCATTCCACCATCTCCGGTCGTTGTGCTGGTACCCATCATAGACGCACCTTTACCAAGTGCATCTTTGGCTTGTGCTGAAAGAGCGCCAAAACTCATGCCTGCTATTGTGATTGGAATTTTTAGATGGAGAGGCTTTTTTGCATATCTTGTTCCAATAACTACATCTGTGTCGCATTGCTCTCGATAACCCTCCAGTGGATATCGAGACATGCTTGCTCCTAAAAAAACTAAATCATCAAAATGAGGTAGAGCTCGTTTAGCTCCGCCACCTCGAATACTATAAATTCCTTCTGTCGCAGCGCGTTGAATTTCTCGAATAGTAATTCTGTTCCATGTATAAGATTCACAGAGAGGCCCTACGATTTGATTAGAGTTGTTTTTACTCATTTACCATCCAAAAATTTAATTTAAAATTTGTATTATTTTTTATGATAGGTAAGCATCGTCAATTTTAAAGTTATAAAGTTTTCTTGCGGATCCATATCTTTTGAACTTAGAATAATCTGCATTAATTTTTGCATTATCCAGCAGTTCCTTAAGCTTCATTATGTGCTCCTCTCGCATTTCTTTTTCAATGCAATCTGTTCCTAAGCTTTTAATACTTCCTTGAACGAAAATATTTACTTCATAAATAGAATCTCCTAAATGGTGACCACAGTCTCCACAAACCACAAGATTACCAGATTGCGCCATGAATCCAGCCATATGCCCAACCGAACCACCTACTACGATATCGACACCTTTCATTGAAATTCCACAACGTGATGATGCATCGCCATGAATGACTAGCAATCCTCCATGACCTGTAGCACCTGCATATTGGGATGCATTGCCTTTAACGAAAATTTTTCCCGACATTATATTTTCTGCAACACCGGCTCCGGCATTACCTAAAATATTTACCACGGCTTGTTTATTCATTCCTGCACAGTAATACCCAACGTGGCCGTCTACACGAATACTTATAGGAGAATCAATTCCAACGGCTATTGCGTGCTTACCATTAGGGTTTTTTACAAAAAACTCAGTGTAGTCATCTTTATTGTTACAACCATGAAGTTTTTCATTCAATTTGCGCACACCAGTTTTGTCTAAATTAATCTCCAACATATAAATTCCCATTTTTCAAACTTTCATTAGACAAATTTTCAATCGCCCATAGTGCTGCTTGTAATCGAGAATTTTTATTGAGTTTTTTTAATATATTTTTTACGTGCACTTTCACCGTACTAAAACTAATACCTAAATCTTTTCCGATTTTTTTATTACTCATACCTAAAGATACTTTCCTCAATATTTCTTGTTCTCGTTTAGTGAGTAAAATTTCATTTCCATTTTTGTCAATTACTATCTGTGTTGAATTATGTATTCGAATAGATTTATTACCCTGTGGGTAACTATATTTACAAGTGTCATCATATCCACGTGTTCTTTTGTAATGCGTATATTTTTCCGAAGATGGCTGTATTAGAAGTAAAACTTCAGGGTTATATTTTGCTAACGTCTCAAGTTTTAGTTTGTCAGACTCAATCTCAAGGTTCAAATTCATTCCCATTACACCATCGAGTTTTTCAACTAGATCTTTAATAATTTTTAAATCGCTCATTTATTTAGTTTCTTTCCCAGCTATAAATAATTTCAGGCTCAGGCTCCCAAATTTTTGCGTGCTCTACTCCCGGTAACGTTGCAATTGCTCTAAATTCAGAAGCCATTGCGGCCCAATCTTCTGTTTCCGCCATGATTGCTGGTTTGCAAGCTATAGGGTCTCGCAATACCGCAAAACCGTCACGAGTTCCAACTGCAAACGTATAAAATCCGTCTAAATCTGTTAAACACATATTTAGTGCCTCTTTCAAAGTATCGCCCTCTTGTAGTCTCCAAGTTAAAAATCCAGCTGCAACTTCACTATCATTATCTGTTTTAAACTTAATTCCTTTGCGTATTAATTTTTCACGCAATCGATTGTGATTGGACAATGATCCATTATGAACTAAGCACAAATCCATACCTGTTGAAAATGGGTGAGAATGCTCTACTGTTACAGCACTTTCTGTCGCCATACGAGTATGCCCTAGTGCATGAGTACCCTTTAGATCTCTTAAATTAAAATTTTTTACAATATTCTGAGGCGGGCCTTTACTTTTAAATATTTCTATATACTCACCACTACTTGTGATAGACACATCTTGCATTTCATTACTAATCCATTCATCTAACTCAATTAAACTTGCAGGAACACTTAAAATTAAGTGTGTGCCACGTTCTTGAACTTTAGAATATTCCCCAAACTTACGTTTTAATAATTCTTGTAAATTATTTTTATCTATTCCATTTTTATTAATGATTGTAGTTTTATTTATATTATTTCTGACTGGCGGCTGATAAATTGCAATTCCAGAACTGTCTGGACCACGTTCACACATCTCAATTAACATTGACGAAAGATAATCGCCTAGTTTATTTTCTACTGAAGTATTTTTGGCAAATAGCCCTACAATTCCGCACATAATATGAATGACTTAATAATTTAATTCTGATTCTCGTTATAAATAATTAGTGCTATAAACCTAATTGGTACTTCAATAAGTTTTTCTGGGCCGTGTGGAATCTCTGCCGAAAATGTCAAGGAATCTCCAGGCGCTAACATATAAGTCTTCTCGCCATGATGATATTCAAGTTTGCCTTCTAACATGTAAATAAATTCAGTTCCTGGGTGGGAAAAATCTGGGAAAATTTCACTAGCATCATCTAATTTAATTAAAAAGGGCTCAAAAATATTTTGTGGTCCTTGGCTGTAAGCTAATAACTCATATGCATGTCCTTTTTTCGTTCCAGTTCTTACTACCTCCATACCCTCACCTTTACGAATATGTTGAGCTCCGCCGATAGGTTTTTCAAGTTCTCTGAACAGCATGGACATAGACATACCTAAAGAATCTGAAATGTTAGATAAAGTATCAATACTTGCTGAGACTTTTCCATTTTCAATTCTTTGTAACATCCCACTACTTGTGTCGGATGCGATAGCGAGATCTTTTTGTGATAAATTATTTTTTAAACGCAGATATTTGATCACGCGCCCAAGTCTAAGATCTAATGCAACTCGACTATCTGAGAGATCCTCCTTTGTGGGAGTATCTATTTCCG
The DNA here is from genome assembly GCA_965203475.1 of Gammaproteobacteria bacterium. Lineage (GTDB taxonomy): Bacteria > Pseudomonadota > Gammaproteobacteria > UBA4575 > UBA4575 > JABDMD01. The sequence continues at coordinate 2,159,298 of OZ241890.1, forward strand.
ATTCTTCTTTTCTAGATTCATTCATGATACTTCACCTTAAACATTTTGTCTTTTCTAAAAAAAAAGAGCGTCCATGCTCAGCTCAGATATCCATAAACCCTATGGAGGAGGAATCTATTCATTCATTGTTAGTAGTAGTTTCAATCTATAGTTATCTGCTACTACAGCCAAAATTAATAAAATGCCGATTACTACCATTTGTAAATATGAATTTAGCTGAAGTAAGTTCATTCCATTTTGAACGAGAATAATAAATATTGCGCCAAGCACCGTGCCGCTAAGCTTACCGATACCACCAAAAATACTAACTCCACCTATTGCACATGCTGCAATTGACATCAAAGGATATTCAACACCTATATTAGATTCCCCACTTTCTAATCTTGCTGTTAACAGCAATGTGGCAACGCCTGTAATTAAACCAGCGATAACATAAGTTAAAAATAAAACAAGTTTGGTATTAATTCCGGACAGTTCTGCCGCTTTAGGATTTCCACCAATTGCGTAAAGATAGCGCCCCATGCGTGTCCAATTTATAAACACATATACAACGAGAACAATTGCAATTGTTATCAGTACTGGAACAGATACTCCAAAAATTTTTCCATAGCCGAAAAAATTTGAAAATCCTGCTGGCATACCGTAAACAGGAGTCCCTCCAGTAATATAAAAAGCTAACCCAGCTACAATTGAGGATGTGGCTAATGTCATAACAAACGGTGCTACATCAAATTTTGCAATCCCAATTCCATTGAATGCTCCTATTAATATGCATGTACCTAACCCTGCAAGGCAACCTATAGTGATAGCAAACTCTGCAGAATAACCTGCTCCTGCAAGTGCAACCATGGTCATAGAAGTAGTCACTGAACTCATTGCAAACATTGTGCCGATAGATAAATCTAAGCCTCGTGTTAATAAAACAATCATCTGTGCCATAGCAGCTAAAACAAGATATGTTGATTGTCTAGCTACAGTTGATAAATTATTTTCTGTTAGGAAGGTATCAGTTGTTGTTGTTAAGAAAACGACTGCAATTATCAAGAACCACGGCAGAACACCAGTTTTGACAAATGATGTTTTCAAAAAATTTAGAATAATTCCAAATATATTTTCTTGAGCTAAATTGTTGACAACATTATTTGTGTTATTAGAATTCATTAATGTACCTCCTCTTTTTCAAAGAAGTATTTAAGAACACTTTGTTCTGATAGTTCTTCTTTTGGTAATTCGGCTTGTAAAATTCCTCTATGCATAACATATGCACGATGAGCGAGGTGTAAAATTTCTGGTAAGTCTGAAGAAATAAGTATCACCCCAGACCCTGCTTCACATAATTCTGCTATAAATTTATAAATCAACATCCTTGCACCAACATCCACTCCTACAGTTGGTTCATCAAAAATAAATAGTTTTACTTTGCGTGCTAATGCTTTTCCTATTAGTGCTTTTTGCTGGTTCCCTCCAGAAAAATGTTCAACATCACGTTCAATATTTGGTGGGCTTAAATCAAGTTTCTCGGATAAGTCGTTTACTTGTTTCTTCTCATTCGAACGCTTTAAAAAAAGTTTTCCTGAAAATAATTCCATTCCAAGTGATGGGAGCACAATATTCTCACGAACATTTTGAACCATGACTAAACCTTCTTCGCGTCTATCTGAGGGTACGTAGTACAACCCACGATCTAACATCGCACGTGGATTTAAGTTATTTATATGTCGATTACTGCTGTAGACAGTGTTACCACAAAAATCAATTTTTCCACTCTCTATATGTTCTAGACCAAATGAGGCTCTTCCGATTTGAGATTTTCCAGAGCCAACGAGACCAGCAATTCCCACTACTTCGCCCGCACGGATATTGACGCTTACATTTTTTAGAACTTCATTGTGTAAAGTAAGATTTTCAATTTTTAATAGAGGTTTATTTGGTTTAGATTTAATTTCTGGGAAAATTTTATCGATAATTCGCCCCGTCATTAACTCGACTAATTTTTCTTCACTAGCTTCTTTAACAGGGATTGTTGAAATAAATTTCCCATCCCGAAGGACCGTAATTCGATCACCAATTCGCTGTATTTCATTGATTCTGTGCGTAATGTATATAATTCCTATGCCTTCTTTTTTTAATTCCTCAATTTTTGTAAACAATTGATCCGTTTCACGTTCTGTGAGAGATGCGGTTGGCTCATCCAAAATTACCAATGAAGGTTTTGTTCTAAATGCTTTTGCAATTTCTACCATCTGTTGTTCAGCTCGAGATAAATACATAACCAATTTATTAGGCTCCAAAGGAAATCCTAATTTAGATAGGGTTTCATTGGCTTGATCTCTTAAAGTGTTTTTATCTAAAAATGGCCCTTTAACAGATTCTGATCCTAGAAATAAATTTTCTTGAACCGACAGTTGAGGAATAATTGAAAATTCTTGAAAAACTGCACTAATACCTAAGTCTCGTGCATGTTGAACTGATTGAAGCTCTATTTTCTCACCATTGAAAAATAATTTACCTTTGCTTTGTTTATGCACTCCCGCAATTATTTGTATGAGAGTTGATTTGCCAGCGCCATTTTCTCCAAATAAAACGTGAACTTCTCCATTCTTGATATCAAGACTGACTTTATCTAGCGCTAGGGTGCCAGGAAATTTTTTAGTGATATTTTCAACACGTAATAATGGCGATTGAATTTGTTCTGGATTTGCTGAGTTAGATACATGGTCTGTCGACTGACGAGGCTTTGTATCAGTCGACATAACCATGTTGCTTTTCTCTGCACCTATAAGGGCTTGCGCAGACATTTATTGACTCCAATTTCAAAATTCTAAAGATTAATCTTTAGTCGACTTTAAATACTGGAGTCCAGCCATCAGGCGCAAGTGTAGATGCAGGGTCAAAGTCGTTGTAATTTTCCTTTGTTACAACTGTTGGAACTGGTTGTACATGTTCTGTTATACGGTCAGGATTTCCATGTTCAGGAGTTCCTCCTGTTGACATTGAGTGACCTTCAAGTATTCGTACTGCCTGATCAATTGCAATTTGACCTTGAAGTACCATGTGATCAGTTGGAGCCATATCCATACGTCCTTGCTTTAGCAGAATATGTGAACCTGTGTTGTAGTAATAGGCGACTAATCGAGTCGTATCTTGAATTCCTCGATCGCGCACTACTCCAACAGCTGCCTCAATTGTGGGTGTTGCACCTACAATGTAGTTCAAATCAGTAGTACCCCCGGATGTGCGTGATGCAACTACATCCTCAACTAGTTTTAGTTGAATGCTTTTACCTGTATCTCCCCATTTAGTTGCAATTATTTCAACATCACTTCCTTTTACAGCATCATGACATCCTTGATCTCCTGCTACAGACCATGCAGCCCCAGGAGGGCCAGGAAACCATGCTGCAGATGTTTTCCCACTACCTTCGGGATGTTTTTTTGCAATCCAGTCACAAGCAAGAAAGCCCAGTAAGTACCAACTTTCCAAAATTTTTGCATCGACTTGAGTTCCGATTCCATTTACTAAATCGATAACTGGAATACCTTTAGCACGAATTTCATCAACTTGATTGATATTACCTTTTCCAGAGATCGCAGATAAAATTAGAATATCTGCACCAGCTGAAATGCAATCTTCAACTTGACGTAATTGCCTTTCTAAATTTGTATAACCGCCCGCTTCAAGCAAAGTAACTTTCTGTCCAAGTCGCTCTCCTTCTGAGATTATTCCATATCCAACACCTACCCAATATGAATCTTTCATATGGGGGAATGAAACACAAATATTGTGTTTTTTCTTTACGTCTTCAGGATTTAATGGAACATAATCAGCAGGTGGAAGTTTAGCTGCATTATTTTCAGGTAATGCCCAGCATTCATCACTTCCATCTGTGCACGATGGATTATATGGGTTTACTTTCGCAGGCCACCAATCTTTTGCATTTACTGTGGATGCTAAAATGATTGTTAATGCAAATATAATTGATAAGCCTGTTTGTTTTAATAACAGTCTCATAATGACTCACTCCTTCTTTATGTTTGTCTGCTTTCTATTAACTGGTGTTTTTTACTTATGAAAACACCAAATTTGTTAAATAATTTTTTCTTATAAGACGCCTTTCTCACGTTGTCCCACATAAAACGCCAAACCAGATGAGTTTGATGAAAAAGTAACTGAAGTTCCCTTGTCAAAATATAAAATATCTCCAGGTTTTATTGTTTTACTTACACCGTTTTCAGTAATTGTCATTTCACCTTCAAGCATGACTTTGCATTCATCATAGCTATATGTGTAATCTAGAGGTTTGCCTGCTTCCATTCGAAACATTCCACAGGTAATGGGGGCACTTTTATTATTAGAGGAAACAACATCCTCAAGAAATACGTTTATGCCATCAATATTTAGTGATGCAATTTCCATTGATTGGGCACTTTCAAAATGTTTCATAGCCATATTGAATCCTTTTTTTAATAAATGAATTATTTAGATTTGATCATTAGGCTATTGCGCCTAATAATTTAATTTTTTTTATAATTATTGTTGTAATTATTTATAGTGAAAGTATTAAGGTATAAATTGAAGATTCATATGACAAAATTCACCTAAAGAAAGACGATTATTATGTTCAATATGACAAAAAATACCTATAGCATTGGAAGCTGGATTAAGTATATTTATTACGCATATTACAATTTATTTATTCACAAGAACTAAGCTACGGCATTGCAAAATAATTTATTTGAAAACGAACCGCCTACAACCAAAGAACTTAAAAAGTTTTTTGTCGATGCCAATTTAAAGAATACGTCTAGAGAAACAATTGATTGTGCAGCGCACATGATATTAGTTATTGAGAGTCCGAAAGAAACTGTGCATGTAGGATTAGCGCATTTAGCGAATCGACTAAACGTTTGTCGAGCAGATGCTGGTTTTGCAACACCAGATGCAGATACATACACACCAATTTCAGAATACTGCAGTGAAAATACATGCCCACCATCAATCGTAGGTTCTGTGCTGCCAAACCAAAATGAGTCAATGCAAAGAGTATGGAATAGCGCTTCGCCAGTAACTTATGAAAATGTAGAAGAGAATGAATTTTTACTGCTAATAAAACAAAAACTACTAGAACTAAAATGTAAATCTATGTTAATGCAAAGACTCGTTTGGAATGAAAAACTAATTGGAATCGCTTGTGTTGATCACACAATCAATAATCATATATGGAATCAGGCAGAAATTGATTTTATGGAAAGATTTTGCACAAAATTTCTTGCACCATTAGCTGGTATTAGTAACTATTGGCATAACCCAAAATTACATAACATGTTCAAAAAACCCAGTGATTCTGAATTAACCGCAATTCGTCTAGCATCGCAAGGAAAAAGTAGTAAACAAATCGCAACTGAATTAAATAAATCAGTACGAACTGTTGAAAATCAACTTCGGCATGCGCGCAAACGATTAAATGCACATAATTTGGCAGAGTTGATTAAAAAATGTGAGCCTTGGGTGTAAACAATATTTGAATTGCGGTTAGTAAAAAATTCAAAAATATTGTTTGAAAATTATTATCTATGCTTGCAAATTAGTGCATCAAAATAGTATGTCTTTAGACTATCTGCTTTCGGCCAGAAACAGACGTTTACATTTAGTTAATATCTATGAAAAATTAATAACTATTCAGAAGTTGAAATCTTCACTCTGCAATTTATACAATTTCCTGGGTTAAAATTATAAATTCTAAACAATCCTTTTTTTTCCAAAACATATAGCTTTCACAGTTTGGGCATTTTGCGTATTCAGTTATAAGTGCAAATATTACCGCTAAACCTGCGCATAGAAAAAACTAAAAACATAGTATCAAATGATTTTGTTAATGAGAAAATTACATGACAAATCGGCATTGTTGCTAATACTAAAAGATATGAAGTTAATCGCAGGTATGACATTACAACGTGATATTTTGTATAACTTCCCATAATTAGTTTATATGAATTAGGCTGTACGATAGATTTATAGCATGGTCCTCCAGTCGCTATGCTTATTTCCTAATTAAAATGTTATATGTCCGCTTTGGGTCGTTGGCGGTCATGCTTTGAATATTTTTTATTGATAACAACATAATGGCTTCTACTATTAAGCCAACTTTAGGGCGCATCAAATAAAGCTTGCACCTCTTCCTTGAACCATTCTGAAGTTGAATCTATATGACCTAGATTTTCATTCTCTTCTATGTATATTTTATCAAATGGGCTTGATGCTTCTAAAATATCAATTGGTACATTATCAGTTGGATTAATTCCAGTCAGCATCAAAGCACTTGAAACCGGAATGAAAAGATTTGAGTCTTTGTCAGCTACAGCAGGATCAGTTAAAAAATTTCTGAATCCGTCACCTGCACCTTCTACTTGTTCGCGTAGTTGCCCTATAGTGTCACCAAGACCACCAGGATAGCCTTCTGAAAGTTGTAATGTTCCTGGAACGAAGAAGTTATTATCATCAAACTTTCCAATCTCATCTTGCGCTTCATCTCTACCTTGTTTGACAATGCGTCTAACAGCGGGTCTTACAGTTGCATTATTAACAATACAAAATGGATGAGTTAAAATATTAACTTGAGCACTTGCAGCTTCTCTAAAATGATCCACCAAGCCATCTTCATCGTTAATGTTAATCCCATTGACATCCGCATCGACATCAGTGCTTGCGACTCTAACTAAGTCTCCCGATGTTTCAAGTGACCAGGCCTCTATTGAAATAAAAACGTCGAGGTTGATAGTAAATGTAAATGTATTTGGGCAAATAAGTTTTAAATCATCTGGAACTTCTTCCGTTCTCGTTTGTGGTGGGAATGATTCAATTACTTCACCATCAAAATATTTAGTACCTGGCTTGGGTTCTTCGATAACACCATCAGAGCGCCCACTCGATATCGCGACAGTTCTTGTATTGGTGGTTTGAATAAAACCTCCCAATACACCTTGAAGTTCGTTAATAAACAAGTCTTGAAAGCCGTCTGTCCAAGTTTGTGCATTATCACCTTGTGTATAGTGATAGATTAGAAGTTGTTTTGATGCATCAGTATTTAAATCATCTAATAAATCTCCTGCACCATCGTCCTTAAAAACGTCAGCTAAATATTGAGCACCAATTGGTATGTATGCACCTTGCTGTGGTGCATCAAGACTTATGTATAAATCTATATTGTGTGCAACACCTTCCGTTTCCATACTTTGCAGTGCATATCTTGAAACAACTCCGCCCATACTAATACCAACAAGTGCAACGCGGTCACGACTAATAATTTCATAACGCTTATTTACTAATTCAATGAGTGCACGAATAAATCCTGCATTTCGTTGAATATAATCCGCCCCCGTACTCCAACGCGTCATGATCAAATGATAGTTAGGATTGTTAGCGGAATGACGCTTACAAGTGGCTTCCAATTCTCCGGGTGGCGGTTGTCTATCCACACTGCCTGGTGAAAACCCATTTACTACGATGTAAAAAGAGTACGTACGATCCCCACGATTTGAACCTGGACACACATGCGCATAACCCGTTCCTTGTTCGCCCTCATAGAAATCTCTTGCAGTTACATCAGTAAAGGTTTCCATCACTACAGTCGGCCGAGGATCTGGGGAGTCGCCATCGCCTTTTGGGCAGCCCCATAACATAAGGACAGCCAAACTTAGGCATAAAATCTGGGCCATAAATTTAGAAGATAAGAAGGTAAAAACGCGGCTGTGATTTCCTGAATAATAGAACATAGAAACCAGCTTTTTATTGTTATTATTAACTACATTCTAACGGTGATAATTGAAAACACCAGGGATAATAATATTTATTTTGTTTTTAATGCGTAAATACTAGTAAGTTGCATTAGATATTACGCATTAACCAAACATCTAAAAATGACTGCTTACGGCCCAAAGCGGACATCGTCTTCCCGTTAATAAAATGGCAAATATCATTAGCAGCAACCAATACAAATGAGTCCAGAATTCTGTTTAAATATGGGTCATTGATAATATCAATGGGGATTGGGAAATGAGCGAAGAATTACGGGCAACAGAAGAGTTTTCAGAAAGTGATGACGGTACTAAAACACTTGGTTTTAATATTCCTGCTAAGGCGGGTGCTACCACTGTAGAAATTGTCTATCAATGGAAAGAGTTTGGTGAATACGGAATTTGGGTAGCACGTATATCTCCAGACTATCCATTACAAAGACGAAGGGAAGATCTTATGATGATTCAACATGGTGGTATGGGACGATCAACTTTTATGCCCATCCCCTTTTTTGATGCTGCAATAGAACGTCGATTTGGACTGAATAACATCATTACACGTATGTATATCGGAAAAGACGAGGGTGGAAATGATCAATCTGATTTTTGGTTAGAGTTATTGCAAAATGATAACTTGCAAGGTCAATTCTTTGTCCACGTTTACGATAATAGATAATTTGAAATACTGTATTTAAATATATAACACAAATTATATTTTTTTGTCCGCTTTGGGTCATAAGCGGACATTCGAGCACACATTAAATTTATCGTCAAAATCGGTAAATAGTTTGGTGGAAGAATGGTAGAAAATAAATCTAAAGAGACATGCAGAGGAGGGCTAACCATATAACTAATTGTTTTAATTGGTGGGCCCGGTAGGACTCGAACCTACGACCAAAGGATTATGAGTCCTCTGCTCTAACCAACTGAGCTACAGGCCCTAACAATAATTAATTTATATTGGATTAGACTATTTTAGTCTATTTCTAAAAAGCTGCGAAGTTGTTCTGAACGACTTGGATGTCGTAGCTTGCGCAAGGCTTTCGCTTCGATTTGACGAATCCGTTCACGGGTAACGTCAAATTGTTTTCCGACTTCTTCTAAGGTGTGATCGGTATTCATATCAATACCAAAACGCATACGCAGTACTTTAGCTTCGCGAGGAGTTAAAGATGCAAGAATCTCACGGGTGGCCTCGCCTAATCCTTCGGATGCGGCAGAATCTACAGGTGATTCAATCGTTATATCTTCAATGAAGTCACCTAAGTGTGAATCCTCATCGTCACCAATTGGGGTTTCCATTGAAATAGGCTCCTTGGCAATCTTGAGAACTTTGCGTACTTTGTCTTCTGGCATTTCCATGCGTTCAGCAAGCTCATCCGGCGTAGGTTCACGTCCCATTTCTTGTAACATTTGGCGCGAAATTCGATTGAGCTTATTAATGGTTTCAATCATGTGTACAGGAATTCGTATGGTTCGCGCTTGATCAGCAATTGAACGGGTTATTGCCTGTCGTATCCACCAGGTAGCATAGGTAGAAAATTTATAGCCACGACGATACTCGAATTTATCTACCGCTTTCATTAATCCAATGTTTCCTTCCTGGATTAGATCCAAGAATTGCAAACCACGGTTGGTATATTTTTTTGCAATTGAAATTACCAATCGCAAGTTAGCTTCTACCATTTCCTTTTTCGCACGACGAGCCTTTGCTTCACCAATTGACATGCGCCGGTTGATGTCTTTAATTTCGCTAACTGTAAGGCTGGTTTCTTCTTCAATAAGAATTAATTTTTCTTGTTCACTAACGATTATATCTTTAAATTCAGATAATGTTTTTGCATATTTAGTACGTGTTTTGGATTGATTGCTAGCCCATTTTTTATCAGTTTCATGGCCAGTAAAACTTTCAATGAATTTGCTACGCGGCATTTTTGCTTCATGTGTACATATTTGCATGATATTGCGTTCATGCGAGCGAATTCGATTCATCATCTTGCGTAAATCTTCAGCTAGCATGTCTACTACCTTTGGTACTAGCTTGACCATGGTGAATTCTTCCGCAAGCTTTTCTCGCGCATTCGCTAATTTTTTCTCGTTCTTTAAAATGCTTGCTGTAGAGAGTTTTTTGAATTGTTTTTCTATACCCTTGAAATACGCGCGTGCTTCTTCAGGATCAGGTCCTGTATCTATTTCTTCTTCAGATTCGTCATCCTCCTCGGAAACATCATCACCGCTTGCATTTTTTTCTTCTTGCCCAGCTTGAGTGGCCGGAGGTGGAATTTCATCACTATCTTCATTGGGGTCAACAAACCCTGTGATCAAATCAGTTAAGCGAAGTTCTTCTTCTTCAACCTTGCTGTATAAAAACAATAATTTTTCAATTGCGGTTGGATAATGTCCAATTGCAAAAAGAACCTGACGCAAACCGTCTTCAATTCTTTTAGCAATTTTTATTTCACCCTCACGAGTCAATAAATTAACAATCCCCATTTCACGCATATACATACGTACTGGATCTGTTGTACGACCAAATTCACTATCGACCGTCGCAAGTGCCGCAGCGGCCTCTTCTGCAGCATCATCATCTGTGGCGGCATTGTCAGTGAGAAGTAAACTATCGACATCAGGCGCTTGTTCATGAACATTAATGCCCATGTCATTAATCATGCTGACAATATCTTCGATTTGTTCGGGATCTACGATGCCACTTGGTAGGTGGTCATTTACTTCGGCGTAGGTGAGGTAGCCTTGCTCTTTCCCTTTAGCGATTAATTGTTTAATACTGGATTGTTGATCTTCGTCCATTTAGTACCAACCTCATAGAGGAGATGTAGCGGGGTAAACCGGAAAGTATATCAGAAAATACTGATATAGGTAGTGTATTAAGAGGCCTTTTGTTCTAGTAAGTTCCTAAATTCCAGCCTTTCGTCTTCGTTCAAGCCATCGGTGCTTTCTTTATCAATAAGTTGCTGAATACGGGTTTCATTCAGCTTTCGATGTACCCAATGTAGCGCATCTCCCAATGCTTGTTCTGGATTTTCCAACTCTGGAGTGCTCCACGTAAGTAATTTTTGCAGCTGGGTTTCTTCATTGGTACCACGAAACCGTTCAATCAATGCTGCATGATTCAGGTCAGGTTCTACTTTCCAGATGTCCGCTACTTTAGTTAATAAGGGTACACCACTGATAGAAGTAATATCTAAACTGGGATCAAACTCGATGTTAGAAACCAAGGCGGGTTCTCGTAACAATGCTGCAATAGCAAGCCGGACCGGTGTGCCTTTATTGCTTGGTTTATTATCAGATGATTTATTGATGTTAGTACTAGAATGTTGAATTTTAGTGCCAACAATTTTTTCTAACTCTTCAAATATTAAATTTTTAAACACTCCATTAGGAAATTTTTCTAATAAAGGCTTGGCAAGTTGAGCAAGTCTTGCTTTCCCAGCTGGAGTTCGTATGTCTGTATTTTCAGATAACTTATCAAAAATAAACCTAGATAGACTTTCACCATCCTTTATATATTGTAAGAATATTTCTTTACCACGGTTTCGAATCAAGCTATCGGGATCTTCGCCTTGTGGTAAAAATAAAAATTTTGCGTCAACTCCATCGCTAAATAGTGGAATCGTATGTTGAGCGGCACGCCATGCAGCATCGCGACCTGCACGATCACCGTCAAAACAAAATATTATTTCCTGAGTGCATCGATAAAGCTGTTGAATGTGTTGAGGGGTCGTTGCTGTGCCTAAAGTAGCCACGACATTTTCAACCCCATGCTGAGACAGCGCGACTACATCCATATAGCCTTCAACAACAATTAAATATTGAGATGTAGATTTTGCTTTACGCGCTTCATATAAACCATACAAAGATTCACTTTTGTGAAACAGTGGTGTTTCCGGAGAGTTTAAATATTTTGGAATACTGTCATCTAAAACCCTACCTCCAAATCCAATTACTCTACCTCGTCTATCTTTTATGGGGAATACAATTCGATTTCTGAATCGATCATAAAAATTACCTTTCTCATTATTTTTTATTAACCCAGATTGTAAAAGTTGATCCTGTGTGGCTGCCCCATGGAATTGCGTAATTAAATTATCAAAGTTATCTGGCGCATAGCCTAAATCGAATTTAGCAGCAACATCACCACTTACACCACGATTTTTTAAGTAATTAATGGCTGGCTGATGTTCTCTTAATTGTTTTTTATAGTACGTATTAGCCTGTTCCAGCATATTTAATAAACCTTGGCGTGGCCCATTAACTTCTTTGGAAAATTCATCTCGTGGAATTTCTAGTCCATGTTGTTGTGCAAGTACCTCAATGGCTTCAATAAAATCAAGCCGTTCATATTCCATTAGAAAACCTATAGCCGTACCATGGGCTCCGCAACCAAAACAATGGTAGAACTGTTTATCCGGACTTACTGTAAAAGACGCTGTTTTTTCATTGTGGAAGGGGCAGCATGCTGAATATTCTTTGCCCTTTTTCTTTAATGGTACATAACCGTCAATAAGTTCAACGATGTCGGTACGAGTCATTAAATCATCGATAAATGCTTGTGGAATTCTAGAAGGCACTTTTAAATTACATAACCAGGATTTAATAATTTTTATGTATTATCGCTAAGTCAGTTGCCTGAGCAGAAGTAAAGTATAGGACTGCTCTTATAAGCATTCAAACTAGGAAATCATATTCTTATGATTTAAAACAACCCGAGATTTAGTCTACTGGATAATTTGATGAATTTTATTTAGTTGAACCGCATATGGATTATTTTTTCTAATTTCTTCCGGTAAGTTACTGATGCTATCAATTGCCTGATCACGATTTTCATAGATTCCGTAAACTAAAACATACCACGTTTTATTGTCTACGCTTTTTTGATAATAGGCGGTTTGTTGTTTTAGCTGATGTTGATTTACAAATGAAAATAGATTTTCCTTGCTTGGAGAAGCAACAATTTGCAAGGTATAAGAATTCTTATTTTGGTTTAATAACCAGTTTGAGTTAAGTAGTTGCTTATTAGGAGATATATCAGTATTTTCGCTAACAATTTCTGGTTTTTTTTCATCTTCTTTCAACGGCCCTAATACTAAGGGCGCTACATAAGGTTTAAAGACCTCTTGCTTGACGTCTGTTTTTGCATTGTCACTATTATTTTCTTTATGGGTAGAAACATCTTCTGAATGTGTAATAATTTCCTTGTCATCTAAATTTGTTGTATTTTCTTCATAATGTTTTATGTCTAACTCATAACTTTCTTCAGACTTCTGACTATTTATCAAAAGTAATGCAATAACTGCTAAACCAACTATAGCAGCTACTATAATTGCTAGCCTTTTACTTGACGCGGCATGTAAATTATTTTCTGTTAAGTTATTCTCAGGACTTTGCATGCCTAGCTTTGCAATTGTTTCACGTGCAAGTTTATTGATGTTTCGTGGCAGCCCTCTTGATTTTGTAAATATTTCAGTATGAATTTCAGGGCTGAACAAGCTGTTATTGGTGGAACCTGCTTGATTAAGACGAAAATCAATATATTTTTCACACTGAGTCGCATTAAAAGGTAAAACATTTATTTGGTATAATTGTGTGGCAGCTGGATTAGATTGTTCAAGCTCACTGATTTTAGTTTGAATTTTTGGTTCCGCACTTAGTACCAAGCCTAGATTCTCTTTTGACTGTAACCCTACATGATGCTTTAACTGCAATAATTCATCTAAGGATTCGCTATCTAATCGATGGGCATCATCAATGATAAGAACAGGATGTTTACCATTTTCTATATATTTTCCAATATATTCGTCGCTTTCCAGTGGTTCGATAGAGCTATCACTTGATAATCGCCAACGTTCTTTGAATCTATTTTCTATATCTTCAAATCCAGTAACATCTTTGGCACGTAGTGTACAAAAGTTAAAGTGTTGATAACCCCTGCGAAGTAAAATGCGAAGTAAAGTAGTTTTTCCTACACCTATGTCGCCTAATAAAACAAGTGTTGAATTTTGATTATTTAAATATTCGATCATTACATTGATGCACATGTCCAATTTTTGATCTGAAAATATAAAAGAATCACGCGCATGATCTACGAAAGGATTTTGACTTAAACCTAATGTTTCCAAGCACTCATTAGAAATAAAGTCTGACTCAGGACTATTCATAGGGTTTGTGCCGTACTGATCTTTAGATAATTCTTGCATTAAATATGCGTTCATGCTCTGCAATTGCATAACGATCTGTCATGCCTGCAATATAGTCGGATACTATACGTGCTTTACCGCTTTCTCCAGATATTTGTTGAGCAGATTCTGCATATACATGATATTCGTCTGGCATCAGCAATGGGTCACGATAAAATGCATCAAATAAATCAAATATGATAGTAGTTGCTTTTTGACTCATTTGATGGACTCGATAGTGTTGATAAAGATTTTTACGCAAAAATGTTTTTAGCTCATGATTTTTATTTTTCATAGGCTCGCTAAAACGGATTAATGAATTTTTCTGATTGCGAATATCTTGTATAGAGTTTGGTTCAATTGTTTCAATTTCTGATTTACTGGTAGACACTAAATTTAAAACTAAATCATTAATTATATTTCGAATAGACTCATAAATTTTTCTACGAGTGCTAATTGTAGAAAACTGTCTACACGTTTCTTCAAAATGAGTATTGAAAATCTCAACATTTTGCAGTTGCTCAATTGTGATTAACTCGGCACGTAGACCATCGTCAATGTCATGATTATTGTACGCAATTTCATCAGCATAATTGGTCAACTGTGCTTCAAGGCTGGGTTGTGTCCTATTAATAAATCGTTGTCCAACCTCACCGAGCATTTCTGCATTTTTACGAGAGCAATGTTTTAAAATTCCCTCTCGTGTTTCAAATGTTAAATTTAATCCTTCAAATGAAGGATATTTTAATTCCAGCTCATCTACTACGCGTAACGACTGTAAATTATGCTCGAACCCTCCATGTGCTTGCATGCATTCATTTAACGCATCTTGTCCAGCATGCCCAAATGGCGTGTGACCTAAATCATGTGCAAGCGCAATGGCTTCACTTAAGTCTTCATTTACACGTAATGCGCGTGCTATTGCTCGTGCAATTTGAGCAACTTCAATGGTATGTGTTAATCGTGTGCGAAATAAATCACCTTCATGATTAACAAATACTTGGGTTTTATATTCTAGTCTGCGAAAAGCTGTGCTATGAATAATTCGTTCACGATCCCTTTGAAATTCTCCTCTTTGTTGTGATTTGCGTTCTGCATATTTTCGCCCTTTGGAATTATTTTCGTGAGCTGCATAAGAGGCTAGAGTATTTGGAGTAATATTATTTTTATGATTTTGTAAGGTAATAACACTCATTGAAACGATTAAATATAGCTTTGCAGTGTATTTTTTAACACTGTTGGTGAGAATTCGCTAGTCAATACAGCATTTCCAATACTCTTTAATAAGACAAGATACAATTTCCCTTGACGCGACTTTTTATCTACTGCCATCAGTTCTAAAAATTTGTCTGGAGGTATGGAGTCAGGCGGTTGTGTAGGCAATTGCGCTTTTACTAGTAGATTTTTTATTCTTGAATATTCGTTTTCGTTGATCCAGCCTAGATCTAAACATAATCGCGCCGCCATCAACATACCACAGGCAACGGCTTCGCCATGCAACCAGCTTCCATAACCTGTACCGGTCTCAATGGCATGTCCAAATGTATGTCCATAATTTAGTAATGCTCTTATACCAGACTGTTCTAGTTCATCTTCTTTCACCACTTGAGCTTTATTTTCACAAGAACGATAGATAGCATAGGATAGTGCCTCCGGATTACGAGTAAGCAGGTCGTCAAGATTTTTTTCTAACCATTCAAAAAAACTTTTATCACGAATTAATCCGTATTTAATGACCTCTGCAATTCCTGCGCAAAGTTCCCGCTCATCTAATGTTTGCAATGTATTGTGATCTGATATGACACATTGAGGTTGGTAAAACGCTCCAATCATATTTTTTCCTAGCACATGGTTTACACCGGTTTTCCCACCTACAGAAGAATCAACTTGGGCCAGTAAAGTTGTTGGAATTTGAATAAAATTAACACCTCGTTGATAAGTAGCTGCGGCAAATCCGGTAATATCACCAATTACACCGCCTCCTAATGCAATTAAAGTTGTATTACGATCATGTCGATTTTTCAAAAGTGAATCGAATATTTGGTTGACTGTATCAATGGTTTTATATTGTTCACCATCAGGAAGAATTTCGACTGTTGTTCGAAAATGTTTGCAGTTAGCTAAAACTTGATCAAGATATAGTGGTGCTACAACTTCGTTGCTTACAATGAATACTGAGTCGCCATGAATATGTTGTGTAGTATAGTTTCCGTTTAGTAATAGCCCCGTCCCAATATATATTGGGTAACTACGTTTCCCTAGTTCTACCTCAAATGTTTTCATGTATTTATCGTTTTTAAAATTTGATTCATGGCCCAGGTAGTCGTGTGCTTGTCTGTACTAATAATATGATCCGCGATTGACTCATATAGTGGTTCTCTTTGATCAAGTAGCTTAGAAATAGTTTCTGCTTTATCATTTGCTAAGAGTAAAGGACGTTTTGCATCATTTTTAGTACGTGATACTAGGGTTTCTACCGTTGCTTTTAAGTAATATATCACCCCAGAATTGCTGATAATTTTCCGGGTGTTTTCAGAAAGTACTGCACCTCCGCCTGTTGCTAATACTATATCTTGCTTATCACATAGATCCGCAATGATTTTTTCTTCGCGAACTCGGAATCCTTTTTCTCCTTCAAATTCAAAAATAGTAGCAATATCAACCCCAGATTTTTTTTCGATTGCTTTATCAGTGTCATGAAATTCTTTGCCAAGTTTTCGTGCAAGTTTTTTGCCAACGGTAGATTTGCCTGCACCCATCAAGCCAATCAATATTAAATTATTTTTTTTCACAAATAGTACTAATAGATAGCATCACACAGCAGCCCATTCTATCGAGACAGGCAGCATAGAGAAAGATTTCAGCACGCAATAAAAAAGCCCTCTCTATGGAGAGGGCTTTTTTTGTTTGATTTGAATCTTATCTAAATCAAATTAATTTACGAGTGATAATTGCTCATCAATAATTTTTGGCGTAACAAAAATGAGAAGCTCTGATTTGTCATTCGATACAGTTGTAGTTTTAAACAGTCGACCTACGAATGGGATGTCCGAGAAGAAAGGTACTCGTGTAACCGCATCATTTTTATCCGTTTGATACACACCACCTAAGACGATAGTTTGTCCATTGTCTACTAATACATCTGTTTCCACGCGATTCGTGTCAATGGCCGGCACTTGACCGCCACCAATGTTAATTACTGTTTCACTTCTGGCGTCATTGTTGACTTGTAGTTTCATCGAAATTCTATTATCCGGCGTAACTTGTGGCGTTACTTCTAATGATAGAACTGCTTTTTTGAATTCTACATCTGTTGCGCCACTGGAGGTTTGTGATTGGAAGGGGATTTCCTGGCCTTGCTCTATTCGCGCTGTGGTTTGATTGGATGCAATTACACGTGGTGTAGACACGATTTCAGCTCTACTTTCTGCCTGTGCTGCAGATAATTCAAGCTCAACCAAGAAGCCAAAGGGTAATTTTGCAATGGCCAATCCTAAACTACCCGCAACAGTTGCAGCAGGCAAGTTTACATTTAAACGATCTTCAAACTCCAGCTCTTCGCCATTGATGAGTTGTGTGGTTCCATTTAAGGTTCCTGAAGTGACGTCTGCGGTATCGCCTCTGGCAAGATCACCGCCATCAAGATTGGATACACCAAATCGTACACCCAGATCCTTACTGAAATTATCATTAGCAACCACAATTCTGGATTCAATTAACACTTGTTTAACCGGCACATCCAGTCGATCCACCAGGCGTCGTATTTCATTGAGTTTTAATGCAGTGTCTTGAATAAGCAGTGTATTAGTACGACTATCCACTGATACATTGCCTCGTTCTGATAACAATACATTATCAGATGATTTTAGTAGATCAGCGATGTCTGCTGCACGTGCATAATTCACTTGCATGTATTCAGAACGTAGTGGGGCTAATTCTTGAACCTGTTGTTGTGACTCTAGCTCCAGTTTTTCACGAGCCGCAATTTCTTCGCTAGGCGCCACATATACTACATTGCCATTTTCACGTTTTCCCAGTCCTTTGGTTTTAAGAATGATATCTAGCGCCTGATCCCAGGGTACATTTTTCAAACGTAGCGTTAAGTTACCCGATACTGCATCACTGACCACCATATTCAAGCCAGTAAAGTCGGCAATAAGTTGTAGTACTGAGCGGACTTCAATGTCCTGAAAGTTCAACGATAGTCGTTCACCTTCAAAAGATTCTTGTCGTCGCTGCTGAATAATTTCTTCGGGGACTTCTCTTACTTCCACTACGTATTGATTATTTGATTGATAAGCTAAATGTTCATAGTGTTTATCTTTATCGGGCGAGACGATTAATTTACTATGAGCACCTTCCTTAAATGTTTCAAACAACTGTACGGGTGTCGCAAAGTCAGTAACATCCCATCGTTTTTGGAAATTACTTGGTAAGGAAGTATCTTCAAAATGGACGATAATATTTCCGCCTTGTTCGTTTAAGCTGATTGGCACATTAGGATTAGATAATTCAATCACGATACGTCCTGCACCCCCTTCACCACGTCTAAAGTCCACGCGGTTAATATTATTTCCACTAGATACATTAGTAGTTTGTGCACTAGTTTCAGTTGCTCCGCTGCTTGCAACTTGCATCGCGCCACTACCGTCACCGGAACCGATTGTTAGAATTAAGTTATTTCCAGAAACAGCCGTTTGATAATCTTCCATGCGTGATAAATTCACTACCACACGGGTTCGGCCGTTGGCTTCTGCGGTATTTACGGATTTCGCAACACCAATGCCTACATCGTGAAAGCGTGTCACTAAGTCATTATTGGTTCCTGCAAAGTCTAGGGCGATACGTGCAGGGTTATCAATAGTGAACGCTATAGGGTCAGCAGGGGCATTGGCGAATTCTAGTGAAACTTGAATTTGGTCATTAGGGAGACTGGCAAACTTAATATCTTGTAAGGAATTTTGTGCAAAAGTGGTAGTAGAACTTCCAAGTAATAAAATTAATAACACTAAATACTTGAAACACGAAATTCTTAAATAAGAATTATGCCTGTGAGAAATTTTTTCTCGAAAATTAGTTAGAATATATTTTACGTTATTCATGGCAAAATGCCCCTTGTATGTAAGCTTTCCCTAAAAAATTATAAATTCACTTTGATGTTAATCACTTAATGCGATTGACCCATCACGTTTACGCCAGCCACCAAATCCATCTGGAATAATTTCTTCGATTTGTATTCCAGCATCAGACACATTTAATACTTTGCCATTATTTTGGCCTAAGTAATTTCCCTCAGAGATACGTTGTATTGTCTTTTCAGGAGTTTGTATTAACGCCCACAAAATTCCTCGTTGTTCCATGGTGCCGACCATGCGCAAGGTATCGAGCGGGAAATTTTCTAAAAATTCAGGAGTGCGGTTTGGATCTGGCGATATAGAAGAATCCGGACGGCTGATATTTTGTACAATTTTGGCTTGGAAAATGGTTGCATCAAAAGGATTCCGTTGTTCATCCGCAACATACTTAAAACTTTTATAGGGCTTTACCTCTGGAATAGGATCTATGCCAGGAGGTTCACGAGATTTTACTTCTTCTACATAATCTTCTAAGTCTCGTAGCTCGCGACCACAACCAACAAACAACGTTGTAAATGCAATTAGTAAAAGTACTACATAAGAAGAAATTGGGCGTACTGAAAATTTCATAACTATTCTTCGTCTTCTTCTAAGTAACGATAGGTTTTAACCGTTGCTGTCATCGTCATTGCATCACTGCCCTTCGGTGTTAAAGAAATATTATGCAGTGTTACGATTCTTGGTAGTGCGGCAATTTCACTGGCAAAGGTTCCAAATTGGTGATAGTTCCCTACAACACGAAGATCGATTGGCTTTTCCGCATAAAATTCTCTAACCGCTTCTCCACGTGGTTTAAATAATTGAATTTCTAAGCCGCTGGCTAAACCGGTTTGTGAGATATCAACAATTAATGCAGGAATTTCAGTTTTACTGGGTAGCTGCCTTAACAAGGTACCAAAAGTTCTACGCATTTCTTCAAGCTGTACTTTATACAATTCAAGATTAGCCGCTTTTTCGGCTTTATCTTCAAATGTTTTTTTCAGTTCTACCTCTTTTGCTTGTACCCGTTTTAAATTTTCTAACTGATTTTTATGATGTAAATAATATCCTGCAAATAATATTGCTATGCAGACCACACCAATCATAAGCACTTTAATCCATAAAGCCGCAGTTCCTACATTGTTTAAATTTATATCTCTTAATTCTGAAAAATCCATGGAACTAGTTCTCTGATTCTTTTGCAGTTGGGTCAGCTTGTAATGCGGTTAAATTAAATTCACTAATGCGTGCTAAATCGGTTTCTTTGGTCTCAATAACACCGAGCGCAGGCTTGGTTAACCATTCTGAATCGTCAATTTTTTTCATATAGGATGAAACGCGGGCATTAGATTCGGCACGACCCGACAAGGCAAGTTTGTTGTCGGTTTGTTTAAGACTGGTGAGGTGTACACCTTCGGGTAACGTTTGAACCAATTCATCAAATAAATGTACGACACCAGGACGTGTAGCTTGCAAGTTTTGAATGACTTCCATGCGCTCGATCAACGCTTGGCGTGTAGAATCGAGCTTTTTGATCTCTTGAATATCGTTGTCTAAAATTTTAATTTCATTGGTGAGATATTGATTGCGTCTTTCCTGTAAATCGATTCTGCCGTTGATTTCAAAATGTGTGAGTAAGATTACACCTACACATAATGCAGCCGCTAATCCCATTAAAGTGAAAAATTCTTTCTGTTGTTCGCGGCGTCGCGTCTCTCGCCAAGGTAATAAGTTAACTCTAGCCATACTATTGTACTGTTATCCTAATCAAAGGCCCT
Organism: Gammaproteobacteria bacterium; assembly: GCA_965203475.1. Classification (GTDB taxonomy): domain Bacteria; phylum Pseudomonadota; class Gammaproteobacteria; order UBA4575; family UBA4575; genus JABDMD01. Next base: position 2,180,177 of record OZ241890.1, read on the forward strand.
TAGTGCAAGCCCACAGGCGATCAACATCGAAGGAGCATCAGTGCCCAGTGCTTGTGGATTAATTTTGGAACCAAGAGAAAGACTACTAAATGGGTTTGCAGTGGTAGTAGTAATTCCCACTTCATTGGAAATTTTTTCGTCTAAACCAGGAATCGCTGCACAACCTCCCGCAAGTATTAAGTGATCTACAGTGGCGTGTTGACTGGCTGAGTAATAAAACTGCAAAAAGCGGTTAGCTTGTTGTGCTGCCGTGTTTTTAAATGGTTCTAATAAATCGGATACATAGTTTTCGGGTAAGCCACCTTCTTTTTTTGCCAGGCCAGCTTCTTCAAAGGTTAAGCCATATTGGTGCATAATTTCTTCTGTAAGCTGTTTCCCACCAAAAGGCTGCTCACGTGTATACACCATTTTGCCATCTTGAATTACATTCAAACTGGTCATGGTGGCACCAATATCTAAAACGGCCACCGTTTTACCCTGTCCTTCGTTTTCAACATTTCCCATAATTAATGGAGAAACATTTTCAATCGCATAGGCTTCTACATCGACCACAATTGGGATCAGTCCAGCGCTTTCTGCAGCAGCTACGCGCATATCCACATTCTCACTACGCGAGGCGGCTAGTAATACATCGATGGTTTCTGGATTGTCTTCCGTAGGACCCAAGATATCGAAATCGAGATTTACTTCATCTAAAGCGTATGGAATGTATTGATCCGCTTCCAGCTGAATTTGCCCTTCTAATTCTTCTTCATTTAAATTGGCAGGCATAGTAATTACTTTGGTAATTACAGCTGAGCCTGCGACTGCCAAACAACAATTTTTAGCTTTTGAACTTGAACGCTTTATTACCTGTCGAATACTTTCACCAACCGCATCGACATCGGAAATTACTTTTTCAGTAACCGCATTGGCAGGTAAGGGCTCAACCCCATAATGATCCACTCGATAACCATTGCTGGTCTGCGAAAATTCCATGGCTTTCACCGAGGAAGAACTAATGTCCAGTCCTACCACAGGACCTTTGTTTTTGTTGAACACCACCACTTTGGCCTTGATTTTACTATAATTACGTTAGTTACTGGTTACTTATATATCCGTATGTTAAGAAGCTGGCATAACTCTATATCAAACTGTGGGTTTAGCAAAATACTTGCTGAACTCTCGAAATTAGGTTCTGATATCCATATCATCAGATAACTCACTAGAGTAACGTTCATTGTAAGCTTATGCCCTTGTTTTTAAAGCTGTTACGCCTAATCTTCATCGGAATTTTCGGGATTTCTGTCGTGGCAGCAATCGTTGGTCTGGGAATTTATATCTATTTCGCTCCTGGTTTACCGGATGTGGACACTTTAAAAGATGTCGAATTACAGGTGCCTTTAAAGGTCTACAGTCGTGATGAGAAGCTCATTGCTGTATACGGCGAGAAACGCCGGGTTCCTTTAAGCATTGATCAATATCCGAAGACTGTGATTCAGTCTTTTCTAGCGGCCGAGGATGATCGTTTTTTTGAACATCCAGGTGTGGATTACCAGGGGCTCATACGTGCTGTCTATGAGTTAATGATGACGGGTGAAAAGCGCCAGGGCGGCAGTACCATCACGATGCAGTTAGCACGCAACTTTTTTCTGGGGAATGAACGCACCTATGTACGGAAACTGCGCGAAATATTTTTAGCCCTGCAAATTGAACATCAACTCAGTAAACAAGAAATTCTTGAGTTGTATCTGAATAAAATTTATCTAGGCAATCGTGCCTACGGTGTGGGTGCCGCTGCAGCAGTGTATTATGGTGTGAGTGTCGATGAACTAGACTTAGCCCAAATCGCAATGATTGCCGGTTTACCCAAAGCGCCATCAAGGTTTAATCCAGTGGTAAATCCTGATCGAGCAGTACTACGACGTAACTATGTCCTGAATCGAATGCATGACTTGGGATATATCGACGATGAACTACATCAAAATGCAATAGAAGCTCCTGTTACCGCATCACGGCATTACCCTCGTGTCGATGTAAATGCTCCCTACATTGGAGAAATGGCCCGTGCCTATATGGTGAAGCTTTATGGCAAGGATGCGTACAACAAAGGCTTTAATGTATACACCACTATTGATAGCAATCTGCAACAAGTGGCACGAAATTCGTTAAGTCATGGCTTGCAAGCCTATGATCAGCGTCATGGTTTTCGAGGTGTAGAAGCCAAGGTGCAGCTCACCTATAAAGATGAGGAAATTGACCAAGTATTTTTGGATACCGCACTACGTGATTTAAAAGAAATCGGTGAACTAATTCCAGCCATCATAACTGAAGTCGAATCTCAGAAAGTAGAGATTTACTTGGGTGCTTTGCAATATAAAACCCTAAGTATTGAACAATTTCTTTGGGCTAGGCCTTACTTAAATGAGAATGCAGTGGGTAAAGAGCCAAGTGATTTGACGGCTATGTTTAATCCGGGAGATGTAATTCGTGTCGTAGAAACACAGCCCGATGAATTTGAAGTATCACAAATACCTGAAGTGGCAGGAGCATTTGTCGCAATTGATCCTAATAATGGCAGCATACTTTCTTTAGTAGGCGGGTTTGATTACTACCAAAGTAAGTTTAACCGTGCCGTGCAAGCCAAACGACAACCCGGTTCCAGCTTTAAACCATTTATTTATTCTGCAGCACTCGCTTCAGGTTATACACCTGCCAGTGTAGTCAATGATGCGCCCGTCGTGTTTGAAGATGTAGCCTTGGAAGATACGTGGCGACCGCAAAACTATAGCGGTAAATTTTTTGGGCCTACGCGACTTAGAGATGCATTACGTAAATCACGCAACATGGTTTCTATTCGTTTACTAAAAGAAATTGGTAGTCGCCAAGCGTTACAACATATTAGTCATTTTGGTTTTGATGCTGAACGTTTACCTAATAATTTGTCATTAGCTTTGGGATCAGGTGAAGTAACACCTTTAGAATTGGCAAAAGGTTATGCCGTATTTGCCAATGGTGGTTACTACATCGAACCGTATTTAGTGGAACGAATCGATGACGTTAAAGGAAATGTAATTTTTCGATCCAATCCATTGATGGTGTGTGAAGAGGATTGCCAGGCGATGCAGAAATTAATGCTAGAAGATCAAGACGTATTGTTTATCGAAGACGAAGTAGTCATGTCCGAAATGCGCATGGCAACACGGGTTATTCCAAAAGATAATGCCTATCAAATGACGAGCTTGATGAAAGATGTGATTAATCGTGGTACTGCAACGAAAGCAAAAGTCATTGGACGTAATGATATTGCTGGCAAAACGGGCACTACGAATGATCAACATGATGCATGGTTTAGTGGCTATAACGGAGATATTGTAGCTACGGCATGGGTTGGATTTGATCAGCATAAGCCATTGGGCAGAAGAGAACCTGGCGGTATCGCGGCGCTACCGATTTGGATTCAATTCATGCAGACCGCGCTTAAGGGTCGTCCTGAAAACTCATTAGACCGACCTGAAAATATAGTGACCATGAGAATCGATCCAACGACAGGTTTATTAGTGAATCAAGAAAGTAGCTTGGGAATTGAAGAAACATTTCGTGAAGAATTTGTACCAACAAAAAGTGTTGAAATTGATACCCAAATTACTTTTCAACAGGGAACGGAACAGGTAGAAATTCCAGAACAGTTGTTCTAACTAAATTTATTGCTTTAGAAAATTTTAGTGCGTGTAAATCAAGATCGAATGCGAGAGTTGTTGGCGCAAGAAGCAGCCAAGATTATGGCGGGTGAAGGTGTAAGAGATTTTCAGCGAGCTAAACACAAAGCCTGTCAACGATTGGGTTATCAAAAATTGAGTGCACTACCCAGTAATTTTGAAATTGAGCAAGCCATCACTGCATTTAATAATACTTATACACCACAACAAACACTATATTTAAAAAAGATTCGAATTCATGCATTAGAAATCATGCAGAAGTTGAAGCACTACACACCTTTTATTGTAGGTCCAGTACTAGACGGTGCAGCGACTTTGCATACACCAATTAGTTTGCATGTTTATGCGGAAAATGTAGAAACGATTTCGGAGCTTATTCAGCAAATTTATGGAGTTCCTAAATTTGAAGAGCGACGCTATACATTAAATTCTAAAAAAGAATATATTCCTACGCTTGTGTTTGAGTCAGATATCTTTGAAGTAGAACTCAGCGTATTTGATTTTGGTCAGCGTAGCCAAAAGCCAAAAAGTAAAAGTCGGCAGCGTAGTATGCAACGACTAAATATAAAAGGATTAACGAATTTGATTAATGAAATGCCGGGCTGAATTCTTTTACTGCATCCACCAACACAGCTAATTTTTCAGGTTCTACATATTGTTGAATACCATGTCCTAAGTTAAATACATGGCCTGATCCATTGCCATATTTTTGTAGTACTTTTTTAACCTCATGGCGAATAGTTTCATCACTTCCATATAGTACTGTGGGATCTATATTTCCTTGTAAGGCAACTTTATCACCAACCTGTGTACGTGCTTGATCAATTTCTATTGTCCAGTCTAACCCAATACCATGACATCCAGTTTGCGCAATTTCTGATAACCATGCACCGCCACCCTTGGTGAATAGAATAATCGGCACATTGTTATCTGTCGTTAAAGTTTTTAAACCCTCGACAATTTCCTGCATCGGTGTTAAGGAAAATTTCAAATAATCATCTCGAGACAACACTCCACCCCAGGTATCGAATATCATTATCGCTTGGATGCCGGCCTCTACCTGTGCACTTAGATAGTCTGTAACTGCTTTACTTAAAACCTTAAGTAAACGCGCCAACATATCTGGTTCTTGATACATCATGGTCTTAATCATTCGAAATTCACGGCTGGTGCAGCCTTCCACTATATAGGTAGCTATGGTCCATGGACTTCCAGAAAATCCAATAAGAGGTACACGTCCGTGTAATTCATTTTTAATGAGGCGAACCGCATCCATCACATATCCGAGCTTTTCCATTGGTTCTTTCGATTCAATATTCTCGATATCTTGAATGGTTGAAATCGGATGTTGAAACCTAGGGCCCTCACCTTCGCTGAATTGCAAACCAAGATCCATGGCATCTGGGATGGTTAATATATCTGAAAATAAAATGGCGGCATCTAAGGCGTATCGTTCTAATGGCTGCAGGGTAACTTCACATGCAAGTTCAGGGGTTTTACATAGTGTTAAAAAATTTCCAGCACGTTTTCGTGTCGCTCGGTATTCGGGCAAGTAGCGTCCAGCTTGACGCATAATCCAGACAGGTGTGCGCTCAACAGGCTGTCTAAATAAAGCTCGCAGTAATAAATCATTTTCTAATGCAGACATTGTGTATAGCAATACGATTAATCGGTTAGGAATTGAGTGCTTGTTTTATTTTAGCACTTACCTTACCCATGTCGGCCCTTCCAGCAAGTTTGGGTTTTAAGATGCCCATCATCTTGCCCATATCTTTAATACTGGATGCACCAGATTCTTGTAATACTTCTTCTATGTATTGATTGATTTCTTCTTCACTCAATGCCGCAGGTAAATATTTTTCGATTAACTCTAGCTCATTATTTTCTTTGTCAACCAGGTCTTGGCGGTTTGCTTTTTCAAATTGCGCGATGGATTCTCGACGTTGTTTTTGCATTTTAGTGAGTACTGTTATGACATCGTTATCTGTCAAAGTTTTTCGAGTATCGACTTCTTGTTGTTTGATAGCTGCTAAAATTAAACGAATGGTTTGTAATTCTGCTTTATTGCCGCCACGCATAGCAGTTTTCATGTCTTCCGTTAATGTAGCTTTTAGCTCAGACATGACGCACACCGAGTTGGTGTAAATAAATTAATAAAGACGACGACGCCTAAGACTCGTACGAGAAACACGTTTTAAGTTGCGCTTTACAGCAGCGGCAGCTTTGCGTTTACGGACTTCAGTGGGTTTTTCATAATATTCACGGCGACGTACTTCCGTAATGGTTCCTGCTTTTTCGCAGGAACGACGAAAGCGTCGTAATGCAAAATCAAAAGGTTCATTTTCCTTTACACGTACACCGGGCATATGAATGTGACTAAAATTAAAAGAGCCGCGATTATACCGACCGACACTGGTATTTCAAATCCACACATAAAAAACTGATTAATCGTGTCATTACATGAGTAAAAGTGTGGAATTGTATTTTTTTCTATGTATTAACTGGATGAATGAGGCAGTCGAAACCGAGTTCAATATAATACTTATATGAAAGTACTAGGTATTGAAACATCCTGTGATGAAACTGCGGTGGCCGTTCTATGTCAACAACAAGGACTGTTGTCTAATCATGTGTATTCACAAACCAATTTACATCGGGAATTTGGCGGCGTGGTACCCGAACTTGCATCAAGGGACCATATTCGAAAACTCAGCCCTTTAATCAAAAAAGCCTTACAAGAGTCGGATTTAGTTTTGGCAACCGATATCGATGCTATTGCCTATACAGCAGGGCCTGGCTTAATGGGGGCGCTTTTGGTGGGCGCAGGACTCGCCAGAAGTTTGGCTTGGGCCAGTGGTAAGCCTTCCATTCCTGTGCACCATATGGAAGCTCATTTATTAGCGCCCTTACTGGAAGGGATTCAACCGAATTATCCTTATGTGGCATTGTTAGTTTCGGGGGGCCACACCTTATTAGTACAGGTAAATTCGATTGGGGATTACCACATACTGGGTGAAACAATTGACGATGCTGTGGGAGAGGCATTTGATAAAACAGCGCAGTTACTAGGGTTTGAATACCCGGGTGGTCCTACAATTCAACAGTGGGCCAAGAAAGGTAGATCTGGGGAATTTAATTTTCCCCGGCCAATGACAGATCGACCGGGCTTGGATTTTAGTTTTAGTGGATTAAAAACGCACGTTTTGAACACTTTGAAAAATCTTCCCCAAATTGATGATCAAGTACGCGCGGATATCGCATGTGAATTTGAAGATGCTGTGGTCGATACACTCACCATCAAGGCTTTGCGCGCTATACAGTTAAGTGGCGCAAAAACTTTTGTAGTGGCTGGGGGTGTGGGTGCAAATGAAAAATTACGCCGAAAACTAAAACAGGAGTTAACGAATGTTAGTGTTTTTTATCCAGCAGCAGAATTTTGTACCGACAATGCAGCCATGGTGGCGCAGGTTGGAATGTTACGGCTGCATAATGATGTCAATGATTCATTAGAAATTAATGTGCAAGCACGCTGGTCTTTAGAGACACTATAAGTAAACCAAGGATTATTTTGCTTGACCTATTTTAGCTTCTTTACCACCAAGTAGGTTTTCGATATTGCTTTTGTGTTTCCAAATTATTACTAAAGTGATGATGGTAAATGCACTTGGAAAATAAAAATCAGGCGACCACATCCAGCCTGCAATACAAACGATTATGGTGGCAAGCAGCGCAGATAGCGAAGAGTATCGTGTAATCAATGCTGTTAACAACCAAAGGAAAATCCACATACAAGCGAATACCCATTCGGTTCCTAGCAAAATGCCTAGTGTAGTCGCCACGCCCTTGCCGCCTTTAAACGTATAATAAATAGGAAATACATGACCGAGTAATGCGGCTAATGACACCAAGGCCATTAAATAAGATTCACCAATAAGTAGGTCGACGAGAAATACGGGAATGAAACCTTTTAACAAATCACCTAATAACGTAAGTCCTGCAGCAAATGTATTGCCAGTTCTCAATACATTGGTGGCACCCGGATTCCCTGAGCCTAATGTGCGAGGATCCTGAAGCGAAAAACTTCGGCTTACAATAATGGCACTGTTAACAGACCCAAGCAGATATGCACCGATAATGCAGGCCACGTACAGTAGTAATTGTTCTATTGTTAAATCCATATACATTGATGTCCGAGTTTAAATATTTTGTGCAAGGCCAGGGACCCGCAGTAGCATTTTTACATGGTTGGGGTTCGAATTCGAAAATTTGGCAAGAGCTAGTTAGCAGTTTGAGCAATAACTTTCAGCTTTGGTGCATTGATCTACCTGGACATGGTGATAATCATCCATTGCAGTGGGATGGCAGTGATAAACATGCCATCTCTGTATTAGCCCAAATACTACCCAAACAGTGTTCAATGATTGGCTGGTCGCTAGGTGGATTACTTGCGCAATGTTATGCAAGCCATTATCCAGAACGAATTAAAAATCTTATGTTGATATCCAGTATTCCAAAATTCACCCAAAGTACAAATTGGTCACATGGCATGTCGATTAACAGTTTTAATGAATTTAAAAACTCATTCAAAACGCAACCAATACCAACATTAAAGCAATTTTACGCATTACAAGTTGTAAATACTAAGGACGGTAAAAATACTCTAGCGGTTTTACTGCGGTCACTAGATGAATCAAATGACATTTATTCTAAAGTTGCATGGGGATTGGATTGGTTAGAGAGAATTGATCTGCGAGAAAATACAGTTTTACGAAACATGAACATTGATTTGTTGGCGGGTGACATGGACCAGGTTGTTTCTATAAATGCTATACATCAGACAGCGCAGTATTGGGATAAAATAAAAGTTATAGAAGTCACTGGAGCAGGTCATGCTCCCTTTGTTTCACATCCACAAGTTGTAATTGATCGCATATGTAACTGGTAAATGCATGAATTCCACTTTAAAACAACGTGTACGCGAAGATTTTTCTAAAGCTTCTGAAAGTTACGATGATGCAGCCATTGTGCAGCATGAAGTATGTGATCGTGTGCTTGAACGTTTAGAGGTGTTAAAAATAAATCCTAATATGATATTAGATATTGGATCCGGTACTGGACGTAGTACAAAAGGTCTATGTAAACATTTTACTAGCGCAAGAGTGATCGCATGTGACATAGCATTTCCAATGTTACATCAGTCCAAGATCAAATTACAAAACCAGGGAGCTACACATCTGTGTTGCGATGTTGAAGAATTGCCTATAAATGATAATTCTATTGACTTAATTTTTTCCAGTTCAGCTTTGCAGTGGTGTGAAGACTTGCAGAAAGCGTTCAGTGAATGTCAGCGTGTGCTTAACAATAAAGGTGTGTTAATTTTTTCAACTTTTGGGCCCGACACATTAATTCAATTACGTAAAAGTTGGGCAGAGGTAGATCAAAAACATCATGTGCATGAGTTTGTGGATATGCATCATATAGGAGATATGTTGCTGACTATGGGCTTTAAAGATCCGGTTATGAGTATGGAATTGCTTACCATTGAATATCAAACGGCACAACAACTCATGCAAGACTTAAAGGCTACCGGAAGTCGAAGTAAGTTTTTAAATAATTCAAACCATGAAAGTACGGGACTGCAAGGCAAGCACACATTCAAAAAATTTTTAAGCGCGTATGAAAAATATAGACAAGAAAACGGCTTGTTACCAGCAAGCTATGAAGTAATTTATGGATATGTGTATAAGGATGATATGCAAAATAAGGATACTTCTACAAAAGAGTTTTCAATGCCAATTGAAAACTTAAAATCACCCAATAATTAGCTCTGATCTTGATATAAATATTTTGTCTTTTTAACTACCACACTATAACTATCTCTCTTGTGTTGCGTGTATTAGCAATACATTGCTGAATGAGAGATACAAATCGCTTGCAATGGTGCTAAATTTATCTTTGTAAGTGACACCAAAATACATTGACAACAATGATCAAAAATTTTTTATGAATCAAAATACATTAGGAAAGATTCTTTTAATAAGCTTATTTGCAGCCTTCTTTATACCTCTAATTATTGCAATGTGGATATTGTATGGTTCCAACACATTGTCTTCTTCGTCAACCAGTCATGGAACTTTGTTTCAACCGCCACAAGAACTTGCATATTTCAGCTTACAAACAAATTCAGGTGCGAAATTAGAAAAGCAAGACTTACAAAGAAAATGGACATTGCTCTACATCGGGGGTACCGCCTGTGATATTCAGTGTGAAGCTAATTTAACTAAGATGCAGCAAGTAACGTTTGCTTTGGGTCAAACAAGTGAAACTATTCAACGAATATATATAGGTTTAGAAGACTCAAAAAATAAATTAGCAATTGAAAAACTTTTTATAGAGTATCCACAAATGCAAGTGTATTGGTTCACGTCTGACCAAATATATGCAGCTGTTCCACAATTTAAGAATTTAAGTCAACATCAGATATATATCGTCAATCCTTTGGGCCAGTTAATGATGCTTTATCCAAAACATGCCACCTTAGAAGGAATAAAAGACGATTTAAAAAAATTATTAAAGATTTCCAAGATAGGTTAAAACAATGAACACTTTTCGCACGATTGCATTGATCTCATGTTTACTTGCACTCCTGGTAGTAGTAATGGGTGCTTATACCCGGCTCTCCGATGCTGGATTGGGTTGCCCAGATTGGCCGGGGTGTTACGGACATTTACTAGGTGTGCCGGAATCAAATCAAGAAATTGAAATTGCCAATCAAGAGTATCCACAACGCCTGGTGGAAATCGATAAGGCCTGGAAAGAAATGATTCATCGCTATCTGGCCGAAGGTTTAGGCCTATTAATTTTAATCTTGGCATTCATTGCGATTAAGAATCGCAAGCAGTCGCAACAACCTGTGATTTTGCCTGTGTTGTTAGTGGGGTTCGTTATATTCCAGGGCTTACTTGGTATGTGGACCGTAACATTACTATTAAAACCAGTAATTGTAATGCTACATTTAATTGGCGGTTTTAGCATTTTATCTTTACTGTGGTGGCTAGTATTAAAAACAAATTCTCCAGCTGAACATGCACAGCAAGCCACTGGTTTTCAATCCATCATTATTGTTGGATTAATACTGTTAGCGATACAAATTGTGTTAGGCGGTTGGACCAGTGCCAATTATGCGGCACTCGCATGCCCAGATTTTCCTACCTGTCAGGGGCAATGGTGGCCAGCGGTAGACTTTAAGGAAGGGTTTGTGATGTGGAGGGGTTTAGGTACTAACTATGAATTTGGAATATTAGACAGCCCAGCACGTACCGCGATTCATTTAAGTCATCGTTACTTTGCAATTGTAGTAGCAGTGTATTGGTTGATTGTACTAGTGCAAGTGTTACGCACTAAAGCCAATTCTTTTATACCAAGTAAACTTGTCTTGGCTACATTGCTATTGCTAATTATTCAGGTGGGCTTAGGAATATCCAATATTGTATTCAGTTTGCCCATCACCATTGCTGTTTTACACAATGGTGTTGCAGCATTATTGTTACTAAGTGTAGTAAGTCTATTGTTTTATTCACAACAGTAGCATGCATAATGCTGCTGTATGAAACAAATCGGATTTAAGTTAGGTGCTCAGAAAATTAAGCAGCAATTGCCTGCTTTAATTTTTTAATCGCATTATTCTCCAATTGACGTACTCGTTCTGCTGAAACTTGATATTTCTTTGCTAGATCTTGCAAGGTTGTTTTGTTTTCCGCGAGCCAACGCTGTGCGATGATATCACGGCTACGATCATCCAATGTCGTTAACGCTTTCTGTAACTGCTGACGTTGGTGTGATTCCCAGTCCTGTGCTTCCAACTCAGTTTCCGGATCAGCATCTTCATGGCTGATGTAAGCAGCCGGCACATAACTATCTTCATCATCACCATTGTTAGGTAAATCAAAACCTAAATCTGCGTTACTGATGCGTTTTTCCATTTCTAACACGTCGGTAGGTTTAACGCCTAGATCATTAGCGATGGATTCAACTTCTGTTTGATTTAACCAGGCTAATTTTTTCTTAGAGCTGCGCAGATTAAAAAATAATTTACGTTGGGCTTTGGTGGTAGCAATCTTCACAATGCGCCAATTACGTAATACATATTCGTGAATTTCTGCACGTATCCAATGTACTGCAAATGACACTAAGCGCACGCCTTTGTGAGGATCAAATTTTTTCACCGCTTTCATCAACCCAACATTACCTTCCTGCACCAAATCGGCCAGTGGCAGTCCATAACCGTTATAACCACGAGCCACCTGAATCACGAAACGCAGATGGTGAATAATTAAGGTACGAGCAGCATCCAGATCTTTATTTTCATAAAGACGTAAAGCCAGCGCATGTTCTTCATCCGCTGCTAACACCGGTACCTGATAGGCAGAAGCGATATAGCTTTCTAAATTACCTGTAGGTACAGCCATGGAGGCTTGTAATGGCGTAATCGACTTATGCATAGATGCTTGATCTCCCTTATTTGTTGATAGCTTATTTTAGCACTCAGGTTTATAGAGTGCTAATTACTCGAAAAGTTCGCTATTACGAATAAATTAACCTAATTTCTTTAGGGAATTAGCGGGCAAAGATACTTGAAATCAGGCACGCCTCATTGGTTACGTGTAGTAATACTTTCCCCAGTATATTTGCGTTAAAGCCTGTTATTCCATACTCAGAAGGTTGTTATATCGCTTCGTCTGCACGCTTCACCCGATAGCGTCTTGTATGCTTTTCGAAGCTGCGTATTGTGAGTGCCTCAATAGCGCTACGAGGATTCAGAAGGCATAAAACCTAGCACATGAGCTCTGGCCTTCTATCGGTTCAAATTAGTATTTTATCTACTACGTAAACGCTTAAATTTAGAGATTCTTAGAATTTACAAAACATTTTTATTAGCAATTTAAATGCCAGGCGTACAAGTAAGTAAAGCAGATCTTGCACATATCTTTGGAGTTGACCAACCTACCATTGATCATTGGATTCAGCGAGGACTGCCTTATATTCGTAAACGATTAATCGGAGCAGTAGAAGCTTCTGTCGATCGTGAATTAATTTTTGATACTGCCGATGCCATCAATTGGCGACTCTCTGTTTCCAATTTGGAACATGAATGGTGATTAGATCATCATTCGAATAAAAAACTTTTTAAATAAAATTCATAAGCCTTTTTCGACGCATAATGCATCGTTCTGATACTTTGGCTAGTTGCTTCGTTAACTAGGCTCAATTTTTGCGATGTGTCGACTCACTGCAATAGCCGAACCTAGCAAGCCGAGACTAATACTTAGAACGACTAAACCTAGACATTGAGCAAAGCTCGGGAATATAAGTGAAAAAGTACTGTTGTATAAACCGACCAGCAGTTGGGTAGGAGCTTTAATCACTAACAGTACAGTTAATACTAGAAGTAAGGCCAGCACTCCGCCGAATAAACCATACCATATACCACCATATAAAAATGGCCTTCGAATGAAGCGGTCAGTAGCGCCTATTAATTTGGTAACTTCAATTTCTTCGCGCCGATTCTCAATATCAGAACGTACACTATTGCCAACCACCAGCAGTACAGAAAGCGCGAGTAGAACACCGAGAGTAATAATTATTCTACGTAGAATCTTAGTTATAGTTTGCAGGCGTTGTAGCCATTGCATATCCAGTTGCACAGATTCGACATGGGCTAAGGTATGTAATTCCTGCACCAATGTATGCATCGCATCAGAGTTTTTGGCTACTGATGTTGGAGTAAGTACCAGAGTAGGCGGTAGAGGATTATGAGTTAAACCCTCTAATAAGTTGCCTAAATCACTATTTGCTTGAAAATCTTGTAGTGCTTTTTCGGCCGATATAAATCGTACGGACTCGATAAGTTGATTTTTTGCTAATTGCTGTTGAAGTTTTTTGACTTCTGAATTTTTAATTTTCGTTTGTAAAAAAATTGAAATTTGTCCCGCATCATCCCATTGTGTAGTTACTTGTTGCAGATTATTCAACAGTACTAATAAACAGGCTGGTAAGGCCAATGCAATTGCAATCATTAAGACAGTCAGAGTTGTTGCAAAAGGTTGCCTATATAGCTTGCCTAAGCTAAATATAAGTCCTCGAACGTGGTCGCGCCCATAGGCACGCAATCGCGCTTTTATATTGGGTTTTGAAATTGGCTGAGAACGTCGTCTGGGACTGGCCATAGGGTTAATTTATGATTTCGTAATCTTGATAGTTTTCACTGTATTGAGTGTCTTCACATTTTCCATTTTTTAATTTAATGATGCGTTTTTGCATACGTAAAATTAGATCTAAGTCATGACTCGCGATGAGTACAGTGACACCAACCTGATTAAATTCTGAGAATAACCGCATAATTTCTGCAGACAAGGCAGGGTCTAAATTTCCTGTGGGTTCATCGGCTAATAATATTGCCGGTTTATGCACAACAGCACGTGCAATACCCACTCTTTGTTGTTCTCCGCCTGATAAAGTTATGGGCATTACCTGTTCTTTGTCGAGCAAGCCAACCTTATCTAAAGCTGCGCGCACACGTCGCTCGATGTCGGTGCTGTTATATCCCGAAATTTGTAACGGTAGAGAAACATTATCAAACACATTGCGATCATGAAGCAGATGGTGATCTTGAAACACAATTCCCATATGACGGCGTAATCCAGGAATTTTTCGTTTGGGGATGCGGGTAATATTTTTTTTATTGATAAAAACTTGTCCACGTGTGGGTCGTTCAATTGCGGCAATAAGTTTTAACAATGTACTTTTGCCTGCACCAGATGCACCGGTTAAAAATGCCATCTCGCCCGCTTCAATCGTTAGGTTCAAATGTGTTAATGCTTCTCGATTGCCAGGATAGCGTTTGGTTAAATTTTGTAATTCGATAATTTCGGTCATAGTCTAGGTAATAACATCCGTAATAACTTCTCGACCGAGCAATGCCCCAGCATATTGGCGGGCATCAAATACACGCAAGTCTTCAACGGCTTCCCCAACACCAACATAACGAATCGGTATTTTTAGTTTATCCGCAATGGCAAGTACCACGCCGCCTTTTGCACTTCCATCAAGTTTAGTGATGGCTAAACCAGAAACGCCAAGTGCTTGATGAAATTCTTCTGCTTGTTTAATCGCGTTCTGACCAGTTCCGCCTTCCAATACTAAAAGCGTTTCATGCGGAGATTGAGCATCTACTTTTTGCATGGCTCGTTTCACTTTTTGCAATTCTTGCATTAAATTTTGTTGGGTATGTAAACGTCCAGCGGTATCCGCAATTAATACATGTACTTGTTTAGCCTGTGCAGATTGCACAGCATCAAAGATGACCGCTGCACTATCCGCGCCGCTTTGCTGTGCGATAACTGGCACATTAATTTTATTGCCCCATGCCTGCAATTGTTCTACCGCTGCGGCTCGGAACGTATCTCCTGCTGCAAGCATAACGGTTTGTCGATACTCCACTAGACGTGAAGCAATTTTCCCAATCGTGGTTGTTTTGCCCGCGCCATTTACACCAACCACTAACATTGTAAATGGACGAAATTTTCCCATTAACAAGGGTTTATTACAGGGTAGTAAGATCTGCGCAATACTCTCCTGCAATGCATCGTACAAAACTTCAATATTAGAAAGTTGTGCAGGTTTTATGCGCTCATGCAAGTCATCAATAATCTTGTTGGTTACCTCCATGCCAACATCTGCCAGTAATAATCGATCTTCGATTTCAGTGATCACATCATCATCGAGATTTTGTTTGCCTAATACAGCGCTGGCTAAGCCTTCCGTGAGTGCACTACTGGTTTTAGATAAACCATTACGTAGTCTTGAAATTAATCCTGCATCTGACATGGCGGGTAAAAATAATAGTTTTTGAACAACTTTGTTATAGTATGGTCTTAATAGAGCTTAGCGTATTTAGCGGCGCTCATCCTAACATCAAGTGTAACTCCAGGATAAATGAAACGAATTAAATTAATCTTGTTGCCCATTTTGGTAACAATCTCTGCAAATGTGTTAGCTGATTCTGCATCTCTTTCTGATAGGGTCAGAACGCATGAAACAGTTTTTGACAATGGTATGAAAGTAATTGTGCATGAGGATCATCGTGCACCCGTAGCAATTTCACAAGTATGGTATCAAGTCGGTTCTGCTCAGGAGCATAGTGGAATAACCGGCGTTTCACATGTATTGGAACATATGATGTTCAAGGGCACAGAAAAGTATCCATCTGGAACATTTTCTACAACGTTAGCCGAAATCGGTGCACGCGATAATGCTTTTACTGGTCGAGATTACACAGGCTACTATCAGTTAATGGGGAACAGCCATTTAGAGGTGAGCTTTGATCTCGAGTCGGATCGTATGTTGAATTTAATTTTAGCGCCGGAAGATTTTGCCAGCGAACTGGAAGTAGTAAAAGAGGAACGTCGCTTACGTACCGATGATAATCCGAATGCATATACCTACGAACAATTATATGCCACCGCCTTTGTAAACAGTCCTTACCATCATCCTATCATTGGATGGATGAATGATCTAGATAATCTCAGTTTAGAAGATTTACAAGTGTGGTATGACCGTTGGTATACGCCAAACAATGCAACTTTGGTAGTTGTTGGAGACGTGGTTCCTGAAGACGTGTTTGCGCTCGCAAAAAAATATTTTGCGCATTTAAAATCTCGTCCTATAAAAGCTAGTAAACCACGTTTAGAACATCCACAAACTGGCACACGACGTGTCATCGTTAAAAAGGTAGCCAAGCTGCCTTATTTGTTACTGGGCTATAAAGTGCCATCATTGGCCACTGCGGAGCAGGACTGGGAACCCTATGCGCTTTCAGTATTGGCCGGCATTTTGGACGGTGGCCGTAGTGCACGTTTGAGTAAACGCTTATTACGTGAGCGTGAGTTAGTGGCTGGAGTAGGTGCAGGTTTTCATATTTACGCACGATACCCAACTTTATTTTTATTTGATGCCACACCAGCTGCAGGACATAGCGTAGAAGAAGTTGAGCAAGCTTTGTATACAGAAATTAAACAACTACAAGATGAGCTTGTAGACAAAAAAGAATTGGCGCGTGTGAAAGCTCAAGTGATAGCTAGTGAAGTGTATCAACAAGATTCGGTACAAAGACAAGCGAGCGTAATCGGCAGTCTCGAAACAATTGGTTTAGGTTGGCAGGTTATGAATGAATACAGCGATCGTATAAATGCTATTACCGCAGAACAAGTACAAGAAGTCGCACGAAAGTATTTAGTTGAAGATGGTTTAACGGTTTCAATTTTAGATCCAGTAATGCAAGAAGCAGCTAGTGTTAACTAATCAATAGCACATGAACATTCTATTAAAAATCCTATTTTTTTGTTGCGCAGCAGCAAACCTGCAGGCTGCTCCTAAGATTGAAATTTGGCATACAGATAATGGAATTAAAACCTTATTTGTCGCAGCACCAGAACTTCCCATGATTGATGTTGCAGTTACGTTTGATGCGGGAAGTGCACGCGATGGAGAAAAGCATGGAATCTCACAATTGACACATAGCCTACTGAATACGGGAACCGGAAACTTAGATGCCGACAAAATTGCGGAACAATTTGATGATGTAGGTGCCAATTTTGGCGCTAGCGTAAATGTGGATCGTTCTAGTGTGTCCTTGCGTAGTTTGACTGATGAAAATTTATTTGAGCAAGCACTTACTACTTATATAAATGTTTTGACAAAGCCTAGTTTCCCAAAAAAAGATTTTGAACGACTTAAAAAACAATCGCTAATTGCGATCAAAGCTTCTGAACAACGACCTGGGGCCATTGCTACCAAACAATTTTATAAAGCCATATATGGCGAGCATCCCTATGCGCACCCTAGCGAAGGTTATCGCGAGACCATTGAAGCACTGAGTTTAAAAGAAGTTAAACAGTTTCATGAGCAATATATTGTCGCCGAGAATGCATTGATTGCAATAGTGGGAGGCATTGATCTGTCCCGTGCAAAAGATATTGCTTCAAGAATATCTTCAAGCTTAGCTACTGGTGAAAAACCAAATGCTATTGAAAAACCAAAATTACTAAAAACAACAAAAGAAATTTATGTTCCTTACCCTTCGCAACAGTCGCATGTATTTTTAGGGCACTTAGGAACTGCACGTGGTGATCCCGATCATTTTGTGTTGTATACCGGTAATCATGTATTAGGCGGTGGTGGATTTACCTCGCGCTTAATGAAGGAAATTCGTGTACAGCGCGGGCTTTCTTACAGTGTGTATAGTTATTTTTATCCGTTACAGCTTGAAGGACCTTTTGTTTTAGGGCTTCAAACCCGCACCGATCAAGCCGAAGAAGCCTTAAATGTAGCAGTCGACACCATTAAATCTTTTATAGTAGACGGGCCTACAGAAGAAGAACTCACTTTGAGCAAAAAAAATATTATTGGCGGATTTCCACTACGCATTGATAGTAATCGAGATATTTTGGGCTATTTGTCAGTGATTGGTTACTATGATTTGCCGTTAAATTATTTAGAAACATTTAATGACAATATTGCAGCTGTTACTTCTAAGGATATTCGCAACGCATTCAGCGATAAGCTCGATATACAACATATGGTGAGAGTTATCGTTGGGGGCCCAGAAAAAAATTAAGTCAAAAATAAAAACTTCATCCTTACGAATTATCGGTGGAACTTGGCGTAGTCGCCGCATCGAATTTTTAGATATTTCAAGTATCCGCCCTACTCCTGATCGAATCCGCGAAACCATTTTTAACTGGTTAATTCCACACATACAGAATGCACATTGTCTAGATCTTTTTGCCGGCAGTGGAGCACTGGGATTTGAGGCTGCATCACGTGGTGCAGCACGTGTTGAATTAGTGGATATGGACTCAAGCATTACCTCCATACTTACGCAACAAGTACAAAAGCTGAAAGCTGAGAATGTAAGCGTATTACAACAGGATGCCCTTATCTATGTTCAGGAATGTAAAACGCTTTTCGATATCATATTTTTAGATCCACCCTTTAATTCAGATCTTTTAGAAAATTTGATTTCACCCATTAAACAAAAATGTTTAACCCCATCAGGATTATTGTATATCGAGTCCTCAAGCAATTGTGAAGTTGCCGCATTAACTCAAGAATTAAATTGTGTGCGAGAAAAAATTGCTGGTCAGGTGCGTTATGGCTTATATCAACCGGCTGAATTAATAAAATAATTAAACAGGTCTACAAGTTTCGTATTAAAATCAGCGTATGGCATTAATTGCAGTATATCCTGGGACATTTGACCCGATAACCAATGGGCATAGTGATTTAGTACGACGTGCATGTGAATTATTTGATCAGGTTGTGGTGGGCGTTGCTACGGGCGGTGAAAAGGAGCCTTACTTTTCACTTGAAGAAAGAGTAGAGCTAGCAAAAAATGCACTTAAAGATTTTAATAATGTAAAAGTGTGTGGTTTTGATGGTTTGTTGGTTGATTTCGCTAGACAACAAAATGCTAAAGCAATTTTGCGAGGATTGCGCGCGGTTTCAGATTTTGAATTTGAATTTCAATTAGCCAGTATGAATCGTCAGCTTGACGATAGTTTTGAATCAATCTTTTTAACACCATCAGAAAAACACGCATTCATCTCTTCAAGTTTAGTGCGTGAAATCGCATTGTTAGGAGGAGATGTCTCTAAATTTGTATCGTCAGATGTTGTTGAAGCCTTACGACTTAAAGTTGCTGCAAAATAATAATTTAATTCCAACTATACTTGTATTTGTGTTGCTGCAAGGTCTGTTTGCATGCAGCGGTGAAAATCATTCAACTTCGGATGTAATACAGTCACCACACGCTTCAAGTACCCCTAAATTTGCAGTGGCTACTGCGCATCCCTTGGCTACTCAAGCCGGTGTCGAGATTCTCCAGCAGGGGGGGAACGCATTTGATGCGGCTGTGGCCGTAAGTGCTACGTTAGCGGTGGTTGAACCCTATGCGTCGGGTTTAGGTGGAGGTGGGTTTTATTTGTTGCAGCTGGCAGCGGAAATTCCTCAAAGTGCCAGTGATCCCATCATGATTGATGCACGAGAAGTGGCGCCTGCGGCTGCACATCGTGATATGTATTTAGATGAACGAGGAGAACCAACCCAGGAATCTATCCGTGGCGCACGTGCAGCCGGTATTCCCGGCGTACCAGCCGCTTTGGTGCATGTATCAAAAAAATATGGGCAATTGCCATTACACAAATCGCTTGAATTTGCGATTCGTATGGCAACCGATGGGTTTGCAGTTGATGCCTTATATCAACAACGTGCCACAAGCGTGCTTGAATCCTTACAAGCCTCAACAGAAGCAGCGAAAATATTTTTGCATGATGGCAAAGTGCCTGAGCTTGGGCATCGCATACAACAACTCGATTTGGCAGGGGTTTTACAACGGCTAGCTGAAGAAGGATTTGCAGGCTTTTATAACGGTGAGATCGCTCAGCAATTAGTAAAGGGTGTACAAGATGCCAATGGAATTTGGCAATTGCAGGATTTAGAGAATTATCAAGTTCATGAACGCACACCCGTGGTGGGGAACTACCATGACATGCAAGTGGTTAGTGCATCATTGCCATCTTCTGGTGGTGTTGTATTAATGCAAGCATTAAACATGCTTGCTACACAGGAACTGCAAAATTTAACAGAAGTTCAAAAAATTCATGTCATTGTGGAAGCGATGCGTCGTGCCTATTTAGATCGTACAAAGTATTTAGGTGATAGTGATTTTGTTGACGTGCCAGTTGATAAATTATTAACCAAGCCATATGCAGAACAAGCGTTTGCTAATTTTAATATGCAGCAGGCTACTAGTAGCCATTTATTATTACCTACTTCTTCAAATTTAAATTCAGAAAGTTCTAACACCACTCATTTTTCTATCATTGATGCTTCTGGCAACTATGTCGCAGCCACTCTATCAATTAATTATTATTTTGGTTCCGGTTTTGTAGCACCAGGCACAGGAATTTTGCTAAACAATGAAATGGATGATTTTGCCATCAAAGCTGGACACTCAAACTTATGGGGTTTGCAAGGTGCTACTGCGAATGCGATTGAACCGGGCAAGCGTATGTTATCCAGTATGTCGCCAAGTTTCTTATATAAAGATAATCGAGTAGCAATACTAGGTACACCGGGAGGAAGTCGAATCATCAGTATGTTGTTATTAGCCGCATTGGAATTTTCGAATGGCGCAACTGCAGAACAAATTGTGAGCTTGCCCCGATACCATCATCAATTTATGCCGGATGTCGTTAAATTTGAAAAAAATAGCCTGTCTTTTGATAAGCAAATGCAATTACAACGTCTTGGGCACGAATTAAAAGAACTGACACATGATTATGGAAATATGCAAATCATTGTGTGGGATAAAAACAGCAATCAACTTACAGCGGCTAGTGATCCACGCAGAATTGGTAAAGCTCAGGTAATTGAGTAACGCCTTGAATGTCCATCTAAAATATTTTGCCAGCCCCATGTGCTCCTGGTGTTGGGGATTTGCCCCTGTGATGCGACAAATTATGCATGAGTACGCGCAATCATTAACAATACAATTGGTGCTGGTTCCGTTTCGTCTCGAGCAAACCCACGCGATGGATCAGAACTTACGTAACTATGTATTGGGGCAATGGAGAAAAGTGCATACCACTACGGGGCAGGAATTTGATTTTAGCTTTAATGTATCAGAACAATTTGTCTATAACCCGTTACTTGTCTGTAAAGCGATTAAGGCTTTTGCGATTTTACAAAAAAACCAAGAGTTAGCGTTTATGCATTCTTTACAACAGGCCTTTTATACAAAAAGTGTAGATATTACTGTCGAGAATGTGCTTATAGATGTAGCACACCAACATGATATTGATAAAGATTTATTCGCGACTACCCTGCACTCGCAACAAGTAACTACATTACTAGAACAAGATTTTACTATTACAGACCAATATACAGTACGAAGCTATCCAACTGTTGTTATTGAACAAGATGCAAAGTCTGCACTGACTTGTTCGGGTTATACCCCGTTTTCTGAACTTAAAAAGCAGATTGATAGTTGGCTTTAATCTGAGACTGTATTTTCTTCATCTTTTGAGACTTGTTCTGCCTCTTGACGAATGTTTCTTAGAATTTCAATTTGCCAGGTTTGCAAAGTATCCGTATCAGTCAACACCAATGTATTGTCATCGATGACACTGATTGAATAACGATCTGGATCCTTGATCTTCATGTATTGGCTGAATTTCTATACATTGAAAGCGTGAGTTTGACGCAGCTCACAAAAATTTGCTTATTTTTATGACGCAAGGGGTGAAAGAAAATATGGACGACCGACCCTTTGGATGATCGGTATATCCATCATCATGAACGGTCCATTGTTGCTATTTGCATTTAAGCCTTAATGTTTTAGAAAGCTGAAAATCTTTTTACTTACACCACCATTATTCAAAATATGCATGTGGCCAAGTCCATTTGTAATATGTAGTTCTGCATTTTCTAATGCCGATGTTATTTTTGCATTCTTTAGGGGTATTCCGCGATCTTTTTTATCGTGTATCACTAAAATTTCACCATCGAAGTTGAAATAATTTCTAGTATAGAAAAGAACTTTTTTAAAACGGCTAAAAAATACTTATCCATTACTTGCGACTGCTAATAAAAAGCTATGTTTGACATTGTTTGCAATAATAGCTGCTACGTTGTCCAAGCACTTTGAGTTGAATGGGAGCGCTACATTGTGGGCAGGGTTGTTTGTGTTTGTTATATATAAGAAGCTTATTGGCAAAGTATCCAGGATTTCCATCTTCGCGTACAAAGTCGCGCAACGTAGTTCCTCCTGCTTTAATCGCCTGCTGTAAAACTTTTTTAATATTATTCACAAGTTTTTCATATCTTTGTAAAGACACTCTATTTGCAGCGCGTTGTGGGTGTATACCGCTTAAGAATAATGCTTCACTGGCATATATATTTCCGATGCCCACGACAACATGACTATTCATAATAAAATTTTTGACACACACTTTTCTTGTGCGAGATAAATCGTATAAGTAATCCCCAGTAAACGAATTCCCTAATGGTTCTGGACCAAGTTCGGCTAATAATTTATGTTGCCGTGGATGTTTTTGAGTCCACAATACACACCCGAAGCGGCGTGGATCATGAAAACGTAATACTTTTCCAGTGTTGAAAATAAAATCAATATGGTCATGTTTTTTAGGCACAAGTTTTTTGTCTACTACACGTAAACTACCGGACATTCCTAAATGGATGATCATGCAGCCGGTATTGGCTTCAAACAATAGATACTTTGCGCGACGTTGAATGTCATTAAACTTTTGTTGTGCCAGCTCTTGGTTCAAATTTTGCGGGACAGACCAACGCAATTGACTTTGTCTAATCACAACCTGTTCAATTTTTTTTCCTTGAACATGAGGCTGAATCCCAAGTCGTGTTGTTTCAACTTCTGGAAGTTCAGGCATGCCGAGCTGGGGTTAGGCCTGATAAAAAGCTTCTATTTCGACGAGTAGATCTTCTCTACACATATCACCCAGCAATAACACGCGCGGGGTGGTATTGGAAAGTCGAGAGTCTAATACTTGTTTTACGGATGCAATGTTATCACGGTTGCGCAAATAGACTTTCACATACAATAAATCATCTTGCGCATTTAGCTGGGTCAAATATTGATCATTAGCATGGGCTACTAGCGTTTCTACATTATTGATCGCTTCGTTTAATTGTGCACTGACATCATTTAAATGTCGTGTTTCATGTCCCACAATACTTGCCGTTCCTGAAACATAAAAATGAATACGTTGTCCCCACGCTTTTAGTATACCACGTGAAAATAATGGTTGATCGACTGTGTTTGCAACTGGGTAATGATAAGCACTGGTCTGGCGTGGGTTTTCAACCGCAATTCCAGGTGTGTCGCCGGCTAAAAAATAAATTTGTAATTTGTTACTTTGATTGCCAATTACTGTTGCTGCAGGATAAATTTGACTGCTAATCGAACTGTTTTGCATAGCCTTGCGTCGACCACGACAAAATAAGTCATAGCGATTGGTGTTTTCGCTATTCACTAAAGGTTTAGTAATTTCAGGAAAAAAATTCCAGGTGCGTAGTAGGTGCACACATTTGTGATGCTCTAGACAAGCAAAAATTTCTGTATAGGCTTGTTGGGTAGTGTCTTGTAAATTATTATTATCTTCACATGTTAATTGAATATGCCCAAATAACATTTGTGTTGCATGTGAAAACTGAATATTTTTATAAGTACCCTGGGTAATTTTTTGTCCGGTATACCAGTATTGAGCAAAAAAAGTTGATTCAAGTGCCGGCAAGTCTGTTTGAATCGTTAAACAATTAGTTTCTTGATCACTCTTCTTGTCAAAATATAAATAGGTGAGCAGATTTTGCGGAGTGCGAACTGTAGATACATCTTCACTGACTTGAATATTCAAACCAGACACCGTGTCATACATATTGGAGGAATTCGAACTCATTATATTACTGTAACCTGAGTCGCAATAAACTGCGAACAAAGGGATTTAATTTTACAATTAATTGGGTGAATAAAACGTTTGGACTATATTGCCGCGCGGTGTCGACGAATACCTATAAAAATTCCGGTTACTAGTAGGAGTAACGGTACAATTAATAAGTAGGTACTAGCTATCAAAGCAATTTGTGTATTGTTAAATTGAATGGAAATATCGGGCGGTTGATAGGGTATGAAGGAAAGTGTTTCTTCCTCATCCGCCAGCCACTGTAATATATTAGCCGCAAGTGTCAGATTAGCACCATGCCCGACATAAGCATTGGCTAAAAAGTCACTATCACCAATAACCACAATTCTTTGCTGCTTAGATTGTTGTGTGCGGGTAAAGGCTGCAGCGATTAGCAACGGTCCTTCGACATCGCCTTCGGCACGATTAAAGCTCGCATTCTTGGCGCTCATGGGCCCCGTCTCAGACCATGCTCGGGCGAGTGAGTAATACAAAGGCCTTGCTTGCCAATCCTCATTCGTTTCTAAGATTAAGCCAGTAGCAAATGGAAATAAGGATTGATTAGATAAGTTCTCGGTTACTGCATGTGCCTCATATTCCACCACTGGTACTACAGCAGGATGTTGTATACCAAGAATGGAACGCAATTGTTGGTTAGCATCGATAATCGTTCCGACATGAAATGTTAGGCCAAGCTCATGTGCTAATACCTGCAATGGTATCGGAGTGTCGGAGTCATTTTTAGGATCAATTAGCCACAATATATTTCCACCGTGCTGTACATAGTTAAGAATTAATTTTTCTTCACCCGCGAGCAATTCGGTTTGCGGTGAAGCGATGATTAACACAGATATATTGTCGGGGATTAAAGTTGTTTCAAGCAGGTTGAGCGTTTGAATTTGTACCCCAGTAGCTTCTATAGTCTGTTTTAAAGTACTGTAACCTTGGTTGTCTTCACTAAAAGGGTCGCGCTCACCATGTCCGTTTAAAAATGCGATCCAGGAGGTTTTAGAACGACTTAAACGTTGTAAAGCATTGCTGATATTTTGTTCGCTTGCTTTATCAACCGTCTCAAAATGATTTTTATAGTCAATACGTATTTGTCCAGGATTATATAGATTTATTTCATTGGCTTCCGCAACTTCTAAGTCGCTGTCTAAAAAATATAACGCAACATCTTTTTTATATTTTTGATATTTAGCGATGGCGCGTTTGAATTTTTGTCGTTCACTAGCAGAATTACGTACCAAAATCGTAATGTCTACTGGAGCATCTAAACTCTGTAAAACACTTTTACTGATTTCGGTTAAGCTATTACGATTATCTCGCGTTAAATCAAAGGTGTAACTGTACTTGTGTGAAAACCATGCACCAATTGTAAACAATGAAACTAGAATTAATATGCTTCCAGTTTTATTTAAATATGATTGTAATTGTTCTATTTTCAACGGAATTAAAGCGATACATCAAAGTGCATGTCTTTGTTTAATTGTGCGTACGCATAAAATTAAAAAAAACAAAGCAAATAAAATAAAATAGGTAACGTGTACCGTATTAATTGAGCCCGTAAGCAAATCTGCAAAATGTGGGAAATTTGCTAGATATAAAAATAATTCACTGCTGCTTGCTGTGGCCGAACCCGACATATGCAGCATACCCAAGATGAGTAAGAACCCGATGATTCCGGCACTGGCCAGAACAGGGGTGCGTGTTAAATTGGCGATATAAAGTGCAGCAGCATTAAATGAATTAATAAATAGGAAAACACCCAAACAGGCAACGATTGTTTTCCCATAATCAATTGAGGTGTAAAACCCTAGTAATAAAGCATAACAAGCACCGATGCTAGTAAATAATAGCGTAACAATTGAAAGGGCAACATATTTTCCTAACACAATATGTGTAATTGAAATAGGCGCACTACTTAGTAATAAATTTGCTCCACGATTTCTTTCTTCAGTTACGCTACGTACTGCAAACAAAGGGATGATTAAAATTCCTACAAGGGCTACCCAAAATAAATAAGGCGTGATAACAATATCGGTTAAACCAGGGGGGCGTTTTAATGCCACTAACTTTGCTTGTATTTCAGTATAAAAATTATTTAATAAAATAAGTAACAATAAGCCTAAAATAAATAAAGCGATGGAAAATACTATCCACGCAAAAGGAGAATAAAACACACGTCTCAGCTCATTTTTGGCCACAATCCAAATCATGGCTCACCCAGTGCATTGGGTGGCGATGATTCTCGCATCACCAAATCTACAAACACCTGCTCTAATGAATTTGCCATTGGTGCAATTTCATATAGTTGCCAATTTTTTTCTAGAGCCTGAGATTGTACTTGCTGGATAAAATTTCGATCTTTAACGCGACACACATAGTGTCCGTACTGTGTGCAGCTCACTGACTCACAACCCGGTAATACCATTAACTCATCAACCGACGGACGACCATGAAATCGTAATTTGAATTTTTCTTCTGAGTGTTGGTGTAATTCATCGATTGCCTGATCAAGCAACAAACGCCCTTGTTCGATGATGAGCACACGATTGCAGCTCGAGTTCACTTCAGCTAATAAATGCGTAGATAGCAATACACTATGTTCGGTAGATAAATCCTGCAACAAAGTTCTAATTTCCTGCATTTGTATAGGATCCAAACCGATGGTGGGTTCATCAAGCACAATGAGTGCAGGTTTGTGAATAATCGCCTGAGCTATACCTACACGTTGTTGAAACCCTTTAGACAAATTTGCAATTAAAGTTCTGGTAACGGCAGATAAACCACATACTTCCATGGCAGATGCAACACTGGAACGAATGCTAGAATTATCTATATTGTGTAGTTGTGCAACGTAGGTTAAATACTCTTTTACATTTAATTCTCGGTAAAGCGGCGGAGTGTCAGGTAAATATCCCAGATTATTTTTAGCTAGCTTAGGCTTAGTAAATATATTTTTCCCACAGATTGCAACAGAGCCTTGAGCAGGTTTTAAGTTACCTGTAATTATATTTAAGGCGGTGGATTTTCCAGCACCGTTGGTGCCAAGCAAGGCCACGACTTCACCACGTTTAATTTCAAAACTGAGATCGACCACTGCTGGAACATGGTTATAACCAAACTCAATATTTTCTACTTGAAGTAATATTTCTTGCGTCATCGTTGTTTAGAATTCTCTACAATAATGGCATGCAACTATTAGGCGTAGATACGGGTGGAACATTTACAGATTTAGTGTATTTCGATGGTCAACGGTTGTACACGCATAAAGAACTTTCGACTCCAGATCATCCCGAACAAGCGATACTTAAAGGTATTGCAGAACTAAACATTGATATTTCGAATTTAACTATTGTACACGGCACAACGGTTGCAACGAATGCCTTATTAGAAGGAAAAGGCGCACGTACTGTTTTTATCACCAATCATGGATTTAAAGATATCCTATTAATTGGACGACAAACTCGAGCCGAATTATACAACCTAACCCCCAAAAATCAGCGTTCTTTGTTTGATCCAGCGTTAAATTTAGAAGTGGGTGGTCGCGTCAGTCCTCAGGGCGATACTGTACAGCCACTAACAGCAAAAGAAACTGATGCAGTGTTACAAAAAATACAGGAATTGAACACAGAATCGGTTGCAATATGTTTATTGTTTTCATTCATCGATAATCAATATGAACGCAAATTACGAGACCTTCTTAAGCAAAAATATTTTGTTTCTATTTCCTCTGAAGTATTAGCAGAGTATCGAGAATATGAGCGAGGTTTAGTGACTTGGATTAATAGCTATCTTGGTCCTGTTATGCAGTCGTATCTTGCAAAGTTATCGAAGCAGTTGCAGCAAGCTAATTTAAGCATTATGCAAAGTGATGGCCTAACGGTGCAGGCAGAACACGCACAAAATAAAGCCGTTAAACTATTATTATCGGGCCCAGCAGGTGGGTTATGGGGCAGTTTATATTTTGCTAAACAGAGTAATCTTACACGTCTGTTAACATTTGATATGGGTGGTACTTCGACCGATGTTTCCATCATCAATAAAGACTTTCATACAAGTAAACAAGGCAAGATTGCTGGATTACCGATTAGCATTCCCATGCTAGATATTCATACCATCGGTGCTGGTGGAGGCTCCATTGCTTGGATTGATGCAGGTGGTTTGTTGCAAGTAGGGCCACATTCGGCGGGGGCACAACCAGGGCCTGCCTGTTATGGTCAAGGTGGCACACAGGCTACCGTAACTGATGCACATTTGGTGTTAGGACGATTACCCAATGCCTGTAGGCTAGCAGGGCACATGAGTTTAAATGTTACAGCGGCAAAGCAGGCCATTGCAAAATTGTCAGAGCCACTTCATTTAAGTTTAGAAGAATGTGCATTGGGTATTATTCGAATTGCCAATGAGCATATGGCACAAGCCTTACGTGTGATGTCAATTCATCGAGGCTTCAATCCTAAAGACTTTACCTTGGTGAGTTTTGGAGGCGCAGGGGGGTTACATGTTTGTGAGTTGGCAAACGATTTACAAATTCCGCGCGCGCTTATTCCTAATCAAGCAGGACTGTTATCTGCTTTGGGTTTGTTAATTGCACCGCCAGGGCAAGAAGTTTCGCAGACGCATATTAAATTACTTGAGGATTGTTCTGAGCAAGAAATTGAAAATATTTTTGTAAAATTGCAGCAGAAAATTAGTCACGAATTACGCTTTGAAACACAAACAGCGTTTAACTTTTCAAAGATGTTAGATTTACGTTATCAAGGTCAGTCTTCTACTTTAAAACTACAATGGCAAGATTTGCAAAGCATGCAACAAGCGTTTCACCAAGCGCATAAAACACGTTTTGGGTATGATTTAGAAGTTGCCATCGAATTGGTGAATATCAGAATTACAGCAGCATGTGTAAGCCGCGAGATTCAGTTGCAAACAACCAATACAACCGCAAATAATCCTGTATCTACCTATGTGCAGTTGCATGGGTACGAGCAAACGATTCCCCTGTATGAATTGTCAGATCGCGAACAAATACAAGTAATTGCTGGGCCTGCCATCGTTTTACAAACCAATACTACCTTATATATAGCCGAGAACTGGCGAGCAACTGCACAGACTTCAGGTAGCCTATTATTAGAACGAACGGACAATTAGTCGTCAAATATCCATGCTACATACCCAATTGTCACAGCCTACTTGCCAGGCCAGATTCGCTAAGCGTATGATCCCCACACGATATTAACCATTCACAATTATAAGTACAATAAATACCGGCCAGAAATAAGCTATGTTTAATGGATTGCTCACGCTGTCTTGGTGGGAATATGTGTTAGTTACACTCGTGTTAACTCATATTACGATCGTATCCGTTACTCTATATTTACATCGTAGTCAGGCACATCGTGCACTGGACTTACACCCGTTGGTAGCCAATTTTTTTAGACTTTGGTTGTGGCTAACCACAGGCATGATTACTAAAGAATGGGTTGCCATACATCGCAAACACCATGCTAAAACAGAAACCTCAGAAGACCCTCACAGTCCCTATAGCAAAGGCATTGCTACCGTGTTTTGGCAAGGCTCTGAATTGTATCGTGCAGAGTCTGAAAACCAAGAAACTTTAAACAACTATGGTCATGGGACTCCTGATGATTGGATAGAAAGGAATATTTATTCTCGATGCAGTTTTGGTGGCGTGGTGATTACTTTGTTGGCTAATTTTATATTATTTGGTTTTATCGGAATTACGATGTGGGCTGTGCAAATGCTATGGATTCCTGTGTTAGCGGCGGGAGTTATCAATGGTATTGGTCATTACTGGGGCTATAGAAATTTTGAAACGGAAGATGGTTCTACCAATATTTTAAACCTGGGATTACTTATTGGCGGAGAAGAATTACATAACAATCATCATGCGTATCCAAGCTCGGCAAAGTTTTCGAGTAAGTGGTGGGAAATAGATGTAGGCTGGCACTATATTCAAATATTATCGCTTTTGCGGTTGGCTAACGTGCGGCGGCGCGCACCACAACCAACACGCTTGCTTGGTAAAGACATGATTGATCTTGAAACCGCAAAAGCTTTAATTTCAAGTAAATTGCATGTGATGGCTGATTATGCACAATTTGTAACATTACCAACTTTCAACCAAGAACTTACCCACTTAGATACACGCTATAAAAAATTAGTGGGACAAATGCGCACAGCCTTAATTCGTGAAGAAGGTCGTTTAAAACCTTTGCATCAAAAATATTTGCAGGAATTACTAACCAATAGTGAAGCCTTGCAAACGGTTTATGAATTTCGAAGAAAACTACAAGATTTATGGAATGCTACCTATGCAAACCATGAACGTTTGATTCAGGCACTTATACAGTGGTGCAAGGAAGCGGAAGCCACCGGTATTAAAGTGTTACAAGAGTTTGCGCAGAGTTTACGCGGGTATACCCTACAACCTGTAATGTAGCAACTATTTAATTTTTGCTTCTTTGTAGATCACGTGTTTACGTACCACGGGATCGTATTTTTTCATCTCGAGCTTGTCTGGCATCGTGCGTTTGTTTTTGCTGGTGGTGTAGTAGTGCCCCGTACCAGCGCTTGAAACCAGTTTGATTTTTTCACGTACTGCTTTAGCCATATCGTATTCCTACACTTTGATGCCACGTTTACGCACATCGGCAAGCACTTCATCAATGCCTTTTTTATCGATAATACGCATGCCTTTGGTAGAAACACGTAATTTAACCCATCGATTTTCACTTTCTACCCAAAATCGGTGAGTCTGAATATTAGGCATAAAGCGACGTCGTGTTTTATTATGGGCATGTGAAACATTATTGCCTGAAGCGGGACGTTTTCCGGTAACTTGGCAGATGCGAGACATGGGGATAATAAAATTCCACTTAAACAGGGCGCGTGACCATACCAGAATCAAATCATGGGTACAAGCAAGATAGGCCTGTTGCGCAGGCTAACTGCTAGAAGCCCTTTATTATTATTGCGAGCAAATGGACACAATTTTTCTACGTGATCTAGAAGTAAATGCCGTTATAGGTATTTATGAATGGGAAAAGCGTATCAAGCAAAAGGTCAGGGTTGACTTGGAAATAGCAACCGATATTCGAAAAGCCGCGGCCAGCGATTCAATAGACGACACATTAAATTATAAAGCTATTGCCAAACGCATCAGTCAATACATTGAAGATAGTCGTTTTGAATTAATCGAAACTTTGATCGAAAAAGTTGCTGAAATAGTATTGACGGAATTTAATATTTCATGGGTGCGCTTAACCATCAGTAAACCGGGGGCCGTGCGTGGATCCCGAGATGTGGGAATTACGATTGAACGTGGAACTTTAAGCACTGATGGCTAGAGTATATGTCAGTATTGGTAGCAATATTGATAAGCAAAAAAACATTCTCTCTTCCATTGAAGCACTGCAAAAGTATTATGGGCCGTTAATTATTTCCAATGTTTACGAAACCGAAGCGGTAGGATTTGATGGAGATAAATTTCATAATTTGGTAGTTGGATTTGATGCCAATGAAACTCCTGCTGAAATTAGCAATACGTTAAAAAAAATTGAAGTCCAGCATGGACGCACACGTGGTAAAGAAAAATTTGAATCACGTACGTTAGATCTTGATCAACTACTTTACGATGATTTAGTTATGCAAGTGGATGGGGTTAATATTCCACATCCAGATATCATGAGGTACCCATTTGTCTTAACACCTTTGAAAGAAATTGCAGAGCAAGTCATCCACCCCATAGAAAATAAAACAATAGAACAATTATGGGAAAACGATAAAGAAAATAGTGAAATGGAAGTTGTGAACTACTACTTTTAAATTAATTTTCACAATATCCTCCACCTAAGTATCCAAGTTTTAAAAAGCCTACTAAAGAGTAGCGCAAAGAAATATTTAGTAATGGATTCTAAAACACCTTTCATGGAAGCATTGCATGTCGACTCATAGTCTTGATAGTTTGACCTCACAACAACAAGTGCATGTTGAAAAGTGTATGCACCGCTTGACTACTCATATTCAAGCTCAAGGTGGTTGCCTGGCGTTTGATGAATATATGCAGATCGTGTTGCATGATCCTGAAGTGGGTTACTACCACAGACAAACTGAAATTTTTGGAGAGGCTGGAGATTTCACTACGGCGCCTGAGTTCTCGGTACACTTGGCGTATTGTTTAGCACATGCCTGTACCAAGTTGATTCGAGATGATGCGGAACGCTGTATTTTAGAAATTGGCGCAGGAAGTGGCCGCCTGGCAGGCGACGTACTTACATATCTTGAACAGTGGGGACAAATTCCTAAGCAATATTTCATTTATGAACCGAGTGCAGCCTTACGCACAAAACAAAAAAATTATTTTGAAAAAACCATCCCTCAACATTTAGCAAGAATTCAATGGCTATCAGATTTAACTGACAAGCAGACTACGACTATCATCATTGCAAATGAAGTTATTGATGTATTGCCTGTGAAATGCTTTGCCATACAGGATGGACAATTAAAAGAAAAATTTGTGACACTTGATGAAACACAAAATTTAATTTGGACTTTGCAGTCACCTACAGAACAACTAGATACAGCACTTGATTACATCACAGTAATGACCGGTCAATCCTTTGCAGAGGGCTATTCTAGTGAAGTCAATATTGAATTGGAATCAGTGCTAAATGCGTGGACACGATCCAGTGAGCAATGTGTATTGTTTATTATTGATTATGGTTATCCATTACATGAGTATTACCACTCACAACGTATGATGGGAACTTTGCGTAGTTACTTTCAACACCAAATGACAGCAAGCCCTCTTGAAAACCCCGGACTGCAAGATATTACTGCAGATGTAAATTTTTCTGCACTTGCAAAAGCTGCTGAATGTCTACAATTAGGCGTATTGTCATTTGGTTCGCAGCGTAACTTTATGTTGGCAAATCATTTATTAGAGTGGCGTCCTTTGAGTGATAATGAAGCTGATCACATTTCGCAAATTGCACAACTAAAACAACTAACGCTGGGATCAGAAATGAGTGAACGTTTTCAAGTAATGGTTTTAGGTAAAGGCATAGAATATGGTGCAGATCGTTTTACCATGCGCGATATGCGAACACGACTTTAAATTAATCATATAACGTAATTTAGATGGGAATATTGCAGGCATTTTTGCTTTCGTTAATTCAAGGCTTAACGGAATTTTTACCTATATCCAGCTCTGCGCATTTAGTGTTGCTACCCATAATAATGGAGTGGCAGGATCAAGGACTGGTGATCGATATCGCGGCTCATGTAGGCAGCTTGTTAGCGGTGATCCTGTATTTTCGTACGGATATACGACAACTAATTTCGGGTTGGTTGGCATCATTGTCTAATTCATCATCCACAGATGAGCATGGGCGTATTGCGTGGCTCATTATTTATGCTTCTCTCCCGATTATGTTCGTCGCACTATTATTTCATGCGGTACTTTTGGAGCATGTACGAAATGCGGTAGTGATTGGCGTGGCTTCTATTGTGTTTGCTGTATTGTTATGGATCGCCGATCGCAACGGCAAACAATATAAGGAAACCAAACATCTAACCATCATAGATTCGATTCTGATTGGTATTGGGCAAGCCTTTGCCATTATTCCTGGAGCTTCCAGATCAGGTGTGACTATCACCGCAGGCATGTGGTTGGGTTTGAGTAGAATCGAAGCTGCTAAGTTTTCTTTTCTATTAGCTATACCTACCATTTTAGTCGCGTCTGCTTACGGATTTTATTGTGCTTTCATGCAGCATGTGAATTTTGATTGGGGTGTGGTAATTTTTGTGGTGATCAGTTCTGCTATATTTGCCTACCTTTGTATTCACTGGTTTTTAAAGCTTGTAAAAGATATTGGTATGTTGCCCTTTGTAATTTATAGGATCATTTTGGGTTTGGTGTTAATCGTTGCTTATTTGTAGTCATATAGAGTCACGCTGCTGAAGTAAATTTTTTAACGTTGTAATCTGTAAATTTTTAATATTTTTCCCTGTCTCTTCATTATTATCTGTAATTAATTTATCCACACCTATATTTTGTATTGCTTCATTTGCACAAATCAGCCATTTATTTTTATTGGCAAAGCTTTCATCATAGAAAGAACAATGGATGGCATCGATAATAATTAAAAACTCTTTAAAGCGTTGCGGTTTTCTTCTGGCATCAATTTTTGTGAGTAATTCATACAACTCAAACTCATCTAACTTCAATGCATGATGACATTGATGTTGTAAAGTAATCGTTAATTGTAATAACTCTTTACACTGACTTGTAAGAGGTAAACGTGTAGAAATAGCCTCGACTATCTGTGCCACATTTTTTTCTTCATGAAAAGCTAAGCCACCGATAAAACCAGAAAATTTAATGCAAACTGAATTGTTATGAGACTCAAGAGCAGCTAAGCTTGAAAAACCAAGTTTACGATTTTCTTTTTTATTAATAAGAACATTCAATTCAGGGAATGTTTGGTGAATGGCACCAATTTGATATAGCACAGAAAAATATATATTGGGCGAATCGGTAAGCAGTGCTTTATAAGTTTCCAACCAAATGCGCTCCGCCGCGATTGTTGTAATCTCATTTCTTGCAGTAATCTCTTGCATGAGTTGTAAAGTAGAATTGTCTATATGGAATCCTAATGCATGAAATTTTGCAGCGAACCGTGCAACCCTCAATACTCGCAATGGGTCTTCAGAAAATGCATTTGATACATGGCGCAAGCGTTTTTCTGCTAAGTCCGTTTGCCCACCATAGGGGTCGATGATCTCACCGGTATCATTTTTTGCCATGGCATTAATGGTTAAATCGCGACGTAATAAATCTTCTTCCAAGGTCACGTCGGGTGATGAGTGAAATTCAAAGCCATGATATCCAACACCAGTTTTCCGTTCTGTACGCGCCAAGGCATACTCTTCTTTAGTTTCAGGGTGCAAAAATACCGGAAAATCCTTACCCACAGGGGTAAAGCCTTGATGTAATAGTTGCTCAGCGGTGGCACCTACCACAAGCCAGTCGCGTTCCTCAATGCTTTGGTTTAGGAGCTCATCCCGCACCG
The DNA here is from genome assembly GCA_965203475.1 of Gammaproteobacteria bacterium. GTDB lineage: Bacteria > Pseudomonadota > Gammaproteobacteria > UBA4575 > UBA4575 > JABDMD01. The sequence goes on from OZ241890.1 coordinate 2,215,532, forward strand.
CTCCACCCACTAAAAATACTTGCATGGCTCGTGATGGTAATTGTGGTAACGTAAAATCATGAAGAAAAAACTTTTTGTCTTGTTGCTTTTACTATTTTGTAAAGGATGTACAAGTATTGGATATTATCATCAATCGATTTCAGGGCATCTTTCGTTAATTTCTAAACGTGAAACTATAACGGATATCCTAAAGGATTCTTCTCGAGACGAAAATCTGCTTTCACAGTTGCGGCTATCACAAGAATTGCGAGATTTTGCTAGTCAAGAATTGTACTTACCAGACAACGATAGTTACCGCAGCTATGTGGATGTACAAAAACCTTATATCACCTGGAATGTATTTGCTGCACAAGAATTTTCAATACATTTGCAGCAATGGTGTTTTGTTGTTGTAGGTTGTGTGCAATACAGAGGTTACTACGATGAACTGGAGGCAAATACTTACGCCGCTGAGCTACAAGAGCAGGGCTTGGAAACGTATGTAGCAGGGGTGCCTGCGTATTCAACTTTAGGCTGGTTTGATGATCCGTTGTTGAGCACCATGCTAGATCGGGGGGAAGTAGTCACAGCTTCCTACATTTTTCATGAGCTTGCACATCAGCTATTTTATGTGAAAGACGATACGGCTTTTAATGAAGCTTTTGCAACTGCTGTTGAAGAATTAGGTGTAGAAAAATGGTTTGAGCAGCAAAGTCGTATACAAGAGTTAAATAAATATAAAAAATGGTTAACACAAAAAAGTATTTTTTCTGATTTTATTAAAACTGCGCGAAATGAATTTAAACAGCTTTATTCCACAGAGTTACCAGAAGCGGAAATGCGAAGCGCAAGAGAACAAAAAGTGCTTGAATTACGCGAACAGTTTGCTGAACTAAGTACATCTAATAAGCAAATTTCACGTTATGCAAAATGGATGTCAGGCCCACTTAATAATGCGCAATTAGGTGCAATCTCATTGTATCGAGATCAAGTTCCTTACTTTCGAAGGATTTTTGACCTATGCAGGCAGGAATTTAATCGATTTTATGCATACGTAGAAACCATTTCAAAGTTACCGCAAGAAGAACGTACACAAATCCTTCAATCTACCAACGAATGTAATACGTAATTAAGCACGTTTGGCTCGAATTTTTTTAAATCGAGTTTTTTTAAATTTAGTACTAGTTGGATTTTGTAGTATAGAACTTAATGGCGTATTACAAGGTAATGAATCTTCACAGACACTGTCAGTTTGTAAAGAATTATAATTATCGATTGATAAAGGTTTGCCCGGCATGAATTCCAAAATTCGAGCCTGTAATTTTGATAGCCAATTCGGCAGTGCAAAAACGAACATTGTGTAATTTTTTGCTTGAGCAATTTGTTTTACTATCTGCGCAAGACTGAATGTATGTGGCCCACATAGGTTTAATCTTTGGCCGTCGTAAATATTTCCTTCCGTCGCAATCACCATATGGCGAACGACATCGCCAACAGAAACGGGTGCAAATTTAGTTTTGCCACAGGCTAATGGAAAAATTAGTGGGACAAATTTTAAAATATTTGCAAAACGATTGATGAAAACATCATCTGTGCCAAATATAACTGACGGTCGAAAGCTAATTACTGCAAGATTATTTGTTGCAAAAGTATGCACATAATTTTCAGCTTCACCTTTGGTGCGTAAGTAAAAACTATTCGCATCGGGAGCGGCATTTAAAGCGCTCATATGTAGCAACTTTTGAATCTTGTGGTATAAACATGCATTGACTACTTTGCGTGCCAGTTCAACATGTGCAACATGAAACCCTGTCCCACGATGTCCTTTTTCATTTAAAATTCCCACCAGGTTGATTACCACATCTTGGTCTTGGAACAACTTATCAAGCTGTGATTCATTATGAATATCGGATTCCACCACCTGTGCTGTTGGCAGTACTAGCAATTCTCGATTTTGTTCACGGCTGCGTGTCGGGATGGTTAATTGATGGCCATGCTGTGCCAGTTCGGCACATAGGTGACGACCCACGAATCCGGTGCCACCCAACACACAAATTTTTAAGCATCGATTCATGATTATTTCATCCACCTGTTAAAGTCATCTATTGTAGTAGTCTCTAATGGCTAGGCTATTCAAGCATCCAAAATTTTCAAACCTGGATACTTTGGGCCAAAAAACACCCATTTTATAATCCCAAAAGCGTAAAAATGCACTCTTATCGGCAATTCTTGCCTATTTTTTCAAGCGGACTTGTAATTGTGCTAAGAATGCATAAAAATAATACCTATTGCGCTTATCCGCATTTATCCTCATTGGTTTGCCACCTCCGGCAGTATTTTCTCGAATTACTTTTGTTTTTTAATTTTGGAGAAATTTTTAAGTGAGTGAGCATATAAGTCATATTACAGATGATAATTTTGAAGAAGAGGTTCTTAATTCAGACAAGCCTGTGCTTGTGGACTATTGGGCAGAATGGTGTAGCCCATGCAAAATGATTGCACCCCTGTTAGTTGAAATTGCTAGCGAGTATCAGGAAAAACTAAAAATAACAAAACTTAACATTGATGATAATCCAAACACACCTCCTAAATATGGAATTCGTGGTATTCCCACTTTAATGATTTTCAAAAATGGAAATGCCGAAGCCACAAAAGTTGGCGCATTATCTAAATCACAATTAACCGCATTTATTGATCAAAGTATTTAATTCAAAATTATTAATAAAACCTATCAATTATCTACAACTACCATAAATTACTATATATAAAAAAATTAAATAAATAATTCTAAATTTATAAACGCCACCTAGTGGCGTAATGCTAAACATGTGCTCATCTTGCTTTGAGCATTTCAACTCCTTTTTTTAAAACAATTTTAATGTTATGAATTTAACAGAACTTAAGAAAAAACCTGCCTCTGAATTAATTGATACTGCTGCTGATATGGGTATCGATAATCTGTCACGCTCACGCAAGCAAGACATTATTTTTTCAATCTTAAAGGCCCATGCTAAAAACGGAGAAGATATTTTCGGTGATGGTGTCCTGGAAATTTTGCAAGATGGATTTGGTTTCTTGCGATCTTCTGATTGTTCCTATTTGGCAGGTCCAGATGATATTTATGTATCGCCCAGTCAAATTCGAAGATTTGGCTTACGTACTGGAGATACAGTTTCTGGAAAAATTCGGCCACCTAAAGATAGCGAGCGTTATTTTGCAATGCTTAAAGTGGATCAAATCAATTTTGATAAACCCGAAAATGCTAAACGAAAAATTTTATTTGAAAACCTGACACCATTACATCCAGACGAACGTCTTAAACTGGAGCGCGGAAATGGGAGTACCGAAGATATAACGGCACGCATTATTGATATATGTGCACCTATTGGCAAAGGACAACGTGGCTTAATCGTTTCACCACCAAAAGCAGGTAAAACGTTAATGCTACAAAACATTGCACAGAGTATTACTTCAAACCAACCCGAATGCTTTTTAATAGTGTTACTCATAGATGAGCGACCAGAAGAAGTTACCGAAATGGAACGTATGGTACAGGGCGAAGTGGTTTCCAGTACTTTTGACGAGCCGGCGAGTCGCCATGTGCAGGTTGCGGAAATGGTGATTGAAAAAGCTAAGCGTCTGGTAGAACACAAACGTGATGTAGTTATTTTGCTAGATTCTATAACCCGATTAGCACGTGCCTATAACACCGTGGTACCCGCATCCGGCAAAGTCTTAACCGGTGGTGTAGATGCCAACGCCTTACAACGTCCAAAAAGGTTTTTTGGTGCCGCCAGAAATGTAGAAGAAGGTGGCAGTCTTACCATTATAGCAACCGCACTAGTAGAAACAGGTTCTAAAATGGATGAAGTCATTTACGAAGAGTTTAAAGGTACCGGTAACATGGAAATTCATATGGATCGTCGCATTGCTGAGAAACGTGTGTTCCCTGCCATCAATATCAATCGATCCGGCACACGACGTGAAGAGCTGATTACTGATCAGGAAGAGTTAGCTAAAATTTGGGTGCTACGGAAATTCTTACACCCCATGGATGAAATTGAAGCTATGGACTTTATGCTAGGTCGTATGCAAACCACTAAAACCAACGAAGAGTTTTTCGAGGCCATGAAACGATAAATTCGCTTTAGCTTGTCTGAATATATTTAAATATTCGAACTAGCGTGCTGTTTACTGTTTCAGCACTGTAACTGTGTCAGTACTCGATATCTATATAGCAGTGTCATTAAATAACGTGCAAGATCTTTAGGATGTTCGTTGGCAGAAATTTCTCTATGTCAGCCTTTGTAATGGTTCAAAAAATCACGACTCAATTTTCTGTAATTTTAAATTTACGTAGTAACGTAATGATTTAGCACTTTTTGGAATTTCAAAAACAGCATACATAAGTAAACAATGTGTATTTTAGACCGATCAGTCTAACTATTTTAAAAATTAATATAATAGAAACTTTTTTATTGTTGATAACAAAAATTATAAATCAGTTTTTATTTTAAAATAGCTTTGTTGCCAATATCCGATCGATAAAACATTCCCGTCCAAGAAATTGTTTCTACAAGCTTATATGCATTACTTTGTGCATCTTGAATAGTGTCACCTAAAGCAGTAGCACAAAGTACACGCCCACCATTGGTTACAACAGTTTCATTTTCCAGTTTGGTTCCAGCATGAAATACTTTATTTGCATGGTTTTGTACAGTGTTTAAACCATGTATTGTTTTGCCTTTTGCATAAACGTTGGGATAACCTTCGGCTGCCAATACAACACCTAAAGCCGATTGTTCATCCCAGTTTGCTTGTTGTTGATGTAATGTTCTATTCAGTGCTGACATGCACAATTCTGTTAGGTCAGACTGTAAACGCATCATGATGGGTTGAGTTTCAGGGTCGCCAAAGCGGCAATTGAATTCCAATACATGAGGATTGTTATTGGCATCAATCATTAAACCCGCATAGAGAAAGCCTACATAAGGTGTACCCTGTTGATGAAATCCATTAACAGTAGCTTGCATAATTTCCTGCATAACGCGTTCATGTAGAGCATCATCCACCAGTGGTGCAGGCGAATAGGCGCCCATGCCTCCAGTGTTTGGTCCTAGGTCACCATCATCTCGTGCTTTATGATCTTGTGAAGTGGCTAGGGGTAAAACATGCTCACCATCAACCATACAAATAAAGCTTGCTTCTTCACCCTGTATAAATTCTTCCACTACAATTTGTTTGCCGGCCTGACCAAAGCTCTCGCCACTTAACATTTGTTGGGCACATTGAATGGCCTCTGCATGAGATTGAGCAATGATCACGCCTTTGCCTGCCGCCAAGCCATCCGCCTTGATTACGATGGGTACGGGTTTAGATTCTATATAGGCTTTTGCAGCTTCAACGTCTGAAAATAGCGCATAATCCCCTGTGGGAATTCCATGTGTTTGCATGAATTGCTTAGCGAATGCTTTAGAGCCTTCTAATTTGGCCGTTGCAGCAGTTGGGCCAAATATTTTTAAATTTTGTTTTTGAAACTCATCAACGATACCTGCTACCAGTGGAGCTTCCGGGCCCACGACGGTTAAATCAATGTTTTCATTTTTTGCAAAGTTAACTAATGCAGCAATGTCTTCAGCGTCGATATGAATATTCTGCGTTTTAGCTTCATGCGCTGTGCCTGCATTTCCTGGTGCAACAAATATGTTGGTAGCTAAGGTTGATTGGCTGAATTTCCATGCTAGGGCATGCTCTCTTCCCCCTCCCCCGATAACAAGTATTTTCATCTTTTTATTTATAGTTTGTTAATACAAAAGCTAAAGTTATTGGCAAACTGATTATCGCGAATAGATTACCTAGCAATACGATTGATGCAACGGATTTGGGTTGTTGATTAAATCGTTCTGCAAATAAAAAATTCATCACAGCGGGCGGTAATGTACCAAACAATAATAAAGAACCCGCCTGAATTGGTGAAAATGTAATCGAAAATAGTATTGATGATTGAATAATAAAAAATGCAATACTGAATCCTACCAGGGGCGTTAATACAGCAAATAAAATTCCGATTTTCCATTCACGCATATCTATTTTCACCAAACGTACACCAAGTGAAAATAGCATAAGCGGAATTGCAATTTGTCCTAACATGCTGATAGGCAACATTATCATTGGTGCAATACTGATTTGCATGCTATTTATGATTAAGGCCAATGCCGCGGCCCACAAAACCGCTTGTTTGGATAACACCGACCACCAATTTTCTCGACTTAATAAAACACTGCCCAAGCCGTAGTGTGTGACATTCCCAATTAAGAACAACACCAAGCCCGTTACCAGGCCAGCTTTACCGAATGCCAAGTTCATTAAGGGAATGCCTACATTGCCAGCGTTGTGAAACATCATGGGAGGGGCAATGGTTCGAAACGCATAGTTTGAATTTTTTGCAATGATCCAAGCTACCAATCCAGCGAGTAACACCACAATCAACCCTGCGACAGCTAATGAAACATGTTCAGATAAATTGAACGATGTGTCACTTAATGAAGAAAAAACTAAGGCTGGAACGAATACATCCAAATTCAGTCGATTGGCAGTGTCTAAATTTAAATTTTGTATTCGTCCAATGGCAGTTCCCAATGCAACGATTGCAATAATGGGAAACATAATGCTAGTAATTTGAAAGATAAGTGCCATGTTGAATTTAAAATTGGATTATTAACGAATCCAATAACAAAATGTTAGTGGCGGAAGTGTCGCATCCCAGTAAAGGCCATTGCCATATCATACTCATTAACCGCAGCGATGACTTCTTTGTCATTCATGGAACCACCTGGTTGAATAATGGCGGATATTCCCTGTTCATGTGCGATATCAATACTATCTCGAAACGGGAAAAATGCATCCGAGGCCATGATTGAATCTTTAACTTGTAGATTTTCATCCTGCGCTTTGATGGCGGCAATTTTTGCAGAATATACGCGACTCATTTGTCCGGCACCTACACCGATCGTTTGTTGATTTCGCACATATACGATGGCATTCGATTTAACAAACTTAACAACTTTCCAGGCAAACAATAAGTCATCAATTTGATTATCAGTTGGCACACGCTTGGATACGATTTCAATGTCCTCTTTATTAATTACCCCTAAGTCTCGATCTTGAATTAATAACCCACCGACGACTCGTTTGTAGTCGAAGGAGGCAATAGCCCCATCCCAGTTACCACATTCAAGTAAGCGGATATTTTTTTTGTTGCTAGCAATTTGTTTTGCAGCATCGCTTACAGAAGGCGCTATCAATACCTCAACAAATTGCCTCTCAATGATTGTTTGAGTCGTTTGTTCATCAAGTTCTTGATTAAATGCAATGATGCCACCAAAGGCTGAAGTTGGATCTGTTTGATATGCAAGTTCGTAGGCTTGCAAAATGTTTTCACCGCATGCAACACCACAGGGGTTTGCGTGTTTCACTATGGCGCAGGCGGGTCTTGCAAATTGTCTAACACATTCAAGCGCGGCATCTGTATCTGCGACATTGTTATACGAAAGTTCTTTTCCTTGAATTATTTTTGAAGTTGCAACACTTGGCTCAAGTGCGCCTTCTTCTACATAAAAAGCACCACGCTGATGGGGATTTTCTCCATAGCGCAACACTTGTTTTTGCATAAGCTGCAAGTTGAATGTACGCGGAAAATGATCATCACTTCCAGGCAGCTGCTTACCCAAATAGTTTGCAATCATGCCGTCATACTGCGCTGTATGCTCAAATGTTTTTACCGCGAGATCAAAGCGCAAAGCCGTAGATACACCACCATCATTGGACGCTAGTTCATGAATAATGTTCTGATAATCAGAAGGGTCAACCACTACGGCAACAAAATTATGATTTTTAGCTGCAGCTCGTAGCATGGCAGGACCACCGATATCGATATTTTCAATGGCCCTATCTAGTGCGCAATTTGGTTTTGCAACCGTTGCAGCAAATGGATATAGATTAATCACGACTAAATCAATCGGTGCAATACCATGTTCTTGCATAATCTCTGTATCGATATCACGTCTTCCTAAAATTCCTCCATGAATTTTTGGATGTAACGTTTTAACACGTCCATCCATCATTTCTGGAAAACCTGTAAAGTCGGATACTTCAGTGACTTTAAGATTGTTTTCAGACAGTAGTTTTGCAGTACCTCCAGTAGACAAAAGTTCGATGTTTAATTTTTGTAGCGCACGAGCAAACTCAACAATGCCCGTTTTATCGGACACGCTGAGTATTGCGCGTTGGATTTTTTGCGTAGTGGTACTAGTCAATGAAACTAGTCAAGAATAAAACACTTAAAGCTTAGTTGAGTCCGTAAATTTTGAGTTTTTTGCGCAAAGTACCTCGATTAAGACCCAAATATCTTGCCGCTTTAGTTTGATTACCGTTGCAGTATTGCATTACGCTTTCAAGTAGAGGTCGCTCTACCTCTTCTACAAACATTTTGTGTAAGTCTTCAGGTTCATGTCCGCTTAATTGGTTCAAGTATAAGCGAATTGAATGTTTAACAGTGTCTCTGAGGGGTTGCTTGCGACGTTCACGGTGTAAGTTCGTCACTTGTGCAGTAGAAAAGGATGCATTCATGCGGCTAACTCCATATTTTTGGCACGCGAATATTCAAAGAACAGTTTTATTTGTTTTAATTGTTGTGAAGTATCATCAGTTCGCAACAATTTATCTTTAAACTTCGCGTAGCTAATAAATTTTTTTAAGTACCAAGCGATATGTTTTCGAGCAACACGTACACCCACTTTATTTCCGTAATGCAGATACAAACCAGTTAAGTGGTTTAGTATTACTTTTTCAATTTCATCCAATGAGGGTGTGGGCAGCGTTTTATTATATTTTATAAAGTAATTAACTTGGTTAAAGATCCAAGGATTACCGTGCGCTGCTCGTCCTATCATAATCGCATCTGCGTCGGAAAAAGCCAAGACCTTTTTTGCATTTTCTGGAGAATTAATATCTCCATTTGCAATTACTGGAATGTTTACCGCATTTTTAATAATTCGAATCGTTTCATATTCCGCATGACCTTTATAAAAGCATTGACGTGTGCGTCCATGTATGGCAAGTGCTTGAACTCCGATAGATTCAGCAAGTTTTGCAATTGTTGGTGCGTTTTTATGATCTGGACTAATACCAGTGCGCATTTTTAATGTAACGGGAACATCAACTGCATTTACAACGGCATCTAAAATTTTTACAACTTTATTTTCATCTTGCATCAATGCGGAGCCTGCCATTTTTTTACAAACTTTTTTTGCCGGACAACCCATATTAATGTCAATAATTTGCGCACCTTTGTTAACACAAATTTTAGCTGCGTTCGCCATCTTTACAGGCTCGTTTCCCGCAATTTGAACGATACGTGGTTCTGGGTCATCATTTTGTATGATACGTTGAGCACTTTTCTTGCTTTTCCAGTGGGCAATATCCGAGGTAAGCATCTCTGCCACCGTGGCTCCGGCACCCTGTTGCATACAGATCTTGCGGAAAACCCGATCCGAAATACCTGTCATGGGAGCCAATAGCACATTATTGCGGAACTGGTAGGGTCCGATACTTATTTGGCTGGAGATAGTATCCGATCTAGAAGAATTCGATTTCATAGGCGATCACTTTACTGCCTGGATCAAATACTTCCAATCGTGCTCCCACCGGTTGATGTGGTTGAATGTCGGATTTTGCCAGTGTTTTATTAATGAGATATTCCTGTGCAGTGAATTGGCGAGTGGCCACCACCTGCCCTTGAGTATCCAGCAATGTGATTTGTAACTTAGGAAAGGGTTGAGCATTGTCGCTTTCATTTACAAAACTCACTGTAATCATCAATGCATTTGTCACATTCGGATGACTAAAAATATTTCTATTCAATATTTTAATTGTGGAAGCATCACCTGAGGATGTGGTTCGACAACCTGTGATGTCACAAAAATTATCTATCCAATTTTGTGGTAGCAATTCAATCTTTTGCCAGTAGGTAATTTGGCCCAGAAGCAAAATTACTAATGCTATTGCACCAAGTGTAAATATAGCGGTTTTTATATTGTTGCTAGACGAAGACGGAAATTTTTTACCAACATCATCACGAATGAGCTCTGGGATGGTTTCTCCAGTTTCATTTGCATGCTCTTCACGTAATGAGGCATCTTTATGCTCGGTATCTTTGTCATCACTTTGCTGGTCTTCATAGTCATGCTGAATGTATTCCACACCATTAAATACAGTGTCACAGATACCGCATCGCACAAGACCATCGGCAATTGTTAATTGATCTTCTGTAACTTTAAATACAGCGTTACATTCTGTGCACTTGGTGTACTTAAACATGAATACCTAAACCACCATTACTATTTTTGAACAGCTTCGACTAGAAACCATTCATTCCTGGCATAGGTCTCTCTAATTGTAAATTGCTCAGCGTAGGCCTGCCGCAATTCATCGAACTGTGTATCAAGTATACCGGATAATAATAATGTGCCTGCAGGCCGAAGCGCATTTGCAAATTGTGTTTTTAATTCAAGCAAGGGCTGCAATAAAATATTTGCAATGAGCACATCACAGGAATGGTTTTGTAATTCTTCTGCATGAGAGATTGTAAAGCTATGTTCAGGGACAAAATTGAGTGCCGCATTTTGTCGCGTTGCTGTAATGGCCTGTGCGTCGTAATCGATGGCTAGAACATTTTTTGCTCCCAAGTAATATGCCGCAATCGCTAAAATCCCGGACCCACATCCAAAATCAATCACATCGCTTTGCTTAGGTGGTTGTTGTGCTAAGCACTTCAGGCAAAGTTCTGTTGTTGGGTGGGTACCCGTGCCGAATGCTAGACCTGGGTCCAAGCGAATATTAATGGCAAATGGATCTGGCGGTGTATGCCAGCTGGGGCATACCCACAACCTTTCACCAAATTGTAACGGTGGAAAGTGATGTTGATAAGAATGTTCCCAGTCTTGTTCTTGTATAGGATTTGTAAAGAGTTCTACCGAGCAAGACAAAACGCTTTCAATTTCAGTGTGTAGCTTTTGCGTGTCGATATCATCTAAAAATTGAGCCGAAATATTTATCTGATTCCATAATGGGGTGCTCCCTAGTTGTTTAATGAGTACAGGATTATTTTCTGCGCCAGATAAACTAATGGAAACCGCGCCCCACTGCTCGAATATGGCTTCTACGGCAATATGCTGAACCGGGGTGATTCGGGCACTAACTTCAAACACGGTAGACGGGTGTTGAAATTAATTGGAAAGTTTTTTCTCTAGATAATGGATATTATGTTGTGCCTTTACATACACTTCATCATTCATTAAATCTAGTAACAATGGAACATTGGTTGTAATTCCATCAATTACAATTTCATGTAATGCACCTCGCATTCTGGTAAGTGCACCATCACGACTATGACCCACAGCTAACAACTTTCCAATCATGGAATCATAGTATGGAGGAACGGAATACCCGTTATATAAATGGGTATCTACGCGAATACCGGGGCCGCCTGGACAATGAAAATGCGTAATTTTCCCGGGGCAGGGTATAAACTTATAGGGGTCTTCGGCATTAATTCGACATTCGATGGCATGCCCACGAATTTTGATATCTTTTTGTTGGAAAGTGAGTTCTTCGCCCGCGGCAATTAACAATTGCTGTTTAACGATATCAATACCGGTAATCATTTCAGTTACGGGATGCTCCACCTGTACTCGAGTATTCATTTCGATGAAATAAAATTCACCATTTTCGTATAAAAACTCGAATGTTCCCGCACCTCGATAATTAATTTGTTGACAGGCCTCAGTAATTCTTGCACCAATCTGCTCGCGTTGTTCGGATGAAATTCCAAAAGCAGGAGCCTCTTCAATTACTTTTTGATTACGACGTTGCATGGAACAATCTCTTTCACACAAATGTATGGCATTTCCATGAGAGTCTGCTAGCACTTGAAATTCAACATGTCGTGGGGCTTCTAAAAATTTTTCCATAAACAAACGATCATCATTGAACGCTGCACCGGCTTCAGTCCGTGTAAGTGACACGGCTTCTTCCAGCTCATCTTCACGGTGTACAACGCGCATGCCACGTCCACCACCACCGCCGGCCGCTTTCACCATCACTGGGTAGCCAATTCCTTGTGCAAGAAGTTTTGCTCGCTGCATATCTTCAATTGGCTCAACCGTGCCAGGCACACAGGGCACACCTGCAGCCTCCATTGCACGCTTCGCTGCAATTTTGTCTCCCATGGTACGAATGGTTTCAGAGCTTGGACCGATAAAAATAAAACCACTGGACTCCACCACTTCAGCAAACTCTGCATTTTCAGAAAGGAATCCATACCCTGGATGGATTGCTGTGGCATCGGTTACTTCAGCAGCACTGATAATGGCAGGAATATTTAAATAACTATCAGTAGAAGCAGCAGGACCCACGCATACCGATTCATCTGCCATACCAACATGCATCAAATCACGATCGGCTTCTGAATGAATGGCAACAGTTTTAATTCCCATATCGCGACACGCACGCAAAATGCGCAATGCAATTTCTCCGCGATTGGCGATAACAACTTTTTCTAACATGCGAATTAGTTAGTATAGAAAACGTATTATTCGATAATGAATAAGGCTTGACCAAATTCAACGGGCTGAGCGTTTTCCACCAGTATGGCCTTTATCGTCCCAGCTTTATCGGCTTCAATTTGATTCAGCATTTTCATTGCTTCAATTATGCATAGAGTGTCACCTAGACTTACTGATTGGCCAACTTCAACAAAAGCCTTTTGGCCTGGAGCGGGAGCTTCATAAAAAGTTCCCACCATGGGTGAATTCACGCTATGTCCAGAAGGTGTATCGTCTTTGGTTTCTACAATCGCTGGTGTTTCTGCTATTGCTGCAGGCGCAGCAGCACTGGGTGCCTGTGGTACAACAATTTGGCTTGCAGTGGCAGCTGATGAACCTCTGCTAATACGAACGGATTCTTCACCTTCTTTTATTTCGATTTCGGCAATGCCAGATTCATCGAGTAATTCAATTAATTTTTTTACCTTTCGAATATCCATGTTTGCGTCTCTCGTTTATGAATTAGAAAGTTTGCTGTCAGCAGCTTCTACTGCCAGCTCATACCCTTTTGCTCCCATGCCAGAAATAATTCCTGTCGCAATATCCGACAAAAAAGAATGTTTGCGAAACTCTTCACGTGCAAACACATTAGAAAGGTGTAATTCAATAAATGGAATTTCAACGCCTAATAATGCATCACGTAATGAAATACTGGTGTGGGTAAAAGCGCCTGGATTAAAAATAATCATATCCACGTTGTCGGCTTTAGCTTGATGAATTCGATTTACTAGATCGTGTTCCGCATTGCTCTGATAATTATCAAACTCGTGGCCTAAGTGTTCGGCTTTAGCACTGGCTAATTGGACTACATCGTCTAACGTGTCATGGCCATATACTTTGGGTTCACGTTGCCCGAGCAGGTTTAAATTGGGTCCATTTAAAAGTAATAAACTAGCCATATTTTTCGTGATTATGTAGCTATCTGTAACGATCTTGCTCGGTTAAGGCAAGTTTTAGAGAGTTTACATGAAATAGTGATAGAATCCACTTAAATTTTAAGTGATTGATATTTAGCTGAAATTTAGCGATTTTATCAACACATTCTAGGCAGTTTTGCGTTTTTTTGTAGAATTTAGCCTAGTTGTAATGAACGATGCGTTTTCGTTGTCCAATAATACTACAAGGAAACCAAAGAAAAGCGAATGAAATCGAGCATCATCACCTATTCAGTGTATCTCTACCTATTGTTGGCAATAGCGACGGGGTTTAGTTTTCAGGCTGATACAGTAGATGCACCGCCAACGGCAAAAGCGGTATTTGCTGGCGGATGTTTCTGGTGCATGGAGCCACCATTTGATGCATTAGAAGGTGTAATTTCAACCGTATCAGGTTACACCGGCGGACATTTAGATAATCCAACGTATACACAAGTGTCTAAAGAAAACACAGGACATTATGAAGCAATCGAAATTACCTACGACCCTTCAAAAATTGATTACGCAACTTTGTTGAGTGTGTTTTGGCATAACATTGACCCAACAGATGATCTAGGCCAGTTTTGTGATAAGGGTGATAGCTATCGCAGTGCTATTTTTTATTTGGATATGAAACAAAAAAATCTTGCTGAACGATCGAAACAAGAATTAATGAACTCTGCATACTTAGCTCAACCTGTAGCTACAAAAGTTTTAGAAGCTAAGAAATTTTATCCTGCAGAAGATTATCATCAGAATTATTATCAAAAAAATCCGCTACGTTATAAATATTATCGTTATACTTGTGGGCGTGATCATCGCTTAGATTCTATTTGGGGTGCTTCAGCCCGAAAGGGTGGCCCAGTTGTACCTGAAATGATGATGACTTCTGAAAATAAATAACACTACAAATTCTACTAAATGGGAAATACAGTTTGGGTTTTCAACGAAGATCAAGCTAAAGAATATGGTGGTGAAGCTGAAACAAATTATCAATCGGTCAAGAGATCGAAAATTTGTTACAAAACATTATTTCATCAATAAAGAAAGAAAAAATAACTACTATTGAATAGCCTACGGAGCTACTAGAAGAACTTGAGAATTGTTTGTCAAACGTATCGGTAACAAAAGAACGAGGAGTTCAAAATAGGGTTAACGGTAGCCCCCTGGCGAATAAATTTCCCTATGCATTTCTATCAGAGCAATTAGTCATTAAGTAGTTAACCTTACATCCTTTGTTAATAGCTAAACGATCAATATTCATTGGCGATTAAATTTATTACTAAATAATTGATATAATTATTAAATGGCTAATTTACCTACGGTTAAACAACTTCGATACCTTATTGCTTTAGAAAAATATTTACACTTTGGAAAAGCTGCAGAAGCCTGTTTTGTTTCACAATCTGCATTTAGTGTGGCGATCAAGGAGCTTGAAACGCTACTAAATGTTTCCTTAGTAGATCGAACAAACCGCAGTGTCGTATTCACATCTGCGGGCAAAGCTGTTGTGCAACAGGCACGCTTAGCGATGTTTGATTTAGAAGGAATTTTAGATATTTCTAAATCTCAACAAGAACCTCTATGTGGAGATTTAAAAATGGGCGTAATTCCTACTATTGCCCCATTTCTATTACCTAAAGTTTTGCCCAAACTTCGGAAAAAATTTCCTAAGTTAGATTTATATTTTAAAGAAGAACAAACTAAAGTAATTCACAAATTATTATTAAATGGTGAGCTTGATGTTTTATTGCTTGCATTGCCTTTTGATTTAGCAAATACAGAAAAAATTTCAATATTTAATGATCCCTTTAAGTTAGCGTATAGAAAAGGTACACGTCTAATTGATACAGAAAACTTTTCACCAAATAAATTGAATAAAGAAGCAATACTATTACTTGAAGATGGGCACTGTTTGCGTGATCATGCATTAAGTGCTTGCAGTATAGGTCGTAAAAATAATATCAGTAAATTTTCTGCAAGTGGTTTATATAGCCTAATTCATATGGTGGATAGTGACTTAGGCGTAACATTTGTCCCACAAATGGCAATAGATAGTGGGTTGTTAAAAAATACAAACGTTAAAACTCAAGACATTAAAGATAAAGCATATCGTGAAATTGGCTTAGCTTGGCGAAAATCAAGTGTGCGAAGAGAGGAGTTTAAATTATTGGCTGATGCCATCCATGAATTTGTTGATCTGTGATCTTGTAATTGGAAATTGAAAATTCATTACTAGGAATCGACCAAACATAAATTAATAAAAACAATAATCCTATTCCGAGAAAAGTAACAACATATAAGTTCATTGAAAATATTGATGTAAGACTAAAAGAGAATAAGATAGATAAACTTGCAAACCATTTTGCTTGTTTAGGAATACACTTAGATTTTTGCCAATTCTGAATCGTGTTTGAGAAAGGCGACTTATTAAGAATCCATTCATGCATGCTGGGCGATGATTTTGCAAATGCCCATGCTGATAACAATACAAAACACGTTGTTGGCAATAGAGGTAAAAATATTCCGATTACACCCAAACCCAAAGAAACACTGCCTAACAATTGATAGAGTATCGTTTTCATTTTGTTTTGACTGAAAACGTAATGTTTTAAATTCAAGGGCAATAATTCGCGAAATTGGAAAAATTGCCCTTGATATTTACATTAGCTGAGATCAAATCTGTCAAGATTCATAACTTTATTCCAAGCCTTAACAAAATCTTCCACAAACCTTTGTTGTGAGTCTTTACAAGCATAGAATTCTGCGATTGCGCGAAGTTGTGAATTTGAACCAAAGATCAAATCCGCTCGTGTAGCCGTCCATTTAACTTTTCCAGAGACACGATCACGTCCTTCAAACACTTCATCATCTTTTGACGTGGGGGTCCATTGTGTAGACATATCCAACAAGTTAACAAAAAAGTCATTGTTTAATGCCTCTGGGTGATGGGTGAATACTCCGTGCTTGGTTTGTGCATAGTTTGTATTCATTGTTCGCATCCCGCCAACGAGCACTGTCATCTCAGGTGCCGTTAAAGTTAACAATTGTGCACGGTCTAACAACAACTCTTCAGTTGAAATACTATGTTTCGTTTTAAGATAGTTGCGAAAACCGTCCGCCGTTGGCTCAAGAACTGCAATCGATTCAACATCCGTTTGTTCTTGAATAGCATCGCCGCGACCGGGTGTGAAAGGAACCGTAACTTCAAATCCGGCTGATTTTGCCGCTTGTTCAACTCCAACACATCCGCCCAATACAATAAGGTCAGCTAGCGAGACCGCTTTACCATTTGTTTGAGCTTGGTTAAATTCTTGTTGAATTTTTTCAAGCTTATCGATTACTGATGCGAGTTGATCAGGTTGGTTCACTTGCCAATCTTTTTGTGGTGCAAGGCGAATGCGTGCACCATTTGCACCACCTCGCTTGTCAGAATCACGATAGGTAGATGCAGATGCCCACGCGGTTGAGACAAGTTGTGACACAGACGCTCCACTGGCAACGATCTTAGCTTTAAGATCGATAATCTCTTGTTCATTGATTACTTCGTGGCTTACGGTTGGAATCGGATCTTGCCAGATTAACTCTTCACTGGGTACGTCTTTACCAAGATAACGGGTTCGTGGTCCCATATCACGATGCGTTAACTTGAACCATGCTCGTGCAAATATCTCTGCAAATTCTTCTGGGTCTTGGTGGAAGCGACGTGCAATGGGTTCAAAGATTGGATCCATACGCATAGCCATGTCTGCTGTGGTCATGATTGGAGCGTATCTTTTTGAAGTATCATGAGCATCGGGTACCGTATCTGAGCCTGCTCCTTCTTTCGGAACCCATTGATGTGCACCGGCTGGACTTTTGCTTAGTTCCCACTCATAACCAAAAAGGGTGTCAAAGTAACTGTTGTCCCAAGTTGTAGGTGTAGGTGTCCAAGCACCTTCAAGGCCACTGGTGATTGTATCGTTACCTTTACCACTTGCATGTTGGCTTATCCAGCCTAGTCCTTGTTCTTCTATATTTGCCGCTTCGGGTTCTGGTCCAACCAAGGAAGCATCGCCTGCGCCATGACATTTACCAAATGTATGTCCACCAGCCGTTAAGGCAACGGTTTCTTCATCATTCATTCCCATGCGCGCAAAGGTTTCTCGAATATCCACTCCCGATGCCACAGGATCCGGGTTTCCGTTAGGTCCCTCAGGGTTTACATAAATTAAACCCATTTGAACCGCTGCTAAGGGATTTTCAAGATCACGTTCACCTGAATAGCGCTGATCACCGAGCCATTCGTCTTCTTTGCCCCAGTAAATATCTTCTTCTGGCTGCCAAGTGTCTATACGCCCACCCGCAAAACCAAACGTTTTAAATCCCATGGATTCAAGCGCAACATTACCGGCTAAAATCATAAGATCTGCCCAGGAAATACTGTCTCCATATTTTTGTTTAATGGGCCAAAGCAATCTTCGCGCTTTGTCCAAGTTGCCGTTATCGGGCCAACTGTTCACAGGTGCAAAACGTTGGTTACCAGCACCAGCACCGCCTCGACCATCACCAGTTCGATATGTTCCTGCACTGTGCCATGCCATTCGAATAAAGAAAGGACCGTAGTGGCCATAATCTGCGGGCCACCAATCTTGTGAGTCCGTCATTAGTTCACTTAAATCTTTCTTTAAAGCATCTAAATCGAGTGATTCAAAAGCATTTGCATAGTTAAAGGTATTATCGATGGGATTGGATTGAGATGAGTGTTGATGCAGAACATTAACGTTTAAATGATTGGGCCACCAATCACGGTTGGATGTACCTGCACCCGCTGAATTATTTTCGAGTACCACGTTGAATGGACATTTGCTTATTTCAGTCATGAATAAAGTTCCTTATTTTTAACAATCGTTAAGAATGGCTAGTAATGTTACCGTGAACGTATCATTTATCAAATATATAATATAAAAGATAATAATAAATTTTATAAATGATAAGATTCGAGCAAGAAGCACCTAGATCCTAGACATGTGTGTCTATGAGAGATTAAAGCGTTTGTGAAGGTATGCTTAGTCGTTTAATGCAATCGTGCCTGTTCCAGATTGCTTAAAGTTTTCAATATGTGCAGAAAATTTTGTGGCGGGCATAAATCCAACCACACGGTAGTTACGTAATTCATTTCCGGTATGGTCATAAAATAAAATTGCTGGAGGTCCAAACAGGCCAAGTTTATCTAACAATGCTTGGTCTAATGCATCATTGTCAGTGACATCGGCTTGCAACACTACAAAATTCTCAAGAGATTTTTGCACGCTATTATTACTGAAGGTAAATGCTTCCATTTCTTTACAAGAAATACACCAATCAGCATAAAAATCTAACATTACAGGCTGACCATTTTTTGCTGCTTGTTGTATTGCTTGCTCTAATTCATCAATCCCTTTGATTTGCTGAAACGATAATGCGTGTTGGCCACTACCTGAAGCGTGAATGTTGTTACTCGCAATTTGTACCGATTGAATCCCTTGCAATGGTTGTAACAGGCTATGACTACCGCCAGCCGCTCCAATTACCAATATTGCGCCATAGACCAGTGATACGAGCCCTAATCCTTTCCAAAGTTTAGACCAGCCAGATGCACTTTCTTTTATTGCATCTAATGCACCTAAATAAATGGCAGAAACGATTAACAACACACCGGTTAAAAGCAAAATTATGGGTGCTGGTAATATTCTTTCTAGTAACCAAATGGCTAAACCTAATAGTAAAACACCGAATACCGCTTTTACGGCATCCATCCAAGCACCTGCTTTGGGTAAAAGTTTTCCAGCCGATGTACCGATGGCAAGCAACGGCGCACCCATGCCAATACTTAATGCAAATAATGCAACACCACCAATTAAAGCATCACCCGTTTCAGCGATATAAATTAGTGCACCAATTAATGGAGCCGTAACACATGGACCTACAATGAGTGCAGACAGAAATCCCATCATCCCTGCACCAATAAATGAACCTTGCTCCTGACTAGAACTTATATCATTAAGTTTAGATTGAATGCTGTTTGGCATTTGTAGTTCATAAAATCCAAACATGGCTAATGACAGCAATACAAAGATTCCTGCAAACACACTTAATACCCATGGGTTTTGGAACCAAATTTGAATATTTTCTCCAGACAATCCAACAATAATTCCTGCTGCGGTATAAGTTATTGCCATTGCAAGTACGTATACCAAGGACAAGGAAAATGCTTTAGAGGTAGAAATGTTTTCACCTTGTCCAATAATGATGCTGGAAAGAATAGGGATCATTGGAAACACGCAAGGTGTAAAGGCCAGCAACAAACCTAAACCAAAAAACGTAAGTACCGTAAACCAAAGTTTTCCGGAGGCTAAAGTACCCGCTATGCGATCTTGTTCGGATTGAAAAATTGTTGCAGAAGATTCACTGCTAGAAGTAACACTATTATTTGTCGATGCAGAAGCAGCACCCTCTCCTGTTTGATTTAACTCAACTTTTAAATTTTTTGTGATCGGCGGATAACAAAGTCCTGCTTTGGCGCATCCTTGGTATTTAACAATCAGATTCGCTGTTGTCACACCTTTCGATAAATTTGTGATGGTAGATGTAGATTGGAAGGAATGATCAATACTTACAATCTTTCCAAAGTACTCATCAATTTTTTCTTCGCCTGCGGGCAGATCCATTGCACCGAGTGCAAGTTCAGATTCGTTTTCAGCCGCAATACTGATTTTGTCTTTATATAAATAATAGCCATCTTCTACATGCCAATTACTAATAACAGTATTGCCATCACTTTTATCCAGTGTTACTTGAAAAGCGATATCAGGATCTAAAAACTCATCTTCATTGGAATTATTGAGATCAGATATACCGGCCCAACTCATACTAAAAGTAGTAATGCAAACAAAGATTAATAATGTGCGAAAAATGTTCATGCTGTTATGTATTGCTCAATCCAGGTTAAATATTTATCTGATCCTTTAGTAATTAGAGTAGCGATGATCTCGGGAAGTTCGTAAGGATGGTTATTTTGTAGAAAAGATTCCAGCTGAGGGTACTGATTTTCCATCGTTTTTATAATACCCACATGCTCTTTTTCCACACACAGCTCGTTTTCCCAAAAATACACCGATTGCCCTTGAGGCAAGATATTTACACATGCTGCAAGCTTTGCCTGCACTATTTCCTTGGCAAGTTGCTCAGCGGTGTCGATATCTGGAAAAGTGGTCAGTACCAATAAAGGGGTGCCCATATAGTTTGCCTTTAAGTATTGAAGTTTGTGAAGTAGACCCTCATATTCATAATTATAAAGGAGCCAACACATGACACCTGTACGAATATTTCCAATTTTGATGGCCATTTTCTTAATAGTGCCAATCATAGAAATTTATCTGCTCATTCAAGTGGGCGGAATGATTGGGGCCTTGGCCACCATTGCTCTCGTTATATTGACCGCAGTAATTGGTGCCGCATTACTGAGAATTCAGGGATTTCAAACCTATATGCGCTTTAATCAGTCGCTGGCAGAGGGCCGGATGCCTGCCATGGAGATTTTGGAAGGGGTAGCTCTTTTTATCGGTGGAGCACTGTTGTTGACTCCCGGATTTTTCACCGATGCGATTGGGTTTCTATGCCTTATTTCCTTCACCCGCATGGCTATTATTTCAGCTATTTTGAAGCGTTTTAATCCATTGGCAGGCATGGAATCTTCATTTCACACCACAAACCCTCATAACACAGGAAAGCACGGGAATGTGTACGAAGGCCGAATCACTCGGCACTACGATGAGAAATAGATTCAACTATTTTGCAGAAACTTTCTAAAAAGCCTTGACTTCACAAAGGGCGTTCGTATGATTAGCACTCATTAACTGAGAGTGCTAACAGCAACAATAGCAAAAGCACGTAAACAACCATTTTACATTAAGAACCCTTATTTAGGAGGCGATCCAAATGAAGATACGTCCACTGCATGACCGAGTGGTCATCAAACGTATGGAAGAGGAGCGAACCAGTCCTGGTGGCATCGTAATTCCAGATTCAGCAACCGAAAAACCCATCAAAGGCGAAGTAATTGCAGTAGGCAATGGCAAGGTCACCGACAGCGGTGATATCCGTGCACTGGATTTAAAAGCTGGCGATAAAGTGTTGTTTGGCAAGTATTCAGGCACTGAAGTCAAAGTCGATGGCGATGATTTATTAGTGATGCGCGAAGACGACATTATGGCCGTCATTGAAGACTAGAAATTTAAGAACACAACACATCTATATTAGATAGGAAGGATTAATCATGAGTGCAAAAGAAGTACGTTTCGGCGAAGAAGCCAGACAACGCATGGCACAAGGTGTCAACGTGCTGGCCAACGCGGTAAAAGCAACCTTAGGTCCTAAGGGGCGTAACGTTGTATTAGATAAATCATTCGGTGCGCCAACTGTAACCAAAGATGGTGTATCCGTAGCAAAAGAAATTGAGCTAGAAGACAAATTTGAAAACATGGGCGCACAGATGGTGAAAGAAGTCGCTTCACAAACTTCTGACGTAGCCGGTGACGGTACCACCACTGCAACAGTGTTAGCTCAAGCCATTGTACGTGAAGGCATGAAAGCTGTAGCAGCAGGTATGAACCCCATGGATCTAAAACGTGGTTTAGACAAAGCGGTAACGGTAGCGGTTGAAAGCTTACAAAGTCTTTCAGAGCCATGTTCCGACAGTAAAGCCATTGCTCAGGTGGGAAGCATCTCTGCAAATGCTGATAATTCTATTGGCGACATCATTTCTGATGCCATGGATAAAGTTGGCAAAGAAGGTGTAATCACTGTTGAAGAAGGCAACGCTTTAGAAAATGAGCTGGAAGTTGTAGAAGGTATGCAGTTTGATCGTGGCTACTTATCACCTTACTTCATTAACAATCAAGACAGCATGTCAGCAGAGCTTGAAGAACCCTTCATTTTGTTACACGACAAAAAAATCTCTAACATTCGCGACTTGTTACCTTTATTAGAAGGTGTAGCAAAAGCGGGTCGTCCATTAATGATTATTGCGGAAGATGTTGAAGGTGAAGCATTAGCTACTTTAGTGGTCAACACTATTCGTGGAATTGTTAAAGTTTGCGCTGCGAAAGCGCCTGGCTTTGGTGATCGTCGTAAAGCCATGCTTCAAGACATTGCCGTACTAACCGGTGGCACTGTAATTTCAGAAGAAGTTGGGTTGTCATTAGAAAAGGCAAGTTTGGATGATTTAGGTAATGCTAAACGCATTAGCGTTTCTAAAGAAAACACCACCATTGTGGATGGTGCCGGACAAGCCAATGACATCAAAGCGCGTGTTGAACAAATCAAAGCGCAAATCGAAGAGGCATCTTCCGATTACGACAAAGAAAAACTACAAGAACGCATGGCAAAACTTGCTGGCGGTGTTGCAGTAATTAAAGTGGGAGCGGCCACGGAAGTTGAAATGAAAGAAAAGAAGGCGCGTGTTGAAGATGCCTTGCATGCAACTCGTGCAGCGGTTGAAGAAGGTGTAGTGCCTGGTGGCGGTGTTTCACTATTGCGAGCTCGCACTATACTCGATAGCTTAACAGGCGATAACAGTGACCAAGACATGGGAATTAGTATCGCTAGACGCGCCATGGAAGAGCCGCTACGTCAAATTGTTAACAACTCTGGTGATGAAGCTTCCGTTATTCTTGCAAAAGTGGATGACGGTGAAGGTAACTATGGTTACAACGCGGCTACCGGAGAGTTTGGTGACATGATCGAAATGGGAATTTTGGATCCAACCAAAGTTTCTCGCTCAGCATTACAAAATGCAGCTTCTGTAGCGGGCTTGATGATTACCACGCAAGCGATGGTGGCAGAAACACCTCAAGATGAATCTCATGATCACCCAGGTGCGACCGATATGGCCGGCATGGGTGGAATGGGCGGCATGATGTAAATCATTCCAATTCATCTTTACTCAAGAAAAGGCCTCGCAATGCGGGGCCTTTTTTGTGGTTGGAGATATAATGTCACCTACAATTCAGAGTACAGCAAGTAAAATACTAAACATGAAAGATGTAAAAAAAGTTTTTCGCAACCTTGAAAAAGAATTAAAGCAATCTAAATGGTTTGATGATGGCTGGGAAATTTACAACCGCGGTGTTTATCTGCAACTCTACAAGGATAACTGGCATAACCAGAATCAAGGAGGAATTCATTTTGAAACGTTTATTGAAGCTCGAGAAGTTAAGCAAAAAGCATTTCCGATTTGTATGCATGCGGAGGAAGATTGCCCATCACAACAAGCATTCATTAAAGAGTTTATGGCGTTAGAAGGAGATCGTATAAAGAATTGGAAGGGTTATCAGATCGGCGAGGGCTATAGCATTTGCAAAAGAACGCTCCCTCTCAATTTTAAGAATCTAGAACAGCGACTACTCGAAGAGTTCAATAGACTTCGGCAGTTAGAAAATGGGATAGAGCAGGCGTTGAGCCTCGTTCAAACCTAGCTTGGTTTGATGATGAAAATTTATGCAAAGTGTATAAACCATGAAGCGGCAAAAAAGTCCCTGTATTGATGTATGTGAGTTCACTGGGCCTAAGGGATGGTGCTTAGGTTGCGGTAGAACTGAGCAAGAATGTCAAAAATGGAAGACAATGAAGCCCTATACAAGAAATGCCCTTGAGAAAGAACTTCGAAGAAGGATGTCCAAGATGGCTGCTACTTGAATTGAGCGCTAAGAAAATTCTCAGTCTATAAATGCATAGGAAAAGTTATTCAGTATTTTCTAAATTAGTTGTTCCGTTTTCTTTCAATATCACTCAGCAAGTTGGACGGGGCTGTATAATGTCTACAAACGACCCTGAGCGCAGGGATGCGCGAATATGATTTCCATCAGGGATGATGCAACAGATTAATCTTTTCTTTTAAAATGTCCGGTATCGACCCAAAGCAGACAATCCCTAATTCACGAGAAAATTGATTTTTCAAATCATATATCCAAAAAAATATTTAAATTATGATTAAGAAATTTGTTTTTCTGCTTTTTTTGTCAATTTTTACACTTCACGCAGATGCGCACTTTTTTACCAATAAAATTGCTGGAAGAGCTCCATTTGATACGCCTAAACCGGGTTCAGAAGAGTGGTATCAGTATTGCAATAAATGGAAAAACTACTATCTCACCGAACCTTTATATTCAGTCACATATCAATCAAGTTCTACTAAAAACTCAAGTTCCGATTATTGGTTATTAAAACTAGGGGATACAGCCTATCCGTTACCAATCGCAGATTATGAAAAGTATTTAATTAGATACAGTACATTCGGAATAGAACTTGTTTTGCAAGAAAAAAATGGGGTCAAATTTGTTTTCCGAAACTCTCCAATAAAAAAATTCGTCGATATCATTGGCTATGATTTTGGCGCAACTGGCACTATTGAGGAAAATGACTACTCTAGTATTGAGAATGTCATACTAACCAAAGAATTATTTGGAGGACCTGTAAATTCAATCGAAGTTACTGAACAATCACTGAGGCATATACCGAACGAAATTAGGTGTAGCAAAAACACCATAAACAATGATGTTAAATTATTCGTGTTAATGACTTACAAAACATCATTAGGTAATGTAATTGCAGATAGTAATTCAATTGTTGCAAACATAGCACATGATGATAAAAAAGGTTGGAGTACTAAGCATATTCTTAAACACCCAAATAAGTTTAATTGGTGGAGCGAGGCAACAGATGATAACTTTAAATATGTTATGAGCATATCCTCACCAAAAGACATGAACTTAGATATTCATAAATTTGGAAAAGGATTGATGAATCATAATAACGCAAACATGAAACCTGATTGGGTTGTGAAAATTCAGGATATGTATATGCGAGTCAGAACAAAAGGTGTATGTGCCGAACTTCGCGGATATTTAAATAATTTGTAAAATTAATCACAAATCTTATATGACCGCTATTAGCTGTTAGCAGACGTAATTAGGGAGACAACTGGTTGGAATCAATAATTTACAAACATAAAATGTCTGGTATCGACCCAAAGCTGACATTTAAATAATTAATTGTTGGGGATGATTAAATGACTTTTCTTAAATTTTTTATTGCTGCAGCAATTGGTTTTTGTGGTGGTGTTTATTTTGGTTTCTATATGGCTCCACATGAATATTTATTGTGGAACAGTCAATACAAAGCTTCGATATTGGCTTTTGAATTAAGACAATTACAAAATGGAAATATAAACACAATAATAGATTCAAAAGAAATTTCTCTTAACGGCGAGCTTGGACTTCATGCAGAGTATCTAGAAAGTAAGTTAAATTGGTTATTGCCATTTAGACAACCATTTGATCGAAAACATATTCAGAATGCTGTTGATTATCGTCTTACTAATCCCTATACGATGCCAGATATGTCTAAACCAAGCTCTTGGAAAGAAGGAGTTAATATGGAAGACCCATTCATTCAAGAAGTAATTGAAGGACATAAAATACTAAATGAACAAGTTGAACAGGTTTTAGAATTATATGGCGATACTTCGCCTTAATGACCGCTATTAGCCGAAAGCGGATATTTAAAATCTCCTAACTTTAACCAGTTGCATCGTCCCTGATGGAAATCTTATTCGCATATCCCTATGCTTACCACTGGTCGAAAGCAGACGTTGTAGATAAGATAAACAATTATGCGAGTTGATCCGGCGAGTCATTTGGTGGTGGGGGTACATTACATGCCTTCGCCCAATTGTGATGAGCGACCCGATAATTGTTTCCCTACTTTACTTGTGATTCATAACATTAGTTTGCCACCGAATGAATTTGGTGGCACTTATATTGAACAGTTATTCACGAATCAGCTTGATCCAAACGATCACCCATACTTTGCGAAAATCGCAGATAAAAAAGTCTCCGCACATATTCTAATTTCCCGTGACGGAGAGATGATTCAGTTTGTGCCCTTTAATCAAAGAGCCTGGCATGCCGGTGAATCGTGTTATGAAGGGCAAGAAAAGTGTAATGACTTTTCTATTGGGATTGAACTTGAAGGAGCTGATGAAATTGACTATGAAGAAGTCCAATACCAAGTGTTAGCAAACCTTATCGATAGTCTACGTATTGCATATCCAAGTTTAAATAAGAAAAGAATTGTGGGACATTCTGAAATAGCGCCCGAGAGGAAGAGCGATCCTGGCCTCGCATTTAACTGGGAATATTTGCACAAACAGCTGGCTTAATATGTTCCCTTCGCATTTAACTGGAAATATTTGTACAAACAGCTGGCCTAAGCCGTAATTTCCTGCCACTTATTATTTTTATATCCTTGCAAGGGTTGATAGCTAATCTTGTAACTCATTTTGTCGCATTCATTAATCCAATAGCCTAAATACAGGTACGACAAATTTTTTTGTAACGTAAGTTCAATTAGTTTGAGAATTGAGAACGAACCTAAGCCACGTTTTTTATATTCATTATCATAAAAGGTATATACGGCAGATAATCCTTGTTCAATTTCATCAAATACCGCAACACATATTAGTTTTTGCTGCAATCGAATTTCCATAAAATAGGTATCTGACCAACTACCCAATAAAAATTCTTCAAAATCTTTTTGTGTAGAGTTATCCATAGGGCTGTCCGGATGTCGGGTGTGTAAGTAGTGTTTATATAATTCGAAATACTCTTCGGTAAATTTTCCTAGAACAACATTCAACAACAAGTCTTGATTGGATTTAAGATTTCTAGTCTGTGAGCGATTCGGGGTAAAGTCATTTACACGAACCCGTGTAGGAATGCAGGCACTGCAATGTGGGCAGTGAGGTCGGTATAGTTGCTGTCCGTTACGGCGGAACCCGTGGTCAATTAACCAACTATACGTTTGATTAGTAGTTTTGGCATGGGGGTCGGCAAGAATGTTGACACTATATCGGTCTGGTAAATAGCTACAAGGATGAATCGCCGTTTGATAAAAATCCATGAGATAATGATTGCTTGTTATCTATAACGAATCTTAATTCATGTATACACGATTTCAAGAAACTCTAAAACAAATTGATCGTGACGGACAGCATGGTTTACTTGCTGATGGGACCATTGGCTTAGAAAAAGAGTCATTGAGAGTGGATGTTGCGGGGATGATATCGCAAAAACCACATCCTTCCGCTTTAGGTTCAGCCTTAACCAACCCTCACATCACCACAGATTATTCAGAAGCGTTGTTGGAATTTATTACTCCACCTTTACCTGGCGTGCCAGCTGCAATGAATTTTTTGGAAAAGATTCACCAGTTTGTCTATCAACATTTGGAAGAAGAATTGTTATGGAATGCAAGCATGCCCTGTGTAGTCACTGGGGATAATGGTATTCCAATAGCAAACTATGGAAATTCAAATTTAGGGCTAATGAAAACCGTGTATCGAAGAGGTTTGGGTTATCGCTATGGAAAAATGATGCAAGTGATTGCAGGAATTCATTTTAATTATTCTATTCATGAAAATTTTTGGCCATATTTTAGAGAACTAAAAAATCAACAGCATATTCCTTTGCAGGATTTTATTTCAGAACAATATTTTGGATTAATACGAAACTTACAGCGATTTGGTTGGATTAATTTCTATTTATTTGGCGCATCTCCAGCGATATGTGAATCTTTTTTACAAGGTCAGCCTAATAAACTCGAAAAATTTAATGACAAAACCTATTACTTACCCTATGCAACAACTTTGCGCATGGGCGATATTGGTTATACCAATAAAAAAGAAAATGAATTTGGCGTTAAAGCGTGTTACGACAATCTCGCTTCTTATATCAATTGTTTGACCGAAGCGATAGAAACACCATGCCCAGAATTTGAAAAAGTTGGAATTAAAGTTGATGGTGAATATAGACAACTCAATGCCAATATTTTACAAATTGAGAATGAATACTATAGTTCTGTTCGTCCTAAACAACCGTTAGTTAATAACGAAAAGCCTACGCATGCACTGCATAAACGAGGTGTACAATATATTGAGTTGCGCTCACTTGATTTAAATATGTTTGAGCCACTAGGTATGACTGTAAATCAACTAAATTTTTTAGAAACGCTAATGATTTTTTGTCTTTTACATGAAAGCCCAGCGATTGATAAGGATGAGCGAATATCAATCGATGAAAATGATGACAAAGCTGCACACCAGGGGCGAGATCCCGCTTTAGTGTTACAAAGAAAAGCAGATACGTTGTCGTTGCAAGCATGGGGTAAGGAATTATTGCAAGAGATGCAGCCACTGTGTGAATTGTTAGATCGTAACCAAGATGAAAGACTTTATAGTGATGCCCTGGATGCACAAATGGCATTATTCGAGGAAGTAGAACGCACACCTTCCGCTCGTATGCTGGAGGAAATGCAAGGTAGTGGTGATGGGTTTTTTCCAAATTGCTAGAAAATATTCACGAATTCATCAAAACATACTTCGCAACAAAGAGTTAGCCGAAAAAGACCAGAATTTTTTTATGGAAAGTGTGAGACAGTCGGCGCAAAAACAACGACAAATTGAGGGTTGTGACACAATAACCTTTGATGAATTTTTGCATGATTATTTCACGCAAACACTATCAAATGAAAAAGTAGCGATATGAAAGTTGGAAATAAATTAAGTTTAGTCGTATTCCTGGGTCTGTCCATGGTGCTTGGAACGGTTCAAGCCGAAGTATATAAATGGGTAGACGAGCGAGGGAAGGTTCACTATAGCGACCGAAAAATGTATTCAAATGCTTCTACGATGAATATCTCAACGGGAGAATCAACTATTGGACAGTCTAGTGCCGAAATTGAAGAAAGATTGCATAAGCAGCAAAAGTATTTGAATTATTTAACATCTGAACGCATTGATCGCAAGGAAAAGCGCGAAAAACAAAAAGCAGAACAAGCAAAACAAAAAAAGGTATGTGGGAAACTACAAGATCAGTTAAAAGTTTATGAGGAAGAGAATGTACGATGGTATGAGCTCAATGAGGAGTCGGGAGCGCGCGATTATATCTCTGATGACAGTCTAGAAGCACGTAAACAAGAGCTGCGTGATCAAATTAAAACTAGCTGTAGTTAAACTGCAGCTAGTTTCATTACATTAATTTTTGCTATTTATAATTAGGCGGATAGGGAACAAACCCTATTGCATTAAATTCGTGCGGCCAAAAGCGATTTGGTTGTTCATGTTTATGAATATTAGAACATGGAATGACTTGTTTTTGGCATAGTGTTTCCCGCCATTCATATTTAAAGAAAAATTTTGTTTTTGCTGTGTACTTCGGTTCAAACTGTACACGATACGTATATGAGGCTTTATGGTCTCCAAAACCAGTGCCTGCTGCTTTATCTTCTATTTTTTCGGCTTCATTTGATCGAGTTGATGGGGCCGGGGTATTCGAGTGACTAAATAATTTAAAGCGTTTACGTTTTGGTTTTTCTTCAAATACTGCAATAGCAATTACACCCATTGCCGATCTATCATTAAATGCATGCGCATAGGAGTCTTCCACATCGGTGAAGTAAAATCGATGAATATCGCTTTCACTCGTGCGCCATCCCGCATAGGTTTGAGTTTCATACGGCTTTAAAATGTACATAGACTCTTTGTTGTTTAGGTAGGACTTTTCACCTGAAATGATGTTGCGTCCATCCACAGCGATTACTAAACCGATTCGTTTGTTTGAAAGATTGCGAATACGTAATGCATAATTTTCACCTTTTATGGCTTCTACATACGTGCGAAATTCTCGCTGAGGGTTTCGATTTTGTAATGGATATACATCAAATGATTGTCCATGGTCATTGATAATCTCAACTTCAACATTAGAAGAATTGGTTAGAATTTTGCTATAACTAACAGGGGCTGCAATTGCAAGTCCAAGTAGTAAAATGACTAACATTCTATATTGATGCAAAGGTTTTAATATTTGTAAATTAATCATAATTGATCCTTTATACCTGTATCATTCGTATCTCTATAAACGTTTGTGTGATGATTTGGGGTTAAAGTGGAAAAACTCACAAGATTTTATGAGGTTGTGTAAGATAGTTTGCTAGCAATGTCGCTGGGTTTTTACGTATAACAATAATTTTAAAGTGAACAAAAATTCTGCAGTACTTAAGGATTTAGTACTAATTGGTGGTGGTCATAGCCATGTTGCTGTACTAAAACGGTTTGGAATGAAGCCTATTGATGGTTTGCAAATCACGCTCATCACGCGTGATGTACACACTCCCTATTCCGGAATGCTACCTGGCTATATTGCAGGTCATTACACATACGATGAAAGCCATATTGATTTAAGACCCTTAGCAAGTTTTGCTGGAGCCCGACTGATCCATGCGTCTGCAAATTTTATCGATTTGGAAAATAAACAGGTGCATTGTGATGGACGACCTTCCTTTCGTTACGACGTGCTATCGATTAATACGGGATCTACACCATCACAAATAGAAGTTCCAGGCTCGGAACAATTCACCATCCCTGTGAAACCGATTAATGAATTTTTGGTCGGCTGGGATGAAGTGATGCAACAAGTACAGCGAAAAAAAGGTAATGCACAAATTGTAATCGTAGGTGCAGGTGCAGGTGGAGTAGAGCTTAGTTTGTCGACTCAATTCCATTTGCAAAAAATGTTAGCTCAGCATTCACTTCCAAATAACGGCTTGCAATTTCATGTGGTCTCCAGTGGCGACACAATATTGCCTACGCATAATCGATCAGTACAAAAGCAATTTTACAGAGTGCTTGCTGAACGCGGAATCAAAGTGCATTTAAGTGATAAAGCAAAACGTGTTGATGAAAATCTTCTTGAATTAGATTCAGGTGAAACGCTACAAGCGGATACAATTTTTTGGACTACTCATGCATCAGCACCTTCATGGTTTAAAGAATCTGGTCTTGCGGTAGATGAGCAAGGATTTATCCAGGTAAATGATAGTTTGCGTTCTGTTTCACACGAAAATGTTTTTGCTGCAGGTGATGTTGCTTCAGTTGTAAATTTTCCTCGACCAAAATCGGGTGTCTTTGCAGTGCGACAGGGCAAACCCTTGCACAAAAATATTCGACGCGCGTTAACGAATAGACCTTTAAAACGACATGTCCCGCAAATTGATTTTTTAAGTTTAATCAGTACCGGAAATCAATATGCAATTGCCTCACGTGGTAATTTTGCTTGGCAAGGAGCATGGGTATGGAAGTTAAAAGATCACATTGATCGAAAATTTATGCGCAAGTACAGCGATCTACCTGAAATGGAAGATAAACAAAATTCAGAATCAAAAAGTGAATTAATTGATGAGCACATTGTAAAAGATATATCGGCTATCGCCATGCGTTGTGGAGGTTGTGGTGCAAAAGTGGGTAGTAATGTGCTGAGCCGAGTGGTGAATCAGCTTTCCGCAGTCAATCGAGAAGATGTAGTAATTGGTCTAGATGCCCCCGATGATGCTGCAGTATTAGAAGTTCCAACCGGCATGGTGCAAGTGCAATCCGTTGATTATTTTCGTTCCTTTATTAGCGATCCATATGTGTTTGGGCAAGTTGCGGCTAATCACAGTCTGGGTGATGTGTTTGCCATGGGTGCAACAGCACAAGCTGCATTAGCTATTGCCACAGTACCCTATGCTATTGAAGATGTGGTGGAACAACAACTGTATCAAGTGATGTCGGGAGCGTTAGATGTTTTAAATCAACATGACACCGCTTTAATTGGGGGGCACTCAAGTGAAGGTGCTGAACTTTCGTTTGGTTTGAGTGTTACCGGACTCATTGAAAAACAACGCATCCTTGCCAAGGGCGGTATGCAAGCAGGGGATGCCATTGTTCTAACTAAACCTGTCGGAACGGGCACGTTGTTTGCGGCCGATATGCGAGGCAAAGCCAAGGGCCGATGGATTTCACAAGCTATTGAACACATGCTGCATTCTAATTTTCCCGCAGCGCAATGTTTATATGAATATGATGTGCATGCTTGTACCGATGTAACGGGGTTTGGTGTGTTAGGTCACTTAGTGGAAATGGTTCGTGCGGCGCAAGTAGATATCGTTATTAATCTTCAGAATCTAGCTGTTATGAATGGCGCTTTAGAAACCATGGATGCAGGTATATTTAGTTCGTTGCAGCCTTCAAATGTTCGATTACGTCGCGCAATTAAAAATCAACAAGAAGTTGTTGATCACAAGTTGTATCCGTTACTGTTTGACCCACAAACTGCAGGAGGTTTGCTTGCAAGTATTCCTAAACAACATGCGGATCATTGTATAAATCAATTGCAAACTTTAGGCTACAAACATAGTTGTGTGATTGGATATGTAGAGCCACAGTCGGATGAAGTAGAATCCATACAAATAAATTCAAACTAATATTCGTGATCTAAAAAAGAAAGCCCGTTAGAAGTAACGGGCTTTCGTTGTAGGCTTTGTTTCGTTTGTGGATGTTTTACCGCGTCGAATTATGCGTTTGTTACTAAATTACCTCGTTGAGTAGTGTTCTACTTTTCAAGGCAGTAATATGAAGTTACGCCAGGTCGATCTGCTTACGTTGTTTTACTTGCCTACTCTACTGATTAAAACAACAATAAAACATCTTCGGAATTAAATTACGCCGCTTTTACGAAACCTACAATTAAAACTTCATTATATTTTTGATTAAAAGATTTGATATCAGAAATTGCTTAGTAATTGAGCCAAGTAAGTAAAAATTTACCAATAAAACCTAAATATAGGCCGTTAAATTACTACTTAATCAAGGGTATAAAGGTAAATTATGAAATTTTTTTCAATAAACGTTTCCAACCTTGTTTCTCTTTTGCATAAGTGAATAAGTTAGCTTTCTTTTTTGCTGCAAACGCTAGTTTTTTAAGAAATTTTTCATCTTGTTCAACTCGTAACAGGAGTTTGCGCAATGCTTGAGTATCGCCAACCTCGTAATAGCCTGGATAGTTTTTCCCGAGCAGTCCAATTGAACCTGGGATGTTTGAAGCGATACTGGGTAGACCTGCTACACAGGCTTCAGAGATCACATTGGCCCCACCCTCCATTCTTGAACTTAATACCATTACATCAGCAGAGGCGTATTGTTTGCGAATTTTCCAATGCGGTATTTCACCATACCAGCGATATCTTTCGTTTTTCTTCATTTCCTGAATTGCGCGTTTTGCCCACTGTTCTGAATGGGCTTTACCATACTGCTTAACGCGTATACGAGAATCAGCTGGAAGTTTGCGCACGGCATAGGCTGCGCGTAAGGGATCTTTTTCTTCGCGTAAATGTCCGATTACGCATACATCAAAAAATTTTTTTGCTTTCTTTTTAGCGCGAACTAAAGGCTTTGCAGATTGATGGATAACATTCATTTTTTTCCACGCATATTTAGGAATAGCAAGATAGGCTAAATCATGCAATGAAACTAGTTGATCGGCAATTTTTATGGAATGTAACGTT
This sequence comes from Gammaproteobacteria bacterium, assembly GCA_965203475.1. Classification (GTDB taxonomy): domain Bacteria; phylum Pseudomonadota; class Gammaproteobacteria; order UBA4575; family UBA4575; genus JABDMD01. Next base: position 2,249,544 of record OZ241890.1, read on the forward strand.
GGTTTTGGATGAGTCTTTATGAATTTATACAAGTCGGTTCCAGTCATCGCCACAATGAGTGGCTTATCTGGATTATTTTTATGAAAAGATTTTATGGAAGAAGCACTACGCCATGCATGTAGACCCACCATAAGGTCATAAACTTTTTCATCATATTGGGTGTTAACATAAACTCGATGACCGAGGTCCTGCAAAATATTTTTCCAGCGTATCGCTGTGGCTCGATTTCCCGCGCGGGAATGTGGTAATGCAGGCGTGATTAATGAGATTTTCATGTATCTGGATACTAAATAAGTTATTGTAACAATGTATATATTTTTTACTCAAAATGAATTTTAAACAAGCCAATGTTGAAACACTTAGTGCTGCGTTAAAAGATGCACGAAGTAAAACACTTTCACTCGTTGATAGTTTGAGTGAGGAACAATTATTAGGGCCTAAAGTAGCGACGGTTAATCCACTACGTTGGGAAATTGCACATGCAGCCTATTTTCACGAGTACTGGGTGTTGCGACATTTAGGAAAAAAGCAACCCATTTTACCCAATGCCGATGAGTTATTTGATTCAATTTCAATTAATCATGATGACCGTTGGGATTTGCCTCTACCAAGTTTGGATGATACATATCAATATTTAAATGATGTGTTACAGGCTGAACTAGATCAGCTTACACAAATTGAACTTACGGACGATGAAAAATATTTTTACCTATTGGCCATTTTTCATGAAGACATGCATACCGAAGCCTTTACCTATGTACGGCAAACATTAAATTATCCTAAACCAAATTTTTTAAACGAAGCAAATTCAAAAGAGAATTCATCTATACCGAAGTATGAGGATTTAGAAATTGATGCCGTTACTTTTTTATTAGGTGCAGAAGATAATCAGCAATTTGTTTTCGATAATGAAAAATGGGCACATCCCGTACGTTTAGCACCCTATAACATTTCGAAATATGCGGTATGCAATGAGCAATATCTTGAATTTGTGGAGGCAGGCGGTTACAGAAATCAAGCGTACTGGACGGCTGAAGGTTGGCGCTGGTGTCAAGAAAGAAAGTTATCGCAGCCGGTTTATTGGAAAAAAGAGGGCCAACATTGGTATCAGCGAGAATTCGATACTTGGAAAGCGATCGAAATGTCACATCCTGTAATCCATGTAAGTTGGTATGAAGCAAAAGCATTCTGTAAATGGGCCAAGCGGCGCTTGCCGACAGAAGCAGAATGGGAATATGCGGCCGCTGGCAAGCGAAGAAGCAACAACTCAATTTGTACTAAGAAGTCTTTTGAATATGAATCTGTAAATGGTTCATCAAACTCGAACAAGTATAACTTGAGTTTTAAATATGGGGGAACCGTTGCTGTGTCCGAGTTTGCAGAAAGTGATTCCGACAGTGGTTGTCGTCAAATGTATGGCAATGTATGGGAGTGGACGGAATCAACATTCATGCCGTATCCAGGATTTTCTCCGGACTGGTATGTGGAATATTCACGCGGCTTATTTGGGAGTACGAAAGTGTTAAGGGGTGGAGCTTGGACTACCAGTGGGCGCATGTTGCGTAATAGTTGGAGAAATTATTACGGACCTGATCGTAATGATGTGTTTGCAGGTTTTAGAACCTGTGCTATTTAAAATTAATATAAATGAATATTCTTATTGTATTAACTTCACATGAGACTATGGGGAATACTGGTAGACATACTGGATTTTGGTTAGAAGAGTTTGCTACCCCTTACTATATTTTTAAAGATTCTGGTGCTCAAATTACCTTGGCTTCTCCAAAAGGAGGTTTGCCACCCATTGATCCAACTAGTGAACAAGATGAGTATCAATCAGCATCTACTGTTCGATTTAAAAGCGATGAAGCTGGTCAAACATTTTTAGCAAATACATGTAGCTTAGATCAAATTAGCACTGAGGAATTTGATGCCGTGTTTTATCCCGGTGGACATGGGCCCTTATGGGATCTAGTAGACAATACTTACTCTATTCAAATTATTGAAACGATGTTTGCAGCAAGCAAACCAGTGTCTGCAATTTGTCATGGGCCATGTGTTTTCAAAAATGCCAATCGTCAAGATGGCTCTCCCATTGTGCAAAACAAAAATGTAACTTGTTTTACAAATTCTGAAGAAGAAGCGGTGCAATTGAGTAGTGTAGTTCCTTTTTTAGTGGAAGATATGTTACGAGAAAATGGTGCTAACTTCTCCTATGCAAATAATTTTGAATATCATTGTGTACAAGATAGAAATTTAATCACAGGACAAAATCCTGCATCTTCTACCCAGCTTGCAAATGCTGTATTGGAGCAACTAGCCTAATGAGTTGGTGGGGGAAATTAGCTGGCGGTGGTCTGGGCTTTGCATTAGGTGGGCCATTGGGCGCTTTGATAGGCACTATACTTGGGCATCAGCTGGACAAACCAAATGATCAACAGCGACGTGTTGGATTTGATCCCGGTTCACAAGAGCGCACCCAAGCGGCTTTTTTTACTGCCACGTTTGCTGTCATGGGACATATAGCAAAAGCGGACGGGCGTGTTTCTGCTGAAGAAATTCAACTGGCACAACATGTCATGCAGCAAATGCGCTTAACAGAACAACAACAACAAACCGCCAAACAATTATTCAGACAAGGCAAGCAGGCCGACTTTGATTTAGATGAAGTACTACTACAGTTTAAACAAGAGTGTCGTCGCAAAGTTACTCTTATTCAAATGTTCATCGAAATACAACTACAAGCTGTCTATGCCGATGGTAAAAAAGATCCCACAGAGGAGAAAATTCTCAAACATATATGTGATGTACTAGGATATCCAAAAGCGTTTTTGACTCAACTTGAGTCCATGATTTTTGCGCGACAACAGCGATATCAATCGACGGGAGCAGGGCGTCCTCATGTGACCTCTAGAGAGAGTATTAGTAATGCATATAAAATTTTGGGAGTAAGTCGTTCAGCAAGCGAGACTGAACTTAAAAAAGCCTATCGCCGATTGATGAGCCAGCATCATCCAGATAAATTAATTGCAAAAGGCTTGCCAGAAGAAATGATTGATGTGGCAACGGAAAAAACTCAAGAGATTCAAAAAGCCTATGAGCTAATTAAAGAATCACGTAAAAAATCTAAATAAAGGAAAGACCTAGTGGTTAGATGGATCATAATAATTTTACTTTTATCTCAACCGGTATTTGCAACTGAAGTTACCCATGTAGATAACAAAGAACTTAAAGTATTAATGCAACAGGGAGTACCGGTGATTGATGTGAGGGCTACGTCAGAGTGGCATGATACAGGTGTTATAGAAGGTAGCCATTTGCTAATGTTTTATGATGAACAAGGGAAGTATAATTTAGACGCATGGTTGATGGAAATCGCACAAATTGCAGATAAAAATAGACCGATTGCGTTAATTTGTCTTTCAGGAAGCCGTAGCCATCAGCTTGCACGTTACTTAACGAAAGTAGTGGGCTATGAAAAAGTTTATAATGTAAAAAAAGGAATAGGCTATTGGATTAGAAAAAATAATCCTGTTGTAAAGCCCCCAAAATAATATTCAGGAAAATCATTTGCTATGCAAACCTTGTTTGAAAGAGCAGGAGGGTTGCCCACAACACGTGCACTTGCAGACGAATTTTTTAATGTAATGCAATCTGACAAAAATACAAAAAGATTGCTAGAAATGCATCCTGATAATTTGCACATGAGTCGTTTGAAGCTGTACAAGTTTTTGACCGAGTGGTTTGGTGGTCCGAAATTATTTGGCAACCAATATGTAAATGCAGAATGGCTAGAATTAAAACATCGACGATTACATTTTAATGAAGATGAAAAAAGTCAATGGCTATATTGCATGAATACAGCAATGGATAATTTGAAATTTGATGCTGTAATCAAACAAGAAATAATTACTTTGTTTAATAATATGATTACTAAAATGCAAAGTATTCAAAATCAAATAAATTAAAAAATGAGTTTTAAAAAATGACAAGACCTTATTCAATATTAATGTGGATGGTTGCGTTTGTATTTGGAGCATTGATAGCCATCACCTTTGTTGTTGAGCCAGTTATTTTCGCCTTTGAAACAAACCCATGGTTTAACGCGCTAATTTTATTTATTTTGTTAATCGGAATTGCGCATAACTTTCAGCAAGTTGCAAAGCTTTATAAAGAAATTGCATGGATTGAGGATTTTAGAAACTCACGAGGTTCTAGTGCCTCGACAGATATTACTCCATTGTTAGCACCAATGGCGCGCATGCTTTCTAAAAAAGAAAGTGATCGATTAACGCTTTCGACTACCTCAATGCGTTCTCTGCTCGATAGCATCGGCAGCCGTTTGGAAGAATCACGAGATATTTCCCGTTATCTAATTGGCTTGTTGGTATTTCTGGGGCTACTCGGAACATTCTGGGGCTTATTAGCCACTGTGAGTTCAGTAGGAGATGTGATTGAAAACATGTCGACGGGTAGCGGGGATAGTCTATCATTGTTTGAAAATCTTAAATCTGGATTGCAAGAGCCATTGTCTGGGATGGGGATCGCATTTAGTTCATCGTTATTTGGATTGGCCGGCTCTTTAGTACTTGGTTTTTTGGATTTGCAAGCAGGACATGCACAGCGTAGATTTTTTAATGAATTAGAAGAATGGTTATCTGAGGTAACCCATCTATCTTCAGGTGCGTTACCAGGAGATGGTGAAGCGCCTGTCCCAGTGTATGTACAAGCATTACTTGAACAAACAGCAGATGGGATCAATAGTTTAGAAAGAACACTTAGCAGTCAATCGAAAGAGCAATCCCGTTTAGATGACCATTTATTAACACTTACTAAACAGCTTGCTGAACTTGGTGAGCATTTAAAACGCAATCAACAACCATTTTCAGAAGAATTGCGCAAAGAGCTTCGAATTCTAACCAAAACCATTGGTGCCTCATTGGCTAAACGGCAGGATCAGTAAACGTTGTGAGTTTGTCCTACTCTTCTAGACGCGAAGTCAACATCTGGCCAGGCTTTGTAGATGCTTTTGCATCGTTGTTAATGGTTATTATATTTTTATTAGTGGTGTACACCATTGGCCAAATTTATTTAACAGATGCGTTAAGCGGTAAAGAAAAAACGTTAGTAAAGCTTGATCAACAAGTTGTTCACCTTGCAAATTTGTTAGCCTTAGAAAAATCTACAACTTCAGAATTACAAGAACAAGTTGGTTTGCTAAGTGCTCAGCTCAGCTCAAAAAGTAAAGAGTTAGAAACTTTACAAACAGACGTAGAATTATTAACAGAATTAAGAGAAAAATTGGAAGCTGAAACCGCCAGCCTTGCTAGTCAACTACAATCACAGGATGAAACACTAAAAGTTGAAAAAGAAATTTCAGCTGAGGCACTTGCCAAAATTGAACTATTAAACTATCAGGTTAAAGCATTGCGCGATCAATTGGGCGCGGTGTCCAAAGCTCTGGGTTTGGAATTAGATGCTGAGAACGAAGACGTTGATAAACTTGCAGAGCGTTTGAATGTTGCACTGGCCGAGCGCGCGCAAGAACTTGCACGATATCGTTCTGATTTCTTTGGGCGTTTGCGAGAAGTGTTAGGAGATAACCCAAATATTCGAATTGTAGGTGATCGTTTTGTATTGCAATCTGAATTGTTGTTTGAGAGTGGGTCGGCTGAACTTGGTCAAAAAGGCAAGCAGCAAGTTAAAAAACTATCACAGACTTTAAATATGGTAGCTCAGGAAATTCCTGAAGATATTGAATGGATCGTGCGCATTGATGGACATACTGATCGGAGACCTATCAATACGGAGGAATTCCCATCCAATTGGGAATTGTCTACAGCACGTGCATTAGCCATCGTACGTTACATGGTTTCGCAAAATGTCCCACCAAAAAGGTTGGCCGCTACTGGGTTTGGTGAATTTCATCCACTCGACAGTAAGAAAACTGCGGAAGCTTATGCTAAAAATCGACGCATCGAAATTAAATTGACCTCCCGCTAATGATTCTTTCAATGTATTTCATGTAGACACACATGAATATCGCTACATATTTTTCACAAGATGAATTTAAACAGCGCACAGTGTTTATTACCGGCGGTAGCAGCGGTATTAACTTTGGAATTGCAAAATGTTTTGCAGCCGTTGGCGCAAAGGTTGCAATATGCGGGCGTAATGAAGACAAACTAGATTCGGCTAAAGCTGAATTGGAAAAATTTGAGTTTGTTGAAGGTGCTTCAAATATTCATGCCATGGTGGCAGATGTTCGAGATTTTGATGCACTACAGGATGCCTGTAATGAAATTCAAATTGTACTAGGAACAATTACAGATTTAGTTTGTGGAGCGGCAGGAAATTTTCTATGTGCTGCGAATGAAATGAGTGCAAATGCATTTCGAACTGTGGTCGACATCGATTTAATGGGAACCTTTAATGCAACTCGCGCAGCCTTTGAGCAGCTGAAAGAATCTAACGGCACTATTTTAATGATTTCAGCAGGGCAAGCCTATGTGCCTTACTCTCATCAAGCACATGTGGGTGCCGCAAAAGCAGGTATTGAAAACTTAATGAAAAATCTTGCCTTAGAGTGGGGACAGTATGGAATTCGCGTAAACAGTGTAGTACCAGGTCCCATCGAAAACACCGAAGGTGTAAAACGATTGTTAAGCGAAGAACAAAAACGCGTGCTTACACAAAATATTCCGCTGAATCGATTAGGGGATGTCAATGATATTGGCAATGTTGCTGTGTTTTTGTCCTCGTCTTTAGCTTCTTATATTACGGGTACACAAATTGTATGTGATGGAGGTATGAATCTTGCGGGTTCTGCTTTGTTTAATATGAGCTTGCAAGCAAGCAATAAAGATTCAACTTAATTAAAAGACTCTGGATGATATTCTTTTTCAAAAATGGACCACACGGCCAAAAAGAAGGCAGCAATAATGGGGCCAATGACAAATCCGGATAGGCCAAATAGGCCTAGCCCCCCCAGCGTGCTCAATAAAATTAAATAATCCGGCATTTTGGTATCGCGCCCAATCAAAATGGGTCTTAAAATATTATCAATCATGCCAATAAATGCAGAGCCTACAACAAGGAGTATTACGGCTTTTCCCCAGTCTCCATTGGCAAGAAAAATCAGCGCTGCTGGACCCCATACTAAGGCTGAGCCGACCGCGGGAAGAATTGATAATCCGATCATAACAACACCCCAAAACACAGCAGATTCGATGCCCAGTAAGGCAAATAAAATTCCACCTAACGTACCCTGTAAGATTCCAACTACAAGTGTACCTCTAACGGTGGCGCGAGAAACTTCACCAAATTTTGAAACTAAATGTCGTTCAGATTCATCACCAATGGGTAAAATACGAATAATCAGCTCAATGATTGAGTGGCCATCTCGTAAAAAGAAAAATAATAAATACAGCATAAGGAAAAACATTATGGTAAACCTTATTGTGTTTTGGCCTATATTAAGTAAATTGCCAGCAATCCATTGGCTCGCATTTATTGCAGTGTCCGAAAATCCAGCTTTAAGTTTTTCAACATTTGTTCCAAATGTTTCCAATACATTATTTATTGCTGGAACGGAATTTTGAAGATAGCTAATTGGTTTGGAAATATCATATTCGCCTGCACGTATGTCACTAAATAATTGTGCACCTTCATTGACGACTGCAACTGATATTGCTGCGGTTGGAATAACAACGGTTAATAAAATGATAATTAGAGTTATAAATGCACTGATTGATTTTCGTTCGTTTAATTTTTTTAAAAAAAATCGATGAAGTGGAGTGAATAAAATCGCTAAAATAATTGCCCAAATGATGGGCTCAAAAAATGGCTTAATGATGTAAATAAAAGCCAGACTGGCGATGACTAATAAAGCAAATAGAAATATATGTTTAACCACAAATGTATAACTTTATGCAGTTGCAGAAGCAGTATCAGTGTTGATGCTATCGCCGAGTTGTAACAGGCTAGGTAGTAAAAGTAGTGTAAACACTGTGCTTATTAACATCCCGCCTACAATGACACCTGCAAGTCCTTTATAAAGTTCAGAACCTGCGCCTGGAATTAATAATAAAGGCAACATGCCAAAGATGCTGGTAAGTGTGCTCATGAGTATGGGTCGTAAGCGTATTCTCACTGATTCTCGAACTGCTTGAATTCGATCTAAGCCTTGACGTTCTCCATTTCGAGCTTGGTGGACTAATAAAATAGCATTGTTTACTACCAATCCCAATAAAATTATAAAGCCTAACATGGTTAATAAATCTGCCGGTAATTTCAAAACTTGTAACATGATTACACCACCGACAGTAGCTAACGGTAAAGCAAGAATCACTAATAAACTATCTACGAATGAACGAAATAACGCGCTAATTAAAAGATATAAAATGATAATTGCGAGTATGAAACTGTTGGTAAAACTTTTAATTGCCGTTTTTAAATTATCAGCTGAACCACTTAAGCGAATTTCACCATCTTCTGGAAGTAGTGTTTCCATAGCCGGCACAACTTCTTGTTTAATTTTATTAATGGCCACTTCTAATGGCATGCCATCCGGTGGTCGAAGTTCTAAGGTTACTGTGCGTCTTCGATCCAATCGACGAATAAGATCGGGGCCTGCTGTACGCTTAATATCTACGAGTTCACTTACCGGCAATGTACCGCCATTGGGTGTATACATTGGGATGGCAGCCAATTCTTCTGGGGTGGTCCAGGTTTGAACACGAGTGATGATATCGAGTTTTTCCTCTCCATTAAAATATTCTCCAACGAATAAACCCTGTCCAAGTAATCGAGTAATGCTGGCCATGGTTCCTCGATCCCATCCAGCTTCGATTATTCGATTTTCTTTAGGGATGAGTTGTAATTCAGGTTCAGCAAGCTGTAAACCTGGGCGAGGTCTTGGGCGTACTCCTTCAAATATTGTTGGAATTTTAAAAAAACCAACTTGGGCTGCACGTAGCAAGCTATCAATATTACTGCCTTGGATATTAATGTCGATTTCAGTGCGTCCACCAACTCCACTGAACAAAGATGCTTTTTGCACAATCGCAAATGAATCTGGAAACCCTCGAATTGCACTACGTACGACTTCTAAAGTTGCGTCCACTTGTTTTTTGTTTGCAACAGCTGCACGTGCACCTAAAAAGATGGATCCAGAATTAGCGACAAAAAAGTAATGTTTAATTTTGGGTTCTTTGCTTCCATCAATATAAGGTTGCATGCGTTCAGCTATGACATTGCCCATTTCTTTTTCAATATGGTCAATGTTTACACCTGGGGGCGGAACTACAATTCCAAACACTAAGTTTCGATTTCCGGTGGGTAAATAACTTGTTTTAGGTAATGCAATTAATGTTAAAGCGAGTGAAACAATAATGAGTCCTACAATCCATGCATAACGTCTAGTAGGTGTTGAAGTTAAATTTACAATGAAGTTAGTAATCTTTTCCCACCATGAAAAATGTACATCTTCTAATTGAAGCTCTTGGGTAAATTTATACATCGCGGTTGGAATGACAAGACTGGCCACAATTAAAGAAGTCGCAATGGCTGCGGAAATTGCAATAGCTAAATCAGAAAACAGTTGTCCACTTTGATCTTTTAAAAATAATATGGGCAAAAAGATTGCAATGGTAGTTAAAGTAGATGCAAACAAAGCAGGCCATACCTGAGTCGTACCTTTAATCGCTGCATCATAAGCTGATGCCCCGCGTTCGCGCATCCGCACAATGTTTTCTAACACAATGATGGCTGCATCCATCACCATACCTACTGCGAATGCCATGCCTGCAAGTGAAATTACATTCATGGTGCGCCCCGTTGCATTCATTACGATAAATGTCATCAGTAAACATAAAGGAATCGTTAAGGTAACGATTAAAGTGGCACGCAGTTTTCTTAAAAACCACCACAGGACCACAACCGCAAGTAATACACCTAACCCAAGATTATTACGTAGTAGTTGAATGGCACTATCAATATAAACAGTTTCATCATAGACCTGTTCAATGTTTAAGTTAGCCCGCTTAAATGGTCCTTGTTCTATTTCCGCAACCGCTTCACGTAAGTCACGCATGGTTTCAAGAACATTCACACCCGTTTCTCGATAAGCATTAACTGCAATCGATTGAGAGCCTTTTGTAATTACAAAATTATTTCGATCCACCGTGCGCACTTCTACATCAGCAATGTCTCGTAAAGCGATCGCACGACCATCGCGCCATTCCAAAATGAGTTCACTCAGTTCTTGGGGGTTCAATGCCCCGGTATAACGCAAGGTATAGCGCCGTTTGCTGACATTAATTGAACCTCCCGATACATCTTCATTACCTCCTGCAAGACGTGTAGCTTTTGGTAAATCAATATTCAGTCCGGCTGATTTATAGGGGTCGATAGTAATGCGTACTTCATATTCATTACCGCCTCTCACTTCGGATAAGGCGACACCGGTAACCCGCTCAAAACGTGTTTGCACAACTTCTTCTACAAAATCACGATATGTTTCAATCGGGCGTGGGTTATCTGCATTCGGTTTGATAATGAACCAGGCGATTGGTCTGCCACGTCCACCGGCTGTACTGATGACAGGCTCATCAGCATCTTCAGGGTAACTGGGGACACGATTTAAGCGATTGATTACTTCGATCAATGCGCGGTTCAAGTCATAGTCGACTTCAAATGTAATCGTAATTTTTCCACTACCTCTGCTGGCTTCGGAAAGAAGTTCTTTCATACCAGGCAAACCGCGTAATTGTTTTTCTTGTGGCTCTATAATTTCCGATTCTATTTCTTCTGGGGCAGTGGCACGCCAGTTGGTATTGATCACAATTTCAGGTTGTTCGATTTCTGGAGTCAGTTGGATGGGTAGTAAAGAGAGCGCAACGACGCCAAACACTGTAACTAATAAACAACCCACTAATGTTGCTACTGGATTGCTTAAAGCAAGTTTTAATAAATTCATGAGCCTGCATGCAGCGGTTTAATGGTAACGCGCATTCCTGGTTGTAAATTCTCTCCGCCGCGAGTGACAACTCGATCACCGGCTTGAATATTTCCAATCACTTCAATTAATGTTTGGTCTGCAATTCCGGTGTCAACATTAACGCGTTCAGCTACAGATTCTTGGTTAATGCGAAACACATAAATTGCTTCGCGTCTTAAAATTAACGCATCACGTGGTACCAGTACGGCTTCTCTTGAATGCGCGGTCGGAATTGCAATGCGCAATAAATTGCCTGCACTAAGAATTTGTTCTGTTTGATTCGATGCTGGAACTTCAACACGTAATTCATATAAGCGCGACACATCACCTCCTACAGGAACCAATGCACGCACCTTGCCTGTATTACTTACTTGCCCATTGCTATATAACAATGGAGTACCAATGGCCACAAATTGTAAAGCGGTTGCAGGAATATGCGTTTGAATTTCTAAATTGCTGGCGCTTACCAGACGTACAATGGTAGATCCATCATCTGCCCACTCACCTTCTTGTAATAGCTGTGCAGCAACCACTCCATCAAATGGAGCAACTATACTTGCACGTCGTAATCTTTCTTCGGCTTGTGCCAAGCGTGCACGTGCAGAAGCCATGTTGCTTCGTGCAACGGCTTGATCTGAAATTGCCTGGTCCAGTTGATTGCGTGCAACATTATTATCTAATAGTAATTCTTCAAAACGTTTTACTTCTTTAGAGTGCAAATCATACTTTGCTTTTTCACTTTGAATAGTAGCTTTTTCTTCATAAACTTGTTGCTGAATAAATACATCATCAAGTTTTGCAACAACATCACCTTTGTTAATTCGATCTCCGACTTCTGTTACCCAAGTAAGCCGTCCTGATATTTCTGCAGCTAAATCTGCATCATCTCTGCTAATTACGGTTGCGCTATACCACGCTGTGGGAGATAAAGTTTTGGTAGTGGCTTCTTCTATGACAACATTGGCAGGAGGTGGTCCTTTGTGTTCTTCGGCCAGTAAAGTAACCGTATAAAATATTGATACTAAAACTAGGGCTGAAGCTAAACTTTTCATAACATGAATTGTATAGGAAGAAGCATTTATATTTGAGAACAGATGTTTGAAAAGTAATATTTTTTTGTAACTACTTACTAAGATAGATGTTTTATTAACTAGTTCAATGCTCCTCCACAGCTACTACCTTGACCTGCCGTGCACCCATAGCAGTGTTCGGCTATTGTTATTGCATTATTGGTTAGGTCAGAATTCATTAGCTCACTAAGATGGGTACGGACTTGATTATTAAACGGAATTCCTAAGCCTAGCATCTGATTGAAATCACAATCGTATACATATCCCTGCCAATCAATACTGATTAATGATCGGCACATTACGGAATTTAAGTTCTGATAGGAGTAAGAGTCGCGCAGCAATTGCATATAATCATCAAATTGACCTTTAGAAACGAGTGTACTTCCAAAGCGTTGGATTGGCATATTAGTGATGGTAAATAGATGATTAAAACAGACACCATATTCCGCAAGGAACTTTTTATAATCCGCTTCAAGTGTTTCCTGCGCAGGTGGTAAAATAGGTCCTTGAGGGTTATATACCAAGGTCAGAGTTAAATTAGAGGTACCGTTTCCATAACCCAGTTGATTTAATTTTTGTAATACTGAAATACTTTTTTTAAATACCCCTTTACCTCGTTGTTTGTCTACATTCTCTTCTAGGTAACAAGGTAGTGAGGCCACAATTTCTACTTTGTGCTCAGCTAAAAAATTTGCTGTGTCTTCTTGACCTAGTTCATCTAACACCGTGAGGTTGCATCGATCAATAACATGTCGTGATTGAGCACGAAATGTTTCAACAAGTGTTCTAAATTTTGGATGTAACTCAGGTGCACCACCGGTGATATCGATCGTTTGTATATTTTGTTTATCGACAAAATTAATAATTGTATCAATGTTCTCATCACTCATCATTTCTGTGCGTGTAGGCCCTGCATTAACATGACAATGTACACAAGACTGATTGCATCGATAGCCTAAATTTATTTGTAGGGTTTCCAGTTTCCGACGTTTAATTTTTGGAAAGTCTGTTTGTTTAAGTAGGTGTAGTGTCTCGTGCATATTTAACTCTAATTATTTCGACGAAAGTCGTGATACTTTTTAATCCATTGTAATAGTTTTTGCGGTGCATGGGCACGTTTCCATTCCCCTGCCGCATATTTATTAGCTTCTGCAAGTGTTGGGTAAATATGAATGGTGCCTAATATCTTATTTAGACCAAAACCTTGTTTCATTGCAGTTACAAATTCAGTAATTAAATCTCCCGCATGGCTACCTGCAATAGTGGCGCCGAGTATAGTGTCTTTCCCGGGTATGGTTAAAACTTTTACTAAGCCATAGGCATCTTCATCCGCAATGGCGCGGTCAAGATCTGATATATCATAGGTTGTAACTTCATATTCAATACTATTTTGCTTGGCTTCCTGTTCATTTAAACCTACGCGTGCTACCTCAGGTTCGATAAACGTACACCAGGGTATGACAGAATAATCGACGCTAAATTTCTTAAATGCCCCAAATAATGAATTCACACTGCTATACCAGGCTTGATGTGAAGCGACATGTGTAAATTCATAGGGTCCTGCTACATCGCCACAGGCATATATGTTTGGATAGTTGGTCTGCAAAAACTCATTTAACATCAATTTTCCATTGTCTTGACAGTCAATATTTAAATGATCTGACCAAATGTTCTCAGTGCGTGCTTGTCTTCCTACGGCAATTAAAATCACATCGAATTCAATTTCTACATTTTGATTATTGTATTGGCAGATTAGTACTTGATTACCATTTCTTACTAAAAATTCTTTTGCCGTATGGTTAGTTAAAGTATTTACGCCGTCCTTTTGTAATGAATTTACCACCATTTCTGAAAACTCTGGATCTTCACGAAACATAATACGTGAAGCCATTTCTACTTGAGTGACCTTCGAGCCTAGGCGTGCAAAGCATTGTGCGAGTTCACAACCGATGGGGCCGCCGCCTAGTACTATAAAGTTTTTCGGTAGCTCTTCTAACTCCCAAACCGAGTCAGAAGTGACATATTTAATTGATTCTATTCCTTTAATAGGAGGAACCAGTGGAGAAGCACCTGTAGCAAGAATGATGTTCCGAGTGGTTAACTTATTTTGATTAACTTCAACCGTCCAAGGATCCAATATTTTGGCTTCACCCTCTAAGCATTCTACCCCGAATTTTGTATAACGATCGATAGAATCATGAGGCTCTATTTTTTTAATGACACTTTTTACACGCTGCATAATGTCTTTGAAATCAAATTCTATATTTGCTGATTTGATTCCATATTTATTGGCATGCTTAGTTTCAGATATAAACTTTGCCGAACGAATCAATGCTTTGGATGGGATGCAGCCATAATGTAAACATTCACCACCCATTTTATTTTTTTCAATGAGTGTGACTTTAGCTTTTACAGCAGCTGCAATATAGGCAGATACTAAACCTGCAGCGCCGGCGCCAATAACAATTAAATTTCGATCAAATGTTTTTGGTCTCTTAAATCCTTTGTATACGCGTTTTGATTTAATAATCGAAACAATTTTTTTTGCAATCCATGGAAATATGGCAAGCAATACAAATGCAGATATTATTTTTGCTGAAAATATTCCTTGTAATGATTCGACATTTGCTAATTGCGTTCCTACATTTACAAAAATTACAGAACCTGCAAACATTCCAAGTAAACTTGTTACTGCAAATACTAATGTACGCATAGGCGTTAAGCCCATAAGTACATTAATCACAAAAAATGGAAATATAGGAATTAGACGTAAAGTAAAAAGATAAAAGGCACCATCTTTTTCGATCCCACGGTTGATAGTGCTTATACGTTTTCCATACTTATTTTGAATAAAATCACGTAATAAATATCTTGAAATTAAAAATGAAATAGTGGCGCCAACTGTTGCTGCCAATAATACAATAGGTACACCGAGCAACAGACCAAAGATTGCACCTGCCAAAACGGATAATACACCGGCGCCTGGTAAAGCTAATGCTGCTACTGCTACATAAATTAAGAAAAAAATTAAAATGGTTTGATATGGGTTGTCTTTATAGAAATTTGTTATTTGTTCTTGCTGAGATTTCACATATGAAAAATCTAAATATTGCTGCAAATCAAATATAAAAAAAACAGCAATTAATACCGCGACAACTATAAGGGCAATGATCTTTTTCATTGTGAATTAAATTTTATGTAGATTCATGTAATGCAATTTGCCTACAATATCAGTATTTAATATAAAAGTTTTACAATGCGCTTAGCTACTTGCTTATTTAATCATCAATCACAAATTGCCATCGTGCAAGATGATAAGGCTTTTTTGCCCATGACTATTTCATCCTGGAATAAAAATATTAGTAGTATGCAGCAGTTGATCGATGCAGGAGACCAATTCTTACAGGAATTACAGAAATTAGTTGAACAATCAAAACAGGACGAATGGATAGGGTTAGAGCAAGTGGAATTACAGTCTCCAATTCCAAGACCTCGCCAAAATATTATGTGTTTAGGTTGGAATTACATTGAACACGTACAAGAAACGACTGGTAAAACGCTGGAGGCTCCAAAATTACCGAAGTATCCAATCATATTTACCAAGGCGGTTTCCAGCATGAATGGCCCCTATTCAGATATTCCAGTGAATTTGAATATCTCGGACAAAATGGATTGGGAAGTAGAACTAGGGGTAATTATTGGAAAAGGGGGGGCAGGCATATCCAAAGAAAATGCCCTGCAGCATGTTTTTGGTTATACAGTTATCAATGATGTTTCGGCACGTGATTATCAAAAACGGCATAAACAATTTTTTGTGGGGAAAAGTTTTACTGGTGCATGTCCGATGGGGCCATGGATTGTGACACGTGATGAAATTCCAGATCCCCAAAATTTGAATTTATACAGTCGAGTGAATGGCGAAATCAAACAAGACTCCAATACAAAATTTCAAATATTTGATGTGGCTACCGTCATTGAAACTTTATCTCAGGGCATGGCGTTGGAAGCGGGGGATGTCATTGCTACCGGTACACCAAGTGGCGTGGGTTATGTGCGTAATCCTCCTGAGTATTTAATGCCCGGTGATGTTGTTGAGTGTGAAGTGGAAAAGATTGGATGTATACGAAATAAAATTACGGCAACATCGTAACTAATGCACGCTGTAATTCTTCAAAGTATTTTTTCTTTGAGAGCAAAAAACCATTTCCATGTCCACCATTAATCTCAATAAATTTTTTTGGTTGTTTGGCTAATGCAAAATTTAACTTCGCGTGTGAGTAAGGAATTACTTCATCATCTTTGCTGTGAATAATCAGCAAAGGACAGGTTAATTCTCGCAGTTTATGTTTAGTTGCATATTTATGTTTAACAAGTAAATCCGTCGGCATAAATGGATAATGCTTGGCGGATGCATCTGGCATAGAGGTAAAAGTAGATTCCAGTATCAGCATTGCTGGTTGAACTTTTTTTGCCAGTTCAGCGCCGACACCCCCGCCCAGTGAACGACCGAATATAATAATTTTGTTTACTTGAATATTTCGCGTATTACTTAGGTAATTCCAAGCAGCTTCTGCATCTAAATAAGTGCCCAATTCTGTTGGTTTTCCGCTACTGTTTCCAAAGCCTCGATAATCGATAATAAATACATTTAATCCAAGTTTATGTAGTATCAAAATGGTTTCCATGCGATGTGAAATATTCCCTGCATTGCCATGAAAAAATAGTACGGTATTACTTTCATCAGGAGAATGTGAGCCGGAGGGGATAAACCAACCATGAATATTTTCATCATCCGAAGTTTCAAGCATAACTTCTTCGTAAGCTAAATTGATTGAACTCGGGGTTGTAATGATTTTTCGCGAGGGTATAGAAGGTGCATAGATAAACCATGTTTGAGCAAAATAAATTGCAACCATGGCTAGAAAATAAAAAATAAGAAGCGCTATAAATATTTTGATTAACATACTAAAATGGTAGCATTATCTAAATAGAGTATATTTTTTAGAGAAACACCTTATCGTTTTATTAAAAACAATGTAGATTTTATAGACGAGTTGTAACGATACAAAGTTCAATCGGCGTGATTTTCAAAATTATTAAACAAAGTCATGGATTTTAAACAACGTGTACAAGAAATTTTTACTCTGGAATCTCAAGCCATAGCGTCGATACCTGTGACCGATGAGTTTGAGCAAGCTGTACAAATGCTAAAGCAATGTCAGGGCAAAGTATTGACCACAGGTATGGGCAAGGCAGGGCATATCGCAAATAAGTTTTCCGCTACATTATGTTCTACGGGTACACCAGCATCTTTTATTCACCCAGGAGAAGCTGCACATGGTGATTTAGGCTTAATCGAAGATAAAGATGCCATTGTTGCATTTTCCACCAGTGGTAAAACGCGAGAAGTATTGGATTTGTTAGTGGCAGGTCGTGAGTTGGGTTTGCATACGGTGATTGGTATTACATCTCATCCGGATTCTAAACTTCGAGAATTAAGCGACGTTGTGATTGATATGGGAATACGTAAAGAAGCCTGTAAATTCGATTTGACGCCTACCTCCAGTATGGCCGTTATGCTTGCTATTAGTGATGCATTAGCCTTGTTATTAATGGAGCAAAATAAATTTACTCCAGAAGATTTTGGAAAACGACATCATGGAGGATATTTAGGTACAAAAGCTCGAAATTCATAATTTTTCAAAATGAGAAAAATGTTTAAAAATTTCACTAGTATTTTATTAATTACATTATTTTTTATTTCAAGTTCAGTTCTAGCAGATCCTGTTGAGGGTGTGCACTTAGAACCATCCACGACCTGTGCCAATGAAACATTGCACTTAAATGGCGCAGGTGTTCGGAAAAAGTTTTTTATCAAGCTGTATGTTGCTGCTCTATACACGCCTGAACAAATTAATGATGCGCAACAAGTGCTGAATATGAATATACCCATGTGCATGCGTTTGCATATCATTTCATCCAAAATTACAGCTGAAAAATTGGTAAATGCTACTCGTAAAGGTTTTGAACAAGCGACAAAAAACAAAACAGGTGAAATTGAAAAAGAAATAGAACATTTTTTAAGTTGGCTGGATCAGCCCATTTCCGTAGGTGATGTATTCCAATTCTCGTTTACGCCGACCAAAACTATCCAAGTGTTTAAAAATCAACTGTTGTTAGGAGAAATAATGAATACACAATTTTCCCATGCACTGTTTGCCATTTGGTTAGGCGAAGCGCCCGTACAAGATGATTTGAAAGATGGTCTATTGGGAAATCAAAATTAGATAAATTTTGCAATGCCAAACACTATCGCACATTTTGCGGTTAATGGACTTATTACTCGAGGCCTAATTACTAAAGCAGATCTTAAGTGGATTTATCTTGCTTGTGTAATACCTGATTTGCCTTGGATATTGCAGCGAATCATTAAACTACTACCAATTTCAATTGATTTATATGACTTGCGTGCTTATTGTGTTGTGCAGTCATCATTATTCTTATGTTTGATGCTTTGTTTGGCACTTTCATTTTTAGCTAGAACGAAACGAAAAGTATTTATTATTTTATCAATAGGTGCTGTTTTGCATTTGTTGCTAGATGCTGTGCAAATTAAATGGGCCAATGGTGTCCATTTATTTCTACCCGTGAATTGGGAATTGTTACGGTTTGATTTGTTTTGGCCAGAGAGTGTAGGAACATATTTATTGACTATTGCAGGTTTGGTGTATTTTATTTTTTATTTTAAAGAATCAATCGATATATCTGAAAAGATTAAAATTCCTTCAACTCAAAATATCTTACTGTGTTTGTTCTTAATAACTGCATGGTTACTATTGCCGCTTTCTATGTTAAATCAAGTGTACCAACACAATAATCATTTTATAAGCACACTTAAAGATATCGAAGATAGAACTGGCGAGCTAATAGAAATAGATCGAAATAAAATTAAAGTTACTGACTCATCTACACAAATATATACTTTTTTTGCTGAATGGATAACACTACAAAATATTACATCAAGAGATAATCAAAATGTCTCCATAAAAGGTAAATTTATTAATAACAAAACCATTCATGTCGATGAGTATCATGAGCATTCTAAATTTAGAGACTTTGCATCTATATTCGGTCTATTTTTAGTAATAATCACGTGGGTTGGATTCTTTTCAAAAGTAATCTTCAAAAATGACTAAACAATTAACGTTGATGCGTCATGCAAAGTCCAGTTGGGATGATGCCTCACTTTCCGATTTTGATCGACCTTTAAATGCTAGAGGCTTTAAAAATGCACCGGAGATGGGTGAGCGACTAGCAGAGACCGATTTTCTGCCAGACATTATTATTACCAGTCCGGCAATACGCGCAAAAACCACGGCCGAACTCATCGCTGAGCAAATAAAATTCAATAAAAATCAAATTT
The DNA here is from genome assembly GCA_965203475.1 of Gammaproteobacteria bacterium. Classification (GTDB taxonomy): domain Bacteria; phylum Pseudomonadota; class Gammaproteobacteria; order UBA4575; family UBA4575; genus JABDMD01. The sequence continues at coordinate 2,269,036 of OZ241890.1, forward strand.
TGCAAGAACCGGCTATTTATGAAGCAGGCATTCAATCACTAGTGAATGTAGTGGCGGGTATAGATGATGAACATCAACATGCCATGTTGGTAGGGCATAATCCTGGATTCACCTATGTATGTAACTACCTCTCCGATGCATCCATCGATAATATTCCTACCTGCGGAATTGTACATATAGAATTTGATGTCTCCACTTGGCAAAACATTGATGAGAGTAGTGGAAAATTAATTGATTTTGATTATCCTAAGAAGTGAAACCCATAACATGAATAACAACGATGGCGCGGCCAAAAAAAGTAAAATTTTCTACTTTTGATTTACCTTCTGGGCGCATCATTGCCAAAAAGTATGAAATTATTTCTAAATTAGGCGGCGGTTGGGAAGGTGAAGTATATAAAATTCTAGAAACCAGCACAGGTATTGAGCGTGCTGCTAAATTCTTTTATCCATATCGCAATGAAAAGGATCGAGCGGCAAAATTCAACGCAAAAAAATTACATAAGTTACAACAATGTCCCATACTAATTCAGTATCACACGAAAGAAAATTTTGTTTTTAAAAGAATTCCGGTAACCGTATTAATTTCTGAATATGTAGAAGGCCAACTGCTTTCAGAATTTATAAAATCCTGTCCCGGGAAACGTTTAAGCCCTTATCAAGCCTTACATTTACTCTATGCCTTAACCAAAGGTATTGAATGTATCCACAGCATGAATGAATATCATGGCGATCTGCATTCGGAAAACATCATCGTGAATAAATTTGGTTTGGAGTTTGACTTAAAATTAGTGGATTTATTTTCAGCCAAAGAATCGAAACATGAAAGTCGTAAATTTGACATTATCACTCTCATACAAGTTTTTCATGAAGCCCTTGGGGGCGCGAGGCACTATGCAAATCATCCGGACCCTATTAAATATATTTGTTGTGGCTTAAAAACTAGTTTAATTTTGAAAAAATTTAAAACTGTAGGGCAGCTTCGCAGACATATTGAGGGAATGGAGTGGTGAGTACAGGGAAGTACGAATATGAGTCGAATCATGGATGATTTGAACAGATTCTATCTTTTGCTAATGTCTGCTTACGGAAAACCTTAATTAGCGTAAGACATTACAAAATAAATTTTGATTGAGCGGTAGATAATAAATTAATCATTTATATAACCGGAGTATTTCGGGCTCTAATTCTTAAAGGCTTCCACATCTGTTTTATCGCAATAAAAAATCCATCAAGGGAGTAGCTGCATAATTATTTCTTACGGCATTTCTCATACCAAGTGCACGACCACTCAACGTCATTAGAATTGAGAGAATCTTTGTTAGTCATTAAATATTTTTCAGGTCCGTATACAGCGAACCATGCATCCGCTGCTATCAAACGTGGCTGCATAACAACCTTTATCTAGGTCCTCCTAAATACATGGCCAATCTTTTTAATCCCCATTGCCGTCACATATCATTTACTCCCAATCCAAACATCTTCGTTCTTGTCATCGCACCTAATGTGGAAGTTTTCCATTGGCTTCAAAAGGCGCTTAGAAAGCTTTGTTCTGGAGAATTGATTTGTCTTCTTCGGAAGAAATGTATTCTGTAGCTAGGGTAGGCAAACATTTGGTACAGTACCCATGCGTACCTACGCCAACATAAAATATCGAAATATCGAAGTCTATGTGCACCTTTGCCAGAAAGCTTTCATAGAATGGCGTCACATGATTCCATTAGCTAATACTTTTATTAATTTCCCAAGCTTCTTCATAAGTTTCACTTGACGTTAAAGTTGCAATGAGTAAATTGATCGTTGCACTACCCAAGTATCCTCTCGAATATCATAAAGTGAAAGAAATTATTTAACCCTTTAATGATTAAAGCACGTAATTGGACTCCTTTGCGTCATACCATCTTTGATTGACGGACCAATTACGAATCAAGTTGTCTGGCGCTATGTGATGTAAATGAATATAAATTCACAGAGTCGTAAAAACATAACCGGACAATTAAATAAAGTAACTTTATTAGAATCTGTTGCATCATCCCTGATGGAAATCATATTCGCGCATCCCTGCGCTCAGGGTCGTTACCGGACATTTTAATAGAAAAGATTAATCTGTTCGAATCTTCCGTGATTCGACTTATATTCGTACATCCTTGTACTTAGGCACGAAAGCGGAAATCATAAGAATATTAATTTGTTGCGTCATTCATGACGCATCTAATATGCATATATCCCTATATTTACCAATAACTTTCTGTCGTGATCTGTCCTGGACTGCGGCGTAGGTTTTTCTTTAATCCTTTTTCTTGTAACGCTACTTTGGTGTCCACCAACATTTGCGGGTTGCCGCAAATCATAACTTGAGAATTTTCAGGTGTAATTTCAAAGTTTACTCGCTCTTCCAATTTTCCATTTTGAATCGCAGCAGGAATGCGTCCTGTTAATGCATTTTTATTTTCTTCTCGACTCACAAACGGTACCATTTGAAAGCGCTCACTAAATAGTTTATGGATATCGGTAATGGTTTCTTGATAGGTGAGTTCTTTACTGAATCGTACGGCGTGTACCAAAATAACATTTTCAAATCGTTTCCATACTTCATCAGAACGAAGAATAGATAAAAAAGGGCCCAATGCGGTTCCGGTAGCTAGCATCCATAGTTCCTTACCATCAGGTACTTCATTTAAAGTAAAAAAACCATTTACACGTTTATCAATAAAAATTGAATCGCCTTGTTTTAGTTCCAATAATTTTGGTGATAGTGGCCCTTCGGCTACAGTAATAGAATAAAACTCATGTATTGGTTCATGCGGTGGGTTCACAAAAGAATAAGGACGACCCACTATTTGGTCATCAATTTGCAGCCCCAATCTGCCATATTGACCCGCAGTAAAAGAATCGATTTCCGCCTCTATTCGTAAAGAGTAGAGCAAATCTGTCCAGTGCTTATTCTCGACTACAGTTCCTTGTACCCAATTACTCATTTAGAAAAATAATTAATTTATGAAAGGGACAGCGCAACATAGAGGCGCAATGCTGAAAAATCAACTATTCACGCCTAGGTATATCACCTATGCGTGAATAGTTATTAGGTTGATATTTAGAGTTCTTTACTAGCAGGGAGGTTGTTTTCTGAGGTATTGGTTGATTTTCCATTAAATACATTCACAAAAAACATAAATACTTTTTTAATACCTCGCCAAAGTTTTGGTAATAACCAAATCATTAGCAAGATAAAAATAATAAACAGACCAATGAAAATAAAAGGATGTTGAATGGCGGCCCATAGGCCTGTAAATACTGCAATATCTTCAACGAGTGATGCGGTCCAGTTAGAAACCGGTTCGGGTGATGTATTTATCATGACTCGGCTGCCAGCTTTGGTAAAATGTGTGCCCGCCGCAATACTTCCACCTACTATCGCGGCAGCAAGTTCAGCGGCTGGTTGTACATCGCCAATCATACCAGCGGCAAGTAAGGCACCTGCCGGTATACGCACAAAGGTGTGTAGCGTATCCCATCCCGTATCGACTCCAGGAACTTTGTCTGCAAAAAATTCTACAGCGTACATTAAACCGGCGGCTGCAATTACTAGAGGGTCACCAATGATTTGTAAATCAGTGGGTAAATCGACATAACCGGTATTCGACATGATGCCTAAAGCGAGCAAAGTGCCATATAAATTAAGACCACTGGCCCAGGCCACACCCATGGTTAGAGCAATGGTTTGAACTAGCGTTGCATACTCTTCCAAAATGATTCCCTTTATGAGTCCTGGTTTGTATAAGACCTTAAAAAATTAAATTAGTGCCTTGAATTGATGCTTCTGTATAAAGCGTAATCGATGCTTTATGCATAATATAAAAGTATATTCTACATGGGTACTCTTGAATTAAGCTGGTTTGTCCCCATATCTTACTATTTAGGACATAGCTTCTAGAGAAATTTGAATTTGGTTATCTTGAATATTAACCGGATAGCGACGCAGGGCTTCGGTAGCTGGTTCTTCCATGGGCTCGCCAGTGCGAACATTAAATCGACTGCCATGCAGCGTGCAACTCACCAATTCACCTTTAAGGCAACCAAGTGCTAAGGATGAATCTTCATGAGTGCACAAATCATCCACTGCATAGATTTTGCCTTCAACATTGGCTAACAAAATATCACCAATTTCGGTATTAACTTTTAAAGTTTTCCCGGGCAAAATTTCATCTAGTTTGGCAACCGTAATAAAAGTATTCATTAAATATAATCATCATTAGATAATATCATCATGCCGTACTTTATTTATAAAATCACTTCAGGATCAAGTGGTGTTATCAAAAATCTTGATTTAATTGATCAACATGCTGATTTTAAGTCAGCAAAGAAATTTATTCGTGATAAACGGTCATCACTGCAAGAAGATAATCGTGTTGAGTTGAAAATGATTTTCGCAGAAGATGAATTTGAGGCGGAACAACGCTTACGTTCTCCACGTGAAGCGCCTATTTTACGTGAATGGGAAAAATAGTGTCTTATAAATGCAGTGGATGAGCAACAATACAAAAAGACTTATCACGACGTTAATCCACAACGCTGTATATTTGAAAAAGCTATCAATTCTCGGGTGTGCAATTGTGCTAAAGCACAACGATTTAATTTAGCTGATCGAGAAGGAGTTGCCTGTAATTCCTCGGTACATTTAGAACGATGTAAAAACTTTTCAGTATTGTTACATCATAATGCAAAGTTTGTTGTACAAAAATTAGATAATGTACAGTCTTTAGGTCATACTCAGGAACTAAAAATTCAAAATGGTGGATTGCTTGGACTGCAAGCAGAAATTAATTCAGTTTATAACTCCAAAGTGGAAAATATAGACAATGTTATTGAAGGCGCTATTAAAAGATATTCAACATTAGAAGCTTTTCCCTATTCAAAAATTATGCAAACAATACAGTCTTACCAAGTGCGTAAAAGGAAAGTTCGAAAGCCATAACTATGGCAGCCCGCACGAAACTGGATACGCTATTACAAGAAGTGCGCGCCTGCCAAGTGTGCATTAAAGATTTACCCTTGGGCGCTAATCCAGTATTACGTGCAAAGCGTAGTGCACGAATTTTAATTATTGGACAAGCGCCTGGAATAAAAGTACATGAATCTGGTATCCCTTGGAATGATGCTAGTGGAAAAAGATTGCGTGAATGGATGAACCTAAGCAGCGAAGATTTTTACGATGCATCAAAAATTGCAATCATCCCCATGGGATTTTGTTATCCAGGAAAAGGCAAATCGGGTGATTTGCCTCCACGTAAAGAGTGTGCAGAATTGTGGCATGCAAAACTGTTCAAATTATTACCAAATATTGAAATAACATTACTAATTGGACAATATGCACAGAATTATTATCTTGAGAATATTGGGTCTACGCTTGCTGATACGGTTAAACACTGGGAAAAATACCTGCCAACATATTTTCCACTGCCTCATCCCTCGCCAAGAAATATTCGCTGGTTTAAAATGAATTCTTGGTTTAAAGAAAAGACAGTTCCACAATTACGCAAACAAATACATACAATATTGAGGCATTAACGATGTCGGTAGAAAATCCACAAGTTGAACATACTCAAACCTTGAGCACAGGGAATGAAAACTTTGAGCATTTAAAAGATCTGACAACCTTGGTATATGTTTTACAAGCCATTGCATTTATAGGTTTAACACCAGTGATTGGCATCATTATAAATTACATCAAAAAAAGTGATGTTCAGGGCACTATTTTAGCTTCACATTTTCGATGGCAGATGCGCACCTTTTGGTTTGGGCTACTGTGGTTTTGTATTGCGGTAGTGTTGAACTACACCGTAATTGGTGCTGTTCTTGGAGTTCCTTTGCTAGTTATTGTCGGGATCTGGTGGATATATCGATTCATACGTGGCTGGCTCACCCTGAGCAATAACAAACCCATGTATGCATCCAGCTGACAATACCGCTTATCATCAAGTTTAAAAATTATTCTATTTATAACAATAAGTTATATATTTTTTAAGAATCTATCTAAATTGGTATATTATTAAGTACTAATATAAAGATTATACTTCTCTTCAATTAGTTTTTACGTTTTTGAGGAGAAAGCCATGAGTAATTTTTTCGCAAAGGTTGATGATGCAGTCACAACACTTTGGCTGGAAACTGCTGGTTTAATGATTGCTATGTCTTTAGTGTTTTTTATTGCAATTGAACTATTCTAATCAAGATTAGATTTCAGGAAGAAACTACATAACAAGGACTAGTTTAAAGCCCATTGCAGTTTAGCTGCGGTGGGCTTTTTATTTTGAGTGACTGCTTAGGAACTACAATGGATTGAGCAACTCTAAATGCAATGTTAAACAATAAGATTAATAATATGAGATATATTCTGTTCCTGGTATGGATGTTTGTGGGTTCTGTGGTAAAAGCAGACACCTTACTTTTAATCCATGGATATCTAGGCTCACCACAAGAATGGCACTATGCTGGAATTGTGCAAGAGCTAGAACAGACTGGTTGGCAAGATGCCGGGATTTTGCGGCTTAAACAAGAAAAAGTATGGGCAAACAATGTTCATCAAGTTTCATCATCTAGACGTAGCTATCAAATAAAATTGTCTAGTGATCATTCTATTTCACAACAGGCGCAACAGCTTTATCAATATTTAGAATTTGTACGCGAGAAACACCAAGACGAACAAATAATATTAGTGGGGCATTCTGCCGGCGGTGTAGTGGCAAGATTGTTAATGGTTGAACACTCTACAGATGATGTCGTTGCCTTGATAACTATTGCAAGTCCGCATCTCGGTACGAATAAAGCTGAAATAGCACAAACTGTTTTACAGCCGATCATTGCTTTGTTAGAACCGTTGCCTGGACTAGAAAAACTATACCCATCTCAAGGCTTGCTTTTTGATTTAATGCCTAATCGAACCGATAATTTAATTGGCTGGTTGAATTTCCAAGAACATCCACCCGCTAAATATTATTCAATTGTGCGAGTTAATGATGATGGTTCTACATTTGATTTTATTGTCCCCAGTTGGAGTCAAGACATGAACCAAGTCTATGCCTTGCGTGGACGTAGTGAAACGTACAATGTAAAAAGTATGCATGCACTTTCTATAAAAGATGCAAAAGTGTTACAAAAAATATTAATTGATTTGTATACCATATGATGGAATGTTGAAAAATAAATCAATTCAATCCATTTTTTTGTTGCTTGTAACATTAATAATAATCTTTGCGTGTAGTGCGAACTTCCCAGTAAATTCTTCCACTAATAATACAAAATACACGAGTACTCCAAAAATAAATTATTCTGTACAGAAACACTTTCTTTCACAAGTAAATGCTTTACGCACGAAAGCAAGGTCATGTGGTGGCAAATATTTTCCTGCAACAACGCCATTACAATTAAACGAAGCATTAAATTTAGCGGCCTATCACCATTCCTTAGACATGAGTAGTCATCAATTTTTAGATCATCAAAGTTCTAATGGTGATAACCTCACTGAACGCTTAGATCGAGTGAAGTATGCTTGGCGTGCAGTAGGGGAGAACATTGCACATAACCAGCGCAATGTGGAGCAGGTATTGAAGGATTGGTTAAGCAGTCCGGGACATTGCAGTAACCTTATGTCTCCAGACTTTGAGCAGACCGGCATAGCCCAGGTAAACTGGTATTGGACTCAGGTTTACGCTACACCAAAATAAATATTCATTAGATTCATTAGTTTCGGGCACGACCCATTGCATTTTTATCAACACCACCAGTAATGCAAGCGGTGAAGTCTTCGAGGTCTTTTGGAAATGGGTTCTTATGAGGAGCACCTCTATGTTCTACACGGTCTCCTTGTAATTCTCTTTGAATACGAACCAACTCTTTTTGTAAATCAGCAGTATCATTACCATCCCATTGACAAACCACTTCCCTTTTTCTGCTTGTGATATCGTTTGATATATCAATTCCTTATTATTTTCAAATTCTGTAGGATTAAGTTCTCTCTATTTCAACTGTCAAGTTGAGCTAAAATAAAGATTGATTATTTTGTATGGCTTATTTATGAATTACTTTAACGTTTATTATTTGAATTGTTTAATATACACACAATACTACGGGTTGATTAAGTAGATTAGTTTCTTATTATGTTTCTATAAAATAATCAAATGGGGGGTGGTTTATGAATCGCTTATTTCTCAATTTGTTTGTGTCTGCTCTACTTTTTATAACCTCATGTAGTGGAGGCGGCGGCGGAAGTAGTGCACCTGCAACATCTCCATGTGTTATCCCAATAAATTTAGTCGCAATTACAGCTGCAAATGCTGAGAATGTCGTTAGCGAAGTAGTAAGTGCAATCCAAGTTGCACTTTCTTTTGCAAACTTTAATGCCTTATTTATTGAGTTTCTTAATGTTGCATTAGTTAATAACCCAGTAACTGTGGCCTGTGATATAAGTGGTACTGCTACTCTTATGGTTACGGATGCAGACATGTCAGGAACCATTTCTGTTGGCGATAGTATTTCATTTAGTTTTTCTAATTGTGTATTGATGGGGGGCACAGCAAATGGAAATATTACTGCCACCATTACCAATACAATGGGCGCAAATGTAGGTAATGCAGCCAGTGCTACTGATTGGTCATTCAGTATTTCAGGAATGTTAAACAATTTTCGTGCAAGCGATGGGAATATAAGTGCCACAATTAATGGGGACGGCACAGTGGATGTTAATTTTACAGCTGCTACAGTCTCACTTGACTCGATACTAACTTCTACCTCTTTTACATTTGAAGGTTCTAGCACTCAATGTGCAACGGTTACCGATACGACATTAAACTCAATGGCTGACAATGTAACAACAAACCCAGCCGTGTATTCCGTAACGGTTAATCCTATGGCGCCATTACTAACAATGGCTAACTCAGAAATTGGAGGTGTAGTTACTGTGCAAACTCAAACAGCATTTGGCGGAATGGAAGATTTTGATGACGATAATGATGGCGAGATTGATGAGTATTTTTCAGAATTAGATCTTCCGGATTCAGGTGTACTAATAGTCAATGGTGATGCTTTATCAAGTGCAACAGTTACGATTATGGCAGGAGGCATGGTTCAAATTGATGTTGATGAAAATGGAGACATGATAGTGGATCAAGTAATAAATACTACTTGGAATAATTTGTAAAGTTTTTCTAAATTTAAAAAAAACGCGGTCTAAAGCCGCGTTTTTTATTTTATAGTAATTATAGTATGTTTTATTAATTCGAATTTTAACAGAATACAAATTTATTTTAGAATGAGATGAATAAAAATATACAAGTCTGGATTTTTAATTTCGCAATGTTATTTGTTTTCATAGTAGTAGTATTTTTACCTATCATGGATGGACAAACTTTGTTTGAAGTTGGAATGGATAAAATAATAGGAGCGAGCACTTCTGAACAAAGTACTGAAAATAACAATTAATTTTAAAATACAGAAGAGCTCAGTTCGTTAACAGCGGCTAGCATTTCTGGATCATCTGTGAGTGCTTGAGAGATACTGCTGGAGCATGCGGTTACGGGGTTGACTCCAGTTACAATTAGTTTTGCCGCATGTACGAGTAAACGTGTGCTGGCGCCTTCATCTAAACCACTGCCTTTCAAGTTTCTTGTCATTTGTGCAAATTTGACCAACTGTTTTGCAATGTCTACATCTACCTCAGTTTCAGTTTCAATAATTTTTTGCTCAGTTGATACATCAGGATAATCAAATTCAAGTGCTACAAAGCGTTGTCGAGTACTTTGTTTTAAATCTTTTAATACACTTTGATAACCAGGGTTGTAGGAAATTGCCATACAAAACTCTTTCGGCGCTTCTAGTAATTCACCAAGTTTTTCCATGGGCAACACACGGCGGTCATCACATAAAGGGTGAATCACTACTGTAGTATCTTTGCGTGCTTCAACCACTTCATCTAAATAACAAATGCTTCCAGCACGTACAGCACGGGCTAAAGGCCCATCCACCCAAACTGTTTCGCCTCCTGTGACTAAATAGCGACCTACAAGATCAGAAGCTGTTAAATCATCATGACATGAAACTGTAATTAGAGGTCGTTTTAATTTCCATCCCATGTATTCCATAAAACGTGTTTTGCCGCAACCTGTGGGGCCCTTAAGTAACACGGGTAGTTGATTGTTGTAAGCGGCTTCAAATACTTCAATTTCATCTTTAACCGGTTCGTAATAGGGTTCAGTTTCAATGAAATATTCTTCAGGTTTAAAAGATTTGGCTTGCATAGTTCGAGATTATTTTTATTCTTCGTAAAGACACTACCGATAATCTAGCGCTTACGCAAGAATGGTATTACAAGGCATAGATTCATAAGTTAATTATGCTGTAGATCAAAAAAGGCCCTTAAAAAGGGCCTTTTATTTAAAATTTAACCATGTAAACAATTATGTTCACGCCGTTAAGTAAAAGTTTAGGGAATTTTTGGTGTTACATATTCCACTTCTTTCTGCATGGGTTCCCAGATAGTTTCATAGCCAACAAACCCTTTTTCATTGGGTTCCATTTGGCGGGTTTTGTAATAACGAGCTTCGCCCTCAGGAACCTTGGGTCTGGTATTAGTTTGTTCACTCATAAATCACCTTTCGCTTAAAATTATTTAAATTATACGATGCGAAAATCCTAACAAATTAACGCATCTGCTTGGCATCTTTCTCTTTATATATAGTAAAAATCTATCTATATCTTACCGTCACTCCATTGGATGTTCTGAAAGTAGGATGCTTATATAGGGCGCGTAGGTTAAAACTGCGCCCTGGCTTGATCCGAGCTTGTTAAAAGCGGTACCGACTTCAATTAATTTTGAATGATCTTCTGGTGCATGGTTGAGTGATTTTAGGGCCGCAATAAGAGCATGAGTATCATCATTATTTACATAGGTTTCTAGCAAGCTAATTGCATTTTTTACTTCTTCAACATTAATTCGCTTGTCTTTGATGCTATCTGTAGATGGTGAAACCGAACTTGATTTTAGTTTTTTCTGACCAAAATCATCAGTAACAGTAGTTTTAGTTCCGACATTAAGCCCGGAGACAACATTGTATTCCTCCTGAGCTCTTTGCTTTAGGGTATTAACAAAATTGTTAAATTCTTCGGGGGTTGGTTTATTTAAGTATAGTGATAGCAGTGGCCTACACTTTACACGACTGTGAAAATCTAACCACGGCTTATTGATAATGGGTTCAGGATTTATCATAGCTAGTACAACATCGAATTCTTTTCTTCCAGCAATAAGGCTATTGACTTTGACCTTAATCAAATCATCCTGTAATTCGAATTCTTGTCTGCCGTGTAATAAATGTTTTTGTATTAACTTTTGTGACATATCAAATTGTTTTTAACTAAAGATAATGTATGCCATCTCTGCGTTTATGCAATGCCGGTTGATCTTCAGTTGCACTGCGCAACCTTGCTTCGACAAGTATGGAGTTCATCAATGCTTGATCTACTACATCAGGATACAGTGGATAAAAGCGCGCAACTTCAAAAGCATAAGCTCGTGAATTAATTTCCAACTGCCTTCGTAGTTCTTGATTCAAGTTATGCAACATCAATAAGCGAGGTGATTGTCGATGTAAATAGCGTTGGCATAATTCTGCACTTTCTTGCTCTTGCCAATCTTCTCTCAACATAAGAGTTGGAAAAGATTGTTCTTTGTTTTCGTTTCTAGTGAACCATTGTGCCTTAGGGTTATTTCCTGCTCTTTCTGCAACTAATCGTTCCAAACGGTAATTTACAGGCGCTGCTGAGTAAGATTTTTCATCTTCATTTATATCAATCGGCATTACTGCGGCAGGTAATGCTGTCCATTCTGGACGTGATGGATAGGCATCCATTTTTTCTGGGTCATTACATGAAAATATTAATGCTAAGGGTAATTGATCTTTGGCATCAAGTAGCCAGTACTCTAGATTATCTTCGGCTGGAAATGGTAATGAAATGTCAGCTAGAAATTCGGTTAATTCCAGAATGCGTTCGTCTACAGTTTGATCCTCTAATAATACATTCAATTTTTTTTGTTTTATTTCACTGTCAGTAATACTTACTGCACGTCTAAATATATTATTTCTACTTTGGCTACCATTACCAGTACGAAGAAATTGAATCTCCCAAGTTTGACCGTCAACTGTTATTGCACGTGCACGATCTGATTCAGCAATTTGTACCAAACCATAATAGGGAGTTAACAGACGTTGAGAGTAGGTTCTGATCATATAGTTTTTGCATCACACCTGAAGAAGTTTTACTAATTTTTCTGACTGATCTCTGCGTTCTATCGCTAGTTGTTGATAATGAGTTAGTTCCGCACTCGCAAACAATTTAGCCACCTTGTCAAATTCAGATGCAGCTATCAATGCCATATCAACATAATCGGATTCTTGTGCTAATGCATACATGGCCGATGCACGATTCGATGTAACCATGGCCCATATCATAGGTACATCATCTTTTGGAAATGCTTTTATGGTTGCATCATATAAAGGAATGGATTCTTCTAGTGATGCAATATCTTCTTCATGTGTTCCTAATGCTTGCAGTGTTGCCGCAAGATTATTTTGTGCAATGGCCCAGCCATATGCTGATTTATCGGGTGTGCGTTCTACCATCGCATTACGCATTACTACCACTGCTTGCTCCAACGTGCGAGGCCCTCGTCGATGTATACCTAACAAACAAAGCACATTTCCAACACTGCACAATATGGTGGCCCAAGCATCAGGATGCTCATTTCTTTTTAATGCAGTTGATGCTTGTTTATAGGTTTGTTCTGCCTGTTTTAGTAAGTGAGCATCATCTTCGAGTTGCCCAAGGGTTTGCATAACAATACCAAGATTAAATTGAGTGTTTGCCCACTCATAGGGTGTCTCATCAATGGTGCGTGCATCTAGGGCTTGTTCATAAGAAATGGCGGCTTGCTCAAGAAAATGTGTACTACCGCTGCGTTGACCGATAAAGCCCATAACATCACCAATATTTTGATGAATCGTAGACCATTTGACAGGATCATCATCTTTCTCAACTTCTAATTGCAGACCCTGAAATAGTTCAATGGCTTGTTGAAAAACGTGTGCACCTCCAAGTCTTAGTTCTCTAACATCGGCAGAGTCGACTAGCGTGTTTTGAGAATTAGCCCACTCAATGAGTGTTTTTTTGTTAGGTGCTAATTCAAAAAACGTATCACCATATCGATCAATAGCCTGCGTAAGCGCGCCACAAACTGGCGAGTCATGATCAAGTAGTGCTATCAGATAACGTGCTTCATTTTGATACCGCCATGCAATCGGTACTCCTAAACCTGGAGTTAACAAAGTTTCGGCGTAAAGGTTTTGCAACAAAGTGCTTCCTTGTTAGTTATACACTAGTTGATGGGTTGAACTTTTTGGTTCTTTCCTACAATCTCACTGATATCCGGATTCGCATCAACAGGACCACCCGCTTGAATTTCTTCTTCTGTGGCATCGCGCACGGTTAGAATCTCAAGTTTGAAAACAACCTCTCGACCACAGAGTGGATTATTACCATCAATGGTAACCGACTTTTCATCTACCCGAGTTACCAGAAAAGTTTTTGCTTCACCCTTTTCGTTTTCCATCAGAATTGATAAGCCTACTTCACGATACTCTTCAGGAACATTATCAATGTGGTCAATAAAAACTAATGATTCATCGCGGGGCCCATATAGCTTATTGCAGTCAATGGGCACTTCAATCACGTCTCCGGCAACTTTGCCTTCCAATTCTGCTGTTACTTGTGGTGCAAGGGCTTCAGTGAAGCCATGAATGTAGCCAATCGGAAATTCAACTTCTGTAAGAACAGACTCAGTTTTTGAATCAATTACTTTATATTTTAATTCGACAAATTTACCTTCTGAAATTACGTCTTTAATGATTTCATTCATGTTGATACTTATATGTCGATTTTGTAAAAAATAAAGTTGTTAGTTTATTCAGAAGACAGATGCACCGAAAATTCTTACTTCACCTTTTTCATATCCCAACACGATACGTCCAAGCCATTCACCTTCTTTTTTGGTACTTTTTACGCGATATAAAACTGTCGCATGTTCTCCACGGCGAATGATACCAAGATAATCATAATCAGAATCTAAATTTCTTGTAAGCTCACTTCGTGCAAACTGTTTACCCACTTCAACTTCATTTAATCCGAACAACAAATCATAGGAAAACTTCCTAATAAATTTTCCGTACTCACCTTCATTTGAATACTTAATCAATTCATCCCACATTGGGTGTGCAATTTCGAGAATTTCGTCATCTGTTTTTTCAATAATATTCACGTGAGTCTCACTTGTGTTTATTGCAACAAAAGTTTCAATCTTCATAAATGAAAAAAGACCAACACTAGTTGATCTTTTTTCTACAATCAGGACTAAAGGGTTCTATTAGAAGAGATCTTTAGTCTTCATGATTTAAGCTGCTTTTTCCTCTTCTTCACCTACCAGATGGTAGCAAGGTGCTTTTTCCATGGTGTATTCACCAGTATCTGGATCACGGCGCGAAACTGTCAACACATGCCAGTTTTGGTCATCCACTTTCATATAGTCACCACGGTAGTAATAACCAGGCCATCGGGTCTCCTTGCGGAACAGTGTGTGATGTAACACGGACTCCGAAGCAAGATGACGATGCTTCAGCTCCCATGCACGGAGCAATTCATGAATGTTCTCGGCAGCAATCTTCTCAAGGTCTTCTTCCAGAATTTTAATTTTCTTTAGACCAATATTTAGTAACTTCTCGTTGGTCATGTAGTTAACGGTTACACCACCGCAGTACTCGTCCATCAGTTTTTGTAAGCGATCAAGACCCTGACGTGGGTTGATGTAATTCGGGTTAACGTCACCGGCAGTAATTTCGTTACGGTAAATTTTGTAGTGCTCAAGTGGTTTGTAAATCTCTGCTTTACGGCGATCAATTTGTTCTTGAGATACTTTAATACCATCGGCTTTACCATCATCGATGTACTTACATGCGGCTTTAGCTGCTAGCCGACCTTCTGTAAATGAACCAGATGAGAATGCATGAGGTGTACCGCCAGCAGCATCACCAGCACCAAACAGACCTTCGACGGTAGTCATACGGTTGTAACCCCAGAAATACTCAGGTGGTGACAAATCTTCAGGACCTGAACACCACGCACCACTACCGGTAGCATGTGATCCCATTACATAGGGTTCTGATGTAGTTAGCTCAGGATTTTCATACTTAGGATCTACATCCGTAGCAGCCCACAACACGGCCTGACCTACCGTCATACCCAGGAAGTTATGCCAACCAATCTCTTCAAGATGAGGATCTTGGAATGCTTCCATCGTTACCATGTGAATGGGACCGCGACCCGCGTTGACTTCTTGAATAAAAGCGTGGTTGCGTAAGCAAGTTGGAATAGGTCGATGCGTTAAATGCGAAACTTCTGGATCTAAATATTCCTTACCTACCATCTCTTGTGTTTGTGGCCACCACTTGGATTCATACTCCTCACCCAGACCATTTTGCGTATAGGTTTTCAGATGTAGAAAGTAAGCACCCACGGGACCGTAACCGTCTTTAAAACGGGCCAATACGATTTTGTTTTCCATCTGAGTCATCTTGGCGCCTGCACCAATTAACAAACCATAAGCAGAGCCCGATGACCACGGTGCATACCAGGTACGACCCGAGCCTTCACCCACCGAGCGAGGTTTATAAATGTTTGAGGCACCACCGGCTGCACAAATTACGGTTTTCGCTTTGAATACATGGTAATTACCGGTCCTCACGTTGAAACCAACGGCACCCGCAACGCGGTTTTCTTTAGTTTCGTCCATTAGTAGATGGGTGACACAGATACGGTTGTATACTTCATCAGCTGATTTTTTTGCTGCGTTAGCAACAATCGGCTTATAGGACTCGCCGTGAATCATGATCTGCCAGCGACCTTCTCGCTGATAGGCACCTGTTTTAGGGTTACGCATTAATGGTAGACCCCATTCTTCGAACTGGTGAACCGCAGAGTCCACATGACGTGCCATATCAAATGCAAGGTCTTCGCGAACCATACCCATCAAGTCAATACGCGCATATCGAACATGATCTTCAGGATTGTTTTCACCAAAACGCGTTCCCATGTAGGTATTGATTGCATAAAGTCCTTGAGCTACGGCACCGGAGCGATCGATGTTGGCTTTTTCAGCAATAACGATTTTCTTGTTTTGACCCCAGTATCTGGCTTCAAAAGCAGCTCCCGTGCCAGCCATACCGGCACCGGCTACCAGAACATCAATTCCGTCTTCAACAATAGTTTTATAAGCCATTAGTAGTACACCCCTTCTTTCATCTTCAAGCCGTTCGACTCAAGGGTGTGTATATCGCCATCATCAAGGCGAATATATTTTGGCTCGTTATAGAGTAATTGGCTGTCTTTCATCCCCTGACTAGGTGCGTCCACCTCATTCAAATCTGGAGTGGCAGAGCCCCAGGGCTTTGTCGTAATAGGCGCTAGCAAGTTCATGTCTTTTTTACCGTTGCGCGATTTAATGCGCCAAGCGATGACACCTTTTTCCTCGTCGCGGATTACGCGTACCGAATGACCAAGTGGTGCGAAGTCGGCATAACCACGAACATCAATTGCTTGATGTGGACATGCCTTAACACAGGAATAACATTCCCAACACATGTTTGGTTCAATGTTATAAGCACGTCGAGTGGTTGTATCGATGTGCATGATGTCTGAAGGACAAATATCGACGCAATGTCCGCAGCCATCACAACGAGTCATATATACGAAAGTAGGCATAATATTTCTCTCTTAAAAATTCGTTACTGATTAAGTATTAATAGTGGCGTGGAGTTTCACTGTTAATTCCAAGCCCCATGTTAGGAGGATTTTCCCCCATATATTCAGGGATATCTGGATATCTTGCCTGTAAATCAGGGTCTGAAAGATCTCCAAGTTCGGGTAAGTTTTCGTATGAACCATCGGCTTTGATACAGCGCTTTTGATAGGCTGCTGCAGGTTTGAAAAACATGTGAGCAAACTTGGACCAAAAAACTGTACTAAACAAAATTGTGCTACACAAAATGAATAACACTAAGAAAATCATATTCAGTAAACCGCCGCTTGCGAGTGTGGCAGACCAAAGTAATGCAAATGTACCCATACTTATGAGTCCAACAATAAAGATGTCACCGCGACCATTAAAGTTATACCACTTAACACCTTCTGAAGAGACATCTACACGAATAAAGAACCAAAACCAGTACCCGCCCAAACACAACATAATGGCGCCAATGTGCCACAGCACAGTTAATGCAGTAGGTGCTGGTTCCGATGTGTATGCAAATATTAGCCATGCTGTGGTTACCACAAAAACAATGAATCCATACATTGTTAGTAAATGAGAAAGGCGACGACGTGTACTTTTAAATTCTGCCGAAGTGATAACCTCATTGGCGACAGTTGCGACAGCCAGTGATACTTTTTCTCCGCCACCTAAAGTACGTTTTGCATTCTTTTTTGCTTTTTCAGCATTTTCGAAAAAGTACTCAGCACTTCTTTTATGCAGCATGTCGAGAATGGTGCCAACGATAACCAAAATAAACATGAGTACGATATACCCTTGTAAAATTGATGGCGAAATTAAGGCCGAGAGTTCGGCGAAGGGATTGACATCGAACATAATTAAGGATTTCCGCTAAAGTTATAATTTTCGGGGCGTCAAGTCTGCTAGCTATTCTGTATCGATTCAATATAAATATAGTTATAGCGGTTTTAAGTACTCTTATAACTAGCTAATAAAGTTGGTCTTATTTCTGGGTAAGCTATTCCATTTGGGTAAATTTAAATCGCTATTTACGGCTACATGATTTGGAGTAACAATGAAAAAGCTATGGAAATAATTTACCGCTAAATTTTGTACTTTTTAGATTTCTAAATAATGTCAAAGTACATTGATCTACGAGAGTCTAGAAACTCTTCTGTAAAAATTATGAAGCAATTTAACAGCTTGGCCTGTTCTAGAATTAACGTTATAGTCAAAATCAATGATCTAACGTAACTACTTGAGATTTATGCAACAAGCACTATCAACCACAGACGGTGGAATCGAGGGCTCAGCCCACCCTTTAGCCGGCACTACCCTGTCTGGTGCCGACATGATTGTGCAAGTGCTGGCCCAAGAGGGTACTGAAGTCATTTTTGGCTATAGCGGAGGAGCCATTCTTCCAACCTACGATGCGGTTTTCCGCTTTAATGCAGAAACCTCTGATGCTATGCCGCTCATTGTTCCTGCCAATGAACAGGGAGCAGGCTTTATGGCGTCTGGTTATGCCCGTGCCAGCGGCAAAGTTGGCGTAGTTATGGTGACTTCAGGTCCGGGGGCCACCAATACAGTAACACCTGTGCGCGATTGCATGGCTGACTCTATTCCCATTGTTGTGATCAGTGGTCAGGTACCGACACCCGCTATTGGTAGTGATGGTTTTCAAGAAGCACCTATCGCCAACATTATGGGTGCGGTGGCCAAGCATATTTTTCTAGTTACAGATCCTGAGAAATTGGAAGCTACCATGCGTACTGCATTTGAAATTGCACGTACCGGGCGACCCGGTCCCGTAGTAATTGATATACCTAAAGATGTACAAAATTGGGAAGGCGTTTTTCAAGGCAAGGGGCACTTGCCGATTCGGGGTTATCGAGAACGCATACAAGAAATTGCAGAAAATAAATTAACGGATGATGATTGCGAATCTTTTTATACTGCATTTGAAAAGTCTTCACGTCCTCTTATATATGCAGGCGGTGGTGTGATTAATGGTGATGCATCCAATGAACTTCGTGTCTTTGCCGATGCTTTTAAAATTCCAGTCGTCACGACGTTAATGGGCATTGGTGCTTACGACACTACCCAAGAGCGGTCACTACATATGTTAGGCATGCATGGAACTGCATTTGCAAATTATGCGGTAGATGATTGTGACTTTTTAATTACAATCGGTGCACGATTTGATGATCGTGTGGCTGCTGTGCCTGACAAGTTTGCACCTCAAGCAAAATTCATTGCACATTTTGATGTAGATCCTTCAGAGATTCATAAAGTTAAATGTGTCGATTGGCATCATATAGGCTTGTTCTCGCAAGCTTTGCCTAAATTAGTAGACTATGGAGTGAAAATAAAAAAATTCAAAAAAGATTTTTCAAATTGGCATGCGCATGTTGTTGAATTAAAAAACACCTACGCCATGAATTACGACAAGCAAAGCGAAATGATTCAGCCTTATGCTGTGATTGAAGAGATAAACAAGTATGCGAAAGGTGAAGCCATTATCAGTACGGGTGTGGGTCAACATCAAATGTGGGCTGCACAGTATTTTGATTTTAAATCTCCTCGTTTATGGCTAACCTCGGGCAGTATGGGCACTATGGGGTTTGGTTTGCCCGCAGCTATAGGCGCGCAATTTGCTAAATCCAATCTAGTGGTTGTAGATATCGATGGTGATGCAAGTATGCGCATGAATTTAGGTGAGCTTGAAACTGTAACGACCTACGAGCTGCCATTAAAGATTGTAGTGCTAAACAATCTTGGTGATGGCATGGTAAAGCAGTGGCAAAAGTTATTTTTTAAAGGAAGATTATCAGCCAGTGATAAATCTTTGCACAAAAAAGATTTTGTGAAAGCCGCACAAGCTGATGGTTATAAATATTCTGTACGCCTAAAAGATAAAGATAAATTGCCTTCTGTTATTAAAGAGTTCATGGAATTCAAAGGTCCCGCATTTTTGGAAGTAATGATTGATCCTGATGCCGGTGTGTATCCGATGGTGGGTCCGGGCATGAGTTACGATCAAATGATTACGGGAGATTTTATTCCCAATCGTAATGCTAAAGCTCCTGAAACAGATACGGATGTTGATTCTTCAGAAATGTTTTAATCAGCTATTATGACAGCTGAGACCTGGACAATAACTTGTATATTCGTCTAGTAAAAAGTGAGAGAATTGTGGAATCAGACAATAACGATAAGAATAAATGTCCGATAACAATTCTGATACACCAGATTCAAAACGTTCATTAAAAAATTTAAAAGAACATTCCACCAGTCGCTGGAGAAAAATTACTGCGGGTTGGCGTCCCTACATTGAGAACCCACTTTCCCTAGAAGATCTTGATGAAATGATGATGGTGGCGTCTATTCCATCTTTTGGTTATTTCTTCATGTTATTTTTGTCTGCGGTAATTGCCACTTTAGGATTACTATCCAATAGTGCGCCGGCAATTATTGGCGCCATGATTATAGCCCCATTGATGGCACCCATTGTTGGATTATCTTATGGCATTGATATCGTTGATTGGAGGTTAGTACGTCGTTCGTTTTTAACTGTGGTCACAGGTGTAATTCTTGTCATTGCATTCTCATATTTAAGTACACGTTTAATTGGTTTGCGAGTTGCAGGCACAGAAATTTTAAGTCGCACAGCGCCTACACTTCTTGATCTTGGTGTCGCTATGGCTGCTGGTGCAGCCGCCGCGTTTTCCTACACTCGAAAAAGCATTAGTAGTTCGATTGCCGGTGTTGCAATTGCTGTTGCCTTAGTGCCTCCATTAGCAGTGACCGGAATTGGCTTGGCTTATGGAAGGCTGGCTACCACTGAGGCAGGTTTATCGCTGACGGAGTTGGGTCACTACTCTGGCGGCGTAGATATCGCTAAAGGTTCATTCATTCTTTTTGCAACAAACTTTTTGGGTATTATTTTTGTTGCCTGTATTACATTGTTAAGTCAGGGTTATGGTCAATGGAAAAAGGCTGGTGTTGGGTTGTTAGTCGTTTTAATTGCATCCATTGTAATTATCGATCCACTTGAACGTGCGTTATACAAATTAACAGTAAAAAGTGAAGTGCTGTCATTAATTGTTTCATTACCAAAAAAATATCCACACATATTTTCTGGCCAGGGGAAACTAGATTCGATTAATGTTCGATATAAGGGTGATGATCTACATGTAGGAATAGATGTGTATACACCTGGAATAAAATTACCAGATGAAGAAAATGAACGAAGAATTCAGAATGCTTTAGATGTATTTCGGGAAAATTTAGAAGAGAAGCTTGAAGAATCAGTAATCGTAGAATTAGATGTAATATCCATCGAGCTATTTTCTGGCAAGTCTGGTGGTGAGCATTTAAATCCCGTAGGCTATAAATCGCCCAACGAACGGGAGAAAGACAAGTCAAAGGATGGCTCTAATAAACCTGAACAAATTCAATGAATGTATTCTAACTTGAATAAGTATGCGAAAGCATAAATAGTCGATAAAAAAATTTAAGTAAGGAAAGTAAAACATGAACAACTTATTTTAATTACAATAGTTGTTGCAACTGCATTATTAATTGTGGGTTATGGAAAGATATTACAAATTTTGTGCACGAAGTAAATGACGAGTGATTAAAATTAATTGAAGAATATAAAGAATGTGTGGAAGATGCTAAGGGCGATAAAAAAATTGTAGCATGTAACACTTTTTTTAAAAGCTGCAGAAGCTTTAAACTAATAAACAATAAACAATAAACAATAAACAAACAATAAACATTAAGGAGGGGTGATATGCCATTATCTAAAAGTATGATAGCTGAGTTTATTGGCACATTTTGGTTGGTGTTAGGAGGATGTGGGAGTGCTGTATTAGCAGCAATTTTTGTTGCTGATGGCGCAATGATTTCGGAAGGCACCTATTTTCCTCTAGGCATTGGTTTGGTGGGTGTGTCTTTGGCATTTGGTTTAACGGTGGTGACCATGGCCTATGCCATTGGACACATTTCAGGTTGTCATTTAAATCCCGCAGTTTCAATTGGTTTAATGATGGGTGGACGATTCTCTGCTGGACAAGTGATTCCCTATATTGTCGCTCAAGTGTTGGGCGCTATTGCGGCGGCAGCCGTGCTGTATTTAATTGCCAGTGGTAGTGATACATTTGCTGGGGGCTTAGCCTCCAACGGCTATGCAGAACATTCACCGGATGGGTACACCATGATGTCTGCCTTAGTGTGTGAAATTGTCATGACCTTTATGTTTTTACTTATCATTTTAGGGGCTACAGACAAACGTGCGCCTACCGGTTTTGCGCCAATTGCAATTGGTTTGGCTTTAACGTTAATTCATTTAATTTCAATCCCAGTCACGAATACTTCTGTTAACCCTGCAAGAAGCACAGGGCCTGCTTTACTTGAAGGTGGAATTGCATTGCAACAACTTTGGTTATTTTGGGTAGCACCCATTATTGGTGCAGTCATTGCAGGTGTAGTATATAAAGTGGTATTTGAAAATAATTCATAAATTTATTACCTCAACAATAATAAAAAGCGTACAGCAAATGCTGTACACCTTTTTTGTGTTAAAGGAACCGTTATGGAAATTCGATCTTTAGTATTTCGCTTGTTAACTGCCTCAGTATTCTCAGTTTGTTTGGTGAGCATAGTTATTTCATCGTCAGAAAATACGGAAATATCCCCTGAAGAGAAACAGCAAAGGCAAAAACAAGCTTTTGATAAAGCTGCTGCGGCACCCAGAGATTTCCGAGCGGAATTAAAAGAACATTGTCCCCACTTTAATACAGTCTTATTAGACACAGCTGAAACTATTCAACTAGGCACGCGTATTTTTAACGCAGGTGGAGCAGGTTTAACTGTGCGTGTTTATGAGGGCACAATTTATAAAATATTATTTGTTATTGATGAGGACTGTATGGAGTTAAGTGATGCTTTGCAGGCGGGTCTTATAATGGCAGAGCAAAAAGAAAGTTTCGAAGATAAGGCATGGGCTTTGCGTGAAACTTTAGATTTAATCATGGGTGGACCGCCACTCGAACATCCAGGCAGTTAATTACTGTTGAACTTTATGTATATTGTATGAGTCTATATTAATCAAATGATACTAAATGGTGATGAAATATTTTATTTTGCTTTTGCTGATGTATTTACTCGTTTCTCCGGCATATACAGGAAGTTATGTAGCTAGAGAAGGAGAAAGTTTTGCCATGGAATATGCCGAATTGGCAGAGTTGTTGAGTAAAGTAAATGATCGACAATCAGCAATTATTTACAAGTCTCAAATATCTGAAGAACTTGAACGTATTAAAAATTTGCAACCAATTAATGGCGAAAATTTTCAATCTTTATCCCAGCAAGAACAGCAAGCATTCATTAAAAAGTTTCAAAATAACCGATTTCACTGTGGCGAAGTTACCAAAGTGATGCAAGAGCGTAATCGCATATTTTTAAATGCAGAGACTCGTAGTGAGCTTGGTTTATTGCTGAGTGAAATTCCGTAAACGTTATTCAAATTTACTTCGATCTATACTATAGGTGCCATTCCAAGTGGCCATGGCTTGTTCAGGGGGTTCTTGGTGTTCCCCTATTGCATTTTCCCATTGTTTAAATAAATTAAGCAGGCCAGTTCTGTTAACAGGTTTAGAGAATAGATTGCCTTGGCAAAAATCACAGTTTAATTCACGTAACTTTTTAAAATGAAGTTCAGATTCAACGCCTTCTGCAACCACACGAATACCAAAACCATGTGCAAGTCGAACAATGGCATCAATAACAATTTCATTTTGAGAAGATTTAATCACTTTGGAGGTCAGCGATCGATGAATTTTTATTTTACTAAATGGCATATTTTTTAAATTATGTAAAGATGTATTTTCTGCACCATAATTGTCAAGAGAAAAATTAATGCCGTTTTTCTTAAATCGATTTAATAATTTCATGGCTTGTTCAGGTACTAAATATAAATTTTTCTCTGAAATTTCAAACTCGATATTTTCAGCACGCATTTTATTTTTATTAATACACTCGGCTACTATTAGTGGGAAATGGGCATCTAATAAATTTCTTTCAGAAATATTTACAGATATTGTCATATTCAAACCGTAGCGCCCGATAGTGCGCGCATCTTCAAGTGCTTTGTTCACTACCCATTTGGTTACAGGGCGGACAAGTTTCGAATGTTCCACTCGATCAATAAATTCAGAGGGTCTTAATAAACCTTTCTTAGGATGTTTCCAACGCAACAAAGCTTCAGCTGATGTGACTTCATTACTATATAAATCAATTATCGGCTGGTAATACAATCTAAATTGATTTTGTTTTAAAGCCACTGCAATCTCATGTATAGATTTCTTTGGCTTTTTATTTGTAGTCTGTTGTTTTTTGTCATAGCTTGCTAAATTTTTGTTTTTATTTTGTGCGCTGGATAATGCAAGTTGTGCTTTTTCTATCAGCGTTTCTGCTTGCTTAGAATCTTTAGGGCAGTTGGCAATTCCTGCATGCACATCTAGTTCAATAGATATGCCGGAGCAATGCACAGCATTTTTTGCATCTTTAATTATTTTGGTAATTTGTTTGGTTATTTTTTCATTCGTTGTATGTTTGAACACTATCAAGAATTCAGCACTATCAATACGTCCTATGGCAGCAGTTTCGCTAGTATTTTTATGAAGTCGTTTAGCAAACGATTTTAAAATATTGATACACGCTTCTTTGCCTAAAGTGCTATTTATTTCTTTGAAGTTTGCAATGTTAAGTAACAAAATTGTAATTGAATGATTATCTCCGAGCTGTACGATTGATGTAGTAAGATGTTCAGTAATACTTTCTTTGTTTAGGGTATGACTGACTCGGTCTTGTTTAGCCTGATATTCTAAGGCTACATCTGTTCCAGATTTTCCTCGAGCATTACGTAATATAAATCGTGCAACTGTATTTGAAACGCTAGAATTACTAACAGGCTGTAGTTGTAAACTTATCTCTTGGCCGCTCGAATGCTTTGCTTTAAATTCATAAAGCGTTTCTGCTGGTTTTTTTAACTTTATTAGATCGCCATAATATTTGCGCCATAACTTGGGTTTCATAAATGGTGAAATATTTTTAAGAGAGGTTCCCATTAAGTGTTTTTCTTGCAAGCCTAGCAGCTTTGCAGCAGGGGCGTCTGCTCTTAATACAACACCATTTTTACTAATAGAAATTTCACCCTCTAATAACTCAAGTAAATCATTTTCTTTGGAATTTTTATTACTTAAAGAAATTGATTTAAACGAAATTGTAAATTTATGGCGGTAAATAAATAGTAAAAATATAGATGATAGTAATAAACCAACACAAAGAGAAAATGACGGTAGTTGAATTCGGTAAAGAGAAATTGAAATATAAATAATTATAATTGGCGATAATGTGAAAAACACAGACTGTAATATTGTTTTTGTTAGTCTTTTTTCTTTCTTGGAAATATTAATTAATAAGAATGAAATGGCTAAAAAGATCCCGAAAACTATATAATCCGGTACAGATCGAAATACACCACGACTTAGTGTTTTAAATATTAATGCATTGAATTGAGTTCGTTTTAAGTCTGGTGCAATTAAGACATGTTTATTTTTATAAATTTTTGTATCAGAGTTTATTACCTCAGTAAATGAATAATAACTACGCTTTAAATTTCTACCAGGTTCCAAGTAGGTAGTAGCTTGCTCAGGTATTGGTTTACCTAATTGCCGGAGTGCTGTGTGTGGAAATATATTGGCAGATGTTTCCAGGCTTAATGGAAAGGAATCATACAAAGTAGAATTTTCTATATTTACGTCAATAAAGCCGAGCTGGGTGTATCGTTTAAAAGAAGATAATGGCCAGATAAATTCATTATTTTTTTCATATATTGGCAAAATGATATTTGCAGCTTTATTATCCTTTAAGACATTACTTAAAATTTCGTCATCTAATGGATTTTCAACAGGGTGTGATAAATCAATATCTAGAGCGATACTTTTTGCACGTGCATCCACCAAAGATTGAATTAGACCAGCCAGCATTACCCGATTAATTTCTTCGGGCTTGTACTTTATGATTACTAAATCTTCATTGGCATGCCGATTCGTAGCATTATTAATATATCCTGAAAACATATATTCAATATGAGCAATACTGGTGAATTTACTTGCACCTGCTACACAGAGACCAATTACAATGATGGGGAGGTAAGGCAGCCAGATTTTTTTAACTACCGCCATTACCTTAGGTATAAATTCCATTTTTCCTAAAGCACGAGTTTGTGAAAATAAGCTTGGGGTAGAGTTTAATTAAATTAATGCGCCATTAGTCTTAGCTAGTATGGAGTGGTGGGAATATCAGATAAATAGGACGAAAATTAGAAATTTTCTACTGAAATTCAAAGAATTATAGAGAATGTTCATACTATAGATGCATAACATTTTGGCCTCTTATCATGCTTTGGTTCGTACGCTACTGGCTGTATTTCTCGCTGTTATTTCTAGCTCGTGCGTACTTTTATTACTTAACGGACATTTGAGTCATGGATACTATGAATCACCCAGCTACAGTTTTAAGTGCAAATTGCCTGGCGGTGCTTTAAGCACTCAGTTAGAAATCAAAGACCGAGAAAATACTACCGGTGAAACAGTAACCTTTTCACATAACCTTGGTTTTTTATGGCGAGTGGATCATTTACGTATTGGGAAACATAAAATTGCGCAAATAGATAAAACTGCTGAAACAAAAAATCAACTGGAACAGGCAAAAAACAACTATTTTCAATTTTTAATTAATAAATTAAAAAAAAGTGAAATCCAGTGGGAAGAATTCAAATTTATTGATGAAAAGGAAATTCTAACGCTTAATGTATTTCTTGGATGGAATGATGTGGAAGAATTCCGCGATCTGGTTTTTTCAATTGATGATGAATATCTAAATGTAATTCACTATTCAGAAAATTTTTCAGATCAGCTGCAAAATTTTACAACAGGAGCAGTCGCATTTTATAAGGGGTGCGATTTTAATTTAAATAAAGATAACTATGGAAAAAAAGATGTCTCAAACGGGAATTCGTGAAATCCGTATCAACCCAATTGTTCCAACGGAATCTGTGTTGATATCAACTGAGCGTGGTTTACGGCCACGCAAAGAAGAGCCTCCTGTAAAAAAGAGCAAGCATTCTACTGTTAGTGATTGTCCATTTTGTATCGGGAATGAAGAGCAAACACCTCCTGCTATTATTAGTTGGCCAGATAATAATAAGTGGGAGATTCGTGTTGTAGAAAATTTATTCCCAGTACTTAGTGATCAAAATATTTCGAAAACGATGAGTTTTGGTTTACAACATGTTATTGATGGCTATGGTCGGCATGAAGTCGTAATAGATCACAACAATCATTCCATTCATGTGGATGAAATGTCACAACAACATTTATTTCATATATTTAAAATTTATCGTGAACGCATGCAGGCTCTTTATGCAAGTGATGCTAGAATAAAATATGTACTAGTATTTAAAAATTTTGGCCCAGCGGCCGGTGCTAGTCTTGAACACACTCATAGTCAGATTGTTGCTATGCCTGTAGTGCCAGAAAATGTTGCGAATGAATTAAATTATTCGCATATTCATTATAAAAAGTTCAACAATAATATTTTTTCGCACCTTGTAGATGAGGCGTTGACATTCGAAGCCACGATATATGATCGCAAATCGGGTGAAGTACGACGCAAAATTGATGTCGGACAATATGTGATTGAAAAATCAAATCGATTTATAGCGATTAAACCATTTGCAAGTCGCTTTGAATGGGAAGTACAAATTTTCCCACTATTCCAACAGGCTGATTATGTAGCTTGTACGAATAAAGACTTACAGGATTTTGCTTTGCTATTAAAGCGAACAATGCAACGACTTAATCGAGTAATTGGTGGCGCACAATATAATTATTTTTTACATTCCATACCATGCGGCGAAGAATTTTCTAAATATCAAACAAGCTATCAATGGCATTTGGAAATTTGTCCACGCACCAGTATTCCAACAGGATTTGAATTGGGATCAGGATTGTTTGTGAGTACTGTAAGCCCTGAAGATGCAGCAACTCAATTAAGAAATGTTGACTTAGACTAGAAACGAATTTGAAGTTGTGGCGTTGCCTGTCGATCATCTAGAGCATTTGGTTGGGCAGGCTCGCTTGTAGTAGGGTCTAGATTTTTATTGTCTTCATAAATGGATTTTGCACCCCAACGTACTTCTTTTTTGCTTGGTGTTTCCTTTGGTGCTCTCCATTCAATTTCTTCTTTATCTTCTTGGCGCATGTTTTCTTCACGACTGAAAATGTCATCAACATTAATATTATTAAACTCGTCAGGAAGATTTAATTGCGATTGTGGATCTGCAATTACTATAGATGAAATTAATA
This sequence comes from Gammaproteobacteria bacterium, assembly GCA_965203475.1. Classification (GTDB taxonomy): domain Bacteria; phylum Pseudomonadota; class Gammaproteobacteria; order UBA4575; family UBA4575; genus JABDMD01. Next base: position 2,297,337 of record OZ241890.1, read on the forward strand.
TAAGCCCAATCAGTGGCAGATAAAACTCTTGCTTAGTATCTCCTTTGTAAATTACTTGTGGGTACAAGAGTTATTCCTTTTTCCAGTCCAAGGACTCAAACCAATATTTATGTTTTGCGGGCAACCAACCCTCTGCTTCTCTAGCTGTTATCCATGCATTTAAGTAATTAAGAAATTCTTGCTCGCCTTTATTTATTGCCATACCAGCTTTGTAACTTAGCAAAGGTCTACTAAGTGGGACATCTACTTGCTCAGGGTGCTCTAACGCTAAAAATTCAGGAACTGGTGAAGATTCTACTAAAGCATGTATATCTCCACTAATTACAGCTTTTATGGCATCTTCGCTTTTAACAAACGATTTAACTTTTGCATTATTAAATACATTGCTAGCTAACTGTTCAGACACTGTGTTTGAAACAACCCCAATGGTTACTTTAGGGTTGTTAAGTTCTTCTAATGCATTCATGTGTTTAGTTTGTGCGATACATGCAGCAAGACTTATACCAGAATTTGCATAAGGGTTGGTAAAATTAATACGTAACGCTCGTTCAGGCGTTATTGCCATGCCGGCAATAATAATGTCAATTTTCTCTTGTTCTAAACTAGGCAAAAGCTCTTCCCATTCCACTAGAACAAATTCTGGATTTACACCCATGTCTTTTGCAAGTTGTTTTGCAACTTGAATTTCAAAGCCATCTAAATTTCCTTGTTTGTTTTTAATTACCCAAGGCTCAAACAACGAAACGCCAATTTTTAATGTTTTTGTTTCAAGAATAGTATCTAAAGAACTTGCAGTTGCAGTTGCAGTTGCAGTTGCTGATACAAATGCGATAAATAATAAATTTAATAAAAGTTTCATTTTTCTCATATGCTGGATGATCCTATTAATCAATGCGACAATTGTAATGTATTCAATGCCAACGTTACAGGAAAATAGTCATGCTGCACAGACAAATTCTATTAGGAACTATTGTCACAATTTTAGTTGTGATATTCCACGTAGTATGTTTGGTGGGGCTGCATTATTTAATTCAATGGTTGCATTCACCAAACGTTTTTGGAAATTCGGATTTTGCGACTATGGGAATTCTTAGTATCGTTGTGTTAACAATAATTGGAATACACACAACAGAAGCTTGGTTGTGGGCTCTTATATATTTAAAACTGGGCGAATTTGATGATTTAAAAAGTGCTCTGTATTTTTCCGTAGTAACTGGAACAGCGCTTGGTTATGGAGATATCGTATTATCAAAAAAGTGGCAAATACTCAGCACTTTTGAAGCCATGGGCGGACTATTATTATTTGGTACTAGTACCGCATTTCTAATAGGAGTTATGGGGGCGTTATTTACAGTCTGATAATTTTATCTAATATTGCGTCTGTAATAAATTTTAATTTATTTTGTAGCTTAATGCACCTAAAGTATTGTTATGGATGACACACCACCACAGGAGAAAACTAAAAATTTAGGAAAGAGAATGATCATCATTGCATGGGTGATGATCTTTGGTTTATTGATTTGGTTATTTGGAAATCTAGAAGAGTTCAAGCGAAATCCTAACCAAAATGTTGAAACGACAGTTAGTCCCTCTGGAAAAAAAGAAATAATTCTAAAGAGTAGTCGTCATGGTCACTATGTAGCTACTGGAAAAATTAATACTAAGAAAGTTACTTTCTTAGTAGACACTGGAGCAAGTTATGTATCAGTTCCAGATAAAATAGCAACAAAACTAAATCTTAAAAAAGGAGCACCATTTAGAGTAACAACAGCAAATGGTGAAATAGTGGTATATCAAACAAACATCGACTCAATAAGTATTGGTGATATAGAACTATATGATATTAAGGCTGACATAAACCCTCATATGAATAGTAATGAAGTTTTATTGGGTATGTCGTTTTTAGAAAATCTTACTCTCACACACAAGGATGGAGAACTTACTATTCGCCAATAACCTTGTATTTTTAATGAGTACAACATGCTAGCAATCATTTATTTCACATAAATTAATGACATAGCGATATTCTTTTCAGCTATAATTTTTAGATACAAATACTAATAATAAAATTATGACTCTATTTAGAGCACTACTGTTTGCATTTTTACCATTTCTCATTACTTCATGTGGTGATCGTGAACCACCGGAATTACCACCATTGGAAATACCTGTCATTCAGGTTATTCAACAGGATGTGCCGGTTATTTTAAACTTGGTAGGACAGACGTATGGGTCCGCTGATATCCCAATTCGTGCCCGTGTTGATGGTACTTTAGAAAGTATAAACTTTTTAGAAGGACGAGTAGTAAAAGAGGGCCAACTTCTTTACACAATAGATACCCGACCTTTTGATGCAAAAGTGATAGAAGCACAGGGCTATTTATCGGAAGCTTATACGCAGCGAGTTAAAGCCAAAAGTGATTTAGATCGTCTGAAACCTTTGGCTGAAATAAATGCTGTCAGTAAACAGGATTTAGATTCAGCAGTAGCACAATATGATGCTGCCATCGCAGCTGTGCAAACAGCACAAGCTCAAGTAGAACAAGCCAAAATTGAACTCGGTTACACAAAAATTTATGCCCCAATTTCTGGACGTATCGGATTAACTAAAGCAGAAATTGGAGAATACGTGGGAAGAGAACCGAATCCCATTGTTTTAAATTATGTTTCACAAGCAGATCCTATTCGCGTCAAATTTTCAATTAATGAAAAAGAATATTTAAGGTTTGCTAAACGTTTGTCAGAAAGAGCGAAAAAATTAGAGGAAGGGCCAGAGACTGAAGATCGACTAGAACTAATTCTTGCGGATGGATCTGTGCATAAACATAAAGGCCATGTCACTAACTTTGAAGCTGCAATTGATCCCACTACCGGAACTTTAACGATTGAAGCAGATTTCCCTAACCCGGAAGGATTGGTACGTGCCGGCCAGTTTGCAAAAGTGCGAGCTGCGCCAGAAACAATTCACGATGCACTAGTGATACCACAGCGTGCGATTGCTGAATTGCAAGGAATCTTTCAGGCTTATGTTATTGATGAGGGCGGCACCGTAGAAATTCGCGAAGTCAAACTTGGGCCCAAGTTTGACAATATGATTGTTGTTGAAGAAGGCGTCACTGTTGGTGAACTTGTTGCTACAGAAGGTTTGTTACGAATGCGTGACGGGATGAAAGTAGTTCCTGTCGAAAAAAATAATTCTTCAAACACTAGTTCATAAAAATTAGACATGGCTGAGTTTTTTGTTCGCCGCCCCATCGTTGCAATGGTAATTGCCATTGTAACTGTCATCTTAGGGTTAGTGGCTTTAGGAAAATTACCTATTGCTCAATATCCTGAAATTACACCACCCATGGTATCTGTAACCGGCACCTACACCGGTGCCAGTGCCATTAATGTTGAACAATCAGTTGCTACACCTATTGAGCAAAAAGTAAATGGTGTAGAAAACATGATTTACATGCGTTCTGTTAATTCAAATAATGGAACACTAAATCTAGAAGTTTCATTTGATGTGGGCACCAATTTGGATATGGCCAATGTGCTCACGCAAAATCGCGTATCCGAAGCTGAAGCATCTCTTCCAGAAGAAGTAAAACGACTTGGAGTTACCGTTAAAAAGAAACTTTCATTTCCATTGCTATTAATTTCTCTTACATCCCCCAATGGCACCTATGATGAAAATTTTCTAACGAACTATGCAACTATTAATATCATCGATGAACTAGCAAGAATTAAAGGTGTAGGTTCAGCCGAAGCGATGGGGGGTAGCGCCATTGAATATGCTATGCGTGTTTGGATTCGACCCGATCAACTTGCCAAACTCGATTTAACCATTGCTGACATAACGCAAGCCATTCAAGACCAGAATGTTTTAGTTGCGGCAGGGAAAATAGGTGCAGAACCAGCACCGCCTGGAACTGAGTTTACCTATACCGTGCAAACTGCAGGCCGATTTGAAACGGCTGAAGAATTTGGCCGAGTAGTTGTACGATCTCATGCCGATGGTTCTCAAGTTTTACTAAAAGATGTGGCACGTATTGAATTGGGTGTACAAAACTATCTTGTTAGTGTGCGACTGGATGGCAAGCCCACAGGGCTGATGCAAATTTTTCAATTGCCTGATGCTAATGGCTTAGAAGTTGCAAAAAAAGTGTATGCGACGATGGATCGCGTCGCGCAACGCTTTCCAGATGATCTTGAGTATGTAGTTTCTCTCGATACTACTAAACCCATTACGGCCGGTATTAAAGAAATTGTTATTACGTTATTTCAAGCATTGGCGCTTGTGATATTAGTGGTATATATATTTTTACAAAGTGTGCGCACCACCATCATCCCATCGTTAACAGTGCCGGTATCACTCGTGGGTGCTTTTGCAGTTTTCCCACTATTGGGATTTTCTATTAACACTTTATCTTTGCTTGGTTTGGTGTTAGCGATTGGCTTAGTTGTGGATGATGCCATAGTTGTTGTTGAATCGGTTACTGCAAAGATGGAAAAAGGTATGGCGCCAACAGAAGCCACAATTGAGGCCATGCACGAAGTATCGGGACCTATTATTGCCACCTCTTTGGCATTGATCGCTGTGTTTGTTCCTGTGGCTACCATGGAAGGCATAACGGGCCAACTGTATCAACAGTTTGCAATCACCATTGCTGTGGCAGTAGGAATTTCTTCCATTAATGCGCTCACCTTAAGTCCTGCACTCGCGGCCACGCTTTTAAAACCTCCAGGAGAACAAAAAGGTTTCCTGGATAAATTTTTTGCGGCATATAACCGATGGTTTCAATGGGCCACAGAAAAATTTATGGTACTTACCGGATTTTTCACACACAAAATCGCTACAGGCATGTTGTTACTTACAGCATTAGTGGTTGGAGTAGTTCTCTTATTTAAAGTAGTTCCAGGAGGGTTTGTTCCGGAAGAGGATCAAGGATATATCTTGGCAAGTGTGCAACTTCCGGATGGAGCATCATTGCAACGTACCAATGCCACAATTCGAGAGATGGAAAAAATTGTGGCCGAGATTGATGCAATTGAAAATGCAACCTTCGTAGCAGGTTACAGTATGTTGTCTGGAACGATTCAATCCAATGCCGGCAGTGTATTTATTCAACTAAAAGATTGGGATGAACGACCGGAAATTAAAGATCATGCAAAATTCATAGTGCGTCGCTTGAATTACGCTTTTGCAAAACAAATCGTAAGCGGTATGGCCTTTGCTTTTGGCCCCCCTGCAATACCAGGGTTAGGCACTGGGGCCGGTTTTTCTATGATGTTGCAGGATAGAAGTGGTAATCCACCGGAATACTTAGCCGCTCAAACACAGCAATTTCTTGATGCCATCAAGCAACGCCCTGAAATAGGTACTGCCTATTCGCAATTTAGAGCAAATGTGCCACAAATTTTTATGGATATTGATGATGCCAAAGCTTTGAAGTTAGGTGTGCCTCTTTCCAGTGTGTATTCGACGGTTGGTGCATTTTTGGGTGGGTCTTACGTTAACGATTTCAACCGATTTGGGAGACTATATAAAGTGTATGTGCAGGCGGAACCTGAGTATCGTTCGACGACAGATGGAATTGAGTCGTTCTATGTAAAAAATAATGATGGGGAGATGGTTCCCTTATCAACACTGGTGGATGTGCACCGTACTGCTGGACCAGAATTCACCAATCGATTTAATTTATTTCGTTCTGCAGAAATTGGCGGCCAAGCAGCACCTGGATATAGCTCGGGCCAAGCTTTGAATGCATTAGAAGAAGTTGCAAAACAAGTGTTGCCCGCAAACATGTCTTATTCTTGGTACAACATGTCCTATCAAGAAAAGGCATCAGCGGGGTCCGGCGCGGTGGTTTTCATAATGGCCTTGGTGTTTGTGTTTTTAATTCTTGCCGCCCAGTATGAAAGCTGGACCTTACCCATTTCAGTGTTACTTGGAACACCAATTGCCGTGTTTGGAGCCATGGGCGGTTTATGGTTGGCTCGTTTTTTAAGTGAAAGTTATGAAAATAATGTATTTGCACAAATTGGATTAGTAATGTTGATTGGTCTTGCGGCTAAAAATGCAATTCTGATTGTAGAGTTTGCCAAACTGGAATCAGAAAAAGGAAAAAATGCAGTTGAGGCGGCCATGGAAGCAGCACGTTTACGCTTTCGTCCCATTTTAATGACAGCCCTATCTTTTATTTTTGGAGTTTTACCACTTTTAATTGCCAGTGGTGCAGGAGCGGAAGCGAGAAAGGTGATGGGTATGACGGTATTTAGTGGAATGTTGGTTGCAACATTAATTGGGGTACTTTTAGTGCCGGCAATGTATGTGTTAGTGGAACGTTTTATTTCACGTAAAAAATATTCTTAAAAATTTTTCATGTCTGTGGCGTCAAAAAATTTTCCTTCATTTATTTTAGCGTCTTTAAGCACATTCATTTTTTTTAGTTGCACATTGGGTCCGGATTATGAACGCCCAGAACTCGATATTCCTGTTGATTTCTATGAGCCAACAATTTCGGCCGAATCGATTGCAAATGTGGAGTGGTGGCAGTTATTCAAAGATAAGGAATTACAATCATTAATTATTACCGCACTAGGAGAAAATAAAGACATACGACTTGCTATAGCACGAATCGATGAAGCCAATGAATTGGTCGATATCGTACGCTCACAACAATTTCCTACGATAGATGCTTCTGCAGGTGCAGGGCGTGGCAAACAAAGCGAAGAAATCTTTCCTACCGCTAGCACAGAAGATAATCTTTTCCTAGATGCAAGCCTATTTTTCGATTTAGATTTTTGGGGAGGATTACGACGCGCAACTGAAGCCCAACGTGCTGAATTGATAGCAACAGAAGAAGGTTTTCGTAATGTCACAATTACTTTAATCTCAAATGTTGCCAGCACTTATTTTTTACTGCGTGATTTAGATTACCAACTAGAGATTTCAAAACGCACCTATGATGCACGCGTGGATAGTTTGAAAATTATTCAAGCGCGCTACGATGGAGGAACAGTCGCACAAATTGATGTAAACCAAGCTGAAATTGAAGTTGCCATAGCTGAAGTTGCAATTGCGGCATTAGTTCGCGGGGTTGCACAAACAGAAAACGCCTTACGTGTTTTATTGGGTCGAAATCCTGGCCCTGTAAAAAGGGGTTTAGTCTTAAACCAACAAATATTCCCCCCGGAAATTCCTGCAGGCTTACCATCAGAGCTTTTACAGCGAAGGCCTGATTTAATCATCGCTGAGCAACAACTGCATGCGCAAACTGCAAGAATTGGGGTAGCTGAAGCCTTGCGTTTTCCATCAATAACATTAACTGGAAATGCCGGTTATGAAAGTACAGATTTAGATGATTTAATTTCCAGTGATGCAGAAAACTGGAATTTGTTTGGAAATATATTTCAACCAATTTTTAATGCGGGTAGATTAAGTTCTCAAGTAGATGCAGAAGTTGCGCGCACCGAACAGGCATTAATTTTATATGAACAGACCTTACAACAAGCTTTTCGCGAAGTAGAAGATGCCTTAGTAGCCATCCGCACCTATCGGGATGAACATGCAGCACGTATTCGCCAAGTAAATGCGGCTAAAAATGCCGCTTACCTTTCTCGAGCCCGATATAACGGTGGCATTGTAGATTATCTGGAAGTATTAGATACCGAGCGCACATTATTCAATGCTGAATTACAAGAGTCTGATGCGCTGAAAAATTACATTAACTCTATTGTGCAGCTTTATCTAGCGCTAGGTGGCGGCTGGATTGTCAACGGGTAAAACAGGCTTAGGTGTTTATCCAGATGGCATGGTAGAGCCCGATGGGCATGCTGGACAATGGCTGGATAGCTATAATTTAGTACCTTACTTCAAAGATGAAGTGGAAGAGGCTCCGCGACGACAAAGGTCGGGTGCGTTTAGTCTAAGTAATGCCATGGAGAAAATTCAAGGTGGCAGCTTTAACAGCTAATTTAAAAATTAATACTAAAGTAATAAAGGGCGCATCAGCGCCCTTTATTATTGATTAAACTTTAAATTCTGTATTTAAAAGTTTAGGTACTTGAATATTTTTTAGTTGAATATATCGAGGAAGACCTTCCCGGTAGGGTGGATAGGCTTCACCTTTAATGAGTGGTGCTAAATAGGTTTTACAGCGTGCAGTAATACCGAAACCATCTTTGCTAATGTAACTACGCGGCATCATTTTTTCCACATTGGCTACTCTCGCTAATGATGCGCTGCCAATTTTCCATTTATAGGGTTTGTTAGAGGTGCGAACAATAGTGGGCATGACGGCAGTTTTGCCTTGCAAAGCAAATTGTACCGCGGCTTTGCCCGTAGCGTAGGCATGATCCACATCGGTTTTGGATGCAATGTGGCGTGCTGCACGTTGCAAGTAATCTGCTACGGCCCAATGATATTTATAGCCATGTTCTTGTTTGACCATATCGGCAATCACAGGTGCTACACCACCGAGTTGTTTATGGCCAAAGGCATCTACACTTCCGGCATCCGCTAAAAAAGTACCATCGGCATAACGTGCACCTTCTGAAACACAAATCACACAGTAACCATAATCATTTATACATTGTTTAACCCGTTTTAAAAACGCTTTTTCATCAAAAGCAATTTCTGGGAACAATATGATATGGGGTGCATCACCTTTTTCCTGTGCAGCCAAACCACTAGATGCGGCAATCCAGCCCGCATGACGGCCCATCACTTCCATCACAAATACTTTGGTGGAGGTTTCCGCCATGGATTTCACATCAAAAGCGGCCTCTTTAATGGAAACCGCAACATATTTGGCCACTGAGCCAAAACCCGGGCAGTTGTCAGTAATAGGTAAGTCGTTATCGACTGTTTTAGGTATACCAATACATTGAATTGGATAACCCATTTTTTTACTTAATTGAGAGACTTTGTGTGAAGTATCTTGTGAGTCACCGCCACCGTTATAAAAAAAGTAGCCAATGTTATGCGCTTTAAACACATCAATTAAGCGTTCATATTGCGCACGATTTTCTTCAATACTTTTTAATTTATAACGACAAGAGCCAAAAGCACCCGAAGGTGTGTGTTTCAGTGCGGCGATAGCACTGGCGCTTTCTTTAGAGGTATCGATCAGATCCTCCGTCAAGGCGCCAATGATTCCGTTTCGGCCTGCATAGACCTTACCAATTTTATTTTTGTGTTTACGGGCTGTTTCAATTACGCCACAGGCCGTTGCATTGATGACAGCAGTCACCCCTCCAGACTGAGCGTAAATAGCATTTCTTTTATCCATATTTTTTAAGTTTATCCGGTTAATGATTTAGAAGATTTTAGTAAGCGTATTTATACCTTTAGCTAATTAGAGTAGTTGGCGTATTCATTTTATTCGTGTACAAAGCGCACTCATCTAATCGGAGCTATGGAAATGCGAGTTATCTTATTAGGCGGACCCGGTGCAGGTAAAGGGACACGCGCCAAATTTATAGAAGAAATTTTTAATATCCCCCAAATTTCAACCGGGGATATGCTACGTGCGGCCGTTACAGCAGGAACTCCATTAGGACTTGAGGTGAAAAATGTTATGGATGCTGGCGAATTAGTTTCCGATGGGATTATTTTGGATTTAATCAAAGATCGTATTTCTCAAAGTGATTGCACCAATGGATTCATATTTGATGGGTTTCCTCGAACCCTTGCTCAGGCTGAAGAGTTACGAGCGCAAGGAATAGGCGTTGATTATGTTATGCACATTGACGTGAGCGATGAGGAAGTAGTTACTCGTTTGAGTGGCCGCCGTGTTCACCCTGCTTCAGGCCGTACCTATCATGTAAAGTTCGATCCGCCCAAAGTAGAAGGCAAAGACAATGAAACCGGAGAAGATCTTTCTATACGTGAAGATGATCAAGAAGCAACGGTTCGAGAAAGGCTAAAAATTTATCATGAGCAAACTGAACCATTAATTAAATACTATATGGATTGGGCTAGTAGTGGAAAGAATGACGCACCAAAATTTTTAAAAGTTAATGGGACGAAAACCAAGGAAGAAATTCGGGAACAAACTAAAAATATATTAACTTAATTGGCTAATAGTTTTTACTATTTATTAGCATTTGAAAATTCTTTTTGCATTTTTTGCCTTAGCGGCTGGGATTTGGTACTGGCAAGACAGTCTAAGTAGTCGCGAAATAACCCTTAAACATTGTAAACGTTTATGTAATGAACATGGTTTGCAGTTTTTAGACCAATCTGTACATGTCGCAAGACATCGCTTAGGCCGATCAATCAATAAAAAACTTTGTATACGTCGATTTTATGCATTTGAGTTTAGTGTGAATGGTGTGGATCGTCATCATGGAGTGGCAGTCGTTGCTAATCAAAAATTAGAATACCTGTCTTTGTTACACCCAGAAGGTGAAATTATTGAAGGCGCTCTTCCCACAAGTCAGTAGTGTTGCTATTTACTGATCCAACCAATTTCATGCGCTGTTTTTTCTCCAATTACACATTGTTTTAAGCTATATGCCATTCTGGAGTGGCTAGCAGATAATGCAACTTTACCCGCCATAATTTCAGCGCGTCTTTGTGGGTAAGCTGGATTTCGATTCGGTTCGGCAAGACCATCCGGTGGAATGGGATTTCCTACAGCATCATATTTATCGGTAGCTCCTACGGTATGCAATAGTTCATGTGCAATAACTACATTATTTTGTTTATTTTGTTGAGGGTGTGCAAAAGCATTAACAATTCCAAGAAGACCTTTTTGCAAACCAAGTGAATGCTCCAATTGTTTATTTTTTTGAGCTTCATGGTAAAGCACATAGATGCGAACTCGATGTTTATTGGGTAGATTATCCGGTGTATTTTGGTACGCCCACCATCGAAGCTTTAAACTCCATAGTGCAATTAAAAATGGATTAGCATTTTGTGCAGGAGGATTGGGCGGTAAGGTTGTAACTGTATCCCCGAGTGTTGTGATGGTTGGAGAAGATACAACTACATCAAATTTCTTACTTTGTTTTTGTATGAAAGTATCGATAGATGCAAATGATTCATCACTTAATTTTTCTATATACTTGTCTATCTTTAAACTGTTTTCGGCATTAATAGGGAATATTACAACTTGCAGAGGTTGATACCATCCTTGTGTTACCATCTTCTGGTCTTTGCTATACACAGCAACAGCTCCCAGAATGAAGACAAGAATTAGAATACGGAAATTTTTGAAGGTAAAAATTCGCATCAAATCAGCTTAAAATTATTTTTATTTATGGCAATCTTTCTAAGATCAAAGGTAATAATCTAAAGCCAGTTGGTACTATGGCATTTGTTGTTAATCTCGATACAGATCAGTACACATTCCATGCTGAAGCACATGAATCCATTCTAGAGGCTGCGATTCGAGCAGGAGTTCCTCTAAATTATGGATGTAGCAATGGCAATTGTGGTATGTGCAAGGCCCGTGTAATGCAGGGTAAAACTAAATTGTTGCGCCGCCATGATTTTGTAATTCGTGAATCAGAAAAGCTTCAGGGTTATGCACTCATGTGTTCCAATACGTGTGAAAGTGATTTGTTGATACATGCTGATGTGGCTAAAAGTGTAGCTGATATTCCGGTGCAGAATTTACGGGTTAAAGTACGAAAAATTGATCGTATTAGCGATGAATTAGCAATTGTCGTAACACAAATACAACGATCGATGCGTTTAAGATTTTTAGCCGGACAATATATGCGTGTATACGACGATCAAAATCGTACTCATGATTATGCTATTGCAAGCTGTCCTTGTGATGACAAGCGAATTGAATTTCATGTACGCAAATTAGAAGAAGATGCCTTCTCGGATATGGTGTTTAAGCAGCTTAGTGTAGGTGACTGGTTAAATATACAAGGGCCCTATGGTGATTTTGTGATTGATGAAAAGAATAATGCTCCATTAATCATGATTGCATTTGACACAGGTTTTGCTGCTATCAAAAGTTTATTAGAGCATGTCACTGCCCAAGATACGGAACGTATCATTTATTTATATTGGTTGGGTTGTGGGGAGGAAGGATTGTATTTGAATAATTTATGTCGCTCCTGGGATGATGCTTTGGATCAGTTACAGTATGTACCCATACAAATGTCCAGAAAAATTAATGAAATATTAGACAAAGATTATGAAGGAATAAGTACTATAGAAGATAAGTTGCTAGATTCATTGCATCATGTTGAACATTTAGATGATGCGGAAATTTATTTGGTATCTCCTGAACCAGTAGCAAAGTTGGTTGAGCAATTATTGGCACAAAAAGGATTACCTACCCAACACATGTATCATGAAGTGATTCGTGGCAATCCAAATTTAAAGTGTATACATGCTAATTTACAGCCAGGTGCTAAGTTATGAGCGATTCAAAGTGCAGTTTTGTGGCTACCTTAATTAAACAAGATTTTTCATGTGAAATGGCTGAACTTGTAACCCGACGTGCAGGGCCGGATATCTCCTGTACTTCAGATGCGGCTAGTACACAATGTGCAAGATTATATGAGCAGTTTAAGCAATCGGGACTACCGGCATTTGACGCAGAAGATGATTTATTGACAACTCCGCACAGTGTATTTGCTAAAATACAGTTTGGGGGATTGCTGGGACTGGCAAGGGAAACCGATTCAGCATGCAAGTCAGTCGATAATATTTATAAATTAGTGGATTCGGCTTTACAGAAATATCAATCGATTGAAAACTTTAATTACAACGATTACGTAGAACACATGATAAATTATAAAACCAGCCGTAAATCAAAAAGAAAATAAATAATAACAAGAGAGTTTTATATGAGTTTCCAAACTATTATTTCAACAACAGATCTATATGAACAATTAGAGAATAAAGACTGTGTAATTTTTGATTGCAGATTTGTACTAAAAGATCCACAGGGAGGACTAAAGAAATTTAATCAAGGGCATATTCCAAGCGCACAGTTTGCAGATATGGATATGGATTTAGCATCGCCTGCAACTGATACGTCAGGTCGCCATCCTTTACCTGACCCAACGTTATTTATTGAAAAATTATGTAACTGGGGGGTTAGCAACTCTTCCCAGATAGTTTGTTACGATGATTTGTCAGGGGCTTTTGCCGCAAGAATGTGGTGGTTACTAAAATGGTTAGGACATCCAGCTGTTGCCGTACTAGATGGCGGTATAGAAAAATGGACTGCTGAAAATTATCCTCTAGAGACAGAAGTCCAAGGCAGAGAAAAGGGAACATTTGTAGGTCAAGTCAAGGATGAGATGTGGGTAGATATAAATTATGTACAGCAACAAATGCAACAAAATAAAATTAAGTTACTGGACGCAAGATCGAGTGAACGCTTTACTGCAATAGACCAAAAAACAGATCCTGTACCGGGGCATGTACCGGGAGCACATAGTTTTCCATTTTCTGACAATTTAAATGAAACCAAAACTTTTAAATCAGCAGCAGAACTCAACGATCGTTTTCTTCCCATGTTGGCAGATGGGGGAGAGCAACAGGTAATTTATATGTGTGGATCCGGTGTCACAGCCTGTCACAATTTGTTAGCTACACAAATTGCAGGACTCCCCATGGCTCAACTTTATGTTGGGTCGTGGAGCGAGTGGATTAAAGACAGAAATCGACCGGTAGCGACTGGTGAATAAAGCCCAGATTTTTTACCGTAAAACATCTGTAACAAACTGATAAAACATGCCATTCAGGGCAATTAATCACGCATTTCGGTCCGTCTAGTTGTCCATTCCTAGAGGCCTATCACAGCCTCAATTATGCTTTAGCCTGAGAATTTAGGTGCCCATAACAAAATTATGGTCATGGCTTAATTGACCATTCATTTAGGAGTAATAGGATTACACAAGCCAGCCCTATTCCAGTTCAGCCTATGCCTGTTGCAAACAATTCATCAGACGCGGTGTCCAATGCTTTGGATGCAGATGCTTTCCCTTTACCCATTGCTATGGTGAATGTGGAGAATGGTTGCATCGTGTATGCAAATTCATTATTTGCCAAAGTATTACAAACTGATTTAGAAAAATTTAGGGGTCGCCCAATTGTAGGATTGTACCATGACGATAAGCATCGTGATGCTTTGATTAAGATTTTAGAGCAAAAACAATTTCTACCCTCACGTTCAATTACTTTTTACAATTTTAAAAATAGAAAAATAAAACTTGACGCATCTGTAGCATTAACACAATTTAATAATCAGCGTTGCATTATGGTTGCATTGCAAAATCAAACCAATGACGCTTTAACTTTACAAAGAATTAATGCTTCTATGCAGCGCTTTGACATGGCGTTACAAGCAGCACAGGTAGGAATTTGGAGTTGGGAGCTTGCCAGTAACAATATTGTATGGGATGACATCATGCATGATTTGTTTGGGTTGGAAAGAAATACTTTTAGTGGTGATGAATCAGATTTCTTTGAAATGATTCATCCCAGTGATGTAGATGAACAATATCGTTTACATGAAGAATTTCGTAGGAAGGGTGGAGAAGTTGAAACAAAATACAGAATTTTAAGATCGGATGGCGAAATTCGCGCCATAATGATGCGTGCACAAGCTACGCAAAATAATAGTGGCATCGTGGTACAAATTATTGGTACCTGTTGGGATGTAACGGAAAATTTTGCATTAAATGAAAAAATTGAACATCAGGCCATGCATGATCCACTTACAGGATTAATAAATCGTCATGCCTTAAAAGTAGAGTTAGAACAATTACTTGAAGAACTACATTCAGAGTATAGTGAAAATACTTTTTGTTATTTTGATATTGATCGTTTTAAAGTGATCAACGACACCTTTGGACACGAAGCAGGCGATGCACTACTTAGTCAACTTACCAGTCACTTAAAAACCTATTTAAAAAATAACGATGAGTTTGCGCGCATGGGTGGCGATGAATTTGCCATCATTATTAAAAACAGTTCTTTGTCTGATGCGCGAAAGGTTGCAGATACACTACATAATGCAGCACAGGATTATCATTTTGAATGGGCGGGTAAAGTATTTGATATCAATTTGAGTATGGCTTTGGTAACCATTGACAAAGATGATTCAGTGAATGAGATTCTTGGCGCGGCAGATGTTTCACTGTCGGCGGCAAAAGATTCCGGTCGTAATCAAATTAAAGAATATAAACCTACCGATTCCACTATGATGCGCCGGCATGATGAAATGCAATGGGTCATTGAACTTGAAGATGCATTACGCGGAGATCGTTTTCAGCTTAATTTCCAACCGATAGAACCGATTTCCAATCTCACCGAAAGTGGCGTGCATTACGAGGTACTTTTGAGAGTCATTGATAAAGACGGTTTAATAATGGCTCCGGGTGAACTACTCAATGCGGCAGAACAGTTTTCTATGGCTACTCGAGTTGATACTTGGGTAATTAATGCAGTATTCGATTGGCTTAAACGTAATCCAGATCACTGTAAAAATCTAGATCTTTGCTCCATTAACCTATCGGGCGCCTCCATAGGTGATGCAAACTTTTTAGATTTTATTCAGTCAAAACTTCAAGATAAAGAAATTCCGCATGAAAAAATTAGTTTTGAAGTTACTGAAAATGCAGCTATCAAAAATATTAAGCGTGCTTCGGATTTTTTAAAAACCATTAAATCCTATGGTTGTAAATTTGCCTTAGATGATTTCGGAAGCGGGCATTCCTCTTTTGCTTATTTGAAAGACTTGCCTGTGGATATCCTGAAAATTGATGGTATGTTTGTGCAAGGTATCAACACTGAACCGGTGAATTATGCGATGGTGAAAGCAATTAATGATGTTGGCAAAATCATGAACATGACCACCATTGCAGAATATGTTGAAGATGAAGAAGTCTTTAACAAACTAAAAGAAATCGGTGTGGATTACGGTCAAGGTTATTACTTTGGAAGATCAACCAAGTTAGAAGATATAATCGTAGTTGAATCCAGTATCGCTGAACCTGCCAAATCCAGCACGGCAGGCTAATTTTTCTCTATACTTAAATCAAAACATCGATTCTGCTAAGGTGCTTTCCAGTTACCTTGAGGAGAAATCTTGAAATTTTGTAGTAACTGTGGCTCCGCAGACATTAATTTAAAAATCCCCGAAGGAGATAATCTTCCTCGTTTTGTTTGTGCTGCCTGTAACGAAATTTTTTACAGTAATCCAAAAATTGTTGCCGGCTGTATTGCAGAATGGGAAGACAAAATTTTAATGTGTAAGCGAGCGATAGAACCACGCTATGGAAAATGGACCCTACCGGCTGGTTTCATGGAAAATGATGAAACCATGCATGCTGCGGCCGCTCGTGAAACATATGAAGAGGCAAAAGCAAAAGTTAAAAATATCAAATTATTTGCACTTTATAATCTTCCGCATATTAATCAAGTGTACGCCATGTTTCGAGCGGAGCTAGTCGGTGGAAAAGCTAGCCCAGGTGAAGAAAGTCTAGAAGTTGAATTAATGATAGAGCAAGAGATTCCATGGGAGCAGATTGCTTTCCCGGTTATCAAAGACAGTTTAGAATTATTTTTTGAAGATCGAAAAAATAATTCATTTACACTCCATTACGGTGATATGAAAAGGTTGCCAGAATTTAAATATAAAGTTACGAGGTATTAAAATGAATCTGAAAAATAGCTTAAAGTTTTTTTCAATGTTTTTTTTACTCGCATCATTGTCAGTGATTGCAGGTGAAGATGAAGATGAGCATAAGCATGGACATGACGACCATGATGAATTTGAAGATCACGCAGCGCATGAACATGGTCACGCCGTTGCACAAATATCATTAAGTGGAAGCTTGCTGAAGGTTAATCTGTTGTTGCCTTCAATTGATGTGTTTGGGTTTGAGCATGCGCCTAAAAATGATGAGCAGCATGAAAAAATTATGCAGTCTACGGCTATACTCAAAAATGCCGACAAGATAATAAAACTATTGCCAAATGAATTATGCCACATTGAATCCGCTGAGGTTGAAAGCGAGATTATTGGCCTTGCTACCGAAGAAGATGAACACAAACATGAGCACGAACATGAACATGAGGGGGAGCAAGAAGAAGAACACAGTGATGTAAATGTTCATTACACATTTAAATGCTCAAATGGGAATCCACAATCCATTGAGTATTTGCTGTTTGACCATTTCTCAACCCTTGAAGAAATAGAGATGCAGTATGTTTCAAATGATGCGCAAAAACTAACGACGATTACCCCTGATAAGCGTACCCAATCGTTACAATAATCAAACATCTGCTCGATTTATGATTGCTCGCGAATGCATTCAATTGCAGCAAGTTGAATTTTCGTGGTATACCGACCAAGAGCCACTTTTCAGTATTGATTCATTAGATTTAAACAAAGGAGAAAAGCTATTTATCCATGGCCCTAGTGGTTGCGGTAAAACTACGCTTTTAAATTTAATTGCAGGTGTGCTCAAACCGACCAAAGGGGAAGTTGTTGTTTTAGGGAATAAGCTATTTTCTCAAAAACAAAAGGACCGTGATCTATATCGAGTGAATCACATGGGTATCATTTTTCAGCAATTTAACTTAATTCCTTACTTGAATGTATATGAAAACGTTGAATTACCATGTTTATTTTCTTTTCGAAGACGTGAAATGCTATCGATACAAAAAACTAATTCATATAAAGAAACTATGAGATTATTGTCTGCGCTTGGCTTGAAAAATGAAGAAATTGTTACAAAAAATGTTACAGAACTGAGCACAGGGCAACAGCAACGTGTAGCGGCGGCACGCGCATTAATCGGCTCGCCAGAGATTATTATCGCTGATGAACCCACTTCAGCACTCGATCAAGATTCTAAGAAAGGATTTTTAGAACTTCTTTTTGATGAAATTAAACGGTGCAATAGCTCTCTTTTATTTGTAAGCCATGACCTCACACTGGCACCTTTATTTGATCGATCAATTTCACTACATTCATATAGTCCAGATTCTGGCTCATGAATTTAAAAGTTTTTCAATTAGCCTTAAAAAGTTTACGTTTCCGTAAAATTACGCTTAGTCTTACAATTTTTTCCTTAGCTTTAAGCGTAGTTTTACTGTTTGGGGTAGATATTATTCGTATTCAGGCCAAACAAAAATTTGTTAACACAATTTCTGGCACTGATTTAATTGTCGGTTCTCGCAGTGGTTCTGTGCAATTACTGCTTTATAGTATTTTTCATTTAGGCAATGCAACAAATAATGTTTCGTGGAAAAGTTATGAAAAAATAATACGACACCCTAGAGTCAGTTGGAGTATTCCCATCTCCCTAGGTGATTCACATAAAGGGTTTCGGGTTGTAGGCACAACAAAAGATATATTTGAATATTATCGCTATGGGAAACACTATGAATTAAAGTTTTCAACAGGCAAAGAATTTTCGTCAATTTTCGATGCAGTGATCGGGTCAGAAGTTGCGAAAAAGCTTAACTACCAGCTTAACGAAAAAATTATTATTGCGCATGGTATGAACGATGTTAGTTTTGCGGAACATAAAAACTTACCATTTACGATTGCAGGAATATTAAATCCAACCGGAACACCTCTTGATAAATCAGTTTTAATATCACTAAAAGGCTTAGAAGCCGTTCATATTGGTTGGGAGCAAGGTGTAGCAGATAAGCAAATTATTCGTGCTGAGGAGCTGCGGCCAGATGATACTAGACTTATACCAAAATCAATTACGGCATTTTTATTAGGTTTGAAAAATAAGCATGATATTTTTTCAATTCAGCGTGGAATCAATGAATACAAGTCAGAACCGTTATTGGCAATACTTCCAGGTATTGCGTTATTAGAGCTTTGGAAAGTGGTGGAAATAATTGAAAATATCTTATTAATTATTGCCATACTTGTAGTTGTGACAGGTTTGTTTGGAATGATTGCTATAATTCTAACCACGCTAAATGAGCGCAGAAGAGAGATAGCCGTATTACGATCGATTGGGGCTTCACCGAAAACGATATTTTCATTGATGGTTATTGAATCTCAGATTCTTGTTTTTATAGGGATACTGCTTGGGATGATATTGCTATATGTATTATTAGCATCAATAAATCCTCTGTTGCTGGAAAACTTTGGTTTAATCGTTGAACTTCATCCACCCACAAAGTTCCAATGGCTAATGATGTTAGTAATAATTGTGGGTGGGTTTGTTGCGGCATTATTTCCAGCAATCATTGCATATAGAAAAACACTGCAAGACGGATTAACGATTCGCGTATGACTATTTTTAGAAAAAAAATATTTATTACTTATATGATAAGTATGTTATTTTTATATTTGATTGATCCTGCATTATCAACACAAGAAGCTCGTGTTTTAGATTGGGAAGAGCTTGTACCAGAAGGCTACTTTGAGTCATTACAAGAAAAAAAGAATTCTGCATTTGGAGGTTTATTTGATGATTTTGGTGATACATTTGGGTTTGGCGACGATGTTGAGGATGAATCTGAAGAAGCACAAAAAGCATATGATGAATTACAACTTATGCTACGGTCTGCACCCATTGTGCCTGAGTTGAATGGCGAGTACGTAAAGTTAGCAGGATTCATTGTTCCACTAGAATTTGATTTTGAAAATGGAACTTTTAGTGAATTTTTATTAGCACCTTATTTCGGCGCCTGTATACATGTGCCACCACCTCCCTCTAACCAAATTGTCCATGTGAAAACACCTAAACCGCTTGAAGAAAAGTGGTTAGAAAATGCAGTTTGGATTACAGGAACGATGTCAACCGATAGTGTTAACAGTGAATATGGATATGCAGGCTATTCAATGAAAGATGCACACTTAGAAGTATATGATATTGAATAACAGATAACGGCCAATGCTTTTGAACGTTTGTTTATGGTGTGAGTAAGAGTTTAAATTTGTAATCTAATGGTTACTTTTTTTGCATATTATATTGTTTTATTACATAGACCCCAAGAGGGTCGACGTGTTTGTTTTTAAGACTTCTACCAATTGATCGGCTAGTTCCCAGCACTGCCATGCGATTAAATCCTTGGTAACATAGCTGGCTATTTCTGGATGATATTCAAGAAGAGTCGTGTAGCTCTTCACAATTTGGTCACGCAAATGTGTATGTCCAAAATTACCATGTTCCGATAAAGCCAAAATACTACAGTTTCACTTTCCACAAGATAATCTGCTGTTGAATTCGTCGAATATGGAACTCAGATTACGCATGCATTAGCAATGTTTAAAAAACTAAAATAAGCTGTAGTATAAATTACCAGATATTTTGTATATCTACATGTCAAGCCATTAATTATTTTTAGAACTTTGTGGTAACTCATATTGATATCCGTAAATTTATACACAATTTGTTGTGAAAATTATTATTTTAATATATTGCATACTATAAGCAGAATATGAAAACAACAAAACAATTATTATCTATTATTGAAATGGGGGGTTATCCAGACTTTAACGCATTATATAAGCAACATGGTTTTGAACCACATGTCGTTTACAGTATGCGAAAAGCTTTAAATGAATTAAAACGAAACATGCCCGATGTAGTGGTAGCTGAATTTAATTACCAGTCGGACTTTCGGGATCGAACCAGTAGTTTGGAGTCACTAATTGCAATCGCACAACGCAGCAACGAGATAAAGGTGATCGTATTTTATGAAAAGGAATATGAACACCAATTTGAAAAACTTAAAACCCGCTATGATTTTTTTGCAAGCTTATCTTTCCCTATTGAAAAAAAACACATGGAAAGTGTTTTAGCTCGCCTTTGAGCCTCCCAAACAGGGTGGAGATTTTCTAATCTCACCATTTTTTTCTTCCCATTCATTGGGGGTTAGTGTGTGCAATGATAAGGCATGAATTGGCCCGTCCAATTCTTTTTTTAATAGCTCATTTAGCATTCGATGTCTTGCAACTAACATTTTGTTATCAAATTCTGTGCTCACAACCGTTACTTTGAAATGAGATTCAGAGCCAGGAGGCACATTATGCATATGACTTTCATTTGCCACTTCTAAATAAACTGGCTGCAAGGCCTCAGTTATTTTATTTTCGATGTCGGTTTGTACACTCATGATAATTTTATAGCAGTCAAAACTATGCTTCGGTATATCTACCTTAGGTAAGACTAGTGAATGTTAAAAAATTCTATAGCTGTTTGAGTGGTTTGCTGAGCAATTTGTTCCAAAGAAGTATCGCGCGCACGAGCAATTGCCTGTGCAATATGGGGTAAAAATTGTGGTTCATTGCGCCTATTGTTCGGCTTTACCTCATCCGGTAAATCTCTAGGCAGTAAATAAGGCGCATCCGTTTCAATCATTAAGCGATTGTTCGGAATATTAGAGATTATAGAGTGTAAATGTTGACCACGTCTTTCGTCACAAATCCATCCCGTTATCCCAATGTGACAGTCTAATTCTAAATATGCCTTTAAATGCTCTGCGGTACCGGTAAAACAATGCACAACTGCTTTTGCGATCGAATTTTTATATTTGGTTAATATTTCAATAAAATCATCATGCGCATCGCGTTCGTGCAGAAACACTGGTAATTCTAATTCAGCGGCTAGCGCTAATTGTGATTCAAATGTCTGCCGTTGTTGTTTGGGATGCGAATAATTTCGATTATAGTCAAGGCCTGTTTCGCCAATGGCAACTACATGTTTTGATTGTGCTAAGGCCTGCAGTTTTGATGTTGTATTTTGTTCCCATTCCTTGGCTAAATGAGGATGTACCCCAGTAGTTGCATACATATTTTGATATTTATTTGTAAGTTCTACGGCAGACTGACTATCAGCAACGTTTGAACCTGTTACGATAAATTTTGTTACACCTGCTTGAGTGGCTCTCGCGACCACATCTGCCTCATCTTTACGAAAAGCACTACTGGTTAAATTAAATCCTATGTCAATAAATTCCATTTTAAGTTACGTTATTACAGGTCGAACAAAATATTTCTTCGTCTTCATTTAATAATATTTGACAATTTTGGCATAGCCTCTGAAAGGTAGGTTCCAATTTTTTATTCAGTGATACTCGATCGTCAAAAACGAAACAATTACCTTGCCAATGTTCGTCATTATAGTTCTTTAAATAATCTAAAATCCCACCATGCAATTGATAGACCTCTGAAAATCCTTGTTCAGCAATGAAATATGCACCTTTTTCGCATCGAATTCCCCCAGTGCAAAATGTAACAACCGGTTTTTCTTTAGGTAGCTTGTCTATTTCGTCAATTTTTGAACCCAAATCTCGAAAGTGCCTTAAACCTAACTGTTCCGCGTTCACAAAAGATCCAAGTTTAATTTCAAATTCATTTCGCAAGTCTAACAAGGTTATGTCTTTGCCTTGGTCTAACCATTGTTTGAGTAGTTCGCTGGACACATAGTTACAGTTATCATTGTTTGTGGAAATATTTTTATTGGTTGGCACTAACATCTCACGATGTTTAACTAGTAACCGGCTGAATGGAATTTCATCTGAATAGCTAGTATTAAGAAGAAAGTTGTCAAACCCACATTCTGTATCTAAGTTATGCAATATAAATTCAATATCAGATGCAATTCCCGCTAAAGCAAGGTTAATTCCTTCTGTTGTTATAAAGATAGAACCTAGGAGGTGGGTTTGGTCGCAAATTCCTTGAATCGTTGAACAAACGGTTTCTGGAGAAGCTATCTCTTTAAATTGATAACCCGCGATATTTGTAATTTGCTTAGACATGAAGAGCAGAATGCAATAATGTAGTTCTTATGAAAGAAGGACAACCACAAGCTATATATCTTAAAGACTATACTCCGCCAGCTTTCCTAATTACGCACGTAAAACTAGATTTTAATCTTGGCGAAGAAAGCGTTTTAGTCACTTCTCAATTAAAAGTCTTTCGTAATCCAAAAAGTTTTGATGAAACAACCACTTTAATTTTAGATGGTGAGGACTTAAAGCTTAATTATATCGAAATTGGTGGCAAACGGCTGACTGCAGAAGATTTTCTTGTCTCTAGCGAAGCTCTTCATATATTTAATGTGCAAGACCAATTTGATTTAAGTATTCAAACAGAAATTTACCCGCAAAAAAATACTTCACTTGAAGGGTTATATAAATCAAATGGAATGTTTTGCACACAATGCGAGGCACAGGGGTTTCGAAAAATTACATATTTTTTAGATCGCCCCGACGTGATGGCAAAATATAGGGTGCGTATACAAGCCGCTGTTAAAAATTTTCCTGTATTACTGTCTAATGGAAATCTTATTGAGCAGGGCACATGTGATAGGCAGCAACATTTTGTTATTTGGCAAGACCCTTACCCTAAGCCCTGTTATTTGTTTGCTTTAGTGGCAGGAGATTTGGCAATGGTAGAGGAAAGTTATACCACCCGATCTAAGCGCGAAATCATTTTACGAATCTTTACTGAAGCACATAATAAAGATAGATGTGCGCACGCACTAAATTCATTAAAAAAAGCCATGTGGTGGGATGAACAACGGTTTGGGCTTGAGTGTGATTTAGATATGTACATGATTGTTGCCGTAGATGATTTCAATATGGGTGCCATGGAAAACAAAGGCTTGAACATATTTAATTCCAGTTGTGTATTGGCCCGACCCGATACAGCTACTGATGCCGACTATATGAATATAGAAGCCATTGTGGCGCATGAATATTTTCACAACTGGACAGGGAATCGAGTTACTTGTCGTGATTGGTTTCAGTTAAGTCTTAAAGAAGGTCTAACCGTATTTCGTGATCAAGAATTTACTGCCGATGTCACTTCGCGTGCGGTGAAACGTATTAATGATGTCCGTGATCTGCGAAGTTATCAATTTGCTGAAGACGCGAGTCCGATGGCACATCCTGTGCGCCCAGCATCCTATGTAGAAATAAACAATTTTTACACGCTCACTGTTTATGAAAAAGGGGCGGAAATTGTACGAATGTATCAAACCATGTTTGGTGTTGATGGCTTTCGCAAAGGCATGGACTTGTATTTTGAGCGGCATGATGGCCAAGCCGTCACAACGGATGATTTTGCTGCTGCTATAGCGGATGCTAACCAAGCAGATCTTACCCAGTTTAAACGTTGGTATTCACAGGCGGGCACCCCAAAACTTGAGGTAACTGATCATTGGGACCGTGATACGCAAACATATGAAATCACTTTTAGTCAATTCTGTCCGACTACACCAGATACCGAACATCCGTTTGTTATACCGGTAAAGCTTTCTTTGTTGGATATGCAAGGTGAGCCATATACATTTGAAAACTCAAATGCAAGTTCAGTGTTAATGGTAACGCAACAACAGCAAACGTTTACTTTTGAAAATATTCCCGCAACACCTACGCCTGATTTATTGCAGGAATTTTCAGCACCTGTGCAACTAGAGTATGCATATAACGATAAGCATCTGGCTTTTTTGTTAGTGCATTCGCCCGATTCGTTTAATCGATGGAATGCAGGGAATAAACTTGCAGTAAATGTGTTGCTACGTGAAATTAATCATACGGGTCAGCAAGAACTTTCTACTAGTGCCAATACTTTATTAACGGCATTAAAAGGAGCTGTACAACAACACGAGGCTGAGCGCAGTTTATTGGCCGAATTACTTTCATTGCCAAATGAAAAAGATATGGAAGAGCATGTTGATAAAATTAATATGCATCATATTATCTCTGCATGTGATTCTTTGAAAACAATTGTTGCGCAAAATTTAGAACAACGCTTGTTAGAATTGTATTTACAGTGCAAATCAAAAGCAGCATATCAATATACTGCAGAAGAAGTGGCGCGTAGAAGACTACAAAATGTTTGTTTAACGTTACTGACTCACTTGCAAAAGCAAGAACATACAGCACTAGCCTATGAGCAATTCAAGCATGCAACAAATATGACCGAACAGGTGGGTGCAATCAATGCGTTATTACATTTCGAGTCCGATGAGCGTGAACAAGTGTTAAAAAGTTTTGCACAACAATGGCAAAATGATAGTTTGGTGATGGATAAATGGCTGGCTTTTCATGCGCGTTCAAAAGTTCCCAAAGCTTTGGAAATTATCAAAGAATTAATGCAGCACCCAGTGTTTTCAATTAGTAATCCGAACAAAGTAAGATCATTGATTGGTGTATTTGCGGGACAAAATTCTCTCGCTTTTCACCATGAATCGGGTAGCGGGTATTCTTTTTTAGCAGATCAAGTAATTGCCTTGGACCACATGAATCCTCAGGTGGCATCAAGACTAGCTCGAAGTTTGATGCGTTGGAATCATTATGTTCAACCCTATGCCGACTTAATGCGAGAACAACTACAACGCATTATCCAATGTAAAAATCTTTCTAAAGATGTTTATGAAATCGTCTCCAAAAGTTTAGCCTCTAACGACTGAAAAAAGTCTGCGTTGAATTCATCAAATAATCAATCCCACCGTTTACTTGATAGTTTAGAGCGCATTGGAAATCGACTGCCGGATCCGGCCGCATTGTTTTTTATTGGTTTGCTTTTGGTCATGTTGCTTTCTCATATTGCACAAATCCAACAGTGGTCTACTACTAATCCCGCCGATAATGCTGTCATCACAGCAAAAAGTTTATTGGCAAGTGATGGTATATGGTGGTTGTTAAGCCACATGGTGGAAAATTTTATTCAATTTCCACCCTTAGGCATTGTGCTGGTTGGCATGCTAGGGATTGGGGTCGCCGATCGAAGTGGCTACTTGTCGATGGTATTGCAATGGGCAAGTGCTAGTGTAAAAGGGATGTGGCTAACACCGACCATGGTCTTTTTAGGCATTATGTCGTCATTAGCATTAGATGCCGGCTATGTCGTATTGCCACCCATTGCGGCTGTGTTGTTTATTCTTGCTGGACGCTCACCGGTGGTGGGTATTGCTGCCGTATTTGCCGGCGTGTCTGCCGGTTTTGGGGCCAATCTATTAATCACCAGTATAGATCCATTGCTTGCAGGATTTACCCAAAGCAGTGCTCAGTTTTTACAAGAAGATTACCAGGTAGCGGTTACAAGTAATTGGTTTTTTATGATCGCCTCTACCTTGTTGTTAACGTTGGTGGGCTGGTTTGTTACTTCACGTTATGTAGAAGCACGTTATGCGACAGTTGAAACAACAAATTCACAAGCACAGTTAGTCGGAATGACAGAAATTTCTAAGAAAGAAAAAAATGCAATGCGCAATGCAACGTCCAGTATAGTGCTGTTACTCGTCTTGATAATTGCAATTACTGTAATTCCATTAGCGCCCCTACATGGAATAGGGGATCATTTCCCACGTTGGGTTGAAGTTACCGTCCCACTTTTATTTATAGTATTTCTCGTGCCCGGCATTGTTTATGGTGTCTACGCTGGCACCATTACAAATCATCGAGACGTTGCGCAAATGATGGGTGCAACCATTGCCGCCCTCGGCCCATATATTGTATTGGCTTTTTTTGCGGCGCAATTTATTGAAGCATTTAAGTATTCACATTTAGGCGAGATGTTGGCGATCGCTGGAGGCCAGTGGTTGGTGTCTATGCAACTCAGTAATTATTTTTTAATTTCCGTGTTCATGTTCATTGTCATGGTAGGTAATTTATTTATCGGTTCCATGTCTGCGAAATATGCTTTTTTTGCGCCTGTATTTGTGCCCATGTTTATGCAAATTGGTATTAGTCCAGAGTTAACACAACTTGTATATCGCATGGGTGACTCGGTAACTAATGTTATCACACCATTGAATCCATACTTAGTAATTATTTTGGCATTACTGAAAGAGTATTTACCAAA
This sequence comes from Gammaproteobacteria bacterium, assembly GCA_965203475.1. GTDB lineage: Bacteria > Pseudomonadota > Gammaproteobacteria > UBA4575 > UBA4575 > JABDMD01. Next base: position 2,324,105 of record OZ241890.1, read on the forward strand.
ATCAGGTTTAGGCACCTTAATTAGTATTATGCTTCCCTATACCATCGCATTTACCATTGCTTGGTTATTATTGCTATTCATTTGGATGATGCTGGGTATACCCCTAGGTCCAGGCGGATTCATATTTATGTAAGAGTAATTATTAAATGAGCGGAAAAAATTTAATTGCTATTTTCAAAAATGGTCCGTTACATATCACGGGCATGCTTGAATTGAGAAACGATAAAGGAAAATTGATTGAAAAAAATAATGAATTGTATTTATGCCGTTGTGGCCACTCTAACAACAAGCCTTACTGTGATGGTCAACATAAAGAAATTATGTTTCAGGAAAGTGGTGAATTTAAAAAGCCTCCGCCTTCAATACCAGATATGACAAATGGAGGCGTGTTAGAAATCAAAGTGCAAGATGATGGACAGCTACTCTTTAAAGGCAACGTAACCTTGGTCGATGCAGCCGAGGATACTATTAATCGAAAGGTGGGTGGTTTGTGTCGATGTGGGAACAGTGCCAATCAACCCTTTTGTGATGGCAGTCATATGAAGTAGGTAATTTGATTAGAAATCACTGGTGGATAAAAACAAACCAACACGTAAGTCTTTGGTGTTGTAAATCTCGCGATCATCCACCAGCATTATTCCATCCGCAATTCCCATCGTTGCACCTCGTTTTACCACTCTTTTAATGTCGAGTTGATAGCTTACTTTCTTCGCTGTGGGTAATACTTGTCCCGTAAATCGAACTTCGTTTACACCTAATGCCCGACCTTTGCCTGGATTTCCTTGCCAGGCAATAAAAAACCCTAACAACTGCCATAAAGCATCTAAACCCAAGCATCCTGGCATCACAGGATCTCCCGGAAAGTGGCAATCAAAAAACCATAAATCAGGTTTGATATCGAGCTCTGCTTTTACTTCGCCCTTTCCATAATGTCCGGTATCATCACTGATGTGAGTGATACGATCCATCATTAACATATCCGGCATGGGTAACTGAGCATTACCATCACCAAACATTTCGCCACGTCCACAAGCTAATAGCTCATCATAAGAATAGGAATTTTGTTTAGACACGTGCTGCTTGCCTTTTTATTTTAAACCGCATCCATACGTCAGGCTTGATGAGGCTTGGAAATTTTTGCAAAGTTTAACAAATGACAATGCTTATTGCCTGTTATGTTGTTTTATTCGATCTAACAGCAATGGCAGTTCACTTATTGTTTGAATAAAGTTTGCCTGAATTTCTTGCAACACGTCGAAGTAGGTTGCCGCACCACTACCAGTTACAGCAATTTCTATCGAGGGATGTAGTTGTTCGCGTAATCGACGCAACTGATTTGCAAGTAATGGATCATCTGCGGGACGCGTGATTCCTACCGCAATTAATTGTGCATTTGATTGCTGCTGAGAATAAATACTTTCTTCTACAGAGCCATACATACCAAGAAAAATAGATTGCCAACCACTAGTATTTGCAGCTACCGCTAGACGCAATGCAGCAATATCGCTTACCTGTCCTGCAGGAGATGCACAGACAACTTTGTATTCAGATTCATTGTTGGATTCGCTCATAACAAGACTGGATAAAAATCCACGAATGGCATAAATCATAATTGCGTAGTGTGAATCGCGTAATACACCGCGACGACATTCGTCTTGTATGTGTAACACTAAAGGCCGGAGTAAATCTTCAAGCAGAAAGATTATGCCCAATGCACGTGAAGCATCGTTTAAAATTCGATAAATATCTGGGCTATTCAAGCGATACACGGCATCCAAACAGTCATCAAAATATTCCATCACCGAACCCGTGCTGGGGCGTTGTTCAATGTTTAATGAGGGTAAGCGCGCCGCTGCCGATTCATCAGTGTCTACAAGCTTTATTAGCTGTCGTTTCGATAAATTTGCAACATCACCGATACGTCTACCGGCCGCAGTTGCACGCCTCAGTAAAATTAATTTTTCAACATCTTTGTCTGTATATAATCGACGGCTATTACTGGCACGAGTTGGCGTGACCACTGCATAACGGCGTTCCCACACACGAATTACATCCGCTGTCAGGCCGGTACGTCTTGCCACCACTTGAATTGGGTGCAAGTTTTCTTGTTCATTGGTCTGGAGAATTGTCATTCTAGTTTGTCCTAGCTATGTCCACCAATTTGTAGCAATATTGTCTGATATATCGTACAAATCTAGGGCATTGTACAATATATGTATAAGACAAGATAGAGTCAAATGGCTATTTTTCCTTTACTCCACAAACACAGCAATGCTATATTTTGTGTCATAAATAGATTCATCTTTGGGCGCGTAGGCGCCTGAAATTAATGGAGGCCATACATGAAGAAATTTTTAATTAACGTACGATACTTTCTAGCACCGATACTAATATTAGCCGCCCTATTTGGTGTATTAGCGGGCGGTCCCTGGGTCTGGACCGGAGTTGTGCTACTCGGTGTTGGCATCATTATCGACACCCTAACCAAAGCCCAAACCCCCGGAGCAGGTTTTGACGACGAAGGCGACACCTACGGCATCGTACCCCTATTAAACGGCACCATGTACGGCATGCTCGGCGTTTTTATACTATTACAACTAGCCCTAGCCTGGCGCATCTGGCAATACACCAATGGCGTACCGCTTGGCAGCACCGAAATTCTCGGACTTACCGTCCAAGACGGCATCACCGGCACCCAACTATTTGGCGCCGTGTTATCCACCGGCATCTTTGCCGGCGTTGGCATCATCTACGGTCACGAACTCGCCCACACCAAAGGCTTCAGCTTCGTCATCGCGCGCTGGATGATGGCCCTCAGTGGCAAAGCCCACTTCTGCTACGCCCACGTATACAACCACCACCTAGAACTCGGCCACCAAGACGACCCCGCCACCAGTCCCCGCGGGCGAAGCATGTACGCTCACTACCCACTATCTGGATTTGGGCAAAGCAAATTTCTTTTCATGATGGAAAAACAACGTCTTGAACGCCTTGGCGTACCGTTTCTATCCTGGCAAAACCGCTGGATCCGCGGCTACTTCATGGCCCTGCCCACCGTCCTACTCTTCTGGTTTGTTGGCGGCTGGCTTGGCATGGCTTGTTTAGCCGGCGTATGGATCATGTCCAACTTCGAACTCGAAGCACTCAACTACCTCGAACACTACGGACTCATACGAGAAAAAGGCCAACCGATTGACTACCGCCATAGCTGGGACAACAGCACCGCCTTTACCAGCTGGTTCTTTATCGAAATAGGTCGCCAAGCCGACCACCACGATCGTGGCGAAACCCACTTTTGGGAACTCGACGAAGTGGGTGCCCCCAACTGCGGACGCGGCTACTTCACCCTATATGCACTAGCCCTACTGCCCCCCGTATTTCATAGTTATATGAAAAAACAACTGGCGAAATGGGATGACGAATTAGCCAGTGAAGGCGAGCTCAAGATAGCTGCAAAAATGAACAAACAGGCCGGATACGCCTAAGCTCCCCCCACCAACCCCAGCCCTTATCTTAGAACACCTAAGATAAGGGCTTTTTTTTGTCTAATTGATATGTGTTCGTAATTAAGGCTGATCTAAAAACAGATCACGCAAATTAGCATCGGGTACCCAACACACTTCTTTTTTTCCAAACCATTGATAACGGTGACGACCAATCCAATCATAAACGGCATCGCGAATAGGGCACGGGATAACTAAAAAGATTGAAAGTATCGGCCACAATCCATCGAGTTGTTTTGCAATATGTAGTGCAGCACTGGATTTACGATAAATATTTTCTTGATCAAGTAACACCATAGATTCTAAATCAGGATGACTAGAATTATCTGAACCCAGCAATTCACTTGCTACGTTTGATTGTAAGGATGCAAAACGAAATTTTTTTTGTGAGTCACGGTTAATTACAAACTGAACGGATGATGCACAAAAATTACATACACCATCAAACAGAATTATTCGATCATGGTTTTTAACAGATGAGTTCACGTCGATACTTTCTATTTTCAGGTCGCTCAAAGGGCTGATGTAATGGCACAATCCAGTCTGCGCGTTTTAGAGAGCGTTTAATTTGAGTGAGATCTCGCTTGGGATCAATCATGACTTGAGAGCGCCTTCCATTTAAAGAAACACATACTCTAGCCCGGACTTCAAATTTTTTACCGGGATATTCTTTGCTCCATATATCCTCAAGATAATGAGCAAATTGTAAAACCATATCAGGTCGTTTAATCATTTTTCTTGCTTGATGTGGCAATAAATATCGATTTGGATCGACTGTCCATTCTAAACGACCTGCAGGATCATAAACATAAAATACACCAATCGCATTTTTATCACGTAACTTCATTTGCCAGGCAAATCGGTGACCTTCTTCCGTCCAGCTAGGACTACCTGGGTAAAGTAAATGCCGTAATGGGAAAAGGATTTGAAAAGCTAACCAGGCTACAACAAAGCCTAATAAACAATATTGTTTCCAACGTGCGGGTACAGTGATTTCAAATTGTGAATTCTTAGTCATTTGTGACTCGCATTTTACGTTGTGATAATTGTTCAAAACATAAGGATATTTGTTGTTTCAATTGTTTGGGCCATTCTGGATCAAGAAACAGTAAGGTTGCTGCAATGGCCAACCATGGGAAAATTCCAATTCTAAACATGAAGTGATTGGAAAGATGAAAAATAAAATATAAACACATAACCGGTATGCGAGTTCGTTTGAATAACAGCAAAGGCGCACCTATTACGTGTAATAAAATCGAACCATAGGCTGCAAATACCACTAACCAGTCTTGATTCATATAGGTGCCAAGAATCAGCCAATGGTCATTTTCAGACATCCACATGGCCAAAGGCTCAAGGCGTAACCAATCCGCATTTATTTTTACAATGCCGGCGTAAATTAAAACAATTTCAATTTGTGTTCTGAATAACCAAATACTCCATTGTGGAATCATTTCACTTTTTCGTTTGGGCCACATCAATGCATCAATAGAAAAAGTACGATGTGTAGGTAATAGTATTAACAAAAAGGCAAGAATCATTACAAAATAAAAATGATTCAAATATCGGGACTGATCTAGTAAAAAGATATAACTAAAAGCAAAGAAGAATAAAATTGTCGCAATACGATAAAAGGCACCAATCGTGATTAAGAATGCGAGAACACCGAGCAGCACAAAATGCCAATACATCCCATTCCCGGACCATGGTTCAACCCATTCAAAGCCGTAATACTTGAAATAGAAAAGAGGTTTTATAAAGTAACGTTCGATCCAACCATGTTCAAAGTAACGCCAAACTTCTACCAACATAATGACACCAAAGCAGATACGAAAGGTCACCAAAGAGGCTGCATCTACCGGGGTATAAAAGTAATGTGAAATGCGTTGGAATAAATTGTCTTTTGCCATACCTTAGGTGTATTGAATGTGGATTTAATGGCGCTTAGAAACTTACAAGATTTTAAATAAAAGTAAGCTTGATGAGAGACAATGTATAAGAATAAGGCTTGATTTTTGACTGTTGGATCTCCAAATGTGCTTCAATAGGAGATAAAGTCTCCAATCAGCCTCAAACAATTGTTAATTATCTGAATTCATAACGGAAACATAAATATCAGATGGTCGAAAAATTTGATCCAAAACAGGCGCCATTGCCCACAACGATTGATGCTCAACTGATTACAGATGATCGTGCTTGGTTTGAAAATAAATTGATTTCTTTGCAACAAGAGTTGCGCAATTTATCCAACGAATCTAGCAATTTGCAACGGGCGCAAATTGAATTGGAGATTGCTGAGACTATGATTGGATTGAATCGCTTAGATGAAGCCTGGGATACGGCTCGTCCATTGGTAGAACTCTTTTTAGATGATCGAAAATATGAACTGACGGTGCGTGCCTGTCGCGTGTTGTATCAAGCGGATAAAGATGAATCTATCAGTGCTTTGGGACAGGGTTGTTGGTTAGCGGTGACCTATCCCATTGATCCTAGCCTAACCATAGAAATGTTGCACAACATCGTAGATGAAACACCGGACCATTCAGATGGTGCAGCAGTGGCTGCCATGGTTGCACACTACATTGCGGAAAAAAGAGGAGCAGAAGAACAACAAAATTTAAGCTTTCTTACATCACAAATTATTGCCAAAGTAGCAAAGCGCCATCGAAAGATTGAAGATGAAGAAATGATTCAAATTTGGATCGAGATGCTTGAACTCAATGATACCGATAAATTATTTCCGCGCTTGGCACAAATGCTTGATGTTATTGTGGATAATCAATGGTGGTTTGACCGAGAAACGTTGCGCTCGCAACTACCTGTAAATTAACCCACAATTTTCGTGATTTTTATCACATAATTTTTGACCACTAGTCTGCATTTTTCTTCCGGTTATTCCAAGCATTCCCTTCTTTTAATCAAACTTATAGCTATATCTCAATTATAGAGAACAGGATTACTTATCCTGGATTCTTGTCTGAGTTGGACATTTATGGAGAGAGTGGTGATTAAGTCCCCGCATATCGCTGGGTTCACCCTAATTGAGATGCTTATCGTCATCGTGATATTGGCGTTGTTTGCATCTCTTGGTGTACCAAGCTTTGTAGATACAATTCGAGAGAATCGTTTAGTAAGCCAAGCGAATAGTTTGGTTGCAACGTTACACTATGCACGTTCCGAAGCGATTAAACGTCGCTTACCCGTTACTGTTTGTCGTAGTGTAAATGGCACTAGTTGTGTTTCTGGCGGCACACCCAGCTGGGAAACTGGCTGGATCGTTTTCATTGATGACAATGACAACAATCTGACCGATGCAACCGATGGTGATGGGCAGATAAATTCTACTGAACAATTGCTTCGCGTTGAAGCGGCACTTCCTACCAGCACTCTACGTTCGGCCGACGCCAATACCAATAACACTGTGATGTTTAGAAACAATGGGTTGTTAAGTAATCCTGGTGGTGATTTTAATTTATGTAATGCAAAAACAGCAGATGCCTCCAAAGGAAGAAATATTACTATCAATGTTACCGGTAAAGTACAAACAGTAAGTCCGGCCACAAGTTGCACATAAAAATTTACACTTCATGAAACGATCAACAATAATATTTAATAACTTAAATGTTCTGCATAAAAATTGCAGTGGCGTAAGTTTGGTTGAAATTTTAATTACTGTATTTGTTTTATCCATCGGTTTATTAGGTATTGCGGCATCACAGGCATTGGGTGTGAGCAATAACCATGATTCTTATTTGCGTAGTCAGGCCACTATGATGATTAATGAGCTCACGGAACGCATGAGTATAAATATTGCTGCTGTAGATGCCGATGATTTCAATATCAATGCTTTTGACTTAAACAGTTGTGGCACAGCTCCCGCTACCTTATGTGAAGGCACGGCAGCTAATTGCACGCCACAACAAATGGCAACCTATGATATTTACCGCATGGCCTGTGGATACGATGCCGGTGGTGCTGATGGCATTGTAAACATTTTTCCAAATGCAAGTTTATCGATTACCTGTATTGATTCCGATGCGGGTGATGGGGAGCCTTGTACGGATGATTCTAATCACAACCTGACCATAACTTGGCAAAAGCCAGATGCCAATACCAGCCAAGTGCAAATGGTGGTGCGTCCATGAGTATTCAAGAAATTAAAATGAATAACCAAGCGGGTGTTAGTTTGGTAGAACTCATGGTTACCTTGGTGTTGTCTTTGTTTATTGTTCTGGTTACGACCGGTTTTTATATCAATAACAAAACCACCTATCGATTTATAAATAGCAGTACCGATGTGCAAGAAAATGGTCGTTACGCAATTCATTTTTTACGTGAAACCATCGCCAATGCTGGTTTTCCTTTGCAAGCGGGTATGCAACCGTTTTCACTTACAGTCGGCAATATCCCAATTGATGGTGCGAGTGATCGTATCTCAGTGCAGTACCAATCTATTACCGATTGTGTAGGTGCAGCTGCACCATTAGTGACCGGTGTACCCACTGCAATTAGCACCTTCACCGTAAATGGCACCGATTTGGAATGCAATGGCACTCCATTAATCCCTGGAGTTGAGAATTTGCAAATTGAATATGGAGTCGATTTAACCGGTGATGGCATCCCAAATTCGTATCAAACTGCCACACAAGTGCAGGGTGCTGGCAATTGGGGAGCAGTCGTTGCCGTGCGTTTAGCACTATTGGCAGCGAGTGGAACCAATGTAAGAGATCAAGCCTCAGCTGAGAATTATCAACTGTTAGGCACCACGGTAAATGCACCGAACGATAAACAATTGCGTCGTGTGTTTTCTACCACCATCCCGTTGCGTAACCGGAGATCATAAGTAAATGAATAGGCCATCAAAACAACGAGGAGTCGTACTGGTCATTGGACTTCTTATGTTATTACTGTTAACCATCATTGGTGTATCGGCTATGTCAACGACGGTGAACACAGAGCGTACGGCTGGTAATAATCAATACGCGACGATTAATTTTCAGGCCGCGGAATCAGCCGTGAAAGTGTTATTTAATCCAAATGGGGTTGGTCCAACCATCATGGCAGCAGGTAATCAAGTTGTACAAACGAATAACTTTGATGTGACCTTGGATCAGGTAAGTTCTGCCACTATTCAAGTTAATACGACATCGGATGCCAGATTTTGTGGCGAAGATCCTTTTGCTTCAGGAACCAGTTTATGTTCTGGGCCACAGGATCCTAATTGTAGACAAATGTTGGCCTTTGATGTGGTTGGAAGCAGCAATATCGCCGGTGCAGGCGCGCGTGAGAATCATTTAAAACGGGGCGCACGAATTGGGCCAAATTTAGGATTTAATTTTAATGGTACCGGTACCTACGGGGCCTGCATAACACTCTAGTGTTTGCACATTTCATGGAAGAGAAAATGATGAAAACCTTCATACAACATTTATTTAAAACCATTTGCTTAGCAATAGTCGTTTTTGCTACTGGTACATCTTTTGTATTAGCAGAAGACATTGAAATTTATGAGGGCGATAAAAAAGTTCCTAATGTTTTATTTGTCATTGATATGTCGGGTAGTATGGATGATCCCGTACCGGGAACGACCACCAAGAAAATTGATGTGGTGCGTGCCGCACTCACAAAAATTTTGGCTGCCAATTATGAAACCTTAAATGTTGGCTACATGGATTTCAGCGGGGATCAAGGCTCTGGTGTTGATTTGCCAGTAGGCTTTGTGAGAGATCTCGCCAAGAATATTGAGCCTGGTGTAAACAGTACAACCGAAAACTATAGTGAATTGATTTCTCGCGTATTGAATAGTGCAGGAACACCAGATGGTAGTACCCCATTGGTTGATGCGCTATATGAAGCTGGCGTGTACTTTCGAGGTGATGATGTCGTGCTTGGAAAATTTCAACCCGGAATTTGGAATGACACTACCGCAAGATATGAAGGTGGTGATGCACGTTCTGCAGGCCCTCGTGGTTTTAAATCGATTTGTCCGAATGCGCTTCCCAGTGGTGGTGGCAGTGGAAATGACGATGATGATGATGATGGGGATGATGATGACGATGATGGTGGTTCGACTACCTTTACGCCTTTGCCACCTGATCCTGATGGCCCAAAAACCGTGGGGCAGTGTACAACCGAAGATTTAGTGAATGGTGTTACCGGTACTCCTCGGTATACCTCACCCATTCAAACACCATGTACAGAAAACTTTATTGTTCTGTTATCGGACGGTGAGCCACGAAAAAACAATGTGAAATCGCAAATTCGAGAATTGTATGATCCGGATGCCGCATCTTGTGACAGCATGGCGGCCTTTACTGACACTGATATTATCGATTTTGGTGAATGCGGTACTGATTTGGCGCGTTACTTATACACTGAAGATCAAAGTGATGATCAAGTGGGTTTGCAAACCGTTGAAACTTATACCATTGGTTTCCAATTGGATGGTCAACCGGAAACCAAACAATTTTTAGAAGGCATCGCCACAGCCGGTGGCGGTCAATTTTATGATGCAAATTCCGATGACCCCGATGATTTGGTGAATATTTTACAAAACATTGTAAACACGGCGATCAATGTACAACCTCGTACGATTCGCACACCCACCTTCACCATTGATATTAATAATCCATTGGTGAATATTCCAGAAGTGTATTTCACGATGTTTAGTCCACAGAACACACCACGGTGGTTGGGTAATGCAAAAGGGTATTTTTTCAAAGGTACTGGCTTTGAAGATTTGGATGGCAATCCAGCCACCGATGCCAATGGAACCTTTTTATCGAACACCAGAAGTTTTTGGACACCGACGAGTGTGCAAGATGGTGGGGATATCACAGAGCGTGGTGTAGCCGGACAAATTTCTCCAGCAAGCCGTAATGTTAAAACCAATGACACGTTTGGAAATTTAATTGACTTGTCGACGACTAATTTTGATGCACCGGCGGACTTAGGATTATTTAATATTGCCTCTACAGGAGATAACACGGTCGACAATGCAAACTTGGATATATTAATTAATTGGGCACGTGGTGTCGATGTAGATGATGAAGACAATGACAATGATGCTACTGAATCTAGAATGTACATTGGTGACCCTCTGCATAGTAATGCCATTGCTGTGCACTACGATAATGCCGGTACCGCAGATGTTCTATTTTTCACTACCAACGAAGGCTACTTGCATGCAATTGATGTAAGCGATGTACAGCCTGGTACCAGTGGAGGTAGTGAAATTTTCGCCTACATGCCAAGAGATCTGTTACAAAACATTGATGTGTTACGTAGAAATGTTTTAAACACGCCTAAAGTGTATGGCTTGGATGGACCGCTTACTCTGTTCCAGGAAGGTGGCCTATTAAATTACTCTGGTGATAAATACTTGTACTACGGTATGCGCCGTGGTGGACGTGATTACATTAGTATGGATGTTTCAAACGTTAATAATCCATCTTTGCGATGGGTTATTAAAGGTGGTGTTGGTGATTATACAGAACTTGCCTTAAGTTGGTCGCGTGCGACACCGATCATGGTGAATGATAATGGCACCATCAAACAGGCCATAGTATTTGGCGGTGGTTATGACCCAGATCAAGATGTAAATACAGTGCGGACCGCAGACAATGTGGGCCGCGCGGTTTTTATCGCCGATGCTAGTGATGGCTCCTTACTTTGGTCGGCAGGTCCAGATAATACGCATGATGCTGATTTATCTTCTGACGGATTTGATTACAGTGTGCCCGGTAATATTGCTGCGATAGATGTCAATAATGATGGAACCGCGGATCGACTTTACTTCGGCAATATGGGTGGACAAGTTTGGCGTATCGATATTGACGATGTCTCAACTGCCGATAAAAGTGATGTGTATAAAATTGCAGACTTAGCCTCGGATAACAGCACGGTAGATAACCGAAGATTTTACACAGAGCCCAGTGTCACCCGATTGCCAAATGGTGATTTAGGCATAGTTATTGGTTCTGGGTATCGAGCGCATCCGCTCGATACCAATACAGCAGAGCGTTTGTATATGATCTACGATCGTCTTGCCGCTCCAACCCGAGTAGTTGTGGATGGTCCTGCCAATAATTCTAATGCAGTGGCTGATATCACCAATAATACGAGTTTTGATCCTACCTCTAATGCAAACGGGTGGAAGTTAGAGTTTCCTCCAGGTGAAAAAATTATGGCCAGTGTGCGAGCGGTGGAAGGTGAAATTTCACTCAGTACTTATATTCCTCCAGTAACCTTATGTGCAGGAGATGAGGGTAGTAGTCGATTGTTATCACTCGGTCTTAATGGTGAGCCACAAGTGACCAGTACTACCTTTACTCCTAACACTGATCCGACCTATGAGGCAGGCACAATCTTCAATACGGTACTGTGGGGCGATGTCAATACATTCTTAGGTCATAACGAAACGTATCAAATTCTTCAAGGCAAGTTGGTTGATACTAATACGATTACATCCTTAGAGACACGCTTCTGGTTGAATACAGATGTAACGACACCTAAATAATTAATACTTAATATTCATAAAAAACGCCGCAATTGCGACGTTTTTTGTTCGAAAAAAAACTTAATTAGTTAAATTTTTTCGCATATTCTTCGTAAGACCCATGAAACCCTATGTGCTTTTTATTAGCAAAGGGCGAATCCATATGAACAACATCAGATGTTTGTGTAACAGCATTTACTTCCATTAAATAATCATCCATCGAACGATTAGTTGTAACAACTGATTTACTGGATGTAGTGCCTATAGAAGATTGTTTGTTGAATTTTTTTAAATAGTCACTTATGGAACCTGAGAAAGCATTATGTGCTTGCGCCGATCTTTTTAGTTGAATACTTCTAGCGGCTTTTGATTCTTCTAGGTATTCATCAATGCTACGTGAGCTAGAAGATTTATTTTTAGTAGGCGTGGGTCGTACATAGGGTTTTTTAGGCTTAGCCTGATCATCATATTTTGCTAGGTATTCTTCTAGGGTCCCGGAAAACTCTAGGTTCACAATGGATGAGCTTCCTCTACTCGGGGAGTGACTCATTTCAGGTTTTTTCATTATATCTGCGACCGTGCTCTTTTCAGAATTTACTTCAGACATTTCTGATTTCTCAGAAGAGTTTTCAGCAATCGAGTCTTGGCTGTCAGTTACTTCCTGTGTTGAAGTATTTTCGTGTATTAATCTTCGTCGGTCATCAATATAAAATACGATGAGAATAGCGAAGATTATTACTCCTACTAGAGGCCAAAGTACTTTTTCATGTAACGCTGCCATGGGGTACCTCGTTATGAAATAGAATTATTATGATTCAAATTTTAAAACAAAATTTAATTTAAGGGTGAAACTTAATTCTTAAAATTATTTGAACCCATGCTTAGCATAAAGTTTTGTAGTCATGCGACAAATCATACATATTGATATGGATGCATTTTATGCCTCTGTAGAGCAAAGAGATTTTCCTCAATACCGTAATAAACCTGTGGTTGTAGGAGGGGATCCAAAGCAACGTGGAGTGGTGGCCACATGTAGCTATGAAGCCCGAAAGTTTGGTATTCATTCCGCACTACCATCGGCGCAAGCTCTACGGCTTTGCCCGCAAGCTATTTTTTTACGCCCACGTTTTGAGGTATATCGCGCGGTATCCCAGAAAATTCGTGACGTGATGTTGAGCTATACCGATTTGGTTGAGCCTTTATCATTAGATGAGGCTTACTTAGATATATCAAACTCTAAACGCAGTTTTGGTTCAGCCACTTTAGTCGCCAAAGCGATTAAACAAGAAATTTTTGAGGAAACCGAACTTACGGCTTCTGCTGGAATTTCTTATAACAAATTTTTAGCCAAGATCGCCTCTGACATGAACAAACCGGACGGACTCACATTGATTACCCAAAAGCAGGGGCTTGAATTTATTAAACGTTTACCCATTGGCAAGTTTCATGGAATTGGTCCTGCCACTGAATCCAAAATGCATCGGTTTGGCATTTATTGTGGAGAAGATTTGCTGGCCTGGAGTTTGGAAGAACTTAAACCGATCTTTGGTAAAAGCAGCGAATATTACTTCAATATTGCGCGTGGCCAGGATGATCGAAACGTTGAACAACACCGCCCACGAAAATCAATTGGATCAGAGAAAACTTATACGGAAGATATTAAAGACGAACGGGAAATGTTGGAAAAATTAACCACATTGGCCAGTGAGGTGTGGCAAGAAATGCAACTGAAAGGTGTTTCAGCACGAACCATCACAGTGAAGGTAAAATTTGAAAATTTTGTACAAATAACTCGCGCAAAAACATTGGGGCAAGAGATTACTACACTGAGTGATATTACAAGACAGCTACCCGAATTATTAGAAAAAGCGGAGGTGCAAGGCCGTGCCGTTCGATTACTGGGAGTTACCACCTCAAATTTAGTGAATGTACAAAACCAAGACGAAGAACAGTTACACCTGCTATAGCAATATCCACATAAATAGTATGATTTTTGTCTTACTATGGACCGTATTTAAAAGATTTCGACCTCATATTGTAGACCCCAAAACACTATAGTACTGTTTGTATAGTAAGGAAGTGACATATAATAGATGTCAAATATTCGCTCAACACACACATCACAAGTTGGGCCAAAGTAGCGCAGGAGATTCTATATGCAAACCGATAAAATCAAGGCCCCAGAAGGGCATTCCATTCACCATGTAACCTGTCCACATGATTGTCCGGATTCCTGTTCCATGTTGGTTACGCGTAATGACAGCAGCGGTAAAGCTGTGCGGGTGCAAGGCGATCCTACTCACCCCATCACTCGTGGCTACTTATGTAACAAGGTGAACCATTATCTTGATTTGGTGTACAACGATAATCGTGTGTTGTATCCGCATAAGCGTGTTGGGCCCAAGGGTCCCGGCGCAAAATTTGAGCGCATTACCTGGGACGAAGCACTCGATACCATTACCGACAACTTTAAAAGTGTAATCAAAGAGTACGGTAGTGAAGCCGTACAACCTTATTCCTATTCAGGCACCATGGGCATGGTGGGTTACTGGGCGATGGACTGGCGATTTTGGAACAAGATGCAAGCGGCCGGTTTAGTACAGTCCATTTGTATTTATGCTGCTATGTGGGCGGGCTTGCATACCTATGGTTTAGCGCATCCCAATATGTCGGTACATGAAGCTGCCGAGGAAGTTGATTTGATGATTTTGTGGGGTGCTAATTTAGTTAGCACCGGTGTACATGCCATTCCATTTATTCGAGAAGCGAAAGAACGTGGCATGAAGTTAATCGTTATCGACCCACGTGTCACTAGAACCACCATGATGGCCGATTGGCATATTCAACCCAAGCCCGGTACAGATGGTGCTTTGGCCTTAGGTATGATGAAAGTGATTGTTGATAACAACTTACATGATTTAGAGTTTCTAAAAGAACAAACCAATGGTTGGGAAGCACTATTAGAAACCAAGCTTCCAGATTATCCACTTGATAAAGTTTCAAAAATTACTGGCATATCCGAAGCCGACATCGAAAAACTTGCACTGGAATATGGTTCTACTAAGAAATCCTTTATCCGAGCCAACTATGGATTAAATCGACATCAAAATGCCGGTCAAATGTGTCGTGCCATTTTAATTCTTCCCTGCGTGACCGGTGCGTTACGTGAACCTTGTGGTGGAGCCTGTTTTGGAAATCTAGAAGAAATGTGGTTTCGCTGTATGACAGATGATTTACATCGACCCGATTTAGGGGAGAGGAAACGTACCATTAATATGGTGCAAATTGGTCGTGCTTTGTCGGAAGACATTGATGCCGATGGTAATAAAATGGATCCCCCGATCAAAAGCATATTCGTCTATAACTCAGATCCAGCCAACTGTGCGCCCAATACGAATGCGGTGCGTAAAGGTTTGATGCGTGATGATTTATTTGTGGCAGTACACGAAACATTCTGGACTGACACCTGTCAGTATGCCGATGTTGTAATTCCTGCAGACACACAATTAGAGCGTATGGATATGGTGGCTACGTACGGTAATTGGTACTTCACTATGAACAAGCCGGTGATCGAGCCTTTGGGTGAAAGTGTTTGTAACTCCGAATTATTCCGTAAATTAGCCGACAAGATGGGTTATGTGGAAGAGGGGGATAATGCTTTTACGCAAACGGATGAGGAAATTGTGCGTGATGTGTTGTGCGATCAAGGCAAGAGCAACTTGCTAATGGAAGGTATTAAATATGAAGATTTCGAAAACAAAGGTTTTGTGCGTGCCAATACGGCCACAGAAAGTCGAAACTTCATGAAAAATGGTTGGCCAACACCTTCCGGGAAAATAGATATTTGGTGTGATGCCTTAAAAGAAGAAGGTGTGGATCCATTGCCTACGTATGTTCCAGAAATTGAAGGGCAGGAAGATCCAAAGCGAGATAAGTATCCTCTTCAAGTACTAAGTAGTGCGTCACATTACTTTATTGGTGATTCATTCCAGTCAGTGCCACGTTTGCAAGCCATGATGTCTCGCCCCACCGTAGAATTAAATTCTAATGAAGCCAGTAAGCGTGGGTTAGAAGATGGTGACTTATGTCGTATCTATAATGATCGTGGAGAAACCTATGCTTATTTAGTCATTATTGATGGACATCGGGATGGAATCTGTTCCACGCAAAAGCAATTTAAAGGCAGTAACACACCGAGTGGTGTAAACATAAATGCATTGAACTCTGAAATGCTTACCGATTTTGGTACCAGCCCTACATTTTATTCTTGCTTGGCAGAAGTTGAAAAAGCCAGTGAAGATATGCGTAAACAAGCATTGTTAAAAGAGTGGGGAGGTAAAAAGGGATATGTTAAAAAATGGCGTGAAGACCCACGGAACGAGGGTGTAAAAGCTACTGACGCTGAAATAATTGCGTTTGCAGAAGAACAACATCCGGGAATTTTTAGCTAAGCTTTTAAAAAATTTTGCTGAGGAGTAAATAAAAAATGGCAGCGGCACAAAAAAACTTTCACGATCCAATGGATCAATTCATAAGGAAGTTACCCGAGCCTGACCGTGAAATAAAAACAAAACGTGTCAGTGTAAATAGTGGAGTTATCAAAAGTGTATCTAATTTAACGTACGACACTTTTAAAATTGTGATTCAGTGTAGTGAGGACGGAACTCAAATACTGCCTAAAGCCGGTCAGTATGCAACTATAAAAGTTCCTGGCTGTAGAAAACCACGTTCTTATTCCTTTGCTAAAGCACCCGATAATGAAAATCCAAATGAACATACTTTTTTTATTCGATTAGTTCATGGTGGGAAGCTATCAAGCTGGATAGCGGAAGAAAATCGTGAAGGTGAGCATGTTGTGATTTCTGGCCCATTAGGAAAATTTGGACTGGATCCTAGCAATAAAACTATGATTTGCATTGCCGGTGGAAGTGGTATGAGTGCTGTAAACGCAATTGCAGAGCATGCATGTAATTTGCAAGTTGAGAGAGATTGTTACTTTTTTTACGGTGCAAGAACTCAGGCTGACCTCTACTTGCAAGAAGAAATGGAAGATATCAAAAGAAATTGGAATAAAAATTATAAGTTTGAATTTATTCCGGTTTTATCGGAAGAGGATGAAGATAGCGACTGGGATGGGCCTAAGGGTTTTGTTACAGATTATTTTAAAGATGAATATTTAACTAAAGATATTGTTTCTGTCGGTGATATAAAAGCCTATTTTTGTGGTCCACCTCCTATGATCGATTTAGGTGTTGAAACCTTGTTAAATGCAGGTATGGATGAAGAAAATATTTATTTTGATAAATTTGAAGATCTTCGATCGCCCGCTCCGGTAGTAGATAACACCAAATGTGTGTTATGTGACGAATGTTTATTTGTAAAACCCGTTCCAAATTGTTTGGTTGAAGCTACCAATTTTGAAGTTAATGGGGGCGGCAAAGTTACAAACTTTGAACGTGTAACACCTGCAAAAACTTCAGGTTTATATTACAACTCACTTTTTATTGATGAAAATGAATGTATTCGTTGTTATGCCTGTGTTGAAGCGTGTCCACACGAAGCAATCTCAGCTGATTACGACAAAGTACCTAAAACACTAAGACGTTTTAGTTAAATAACAGGCATAAGGATATGCTGGGTGGTTTTGGTTAAGCTGCTATTGGTGTTCCAAAGCAGCTTTTTTATTTTGAGGATATTTTTTAAAAAATTAGGGTCTAAACAGCTTACGGATACTAGGTCTAGTCGGAGAGTAATAAATGTTACTTAAATCAGAATCATTAAATAAGTATTTAATTTCTATTTTCTCTTTTATATTAGTTGCTACATTTATGATGAATTTTGCGAACTCAAGTGAGCGAAAAGTCCATACGCCAGTTGTTGAAGATATTGGAGAGCTTACTGATAAGGAATTATTAAAACTACAGGAAGAATTAAATAAACCAAAAATTGAGTCTGGCCGTTTTAAAGAAGGGGTGTTTTGGAAAATAGAAAAAGATGAAGAACTGATCGGTTATTTGTTCGGCACAATTCATATGAATGATAAGCGAGTAAATAATGTTCGAAAATCCATCATGGGGAAATTTGATGCAATGGATAGTTTTGCAATGGAGTCTTTCCCAAGTGACCACTACTGGAATCCCTACCATGGCGGACAAATGATTAAAGGTGATATGACCCTTCCCAGAGGCCAAACATTGGAAAGCATCATTGGCAAAGAGTTGTATGATCGCGTAGAGACAGTGCTACTTGATTTAGGTTTAGATAAAGAAACGATCATGCACTTAAAGCCTTGGGCTGCAATGCGTAGCTTTGCTGTGAAAGCGGATAATCCTGAGGATTTAATTTTGGACTATGAGTTACTTGATCGCGCTGCATCTCAAAACAAAGAGCTATATCAAGTGGAAAGCATTGAGGAATTTTTAGTTACATTCTACGCAATGCCGCAAGACGTACAAGTGAAATTATTAGAGTTCACGGTCGATAGTTATGAAAGAATGCGAGATACTATTGAATTGATGTTGGAAGCTTATTTAAAAGAAGACTTATCAAAAATGTATGAAATAAGCACCAACTTTATTCCGAATAAACCTGAGAATGAGCATTATCGAGCAACCTATTTAAAACATGTAGTCAAAGACCGAAATATTGTTATGGAACACTATATGCGAAAACCCATGCGTGAAAAAAACACATTTATTGCAGTAGGTGCATTGCACTTGTATGGAGATGAAGGGGTATTAGCGCTTATGGAAAAGGATGGTTATCAGGTAACACGCATACCGCTCGATAAAATTTAATCTCTAGAAATGATCTGTCGTTGTAATAAAATTAAAATTTTAATTTTATTACTTTTTTTATTTAGTTCACTTATTTCGTCTGCCGAGACTGTTCGTTATGTCACGGATCAGTTTCAAATCACCTTGCATAGAAGCAAAAATTTAAATAGTGAAATTGTCACTCAGCTTGATAGTGGAACGGCAGTTAAAGTTTTACAAATTGATGCAGTCAATGGGTTTGCCAAGGTGTCCACACCAGATCAAAAGATTGGTTGGGTGTTAGAAAGTTTTTTAATGGAACAGCCCGGAGGTCGAGAACGCTACGCAGCCTTGAAATATGATTATGACAAACTCAAAGCAGATTTTGATTTAGAGGTAAAAAAACGCACCGAAGAACTTTCTACTGAATTAGAAAAAATTAAACGTATCTCCAAACGACCGGTTGAGTTGCAAAAAGAAAATGAACGATTACAAACCATTTTGCGAGAGGAGCGTGCTCAGTTTGAGGCAACGTTAGAAGAAAACCGTGCATTTAAATCCATTCATAAAGACCGGCGCTGGTTTATCACAGGCGCGATTACCGCGCTTGGTAGTTTGGTACTAGGATTAATTCTTACGCGCATTCCTTGGCGCAAGAGAAAGAGTTGGGGTGAGCTATAAGTTAGGGCTGTTGCTATAGGTCGTGCATCTTGGTGGCCATGGTTCTGGCCTGTTCTATCATGAAACCTAGGGTGGTGGAATCTGGCAATGATTTCACGCGATTTTGTTCTTCATTTGATTGAATGAGTTTCGCTTCCAGCTCTTCAGCTTTTTCACGTCCTAAATGTTGCACCGAATCGATACCGGCATACACCATTAATTCTGCATATTGTCCAGCGATTCCGGCAATTCTCATTAAGTCTGACATACTGGCCCATTTACGTACCACAAAATCTTCAATGCCTACATGTTCTGCAATTTTCATGCGTCCTTCTAAGTCTCCACATTTTGCCAACAATTGTTCTGTGGTGGTTATGCCTTTCTCAGCAAGTTTTCTGCCATAGGATTTGCCGATACCTTCAATTTCTTCTACTGAATAACTTGTTGGATCGGTAGGCTTCATCGAAGCCGAATACGAAGGAGTAGATCCGATGGCCGCATTTGAAGAATCGGCTAATCGTTTTAAATGGTCTCGTTCACTTTCTGCTTGTTCTAACTTGCTACGCCAAATTGATTCTTGCTCACCAAGCTGATAGTTAGCTCCAAGATGCTTAAATATCCAACCAATAATTGCACCTAAAATCGCTGCGACAATTAAACAAACCCACATTTCTTGAATTAAATAATTCATGCGATTATTCCTCTTTAATCTCGATCCGGTTATCTACAGAGCGCACTCCTTCTATTGAGCGGGCTGTGTTTGCAGCGGCTGTACTGAATTTTTCTTCTGAAACGGAGCCGGTTAATGTGATATCTCGACCATCAATATACACCACTACATTTTCAAGATAGCGTGATTCTAGAGCGCTTGAGGTTCGCGCATGGATGTCTTGCGGAATGTGCTGGGCGTGGTGAATATGAATACAGTAATAACCAAGGATAATTAATAGAACTGTCCCCGTTAACACTGTCAAATATCTACTCATTCAAGTTCTCTGTCGCCATCTAAAATGTCTTGGAATGCGTGAAATTTGCTTAAGAAGTTACATCATAACTCAGCTCAAGCTGAAACAATGTAGCAGGTTTAGGCTAACCCAATCAATAAATGCTTGCAACCGCTATCTGTAGTAAGGGCTTGACTGAACTTGGCGAATTAAATGTGGCTGAAAAGAAGAACATTATCAGCAAAACAAACTTTTGTGATTGCGTTTTGCTGATAATGCTCTTTTTTCAATCTAATTTTATCTAATCTACGTCTCGACTTATTGCTTTGACGATGTACACCACCTTTATGCAACAACGGATGGTTGTGCAAAGGATTTCGTCTACGAACCGTTTTCTTCATATTAATCTCCTTAGTAAGTTTAATAAATATTTATACGCTTGCAGGTAATATTGTAAGTGTTCCTTCTTGTATAGCTTTACTAATATAGTCCATGAAGAAAATAGAATTATTTTCGTTCACTAATACTTTTTCTTCTACATTTTTAACAGGTACAGGAAAGCTATACATTTTTTCGCTGTAAGGAATAGACAAGGCATAGTACGCCATGCCCTGACAGTAACGAATAAACTTTACCTTGTTGTTAAAAGTCATTTCACTAGTGTTCATAATTCACCATATATTTAAGTAAATGTTACGCAACTTTTGGTTTTGCCAATTTATCTGCATGTGCTTTAATATAGGGATAAAAGCGATTGGCGCGGTCTTCATTTAGAAACACCGACTGTCCAGTGCTTTTAATTGGCACAGGAAATTTAAATCCACTTTCTGTGCGATACCAAAGCTTTCCAGATAGGAAAAACATAAAGCTTACACTTTCATTATTTTCTAGTATTTTGGCTACATTTTTCATAGTAAGTTCCTATTTCCAGTTAAAAAGTCTCCTCTAGTTGAGTCTAAGCTAAAGTTAATATGCAATAAAAAAACCCCGGTGCTCACGCTACCGGGGTTTTTAGTTAAGTTCCGGAAGGTGAGCTAAAACCTTCCGTATAAAAAGAAGGTCAAGCTAGGCGAAATTTCACCTGCGCTGTAATAGACAGAATGGCGTCCATTAGATAACTAGGTATGCGAACTACTTTCATAGGCATATCTGTGGAATGTAGCCACATATGTCGGTAATTTTTTTGCATAAATTTTTTCATGGGCGGCGCACTATACTCTTTTAAAATTTAATTGCAACATCCTAATGATTGGATTTATTCTTAAAAACACTCCGTTTGTCAGCGCGCACTAACGGTATTTTTTCTCACAGGCCCTACGTATTCGAATGACTGCGTCAACACTTTCTACTCCAACCATATGTTCTAATAGACATTCATTGTAGCGCCGTTCTTTAGTCGTAACACTGCTGCTGGGTCCTGAGCCATAATTTTCTTCACAGGCTTCCGCAATAAAGCGGCTAGCCGCATCTAGTTTGGCATTATTTAGATGATCAAGTATGCAGTCTGAATACTCATAGCGATCTTTGGTATTTGCTATTTCTCCAAATGATAAGAATATAGTAAGCAAAGAAATTGCGATTTTAAATTTATACGGCATGTATGATTGGAACTATATCGCAACTAATAGTTTCGTCAGTAAGAGTGCTGTACTCAAGTGTCGCGCAATTTCTCACGTATAAATTCTAACATTGCTTGATAATTTTCTTCTGCATTATCGACATGTAATTGGTTTACCGAATGCCAAGCTATGTCATCGGGCTTGGGTAATGTATTTTCAAACACAGAGTACAGTTGTAAATCTTTATCTTGCAATGTTCTTTCAGTGCGAAAATTGTTGTTGATTCTGTAACGTAGCGTGCTACTAGAAAAACTTCCTTCATGTAGTGTGAAGAATAATGAAATGGAATCATTATCAGAGCCTTTAAAACTAAATCTATAAGCTGTACTTAAAGGGGCTTTACCAAAATATTTTTCAACTGAAGTTAACTGAGATTCTGCCATATTGTTCTCAATTTCAGCTTGCTCAGCTTTTGATATAAATTGTTGTGTATAGGCGCAAGCCGATAAGATAAGTGTGATACTTATCAAACAAAGAATTTGATAGTGTTTTGTCTGCATATATTGCTCAATTCAACGTCTCTACCTAAATTTTAATGCTGCAAAAGCACACAAACATTGGAGAAATTCACAACTTTAGTAGTGTAATCCAAGACTAAAAGCGCACATCGTCTGTTCTTCTAAACTGACAATTTTGCAGACCAGTGGATTTTCTAAGTAACTAAAATAACTTCAATGAGTTATTAAAATCTGGAGAAAATATAAAGAATTGCGAAGTTAAATAGGTCGTTTTGAACGGATTAATTCACCTGCGGCCCCTGCCATAGAGGCGATGCAGCTGGGGATGAATACGTCATCGAAAATTATGCTCGGAGTAAATTCTTGATTTAATGGATTGGCTCCAGTGGCTTGATGAAATACTAGGCTTAACATGCTTGCAATTACTCCCACCCATGCGCCGGCTACAAAACCCTTTTGGCTAAGATAGCCTGCTGTAAATCCTCCAACAATTGGTGCAAGATTCAAAAATAGTGAAGAAATTATTAAGCGAGTATTATCTGTGCCGAAATTATGAGTAAGATGAAAAATTGTGTAGTGAATCGCTTTCTCTATTAAAAAGAAGGAGACATAAATCAAAATTCCAATTGCAATACTTTTTAAGAGTTTCATTTTGAATGGTTATCGCATCAAATATAATTGTTAAACAATTTACTTGTGTGGAGTCAAAATCATAATAATATCGCGTTTAGCGATGACGCATCTTATAAATGCATAGATAACGAGATTGGCAATACAAAAGTGGAAATATTAGATGAAATTAAGCAATTGGAATAAATGCTAAATAAATAAGATAAGTGCAGCGATGATTGTGATGATGGTAACTATGCCAATAATACGGCTAATGAGTGGTTTATGTGAATAAATGAGGTCTGCCATCGGATTAAAGCTATACATGGAATCCTATTCCTTTTGTTTAGTGGATTAGAACTATTCTATAAAGAAGAGTTATCTAATTATTAAGAATTAGTGTAAACGGTATTAGATCACTGTGTAAATGTATACACAGATTAAGAAGCGGATTGGGTATTTTAGTTTTTAGTGATGCATGAAAAAGCATACATCACTAAATATTAATCGATTGAATAGAAATAAAGGCTCAGTTTCTCAGCATTTATCGTCAATTTTCGCAGAGGGGGCATGTTTGCCAACACTGGCAATGCCATTTTCCATACTTTTTGCTGAGTTATACATTTCGCTTTTCCCAACAATCTGATGGTTTTTTGCTTTTAACACAAAATAAGATTTACCATTCCGAGCTGTTTTTGCTTCAAATTGTTTTTTAGATTTAGCATTTTTCTTTACACAATCAATGCCATTGCTACATCCACGTTTAGACTTATAACCTTCACTCGCTAGGATATTTTCACCATTTGATGCCTTTAATCGAAATCGAAATTCACCTCTTTTATCTTTATAAATTTCAAATTTTCCAGCCATTTTTCCCTCCATCTAGAGAAATATTATTATTAATATGAGTTGACAAGTATAACCAGATGCGTCGGTCTGTACAAAAAAATTACATTTAAGTTACCAGCCTATGAATAGATAGTGCTATCACTATTACCATTTAATGGTTTATAAGGAGCAAATGCTTAGGCTACAATTCATTACATAATAAACAAAATTTCTAATTTGCCATGAAAAAAATCGTCATAGCGCCTGATTCTTTTAAAGAAAATTTAACTTCGCTGGAGGTAGCCAGTTGTTTAGAACAGGGAATTATGCGTGTTCTTCCTAAAGCCAAATGTGTAAAAGTGCCAATGGCCGATGGAGGTGAAGGAACTGTGCAATCCATGGTGGATGCAGCCAAAGGCGAATTTATTAAAAAACGTGTGAAAGGACCTTCTGGCAAATTAGTAACTGCACACTATGGTTGGTTAGCGAAGCAAAATACTGCCGTCATAGAAATGGCAGAAGCGTCAGGTTTACCTTTAGTTCAGGGTCGAGATAAAAACCCTTTAAAAACGACTACCTATGGTACTGGGCAGTTAATGGTGGACGCGCTGAATCGGGGCGCAAAAAAAATAATTATCGGGATTGGAGGTTCTGCTACTAATGATGGTGGATCAGGAATGGCACAGGCACTCGGAGTAAAATTTTTAAATGGTCAAGGAAGAGAAATTAAGGAGTTAGGATCTGGCGGCATGTTGGCTAAAATTTCTAAAATTGATATGAGCCAACTTCATCCTAGAATTTCAAAAACAAAAATTATTGTTGCTTGTGATGTAGAAAATCCTTTGTATGGAAAAAAAGGCGCCTCACATGTGTTCGGTCCACAAAAAGGCGCTACACCGAAAATGGTGCAAACCTTGGATGAAAATTTAAAGCAGTTCGCAACTTTGATTAAGCGCGATCTCAAAAAAAATGTTGGGCGTATGCCGGGTGCAGGTGCAGCCGGAGGGCTGGGCGCAGGCTTGCTTGCCTTTGCAAATGCGAAGTTACAAAGCGGTGTGGATATTGTGTTAGATGCAACCCAGCTGAGTAAATATATAAAAGGTGCCGATTTGGTAATTACAGGTGAGGGGCGTGTAGATTTTCAAACCGCATTTGGTAAAACACCGGCAGGCGTTGCGAAAGCAGCTAAAAAACATAACGTTCCAGTCATCGCAATCGGCGGAGCATTGTCTGATGATGCGCGCAATGTGTTCGATCATGGAATTGATGGAATTGAAAGTGCCGCCGCAAAAGATATGACACTGGAAGCGGCAATTAAAAACTCAAAGACAGATTTAGCAAATGCAGCCGAACGGGTAATCCGCTTAATTCTAATCGGCAAACAAATGAAGAAAAAGAAGTAACTTAGTTTTTATAGCTTGACTTTACTTCTTCAAATGTTTCTTTAGGAAAGCCTCGACTGGTAAGATATTTTTTTTCATATACTTTTTTTGCATCTGATTTATGGTGAATACATGATGTTGTATTTGCTTCATTGTTCCAGCTTTCACAACCCACAGGTGGTGTGTATTGATTTTCGAAAGCCTGTTCAAAGTCTTCGGCTATTCTTTGTTTAATAATTTTTTCTTGTTGTTGGTGTTTTGCTTCAGCTAACTTCTGTTGACTTTCCTTTGCAGCTAGTTGAGAGGTCGATGAATGATCGCTGTGCTGAAGGTACGTAAAAAATACAATTGAACTAAGCAGGAAGACACCAATCATTGCATTTGTAAGAATGGATTTTGTATTGATCGGATGCAGCATTATTTCAGCATACTGCATAATCTACAGCAGAAACGACAGTAGTCGATTAGTGGACTACTAATGTGCACAACATGCACATTGTAGTTTTAAATAAAGTTTTTATCGGGACTCTTCTTTATCCTGTAACCAGGCTTTAAATCTGGCACGTTCAATAAATTCAAGTTTCCCCGAAGAATTACCTCTTCTGTCTCCACCACTTCGGCGATCTAAAGAAGTGTTTTGACGTCGATCGACTCCGGTGCGGCGTTCCTGGAAATGCAGCATGCTCTCTCCTCTAGTTGAGCAGCGCCAGAATCAAGTATTGCCTAGGAAAGGTAAAGAAAATCAGAAATAAACGGTATAAAACTGCAGATAAACGGTATGAGGTGCTAGGTTTGTTATTGCGGTCGACTACTTGGAATGACGGGTGAAGGTAATTCGCTTTTACCCATTAAATAAGTATCGATGGCATGTGCAGCCGAACGACCTTCTGCAATGGCCCACACGATTAAGCTTTGCCCGCGCTGCATATCGCCTGCAGTGAATACACCGTCAACGCTAGTCATCCAGTTTTGATCGCATTTCACATTACCACGATTATCTAATTCCACACCAAGTTGATCTAACATACCAGGTTGTTCGGGTCCCAGAAATCCCATGGCGAGTAATGCTAAATCACATGGTAATGTTTTTTCGCTTCCCGTAACTTCTTCAAAACTGATACGACCATTATCATTTTTCATTTCAACGCTTACTAATTCCAAAGCTTTTACATTTCCATTTCCATCATTCACAAATTGTTTTGTAGAAACAGAATACACACGTTCAACACCTTCTTCGTGTGCAGAAGCTGTTCTAAAAACGCGCGGCCATTCAGGCCATGGATTGTTTTTGGAGCGAACTTCTGGGGGTCTAGGCATAATTTCTAGTTGATGTACTGATTTGGCGCCCTGTCGATTTGCAGTGCCTAAACAATCTGCACCTGTATCACCGCCTCCAATAATGACCACATGTTTATCTTTTGCGCTAACAAAGTTTTCGGGGATTGCATCGCCTTCACAAATTTTATTTTGCATAGGCAAATATTCCATTGCTTGATGAATTCCATTTAACTCGCGTCCTTCTGCCGATAAGTCGCGAGCTGCGCACGCACCGCCAGTTAAAAGCAATACATCAAATTCTTGTTGCAGTGTATCTACTTCAACATTTACGCCAACATGAGCATTGGTTTTAAATTCCACACCTTCAGCTTGCATTTGCTCCAGTCGACGATCAATTACTTTTTTCTCCATTTTAAATTCAGGGATGCCATAACGTAATAACCCACCGATGCGATCTGCACGTTCGAAAACAGTAATTTCATGGCCAGCACGTGCAAGTTGTTGTGCGGCGGCAAGTCCTGCTGGACCTGAACCAATAACGGCAATTTTTTTGCCAGTTTTTTTATTAGCGATTTGAGGTTGTATCCAACCATTTTCCCAAGCAATATCGATAATTGTAAGTTCAACCCCTTTAATGGTGACGGGATCATCATTAATTCCAAGCACACATGAACCTTCACAGGGTGCTGGACATAAGGTGCCCGTAAATTCAGGAAAATTATTGGTCGCATGTAAACGTTTGATTGCGTCCCGCCATTGATCTCGATACACCAAATCATTCCAATCCGGAATTAAATTTCCTAAAGGGCATCCCTGATGACAAAATGGAATGCCACAATCCATACAACGAGCAGCTTGATCTTGTAATGGATCAATTTGCCAAGGTGCCATGACTTGATTCCAATCTTGCAGGCGTTCTTCCACCGGACGATAGGGTTGTTTGGCGCGTTCATATTCCATGAATCCTGTAATCTTAGCCATGGGTCCTATTCCTATAGAAAGTCTGGTTCATCTGTTTGAAGTTAGCCATGGGCTGCTTCCATCACTGCTTCATCCACAGAAGTTCCTTCGGCCTTTGCACGCTTCATCGCGGTAAGTACTCGTTTATAGTCTTTTGGCATGACTTTGATAAATTTCGATTGATACTCATTCCAGTTTTCTAATATGTTGCAACCCACAGTACTTTGTGTGTACTCACAGTGTTTGCTTAATAAACCTCGAACGATTTCCACATCATCGTCATTCAGCTCTTCTAAATCTACCATGTCTAGATTGCATAAAATTTCAAATTCACTTTTGTTGGCAAGCACATAGGCTTCACCACCCGACATGCCAGCTGCAAAGTTCCGACCCGTAGGACCAATAACGACGACGCGCCCTCCCGTCATATATTCACAACCGTGATCACCTACTCCTTCTACAACCGTATGCACACCACTATTACGCACACAAAATCGTTCGCCAGCTATTCCGCGTATATATGCTTCGCCTGAAGTCGCACCATATAAAAGCACGTTACCTACAATAATATTCTCCTCGGCGACAAAGGTAGATGCCCCTGGCGGGTAAACAATAATTTTTCCACCGGATAAGCCTTTCCCTAGATAATCATTGGAATCACCTTCCAGCGTCAGCGTGACCCCTTTAGGAACAAAGGCACCAAAGCTCATACCTGCTGAACCATGGAAATGAATAGTAACCGTATCTTCTGGTAACCCTTTTGCACCATATTTTTTAGTGATGTGGTGCCCAAGAATAGTGCCTACAGTGCGATTGGTATTTTTAATTTCTAATGAAAAGTTTACCGGAGTCGCAGATTCAATTGCTTTTTTGCACATCGGTAAAATTTTTGTCATGTCTAAAGATTTATCTAATCCATGATCTTGTTCAGTAGTGCAGTGATAAGCGGTTTGCATTGGATTTTCGGGTTCCATCAAAATGCTGGAGAAATCCAATCCACGTGCTTTCCAATGATCAATTGCTTGATTGACATCTAAACGATTTACCTGACCTATCATTTCATCCAATGTTTTAAAACCAAGTTGCGCCATATATTCACGCACTTCTTGTGCAACAAATTTAAAAAAGTTTTCTACAAACTCAGGTTGGCCCGTAAATTTTTTGGTGAGTTCAGGGTTTTGAGTCGCAACTCCAACAGGGCAGGTATTTAAATGACACACCCGCATCATGATACAACCCATCACTATTAGTGGCGCCGTCGAAAAACCGAATTCTTCGGCACCAAGCAAAGCTGCGACCACGACATCACGCCCGGTTTTTAATTGGCCATCCGTTTGTACAACAATTCGATCACGTAAGCCGTTCATCATTAACACTTGTTGAGTTTCAGCAAGTCCAAGTTCCCAGGGTAAACCCGCATGCTTTAATGAACTCATGGGTGAAGCCCCGGTTCCACCATCGTAACCAGAAATTAAAACAACATCGGAATGGGCTTTAGCAACGCCTGCTGCTACGGTTCCTACTCCTACTTCAGCAACCAGTTTTACATGGATACGCGCATCTGGATTGGAATTTTTTAAATCATGAATGAGTTGTGCTAAATCTTCGATGGAATAGATATCATGATGTGGTGGAGGTGAAATTAAACCAACACCAGGGGTTGAACCACGAACTTTAGCAATCCATGGATACACTTTTGTGCCCGGCAATTGTCCACCTTCACCCGGTTTTGCGCCTTGCGCCATTTTGATTTGAATATCGTCTGAATTCACTAGATATTCACTGGTAACACCAAAACGCCCTGATGCAACTTGTTTAATTGAGCTGCGACGTAAATCACCATTGGCATCGGGTGTGTATCGATCTGGATCTTCGCCGCCTTCACCTGTATTTGATTTACCACCAATTCGATTCATAGCAATAGCCAAGGTTTCATGCGCTTGTTTGCTAATCGATCCATAGGACATCGCACCTGTTGAGAAACGTTTCATGATGTTCTCAATCGGTTCTACGTTTTCTAATGGAATGGGGTCTTTGGCATATTTAAAATTGAATAAACCGCGTAAGGTTGCCAAGTTTTCGTTTTGGTTATTAACGTTGTCGGTATATTCTTTAAAAATACTAAACTGACCGGAACTGGTAGAGTGCTGCAGCTTGAATACGGTTTCCGGATTAAATAAGTGATACTCACCATCACGTCGCCACTGATACTCACCACCCCAATCCAAATCCGGTCGTTTTGCAGGGCGATCTGGAAATGCATTGTGATGTCGAATACTCATTTCCTTGGCCACTTCTTCTAAGCCTATACCGCCAATGCGAGAAGCCGTCCAAGTGAAATACTGATCTACAAATTCTTTGTTGAGTCCTATGGCTTCAAACACCTGTGCACCACGGTAGGACTGTACCGTAGAGATGCCCATCTTAGACATGGTTTTAATCAAACCTTTGTTAACTGCTTTAATAAAATTTTGTACGGCTTTTTCATGCTGCATCTCGGGTAAATGACCTTTACCAATCATGTCACCTAACGATTCGAAAGCCAGGTAAGGATTGATAGCGCCCATACCGTAACCAATTAATACGGCGAAGTGATGTACTTCTCGTGGTTCACCGGATTCTAAAATCAAACCTACTTGTGTGCGTTTGCCGTTGCGAATTAAATGATGATGTACGCCAGCCGTGGCTAATAACGCAGGGATAGCAGCAAGTTCTCGGGTAAGACCACGATCAGACAGAATAATATTGGTAGTTCCATCGGCAATGGCTTGATCAACCTGTTTACAAACATCCTTTAATGCTTGATCTAAACCTTTTCCACCGTTGGCAACGGGATAAAGAATCTCAATTGTTTTTGATTTTAAACCTGGCTGATCCAGTTCACGAATGCGTGCTAAATATTCATTGGTTAATACGGGGGATGGAATTTTGACTTGCCGACAACTTAGTGCCGTGGGCTCTAACAAGTTCTGTTCTGGTCCTACGGTAGTGGCTACCTGAGTTACTAATTCTTCACGAATCCCATCTAGGGGCGGGTTGGTTACTTGAGCAAACAGTTGTTTGAAGTAGTCATACAATAAGCGTGAACGATTTGATAACACAGCAAGTGCGGCATCTGTACCCATCGAGCCAGTAGGCTCTAAGCCATTTGCAGCCATCGGCGCCATCAATACTCTCAAATCTTCATGCGTATATCCAAACGCTTGTTGGCGCTGTAATAATGACTCTTTGTTGTCTGCCGTTACCTGTTTTGCAGCTGGTAACGCTTCTAAAGTAACAAGATTTTCTTGCAACCAGTCTGCGTACGGATGTTGTTCTACAAACTCTTTTTTAATTTCTTCGTCATCAATAATGCGGCCTTGACGTGTGTCTACCATAAAGATTCGACCTGGATGTAAGCGATCTTTAATCTGAATATTCTCAGGGGGTATGTCGAGTACGCCGACTTCGGAAGCCATCACCACCATGTCATCTTTAGTGACGTAATAACGAGAAGGACGCAAACCATTTCGATCCAGCACGGCACCAATGACTTCGCCATCAGTAAAGGCGATGGAAGCCGGTCCGTCCCACGGTTCCATCAAGCAGGCATGGAACTCATAAAAGGCTTTGCGTGCTGTATCCATGGTCTCGTGTCCACTCCATGCTTCAGGAATCATCATTAAAATCGCATGTTGTAGTGGGCGACCACTCATATGTAAAAATTCCATTACGTTATCAAACGTGGCGGAATCGCTGCCGCCTTCAATCACGATCGGAAATAGTTTTTGTAAATCATCTCCGAATAAAGAAGAACTACATAATGATTCACGTGCACGCATCCAGTTTGCATTACCACGTACAGTATTGATTTCGCCATTGTGAGAAATGTATCGAAACGGATGTGCAAGCTCCCATGCAGGAAAGGTGTTTGTTGAAAAGCGTTGGTGAACTAATGCTAGCGCGGATTCAAAGTCAGGTTCAGAAATATCTGGAAACATTGGCTCAAATTGCGAGCCAGTAAGCATGCCTTTATACACACATGTTTTGTACGAAAGAGAAGGGATATAAAAATGTTCCTTTTCTGATAAATTCAAATCGTTCGAAATTTCATGTTCAATGCGTTTACGAATGACATATAACTTCCGCTCAAAAGAAGCTTCATCCCGTAAACTTTCATTGCGGCCGATAAATATCTGTTTAAAAGTAGGTTCTCCCGCTTTTGCCATAGAACCCAACGAAGAAGAATCATAGGGTACATCGCGCCAACCCAATAACTGTTGTCCTTCTTCAGAAATAATTCGTGCAAATTGCTCCATGCAGTGTTTTTGTTGGCCAGCATCATTTGGTAAAAACACCATACCGGCCCCGTATTGCCCAAACTCGGGTAAATTGATACCAATGTCTTTGCATACGCGCATAAAAAATTTATGTGGCAATTGGGTAAGCATGCCTACACCATCACCTGTGTTTTCTTCACAACCACAGGCGCCACGATGAATTAAGTTTTTAAGAATGGTAACGGCGTTTTCAACGATCTTATGTGATTTGCGACCTTTAATATCAACTACAAACCCAACACCACAGGCATCGTGTTCATAGGCAGGGTCGTAAAGACCTTGAGCAGGTTCATTTGCTATTCTCATCGTGCTACAGCAGTTATTTTTTATGCTTTATAAATAAGATCTAATATAGTAGTAGTTTTAAGGGAAAATCGATCTACTACAAAAGTGTGATTCCATACTAAAAAGTTAAGATTTAAAGCTATATTTATCAGGGATTTACCTGGAATTAATACCCTTGCAAAGGGCCGCGCATTATAGAGGAGTGGCTGCCAATCCTCTAATGACCTTATTAATTTTATGGTTATGTGTACTTTTGCTCTATTCGTTCACTAGAAAATATGCGGAATGAACTTTTGAGTATGCTGCTGATACTCCGCATAGGAGGGGAAATGAGTGAGCAATAATTTTTCTTCTACACGCGCTTTGAGAAATACGGAAACCATAACCAAAATTACACCCACAATATTAATCTCATGACCGTTATACATGGCGATACCAACCATCATAATGATTAAAGAGGTATACATGGGGTGGCGCACAAATCGGTACGGTCCGTTGGTAATGAGCACGGCATCGGGTTTGGGCTCCGGATAGATACTAAAGTTTCCTATTTTGTTGAATAGTAAAGTTGTAATTCCTAAGGCAATTCCAATTGCACAAAGTGCTAACCAATCGATTGATCCAAGATTGTTAAGCCCAACTGGATAACAACTCAATACGACGCCGGTTAATTGAATGATTACTAGTAAGTGGCTGGCGATGGGTCGATTTTTCATACTTCTATTTTTTCAGAATCGGTTTACAATGAGTATCACAATTCCAGTGTAGGAGTAAAAATATGAATACTAAATTAACTATTATTATCGTATTTATGCTAGGAATGTTTTTCATTGGCAGTGCTCAAGCTGTTCGTTCAGGTGTTCTTCACGAAAATGACCCAACAAAGACGAATTTAGAAGTAGCATGTAAAGACAAGGACAGAGAACAAAAAGAAGGCAAGAAAGAAGAAAAGCATAAACAAAAGCATGGTAAGTCTGATTATCAGAAGCAACAGGAAGAAGAGCTAGAAAAAGCGATAGCGACGGACGTGTATTAATTTAGCGTTTTATCAATAGCTAAATGATTTTTCTCTAACTTTAGTAACAATTCGTGATTTTGCATTGCGTCAAAATCAAATAATTTATTGTCTAGCATATGACTGGGTGTGATGTTTTGCATCGCCCGGAATATATTTTTTACGCGTCCTGGAGAATTTGTATCCCATTCATTTAACATTTGTTTGATGCGTTTGCGTTCCAAGTTGGGCTGAGAGCCACAAAGATTACAAGGAATAATAGGAAATTTACTCTTGTTTGCGTATTTCTCAATATCTTTTTCGCGACTGTAAATTAAAGGTCGAATCACAATATTACGTTGATCATTACTAATTAATTTAGGCGGCATGGTTTTCATACGTGAGCCATGAAACATATTCATAAATAGTGTTTCAACAGCATCATCCATATGATGGCCCAGTGCAATTTTATTAATCGCTAATTTACTTGCTGTGTTATACAAAATTCCTCGACGTAGACGGGAACACAACGAGCAACTAGTTTTTCCAGCAGGGATTTTTTCTTGCACAATACTATAAGTGTCTTGTTCAATAATATGAAACTCAATTCCTAGGGTTTTTAAAAAGTCTGGTAACACATGCTCTGGGAAACCGGGTTGTTTTTGGTCTAAGTTCACGGCGACTAATTCAAAGCTAACCGGCGCAATGGGCCGTAATTGCATTAGCATGTCTAGCATTGTGTAGGAATCTTTGCCGCCAGATAAGCACACCATAATTCGATCACCATCATCAATCATGTGGTAATCTGTTATCGCTTTGCCGGTTTGACGACGTAGTTTTTTTTGTAGCTTGATAAATTTTTGTGATGCCATTGTTTTAAAACTTGTTGTCTTCGTCTTTCTCGTACTCTAAGCCCCAGTCATTTGATTCATCATCTTCATTTTCCCAGTCATAATGTTTTTCAGCTAAAGGTTCATCACGATTTCTAAATAAAATAGCACAAGCACACCCTACACCTGCGCCCCATAAATGAGTTTCAAATGATACACCGGGTAGGTGAGGAAAAAGTCCCCAAATCATTGTGCCATATAAGAAGAACACGATAAGAGAAAGAATTATTGCTAAGCGATCACGTCGCAGAATTCCAATTAGAAAAACAAATGCCATTAGTCCATAGGTGAGACCACTCGCACCAAAGTGATAAACAGGTCTCGCGGTAAACCAAACACCTAATCCTGAAACAATCCAAATGATAGGCAACACGAAGGGCCAGGATTTTGGATACCCAAAGAGTAATGCAGTACCCAGTATAATTATTGCTGGAGTGTTAGAAATTAAGTGACTGAATGAACCATGAATCAAAGGTGCAGTTATAATCCCAATTAATCCTTTTGCTTCACCAGGAAAAACACCAAGCTTCCAATACTCTAAACCGAAGTAGTTGGATAAAATTTTGATAACCCATAGCAATAATGTGAAAGACAATACTAGTAAGAACGCTTTTTGCAAACGTCCCTCATTATTTTGAGTCGGTTGAATGGAGCGGATACTAAGCATAAATAGTGATGCCTAGTATAGAGTCTAATACTATAAACAGTTACATTTATTCTAATTTAAAGCAAAAAAAGCCTCGAAATATCGAGGCTTTTTTAAAGGAAAATGTTCTGCTGTTAGAACATTTCAGTATGTACATTTTCAGCTGTAGTAGCAGGTTGAACTTTTTCACATGACCAACCCCACTCTTCCTGCTTCGCTACAAATTCAGCGGCTTTATTTTCACAATAGCCAGCTTCTGCTTGAGCATTCCATAAAGATTGTACGCCCTGACCTTTATCATACTGCACTTCACAGGGTACAGGCTCTTGGTCATTTTCATATACAACGCTAATCAGCCTTCGTTCATCCTCGTAGTGACAAACGTATTCCTCAGCAGCAAAAGCGGAAACTGAAAATGCGAATAAAATAATAGAAAGGTATTTCATAACAATAACCTCAATAAATTGTATTGAGATTATTGTTATGCGAAGTGTATGACTGTTCCAGTCGTGGAGAGACCGTTCATACGCAGGAATTAGACCATTTGGGTAGGTCTGGCTATAAACCTCTAAGAGAACGTAAAGAACCAGTAACGTTGCACAACTGTCTTGCTAATTACATACAAAATTACTTAACTATAATATTCTTTATGTAATTCTCTGGCTTGTGAGATCCAACGGTCGCGTTTTATTCGTCCACGAAAATTCCCTAGCTGCGCATCAATACATTCAAAATCCTCACACTTAAATTCAGCAATTTGTTCGTAATGATAAATTCCAAGGCGGTGTAAAACTTTTTCAAGTTTTGGTCCAACTCCGTAAATGAGTTTCAAATCGTCTGGTTTGCGAGAATTCTCATTCATTTCATCACGTATAATTCCATATTTATCATTGGTTTTATGAGTAGTTCGTTCATTAATACCATTTGATTGAACAGATGTAACCTTTGATAATTCTTTTAGCTGATGGGTAAGCTCTTCAATTTTTTCATCACGAATAATGATTTCGTTATTCAGAGCAGAGAGTGATTTATCAGTCTGTATAAATTCATTTTGTAAGGTTGATATGGTGTTTTCTCTGTCTTCTAGGGAAATTTCCATCATTGTAATTTTCTTGTTTAAATTAGCGACATCTTCATCTAAGGATAAGATTTTACGATCGCGCAGGCGAATATTATCCTCCAGCGCTGGAATACATTGCTTGGCTTCTTCCAAGGCATTTTGAAGGTTACCCACTTGCGCATATGCATCTTTTAATTCTGTTTGAGTACTTTTCGTTTGCTCATTTTCTTGATTTAATTTTTGCTTGAGCTGATCTATTTTTTGTTCTTGTTGAATCAATTCTCTTTTTAACTGTTCTATAATTTTTGCGGAAGAATTAATTTCATTTTGAAAATTAAAATTACTTTTTAAATTTGCTTCATAGTCATTTTTTAAACTTGTATTCGACAAAATCTGACTTTCAAATTCTTTGCTTTTAGCTTTGAATTGTGTTCGCATGTTATCAAGTTCATCGCTGAGCAAATCTTTTTGTTTGAGAACTTTACTGTAGTTCTTTTTTAACTCATCAATTGTAGATAGTTTTGCACGCAACGAAGAAAGCTCATGTTCTCGAGCATCTAATTCGTATGTAATGGTTCTGTTTTGTTCTGTGGTGATCCCCAGTTGTGCCCTTAAATCTTTTATTGCGGTTGTTTTTTCTTTTAATTGGGAAATTTCTTCTTCTTTTAACTGAATATCGTTTACTAATAAGTTAATTTTCTCAGTGGCCTTCCCTAATAGTGTTTTTAATTCAGATACTTCATTTTCTGAGCTACTCAACTCAATAATTTGCTCATTTAATTCGTGACAATGATTAACAGCGATGTCGAGTTTTTGTTGAATATGTTTGCTATTTTCTTTAGCCGAATCGTAATTTTCTCGTATGGAATTGAGCGCTTTCTCCAGGGTTCTTAACTGAGTGTTTTTAGCGTTTAATTTATCTTCAAGATTTTCTGCTTGCGTTCGACTGGATTGGTAGTCTTGGTCTAAATTACTTAAACGTCTTAACCACAGATTTTCCATTGAGGAAATTTCTTGTTTTAAACGTCCCCAAAAGTACCAACCTACTAAAAGACCAAGCGAAAAAGTTATTGTTGAAAAAAGTACAAGCTGAAGTACATGGGCAGACATTATTATTAATCTCTTCCTTTGAAATTGAATTTATTGATTATTTATTTTTTTGTATAAAAATAAACTCAGAATGAATATTAATATATATCGGATTAACTAGGTACTATGTACTTTGGACTAATTAAACTCGGTTAAATTAGAGAGAAATTTTTCTTAAAATTTTGCTTTGTAAATTGAACAAGGACTTACAGAAAATTCTTGTTGCAAACTATCAAAACTATACTGTTCAAAAATTAAACAGCTGTACATTTAGAAATTTCAAGTGAAAAAAACCATCGTAATACAGTCTGCACCAGACGTAATCACAGCTACTTGGATGAAGCAATGCTTAATTTCTGTACAGCAATGGAGTGAACATAATGGCTACGAATATAAATTATATGGAGATGAAGTTTTCAGTTTAGTCGAGCCTGAGCTATTCAAAAAACTGCAATATCAAACTGTGATTGTCAGTGATTTGGCCAGACTGATAGCACTTCAAGATGCACTAAAGAATGAATTCGATATGGTTATTTGGTGTGATGCCGATTTTTTAATCTTTGATCCTGAAAATTTTAAAGTACCGCAAGTAAGTTATGCGTTGGGGAGAGAGATATGGATTCAAGAGTCAAATAAACATGCACATACACTAACTGTGCATAAAAAAGTTCACAATGCATTTATGATGTATCGTACGGGGAATGTGTTTTTAGATTTTTATTTAGATACTGCAAAGCGTTTGGTACTTAATAATGTTGGATTAATGTCTCCACAGTTTATTGGGCCAAAGCTATTAACTGCACTGCATAACATTATTCAGTGTCCAGTCTTGGAAACAGCTGGCATGTTAAGTCCACTTGTAATTAAAGACATCGCCAATTCTCAGGGAGAAGCCTTAAATTTATTTAAATCAAACTCAATACAGACTATTGCGGCTGCAAATTTATGTAATTCTTTGTATCAACGAAATGAAATAACTGATAAAGAAATGAATCGATGCATTGAAAATTTACTAGTGTATAAATTCCAGTAAATACAAATTATTACCAGTCAATAGGTAACGGGAATTGGTCTTTTAAGTGTTTATTTATAATCTAAATAAATCAGTACCATTGGAATAACAGGTAGCAATACTTAAGAGCGCTAGCATAAAAGTGGACATGCCATACTCTCCTTATATTTCAGAATTATTACAATACTGTTACTGGGAATTACAGATAAATGACCGAAATTCGAATGAATTTACAGTATTCGATACAGTAGTGTGTCGCTAATGGATTTTCGCCTCGGCGAATTTCTGTACGCAATTTACTGCAAAAAACCAGTTTTTAAGGAGATTGCTACGTTCATCTGCATCCATGGAGGGCGTAAACGTTTTGTCGCACTTCCAATGTTGTGCAATTTCATCCAGTGAACTAAAAACTCCAAGTTTCAGTGCGGCTAAATAGGCGGCACCCAGAGCAGTGGTTTCGATAATGCTTGGTCGTTCTACAGGAATGTCTATGATGTCGGCTAAAAATTGGCATACCCAGTCATTTGCAACCATTCCGCCGTCTACCCGAATTGAGTTTAAAGAAGTGCCATCTTGTTGCATAGCTTGCACTAAATCGTGAGTTTGATAGCAAACGGACTCTAAGGCTGCACGCACAAATTCGGCTCGACTGGTATCACGTGTCATCCCAAATATTGCTGCACGTGCATTTGGATTCCAATAGGGCGCACCCAACCCAGTGAATGCTGGTACAAGATATACACCGTTATTAGTTTCTAAACTTTGAACTAGAGTTTCTGTTTGTTTTGCAGACTCAATTATTTTAATGCCGTCTCTTAACCATTGAACGGCAGCACCTGCCATAAATATAGAGCCTTCTAGTGCATAAGATGTTTGGCTGTTAATACGATAATTGATCGTGGTTAGCAAACGATTCTCAGAATTAATTATTTGTTCGCCAGTATTTATTAAGGCAAAACAACCAGTACCATAGGTACTTTTAATCATGCCTGTAGAAAAGCAGGATTGACCGATACTCGCTGCCTGTTGATCACCTGCTACGCCTAGTATTGGGATAGTTTTTCCAAATAATGTGGTCTCGCCAAAATCATCCGCACAGTCTTTCACTTCGGGGAGCAAGCTGGCTGGAATATTAAATAAACCCAGTAAGTCTTGATCCCATTCGTTTTCGTGTATATTGAACAATAAAGTGCGGGATGCATTGGTTGCATCGGTTACGTGACATTGGCCTTCGGTTAAGCGCCAAATTAAAAAACAATCAATGGTACCAAATGCGAGTTGTCCATTTTCAGCTTTGGATCTGGCATCGGGTACGTTATTTAAAATCCATTCAATTTTACTGGCTGAAAAATAGGGGTCTAGCAACAAACCTGTTTTGTCATTCACTGTAGATTCATGCTTAGCTTGTTTTAATTCATGACATTTGTTTGCTGTTCGACGATCTTGCCAAACAATGGCGTTGTAAATCGGTTTGCCAGTTTTTTTATCCCAAACTACTGTGGTTTCTCGTTGATTGGTAATTCCAATGGCTGAAATTGGGGCATTACAGGTTTGTATAACTTCTTTGCAAACATTAAACGTAGTTCGCCAAATTTCTTCAGGGTCATGCTCTACCCAACCATCCTGTGGAAAGTTTTGAGTAAATTCTTGTTGTGCGCTGGCATGAATGTTTCCATCCATCGAAAACACAATGGCGCGTGAACTTGTGGTGCCTTGATCAATCGCTAGTATTAATTCTTTACTCACAAAATAAATCAGTTATTTAATTGTTCTTTACCATTTGTATCCCACCGTAACCAAGGTTTCTCGATCTTCTTCTTCTTGTCCTTCCGATGGCTCATTATCCCAGTCGTAATTAAATTGGAAGGTAGAATAAAAACTATCGGTTAGCGGGATGCGTAGACCTGTTTTTGAAACATAAATAAATTCGTTGCCGCTTTCTAAGCTTTGTCTGAATATGTGATTATGGAATACCTGTAATTGCCATGTCTTAAATAAGTAATGTTCGAATTCGAAATTCCATACAAAGGTTGGAAAGTCATTGTTTCTATCTTCATCAAAATCCTCAAATACCCAACCTAGTAGTCCTCTTGCATTAAGATGCGTACGTTTATTTTCTATGAACTGGTATCCTAAACCCATGCCTACTGTTGTTCTTAGATCTAAATCTTCAAACCTGTCGTGCTCTAAAAAAGCACCACCCGTTACATACCATTTTTCAGTAATAAAATGATCATAGTCCAAATTAAAATTGGCTTCCTGTTTGGTCTTACTTCCATCCGTTTCTTCAATATCTCCATCGAATTTAAAAACGAATCGTCGATCAAGCCAGCGTAGAGTTGAATTTGCATCAAGTTGATAGTCATCTTCATTAGTATTCCCGCGATCGATATCTGCACCAAAATTCACCATTCCTGTCCATACAAATTTTGGTTCTTCGAATGGGTTAATAGCTTGCACGCGCTTAATATCTACCGACTTGACGACAACTTGGTCCTCTTTAATCTCTCCACTACTTGTATCATATAGCTTTTCAGCCCCATCAATAATTTCACCATTCACTAATACTACTTTCATCTGGCTGTCTGAAGTTATGCTTTTTACTTCAGCCCATTTGATAGATAGTTCTCCAGCATATGATGTTTTGATTTTTAAAATTTCACCTTCTTTTTGATCAATTACTCCTGTAATACGATCTCCGTTATTTAACAGCACTAGCCCGCTAAGGGCACTAGTCGAAAAAAATAGACAAAATAGTAAAAAAATAATTTTAGGTATTAATGTTCTCATAATTAATTCCTGACTAATGAAATACTTGGTTTATTATTGATATTAATTTTTAATTAAACTTGGGGATTTTCCAATTTCTCGTTTAAACGCTTTAGAGAAGGAGGCTTCAGTTGCATAACCTGTTCTTGATGCTGCTTCTGAAATTGTAATATTTTCATCACGCAGCCAACGATAAGCATTATGCATGCGTAATCGTTGAAGATATGCTAAGGGTGACAAATTCAACATCTCTTTAAAGCTTTTAGCAAATGCAGATCTTGACATGAAAGCAAGTTCTGCCATGGCCTCTACTGTCCATTCATTTGCTGGATTAGTATGGATTGCATTTAGCATGGATGCCATACGTTTGTCTTGTAGTGCTGCAGCTAGACCAGAATTGGCATATCCACGATCAATGTATTCACGTATTAAAATCATAAAGACAACTTCAGTTAAACGATTTAGCGTGACTTGAGTGCCCGGTAGTTCCGATTTGGATTCAAAAATGATGACTTCTAAAACAGGCTTTAGCTGGACATTCCATGGACTATCATTACTGCACACCACTACGTAATCCGGTAATAGGTCAAACAGTAAATTATTATATGAATGTTCAAATTCTAGATGTCCGCAGACCAAACCTGTCCCATCAGACTGAAGTCCGTCAGAAAAACTACGGGAGGTAACACTATTTAATGAGATTGTTGAATTTATTTCATTGCTTAATCGGTGTTCTAAATCTCTGGGGAACAAAACTAGATCACCGGTCTGCAGCAAGCCTTTGTGTTTTTTTCCTTGTTCGAGTAAAAGCTCACACACTCCATGTGTGACGATATGAAAGGATGCTTTATTGGTGCCAGAAGTATCAATATTCCAATTTCCGCAATACTGGCCGTTATGGAATACCTTAGACTGAATACGAAAAGTATTAAGAAGGTCGCTTAAAACATCCATTACTGAATTGGACGATTAGACATGTAAATAAGAGCTCCACCCATGTTCGATTGGTTGCTGTAAAGATAATCTACCTGAATTATCAGTAAACAAAGTGTATAGGAGACTGACCATGAAATTAAATTACTACTTAATTGTAATATTAACTCTATTTAGCTTAACCGCTGTTGCGCAGGCTGCAGGACATACAAATAGCACACCTGCTGTTCAAGGATATGATGTGGTTTCATACCAAGCTGAAAAACGACCAGTGCGTGGAAATGGACATTTCACAGCAGTGCATGACGGCGAAACCTATATTTTTTCCAGCCAGGAAAATTTAGAAACCTTCAAAACTGATCCAGAGCGCTATGTACCTGCCTATGGTGGCTACTGTGCTTATGGTGTATCAGTTGGCAAAAAATTTGTAGGCGATCCTGAAGTATGGCGTGTAGTGGATAATCGTTTGTACCTCAATCTTGATGCAAATGTTCAAGACGCATGGCTTAAGGATGTGCCAGGTCGCATAAAAGCTGCCGATGAAAAATGGCAAGAGATAAAAAACAAAAATCCAGCAACCCTTTGATATAGAAGGTCTAATCTAACGGGTGATTATGTGAATAATCACCCGTTTTTATTTCTATATTGTGCATTCAGCACAGATTTTGCACTTAAATCGTCATATTGTAATTTGATCTGGGTTAAGTATTTATAGAATGACGATTAGTAATTTTATTGTAATAACACTAATTTTATTATTTCTATTTTTTCCCTGTCAGGCGCATGAAGTTGAAATTCATGTTACTTCTTATCATTTCGATGAGAGTGGTGATGACGACTTTAATGAGGTTAATATCGGTGCGGGCTATAACTATGAAATTAAACCTACGATATTTGCAGTAGCAGGTGCGTTTAATAACTCATACGAAAAGCTATCGATTTATGCAGGGGCTAAATGGCTACCGATTGAATACAAATTTATAAAATTAGGTGTGGTAGGTGGAGTGGTAACGGGCTATGAAGATGATACAGATGCTAATG
Organism: Gammaproteobacteria bacterium; assembly: GCA_965203475.1. Taxonomy (GTDB): domain Bacteria; phylum Pseudomonadota; class Gammaproteobacteria; order UBA4575; family UBA4575; genus JABDMD01. The sequence goes on from OZ241890.1 coordinate 2,366,636, forward strand.
AGGTACAGCCAATCATCATTCCAGAAGTTCAACTACATTATAAAAAGGTGTATTTAGTTTCCCGAATATCTCCAGATGTAGGGGACAATTCTTCTGTAGCAATTACATTTTCTTTGGGAATTATTCTTCCTTAGTTATTTAGTTTATTCGACTTTTTAATTCTTCTGTCATCCAATCCACAAATACTTTGATACGAGTGGTTATTAATTTTGTATGAGGTATTACTATATTAAATCGAAATAACAATGATTCTAAACAAGGCATAGCTATTTAACATGTAATGAGTTCAAATATGAACGAAAATAAACAAACAGATCATAGTCATGGCTGAGTTTAAACAAAAATGAAAAATAGAGGTGAATTATGAATAAAGTCGAAGTCTATTCTAAAGAATGGTGTCCGTATTGTGCTAAGGCTAAATCACTTCTTAAATCTAAAAATATAGATTACAAAGAAATTGATGTAACCAGTGATATCAAGTGCGAAGAGGAAATGATTCAACGCTCACAAAGGCGAACAGTGCCACAAATTTTCATTAATGATGAATCTGTCGGTGGTTATGATGACTTAGCGCATTTAAATGCAACTGGCCTGCTGGATCAAAAGCTGGGGCTTGAGTTACAAAAACCACTGTATAAAATTTATGATGTCGCTGTATTAGGTGCAGGACCTGCCGGAATGACTGCAGCCATATATGCTGCTCGTAAAAACTTGAAAACTATAATGATTGCATATGACAGTGGCGGGCAAGTGGGGACTACATACGAAATTGGAAATTATCCTGGGTTTGAAATGATTACCGGACCAGATTTAGTCGATATGTTCTCAAGACATGTAAAAGAATATGACATAGAGACCATGCTGGGAGAAAAAATCAAAAAAATTGAAGTTGAGAGTAAGTGCAAACAGATTTACACAGAATCTGACCAACGTATTTGTGCCAAGGCAGTCATCATTGCAACGGGCGCGTTTAAACGAAAACTGAATATCCCTGGCGAAAAAGAATATTCTGGAAGAGGAGTAGTCTATTGTTCTACCTGCGATGGCCCTTTATTTAAAGGTTTAGACATAGCAATTATCGGTGGAGGAAATTCTGCATTAGAGGCTGCCATTGAAATGAACGGCATCGCAAATTCAGTACATTTGATTACAAAATCAAGTTGGTCAGGTGATGAAATTTTGCAGGACAAAGTCAGAAGTGCAAAAAATATAACTTCATTAAAATATCATCAGCCACTTGAAATTAAAGGTGATGAGAGTGTTAAAGCGCTTATTGTAAAAGATAAAAATTCGAATAAAGAAAAAGAAATAAAAGTAGACGGTGTGTTTATAGAAATTGGTTTATATCCCAATTCAGACTTTATTTTAGATTTGGTTGAAACAACCGAACGAGGTCAAATTAAAATAGACCGAAATGGTGATACTGGAATAAGAGGAATATTTGCTGCAGGTGATGTGGCCGATGGCAAGGAAAATCAAATTATTATTGCCGCCGGAGAAGGTGCCAAGGCAGCGTTAAGTGCATTTAATTATTTAGTTACGCAGGTTTAATTTTGTATTCAAAGATTACTGATCGTTGGGCTCAGATTGATCAGATTCAGAGTTTGAAATAGGAACAATTTTTTTCTTTTCCTGAAATAAAGACTCTAATTCCCGGATACGAACTTCTTGCGCGGTTAAGTCATGACGTAATGGAGCTACCTGTTCCTTAGCTTGTTTAAGTACATTTTCTAGAGATGAGATTTTATTTTCGCGTAATTTAAGCGAGTTATTTAGGGTTTCGATCAGCTTGTTTCGGGTTTCGATGTCCACCCTAAGAGAAGCTAATTTGTCTTGATAATTTTTAATATCAGTTTCTAAAGATGGTATACGTTTGTTTGCCACCTCAATTTTATCTTTCAAATTCAAAGCAATTGAGCGTGTTTCTTCTACTTCTTGCTCAATAGATTTTGAATGAGATTTCTCATTATCTAATTTTTGTGAAAGATTTAAAATTTCTTCGTCACGATTTTTAATTTCTATACGTAGTTTTCTTAGGTCATTAATCTCAGTATCTTGCTGTTTAATTTTTGCATTTTGCTTTTCAATAAGTCCATTGGTTTTAGCTACTTTCTCCTTAAGTGTAGTCTCTTTTTCCATACGTTTATCAATTTCATCCTTTAGATGATGGATAATAATATTCATATTATCCAATTCATCATGTAGCGCTTCGATCTCTGCACTACGATCTTCTGTGTGTTTTTGTTTTTCAGTAAACGATGTTAATTGATCTTCGAGTTCTCCAACCTTTGTTGTGTGTTGTAAATACTGTTCTTCAAGTCGATTGTTTAGTTTTAGATTATCTTCGTCCGCTTGATTCAATTGAGCTTTTAAGTCTTCAATGAGTCCCAACTGTTCTCGCAAAGATGCAATTTCATCTTCATTCTCTTCAATTAAAGTATCGCGTGTTAATACGTCGGAACTTAATTCAATGTTTCGTTCAGTAGCCTTTCCAAGCAATGATTTAACTTCATCTATATCAGAAAGTTTTTCTTGCAGTTCAGCAATATATCTTGCTTGTTCATTTGAAAACTCAATTGCATTGTTTAATTTTGCCTGCAACTCTTTTTGTAAACGGCTTGCAGAGTCATCGGTTTGTAAAGATTCCAGATCAAGTTTAGGAATATTTAATTCCTCTTCTTGTTCTGAAATATCTGAAAAGATATCAGTATCGGTGTCATCAATGGTGGGCATGGATTCTATTTTAATATACTTCTTACTTAATTACGCTTTTCTTACTTGTCCTAAATTCAGTCATCTTGATGTACATTGGTAAGAAAATGGATGAGCTATTTAATTCTTACGTGCTGAAAAACAATTCGTATAAATAGTGATCGATGTATTTAACAATTATATTAATAAAATCAATGAGTTATAGATTAATAGTTTTACATTTTGACTTTCGTCAACCAATTGATGGTGATAAGCGTTTTAGGGGGTATCGATAGCGAAAAAAGACTGGAGGAGAATAATGAATATTAGGAAAAAACTAATTTTTATTTCGGTAGGGATGCTGTTATTGACCGGTGCATCAACTGCACAGGCTAGCGGATCTGTGTTTAGTGGATTGGGCTACCACGATTTTCCATGGAGCTTTTTCATTGGCTACAGTGATTATGCTTATCCCGGTCAATACTACAAACCTCGTCATCGTGGTCACCATTATCACGGTCACGGTCACGGTCATGGTCATCATAAGCGCCACTATAAAAAACATTATTATGGTAAGCATCATTACCCGAGGCACTATTACAAACATAAAAAGCATCATTACAAGAAACATCATTACAAAAAGTACCATGACTATGGGCATCGCGGATATCGCAAGGGCTATAAACATGGATACAAAGATGGCCATCGCTACAAACATCGAAAGCGCCATCACAAACGTCATGATTATGACCGAGGTTATCGAGGTGACCGACGCCATCGTGACATGGCCCGCAATGATAGAAGAGGTGATCGAATGCGCCATCGAGATGGTGGTCGAAGAGGTGATAGAGACAGAAGACGTCGATAATTGGTAATCTAACTGTGAAGTAAAAGCCCCGTGACAGCGGGGCTTTTTGGGTTATAAAATTAATTCACGAAATTTAAATTAGATTTTTGAGTTTAATATTCATTATTTAATTTCAAAATATTCACAAATACTAAAAAAGTGAATTTGCATAAAATCAATGTTAGCTAATGGAGACATTCTTGTAGTTGCAACGTTTGTGGCGTTACTTCCCATAGTTAATCCTTTTAGCACAGTTCCTGTTTTTATAGCATTAACACAGCAGTTTACGACAGAACAACGTCGTAAAACGGCGCGCATGGCCACAATATATATGGCTATTATTTTGCTCGTTGCGTTTGTTGGTGGTGCGATCATTTTGAATTTTTTTGGAATATCACATAATGCTTTGCGTATAGCGGGCGGGCTCATCATTGCAAGTATGGGATTCAGTATGCTCAATACAGAAAGTGCAACTAAAAAACTTTCTTCTGAAAGTGAAGATGAGGCCCGACAAAGCGAAGAAATTGCATTTACTCCACTTGCTCTTCCATTAATGAGTGGTCCAGGCGCAATTGCAGTAACCATTAGTATGGCAACTGAAGCAGAAAATTTTCGAGAACACATAGCAATTGCAGTAGGGATTATTGTAGTTGCCATTGTTTCATGGATGGTTTTGAGGGCATCCGAAAAAGTTCAATCACTGATAGGAGTTACAGGTGGTACAGTAATCACTAGACTGATGGGATTTATACTTGTATGTATTGGTGTTCAATTTGTTATGACAGGTATCTATGAGGCAATTACCAATCCGCAAGTTTTAGAATCAATATCTAGTATCATTCGAAATTTACCTTAGAAAATTGGTTGTTTAATCTTCCATATCAATTTCAATATTTTATACGTTTGTAGAAGTGTCACAGATGCTGATTAATAATGATAAAATAAAAAACTAGCTTCAGACTAAAGTAATGTAATTCATTACTTATATTTCAAGAATAATAATTATAATGAAATGGATTAAACGTTTATTACTTTCATTCGTGGGTGTTATTTTAGTGATCACACTGATCCTAATTGGCACAACTCAGTTTTTAGATGAAACACATTACAAGAATTTACTAATTTGGGCTGCAAAAAATTATCTAAATAGTGAACTACAAATTCATGGACCTTTCGAACTAGAATTTTCTGAAAACACAAAACTTACTACAAATGATATTAGTTTAAATTCATATGATAACGATACAAAAATAACAATCGGAAAATTACTAATTAATTTTCGTTTGAGTTCCTATATAGATACAGGGGTGTTTTGGTTTAATGAGCTTGTGTTAGAGGATGTTAATTTCTTACAAGTAGAATCAATACAAGAAAATGATGAAGAATTTGATTTTGAAAGTATTAGTCTTCCTCCTGTTGTAATAAATAATGCAACATTTAAAAATATAAAATTTTCTTATCAAGAACAATCTCCTGGTTCTTTACATAATTTTTATTTAGGTCAACTGGATTTTAAGGAACAAGGTTTATATCAGCCCGTCTTGTTAGAGGCGATTGGTGAAATAAGAGGAAAAGAATACCATTTAAATGGCGAATTCGGCTCGATTAGAAAACATTTAGAAAATAAGGAGCCTATAGATCTTACATTGTCATTAAATAGTGAGCCTATCACTGTAAATATTCAGGGCAAGATAGACAAACCTCTAACGGGACACGGCCTTGATTTGCAAGTTCAGTCTTCAGTATTACAACTTCAAAATTTTATTGAAATAGTATGGGATGAGATCCCTGTATTAGGCGAGTTACAAAGTTCATTCAAAGTGTATGGTGATTACAGTTCGCCACAACTTAAAGAAATTGAAATGAACTTACAGCGGGATGACGAAGTGAATATACATATTACAGGAGCAATAGAAGATGCGCTTAATGGAAAAGGATTTGATTTACGCTTTAAGGGAAATTCAACAAATCCAGAAGTCCTTTCCTGGTTTTTATTTAAACAAAATAACCAAATGCAAAGTGCTAATCTTGAAGGCGAGTTATATGGGGATTTGAATAAAATTTCGTTACAGAATTTAAACCTAGTTGCAAAATCATCAAACAATGCAGAATTGCAACTTAGTGGAAATGCTGATCTACATCCTGAAGGCTACACTCTTACTAAAGATGATGCAGATTTAAATTTAAAAATTAATGCTCCGAGTATTTCATCAATAAATTTTCTCAATAAAAAAGGCATTCCAGATTTTGGGTTTGTCGATGGCTCATTGGCTTTAGCCGTCAGTCAAGATTCGGTGAGTATTTACAATGCTGATATAAAACTTGGAGAGCCTAATAAAAATTTAATCCAATTAAAAGGAGATATTGGGGTAATTCCTTTCAAGCAAGAGTTAACAAAATTTCCAGAACTAAAGTTAAACACAGATATTCAATTTTCTTCGATTGCGCAACTCAATAGCTTATTTGATTTGGAATTACCAAAAATTGGACCTGTACAGCTAACAAGTTTGCTTGTAGCAAATGAATCAGAATTTGTATTGCAAAACACAAACTTGCATATTGGGAAAGAAAATAGCTCGCTTTTGCAAGTTAACGGCATGTTAGCAGCACAATTTAATGAGCTTTCAAACTATCGAATTGCGATGGATGTCGATTTGCAATCTAATGAAATTACACATCTGGGCGGGCAGTTTGGTGTTTCGTTGCCTGATTTAGGGCCTACACATATTTCTGGGTGGCTCAAAAATGAAGGTGCGGATCTTATTTTTAATGATGTAGTACTTGTAGTGGGTTCACATAGTAAACCTACAATTCATGTGAATGGAAAAATCATTACACAATTTAAAAAAAATGCAAGTCATGTAGATATTAGTTTTGATGTTGGGTTGGCTCCGGTTATTGCTGCATTTACAGAATTACAACCGCATAGTATTGGACGGTTACAAGGAGACGCTGTGATTGCCAATATTGATGGTGATTGGGGCGTAGAAAGTTTTAATATGATTTCAGCAGAAACCAATTTATATGAACTAAAATCTAGTGGAATTTATGATGACTTTATTAATTATGATCAAGGGCAGATCAACTCATATCTTTTAATTAATAATATGCCGCGTTTTGGTGATGCGCTTGGTATAGATTTACATAGATATAGTTCTTATAAGCAACAGGGTGAAGTAACAATTCAAAATGGACGTATTGGTTATGAGGGTGGTGTAGCTCTCGGTAAAACAATTTCGACTACAAAGCTAAGTGGGGTTATGAAGAATGGTAAACCCACCCTTGAGGGGAACTTACGAATTCCAAAATTGTATCTTGAGGATATTGGTCTCGGTGTGCCTACTGAAGCTCACCCAGGGACACCTGATGAAGAAATTGAAAGCGAATTTGTATTCAGTCGTGAATCTTTCACTTTAGATTATTTAAATTTATTGAATTTAAATCTAGATTTGGTTGTAGATGAAGTTATTGCAGAAAAAGTTAGGATAAATAGTATTAATGGGCACGTGAATTTGCAAGAAGGGCATTTGAAAATTACTCCATTAAATTTATTTTTTGAGGGCGGTCATGTAACTATAAATTCAGAAATCAAGTCACAAGATAATCCAGAATATAAACTTTCTGTTAGCGCAGACGATCTTAGGCTGGCTCCCTTGATGTCACAAATCACTGATGATGTGCCCATCAGTGGATTCACTAATACCAATATCGATTTAACAACAAGTGGCAGTTCTCATCACCAAATGGCTTCCAATTTATCGGGTGATTTTGATTTAGTGTTGGAGAATGCACAAATTCCAAAAAAATATATTGAGCTACTTTCTGTTGATATTGTAGATTTGTTACTGCCTTCAGTCTTAAAGAAAAAATCACATAGCAACTTGAATTGTGTGGTGATGATTTTTGATATTAATCAAGGTGATGTTAAGAGTGAGACCATCATTGCAGACGGCCCTAATTTGGTGCTCGCAGGTCAAATTAATTTCAATCTTGCTGAAGAAACTGTAGATACTGTTTTACTGCCAAAAAGAAAGAAACGAATATTATCATCGGTAACACCCGTGAAAGTACAAGGTCCGATGAAAGACCCTCATGTTAAGGCTATTCCAGCCAAAGCCGCCATTGCCGAGATTGGAGGTGCAACGTTGTTTTCAAGTGTGTACATACCTCTACGTTTGGGCGAGAAATTATGGGGACTTGTTACAGATGGAGATAATGCTGGAGGAGGGTGTGAAGATGTTCAAGATTTAACAGAAGAGATTGATTAAATTTAGTCAATTGATAAGCGTAAATAAGTGGTACTTCTTACTTTATGTATAATGATAGAAAAATTTTTAGATGGATTTTGTTATTTGCAGGATGTTTTAGTTTGCATGTTCATGCGAATGATCCCAAGCCTGTAGAGATTGAATCGTATCGACTCTCACCTGCAATTGAGCATTCTCCCACTCATGCCACCATTATTTCGCGAGAAGAAATTACGCAACATGCAACGCAAAATGTGGCGGATTTGTTAACGCGCTATGGGTTGCATGTAGAACAAGCCTCCGGCCCAGGGAGTTTAAGTTCACTTTATTTGCGCGGGGCAGACCCTAATTTCACTTTAGTACTCATCAATGGAGTCAAAGTGAATGATCCCACCAACAGTCGTGGTGGGTCGTTTGATTTTTCAAGTCTGCATCTAGCTTCCATTGAACGCATTGAGATTGTACGTGGCCCACTTTCATCAACCTATGGTTCCGATGCGCTTTCTGGAGTCATCAATGTGATCACCAAAGAAGCGACTGAAGAAACTGATGCCATAGTAAATGTTGTGAAAGGAGAAAATGGATTACATTCGATAGCATCTACCTATGCAAAACAAACTGATCTTTATGCATTTAGTGTGACGGGTGCTTTTAATGATTCTGGAGAACTTGTTGAGGGCACTGAGTTAGAAAACAGTAATGCCGATGTGAAAGGGGCCTGGTACATCAGTGATGCTACTCAGCTTAATTTTCATGCACGTTATTATGATAGTAAAGGCGAAGCCTTTCCGGAAGACAGCGGCGGTGCGGAGTTTGCAGCAATGCAAGAAGTGGATGAACGCGATGTATTTGAAACTGTTGCCAATCTTGAATTAGTACACAATGTTTCTAAAAAACTAGAACTCTCGTTTAAAAGCTCTGTGTTCCATCATGAGGAGGATGTGGATTCGCCGGGTGTAGCGCCTGGGATCCGTGATCCTTTCGGTATTCCAATGAATAGTAGTGATAGTGAATTTACACGCTATGCGTTTACCGCAAGTGGAGTCATGAAACCTTCGCATAAGGTACATAGTGTAGTGGGACTGGATGTTGAAATTGAAGAAGGTAATACCCAAGGCGTTTTAGACTTAGGTTTTTCACAAGTGCCTACTAATTTTGATTTAGACCGAACCACCTATTCGGCGTTTTCTGAAATTAATGCTTTTTTAGGCTCATTCATGGTGCAAACCGGATTTCGTTTTGATGCCCCGGAAGATTTTAGCGATCGTTTCAGCCCAAACGTTGGAGTGAACTACCAATTACCAAATTTAATTTCCAGTTTACGATTTAATTGGGGTAAGGGCTTTAAGTTACCCAGTTTTTTTGCTTTAGGAAATCCAATCGTAGGCAACGAAAATATTAAACCCGAAACCAGTGAAACATATGAAGTAGGATTTGATTCAAGTATTTTTGATAGAAAAGGCAATGTAAACGTAACTTTGTTTACACAAGAGTTTGAAAACATTGTTGACTTTGATGAAGGTCCACCTCCTAGTTTAGTCAATCGAAATAAAGTGCAGGCTAAAGGTGTCGAATTGGGTTTAGGGTTTAAAGCATTTAAAAAACTCACCAGTCAATTGTTTGTGAACTATGTCGATACCAACATTAAAGGGAGTAGTGATGATTTATTAAACCGACCTGATTGGAGAGGCAGTTTATCTTTTAATTGGCAAGCGAGAGAGAATCTGCGTTTTGGTATTAATACTATTTATGTTGATGAGACCGAAGACAGTTCCATTCCAACCGGTCGCGTCACCCTGGATGATTATGTAAGAGCAGATGTTTCTACTGTGTGGGCTGTAATTCCTGGTGTAGATGTCGTCTTAGCCGTCGATAATCTATTCGATGAAGCGTATGAAGAGACGGTTGGGAATGAGGCAGCAGGGATAGCGGCCAGATTCCAAGTACAAGGGAGTTTTTAACTGATTAGTGGAGGAGGTTAATGGTATGAAGCTCTATAACGAAATCATTTCAGGTAACTGCTACAAGATTCGCCTTTTTTTATCCTTATTAAATGTAGAACATGAAATTGTCACGGTTGATTTAGCCAACGGCGAACAAAAAACTTCTTCATTTCTAAAACTGAATCCATTCGGGGAAGTTCCCGTCCTTGATGATAATGGTTTTATTCTACGTGACTCCCAAGCGATTCTTGTATATCTCGCTATACAATATGGCGATGAATCGTGGTTACCTAGAAATCCAGTGGATACCGCACGTGTAATGCAATGGTTATCAACTGCAAGCAATGACATTGCACGTGGGCCGACCGATGCCAGATTGCATGACAAGCTAAATCTGCCGATTGATATAGAAAAAGCGCGCAACAAAAGCTATGAAGTTTTACAAATTATTGAAGATCACCTAAGCAACCGAGAGTGGCTTGAACTAGATCACCCAACCATTGCTGATATTGCCTGTTTTCCCTACTTTGCGTTGGCGCATGAAGGTGGTGTTTCGATAAAACCGTATTCGAATGTACAACATTGGATTTCGCGAATTAAAAAATTACCTAACTTTATTGATATGCCAGGGTTGCAATAATTTATAGTTGATAACATAACTATCATATTCGCGTAATCAAAATTTCATTTGTCATAGGTAATTTTTGTGTAGCTTTCATTGCTAAGAGAGAAACACATGCCTCATAAACGTGACGCATTATTTAGGCCGAATGAGACTGACGCAAGCCAAGAGGAGTGGTTAAGCGGTAATGCCTTTGACCAAAAAATCATCGAAATCGATGAATTAAATGAAAAAAACGAACGTTTTATGGATGATCAGTTGATTGCTGAGCTTCGACTAGCCAGATTGTAGGCTATAAATTTTTATCTAGACTTTTCTACTTGTTTAATCGCCCATTTTTTCCAGGCCTCTGAAAGTTTATCAGCATTCAATAGGCGCTCGGCTTCGTGTCGGTCTTTAGTATAAATTCGAAACACATCTTGAACACTTAAATTGTGTTCAGGTTTCTCAACCACTTTAATTTCATCATCAGCACCCACGTCTCCTTCTTTAATAATGCGCAAATAAGTACCAGGTCGTAAGGCTTGCGTAAATTTTTTTGGAAACGTGTTGTCATTCATGCGTACCCCAAAGCGCCAACAGGGAATTCTGGGTTCTGAAACTTCTACAATGGTACTGCCCACTACCCAACGTTCACCTACCAAGGCATTACTGACATCAAGTTCTTGAGTCGTGAAGTTTTCACCAAATTGTCCATGCTCAATTTTTTGCTCAATTTGTTGTTCCCACCACTGTAAATCTTCACTGGCATAGGCATAGATGGCTTTATCAAAGCCTCCGTGGGCTTCTCGATCAGCTTGATCATCCTCTTCTAAATTTACACCTTGAGCGCTAATGCGGCCTTGCACGGGAGATTTCCAAATCGCACTAATGGCAGTGCGCCCTTTATATTCAAATTCTCTAGGCGTACCAATACTTATGGTAAGTAATTTGGCAGAAACTTGGTTCATTAACTGTACAGTTTACGCCTCGTGTAAGAATTTGCGTAACACAATGTTCTTCTTTTAGGAGTAACATTAGCGTTAAGCAATCGTACATGGGCCCATAAAAATAGGAAAAGGCAAATGAAAAAATACGATGCCGTTGTAATCGGTGCGGGTCAGGCGGGCCCTTCTCTTGCCGCCAAATGTGTTTCTGAAAATCTCAAAACAGCCATCATAGAACGCAACTTATTTGGCGGAACCTGTGTAAACAACGGTTGTATTCCAACTAAAACGTTAGTGGCCAGTGCACGTGCAGCACACATGGCACGTCGTAGTGCAGACTTTGGTATAACTATCGCAGGTGAAATAAAAGTCGATATGAAAAAAGTAAAAGCCAGAAAAGATGCGGTCGTGCAACAATCTAACCAAGGTGTTACGGGTTGGATGAAAAATATGGAAGGCTTAGATGTGTATGAAGGGCACGGTCAGTTTGAAAGTGAAAACGTGGTGAGTGTAAATGACGAACAACTTCAGGCAGATAAAATTTTTATTAATGTGGGCGCTCGTGCACGTGTCCCGGATATGCCTGGTTTAAATAACATTGAATACTTTACCAATTCCAACATTATGGACGTTGATTACTTGCCGAAACATCTCGTTATCATTGGGGGTAGCTATATTGGTTTAGAGTTTGCCCAAATGTACAGACGTTTTGGTAGTGAGGTCACTGTGGTTGAAATGGCTGATCGACTCATACCAAGAGAAGATGACGATGTATCTGCAACTGTGCAAGAAATTTTAGAAAACGAAGGGGTCAATATTCATTTAAATGCCGAATGCATTAGTTTTGAAAAACACGGTGAACAAATTGCGGTAAATGAAAGTTGTCATGATGAAAAACAACAATCTCTAGGTTCCCATGTGTTACTGGCTGTGGGGCGTGCTGCTAATACACATGATTTAGGTTTAGACAAAGCTGGGGTTGAGATGAATCAATTTGGTATTATCGAAGTAGATGATGAATTGAAAACCAATGTGCCCGGCATTTGGGCCATTGGGGAGTGCAACGGCAAGGGGGCTTTCACGCACACTTCTTATAATGATTATGAAATTGTCGCCGATAATCTTTTTGGAACTCAAACCCGTCGAGTGAGTGATCGCCTGATGTGTTACGGATTATTTATCGATCCACCCTTGGCAAGAGTGGGTCTCACCGAACAACAAGTGCGTGATTCTGGGGAAAATGCATTGGTGGGGAAGATGATGATGTCACGCATAGGGCGTGCCAAAGAGCGCAGTGAAACCCAAGGGTTTATGAAAGTGCTAATTGATGAGACAAGTGAAGAAATTTTAGGCGCAAATATTTTAGGCATCGGGGGCGATGAAATTATTCACTTATTCATCGACACTATGTATGCCAAAAAACCCTATCACGTGATTAAAAATGCAGTGCATGTGCATCCAACTGTTGCGGAACTCATACCCACCATGCTGCAAAATTTACAACCTTTAAATTAATACAAATAATATGCCTACGCGTTTACCTGGTCCTGTGTTGTTGTGGTACTCCATACTGGTGTTTGGCGCGGCCAGTTCTATTGTGAGTGTGCTAGCTCAATTAGGCGCACAGCACACCATTGATGGGCGCAATGCCATTTCATTCTGCAATTTATTATTTGCTGGCAACATGTGTGCAGCCTTGGTGTTGATTGCAGTACACCATAAACAATTGACGATGCAAAATTTTCGCAAACTTTCAAAACAAGAATGGTTGTTTTTATTAATTTTTGCGGTACTTGTAAATTGTGTAGCCCCCTGGTTATTTTTTCTGGCCATTGAAAACACTATGGTCACCAGTGTGGTATTGGTGAGCCAATTAGAGCCCCCGTTATTACTGTTATTAGCCTGGATAATTTTTAAAAATCCCATCAGCAAACTGTCGTTACTTGGGTTAATCATTTGTCTGATCGGTGTTGCACTCATTGTGTCGTATCAACCCAAAGCCGATGGATTTGTGATTGGTCGGGGTGAGTTTTTTGCAGCCGCGGCGGCTGTTATTTATGCCGTATCCACCGTGTTTGCGAAACTGTGTCTTACCAATGTGCCGGTTGGCATTTTCAGTGTATTTCGCACCGTTGTAGGTACCACTGTATTTTTTATCATTGCAACCTATCTATTTGGTCCTGTACATTTTGTCGATTTAGGTTCACCGTTTCTTTGGAAATGGATGTTGGTGTATGGCGGCATCATCATTGTAACCGGGCAATTGGCTTGGGATTCAGGTGTGCGAAAATCTGAGCCCACCAGTATTTCATTGGCCACATCCTTCTCACCGGTAGCCGGTGTATTGGCCGCGTTTTTAATTTTGGGCGAACAGCCAAGTCAAGCCCACTTTATTGGTGGGGCGATATTAATGATAGGAATTTTTATTTCATTGTTTGCCACGTACCAAAAACATCATAAAGCGAAAGAAGTTGAAGCGGCGGATGATCATGCCATTGAATCATTCGAAGCAGAATGTAGAACAGGGTTTAAAGGCGTTTAATTCCTGAAATTTAAAATAATGAAACGGGAGATAAAAAAATGTTTACACATTTAACCAGAATGGTTTTAACCGGCGCACGAAATTGGGAATGGCTGCCAATATTAGTGGCACGTTTTTCACTAGGATTGTTTTTTGCCGTATCCGGCTATAACAAATTATTTGTGCATGAAAAACATGTTGATCTTATTCACCTCATGACCGAAATCGGCATGCCTTTTCCAGAATTTATGGCCTTGTTTTTAGCTTGTGTCGAATTTTTTGGCGGCATCATGTTAATGGTTGGGTTGTTTTCTACCTTTGTATCGATCGCACTCATTATTGCCATGATTGTGGCCATCATTACGGTAGAAATTGAACATGTTATTCCAAAAGGCATTGGCCCACTCGATTGGATGAGCTGGTTTTTATATTTGCCTCAAGTGATGTATGTCATTTTATTTGGTTGGCTCATTACCACTGGCCCTGGCAAATATAGTTTGGATCATTGTTTGGCTGAAAAATTAGAGATCGGAAGCGAAGATGAATAAATAGTACTAAGAAATTTATGCGAGCAATCTTAGAAAAATTTGAACAGCTCATAAAACCTATTGAAGAAATTAAAAGTGAACTGCATCCACCTGCAACCGATGCTGAAATCGATGCCGTTGAAAATGATTTAGGCATTCAATTTCCAGAAGACGTGCGCACATTCTATAAATGGCACAACGGCCAAGTAGGAATTTACTCTCTGTTTAGTGAGTTTCGAATGTTAAGTCTTGAAGAAATGATGAACATCTACCGATCGGGCATTAAATCTTCTGAGCCTGATTATTATGAAGTTGAAGATGATACCGGTGTATTTAAAGATTGTATTGATAATGTTAAATGGATTCCGATTGGTGATAATGGCGGCAATACCATTTTATTTTTAGATATGGATCCAGGAGCACAAGGCACGGTTGGCCAATTACTTGAGTCGTGTGATGGTGAGCCAGAATGTAATTACAACGGTATACAAGCATTCATGAATGATGTCATTCGAAAAATAGAAGCCGGTGAAATTAAATGGAATGAAACGGCTGGTAGTTTTTGGCCCGCGAGTGAGATGTAGACGTATTCCATTATTTTTTTAACAGTTAAAATTGCTTGACTCCGAAGGGTGCAAATGTAGAATGCGCGCCATGTTTATTTCCACCACAAAAATAAAAGTCTCAAGGGATCTGGATGTACGTCCATTCATTCCTATTCCTGTGTGTTTGTGTTGAACTAAAGTAAAGAATTAGTAACGAAAGGCCGCAGGTAAAATCGCGGCCTTTTTTTTGTCTTGTAAATTGTGTGTAAACGTGTAAATCGATTGTTATGAAAAGTGTGGAACAAATGAGCTGGTGGCAGATCGTTAAGTCATCACTACAAGGAGATGAGTACGACTATACCCGCATACCGTTAAATAGGGCCGTCATATTGCTGGCAATTCCGATGATGTTAGAAACATCGATCGAAGCTTTGTTTGCGATTACTGATATCTTTTTTGTTGCAAAAATTAGTACCGAGGCGGTCGCAACAGTCGGTATTACCGAAGCAGTGATAACTTTGCTCTACGCCATTGGCATTGGCTTGAGCATTTCAGTAACCGCATTGGTGGCAAGAAGAATTGGTGAAAAAGATTTGCCTCGTGCAAAAATTATTGCCGGGCAATCGGTTTTGCTGGTGTTGGCTATTTCCATTGTGGTTGGTATTTGTGGCGTTGTGTTTGCCAAAAATATCTTGTCGTTCGTTGGCGCATCCGATGCCATTGTGAATGATAATTATGGTTATACCGCAATTATGTTAGGCGGTTCTGCAACCATTCTGTTGTTATTTATTTTAAATGGCATTTGTCGCGGTGTGGGTAATCCTGTAATTGCCATGAAAGCCATTTGGTTGGCAAGCCTCATTAACATTGTGTTAGACCCCTGCTTAATATTTGGGTTAGGGCCATTTCCTAAGCTCGGCATTGAAGGGGCGGCTATTGCCACAACCTTTGGGCGAAGTGTTGGCGTTATCTATGTGACGTATCATTTAATGAAAGGCACTTCAAAAATTCAGTTATCGATTGCTGATTTATCCTTGGTGTGGAATGAATTACGACTGCTCACTAAAGTATCCATTGGTGGAATACTGCAGTTCTTCATTGCAACATCAAGCTGGTTATTGTTAATTAAAATCATTGCCGAATTTGGCAGCATTGCATTGGCGGCCTACACCATTGCGCTTCGAATTATCGATTTTATTTTCTTACCAGTATGGGGCTTGAGCAATTCGGTATCGACCTTAGTGGGTCAAAACTTAGGGGCTAACCAAACCGAACGTGCAAAACAGGCGGTGTATCAAGTCACCAAATACAATGTTGGACTTATGCTAAGTATTTCTGTTGTGTTTATCTTTTTTCCAGAATACATCATTCGTATTTTTGTGGATGAACCCGATGTTATTACAATGGGTGCATCTTGTTTGCGCATTTTAAGTTATGGGTTTGGTTTATATGGTTTAGGCCTTGCCATGATTCAAGCATTTAATGGTGCGGGTGATACATTTACACCCACGTGGATTAATTTTATTTGCTTTTGGCTCATTCAAATTCCTTTTGCCTATTGGTTTTCAATTCAATTTCTTGAAAGCCCTGAAGGTGTATTTTGGGCCATCTTTCTTGCGGAAAGCCTCATGGCTATAATGGGGCTACTTATATTTCGCCAAAATAAGTGGATGAAACCCATCTAATTTTCATTGAGTAATAAAGCCCCCAAAAGACCGTTATTCATTCTGCTGGTTGGAATTTTACTTTTAATTGTATGGGTGAATATTCAAAGGGGCCCATCCAATCCAGGCGGTACCACTACACGTGACTATCGGTTAATGAATGAAGAAGAGCAATCGCTGGTAATTTTAGAAGCCAGGCGCACCTTATTTCACCAGTATGTCGATGAACGTGAAGTTCCACGGGCCGATTGTGTCGCACGTTTGTTTGATGTCAAAACAGTTGAAGGACAACAACAAATGGCTACCCTTAAAAAGCAAATCGATTCGCAGGATGATTTTGATGAGAAATTATTTGTAGAAGAAATGACGATTAATTTTATTAATGTAAATTATTGTTTGAAAAATTGAAAAAAGGGCTCTGGCCCCTTTTCCCGACCCCTTTTCCCTGTTAAAAACCAATATAGCGACAGCAAATATGGATAAACTTTCTATTCTAGAAATTGGACAAGTAGACGAATGGATTTACTATGCTGTGCTACCAGAAGATTATGGTATAGATGAAGTCTATGAAATTATTGATGTAGCATTGAAGTCTGTATTTTCAGGAGAGCCAGTTATTCGAGAATCAGAGCTTGATGAATCGATTGAAAGCGAGCTGAAACAATGGGAAAGAAAGTATAAGAATAAGAAAATTTCGAGAGATGAGTATGAAAAATCAGTTTTAGAGGAAAGAGAGAAAGGCAGGGAAGAACTGGTTGAAATTGCGCATGAAACTATACTAGAAGATGGGTTTGCAGCAAGTCAGTTACTTGTGGCTCTACTTGGCAATCAAACCTCAAATTTTGAAAATATATTGGATGCTAATTCAGCAGCAAATAAAAATTTTATTGTTAGATATGAAGAATTAAAAAATTCAATCGATAAAAATAAACTTAAATTACTGATTGAAGATGCCGTTAAAGTTGTAAAAAAATTGAAAACTAAAGAAGGTATTCAATCTTTTGATTTTCATGATGATGAAGATAACAAAGATTTAATTGATATGATTGAGGAGTTGGAAAACAATCTTTTGAGTTCACAGAATTAATAAAGTTAAAAGATTAAGGGATCTTAATAAAGGGTTAGTTAGGCCCATCACATCAATGGTGGCACATCAACATCAATGAAACATCAATGAAACATCAATGAAACATCAATGGTGAACATCAACATCAAATCAATGGGGTCAATCAATGGGGTCAGACACGATTGAATTGACAGAATAGAGGGGGTTTATTACTCTTCTTCTATGCTATCGGTTGGTATTTATCATTAATCTCGCATGGCCCGTTTACCACGCTATGTCCTGCCGGATATTCCACAACATGTGGTCCAGCGTGGTAAGGTAAGAGGCGGGGACCGCAAATCTAAAGAATATTGGCAACAACATGGTTAAATTAAATAATTCAATCGGACCCCATTGATCTCTTGATCGTGACCCCATTGATCGCTTTATAGAAGGTTGGGTCGAAGTGCAAAAGAGCGTCAAAAGTACTATCGACAGCTTTTTCGTAGTGCTATTGATAAAAAAGATTTAGAATCTATACGTGACGCGACTAATAAGGGATGGGTGTTGGGAAATGATCGATTTAAAGAAAAGATTGAGAAATTATCAGGAAGACGTGCCACTCCAAAGATACCAGGTAGGCCTAAAAAGAAGAAATAATTCGAGTCTGACCACATTTCTCTGTATAGCAGAGGTATTAACAATGCCAAAAGGTAATGTTGTGCAAAGAACTGAATCAAGCAAATGGACGATAAAAAAAACGTAGCAAAAAATCTGTTAGAGAATTCAACAGTTAAAAGGAGAAAAGCTGCAAAAATACTAAGAAAAATTCGTGATGATCAGTTTTGTCGAGAGTTATGTGAAGCATGGATGATTGAGCAAGATTCTAAACATTGGCAAACTAAGGTAGAGATTCTTGGTGCTATTGGTCAGCTGAATTGTAATGATTCTAGAAAATCACTAGAAAAAATAGTTTTCAATAATGATATAGATTTCGATCTAGTAAAATTTGCAGCATCTAAAGCTTGGGTTAGAATCTCGAGATCTAATCTAAATGATGCACAGCCTGTCATAGCCGTTATTAATTCAGGAAGCTACTCTGCTAGAGAAGGAGCTCTTGAGGCATTAGGCTTCGACAGGATGATTCCTAATGAAAATAGCTGTATCGAAATAATTGAGAAGTGCTGGAGTTTCGGTTCTGATCGACCAAGAGGATATACAGACCCTCGTTATGGCTTAGCAGCTGCATGTGCTGGTTGGAGAAAAGAAATAGTTAATGCTTTTCTAATCCATTGTTTAGAGTCAAATGATAATCCTCTAATATTTGTAGCCAAAAATTCTCTGAATCAACATTATTGTAAATTAAGAAGTGAAGTTTAACAGATCAAGATCAATGTGAGATCAATGTGAGATCAATGGATCAATGGGGTCAAACACGATTGAATTTACTCATTAGGCAAATATCTTTATAGTTTCTTCATGCTTTGCTCAATGTTGTACTAAGTTTTTTCATGGCCCGTTTACCACGCTATGTCCTGCCAGGGGTCCCACAACATGTGGTCCAGCGTGGTAACAACCGCGAACCGATCTTTGCCCATCCAGAAGACTATGCCTTCTACCTCGAAAAGCTCGAACAAGCACTCAAAAAATACTCCTGTCTTCTCCATGCCTACGTCCTCATGACCAACCATGTGCATCTACTCATTACCCCCAAAGAAGAAAACGGCATCGGCAAAGTTATGCAATCCTTAGGTCGTGCCTACGTACAATACTTCAACTACGTCTATAGTCGCACCGGTACCCTATGGGAAGGACGCTACAAAGCTACACTACTCAACAGTGACCAATACCTCCTCACCTGCATGCGCTATATTGAGCTCAACCCCATACGTGCCAACATGGTTAAACACCCCAGCGAATACTCCTACAGCAGCTATGCCAGCAATGCAACAGGCAAAGAAAATACCCTTATTACCCCACACAAACTCTACAAACGACTCGGCAAAACCGAACAAGAACGCCAACAACACTACCGTTCATTATTCAGAACCAAGATCAATGAAAAGACCCTAGAAGAAATCAGAGAAGCCACCAACAAAGCCTGGGTGTTGGGTAATGAGCGCTTTAAAGATAAGATCGAACAACTCACAAAACGTCAAACCAGGCCCAAACCTCGTGGAGGGGATCATAAATCAGCGGCATATCGACAGCAGCATGCCTAATCCAACCTTATCAATCGTGTCTGACACCATTGATTCTGTGTAAAGACTATCCAGATGTAGTTTGTGATAAGTTTAGGAGGTAGAAGTACATATATAAATAAGTATGAGATGCCCAAATTGTAAGAAGAAATTTGACAATTTAAGTGACCATAGTTGGTCAGTTAAGTTAAAAATGTCACTTTGGACATGTAAAAATTGTAAAAAAACTTATAAAGATAACTCATCAGCTGGTGTTGAAAGTTCTATGTTATTTCCGTGGTTGCTTCCTATTTTTCTTATATTATTTTTTTCGGTTGAAAAAGTTTTCAATTTGATTGGGCTTCCTGATTATTCTATTTATATAGTTATCACAATTGGTTTTTTTATATATATATACTTTAAGTACCATCAATTAATTGAGTTAACGGATGAGGAAAAAAGAAATTTGTAGCATTTAGGCTCAAAAAACTTAGCGTAATCAAATCAATGGCAAATCAATGTGCAGAGGATATGACAATTGATTTTATTAACGCGAACTATTGTTTGAAGATTTTAAAAAGGGCTCTGACCCCTTTTACGCTCTGCTGACCCCTTTTACGCTCTGACCCCTTTTACGCTTTTACGATCCTTGCTTAACAAATTAGCTGTTTGTTCTTCGACTAGAATGAAATTGATCTTAATCTATGCTTTTAATGCGTTTATAAAATATAAAAATTAAAAGTATTAGTTTTAATACACAGACTTACTTCTGGTTGAGTTATTTATAATCATTATTCCAGCACCCCTCACTTGCAGCATCAAATAATCTGATGTCTTTTATGTTAATACTTCTTAGTTTCTTGTCTGCATATTCTGCGAATTCTTGATTATTATTATTTACTGAAACAGCTATTCTTGTTATATCACTTCTGCGAATCTGATCTAATATATGTTCATCCTGATCAGCAATTTTCCAACCATAAATAACTAAAGATTCTTTTGAGTCCGGTAAAACTTCATGATAGATTCGTGATAGATAATTTGCATCGTAAATAGAATTCATTTTGTGCTCCGTCAATCCCTCACATACAAATACAGGTACATATTTACCTGAAACCCAGCAATTTAAAATTTCATCTAATAAACTATTGTCATTGTCAATTGCGTCAATTTTAATAATACTTGCAAAGTCCTTTCGAATTAGTACTAGATTCCCATGAGGGTAAAAAAACAATGTACATCCTTCCGCATTGTAAGGTTCTTTAAATCTATTCCAGTCTTCATCAAACTCCATAGACTGAAAACAATCTTTAAACCAATTACCTAAGATGTTATTACCATACATTGCGGCCCAATAGACTATTAAATCATAGTTTAAAGATAAAACTATTTTAAATTTTTTCATAAACTTATAAATAGGCTCTAAATGTGGTAACACTTCATCATATGTAATATGCACTGATCTTATTGTAGAAATAAGCGCATTTCGAATTTCTTCATAAGAACGACTAATATTTTTTGAATTAATATTTAATGCATCATTAACTAGTTTTGCTTGCCATAAGCGTTTGAGTACTAATTCAAAATCATTGATTCCAAATTTATTAAAAACTTCTTGTATTTGTGCGGTGATATATTCGTAATCTATTGCTGCTTCATAAAGCGAGTCATAGTTAAATTCTTCATGTAGAGCTACACTAGCTCCGTTTCCAACTATAAGTACATCTTGAAATTCATGTTCGATTTCGCACCATTTCAATATTTTAAGCATTAAGATTCCCCTTTGTTTAAATTTTTAAACCAATGCAAAGTTTAAAAATCAACTCTTCCCATACACCGGCACCGCTGCACCTGTTACCCCTTTTGCTTCATCTGAACACAGGTGCAAAATCTCATTGGCTAAATCGGTCGTTGGTACCCAGTTACTAAAGTTTGCATCTGGCATATCTTCTCTATTTTGTTGTGTGTCAATGGTGCCTGGTAAAATGCAATTGACATTGATGTTATTCATTTTATGTTCGGCCGCTAAACTTTGCGTGAGCGTGATCACGGCTGCTTTACTTACACAATAAGTCGCCATTTTCGCTTTGCCCTCTGTTGCTGCACGGGCTGCAACATTCACAATTTTGCCTTTGTTTTTTTCTAACATGTGCGGAATGACGGCACGGCACATTAAGAACACGCTTTTTGCATTCATCTCTAACATAAAGTTCCAATCTGCAACTGACGTTTCATGCACCGGTGGGCCCATTTTAAAACCTCCTGCAACATTGGCGAGACAGTCAATTTGTTTAAAGCGTTTTACAATATTGGTAACCGAGTCATTCACCGAATTAACATCGGTTAGATCGGTTTCAAATAGCCCGACATTTTTTGCACGCTTCCAACGTGGGTGTGTTAGCTTTGCAAAACTAATATCAACCAGCGCCAAGTTTGCACCGGCTCGAAAGAATAACTCAGCAGTGGTTGAGCCTAAAGATCCGGCGGCACCGGTGACAATTACTGTTTGAGATGTGAAATCAAAATGTTTCATTTAGATTTGCCTTATTTATGTTCCTCGCAGAAAATTGCTCCTTGCATTTTCTGCACTTCCGCTTTCAATGGTGGTCGAAATTAAATCTCATTTAAAACAACCTATTTATTCATGTCCCGTAATTTTAGCACTTTAGTTTTCAAGTAAAGTGCGTATTTTTTCATCTAACGCTTGATGGTCGGTATCACCTTTAATGTATTCACCGCCTGGGTGAATGTGTTGAATGGTTCCATTTTTATCGAGTAAAAACGAAACACTGGTCCAATCGCGTTTTTCAAATAACCACCATGAATTGAGTGTTTGCCAATCTTCATCAATACCAATGGGAAAGGTAAAACCAAATGCCGTTGCCGTGTTTTGCACGGATTCTAATGTTAGCGGTGTATCGGTTTTATGGTGATACATGCCAATTACTTGTAACCCTTGCTTTGCATGCTGTTTATGCCATTCATTCAAAGCGACGGATGATGCTTTGCAAAAAGAGCAGTCGGGCCCTGTCCACCAACGGATGAGTACTACCTTGCCTTTTAATTCATCTAAATTGATGGGTGCTGAATTTATCCATTGAGAAGCTTCTAACGGTTTTGCTGGTGTGCCAATCAGTGGATCTTGCATAGAAGCGAACGTTGTTTGTATTAGAAGTAGAATTAGTAAAACGTTTTTTATCATTTCGATAAAGTATCAGGGAAATATCCGCTCCATGCAAACCAATAAGCTACGTGGCCTGGTAGGCGAGATAATGTTTTACCCTTTGGGCCAATGAGTTCGTTTTCGGTTATGCTCCATACTCGATCGTTGGAAACCAGTTGGCCATTTGCATCTAGTTTAAATTGATGTTGCTCGGCGCGGTAAGCGCGAACCGTAGACGTTTTGGTATTTCCAATTAATACAATGGGGATGATGCCAATTTGGTCGTTAATAACTTTTTGTTGTTCGAATAATGCAAGTGGCCAGGCTTTATTAGCTCCACTGATGCGTAAACCGAATACTTTGTCTTTTTGTTGTAAGCGTTGATCATTTATTGCGGCCGGGAACATCAGATCATCACTATTAAAATAGGCACCATAAGGTGCACCAGGGGTGTAGTCACGTTTAAATCCGGTTTCTAATGAAAGCACTTTGGTATTCGGGTGTTGTTGTAACCATTCGCCCCAGGTAGTGGTGACCACGGGTAACACTTCTAGTTCAATGCCACTATGGGTCAGTGGGCCCACTACTGGTTTGCCACTAAACTGGTTCCATAAGCTATGCGTTTTTTGATCGTACATGAGTTTGTTGGAGCGATATAAAAAACCAGAAGAGCCAAAAATAATCGGTTCATCTTTTTCATTTAATTTTGTTTTATACAAAATACCTGAACCACACAATGTGCAATAAGCAAGTGATACAGGAACATCGCCTACAATGTCATTAAACATTTCATGCCAGTCCATGATGCGATATGGATAAGCGCGCACGTCACCATTGATGCTAACACCAAACACCAATTCATTTTCTCGAAGGTACGTAGCTTCTTCTGGCGAAATGTGTGTAGGATTGGTAAGAGCAGGTATTCCATCTTTACGTACACCGCCCCATGCAATTTCATCTAATCGAATGGTTCGATCGATTCCTTCGTTGAAGAAAACTTTAAATTGAGGATCAATACGACTGAATACAGTTTCTATATAAATTTCATTTTTCTCAATGGGTGTGGTGGGGTTTTCTTGCATCCATACAAACCAATCAAACCAACGTGACCCAAGTTCTTGTTGCGTTAATTCTTTTAATACATGCAACGTTTGGGTTTTGTCTTCAGGAAAATAACGCAAGTTGCGAATTAGCGCAGGCACTACATCTGTTTTGCCTCGTTGTAACATCCATTCGCGTGCAGCAGCGCGCACATCGGTAGCACCGTATAAGTCGATGGCGTATTGATGTACTGGTTTGCCTTCTGCGGCCTTGGCGAATGCACTAGGGCCTGTACAACAATAAAGAGTAAATATTAAATATATAAATAGCGTTTTTAATTTCACGATGAGTGTTTCCTGTTAACCGTTGCATTTAATAATGTTGATATCGACAAAAAGTGGAAATATCAGTTTTCTGAATATTCTTTTACCCAACTGGAGGCTTGTTTCAGGCTAGATTTAATCGTTTGATTACGCACAAGCTTTAATTTTCTTTTTTTAAATTCTAAATTCGCTGAATACACGACATAACTATGTGCAGTATCAGTTTCTGATGGGTAGACTCTCCAAAAACCGATGGAGGATAGAAAATCAGATTCGCGAGATTCGTCCAAAGTCCAGGTTGCCCAATTGTCCTGTGGCCATGTGAAGGTGTGATTTATAAAATACTGATACTTACCAAGTAGCCAATGTTCGATTCGAAAGCGAACAAATATATGTTTATCTTTGGTTTTATAGATTGTGCTTTCTTTAACTTCCTGTATCCAATTTTTATATTCAGTAAAATTTTTAATAGTGGTCCATATTTTCTGAGGCGCTGCATGCACTGCAAATGCGATGGCTCGTTGGGTTCCATTTTGTGTGTGTAGTGTTTTATATACAGTCTTATTGTTTTTCAATGCGCGCAGCTCTTGTTCTGTAAAGTGAATTTCCGGAGGTTCTGAAAAATATGGCATTAGATTTTTGTCTTTCGCGAGACTTGGCAGTGCTGTGAAAGTAACAGCAGCTAATGCTAGAGATAAAATCGATTTAATAGACATAATGCATAACCCACGACTAGTGAGCTGCATATTTTTCCAGCTTTTTGGGAGTGCGTAATGCTGAGAAGGGCTTATGTAGAACAGAACCGATGACGCGGCTACACATCATATTGCAGGAGGATTTATTCGAGCAATCTTGAACTGATTGGTGGTCAATGTTATTAAGAATTTGTTTTAGACTTTGCTTGCGTAAATTTCCCGCATATTGTAATGCTAGACATGGTGCAACATTACCTGAGCTATCAATAGCGATACTGTAACGACCTGCATCGCAAGTGTTAAGTTTTTTGCCACTTAACCAGTTTACATTGTCGTGTAAATAATCTCTGAAATATCCTTTCGGTACCAGGTCTGACTCGATTATGTTTTTAAACACCTCAATCGCTGCTTTACGTTGATATTGTAAAGTTGGATCAACTCTTCCATAGCGTTCCACACCCCAGTGATAAGCACCGACCACTGGGATAAACCCATTTTCACGTGCAAATTTAGTCACCCTAAAGACATCTTTACGGTTCTGTTTGCTAACAATGCAGGTGATGTATTTAGGATGTGGATAGGTTGAAAGATTTTCTATTCCCTTAAGCACTTGTGGCAATTGGTCTGCACCGCGAATATTTTTATAATGTTTACGATTTAAGGTGTCCAGGCTGACGGAAATACTAACCGGCATTTGAGATAAATTGGTTAGAAACTTTTCACTCAATCTTGTGCCATTTGTTATCAAAGTTAATTTAAAGCCGATTTCATGAAGATCTTGTAATACTTCTAACAGGTCTCTGCGTACCAACGGCTCACCGCCTTGAATGAATAAAAAACGTATCCCGTCGGCATATAAATCTGTAAATATGGTCTTAATTTCATCCCGGCTTAATTCCTCGCGCCCTTGATTTAAAGGTAAGTCACAATATCCACATGCAGAATTACATCGTAAGCACACTTCAAATATCGCCAACAAAGGTTGACTGCGAACCAGGTTGATGAGGGGTTTTAGTATTGCCATGGTCTTAACGTACGTCTTTAAAGAAAGGGTAGTTCTCGGCTACCGGAAGGCCAAACCGGACACGTGTTAAAATGACGGCTAAACGGAAAAATCCTTTCCAAATACCCAATTTTGTAAATTTACGCGAATCTGTAACTACGTAGCTGTCCATTAAAACAGCTCTAGTATGTCTTTTTAATTCAACACAAAAGTACAAATCTTCCAATATAGCTTGTTTAGGAAATCCGCCTATTTTTTTAAATAGACTCCGTCGTACAAACATGGCTTGATCACCATATATAATGCGAGTGCATTGACAACGTAAATTGTCAAGCATTGAAATAGCATGTAAACGCCAGTCTTTCTCTGAGAAGCGATGGCGGAATCCGCCTGCACTAATATTTGTTGGTAAACGTTCTATATCAAGCAAGGCATGGGCAGGAAGTAAGGTATCTGCATGTAAAAATAATAACCAATCACCTTTTGCGGCTTGTGCGCCTGTGTTCATTTGTTCTGCACGACCTTTATTTGCATGTAATACTATGGTGTCTGTAAAATTTTCTGCTATTTCACATGTGCGGTCATTGCTGCCACCGTCTACTATAATTATTTCGTACTCAACCTGATGGTTCGTGAGTTGCTGAAGAGTAGTGTTTAATATTTTTTCTTCGTTGTAGGCAGGAATAATGATTGAGATCATTGTTTGATGTTAATCCAGGCTGGCAATTTGTTTTGCACTTCATCAATGTATTGCAGAGAATCATAATTAAAGTATTCAAACAGATCCTGTAGGTTTAATAACATTTTTTCAATTAAGTTCATGTAGTCATATACCCGGGATGACAGTTTTTGTTGTTTAACTTCATTATTTTCTACACAGGCATCAAGTTTGCGTAAACCGAATTGATGATGAGCATGTTCCTGGCTTAATATTAAATGTCTGATGCGATGAAAACCAAATTTTCGATTTGACATCCCATGATCTATATTTTCTAAGACGGTTTCGCCTAATCCTTCCAAGATGATCTGTTGACCAAGTAAGGTTTCTTCAAAGTTATTAGTTTTTGTTGCTTCATCTAACAGTTTTTTGTATTCAAGCAAATGGTTTTTTACTGAGCCACAGTTACCACCTTTTGGGGATAACATTAGTTCACCACGCTGAAATATGATGCGATGGTACTTCTCTTGACGCGCTTGGGATTTTAAGAAGCGGCGCGTGACAGCGTTAGAAGAATGGATAGCTTGCTGTGTAGCGCAATGTTGCGCAATTTCTTCACCTAGCATTAAAAAGCTGAACAATTTTGCAGCTTGTTTATGCTCGCCATGTTTAATAAGCATAAGGTCGTATTTTTAGATTATCTATGGAGTTGTGCCATTTAGGCTCCAGTCATACTTTAAGTACTTGACGGCGTAACTGTCTTCTCGTAATGCTTTCTTAAGCACGGGATCATCGATGTATTGTGCTATATATTTTTGCACCGAGCCTGAAT
Source organism: Gammaproteobacteria bacterium (assembly GCA_965203475.1). Classification (GTDB taxonomy): domain Bacteria; phylum Pseudomonadota; class Gammaproteobacteria; order UBA4575; family UBA4575; genus JABDMD01. The sequence continues at coordinate 2,394,109 of OZ241890.1, forward strand.
GTTCGCGAAAGTCTTTTTTAAACCAATCAAAAATTTTTGATAAATGTGCAGTTTTAGTTTTTTTATCAAATTTGTTTCGAGTGGGATCATTTAGGAAAGCCTTTGTTACCTCATCTAAATCTGTATCTAATTTGCTTGCTGTATAAGCACGGGATAGCAATTTGGGGCAGGATCCGGAAGCACAGTTAATCGCAAAATGTATTCTCGGCTCACCAAGTGGAATGATTACTTTTCGTTCTAAATCATATAGATTGATGTTTTTCCCACCAACTTTGTACTTTGCCTTTTTAAAGTAACCGACTCTTCCAAAAAATGTACTGGGTGAGCGGTCATCTAAGATGCCTTTTATAGCCAACGCATTGTAAGCATTAATCCAAAATGCCAGCTCTTGATTTTTGTTGTTGAAATTTGGTTTGGATTCTAAGGTTTCCAAATAACGTGAAAAATTAGCATCATGTTTGATGCCTTTATAATTTACTTGCCCATCAATCACATTGCTATTGAGAATAGTTGTAAATGGCTCGTGTAGATCAGAACTGGATAGGGCTATATCTATATGAAAACATGCTAACAGTAAGAGTAGCCCTTTAATGCCGGGTAAGATGACTTTATTCATTATTAATACAGAACCATCAAATACTTAAATCTTTCTTAAATACTATTATTCTCTAACACGAAGAGTTTTTTCAGAATTTGATAGTATTGCTCACAACGCTTACAACTTCCGTCATTTTCTACCCATTGAGGGTATTCTTGTTTTATTTTTCCAATCATGAATTTTTCCATGTTTTGGCCCACATTGTCGTTTGGATTATTCATAATACTTTATATACGTTCACATAGTAGACACGCTAATCCACAGAAATACTTACAAGATTAGAGAGATATTTTGCTATAAGCGATGTGTTAGCTTAGATGGCTGATTATCTGCACTACGTTGAAACTGATTTAGCCTCTAACGTAGTGCAGAATATAAAACTAGCTGGTAATCTTCCAACTACCATCAACTTGTCTACAGGCGGTACCGTGAGCCATTTCAGACTCGCCACCAATTTCAACTGTAGAAGTATATTCGCGGCAAAAACTGCCATCGGCCATCTTAAAAGTTCGGATGGGGGTTACGCTACCCATATTGCCGGAATCTGGATTGCTCCATGAGGCTTTTGCTTGAGACTTATTATGCTCAAGTGCAGTAAAGGTCGCATCTTGCATTGCAAGTTGATCACGTTCATCTAATTTTTTGCCGATATGTGATCCAGCAAGAGCGCCACCAATAGCGCCTACAGCTGCACCCCACACAGCTCCACGACCGTCACCAATCGTTGAACCGATTAAAGCTCCAAGTGCACCACCGGCCACAGTTCCTTGTGTCTGATTGGATGCAGGAAGGCTTGCGCACCCAGACATTACTGCAAGTATTAATATTGATAGTGTTATGTTTTTTTTCATCATCATTCTCCTTTAAATAGTTTTAATTTCCTTTGGGTCTCTCAGTAACGGTGTCCATGGTGATTGTGATATCTATTTCTATGATAGCGATAACGAGGGTAGTAATAGCGATTACTTCTTTTGTAGTGACGATTACCTCTGTAATAACGGTTACCGCGGTAATAATTTCGATTTGATCTGTACCTGTAATATCGATTTCTATGATATTTGGAGTAACTGGCTTTGACGAGCTCGGGAGCATCATTTTGCAATGTAGTTATTTCATAGACTGCATGCTGAAAGTTAACATCCTCATTACTGGCCTGACTCACATTTGCCATTAGCAGCATGAAAAAGGTTGCTATGGATACAATTACAACTTCTAGATTAAAACGAGTTTTCATCTTTGTTTTCCTTTATTTTATCTGCACTACATCAAGCAATGAGTCATAATACTCATCGCATTTTTTACATTCACCGTTATGATCAATCCATTCTGGGTATTCGGCTCTGATTATCTCGCGTAGAAATTTTTCAGCCACCATATTTAAATGCTCATTTAAAAACTCATTTTGATGATTTCTGCTCATTTATTTGATCTCCTGCTTCAGTTTTCTAAGGGTTTATCGTGGTTTGTTAAAAGAACATCCCTGTTCATGTATTCTTATCCATGAATTTACTTATCATCAAAGCAAGTTAATCTCATCATATGCACTAGTATCAAAATTAATATTGTTACCATGTGCCTGTTGCAATGAGCTGGTGCCCACATTTTCAACGCTATCTACTGTTGCATCGAATTGATCAGTAGGTTCTTGCATCTGAATCTTAGTTACTTCTGCTGGTGTAGGAGCGATGTTGTTTGCGTCAACGTTGTCGATACTACGACCACCATTAGCCCAAGCCATACTGGTAACAGAAAGTAATATTAGGGTGACAATTGCTTTAGTTTTCATATCTATTTCCTTTTTGTATTAAATTAATTAATCACGATATAATAGATACGATTTTGAGGTTATTTATTCATACAAAATACTCATCGTTACGATGAATATTTTGCATGTAATAATTCTCAGGAGTTTCAGGTCTATTTAAAGGTCAAAAAAATAATGAAAAAATAATGTTTGTATCTTTGCCAACATTAACTTTGAAGTTACTGGGGGCTTTAGTCAGATTATCTAATAACCTCTGTATCGAGTAATTATTTTTAAATTCTTCTGGTCTATAGGCCTGAATAAGTTAAATTGAATAAATTTCTAGGAGATTGTAAAAATGAGTGCACAAAAAAATTTACCAAAGCTAAGTGGTCTCACATTGGCACTAGCGGCTGCAGGTCTTATTGCAGGTTGTACAACAACAACGGCTTCTGAGAGTACTGCTACTGCAGCAGCTGAATCAGAAACTGTCGATCTTGCTCATTGTTATGGCGTGAATATATGTAAAGGCCACAATGACTGCGGTACTGCTAAGAATGATTGCAGTGGCCAGGCGTCTTGCAAGGGTACTGGCTTTGTTGCCATGCCAGTTAAGGCTTGTGGAGATATCGGTGGTCAAGTGAAAGATGATTGGAGAGGCCAAGTTACTAAGGCTGATCTTATTCATTGTAACGGTGTAAATATCTGTAAGGGTCATAATGACTGCGGCACAGCGAATAATGACTGTGCAGGCCATGCATCTTGCAAGGGCACCGGCTTTGTTGCCATGCCTGCGAAGGCTTGTGGCGACGTTGGCGGTAAAGTCGGCTAGCGTTTGGCATACAAATTAGCTAAATTTCCAGGGAGGTTTGATCCTCCCTGGATGTAGTTATGAGAAAAAAATTTTTAGGTTATGGCTTAGGCCTGCGTACCGTTCATTACCAATATGTTTTGGAGCACAAACCGGCTGTAGACTGGTTTGAAGTCCATTCTGAAAATTTTATGGTGGCTGGTGGCAAGCCTAAATATTATTTACATGCCATTCGTGAGTATTACCCAATTGTGTTACATGGTGTGTCAATGTCGATTGGCAGTACCGATCCACTGGATTATGAATACTTAACAAAGCTAAAAACGCTGATTGCAGAAGTACAGCCCGAGTGGGTATCTGATCATTTCTGTTGGACTTCAGTTGGTGATATTAACAGCCATGATTTATTACCACTTCCCTATAACGAAGAAGCCATTCAGCATATTGTTGAGCGCATCGATAAGGTTCAGGAATTTTTAGGCCAGCAGATTTTGCTTGAGAATGTATCCAGTTACTTAACCTATAAGAATTCTGAAATAGAGGAATGGGAATTTATCAGTGAAATTGTCAAACGTGCTGATTGTAAAATTCTTTTAGATATTAATAACATTTATGTAAGTTCACGTAATCACGGATTTTCACCACAAGAGTTTTTAAATCACATAGATCCGCATTGTATTCAGCAATTTCATCTCGCCGGACACCAGGATTATGGAGATTATATTATTGATACGCATGATCACGATGTACCGGATCCGGTTTGGGAATTGTATGCCGATGCATTAAAACTGTATGGCCCCATCAGTACTATGATTGAACGCGATGATAATATTCCTGAGTTCCCTCAGCTTTTAGCTGAAATGAATCATGCAAAGGACATAGCACGGTCTATTCTTCCTGCAGCAGCGTAATTTACTATGCAAAATCTGCGCAAGCTTCAGCATGAGTTTTTGCATCATCTATTAGAAAAAAAATCGGTGATTGCAGAAAATATTTCTGAGCAAGGCAATGTGGCGATTTCTACCCGCCTTGGTATTTACGGCAATGCCTACAAACTGCGTTTAAAGGACAGCATTGAAAATGATCATGAAATTTTAGGGCTGTATTTAGGTGATGAATTATTTGATCTTATGGCGGCGGGCTACATACACAGTAAACCTTCACACTACACTTCATTAAGGGATTTTTGTGAGCACCTGCCTGCTTATCTGAAGAATACAGAACCTTTTTCTGCTAACCCTATCATTGCAGAAATTGCCGACTTTGAACGGAAGCTGTTATTTGCTTTTGATGCCGCAGATAGAAATATTGCTACCTTGGATGATTTAACTTCCATTCCACAAGAGCAGTGGCCAGGTATGAAAGTACGTTTTCATCCAAGTATGCAAATTTTTCAGGCCAAATGGAATTCTGTGCAAAGCTGGCAAGCACTTAAAGCTGAGAAGTCGCCACCGAGTGAAATGCAGCAAGATGCAAACTGGTTAATCTGGCGCAACTATGAACGTATTACCGAATTCCGTTCGCTTACTCTGGATGAGTACGCAATGCTAAATGGCTTTTTGCATGGAGATGATTTTTCAGATGTCTGTGAAGCGTTGCTTGATTACCATGCTGAGGAAGAGGTGGCTCAGCAGGCAATTCACTTTTTTACTTCCTGGCTTGATATTGGGATTGTTGCTAAGTTTGAAGTGTACTAGCAGTCATTCCTGACATTTCTGGGGTACACTTGCATTGTATTTTTCAACCCTTAGCATAACTCATACGCTTCGAAAATTGCGTCCTGCATTTTCGATCACCGTTTTCGACATCCTGCTTTAAATGTAGCTAATCGCAGAAACTGCTCCTGCATTTCTGGGATACATTACGACCGTCTCGACATCCTGTCTGCTGTCGCGTTTCATGCGACTTGTTCTGCGCTTGCGCAGAACAAAAAAAAGGGAGCAGAGGTTGCTCCCTTAATATAACCACCATAAGTGGTGGCCCCATAACGCCGGTTACAAACCCAAGTGCTGTTACCAGATAAGAGCGCCCCCTGTTTGGTATTCGGTCACTCGGGTTTCGAAAAAGTTTTTCTCTTTTTTAAGATCTAAAATTTCTGCCATCCAAGGAAATGGATTGTTCGCCGCATCATATTGTTGTGGCAAACCAATTTGTGCAAAACGTCGGTTGGCAATGAATTGTAGATATTCTTCAAACATGGGTGCATTCAAGCCTAAAATGCCACGTGGCATAGTGTCGTACGCGTATTGCGTTTCAAGGTCTACACCACTCTTAATGAGCTCAATCATTTCTTGTTGAAAGTCTTCCGTCCATAAATGTGGGTTTTCTAATTTAATTTGATTAATAACATCAATGCCAAAGTTCATATGCATGGATTCATCGCGCAAAATATATTGAAACTGTTCGGCCACCCCGGTCATTTTATTGCGACGGCCCATGGAAAGAATTTGCACAAAGCCTACATAGAAAAAGATACCTTCAAACACTACATAGAATGCAATGAGGTCACGCAGTAAGCGTTGATCATCTTCTACCGTACCGGTGTGGAAATCAGGATCACCTAAACTCTTGGTATAGGGAAGTGCCCATTCCGCTTTGCGTGCTACCGCAGGTAACTCGCGATACATATTAAACACTTCGCCTTCATCTAACCCTAAAGACTCAATGCAATATTGATAGGCATGCGTGTGAACGGCTTCTTCAAAGGCTTGGCGCAATAAATATTGACGACACTCAGGGTTGGTAATGTGTTTATACACCGCTAACACTAAGTTGTTGGCCACCAGTGAGTCGGCGGTTGAGAAGAAACCTAAATTGCGTTTAACAATGGTGCGCTCATCTTCGGTTAAACCGTTATCACTTTTCCAAAGCGAGATGTCGGCATTCATGTTAATTTCTTGTGGCATCCAATGATTGGCACAACCGTCTAAATATTTTTGCCAGGCCCATTCATATTTAAATGGCACCAGTTGGTTTAAGTCGGCACGACAATTGATGATTTTTTTATCATCCACTTGAATGCGTTCCGCACCCATTTCAATGCTTTCTAAACCCGTTGCTCCTCCTTGGCCACTTGCTTTTTCTTCTTTTTCAATTTGTTGACGTAACTCTTCCAACTCTTGTGGAGCTTCCATCACAGTGGTGTCACGGGGATTGGAAACCACATCTTCAAGGGTGGGCATTTCTTGGGTAGGCATGGGGGTAGTCGCTTCAACGGTATCGGATATATGAAGTGCACGCACATTGTCATGGTGTTTCGTTGATGCATCGGTAAACACCGCTGGTGCCGTAGCACTAGTCATGTTACGTCTGGCATCGGCGATAGGATCTTCCCAGCTTTGCATAGAATCTTTCTCCTCTAGTCCGAACAATAACTATAAATGCTCTTTTTTAAACATAGCTTCGTTAGCAACATACTCAGATCCTCATGTATTGCATATACACTGCGGTCTTGTGCGTGTTGCTGCCTCACTCTGCTTAAAAAATTACGATTTCTAATCATTGTTCGCGGTTATCTACTTCTCTGTAAAAGTATGTCTGCCTATTTATTCTTGCTATTGGCAGGCTTCACATTCGGGATCCAAAATCGAACAAGCTTTTGATGCTTCACTGCCGTTGCTTACGGCATTTAATTTGCTTTCTCGACCTTGAACAGTACTTTTTTCTACATGTGTTGCCCCCATGGAACGTAAGTAGTACGTCGTTTTTAAACCACGTACCCAGGCTAACTTATATAAGTTATCTAACTTTTGGCCTGAGGGTTCTGCCATGTATAAATTCAACGACTGCGCTTGATCAATCCACTTTTGTCTGCGCGAAGCCGCTTCGACTAACCAACGTGGATCAATTTCAAATGCAGTGGCATAAATCGTTTTTAATTCTTCAGGAATACGGTCAATGGTTTGTACACTGCCATCAAAATACTTGAGGTCATTCGCCATGACTTCATCCCAAAGATCCATTTTCTTTAAATCGGCAATGAGGTAAGGATTGCTTACGGTAAATTCGCCCGACAAATTCGATTTCACAAATAAGTTTTGATAGGTGGGTTCAATACTTTGGGTAACTCCACAAATATTGGAAATAGTGGCTGTGGGAGCAATAGCCATGGTGTTGGAGTTACGTATGCCCACTTGTTGCACACGTGCACGTAAACTTTCCCAATCCATAGTGGAGGAGCGATCTTGATTTAAATAATCGCCACGCCCTTTTTCTAATATTTCAACGGAGTCGATGGGCAATATACCTTGATCCCACAATGAGCCTTTAAAAGTACTATAAGCACCGCGCTCCTCGGCTAAGTCGGTAGAGGCCTTAATGGCGTAATAGCTCACTGCTTCCATGGAATGATCAGCAAACTCAACGGCTTCTTGGCTTGCGTACGAAATACTTTGTTTATACAAAGCATCTTGAAAACCCATCATGCCTAAACCCACCGGGCGATGATATAAGTTAGATTGACGTGCTTTGCTGACACTATAAAAGTTGTACTCAATGACGTTATCCAACATGCGCATGGCGGTGGAAATAGTCTGTTCTAATTTCTTAAGGTTTAAACCGTTTTCATCAATGTGTGCAGCAAGGTTTACTGAACCTAAATTACATACGGCAATTTCATAGTCATTCGTATTTAGCGTAATTTCAGTGCACAAATTAGAAGAGTGCACCACACCGGTATGCTGTTGCGGAGAACGCAAGTTGCATGGATCTTTAAACGTAATCCAAGGGTGTCCGGTTTCATATAGCATGCCCAACATCTTGCGCCACAAATCTACGGCATTAATTTTTTTAAAGTTTTTAATTTCGCCGTTTTCAGCTTTGCGCTCGTATTCTTCATAACGTTGTTCAAACGCGATGCCACTGAGTTCATGTAAATCATCCACTTCGTGTGGCGAGAACAGCGTCCAAGGTTTTTCTTCACAAACACGTTTCATGAATAAATCTGGCACCCAATTGGCCGTGTTCATATCATGCGTGCGACGTCGATCATCCCCAGTGTTTTTACGCAGCTCTAAAAACTCTTCAATATCTAAGTGCCAGGTTTCTAAATAAGCACACATGGCACCTTTGCGCTTACCGCCTTGGTTCACGGCTACGGCAGTATCGTTTGCCACTTTTAGAAAGGGCACTACGCCTTGCGACTTCCCGTTGGTACCTTTGATGTGAGCGCCCATGGAACGTACACGTGACCAATCATTACCTAAGCCGCCGGCAAACTTAGATAACATGGCATCGTCTTTTATAGCTTCGAAAATGCCATACAAATCATCCGGCACCGTGCTGAGGTAACAAGATGATAACTGTGGGCGTAGGGTGCCTGAGTTAAATAAAGTGGGTGTTGAACTCATGAAATCAAACGAAGACAGCAAGCGATAAAACTCGATGGCACGTTCTTCGCGTTCTACTTCATTAATGGCCAAGCCCATGGCAACGCGCATAAAAAAGGCTTGCGGTAATTCAAAGCGGGTGCCGTCATAGTGAATAAAATAACGGTCATATAACGTTTGCATACCAAGAAAAGTAAACTTGTGATCACGTTCTGGCTTTAGGGCTTTGCCAAGTTTCTTTACGTCGTACTCATTCAATAATTTCTCGTCTAACAGTTCCAGCTGTACGGCTTTTTCAATATAACGGTCAAAGTAATCCGCATACTGATACTTCATTTCTTTAAACGTGGCTGAAGTGGAAACGCCATATACAAAGCTGAGCGCTTCATGTCGCAATGAATCTAACAACAAACGTGCGGCAACATAGGTGTAGTTGGGTTCCTTTTCAATTAAGGTGCGCGCACTCATGGTAAGGGCGGTGCCGACTTCTTTTTCAGGAATGCCGTCATATAAATTACGTAGTGCTTCATCAATAATGGGCTGGGCTTCTACATCATCGGTATTGCTACAGGCTTCAGTGACCATGCGCGTTAAGCGCTCAATGTCTAACGGTTTTTCTTGCTTATTGTCATCAATGATGGCAATGCTAGAAACCGTGGAATGGGGTTGTGTTTGTTCCGCTTCGGCCTGTTTGGCAGCTTCACGTTCTTTGGCGCGTTCTTCGCGATACAACACATAGGCACGGGCAATTTTGTGTTGCCCAAAACGCATTAAGGCTAGCTCTACCTGGTCTTGAATGTCTTCAATGTGGAAAGTGCCGCCTTGGGGACGACTACGTGTAAGTGCATAAAACACTTTATCGGTAATCTCTTCGACCATTTCGTGAATACGAGAAGAAGCGGCTGCATTGCCACCTTCTACCGCCAAAAACGCTTTGGTTACTGCAACCTTGATTTTTTCACGATCAAAGGAAGTAACCTTGCCATTTCTTCGAATAACTCGGTATTGATCCGGAGCCGTGGCAGCTATTTCAAGGCTTATGGGTGGCGTTTGTTCAGATGTAGTTGTGGGTGCATTAATGTCGGCAATAGTAGTAGGTTCTGGCTGCATCTGGTTTCTCAGCTTCGTGTTATAAGTCGTTGATTTTTATTTACCTCCACTAGTCCCTGTGTGATGTTATTGTTGCCCTTTGGGACACGTCGTTGCCGACATTTAAGAGGTGCTAATACTATAAATTGGGGTCGCATTTCCGTCAAGCACAACATCTTGTGTGTATGCGCAGGAAAAAGCTGTGGATAAAGCCTGCATAGTGTTACAGCCTGGTTAAAATACCCTGAACATTCGTGGGGTTACAAAAATGCAAGTATTTTTTTCCATTTCTTCTTAAAATGTTTCGATCGATTTAATAGAAAAGTTTTATAAATTTTTTTACATTTTTATCACTTCATCCCACACAAAAATTCCAAAATCGACCGTTCATAAAAATTTCATTTTGCTGAGATGAGTGTGGCAGTGTAGAAGCCTAGATTAAGTAAAAATTTTTAACACCATGGGCATTGCCGCGTAAAATTTAAGCATGGAAAAATCAAAAGAGATTTCTTTACAAGCTGATTTGGCTGATCACGGAGGTTGTGCCAATTCCGAACCCTTCGCATTACGTGTAATGGGCGATAGTATGGAGCCTGAATTCAGAGATGGTCATATCATTATTATTGATTCAGCGGCGGCGGTTGAAAGTGGCTGCTATGTATTGGCCATGGTGGCGGATGAATACATTTTTCGCCAACTCATAATTGAAGATGAAAAATATTTTTTACGTGCACTAAATCCTGGCTACAAAGAAATTGAAGTGAATGGATTGGATGCTATTCGTGGTGTAATTGTGCAGCGCGCCGGTACGCGCCGCAAAGAACATAAACATTACGTATAACGAACACTTAGTCCGATATAAAGGCATTTTATCTTTTATCGTTGAATCTAAAACATTGATTCACATTGTTGTAATGTAACTTCTTTACTCTCACGTCCGTTTTGAGAATCTGTCAATTACTTGCAAGCTTATAGTGCAACTGTGTGCTCAATGAGGGCATATTCATTATTTTAAATTGGCCTGAATAACTAAGTGATTGTATTGGTTGGAGTAGGAATTTTGGCACAGCAATTGCTATACATTTGGCGATGAAACGTTTAGTTAGTCTAGTTTCTCGCGGCAAAAATCATTGCATTTTTGTAACAAAAAATTCATTTTAGTTACTTGAACTTTGCGTGGTTGGCCCCATCTAAGCTGTGTAGCAAAATGACTGACTACAAGGTTTTAACCATAACGATTTAACTAGAGGAAATTAACCATGAGTAATAGTGAAAATTCTTTTTTATTAAATATATTAGTTCCTGATTTTTTAATGTTTGCGATTTCGCTTTCCCTTGCATTCGCAGTTTTAATTAAATTATTTTAAGTAGATAATACGTAGCTGCTCTTCATTCCCTGCTAAGTATATTTACCCCATCTAGTGTTAGATGGGGTATTTTCTAGATTTAGTTGTAGTCTTCGTATAGTGAAATTAAAAAAGATACTAATGGGTCAATGTCTTTTGGTGTGATTTGAATGTTTGCAATTTCTGTATCACCATTTCTAACAATACCTTGCCGAGTATTTTCAGCTGTACTGATATAGAACGCCATTAAAGCATGCAAATCACTGATTTGTCCGTTATGCATAAAAGGTGAGGAATGGCCTAAGTTGCGCAAGCCGGGCGTTTTAAATGCGGCGATACTAAGCGTCAATGCATGGTCATCAGATTTACATCCGCCTTCTGCAAGTTTGCAAATGGTATTTTTAATACCGCTTTGTGCTTTTGCATAGTCTTGATTAAACAAAACGTTCCAGGCCCCTAAATCTGTGGCCAATACATGTGCTTTATTGGGGATACTGCGAAAAACGCCTTCGCGTTTAGGATGAATATGTGTAGCAGGCAGATATAGATTTTCATTACTGCTACGCTGTTCTAAATTTGGAATTTTCAAATTAGTAAATGCGCCAGGACCATGGATGTTGTCGTATTCTACTTGTGTAATCCCTGTATTGTGCATTCCAAAATCGGTGAAATGAGGTGCCGCATGACAGGCAATGCAATTACCTTTACCTGTTTTCGCTTCAGGATTGTCATTAAAGAATATCGTCATGCCTTGCAGTTGCACTGGACCAAATTCAAATACTTGATCATGAAATTGAAACCCACCGTCTTCGGTATTCGGATTTTTGTCAATGAATGTAAGTTCATTCTTATTTTTTAATTCATGGATTAGGCCTAACAACCTTTTGCTGTAATCAATATGAGATTCGTTACTAACCGGCTCGGTGGGTAAATTATTGGCATGTAAAAATACGTCGTAGGGTGAAAAAATTGTTTCATCTACGGCAAACATTAAATCTTCTGTATATATCGCGATAAGCTTTACGGCAGCGTAAAATACCTCACCACAGCTAGCTTCTAAAATATTGATTCTTAATTTTTCAGGAAGTAAATAATCCGCAGAGATTTCTTTTCCATCAGAAGTCTTACCTGAAAAATACTCTGCATAACTAAAGCCACCAAACTCTTCAGCCAACTCATCTTCTCCATTGTCTTCTTTAATAATTTTGCATACATGATCAATTGCTATTTTTTCTTCACCCGGTAGCCAGCCGAAATTGATAGCCGTTAAAGTGCCCTGCACTAATTGTTCTAGCGAATAAAATTGACCATCAAAATGCAGCATGAAATTTTCTCTAGGTAATGCTGCATCAACCAATGTAGGCGCATTGCGCACCATGGTGATGGGCAATCCTTCACGAGTGGGTAAAGGGCTTCGAGCCGCATAGTCTGCATAGGAACGCATACCGAGTTCAGGTTCTTCTAAATGCTCATCTACTAAATGGCAGGCACGACAATTAAAACTTTGGCCGGCATAGGGCCCATCCATAAAGGGAATTTGATACGGGGGTAAACCAAAAAAACGCATGGTTTTGTCTAAAACAGGATCTCCTTTTTGGATTGCTTGATTGACTTCACCACCTTGATCTAAATGTGCTTTGAATAATTGAGCAAAACGAGTTTCTAAGAATAATCGTTCACCAAACATGATTTCGGGTGGATCGAGTTTTTCTGCAACTACATTTATGCTGAGTAAAAGTAAAATGGGGAACAAGAGGGAGAGTTTTTTCATACTATCCAAATGATAATGATAATCATTAATACCAACATACTCTATTCGGTATAGAGTTATGAATTAAACACATAACCACTTTAAATGTGTAGATTATTACCTCGCCACAACGTAATTAAATCATTTTGAGAAAGAACTAAATGTACACAGTTGTGAAAACAGTATGCTATTAAGCAAATTATTTAATTAGCCAAACACCACAAATGATAGTGAAAAAGCCAATTACTCTGTACATATTTATTTCACCATTCGTAAATACTGTAGAAAATAGAAAAGACACCAGTAGCCCAACCGAAATCACAATAGTTATTGCAAACGAAGAGCTTTTTAACGCATAAAATGTAGCCACTCCAAACCCTGCGCTGCCTACCATAATTAATACGAAATCAATCCAGCTACTTACAGGGGCCAGTGCAGCTTGTTGAAAACTTGTAGCATTCCCTGTGCGAACTCCAAAAATTGAAAACAAAGAATATGAAATTACAGTTGCGAGTAAAGCTAAAATCCAGTTCATAATTTCCTCTCTATCTAATTTTTTAGGATTACTCACTAGGTGGTATGTCCTAAGTACAATTGTGATTGCTCAAGCTAAAGTCCACTATTTTTGACGGCAATTTTTTTGTCATTTTTTCCATTAAAAATTGTCTTGATTGACGACATTAATATGCATTTACCTTCAAAGATAAAATATTTAATTATTGGTGCGGGTGTACATGGATTAAGTACAGCTTATCATTTAGCCAAACAACTAAAGGCACAAAATATTGGTAGTGGAAGCGATATTATGGTTGTTGATAAACAAGGTGTTGGTGCGGGCGCATCAGGGATTGCATGTGGAGTAATTAGAAACAACTATTTCCAACCTGCTATGCGCGAAATTATGGTCCATAGTGTAGAAGTTTGGGAAAGTGATCCAAAAGCATTCAGCTATTATCCTGTTGGCTATATTCAAGCGGCTCCAGAAATTATGCATGAGGATGTTGCGAGTATCGCACAACAACAAAACGACATTGGTTACGAGTCTATATTTATTGAAGGTGAAGAAAATTGCACTAAATACATGAAGTCAATTTTTAATGATTGGCAAGCGAAAAACATAACTACAATCTTACATGAAAAGCGAGGAGGCTATGCAAATAACTTACCAAGCATGAGAGGGCTTGCTACAAAAGTTGAAAATGAAGGCGTACAAATATTTTCAGATATACAAGTAATGGAAATACAAAAAGAATCTTCTAGCAATACGGTTAAAAAAGTTATTACAAACGAGGGAAGTGTTGTGTGTGATTATTTAATTGTTGGAGTTGGCCCATGGATAAAAAGTATTTGGGAAATGTTGGACTTACCTAGATCAATAACGATTAAAGGAATTAATGGAGAATTGTATAACGATATACCCATGTGGGTTTATTGGTCTTTACAGGAAGGCACCTTAGGTGTTGCGCCCGAGATGCAACAGACAAATGATGGAGATTTACCACCCGTACTCCATGTTGATACTGATGCACCATTAGTTTCTGAAGCATCAGGGGATGTCATTACTGAAAAATTATGGGGTGTTTATTACAAACCTGATTTTAATTTTGACGGAGTGCAAGGAGGTGCTGCCCCGTTTAAAATTAAAACCAATCCTGATGATGTAAAAGTAGATCCATATGGACCGGAGTCACCCGATTATATTGTTGATGATTTGTTTGCAGAAATGTGGGTATCTGCATTAGCGCATTGTCAAAAAAGGTTTGAAGGCACATTGCCAAAATACAAAAAAGAACCATCCGGTGGAATTGGAGCATTTACACCCGATAGTTTCCCCGTGTTTGATGTTTTTTGTGATAACTGTTACATCATTGCGGATTCAAATCATGGTTACAAATTAATTGGAATTGGAAAATTAGTTGCTGAAGAAATTGTGGGCGATAAACAAGGATTGTTAGAGCCATTTCGATTTTCGCGTTATACAGAAGGGAAATTGCACCCGGTTTCGAATAGCCCATATCCATGGAGTTAATAGCTCAATAATTAAAAAAATAAAATTTTGGAGGAAAAGCAATGGCCACAGATTTAGAACAGCATGTAAATGCGGATGGACGTGCAGATTTAGTTAAACAAGTTCGTGAAAAAATAAACTCACTAAATATTCAGTATATTTATTTTCAATTTGTATCTGTCACAGGGCGAATTGTTGGCAAAGGTATTCCTGCGGATCATTGGGAGCGCATTGCAGAAAAAGGATTTCAACTTGTCTATGGGTCAACAGCAAATCTGTACATAGACAGACATGGTGATTATATCGGGTACGGGCCAGAAGCATCCGAGTTAGTTGGAATTCCAGATCCTGAAACGTTTTGTCAGTTGCCATGGGATAAACGACTTGCCCGTGTTTTTTGCACATGTTTTCGAAATCGTGAAGAAAAAAATAACCCTGGAGCACATTTAACATCAGATTGTCGAGGTAATTTACGAATTATTCATGATGAATTTAAAGCCAAATATGACGGATTGCATATGCGTATGGGCACTGAGCCCGAAATGATGTGGCTCAAAAAAGATGAAGCGGGAAATTTAGATGGCGGTGTGACCAAACCTAATTGTTATCACATCGATCAATTTGAAGAGCTGCGGCCTGCATCGATGAAAGTGATCGAATATGCTCAACAAATGGGGTACGACATGATTCAAGGCGACCATGAAGATGCTCCTGGCCAACTTGAATTGAATTGGATGTTTGATGACGTTATGCGCAATGCAGATCGACTAACTACCTATCGTCAAATATGTGCACAAGTTGCTCGTGAACAAAACTTAGTGGCTTGTTTTATGACGAAACCTTTTATGGGTGTTTCGGCATCGGGTTGTCACCATAATGTTTCATTGTGGCGAGGTGGGCTACTTGAAGTGAATTCTTTACACCAAGATCCTAAGTGTGGCATGGATGATGTGTTTAGTTATTTACAAGGCGGTGAAAATACCTTTATGCCGGATGCATCGATTGATGAGCGTAAACCGGGACCCATAGGTTTGCAGTGTATCGGTGGAGTCATGGC